>NZ_NFZS01000001.1 GCF_003264855.1 Dyella jiangningensis | reverse complement strand
GTCGCTCGGCCACCTCCGTAACGGGGTAGCCACGCTCGCTAACCTGCTTAACCGCTTCAGCCTTAAACTCGTCAGTGAAACGCTTGCTGGTCATAGATCCTCCGATCCTCAATAGACACTATCAGGTGTCTACGGAATCGGGGGCGTACCAAGGTAGTCTTTGAGTGTCGGCTTTTGATCCATGGCTGACATCAGTCAGCAGCATGTATTCGGGAGAATGGATCATGATGTTGCATCGTTGTTTGAGGGTATTTGGTGGCCTCCTGGCCGCATGGTTCGCGAGCCCCTTAGTGCTAGCGATCGAAGCGCATACCAAGCCATTGTTCGATGAACAGTTTGCAAGCAACGTTGCGATGATGCTGGCTGGCCGAGCAACGGGTAGTCACAACTTCTCCATTTCCGGCATCCATTTCGAACCCGTGACCCGCGAATGGGTGATCCAGATTGACGCCGAGGTCGATATCCAGACCGCGAAGCATTTCGTGGCTCGAGTAAACGAATCCACGTCTCTCGCGTGTCTTGAGGCCACTCCATCTGTGGGATGCGTTGCCAAAGAAGATATTCACCAACAGGTGACGACAGCCCGACAGAAAGTGGAGGAACTTGAGCTCGCCAAGAAGTATCCCGCGCCCGACTTGCAGCAGTTGACGGAGGTCGTCCTGCGATATCAAGTGAATGCTGATCGGCTCAGCAACAGAGCCGCGCCAAAGGCCCGTTACTTCGTGAGCATGCCGTCGCCGAGCACCGAAGGAGCGGTGGATCTTCCGCCGGAGAATCTTGCCAAACTTCGAAAGGACGATATCGAAGCCTTTCCAGGGAGCACTTGGACACAGGGCGCGTCGAACGGCTCCATGGCCATACGCTTTGCTGTGGGCCTTCCGATTCGTCGACCGGATGGTAACTATGACGTGACTTACAGCTACTACTGCGGGCCCCTCTGCGCAGGCTGGTACACGGCCGTGGTGGCGCACGACGCTTCTGGGTGGCGCGTGGTGTCTTCGGTCATGAATGCCATCTCCTGAAGGAGCTATCACGAGCAGTCGAGGAAGTGCCAATTGGGGCTGTCCGCTTCATTCTTCCAAACACGAAGCCCAAGCTCGGAGGCTGTCATGGACGGAACGGTTTCAGTGAACGAAGCTATTGACCGGCTGTCGTAGAAATCATCGGCGGCAGTAATGCCAAAGTCCGCTCAAACTTAGGGGCGGTTGCAGTGCTTCAATTCCAGAGCTCGCGGCGGCAGTGAAGGACAGGGACTGTGACGCGATGAACGTGTCCGATTTCGTCGAGAGAGTGGTCCCCAAGCAAGGCACCAGGCCGCATACCGGACAAAATCATGGCGTTCCTTGCGATCCGAAGATATTTACAGGGGTGAGTTGAATATGGTTTCAGACGTCGATATGGCCAAATCCATGCCAGGGCAAGCACTTGGTGGCGTGATGGTGGCTCAGGTCAGTCGGGTCGATGACCCTGAAGGGCTTGGCAGAGTGATCGTTCTGCTCCAGGGCGGCGACGGTCCGATGGAGTCCGGCTGGCTGCCAGTGATGAGTTTCTATGGTGGTCCGGATGGCGGGGCGTTCTTCCTGCCGAAAGAGGGCGATTCGGTGTTGGTCGGTTTTGCCGCCGGCGATGCAAGGCAGGCTTTCGTGCTGGGCTTCCTGTGGAACGGCGGTATCAAGCCGCCGATAGAAGATGCCGCGCGGCACCAGGAGGTTCGCGTGATCAAGACCCGTCAGGGCAAGCAACTGATCTTCGACGATAGCAAGGAAGGTCAGCTCACCTTGATCGATGAACATCAGAACAAGGTGCAGATCGACTCCGCAAAAAACCACATCGCGGTTGAGAGCAAGGGCGACGTCACCATCACCGCGGCCAACACGATGACCTTGAGAGCGAACAAGCTGATGCTTCAGAACAGCTCCGGTACCGTCAGGCTGGAATTGGGCGCAAACGGGCTGCAAGCGATCGGTGGGGCCAGCATGAAACTCAGCGCCGCCGTCATTGACCTCAACTAAGGGGCGAATATGGGAAAGCCAGCCGCAAAAATGGGTGACTCCATCGTCAACGCCGGTGACATCCATATTGTTTTGGTCCCGTCCCCGGGTGGCCCTGTACCCACGCCCCAGCCTTTTCCGTTCCATGGAAAGATCACGACTGGCGTGAGCATCAACGTGCGCATCAACGGCCGCCCGGCAGCCATGGTGGGATCGATGGCCCAGAACACGCCCCCGCATGTGCCCCATCCTGGCGCTTTCCAGGTGCCTCCCACGAACCAGGGCCGGGTGGTCGCGGGAAGCGCCACGGTGCGCATCAACGGACGCGGCGCGGCTCGTGCAGACGACTACTGCGAAACCTGCCACGACATTCCCTATGGCGGACCACAGGCGCCTGCGCCCGTGGTTTTGGTGGTGGGATTGGCGAATGTATTGATCGGATAGCTCGGCGCGTTTGAGTCGCATGCCCCGAGACTGCGTGGCCATGGGGTGGTTTCCTCGGAGGCATGGGAAGCAGTCATTGCCCTCTAGAACATTGATGTTGCGGGAGGCAATTCGGAGTGCCTGGTCGGCTCGGCTGGTCCTTGTGGCTGGTGAATGTCCAGGGCGGCCTTTTCACCATGAAGCGCCTTGCGGCCAACGCGGTATCGCTGAGGTGTGGGCGAGAAAGATTTTCAAGATCACGAGGGACGCGATGGTTGAGGTGGCGACAAGGCTTGGCATCAAGGAGTTGCGTGATTACTGGGCTGCCCAGTGCGTGCCGGGATCCGTGGGGTCGCTGCCGCAGGATGTCGTGAAGACGTTGTTGGCGGGCCTGCGTCTCAACGTGCTCGAAACCTTGCGCTATCTGCATCACGCGAAGCCGAGCTATGCGGAGTTCGAGGCGTGGGTGCTGGAGCGCAATGGCGGCGAACTGGAGGAAGCTTCGCTCGATCGTTTGCGTCGTGCGCTGGCGGGCGAGCGTGTCAGTGCCGAGGTGGGCCATCTCGACGATGTCGAAGGCTTGAGTGCGGACGATCTCGCGCATTGGGACGAGCATGGCTACGTCATTCTGCGCAATGCGATCAGCAAGGAAGCCGCGGAAGCCGCCGAGATGGCGATCTACGATTTCCTGGGAGTGGATCGCGACGACCCGTCATCCTGGTATCGCACGTCGCTGGGCCATTCCATCTGGGTGCCACTGTTGCGGCACCCGGCGCTCGCGGCCAATCGTTACGCGCCGCGCATCCACAAGGCCCACGCGCAGCTGTGGGGGCGTGAAGATCTTTGGGTGACCATCGACCAGGGCGGGTTCAACCCTCCGGAACGCGACGGCTGGCATTTTCCCGGGCCGCATTTGCATTGGGACAGCACGCTTGCCGAGCCGCACTGTCTTGAATTGCAGGGGATCGTCTATCTCGCCGATGTTGCCGAAGACCAGGGCGCGTTCAGTTGCGTACCGGGCTTCCATCGCACGCTGAAGCAATGGCTGCAAAGCGTTCCCGCGGGCGTGGGTGTGCACGATCATGCGAGGCGCACCTTGACGATGAAACCGATTGCCGCCAAACGCGGCGACATGATCATCTGGCATCACCTCCTGCCGCACGGAAGCAGCCCGAATCGCGCGAAGCATCCGCGCGTCGTGCAATACATGTCGTTGCGGCCCACGCGTTTTGCCTATACCGAGCAATGGAAGTCCTGAAGCGATAGAGGTCCGGTCAGGCGGGCGAAACCGAGAGCGAACGGGCAGCATAGCCAGCCCGACCAACATTCGTCCACCTCCGCGGGTCCTGCGTTTTCATCCGGATCTCTGGTCGTTGTGAAGGATCGTCAGCTGTCGCCACGGGTCGATCGTTGGGATGGCCTCTTCGTACGAGACCATGACCCTTCACGCGAGTGTCGAGACGTGCTCTTTGGGCGCGCGGCGAACCTGTCGCGTTGCGCCGTGGCACGCAAGGTCATTGCGGGCCGACACGCCTGTCGGCGCTTGGTTGGCGGGTTGCGTGGTAATCGCTGACAGGCGGAGCGAATGCCGTTTGCTACTTTCGGCGGGCTGCTGCAACACGACGGAGATGCGTTGCAGACGGCCTCGACAGCGATGTCGAGAATCGCGATACGCATGAGGCGCAACTCATGCGTACCGCTGACCATCACCAACTACCTCTGAGTTGACCATGGCTACTCGCGATCATACGGGACGCATTCGCCCGTCCATTCCCCTCGATGGCATCCTCACTTCCTGTTCCGGCAGCTCATGTGCCAAGGGCAGGGCGGCTCATGGCCGTGCGTGTCGGCGAACCCCGACAGCTACGGTCGGCGGCACTTAGATCCTGCACCTCGCGCCGAGAGGCTTGCCGGCAAGCCTGAAGTGAACATTTCCCGCATCCGTTGATCGTTTCCGTGGCGCATCGGCCGGTGTGCCGGTGCGCCACACCTAAGCGATCACTTACATCGGTACCCGGCACGCGCCGACACGGAAGCCTGTAGGGCTTGATCCGTCATTGAGCCGTGCCTGACAGGAAAGGAAGCCCTATGTGCCTTATAAAGCTCGATCCGCTGATGGACTTTGATGTCACGACGCTGCTACGCAGCCCAGGCGACGTGCTGTTGAACGATCACCTCAGGCCTCGCACGATGTCGCTCGCATGGCTGGCGCGTCGCACCGGCATTTCGGTGTCCACGCTACGGCAGATCACGCGGGGCGAGCGACGCATCAATGCCGAATTCGCGGTGCGCCTGGCCTGCGTGATGGACCCGACGGCGGCCTACTGGCTGGTGCTGCAGGCGCGCTACGACCTGGCGAAGGTCGGCGTGAATCGGTAGCACACGGGTGCTTGGACATGGGGCGTGGCGCATGGACTGCCGGGGTGCATGCGCGTCCGGCCGTGGTTGACGCACGGCGCAAAACGATTCGCTCGCCAAGTCTCGGGCGTTATACGCAAAAGCCCGTCCGCGGCGCGACTTGGAGTCGTCGCGCCGTGCATCTTCAATTGCCCAGTGATGGCGTGGGCCGATGGGCCAGCGCTTCCGACACCTCGTTGGCCGCGTCCACGAGCAGCCGGGTGGTGTTGGCCATGTTCATGGCGGAGCCGCGACGTTCGATGAAGGGGATGGTCATCGCACAGGTGGCGCGGCCGTGCTGCATGATCGGCGCGGAAATATCGGTGACGCCGTCGACTACCTGGCTGTGGATGGTGGCGAAGCCGGCGGCGCGGATCTCCTTGATCGCCTTGTCGATGGGCTTGCGGCTCAACTGCGGCTCGTGCGCGATCATCATGCTGAACCAGCGCTCGCGCGTCTCGTCGTCCTGCCAGGCCAACAGCACATGGCCCGAGGCGGAATGGGAAATAGGGCGGCGGTGGCCGACGCGAACCACGAGCCCGATCTCGCCCGGCGGATCGACTCGGGCGATCACCACGATCTGCTCCTGCGAAGGCACGACCAGGTGGCAGGATTGGTCGATGTCGTCCGCCAGCCTGTGCATGATGGGCAGGGCGGTTTCCACCATGCTCTTGACCGGCGGCTGCTCCATGCCGAGTCGGAAGAGTCGCGGCGTGAGCGAGTAGCGGCCCTCGCCATCGGGGCGGCTGATGTAGTCGCGCTCTTCCAACACCTGCAGCATGCGGAAGATTTCGCCGCGCGAACGGCCCACGCCTTCGGAGATCTCCGCGATGGTCAACGGGGCGACGGCGCGTGCCAGCAGTTCGAGGATGTCCAACCCTTTGTCCAGGGCGGGGGCACGATATTTGGGAGACTCTGCGGCCATGGGCGTCCGTGATGGTGGTGGCTCGTCGCTTGCAATGCGGCGGGCGAGGGATCAGGTTCCGTGTATCGCGATGCTGCGGTGCAACTTGTTATACCAGTAAATTATAAGTTCATATTTGCACATTCGCCGCGCCCGGTGCAGTAGGGGCCCGCATTCGCCACTCGTCGGAGGATGACATCTATGCACCCACCAGCCGCGTCGACAACGGCCAGTGGTCACTCAAGCGGCGCCACGCCGCTGTTCCCCCTCGCGTTGATCGTAAGTCTTTTCTTTCTGTGGGGTGTGGCCAACAACCTCAACGATGTGCTGGTGGCGCAGTTCAAGAAGGCCTTTACGCTGTCCGACTTCCAGGCGGCGCTGGTGCAAAGCGCCTTCTACCTCGGCTATTTCATCGTCGCGCTTCCTGCCGGGGCGTTTATGCGGCGATACGGCTACAAATCCGCGGTGCTGTTCGGCCTGTGCCTGTATGGCGTGGGCGCCTTGCTGTTCTGGCCGGCGGCGGCCTATGCCACGTATGCCATGTTTCTTGCGGCGCTCTTCGTCATCGCCTGCGGGCTCGCCTTCCTTGAAACATCGGCCAACCCCTATGTGACCTTGCTCGGGCCGGCATCGTCGGCGGCGTCGCGGCTGAACCTTGCGCAGGCCTTCAACCCGCTCGGATCGATCACGGGCGTGCTGATCGGCCAGCAGTTCATCTTCACCGGCGTGGAGCACACACCGCAGGAACTGGCCGCCATGGGCGCCGGCGCTCGGGATGCCTTCATGAAGAGTGAGGCGGCTGCGGTGCAGCTGCCTTACCTGGTTATCGGCCTTGGTGTGCTTGCGTGGGCCCTGGTGATCCTGGTGACGCGCTTTCCGTCGGTTGCGAACCGGGAAGAGGGCGAGCCCGCAGCACACGGTGTGCTGAAGCGCCTGTTGCGTGATGGGCGATTGCTCGGCGCCATTGCGGCGCAGTTCTTCTACGTGGGCGCGCAAGTCGCCGTGTTCAGCCACATGATCCGCTACACCCAGGCGACCGTGCCCGGCACGACGGCCAAGGAAGCGGCAGGTTTCGTGACGGCGGGGCTGGTCTGCTTCATGGCCGGCCGGTTTGCCGGCGCGGGGTTGATGAAGCATCTGAAGGCGTCGCGCGTGCTCGCGCTGTTCGCGCTGGCCAATGTGTTGCTGATGGCGGTGGCGGCATTCATGCCCGGGCGGCCGGGCATCTATGCGCTGGTGGCATCGAGCTTCTTCATGTCGGTGATGTATCCGACCATCTTCGCGCTGGGCGTGGAAGGCAAGGGCGATGACGAACGCAAGTTCGCCGCGGCCCTGCTGGTGATGGCCATCATCGGCGGCGCCGTGCTCACCGCGGCCATGGGCGTGGCGTCGGATCGCGTCGGTATCGCGCACTCGATGCTCGTGCCGGCCGTCTGCTTCATCGCGATCTTCCTGTTTGCGCAGCAGCACTGGCAGCGCGTCACCGCCGGGGTGACGGCATGACCTGGCAATGCCTCGCGTTGGATTTGCGCGACGATCCCATGCTGATCGCCGAATACGAACGCTGGCATCGCCGAGAGAACATCTGGCCGGAGATCGTGGCGTCAATTCGCCAGGCGGGCATTCTCGACATGCAGATTTTCCGCACGGGCACGCGACTGGTCATGCTGATGCGCGTGTCGCCGGATTTCGACGCCGACGCCAAGGCGGCCGCAGATGCGGCCAGCGAGCGCGTGCAGGCGTGGGAGGCGCTGATGTCCACCTACCAGCAGCCGTTGCCGTGGGCGGCGGCAGGGCAGAAGTGGGTGCCGATGCAGCGGATTTTTGATTTGGCGGAGTGTGTGGGCTGACGGGATGCGTGCGGAGCAGTTGTCTTTTGTAGGAGCGCACCCAGTGCGCGAAAAGCCTGCGAAGCGGTGTGATTGGGGTGCTGCGGTCGCGCACTGGGTGCGCTCCTACAGGGAGGGGCGGTAAGGCTTTCTCGAGCACCCGCCCCTCACCCAGCCCTCTCCCCGGATGGGGAGAGGGGGTGCGCGAGGCTGTGCCGCGTCGTTGCGTTGGTGGAAGTCGGGTAGGTGTATTGAATGTCGCGCCGCTGCTTTTGTAGGAGCGCACCCAGTGCGCGATAAGCCTGCGAAGCGGTGCGGTTGGAGTGTTGCGGTCGCGCACTGGGTGCGCTCCTACAGTCGAGGCGGTCAGGTTCTTGTCGCGAGCATCCATCCCTTCGCCCCGACTCTCTCCTGGCAGGTAGAGAGGAAGGAACATGGAGACGCTGACGGCGTGCCACGTGACTGTCCTTGTCTGTGGGAGCGCACCCAGTGCGCGATAAGCCTACGGAGCGGCGCGGTTGGAGTGCTGCGGTCGCGCACTGGGTGCGCTCCTACAGCGGTAGGGTGTTGTGTCGCGAGTATCCATCCATCTCCCCGGAGACGCGTGGCCCATTTGAGATTCTCGGTGCTGGTGCCGAACCGCGTGGCCGCTTTTCTGTAGGAGCGCACCCAGTGCGCGATAAGCCTACGGAGCGGTGCGATTGAAGTTCCGCGGTCGCGCACTGGGTGCGCTCCTACAAAAAAGGTAGGTGGTTCTTTCGCGAGCGGCCGCCCCTCACCCCAACCCTTTCTCCGGAGGGGACAGGGAGAAGGGCGGGCGGGATGTGCGATGGGTTGTTCCGCGGCTCAGGCGCCGCGCCAGATCACGTCGGGTGAGATACGTGTGGCGTCGCGTTGTCCGGTTAGCGCCATGGTGACGCTCAGTTCGCGGCGGACCAGTTCGATGGCTTGCGTCACGCCTTGTTGGCCATTTGCGCCGAGGCCGTAGAGAAAGGCCTTGCCGATCAGGCCTGCGCGGGCGCCCAGTGCCAGCGCCTTGAGCAGGTCCTGGCCGCTGGTGATGCCGCTGTCGAACAGCACTTCGGTGCGGCCTTCAACGGCGTCGACGATCGAGGGCAGGACGTCGATGGTGCCGGGTGCGCCGTCGAGCTGCCGTCCGCCGTGGTTGGAAACCACGATGGCATCGACACCATGCTGGACGGCAAGCCGCGCATCCTCCGGATCCAGGATGCCTTTCACGATCAGCTTGCCCGGCCATTCCTCGCGGATCCATGCGAGGTCGTCCCAGTTCAAGGTGGGGTCGAACTGGCTGGCGATCCATTGCGCCAGCGTGGTGAGACTGTCCGCGCCGCCGATGCGTCCCTCCAGGTTGCCGAACGAACGACTGGGCGCCTTGAGCACGTGCCATATCCAGCGCGGTTTGCTGGCGATGTCGAGCAGGTTGCGCAGCGTGACCTTGGGTGGCACGGACAGGCCGTTCTTGATCTCGCGATGCCGTTGTCCCTGCACGGTGAGGTCCGCGGTCAGCATCAAGGCCGAGCATTGCGCTGCACGCGCACGCCGGATCAGTTCGCGCGTGAAGCCGCGGTCGCGCATCACGTAGACCTGGAACCAGAACGGCGTATCGCAGGCGGCGCGCACCTGCTCGATCGAGCAGATGGACATCGTGCTGAGGCAGAACGGAATGCGCGCCTCGGCGGCGGCGCGTGCGCCATGGATTTCGCCGCTGCCGTGCTGCAGCCCGGTCAGTCCGGTCGGGGCGATGGCCAACGGCATGCTGACCGGTTCGCCCAGGATGGTGGTCGCCAGCGAGCGGTTGTCCACGTCCTGCATGACGCGCTGCCGAAGCTGCAGGCGATCGAGTGCGCGCCGGTTCTCGTGCAGCGTGGTTTCATCGTACGAGCCGCGGTCGGCGTACTCGAAGAACGCCCGAGGTACTCGCCGACGCGCCATGGCGCGCAGGTCGGCGATGTTGGTCACCGGCGTTTTCATGGTTCACCCCATCGCTGTCTTGGGAGCGTTCTTCCATACGATGCCATCGGGGAAGAGATGATCGCGCACCGAGGCCTCGTGCATGCGTGCGGAGAACCCCGGCGCATGGGGTGCCTGGTAGCGTCCGCGGGCGATCGTCACCGGTTCCACGAAATGTTCGTGCAGGTGGTCAACGAATTCGATCGCGCGATCCTCCTTCTTGCCGGTGATGGCCACGAAGTCGGCCATCGCCAGGTGCTGCACCAGTTCGCATAGTCCCACGCCGCCGGCATGCGGAAAAACGCGTACGCCGAAATGGGCGGCCAGCAGCAGGATGGCGAGGTTCTCGTTGACGCCGCCGACGCGCGCCGCATCGATCTGGATCAGGTCGACGGCCTGCGCCTGCAGCAGTTGCTTGAAGAGTACGCGGTTTTGCCCGTGTTCGCCGGTGGAGATGGGAATGGGCGCCACGCCGCGGCGGATGGCGGCGTGGCCGAGCACGTCGTCGGGGTTGGTCGGTTCTTCGACCCACGCAAGGCCGATGTCCTTCAACGGCTTGAGCCAGTCGATGGCCGTCTGGACGTCCCAGCGCTGGTTGGCGTCGACGGCGATGGCGACGTCCGGGCCCACCGCTTCGCGCGCAAGACGGCAACGGCGCAGGTCGTCCTCCATGCGCAGGCCGACCTTGAGCTTGATGGTGCGAAAGCCATCGGCCACGGCCTTGCGCGCGAGTCGTTGCATCTTCTCGTCGGAATAGCCCAGCCAGCCCGGCGAGGTGGTGTAGGCGGGATAGCCTTCGGCTTCCAGCTGCGCGATGCGCGCCTGCTTGTGCGGCTCGGCGTCGCGCAGCATCGCCAGCGCCTGCTCGGGCGTGAGCGCGTCGGTGATGTAGCGAAAGTCGACCTGTTCGACCAGTTGCTCGGGCGTCATGTCGGCAATGAAGCGCCACACGGGCTTGCTCGCCATGCGTGCGGCCAGGTCCCACGCGGCGTTGATGACGGCGCCGATCGCCATGTGCATCACGCCTTTTTCGGGGCCCAGCCAGCGCAGCTGCGAATCGCCGTTGAGCTGCCGCGCGAATGCGCCAAGGTTGCCGGCGATGTCGCTGACGCTGCGGCCGACCACCATAGGGCGCAGCGCGGCGAGTGCGGCGGTCTCGATCTCGTTGCCTCGGCCGATGGTGAACACGAGTCCGTAACCGGCCAGGCCGTCGGGTGCGTCGGTCTTCAGCACGACGTAGGCGGCGGAGTAGTCCGGATCCGGATTCATGGCGTCCGAGCCGTCATGCGCCAGCGACGTGGGAAAGCGCACGTCGTAGGTTTCGAGGGCGGTAATCTTCACCATCGTGACCGGCCTCCCGTGCCGGGAACGGAATAGGGGAAACGGCGCACGGCGCTCATGCGCGCGACGCGGAATGGGCGACCACGTCCTGTCGCTGTCGCCCAAGGCCTTCGATGCCCAGTTCGATCACGTCGCCGGGTTTGAGATAGGTCGGCGGATGCAGCCCCAGGCCGACGCCGGCGGGCGTTCCCGTGCTGATGACGTCGCCCGGCATCAGCGTCATGTAGCGGCTGATGTAGCTCACCAGGTGCGCCACGCCGAACACCATCGTGCGCGTGTTGCCGTTCTGGTAACGATGGCCGTTCACTTCCAGCCACAGGGAGAGGTTCTGCGGATTGGGAACTTCGTCCTTGGTGACCAGCCAGGGGCCGATCGGCCCGAACGTGTCGCAGCTCTTGCCCTTGACCCACTGGCCGCCGTGTTCGAGCTGGAATTCGCGCTCGGACACATCGTTGATGACCGCGTAGCCGGCGACGTAGTCGAGGGCGTCGTCGATGGAAACATCGCGGGTCACCTCGCCGATGATCACGCCCAGTTCCACTTCCCAGTCGGTCTTCACCGAGCCGCGCGGGATCACGATCGCGTCGTTGGCGCCGCCGATGGCCGTGGTGGCCTTCATGAAGAGCACGGGCTGCTCGGGTACCGGTGCATGGGTTTCCGCGGCGTGGTCGGCGTAGTTCATGCCCACGCAGAGCATCTTGCCGACATGGGCCACGGGCGTGCCGAAGCGGGGCGAGCCTTCGACCAGCGGCAGCGTGGAGGCATCGAGTGCCATCAGGCGGCGCAGGCCTTCGCGGCCGAGCACGTCGGCGGAGATGTCGTCGATGACGGCGGAGAGATCGCGGATCAGGCCGTGGCTGTCGATCAGGCCGGGCTTTTCCGCGCCGGGTGCTCCATAACGGCAGAGTTTCATGCGGGTACTTCCATCAGTTCGACCAGCCGCCATCCACGACGTGGATGGTGCCGGTGGTAAAGGACGATTCGTCGGAGGCGAGATAGAGCGCGAGTGCGGCGATTTCCTCGGGTTCACCGAGGCGGCCCATCGGCTGCCGGGAGGTAAAGCCGCGCCAGGCCGCTTCTTCATCGCCACCCAAGGCGCGCACGCGCTCGCCGAGCGACGGTGTTTTCACCGTGCCCGGGCAGATCGCGTTGCAGCGGATGCCTGCCGCCACGTAGTCGGCGGCGATGGCGCGTGTCAGTCCGATCACGGCCGCCTTGGTCGTGCCGTAGGCAAAACGGTTGGGCACGCCCTTGATGCTCGACGCGACCGAGGACATGTTGATGATGCTGCCCGAGCCCTGTTTCAGCATGCCGGGAAGCAGCGCGCGGCACAGGTGGAACATGCTGTCCACGTTGATGGCGAACGAGCGCCGCCAACTCGCATCGTCCGTATCGAGGATCGTGCCGGCGTGCACATAGCCCGCGCAATTGAACAGCACGTCGACGCGCTCGACGGATGCGGCCAGCGACTGGATCGCGCTCGCATCGGTGACATCGAGGAGCTGCGTGCGGATGCCCTGATGGCTGGAGGCGAGGGCGGCGAGACTGTCCTCGCTGATATCCGTCGCCAGTACCTGGGCACCCGCTTCGGCGAAGGCGAGGGCGGTGGCGCGACCGATGCCGGCGCCGGCCGCCGTCACCAGGGCGTGCTTGCCTGCGAGGCGCCCGCTCACGGTTCGCGTCCCATGGTGATTGAAGTCGAGCCCACGGAATGAGCGTTCATGCCGTTCTCCCTGATGCCGTCGTGCAGTCGTTGAGTGAGTAGGTCGCCACGGCGGTGGCGCCGAACACCGCGGCTTCGTGGCGTGGCGCAAAGCGGCGCACCAGTTGCTGCGCGAGCGCCTTCCACTGTTCGTACGATGCGTGCGTGGTGAGCACGGGCCAGTCGCTGCCCCACATCACGCGCCGGCCGCCAAAGCTTTCGAAGACGTGCGCGACGAAAGGCTCGATGGCGGCCGCATCGGCGCCCGTGCCGGTCAGCGTCAGCAGGCCGGACAGCTTGCAGGCGACGTCCGGCACCTGGGCGACGCGTGCGATCGCACTGGCCCATTCGGCGAATTCACGGTCGGCGATGTTTGGCTTGGCAGCGTGATCGACCACTGTGATCAGGCCCGGATGCCGGGTCAGTCGATGGGAGAGCGCACGCAGGTGGCGATTGTCCACCAGCGCATCGAAGACCAGCCCGTGATCGCGCAGGCAATCGAAGGCGCGATCGAGCGAGGGGCGGGCCAGCCATTCGATATCCGGGATGTCCTGCACCATCGGGCGAATGCCGCGCAGCAGGCCTTGTCCTTGTTCGACGAGGGCGGCGATGCGTTGCGTCGCATCGTCCGCCTCCATGTCCACCCAGCCGACGACACCGAGCACGTCATCGGTCTGTCGTGCCAGGTCGAACAGGAACAGCGTCTCGCGCTCATCCGGCGCGGCCTGTACGAGGATGCAGGCGTCGTGCGTCGCCGCCATGTCGGGCGGAAGAAACGCGCGCTGCAGCGTGGCCGGTGCATGCGCCAGCCAGCCGTATTGCAGTCGCGACGGATCCCAGTAGTGGCGGTGCGCGTCGATGATCATGGCGTGGGCGCCTCCGCATCGAGCAGTCCGGCCTCGACCAGCGCCGTCCAGGTGGCGGCGGGAACGGAGGTGCGGACGCGTTCGACGGCGCTGTCCACCTCGGCGGTGGAGCGCAGGCCGCACACGACGTTCGTCACCGCCGGATGCGCCATGGGGAACTGCAGTGCGGCCGCGCCCACGCTGGCGCCGGTGCGCGCGCATACGTCATAGAACCGTTGCGCGCGCGCCTTGATGGCGGGCGATGCCGGTGCGTAGTCGTAGGTGTCGCCGGGGCCCGCATCCGCGCCGAGCAGGCCGGAGTTGTAGGGGCCGGCGACCAGTACCTTCACGCCATCGGCCTGTGCCTTCGCCATCACCGACTTGCTGTGCGACTGTTCGAACAGCGTGTAGCGACCGGCCAGCATGATGGCGTCGAGCGGAAAGCGTCGCATCACTTCCAGGCATACGGCCTCTTCGTTGACGCCAAGGCCGATGCCACCGACGACGCCCTGGTCGCGCAATTCCGCCATGGCTGGCAGCGCCTCATCCAATGCCTGAGCAAGCACCTGGGGGTGGCGCGGGCCATGGGTGAGTTCGCCGATGTCGTGCAACAGCAGCAGGTCGATGCGTTCGGTGCGAAGCCGCCGGATGCTGCTTTCCAGGCTGCGAAGGATGCCGTCGCGCGTGTAATCGAAATACGCACGGCGCCCGTCCACCGCAAAACCGTCGGCGCGATCGTGGCGGCCGTGAGCCGTGTCGATGAGTCGGCCCACCTTCGTCGACAACGTATAGCTGGAGCGCTCGATGCCTTGGAGAGCGTCGCCGATGCGCGTTTCGCTCAGGCCATAGCCGTAATAAGGGGCGGTGTCGAAGTGCCGGATGCCTTCGCCCCACGCGTGCCCGATCGCCGCCAGCGCGGCGGCGTCATCCACGCCCGTGTACAGGTTGCCGGCGGGCGCCCCGCCGAAGGCGAGGGACGCGAGCCGGACATGGCCGGCATCAGGCTTCCCGGACTGCCCGTGGTCTTTGTGCTGAACCGGCATCAACGCTCCCTGACCCGCCTCACGCGAGGCGAATGAAGTGTGCAAGCGGGCCCGGCCGGCTGGGCCGGGGCGCCTCCACGGCATCCTACTACTTGTGCACATATAAAAACTAGGTTTATATATGATCGCATGGCGGGGCGGGAATCCTGACGCGCCGCACGCGATCCCGCGCATGGTTGCGATCCGTGGCCTTCTTGGGATCGCCTTGATTCCTTTATGTATCAGGCGGGCATGTCCAGCGGGGTGGGGTGATGATGCCGTTGTCGGATGGGGGCCATGAGGCCATGCAGACCGATCGAGCCACGGACCTCAGCGAGCCGATCCCGATCAGCCGTCTGGACGGCCGTGACTCGATGGCTTCGTCCTTTCTCGCGGCCGATGTGGGCGGCACGCATGCACGCATCGGGCTGGTAGTGCCCCATGCCGCCACCGGTCGGCCCGACCTCATTGCCTACCGGACCTATCGCTGTGCCGAGTACGGCTCGCTGGCCGGGATTCTTGGCGACTTCTGCCGCCACCATGCCGTCCATCCGGACGCGCTGGTGCTGGCCTGCGCGGGGTTCGTCGATCGCGGCGCCGTCGTCAACGAGAACCTGGCGTGGCCCATCACGCTGGAGCAACTGAAGGCGGATGCCGGGTTTGCCTCCATCGACGTGCTGAACGACTTCGAGGCGTTCGCGCACGCCGTGGGCCACTTTGGTCCGCGCGATGCGGTCTCCATCGTGGACGGCACCGCGGATCCAAAGGGTGCCGTCGTAGTCGTTGGCCCCGGAACCGGGCTGGGCGCGGCGCTGTGGCTGCCCGGTCGACCGGTTCGCGTACTGCATACCGAAGCCGGGCAGATGGAATTGGCCGCCCGTCCGGGCATCGAGCAGGCCATTCGCGCCGAACTGGGGCCGGTCGATGGCTACGTGTCCTACGAGCACGTATTGAGCGGCCCGGGGTTGCGCCGCCTCTATCGCGCCGTGGCCGCGGTGCGGTGCGCGCATGCATCGTTGGCGGATCCCAGCGAAATCACCGCCGCCGCGTTGGCGGGCACCGATGCCGTGGCGATGGAAACCGTCGACTACTTCTGTCGCTGGCTGGGCGCCTTCTGCGGAGACGTGGCCGTTGCCTTCAATGCGAGCGGCGGCGTTTGCCTCGCGGGCGGTTTCCTTGCGCGCCTTGCGAGCGTGCTGCGCGCCGGTCCATTCGCCGAGCGCTTCATGGACAAGGGTGTGATGCGTTCGTTCCTGGACAGCACGCCGGTATTCGTGGTCGAACACGGCCAATGGGGCGTGCTCGGCGCTGCGAATTGGAGGATGAGCCAGTGATGCCGTGCCCGGCGCGAGGACGCGATTCCCATCATGCGGAGTCATGTCGCAGGCCGGGCAAGGGCGGAGAATCAGCTTGACCGCGATGCGCGCCATCGCGGTGCTGTGCCTGCTGCTGTGGTGGCCGATGCCTGGCTGCGCGCAGGCGCGTATCGACCTCGATCACGACTGGCGATTCCGCACTGATGCGGCCGATGCAGGCGTCCGTGCGGGGTGGGCCGATGCGACGCCTCCGGATACGCGCGCGATCGACGTGCCGCACACCTGGAACATCGGCCGCGATGACGATTACGAAGGCGTCGCCTGGTACTTCAAGCGCTTCGTCATCCCCGCATCCTTGCTGTCGTCGCACATCGAGCTGCACTTCGGCGCCACGTTCTATCGCAGCCGCGTATGGGTAAACGGCGTGGAGGTCGGTGGACACGAGGGTGGACACACGGCATACGGCTTCGACGTGGGCCCACGACTCCATGCGGGTGAGAACCGGATTGCCGTGCGGTTGGACAACCGCCCCGGCATGGCGACCATCCCCGGCTATGCCATGCGCCAGGCTGCCAGCGGCAACGTGTGGTACGACTGGTGGCACTATGGCGGCATCGTCCGCGATGTGTGGCTGACCGCCCACGACCAAGCGCTGATCCGACGCCAGCGCATCGCGACCAGGCTCGGCGGCGGCGCGGCGGACATCGATACGCAGGTATTCGTCGAGAACGTCGACCGGAACGATGGCCGCTACCGCGTGACGGCCCGCATCATCGATCCCGATGGCAAGACGGTTGCCCAGGCGCAAGCCGACATCGATGCAAGGGCAGGGCAATCGGCATCGGTGGCGCTGCATGCGAACCTTCCACATCCGCAGCTCTGGAACATCGGTGATGGCCGTCTGTACCAATGGGTGACGGAGCTGCAAGCCGCCGACGGCACCGTGCTCGATTCGCGCAGCGACACGTTCGGCGTGCGTGACATCGCCATCCGTGACCGGCGCCTCTACGTCAACGGCAAGCCCGTGCGCCTGAGCGGGTTGACGCGCCACGAAGACTCGCCCTGGGAAGGGCTGGCCGAATCGGTAGGAACGATCCGCCGCGACTGGCTCGACATTGCCGCGCTGCATACGACGCTTACGCGGCCCGTGCACTATCCGCAGAACGATGCCGTGCTGGATTTCGCCGATCGTCACGGCATCCTGCTGGTGCCGGAAATTCCCGTCTGGCAGTTCAGCGAGGCGCAGTTGAAGAGCCCGAAACTGCTCGCGCTCGCGCAGGACATGATGCGCGAAATGATCGAGCAGGACGGCAACCACGCCAGCATCTTCGCGTGGAGCGTATGCAATGAAAGCGATGCCTCCACGCCTGGCGGTCGTGCCTATGTCGACGCGATGGCGTCGCTGATCCGCAGGATCGATCCGGGGCGTTACGTGACCTTCGCCGATGCCGACATCAGCATCAGGCCGTGGAAGGACGCTCCGGTGATGCATGACGTCGATTTCATCATGGCCAACGCCTACTTCGGCTCCTGGAGCGGCGGTGGTGGTGACGTGGAGGGTTGGCTCGATTTCATGGATCGCGCCTATCCGGACAAGATGGTGATCATCTCCGAGTTCGGCTATCCGGGCGTGTTTTCGCCTGATGCGGCGTCCGCGGACAAGGCGCGCAGCGAGAACCTCGTGCAGCAGATGGATGCCTTCCAGCGCCGCAGCTTCATCGGCGGCGTGATCTTCTGGACCTATCAGGACTACAAGTCGCATCGCAACCTGTGGCCCGGGCAGACCGAAGGTTATGTCGACCATGGCGTGGTGGACGAGAACCGCCAGCGTCGGCCGTCGTACTTCGTCTACGAAGCGCGCAACCGCCCCTTGTCGGTGACCACGCAATGGCGCGTCGACAAGGACGGCCTGCGGGGATTCCAGGCTACGGTATCCGGCTACGCGAGCACGCACCTGCCTTCGTATCCGATGCAGGGTTATGTCGCGCACTGGCGAGCGATGGATGACCGTGGCCACGAACTTGCCCATGGCGAAAAGCCGTTGGTCGACCTGGCGCAGCCTGTCCGTTTTGAAGGCGCCTGGCAGGCTGCAGGCAAGGACGCTGCCGTGCACCTGATGGTGGATGTGATATCGCCGGAAGGTGTACGGGCCGGCGGCGTGACCAGCGACTACCATCCCTTGAACATCGGGAGCGCCCACTTTCTTCCCGACGGGAACAAGCAGCCATGATCAAACCTGTCACCTGCGGTGTCCTGCTCGCCGGCTGGCTCGCCTGCGCTGCCGCACTGGCGCAATCGGCCACGGCACCCACGGCGGATACCTTGTCGCCCGCGGCGCAGAGCCTGGCCTGGCAGCAGGCCGCCGCTAAATTCGCGCCGCAGCGAAAGGCCATCCTTGATCGCGTGACGCAAGCCGCGGACCAGGGGCCGTTCCGCAGTGACTGGACCTCGCTGGAAAAGTATCGGTCCCCGGCGTGGTATGACGATGCCAAGTTCGGCATCTTCATCCATTGGGGCGTCTATTCGGTGCCAGCGTTCGGCAGCGAGTGGTACTCACGCAACATGTACCAGCAGGGCACCAAGGAGTTCGCCCATCACGTGGCGACTTACGGCCCGCAGTCGACGTTCGGCTACAAGGATTTCGTGCCGATGTTCAAGGCCGAGCATTTCGATCCGAAGGCCTGGGCACAGCTTTTCCACGAGGCAGGCGCGCGCTATGTCGTGCCCGTGGCCGAGCATCATGATGGCTTTGCGATGTACGACTCGGCGCTGTCGGACTGGACCGCGGTGAAGAAGGGGCCGAAGCGCGACGTGATCGGTGAGCTGGAGCGCGCCGTGCGAGGGCAGGGCATGCGCTTTGGCGTGTCCTCCCATCGCGCCGAGCACGACTGGTTCTTCGACGGCGGCCGTCGATTCGATTCGGACGTCAACGATCCGCGCAATGCCGAGCTGTATGGACCGGCCGTGGCCCATCTGGGTACGGGCGATGACCAGAACCTGGCGGAGGATTGGACCTATGTCTCGCAGGCGTGGCTGGATGACTGGCTCGCGCGTACCGCCGAGCTGACCGACAAATACCACCCGGATCTGATCTATTTCGACTGGTGGATAGGCCATCCCACCTTCCGCAACACGCTGCCGACCTTTCTCTCGTACTACTACAACGAAGGCGCCAAGCGCGACGGCGTGGTGGTGAACTACAAGCTGGGCGATTTCCCGGAGGGTGCCGGCACGCTGGACATCGAGCGCGGCCAGTTGCGCGGCATCCACGCCTCGCATTGGCAGACCGATACCTCGATCAGCAACGACTCGTGGGGCTACATCGAACACGATACGTACAAGTCGCCGACCTTCATCATTCACCTGCTGGCGGACGTGGTCAGCAAGAACGGCAACCTCATGCTCAACGTCGGACCGCGCGCGGACGGCACCATCCCGCAGGGCGCACAGGACACGCTGCGCAGCATCGGCGGCTGGCTGAAGGCGAACGGCGAGGCGATCTACGGCAGCAAGCCGTGGCGCACCTTCGGCGAAGGCCCGACCGAAGTGGCGGCCGGCACCTTCCAGGACACCAAGACCAAGCCGTATACCGCCGAGGATTTCCGCTTCACCACCCGCGGCGGCAAGCTATACGCCATCGAGCTGGGCTGGCCCGACAAGGGCGAGGCAACCATCCATTCGATCACGCCCGCCGACAAGGTGACGCGCGTCGACGCGGTGGCCGATGGCCGCTCCCTTTCCTTCACCCAGGACGCCGGTGGCTTGCACCTGCGTCTTCCTTCCCGACCCATCGGCAGCGATGCGTACGTGTACCGCATCAGCTTCTCCACGCCGAACTCGCTCAAGGCTGCACCATGAAACGATGGATCTCCCTCGCCCTGTGGCTATCTCTCGCGCTTGCGTCGACAAGCGTCTTCGCCAAGGCGCCCACGGCGCTGTTCTACATGATGGATTCGCAGAAATCGATCAACTCGCTCGAGGCGCATATCGACAAGATCGACCTGCTGGTGCCCACCTGGTTCGGCGTCGATGAGAACGGCCTGGTGTCGGGCGCGCCCAACATGTACGTGCTCAATCTCGCCAAGGCGCATCATCTGCCGGTGATGCCGATCATCTCCGCCGGTGGCGACCGCAAGAAGTTCCACGATCTGCTGGGCGATGAAACGGCCAAGAAGGCCATGATCAACGGCATGATCGAGCAGGCGAAGCTCTATGGGTTCACCGGCTTCCAGTTCGATTTCGAAAACATCGCCTGGACCGATCGCGATGCGTTGACCCTGCTGGCGCGACAGACCGCCGAAGCGTTGCACAAGCACGGCCTCAAGCTGTCGATGGCCGTCGTGCCCAACGCGCCGGGCTATGCGGGCCGCGGGCCGTTCGGCAAGTGGATGTGGGAGTACTGGCGCGGTGCCTATGACCTCAAGGCGCTGGGCCAGGCGCTCGATCTGGTCTGCCTGATGACCTACGACCAGCACACGCGCTGGACCACGCCGGGTCCGGTGGCCGGGATGCCGTGGGTGATGGACAACCTCCAGTACGCACTGAAGGTGGTGCCGAAGGAGAAGCTCTCGTTGGGTATCGCGCTGTACGGCTATCACTGGTTCGCCGGCGATCCGGTGGGTGAGGACGGCAAGGAGAAGTCCAATATCTCGGCGCAGTACATCGATGCCGATGAGTCGTTCCCGCTTGCCAGGCAATTCAACGCGACCATGCAGTGGGACCCGGTGGAGCATGAGTCGTGGTTCTACTTCTATCGCGACCAGATGCGCGAATGGGTCTTCCTGCCGGACGCCCATGCGTTCCGCGATCGCTATGACGTGGTCAAGCAGTACGGCCTGGAAGGGTTCTGCGCGTGGGTGCTGGGTGCGGAAGACCCGAAGGTCTGGGACGAGCTGCCCAATGCGGTCCGCTGACATGCGCCATGACGCCGTGCGTGGCCTGGCGCTGGCCTGCCTGCTCGGTTTTGCTTGCAGCGCGCAGGCGACCACGCCGTCGATCATTCCGTTGCCGGCCAGGATGACAGTGGAGCAGGGCGGCTATGCGATCAGTGCCGCTGCTGTCATTCACGTGAAGCCCGGTGATCGGGCGGCGGCAGACGCGGCGCACTATCTCGCCGACCTGCTGGTGCGTACGCGGGGGCTGTCGTTGCCGGTCGTCGAAGACGCGTCGGCGACGAGCCGGGGTGACATCGTGATCCGCAGCGATCCCTCCGCCAGCGTGTCCCAGGCGGAAGGTTACGTGCTCGACGTCGACGCCCGCGGCCTCGATATCCACGCACGCGATGCCGCGGGTCTGTTCTACGGTGCCGTCAGCGCATGGCAGCTGTTGACACCCGATGCGGCCAAGGGTGCCGTTACCGTGCCCTATGTGCATGTCGCGGATTGGCCGCGTTTCGCCTGGCGCGGCCTGATGCTCGACGTGGCGCGACACTTCGAGCCACCGGCCGAAGTGAAGCGGATGCTGGATGCGATGGCGCAGCACAAGCTCAATGTCTTCCATTGGCATCTCACCGACGACCAGGGTTGGCGTCTGGAGATCCGCCGCTATCCCAGGCTGACGCAGGTTGGCGCATGGCGACAGCCGCCGGGCGCGGATGCCAAGCCGTATGGCGGCTACTACACGCAGGCCGAGGTGAAGGACATCGTGGCGTACGCCGCTGCACGCCACATCACCGTCGTGCCGGAGATCGACATGCCGGGGCATGCGCAGGCGGCCGTGGCGGCCTATCCGGAGATCGGCGTGACGGGCGGGCATCCGGCCGTATCGATCGACTGGGGCGTGAATCCCTACCTGTTCAATGTCGACGAGCACACGATCACCTTCCTGCACAACGTGCTCGACGAGGTGATGGCGTTGTTCCCGTCCACCTTCATCCACGTCGGCGGCGACGAGGCGATCAAGGACCAATGGCAGGCTTCGGCTGCCGTGCAGGCGCGCATGCATGCGCTCGGCATCAAGGATGAGAACATGCTGCAGAGTTGGTTCATCGAGCGCATGGGGCAATATCTGGCGCAGCATGGGCGGCGGCTGATCGGCTGGGACGAAATCCTCGAGGGCGGTGTGCCGCCTTCCGCCTCGGTGATGTCCTGGCGCGGCACGCAGGGCGCGATCGATGCGGCTCGGCTGGGACATGACGTGGTGCTGTCGCCGGCGCCCACGCTCTACTTCGACAACCTGCAGGGTGCGCGCGACGACGAGCCGTCCGGACGTCTTTCGGTGCAGACGCTCGCCACCGTCTACCGCTTCGAGACCGTGCCGGCGAGCCTCTCCGCCGAGCAGGCGAGGCATGTGTTGGGCGCACAGGCCAATATCTGGGCCGAATACCTCAATGCGCCATGGCAGGTCGAGCACGCGGCGTTTCCGCGCATGGACGCTCTCGCCGAGACCGTGTGGACGCCCGCGAACGAGCGCCACTACGACGACTTCCTCGCAAGACTGCCCGCCCAATTCCATCGCTACGACCAGCTGGGCATCGCCTATGCCGACAGCGCATTCGCCGTAGGCATGCAGGCGCAACGATCGGCCGGCTTTCCCAGCAAGGCCGCCGTGACGCTCGACACGCAGGAGCCTTCCACCATCCGCTACACCACCGACGGTAGCTCGCCCGGCCCGGATTCGCCGATCTACAGCCAGCCCGTCGATGTCGCGTTGCCTGTCACCATCAGCGCGGCATCGTTTTCCGCCGACGGACGGCAACTTGCACGCGCACGCACGCAGCGCCTCGATGCACGCACGCTTGGCGTCATCGATAGCACCGGCTTCCAGGGTTGTCCCACGGGCGGCCTAGGCGTGCGCGTGCCGTTGCTGCCGGATGCAACGGTGCCGGCACCGGTCTACGACGTCGACGTCATCAGCAGCTGCTGGAAGCTTCCGCAGGTATCGCTGGACGGCGTTTCCACCATCACGATCGACGGCGCCTGGCTGGCGCGCAACTACGGACTGGCGGGCGACGCGTCGAAGGTCGTGTTCCGCGCGGCGCGCACGCCTGCTGGCGAGTTGGAGGTCCATGTCGACCGTTGCGATGGCCCGCTGGCAGCGAGCCTGCCTCTGCCGATGAAGGCGGAGCCAGGCACGACCTTCCACCTCACCGCGTCGTGGCCGGCGCAGACCGGCAGGCACGACGTCTGCGTTTTCTCCACGGCGCCCATCCATGGTTCCTTGTCGGCCATCGGTCGTGTCTCGTTTGGCAACGCCTCGTCATCCGGTGCAATGCCGTGACGCTTCGGAGTGCATGAGGATGAGGCCCGTGAAACGGCGAGGTGCGATCACCGGTCTGACCAGTGCGTGGCTGTTGGCTGTCTCCGTGTCGGCGTCTGCCATGCCCGATCAGGCCACGGCGCAGGCGAGCCGTCTCGTGGCGCAGATGACGCCTGCTGAAAAGATCAGCCAGCTGCAGAGCGCATCGCCCGCGATTCCACGCCTGAACGTCCCGGCCTACGAATGGTGGAGCGAAGGGCTGCACGGGCTCGCGCGCGATGGCGAGGCCACCGTTTTCCCGCAGGCGATCGGCCTGGCCGCCAGCTGGGATGCCGACCTGTTGCACGCCGTGGGTGGCGCGGTGGCGGCGCAGGCGCGCGACAAGTTCCTTGCCACGGGGCTGCACGAGGATCATGGCCGCTACAACGGCCTGACCCTGTGGTCGCCCAACATCAACATCTTCCGCGATCCACGCTGGGGGCGAGGGCAGGAGACCTACGGTGAGGATCCGCACCTGACGGCGACGCTCGGCGTCGCATTCATCGAAGGCCTGCAGGGTGACGACCCCGCGCATCCCACGGTCATCGCCACGCCCAAGCACTTTGTCGTGCACTCGGGGCCGGAGCCGGGGCGCCACGGTTTCGACGTGGACGTCTCGCCGCATGATCTCGAAGACACCTATCTGCCCGCCTTTCGCGCGGCCATCGTGGATGGGCATGCCGGATCGATCATGTGCGCCTACAACGCCATCCATGGCGTGCCGGCGTGTGCCTTGCCCTGGCTGCTCGGCGAGCGGCTTCGCGGCGACTGGGGCTTCAAGGGATTCGTCGTCACCGATTGCGACGCGGTGGACGACATGACGAAGTTCCATCACTACCGCACCGACAATGCGGGCTCATCCGCGAGTGCACTGCGGGCAGGCACGGATCTCAATTGTGGCGTGGCTTACGACAGTCTTCGCAAGGCGCTCGCCGAGGGGCAAGTCAACGAACATGACCTGGATACGGCAGCGACGCGCCTGTTCGCCGCGCGTTATCGCCTCGGCATGTTCGACACCTCGATGTCCAGGCCGCACGTCGATCCGGATGAGCAAGCTGCGCTCGCACTACGGGCGGCCAGCGAATCGATCGTGTTGCTCAAGAATCGCGCCGATGTCTTGCCGCTCAAGCCAGGCACGCGTATCGCCGTGGTCGGACCCAATGCGGATGCCTTGTCGGTGCTGGAAGCCAACTATCACGGCACGGCACGTCATCCCGTGACGCCGCTCGATGGCCTGCGGCAGCAGTTCGGCGCGCAGCGCGTGAGCTATGCCCAGGGCGCCACGCTGGCCGAAGGCGTACCCGTGCCTATTCCGGTGACGGCGTTGCGCAGCGGGCAAGGCGGTGCCGCCGGGCTGAAAGGCGAGTATTTCGAAGGCAGCGACCTGTTCGGCAAGCTGATCGTGACGCGCACCGATGCCAAGGTCGACATGGACACGGACCATGCGCCGCCGGCAAAAGGGCTGGGCGCATCGGGCTATGCGGTGCGATGGAGCGGGCAACTGCTGCCGCCTGGCCCTGGCGATTACACCTTGTCCGTACGCGTCGACCGTTGCTTCGACTGCCGCGGGCATGATCCGGTGCATCTGTACCTTGACGGCCGCCTGATCTCCGCGACCGACGGCGATCAGGAGCCGACCGCTGCGAAAATCCACGTCGACGACGCGCAGCCACATGATCTTCGACTGGAATGGCAGCACAGCGGCGAAGACCAGGGCATCCATCTGCAGTGGATCGCACCGCCGGAGGCGCAACTGGCCGAAGCGCGACGGGCAGCGAATGATGCCGACGTCGTGGTCGCGTTCGTGTGCCTTTCGCCGGAAGTCGAGGGCGAAGAGCTCAAGGTCGACGTACCGGGTTTTCTCGGCGGGGACCGCACCGATATCGGCCTGCCATCCACGCAGCGCAAGCTGCTGGAAGCCGTGTCCGCCGGCGGCAAGCCGCTGGTAGTGGTCTTGATGAGTGGCAGTGCCGTGGCCATGACCTGGGCCAAGGATCATGCGGACGCGATACTTGCCGCGTGGTATCCGGGCGAGCAGGGCGGCGCGGCGATCGCGCGAACCCTCGCGGGCGTCGTCAACCCTGCCGGTCGCCTGCCGGTGACGTTCTATCGCGATGCCCGCGACCTGCCACCGTTCATCGATTACGACATGAAGGGGCGCACGTATCGCTACTTCGATGGCGAGCCGCTGTATGGCTTCGGCGATGGCCTGAGCTACACCACATTCGCCTATGACGCACCCGTCCTGTCCTCGGCGCGCGTCAAGGCGGGCGACCCCATGGATGTCTCCGTGCGCGTGCGCAACACCGGTGCGCGAAGCGGCGACGAGGTGGTGCAGCTATACCTCGCCTACCCCGGTGTGGCGGGTGCGCCGCGGCGGGCGCTGGTGGGCTTCCAGCGCATCCCTCTGGCGGCGGGTGAGCAGCGCATCGTGCAGTTTCATCTCGATGCACGTGCGTTGAGCCTTGTCGACGCGGCCGGCGTGCGCGCCGTCAGGGCGGGCCGCTACGAACTGTTCGCCGGTGGCCGCCAACCGGCGGCGGGCCAGGTACCGGTGACTTTCACCATCACGGGGCATGCCGACGTGCCGCGCTGAGTGCGCTGGCCCGGGCTGAGCGGCATGCGTCGACTTCGGTACTCGTGGCGGGCACTGGCAGGGTCGTCCGGCCATCCGGCGACTGGCGCGCGGCAAAGCCAGCGCGCCAGCGGCAGCTCAGTGCGAGGGCAACGGGCTTGCGTTGAACACCTGGAACTCGCGTATCGACGCGCCGCCCACGCTGGAGAGGATGTTCAGGCGCACGCGTTGCGCGGTGACCTTGGGGAACACGTCGATCTTCATGTGCCCGATGGCTTCGGCGCTGGCAACGGTGCGCCAGGCCTTGCCGTCGAACACCTCGATGGCGTACTTGCGCACGTGCTGGCCATCGTCCAGCCATTCCATCGCGAGCGTGCGGTCGAACGTCACCGGGTTGCCGAAATCGACCTCCAGCGTGGCGTGCCGCGCTCCGGCGGGCGTGGACCAGAAGGTGTCCTTGTTGCCGTCGAGCGCCGCCTCGGTGTTTTCATCCGCCGCCGCGTGGTGACGGGCGAGATTGCTGGCGTCGCCGTAGCGCTCACGCAGCGCCTTGCCGAATGCTTCAAGCCGCGCGACGTCGGCATCGGGAAGCCGGCCATGGCGATCCGGCGCGATGCCCAGCATCAGCTGGCCGCCGCGACCAACGCTGTTCTCCCAGGTGTCGACGAGCTTCGCCACGCTCTTGAGCGTGCCCTCGTCGTTGGGATGCCAGAACCAGTGCAGGTCGTGCAATGGCGTGTCCACTTCGACCGGACGCCAGCGTTCATAACCATGCCGATCGATGACGTTCCAGTTCTCGCCGCGGATGTAGCCGTCTTCCTGGCCGACCCAGCGGATGTCGCCGTACTCGAACAGGCCCATGTCGGCGAACACCATGGCGTTGGCCTGGTAGGTACGCAGCGTCTCGATGTAGCGCGGGAAGTCGTAGACGTGGCCGGCGCTGCCCGCGCCATCCAGCCACCACTCGACGAGCGGACCGTAGTGTTGCGCCAGTTCCTCGACCTGGGCCTGGTAGTACGCGTCGTACGCCTTGGGATCGCGGTAGCGGGGTTCATGCCGGTCCCACGGCGAGAGATAGACGCCGAACTCGAGGCCCTCGGCCCGCGCCGCATCCGACGCAAGCTTCACCATATCGCCTTTGCCGCCCATCCATGGACTGCTCTTCACCGAGTAGTCGCTCTGCGCCGTCGGAAACAGCGCAAAGCCGTCGTGATGCTTGGCCACCATGACCATGTAGCGGGCGCCGGCGGCGCGGCTGGCACGCGCCCATTGCGCGGCATCCACGTGATCCGGGTTGAAAACCCTGGGGTCGGCGGTGCCGTCGCCCCATTCACGGTCGAGGAACGTGTTCGTTCCGAAATGCACGATGACGCCGAACTCCAGGTCCTGCCAGTGAACCTGCTGGGCAGACGGCTTGATGTCCGCCGCAGCCTGGGCTGTCGATGTCGTCGGCAGAAGCGTGAGCGCAATGGCGGCGCCGAGCAGGGATCGAGCGAAACGTTTCATGGTTTACCTTCTGTCGCATCATTCGGACGTAAAGACGTCCATCGACGATGATGCATTAGATGGCACATGGCGAGATCGTGTCAATGAAGTTCGGCATGATTTCAGGCGGTCGACGGCGGATGTTTCTCCGCCGATCTGTCGTGCCCGGGCGGCCCAGCGCATGCGTGGCGACACGGACGGCCGGGGCCTTGAAAACACATTCCTGGAGGCTGGCTTCGCTTATGTGGAAAAGCACGATTTGGATCGCATGGGGCATGGCTTTGTCCGTGCTTCTATCACGGAGCATGGCTGCCGATGCGGTGAAGGATCCCGCAGGTGCAAATGCGGCGCCACGGGTGATTCCCACACTGCAGCGCTGGCAAGGCGAGGCGGGCAGTTGGACGTTGGATCGTCATGCGCGTCTGCTGCTCGAGCCTTCCCACGCCAGGGAGCTCGGGCCGATGGCCTCAAGACTGGCGGAAGACATCGCGTCGGTAGCGGGTGTGAAAGTGGCCGTGTCGATCGGTGGTCTCGCCGGACCGCGGGACATCGTCATGCGCCTGCCGCCATGCGGAGACGTTTCCCCGCTCATTGGCCGGGAGGGCTACACGCTGGACATCGATGACCACGTCACGTTGTGTGCGAACGCCGACGCCGGCATGTTCTACGCCGGACGCACCCTGCTGCAGATGCTCGTGTTGGATGGCCGCAAGGACGAAACGCACCGCGCGCTACCCCGGGGACGCGCCGTGGATGTTCCGCGCTATCGCGAGCGCTCGGTCATGCTGGATGTCGGACGAAAGTTCGCCGACGTCGCGTTCCTGCAGGACTATATTCGCTTCATGGGCTGGTACAAGCTCAATACGCTGCACCTCCATCTCAATGACCAGGTGCTCAGCGACGACAAGAAATCATGGTTGAGCCGCAATTTTCGCTTGAGGAGCGACAACCCTGCCTTTGCGACGCTGCAATCCACCGATGGCCGCTATTACACGCGCAAGGATTGGGAGGCGCTGGAACGCACCGCGGCCGCCAATGGCGTGACGATCGTTCCGGAGATCGATACGCCTGGCCATGCAGGGGCCTTCGTGCTGGCACGGCCGGACCTCGCCTATGCCGAAGACTCGCCGGCGGGAGGCACGCTCGACCCCGCCAACCCGCACACGCTGGCATACGTGGAGTCGGTTTTTGCCGAGTTCCTGCCCTGGTTCCGTTCCGATGTGGTCCACATCGGCGGCGACGAAGTCAACGTCAATGGCGGCAAGGTCAGCGTCAACGACCAGATCGACTATCTCAACAAGCTAGGGCGCTTCCTGCAACAACGCGGCAAGCGGGTCGAGATATGGGGCAGTGCCGACATGGCGAGTCGGCTGGACAAGTCCTTCGTGATCCAGCGCTGGATCAACTGGGGTGACGAGGCGAAGACCAACTGGAGCGATCGCGGATTCACCTGGGTCGAATCGTTCGGCGACTGGTATGTCGTCCCGTTCGGACCTTCCTATTTCAATCCGGCTGGCTTGCGCGGCGACGCGTTGTACGAGGGGTGGAGCAAGCGCCTGCCAGCCGAACGTCACGCGTCCACTGGGCCGGTCGGTGGGCAGATCGCCGTATGGAACGACAAGGGAACGATGGACTACGACTACGCGACCACCGTGAACGCGCTGCTGAAGGATGCCATCCCGGCAGCCGGCCAGCTGTTCTGGTGCGGCGAAGCGAAAGACGAGACAGGCAAGCGAGTGGAGTACCCCGTGCTGCGCCAAAGCATCGAATCGCTGCAATACGGCCCCGGCGTATCGCTGTTCAAGCATGCGCCGCTCTGATGAGTGGCGTCACCCCTGCTTGAGCACTCTCTTCAGTACGCCCGGCAGATCGCAGGCCGACTCGGCTGTCCAGAAATCCATCGCTGTTGTGGCCCAGGCGAACGCGGTCGCCAACGGCATGACGGTCGAACGGGGCGGCGACCTGGACGCCTTCTAGGTCGTACCTGCCGAGTGACCAGAACGCATCGACGGAAGGCAGTTGGTTCTTGTCGAAAGCGCGGGGCGGCGGAATGTCACCGGTTCCGCCAGAAAACACCTCCCGCGCCGGCAGGCCGAAGATGTTGCATAGCGTCTACCGTGCCTGCCGGTTGGCCCCTACACTCGTTCGAGCAGGGTCCGGCAGGTGGCCGGGGCGGGGAGCACACGTATGGCAACTTCTCTGGATATCGCTCAGCTGGCCGGGGTTTCGCAGTCCACGGTTTCGCGCGCGCTTCGCGGTGACCCGATGGTCAATGAGAAGACCCGTGAGCGCGTTCGGGAGATTGCGCGCCGGCTCGACTACACCGTCGACAAGAACGCCTCCAACCTGCGCTCGCAGCAGACGCGCACGCTGGCCTTGCTGTTCTTCGAGGACCCCACGCCGGACGAGTCGAACATCAACCCCTTCTTCATGTCGATGCAGGGTTGGATCGCCCGCGTCTGCTCCGAGCGTGGCTACGATCTGCTGGTGTCCTTCCAGCAGATGTCGCGGAACTGGCATGCGGAATACACCGGCAGCCACAAGGCGGATGGGCTGATTCTTCTCGGGTACGGCGATTTCGTGGCCTACCGCAGCAAGCTCGACGCCCTGGTGCAATCGGGGACGCGATTCGTGCGCTGGGGATCACTGTTGCTGGACCAGCCCGGAATCACGATCGGCAGCGACAACCAGCTCGGTGGCCGCATGGTGACCGAGCACCTGGTGGCGCAGGGCCGCCGTCGCGTGGCCTTCATTGGCGCGCCGGAGCACTCGCCGGAAGTGATGGAACGCTATCGCGGTTATCAGGCGGCCTTGCGAGCAGCGGGTATCGAGGTCGATCCGGCGCTGCGGATCGATGCGGTGACCAGCCAGCAATCCGGGCATGACGCGGTGCTTGAGTTGCTGGATCGCGGGCTGACATTCGACGCCGTCTTTGGAGCCAGCGATCTGATCGCCATCGGCGCCATGCGCGCGCTGGCCGAGCGTGGCCTGAAGGTGCCCGAGCAGGTGGCGGTCGCCGGTTTCGACGATATCGCCATGGCGGCCAACGTCAGTCCGTCGCTGACCACTGTGGCGCAGGACACCCGGCGCGCCGGGCGCCTGCTGGTGGAGGCATTGATCGCGCTGATCGAAGGCAAGCCGGTGCAGAGTATCTGTCTTCCCGCGCACCTGGTGGTCCGGGAATCCAGCGTCGTCGCCTGAACGTGCTGCGGCCTGCCGCGACGCCACGACGACCATCCTTGCGGCGAATTCTCGCCAACATGCACCGCGCGAGACGACGGTGCAGTTGCTCCGGCATACGACAGCGCTTCCGAAAGATCGGTGCGGCAATGGGGTTGGCGCTCCTCGCGGAGCGCGCAACCGGCGTCATCAGAACTTGAGGCTGACGCCCGCGTAGAGGGTGCGGCCGAAATACTGGATGGTGCTCGTCTGCGTGGCGTTGCCGAAGTAGGTGCGCGTCGGCTGGTCCGTCAGGTTGAGCACCTGGAACAGGCCGCTGAGGTAGTCGTTGAACTTGTACGACGCCTGGTAATCGAGCACCTTCTCGGAGGCGAAGTACACGGTCTGGAAGGTGAACGACACCTGCGCGGCGGAGACGAACGGCGAGCGGTAGTTGGCGGCGAGACGGGTGGAGAACCTGTCGCCGTCGTAGAACAGCGCCGCGCTGGCCACGTTCTTGGACAAGCCCGGAAGACCTTGCTCCTGCGGGAAGCCGCCAAGATTGGATTCGACCTTGGTGCCGCTTTCGGTGTACGCGTAGTTGAGGCTGAAGCCCAGGCCGGACCACGATCCCGGAAGGAAGTGCGTCCTCATCAGCTGCAGCTCGAGACCGCGCACGTAGCCACCCTTGGTGTTGTTGTAGGCGGTCTGGAAGGTGCCGTTCAGATAGGGCTGCCCGGTCTGCGGATTGATCGGCACGAGGTAGCCGTGCGCGGCGAAGTCGTAGTTCGGATCGGTGATGGTCTGCACGAACGAATCGATGTGCTTGTAGAACGCGTCAGCCGCGAACACACCGGTGGAGTCGGGGAAATAGTGCGCGAACACCAGGTCGTACTGCCTGGCGTACATCGGGTCGAGCATGGGATTGGTGCCGCTCGTCAGATTGTAGGTGCCGTTGAAGATGTACGAGGCGACGCCGGATTTCAGCAGGTCGATCGGCGGACGGGCCATCACCTTGGCCGCGGCAAAGCGGATCTGGTTTTCGTCGTCCAGTTCCAGATTGAGGTTCAGCGAGGGCAGGTAGTCGGTATAGGTCTGGCCCGGGTTGACGCGGGTGTAGTCGGTGCTGATCACGCCGTGGCCGTCGGCGATCGGCTCGCCCGCATGATTGCCCACCTGCTGCAGGCCCGGGCTGTACTGCGAGGTGTGCACGACGCGCAGGCCGAGGTTGCCGGACAGCGCGCGATCGAACACGGTGGTTTCGATGTCGGCCTGCACGAAGGCGTCACGAATCTTGACGTTCACGTCGCCGCTCTGCGTTTCGGTCCAGTTCTGCGACCAGTCCTTTTGCGGGTCGGGCGTGATGCCATGGGCGGCGAGGATCGCGTTCGCGTTGAGCCCGAGGAAGCAGGGGAAATTCTTGAACTCGCTGCTCTTCCAGCAGGTCTTCACCGCATTGGAACTATCCAGCGCCAGTGGCGGCTGCTTGGGCGTGGAGAGCCAGTACTGTCCCCAGGCCGAGCCGTAAAGCCACACGGCACGATCGGCGCTGTAGGTCTGGTTGCTCAGGTAGACGCCGCCTTCAAGCCCGGCAAACACCGGGTTGTCGCGGAATTCGTAGCGCACCGAGCTGCGGAAGGCCTTGCGGTCGTCACGATACGTCGTCGGATACATGCCGTAGCTCGACAAGGCCATCTTGCCGAGGTCGGTGTAGGAGCCGGGATTGGCCACCGAGAAATCGCCCACGTTGAGCCCGTGCAGCAGGAACGAGACGGATTGGTCGGCGATGAGAGGTAGCCCCGAGCCCAGGCCGTTGTACACATCGGCCGTGACGTCCGAACCCACCGTGTGGCTGTTCGCTCGCGAGGCGGAGACATCCGCGGTGACCGTCCACGGTCCGGTTCTCCATTGCGCGTTCAGGCCACCGGAAAACACGTCGGCATTGTTCGACTGGTCGTTAGCGGTAGTCGCGACGGAGAACGCCTGCAGTCCGTTGATGCCGAAGAACCCGCCCGGGATGCTGCTCGCCGTGCCGCCGATCAGCGCGCCGTTGGGCGACACGACCGGGTTGGTGATGACCGCGCCGCCGTTGGTGAACAGCTGCGCACGCATGCCGCGCTGGAACGAGGTGTTGTCGTACTTCGAGAAAAAGCCGTTACCCGTCAGCTTGAACGCATCGTTCGGCTGCCAGACCACCGTACCCATGTAGCCGTGCCGGCGCTCGGTGCCGCCGTTCTGGCTGATCTGCACGCCGGTATTGATGTAGGTGGGCCTGCCATTGAGCGTGGCAGGCGTCGTCGAATAGGACTCGTTGATGTACTGCTCGGCGACGTGCGGCTGATACAGCTGCGCATAGCCGAGGCCGACACCGAGCGTGTCGGCCAGAAACTTGCCCTGGTAGGCGGCGCTGATGCGGAACGCACGCGGGTTGGCGCCGTACACGCCGTCGGCGCGGGAGTTGTAGCTGCCGCGCGTATCCAGGTTGAAGGACTGGTCCTTCTTGTTGTCCAGCGGGTTGGCGGTTTCCATCGCGATGGTGCCGCCGACGCCGCCCTCGATGATGTTGGCCTGTGACGACTTGTAGACCGACACCTGGTGGATCAGCTCGGACGGGTAGTCGTCGAACTGGATGTAGTTGCTGCCGCTCGTCGATGGCTGTTCGCGGCCATCGAGCGTGGTCTGGATGAAATTGCCGGGCAGGCCGCGCAGGTTGATCTGCGATGCCTGGCCGCCGATGCGCTGTGCGGCCACGCCGGGCAGTTGCGTCAGGGCGTCGGCGATCGACTGGTCGGGCAGGCCACCGATATCGGCCGCGGTCACCACGTTCTCGATCTTGTCCGAATAGCGCTGGATGTCGGCAGACGTGGCCGCGCTGCGGCTGTAGCCGGTGACGGTGACGGTATTCAGCGTCTGGGCAAGTTTTTCTTCCTTGGTCGGCTTCTTCTCGCCGTCCTTGTCGTGGGTGTCCTTGGTGGCGGGCGGGGCGCTTGCCTGCGACTGCCCATCGTTGCCTGGCGTGTTGCTCTGCGAGGCGATGTTCGTGGGCGATGCATCCAGGGCCAGTGCCTCCCCGCACAGGCCGATACCCGCCGACGCCATGGCCAACACCAAAATCCTGCGTTTGAAACTCATGACAGCACGCCCTCCCGTTTCGTCATGACGAACTTCATTGGTATGTGGAGCGACCCGTCGCACGCTTCGTTCGAAGCGCAGCTCCCCCGGGCCAATGTGTGAAATCGATGCTAGAGCGGTGTCTTCGAGGCGAACAGCTTCCGCATACGTATGCGGCGTATGAATACGTTTGTGGATTCCCGCGCATGATTGCGGCGTGGCGAATTCGCTGGACGAGATCGACGCGCGCATTCATGACGTCGCATTGGGCCATTTGCGCGCCGACTCGCAGGAAATTTTGCGAGGCAGCACCAGTCGCCGGACATACAGGCCAGCGACTTATGAAATCCCCGCGGGGGTTCGTTGCGTGTTGCAGCATGGCGCATCATCCGCTCGCGCACGATGCCGGGCCGCGCGTGCGTCTTCATCAAAACGACTTTCTCGATGAATACGTTTGCGACCTCTGCTCGTGCCTGCGAGCGTCACGTACGCTTGCCCGACCGTTGCACGACACAACCTCGTTGCGCATTCGTCGCCACGCCTATTCCCAATCGGAGACACCCATGAGTGACGCCCCCTGGTGGCGCGGTGCAGTCATCTATCAAATCTATCCGCGCAGCTTCCAGGACAGCGACGACGATGGCGTGGGCGACCTGCCGGGCATCATCGATCGGCTGGACTACGTCGCCAGCCTGGGCGTGGATGCGATCTGGATCTCGCCTTTCTTCAAGTCGCCGATGGCGGACTACGGCTACGACATCGCCGACTTCCGGGATGTCGACCCGGTGTTCGGGACGCTCGAGGATTTCGATCGCCTGCTGGCGAAGGCGCACGCGCTCGGCCTGAAGGTGATGATCGATCAGGTGCCCAGCCACACCTCGAACCAGCATGCATGGTTCGAGGAAAGCCGGCGCAGCCGCGACAACCCGAAAGCCGACTGGTACGTATGGGCCGACCCGCGTGAGGATGGCACGCCGCCCAACAACTGGCTCTCTATCTTTGGCGGCCCTGCCTGGCAATGGGAACCGCGGCGCAGCCAGTACTACCTGCACAACTTCCTCGCCGAGCAGCCCGACCTCAACTTCCATCACCCGGAGGTTCCCGATGCGGCGCTGGATCACCTGCGTTTCTGGCTTGATCGGGGCGTGGACGGTTTCCGCCTCGACTCGATCAATTTCTGCTTCCACGACGCGCTGTTGCGGGACAATCCGGCCAAGCCGGCCGACCAGCGCGTTGGGCGGGGCTTCTCGCCGGACAGTCCGTACGCCTATCAACGGCATCTCTTCAACAACACGCGGCCCGAGAACCTGGCGTTCCTGAAGCGGCTGCGCGCATTGCTGGATGCGTATCCGGATCGCGTGGCGCTGGGTGAGGTCTCATCCGAGGACTCGCTGGCGACCATGGCGGAATACACCGGGGACCAGCATCTGCATACGAGCTACAGCTTCGAACTGCTGAGCGCCGAGCATTCCGCCGACTACATCCGCGGCACGGTGGAAGCGCTGGAGCGGGGCATGCCTTCGGGCTGGCCGTGCTGGGCCATCTCCAATCATGACTCCGTGCGCGTGCGCACGCGCTGGGCGCCTCCGGATGCGCCGGATCACGTGGCCAGCCTGTTCAGTGCGCTCGCATGCAGCTTGCGTGGCTCGGTGTGCGTCTACCAGGGCGAGGAGCTGGGGCTGCCCGAAGCCGACGTTCCGTTCGAGGCGCTGCGCGATCCCTATGGCATGACGTTCTGGCCAGAATCGAAAGGGCGCGACGGTTGCCGGACCCCGATGCCATGGCGCGATGCGCCACAAGGTGGCTTCACCCATGGCATGCCCTGGTTGCCGCTGGATGATCGCCATCGCCGCCTGAGCGTGGAGGCGCAGGAGCGCGACGAGGCGTCGCCCTTGCATCGCTTCCGTCGCTTCCTGCAATGGCGCAAGCAGCGACCCGCCATGAAGTGGGGCAGTATCCGTCTGCTCGACGTGCCGGAGCCGCTGCTGGCGATCGAGCGCAAGCTCGGCGGCGATATCGTGCTCGGCGTGTTCAACCTCGGCAGCGAGGCGGTGGTGTTGCCGCTGCCGATCGACAACGCCTGTGCCTGCCATGACCATGGATTGCCCAGCGGGAAAATGGAGAATGGCAAGCTACGGTTGCCGGGCTACAGCGCATGGTTCGCCGAACTGGATGCGCCGATGGTGGCGCCGCACGTTGGCGGCATTGCCGAAGCCGTGGCAGGAGCCTGATCATGGAAAAGGAGAACGTCATGCGGATGGCGAAGCGAACTTTCCCCGGCATCCTCGTCTCGCTTGTGCTTGGCCTGGTGGCGACGAGCATCCCCGCGCATGCAGCGGATGCGTCGGCAGCACAGGTCGCCACGGTGGGGAAGATCCAGCGACTTGCACGCTTCCCTTCGCAATTCGTGGCGCCGCACGATGTCGACGTGTGGTTGCCGCCAGGCTATCCGGAGCATGCGCCGTACGCCGTGCTGTACATGTTCGACGGCCAGAACCTGTTTGGCGAACGCGAGGCGGGCAAGCTGCCGAGCTGGCAGGCGGACACCACGGCTGCGAAGCTGATGAGCGAAGGCAAGGCGCGTCCGTTCATCATCGTGGGCATCGCCAACGCGGCGACCGAGCGCATGAGCGAGTATTTTCCGCAGAAGCCCTGGGAGTCGTTGACGCCCGATCAGCGCCGGACGCTGTTTGCGCAGCAGCTGGGCAATTTCCAGATCATGCCGGTCGCGCCCTATTCGGATGCGTTCCTGAAATTCGTGACGCAGGAACTCAGGCCCGCCATCGACCAGCGCTTTGCGGTCGATACCAGGCCCGACGCGACGTTCGTGATGGGCTCAAGCATGGGCGGGCTGATGGCCTGGTATGCGATGGCCGAATATCCGGACATTTTTGGTGGTGCGGCCTGCCTCTCGACGCACTGGCCCGGGCCCTATCTCTCCCTGGATGCCAGGACCGATGATCCCGCGCCGGATGCCTTCGTCGATTACATCCAGCACCATTTCCCGTCGGCCGAACGGCACCGCATCTACTTCGATCACGGTACGGCGACCCTCGATGCGAACTACGGCCCGACACAGCAGCGCGTCGATCAGTGGCTGAAAGCGAGCGGATGGAAAGGCGACCGTCTCGAAAGCCGGGTTTTCGAAGGCGCCGAGCACAGCGAGCGGTCATGGGCGGCGCGGCTGGCTATCCCGATGGGCTTCCTGCTGGCGCCGACACCCAAGTGATGGACGCGTCAGCGGCGACGCGAGGCGAGTGCCGCACGGCGGTACTCGCCAGGCGTCAGGCCGAACCGATGCAGGAAGAGTTCGCCGAAGTGCGAAGGGGTAGCAAAACCGAGGCCCGCCGCGATGGCAGCGATGCTCTGCCCGGTTTCGAGCAGGCGCCGACTGGCAAGATGCAGGCGATGCATGCGTACGTAGTCGCTCCAGCTCATGCCTACCTGCTGCTTGAAGCGACGACTGAAGTAGGCAGGTGACATCGCGCAAAGCGCCGCGGCTTGCTCGGCGCCGGGTGCAGCGGCGGGCTGGCGCCGCAGGCGGTCGATCGCAGGACGCAGTCGATGGAGGCTTCGTGCGCGGCTGACGAGCTTCTCGCCTTCGATGGCCGGGGCCTGTGCCGCCGCGCGCAGCAGCAAGTCGGTGACCGGCAGGGTCAGGGGATCGAGGGGATCCAGTTCCAGCAGCCAGTCGGTGAGCTCGCGCAGCCGTACTCTCAACGATCGGCCCGGCCTGGTGCAGAACGGTTCGTGCAGGCGCTCCATGCCGGCGTGCCGTGACAACGACTCGCCGGCCGCCGCTTCTATCTGCAGCAGCACCCAGTCCCGCGGACCGGCCTCCAGCGAAAAGTCGTGTTGATGCAGGGAAGGAATGAAGACGATGCTTCCTGGCGTCAGCGTGTAGCGGCAATCTTCGAGATCGCAGTGGCCGGCGACGCGACCGAACAGCACCAACTCGTGCACGTCGTGAAAATGCACGAAGGGTTCGCTGGCCGTCGCGTGGCGGCCCTGCCGGATGCGCTCGATGCGCACCGGTGCGCCCGGCGGGAGTTCCACCGGTTCGCAGATCGGGCGATCGAGATGGGGCAGGGCCATGGCGGCTTGGCGTGAGTCAGCGCGAGCCCAGGATACGCACCTGCATGGGCTCAAGCATCGCATCGGCGGCGCCGGGCTTGCCGTTGTCGAGCAGATCAACCCACGTCGCGCCGGACGGAAGCGCCGAGCCCAGCGACGGCCGTGCGGCAGCCCTGCCGAGGTTGACCAGCAGCAGCGTACGTCGGTCCCCTTGTTCGCGCAGGACGCACAGCACCGCGCTGCCGTCGTCGCAGAGGACACGCTGCTCACCGCCACCGATTTCCGGCCGCGCATGGCGGAGGGCGAGCAACTTGACGTACCAGTGGTAGAGCGAGTCGGGGCGGCTTTCTTCTTCCTGCAGCGAGACGCCGTCGTTCGAGCGGTTGAAGCGTGCATCCCAGAAATGCTGATTGCGGCGATACCAGGTGGCCGAGCCCGCGGCGTCGAGGTCGGCCTTCCAGCGGAAGGCCTCGCGCACGGGAATGCCGATGGCATCGGTGAGCGGCACACCGCCGGAGGTGCCGGCGTTCTTGGGCTGCATGCCGCGCATGCCCAGCTCCTGGCCGTAGTAGATCAGTGGATCACCCTTGAGCATGAGTGCGATGGCAGCGCCGGCACGCGCCTTTGCCGCGTCGTCGTGGACTTCGGACATGTAGCGGTCGACGTCGTGGTTTTCGAGGAAGATCACCTGCGTCTTGCCTGCCGGCGTCGCCTTGTCGGTGGCACGGATCGTGTCGACGATCTGTCGCTTGTCGAGCGACACCAGCGCGCCGCGCAGGGGGAAAGCGAACACCGCGTCCGCATGACCGTCGGTCAGCCACGCCGTGCCGAAGCCCCAGTCGGCCTGCTCGGCGAGGATACGCAACGCAGGGCGGCGCGCCTTCAACGCCTGGAAAATCGGCGTCCAGAAGTCGGCGAACAGGTTCTTCTGCAGGCCCTTGTGGTCGAGGTCGTCCATCATGTGGTCGATGCGCAGGCCGTCCACGCCATCGCGGCCGCTGCCATCGCCATACGGATCGGTCCAGTACAACAGCAGGTCGCGGAAGTACTGGCGCACCTGGGGATTGGACAGGTTCACCATCGCGATGCCGATGTTGCGGCCGTCGTAGCCTTCCCATTTCGCCTTGTTGAGGAACGGCTCGGCTTCGCAATGCGCGGCGTCTTTCCATAGCAGGTAATCGGCGTATTTCGACTCCGGTTTGCAGACGGCATCGCGCCACCACGGGTGGCCTTCGGCGACGTACTGGAACTCCTGGTCGAGATAGACCTTGAGGCCCTGCGCATGGGCGGCGCGGATGAAGGCGAAGTAATCGTCCATCGTGCCGTAGGCCGGCTCGATGCCCTTGAACTCGGTGGCGAAGTAGTTGTGGTAGTACGGCGAAGGCTGCAGGGGCGTCAGCAGGATGGTCGTGGCGCCCAGTTGCCTGATGTAGTCGAGGCGCGAAGCCAGGCCCTTCAGGTCGCCGATGTGGTCGCCGTTGGCATCCCGGAAGCTGCGGAAGAAGATCTGGTAGTAGACCTGGCTTTCCGGCGGCGGTGGCGTGGCGGCCTGCGCGAACATGCCGACAAGTGCGGCGAGCAGGGCGAATGCGGCAAGCAACGGTCGTGCAGGTTTCATGGCTCGTCCTTCGTGGCGTGCAGCGCCTCGCCAAAGAAGCGCAGGGTGTGTTCCAGCGTGGCCGACCAGTAATTCCAATCGTGGCCGCCGGGGCCTTCCGCGTATTGATGCGCAACGCCGGCGCGTTGCAGATCCCGGTGCAGGGCACGGTTGGCGTCGAGGTAGGCGTCGTCGAGGCCACAATCGATGCGCAGTGGCGGCAGCGGAGTTTGAACGGCCGTGAGTGCTGACAATACGTCGATGTCGGCGGCGGCCTTGCGCCAGCCAACGCGGTTCTCTTCGATCAATGCGTCGAACTGCGAGGCGTGAGTCACCGCCGAAAGGGCGGCTGCAGCCGTGAGGCGGCGCGGGTACTTCGCGGCAAGGCGCAGCGCGCCAAAACCGCCCATACTCAGGCCGGCGATCAACAGCGGTGAGCGCTTGCTGCAATTGGCGATGACCTCCTGCGCCAGCTTCGGCATCTCGTCGATGATCCAGCGTTCGGCGTCGTGATCGGTATGCGCCACATATCCGGAACCGTCGCCCCACAAGCCGTCCGACGGCATCACCAGCGCCACGGGTGGCAATGCGCCCTCCGCCATCAGGCGGGCGGCGGTGAGGTGCGCGTGGCCCTTCAGTGCCCACGCCCAGTGCGAGCCGTATACGCCATGCAGCAGCACGACGATCGGCAGGTCCGTCTCGCCCAGGGCGAGGGGCGGCACAAAGAGGGTGACATCCGCACGCCGCCGCAATGCGCGACTCTTGACGGTCACGAAGGTCAGACCACCTGCCTCGATGGTGGGGTTGGAGACCTCGATGGTGCGAAAGGTTTCGTCGTTCATGCGATGCGCAATACCCCTTTGCTGCTGCGTCCGTCGAGCATGTCGTCGAAGGCGCGATCCAGTGCCTCGATCGGGTAGTGGTGGCTGATCAGCGCGGCGAGTTCCAGTTGTCCCTGCGCGATCCAGTCGAACAGGCGCGGAAAGTCGCGCCTGGGCACGCAGTCGCCATAGAGCGGCGCGAGGTAGCGTTTGTTCCAGAACAGGTCCGTGAGTTCCAGCGAAGCGGGGCCGTGTGCGCCGCTCACCTGCAATGCATTGCCGCCGTTGCGCGCCAGTTTCAGCGGTACGAAGGCCAGTGCCGGGACGCCGGTGGCTTCGAAGGCGTGATCGACGCCGCGACCATGGGTCAGTGCGCGCACGTCGACGACGAGTCGCGCATGGTCCGCGTCGTCTTCGTGCGGTACGAGCGTATGCGTGGCGCCCAATGCACGTGCGTGTTCCAGTCGCGCCGGCACGCGATCGATGGCAATGATCGTGCGTGCACCTGCAATGCGCGCGCCCTGGATCACGTTGAGGCCAACGCCGCCACAGCCGAGCACCGCCACGGTATCGCCGAGGGCGACCGCCGCGACATTGACCACGGAGCCTACGCCGGTCATCACGGCGCAACCGAGAATGCAGGCGGCATCGATCGGCAGTGATGGGGGCAGGGGCGTCACGGCCTCCGCGCGCACCAGCGCATGGCTTGCGAATGTGCCGAGGTGAAAGGCGCGCTCGATCGCCTGGCCGCGCCACCGCATGCCGCCGGCGTGGGTGCGGCTGTTGCCCAGCTTCGGCACATCGAGCTCATGCGTGCGTTCGCACAGCGCCGTGGCGCCATGATCGCACTGGTAGCAGTGGCCACAGGGAATGGCCCAGTTGAGGAGCACCGGCTGGCCGAGTTCGAGGCCCTCGACGCCTTCGCCGATCGCTTCGACATGGCCCGCGCCCTCATGGCCCATCACCAGCGGCCCCGGCCAGCGCAACGAAGCATGGTCGGTATGGCAGACGCCTGCCGCGGCCATCGCGACACGCACTTCGCCCGCGGCAGGCGGATCGATCTCGACGCTTTCCAGGCTGAAGCGACCTTCGCCATCGGCGATGATCGCCTTGCCGGCGATCACCTCCGTCATGCGGTCACCGCGACGTCGAACAACACGGGATTCTTCGGCGTATCGATGATTTGGCCGACGACGGCGCCGGGGCACCAGCGCTCCCAGTCGGCACGTTGCATGTGGTTGTCGGGCGCCTTCAGGCGCACATCGCGATCCATGTAGATCACCGTCATGACGGAGCGCGGCTGCGTGGAACGGTTGGGACCGGCGCGATGGAAGGTCCAGCCGGAATGGAAGCTCACCTCGCCCAGGTCGAACGGTTCATCGACTTCGCGGAAACCATGCGCCTGCATGTTCGCGGTGATCGCATGCTCGCTCTCGTCGGAGATCTCCAGGTCGCGGCCGAACTCGATGTGCTGGCTGCCGGCGAAGAACGCCAGCGGACCCATGTCCTGCGGCACGGCCTGCAGGGGAACCCATGCGGTCACGGTGCGATCGGTGGCCAGCGGCCAGTAGTACTGGTCGGCATGCGCGGGCGTGATGCCGCCGCTGGGTTCCTTGTACAGCGACTGGTCGTGATAGAGCCGGACACCATCCACTTGCATCAGCGAGGCGGCGATGCCCGCGAGGCGACGTCCGAACACGAACTCGCGCGCGATGTCGCTTTCCTCCCACAGGTTCATCACCTGCAGGAAGGCGCGGTCGTAGGTGGTGCGTTCTTCCAGTGGCAGGGTCTGCGTGTTGAGCGCGATGGTGAGGCGGGTGATCTCCGCGCCGTAGTGGGCGAGCTCCTCTGCGTTGAACACCTGCTTGAGCTTGATGAAGCCGTCGCGACGGTAGTCGGCGATCTGCTGGGCGGTGAGCGGGTAGGGGCGGTCGAGGTCGATGGCCATGTCGGGTTCCTGCGTTTGTCCGATGGTCCCGTGCCGGCGTGACGGTGCGGGTTCGAGTGCCTGATGGTAGGAACGGCGGCCAGGGCCGGCATCGGCGGCGCGTGTCCAATGCAGGTCGCGGACTGTCGGATTCATGACCTGTCGCCCGCATCGTCCAGGCGCACCCGCAGCGTGCACAGTCCCGCCACGAAAAGGCTGGCACCGCCCGTGACCAGCGCCCACACCGGTTCGCCGTGGAAGCAGCGCTTCAGCAGTTCGCCCAGCACGCTGGCGGCAACCAGCTGCGGGATCACGATGGAGAAATTGAAGATGCCCATGTACACGCCCATCTTGGCGGCGGGCAGGTTGTCCGAGAGCATGGCGTAGGGCAGCGACAGGATCGACGCCCAGGCGAATCCCACGCCCAGCATCGGCAGCAGCAGCCAGCGCGGGTCGCGGATGAACAGGAACGCCAGCAGTCCCATGCCGCCCAGCCACAAGTTGAGCAAGTGGCTGGTGCGCAGACCCCAGCGACGTACCATCCAGGGGATCACGAATGCGGCCAGGGCGGCGCAGCCGTTGTAGACGCCGAACAGCACGCCCACCCAGTTCGCCGCCTCGTTGTAAGGCAGCGAGTGAGCATCGGTGGCGCCGTACTGCACCTGCGCCACCGCCGCGGTGGCGTAGATCCACATCGCGAAAAACGCGAACCATGAAAACAGCTGCACCCAGGCCAGTTGGCGCATCGCTGCCGGCATCATGTGCAGATCGCCCAGCACATGGCCGAGCAGGCCGCGTTGCCGGTCAAGCGCAGGGCGCAGCTTCAGCGCCAGCTCGTAGCCGATCAACAGCAGGCCGTAGACGGCCACGGTGATGGTCAGCAGGTACATCTCCTGGCGCAGCTGGAAGCGCCCGACCAGCAGCGTGGCCGTGCCGCCCGCGAACAACCACGCGCTGCCGTTGCGCCAGATGCCGCGCAGGTCGGGCAGCGTCTCGTCGGCGTGGCCCGGATCGAAAGCACGCAGCTGTTCCGCCGGGTATTCGCGCGTGCTCGCCACCGTCCACAGCACCGCGCCCAGCAACGTCGCGCCGCCGGCGTAGAACGCATACTTCACCGTATCGGGAATCACGCCCGGTGGCGCCACGTTGCTGACGCCCAGTTGCGTGAGCATCCACGGCAGCATCGAGGCGATCACCGCGCCGGTGCCGATGAAGAAGCTCTGCAGCAAATAGCCTTGCGGCCGCTGGCGTGCCGGCAGCTGGTCGGCGACGAAGGCGCGAAACGGCTCCATCGCCACGTTGAAGGTGGCGTCCATCAGCCACAACAGGACCGCCGCCATCCACAGCGTGCCCGCATTCGGCATCCACAGCAGCGCCAGCGTGGCCAGCAGCGCACCACCCAGGAAGTAAGGGCGACGCCGGCCCAGTCGCGTCCAGGTGCGATCGGAGCAGTGGCCGATGATCGGCTGCACGATCAACCCGGTGATCGGCGCAGCCACCCACAGCGCCGGAATCTGCTCCAGCGACGCGCCCAGCGTCTGGAAAATGCGGCTGACGTCCGCCGTCTGCAGCGCAAAGCCGAACTGGATGCCGAGGAAGCCGAAACACATGTTCCAGATCTGCCGGAACGACAGTTCGGGGCGATCCGCCAAGAGGGCGCGCGATGCGTGGGTGGGTGACCTCAAGGACCTGATCCTGCACGAGAGACGACTCATGCAAGGTTATGCAGCATCGCACTGCAGCAACCAGTGTTCACATACGTATTCAGTCGAATCAGATGACGAAGTGGCGCTGGCAGAGCGCCAGGCCGTCGGCATATGGCGAGGCGCTCCCACGGCATCGTGGACCCGGGCCGCCGTGGCCGCGGATGTCGACAGGCCCTTTGCGCGCGCGTTCGCTCGCTTGACTATCGGGCGGATGACCCAAGGCTGGGAAACCGGTGCGTTGCACCAGCCGACGTGCGCTCTAGTTTCTGGAATCGGGATATCGGCCGCATGCCGATATCGAATATTGGACCAAAAGCATTCCTTGGGTCGGCAGCTTGCAAGGAATAGGCTCCGAATAGCGACTATCTGGGGAAGAGCAGCACGACACCTGCCCGCACGCCCCACCCGTGCGGACCGCTTTCAATGGCGTGATCCCAGTAACGCACTCCGAGTTGGAACTGCACGGGCTGCTTGCCGAAGGTGACCAGCTTGGCAGTCATCAGATTGATGGGCACGGACCACTGCGTATGCTTCCAGTCGTAGCTGGATTCCGATTGCAGGGTGAACGTCCAGGCATTGCTCGTGTTGTATGAAAGAAATGGCTGGAGGAAAGTCGAACTGATGCCGGCCCGGTTGCTCTGGCCACCGACGGACCAGATGTGGTTCGCCAGCATGCCGTAGGTCCAGTGGCCTTCCTGTTTCAGAACGACCGCGGTAGGGCCCAGCCCCCATTTGCCGGACCCGAGCAGGCGATCCGTGGCAGTGGGCATCAGTGCGGCTGGTCCCACGCCCCATATCCATCCTCCGGACGTCGGCGCCTTCGGAGAGAAGAAGAAGCTTTGCGTGGTATCACCCAACCCGGTCTGCGAACCCGCCCCAGGCACGATGTCGCTCTGACTGGCCACCGGAAGAATGGTGCGGACAATCAAGTTCCAGTCTTGACCGATGGATACCGGGATCACCGGCTGGAAGTTCATCAGGTACTTTTCACCGTCGCGTGTCGGCCCGATGTTCTGGTCGTAGTTGAACTGGAACGGCACGCTGATGAGCGAGGCGACGGGATTGGACAGCTTCTTGGCCAGATCCTGCGCACCTGCCTGATCCGATTGCGAATGCGCGCAGGGCGAAAGCGCACAAGCGAGCATCGTGGCGAAGATCCTTGGGGAAAATGTGGACACTCGATGCCTCCGCTATGGACCATGGAACGCCCTTGTCGGCGTAGACCTCGCCGTGGCCTCGCTACATGCCTTGGGGATGGGCGGCCGTCAGATCAGTTCACCTGCTTGATGACTCGACTCACGCGTCCGCCAGAACGCCTCTTTCTCCAACAAGTTCGGCTGCACGGCGACGCCGTACCAGCCAGTGCAGCGAGTCCCGCCTCCTTTCATCACGCACTTAGTTGGCGCGGACGGCGGGCGGTGGGGCCCATTTGCCTTCGTTGATCTCCGGCTTGGGCCAATAGGTGCGGGTATAGAGTGAGAAGTCGCCCTTCGGGGAGGGGAGCCAGTTGGATTCCTTGTCCGCTCCAGGCGAATCGTGCTGGACGTAGATGGTCAACGAGCCATCCGGATTCTTCTTGAGGTTCTTGTTCTTGGTGCCCAGCGAGTAGCGGCCCATGGTGTTGGGTTCGAACAGATGGTGCTCGTTGTACATGGTAAGCGACCAAAATCCGTTGACCGGCGGTGGTGACTTGAAGGTAACGGTGTAGGCATGCGATCCATTCAGTCGCTCACCCTTGCTGTCCAGGTCAAGGTAGAAGTAGCGCGTTTCTTCCGGCCGATTGACATACATGTTCGATTTGGAAACGGCGGCGCGCGTGAGGTAGTCGTAGCCGAAGCGAGCGCCGTTGGGTGCGGTGGTCCAGCCATTGCCAATGGCCACGCCGTAGTTGCGAAACTCAAACAGAGGGCCGATGAGGTTCTTCTCTGCATCGATGGCGGTGTGCTTGAGCTGGTCCCTGATGGCTGGATCCTTGGCCGCTGCACGAAGCACCGCGCGGAACTGTGCGTAGAGAGCTTCCTCGCCCGGCAGCGGTGGCGTCTCGTCCAGCGCGACAGGCAATTCGTCGAAGAACGTTTCCGGGTTGACCCATTGTGTTTCGCCGCTGCCTTGGCCTTCCGGTGCCGGGAAGTGCGGCACCTTCGACCATTCCTTGGTCTGGGGTTTGCCGCTGTATTTGCTCAATGGATAGATCATGATCTGACGGAGCACCGTCTGAATGGCCTTGCGGTCTTCGGCGGTATCGTCCATCAGGATGCGCGGCGCCATGCCGATCGTGTTCGTCGGTGAATGGATCACGCCCGCGATGCCTGCGGGTACTTTGCCCCTCCAGTCGGGCCCAACGATCAGGTACATGCCCGGCTTGGTTCCATACTGCTTGCCCAGCTGGCCAAAACTATCCGACCGCGCGTCGTAGAGGGCGTAAACCCAGAACCGATCGCCAAAATCGGGCACCTGCACCACCACGGCGTCCTTGGACAGGTCGCCGAATCCGAAGCCGTACGTCACGTCCTGATTCGGGCAGGTCACGAAGTGCTCGTCTGCCGCAATGTAGTCGGTGAGCATGGTGATGTTGTTCTCGGGTGCAACAGGCAGTACGCCGCCGAGCAGGCCGGACTCGGGTGCTTTATTGAAGGCCGCGCGACGATGACGCTCGTTGATGATCGGCCAGCCCCACAGGTAGGCCATGCGCCCTACCGTGGCCACGTATTCCTTGGTCATCAGGATATCCGCGGGCGGGGCCAGGGCTGCAGCTGTAGGTGTGATGGCAGGTTGATCGGCCGGCTGAGCGTGGGCAATACCGGCCGACGCGCACAACAGCGCAATGGTCAGCGAGATGTGATGCGGCAGGTGATTTGATTTCGGCGTGTCCATGGTTGCTCTCTCGATGGGGGCAGTGGAGATATTCGAAGTCATCGGTGGCGTCACCGATCGGCTCACTTCACCGGTTCGATATCACCCGGCTTCCAGCTCTTGTCGATGGCCGCCTCGGTGGGTCCGTAAAGCCGGAGAATCGCAAAGTAGCCACGCCCCGGCACTGTTGCCAGCCAATTGCCGTGCTTGCCAGCCGGCGCCGTGGGTCCCAGGTAGAGATCGGTGCTGCCATCCGCGTTCTTGGCGGGGTTGTCACGCGAACCCAGCGAGGGGAAAGGCTGGCCATTGGCCAGTCCGGAGGCGTTCTCGGCTTCGTAAAGCGTCACTGACCAGAAATTGCCGGCAGGAATATTGGCTGGCAGGTGCAACCGGTAGTTGGTCGCGCCCGACAGGGGCGTGCTGGTGCTGTCGGTGAAGGCAATCATGTACTTCGCCCCCTTGCCGGGTACCTGCGAAATCATGCCCGGGCTGAGCGAGTAGTAATCGGTGAAGAACCACGTGCGTACGTCAAGGTCGGTATAGCCTTCCTTGGTGCGCCGCCACGCGAGGTCGAGCGCACCGCCCGGGTTGGCGGGCGTGCCATCGGCTACCGGATTGAGCCAGTGACGATCCGGGTAGACATGGAAATCGCGGTCGCCTTCGCCGTTCTCGAAACCAATGACGCGACTCATCTTGTAGCCGGTTTTCGCGGCGTCCTGCAGCAGGGTCTTCTGCGAAGCATCGGGCCGGAATGGTTTGTCCTTCACGATGCCGATCATCGCCAGCATGCCAAGCCAGTCCGGATCGGCCAGGTGCGTGCCTTCGGAGTCGACCAGGTACTTGAGCTGCTCGAATGCGGCGATGTCGCTCGCAGGCAACATGTTCACCGGCACACCGGACGCATCCGGGAACGTCATCGACCTGGGCGACTTTTCACCCAGCGGATAGATCTTCGCGTCCTCCATCAACTTGACCGCCGGCGCCAGGTTCTTGGGATCCTTGTAGAAGGCGCGCAGGAAGACGAAGACATTGTTGGTGGGCGAGCGATAGACGTAGTAGCCCGAAGGTGGCTCTCCCCGATAGTCGGGAGGCAGAATCAGGAATTTGCCGCCCTTGCCGCCATCCGGACCGGGCAGGCCGACATCACCGAAGAAGCCAGGCGGTCCGGGAATCGGTCGCTGCCACACGTCCATCAGGATGCCCTGCAGGCCCGGCGGTGCTTCGAACACCATGGGACCATCCTTGCCTACGTCCAGATAGCCCATGGCATAGAGCACGTCCGAGTTTGGCGTGGTCACCAGCGTCTTGGCATCGAGTCGCTTCTTCCAGATCGGCAACACGTTGTAACCCGCGCCGAATTGCTTCTCGGAGCCTTCCTTCATGCCCATGGTATTGATGAGCGGCAACGCCCAGAGATAGGTCTGCGTGGCGCGCTGGAAGTACAGCTCGTCGCGAAGCGTCTTCGCCGTCTCGGGCGTTGGCCGGTTTTCATGCAGGCGGCTGTTTGCCAGCGCCTCGAATCGACCTTCCTGTGCAGGCGCTTCCCGGGGCATCGCCAAGCACACCGCAACCGCGCCAACCAATGCGAGCAATCTTCCGAATACCGCCATGGCCGTTCCTCCTATGGACCGGAAACGGAGCATGGGAAAGCTGATTCGTCATCGCCATCGTAAAATTACTTAGGCTCATGAACTTCACGAGGCGTATACGCCGGCGACGCGCACGCCTGGCTTGGCCGCGCGACGCGATCCTTATCAGTCGTGTGGATTTTCGGTAAAAATCCGATCTGAGCCGGCGAGTCGTCGAGGGCAGTCTTATGAAGCACTCATTTGGACTGGAGTTCGATGCGTTCGAGGAAGCCATGCGTGGCGTCGATGGGCGTTACACACCCGTACGGAGGCATCGCCACGACTGGGAAATGCAGTACCTCGTCCTGGGTGACATCGAAGTCATGGTCTGCCAGAACGGTGGCGGAAGCATCTATGAAGGATCTTGTCGCCTCGACAACTTTGGACTTTTCTTCCCACTGACCGACATTCGCTCCCTCGTTGTCGATGGTCGCGATATCGGCAAGAGCACCTTGACCTGGCTTGCCTCCGGGAAGGATTTCACTATCTATAACAGTGACGTGCTCCGCTGGGTCGGCATTAGCGTGGGATCTGCCACGGTCAATCACTGGATGATTCTTGACCCGGAAGCAACGCAGATGATCTCGCCCCATCACCTCATAGGCAATGCAAGTCGCGCATACCTGGCCGCACTCAGAGATCTAGTCGCTCGCCTGCTCGCCGTACATGAGCATTCTCCTGAGGCGCTGTCGCCCTGCACGGCGGTGAAGGCGTCGCACGATCAGCTGGCGCGTTCCATTCAGGAGGCCATGTGCACGGTCATGCCTCCCCGTCAGAAAATGGCCGGTCGTCCACGCCTCTCTCCGGCCGACATCCTTCGGCGCGCCACTACTTTTGTGGACCAGCGAATGTCGGAGACGGTTCAGATTGCGGATCTCTGCAAGGCCACGGGCGTTTCGGCGAGAACGCTGCAGAAGGTTTTCACCGAGCACTTTGGCCTCGGTCCGCATCGCTACCTGATGCTCAGGCGCCTCAAGGCCATTCACGAGACACTTCAGGGCGCCGAGCCGAATGAATCTATCGCCAGTATCTGCAGCCGGTTTGGCGTCTGGGATTTTGGGCGTTTCGCAAGTTGCTATCGCCAAGTCTATGGAGTGTCTCCATCGTCCACGCGATCCGGGGCGATGCACTGACGATGTACACAAGCTCAGGCACAGCCAATACAACAAAGTGCGACTGTTCGCGGTAGATGGCAGAATCCGGCGAAGCACGAGCTAGGGGCTCTTTATGCCTACGCACGGGAAAGACTGCGGTCCTTGACCGTCCCACGGCAGCCAATCTCTTCACTCCGGCTTCCAGCGCGCGGCGTTACCGCCGACGGCATGGTCTGCTTCCGGGCCATGGCGGACGATCCACCAGTTGTGAACGAGGAGGCGGAACACCTCATGGTCCAAGCATTCGCAAATGCCGTTCCCAGGCTTCAGACCGAGCGCCTGCTCCTTCGCGAGCACCGTCCGGTCGATTTCGAAGCGTTTGCCGAACACGCTGCCGACGCCGAAAGCATGGTCCACCTCTCGGCAAAGGATCGCGAGACCGCATGGCGTATCTTCGGGCTGCACGCCGGCCTGTGGTTATTGCATGGAGCAGGTTGGTGGATCGTCGAGCTGCGCGAAACCGGGCAGGTCGTCGGTACCGTTGGAGCATTTTTTCGCGAGCAATCCACGGAAATGGAGATGGGCTGGCACACATACCGCGATTTCTGGGGGCGTGGCATAGCCGTTGAGGCCGTGGCGGCCATGGTCAACCATGCCTTTGAAGTGCGACGGGAGCCTAGCGTTCATGCGCTCATTTCAGAGCGTAACGCCCGATCGATAGGGGTCGCAACGCGGCTGGGATTGACGTACAGGAGAGGCGGCGCTGTATGGGAGGGTGATTGGGAAGTATGTGCTTGAGAGGCGCTGAGTGCTTTCGCTGGCAAGCAAACTTTTCAACACGCTTGGCGTTCACGCTTTTGGGGTTGGCCTGAGCTCCGGGCCAAGGTTCCGCTTCCGAGCCGGAGCGGACGCCCGGAAGACAGACGGCGTTGCAGAACAGCGGCATGGGAAACCGCGGCGTAGAAATCGACATCGGTACGCGTCGGGTGATCGGTCATGTTCTGGACCCTTTGAAAAAGGGCGTTTGCGAGCCGATGCGAGAGCCGTAATCAAGCACCTACTACTCTTTGGTGAAAAGGGCAGCGTGATGAATAGGGCGCGATGGCTGTCCTTCGTCTTCATTGTGTTTCTCCTGGGCTGGTGCGCGCTGTCGATGTGCGGCTTTTCCACGACAAAATTCGCGTTCGTATACGACCAATGCTTCATTGACGCAGCCGTCAAGGACGTATTGGTCAGGTATCCGCCAAATCTCAGGACAGTGCAGGTGCTCGGCGGTGCGCAGAGTATCGAGGCCTACGGGCCACCATCGGATCCCATTCCTTATGTAAGCATGCAAGAGTTTATGGAGATCAACCCTGACTGCTGCCGATTCGTCGGGCGCGGTAGTGAGGGATATCAGCCTTCCACTCTTTCCTATCTGCTCGGTTATGAGTGGCGGATTGTTCGAGTTCGCTATGCGCTTCGCTACAAGACGGAGCGTGCGTTCGTTGAGGAAAGGCCCGTTGAGGAATATGTCGTTCTGAGTAGAGATGGACACGTATTCAGGCCACGCTGACTGGTTCGGCGCTGGATATTGCTATGAACGCTAGAGAATCAGCCTCGGGAGAAGTGCTTGTGAGCTCCGCAGGATATGCCGTCGTCACTACAAGAGGCGCGGGGTGATGCCCGGCGATCGCATGGATACACATCAAGCAACAGCCCATCTTGCCGAGACGAACTGCGGCCAAGCGTGGAGTGGCATCTGAGCGTTGCCGCACATTTCGGGCTGCGGGGTGAGGAGTTCTTTTGGGCCGACTCGCATGAATGTGCCTGCGGACCTCACCAGCGAGAGCTTAGTGCGCGATGCCCAAAATGAGTCACCTTGATCCACTGCTCTCCTTGCGGCCAGAATGCTGTGCTTCGGATATCGACAGCCAACCAGGGGTTGCAGCGCCCATGACGGATGAATCGAAAGTCGCGAAAGAGCAGCAGGGCCACCGTGCCGGTGGGGCTCCAGGGAATACGGAAACAGGCGGAAAGATTTCACGCCGCGAATTCCTCACGGGCACGGCCATCGCAGCGGCCGGGCTGATGATCGTGCCACGCCACGTCCTTGGCGGGCCTGGTCATACGCCGCCCAGCGATCGATTGAACATTGCCGGCATCGGTGTCGGCGGCATGGGCATGCACAACATGCGCGCCTTGGCCGGCGAGAACATCGTCGCCCTGTGCGATGTGGACTGGCGCTATACGGACAAGTCCTTTCGCGGGATGGTCGACGGCCTGGGCAAGACGCAGGCACGCCTCGACAAGGCCCAGACCGCCAAGGAACGCCGGAAGCTACAGGACGAGATCGAGCAGACAAAGCTGCTTTCCAGCAAGTTCAATTCCATCAAGCGCTATACCGATTACCGCCGGATGCTCGAACAGCAGAAGGACATCGACGCGGTGGTCATTGCGACGCCCGATCACCTGCACGCCGTGATCGCCAGCGCGGCGATGAGCCATGGCAAGCACGTGTATCTGCAAAAGCCGCTCACCTGGTCGATTTACGAAGCCCGCGAACTGTCCAGGAAAGCGCAGGACAATCCCAGGCTCGTCACGCAGATGGGAAACCAGGGGCACTCCTCCGACGATGCCCGGCTGATCAACGAGTACATCGCGGCCGGGGCGATCGGCGATGTTCGCGAGGTCCACGCCTGGACGAATCGCCCGCTTGCGTACTGGCCACAGGGCATTCCACGTCCGCAATCCAGGCCGCGACCGGACGACGCGAACTGGAATGAAGATGCGTTGATGGATCGACTTGCCAATGCCATGGTCGGCAATTATCCGAAGCCGGAAGGGCTGGCATGGGATCTCTTTCTCGGCCCCGGTCCCGTCGTCGACTACCACCCCGTGTATCACCCGTTCAACTGGCGCGGCTGGGTGGATTGGGGCGTGGGCGCCATCGGCGACATGGGCGCGCACCTGATCGATTCACCGTTCTGGTCGCTGGACCTGGGCTTTCCGACGTCCGTGGAGACGGTCTCGACGCCATTCAACCATGCGTCGTACCCCATGGCGACGATGACGTATTACGACTTCCCCGCACGCGGCAACAAGCCGCCGGTAAAGCTCACCTGGTATGACGGCGCGCTGCTGCCGCCGGGGCTGCAGGCGCTGGGAGCCGGGCAGCTGAGCAAGGACGGCGGCGTCCTGTACGTTGGTGACAAAGGCAAGCTGATCCATGAAACCTACGGGGCGAACCCGCGGCTGCTGCCGCAGTCGCTGCATGATTCGGTAGGCACGCCGCCCCAGACGTTCGCGCGCATCAAGACCTCGCACGAGATGAACTGGGTCGACGCCTGCAAGGGAAGGGCAGAAGCCTCGTCGCCATTCCCGTACGCCGCGCGGCTCACGGAGGTGATGCTGCTGGGCATCGTGTCCCTTCGCGCAGGCGGCAAGATCGAGTACGACGCAGCGAACATGCGCATCACCAACATGCCGGAGGCCAACGCGTTTCTGCGTCGCGAATATCGCGAGGGGTGGGCGATCTAAAACAATCCAGCAAGTTCGTGTGCCGCGTGGGCGGCGGGCAAGTCATGATCTGCTGTTCGCCATGAGCCGATGGCGGTGCCCACTTTGCTCAAGCCCAAGACGACCAACTCGCTGGTATGCAGCATGTTTTCGATGCGGCTCGACAAGTGCAGCGGATGGCAGCCTTCAGTTGTTGGATGTGCCGCACACGAAGCGATAGCTCGGCATGGGGCGTGCAGATCCAGATGCCGGCGTCGAACTGAGATATGCCGGCGGCAACGCCACGCTTGGCTCGTGTCATCGCGGACCGTTGTGCGGATGTAGTTGGTGACGCCGATCCTCACCCTGGCAAGCCAGGATGAGGATACGGACCAACTATCCGTGCGGGGACAGTTAGAAGGCGACGTTCAAGGTGAGGCGAGCGGCTTGGTCCTTGGCGCCGCTGGCGAACTGGCCGTGGTAGCCGAAGTCTGCCGTGACCATCTGGCCGATCGGAAAGCGCAGGCCAAGATCCACCACGCCGGCGTTGTCCGCCACGGGCAGGCCATAGATGGAGAACGCGTCGGCGCCGGCCACAAAGCGCTGCTGGCGCTGTGGCAGTCGGTCTCCCCAGGCATGCTGCCAGCCCGCGCCGGCGTAGGCATGCAGCCCGCCCGGGCCCAGGTTGAGCGTGCCGCGCACGCCAAGGATACCGGTGCTCACATTGGCCGAACTGCCTTGGATGGCCAGTGCGGCGGATGTGCCCTGTTCGGTGAACGCATCCGTCCGGACATGCACCTCGCTCAGGTTGATATACGGTTCGATGGTCCCTGCGCCGCGTTGGAATGTGTAGCCCGCGTCGATGTATGCCTGTCCGGTATTGGCGTCGTAACTCGACTGAGCCGTACCGGTGTAGGGGCCAAAGGCGATGCGCCGCGTTACGTCGACCGTTTGCCAGGCATAGGCCAGGCCGCCGCGCACGCGCCACGCACCCATATCCCACCCGGCGTAGAGGCCGGCGTAATTGGAATCGGTGTGGCCGGTCGAGGTGACTTCATCCACGCTCAGGCTGCCCTGACCATGGCCGATGACGCCGCCCACGCGGAAAGCGTCGACCGGAAGGTCCGCGCCCAGCAGGATGCCGCTGCCGTTGGCGCTCATCGTGTGCGCGTTGCCGTCACCATCGTGATTGCCCCAATGGCCCCAGCCAGACGTCCACACGCTGGTACCGGCATTCGTGACGCCTTCGGTCTGCTGGCCGGCGGCAGAGGTGCCGAGCAGGTGGTTGTTGATGGCGTCACGCACATAACGGCTGTCATCGGCCAGAACAGTGGTCACGCTGGCGTGCATTTCGCCGGAGAGCTGGTCGAGCGCATGGCGCGCCGTTGCGGCATCCAGCCCCAGCATGCCGACATAGACCGGCGAGGCGATCGACAAGCGATCGAGCGCCGCTGCGGTGGCAGCTTGCGATTGGGTCTGCGCGACGCTCGCGAAGCTGACATCGTTACGTTGCAGGGAGAGCGTCACCGCGTTGCTGCTGTAGCTCAGCGCCGGCGTCAGGAAGAGCAGGTTGGAGGTCACGCCGCCAAACGTGCCTGTGACGCCGTTGCCCGCCGTCAGGATGGTGTACTGGGTGAGTGGGGCATAGGGGCCTGCCTGGGCGAGGGTCAAGACGCTTCCGCCAAGTATCGACACGCTACCGTTGACCGCGAGACGACCGACCTGGCCATCAGGCGTCGCCCAGACTTCCAGGCTCGAGCCCGGATGAAACACCGCGTTGCCCGTCACCGTGAGCGTTCCTGGTGAGTTGCCGGGCTTCACCGCACCGAAAGCATCGAGGCCGCCAACCGAACCGATGCCCGCGAGCATGGCGCCGCTCGACACCGTCACCGAGCCGGCGAGGCTGGCGGTCGGATGGCTGTCATCACCGACGATCAGCGCACCCTGGGAAACCGTGGTGGCCCCGGTGAGAGTGTTCGCGGTGTTGATGATCAGGCTGCCAGCGCCGGTCTTCATGAGCGAACCGCCGCCCGACACGGTGCCGCTGAAGATGCCGTTGGCAGCCTGGTCGAAGACGAGTGCTGCGCCATCGGCGATCGCGCCCTGCAGGTTCGAAGTGTCACCCTGCAGCGTACCCGCGGTGATCGTCGTGCCGCCGCTGTAAGTGCTGATGCCCGAAAGGGTGAGCACACCCGCGCCGGACTTGGTGAGGGAGCCCGTACCCGACAGGTTGCCGGCATAGGTGCCGGCGGCCGCCTGATCGAACACCAGGGAGGCGTTGTCGACGATGTTGCCCTGCAGGCTGGCGGTGGATCCCACGAGCGCGCCGGCAGCAACGGTCGTGCCGCCGGTATAGGTATTCGCACCGGTGAGGGCAACCGTCCCGACACCCTGCTTGGTGACGGAGCCCGAGCCGGAGATCACGCCACTGAATGTGCCAGCCCCGAGTTGGTCGAAGACCAGCTCGGCGTTGTTCGTGATCGCGCCCTGCAGGCTGGCGGTGTCGCCTTGGAGGATGCCGGCACTGATGGTGGTGCCGCCGGCGTAGGTGTTCGCGCCGCTGAGGGTGACCTTGCCCGCACCGGTCTTGGTCAGTGCGCCACTGCCGGAGATGGCGCCCGTGAAGACGCCATCGGTTGACTGGTTGAAGACCAGCGACGCGTTGTCGGTGATGATGCCCTGCAGGCTCGTGGTGGTGCCCTGAAGCGCGCCGGCGGCAACGATGGTTCCTCCGGTGTAGGAGTTCACGCCGGTGAGCGTGACCGTACCGGTACCCAGCTTGCTCACGGAGCCGTTGCCCGAGACGTCGCCGCCGAAGCTGCCATCCGCGGACTGATCGAAGACCAGCGCGGCATCGTTCGTGATGTCGCCCACCAGGCTCGTGGTGTCGCCCTGGAGAGTGCCAGCACGGACGGTGGTGCCGCCTGTGTAGCTATTGGCCCCGGACAATACGAGCGCGCCGGCACCTGCCTTCACAAGCGCGCCGGTGCCGGACATCGAGCCACCGTAGGTGCCGTCGACCGTCTGATCGAACTGCAGCAACGCATTGTTGGTGATGTTGCCCTGCAGGCTTGCCGCGTCACCGCGCAGCGTGCCCGCGCTGATCGTCGTGCCGCCCGTGTAGCTGTTGGCGCCTGACAAAACCAGCGTGCCCGCGCCGAGTTTGACCAGGCTGCCACTGCCGCCCAGCGACTGGCTGACCGTGAAGGTATTGGACGCATCCGCGATATCGAATCCGCCGCCGGTTGCACCGAAGATGATCGCGCGGTTGGTCGAGGTATAGGTGGTGCCGGTGACACGGAGCACGCCGCCTTCGAAATCGATCGCGGTGCCATTGAGGCCGAGCGATGCATCGGAGCCCACGGACAACGTGCCCGCCGTCAGCGTGGTTCCCTGCGTGTAGACATTCACGCCATTGAGCACAAGCGTGCCCGCACCCGTCTTGTTGAGGCCAACACCGGTGAGGGTGTTGTCGATGGTGGTGGTCCAGCCTGCACTGGCGCCGCTGCCATCGCCCACGCGGATCTCACTCAATGCACCGGCCGACGGTGCGACCAACGTGAGCGCGTCGCCGGTGAGGTGGTAGCCGTCGCTGGCGAACTGCATTCCCTGGGTGGAGACGGGTTGCAAGCCACCCACGTCGTTGACCGTCACCGTGCCCGCGGCGCCGCCGAAAATCGAGAACGCATCGAACGGACTGCGCGTCGACGTGATCGAACCCGTGGCATTGGTCCAGTTGGCCTGGGCGACGCCCCAGGTACCGCTGCCACCACCCATCTGCGTGCCGCTGGCCAGGCCATTGGCGTTCCAGAAGGTCAGGGTGAGGCCGTTGGTGTTGATCAGGTTGATCTGTTTGGTGGAGGTAAGGTTCTGGATGGTGAAGCCGGAAGGCGGCACGATGCCGCCATTGGTTTCGGTGAGCGTGCCGCCGTAGGTGAACAGGTTGTACAGGCCGGGGCCGAAGCCACCGGCATCGATCGCATTGAGCGTGGCACCGTTGATGGCGAGGTTTCCATTCACCGCCACGTTGTGGCCCGAGCCGAAGGTGGTGAAGTCCGGGCCCGGCGCGCCGAACGAGGCATCGAGCACGCTGCCCTGGGCGAGTGTGAGGTCGGTGTCGACGGTGAGCGTGCCGGTGGGGTTACCCGGCGCGAGATGGCCGCCGTTCTGCACCGTCACGCTGCCGCCCACCGTGCCGAAGCCACCGAGTGAGGCGCCGCTCGCCACCGTGACATCGCCGGACACCCTGGCGCCCGTATGCGTCGCATCGCCGACGGTGAGGCTGCCGCCTTGCACCGTGGTCAGTCCGATATAGGTGTTCGTACCATTGAGCACGAGTGCGTTGGCGGTGTTGGTCACGCCGCCGGTGCCCCGGATCGCGCCATCGAAACTGCCGCCGCCGGAGCCGCTCACGCTGAGCACATTGGAGCCGAGGCTGACCGTGCCGCCGGCGCCGGCGAGCGTGCCGATGGTCTGGTTGCCGCCGGCGGCGATATCGAAAGTGCCCGCACTGGCCAGCGTCAGCGCGGTGCCTCCGGCAAGCGCGCCACCAAAGCCCAGCGCCAGCGTGCCGGACTGGATGCTGGTGCCGCCGGTGTAGGTGTTGGTACCGCTGAAGGTCTCGGTACCCGTCCCGTTGATCACGACGCCGGCGATTCCACCGATGGTGCCTGCGAAGGTGCTGCTGCTGCCGGAGGGCGCGATGGTCAGCGCACCGGCGCCAAGCAACACCGAACTGCCGGCAGTGCCAAACAGGGGACCCATGCTCTGCGCACCGGCGGCCCGCAGATCGAGCGAGCTACCGGGAGCCGTCAAAAGAACAGCGCCAGTGGGAGCCAACGAACCACCGCTGCCGAGGGCGAGCGTACCGGCATTCACGATGGTGCCTCCGGTATAGGTGTTGGTACCGCTCAAGGTGAACGTGCCGGCGCCCTGCTTGATGATGCCGCCGGTGCCGTCGATGGTGCCGCCAAAGCTGGTGTTGCTGGCATTGCCAAGCGTGAGGTTGTTCGTGCCCAGCGCCACCCGGCTACCGGCAACGCCGGACAGTCCGCCGATGGTCTGGTTGGCGGTGGCGCCGCTGATATCGAAGGTGCTGCCCGCGAAGCTCAGCGTTACCGCGCCGCTGCCTGCGAGGCTGCCGCCCGCACCGATCGCCAGCGTGCCCGTATTGATCGTGGTGCCGCCGGTATAGACGTTTGCGCCACTCAGGGTGATGACTCCGCCCTGCGTGATGATGCCGCCGGTGCCGCTGATCGTTCCGCCGAAGGTGGTGCTGATGCCGTCTCCTAACGTGAGCGTGTGCGCACCCAGTGTGATGGCCGTGCCGAAGTCGCCAGTCACTGCGCCGATGGTCCGGTTGCCGCTGGCGCCGGAGATATCGAATGTGCTGGAACCCTGCAGGCTGACCGATGCATTGCTCAGCAGGGCCCCCGCTCCGGTGAGCGCGAGGGTGCCGCCCTTGATAAGGGTGTCGCCCGTATACAGTTCGAGGGAGCCGAGCGACACGGTACCGGCCCCGCTTTTGGTCAGCGCGCCACTGCCGTACAACTGGCCGAACAGGGTGAAGTCATTGTTGCCGGTGACAGTAAGGCCGCCCGCGTTGAGCAGGATCGATGTGCTCAGCATCACGCCGCTGCTGCTGCCGGCGATCGCGCCTCCATTGGAGATGATGGAGGAAGCGCTGCCGAAGTTGGCGTCGCTGCTGAACTGTGCCACGCCGCCGTTGAGGGTGGTGCTGCCGTCCACCAGCGAACCGCCCAGCGTCCACGTGCCGCTGTTGACGACCAGATTCTGAAAATTGACGTAAGTGCCAGACGACGCAAAACCCGTGCCTGTAGCGCCCGAGCCGGCGCCGGTTGTCGCGTTCTGCAATACCAGTGTGTTGCTTCCACCGGCACCACCATCGATCTGCCCGGTGGGTGCGAAGTTGAGATTGGTGCCGAGCACACCCATCGGGTTCTGACCCAGGCTGCCGGCAGCGTATACGCTGGAGCCGGTCACCGCGGTGAAGGTATTGGTGCTGTTGGTGCCCATCGACACGCTGCCGAAGATCGTGCCTGCGTTGATGAAGGCGTTGCCGGCTGCGGAACCCTCGAATGCGGTGCGGCCGGTGATGGTGCCGGTATTGGTGAAGTTGATCTGGCTGCCGCCGTACACGGCGACCACCGGCGCATCCGATCCCAGCAGCGAGACGCCGAGCAGGGCCGAGGAGCCGATGCTGCCGGCGTTGGAGATGGTGGTCGTACCGCCAGCGCCGTTGCGCACCGCTAGCGCCATGCCGGTCAGATCAGGCAGGTTCAGTCCGAGGAGGCCGACGGTGCCATTCATCGTGCCCTGGTTGGTGACCGTCACCGTGCTGCCAGGAATCGATGCGCCGAGATTGGGGTTGCCGATCACTGTGCCGGAGGACAGCAGGCTGAGCTGGCCGAGCAGGGAGGGGTCGATCGTGCCGGCATTGTTGAGTGTGGTGCCGTTGCCGGTGAGCGACATGGTGGTGCCGCCCAGGCCCAGCAACACACCGAGGGAGCCGCCGGGGTTCACGTTGACGGTGAGGTTATCCGCGCTGGCAGCGTAGGACGGCGCAAGAGGATTCGCAGCGCCCGAGCACGTGACGGTGGCACCGTTGGTCGGATTGATCGGGCTGCACGCCGCCATGGCGGAATCGATTGAACCTGCGCAGGCGGCCACACAAGCCAGCGCAATAAGGCGGCGGCGGGGGGCGGGCGGCGTACCGCAGCTGACGGATTGTCCGGCGGCTTGTGTAGATACAAGTTCGGAAGCCACTTGAAGCACGCGCAAGGCGCGGTTCCAGACGAGCCGGTAAGTGCGATTCATGTTGTCCCCTGTTTGGTTGGGCGGATGCCCGGCGGCGAATCCTTGCCAGGCCACATTCCGTGATTGAGAGAGCAGTGAATGCTTCGAAGTGCCGGAGATGGCGTGGGCGGTAGCCATGCGCCGGCACGTTGATGCGGCGAAGATTTGGGCGGCTAGCGGATGTCGACTCGATCTGAAAGATCGCGTGCCAGCTCAGACGGTATTTGCCTGCACGGCGCCAAGCCGATCCATCAGCTATGAGCGATCATTCGATCGCGACACAAGTCCCCCTGACCCCTGAAGTCCAGCGTGGATTCTACCGCGCCGCCACGGCGGCGCGCCGGCCCATGACTGACGGTGACACACGCGCACCGATATTCCTTTTTGGGGATATACACAGCTGCATCTTTGTGGCTGATGAAACGAGATCGCTCATGCTTTCTTCGCCCGCATGACACTCGCGGAGCACCTCGCAGGGCTTTGGCATATCGGTGGACTTGAACGTCGATAGTCCTCCCTCAGTGGCGCGCAATTCGAAGGCATTGGGCAGGCGCTGACCGCTGGCGGTCCCGGTGCAGGATGACCGCATCTGCGGGTACGACAAAGCCGCGCTCGCCTAGAAGGAATCTCACTCGCTGACAAGGCCAAGAAGTCGTGCGCGGCCTACCGCATGCCTGCGGGTGCCGGCCGACAGTTTTTGGAACAGGTTCTTGAGATGCCATTTGACAGTCTCGCTGCTGATGCCCAGCGCTCGTGCAATCAGTTTGTTCGGCATCCCTTTGTTAAGCAGATGAAGAATTTCGGCTTCTTTTGCCGTCAAGAGTCCCTGTTGCACTGGAGGAGGGGCCGAAGACGAGGCTGGCGAGGGGGAAGTGGCTTCGACCGCCTCCGGGCCGGTGGTCTGTTCGTCAGGGGATAGAAGATGCAGTTCGCATGCCACGCGTGTCGCGTCAGGGTGGGCATCAGCCAACAGACGAACGTTGCCCCCAAGGCGAGCTAGGTCGATCGCCTCCGACATCAGCGCGGCCGCTTCGGTGGTGCCGCGTTGTTTCGCAAGTAACGCGCGAAGGACCTTTAGCACCTGCATGTCATAGCTTCGCCCTAGCTGGTGAGCAAGCGCATCGGCGCATTGCAACTGCCGTTCTGCCTCATCGAGATGATTGCGCGCGAACGCTGCGTATGCCTTGGCGGTCGAGGCCACCAGAAGATAGTGCTCAAGAAACGATAAGTGGGCCTTGCGTCGAAACGCAGGTGCGAGATCGTCCAGGTTTGTCACCAGCGTCGAGACCGTTTCGTTGCGCCGGCTCATCGCGTGGATGCGGACCTGCTCAGACACGCAGTGCAGCTGAAGACGTGGTAGTTGCCTGCGCTTGGCCAAGCTGTCGAGATTGTCGAGCGCGGCTAGGGCACGTCGCTCATCGCCCTTGTCGAGGGCGATACGAACCAGCGTGTCGTAGGCGACCAGAACGATGTCGGGAAACCCCTCCTCGATGACATCCAGTCGATCGGCCAGCAGGGCGTGGGCCGCATCAGGCTGGCCACGGCGCAGCATTGCGGCAGCGAGTACGGCGGCATAGTTGCAGGCTATCGTGCTACGCCGACCTTCCTCTCTTTCCGTCTTGATCAGCGCGGGCTGAAGCACCGCCTCGGCCTGACAGGCGCTGCCCTCCCAAAGGTGACTGAGGCCGGTCATGGTTCGTGCCAAAGCGGAAGCGAGGCGCATGGATCCAGTCTCGCCGTGCTTGAGCACTTGCGCAGCGAGTTCACGGACTTTGCTGCTGTGGCCCGCATGCAACGCAACAATTGCGCTTCCATTCAACGGCGCCGCCACATATAGAGGATCGTCGACCGTAGTCGCCGTAGGCCATCGCGCGACAAGTTCAGCGACGAGCCCCAGCCGGTCCGCATAGATTGCAGCGCCGCCGGCCACGCGTAGTGCGATCATGCGCCGGAGCGGTGTGCTTGCAGGATCAGCCGCTGCCTTCATGGCAATTCGTAACGCTTCGTCGCTGCGCCCGCTAAGCGCAAGCACCCAGGCGGCCACCAGCTTGAGTGACATGTCGCTTGCAAGGAGTCGCGGCGGGATGAACGCCAGCCATTGGCGCGCTTCCGTGAGTTTTCCTTGCGCGCCGAGCAGCCAGAGTGACCGGGCAGCATAAGCTTGCGCCTGTGCTTCGTCGCCAGCAGCCAATGCATGGTGTGCAGCCTCGTGGAAGCGCTCACGCCCGGCAAACCATCGGGAAGCCCGGGCGTGAAGTTCTACTTGCTCGGTGCGTGGGCGATGTTCGAGGCGCTCCAACAGGAAATCCCTGGCCAAGGGATGCAGACGGACCCAGTCCTCAGGGCCCGCCATGATCAGCGGAGTTTCCTTCGCGAAGTGGTTAAGCAGGTTGCCTGCCTCTGCGCGACCCGTCACCGCCTCGCACAGTTCGGCTTGCAGGTAGTCGAGGATGGCGATTTGCACCAAGAAGTCTGCCTCGGCCGTCGTCAGATCGTGGAGCAGGGCATCGACGAAATAGTCCTGAAGATCACCCTCCCTCGCGGAGAAGGTATTTATCGCCGCGGCCAGATCGTCTTCGTACTCGAGCCTGGAAATGGCGAACTGAAGGCCAATGGGCCACCCCTGCACCGCCTCGTGGAGCTTGGCTGATTCATGGACGCTCAGCCGACCCTCCAGGCGCCGGTCGAGCAGGTCGATGGATTCTTCGAGTCGGAAACGAAGCTCTTCCGCCTTCAGTACCGCAAGGCTTTTTTTCGCCACCATCTCTGAGATCGGGAGCGGCAATGCCGCTCTTGAACCGATCACCACATGCAAATTGGCGGGCGCGTTTAGAAGGAGGTAGGACAAAGAGGTGCGCAGCGTAACGTCGGGAAGGCGCTCTGCGTCGTCGAGCATGAGCACAATCTCGGTACGGAGCAACGCAACCTCTCCCAGCAGCGCAGTGAGGATGGCCATGCCTTGCTCGGCCTTGTTCTCGCACTGGGCGGCCAGCGTACTGAAAACCACCGCACCGCTGGCGTTGCCGAGGGCGTGCAGCAAAGCGAGGGCAAAGCGCACCGGCTCGTCCTGGGCATCGACGTTCAACCAGGCCACACGGGCCCCATGCTCCATCCATTGGTACCGCCACTGCAGTAGCACAGTCGTCTTGCCGAAGCCGGCAGGTGCGGCCAGCACGATGGCCGATCGCTCTCGGGCGGAGGTCCAGAAAGAGTGAACCAGGTCACGTTTTACCACTCCGCTCAGCAAGCGAGGTGGCGTGGTCTTGAGGATCAACTCGGGGGATGTCATCGGCTGATGGATGTCACGTGTGCGTATCTCAAATCCGCGTTTCCGCCATGGATGCTCCTGCACGGCCTACGGCCATTGTTCCCCTCGGTCACGGTGCTTGCACCTTGCCAGCAGACCGCCGAATGATAAGCTCCGGCTGTAAGATTTTACGAGGCGGCATTCCGGTGAGGCGGGGGCGAAAGCCACGATAGCGGCATTCGGAACAGGGTTACGACAAAGGCGTTGGGCTTTCCCATGAAGAGTGCCGGCGCAATGGAAGGGCGAGCCAAGGCAAAGCCACCAGCGGAATGATAGGCGGCCAAATACAGCGTTAGCGCTGACGCATGGCGTGCACCAGGCACCGGGTCAGGCACACGCGGCGCAACCGCCGAGCCTGAAGATGCCACCCCCCGAGATGGGTGGGTGAGTAAGCAACATCTTCCATACGGCCAAAGGCAGAATGAAGCGCGACAGTGCGGGTGCAAGACCGTCCAGGCGACGGATGCAGTTACGTTGATAGGGATGAGTGTTCCAGGATCGGCAAGGGAGTGGCGCCGATCCAGGTAGGGATTCCGGAGGAGGGGCAATGAGGTTCCTGATTGCCGATGTTCACCCGATCATTCTTGTCGCGCTCTCTGAAATGCTGCGTGTTGCATTCCGAGACGGGATTTCCAGGATAGATACGGCTCGCGGGGCTCATGGATTATTGCAACGCCTGAGAGGAGCCTGCTACGACTACCTTATCTTTGAGCCGGACATGTCCGGGCCGTCCAAGGAAATCTCGCTCCTCAGGGCAATCAAAGATGCTGATCCGTCATCGAAGCTGATCGTCTACACGGGCAACTCGAGCCCGTACTTGGCATTGACGGCATTGGACCAGGGTGCCAAGGCATATGTGTCCAAATCCAGCAGACCTCAGCTGGCTATCGATGCTATCCGTGCCGTCGTGGCGGGCCAGACGTTCATCGATCCTTCGATTGACGTGGAGGCAGCCCGCAATCACCCATGGAACAGGCTCAGCAGCTCCGAGCGCAGCATCATGCTGGCCTTGGCCCGAGGCGAGAACATGCAGGCGCTCGCGATCGACAGTCACCGCAGCTACAAGACTGTTTCCACGCATAAGTACAACGCGTTCAGGAAACTGGGCTTGCGGTCCAAAGCTGAAATCGGCGCATTCCTCAATAACCACGGATTGAGTTTTCTGGTCGAGTAAGCGCCGTCGAAGTTGTTCCGCCCCACCAACACTCCTGGCCAGGGCTAAGACTTTTCCCAATGGTGAGGTTCCGGGAGCGGCCGTAGGGTCGGCCCGGGGAAACGGCGTGCAACCGCGTCCGCCTTTCCGGCTTATCCCCGTGGCCGGCAACCGAACCAGCGAGCCGTGCGAGATGAATACGAAGAAAAGGTTTGTCGCCGACCCACCCGCAGTAGCGCCGGTCGTGGAATCATCGATCACCGAAGACAGGAAGATGGACCAGGTCCGCGACATCCTGTTCGGCAGTCTCATCCGCGAATACGACCGGCGTTTCCAGGAACTGGAAGCTCGCTTCAAGGCAGAGATCGAGCGAGTGGAAAACGAGCATGGCCGCCGCATGGCCGCCATCGAAGAACGCCTGGAGGCGGGTGCCGAGAAATTTGCCATGCAGCTGCGCCAGGAGGGCGCTGCACGAGCGGCAGCCATCGAGGATCTGGATCACCGAGGCAGCCAGGCGTTGCGCACGCAACGTGGCGAGTGGGTCGCGGCCATCGAACAGGTCGAAGCCAACGTGGGGCGCAACGATGCGCGAAGCCGAGAGGTGGCAACGCAGCTCCAGTCGAATCTCGATGCCGCGGTAAGGACATTGCGCGAGGCACTGTCGGCTGAGCGCGATGCTTTGCGCGGCGACAAGCTCGGGCGGGAAGACCTTGCGGACATGATGGCGGAGCTATCCATGCGCCTGCGTGGAACGCTGGACCTTCCATAAACGTGGGCGCCATGCGCGGCGAGTATGAAAACCTTCGATTGCTGTTGCTGGATGACGAGCAGCAGCGGTTGGATGGCATCGACCGCCGTCTCGACGCGTTGCCCGAGACACTGGCCGAGAGCATCGAATCGGCCAATCGCACCGGGGGCGCGTCACGCCTTGCACGCGCACTGTCCGAATCCACCACCGAATCGCTGGAAGTCGCGGTGCGCCGAAGGCCCGAGGCCGTCGTGCATGCCGTATTTCCCGTGATCGGCCCCGCCATCCGTCGTGCGCTGGTCGAGGCGTTGCGACATATGGCGCATGACCTCGACCAGGCCCTGGCCGATACGTTGAGCCTGAAAGTGCTGCGCTGGCGGTTCGAGGCCTGGCGGACCGGTGTGCCGTACGCCCAGGTCGTATTGCGGCAGCGCTTGCACTACCGCGTCGAACATCTGTTCCTGATCCAGCATCAGAGCGGCCTGTTGCTTGATCACCTGTCTGCTCCGGGCGTGCCGGACATCGATGCCGACGCCGTGGCAGGTATGCTCACCGCGATCGCGCAGTTTGTACACGATTCAGTTCGCGCCGAGGGTGCTGCCCAGCTCGGCTCGGCGAGCGTCGGCGAATATCGGTTGCTCGTGAGTGACGGGCCCGAGGCGCGACTGGCAGCCCTGGTCAGGGGCGTGCCACCTTCGGCGCTCGCCACTCGCATGGACGAGCTGAGCGAGGAGCTGCAGGCACGTCATGGCAAGCGGCTTGCCGCGCCGCCTGATACGGCCGGCGGCCTGCTCGAACCCAACCTGCTTGCGGACCTTCACCAGGCTCAGCCTGTCGAGGGCGAGCGCGCCAAGCCACGCCTGCGCTGGGTAATGCTTGCGTTGCTGGCCGCCGCGCTCGGCGTGATGTCCTATCGGCTATGGCTTGGATGGCAATGGTCGCAACAGGTTCACGCCGTTCGCGCCGACCTGATGCGCTGGCCGGGCTTCGTTCTGCTCGAGGCCTCTTCTTCACGACGCGGCGAATTGCGGATCGATGGCTTGTACGATCCTGCCGGTGGCGACCCTGGTGCGCGCTGGAACCCCGGCACGAAGCCATCCGGCCAGGCAATGCACATCGACTGGTCGCTGCGGCCCTATCTCTCGTTGGAGCCAGCCCTGGTAGCTCGTCGTGCTGCGCGCGTGCTGGCTGTGGATTCGACGCTGATCAACGGGCCCGATGCCGCGGGCGTGTTGCAGCTGACCGGCACCGTTCCCTTCGCGGAATGGTATCGACTGCGCCACGGGAGCCAGATGATCCCGGGAGTGACGCGGGTCGATTTGTCCAAGTTGGACTATCGGGGTTCGCCTGAGATCAGCTCGCTTGTCGCGCGCATCGAAGCGGCGCGTATCGGCTTCGATACCGCAGTTGCGCCTGACGCGACGGCAGAGACGACGTTGCAATCGTTGCTTGGCGATGTCGAGCGATTACAGGCGCAAGCCGCCAATGCGGGCATCAGCGTGCAATTGCATGCATTCGGCCTGACCGACGAGCCGGGTGGGTCACTGGTGAATCGCGACTTGCGCATGCGCAGGGCCGAATGGCTGGCGCAACGCCTGACGCCGGTACTTCGACCACCTGCCCGGATTGCAGTCGACCTGGATACCTTGTCCGCACTGGAATTCCACGGCATTACGCGAGCCGCATTGATTCGCGTCGACCTGCAACCGACAGGGTCCGCCACTCCATGAACGTTCTAGCCCGCAAGATCTGCCTGCTCGGCGACTTCGCCGTCGGCAAGACCAGTACGGTTGCGCGTTTCGTAAGCAATACATTCTCGGACACCTACCTGACCACGGTCGGTGTGAAGGTCGACACCAGATCCGTCCCCGTGGACGACGAACGCACCGCGCGCCTGGTGGTGTGGGATATCGCCGGGTCGAGCATGATCGACCAGACGCGCGCCAACTACGTGCGCGGAGCGCACGGCCTGATGCTGGTGGCCGATGGTACGCGGCACAGCACCTTTGCCAGCGCCCTGGACCTCTGGCTGCAGGCTTGCGAAACCTGTGGCAGCGAACTGCCGGCCGTGCTGATGATCAACAAGTTCGACCTGGCTGATCGATGGGAGCTTTCACCCGAAACGTTGGCCCAGGCGGGGCGCACGCTCCCATTGTTCAAGGTAAGCGCCAAGACGGGCGCATCCGTGGAGGAGGCGTTCAAAGCCTTGGCCGGGAAGATAGTGTCGTGACCGGGCCAGGCTCATCCCGCTTCGCATCGGACCTGCCGCAGGCGCAGGCACCGGTAGTAGTCACGTTCGACGGCGAAACCATGGTCGATACATTCGGCGACCTGGCCTATTTCACCGGTGCGGACGACAGTGAAAGCTTGCTCGGCCTTCTGTGCGACCTGCTGGTGGGGCAGGGCGATGCCGCGCCACTCCTGCGTGCCGTGGAACTCTCGCCGGGCAGGTACGCCGACGTACATGTCGTGCCCGAAGGCCATCTCCGGCATCTCGTGCTGCTCGATGCCACCGCTGGCGTGCTGGAGGCGCGCGAACTCCAGCAGATGAAAAACGAGGCGTCGCTTGCCGGTCAACGGCTCAAGCGAGAGCTCATCGCGAAGGACAAGGAACACCAGGATAAGCTGCGCCAGCAGGAGCAGCGAGAGCAGTCGTTGCGGCGGCGGGTTGGCCTGCTGGAGAGCATCTCGGATGATGCGCGCGCCAGGCTGGATGCACTGGTTGGCCACGCGCGGGTACTTGCCCCTTATTGCGCCGAACATCCGGAGGCGATGAGCGCCCTTGGCTACATCCAGCGCACGGCGGTCTACCTTGAAGCGCAACTGCTCAACTATGGTCACTTGTTGCGAGGGAGCCGGGCACGCGCCGAGGGATCCAGTACGTCCGAGCCCATCGCATTGAAGGCGCTCACTGGTGAGCTGAAGCGACTTTTCAGCATGGACGAAGGCCGTCACCTCGTCATCGAGGTCGCCTCCGACGCCGGAAAGTCCGCCGCAGCGGAGATGGATTATCCGCGCGTGTATCAATTGCTCATCACGCTCATCACGCTTGCGCTGGACGGGGCGCGCAAGCCGGGTGTCGTGGTGCGGCTGGATACGCCAGGCGGCGACCTGCTGATAAGTATCGATGCGCATGTCGATTGGCATGCGGATACCGCAAGCCTTCCCGATCCCGCGCAGGCAGGCGTACCGTGGGGCTTGCGCGCCTGCCATCGACTGGTGCGGGCACTGCGCGGCCAGTTCGACGTCGAGAGGGACAGCAAGGACACCGGGCTTTCGCGGGTACGCGTCCTGTTGCCCCAGCCGCCATCCGCGCCGGCCGTGCTCAAGAGCGCGCGACAGGGCAGGTGTGCGGTGGTTGCCGTTGACGATCCCGTCTTGTCGAGGACCGTCGCGACATTGCTTGCCGATATGGGGCTGGACGCACATGTCGCGGCGAGCCTGTCCGGACTGGAGACAGCGGCCTGCGAAGCGCGCACGGTCCTGGTGGTGCTCTCCGATACTTTCGCCGGCGAGCCTGGTGCCGGACTGGTTTATCGCCTGCATGATCTCGGCGCCGGCGCTCCCGTTGTTCTGCTGTCGCACCGCCACGCGCGTGCCGTGGCGGGCGGCTGGCAGCGCAGGCATCGTCGTGTCGTGGTGGCTGCCGACGCGCAGCGCGATGTGCTCGCAGCAGCACTGCGCGACGCTGTCGAGCAAGGCGTTGCGGGGTGGGTCGTTGATCATGAAGGCGGTGCACCATGATCGAATTCGCCGACATGGCGACCTTTGTCGCAGCTGTCGAGACGTCGAGCATTTCGCAGGCAGCCTTGCGCCTCGGGGTGGTCAAGTCCGTGGCGAGCCGGCGCATTCGCAACCTCGAACAGGTACTGGGCGTTGCCTTGCTCGACCGCGCCGGCAACCGCATCCGCCCGACCGAGGTGGGCGCGGTGTATTACGCCAAATGTGCGCGCATCCTCGAAGCAATCGAAAGTGCGCATGAATTCGTCAACGGCCACAACAACGTGTTGGGTGGCAGACTTCGCCTTTCGGTTTCTTCCGCCTTGTTGAGCGCCGTGCTGGCGCCGTTGCTCGCGGAGTTTGCGCAAATCCATCCTTCATTGACGCTCGACGTGGAGGCGGACGACCTGCGGCCGGATTTCCAGGTCGGAGGCTACGACGTTGCGTTCCGCGAAGGCCGGCAGCCGGACTCGGGCCTGCTGACGAGATCGTTCAACGCCGTGCCCTTTGTCTTATGCGCCAGCTCGGACTATCTGGATGTGCGCGGCCGACCGCAGCATCCGGCGGACCTCGATGGCCACGATGGGCTGTTCTATACCCACGAAGGTTCCGGAAGCTTCTGGACATTGCTCGCCGAAGGCGAGCCGCGGGCCTTTCGCGTGCGCGAGCGCCTGCGGAGCACCTGCAGGATTCAGCTCGCCCACGCTGCCAGGGCCGGGCTTGGCTTGTTGTTGACGCCGCGCTATGTCGTCGAGGCCGCGCTTGCCGATGGCAGCCTGCAGCCAGTACTGGTCGATTTCATGCCATCGGCGGAAAAGATCGTAGTGGTCTACCCGGAAAGCAGGCGGCACTCGAAGAAGGTGCAGGCCTTGATCGAGTTCCTGGGTTCGCGACTGCATGGCGTGCCTGCCGTCTCGCTGCCTGGAATGGCTTCGCCCACATGAAGATCGTGCCGCCTTGAAGTCGTTCGCGTCCGGGCAACCGGATGTTGCCGAACCATGATCTTCCGGGCGCTCCGGCTGGCCACTTAAATTGGGCGTGCACCCGCCGGAGGTAGTCCACCCCCTGCTTTCGGCAGAATCGACTTCGGATCCGTCCCTGGGTCGAAGGTGCACTGGCTACTCCAACCCCTGGGGCTAGCCTGAGCGTCGAGAGACGGTCGCGACGGGGCGAAAGCTGGATGGCTTTCGCCCCGTTTTTTTTCGTGACGATCATCCTGTGCCTTGGCTGCGCCCCTCGCCAACGACAGGTTCAACGCGAGGCACTGAGCGCCTTGACACTGACGGCACTGCAACGGGTAGTCTTCGATGCACGATGCATCATGTGCAATGAAGGCTGTTTCGCGAGCAGCGCACTGGAAGGGGAAGTCATGCGTTCCATTCATTTCATCTCGGGCCTGCCCAGGTCTGGCTCCACGTTGCTGGCTGCATTGCTGCGGCAGAACCCCCGGTTTCACGCGCACATGAGCAGTCCGCTCGCAGGCATGGTCGACGCGATGCTGGGCGAGATGAGTGACCGGAACGAGCTGTCCACCTTCATCACGAACGAACAACGGCGGCGTGTCCTGCGCGGGCTTTTCGACGGGTATTACGGTCAGGAGATGACGGCAAGCGTCATCTTCGATACCAGCCGTACATGGTGCGCGAAGCTGCCGGTGCTGAGCGGACTGTTTCCTGATTACCGCATCATTGCCTGCGTTCGGCATGTCTCATGGATCGTCGACAGCCTTGAGCGTGCGGTCCAGAAGAACACCTTGCGACCCTCCTTCATGGTCAACTTCGACACGCGCGGCACCATCTACAACCGGGTCGAGGGGTTCGCCACGGGCGAGGGCATCCTGGGTTACTCCTACAATGCGCTGAAGGATGCGTTCTTTGGCGAGCATGCGCCCCACCTGATGCTGCTGCAGTACGAAACGCTGGTGCGAGATCCCGCCATGGCCATGGCGGCCGTCTACGATTTCGTCGGTGAGCCGGCATTCAATCACGATTTCGACAACGTGCATTTCGATGTGGGCGCGTTCGATGATCGCACCGGCATGCCGGGCTTGCATGCCGTTGCCGCAAAGGTGCAGGCACGCGGACGCGAGACGGTCCTGCCGCCGGATATCTTTCGGCGTTTCGAGAACGACGCGTTCTGGCGCCACGCGCCATCGAACATTCGGGGCGTACGCGTGGTATAGGGTCCTCAAAAGGGCCAGCAACACGGGCCGCCGGCTCACGTCCGTTCGCGCCCAGGCAACCTGACGTTGCCAATTCCTGAGCTTCCGCCATGCAGCGGGTCCGATAGCTTGGGAGATGGCCCGCCGAAGCGCCGAGCCTTGCCAGGATCGCGCTTTCCGTAACGTCCTGACCGAGCGGCGGCGACCTTCGCCGCTTTGGCGCTCACCTGCATCGTGCGGGCTGGTTGCGCCGGTTCTCTTCCAACGGGTAGCGGTGTGCGTGCCCGACAAGTTGGCATCGCGACTGGCCTCTTTCGGCCAGTTCGTCCTGGAGCAACCGGAGGTTTCAGTTTTCTGGCCTTCCGAGGTGCTCCCTCCGTAGGCAACCTTGCCACCTCGACATGACAAGCCGGCCGCAGTGCGCCCGGAGAACTCACCGGTTTTTCGGAGGGCAGGGCGTTGGACATCGATCACCCTAAGATTTTTCCCACTGGTCGAGCAGGCGTGCCGAACCTAGCCTTTGCGCTGGACCTGCAGCGCTGCCTTCGCCGTGGGCGGCAAGCGAGATTCTCCTGGAAAGGGAACGGGCGATGGAATCCACGCGTCATGAGGAGCGTCCGGTGTATCCGTCACTGGCTGCATTGCTCGGCAATGACGTGTGCCGGGTCGGCGTCGTGCTGTGCGTCTTTCACCACATGGTCAGCAACGATCTCCGGCAGATGGAGCACGCCGTCGTCGCCGGAGAATGGATGCACGTGCGCGAACTCGCACATCGCACGGCATGGGGCTGCCGCTTCATCGGTGAAGACCAGGCAGCCGATGCACTGGATGCGATCGAGCATTCCGGTCACGACGCGTTCGAAGGCGACGCGTTCGTCCAAACATTCTGGAGCGCCCATGGGACGCTCCGCGCAGTGCTTGATCGTGCCGCAACGTATGCGGGCGTCCGCGCCAGAGGGCGAACGGACTGATCAGCGCATCCATTGGAGCCATCAGGGGAGACAGGGCTCATGAATCGCATTTTTCGTGTCATCTGGTCCCGGGCGCTGCATACCTGGGTAGTGGCGTCCGAGTTGGCGACGCGTCGCGGCAAGGGCTGCGGTGGCATCGATCGTCGTGCCCTCGATGGCATCACGTCCGATCACGTGTCCTTCGCAAGCGCCAGCTCTCCCTGGCCACTACGGCTTGGCATCCTGACCGCATTGCTGGCGTTGCATGCACCGGCGTACGCCGTTGATCGCTACTGGGACGTCAACGGCACGACCCTTGGTTACGGCGGCACCGGTACATGGGACACCACCAATGCGTTCTGGAGCCCGAACAGCGACGGCACCAGCGGTCCGTACAGCACCTGGAACAACGCCGCCCTCTACGATGCCTACTTCGGCGGCACCGCCGGTACGGTGACCCTGGGCGGGACGATGACGGCCCACAACCTCACGTTCCAGACCACCGGCTATTCGCTCACGGGCGGCAGCCTGGCGCTCGGTGGCGCGAGCCCGACCATTACGGTGACGACCGGCGCCAGCACCATCGCGTCCCCGATCACCAGCGCCGGCGGGTTGACCACGGCCGGCGGCGGCACGCTGACGCTCAATGGAAGCAATAGCTTTGGCGGCGCCCTCACCGTCAGCGGTGGCGGCCTGGTCTTGAACGCGGCCAACAGCTTTACCGGAAACATCAACGTCACCGGCGGCAACCTCAGCATCGGTACGATCGGTAACGCGGCGCTGGGTGATGCCGCCAACCAGATCTATCTGGCCAACGGGCGATCGTTCTCGTCGTCAGGCACGATCTCGAACCGCACCGTCAATCTCACGGGTGGCATCGGCTATATCGGCGGGGCGGTCGGCAGCCTGTTCTATACCGGCACCGGTGGCTTGCACGTTGCCGATGGTGTGTCGCTGACCAACAACGCGAACAACTATCTGGGGCAAACGCAGTTCACCACCCAAACCGGTTGGTCGGGTAGTTACAACGCCTTCAGCTCGGTAGCGGACCTGGGCGTGGCGAGCGCCTTGGGCGCGCCCACGACCGTGGCCAACGGAACCATCCTGATCGGGCCCGGGGGCGGCCAGTCTCTGGGCGCCAATCAGGTGTACTACACCGGCACCGGCAACAGCTCCAACCGCAACTGGCAGATGAATCCGGGTTCCTATAACGGCTCTGCCTACCTGTATAACGCCGGCAGTGGCACGCTGCGACTGACCGGCAACATTGCCGGTATTGGAGCAGGTGGGCATCCCATCGGCTTCGGTGCCCAATCGGCCGACATGGAACTGCTTGGTGTGATCAGCGCCAACGACACCCGCACCGTCACGTTCAGCAGCAACGCCGGGCGCACGATCCGGCTCGGTACCGCCAACACGTTTACGGGTCAGGCGCAGATAGGCGGCGCCGGCAAGGTCGAGGCATCGGTGCTCGCCAACGCTGGCGTTGCCGGATCCCTGGGGGCGGGCACGATCTACGTCAACGGCGGCAATCTCTCCTATGTCGGCGTCGGCGAGTCGACCAACAAGAACTGGACGCTTTCCAATGGTTCGCTCAACAGCGACGGCACCGGTGCACTGTCCCTGGGCGGCACGGTCGCCCTTGGTGGCACCGCCACGCTCGGCGGCAGCTTTACCGGTGCTGACAACCTCATTTCCGGCGTCATCTCCGGCACCGGCAACCTGCGCAGCGCGGGAGCTGCCACCTGGGTCTTGACCGGCACCAACACCTATACCGGCAGCACCATTGTCGACTCCGGCGTACTGCGCGCGGGCACCACCGATGCGTTTGGCGCGTCCACCAGTGCACAGGTCAACGGTGGCACGCTGGACCTCAACGATTTCGATAGGACCTTCAGTACGCTCGCCGGCACGGGCGGCACCGTGGATTTGGGCACCGCCACACTCACCCTGCAGGCGGCGACAGGCACCACCGCGACCTATGCCGGCAACATCATCGGCAGCGGCGGCCTTACCAAGCTGGGCGCCAGCACGCAGACTTTGACCGGCGCCAATACGTATACCGGCGCCACCACGATTGGCGGCGGCGTGCTCGCCCTGGACTTCAGCCCCGCGGGCGGGCCGACGAGCAACATCATCAGCGGCAGCTCCACGCTCAATATGGCCGGCGGCCGGCTCAACGTCGTCGGCGCCGCCGGCGAGAGCGACACCCAGACCTTCAACGGCCTCAACGTCACCGCCAGCAACAACACCATCGATGCCAAGTCCGGCACCGGTGGCAGCCTTACCGTGAACCTGGGCGCCATCACGCGCACCAGTGGGTTGATCAATTTCAACTTGCCGACGAGCGGCAACATCACCACCACCAATACCACGCTCGGAGGATGGGCGACCGTCAACGGCACCGACTACGCCAAGGTGGTGGGCGGCAACATCCTTGCGTTCACATCGCTGGACTACACCAACAAAGACAATGCGGCCAACTGGCTGGGCGGCGAGTACATCACCGATTCGACCGGCTTCTTCAATACGGTGAGTGGCACCAAGCAGCTGGCGGGCCTGCGCTATACGGCCCCCAAGTCCACCACCGTGACCGTGAGCCCGGGCCAGACCCTGGGCGTGGACGGCACCATCATCGTGGCGCCCACGGTATTGAACACCAACCAGGTGATCACCGGCGGCATGATGACCGGCGCCAACGGTGGCGACCTGGGCATCCAGCAGAACAGCACCGGCAACTTCACCGTCGCCTCGCAGATCGTCGACAACGGCACGGGCACGGGTTTCGTCAAGGCCGGTACCGGCCTGGTGACGTTGAGCAACACCGGCAACAGCTATACGGGCGCCACGCGCGTGGCCCAGGGCACGTTGGCGGTGAGCAGCATCCAGAACGGCGGCGTCGCCAGCGGCATCGGCGCATCGTCCGCCGCTTCGTCCAACCTGTCGCTGGAAGGTGCCACGCTGAGCTATACGGGAACGGGTGACACCAGCGACCGCGGCTTCACCTTCGCCAAGTCCGGCGCCATCATCGAAAGCGGCGTGCAGGTCACCAACGCCAGCGCCAACCTCACCTTGAGCGGACTGGTGAGCAGCCCGGACGGCGCCAACTTCCTCAAGAGCGGCCCCGGCACGCTGACGCTCGCCAACCCGGCCAACGCCTTTACCGGCATCGTCACGGTCAGCGGCGGCCTGCTGAGTGCGACCACCCTGTCCAACGGAGGGCAGGCGAGCAGTATCGGCGCAGGCAGCAGCGCATCGGCCAACCTCGTGCTTAATGGCGGCGGGCTGCAGTACACCGGCGCCACCACCAGTACCGACCGTGGCTTCACCCTCGGGGCAAGCAACGGCACGGTGGACGTGAGCAATGCAGCGACCACCTTGACCGTCAGTGGCATCGTCGCGCAGCAGGCCGGAGGGAACCGCGCGCTGACCAAGAACGGCGCCGGCACCCTGGTGCTTTCCGGCATCAACACTTACACCGGGCCCAACACCGTCAACGCCGGCGTATTGCGCGCCGGCTCGACGCAGGCCTTCGGCGCGCCCAGCACCGCGGCAACCATGACGCTGGCCAATGCCGCCGGCGTACTGCTGGACCTCAACAACTTCAACAACACCATCGGCCCGCTCAATGGCGGCGGCGTGAATGGCGGCAACGTCACGCTCGGCTCGGCAACCCTGACCATCGCCGGCGGCAACGGCAATTATTCTGGCGTGATCAGCGGCACGGGTGGTGTCACGCGCACCAGTGGCGGCACGCAGACCTTCAACGGCTGCAACAACACCTATACCGGCGTCACCAGCCTGCAGGGCGCCAGCATCACGACCGACTGCCTGGCCAATGGCGGGCAGGCCAGCGGTATCGGTGCGTCCAGTGCGGCATCGACCAATCTGGTTTTCAACAATGCGGTCCTGACTTATACGGGGGGCAGCATCGCCATCGATCGGGGCTTCCAACTGCAGGCCAATATCGGTGCCATCGGTGTCAGCAACGCCGCTAGCACGCTGGAGTTCTCAGGCGCGGTCATTGGCACCGGTTGGTTCCGCAAGGATGGACCAGGAACGGTGGTTTTGTCGGGCACCAACACTTCGACAGGCAATACCCAGGTCACGGGTGGCATCTTGCGCGCCGGTACCACCAACGCGTTCGGTCCCAGCGGCAACATGACGCTGGACAACACCGCTGGCGTGTTGCTGGACCTCAACGGCTTCAACACGGCAGTGACCTCGCTGATCGCCGGCGGCGCCAACGGCGGCAACGTTGCCCTGGGCAACGCTACGCTGACCATCCTCGATGGCGCCAATCAGACCTACAGTGGCGTCATCAGCGGTAGTGGCAACGTGGTGAAGAATGGCAGCGGCAACCAGCGGCTCGCTGGCTGCAACAGCAGCTACACCGGCCCCACCACCGTCAACGCCGGCATCCTGTCGGTCGATTGCCTGGCGAACGGCGGCCTCAACAGCTCGATCGGCGCCTCGACCTCCGATCCGTCCAACCTGGTGATCAATGGCACGCTGAACTACGTCGGTGTCGGCAGCAGCACCGACCGTCAGTTCACCCTGGGCACCAGCGGCGGCACGATCACCTCCGCCGGCACCGGCATCGTCCAGTTCACCAACACTGGCGCGGTGGTCCTGGCCGGTTCCAATGTCGCCCGGACCTTGACCTTGACCGGCGCCAACACCGGCGACAACCTGTTCTCGGGCCAGTTGAACGACAACGGCGCCGGCGTCACCTCGCTGACCAAGTCGGGAACCGGCACCTGGCGCCTGAGCAACGCCAATAGCACCTACACCGGCATCACCCGCATCAGCGGTGGCGTGCTCAGCGTGGACCAGATGGCCAACGGCGGCCTGGCCAGCAGCATCGGCGCCTCGTCCAATGCGGCGGCGAACCTGGTGATCGGCAATGGTTCCACGCTGCGCTATACCGGCGCCGGTGACAGCACCGACCGCCAGTTCACGCTGGATACCGGCGTCACCTATATCGAATCTTCCGGCACCGGCGCGCTGCAGTTCACCAACACCGGCACGGTGGCGCTGCTTGGCACGAACGCACCGCGCACCATCGCCCTGGGCGGCACGAATACGGGTGCCAATACGATGGGCGGCGCCATCGCCAACAACGGCACCGGCGCCACCACGCTGGCGAAGAACGACTCGGGCACCTGGATCCTCACCGGCAACAACAGCTACACCGGCAATACCGTCATCAACAACGGCAACCTGATGATCGGCAATGGCGGCACCACCGGCAACGCCGGTGCGGGCAACGTGATCGTCGATTCGCCGACGTCCACGCTATCCCTCAATCGCAGCGATACGTTTACTTTCAGCGGCACGTTGAGCGGCCCTGGCACCCTGGCGCAGGTGGGTACCGGCACCAGCGTGCTGACGTCGGCGAACAACCAGATCGGCGCCACCACCATCGGCGCCGGCACGCTGCAGGTCAATGGCGCCTTGGCTACGCCCACGGTAGGCATGACCGGCACCTCGGCGCTGACCGTCAACGGCACGCTGCAGGCCGCCGGCGGCACGCAGACCACTCTCTCCGGTGATGCCGGAGCGCAGACGGTCACCGTGGGCGCTGGTGCCACGCTGCTCGCCAGCGGCGATCTGGGTGACGGCAGCGACGTCGTCGACGTGCGCGGCACCTTGAATACCGGCACCGGCTCGCTGGGCCTGGGCAACGGCGACGACACGCTTATCCTCCACGATGGCGCGCAGATGCTGGGCGGCGGCGTGAACGCGTCCGGCGGCAACGGCACGGACACCCTGGTGGTCGACACCGCACTGGGCTATACGCTCGACGGTGGCGCCATCGATACCTTCGACGTGCTGACCAAGCAGAACACCGGCACGCTGACGCTGACCGGCAGCCAGGCCTTCGGCGCCGGCACCCACATCGATGGCGGTGCGCTCGACGTCGCGGGCACCATGGCGACGCCCAGCATCTCCATGGCGGACAACACGGCGCTCAACGTCGACGGTTCGATCAACGCCGGTGCGAATCCGGCGCTCATCACCGGCAGTGCCGGCAGCAACACCATTTCCGTCGGCAGCACCGGCATCCTCGCCGCCAATGGCGACCTGGGCGACGGCAACGATGCCGTCACGCTCGCGGGTGAACTGGATACCGGCACCGGTACGCTGGCCCTGGGTGCTGGCGACGACGTGCTGACCTTGCAGAGCGGCGCGCTGATCACCGGGGCGGGCGTCGATGGTGGCGCCGGCGCCAGTGACCGCCTGGTGCTGGACAGCGCGTCAGGCCTGGTGCTCGACGGCACGCAGACGACCGGTTTCGAGTTCCTGCAGAAGGACAATGTGGGACTGGCCATCGTCACCGGCGCGCAGAGCTTCAGCGGCGGCACCACGATCAATCAGGGCGCGCTGACGCTGGCCGGCGATATCACGACGCCAAGCGTGACGATGGCCGACGACACGACGCTCAATGTCAACGGCTCACTCCAGGCCGCAAGCGGTGTTGCAACGACCATCACCGGCAGCGCCGGCAGCAACACCGTCACCGTGGGTGCCGGCGGAACCTTGCTCGCCAATGGCAGCCTGGGTGCCGGCAATGACGTGCTGGACGTGGCTGGCACGCTGGATACCGGCACGCTCTCGCTCGATCTGGGCGATGGCGACGACACCCTCACCATCCACGAGCACACCAACATCATCGGCACGGTGACGGCTGGCGCAGGCAACGACACGCTCGACACGCACATCGACACGGTGGCGGACATGGGTGCGGTGCAGGGTTTCGAAACGCTGGCCAAGACCGGCACCGGCGTGCTGAACATCAACGGTCCGCTCAGCTCGGACTTCAACACGGTGAACGTGTCGGCGGGCACGCTGAACGTGACGGCGGCCGGCAGCGTGGTCGGCGCCCCCGGCATCCCGTTGACCACGACCGTGGCCAACGGCGCCACGCTGAATGTAGACGGCAGCTACGGCTGCAGCGCCGAGAACGATGCGATGACCGTCGCCGGCACGGTTTCGGGCAGCGGCACCATCGATCTGTGCGGTGGCGACGACACGTTGACGCTGCAGGACGGCGCGGTACTCAACAACACCATCAGCGGCGGCACCGGTACCGGCGATACGCTGGTGCTCGACAACAGCGGCTCGCTCACGTTCGACGCCAGCCGCACGACGAACTTCGAACTGTTGCAGAAGGACAACACCGGCACGGCGACGCTGACGGGCACGCAAAGCTTCACCGGCGGCACCGCGATCAATGGCGGGACCCTGGATGTGGCGGGCACGCTGCAGACGCCCACCGTCGACATGGCGGACAACACCATCCTCAACGTTTCGGGCTCGCTCAGCGCAGGCGCGGGCACGCCAGCGCAGATCAACGGCAGCGCGGGCAGCAACACGGTATCGGTGGCTGCCGGCGACACGTTGCTGGCGAATGGCGATCTCGGTGCCGGCGTCGATACGCTGGACGTGGCCGGCACGCTCGACACCGGCGGCGGCGTCTTCTCGCTGGGCGACGGCGACGACAACTTCGTGGTGCACGACGGCACCCAGGTGATCGGCACCATCGACGGCGGGGCAGGGCTGGATACGCGCACCTATGCGATCAATACCACCGCCAATCTCGGCGCCTTGCTGAACTTCGAAGGCGTGACCAAGACGGGTACAGGCGTACTCAACGTCAATGGACCGGGGGCGACCGACCTGCAGGACGTGCAGGTGCTCGAAGGCACCATGAACGTGGCCGCGGGCGCCAGCATCGTCGCGACCAGTGGCAGCTCGCTGGCCACCACGGTCGCGACGGGCGCCACCTTGAACGTGGACGGCAACTATGGATGCGGTGCCGGCGACGACACGATGACCGTATCGGGCAACGTCACCGGCAACGGCATCATCAACCTGTGCGGCGGCGACGACACGCTGACGCTCAACGACGGCGCCAACCTCAGCCTTGCCCATCCGATCGACGGCAACGCGGGTACCGCCGACAAGGTGGTACTGAACAACAACAGCGCGATGACACTGGACGCGGGCCAGGTCACCAACTTTGAACTGCTGCAGAAGGATGGCGCGGGCGAAGCAACGCTCACCGGCGCGCACAGCTTCAGCGGCGGCACCATGCTCAACGATGGCACGCTCACAGTCGCCGGCACGCTCCAGACGCCGACCATCGCGATGAGCGACGACACCGTGCTCAACGTCAACGGCATGGTGGGCGGAGCAGGCGGCACCAACGCGGTCATCACCGGCAGTGCCGGCGCCAACACCATCAACGTGGGCACCGGCGCGGTGCTGGTGGCGAGCGGCGACCTGGGCGGCGGCAGCGACGTGCTGGATGTCGCAGGCACCCTCGTTACGCAAGGCGGCGTGCTTTCCCTCGGCGACGGCAGCGACACCTTCACCATCCATGACGGCACCACCGTGCTGGGAACGGTCGATGGCGGCGCGGGCTTGGATACCTTCAATCCGGACATCAACACCAGCGCCAACCTCGGCGCGCTGACCAACTTCGAGATCCTGACCAAGACCGGCACGGGCGTGCTCAACGTCACGGGGCCCGGGCAATCGAGCTTCGAGTCGGTCAACGTGCGGGACGGCACGCTCAATGTTGGCGCGGCCGGCGGCATCACCGGCGTACAGAACGCGACCGTGGCCAACGGTGCCACGCTCAGGCTGGACGGCAACCTGTCGTTCACGGCGGGCAACGACAGCCTCACTGTCGCTGGTACCGTCGCCGGCAACGGCGTGCTCGACATGGGCGATGGCAACGACACCTTCACCATCCAGGATGGCGCCGACCTTTCCGGCCTGAGCAGCCCCGTCAGCGGCGGCGCGGGCAACGACACCTTCGTGGCCGACCTGGCCGGCAGTGCCGTGCTGGGTGGCGCGGTGAATTTCGAAACGCTGACCAAGACCAACACCGGCACGTTGCACATCAATGGCCCGGCCATGTCCGCGTTCACCACCGTCAACGTCGACGGCGGCATGCTCGATGTCGGCGTGGCCGGCAGCCTCAGCGGCGTGCAGATGGCAACGGTGGCGCATGGCGCCAGCTTGAACGTGGACGGCAGCGTGGTGTTCACGCCCGGTGCCGACACCTTCGTCGTGGCTGGCAACGTCAGCGGGCTGGGTTCCATCAACATGCTCGATGGCGACGACAACCTGATCATCAAGGACGGCGCCGACCTTAGCGGCCTGACGACGGCCATCGATGGTGGCGCCGGCAACGACACGCTCACGGCGGACATCGCCGGCACGGCCGTGCTGGGCGGTGCCACGAACTTCGAAACGCTGACCAAGACGAACACCGGCAAGCTGACCGTGGCCGGCCCTGCGTCGTCGGACTTCACCACCGTCAACGTCGACGGCGGCACGCTGGACGTGGGCATGGCCGGCAGCCTCAACGGCGTGGTCACGACCACCGTGGCCAACGGCGCCACGCTGAATGTCGACGGCAACTACAACGGTTCGGCCGGTAACGACAGCATGACGGTGGCCGGCGCACTTACAGGCAGCGGCACGATTGCTTTCGGCGATGGCGATGACGTGCTGACCTTGCGCGACGGCGCCGACCTGAGCGGCTTCACGGGCGTGCTCGACGGTGGCGCCCCAAGCGCCAGCGACACGGTGGTGCTGGACAATGCGCAGGCACTGACGTTCGGCTCGGGCACGGTCAGGAACTTCGAATACCTGACCAAGACCAACACCGGCGTCGCGACCCTGGTCGGCAACCAGAATTTCATCGGCGGCACGACCATCGATGGTGGCGAGCTGGCGGTCACGGGCAACCTGAGCACGCCAACGGTGACGATGGCCGACGACACCACGCTCACCGTGGCGGGCACGCTGAATGCCGGCGGCACCACGCCGACCGCGATCACGGGAAGCTCCGGCGTCAATACCGTGAACATCACGGGCACCGCGTTGGCCACCGGCGACCTGGGTGCCGGCGCGGACGTGCTCGACGTGCGCGGCACGCTGGACACCGCGGGCGGCGTCTTTGCACTCGGCGATGGCAACGACAGCTTCGTAGTGCACGATGGCACGGTAGTGAACGGCATCGTCGATGGCGGCGCCGGCCTGGATACCCGCGTCTACGACATCAATCTCACTGCCGACCTGGGCGCCCTGGTGAACTTCGAGGGCGTGACCAAGACGGGTACCGGCGTACTCAACATCAACGGCCCGGCCAGCACCGACCTGCAGGAAGTAAGCGTGCTTGGCGGCACCATGAACGTCGCTGCCGGCGCCAGCGTGGTGGCGGCCGCGGGCAGCTCGCTCACCACCGTCGTTGCGGCCGGCGCCACGCTGAATGTCGATGGCAGCTTCGGCTGCGGCAACAGCGCGGACAGCATGACCGTGGCCGGCACGGTCTCCGGCACGGGCACCATCGACATGTGCGGCGGCGACGATACGCTGACGCTGCAGGACGGCGCCGTGCTGGCCACCACCATCAGCGGCGGCGGGCACAACGCTGGCGATACCGTGGTGCTCGACAATGCCGGCGCGTTGACCTTCGATGCCTCCCGCACGACCAACTTCGAGTTCCTGCAGAAGAACAACGCTGGCGAGGCAACGCTGGTCGGCAGCCAGAGCTTCATCGGCGGCACCGCCATCAACGGCGGCACGCTGACCGTCGCCGGACAGCTTGAAACACCGACCATGAGCCTGGCCGACGGCACGGTGCTCAATGTCGAAGGCACCGTGCAGAACACCGGCGCCACGGCCCTGGTGATCACCGGCAGTGCCGGCGCCAATACGGTGAAGGTGGGCGAGGGCGGCACCTTGCACGCCACGGGCAGCCTGGGCGCAGGCAACGATGTGCTCGACGTGGCCGGTACGCTCGACACCGCCGGCAGCATCCTCGACCTGGGTGATGGCGACGACACGTTGACCATCCACGACAACACGCACATCGACGGAACGGTGCAGGGCGGCGCCGGCAACGACACCTTCAACGCCGACATCGCCACGACCGCCAACCTCGGCGCGGTGCAGTCGTTCGAAATCCTGAGCAAGACCGGGCAGGGCGTGTTGAACGTCAATGGTCCGGCAAGTTCGGACTTCACCACGGTGAACGTGCGCGAAGGCATCCTCGACGTGACGGCTGCCGGCAGCATCGCGGCACAGAACACCACCGTGTCGTCCGGTGCGACGCTGCAGGTCGAAGGCCGTTACAGCGGCACCAACGGCGATGACACCTTCACCTCGATGGGCAAGGTGGTCGGCGCCTTCGACTTCGGCGATGGCAACGACGTGGTTTCCTTCGTCGGTGGCGACCCGAGCGGCGTCACCGCACTGGCCGGTGGCGCAGGCAACGATCGACTGAGCTTCGGTGGCCTCTCGCTGGAAAGCAAAACGCTGCCGACGCTCACCGGATGGGAGCGCGTGGAGCTCAACGACGCCAGCCGACTGAATCTCGATTCGGCGCTTGACCTGCAAGGCGGCGTGCTCGCCATCGATGGCAGCTCGCAGTTGACGGCCCAGGCCGGTGCGGCGCTGGGCGCCAGCGTGGAGAACGCAGGCTTGGTCGACGTGGGAACCAATCGGCTGTCGATCAGCGGCGACTACACGGGCAACAACGGCACGCTTCGCGTAGGTGTGTCGGGTCAAAACCTCAGCGCTGGCGGCCTGGACGTCGCCGGGGACGTGCGCGGCACCACCGCCGTGTCGTTCGACAGCGACGGCAGCAAGGTTTCCGGGGCCGGCAAGGTATCGATCCTGGTGATCTCCAGCCCCAACGACAATCCCAATACGGCAGGCACGTTCGTGCCCGCCAAGACGGTGGACGGCGCAGTCCGCCTGGACGGCAGCGCGTTCCCCTGGACCTTCGGCCAGGAATCGGACCACAACTGGTACTTGAATGCGCAGGCGGGCCTGCTGCCGGAATTCCCGGCCTACGCCGTGCTGCCGACGCTGGGCGTATTGATGGCGCGTCAGGACGATGACCTGATCCACCAGCGCCTTGCAGGCATTCGCGATACCGAACACCTGATGTGCGGCAACAAGCCCGAGCAGCAAAGACAGGCCGGCGTGGGGCTGTATGACGATTGCCACGGCTTCTGGGTGGCAGCCACGGGCAGCAACAGGGATCTTGGCGCCAACCCCGGCTTCGCCACTTCGGGTAGTGACGCCGGCATGTACGTAGGCTTCGACTATGCCGGAGAAAACCAGTCGGGCTCGGGACATTTCGGTGCGTTCCTGGGCTACGTGCACGGCAACTACATGACGACCGGCGCCAACTCGACCGGCATGCCTGTCGTCGGCGCCTCCCGCATCCGCCTCGATACCCCCGTCGGCGGCTGGTACACCGGCCTCTTCTGGAACAATGGCCTTTACCTGGACACGGTCGTGAGCGGCCAGCGGACACGTGCACGCGTGCGCACCACGGACGGCTTCGTGCAATCCCTGCACGGAGGGAGCGTGACGGTGAGTGCCAAGGTCGGTCGCCGCGTCGAAATGGACAACGGTTGGTCCGTCGAGCCGAGCCTGCAATTGGTTGCCACGCAGGTGCATTGGAACGACGTCGTTGATAACGGCAACCGACAGCTGACCTTCAACAACCACTGGGTGGGCAACGCCCGCGCCGGCTTGCGCACGGAAAAGATGTTCACCACCGATGGCGGCGCCACCATCAAACCGTGGGTATCGATTGCCATGCAGGATTCGCTCACCCACGAAAGGAACGCACTGCAGGTTCTTGAGCCGGGCGAAGTCGGCAATGGCCTGGCGCTTCCAAACCAGGACCTGGGGCTGGCGCTACGTGTCGATGCCGGCGTCGAAGCCAAGCTCAACAAGAGCGTGAGCCTGTTCGGCGTGCTGTCGGCCACGCATGAGCTGCAGGGAAGCAAATACCGAGAGGAAGCAGCCAACCTAGGCGTGCGCGTGCGTTGGTAAGCAGCTTGCATGAAGACGCCCGAAGCCGGCCGCCATATGCGGCCGGCTTGAACAGCCCGGGGACAACCCGCGGCGAGCCTCAGACCGGGTTGCCCTGGCTCGACCGGCCCCGATGGGTCACGCAATTCGAACCGTGTCTGCAATAGGGATGGTGGTGGAGGGAATGCTGGGATCTATTCGCTCACTCATCGCGTTGTTCCGCGTCCACCGATGGAGGCATGCACGCGACTTCTCGAATGTGCGCACCTGGGGTCGCGCTGAAGAGCTGTTCGCATGTGGACGCCTGGACCGGATCTTCCTATGGCCTCCGGAGCTCGGAGGAAAGGATCTCCCATCGAATATCTGCTTCGTTCCCAGGAAGGCCGCTCGGCTCAAGACGCTTGTGGACGGCACGGTCATGGCACACATGCGAGAAGGCCGCATCTGTCGCTACACCGCACTGCCCGAATACAAGGGCGGCAGCTTCATACCGGCCAGAATAGTCATCAAGGCGTGGAAGTCCGATAAGCAGGCTTCCACGAGCATCATTGAGATTTGGTGAGGGAAAGCACTGGCCATTGGGCGACCGCTGGTCCGCGTGATGAACGGCCGTGCGTCCCGTCACGCCTCCAGTGCCAGCGTGGCGAACGTCGCGAGCCAGTGTTCGCCCAGGTAGTCGCCCGCGACATGGGCGAGTGCACTGTCGAGATGCTGCTCGGCCGCATCGAAAAGCCGCTTGCGGCGCATGTCGCCTTCCGGCAAAGCGCGAGCGATGGCTCGCATGCACCATGCACGGCTGAGGTTCAACCCGTCGAGATGCGCGATCTTGCCGTCGCTGCGGTCGCTGACCGTTGCCGGCGTGAACAGCGTCGCGGGTTCACCTTGCGCGAGGTCCGGCAGGAACCGCGTGAGCCAGCCGCCGAACGTTTCCGGCGGCAGCACGCGCCGCATCAGTTCCGCTTCCATCAGCGACGGCGACAGGAACTCGTCACCTGAAGGCTCCCATGCCTGGCACGCCACGTCGTTCATGTGCCAGCGCTTCGCCGTCTCCACGATCAGCGCACCAAGCGACTCGCGCTGTGTCCCTCGCGCGAAATCGTAGGCCAGCGAAAGTGCGAAGGCGGTGTTGTAATGTGTGCCGACGCGCAGCGGATAAGTCGCCTTCGGCAGGAAGGCCTCGAAGCGATCCACGATCGCGTCGGTCAGCGGCGAAAACGTCGCTTTCCAGCGCGATGCCTGCGGTATCACGTTGCCCGCAGCAAGCCCATCGAGCTTCGCGGACAGCGCGAGAATCCATGCCCAACCATAGGGCCGCTCGAATCCACGGTGGTGCGGTTGGTCGAGATAGGCGCGCTCGCCTTCGACATTCGCATCGGTGAAATGTGCATCGACGACGGCCGTCACGTGCGCCGCTTCCGGCAGCCCAGGAAAACGTTCGAGCAGATGCAGTACGAGCCAGTAGCCGTGCACGCACGAATGCCAGTCGTAGCTGCCGTAGAAGATCGGATGCAGTGCGCGCGGTCCCGCGACGTCCTGCGGCCCGGCGAGCGCATGCGTGAGCTTGTTCGGATACTCGCGCGTGAGGTGCGCAAGTGCGAGCGATGCGAATTTCGACGCGATCGTAGGTGTGAGTACGGAAGTCACTGGCATCTCGCTCATGGAAATAATGCGTCAGAACCGGAACACGAGCACGGCCATCAGCACCGTGTTGACGACCAGCAGCAGCACGGCCGTCGGCCATTGCGCCTTGATCACGCCGTTCTTGTCCTTCAGTTCGAGCAGCGCGGCGGGCACGATGTTGAAGTTCGCGGCCATCGGCGTCATCAGCGTACCGCAGAAGCCGCTCAGCATCCCGATCGCGCCGAGGATCGCCGGATTGCCGTGGAACTGTGGACGATCAGCGGCAGCCCGATGCCGGCCGTCATCACCGGGAACGCGGCGAACGCGTTGCCCATGATCATCGTGAACAACGCCATGCCGACCGTATACGCCACAACGATGGCGATCGGCGAATCGATCGGTATCCAGGACGTCACCAGCCCGGATACGACGCCGCCGACGCCTGCGACCGCAAACACCGCACCGAGCGCCGCAAGCATCTGCGGCAGGATCGCGGCCCAGCCGACCGCGTCCATCGTGTAGCGCGCTTCCCGAAGCCCGTGTGCCGGCGAGTCGCGCAGCATCACGAGCGCGACGCCGAACGCGACAAGGGTGCCTAGAACGAGTGAAATCAGCGTCACGTTCTTCGTATCGATGAACGACGCGTGCTTCAACGCGAACGTTCCCGCCAGCGTCACCGCGGGAATCAACAGTGCGGGCAGAAACAGCCGGTTGCCCAGGCGAGGTGCCCCGGCGTCACGTCGCGCGGCCGCGGTCGCGCTGCGCGCCTTGGTCTTGCCGCGCCCAAGCTTGCCAGAGCCGGCGATCACCGCCAGCGTAATCGCGAGGCAGCCCGTCACGAAATGCGGCAGCAGGGCGCCGAACAGGAAAGTCGCGGCATAGATCATCCAGAACGCAAAGTTCACGACGCGCCGCGGATTCGTCCGGTCGGTCAGGTTGAAAATCGCGAACGCCGCGAACATCAAACCCGCGATCGTGTAAAGCGCCTCGAGCCCGATCATCGCGGATCCTTCTTCACGGGTGCCGCGAAGGTCCGCGCGAGCCGGCTATCGAACAGGGAGAGCCGCGTGCAGTGGATAAGGAGTGCCGCGATCGCGGTGGGAATGGCCCACACCGATACCTGCAGCGGCTCCACGATGATGCCGTTCTGTTCGAGAAAGCCCTTGATCAGCAGGATCGACTGGATGGCGATGAAGATGTCCTCGCCGAAGAACACCGCGATGTTATCCACGGCGGATGCGTTCGCACGAATCTGTTGGCGCACGGCTTCCGATAACTCACCGTGCCGGTTTGCGGCCGCGGCCTCCGCCATCGGTGCGATCAGCGGCCGCACCATCTGCGCGTGGCCGCCGAGCGACGTGAGGCCGAGTGCGGCGGTGACCTGGCGAATCACGAAGTACAGCATCAGCACGCGGCCCGCCGTGGCCGCGCGTACTCGTCCGATCATCCGCCGCGCCTGTTCCTTGAGTCCATTGCGTTCGAGCAGCGCAATCACCGGAAGCGTCAGCCAGATCAGCCCCATGTAGCGGTTTTCGGTGAACGCCTTGCCGAATGCGCTGACGATGTCGACGAGACCCAGGCCACCGGCGAGCCCGGTCGCGAGGCCGGCGACCGTCACCACCAGCAGCGCATTGAAGCGAAGCGCGAAGCCGATCACGACGATCGCCACACCAATCAGAACCAGCATCGCTCCTCCACGTCTTGTAGCGCGCGATGCGCGCAGATGGCGGGCCGACGTTTCCCCCGCTGCACCCGTCTGCCCTTGGCGGACAGTCTAATGTCTGCGTTGGGCCTGAGGGCGAGGTCCCGCCTTGATCGAGGGGCGTATCCGACCGCCGCGCAGGCTAAAAGCGCCTGCCAGGCCTGCAATTTCGCCGGGTTCTGCATGAGTAGCGCGCCGACGTTTTGCCGCCTGATCGCCGTCATGCCCACCCTGAGCCCGGCGGACACTCATCTCGCTTATCCGTGACAGACGATGCCGACCCTGCTTGTTAGGGTCAGGCCGTCATTCGCGCCGTCTCGCTGAAGGGTCTCGCGAATGACCATGACGACCAAGTCATGAGGCGCGGGCCGTGAGTGCCACTAACACCCACGACCCGCTAACCATCACCAACTACCGGACGTTGATCATGGCTATCTGCGATCATACGGCACGCATTCGCGCGTCCGTTCCCTCTGACGGCACCCTCACTCCTTCCCCTGGCGACACGCCACCCACGCGCGTGGCATGGCCCGAAACTCTGCATTCCTGCAGCCGCAGCGACATCGCCTTGGCGGTGCTCGCCCTTGCGCGCCTGCGCTACGACAGCGAACAGTGCAGCAAGGCGCGAGCGCGCGGATTCCCCGGCAGGCCACTGGAATGGCCGCTTCCCGCGGTCATCACGGCCAGCCTTGGCACCGCCATCGAGTGCCTCCAGCAATACGCCAGTCTGCTCGGTCACGAGCCCCAAGTGAACGCACCACGCCACCGATGATCGCCGTCGAGGCGCATCGGCCGACATGGCGATGCGCTGCACTCGGGCGATCACCGACAAAGCCACTAGGCATTCACCGACACGGAGCGCTGTAAGCGCCTATCCGCCGTGCGGCTGTGCCCGACAGGGACGACAAGCCATGGAACTGATCCAACTCTCGCCACGCATGGACGTGGATCCTTCACTGCAACTGCGCTCCCCCGGCGAGGTGCTGCTGCTCGACTACATGCTTCCGGCCACGATGAATCACCAGCAACTCGCTCGACGTACAGGTATCCGTGCGCCACATCTCAGGGAGTTCCTCACCGATACCCGCCCCATGACTCCCCGGCAAGCCATACGGCTTGCACTCGTGCTGGATACGTCACCGTTCTATTGGCTGGTGCTGCAGGCGCGCTACGGGCTGGCTCGCGAGGCGCAACGCGCCAACTCATTCATTCGTTAGTAGGTGGCGCCCCATGGCCCGGGGAGACGGAGGAGGGTGGTGGGCGGCGTCAGAAATCCGATGCTTGAAAACGAAGCGCCCTGATCAAGGGATCAGGCGCCGCGCCTGATCAGCATGTTGATGACCAGAAAGCGTCTCCGAGAGCAGGGAGGCGGTCCGGAGGACTGTCGCCGCACATCTCCTCCTGCTTCCTTGACACGTTCGCCGCCCTGTTCATCCTATGGCCGTATAGGCGTCCTTGGGCTTCTTGCCGGACCGTGTCCCAAAGTGGGTGCCGGTTCGTCGAATCATTTCGGCATGAGGTGATACAGGCCGCCGGGCTGGGCGTCCTCCAGCATCCAGAGTGAGCCATCCGGTGCCTCTTCGATATCACGGATGCGTTTGCCGACACTCCAGCGCTGGATCTCAGTGGCGCCACCTTTGCCATCAAACGTGACGCGAACAATGCCCAGGCTGACCAGTCCGCTGAGCAAGGCGCTACCCTTCCACTGCGGGAACAGGTTGCCCTTGTAGAACATGAGGTTGCCCGGCGCGATCACCGGCGTCCAATAGATCACTGGCTTGGCGAGATCGGGCCGCGTATCCGGGCTTGGAATGGGTACGCCGTTATAGTTCTTGCCATACGAGACCAGTGGCCAGCCGTAATTCTTGCCGGGCTGGATCAGGTTCAGCTCGTCGCCGCCGGACGGGCCATGCTCAAGTTCCCACAGTCGACCATCGGGACCAAAGGCCAGGCCATAAGGTGTGCGGTGGCCGGTGGTCCAGGTTTCGGCCGGCGTCAGGTTGGGACCCGGGAACGTATAGGTGCTGACCACCGGCGCCGTCTTGGCTTTCTCGGTATCGGCCGCCAGGTCGATCAGCGAAATGGTGCGAGCGCCGACCTTGCCCGCCCATGGATTGCCCGGCGCGGGTTTGCCATCCAGCGTCAGCCGCAGGATCTTGCCTGCCGGTTGGTCGGGATCCTGCGCCGGGGTGAAGCGCTGCCGGTCGCCCAGCGTGAGGAAGAGGTACTTGCCGTCCGGTGAGAAGGCGATCTGACCGCCGGGCTGGCCGCCCATGCCCGTGGGCATCTGGCGCCACAACACCTGAAAGTCGTCCAGCCGGGGCTGCTTGCCATCCAGCACGAGCCGACCCCGGCCCAGCACCACGCCGCCGCCATAGTCACCCGGCGCGACATAAGTGAGATACACCGCGTGGTCGGTGGCGTAATGAGGCGAGAGGAAGACGCCCAGCATGCCGTCCTGACCTTTGACATAGCTGGGCGGAACACCTTCGATCTCGGTCTTGGCGCCCTGCGGCGTAACCAGGTCGACGCGCCCGACCTTCTCGGTCACCAGCATGCGGCCATCGGGCAGGAACGCGATGCGCCAAGGCAGATCGAAGCTCGCCACCTTGGTGATGGTGAAGGGAAGGTTGGGATCGGATTTCTGTTCGCCTGCATTGGTCTGCGCATGGGCAGCGCTTGCCAGCAGTGCTGCAAGAAGGATCCCGCCAGTCAGCTTCATCATTTGCATGTTCCCAGCGTGCGAAAGAATTGAAACATCCTAGCGACCTGAATGCCGTGTCGGTGTGATGGCTGCTTTCAATTCGGGAAGAAGCGCTTTTCCGAAGAACAGATCATCGGCCGCCGCTTGAGGTCGCATGGTTCCTGACTTCAGTCAGCCTGAACATCCTGAAGCGTGCGCCCGGAACCGGCTGCGCCGTCACCGGGCACGATGATTTCGGCGAGACCCGCCTCGTGCAGTTGCTTGTTGAGCTTCGCCAGATCGGTGGTGCGCATGGCATTCCATTGAGCGAGTGCCTGATCGACGCTGGCCTGGTAGTGGGCGAGCGCCTCGTGTTGACCGTCGGTCGGCGCGTGGTCGGCGCCTTCGACGTCGGTCGCGATCGCGGCGAGTGCATCGCTGATCGCGTGCAGGTTGAGGGATGTCTCGCCCGCACCCTCGACCAGTGGCGTGGTTTTCGACTGCAGCGAATCCACGCTGGCGAGCAGCGCTTTGTTCGCGGCACTCTTGCCGAGCTTGTGATCCAGCGCCTCCAGTTGATCGCGCACGGCTTCCACTTCGCCGTAGCCTTGCCATACGCGTTGAAGCACAACCGCCATGTGGCGTGAGTAGGTGAGCCCGGCGGCCAGTTCGTCCTGGCTGGTCTGTTCGCGGGGGTCCAAGGCAACGATCAGCGGCGCGCGATACGACTTGCCGTCCACGTGAAGCACCATTTGATAGTTGCCCGGCAAGACCAGCGGCCCTTCCGGTGTCACCGGCGTGTCCGAATCCCAGGTCGCGGCGATGCTGTAGCCGTACTCGATCGCCTGCGGGCGCGGATAGCGCAGATCCCATACAAAGCGATGGGCACCGGCCTTCGCGGACAGCGCGGGCTGCGGCTTCACCCAGCCGTCAGCGAAGTACCGTTCGGCGTCGAGCGTCGGTGGCTTGTCGGCGCTGGAGAACTGGCGCACGAGTTTGCCGTCGCGGTCGAGGATGTCGAGTGTGACGGGTCCCTTGGCGTTGGCGGCGAGCCGGTAGTCGATCACCGCGCCGCTAGGTGGATTCTTGCCAACCGGTGTTTCGGGCGGCAGTGGCGTGTCCTTGTTCTGGTTTGCCCGCACGCGCAGTGCGGTTGCCGGTGTATAGAGGTGCGCCGCGGCGCGCTCGGTGTCGGCGGTCGCCTGGCGCAAGGGCGTCACGTCGTCGAGAATCCAGATCGCGCGGCCTTGAGTGGCGGCGATCAAATCATTGCCGTGCACGAGCAGGTCGCGAACCCAGGCGGTCGGCAGGTTGCGTTGCAGCGATTGCCAGTGCGTGCCGTTATCGAACGAAACAAAGGCGCCGCGATCGGTGCCCGCATAGAGCAGTCCGGCGCGCGTGGGGTCCGCGCGCACGACGCTGACGAAGCTGCCTGCCGGTAGTCCCGCGGCGATGTCGGTCCAGCTGGCGCCGTAGTCCCGCGTGCGCCAGGCGTGCGGATTGAAATCGTCCTGGCGGTGATTGTCCACGGCGGCATAGGCGGTGCCCGCTTGCAGCGACGAGACATCCAGTGAGCTGACCTGGGCCCACTCGGGCAGGCCTTTCGGAGTGATGTTGTGCCAGCTCTTGCCGCCGTCCCGGGTGAGCTGGATGAGGCCGTCGTCGGTACCGATCCAGATTTCGTCATTGTTCCGAGGCGACGGCGCGATGCTATAGATCACGCCATAACCGCAGTCCCGCGCTTGTGCCGTGGTGGGAGATCCGTCGCAATGCGTTGCGCCATTCTTCCTGGCATTCAACTCGGGACTGATCACATCCCAGTGCCGGCCCTGGTCGGTACTGCGGAACAGCACCTGCGCACCCAGGTATAGGGCGTAGGGAGCCTGTGCCGAGAACGCGATCGGGGTGATCCACGTGTAGTGGTATTTGAAGTCGGTCGGGCGCTCGCCATAGCTGTTGACCGGCCATGGCGTGACGTTTTGCACCGCGCCCGTGCGTCGATCCCAGCGCGATACGCGCCCACCGAGGCCGGAGCCGAACACGATGTTGGGGTCGCCCGGATAGGGCAGGTCGTAGTCGCGCTCGTCGCCGCCGACCGGACGCCAGTCGCGGTAGGTGATCGAGCCATAGTCGCTGCGACTGGCGATGCCGACGGTGCCCGAGTCCTGCTGGCCGGAATAAATCCAGTACGGAAACTGCTGATCGGCGCTGAGGTGGTAGAACTGGCCGGTGGGTTGGTTGTACCAGCTGCTCCAGCTCTTGCCGCCATTGAGGCTGATCACCGCACCCTGGTCGCTGGCGGTAATCATCCGCTGCGTATTTTTCGGGTCGATCCACACGTAGTGGTAATCGTCGCCACCGGGCGCGCCCTTGAAGACCGTCCAGTGCTGACCGCCGTCATCGGAACGGCGGATCGATTGTCCGGCGGAGTAGATGCGGTCGCGGTTGTCGGGATCGACGGTGATGCGGCTGAAGTAGTCGTTGGCGAGCCAGCTTTCGTGACTGGTCGCGTGCCACGTCGCGCCGTCGTCATCCGATCGGAACAGCCCGCTCTCGCTTTTCGTCGTCGCATCGTTGACCACGGCATAGACGCGACCATGACCCGCCGTCGCGATGCCAATGCGTGCGAGCGTGTCGCTGGGCCAGCCATGTCCACTGATGCGCTTCCAGCTGATACCGCCGTCGCTGGAGCGGTAGAGCCCGCTGCCCGGCCCGGCGTTGGGCTGGAAATACGACAGCCACGGATAGTTGCGTACTTGCCAGGCCGCGGCATAAATGATGTTGGGATGATCGGGATCGGCGGCCAGATCGACCACGCCCGTATCGGCATCGATGAAGAGTGTCTGTTTCCAGGTCTTGCCCCCGTCGGTGGAGCGGAACACGCCGCGTTCCTGGTTCGGCCCGTAGTAGTGGCCGAGGGCTCCTACCAGCACGGTATCGGGATGCTGGGGATCGACCAGGATGGCGCCGATGTGGCGAGTCTCATCCAGGCCCATGTGCTGCCAGCGTTTGCCGCCATCCACCGAGCGATACACGCCGTTGCCTGCACCGACGTCGTAGCGGGCAGCCACTTCGCCGGTACCCACGTAGATGACGTTTGGATCGGACGGCGCTACGGCCAGCGCGCCGACGGGTGAGGCCGGTTGTTCGTCGAATAGCGATTGCCAGGTGCGCCCGGCATCGCCGGTCTTCCACACGCCGCCTCCGGCCGTGCCCATGTAAAACGTGTTGAGCTGCGTTGACACACCGACCGCCTGGGTCGCCCAGCCGCCTCGAAACGGTCCTACCTGCCGCCATTCAAGCGAATCGAGCACGCTCGAACCCGGCCCTCCAGCGGCGTTGGCGGCCCGGACTGGGTTGGCGCCGGCCAGCAAAAGGCCGGCGATCACGATGACGGGGCAAAGCGCATGGCGTTTCAACATGGGGCGTCTCCCGCGGCGGAATGGCGACATCGTTTGGCAAGGGTAGGGCGGGCGAGCGGTGGCGTGCCGCATCGCCCCTCACAGGGTGAGCTTCACGCCGGTATACCAGGTGCGTCCTGCCGCCGGCTCCAGTCCCGTCTGCCACACCCGGCTGTAATACTGCCGATCGGTGAGATTGCTGACACCCGCCAGCAGCTTGACGGTGCGATTGAGCTGCCAGTCGCTCGCGAGATCCAGCACGGTATAGGCGGGAATTCGCGCCGGCAGATAAGTGTTGCCGCTGCCCAGCGGCTGATTGGAATCCTGCCAATACTGCGCGGCCGAGGACACCGCCGTCAGACTGAGCTTGACGCGCTCCTCGACGCGCCAGGTCACGCCGGCCTTCAGCAGATAGCGCGGCGCGTAGGCGGGTATCTTGCCGACCTGTCCCGGGATGGCGCTGGCGGTGAAACGGGCATTCAACAGGCTGGCATTGAGGAAGCCCTCCAGGTGCTCACCGCGATCAGCCAGCGTGGTACGCGCGAAGAAGTCGTAGTTGAGCTGCCCCTCCAAGCCGCGGCTGCGGGTGTCGCCGGTATTCACCTCGATCACGTCGGTGGCGTTGATGTGCTGCGCCTCGATGCGGTTCTTGAAGTCGATCCAGAACACGCTCACGTCGTAGTAGAGGCCGGTGACGGGCACGCCGTGTACGCCGGCTTCCCAGGACAGCGATTTGGACGGGTCAGGCGCATGCCCCGGCACGATATTGGCGAACGGCGAGGCCATGTCGAAGTAGCGCAGCGGCCGCCAGCCCTGCGACACGTTGAAATAGGTCTCGTTGCCGTGGCCAAAATCGTTGCCGATGCCCAGCCCGAACAGCGGCACCGTGCGCGCATCCGCCTCGTTGATCAGCGGACGGCGGAGGAAGGGCGGCTTGACGGTTTCCTCCACTGCTACCCGTTCGTGCTCCAGTCGCACCGAGGGGACGATATGGAAGCGGTGCGGCAAACGGAACACGTTCTCGGCGAACACCGAGGCGTAATGCGAGCTGCGCGCCTGCACCAGCCGTGGCGTGCCGCTGCGGTCGTCGCGGTCGACGTAGAGGTCCGTGCTGGTCCACTGCCGGAACGGATCGTCGCCGTCGAACAAGGTGGTGCCGACGGTGAAGGCATTGCCCTGGCCCCAGCGCTTGCGCAGGCGCAGATCCACGCCGCTGCTGCGGAATTGCTCGTCCTGGAGCGTGGTGGTGGACGGTGGCGGCTGAGGCGGCAGCGCGCCGTTGGCCGCACGACTGGCGAGGTCCTGATAGGCGAACCACAGCTTGCCGGTGAACAGCCAGCCATCGCCGAACTCGCGACTATGCCCCAGCACCAGTTGGTCGCGATCGACCCAGTCCCGGTTGTATGGCGTAGGCGTCGCCCGCGGGTTGGCCTGCCATTGCGGATAGCTCAGCCGCCCGGCATCGCCGGAGGCCGCATCGATCACGTGCAGGTCCAGCCACCACTGCTGCTGCGCAGTCGGGCGGTAGGCGAGGTAGAGATCCGCCTGGCGCATCTGCGAGTCCGCGTTGGGACGGGTGCCGTCGCTGCCGACATAGCCGGCGTCGACGCGGTAGCTCCAGCGCCCGCTGCTGCCTTCGAGCACGTTGTAGGTCGAGTACAAGCCGCGGTTGCCCACCACTTGCTCGGTCGTGAACGACAACGGCGCGTCGGCAGCCGGGCGGCGCGACACCAGGTTGAGCACGGGTGCGGGTTCGGGCCCATACAACAGGCTGGAGCCGCCACGGATCAGCTCCACCGAGGCCAGGCCCTGGGTAAGCGGCATGGCATACAGGGTAGGGAAGCCGATCCAGTCGCTTTCCAACGGAATGCCGTCCTGCATCACCAGCACGTATTCGGATTCTTGCGGATTGCCGAGGCCCCGATAGCTCAGGTTGAACTGGGTCGGGGTGGGCTGCTGGGATACCTGGATGCCGGGACTGCGTGCCAGCAGCTGATCGAGGTTATTGCCTATCACCGTGGGCTGCTGGTCCAGGTGCGTCACCGTGGTCTTCTTGGTCACGGTGATCAGGGTGCCGTCGACTTCGGCCAGCATGTGCTCGAGCTTGGCCTTGAGGGTCTGTCGCCAGCTCTGGGCTTTGACTTCGACGGCCGGAAGATTGGTCGCCGGCTTCGGCGAGCCCTGGGCATGCTCGACGGGCGTATCGGGCGCCTGTTGCGCCAGTGCGGTCATGGAAGCCAGGGACAGGGCCAGGACCAGCGGCCGGGCGGTGTGATGAGGCATCGACAAGGGCTACCCAGGGTGACGAGGCAAAGCGCTCTTTATCTTGCATCGGCAAGCGCACTGCCATAGGCCAAGCGTTTAGTTCCATGACTTCTGTCCCATCGTGCGGCTACTGTGACCTGTGTAGTGTCAGAGTCAGCGGCGCCACCAGGGGATCGGCGCCAGTCTTGCATCTGTCTCCTTGGCCGGTCGCGCTGCGATCGGGTGTGGGCAGTTGGCGCAGGCTTCATCAGCGGGAGGGTTGGTTTCATGCCTACACGATCGTTGTTCCTGGTGGCCGGGCTGTTGCTCATGGCCACGTCGGCGCACGCCTTGACCGCCGATGAGCTGGTGGCCAAGAACGTCGACGCCCGCGGCGGGCTCGACAAGATCCACGCCATCAAGTCGATCAAGCTCGACGGCAAGCTGCGCGTCGGTGGCCAGTTCGAGCTGGCCCTCGCCCAGTACAAGAAGGCGCCCGATTCGGTGCGCACCGAGGCCACCATCCAGGGCCTAACGCAGATCCAGGCCTGGGACGGCAAGAGCGCCTGGCAGATCTCCCCCTTCGAAGGGCGCCGGGACCCCGAGGCGATATCCGGTGACGATGCCAAGAGCCTGTCCGACGACGCGGCGATAGGCGGGCCGCTGGTGGACTGGCAAACCCAGGGCAACAGGCTCGAATACCTCGGCACCGAAGACATCGACGGTACCGAGGCGCACAAACTCAAGGTCACGCTGAAAAACGGCGATATCGAATACGTCTATCTCGATCCGGATCACTACCTCGAGATACGCACGATCGCCGACCAGGTCGTGCGCGGCACCCACGTCGAGACCGTGACCGACTACGGTGACTATGAACAGGTCGACGGGGTGTATTTCCCGTTCTCCATTTCCTCCTCGACCAAGGAGGCCGGCCCGTTCGCCAAGCAACAGATCACGATCGAGAAGGCCGTAGCCAACGTGGCGATGGACGACACCCTCTTCGCTTTTCCGCACGCTAACGGGGCCGCGCACGCCGCCGCAGGAGCGAAGCCATGAGACATCTTCCGTGCAAGCTCGCGGCGCTGCCCGCTATCGTCCTGCTCTCGTCATTTTCGTACGCTGCGGCGGCGCAAGCGACAGCACCCGACGCAGCGAAAACGCCGGCCAAATTCGACGCTGGCGTGATCTCCGGCCTTGGCGCACGCAACATCGGCTCGGCCGCCATGAGCGGACGTATCTCCGCGCTCGCGGCCGTGCCGGAGAAGGATGGCAAGCTGACCGTCTACGTCGGTGCGGCGAGCGGTGGCGTGTGGAAATCCAGCGACGGCGGCACCACCTACAAGCCGGTGTTCGACAAGCAGGCGGTGCAGTCGATCGGTGATATCGCGATCGATCCGTCCAACCACGAAACGATCTGGGTCGGTACCGGCGAGTCGTGGACGCGCAACTCCGTATCGATCGGCGACGGCATCTACAAGTCCACCGATGGCGGCGAAACGTGGACCAACATGGGCCTGAAGGGCTCCGAACGTATCGCCAAGATCCTGATCGACCCCAAGGACAGCAATACCGTCTATGCCTGTGCTCCGGGCAAGTTATGGAGCGATTCGTCCGATCGCGGCCTGTACAAGACCAGCGATGGCGGCAAGCACTGGAAGCTGGTGCTGACCGGCAAGAATCTTTCCACGGGCTGTGCCTCGATCTCGATGGATCCCAAGGACCCGAGCGTGATCTTTGCCGGCCTGTGGGACTTCCGCCGCAAGGGCTGGACCTTCCGTTCCGGCGGCGAATCACCGGCCGCACCGTCCGGCAGCGGCCTGTTCCGCTCCGCCAATGGCGGCCAGTCATGGACCGAAGTCACCGCCACGGCCAACCAGGGTTTCCCGAAGCAACCGTTTGGCCGTATCGCGGTGACGGTGGCGCCTTCGAACCCAGCCATCGTCTACGCGCTGGTCGAGTCGACGGATTCGGCGCTGTACCGCTCCGACGATGGCGGCAAGACCTGGCAGCAGCGCGACAAGAGCCAGCTGATGGTATGGCGGCCCTTCTACTTCGCCAGCCTGATCGTCGATCCGAACAATCCGGATCGCGTGTTCAAGCCCGATCTCAGGCTGATCCAGAGCCTCGACGGCGGCAAGAGTTTCTCCAATGTCGGTGGCGGCGCCCACGGTGATTCGCATGTGCTGTGGATCGACCCGCGCAATACCCAGCATGCCATCGTCGGCGACGACGGCGGACTGTGGTATTCGACGGATGGCGGCAACAAATGGTGGAAAGGCAACAACCTGCCGGTATCGCAGTTCTACCACGTGAGCGTGGATGACGCCGATCCCTACCGTGTCTATGGCGGTATACAAGACAACGCCTGCTGGGCAGGCGATTCCGCCTATCCCGGTGGGATCACCAACCAGCAGTGGACGAACTATTGCGGTGGCGATGGTTTCTGGATGTTCGCCGATCCGGCCGATCCCGATTACATCTACATGGAGACGCAAGGCGGCAGCATCACGCGCGTCAACCGCCATACCCATGAAGCGCGCGATATCCAGCCCAAGGCGAACTACCACGAGAAGCTGCGCTGGAACTGGAATACGCCGATCGCGTTGAGCCCGAACGAGAAGGGCACGATCTACATGGGCGCGCAGTTCCTGTTCCGCTCGCGCGACCATGGACAGAGTTGGCAGCGCATCTCGCCGGATCTGACCACCAACGATCCGAAAAAGCAGGAGCAGGAGAAGTCCGGCGGCGTCACGGTGGACAACTCCGCGGCGGAAACCTATACGACGATCTATTCGATCAGCGAATCGCCGAAGCAGGCCGGCCTGATCTGGGTCGGCACGGATGATGGCAATCTGCAGCTCACCCGCGATGACGGCAAGAGCTGGACCAAGATAAGCGGGATCAAGGGCCAGCCTGCCGACACCTGGGTGTCATGGGTGGAGGCGAGTCCGCATGAGGCCGGCACCGCCTATGCAGCGTTCGATCGCCACAGCTTCGGCGACATGAACCCGTATATCTACAAGACCACCAACTACGGCCAATCGTGGACTCCCCTGGTGACAGGGCAGGACAGCAAGGGCCTGCGAGGCTATGTACACGTCATCCGGCAGGATCCGCTCAAGCCGAACCTGTTGTTTGCCGGCACCGAGTTCGGCCTGTGGATCTCGATCGATGGCGGCGCCAGCTGGGCGCAGTTCAAGGGCGGGGACTTCCCGGCCGTGGCCGTGCGCGATATCGCCATCCAGCCGCGCGATGGCGACCTGGTGCTGGCCACCCACGGCCGTGGCATCTGGATCGTCGATGACATCACGCCATTGCGTGCGCTCGATCCCAAGATCCTCGGCAGCGAAGCGACGTTCTTGCCCTCGCGGCCGATCCAGCAACGCATCGATGCGTTTGGCGGCTGGCCGGGCGGAGACGCCGGTTTCGTCGGCCAGAATCCGCCGGAGGGCGCGGTCATCACCTACTACCAGCGCGATCGTCATCTGTTTGGCAAGCTCAAGATCGACGTGCTGGATAGCAAGGGCAACCTGGTCGACACCATTCCGGCCAGTGTGCGTCGCGGCATCAACCGGGTCCAATGGTCGATGCAGACCAAGGCGCCACGCGTGCCGCCGGCTGCGCAGATCGCTGGCAACTCGATCCAGGGACCACGCGTGCCGCCGGGCACCTATACGGTGCGCATGACCAAGGGCAAGGACGTGTTCGAGAGCAAGATCGAGGTCGGCCTCGATCGTCGTAACAAGTTCAGCGTGGCCGATCGCCAGGCACAGTTCGACGCCGCCAACCGGGTCAAGCAGCTGTTTGGTGACATGAGCGACGTCGTGGCTCGGATCAACTCGGTGCGCCACGACGCCGAGGCCGAAGCCGCCACGTTGCCCGCCGAGGATGCGACCCGCAAACAGCTCGCCGATCTCGGCGACAAGGCAAACGATATTCGCAAGAAGATCGTGGCGACCACCGAAGGCGGGGCGATCACGGGTGAGTTGCGCCTGCGCGAACACACCGACGAACTGTACGGAGCGATCATGTCGTACGAGGGCCGACCGTCGGACTACCAGCTGGCTTCGCTCGACGCGCTCAAGCGCGAGCTCGGTGATGTGCAGAAGGCCTATGCCGACTTCACCGCCAACGACCTGCGCAAGACCAACGCCGTGCTCAGCGCGAAGCACCTCAAGGAAATCACTGTGCCGGAGACGACGCCGGAGGAGGAGGGTGCAGCAGGCGGCGGCAAGGCGGCGCTCGAGGCGGCCATGCGTGGCCTGGAGCAAGAGCGCGATTGAAGACGGCTCACCGTGAAAGTCGAAAGACGGCAAGAATCGGGGCGCCCTCGGCGCCCTGATTCATTGCGACCTGGCCAGCGGTTGTCAGCGTCGCCTTAACCCTTTGACTCGTTTTGTACCAAGGAATTGCCCATGCTCTTGCGTCGCCAGCTTGCGCTTCTTGCCCTTGGGATCTCCACAGCGCTCAGCGCGCATGCGGCCGTTGATCCTTCGTTGTACCAGGATCTGCACTGGCGCCTGATCGGGCCATTCCGCGGCGGCCGTGTGCTGACGGTCGCCGGCATTCCCGGGGACAGCCGCCACTTCTATTTTGGCGCGGTCAATGGTGGCGTATGGGCGACCCAGGACGCAGGACGCACGTGGCAGCCGATCTTCGACGGGCAGCAGGTTGGATCGATTGGCGCGTTGGCCTTGGCGCCATCCGACCCGCACACGATCTACGTCGGCTCGGGCGAAGCCGACATGCGCTCGGACATCGCCCATGGCGATGGCATGTACAAGTCGACGGATGCCGGCAAGCACTGGACCCATATTGGCCTGGAAGACACACGGCAGATCGCCAGCGTGCTGGTGGATCCACGTAACCCCAAGGTGGTGTTCACCGCCGCACTTGGCCACGCCTACGGCCCCAATGCCGAGCGCGGCGTATTCCGCACGACCGACGGCGGCAAGCATTGGGACAAGGTGCTGTTCAAGGATGCCGACACCGGCGCGATCGACCTGGCCTTCAGGCCCGGCGACCCCGACACGATCTACGCGGCGCTGTGGCAAACGCGACGCCCACCATGGAGCGTGTATCCACCGTCGAACGGACCGGGAAGCGGGCTGTATGTATCGCACGACGGCGGCAATCACTGGAGCCAGCTGCAGGGCAACGGCTTTCCTGCGCACCCGGGTCGCATTGGCATCGCACTGGCGCCGAGCCAGCCCCATCGCGTGTATGCCCTGGTCGACGCGACGGAGGGCGAGGGCGGACTGTACCGATCCGATGACGACGGCGCACACTGGAAGCACCTCTCCGACGATGAGCGCATCTGGAAGCGAGGCTGGTACTTCTCGCGCCTGACGGTCGATCCGAAAGACGCCGATCGCGTCTACGTGATGAATACGATCGTGTTGCGCTCCGACGACGGTGGAAAGCAGTTCATCGCCATGAAGGGCGATCCCACCGGCGACGATTTCCACCAGATGTGGATCGACCCGACCGAGCCGTCGCGACAGATCCTGGGCGTCGATCAGGGCGCCGTGATCACGCTCAATGGCGGCAAGACCTGGAGCACCTGGTTCAACCAGCCGACGGCGCAGATCTATCACGTCAGCACGGACAACCGCTTCCCATACTGGGTTTACGGTGCGCAACAGGATTCCGGCGCCGTGGCGCTACCCAGCCGCGGCGGCGGCGATGGGATCACCATGGCGCAGTTCCACGAGATCACGCCCGGCGGCGAGAGCGGCATGATCGCCCCTGATCCCGACGATCCGGACATCGTCTACGGCGGCACGGTCGACAAGCTCGACACGCATAGCGGGCAGACGCGTGACGTCGATCCCACGCTGGCCTATCCGGCCGCGCACTATCGTGGCGCGTGGACGCTGCCGCTGACGTTCTCCAAGCGTGATACGAAGGTGCTGTACTTCGCGAACCAGCGACTGTTCCGCACCGCCGATGGTGGCGATCACTGGACGCCGATCAGCCCCGATTTGACCCGCGAGGACGCCGGCATACCGTCCAATCTCGATGCGGCCACGGCGGCCGACGACAATCACATCGATGCGCGCCGTGGCGTGATCTACACCATCGCACCCTCGCCACTCAGCGCCAACACGCTGTGGGTGGGCACGGACGACGGACTGGTCTGGCGTAGCGACGACGACGGCGGACATTGGCGTCAGGTGACGCCCGACGCGCTGACGCCATGGTCCAAGGTCGGCGGCATCGAACCGTCCCACTTCGACGCCAAGGTTGCCTATCTGGCCGTTGATCGCCATCGATTGGACGACGATACGCCGTACATCTACCGCACCGGTGACGGCGGCAGCAGTTGGACACGCATCGACGCCGGACTTCCCGCTGGCAGCTTCGTCAACGTCGTGCGCGAGGATCCCGCAAAACGTGGCCAGTTGTACGCCGGTACCGAAAAGGGCATCTATGTGTCCTTCGACGATGGCGCGCATTGGCAGCCGCTACAGCAAAACCTGCCGATGACTTCGGTGCGCGACATCGACGTGCATGGCAACGACCTGGTCATCGCCACGCACGGTCGCGGCTTCTGGATCATGGACAATGTCACGGCGCTGCAGCAGCTCAACGACGTGCACGCCGGCGCGGTCACCTTGTTCAAGCCGGCCGACGCGATCCGCGTGCGACCGCCCGGCTTCACCGGCACGCCGTTCCCCAAGGACGAGCCGATGGCGGCGAACCCGCCCGATGGTGCCGTCATCGACTACGCACTACCCAAAGGTATCAAGGGCAGCGTGACGCTGACCGTGTTCGACGCACAGGGCAACAAAGTGCGCAGCTTCAGCAGCGCCGACGCGGTGACACCGCCGGATGCGAGCAAGCTCAAGGCCGCGCCGGAATGGATGCCCGAACCGATACGCCTTTCCACGAGCGCCGGCATGCACCGCTTCGTGTGGGATCTGCACTATCCGAAGCCGGCGGACGCCACGCCGGACCCCGAGCAGGAAAGCCTGGGCGTGTGGGCGCCACCCGGCAACTATACCGTCGAGCTCAATGTCGATGGCCAGCGCTATCGACAGCCATTGCGGCTGCTTGTCGATCCCCGCGTGAAGGTTTCCGACGCCGCCTTGCAGCGCGAATTTGCGCTGGCACGCAAGGTCGAGGAGGCTGCCGAACAAACGGGGGCGGCTACGGCCGAGGCCACCCGCTTGCTCAAGGAGCTGGATGCACGGCAGGCGCACGCCGACAACACGCTGCATACCCAGATCGCGAGCCTGCTGGACAAGACCAAGGACCTGTCCGGCGTCGAGCTGCATCCCGATCCGCGCAACAGCATGGGCGCACCACCTCGGCGCACCGATAGCCTGAGTGCGCTCTCGATCAACCTGGGCAAGCTCAAACAGGCGGTCGATGGCGCCGATGCCGATCCCAGCAAGGATGCCCTGGCGTCGTACGCTGCATTGACGCAGACACTGACCGCCACGCTCGACGCATGGAAGCATTTGAAGGATGCCGATCTGGCGGCGATCAACGCACGGCTCAAGGCGGCCGGGCAAAAACAGATCGCCTTGTGAATGCATCCAAGGCCACGCGCTTGCGGGCGCGTGGCCTACCAACTTGAGAAGCCGTCTGAATATGTCCTTGGCTCGTCAATAGACGCAAGCGGCACGTGCCTTTCGGCCTGTGTTTGTCGACGCGCCGCAACGTGTTGGCGCTGGAGTCATCGGCCCCGGGAGCAATGAGCGGAAAACCGCGAGACGCTATGTACCGCGTCCCCTATCGTTAGTCTTCGGTGCAGCATGGGAGCGGCATCAATGACGCCGAAGGCTTGTTGATCGTCCTCTACGAGCCTGGAGCGCAACCTCTTGCGGCAACCAACGAGTGGCTCGGGGAGGTAGGGAGGGTAGTGCGAAGCAAGAAGGGCGCGGCGCTCGCCAAGCGCACGGGGCGAGTAAACTAATCCGCGCACCGTCCGGTTTGCCTGCTTCCCTGGAGTATGGCCATGAGCGCGGAAGACCTTGATGCAGGTATGGCACCGCCGATGCCCATGGCGGTCACGGCGTCGCGCAAGGTGATCTATCGGCATCCGTTGCCGATTCGGATCATGCACTGGATCAACGTGGTCGCGCTGACGCTGATGTTCCTCAGCGGGCTGCAGATATTCAACGCGCACCCAAGCCTGTATTGGGGCAATCGGTCCGACGACGGCACTGAAATCCTGTCCCTCGGTGCACGACAGGACGCGGCGGGAAACCTGGTCGGCGTAACGCGCATCGGTCGGCACGAGTTCACCACGACTGGCGTCCTGGGCGTATCGAAGGGGAGGGACGGTGTCCCCCAGGTGCGCGGGTTCCCATCCTGGCTGACCGTGCCTGGTCCGCAATGGCTGGCGATGGGGCGCCGCTGGCATTTCTTCTTCGCCTGGGTGTTCGTGCTGAACGGGCTTTGCTATGTCGGCTACGCCCTTGCCACCCGGCACCTGCAGCGCGACCTGTGGCCCACAGGCACGGACTGGCGCGGGATAGGGCGCTCCATTGTCGATCACCTGCGCTTCAAGCATCCGCATGGCGAGGAGGCGCTGCGCTACAACATCCTGCAGCGACTCGCCTACCTGACCGTCATCTTCGTGTTCGGCGTGGGTATCGTATTGATGGGCCTGGCCATGTCGCCACGCATGGATGCCGTGCTTTCGCCCATGGTCGAAGCCGTCGGTGGGCGGCAGTCTGCACGAGCCATCCATTTCATCATCGCCTGGGGCTTCGTTGCCTTTGTGCTGATCCACCTTTTCGAAGTGCTGATCACGGGCGTATTCAACCAGCTGAGGGGCATGATCACCGGCTACTACGCCATCGATGTCACTCCCGTCGATGAAGACGTTCCCGGCCAAGACCTTCCCAATGAATCCGTGCCGCCGGAGGAACGCCCCCATGACTGATCGCCGATCGTTCCTGCACATGACCCTCGTGGGTGCGGCGGGCATCCTGGTTGCCGGATGCGACCGCATTTCGCAGACGATGTGGGGACCGGATGTGCTTGGCAAGGCCGAGGGTTTGAACCGCCGCGTGCAAGCCTTGCTGTCGCCATCGAGCAGCATGGCCAAGGAATACACCGAAGCCGACATATCGCCGACGTTCCATCCCAATGGCACCACCATGCCCACGACGCCGGCCTATCGGGCCTTGATGGCCAACGATTTTCGCGACTACAGGCTTCAGGTGGGCGGAATGGTGAATCGACCGGCGATGCTTTCGATGGACGACCTCAAGCGCCTCGACCTGCGCACACAGATCACCCGGCACGACTGCGTGGAGGGCTGGAGCGCCATCGGGAAATGGCAGGGAACGGCACTATCGGCCGTGCTGGACCATGTCGGCGTCGACCCGAAGGCCCGATACGTGATGTTCCATTGTTTTGACGAGATGGACGAAGACACGCCTTACTACGAGAGCATCGACATCACCGAGGCCAGGCATCCGCAGACCTTGCTGGCCTTCGCCTTGAACGACAAGCCGCTGCCTGTGCCGAACGGCGCGCCTTTGCGTTTACGGATTGGACGCCAGCTCGGTTACAAACAGGCCAAGTATCTCGCGCGTATCGAGCTGGTCAGTTCGTTCGAGGATATCGGCGACGGCCAGGGCGGCTATTGGGAAGATCAGGGCTATGAGTGGTATGCCGGCATCTGACCCGAGGTGCGTAATTGCGCATAATGTATAGACGTCGCACTATTTGAGACGTCCGCACGCGCGGTGATGGTCTCGGCGTGAGCCGGGTAGAGGCCGACCGCTAGCGTGATCGCCGCAGCCATTTGCGCAAGTCGAAGCCACACCTTCTTGTCTTCTGGCGTGCGTGCGCGCTCGGCCTCGATTAACGGCAGCCAGTGGGCCACCTGCTCGCCCGTTGCCTCGCACATGCGCGCAACGCTCTTCGCGTCGGGGTGGGCGCGACCATTGCGCCAGTTGCTGACCGCGCTCTTCGTGACGCGCAGCTTGACAGCCAAATCCTTATCCTGAGCGATGGAGCAGGCTTTGCAGTATTTGTCAAGCAAAATATTTGAGGCGTTCACGGTTCAAGACCCTTGACTTGGACAGTTCAAGGGTACTCTACTGCGGCCTGAGTTGAGGAGTCTTGAACTCGATAAGGGGCCTCTGATGACCATTCTGTTCGCGCTGTGCGTTCTTCCCCCCGTCGTCTGGACGTGGTGCCGCTTGAAACCCCTCCTTGATCGTGATGCCGCCCTGCGGTCAGAGGGCTGGCTGTGAACGTCATCACACCTGAGCAGTTTGGCGAGGTGGTTCTCGTCTGCTGGAAGGCCTTCTTCTTTGGCGCCGTTGTGGCGGTCTGGGTGGGCAAGCTTTTTGCCGACGCGACGGTTTCCTTGATCTTTGAGTTTCTCTGGCGCTGGCCGCGTTGGCGTCGCTTTCGTCGCGCTGCGCGCAAGGTGATGGCATGAGCAACGTTTCGCGCTGGTACGGCATCTGCGCGCGTCGCGCTGCTCTGCGAATCGGCGAGGAAGTGTTGACCTACTTGGGTTGCGCTTTTCTGTTGGGCGCGTTCATTGGTGGCGTCGCTGCGGGCTTCAAGGTCGTTTGCCACTTCGCGGGAGTCGAGTGATGGGCAGCGGACTGGCGGCTGTCTATCTGCTGGTGGTGGCCGCTGCGCTGGTGGGCATTTTGCTTGCTCAGCGGGATAGCCGGCGATGAGCGGCCCGGTGCGCTCCATCTCGGAATCCGCGACGGCATTCGACCGTCGTCTCTGCATGCACGTCGGGCGCATGAGCCAGGGCGAATGTGTGACGCGCGATGCCTCGGTTATCTACGCCGAAGGTGTCGTTTCCGGTCTGTCTCTCGGCGTTGCTGCGCTTCAGCGCAAAGAACGGCTTATCGATTATCTGCGCCGCTGGGAACACCAGTTGCGTCTGCGCGTGGAGCGCGATCATGGCTGACAGGGACGTGAGCGAGCACATTGCCGCGATGAAGTCGCGCGCTGACAGTTACGCATTGATGGGGCGGGATCATCTCGCGGGCGCCTACTCTGCGTGTGCAGTGATGCTGCTCGATGCCGCGCTTGAGGATGGCATTGAACTCGACACCGAGTTGCTCGGTGATGCCTTTGGGGTTGCCTATGATTGCTGACGGCGCAGCCCCGTGCCTCTACACAATGCGCGACGGGCAGGGCGGTAGCTCTCTCGATCTGGCGCCGCCTGCCATGTCACGGCGCACACGTGCATGGGCGAATCCAGCCATGCACGCGTTCCGTGGCTTCACCGCTGACGCAGTGCGCGAGCGCGCGGCTCAACAGGACGCGATGGATGCGCCATTCAAAGAGATGGCGCGCACTAAGTTTTTTGAAGGCGTGGCTGTTGAAGACGGCGGCGACCGGCGCGACGCGCGTCAGCGCGGCGCGCAGGGCGCGGACGGCTTTACGGAACTTGACCCATATAAAACAAAGGGAGCAAGGCCCCGCGAAGTCTTGGAAATAGACGTCTATTCCTCCCGTGTGCGAAAGCTTCAGAAGGCGGTGCGCAACTCGGCGCACATTCTGGACTCGGCCGCGCACGTGGATGAGCAGGGCGTGCGCTGGCGTCGCCTGTTCGTGACGCTGACCTATGCCGAAGATGGCGCGTGGAAGCCTGGGCATGTGGGTGACTTCCGGCGCGGCGTGCGCGACTGGTTCAAGCGCAGCTGCCAAGGCACGCGCATGCGCATGGTGTGGGTGATGGAACTCACGAAGCGCGGTCGTCCGCATTATCACTGCATGATCTGGGTGAGGGCACGTGACTACTTCCCCAACCCGCATAAGGCCGGCTGGTGGCCGCACGGCTTTGCGCACGTGTTGAGCAGCAAGGTCCATATCAATCGCCCGGTCGCCTACATGGCGAAGTACGCGAGCAAGTTCACGGCGGAGCAGGCGAAGCATGTTCCGAAGGGCGCGCGCCTGTATGGCGTGTGCGGTGCGACGGAAGAGGGCAAGCGTGTCATTCGCTGGTGGCGTGCGCCGATCTTCGCTCGCGATGCCATGGGCGGGGCTGCGGATATTCGCAAGGTCGCGGGCGGTTACCTCAACCGCGTGACCGGCGAGTTTTTGGCTTCCGAGTGGAAGGTAACGATTACGCCAAGTGGGCGTGTATTTGCATGGCGGTACATACCGCCTCTAACGGAGACGATTCAATGAACGGTTTGACTTTCAATGTGCTTCCGCGTGAGCCGGAAGCGGCGAAGTTTGAGCGCGACGGTGTGGTGCGCCACTACTTCAACCAGTGGGCAACGGTCGAGATCGACGGTCTGCCGCAGTCGTTCCAGTTTTCCAGTGATGAGCCGCTGCCTGCTGGTCCGGCCACGCTCGATCCCAAGTCGTTCGGCACGATGAACGGCAAGCTCGCGCTCGGTCGCGTGAAGCTGGTCCCGCTCAAGAAGTCGGCGCCTGCGCCGGCTGCGCAGCCGAAGTAAGGGGCTGTCATGTCTTACCTGTACTGCCCTGACGAAGCGATCGATCAGACGACAGGGCAGTGCTCGGACCCGCATTGGGTTCAAGTACCCGGGGGGATGCCGCCCCTCTCCGCTACTCAAGGCGCAGCCATTGCCGCAGCAATTGCGACGGCGTGGGCCTTGGGTTACTGCGGGCGGCTTATTCGAAACGCAATGAGAGGTAGAGCATGAATCTGAAGTCCAAGGGTCTGGCCGTTGTTTCCGTGCTGTCGGGCGGCTTCATTGCCGCGCCGGCATTCGCCGCTGACGACATGAGCACGGCAGTGGTTACCGCGATCTCGGGCGTCAACCCGCAGATCATCGCGGTGGTGGGTGCGGTTGCTGGTGCGCTCGTGCTGATCGTGGCATGGCAGCTGATCAAGAAGGCCATGCACTAATCCAGGGTAACGGCGTGACACGGCGGCGGGGTAACTCGCCGCCTTCTTCTTGGGAGCCGGTGATGACGATTGCTGACTACGCAGGCTACTTCGTGCTGATTGCGTTCTTGGGGGCGGTGTGGCTCACCTTTTCGGGCGACTGACGTTTGCGCTTTTTGCGCTTTTTCTCGCTCTGCCGTCTTTTGCGGCGAACACGTGTGGCGCAATTTATGACACGTCGAATCAGGCTTATCAGCAGTGCCTGATTAATAAATCTTTTAACCAAGGGCCGGGCTGGACGTGTCAGGACCGCACGATGTCTTCCACTGTCCATTACTGGACAGTTGTGACGCCGCAGGGCGTCGATTCAACGCAGGTCCTTTCGTATTGCTTTAACCCGAGTGCTGATTGCAAGGCTCGCCCTCCGCTGCATCAGGCTTTCGACGGTGTAAACACGACCGTTGTTAATGCAGGCTGCAAGTATTCGCTGAAGACCGATGATGACTCAGCGGTGAAGGTGTGCGGCGTTTGGAGCGGCAAGCAGTACTGCACAGGTTCCGCTACTTGGACGCCGACTGGCGATTACACAGGGTCACCAGCACCGGTTCCTGATCCTCCACCTACCGCACCGAAGGTGTGTAGCGGCGGCTCGTGCTATGACCCTGCGAGCAATCAATATTGCGCGGGGACTACATCAGGGCAGGTATGTGTGCCGGCGCCTAACTCGACCAGTTCGGGCGCGTGTTCATCGTCTTCCGGCACGACTCTTTGCGCTGGCTCGCCGGCGCCGACGCCGCCAAATCCACCGATCTCCGACCCCGCATCGCAAATCGCGGCGTCAGATAAGTATTCAAACCAGTCGGGCAGCGGGCCGATCAGTAACGTTACGGTCAACAATTACAACGGCTCTGGGTCGGGCGCTAAGAATGGTGCCGGCACTGGCGATACGGGCGCTCCCGCGTCGAGTAGTACAGCGCCAACGCCTCCAGGTGATGGCACGTCGGCCGGTGGCGGTGGCGATTGCAATACGCCGCCGATGGTGGAGGGCAGCCCTGCGCTTGGCATGATCGCGCGGCAAACGTGGTTGGTGCGCTGCGCGGAAGCGGGGCAGGTGACGGATGACAGCAACACCACGGTCCCGGGTCTGGATTCGATTCCGAATCAGCCGGACGCGTCGATCAACAAGGAAATCACCGTTACCGATAAGCTCGATTTCTCGGGCTTCGGCGGTGGCGGTCAGTGCCCGAAGCTACCGAATGTCGATCTCGGCATGTTCGGTCACTACGACTTGCAGTCGGATTGGTGGTGCGATTTCTTGAACAAGCTGAGCTTCGTGATGGTGCTGCTTGGCGTGTGGCGGGCGCTGGTTATCCTCGGAGTTAAGTAACATGTTCGATGGCTTGAAGGCATGGCTGTGGACGCACTTGAAAATGCTGACCGGCATTTTCATTAGCACGATGCTGCTTAAATCGGGCGGCATCATCGGCAAGATTTTCGGCACGCTTGGGCTGGCGTTCGTTACCTACAAGTACGTGATGCCCGAAGTGAAAGGCCTGTTGTTGCAGTACGCGTCGGGGCTGAGCACGGAGGTATACAACCTCATCACCTACACGAAATTCGACGTGTTCATGTGCCTCATCATCTCGGCCGTGGCGACCAAGCTTGCGTCTAACCTGATGGTCGGCAAGGTGGGCACGTAATGGCGATCACGCTGGTTACCGGCCAGCCTGGGCACGGCAAGAGCCTCTACGCGATCTGGCGCGGCCTTCAGTACGTCAAGGAAGGTCGCGAGGTCTATGCATCCGGCTTCAAGGGGTTGGATTACGAAAAGACCGGTTTTAAGCCGCTTCCGCATGACTTCCGCGAGTTCGATACAGCGGATAGGGACGATCAGGGTCGCGTGATGCCGAAGTGGCAGCTGTTGCCGCATGGCTCGGTGATCCTGCTGGATGAGTGCTACGACTACATGCCCGCGCGGGCGAATGGGTCGAAGGTGCCGCCGCACGTGGATGCGTTGGCGAGGCATCGCCACCATGGCTATGACATTCTGCTGGTGTGTCAGAAGCACGACCAGCTAGATAGTTTTGTCAAGGGTCTGCTGGATCCGCACATTCACGTGCGGCGCAAGTTCGGGTTCAACGTCGCGATTTTGAAGACATGGGATCGCTACGAATCGAACTGCGCAAAGGACACCAGTCCGCTGACGGCTCCGTCGTGGCGCTATCCGAAAGACGTGTTCGGGCTTTACACCAGCGCGACCATGCATACGGTCAAAAAGAAGCTGCCGTGGTATTTCTTCGCGCCGTTTGTGCTGTTGCCGTTGATTGGTGGCGCCGCGTGGTACGCGAAGCATTCCTTCGCGACCATGGGCCATCCTGACGGTGCGCCTGCGTCGGCGAGCAACGTTGTGCATGGCGATACGGCCGCGCCATCGGGTGAGGTGAAAGACGCTGACGACGGGCTTCGCCGTCGCGATTTTGTGGCGTGGCTGAAGCCGCGCGTGCCTGGGCAACCATGGACCGCGCCGGCCTATGATCAACTCCAGGTGCAGGGCGTTCCCGATCTGTTCTGCATCGCAGTGGATGATGGCCGCTGCACGTGCCACACGGAGCAAGGTACGAAATACGAGGTCAACGCCGGCGTGTGTCGTGCCATTGCTCGCGATGGCGTGTACAACCCCTTCCGTAAGCCACTGGAGCGTGCCGTAAGGCCGAACGAGCGTGAGCGCGAGCCGAGCAAGGGGAAAGAGCAGGGCGCGGCCGTGGTGGCGGCGGATGGTGCTGGAGGCGGCTACTGGCCGAAAGACACCATTCCGCAGGCCTACAGCCCGCCTCAACATCAAATTGCCACGGGGATGAACTGATGCCGATTGTTGCGTTGCTTGCTGATCTAGGCTTGATCCCTGAGGCTGTGGCCGCAGTGTGTGGCGCTATAGCTGGTGTTGTAGCTATCACGCATGCGTGGAAGTCATTCGCGGCACGTTCTCAAAGGGGGCGGCCTGAGGGGTGTAGGGGTGTAACCCCTACGGATACGCTTTCGGGCGAATGACCCGGCTGAAACCGTTGCTGCGCAAGGCTTGCGAATGATCACCGATCGAGGAAACCCCTTCCCGCCAAACCTGTTTTTGGTAGGCTTCCACCCACAGGGAGGAAGCCATGACTAGGCAAGATGCTGGGTACTACGTGCTCGCCGCGCTGTTGTTTGCGGCGTCGATCCCGCTTTACCGGATCATCCTTGAGCACGCTCACGCCGGCGATCAGCCAGCACAATCACCTCCGCGCGCCGTCGTGGAGCGTATGCCGTCTCCGGCGATGGCTCGGGCGCCGTTTGTGGCGTCACGGGAATTTCCACAGGTGGAGTGCATCCATGGGAGGCTGTATCGGCGGGACTCGTCGGGCGCGGCGTATGCTGGGGAGTGTCCAGAGGTAGTTGGGCCTGCTGACCCTCAAAACTCGCCAACCAGCGGCGATAGCCAAGCGCGTTCGATGCGGTGATGTTGGAGCCGCGGTACGTACCACCAGGTGCGATGAGGACGTGGCCACGCATTCGCCAGCCGGACCAAGGGCCGCTGAAATCGAAGTGGCAGCTGACGTGATCCTGTAGAAGTTGCGCAATTTCGCGCAGCGTCACCACGCGCCCCGAAGGTGTGGTGAACTGCTGTAAGTCGTTGTCGTAGAGCCAATTTAGGCGAGAGCGGCTGCGTGGCACTGGCGCTTTCCATGCGTCAAAGAAAGCAGCCATGCTAGGGCTGTGCCAAGGCGGATGCGTCGGCGCAGGACCATCCAGAATTTCGCATAATGTATATTATGTAAAATTATGAAACACCCATCAGATCTCGATAATGCCGCGCTTCACTGCCGTCACTACGGCGTGAGTGCGGTCGTTGGCGTCCAGCTTCGAGAAGATGCTTTTCAGGTGGGCTTTGACGGTGTCGGCGCTGACGTTGAGTTCGGTGGCGATTCTCTTGTTGCCGTAACCCAGGGCAACTGCGCGCAGGACTTCCAGCTCGCGCTGGGAAAGCATGTCGCCACCGATATGTGCCGCCACGTCGGATGCCGCTTCGGGCGAAAGTACGCGGCGTCCGGCATACACGGCGCGGATCGCATCGCGCAGTTCTTTCCGGAGCGATGCCTTGAGCAGGAAACCGCTGGCGCCCCTTCGCATCGCGTTGGTGACCTGGGCGTCGCCTCGGTACGTCGTCAGAACCAGAACGCGGGCTTCCGGAAACTCCGCCCGTATGGCGCACATCGCGTCGACACCGCTCATGTCGGGCAGCTGCAGATCCATCAAAGTCACATCGGGCCGATGCTCGCGGAAAGCTTCAATGGCCGACCGGCCGTCTGTGGCATTCGCCACGATGCGCATGTCGGGCTCGCCGGAAAGCGCGTATGCGACACCATCCCGCAGCAATGGGTGATCGTCGACGACAAGCACGGTAATGATCTCGGGTTCGCTGGCTGCCATCGGCGTCTCATGCATCTTCATGATCCCACGCCCTTACCTTCGAGCCGCGGCTGGCGAACATCATACGGAGAACTGCCATGAAACGGCGCCATCCGCTTTTGGGGCGACGAAATGCGATGGAAGCCGGCACCGACAACTCAACGGCCGTGCCGGCGCCTGGTCGGCTCGAGAGCGTCAATCGCGCTCGCAGGCTTGCGGCGCGTTCGTGCATGCCTTTCAAACCCCAGTGTCCCGCCGACTCTTCTTTGGCGACCGCATCCACGTCGAAGCCGGCGCCATCGTCAACGACGCTGAGCGTCAGCCGCTTTCGCTCGTAAGCGACGCTGACGTCGATACGGCCGGGTTGCGCATGGCGAAACGCATTCGCCATGGACTCGCGTGCAATCTGCAGTACTTCATCGCCGACGGCGGGATGGAGCGGTCGTGGCAGGCCCTCCACCGTGAGCCTGAAGACAACGCGCCCGTCGTGAGCCATCGCCTCCCCCATCTGGCGAAGCGCACTCTCCAGATGGGTTCCCTGCTCCATCGCTCGCAAATTCGCCACGCGATCCCGGCCTTCGATAATGACTTCGTCCGCGTGGTCCAGGGCTTTTTCCATGAGTTCACGAGCGGGTTCCGAGGGCGGTATACGCTCCATGGCGAACTGAAAGCGAAGCATCAAGCCCTGCACGGCCTGCAAGAGCGTGTCGTGCAGTTCGCGCGCAATGCGCTCACGTTCGGCGTGCCTTTCCTCGAAGATGGTGCGCAGTTGAGCCTTGACGTGGGTCACGCGCAACGCGAAAAGCAGCCACAGCACCAATGCGGCTGCGGCGACGACAAGGAACATGAACCCGTTGGTCTGATAGAACGCGGGGCGTACGGTGAAATTCAATGTCGCCGTTTCTTTCCACGTGTTGTCGCCACTGTCCGCGGCGACGTGAAAGCCATATGCACCAGGCGGCAGGTCCGTGTAGAAGGCCTGGCGACGCTGCCCCGCATCCACCCAGTCCTCATCATGGCCATCGAGACGGTAGCGGAAGCGAACGTGTTGAGGGACGGCAAGGCCGATCGCCGTGTAGTCAAGTTGGATGTCTCGGGTCAATGCCGGCAAGGCGAGCTCGCCAGTGAGCCCATAGGCCTTGCGGTCCGCCGTCAAGCTTTCGATGTGGACAGGCAGCGCGCGGCCGCCGGCCAGGCCCTTGCGCGGATCCAATGCCTGAAGATCGACGCCATTGGCGAACCACAACGTGCCGTCCGGGGCACGCGCGATCTTTTTCTGGAACGGCGCGCGGCCGGGGCGCACGCCGTCCAACATATCCAGAACGCCGGCCTCGACCCCGTGCGCCGGATCGCGAACCGCGTTCTCGACATCCGCAAGCGCGAGCTTGACCAGTCCGCAACCGGTAAAGAGCCACAGCGCGCCGTCCTCATCATCGATCACGCCATTCACCGAGTCACACGGAAGTCCGTCCTTGACGGAAAGGACGCGAGGCGCCCCGTTCTTGAAGGCAACCAGACCCTTGCTCGTCGCCCCAAGCACAAGGCCGTCTCCCGTGATGGCGAGGTCGATGATTGGCGTATTCAACTGCGTCGATATCCGCTCTCCGTTCGGTCGAGCCAGGTCGCCGTTCTGAAGCCCAAGCCATACGGCGCCGGCGCGGTCCGACGCCAGGGATCGCACTGACAGATACTTTGGGGTGGCGAATTCATCGACGACCTTGTCGCCCACAATCCGCACGAGCCGGGACGGATGACCACGCAGCGTCGCCCATAGGGCGCCGCGCGCATCTTGCGCCAGCGCAAATACCATCCCGCGCAGGGGTTTGTCGCCCCGGTCGAGAACAGCTGAAAACTTGCCGTCCGCATAGATCCAGAGGCTCTCGTCAAGGCCCACCCAAAGGCGCCCTGCCTTGTCTTCGAACAGCGACGTGACCTGAGTGCCTGGCAGTTCCTTGCCGGCGCGGAGCGAATGGAACTGGCCATGATCGAGGACATCCAGGCTGTTGGCGGTGCCCGCCCAGACCCTCCCTTCCCTGTCGGCGAGCACGGCGTCCACTTCATCGACGGCCAAGCCCTCCCGGGTGGTGTAGCTCCACGCCTTGAAGTCGCGGAATTGGTCGATACCCGCCGACGTCGTCACCCACATGTTCCCTTCCCCGTCTTCGAAGAAGGAATAGATACCGTCGCTGGTAAGGCCGTCTTTACTGCCAAAGTGTTCCACTCGGCCCGACACGATACGGTAGATGCCGTGATCGATGGTTCCTATCCATAGCGCGCCCTCGCGATCGCGGAACAGGGCCTGGACAGCGATGGAACTTCCTTCCATATCCGGCACGCGGAAGGAACGCCATTGATCGCCCTCCAGGCGCTGGAGGCCAAGACCCGAGCCGGTGATGGGCAGCCCCGCCCATATCTCGTTGCCGGGCTCGCGCGCGAGGACGAGCATCCCGGGCGTGCCCGCCTTGATCTTTGCATCGATGGGAAACGACTTGGATGGCGTGTGTTCGCGCCATCGCACCAGCGATATGTCCGAGCCCATCCAGAACGTGCCGCGGCCGTCGGTGACCATCCGGTCGCAACACGCATCCGTGACGTCCAGGCCGTCCTCCTTGCCATGGCACGACACGCCATTCCCCGAAACCTCACACAGCGGCTTGAGGTGCTGGTTTGCCGCCAGCAACCAGATCTTCCCGCGCTCGTCTTCGGCCAACGCAGACACGGTGCCTTCGATTCCCGCGTAATCCGTCAGCTTGCCGTCTTTCCATCGGCTCAGGCCGCCCGGCGTGCCGATCCACAAGCTGCCATCCCTGGCGCCGAGCAGCGCAATGACAAAGGGATTGACCAGACGGCTCTTTGTCAGGGTATCGAGCGGCACGAAACGCGCGCCGTCGTATCGAACGACGCCCGCCTGGGTACCGATCCACACGTACCCGTCGGCCGTCTGGGCCATGGGAAAGGCAGGTGCGGGAAGCTGCCCATCCTGCAGCCGCCACGCCGTGTGTCCGTATTGCGACAGCAGGCGACTGGCGTCGACGGCGCGAGCGAGCTCGCTGGCCCCAGGCATCAACGCCAGAAACAGCACGACCCCGCGCCCAAGCCAGCGAGAGACGTGGCGGCGCCAGCCGAGCCTTCTTTCAAATCGGTGCGCCACACCTTTTTTCACTGAATAGGCAAACATGGCGGCGATCTTCGCCGAAGATGTCACGATTGCAAGTCCTTGCGGACTATCTGCCTGCGTTGCGGCCTCACGCCATGACCCGAAAGGGTGATCTCGGCTTTCCTCCAAGTGGGGAAGATGCTTCGAGAGAAGCCGCCTAGGCTGTTGTCATGCAGCGCATATTCTCCATGTTTCCCGTCGGCCTGCCCGGTGTCGGCCTCGTTTGCCTGCGCCTCACCGCAGCACTTTCGCTATGCCTGGCGACCCAGGGGATGCGGGCGGAGTTTCCGGCGATGGCGTGGCTACAGGAAATCCTTTGCTTGCTGATGATCATCGGCTTCGCCACGCCGGTGCTCGCGACACTGTGCGCGCTGATGGGGATCTATGCGCTGATCAGCACGGGCGGCGCGGCGTGGAACTGCGCGGGGATATCGATTCCCGTCGCCCTGGCGCTTGCACTGCTGGGGCCGGGTGGCTACTCGGTCGACGCCCGACTGTTCGGACGCCGAAGCGTCGTGATCAATGACCCGAACGAGCCACCGGAACGAAAGCACTGAACGCCAGGCCGCACGCGATGCGGCAGGCAACGCCTGACACCTCATCCACTTCAACAAGGCAGGATCAGCCATGAAGCGCAAGATGAAACTGTTGATTGCGGGATCGCTTTTGATGGCCGGTACGCTGGTTGGCACCGCCCTCGCCGTAGCCACCCAGGACAAATACGCCTTGAAGGTGCCGGGAGGCCTCGCATTCTCCGAGTTCAGGGGATACGAGGGCTGGCAGGTGGTTTCCGTCAGTGAAGACGGCGGGCTGCTCGCGGTGGTCATGGCCAATCCCACCATGATCGACGCCTTCAAGTCCGGCATACCCGGCAATGGCAAGCCGTTCCCCGACGGCTCGAAGATGGCCAAGGTCCACTGGAACACCAAGAAGCTGGAAACCTTCCCGGCGGCGACCGTACCGGCGACGCAACACGACGTCGACTTCATGGTGAAGGACAGCAAGCGGTTCGCGGACAGCGGCGGCTGGGGTTACGCCGTATTCGACCACGACGTGGCAACGGGCACGTTCGCGCCTGGCACCAAGGCGAGCAATCCGCCGCAGGACAACGATGCGAAATGCGGATACGCCTGCCACACCCTCGTGAAAGGTCGTGACTACGTGTTCACCGAGTTCGCCAAAAGGTAATCGCACGGGTCGCGGATCGTGTGGCGCCGTGTTGCGCCCCGTACTTCGAGGCGAACCATGTGACCTCGCGGCACCGGCAGCCATCAGCCATGCCTTTCCCGACCTTGCCCTCATGAATCACTTCCTCATCGGAGCGCCCACATGCACGTGAAAACGAACTTCTCGGGTCGCGGCTTGCTGCGCATCGCGCTTGCCGCCGCGCTGGTCACCCAGATTGGCCTGCCGGGCCATGCGCAGTCAGCACCTAGCACGCCGGTGGCCAAAGCTGATGCCTGGGGCCCGCTCAAGCATGTCCACGCCGGCGTGCTCGATGTCGCCTATGCGGAAATGGGGCCGGCGGACGGCCCCGTGGTCATCCTGCTGCATGGCTGGCCCTATGACATTCACAGCTATGACCAGGTGGCGCCTGCGCTGGCAGCCAAGGGGTATCGGGTGCTGGTGCCCTACGCGCGCGGTTATGGCGATACGCATTTTCTGTCCGCCGATACGGTGCGCAATGGCGAGCCTGCCGCGCTCGCGCAGGACGTCATCGACTTCATGGATGCGCTTCGCATCAAGCGCGCCGTGTTTGGCGGTTTCGACTGGGGCGCCCGCTCCGCGGACATCGTCGCGGCACTTTGGCCGGAGCGCGTGAAAGCACTGGTCAGCGTCAGCGGCTACTTGATCGGAACGCAGGCCGCCGGCAAGGCGCCGTTGCCGCCCAAGGCCGAATATCAGTGGTGGTATCAGTTCTACTTCGCCACCGATCGCGGCCAGGAAGGTTACGCAAAGAACCGCCGCGACTTCGCCAAGCTGATCTGGCAGCTGGCGTCACCCAAGTGGAACTTCGACGACGCCACCTTTGAGCGCAGCGCCGCGGCGTTCGACAACCCGGACCACGTTGCGATCACCATCCACAACTATCGCTGGCGCCTGGATCTGGCCAAGGGCGAAACCAGGTACGCCCCACTCGAAACTCGCCTGGCGCAACTCCCGAAGATCTCGGTGCCCACCATCACCATGGAAGGCGATGCCAACGGCGCACCGCATCCGGCACCGGAAGCGTACGCCAAGCAGTTCACGGGCAAGTACCAGTTTCGCCTGATCGAAGGAGGCATCGGCCACAACCTGCCGCAGGAAGCGCCACAGGCGTTTACGCAGGCCGTGATCGACGCCGACCACCTTTGACCGGATGAGGGACACCTCCATGAGCGCCATGCACGCTTCACTGCTTGCTGCGGCTGCCGGCTCCCTTGCGCTGGCCGCCGTGGCATTCGCTGCGGAGTCACACGACAAGGGCCTGGTATCGCCGATCTATGGCGTCTCCTTGCCGGAAGGTTATCGCCACTGGGAAGTGATCGCTCCCGCGATGGAAGCGGCGCCGCTCGATGAGCTGCGCGTGGTGGTTGGCAATGCGACCGCGATCAAGGCCTATCGAAACCAGACGTTGCCGTTTCCGGACGGCAGCGTGCTGGTGAAGCTGGCGTGGAAACAAAAACCTTCGCCGGAGTTTGCGCCGGCAACGATCCCGGGTGCAGCGACCACGGTACAGGTGATGGTCAAGGATTCCAGGCGATACGCGGCGACGGGCGGCTGGGGCTTTGGCCGCTTCATCGATGGCAAGCCGGCGGACGAGGCGCAGCACCGCACCTGTTTCGCGTGCCATCAGGCCAAGGTGAATGGTCACGATTTCGTGTTCACCCGCTTCGCGCCATAGCTCGCGTCGCCACGCGCACAGGAGCACCTCATGTCTCAACGATGGTTGATTACCGGATGTTCGCGCGGTCTCGGGCGCACCCTGGCAGAGGCTGTATTGCAGGCAGGACATCGCCTCGTGGCAACCGCACGTGATCCTCGGCAACTGGATGAGATCGTGCAGCGCTACGGTGACGCCGTACGGGCAGTGGCGTTGGACGTGGTCGACGAAGCCGCCGCCAAAGCAGCCGTCCAGGTGGCGATGGATGCCTTCGGTGGCCTCGACGTGCTGGTGAACAATGCCGGCTACGGCAATATCAACGCGATAGAAGACACATCGATCGAGGAATTTCGCCGGCAGGTCGACACCAACCTGTTCGGCACGATCATTGTGACCAAGGCAGCCATACCCCTCATGCGCGAACAGCGCAGCGGCCACATCATCCAGTTTTCCTCGGTGGGTGGCCGCATCGGCGCGCCGGGGCGGGCGCCCTATTCCGCGGCTAAGTGGGCTGTCGAAGGCTTTTCGGAGGTGCTCGCGCGCGAAATGGCGCTGGTCGGGGTGAAGGTGACGGTGATCGAGCCGGGCGGCTTTCGCACCGATTTCGCCGGCGCATCGACCGTGCTGAAGGAAGGGCGCTCCGAATACGACGCTGTCGTCGGTGCAGCAGCGCGCATGCAGCGCGACTACAACGGACGACAACCCGGCGACCCCGTGCGCGCGGCACAAGCCATCCTCAAGGTGGCAGCCGTGGCGCAACCGCCGCTGCGGCTGGCGCTGGGCAGTGATGCCGTGGCTGCGATTGCCGGCGCAGACCAGGCTCGGCTCGCCGAACTCGAGCGATGGCGTGAACTGAGCATTTCCACCGATTTTCCCGCCTAGCTGCGCGTACTCAAGCGTGGCGCGATGCAAGGCTTCGCGTTCATTCCGGCCGGCCTCCCTGCCCGGCCACCACCTCAGGAGATCAACATGAGAAAGATAGTCGCCGCGCTCGTCATGGGCATCGCCACCACGCTGGCCATGAATGCGTCCGCGCAGATGTCGAAGCCGATGCAGAAACCGGTCATCGTGCTGGTGCATGGTGCCTTCGCCGACGCATCGAGCTGGAATGGTGTTGTGAACGTGCTTAAGAAGGACGGCTATTTCGTGATCGCCGCGGCCAATCCGTTGCGTGGCGCGAAGAGCGATGGCGCGTACATCGGCAGCCTGGTGTCCGATCTCAAAACGCCCGTGGTGCTCGTCGGCCATTCGTACGGTGGCAACGTGATCACCGAGGCCGCCAACGGACGCTCCAACGTCAAGGCACTGGTCTACGTCAGTGCGTTCGCGCCCGAGACGGGCGAGACGCTGGGCGAGCTGACGGGCAAATTCCCTGGCAGCACGCTCGGCCAGGCGCTCGCACCCGCGGCCGACCTCGCCGATGGCGGCAAGGATCTGTATATCCAGCAGGATAAATTCCACGCGCAGTTCGCCGCGGATGTGCCGACCGCCGAAGCCACGTTGATGGCTGCCACGCAACGCCCGCTGCTGCAGAGGGCGCTCGATGAAAAGGCTGGCGCGGCGGCGTGGAAAACCATCCCGTCGTGGTGGATCTATGGCGACGCGGACAAGAACATCCCGCCGCAGGCCATGGCTTTCATGGCCAAGCGCGCGGCAGCCAAGGATGTCGTGGTGGTCAAGGGCGCATCGCATGTCGTGATGGTGTCGCATCCGGACGCCGTGGCGCGGCTGATCGAAAAGGCGGCTGCAGCGAATTGAGATAGCCGTGCCGTTAACACGGCCGAGTCCGGGGCGGGAACGATGGATCGCCCCGGACTGTCGCGCGCCTTATGGCGATGACTGGCGCAGCGAAATCCACTTCCAGCTTACGCACCGTCCGATCCGGTCACGCGCAGTGCGTTCGCGAAGATCCGAACGCGGACATGGCGGCAGGAGCATCCGTGGTGCTTATGCGTTCCGAAACGATGCCTCGGTGACATGTCGTCTCGCCAGTTGCGACGCGACGTCCGCTTTGCGGCGAACGCCTGCGGAAAGGCCATGCAGTCCGAACTCACTCATCCGATTGCGTATGCACTCTCGATCAGCCGGGCTCTTTGGGAGTTCGCCAACGATGCCGTGAACGACGGCGAATGGCCGAAGCCCTTGGCCGCCGCCATGTCCGGCAGGGCCAGCATGGCGGCCGTCCGGCTAGGGCAGTTCCTTGCTGCCGGCCCTTGTCCGGCAGATGATTGCGCCCGCGGACTCAGGCGCGCCATGGTCAACCTGAAGGCCATGTCTCGTCTGGCCGAAACAGTGGTCGAGCAGGACATGACATCGCCAAATACGGCGCGCATCGCGAGGATGGTCCGATGCACCGCGTTCCAGACGACGATGCGACTCAAGCACATAGACCACGCGCTGGATCTCTAGAGCGGCCCGGCTCCGGGCCATACAAGGACCGCATGCATCGCGCCCTTCCCTGACCCACTCAAGGCCGATCATGTGTCGGTATGTTTTTTCACATCCAACGAGCCGCCAACGTAGGCAGCGAGTTCGTCCGGCGTGCCCTTCGGGAAGGCCTCGCGGAGATAGTCCAGAAAGGCCGACACACGAGCGCTGAGCAGTCGGCGCGTGGGATAAAGCGCCCAAAGTTCGATCTCGGGACCCTGCACGTCCGCCCATAGCACCAGCGTGCCCGTGGCCAGATCGGGACTGACCAGCGACAGGGGAAGACGCGCAGCCCCGACACCCATGCGCACCGCATCGCGAACCATGACCAGCGACGAAAGGCTGAGCACCGGCGTGACCGCCATCGTCGATGCCCCCGAAGGGGTCGTCACCGACCAGGCCTCGGATTGCTTCATGGATCCGCGGGTCACTGCGGGCATGGGTGCATCGTTCTTCGGCTGCGCCAGCTCAGGGCTCGCCACCACCACCAGGCGATCACGAAGAAAAATGCGCCCGATGAGGGTGGCATCGGGTTCCGGATTGACGCGAATGACCAGGTCATAGGCTTCCTCGATCATGTCCACGGCGCGGTCTTCCGCGGTGATCTCCAGCCGTACCTGCGGATAGCGCCTCGCGAATCCGGCCGCGAGCTTGCCCATGGCGGTCTGCGAGAACAGCAGCGGCGCGCTGATGCGCAATCGGCCACGGGCGACGCGGCCGCCGGAAGCGATGGCGGTAGCCGTTTCCTCCAACTCGGTCAGCAAGAGACCGGTGCGTTCGTAGAGGGCCCGCCCCTCCTCCGTGAGCTTGAGGGATCGCGCTCCTCGTTCGAACAGGCGAAGGTCGAGGCTGGTCTCCAGCTCGGCCACGCGCCGGGACAGCGTGGCCTTGGGTCGGCCAGCCTCGCGGGCGGCCCTGCCGAACCCGCCGTGGCGGGCAACCAAGTTGAAGTCGGCCAGTGCGAGCAGGTCCATGTGTTCCACTCATGAGACGGAGCGTCCAACTTTAGCGGCTATGCCAGCGAATTTGGATCAATAACATGCCGGGTGTGTTCTCAACCCACCCGGAGTCATTGCCATGACCATCCTCGTTACTGGTGCCACCGGCCGCGTCGGCCGCCATGTCGTCGACCAGCTCGTCAAGCGCGGCGCCGCCGTGCGCGTGCTTACCCGCGACCCTTCGAAAGCCTCCTTCCCCGCCGGCGTCGATGTGGCCCGGGGCGACCTGCTCGATATCGACGCGCTGCGGGCCGCCTTCGATGGCGTCCGCACGCTGTTCCTGCTCAACGCCGTCACCGGCGACGAATTCACCCAGGCGATCCTCACGCTCAACGTCGCCCGCGAGGCGGGGGTGAAGCGCGTGGTCTATCTCTCGGTGATCCACGCCGACCGCTTCGTCAATGTGCCGCACTTCGCGGTGAAGTTCGGTGCCGAGCGCATGCTGCAACAGATGGGTTTCAGCGCCACGATCCTGCGGCCGACCTACTTCATCGACAACGAGCACATGATCAAGGACGTGGTGGTCAACCACGGCGTCTACCCGGTGCCGATCGGCAGCAAAGGCGCCGCCCTGGTCGACACCCGCGACATCGGCGAAGTCGCTGCCATTGAATTGATCCGCCGCGACCAGGCCGCCGATACCTTGCCCGTCGAAACCATCAACCTCGTCGGTCCGGATGCACTGACGGGTACGGAAGTGGCAGCGATCTGGTCGGACGCGCTGCAGCGCCCCGTGGTGTACGGCGGCGATGACCCGACAGCTTTCGAGCAGAACCTCGCCAGCTTCATGCCGACATGGATGGCCTACGAAATGCGCCTGATGGTCGAGCGCTATGTCGCCGACGGCATGATTCCCGAAGCTGGCGACATCGAACGACTCACCGGACTGCTGGGCCGGCCGCTGCGCTCTTATCGCGGCTTCGTGCAGAAAATCACGGCCGCTTCCTGAGCGAGGCTCCGAAAGCCAGCCGTTCACCGATTGCCGCGGCCACCAGCGCGGTGCCATGCGGGGTCGCGAAGAGGCGATTCGCGGCGACCGAAACAGAGGCGGCGATGTCCTGTCGCCGCCTCATTATGTCCACCCTTTTGCGCGACACGTAAATAACGGAATTTCTCCTCGCTCGAGGATCGCGCTGCCACTGCGGGCGGCGAAGCGAGCCGAACAGCACGCTCTATTCAACGATGCATGGCGCTTTGCCCTCGCACCCACCGCCCAGACCACGGTCAAGGCGTACCCATCCACAGGCCTGTCACCTGATGATCGGCACATTGCGAAGCGCCCATCGCATGGCCTGGCCAACGGTGGAGTTCGATGGCGATCAGAGTGGCCGGCATGGATCAACAGCAAATAGGACGCGAAAAGGGGAAAGACACGACGTGGCGCGAACTGCTGGCGTCAACAGAACCCCTCGTTCTGCCAGCCGCACACGATGCGCTCACCGCGCGCCTGGTGGAGCGAGCTGGATTCAAGGCCTATCAGGTAGGCGGCTTCGCGCTTGATGGAAGCCATTACGGTTTTCCGGACATCGACCTGACGCACTTCGGCGAGAAGTCGGCCGTGATCCGGCAAACCATAGGCGCCTCCTCGCTGCCGGTGCTGGTGGATGGCGACAACGGCTACGGCGACGTCAAGAACGTCACCCGGACGGTGCGCGGCTACGAAGCGATGGGCGCGTCGGCCATCTTCATAGAAGACCAGGTATCACCCAAGAGTTGCGGCCAGGAAGGGAAGAAAGAAGTCATCCCGGCCGAAGAAATGATCGGTAAGGTCAAAGCCGCCGTGGCGGCTTGCCGGGTGTCGAGCACGTTCATCCTGATTCGCACCGATGCCCGCAGCGCTATCGGGCTCGATGAAGCCATTCGCCGCGGTGAACTCTATCGGGACGCCGGGGCGCACGACTTGTATATCGAAGGCCTGGAAAGCGCGGCGGAGCTGGAAAAGGTCGGCAAGGCGCTTGCCGGCACGCCGCTGGCCACCACCATGATGGAGGGCGGCGGCAAGCTGCCTTGGTTGTCTCCGCAGGAAATCGGCAGCTACGGCTTTTCGATGATCCTTTATCCGACGACGGTGCTTTTCCGCATGACGCGTGCGATCGAACGTGCATTGGCGGATCTGCATGCCGGGCGCCCCATGCCGCAGCAGGAAGCCGTAGACCACGCCACTTTCGATGACATCGTGGGCAAAGACGCCTGGGCACGCATCGAGGACGAATTCAAATAGCGGCCAAGGTTGAAAGCGCGTCGGGTGGAACGGACCCGGGCGCCCAGGGAATGGCACGGGTTCGCCTCGCTCGTATAGGGTCAACCCGCAACGATGGCGCCGCCAAAATCAGCATGGCACGTGCAGCCCACCTTACAAGTCGATCGACCAGGTCTGTCCGACCAGGTCTTTGCCAAAGCTGTGGTGAGCCTCTTCTTCGATGAGTTGGAATCCGGCCTTCTCATAGATCCGACGTGCATCGACCAGCACGCTGTTGGTCCAGAGCATCATCTTTTTGTAGCCCGCCTGGCGGGCGAAGCGCAGGCATTCGTCGACGAGGCGGCGGCCGATGCCGAGGCCGCGCGCGTTGGCGTCTACATAGAGAAGGCGCAACTTTGCCGTGGTCTCGTCCTGGCGGACGACGAAGACCGAGCCCACGACCTGGCCGTCCTTTTCGGCGATCCAGCATCGATCGGAGCGTGGATCGAACTGCTGGACGTATTTCGCGACGATGTCGGCGACGAGGGCCTCGAATTCGGCGTCCCAACCGTACTCCTGGAAATACAGCAGGCCCTGGCGATGGACAATCCAGCCCATGTCGCCGGGCCGCGGATCACGCAGCACGTAACTGGGCGTTGCCTGGTCGCCCAGCAGCCCGTGGATCTGCCCCATGGCGTGGACGAGTTGTTCCTGTTGCGGTTCGGACAACTGACGAAGCATGGCCATGACTTCTTCGCGCGAGGCGTCATTGAGCGGCTGGAACGTCCGGCGGCCGTGGTCCGTGAGCTTCAGCCGGGTCGCGCGGGCATCCTCGTTCGACCGGCTTTTCGCCAGCAGGCCTTTCTTCTCGAAACCGCCGATCACCCGGCTGACATAGCCCGCGTTGAGGCCAAGCATCCGGCAAAGATCTGCGCTGGTAAGCGTGGGATGGCTTGCAAGCTCGTAGAGCATGCGCACCTCGGTCAGCGAATACTCGCTTTCCAGCAGGTGTTCGTGCAGGACGCCGATGCGACGGGTATAGAAGCGATTGAATTGGCGGACTTTTTCCGCCTTTTCTTGCAGTGGAGTCATGGGCACGCCCTGCTCTTCATTTGCCTGAGGCAATCTTATAGTTGCCTTAAGCAAATATGTAAACAGGTGACCTTGCCTGCTGCACGGGGTATTGCGTTCCAGGCTCTACCGGATTCGCTGCCATCCACAAAGCCAGGCAGGGTCGCGCCGGTCGAAATATCTGAACCATGCACCTCGTCCGCGATGGCGACGCTACCGATGCGCGACGTTCATGACGGCCACCAGCGAATAGCCGTGTGCGTGAGCTTGGTCGTGAGCGGTTGTGATCGACGGACGTCATGCCTCGTCGCGCGCTGATCGACGCGTGGATGGCACGCCGTCTTTCAGGGCGGCACGCTGAGCCTGTTGGCCTCGCGCGAAAGTGGATATTCCCGACGCCGAGCTCATCGCCTCGGTCACTCCGGCCGGGATCGGTGGACGGCTTCACCTCGCAACGCGCATGCGGCCCACCACCCTAAAGACCGCCGTGGCTCCTCGATCGGTGGCAGGCGACGCACTTCCATGTCGTATAGCCGATCATGAGCACCAGCCCGGCACCTACGGCACTCACCGAACCCGTACTGGCAAGTCCCCGTGGAGCGAACGCCCACAGCAGCGACCACACGAGAAACGCCAGGGTCATCGACCAACCGCCAACGCGCCCGATGGACTGCGCCAGCGTGGCGTGCTGAACGCTTCGCGGCGATCCATGCAGCCGCTTCGGCATCGCATTGCAAAAGACTGCGAGGGCGAGCCCGATGACGACGTTATGCCCGCGCACGACCTGTTCCTGGTCGATCCAGCCCAGCCTGTGCGCCAGTGCGAGCAGCGACGCGCCGGCGAGCATGGCGGCCGCGAGCTTGAGGCCGAAGAGGATCTCCCTCTTCGCGCGAAGAAGATGGATGTTCTCGCTCATGTGCGGATTCCTTTGCGGGTTCCCTTGGGTCGTGCCTTGCGGGCGGGCCGAGCAGTCGCGCGACCGCCCTCCCCGATGCCGAACAACTGCGTGAAGGTGAGCAAGGCGTCTTCCAGCACCGAAAGCTTCAGCTGATAGATGATGCTGGTGCCGACCTTGCTGGCCTCGATCAGGTCCGCCTCGCGCAGCACCGCAAAATGCGCCGACATGGTCGGTCGCGATACCGGAAAATGATCCGACAACTCCCCCGCCGTCATCGCGCCCTGGCGCAACAGCTCAAGCACCTTGCGACGGGTGGGGTCGGCCAGCGCTTTGAATACGGCGTTCATCGCTACTATTTAGCCGATCATCTAATTAGAGGCAAGTAAAATTTCGATGATTGGCTAAATTAGACGGCGCCAACCCAGGGGAGGCCGTCAGATTTGCCGGGCCCTGCTTTTTCCGTCGCTCATGCCCGTATCGGAGCACACGTTTCGTTCGCATGTTCCGTGCCGATGCGCTCCTTCCACTTCGCGACATGGACGCCCTTGATGAGCAACCACAGGCAAAAGGATGTTTCGCCGATCAGCGCGGGAAGGAGGATGGCTGGCGTTATCGAATCGGCGAAGGTCGGGGCAAGCAGTGCGGCGAAACAGGCGATCAGGTAGCTCAGGCCCGCGAGCTGCATCAGCAAACCAATCAGCTTGGGCAGGTAGCGGGACTTGATGATCAGATAGCCGTCCACCAGGCAACCCAGCCCGAAGAAGATCAGGGCGATATTGAACGCGATGTCATGCAGGACCAGCGAGAGATGGGCAAGCGCCGGCGCCTGCAGTGGCTCGAACGCGCCGGGATGATGGCCGCCCGTGAGGATGGGCATCACCGCCAGCAGGAACAATTTGCTGACAGCCTCGACAGACAGCGACACCAGCATGAGGAACACGGAAAGCAACACGAGCTGCCTGTTCACCGGCCTCAGCAACAGATAGAAGATCCAGGTCTGCGCCACCGCAAGCACCGGCACCAGCAGATTGCCTGCGACGCTCAGGTTCCACAGCCCCGGCGAAGCCAGGATGTTGTGCGCCGTAGCAGCGGCGTCACCTGCAACCACGAGGCTGTTCATCACGAATCCCTCGGCGAAGCCGCCGAACACGATGATGAGCAGGTACAGCAGGCCGGCCGATCGTGCATAAAGCTGTGGCGAGGTCTCTATCGTTGTCATGGCACGACTTCCTTGATGGGCACCAGCCGAGCGTGCCCGCTTCCGAACCAAAGGGAAAGTACGGCCTGCAAGCCTTTCGCCGGGCCTTCACGCCTGGCCGGCAGCCACCCGAGCTATCTTCCAGCCACCGGAATGGAGGTCTTTCCATGGCGAAGTTCGTTTTCGGATTGAACATGTCCCTGGATGGCTACATCGACCACCAGGCGTTCGCACCCGGGCGCGCGCTCTTTCGCCACTTCATCGAACAGGTGCGCGAAGCGGCGGGCATGGTGTACGGCCGGCGCATGTACGAGGTCATGCGTTACTGGGATGACGACACGCATGAATGGGATGCGGACGAGCGCGAGTATGCGATGGCCTGGCGAAGCAAACCGAAGTGGGTCGTGTCGCACTCGCTGAGCTCCGTTGGCCCGAACGCCACGCTGGTCGCCGATGGCGTCGAAGCGGCGATGCGGAAACTGAAGGCCGATCTCGCAGGCGACATCGACGTCGCTGGACCAGGGCTGGCGCAAAGCCTGGGTGACCTCGGGCTCATCGACGAATATCGGCTCTACCTCCACCCCGTCGTGCTCGGCCACGGCAAGCCCTTCTTCGCGGGACCGCGACCGCCGCTGCGCCTTGTCGCCAGCGACGAGGTCGACAAGAACGTGATTCGACTGACCTACGTTACCGCCTGACTGCAGGACGCGCGCAACCGGCTACGGGCGTCGAGCTGCCGCCGTATCGACGGGATGCGCCCGCGCCATGGGTAGTCGAAGCGTGGCGAGCAACCCCGCTCCTTGGCACGTCAGCGTGAAACTAGCCTTCATGGTGCGCGCCGCATCGGACACGATGGCCAGGCCAAGCCCACTGCCGGTTGCTCCCGAGGCCTGACCCCGGAAGAACGGTTCGCATGCCCTGGCCAGTTCGTCCGGCGTCATGCCCGGGCCATTGTCCTGGACGTCGACACGCAGTTCATCTCCATCACGCTCGACGCGTATATCCACCCGCCCTCCCCTTGGCGCATAGCGGATGGCCGCCGCGTCGGCCGCATCGGCGTGGCGACGGCCGAGCTCTATCCGCAGTTCTCGCTCGATGCATCGTTGGGATTGGCGAGCTTCACCGCGAGCGACTTCTTCAACCGGCAGAGCGCGCTGTGGTCCGTCGGCCCCGCTTTCAGCTGGCCGGTGTTCCGGCATGGACAGATCAAATCCATGATCCGCGTGCGTGACGAACAGGCGCAGCAGGCCTTGATCGCCTATCGGCAGTCCATTCTCACCGCCACGCAGGAGGTCGAGGACGCGCTGGCCGCCAATGAGGAGGAACACAAGCGCCAGGCCATGCTCGCCGCCTCCCATGCCGCCCAGTTGCGCGCACTGGACCACGCCCGCGCGTTGTACAAGGGCGGCATGACGGATTTCCGCGCCATACTGGACCAGCAACAGCGCGCACTGCAGGCCGAAAGCGCGGTGGACCAGAGCATGGCGAAGCAGCGCCTTGATCGCATCGCCCTGTACAAGGCACTCGGCGGCGGCTGGAACGGAGAGATGCGCTGATGTTCCGCCTCGCGATCCGCATGTTGCTGGGTGACCGTGCAAAGTACGCCGGCCTGATCTTCGGCATCACGTTCACGTCGTTCCTGGTGACGTTCGCGCTGTGCTGCTTCAGCGGCTTCATGACGTGGGGTTTCGCGCTGATCTCGGAGCATCCTTACGCGGACGTATGGGTCATGGACCCGTCGGTGGCCTCGGTGGAGCAGACCGCCAACCTGCCCGATGCCGCGCTTTATCGCGTGCGCAGCGTGGAAGGCGTCCGTGGCGCCGTGCCGATGACGCTGGGCAACGTGGACATCCATTTTCCCAACGGCAGCTTCCAGTCCTATCAACTCATCGGCCTGGACGATGCCTCGCTCGCCGGCGTGCCGGCGACGACGCGGTTCGCCACGGCCCTGCTCCGGACGCCCGATGGAGTGCTGGTCAGTGCCGGCGGCACCGACGACAAACTCAATACGCCCTCTCGCGCCCGGGACCAGTGGCCCTACGGCCGCGTGCACCTCGACGTGCCCATACGCGAACTGCGCGCCGGCGATACGTTGCAGATCAACGACCGGCGGGCGCTGGTGGTGGACAACGTGCAGGCGCTTCCGCGTTACCCGGCACGCCCCCTGCTCTACACCACGATAGCCAACGCCAGCCGCTTTCTTCCGGCGGAACGCCATCGCCTGACCTTCGTGCTCGCCAGCGCGGCGCCCGGCACGGACCCGCGCGTGCTGGCACGTCGCATCGAGGCACGCACGGGCTTGCGTGCGCGTACCGCCGCCGAGTTCAAGAGCGATACCGTGTACTGGTTTCTGCTCAACTCGGAAGACGTGGGCGATGTCGCCACCATGCTTTGCCTGGCGATGATCGTGGGCTTCGGCGTCACCGGCGTGATGCTCTACATCTTCACCAGCGAAAACCTGCGGCAGTACGCCGTGCTGGGCGCCATGGGCGCCACCTCCAGGCAACTGGTGCACATGCTGTTCGCGCAGGCAGGCGTGTGCGCCTTGCTGGGTACCGGGCTGGGCCTCGGGCTGTGCAGCGTCGCGGGCAGGTTTTTGGGCACGCTGGACTATCCGTTCCGCATGATGTGGTTCACGCCCATCTTCGGCATGGCCATGGTGACCGTGGTGAGCCTGGTCGCGGCGCTGCTGAGCGTGCGCCCCGTGTTGAAGCTGTCACCGGCGGTCGTATTCGCCGGACGCTGATGTCGGGTCAGCGGTCGGCGAGCCGCCTCATGCCGTATTCGCCAACATCTTCTGCGCCATCTCCGCCACGTATTCCAGGAAGCGTGTCTGCACGCCGCTGAGGGGGCTGTCGGGGCGATACACGACGTACAGGACGACGTCCATTTCCAGTTTCAGGGGGCGCTTCTGCACGGGCTCCCGGCTGCATTGCGCGGTGAACGGATCCACGAGGGCCAGGCCACCGCCCCGTGCGACCAGCGAGCATGCCAGCTGGTAGGTCTGCACCCAGACACGCGTCACGGGTGCGGGGTCGACCTTGGTGAGATGGTTCTGCAGCATCGCGCCCAGCGCATCCTGCACGGTGATGCCGATCATCGGCTGGCCTGCCAGCGCCTTGATCGGCAAGGGGCGGTCGAGTTCGCGCGCCGGCCACCAGCCGGGCGGTGCGACCACCTTGATGTTGCCGCGGCACAGCGGCTGCTGCACGAGGCCGTGGTGATTGATGTCCTGCAGGGTGAGGCCGATGTCCGCTTCGCGCAGCATCAGCGATTCGCACATCACCGCCGAGTGCTGCGTGAACAGCTCGACGATGGTTTCCGGGTAGATCTCGCCCAGCCGCGCGATGACGTCTGGCACCAGCACCTGCGCGAGCGCGGGTGTGCAGGTAACGCGCAGCGGATGGCTTTCCGGACGGGTGATGTTCACGGCCAGGCGTCGCAGGTCGTACAGATCGCGCATGAGCTTGTCGATCTGGTGACGCATCAGCAGCGCCTGCGGCGTTGGCTGCAGGCGGCCACGCACGCGGCTGAACAACGGGAAGCCCAGGTGGCTCTCGGCCTGCTGCAGCGCCTTGCTGGCGGCAGGTTGCGAGACGTTCAACAGGCTGGCTGCGCCGGTGAGGCTGCCCGTGCTAAGGACAGCATGGAACAGCTCGATGTAACGCAGACGCATAGCCCGCTCCCCACCTGGTCCACTGCGGCGACCGCCCCGCTTTCAGTGCAGCACATTACCCAGTGACGGACAAATCCGGCGGTGCCAGAAGGCATGGCGTAGTCCGCGACGCACGGCACCCACAACCGCCGGTTATGCCTCGTGCCCATCTTTTCATTGGCTGCGCGCTCGGGCCTTTGACTATGCTCGCCCCCGGCACGGATGCGCCGACGCGCGATGGCCGCGTGCCGCAGGCCCGCTGCAGCCGTCGCAACAAGCCGACCTGTGCCGCCCCATGCAGGGAGCGTCTACGCGACCGTCGCGCATGGGCTTTCCACGAACGGAACGATCTGCCCGCAAGGAGGAGCCGCCGATGTCCGCTCAAGGCGTAGAAGTCGCCCCGTGGGGACCGCCATACCTGCTGTACCTGGGCAGCGCCCCCGATGACCTGTCGATCAAGACGGCGCGCGGGCTCGCGTATTGGCGGCCACAATGGTGCCTTGGCCAGCACCGCCGCGACGACTGCGCGGTAACCCTGGGCCTGCCGGATGTCGGCCTGGCGCAGAGCCGGGACAACGGCGCCGATACGATGGTGATCGGTGTGGCCAATGCCGGCGGCGTGATGAGTCCGGAGATGGTGGCCGACACCATCGCTGCGCTGGAGGCGGGACTCAACGTGGTATCGGGCCTGCATCACCGGCTGAACGACCAGGCGGAGATCGTGGCTGCCGCGCGCGCCAATGGCCGCGCGTTGTTCGATGCGCGCGCGCCGCAGCCGGGCCTGCCGGTGGGCACGGGTAAGCCGCGCGCGGGCCGGCGGCTGCTGACGGTGGGCACGGACTGCTCGGTGGGCAAGATGTATACCGCGCTCGCGCTGGAACGCTCGTTGCGTCAACGCGGGTGCCCGGCGGACTTCCGCGCGACCGGGCAGACCGGCATCCTCGTCGCGGGCGCAGGCATTCCGATCGATGCGGTGGTGGCGGATTTCATCTCCGGCGCAGCGGAAGCGATTTCGCCGGCCCGCGGCGACCACGGCTGGGACCTGATCGAAGGCCAGGGCTCGCTGTTCCATCCTTCGTTCGCCGGCGTTTCGCTGGGCCTGCTGCATGGCTCGCAGCCCGATGCGCTGGTGCTCTGCCATGAACCGACGCGACGCCACATGCGCGGACTGGCCGATTACCCCATTCCGGATCTCATGGCCTGCATGGAGGCCAACCTCGCTGCGGCCCGGCTCACCAACCCCGCGGTGAAACCGGTGGGCATCGCGCTCAATACGTCCAACCTGCCCGCGGACGAAGCGCAGGCCGCCTGCGAACGCATCGGCGCCCTGTTCGGCCTGCCCTGCCAGGATCCGGTGTCCATGGGCGTGGAAGCCATCACCGACCACCTCATCGCCAGCTTCGGGAACTGACATACTCACCCTCGCTGTCGACCTGGGTAACGCGCGTGCTGACACTCGATTCGATACAGACCCTGGCCTGCGGCGGCCTGCTGCTGCTCGTCGGCTATGGCATCCGCCGGCGCGTGCCGTTGCTGGCGCGCTTCAGCATCCCGGCGCCGGTGATCGGCGGCTTGCTGGTGGCGCTGGCGATGCTCGCATGCCGCCACTGGAGCATCACGCCGATACGCTTCGACACCGGCTTCGAGCAGCCGTTGATGATCGCCTTTTTCACCGGCATCGGCTTCAACGCGAGCACCACGCTGCTGAAGATCGGCGGACGGCAGATCCTGTTGTTCCTTGGGCTGGCCAGCGCGCTGGCGGTGATCCAGAACCTGCTTGGCGTCGGCATGGCCAAGGCGTTCGGACTGCCGCCGCTGTTCGGTGTGGTGACCGGCTCGGCCACGCTGGCCGGAGGCCCCGCGACCGGGCTGGCGTTTGCGCCGCTGTTCGCCAGTGCCGGCGTGCAAGGCGCCAAGAGCGTAGCGCTGGCCAATGCGATGGCCGGCATCGTCTGCGGCTCCATCCTGGGCGCGCCGCTGGCGGCGCTGCTGATCGAGCGGCTCAAGCTTTATCCCGCCAATGCCGCGCCTGCCGAGGACGAATTGCCCGCGATCACAGTGCCGCCGAAGCGCCGTTTCGTGGACCCGGCCTATGCAGGACTCAAGAGCCTCGTATTCATGCTGATCGCCATGGGCATCGGCGCATGGATCAGCGCGGGGCTGGGCATGCTGGGCCTCACCCTTCCCGCCTATATCGGCGCGATGCTGGCGGGCGCGGTCATCCGCAACATCGACGACCGCCTCGGCTGGTTCGGCCTGTCGGCAGGCAGCATGGAGCTGATCGGCAACATCAGCCTCTCGCTGTTCCTCGTCATGGCACTGATGGACCTGCACCTGTGGGATCTCTCGGGCATGGCCGCGCCGCTGCTGGTGAACCTGGCGCTGCAAACCGTCCTTGTGGTGGCCCTGTGTTGCTGGCCGCTGCTGCAGCTGATGGGTCGCGACTACGATGCCGCCGTGATGGCCAGCGGTTTTACCGGCTTCATGCTCGGCACCACGGCCAATGCGATGGCTTGCATGAGCTCGTTGACCGAGCGCTTCGGTCCTGCACCGCGTGCGTTCCTGGTGGCGCCGGTGGTGGGCGCCTTCCTCATCGACTTCACCAACGCCGTGATCATCACGGTGTTCGTCAACGTCTGGAAGTAGTTCAAGGTCGACGTACTGCAGGTGCACGCATGATTCGCTGTCCGCGCGTCGACTGATCCGCGCCCTTTGGACGCTGCAACACGTCTCAGGCATGCCCGCGCCGATGCGGCCTCCCCGTGGAAACACGCGGCCCAGGACGTCGCGCCGTCGTCCAACCACGAACGCCGCGATCTCCATAACCCCCAGTTATGGTGAGCCGATGTTTTTTCATTGGCGGCTCGCGCCTGCCGGAGACTACGCTCCTTCACGCACTAGTGGGCTGGTTGGGGAGAGCCGCTCGCAGCGCATGCCAACACAACGCAGGATCTGTCCGCGGGCCGATCCATGTCGTGATGTCGTGCCGCGCTGTTGCCGCCTGTTTGCCCGGTCATGCCTGGGTTTCGTCTGCCGAGCCGCGTGGCTCGCATGACTTTCGTTGCCGCGAAGCCACCCGCGTCCTGTTGCAGTCGTGAAGACGGACGCACGCTCCTCGGCTTGAAGACGCAGTACGGGCGTATCAACAGAGTGGAGTGCACATCGTCATGAAGGGCAAATCTTTGCGTACGTTGCGTCCCCAGCATGTACTCAAGAACAAGGCACTACCGTTTGCCATTGGCTCGATCCTCTTCGGCGTCGCCGGCGGCGCATGGGCACAGGCGACCAGCGGCACCATCTACGGCACGGTGCCCGCGGTGGCCGGCGAGTCCGTCCAGATCACCGGCGGCTCGGGCTTCAACCGCACCATCGACGTGGGCACATCCGGCAAATATTCGGTGACGCTGCCGGTGGGCACGTACACCGTGTCGCTGCTGCAGAACGGCCAGGTCGTGGATTCGCGCAGCGGCGTAAGCCCGGCGGCCGCCGGCGCGGTGGCCGTCGATTTCGCCGCCCCGGGCGCGACCACGGGAGCGCGTACGCTCGGCACCATCAGCGTCACGGGCAATGCGCTTCCGCCGATCGACGTAAGCACCACCAACCAGGTGACCACCATCACGGCAAAGCAGTTGCAGCAGCTGCCGTTGCAGCGCACCGCCGAGGACATCGCCCTGCTGGCGCCGGGCGTCAACCTGGGTTCGCCCGAAATCGGCACCGGCCCGCTGGGCACGCCGAACCTGGTGTTCGGCGGCGCATCGACGGCCGAGAACGCGTACTACCTCGATGGCATGAACACCACCGAGCTGCTCAACAACCAGGGCGGCATCTCCCTGCCCTATGGCGCGATCGAGCAGCAGCAGACCTTCATCAGCGGTTACGACGCGCGCTATGGACGCTCCATCGGCGGCGTGATCAACCAGATCGGCAAGAGCGGCGACAACGAGTGGCATTTCGGCGCCCGCGCCCTGTGGCAGCCGGGCAGCCTGCGCAACGATCCCGACAACTACTACTACGCCAACAAGCTGGTGAGCAGCCAGGGCAACCGGCCTGGCGATCTCGCCGTCTATCGCAACAACAACGACAGCAGCGAGACGATCTACGACGCCTACATCAGCGGCCCGCTGATCAAGGACAAGCTGTTCTTCTACATCGGCCTGGAGCAGGACGACTCCCACTACCGCACCACGTCGGAGTTCAGCAGCACCGCCACGACCGAAACGTGGAAGGTGCACGATCCGAAGTTCTATACGAAGTTCAACTGGAACATCAACGACAGCAACGTGCTGAGCGCGAGCTACGTGCAGAACTCGCACAAGACCGCCGGCACCATCTACGACTTCGACTACGACACCCTGAAGCCGGGCGACTTCAACAGCCTCGACCAGATCAAGCGGACCACCTTCAAGGTCTGGGTGGCCAATTACACCTCGTACCTCACCGACAACCTGACCCTGAACGCCATGGTCGGCAAGATGCACGGCTCGTACTACACGAGCCAGCCGGGCTACGAGGGCTTTGACCCGTTGCTGCCGCACATCGCCAGCAGTTCGGTGCAGGATCCGGCGTTCGTGCCGCCTGGCGGCATCTCCAACTCGCAGATCAACTCGACGATCACCGACCCCAACCACAAGGAGTCGGTAACCAACTACCGGCTTGACCTCGACTACAAACTGGGCGACCACGATTTCCAGGTCGGCATCGACAACATCAACTCCAGGGACATCAACGACGGCTCGGTGAATCCGGGCCCGGGATACCAGTGGATCTACGGGCAGAGCGACCCCGGCTCGCCGGTGTTCGGCGTGGACCCGAACGTTCCGCCCTACGTGGCGCCATCGACCCAGTGCCATCCGGATTCCACGGGCACCGTTCGCTGCTATTACGTGCAGCAGCACACCGACATCAGCGTGGCGTCCGTGCGCGTCGCGCAACGTGCGCAGTACATCATGGACAACTGGCAGGTGACGCCCAACCTGCTATTGAACCTGGGCATTCGCAACGACCAGTTCACCAACTACGACGCCTCGGGCGTGCCGTACATCCGCCTGACCAAGCCGCAGTGGGCGCCGCGCCTGGGCTTCAGCTGGGACGTGCACGGCGACTCCTCGCTGAAGGTGTTCGGCAATGCGGGCCGCTATTACCTCGCGCTGCCGGAACAGGTGGCGCTGTCCATCGCCGCGCCGGTGACGAACGCCGGTGTGTATGGCACCTACACCGGCATCGATCCCGCCACCGGCGCGCCGACCGGCTTCACGCCGCTGCCGCAGAATCCGTCGACGGGCGTATCGATCGACAGCGAATACGGCCAGGCCAAGGATCCGCGCGTGTCCGCCTCGCGCAACATCAAGGCCGAGTACTCGGACAACTACGTGCTGGGCCTGCAGCAGCAGTTCGAGATGCTGGGGACGCCGTGGGTGTTCGGCGCGACCGGCACGTACCAGCGCATGAACCGAATCATCGACGACTTCGACGACATCCAGATCGAATGCGCGGCCGGGCGTGCCCAAGGCTATGCCTACATGACGCCCGACACCTGCAGCCAGTGGGCGCAGAGCCTGGTGCTGATCAACCCGGGCGAGACCAGCAACCTGTGGATGCAGTCGCCCACCGGCGCGCTCGTGCCGGTGACGCTCAGCGCCAAGGACCAGGGCTTCCCGAAGGGACCGACGCGCCGCTACTACTCGCTCGACCTCTCGCTGGAACACGCGTGGGACGGCAAGTGGTTCGCCAAGTTCGACTACATGTTCTCCCGCACCTGGGGTAACGACGAAGGCCCGGTCAGCACGTATTCGCAGCAGGGCGGCTCGTACGAATCGCTCACCACCGGCTGGGACTTCCCCGAGCGCATGGAGTACTCCTCCGGCGTGCTGCCCAACGATCGCAGGCACCAGTTCAAGATCTACGGCGCCTATCAGGTCGCTCCGGACTGGACGCTGGGCGCCAACCTCTACATTGCCTCCGGCACGCCGGTGCTTTGCCGCGGTGGCTACGGCCCGAACCAGCTGGCGCTGCATGGCTCGCACACGTATTACTGGTGCGGCGGCGAACCGGTTCCGCCGGGTTCGCTGGGACGCCTGCCGTGGACGCATCAGGTGGGCCTCAACGTGGATTACAAACCGGGCTGGGCCGATCACAAGCTCGATTTCAACCTCGCGGTGTTCAACCTGCTCGATCAGCAGACGCCGGTTTTCTACAACGACTTCTTCGGCACCACCTCCAGCCCCAATCCCGACTTCGGCCGGGTGCAGGACACGCTCTCGCCACGCTATGTCAGGTTCTCGGTGGCCTACGATTTTTGACGACCCGCAGACCTCCCTTCCCCGCGCCGGGCCCTGCCCGGCGTTTTTTTGCGGCGCTTGCGCGACTTGTATAGTCTGCTGAATCGATTCTTGCCGGTGACGACATGACAGAACCTCGGTCAGCGCACGACATGCCGCGGCAACCGCTTTCCGCGCAGGCCGAGCGCATGCTGGCGCAGGCGCGCGAAGCATGGTCGCGCCATGCCTTCGATGCGGCGGAGCGATCCCTGATCGGCGTGCTCGCCCTCGTGCCGAACGAGCCCACTGCCACCCGCATGCTGGGCATGGTGTCCCAGCGCCGCGGCAATCACACGCAGGCCATCGACTGTTTCCAGCGCGTGCTGCCGGTGTGGCCCCACGATTCCGACCTGCATGTCTGCCTCGGCATCGCATTGTTCGAGCGCGGCAGCATCGACCAGGCCCTGGCGCATATGCGGCAGGCGTGCGAACTGCAGCCGCAATCGGCCCCGGCCTGGTTCAACTTCGGTGAAGCACTGGCCAGGGTGACACGCACCGCCGAGGCGGTTGCCGCCCTGCACCGCGCACTCGAACTCGATCCGGCGCACGTGCCGGCCCGACTGTCGTTGTCCAAGGCGCAGGCTAGCCTCGGCGAGATCGATCACGCCGTGGCGGGTTTTCGCGAGGTGTTGCGAAGGGATCCGGTCAACGCCGAAGGATGGTTCGGCCTGTCGAATCTCAACACCGTGCGTTTCGACGCAACGGACGCGGCCAGCCTCCAGCGCGCGCTGGCTCGTGAAGGCTTGCCGGCGCGTCATCGCGAACTGCTCGGCTTTACCCTGGCGAAAGCGCAAGAAGATCAGGGCGACTATCGCGAAGCATTCGAGACGTTCCGGCGCGCCAATGCCTCGCGCCGCGAACGGGTGACGTGGGACGCCGCGGGAGAACGCCGGCGCGTGGACGCGATCCAGCGCATCTTCGCCAACGACATGCCGGCGCCGCTGGATCCCGGGCTGGGCCGCGAAGTCATCTTCATCGTCAGCATCCCGCGTTCCGGCTCGACGCTGGTCGAGCAGATCCTCGCGTCGCATCCGGACGTCGAGGGCGCGAACGAGATCAAGGACATGCCGGAGGTGATCGACGCGGAAACGCGCCGCCGCCATTCGGCCTTCCCGTTGTGGGCGCCCGACGCCAGCGCCGGTGACTGGCAACGGCTGGGCCGCGAGTATCTCGTGCGCACCGCTTTGTGGCGCAAGGTCAAACCGCGCTTCACCGACAAGAGCCTGGTGACCTGGTACCTCGTGGGAGCGGCACTGACGATGCTACCGGCCGCGCGCGTGGTCATCGTTCGCCGGGATCCGGTCGAGACCTGCCTGGCGTGCTATCGCCAATGCTTCACCGAGCAGACCGGCTTCACCTGCGATCTCGACGAGATGGCCGACTACTGCATCGACTTCACGCGCCTTACCCGCTTCTGGCTGCAGCGATATCCCGACCGCGTGCTCGATCTTCCCTACGAATCGCTGGTGGATGAGCCCGAGCCCGTCATCCGGCGACTGCTGGACTTCTGCGACCTGCCGTTCGACCCCGCCTGCCTCGCCTTCCACAAGACGGCGCGCACCGTATTGAGCGCACCGAGCGCCGCGCAGGTGCGCCAGCCGCTGCGCCGTGACACGGCACGCAGCGCACGGTACGGCGACAAGCTGGATGGCCTGCGCCAACGCCTGCGCGATGCGGGACTGCCGCTGGAGTAGACGCATCGATGAGCAGGCAGCTCTGGCGAAATGGCATCGGTACGATGCCGTTCCACGGAGCGGAGTTCTCTCGTGCACGCGATGCGCCAGCGGTCATGCATCGAAAGTCGCGGCAGGACACCGGCATGGGCGTCGCGATGGCGGCTTCCGCGTCCACGCAAATCATCCATGAGCATCCTGTCGCACAGCGAACTGAAGCATTCGTTCCCCTCAAGACTCGCCCATGAGTAGCGAGTGGTGGACTTTTGCAATGCAGCAAGCATTGCAGCACCGAAGAGGGTTAGAGTTGCGCGGAGGCATGATCGCCAAGTATCCGAACGCCGGGTCCATGACGTGATGGCCTTTTTTTAGGTATCTAATTTAGATCGATCTAAATGCCGTTGAAACAGGGGAAGTCGTCGGCCGCCCATGGTGGATGGCCGGCGATGAAGGGTTTCACTGCGCTTTTGGGATAGCCGTCTAGACGGCCCCATGCGTGCACGCTTCCAGGCCGGATCACCGCCCACGCTCCGGCCGTGGACTGAGGGGCAATGCCGCCCCATCCCCTCGTGGGTATCCGAAAGGAGCGCTTCCGATCATGAATCTCGAAGCCTTGCATATACGAGTCCGGACATTGCTCGCCGCGGCCAGCCTGATGGTCGTGGCTGCCGCCTTCCCTGCGGCGGCAGCCGACCTCGCCTCTCCCGACAGTCCGCGAGCAGACGGCTCGACCGCCGTCGCCCGCGCCAGGGTCGCGGCGGACGTGCTGATGGGGTCCTACGATCCCAACAAGGCATGGTTTCCCTCCAGCTGGTGGAATTCGGCGGTCGCACTGCAGACCATCGGCGACTACATGCGGCGCACCGGCGACCGCCGCTATCTCGGCGAGCTGGACAACACCTTCGAAAAAGACAAAGGGGCGTTTCCCGGAGGCGTATTGTCGGGCGACCCGCTGCTGGGCAACTTCACCAGCCGGGCGATCGACGATTCCGAATGGTGGGGCCTGACCTGGGTGCAGGCCTATGACCTGACCAGGAACCCGAAGTACCTGGACATGGCCGTGACCATCGCCAACTACGTCGACGGATTCTGGGACACCAGCACGTGCAGTGGTGGCGTGTGGTGGAACGCCGAGCGCACCTACAAGAACGCGGTCACCAACGGCCTGTGGATTCGCCTCACCGCCGAACTGCATAACCGCATCCCGGGCGACACGGTATGGCTGAGCCGTTCACGCACGGCATGGTCGTGGTTCCAGAACAGCGGCATGATCAATGCCAATGGCCTGGTGAACGATGGCCTCACCAATGCCTGCACCAACAACGGGCAGAACGTGTGGAGCTACAACCAGGGCCTGGCCATCGGCGCAGGACTCGAGCTGTGGCGCGCCACGCGCGATCCCGGCATCCTGGCGAGCGTGCGGCAACTGGCGGATGCGGCCATCGGGCCCAACGCGCTGGTGACCAACGGCGTCCTCAGCGAAGCCTGCGACGTGATCACCCAGACCTGCGACGACAATGCCAAGCAGTTCAAGGGCATTTTCATGCGCTACTGGACCGACCTGGTCGACACCACCCACAATCCGCGCTATGCGGCGTTCCTCGCCCAGCAGGCCGAAGGCATCTGGAACAACGACCGCGACGCCGCCGGCCGGCTCGGCACGCGCTGGTCCGGCGCCACCGGCAACGACCATCCCAACGTGTTCGACTGGCGCACGCAGGCCAGCGCACTCAGTGCCCTCGTCGGCAACGTGCCGATCGTGACGCCGCAGGAGTCGCTGGCGGCGACGATGTCCCCGGCACAACCGGTGATCATGCCGGCCGCATCGGGCATCACGACGATCGCCATCGACCTCGGCGCATCGGCGACCGGCTTCTTCCCGCTGCAGGCGCTCGCTTCCATCGATGTTCCGGCCGGCTGGAACGTCACGCCGCGCGCCACCATGCTGCGCCTGCAGCCGCATGGCAATGCCATGCCGGTCAGCAGTACGGCCCCGTTGACCGTCACGGTGCCCAGCTCCGCCACGGATGGCCATCACATGGTCACCGCGAACGTCGCCGCGGCCGGGCTTTACTTCAACACCCAGGCCGACGTGCTGGTCGCGCACAAGATCGATTTCGATACGGGTACGGTGGATGAGGTTCCGTGGCTGTTCGATCCCGATGGATCGCAGAGCAACGGCGTGCAGAACCGCTTTGCCGACGGCAATGCGCACTTCACCTATCGGTTCCCCCTGCCGGCCGATACGACGTCAGCGCAGGTCACGCTGACCATCGACGCCGAGTTCGTGGTGCAGGTCAGCAGCGACAACGCGCACTGGACGACCGTGCTGCAGGAGACCCGTCGCATCACTGATGGCTCGAACAAGGCCGATCGCACCATCGACCTGACGCCGTACCTCGGCGCCGCATCGAACGGCGCCAAGCCGGTCTACGTGAAAGTGTCGGATGCCTTCCCCGATGATGGCTGGGGTGGGCGCGTGTACCACGTCACGGCGAACATCGTCGAGTAAACCCCGTGGCGCCTCCGTCCTCGCTCATGCGGGAAGGAGGCGCCAACCTCGTGCGGGTACACGCACGACCCGTCGGCTCCCTTTGGCCTGCCGGTTGGCGGACGCCTGGACGTCCATTCGCGAGCACGGCGCCCAACCGATGACGCCGGCAAGGAGTGCCAGGTATTCGTTGGCAGACTCAGCCATGCGGCGCCTCGCGTTCCGCGTGTTCGGCGCTTCGTGCCGCCGCCATGACCTGTCCGATGGGCGTCCGCGATACGCCGGGCACCGCAGCGCATGGATGCCGACAGTGCTTCCTTGACGACCGATCCCTCCCACACACCCCTGCCCGGCATCCCCTGCCAGGCCCATCCCCACCCATGTTGCGCCACCGCTTGACACCGGTGTCAACAAGGCTCCAACCTGATGACAGTTCCAATGCGGGGGCGCTCGGGACGTGGCCACGGACTTTCCGGATCGACTGGCGGGGATAGCAGCCGTGCCGTTTCTGGCGGCCGACATCGGCGGCACGCACGGTCGTGTCGCATGGATGCGCGTCTCGCATGACGCGCCACGCGGCATCGAGACGCTGGCCTACCGTGTGTTCGCATGCGCGGCGTTTCCGTCGCTTTCGACGCTTCTAAAAGCCTTCATCGACGCCGAAGTGCGGGCTCCGGTGAAGCACTGCGTGCTGGCCTGCGCGGGTCAGATCGTCGGCGACGAGGTCGCCAACGACAACCTGCCCTGGCCCATCCAGTTGACCCCATTGCGTCACGCACTTGGCCTGGATGACGTCGCGGTGCTCAACGATTTCGAAGCACTGGCCTATGCCCTCGATGGTCCGCTCGCTGATGGCGGGCGCCACTTGTGCGGGCCGGACGCGCAGCTCGGCGGACCCACCCTGGTGATCGGGCCGGGCACGGGCCTGGGCGCCGCCGTCCACATCCCCGGTGCGGCCGGCGGCGTCGTGCTCGCGACGGAAGCGGGCCAGATGGATTTCGCGCCGAACTCGGTGCGCGAACGCGAAGTGCTCGCGCATCTGGCACCCGATGGCGGATACGTGCCGTTCGAACACCTCGTGTCAGGGCCAGGCCTCCTGACCATCTATGCCACGCTGTGCGCGCTGCAGGGCGAAACGCCGAAACTGGCAACGCCCGAGGCAGTCACCGCGGCCGCCGTCGCGTGCACGGATGCCCTCGCCGTGGAAGCCGTGGAGATGTTCTGCGCGGCACTGGGCAGCTTTACCGGCAACCTCGCGATGGCATTCATGGCGAGCGGCGGCGTCTATCTCGCCGGCGGCTTCCTGTCATCACTGTTCGATCTGCTCAAGCGCAGCGCCTTCGCCGTACGGTTCCTGCATGGACGAAGCGCGCGCACGCTGCTGGCGCAGGTGCCGGTGTGGGTGACGGAACACGGCCAGCACGGCGTGCATGGCGCGGCGCAGTGGTACCTGAGGCATCGCATGCAGGCATCGCTGCGCCAAGCCGCGGAAGGAGGCGTCAGCGCATGAGCCGCGTCGCGACAGCCCGCCTGCTCCGCTGTGCCGCCGTCGCCTGGCTGGTGGTGTGCGGCGCGGCCATGGCGTCGCCCGTCACGCCTGCATGGTCTCTGCTGCCACAGCCGGCCATGGCCAAAGCGGCCGGATCGGGTGTGGTCCAGGTCGCGGATGGCGCCATCGTTCGCGTGCACGGCCCGGATCAGCCGGAGGTGCAACGCATCGCCGAGCGACTGGTGCAGCGGCTGGCCGACACCCATGCGCTGCACTTGCGGACGACGACGACGGATGCGGCGCACCCGACGATTACGTTCGAGATGGACGCGGGTGCCGATATCGCGGACGCATCCGGCTACCGCATCACCGTGGATGACGAAGGCATCCGGGTGACGGCGCGAACGCCGCGCGGCGCGTTCTACGGCAGCGTCACCCTGTGGCAGCTGCTCACGCCGCCCGGATGGGCGCGAGGCAAACCCGTCGACGTAGCGTACGGCGTCATCGACGATCATCCACGGTTCGCATGGCGTGCCCTGCTGCTCGATTCCGGGCGGCATTTCCAGAGCGTGGCCGACATCAAGAAGCTGATCGACTGGATGTCGCTCAACAAGTTGAACGTGCTGCTGTGGCATCTGACCGAAGATCAGGGCTGGCGCCTCGAGATTCCCAAGTACCCTGCACTGACGACGATCGGCGCATGCCGCAAGGCAGTCGGCCTCGACGCCGAACTCACCGGCTCGACTGAACAACCCTATTGCGGCTACTACACCGAAGCGCAGGCGCGCGACGTCGTGCGTTATGCCGCCGAGCGCTACGTGGACGTCGTGCCGGAGTTCGACCTGCCCGGACATTCCCAGGCGGCCATCGCCGCCTATCCATCGCTTGGCGTCACCGGCGCGCGTCCGCCCGTGTGGACCGACTGGGGTGTCAGCCCCTGGCTGCTCAAGCCCGATGAAAAGACCCTGCAGTTCGTCGATGACGTGCTCGACGAGATGATGCAGCTGTTTCCCTCGCGCTACATCTCCATCGGCGGCGACGAAGCCGACAAGCAGCAATGGAACGCATCGGCCGAAACGCGTGCGCGGATGCAGCGGCTCGGCCTGGCGAACATGGATGAGCTGCAAGCCTGGTTCATGCAGCAGGTAGCGGAGCATCTGCTCAAGCATGGGCGCATACCGGTGGGCTGGGACGACGAGCTGGCGGCCGGCGTGACGCTGCCGCAGTCGCAGGTGGTGATGTCGTGGCATGGCGACCACAACGAGCGCGTGGCGCTCGCCGCCCTCAAGCAGGGCCACGACGTGATCATGACGCCACAGGAATCGCTGTACTTCGATCACATCCAGTCCGACCTGCCCGACGAGTGGGCAGGCCCGCCTCCGGCGGTGACGTTGCAGCAGGCCTATGACACGGCCGTCGTCCCGCAGGGCGCGAGCGCGGACGAAGCCAGGCACATCATCGGCGTGCAGGCCGGACTCTGGGCCGAGCAGATGCGCAGCTTCGCGCATGACCAGCATGCGGTGTTCCCACGCATCGCGGCGCTGGCAGAGCTTGGCTGGTCGCCCGCCGAGGCGCACGACTGGAACGGCTTCCTTCAGCGCATGCCGGCCGAGCTGGCACGTTACCGCGCGCTCGGCATCGACTATGCCGACAGCGCGTTCGCGCCCTCCTTCCAGGTATCCGCGGCATCTCGCGGCACACTCCGCGTCGAGCTGTTCAACCAGTCGCATTTCGGAACGATTCGCTACACGACGGATGGATCCGATCCCACCAACCAGTCCACGCGGTACACGCAAGCCCTCACGCTGACGGGCCCCGTGACCCTGCGCGCCGCCACCTTCGCATCGGACGGTTTCGAGCTTGCCGCGCCACGTACGCAGGTGGTGGACGAAACCGCCTTGCAGGCTCGTGACGGCAGCGCGCTTGAAACCTGCTCCCACCAGCCCGGCTCGCGCCTCGATGGCAGCAAGCCGGCGAAGGGACCACGGCCGACCTACAGCGTGGACATCGGCAATGCGTGCTGGTCATGGCCTCAGGCGCCGGTGGGCGGCGTCACGCATGTCTCGCTGCTGGTCGAACGCATCGCGTGGCGCTTTGGCGACGAAGCCAGGGACGCCGTGGTCCGCAACAAGGCAGGCGCAGCCGGCGAGTTCGAGATCCATGGCGATTCGTGCACGGGTCCGCTGCTCGCGCGCCTGCCGCTGGATGGCGTGACACACGCCCAGGGACAGCACCGTCTTGATGCCAAGGTCGCCATGCCGCCGGGGAGCGACGTGCGTGACCTTTGCATTTTCGCCACTGGCGATCCACGCGATGGCCAGTGGGCATTGGCACGCGTGACGTTATCGAAATAGCGGGTCGCGGAGCAGGCGCTCCGCGAAGTAGTGGCAGGAGCAGCCCGGGCGCACGACGTCCGGACTGGGGAGGCAGACACATCGCATCACGGTGGCGTGCCGACGGCACCGTCGCGCGGTACGCATTTCGGATTACCCACGGAGCAGTTGAGGTTCGACAGGCAACACCAACGAGGTCAAAGCCCATGTCCACCGTACTTCGCAAGCATCCTTTGTCTTTTGCCATCACCGTGTCGCTGTTCGCTGCCGTATCGGCATCGGCCTCGGCCTCGACCTTCGCCGACATGCAGCCCGACGGCCCGGCGCCGCAGGCCACCACGCCACAGACCACGCCCGCGCCGGCAACGCCATCTCCCGACGCCAAGAAGACCGACAAGAAGGAAAGCGATGCCGAGAAGAGCGCGGCGACATTGGCGACGGTGAACGTATCGGGCGTGCGCGCGTCGCAGATGCGTGCCATCGACCTCAAGCGTGAGGCGCCCAACATCCAGGACAGCATCACCGCGGAGAACATCGGCGCCCTGCCCGATACCACCATTACCGACTCCCTGCAGCGCGTTACCGGCGTGCAGATCAATCGCGACGCCGGTGTCGGCACCTCGGTGGATGTGCGCGGCCTGCCCCAGGTCGGCACCATGCTGAACGGCGAAGTGTTCATCACCGCCGACCAGATCGATTCGCAGCAGCCGGACTTCACCATGCTGCCGTCGACGCTGTTCCATGGCGTGGACGTGATCAAGTCGACCACCGCCAGCACCACGGACGGCGGCATCAGCGGCGCCATCGACCTGCACACGTATCGACCGTGGGATCTGCCCAGCGGGTTCACCTACAGCTACTCCGCCAATGGCGAACGCGGCAGCACCACCGAGCATACGGGACCCGAAGCCAACGGCCTGATTTCCTACAATGACAACGGCCATTGGGGCCTGCTGGTTTCCGCGGACTACTCCGACACCCGCCGCATGAACGCCACCGAAGGCCTCGACCAGTACGGCGTCGTGTTCAATGGCGAGAACGCGGCCAGCGCAGGCGGCTACAACGGCTTCCTGACGCCGTGGAATGGCGCCCCCATTCCGTCGAAGATCGTGCAGAACGCGGACGGCAGCGTGGACGTCAACGGTGATGGCAAGTCCAATGGCGTCTTCATGGGCAGCCAGGACATCGGCCTCAACGACATCATCACCCAGCGCAAGCGCAAGTCGGCCAACGCGTCGTTCCAGATGGATCTTGGCAGCGGCTTCACCGCGACCAGCGACTTCTTCTACTCGCAGCAGCACGAGTACAACCGCAACTTCGGCATCCAGTTCAACTCCACCAACTGGCAGGGCGCAACGTATGTGCCGCTGCAGTCGCGCAACACCGGCAGCCCGGCCCTGGGCTCCTACGGCACCCCCGAACCAGGCTGGGAGGGTTCGCAGATCTACACCACGCAGGTTTACCAGAAGTGGCCGGGCGACGTGGAGTCGTACTCGTCGATGATCCAGAAGGATTCCATCGCGAAGAACTTCAATCTCCAGCTGGATTACGACAACGGCGGGCCATTCACGGCCAGCGTGCGCGGCATCCACGATACGGCCTCCCAGTCGTACCAGGAAACCGACATCAACATCTCCGATTCCGATGGCGCGTTATGGCCCAACGTGCTGATGGATGGCGTCGATCCGAACTCGGTGCCGCCGGGCACCATGGTCTATCCGGCACAACTGGGCGGCAACCGCGTATTCAATGCCAACGGCATTCCGCAGAACACGGTGCCTATCGTCGCCAACTTCAATGGCCGCTATATCACCGTCAGCGTGCCTTCCTCGCTGGCGGCGAATTTCGCCAACCCCAGCGACTGGACGATGAAGACACTGGAGTCTTCCGGCGATTACGACCGCAAGGTGGCGTTGAACGCGTTGCGCTTCGACGGCAAGTACGATTTCCAGGATGGCTTCAAGCTCGAGTTCGGCCTGCGCAACAGCATCCGCAGCGCCGACAACAATGGCTGGACGCTGGAAACGCCGGTTTATGCGGGCATGGGTGCGAGCGATCCCAACGGTTGCCTGGTGCGCTATGTCGGCGCCGACGTGGTGCTCAACAGTGGCGACTGCACGGCGGGTAACGACGTGGGCTACTTCCGCGCGGGCCCGCTGTCCGCGGTATCGATGCCCAACACCGCGGCGCCACTGGCCAACAACTTCAAGCAATACACCAACCTGCTGGGCTCGGGCATCAACTTCTGGGCGATCGATCCATCGGCCCTGAAAGATCCCGTGTCGTACTGGAAATCGCTCTACCCCGATACCGTGAAGGTGGCCGAGCCTGGAACGACCTGGGCCGTACGACTGAAGGAGCTCACCGGCTACCTGCAGGGCGACTTCAACGGCACCCTGTGGGACATGCCATACAGCGGCAACCTCGGTGTGCGCCTGATTCGCACCCATCTTGACGTGACCCAGCACCTGACGGGAGCCCCCGGCTCGTACGGCGACGAACCGATCGACGCCGGCACGGCCCTCACCAAGCGCAGCTACCAGGATGTGCTGCCCTCCTTCAATTTCTCGCTGGATATCACCGACAGCCTGAAGTTCCGCCTCGCCTACTCCAAGAACATGATGCCGCTGGACCTCAGCACCTGGGGCGGCGGCCTGCAGCTGAACTACTCGCTGGCCGAAACGCCGCAAGGCCCGATCTTCCGCGTCTCCAATGGCACGTCGACCGGCAACCCGGACCTCAACCCCTGGCGCTCCACCAACTACGGCGCATCACTGGAGTACTACATCAATCCCACCAGCATGCTCAGCCTGGCCCTGTTCCGCATCAACGTGGACAGCTTCATCAAGAACGGCAGCGTGACCAACTGCGACCTGCCGGACGAGGACGGCGTCGTCCGCAACCATTGCATCGTGATCACCCAGCCCGTGCAGGGCACCGGCAACAGCATTCACGGCGCGGAGTTCGACTACCGCCAGGGTTTCACCTTCCTGCCGGGCTTCCTGTCCAAGACGGGCATGGAGATCAACGCCACCTATGCGCCGAGCAACTCGGGCGAGAAGGACCTCGCCGGCAAGGAGATCCCTTTCCAGGACAACTCCACCAAGTCCGGCAACCTCATCCTGTGGTACCAGGACGATCACTTCCAGGCCCGCGTCGCGTACAACTACCGCTCGCGGCGCGCGGTGATGGACAGCGTGGGCGGCATCACCGGCATGGAGATGTACGAGGCGCCGCAGAAGTACCTCGATGCGTCGATCTCGTACAAGTTCAGCAAGTACGCCGAGGTGTTCCTGGACGGCACCAACCTCACCAACGAGTACCAGCGCTACTACCTGGTGTGGCCAGATCAGCCGGGGCACTCGACGTTCTCCGAGCGCATGTTCATGTTGGGCGTACGCGGCCAGTGGTAACGAAGGCCATGCCCTCTTCGGCGCGTGCCTGCCGGCGACTTCTTCCCACCCGGGAGCGATGTCGCCGACGGGCACGCTGAATGCTTCGTAGCACCACCATCGCCACTGGGGCACCGACATCGACACTTCACTCGCCAACCACGACAAGGCCCGCATGAAGGATTCCAGCGCGCAGCCGCCTGTTCGCGACAACGCCTTTCACCGTTCGATTGGCTTGTTCGCGGGCACCGCGATCAACATGACGCAGATGTGCGGCGTCGGGCCGTTCATTACCATCCCCATCATGGTCGCCGCCATGGGCGGGCCGCAGGCCGTCATCGGCTGGATCGCAGGCGCCATCCTGGCGATGGCCGACGGCCTGGTCTGGGCCGAACTCGGTGCAGCCATGCCGGGTTCCGGCGGCACCTACGTCTACCTGCGCGAAGCGTTCCAGTACCGCACCGGCAAGCTGATGCCGTTCCTGTTCATCTGGACGATGCTGCTGGCGATTCCGCTGCTGATGTCCACGGGCATCATCGGCATGGCGGAATACCTGGGCTTCTTCTTCCCCAACCTGGGATGGTGGCCGGTGCACCTGGTGAGCGTGGCCGCGACCGCGCTCGTCACCTGGATGCTGTACCGGCGCATTGAATCGGTGCGGGCGATCACGATTGCGCTGTGGATCGTCATGCTGGTGTCGGTGATCGGCGTAGCCGCGGCGGGCTTCTCGCATTTCAACCCGAGGTTCGCCTTCACCTATCCACCCGACATGTTCGGCAGCCACTTCTTCGTGGGGCTCGGCGCAGGGCTGATCATCGGCATCTACGACTATCTCGGCTACAACACCACCGCCTACATCGGCGACGAGCTGCGCGATCCGGGCCGGACCATGCCGGGATCCATCATCATCTCGGTCATCGCGATGATGTTCGTCTATCTCCTGCTCAACATCAGCGTGCTCGGCGTGGCGCCGTGGCAGGACATCGCCCAGTCCAAGTCCGTGGCATCGCTGGTGGTGGAGCGCAGCTGGGGCCACGTTGCCGCCGCCGTCATGACCGTCCTCATCATCGTCACGGCATTTGCCTCGGTGTTCACCGGCCTGCTGGGCGGCTCGCGCGTGCCGTTCCAGGCGGCGCAGGACAAGGTGTTCCTCTCGGTGTTCGGCCATCTGCATGCGCGGCACGGTTTCCCTCACGTGGCGTTGCTCACGATGGGCGTGGTGACGGCGATCGGCACCTTCCTCGACCTCACCGAGGTCATCAACATGCTGCTGGCCGCGACCATCATCGTGCAGTCCATCGCGCAGATCGCGGCATTGGTCGTGCTGCGCAAGCGGCAACCGAAGCTCGCGCGTCCCTACAGGCAGTGGCTCTACCCGGTGCCCTGCGTGATCGCGCTGCTGGGCTGGGCCTATGTGTACATATCCGCTTCCACCTTGTCGCTGGTCCTGTCGGGCGTGTGGATCGTCGCCGGCCTCGTGGTCTTCGCGATCTGGGCCAGGGTCAACCGGTCCTGGCCGTTCGCACCCGTTGAAGTGCACGAAACCTATCTCGGGAAACAGTAACGCCATGCAGACTTCGACCAGGCTGGCACTTTGCATGATGGGCGCGCTGGCGTGCGCGATCGCACCCGCCGCCCACGCCCAGGCGAGCCGGGAGCCCATCCGGCTCGCTGCCGACGCCGGCGTGGTCACGCCCGTCGATCGTTGGCAGATACAGGACAGCGCGAAGGCACAGCAAGGCGGCGCGGACATCTCGTTGCCCGGCTATTCCACCAAGGAGTGGTATCCGGTGAGCGGTCACGCGACGGTGATGGCCGGGCTGCTCGAAAACGATGCATTCAAGCATGACGTGTTCTACAGCGACAACCTGCGCGCGGTACAGGTGCCGGAAGCGAGCGGGAATCTTTTCGTGACCCCATGGTGGTACCGCACCGAGTTCACGCTGCCCAAGGCACCGGCGGGACGACACACGCTGTTGCGCACCAACGGCATGATCGCCAGCGCGGATGTGTGGGTGAACGGCCATCAGGTCGCCGACCATGCCGACCTGGCCGGCGCCTATCCCGTGCATGAGTTCGACGTGACGCGCTGGCTGCACGCGGACACCAACGTGCTCGCCATGCGCGTGTACCCCGGCGATCCGCGGATGAGCCTGTCGATGGGCTGGGTGGACTGGAACCCCACCCCGCCGGACAACAACATGGGTCCGTGGCGCGGCGTGGACATCGTGCAGACCGGACCGGTCCAGCTGAGCTTTCCGCACGTGCTGTCGACGTTGTCGCTGCCGGATCTCTCGCGTGCGGCGTTGACGGTGAAAGTGACGGCAAAGAATCTCGATACGGCCGCCCATGATGCGACCATCAGCGGTACCGTGGCCGGCGTCGCCGTGCAACAGACCGTGCATCTGGCGCCCGGGCAAACCCAGGTAGTGTCGTTCTCGCCCAGCACGACGCCGGGGCTCGCCCTCGATCATCCGAACATCTGGTGGCCCATCGGCATGGGCGATCACCCCTTGTATCCGCTTGAACTGACCGCAGCCGTGGATGGCGCCACCTCCGACAAGACGGAGGCGACGTTTGGCATACGCAGTGCCAGCTCGAAGCTGACCAAGCAAGGGTATCGCCAGTTCTTCATCAACGGCAGACCGCTCTTGATCCGCGGCGGTGGCTGGGCTCCGGACATGTTCCTGCGCGACGACCCTGCCCGCATGGAAGCCGAATTCAGCTATATCGCCAACCTTGGCCTCAATACCATTCGCAGCGAAGGCAAGCTGGAGAACCAGCGCTTCTACGATCTGGCCGACCGTCATGGCATCCTGATTCTGGCCGGCTGGGAGTGTTGCGACAAATGGGAGTCGGCCGCCAAGACCGGTGGCGCGCCCTGGACCGATGCCGACATGAAGGTGGCGAAAGACTCCATGGCCAGCGAAGCGCGCCTGCTCCGCAACCATCCTTCGGTCATCGGCTTCTTCATCGGTAGCGACAACGCGCCGCCGCCAGCCATTGCCAGGATGTACGCCGATACGCTGCGCGAAGAGGATTGGCAGCTGCCCGTCATCTCCGCCGCCGTGCCCCAGGCGACGGCCGAGGCTGGCCCTTCGGGCATGAAGATGGCCGGGCCGTACGACTGGATACCGCCATCCTATTGGTATGCAGACAAGCTGGGCGGAGCCTTCGGCTTCGACTCCGAGGTCAGCGCGGGCGCGGATATTCCGCGCATGGAAGACCTGACGCGCATGCTGTCACCGCAGGAGCAGGAAGCGCTCTGGAAGTATCCGCAGGCGCGGCAGTTTCACGCGTCCGCCGACTGGTCCACGTTCGCCGTGCTGACCCCATTCGACGACGCGCTGGCGCATCGCTACGGTGCACCCACCAGCCTCGCCGACTACGTCGCCAAGGCCCAGCTCGACAACTACGACAACGTCCGCGCGCAGTTCGAAGCCTTCAACGCACGCATGGATGCCGCCAAGCCGGCGACCGGCGTCATCTACTGGATGCTCAACAACGCGTGGCCATCCCTGCACTGGCATCTGTACGACTACTACATGAACCCGGCGGGTGCCTATTTCGGCGCGAAGAAGGCCAACGAGCCGGTGCATATCCAGTACTCGTACGACACGCGCGACATCGTGCTGGTGAACCACACGCTGGAGGACGTCCGCGGGCTCAAGGCCCATGTCCGCGTGCGCAACCTGGACGGCGACGTGCGCTTCGACAAGCAACTGCAGGACATCGATCTGGGAGGCAACCGCACACGAACGGTGGCGAGACTGCCCGTCATCGCCGGCTTGTCCACGGCGTATTTCGTCGAACTGGATCTCACTGGCGCCGATGGCACGCCGGTCAGCCGCAATGTCTACTGGCTCTCCACGCGACCGGACGTGCTCGATTGGGCGAACTCGAACTGGTACCTCACGCCGTTGACGCAGTACGCCGACCTTACGGCGCTGCGCTCGCTGCCAGTCGCGACGAGCGACATCCACGCCACGACGCGGCATGAAGGACATGACGAAGTCACGACGGTCACGCTGTCGGTACCGGCAGCGTCGAAAGCCGTCGCCCTGTTCCAGCATGTCTCGATCCATCGCGGCGCCCACGGCGATCTTGCGCTGCCGATACGCTGGACCGACAATGACGTGACGCTCTGGCCCGGGGAGTCGATCACGCTCACGGCGCGTTACGCCATGCAGGGAACCGCCGAACCCGTGGTCGAAGTGAGTGGATGGAACGTTCCCGCCCGAACCGTCCCGGCAGCCGTCACGCAGGACACCGTCCATTGAAGATGCAAAGGCTTCCATGTCTCGCGTGACCATCAACGACGTCGCCCGCGCGTCGAGCACCTCGAAGAAGACCGTGTCGCGGGTGCTCAACAACGAGCCGAACGTGCGCGATGAGGTGCGCGACCGCGTGCTTGCGGCGGTGGCGGAGCTCAACTACCGGCCACTGACCTCGGCGCGCAGCCTGGCGACGAATCGTTCCTTTTCGATCGGCCTGCTCTACGACAATCTTTCGCCAAGCTACATCATGGAAGTCCAGGCTGGCGTACTGGAGGCGTGCGAAGCGAACCAGTACAGCATGATGGTGCAGCCGCTGGTCTCGACGGCGCCGGATTTCGTGGAACGCGTCGAGGGCATCCTGTCACGGCACCGACCCGACGGTTTGATTCTCACGCCCCCCATCACCGACCACGCGAAACTGCTCGAGCACCTGCGCAAGAACGATCTTCCCTTCGCCTCCATCGCACCGCGCCAACCCAAGGGCTGCATCGGCGTGATGCTGCGGGAACGCGAAGCGGCCGCGGCGATGGTGGACCACCTCGCCGCGCTGGGTCATCGCCGCATCGCCCACATCATCGGCGACCCCAAGCACGGCGCAGGCATCTGGCGCCTCGCCGGCTATCGCGACGGCCTCAAGCGTGCGGGGCTCAAGGAAGACCCCGCCTACATGGTGCAGGGCCAGTTTTCCTTCGAATCGGGGGTGGCCGCGGCTCGCCGGCTGCTCGCGCTGAAACGCCGGCCGACCGCCATCTTCGCGGCCGACGACGACATGGCCGTCGGCGCCATCTGGGCCGCCGCGGAAGCGGGTGTATCCGTTCCGGCCGAGATATCCATTTGCGGCTTCGACGACACCACCATCGCGACGCAGGTGTGGCCGCCACTGACCACCGTGCACCAGCCCGTCCGCGACATGGGCCGGCGCGCCACCGACGAGCTGCTGGTGCGCATACTCGGCAAGGGCGAGGCGCGCATGGTCGAAGTGGGTTATGAAATGCGCATGCGGGCGTCCACGGCACCTGCGCCCTGAGCTTCGCGCCTACCGCCATCCACGTCACCGAACGAGAGGAGCTGCCCCATGCCAGACGCCAGCACGCCGCTGAGGAAATTCCATTTCATTTCCGGGCTGCCGCGCTCCGGCACCACGCTGCTGGCCGCCATCCTCAACCAGAACCCGCGTTTTCGCGCCGGCATGACCAGTCCGCTCGCGGACATCATGGGCGTGGTGATCGCCGAGGCGAGCAGCAAGAACGATTTTTCCTTCGACGTGTCCGACGAGCAACGCATTGCCCTGCTGCGCGGCCTGGTGGAGAACTTCTATTCCGTCGGAGCCGCTGCCGACGTGGTATTCGACACCAGCCGGCTGTGGTGCAGCCGGATGCAATTGCTCGACACGCTGTTCCCGGGCGTGAAGGTCATTGCCTGCGTGCGCCACCTGGCCTGGGTGCTGGACAGCATGGAACGACTCGTGCGCCGGCAGCCGGTGAGCGTCAGCAAGGTGTTTCGTTTCGACACCAATACGACGGTGTATTCGCGCGTCGAGGCCATGACCGATCCACGCGGCATGGTGGGGTTCGCCTACCAGGCCACCAAGGAAGCCTTCTATGGTCCGTACGCGCAAGACCACCTGCTGATGCTGACCTACGAAAGCCTGGTGAGCGATCCGGCGAAGGCTGTGCGCGCGGTCTATCAGTTCCTCGGCGAGCCATGGTTCGAACACGATTTCGACCACATCGAATACCACGCGGATGAATTCGATGCGCGCGTAGGCATGCCCGGCCTGCATTCGGTGCGACCGAAGGTGGAGGCCGTCGACCGCCAACCGATCCTGCCGCGCGAGATCTTCGGGCGCTTTGCGAACGAAGCGTTCTGGATGGATCCCAAGAACAACGTCAACCAGGTTCGCATCGTGTAACGACAGGACGAGATGAGAGGCTGCATGCGTGGCCTTTCCTTGTCCCCGCGTGACAGGCGCCTGCTTTCGTTCGACGGCTTGCCGGCATCAACCTTTGGCTACCGGGCCGGAGACGTAGCGACTGTTCGGCACCCGCCAACGCCACGGCAGATCGACGCCCACCCGGATCCCGATGCGGGGCGTGCCACTCACGCCCGCCGGCGGCGCGACGCCATCGTCCAGGATCGCAAAACCATCGAGCGCGCGTATCAGGTCGATGCCGTTCTGCGCGCCGGTAATGCCCAGCGCCTGGGTCAGGCGTCCTGGCCCGCGGCATAGATCGCGATGCGCCGTGCCCCCGGGTCGCGCTTCCTGCATCAGTTCCAGGCCATGCATGGGCTCGAGCGCACGGATAAGCACGCCCTCACCTGCCGGACTGCATACGCAGTTGCAGCACCAATGCATGCCGTAGGTGAAATAGACGTACAAATGCCCGGGAGGGCCAAACATCACGGCGTTTCTCGTGGTCTTGCCGCGAAAGGTATGCGCCGCGGGATCAATGGAGCCGGCATACGCCTCGACCTCCACGATCCTTCCCGCCCGGCCGTCCGCCCGGGCCAGGATCTTGTTGAGCAATTGAGGCGCAACCGCGATGGAAGGCCGCTCGAAGAACGACCTCGCCACCGGCGTGCCCGGCCAGGAGATTCGTCGATGGGCATGGCACGGCATCGCGGCTTCTTCCTGTCGATTCCCCGCGCAGCTACCGTCGACCACTCAGGGCTGCGCACCCGCCCGTATCGTCGCCTCATTGATCGCGCGCACCTGGGCTTCATCCACTTTCTCTACCTTGCGGTCGTAAGTGTAGAGGCCGTTGTGCTCGCCTTCGACATCGGTGATCTGCGTGTACACGCTGCCCGACATGCCCTTGGGTACGCCCTTGTCGCGCAGTACGGCGGTATTGGCGACGTAACCGGCATTCAAGGCGTCGCGGTCCTTCACCGCACCATAGGGGTTGATCGGCGTATTGGGCCATACGTGGCCCTCGACGCCCAACGTCAGGCCGCCGTGCTCGCCGTCGATGGCCGCGCGCGTCGCGTCTGGACTCGGCAAGCCGGGGCCCTGGTAGTCGTGCACGTCGATGACGTCGCCGGCATGTGGGTCGCCCTTGGTGTCGCAGCAGTTCGCGCCGCTGCGGGCGTCCACCAGGCGCGAAGGATCGAGCTGCTTGATCTGTGCTGCCAGCTCGGCCGCGGCCGGAATGCTCCACTGGCCCCAGCCCTCGTTGAACGGAATCCAGCCGATGATCGACGTTTCACCCTTGAGCTGCTCGACGATCGCCGACACATCCGAGCGGAAGCCGGCCTTGTCGGCGTCGCTGAGCTTTTCGTTGTGGCCGTTCGGCAGCGCAGGCATGTCCTGCCACACCATCAGGCCGATGCGATCGGCCCAGTAATACCAGCGCGCCGGTTCCACCTTGATGTGCTTGCGGATGGTGTTGAAACCCAGGTCCTTGGTCTTCTGGATGTCGAACTTGAGCGCGGCATCGGTAGGCGCGGTGTAGATGCCGTCCGGCCAATAGCCCTGGTCGAGCGTGGCGAGCAGGAAGGTCGGCTTGCCGTTCAGTACGATGCGGTTGCGCCCGCCCACCTTGGCGATGGCGATGGTGCGAAGGCCCGCATAGCTGGTCACCTCATCGCGTTGATCGCCGTGCGTAAGCGTGGCCTTGAACGTGTACAGGAAAGGATCCTCGGGGCTCCACGTATGCGGATGCGCAATGGCCAGGTGCAGCGGCTGACCTGCCGGCCCGCTTGCCTCGCCCACCGCCTTGCCATCGGCGTAGGCCGTGACATGCAGCGTGGCGCCATCGCGATGGCCGTCTATCTTCGACGTGACCGTGAACGCATCCAGGCTGCGCGCTGCCGTGAAATCCAGCTGCGCGATGCTCGTGGCCGCCACCGGTTCCAGCCACACGGACTGCCAGATGCCGGAAGCGGCGGTGTAGAAGATGCCTTCAGGCTTCAACCGCTGCTTGCCGACCATCACGTTGGCGCCATCCACCGGCGCGTGCACCGCGACCACGATCTCCTGCGGTCCCTGCGGTCGCAGCGCCGAGGTAATGTCCGCACCGAAGGACGTATAGCCGCCTGAATGATGCGCCACCTGCGTGCCATTGACGTAGACCGTCGCGTCCTGCGCCACCGCACCGAAGTTCAGGCGCACATGCTGGCCGTGCGAGACGAACGCAGCGGGCACGTCCACCAGTCGACGATAGAGCATGAAGTCCGAATGCTTCTGCACGCCCGAGAGCACCGACTCGACCGGATACGGCACCAGCACCTGGCCCTTCAGCGCCTGGCCGAACGGTGGCATGCCGAGGCTGTCGCTGGAGGCGAATTGCCACAAGCCGTTGAGGCTCATCCACTGCGGATGCTCCAACGACGGTCGCGCCAGTTGTGGCCGTGGGTAATCGGGCAACGCGTGCTCGGGCGACACGTCGGCTGTCCATGGCGTCGCCAATGGCGCCGCCTTGCCATTCCAGACGGCCGCCTGATCCGGCGCCGCCATCGCCATCGCGGCGAAGCCCATGGCGCCAGCCATGGCCATCCAAACGCCCGCATTCCGAACCTTGATCCCCGTCATCCGCCCTTCCCTCATCGGCCTCGCGAGTGGCGGTTTGTTCACCGCCGTTCTTTTAGGTTGTCCGATTGTCAGACAAATATGCAAGCCCATCGAAGCGATTCCGTGACGCGTACGCGGGCCATCGATGAAGTGGACGAATGCGGCTCGTCCTGTCCGGGCGACCTCCATGAAAACGCCCTGGTCCACCGCACACGTGAAGTGGTTCCGGCCGACGAACGAGGCGCGGCTACGCACTTCTGGACGGGAAGGACGAGCCCGCTTACCTCCCCTACAGCCAACCGCCGCTAAAGAAGCCGGCGATCACGGCGTGCATTTTGGGAGCGCCACCGATGCGAAGCCCATGCGATAGAAGCCGCGTTATTGCGGCGCAGCGTGACAGCTTGCGCGTTCGGCGTCTTAATTTGCGCCGAAGGGGTTTAGATCGATCCAAACCCAGGGTGAAAACAAGCACCCGGGCGGGAGGGATCTAAAGGATCGTACGAGGCAGAGCACGGAGCACGCGCAAGCGCTGCACCGGTCTCGCCGCTTCGTGCCGGACAGGTTGATGTGGAGTTGGGAAGCCGCCGCATGAAACCAAAACTCGCCCGCGTTCCATTCATCGTGCATCCTCGCGCGGCACGCGCAGCCACGTCTGTGGGGACTGGCGTGCGCTGCCGCGCGGGGTCTTGCCGCCCCGGCAGTACGGCCAGCCCTGCAGCGAGCGAAAGCAAATGGAAACCGGGCTTGTCGCGCGCCCGGCCATCGCAACATCGATCGCACCGCTCGCCTCGACATTCGGCCCACGCGCCCGCCAGGTGCAACAGCGTCCCGTCGAAGCGCAATACCTATCACGCCGCCACTCACGGACGGCGCGCATCCCATCTCTTCGCGACAGCACCTCCGGGCCATTGAGCGTTCACCAACGAGCGCGCAAGGCCTTTCGTTCACCACGAATTTAGATCGATCCAAGTTAGGGACAGGAGGACGCCTTCGGCATGAATACGAAGCAGTGATCAAACGGGGGATCACCGCGCCGACCGTAGAAGGGCGCACATCAAAAGTATGGGGAGAACCAAATGACTTACCTGCCACACGTATCGCGCAAGCCGTTGTATGCCGCCCTCACCATGGCCATCCTCGGCGGTTGCCTTGGAATGCCGGCGGTCGCCTTCGCCCAGCAGACGCCTGCTGCAGCTCCGACGGCGACGTCGGGCCAGGCATCCGACACCACCAAGTCGACCAAGCCGGCGGACCAGAAGAGCGCCAAGGACAAGGCCGATGAAGCCAAGACCCTGGGCACCGTGGTCGTCACGAGCTTCCGCCAGTCGGTCGACCAGAACATGCAGGACAAGCGCGATTCCAATTCCATCGTCGAGGTGATCAACGCGCAGAACATCGCGCAGTTCCCGGCGAAGAACATCGCTGATGCGCTCGCGCACGTGCCTGGCGTGGTCATTACCCGCGAATCGGGCGAAGGCAAGACGGTCAGCATCCGCGGCCTCGCGCCCGAACTGACGCTCACCGAGTTGAACGGCAACTACGTCGCCTCGGCCGATACCTCGGCCAGCCTGACGCGCTCGTTCAACTACACGCTGATGCCCGCCAACATGTTCTCGGACATCAAGCTCTACAAGAGCCTCGAAGCACGCCTGGACGAAGGCGGCATCGGCGGCAACGTCGACCTGCGCACGCGCCGTCCGCTGGAAATGAAGGCGAACGACGGCTTCGTATCCATCAATGCCGCAGGCTCGGACAACAGCAGCAAGATCACGCCGCAGGGCTCCGCGCTGTGGTCGTGGAAGAACAAGGACGAGACCTTCGGCGTCCTCGTCGCCGGTTCGTACCAGAAGCGCCGCGATGTCGACTACACCGCCAATGCGTCGAGCTGGCACTGGTGGTCCAACGACTGCACCGACCACGCGACGTGTACCGCCCCGCCGACGGATGTGCACGGCAGGCCGTATAGCGCGGACGTAGCGCCGAACATCGACCTCTGGTCCGGCGGCGGCGTGGTCGACCAGGGTGGCAACAGCCATTCGGGCTACTGGATGCCGCAGCAGTTCGCCACCAGCCGCAACCAGCTGGATTTGAAGACCAAGGGCGCGCAGGCGACCATGCAGTTCAAGCCCAGCGACCACTTCCTGCTGACGGGCAACTACTTCCGCTTCCAGCGGCAGCAGACACAGATCACCAACACGCTCGAAGTTCCCGAGTGGGGCCTGCCCACCGGCAGCTATGCCGACCAGCAGGGCCGACTGCTCGCTTCCAACGGCCTGACGTTCGACCCGTCGCACACGGTCGTTACCGGCGCGAACTATGTGCTTCCGCCGGCGGGCACCGGATGCAATTCGATCACCAACCCGGTGACCGGCGCGACACGTCAGCCGGTCGATGTGTGCTCCACGGAAATCCCCTGGCTCAACGGCAACTACTCCGTCGAAAAGGCCACCTCGCAGACGATCAACCTCGAAGGCGAGTGGGACAACGGCGGCAACCTCAGCGGTTCGTTCAACGTCGGCCGCACCTGGGCGACCGGTGGTCCGTCGATCGAACTGGGCATGGCCGCCAAGCCGCGCAACTTCGTCAATGGCCAGTGGGTGGACGGCAGCAACGGCGCCGCGTGGACGCTCAATGGCAAGCCGACCCTCACCGCTTCGCCGCAAGTGTTGCAGAACATGCTCGCCGGCGCGGGACAGGTGGACCTGGGCTCGACCGGTTCCAACATGGTCAACACCTCCAACTCGCAGAACTTCGCGCAGCTGGACTTCACCTGGGCCTTCGACAACAGCTGGCTGCAGTCGCTGCAGTTCGGCGCGAAGTACCGCGACAACCACGCCGAACAGCAGCAGAACGAGCTGCGCTGGTACTGCAAGGGCACCACCTCGCAGTTCCAGACCTGCGATCCCAATGCCGGCCAGCTGCCGGCGGGCTTCCTGCTGCCGAGCATGCTCGATGGCAGCAACGAGGCGTACAACGACAGCGTCTTCCCGGCGATCAACTTCCCGGCGTACTACAACCACCTCAACTCCACGTATGACCGGGTGGTCTACAACCATCCGGAAGACAAGTCGACGATCCAGGAAAAGATCTCGGCCGCCTACGTGCAGGCGAACTTCGCCACGGAATCGCTGCGCGGCAACGTGGGCCTGCGCTTCGTCAGCACGCAGCAGGACCTCACCGTCGCCGACCAGATCACCACCAACAACGCGGTGTACTACCACGACGCGAACGGCAACATCCTCATCTGCCCTGCCAGCGGCGTGAACGCCGGCGGCGGCGCGTGCGCACCGGGCGACTTCCAGTATCTGCCGCGCGAGCAGTCGGTGATCCAGACGTACTCCAACGCGTCGACGTCCAAGCGCTACAACAAGCTCCTGCCGAGCTTCAACATCGCGTGGACGTTTGCCGACGACTTCGTGCTGCGCGCCGCCGGCTCGCAGGCGATGGCCCGCGCCAACTACACCGACCTCGCCCAGCTGGGCAACCTCACCAACAACACCCAGGCCTACTACAACGACCGCAAGCAGTTCGGCGCTCCCCTGCCCGGCTGGTACGGCAGCGGTGCCAACGCTGACCTGAAGCCGTTCACGGCGACGCAGTTCGACCTGGCGGGCGAGTGGTACTACGCGCCCGAGTCGGTGGTCGGCCTCGACCTGTTCGAAAAGAAGGTGAAGAACTTCGTCGTCCCGGTCACCGTCAACAACATCACGGTGAACGTCGGCGGCACCCAGGAGAACTTCATGCAGTACAGCACCAACGCCAACGGCCGTTCCGGCACGTCCAAGGGCGTGGAGCTCTACACGCAGCACACCTTCAACTCGGGCTTCGGCTACATCGCCAACTACACGCTCAACAAGACCAACGAAACGCCGGTCTCGCTCGGCGACACCATGGTGGGCAAGTCGGAGCTGATCGGCAGCGCCAAGTACGCGGCGAACGTGTCGCTGTTCTATGAAAAGAACGGGCTGCTGCTGCGCGCAACCAGCAACTGGACGGGTCGCACCATGCAGGGCCTCGCTGCCGGCCTGCCGATCTACACGGAGCCGTACAACCAGATCGACCTGAACGGCGACTACGAGTTCAACAAGCACCTGATGGTGACCGCGTCGATCATCAACGTCACCAAGTCGTTGCCTCGCCAGTACCTGGGTGGCGACACGACGGCGCGCCTGTACCAGCTCGAATACGCCGGGCGCCAGTACTACGTGGGCCTGACGTACAAGTTCGGTGATGGCGGTTAAGCAAGAAAGCGTGCGTGGGGCCGGGTTTCCTGCCCGGCCCCACGATCGATCCGTCTTCTGGAAGAGCCCATGAAACCATCGTTATACCGACTTCGTCGTCGCACATTGGCACTGACGATCGTCGCGCTCGGCAGCATCGGCGCGGCGTATGCCACGAAGGGCGATGCGCCTTCCGCGACGTCGAGCATCGATCTCGCCAATCCGTTGGTCGGCACTGCACCGCTGGACCGGCAGGAATTCATCGGCAATTCGCCACCTCCCGGCGAGCCGCTCTATTCGGGCATGACGTCCCCAGGCGCGACGCTGCCGCAAAGCTCCACCGAAGCGACACCGGTCAACCTCAACGTCGACCTCAGCTATCCCGCAGGCGTCGGCATGTCGTACTACTACCCGAGGCCGACGATGATCGGCTTCACCGGTGGCGGCTCGACCTACGGCGGCCGCGCTTCGCCGATGATCATGCCGGTGGTGGGCGACTGGACCGTGCCACCCGACTACGCGCAATCGACCTACGACAAGGCCAGCGAGAAGGCTTCGCCGGGCTATTACGCGGTGGATCTCGCCACTTTCCGCACCAAGGTGGAACTCACCGCGACGCAGCGCACCAGCCTGATGCGCTTCACCTTTCCCGAGAGCCACCGCTCGAACGTCGTGATCAACCTGCGCCGCTCCGGCGGTGACGTGGAAGTCGTTGGCGATCGCACCATTCGCGGCGTCTCCAAGATGGGGCGCCCGGAGCGCGATTCGGACGGCGATTGGTTCGTGGCCGAATTCTCGCGGCCGTTCGCCGCCTTCGGCACCTTCCGTGCTGACCACGACCATGAAGGCTATGGCATCGGCGATGCCGACGTGCAGCCCGCACGCCGCACGGTGTCCGGCAGCTATGCGGGCGCCTACGTCACCTTCGATACGAAGGCCGGCGAGCAGGTGCTGGTGAAGGTCGCCCATGGCCATAGCGCCGAGGAAGCCGAGCAGCGGCTGCGCAACGAGGATCCCGATGGGAACTTCGAGCGCGTGCATGCACAGGCGCGGGCGGCATGGCAGAAACTGTTCGACCGCGTCGAAGTCACCGGCGGCACGTCGAAGCAGCGCATGCTGTTCTACTCGACGCTGTACCACTCGTTTGCCAGCCCGCGCCTGCTCGCGCGCAAGGGCGAGCACTTCACCGGCACCGACGGCAAGGCGCAGGTGGCCAGTTACGACCGCTATGGCCCCGTGCCCTTCTGGGATACCGGCCGCAACCAGATCACGCTGCTGATGCTGCTCGAGCCGGATGTCGTGCAGAACATCATGCATTCGGAACTGGACCGCGCCCGCGAACGCGGCTACATGGACACCTCGTTCCATGGCGACCATGCCGTGTTCCTCTACGACGGCGCCTGGCAGCGCGGCATTCCATTCGACTATGCGGCCGCGTACGAATACCTGCGCAAGAACGCCACCGACCCCAAGGGTCCGCGGGGCTATCTGGCCGAATACATGAAGAACTGCTGGATCTCCGACATCGTGCCTCCGGGCAATCCCAGTCCGCCCTATGCAGGCGGCAAGGCCGGCGCCGCCACCACGCTCGAATACGCCTGGGATGACCATGCGCTGGCCGATGTCGCCCAACGGCTTGGCAAGGCGGAAGACGCGCAGATGTTCCTGCGCCGCGCCGGCAACTACCGCAACGTGTTTGATCCGTCGGTCGGCTTCGTGCGTGGGCGCACCGAGGACGGCAAGTGGATTTCGCCATTCGACCCGGGCGAGCCCTACTACAACTTCATGATGAAGGAAGCCTCGGGCTGGTCCACGCTGTGGCTGGTGCCGCACGACGTGCAGGGCTTGATGGATCTGCTGGGCGGGCGTGACGCGTTCAACGCCAAGCTCGATGCGTTCTTCTCCACGCCGTATACGGCCAAGGGTATCTGTCGCGATTGCACGGGCCTGATCGGCCAGTACGTGCAGGGCAACCAGCCCGACCAGCAGGCGGCGTACCTGTACGCATGGGGCGGCCAGCCCTGGAAGACGCAGGCGCTGACACGCCGCATCCTCGACGAGATGTACGGCAGTGACGCCAGCGGCTACGGCTACCCCGGCATGGACGACCAGGGTTCGACGTCGTCTTGGTATGTGCTGAGTGCGATGGGTTTCTATCCGGTGGATCCGTCGACTCCCGACTACATCCTCGGCAGCCCGATCTTCGATCGCGTTCGCCTGCATCTGGGCAACGGCAAGGTCTTCGAGATCGTCGCGCGCAACAACTCGGCGAAGAACATGTACATCCAGTCGGCCACGCTCAACGGCAAGCCGTGGACCAAGCCCTGGTTCAGTCATGCCGATATCGCGGACGGCGCCACCTTGGTGCTCACCATGGGCCCCGAGCCGAACAAGCGCTGGGGCGCCGACCCGCACGACGCGCCGCACTCGATGTCGGCGAGCAAACCCTAGTCCACGCGCATGACGCCCTTTTCCGCGAGGGAGAGGGCCAAGGTTCGATCATGAGCGAGGCAGCCTGGCATTGATCCACCCCTCCCCGTGCCAGGTCTGCCTCGCTCATTCCTTTCCATGCCTGCCGAGATGCCTGCGATGCCGAAGCACCGCTAAGATGCAGCGGAGCATTCGACGGGTACAGGCATGCCAAAGTCGCGCCACTCCAAACCGACCAAGCCGGCAGTCGCCACGGAAGCGACGACGCGGCGCAAGCGTGGCCGTCCGGCGCAGGACGCCAACGAAGGTTTGCGCAGGGAGCTGATCGAGCAGTCGGCGCGACTGTTTCGCGAGAAGGGTTACGGCAACACCACCGTGCGTGACATCGCCGCCGCGGCCGGCGTGCATGCGGGCAGCTGGTTCTACTACTTCAAGACCAAGCAGGACATCCTGCAGGCGGTGATCGAGCACGGCCTGACCGTGGCGCTCGCCGATATCGAGGCGATCGCTGCCGACAGCCTGCCACCGCGTGAAGCACTGCGGCAGCTCGTGCGGGCGCATCTCTATACTCTGCTCGCGCCGAACCAGGACTTCATCCCGGTCATGCTGTACGAGTGGCGCTCGCTGGACACCTCGGCGCAGGCGCACATCATCGCGCTCAAGGATCGCTACGAAGCCATCTGGGCGCGCGTGATCGAACGCCTCCACGCCTCGGGCGAGTGGGCACAGCCCACGCGGGTGGACCGACTGCTGATGTTCGGCGCGCTCAACTGGACGGCCCAGTGGTACCAGGAAGGTGCGGGCATCAGCATCGACGCACTGGCCGACCAGGCCGTGCGGTTCATCCTTCGCACGCCATCCTGAGCCTGCTCAGGCCGCGGCGATTTCCATCAACACGCCGCCGGGCGCGACCTGCGCCCCGACCTGCGCGTAGATCCCGGTGACGGCGCCGGCGAACGGCGCCGCGATGCTGTGCTCCATCTTCATCGCCTCGACCACCAGCAAGGGTTGCCCCGCGACCACGGCGTCACCCTCGGAAACATGCAGCGCGACGATACGGCCATTCATCGGGGTGCTGATGCGGCCGCTGCCTGACAGCGCGACCCGGCGCTCGGGCGCCGCGTATGTCGTGTCGATGGCAAGGTGTTCCACGCCGTCGAGCACGAACCAGCAACCTGAGTCGACGGCGGCATAGTCGATCGCATGCGGCGCCTCGCCCAATCGGATCACCACGTGATCCGCCGCCTCGGCAAGGACCTCCGCATCGATCGACATGGCGCCCGAGACGAGACGCCAGCGTCGCGCGGCGAGCGTGTGGACACGCATCTCCATGGGCGCGCCATCGAGCGTGAACCGGCAGGTCGCAGGATACGCACGACTGCTATGCCAGCCCCGCAGCTCTGCGGGGTAACGCACGCCCGAAGCCTCGCGAAGATAGGTGAGCAGGACGGCGGACACCTGGCTCGCCGAGGCCGAAGGTTGGCTCCGCTGCCGCGCGGCCGCAGGAATGTGCTCATCGATGAACGACGTCGACACCTCGCCCGACAGGAACGAAGGATGCGTGATGCACTGCCTGAGGAAAGCGCGATTGGTGGGAAGACCGAGCAGCAGGCAGTCTTCCAGCGCCTTCGCGAGGCGCCGGCAGGCATCCGGGCGATCGCTGCCATGCGCCACGATCTTGGCGAGCATCGAATCGTAGAATGGCGACACCACCAGCCCATCGGCCAGGGCGTGATCGGTACGTACCTCGCGCGGTGCGCGCCAGCGCGCAATCGTTCCGCTCTGCGGGAGGAAATCCTGTTGAGGGTCTTCCGCGCACAGGCGGACTTCGATGGCATGGCCACCGCGTGAGCGGCGGGCATCGATCTCGCCCTGCGTCATCGGCAAGGCCTCGCCCATGGCCACGCGCAACTGCCATTCCACCAGGTCGATGCCAAGCACCGCCTCGGTCACCGCGTGCTCGACCTGCAGGCGCGTGTTCATCTCCATGAAGTAGAACGCGCCGTCCGGGGCCAGCAGGAATTCCAGCGTGCCCGCACCCACGTAGCCGATCGCGCGCGCCGCCGCCGTCGCGACGGCGCCCATGCGCTCACGCAGTTCGGGCGATACCGCGGGCGATGGCGATTCTTCGATCAGTTTCTGGTGCCGGCGTTGCACCGAACAGTCGCGCTCGCCCAGGTGAACCACGTTGCCGTGCTGGTCGGCGAACACCTGGATCTCGATGTGGCGCGGCTCGATGATGGCTTTTTCGAGGATCAGTTCGCCGGACGCAAACGCATGTTCCGCTTCCGAGCGTGCGGATCGCAGCGCTGCGGAAAAGTGCTCCGGCTGATCGACACGCCGCATGCCGCGGCCGCCACCGCCAGCGGCGGCCTTGATCATCACCGGATAGCCGATGCGCGCCGCCTCCTGCGCCATGCGGCTTTCCGATGAATCGCCGCCCTCATAGCCCGGCACGCACGGCACGCCAGCCGCCTGCATCAATCGCTTGGCGCCGGCCTTGCTGCCCATCGAGCGGATGGTCGCGGCCGCCGGCCCGATGAAGACCAGGCCGGCATCGACGCAGGCAGCCGCAAAGGCCTCGTTTTCCGCCAGGAAGCCATAGCCGGGATGCAGGGCTTCCGCCCCGGATCGTCGCGCGGCATCCAGCAGCGCGGCGATGTTCAGATACGAAGCCTGCGGCTGCGATGCGCCGATCGGCATTGCGACATCTGCCGCGCGGCAATGCGGCGCATCACGATCGGCCTCCGCATACACGGCGATGGTGCGCATGCCCAGACGCCGCGCCGTGCGCTGGATGCGCAACGCAATTTCACCGCGATTGGCGATCAGCACCGAACGAAAGGCATGCGGCGTGGCCATCGCTCAGTCCTTCCTGCCCGGCAGCGTGTTCATGTACTTGCAGATGATGCCGAGCATCACCTCGTCCGCGCCGCCGCCGATGGACGCGAGGCGGCCGTCACGATAAAAACGCGAGACCGGGTTGTCCCAGGTGTAACCCATGCCGCCCCAGAACTGCAGGCAGGTATCGGGCACGATGCGGGCGAGCCGGCCCGCCTTGAGCTTGGCCATGGAAGCCAGCTCCGTCACGTCCTGGCCGCTGACGTAGAGTTCGCAGGCGCGATAGGTCAGCGCACGCAGCGCCTCCACTTCGGTCTTGAGTTCCGCCAGCTTGAAATGCACCCATTGGTTGTCCAGCACGCTGGCGCCGAACAGCTTGCGTTCACGCGCATATTCGATGGTGGTATCGATGCATGCCGTCAGCATCTGCAGGTTGCTCGCCGCCGCCCACATGCGCTCTTCCTGGAACTGCAGCATCTGGTAGGTGAAGCCCCTACCCTCGTCGCCGATGCGGTAACGCTGCGGCACACGCACGTCGTCGAAGTAGATCAGGCCGGTATCCGACGCGTTCATGCCGATCTTGCGGATCTTCTTGCCAACCGACACGCCCCTGGTGTCCATCGGCACGATGATCAGCGACTTGTTGCGGTGCGCGGCGTCATCCGACGTATTGGCCAGCAGGCACATCCAGTCGGCCTGCAGGCTGTTGGTGATCCACATCTTGCTGCCGTTGATGATGTAGTCGCCGCCATCCTTGCGCGCGTGGGTCTTGATCGCCGCGACGTCGGATCCCGCGCCCTGCTCCGACACGCCGATGCATGCGACGGCGTCGCCGCTGATCGCGGGCGCGAGGAACTGCTTGCGCAGCTCGTCCGAGCCGAAGCGCGCCAGCGCCGGCGTCGCCATGTCGGTCTGCACGCCGATCGCCATGGGCACGCCGGCGCAGTGGATGTGGCCGAGTGTTTCAGCCATCGCGACGGCATACGAATAATCGAGCCCGAGGCCACCAAACGAGGTCGGCTTGGCGATGCCGAGAAAACCCAGCGCCCCCATCTTCTTGAACAATTCCTTGGCGGGAAACATCTCGGCCGCCTCCCATGCATCGACGTGCGGATTGATCTCGCTGTCGATGAAGCGCTTGAGGCTGCGCTGCAGCTCCTGGTGCTCGTGGGTGAACTGCATGGTGTCTCGCTCCGATGAGCCTGGGCCAATGGATAAGGGACTTACGGTCGAGCGACGGCGAACTGGATGGGGCGTACCACGCGGCGACGCGCTTCATCGCAGACGGCCAGCGCACAGGCCAGTACCTTGCGCGTGTCGCGCGGATCGATCACGCCGTCATCCAGCAGGCGGCCCGAGAGCGTGAAGGCGTCGGATTGCCGCTCGAAGGTTTCGATCACCCTGGCTCGCATCGCCTCGATGGCTGCATGGTCCACGGCCTGTTCCTTGCGCTGCATGCCGGCCGCCATGACCGTGGCCATGGTGTCCGCCGCCTGCTCGGCGCCCATCACGGCCGTCCTGGCGTTGGGCCAGCTGAAGCAGAAATCCGGGAAGAAGCCGCGCCCCGACATGCCGTAATTGCCCGCGCCGAACGAGGCGCCGCAATGCACGGTGATGCGCGGCACCGTGGCGTTGGACATCGCCTGGATCATCTTCGATCCGTGCTTGATCATGCCGCCCTGCTCCGAGGCCTTGCCCACGATGAAGCCCGTGGTGTTCTGCAGGTACACCAGCGGCAGATCGGATTGGCAGCACGCCTGGATGAAGTGCGTCGCCTTGGCGGCACCCGCCGGATCCAGCGGCCCGTTGTTGGTGATGATGCCCACGCGCATGCCGCAGATGGCCGCATGCCCGGTGACCGTGGCCGGCCCATAATCGGGCTTGAATTCGAGGAACACCGAGCCATCTGCGATGCGTGCGATCACTTCACGCATGTCGAGCGGCTTGCGGTGGTCGGCGGGCGCGATGCCGAGCATTTCGTCCGCGCTGAAGCGCGGTGGCGCATAGGAGCGCGTCGGCGATGGCAGGTCGCGGTTCCAGTCCAGCGCCGCAAGCAGTTCGCGCGTGATGCGCAACGCGTCCGCATCGTCTTCGGCCAGGTATTCGGCCTGGCCCGATACGGTGGCGTGCATCTCGGCGCCGCCGAGTTCTTCTTCCGTGGCGACTTCGCCGGTGGCGGCCTTGAGCAGGGGCGGCCCCGCCAGGAAGGCGCGGGCCCGCTCGCGCACCATCACCACGTAATCCGACAACCCGGGCATGTAGGCGCCACCCGCCGTGCTGGAACCATGCACCACGCTGATCACCGGAATGCCGGCTGCCGAGAGCCGCGAAAGCCAGTAGAAGATGCTGCCACCGTTGACGAAGGTCTCCACGCGATAGGCCAGCAGGTTGGCGCCCGCTGATTCGACCAGATGGATGAACGGCAGTTTCTGCGCGAGCGCGATGGCCTGCGCACGCTGGAATTTCTCGATGCCCATCGGCTGCACCGCGCCCGCATCGATGCCTGAGTCGTCCACCACGATCATGGCGCGCACGCCGCTCACCCAGCCAATGCCGGCCATGAAGCCAGCGCCCGGCACGGAGCGCTCCGGATCAGGGTGGTCGAGGCAGAAGCCGGCCAGCGTGGAGAGCTCCAGGAACGGCGCGCCCGCGTCGAGCAGCCGACCCAGCCGGTCGGCCGGCAGCAATTGTCCGCGTCGCTCGAAGCGCTCGCGAGAGGCTTCGGATTTGTCTCGCGTGCGCGCTTCCAGTGCACGCAGGCGATCGACCAGGTCGCTCACCGCGGCATGGTTCTGCCGATAGGCTTCGCTCTCCGGAACGATGCGCGATTCAAGCGCCGGCATCGGCAACCCCCTGATCAAAGTGGCGACACGAGCCCGGCGCGCAGGTCGTCCGGACGTTCGATCATCATCGCGTTGTCTCCAGACGTTGCCGCGGGATGATCTGCCGGAACTCGCACAGGCATCGAAAGCAGTACCTGGGCCATGCCCTTGCCCAGCGGATCGTTGCGCAAGGACGCCATGCCGCCACCACCCAGCGCCTGCTCGCAGGTGAAGTTGAGCGCATGGATGCCTGGCAGCTCGTAGCGTGTCACGCGGCCCTTGACCAGATGCGCGAGATAGGCGGCGACGAGGCCCTCGGTCAATTGCGCCTTCAGCCAGGGAAAATCCTCCGGCCGACGCGCGATCACGCCGATATTGGAGAGGTCTCCCTTGTCGCCGCTGCGCGCATATGCAAGCGTGATGAGCGGTACCTCGCACGCAGGCTCGGGCACGGATACGGTCGCCTCGCGCCCGCGTGGCGCAGGCGGCACGTCGCGAGGCGCTCCCGCAGGGACGCCCACCGTGATGCGCTCGCCTGCCGGCAACGTCACGCCCGGTTGCATGCGTGACTTGTCGAGCAGGAAGGCGAACTGCTTGATTGCAGGCACCACGCCGGGGCGCCCGCTCGCACCGGTCGTGCCGGGCGCCCACGACGTGGCGGCCGGCGCAATCTCGCGGGCGAAGATCTCAAGCGCCGCCTTGTGCGCATGCGCCACGGCAAGCCACATCACCGATTCGAAACGCGGCGCGCGCGGCTGATGCGGACCAAACGCATGCGCCGAACCCAGCGTCTCGATATGCGTCGCGCTGTAGTCGGGCAAGCCCAGCCTGCGAAACAGTTCGCGCGTGCGCTCCAGGATCGCCTCGGCCGTGCGTCGCGCCTTCCTGTCGGCATCGAAACCCACCACGGTGAGCTGGCCGGTGGCGCGATAGCCATCGGCATAGGTGGCACTGACCTTGTAATCGGGCGTCGGCGCGCGACCGCGGGCGCCCCGTACCTCCACGCGATGCTCGCCGGCCTGCGTCATCGTCACGCCGGTGAAATCGCAGACGACGTCCGGCAGCAGGTAGCTCGCCGGGTCGCCGATTTCATACAGCATCTGCTCGCCTACCGTGGCAGGCGTAACCAGGCCACCCGTGCCCTCGGGCTTGGTCACGATGAAGCGGCCATCGGCGTGGCATTCGACCATGGGATAGCCGCTGTGCGCCCAATCGGGCACGGCTTCCCAATCGGTGTGCAACCCGCCCGCACCCTGGCAGCCGCACTCGATGATGTGCCCGGCAAGGCTGCCGGCCGCGAGGCGGTCATAGTCGTCCACGGCCCAATCGAAGCCGTGCATCAGCGCGCCGAGCGTGACGGCGCTGTCGACGCAACGCCCGGTGATCACCACCTGGGCACCGGCGTCGAGCGCGGCCTTGATCGGCAAGGCGCCGAGATACGCGTTGGCGCTGAGGATCTTTTCCGGCAGTGCCTCTCCGGTCTGCATCTCGCGCACCGCTTCGTCACGCAACGCGGGCAGCAGCGGCATCACATCGTCGCCCTCCACCACCGCTATACGCACATCGACGCCGAGCTCGCTGGCCAGCGCCTGCAAGGCTGTCGCGCAAGCCTGCGGGTTGACGCCACCGGCATTGCTGATGATGCGGATGTTCTGCGCCAGCGCATCCTTCAGCACCGCACGCATTGCCACGCTGACGAAGTCGGTGGCGTAACCCTGCGAAGCGTCCTTCTGGCGCGCCGATGCCAGCAGCGACATGGTCAACTCGGCGAGATAGTCGAACACCAGGAAGTCGAGGCGGCCCGAGGCGACCAGTTGCATGGGACCGACGACGCTGTCGCCCCAGAAACCGCTTGCGCCACCGATGACGATGGATTCCTTCGGCATGTCAGCGCCCCATCATGCGATGGCGGCCCGCGGCCGATGATGGAAACCGTCCGTGACGGCCAACAAGGAGTTCCAGACCCGTGTTCACGCGATGCCGCCTCGCCAGGAAGAGTCGACCGATCAGCTTGCCGGGCAATACTAAATCATTTGCTTGAATAAATAACCATGCACCTCCGCCAGCATCCGAGGCTTGGGCGTTCTCAACCCTTTCCGGGCTGTACGGCACGACCTGCTTCGCCTGGGCAGGCCCGTGCCCACTAGGCCGACAGCATCATGGAGCTTCTGTCCGGCCCGGCGCGACAAGCTCAACCTCGGCGGCCCGGGCCACCGTGTTGACGCGTCCGGGATAGGCAAGCCAGCGCATGGCTGCATTCAGTTCGGTCACGATATCGCGCGCCGCGATCACACGATCCTCGGAGAGGCGAAGGTCCTGCGTCGTATGCGCATCCTGAAGCAAGGTCAGGTCATAGCCGCGATCGAGGGCGGCATGCGCGGTGGACCGGATGCACCAGTTGCTCATGGCGCCGGCAAGCACGATGCGCGTGACGCCCAGCCGGTCGAGCTCGCCTTCGAGATCGGTCTGCTCGAAAGCGGAATTGAAATGCTTGTGGATCAGCGGCTCGTCGCTGGGCGGCCGCAGCTCGTCGACCCACTGCCAGGCGGCCGAATCCCGTGGCAGCTCGTCATCATGGTGCTGCACCCAGATGACCGGCACGCCCACCTGGCGTGCGCGCGAAACCACATGGGCAAGCTGGGCGATCACCTTCTCCCTGTTCCATGCCGACGCCATGATGCCGACCTGTACATCGACGACGAGGAGCGCGGTTCGGTTTCCGGAACGGACGGTTGCCATGACGGGAAGCTCGCAGGAGTGAGGTACGCGACCGGCATGCGTGATCGGTGATCGATACGCGAGGAAGGCCCGGAACCGCCGGGCCATCTTCGCATATCACCGTCGGCCGACAACGCGACCGACCCGCAGGCATCCTCAGGACGCGCCGGCCGGCCTCAGGTCCTGCAGCGTCGTCGGCAGCAGCTCCGCGACCGTCGGGTGGATGTGCACGGCGTGCGTTACCGTCTGGTAAGGAGCCTTGGCATACATGGTGTCCAGCAGGCAGTGGATGGCTTCGTCGCCGTTGACGCCGAGAATCGCCGCGCCAAGCAGCTGGTTGCTGCGGCCGTCCACGATCACCTTCATGAAGCCCAGCGTTTCGCCCCGCTCGATGGCCCTGCCCACGCGCGCCATCGGTCGCACGCCGACGCGCACGTCGTGACCCCTGCGCAAGGCTTCCTGTTCGGTGAGCCCCGCCCGCGCGAGCGGCGGATCGATGAACAGTGCGTAGGTCGCGATGCGATCGGATATGCGTCGCGGCTCGTTGTCGAGCACGTTCGCGGCGACGATTTCGTAGTCGTTGTACGAGGTGTGGGTGAACGCGCCCTTGCCATTGCAATCACCCATCGCCCAGATACCCGGGACATTGGTGCGGCAGGCATCATCCACCACGATGTAGCCGTGCTCGTCGGTCGCCACGCCCGCCTTGTCCAGGCCCAGCGTGTCGGTGTTGGGGCGCCGCCCGACGGCCAGCAGCAGATGCGTGCCGCGCACTTCCATGCGCGGGTCCGCGCATCGGGCCACGATGGCCACGTCGCCGGCGCAGCCCTGAAGCTCGATGCATTCGGCGCCCAGGTGCAGCGCGATGCCTTCGCGCTGCAGGATGTCCACGATGGCAGCGGATACCTCGGGGTCTTCGCGCGGCAGCAGTCGCTCGCTGCGTTCGACGATGGTCACGTCGGAACCGAATCGCCGGAACATCTGCCCGAATTCCAGCCCGATGTAGCTGCCGCCCACGATGATGAGATGACGCGGCAGTTCGCGCAGATCCATGATGCCGACGTTGGTGAGGTACGGCACGCTGTCGACGCCGGGAAAATCCGGCTTGACCGCGCGGCCGCCGACATTCAGGAAGATCTCGTTCGCCTCGATCACGTCATCGCCCACCCGCAGGCGGCGTGGCGATTCGAACGTCGCGTGGCCACGCAGCAGCGTGACATTCGGCATGCCGCCCAGCCAGGATTCGACGTTGCCGCGGGAACGGTCGGAAATGCCCCGGGTGCGTTTCCACACCTGCGCCATGTCCACGCGGACGCTCCCGCCGTGATGCACGCCGTATTCCTCGCCGCGCCGCGCCAGTTGCGCGGCGTACGCGCTCGCCACCATGGTCTTGGTAGGGATGCAGCCGGTGTTGACGCAGGTGCCGCCTACCAGCTTGCGTTCGATCACTGCCACCTTGCGGCCCGACTTGCCCAGGCGCTCGGCCAAGGACGGCCCGGCCTGCCCGGTTCCGACGACCACGGCATCGAAGTGCTGGTTCATGAGGTGCGCCTAAGCATCGACAAGGCCTTGAGCGTCGCATCCGGCGCTTTAAGGAACCGTCAATGCAGGCAGGTGCGCGGGCTAGCGACGTTTGATCAATGCGTACAGCGGCGTTGAAATCAGCAACACCAGCAGCGCCTTGCGATCGAGCTCGGCCGACTGCCCCAGCACCACGCTCAGGCAATACAGGCACGCCACCAGGCCCACCACGATGAAGAGCTGCATCTTGCCCGTGGCCATGTGCAACGTGCGGTTGAGTCGCCACATCGCCACCACGGAGTAGATATAGGGCACCGACATCAGGATCACGGTAGCGTCGGTGATATGGGCGAACTGCGTGGCGACGTCCGGCGATGTCGACACCAGCAGCGTCACCATCATCATCAGCCCGGTGACCACCAGGTTCTGCACCGGCATGCCATGGCGGTTGGTCAGTGCAAAGCGTTCGGGAAACATGCCGTCGTTGGCGGCCGCCTGCGCCGACTGCGCGACGATGAGGATCCAGCCGACCAGCGAGCCGGCCGCCTTCAGGATGGCGGCCAGCGAGATGCCGATGGCGGCCCATGGCCCCAGCATCATGCGGGCGGCCTCGGCGAACGGCGCACCGGAAATGCGCAGCTCCTTGCCGGGAATGACCCCCATCAGCACGGTGCAGCATGAAATGTAGATCACCGTGGAGACCAGCAGGCCGATGATCGTGGCGAGCGGAACATTGCGCTTCGGGTTCTCGATCACGCCGGCCGATACGGCCGCGCTCTCCACGCCCAGGAACGCCCACAGGGCGATCGAAGCGCTGCGCTCGATCGCCGAATGCAGTGGCGCATCGCCCGGATTCCAGCTCTCCATGAACACCTGCGGCTGGAACCAGAACCACCCGAACAGGCCCACGAACGCAATCGGCACGATGCCGGCGATGGTGCTGACGGTGGTGAACCCGCCCACCAGTTTCGCGTCACGGGTATTGACCCACACGAACAGCCAGATGATGGCGGCCGTACAGCCGTTGGCGATCCACGGGTGTTTCAGTGACGGGAAGAAAATGGCGAGATATCCCGTCACGGAAACCGCGATGGCCACATTGCCGATCACGTTCGCAAACCAGTACAGCAGATTGGTCTGGAACGCCGGGAACCGCCCGACGTGATCGCGCGCGTAGGCGTACGGACCTCCCGCCTTCGGCTCGACCATCGCCAGGTGCGCGAACACCAGGCCCAGCGCACTAGCGCCGACCGCCGCGACCACCCAGCCCAGGATCGAGACGCTACCGACACTGGCCAGGCTGGAGGGCAGCAGGAACAGGCCGGTTCCGACCATGTTGGCGACCACCAGGGAGGAGGCGCCAACCAGGCCCATCTTCTTGCCGCCCCCTGTCACCATGGCAAGGGCTCCTCAGGACTTCAGGCACTGCACGTAATACTCCCCGCCCTCCGCCTCCACGCCGTGCGTGTCGTGCCCGAACCCGGGGAAAGCGTGGTCCCAGCTCTGCAGTGCCTTGAGGTAACCGATATAAGGGCCGTCCGCAGGGCCGGCCGCCTCGCCCGGCATCAGCATCGGGATGCCGGGTGGATACGGCACCACGCTCGTGGCGAGGGTGCGATTCGCCAGGTTGCCGAGCGCGACGCGCTCGACCTTGCCACGGATGAGCTCCTGGTATGCATCCGCCGGCGACAAGCGGATCTCGGGCAGGTTCGAATACGCGCTCTGCAGATGGCGCGTCTGCCCGGTCTTCTTCAGTTCGGCGAACATCTGGTCGCCCAGGTCGCGCAGGCCGAGGCCGGCATAGCGTTCCGGATGGCTCGCGACCAGATTGGGCATCACCCGCTCCAGCGCCCTGTTTTCGTCGTAATCGCGCTTGAAGTCGAGCATGGCGGTGACCAGCGTGCTCCACTTGGCCTTGGTGATGCCGATGGAGAACAGGAACAGCACGGCGAAGTCGCTGGTCTTTTCCACCTCGATGCCGCGTGCATCCAGGTACGCCGTCAGCAGCGTGGCCGGGAACCCCTGGTCGGCGAACGACTCGTCGTCCTGAACGCCCGGCGTCAGCACCGAGACCTTGATCGGGTCGAGCATGCAATAGCCGTCTTCCAGATGGCCGAAGCCGTGCCAGTTCTCACCCGGATGCAGCACCCAAGCGTTGGCGTCGGTTGCGAGCCATTCCGGCGACGCATCCGCAAACGCGACCCGCTTGCCGGATTCGTCGGTCACCTCCTCCGGGTTCCAGGTGCGGAAGAACCATTCGCCCTTCTTCGCGAAGTCGCGATGCAGGCGCCCCACGATCTGGCGGAAATTGATGGCCTCGTCGATGCTTTCGCGGGTCAGCGAAAGGCCGCCCACGCCATCCATCATCGAGGCAGCCACCTCGTTGGAGGCGATGATCGGATAGAACGGCGACGTGGAGCCGTGCATCATGAACGATTCGTTGAAGCGCGCATGCGGAATCGCGCTTCGCCCGTCGCGCACATGGATATACGACGCCTGCGAGAACGCAGCGAGCAGCTTGTGCGTGGAATGCGTGGTGAACACCGTCGGGCCATTGGGGTCGTGCTCGGACGAGGGGCCGTGCATGGCCAGTCTTCCGGAGTACAGCGGGTTGAAGCGCGCGTAGCCGTACCAGGCCTCGTCGAAGTGCACGCGATCGACCCAGCCACCCACTTCCTCCAGCACGCGCCTGGTGTTGTAGCAAAGCCCGTCATAAGTGGAGTTGGTGACCACCACGAATACCGGCTGCTGGTCGGACAGATCCCTGGACAGGCTGTTGCGGGCGACCGCATCCCGCACGCTGGCCTCGACGAACTTGTCCGGATAGATCGGGCCGATCAGTCCGTAGCGGTTGCGCGACGGCACGAGGTAATGCGGCACGCCGCCCGTCATGGTCAGTCCGTGCTCGATCGACTTGTGGCAATTGCGGTCGCACAGCACCACCTGGTCGCGACCGACGCATGCCATGAAGATGATGCGATTGGATGTCGACGACCCGTTGGTCACGGTGTAGCTACGATGCGAGCCGAAGATGCGCGAGATGTACTTCTCGCTCTCGCCGATGGGCCCCGTGTGGTCCAGCAATGATCCGATCTCGCCGACGCTGATCGAGAGATCGGTGCGGAACACATGCTCGCCGTAGAAATCGTAGAACGCGCGTCCGGTCGGATGCTTGAGGAACGCCGTACCACCCGTGTGCCCCGGCGTATGCCACGAATATTCGTGGACCTGGTTGAAGTTGGCCAGCGCCGTGGTGAGCGGGCCGAGCAGCGCGGCAAGATAAATCTTCATGGCTGCCTGCACGCGACCGGCCACGAACGTGGCCGAATCCTGCGAGATCCATACCAGCTCGTTGATCGCCTGCACGATTTCCACGTTCAGCGTGCGCGCCTTGCCGGGCTCCGTCATCAGGAAGATCGGCACGTTCTCGTTGCGCGAGCGCACCGTATGGATGAGGTCGATGGCGGCGCCGTTGTCGCTGTCGCGGCCATCCGAGCCTGGCAGCGACCAGTCGATCAGCATCGCGTGCAGCGCCGTATCGGCCATGATCATCGAACGGCCGTCGTCCACGTTGGCTGCCACCACCGTTTCGATGTTCCGGTCCGCGAATTCATTGGCGAGCGTACGGCAGGCCCGCCCGCCTGCGCTTTCCGTGCCGACATGGGAATGGACCAGCAGCACGCGGAATTTCTGGCGCAGGTTTCGACGTTCGAGCATGACGATTCTCCTGGTTGGCAAGCCTGAAAGGCGATCGATGGTTGGGCGTGGATGCGTCTACGTCAGGCGTTCAGCGGCGCCTCGTCATGAAGGGATGCGCCGGGACGCGGACCACGCGACCAGGCATCCCCGGGGCTGGCTCAATGCTTCTTCTTGGGGTCCTTGGCCTTCTTGGCGGGCGCGCCCTTCTCTGCAATGACGCGCACCCACATGTCGCCGTTGCCGTCCGCGTGCACGTTCTGCACTTCGCGGCCGAAGCCCGGGAACCTCTTTCCATAGGCTTCGACGGCCTTGAGGAAATTGACGATGGTGCCGCCCTTGGGATCGACGCGCTCGCCCGGCATCAGCACGGGAATGCCAGGCGGATACGGCACGATCATCAGCGCTGCCACGCGACCGGCCAGCTCGGTGATGCGCACTTCCTCGGTATCGCCGTGGATCAGGTGCTGGTACGCCTCCGCGGGCGTCATGGCCTGTTCCGACAGCACCTCGCCGGCCTGGTTCGCCATGGCCTGCAGATCCAGTTCGCTCATGACGGCGTGCATTTCGTCGCACAGCTGCGGAAGCGTCATCTCGCGGTAGCGCTCGGGATAGGCCTGCACGAGATCGGGCAGCGCCTCCTCCAGCATGGCTTTCCGGTCGAACAGGCGCTTGAACGACATCAACGTCTCAAGCAGCGTGCCCCACTTGCCCTGCGTGGTGCCGACGGAGAACAGCACGAGCACGGTGTAGTCACCGGTGCGCGCGATCGCCTGCCGGCGCGCATCGAGGAACTTGGCGAGGATCGCGCCGGGAACGCCGTGCTTCGACAGCTTGCCCTTCGCATCCGTGCCCGGGCAAAGGATGGTCACCTTGGTCGGGTCGAGCATGCAGAAGTCGTCTTTCACGACATCGTCGGGAAGGCCGTGCCAGGCCTCGCCAGCCCTCAGCGTCCAGCATTCCGGCGAGGACGCCAGCACCTCGAGCGGCGCTTCGTGGAAGGCGACCTGCTTGCCCTTGATGGTGACCTTCGGCGGCTGGAACAAGGTGAAAAACCATTCGCCCTCGTCCTTGAACCGCTGATTCGCGATGGCGACCGCACGCCGGAACGCCACCGCAAGACTCACCGTTTCGCGCAGCAGGGCCGGGCCCGACGGCTCGTCCATCATCGCCGTGGCGATGTCCAGCGACGCGATCAGCGGGTAATACGGCGAGGTCGTGCCGTGCATCATGAAGGCTTCCTTGATCGGCGACCACGCGATCTTGCCGCGCTCGCTGTTGCTCACATGGATGTAGGACGCCATCGAGAACGCCGGCAGCATCTTGTGCGTCGACTGCACCGCCACCACGGTGGGCCGGTTCTTCATGTCCCGTGGCACGCCCATCGCGTAACGATGCTGGTAGATGGGATGGAACTTGCCGTACGCGTACCAGGCCTCGTCGAAATGCACGCGCGGCACGCTGGCCGACAGCAGCTCGGTGACCTTGTCGACGTTGTAGAGCAGGCCGTCATACGTGGGGTTGGTGACCACCGCGTACACCGGCTCCCTGGACTTCGCGCCCGCAGTGAGCGGCGACTCCTCGATCAGGCCCTGGATATGCGCGCGCGAGAAGCGCTTGGGCGGGATCAGCCCGATCATGCCGTAGCCGTTGCGGCTCGGCTGGAAGTACACCGGCCGCGAACCGGCCAGCGTCATCGCATGGTTGAGCGACTTGTGGCAGTTGCGATCGGCGATGACCATCTCGTCGCGCCCGACGGCCGCCTGCACCACGATGCGGTTGGACGCCGACGAACCGGCCAGCACGTAGAAGGTCCAGTCGGCGCCGAACACGCGCGCCGCCATGCGCTGCGATTCCGCCGGCGGCCCTTCGATATCCAGCCACGAGCCCAGCTCGGCATTGGAGATGCCGATATCGGCGCGCATGATGTTTTCGCCGAAGAACTCGTGGAACTCCGCGCCTGCCGGATGCTTGAGGTAGGCCGCGCCGCCCATGTGGCCTGGCGCATCCCACTGGTAGGCACCCTCTTCCGTGAGTTTCTTCAGCGCCTTGAAATACGGCGGAAGCAGGCCGCTGTGGTAATCGTCGATGGCGAAGTGCAGGCGCCGGGCAAAGAACTCGGGCGTCTCGCTGCCGATGTTGACGTATTCCCGCACTTCGCGGATCAGGCTCAACGGAACATCGGGCGCTTCCACGCTGCGCGTGATCAGGAAGATCGGCACCCGCAGGGATTTCTCGCGCACCGCCCGCACGATCGACATCACCGGCCCCTCGGACATGTCGGCGGTTTCGCCCAGGTTCCAGTCGATCGCCACCGCGGAAAACGAAGGCTTGCCGCGCGCCACCGCGAGGCCATCTTCGCAGCTCAACGCCTGGACCACCTCGATGCCTCGTTGCCGAATGGCGTCGCCGAGTCGCGTCAGCGCCAATCGAAGCACCGACCCCTCGTCCGGCAAGTCGCTGGTGACGTACAGAATCCACGGGCGGTTCATCGACATGAGCAAATCCTCTCGTGAAGGACGCCGGCCTGTCGGGCCGGCGTGGAGGGCGCATCGGCATCAGGGGTTGAGGTCGTATCGCAAGGTGGTCTGAATGCGCTGGCCCTGCCCCCGCGCATCCGTCAAGTCGATGTTCTGTCCCCACAGGTATTCCACACCGAACATCGCGCGCTCGCTGAACTGCCAGGCCAGGTTGAGCGAGGCGAACTTGGTGCTCTTGGGCATGGTCGAGTCGATCAGCAGGTTCGACTGCGGGCTGATGCGCAAGTAGCCGTAGGACATGCTGGACGTGAGGTTATCGAGCCATGCGTGCGTGTAGCCCGCGCCATAGCCGCGCGCGCGGATCGCGCGAAGATCGCCCTGCGGATTGAACGCCGCATCCAGCCCCAGCCCGGAAATGTCCTGCAGGAAGTTGGCGAACCCCTTGCCGTAGCTGAACCACCCTTGGATGCTGTCGTGCTCGAACAGCTTCGTCGTGCCGGTGAGCTGCGTGGCATAGCCGGTCGTGCTCCGCGTGCGCGCATCGGCGTTCTCGACGCGCAGGTCTCGGAACAGGTTCGCCCATTGGATGTGCCAGTCGGGCGCCTGCCAACGCAGACCGAGCGTGATGTCCGGACGACGCGAATAGGTCTGGTATTCGGCAAGCACGGGAACGCCGGGCACGGTGATATCCGCGTTCGGTTTTTCCAGCGACATGGGCAGGGTCAGCACGCTTTCGCCGCTCCTGTAGAGGATGGGCGCGAAGCGGATCTGCGGCCCGTACTTGAAGGTGAAGGAGTTCGGGCCTTCATAGTCCAGCGTGTTGGGGAACACGTCGATGTCGGTGAAGGCGGAAATGTTGTAGCCGGCCAACAGCGTGTAATGCTCGTTGTCCAACTCGCCGTAGAACGCCTGCAGGTTGTACGGCATGTCGCCGCTGCCGCTGCCGAAGAAGTTGTTCTTGTAGACGATCTTGAGCGTGCCGTAGTCGGTGTCACGCCGGTAGTCCATGCGGAAGATGCTCTGCTTGGCGCTCATTTCCGAGCGCCTTCCACTGTCGTAGAACGGCTGTCCGCGCACCGGAATCGACGAGGGCACGAACAGATCGGGCGCTCCCATGTAGGTGCTGTCGGCCATCGCATCGAGCTGCGCGACGAGATCGACCTTCAGCAGGTTGCCGGTATCGCCGAGGCGGATGTAACCCTCCGGCAAGGGCTCGGACGCACCGGCCATCGCCGAAGGCGGCCGATACGCAGGCGGGCCCGATGGCGCCCGTGCCGACGCCGCACTCACCAGTGGAGCCGCCGGCGCCGCGGCCGGCTTTGCCGCAGCCTGCTCGCGCTCCTTCGCCTCCAGTTCGTCCAGGCGCGATTGCATTTTCTGCATCACCTGTTGTTGCGCCTGCATCTGCGCCCTCACCTGTTCGAGCTGCGCCTTGAGTTCGGCGGTCTCGGACGATTGCGCATGCACGCCGGGGCTTGCCGCAACGACACCGCAAAGCAGGAGGGGCGCCAGCGTGCGCGCACCTCTCGACGAGGAACCGGAATGCTTCCCGTACATGACGACACCCCTCAGATCGATTGACAGGAAATGACATGCGATCAGCTTCGATCACTTCCGGATTCACCTTGCCGGAATGACTGCGTGATAGCCGTGGAGTCGACGACCTTCCCTCAAGGTCGTGCAAGAAGAAATGCCGTTGCGTAGATACACCAGAGGATGTGTAGACGCGTTGAAAACAGCGCTTTTTTGCAGGCATCCGACGAACTACGTAGCAGCATCGCCACTGCCCTGACGAACTACCTACGTAGAACTACGGAGTGTTTTTCGTGGATGGAAAATTCGTGTCGACGTTCGCGTCTCACGCGCGGTTTTTCACGACGCTTCCATGGAAAAGGCCCATGGCGGAGCAGACAATGACCTGCAGGAAACACGATGGTTCCGACGTTGCCGTTGGCCCGCCATCGACCGAGAAGGAAGCGCCGAACCATCCATCACGGCGCGACCGCCATGGACACAAGCACGGGGACGACCATCAACGCTTAGGGGGCCTTATGTCTTCATCGCGCTTTGCATTGCCGGCATGCGTTACCTGCCTGGTTCTGGCTTCGACGCCCGCGCTCGCCGACGACCACCCCATGCTCGATTATTTCTCGGTGAGCGGCGGCGTGTTCGCCAACAGCTTTTCCGGCAGCCTGCGCGCGGACGGGAGTCTGAAGAATTCAGGGACGACGCTCAGCTTTTCGCGTGACCTTGGCGAGGGCGGCACGCGCTACCTGCCGTTCTTGAACGTGTCCTGGCGCCCCTGGGACCGCCACGAGTTCGAGTTCGACTACTACCACGACTCTTCCAACCATTCCCGCACGCTCAACCGCTCGCTGGAATTCAACGACCAGACCTTGCTCGTCGGCACGACGCTCAAGTCGGATTTCACGTTGGACGCCTACGGGCTTACCTACCGCTACTGGGCCTGGATAGGCGACCAGGGGGCATTTGCCGTCGCCGGTGGCCTGCAGGCCTACAGCTTCGATCTCAAGCTCACCGGGACCGTGTCGGCGAACGGCTCGGGCGCGAGCGGATCGGTATCGCGCGAGGGGCATGCCAAGGCGTCGACCAACCTGCCCGACCCTTCGATCGGCGTGTCGTACCGTTACCAGTTCGAGCCGTGGGCGCGCCTGGTCACCGACGCCGGGGCCTTCAAGGCGAACATCGGCAGCGTGGATGCCACTCTGTACAACTTCCGCCTGGGCGTGGAGTTCTACCCCTGGGAGAACTGGGCCGTCATCACGCAGTACTCCTACAACAAGATCGACGCGGACGTGGACAAGGACCGCTTCCATGGCAATGCCACTTTCAGGTTCAGCGGCGGACAGGTACTGCTGAAATATCGCTTCTAGTCGCCGCATGGCCAACGATATGACGACTCGACCCGCCATGGCGCAGCCGACGCCATGACCGGCCCGCATGTGTCGCTCATGTCATGGTTGCGCGGATGCGAGCGCGCATGGGTGCGAAGCGACCTGCTGGCCGGCATCACGGCTGCTGCGATCGTGCTGCCCAAGGCGCTGGCGTATGCCACGGTGGCCGGCCTGCCGATACAGGTGGGCCTGTACACCTGTTTCGTGCCGATGCTGGTTTACGCGCTGCTGGGCACGTCGCGGCCGCTCAGCGTGAGTACGACGACCACGCTGGCGATTCTCACCGGCACGGCGTTGGCGCAAGCGGTTCCGGATGGTGATCCGGTTGCGCTCGCGAAGGCCACGGCCACGCTGTGCCTGTTGACGGGCAGCATGCTGATCGCCGCGGCGGTCCTGCGCCTGGGTTTTGTCGCCAATTTCATCTCGGCGCCGGTGCTGACCGGATTCAAGGCAGGCGTGGCGGTGGTGATCGTCGTTGACCAGCTGCCCAAGCTGCTCGGCCTGCACATCGCCAAAAGCGGCTTCATCCGCGACCTTGGCGCACTCGCGGCGGCGTTGCCGCATCTCTCGGTGGCCACCGCAGCCGTGGGCTTGCTCGCCATCCTGCTGCTGGTCGCCATGGAGCACATGGCGCCCAAGGCGCCCGCACCACTCGTGGCCGTGGCGCTGGGCATTGTCGCGATGCCACTGCTGCATCTGGGCGTGCACGGCGTCACCGTGGTGGGACATGTGCCGACGGGCTTTGCTTCGCTCACGCTGCCGGACCTGTCGCTGGCCGGCGCACTGTGGCCGGCCGCCGCCGGCATCGCACTGATGAGCTTCACCGAGTCGATCGCCGCTGGGCGCGCCTTCGTTGCACCCGGCGAGTCCTATCCGCAACCCAACGGCGAACTGTGGGCGACCGGATTGGGCAACGTGGCAAGCGCCCCCTTCGGATGCATGCCGTCGGGCGGCGGCACCAGCCAGACCGCCGTCAACCGCCTCGCCGGCGCAAAAACCCAACTCGCAGGCCTGGTGACGTCGCTGGTGGCGCTGGCGACCATGCTGCTTCTGGCGCCCTTCATCGGCATGATGCCCAACACGATTCTCGCGGCCATCGTCATCGTCTACTCGATCGGCCTGTTCAAGCCGGCGGACTTCGTGGCGATCCGTTCGATTCGCCGCACCGAATTCTGGTGGGCAGTGGCGGCGCTGCTGGGCGTGGTCTTGCTCGGCACGCTCAAGGGCATCCTCGTGGCGATCGTGGTGTCGCTGATGTCGCTGTCGTACCAGTCGCTCAATCCGCCGCTGTACGTGCTGCGGCGCAAACCCGGCACGCGGGTGTTCCGCCCCGTCTCCGATCGCCATCCGGACGATGAAGACACGACCGGGCTGCTCATCCTGCGGCCCGAGGGCCGGCTGTTCTTCGGCAATGCCGATCACTTCGGGCAGCGCATCCAGCCCATGCTGGCGGAGCAGCGGCCACGCGTCCTCGTGCTCGATATGAGCGCCGTCTTCGATGTCGAATACACCGCCCTGATCGCCCTGATCGACGCCGAGGAAAAGCAGCGCCTGGCGGGCACGGAGCTTTGGCTGACTGGCGTCAGCCCGGGCGTGCTGGCCACGCTGCGCAAATCGCCTCTCTACGACACACTGGGCAAGCGACGGATGTTCTATACGGTGGCCGATGCCTATGCGGCGTGGCTGGAGCGCGCGTCACCCTGAGGGCTGGCATCAACCGCAACAACAGCCGTCACGCAAAATGGAGCTAATGGTTCTGCGCTTCCGCGACGGCATCCTGCCCGGTAGGCCAACCGTAGCCCAGCGCCTTGTACACGTTGATCACTTCGATCAGCCGTTGCGCCTGCAGGCCCGACTGGGTGAGCTGCGCATTGAACAGGCTACGCTCGGCGTCCAGCACTTCGAGATAGCTGGTGTAGCCACCTTCGTAAAGATCGCGCGCCAGCGACGCGTACTTGTGCAACGAGGTCACCTGGCTGTCGGTAAAGGCCAGTTGCTCCTTGGTGCGCTGCTCGCCGACCAGTGCATTGTCGACGTCCGCAAACGCACTCTGGATGGCCGACTGGTAAGCCAGCAAGGCCTGCTGCTGGCGTGCCTCGGCCTGCTTCACCGAACCGGAGATGGCGCCACCCGTGAAGATCGGCTGCGAGATGGCTGCGGCGTAGGACCAGGTTCGAGCCGGCCCTTTCCACAACGAGTCGAGGCCGGTGCTGGCTTGTCCAAACAATCCGGTGAGACTGATGGACGGGAAGTACTGCGCCTTCGCCGCACCGATCAATGCATTGGCAGATACCAGTGCCTGCTCGGCTTCGCGGATATCGGGGCGCTGGTTGAGCAGGTCCGACGGCAGGCCCGCGGGAATCGATGGCACCGCAATCTGGTCGATCGGCTTGCCGCGCGGGATCGGCCCCGGATTCTGGCCCAGCAACAACGACAGCGCATCCTCCTGCTGGGCGATCTGCTGTGCAATGGCGGCCTCGGAGGTCTTGGCGACTGCGTACTCCGACTCGGCCTGCGAAAGCTGTACCTGGGACACCACGCCTCCCTGGAAGCGTTCCTGGAACAGATGCAGCGCGTCTTCGCGTGTGGCGACCGTGGCCTGGGCTATCACCAGCCGCTGGTCGAGATCGCGCAATGTGATATAGCCGGAGGCCACGCTGGCCTCCAGCGACACCAGCGTGGCCTGCCGTGCGTATTCCGTGCCCAGCAGGTCGGCCTTGGCCGACTCGCGCAGCCGGCGCAGCTTGCCGAACAGGTCGATCTCCCACGACATCGCCGCATTCACCTGCACCTGCGAGGTTTCGTACGACGGCGTCAGCGGCGTCTGCGCGATGCGCTCACGGCCTGCGCCGGCGTTCGCACCCATCTGCGGAAACAGCGCCGAACTCGTGGTGGTGACACGCCCGCGGAATTCCTCGATGCGGGCGACGGCGATGGCCAGGTCCTTGTTCTGGGCGATGGCCTTGTTGACCAGGTCGTCCAGCACGGGGTCGTTGAATTGCGACCACCAGCTGGCGTTGAAGCTGCTGGTCGCGTTCTGGTCCGCGAAACGGTAACCCAGCGGAACATCCACGTCGGGACGATGGTAGTCCGGACCCATCAGGCAACCGGCCAGGGCGAAGCCAAGCAAGGAAGGCAGCAGCAAGCGACGAAGCGGATGCATGATCAACCCTCCTGCCCCGGCGATGCCAGCCCGTCCGCAGGCTTGGCATGCGAATCCTCCGGCGTGCCCTCCTTCTTCGCCGCCTTCCGGCCGGACATCACTTCCAGGCCCCAATAGAACATCGGTATGAAGAACACGGCGATCACCGTGGCGCCCAGCATGCCGAAGATCACACCGGTACCCAGCGAACGACGGCTCGCGGACGACGCGCCGCTGGCGATGGCCAACGGAATACAACCAAGCACGAAAGCCAGCGAGGTCATGATGATCGGGCGCAGGCGCAGCTTGGCCGCGTGCAAGGCCGCCTCATACGGTGACATGCCTTCCTTCTCGCGCATCTCCACCGCGAACTCGAAGATCAGGATCGCGTTCTTGGCCGCCAGCGCGATCAGCACGGTGAGGCCGATCTGGAAGTAGACATCGTTCTCCATGCCGCGTATCAGGATGCCGATCAGTGCACCGAACAATGCAAACGGCACGGCCATGATCACGCCCACCGGCAACGACCACTTCTCGTACTGCGCCGCCAGGATCAGGAACACCATGAGGATGGCGAAGCCGAACACCGCCGCGGCGGTCGAGCCGGCGCTCTTTTCCTCATACGCCTGGCCGCTCCACCCATAGCTGTAACCGGAACCCAGCACCTCCTGCGCCGTCTCTTCCATCGCAGTGAGCGCCTGGCCGGAGCTGTAGCCTTCGGCGGCATCACCGGTGATCTTCGCGGCCGGGAAATTGTTGAAGCGCGTGACGATGTCGGCGCCGGGCACATAGCGCGTGGTGATCATCGACTTGATGGGCACCATGTCGCCGGCCTTGTTGCGCACGTACAGGTCCATCAGGTCGTCGGGCTTCATGCGGTTGGCCGGTTCGGCCTGCAGGATCACCTGGAACAGGCGGCTGCTGCGGGGGAACTGGCTGACATACAGCGACCCGAACATGGTCTGCATGGCCGTGTAGACATCCTGCACGGCCACGCCCTGCGATTCGGCGCGTTCCCTGTCCACATCCACCAGCAGTTGGCGCGAACGGGTATTGATGGTGGTGTTGACGCCGCGCAGCTCGGGTCGCTGCCGCGCCTTGGCAAGGAACTCGCGCACCTTGCCTTCCAGTTGCTGGTAGCTCGCATTGCCCGTGCTCTGCAGCCAGAACTCGAAGCCGCCGGTGGTGCCCAGGCCCGGAATGGAAGGCGGATTGATCGGCACCACCACGCCATCGGTATAGCTTCTGAAGGCCTTGCTGCCCTCGCGTATCAGGTCGGCGGCGGTCTGGCCTTCGCCGCGATCGGCAAAGCCCTTCAAGGTGACGAACAAGGTGCCCGCGTTGGTCTTGTTCTGCGAATCGATCAGGCTGTAGCCGACCGGGGCCGCCACCGACTTCACGCCGGGCTGCTTGAGGAACCACTCCTCGGCACGCTTGGACAGCTCACCGGTGCGATCGAGACTGGCCGAATCTGGCAGCACCACGGCGCCAAACAGGTAGCCCTGGTCTTCCACCGGAAGGAACGATGTCGGGATGGATCGGAACAACCCGATCGTGATCACGATCATGCCGAGGATCAGCAGCAGCGAAGCGGTAACGCGCTTGATCGACAGCTGGACGCCACGCCCGTAACTGTTGGTCATGGCGTCGAACTTGGTGTTGAACCAGGTGAAGAAGCGGTTCTTCTTGTGGCTACCCGGCTTGAGGATGATCGCGGCGAGCGCGGGCGACAGCGTCAACGCAACAACGCCCGACAGCACTACCGAAATGGCGATCGTCACGGCGAACTGCTTGTACAGCTGCCCGGTAATGCCCGACAGGAACGCCACGGGAATGAATACCGCAAGCAGCACCAGCACGATCGCCACCACCGGTCCACTGACCTCGTCCATCGCCCGCTTGGCCGCCTCCTTCGGCGGCAGATGGAATTCGGTCATGTTTCGTTCGACGTTTTCTATCACCACGATCGCATCGTCGACCACGATGCCGATGGCGAGCACCATGCCGAACAGCGTGAGCATGTTGATGGAGAAACCGAACGCGCTCATGCCGATGAACGCACCGATGATGGACACCGGCACGGCCAGCAGCGGCACCAGGGTGGCGCGCATGCTCTGCAGGAAGATGTAGACCACCACGATGACGAGGACTACCGCTTCGAGCAGCGTATGCACCACCTCGTTGATCGACTCGTGCACGAACTCGGTCGTATCCAGCGCCACTTCGTATTCCAGCCCCGGCGGGAAACTCTTCTTGAGCTCCGCGAGCGTCTTGTTCACCTGGGTCGCCACGTCCAGCGCATTGGCGCCGGGCTGCTGGTAGACCGCCATGAGAGTGGCCGTCTTGCCGTTGTAGCGGCCACGCAGCGCGTATTCCTTGGAACCCAGCTCGGCGCGGCCGATGTCCTTGATGCGCACGAGCGCGGCCGCATCGTTGGTGCCGCCGCGGAGAATGATGTTCTCGAACTCCCTGGGCTCGGTCATCCGGCCTTTCGTGGCGATCGGAAAGGTCTGCTGCACCGGGCCGGGCGTCGGTGCCGCGCCGATGCGGCCCGCGGAAAACTGCTGGTTCTGGTTGGCAACCGCCTGCTGGACATCACCCACCGTGATGCCGAGCTTGGCCATGCGATCGGGCTTGAGCCATATGCGCATCGCGTAGTCGGCCGAACCGAAGATGGATGCCTGGTTGGCGCCGGGAATGCGCTTGATCGCGTCGAGCACGTAGACGTTGGCGTAGTTGGCAACATAGGCCGGGTCGAGCGAGTTGTCGGGCGAATAGATGGCTATCACCATCATGAACGCCGACGACCGCTTCTGCACCGATACGCCTTGCGCGGTCACCTCGCTGGGCAGGAACGGCAGCGCCAGGTTCACGCGGTTCTGCACGTCCACCTGCGCCAGCGACGGGTCCGTGCCGATCTTGAAGTACACGGTGAGCGTCATGTTGCCGGTCGATGAACTCGTGGAGTTCATGTACATCATGTTGTCGGCGCCGTTCACCTGCTGCTCGATGGGCGCGGCGACGTTCTGCGCGATGATGTCGGAACTCGCGCCTGGGTAGGTGGCCGATACCGTGATCTGCGGCGGCGCGATTTCCGGAAACTGCGCAATGGGCAGGTTCAACATCGCCACCCCACCCGCCACGGTGATGATGATGGAAATGACCGAGGCGAAGATGGGGCGGTCAATGAAGAACCGTGACATGCTCATTGGGCGCCTCCGGTGGGCGCCGCCTTGGCGGTGGTGGGCGCCGCGGCAGGCGTGTACGGATGCGGGTTCACCGGCATGTCGGGCGCCAGCTTGACCAGGTTCTCCACGATGACGCGGTCGCCCGGCCGCAATCCCGAATTGATAACCCACTCGTTACCGTTCCAGCCGCCGGTTTCCACGGCGCGCTGCTTGGCCTTGCCCTGGTCGTCGACGGTCCACACGAAGGCGCCGCGATCACCCTGCTGCACCGCTTCCTGCGGCACGGCCAAGGTGCTGGACAGGCTTGCGCCGCGCACCTTGACGCGCACGAACTGGCCCGGGCGCAACACGTCGTCCGGATTGGCGAATTCCGCACGCACCAGATACGTGCCCGTTTCGTTGTTGAGCGCCGCATCGGAGAACGAGATGCGTCCGTGCTTGCCGTACTGGCTGCCATCGGCCAGCACGATGTCGATCTCCAACCCGCCCTCCTTGGGCATCTTCAGCTGACCGGATTGCGACTGCGCACGAAACTGCAGGAACTCGTTTTCAGACAGGCTGAAGTTCACCCACATCGGGTCCAGCTTCGCCACGTAGGTGAGCAGGCTGTTGCTCGCGTCGATGTACGAGCCATCCTGCTTCTTGGCGAAACTGGAGAGCCCGTCGACGGGAGAGGTAATGGTCGTGTAGCCGAGATTGAGTTCGGCGGTGGTGACATCGGCGCGCGCCTGTTCCACTGCGGCCGCCGCGGCCTGCTGCTGGCCGGTGGCGTCATCGAGGTCTTTCTGGCTCAACGCATTCTTGGCAGCCAGCGGCTTGACGCGATTCAAGTTCGCCTGCGCCGTATCCAGCCGCGCCTTCTGCTGCCGGTACTCGGCTTGCGCCGCATCCAGCGCCGCCTTGAAGGGCTTGGCATCCATGCGGAACAAGACGTCTCCGGCATGCACCATCGCGCCCTCGTGATAGACGCGATGATCGAGGAAGCCGTTGACGCGCGCGCGGATCTCGACCTCCTGCGAGCTCTGCGTCTGTCCCACGAACTCGAACACCACCGGCACATCCGCCTTGCTGACGGTGATGATGCCCACCGGCAGTGCCGCGGCACCCTCGGGCGCCGTCTTGTCGCCCTTGCACGCCACCAGCGCGACAAGCGCCAGGATACAAACCACGCCAATACCCCGAAATCCCGTCTTCACGCTGCCCTCCCCCCAATGACGGGTCGGTTTGACAGTCACGCTCGGGGCTTGCGCTGCTTGCCGCGCGGCCAGGCGTTGCTACGCCCGGCGTCACGCCCCTTGCGCCACAAGAGGCAGGTGCGACCCTGCCCCATCCCTTTACCTGTGCAGCGCGCTCGTGGTCCGCTATTGCGGTACGGCCGTCCTGCGGAACCAGTCCTGCGCCGCTTTGTCCGGCTTGCCGAGATACTGCTCGTAGATGCCGCTGATCTTCCCCGAGCGATACAGCTCGCTCAGGGCGGTGTCGACAGCCAACCTGAAATCCGCATCGTCGCGACTCAGCGCGAGCGCCAGCGGTTCATAGTCGAAGACCCGGTTGAGCACGACGAGCTTGCCCGAGGTGTCGCGCTTGGCGAGATCGAGCAACACGTTGCGCTCGGCGACGAAGGCATCCGACTTGCCGTCCTGCAACTGCTTGAGGCCTGTGGCCAGGTCCGGCACCAGCGAGATCACGCTGTTGACGTTCAGTTCTTCGCGGCGGTTCTTGAGCAGCTGCTCCTGCAGCGAACCGGAGATCACCGAAAACGTACGCTGCTGCAAGGCGCTCAGCATGGGCGAACCGCGCCATATGGGATGCCCCGCGGTCTGGCCTGTTTCCAGCAGCTCGCGGAATGCCACCGGTGCATCCTTCCTCACCATCACGCCCGTGCCGCTGCCGAGGATCGGTATGGAAAAGCTGACGGTGACCCGATTGCTCAAGGTCGGCACGGCGGGGCCGCACAGCAGGTCGATGCGCCCATCCTTGACCGCGTTGAATCGCTCGGCCGCATCGACGGCAACGAATTGCGTCGACAGGTTCGGCAGCTTCAGCTCTTCCTGGACGGCGGTGGCCACGGCGCGGCACAGCGCGATGGCATAGCCGTCCGGCGATCCTGACGATCCCTGGTAGGTGAACGGCTGGGCTTCGTTGTAATAGCCCATCGTGATCTTGCCGTTCGCCCGGATGCGATCGAGTGTGCCCGACTGGCCTTGGGCCAACGCTGCCTGCACCGGAACAAGGCATGCAGCCAGAAGCACCCAGTGAAGCAGATGGTTTCGCATTGCGACACCCTTCATGCGTGACATGTGTTCTCTCCTGAGACCGGGGTTTCGTCCACCACGTGACTAACCGCGCACCGGTTCGGTAACCACCGGCGAGGGGAACCGCGGAGCCAGGAAACCGTAGATCAGGATCGTGAGCGCCAGGACGATGGTGCCGCCCAGCACGGCCTCCATGCCCGAGGCATAGATGGCGTAGGTGCTGTAGAGCATCGCTACCGTCGCGACGAACGTGTTGAGCTTGTACGTGTGATCTGGAACGCCTGCCCTGCGCATCATCACCATCAGGGACGAGAGTGCGATGATGTACGGGATGACGTTGGTCACCACCGCAAGGTTGACCAGCACCGCGAACTGTTCGCCCAGGCTGGGCGATGCCGTGGAAAACGCCAGCAGGGTCTGCACCACGCCCATGACGATCATGCCGATCACCGGCGCGGTCATCTTGTTGACCCTGGCGAAGAAGCGCGGGAACAGATGGTCTTCCGCCGCCGTCTTCGCCGTCTGCGCGATGGTGAACTGCCAGCCGAGCAGCGAACCGAGGCAGGCCAGGATGGCCAGCGCGCGGATCACCGAACCCACGGCGGGGCTGAACATCTGCGAGTACGCCAGCGCGAACGGACCGGTGGATTCAGCCAGCTCCTTGTTCGGCACGATGCCCTGGATCACGGTGGTGGACAGCACGTAGATCACAGCCGCACCGAGCGTGCCCAACATGCAGGCCATGGGCACGTCGCGCTTGGGGTTCTCCACCGCATCGGAGTTCTGCGCCGCCGACTCCATGCCGAGGAAGGCCCACAAGGTCAGCGCGATGCTCGAATCCATGCCCTTCATCAGGCTCATGCCCTGCGGATTCCAGGCTTCGGCAAAGGTGGAACTCTTGAACCAGAACCAGCCGATGAGCGACAAGCCCGCCACCGGCACGATCACGCCCCACACGGTAATGGCGCCGATGCGGCCGGTGATGCGTGGCCCGCCGAAGTTGGCGGCGGTGGTGATCCAGATGAGCAGGATCACGCCGATGCAGGTGGACATCGGCGAGGACGACAGCCAGGGGAAGAACGCGGCGAGGTAGCCCACCGCCGAAATCGCGATGGCGACGTTGCCGATCGCCAGCGAGAGGAAATAGAGGAAGAACGTGAGGAAGTAGCCGCCCTTGCCGTACGCATCCTCGGCGTAGGCCGCCATGCCGCCCGTTCGCTGGTTGAGCAGGCCGGCCTGTGCAAAGCCGTAAGCGATAGCCATCGACCCCAGAGCCGTCACGATCCATGAAAGGAGCGATATCGCGCCGACCTTCGCCATGTTGGCCGGAAGCATGATGATGCCGGACCCCATCATGTTGACCGCCACCAGCACGGTCAGCTGCATCATGCTCATCTTCTTCGTGCCGTCCATCAGTGCCTCCAGTGCGTGGTTCCGGAGCCTGAGCGGATGGCAACGCGAGCATGCGCAACCAGCCGACCAAACGACTGACACTCATCATCAAGAAAACCTGCATCCCCCAACTTCAACGGGTATTGCACCCGCGGCAAAGAATGGTCGCGCCCGGATCAAGGCGACGTGAATCGTTTGCGCCGAAAATACCGAAAAATTTCGGTGTTTCCCGCGTGTAACGACGAGCACTTGGAGTTGCACGAAAACCCTTGTTTAAAGGGGTTTTCACTTTAATGGCAAACATCATTCGATGTGAAATGTACTTAAGTAATCGTCGCACTAGGTTTACGCCGCCATCGACTCCGTTGACGAAAACGATGCTTTCGACGGCAATCCATTTGGACGCCCATTTGACGATTTGCGACGATCGATGCGTCGCCGAGACGCAGAGACGACAGCGAGAAGTTTCAGCCGCCGCCTGCTCAGCGGCAGATCAGCACGGGAACGTCGGTGCTCACCAACAGCTTGCTCGCCTGGCTCCCCAACCGAAGCCTGTCAAGGCCGGTTCTTCCGTGCGAACCCATCACGATGAGGTCGCACTGTTGCTTGCGGGCGGCGGCCATGATGGCCATGTAGGGGCGCAGGTCGAACTCGTAGCCGCTATGGCATTGCACGTGCGCCGCCTCGGCCCGCTGGCGCACTTCATCGAGATAGGCCGTCGCCCGGCGCGTGACCTTCATTGCGCGCTCGTCTTCCTGCAGGACGAGCATGTCCGACAGGTGCTGCACGCCCGGCGGCGGCTTGATCACGTGGAGCGCAAAGACGCTGGCACCATGGCTGACGGCGATGCTGATACCCATATCCACGGCTCGCAGGGAGAGCTCGGAGCCATCCGTAGGCAACAAGATATGCTTGAACATGTCGCTCACCGCAGGTCAGCAAGACATTCCCCGGGAATCCGCCCACCCCTCGCAGGAAAGCAGCGATCGCCACTCGGGCGTCGCCAGGCGGAAAGCCACCATCGCGATGTCGCAGAGCGTCCCGCCTCGCCCCGGCAGAACGGACGCTCATGTCTCACCGTGCGCAGGATCATGCCAGTTCATTTGCGAAGACCATGCATGCACCCCGCGTCTTCGCCAGGCTGTTTCAGGGCTGGCACACCCGACAGCGTCGTTGGCCAGGCCCGCCCACGCAACTCAATGAAAATCCCTGGAGCGGCTATCCAGATCACCCAGGAAGGAACTGAAATCGATCAGGCGATGCGCGATGAGATGGCTGACACCATCCACCTGCTCCCAACGCCCCTCCACCCCCATCAGGCGAGCCTCGAGATAGATGCGGCGCTGTCGCGCGGCCACATGGCTCCATACCACCACGTTGATCGGTCCGAATTCGTCTTCGAGCGTGATGAAGGTGACGCCGCTCGCCGTCTGCGGGCGCTGGCGCTGAGTGACGAGGCCCGCCGCACGCACGTGGCTGGCATGCGGCCGATACCGCAGCGCGCGCGAATCCACGCAGCGCACTGCCTGCAGTCGGCCGCGGATCTGGCGAACCGGATGCGGCCCGAGGCTCAAGCCGGTACGCGCATAGTCGGCCAGCGTGTTCTCCGCCTGGGTCGGCGGCGGCAACGAGACATCCTCTTCTTCAGGGCTGGCATGACCGAACAGCGGAAGCTGCGCCTCGATGCCGGCGATGGCCCAGCGGGCACGATGGCGATGGCCCGCGATGCCGCGCAAGGCGCCTGCCTCGGCCAAGGCTTCCTGGTGACGCGCATCCAGTCCGGCACGCGCGCATAGATCGGCCACATCGGCAAACGGCATGCGATCACGCACTTCCGCGAGGCGCAGCGCCACATCCTCGCGACAGCCACGCACCTGGCGAAAACCCAGGCGTATCGCATAGCCGCCGTTGGACGTTGCATCGGGCTCCAGCAGGTTGTCCCAATGGCTGGATCGCACGTCGACCGGGCGCACGTGCACGCCATGGCGCTGCGCGTCCTGCACCAGCTGCGACGGCGCGTAGAAACCCATGGGCTGCGCGTTGAGCAAGGCGCACAGGAAGGCGCCGGGGTAATGGCACTTCAGCCAGCTGCTGACGTAGGCGATCTGCGCGAAGCTGGCGGCATGGCTCTCGGGAAAACCATAGGAACCAAAACCCTTGATCTGCTCGAAGATGCGCTCGGCGAACTCGCGCGTGTAGTTCTTTTCCAGCATGCGTCCGATCAGCTTGTCGCGATGCTTTTCCAGGCCGCCGTGCCGTTTCCATGCGGCCATGGCGCGGCGCAGTTCGTCCGCTTCGCCGCCCGTGTATTCCGCGGCCACCATGGCCAGCTTCATCACCTGTTCCTGAAACAGTGGCACGCCAAGCGTGCGCTCGAACACGCCTCTCAATTCCTCGGATGGATAGGTGACCTCTTCTTCCTTGCGCTTGCGCCGCAGATACGGATGCACCATGTCGCCCTGAATGGGCCCCGGTCGCACGATCGCCACCTGGATCACCAGGTCGTAGAACTTCTCCGGCCGATGTCGCGGCAGCATGGCCATCTGCGCGCGGCTTTCGATCTGGAACACGCCGATGGTGTCGGCGTTCTGGATCATCTCGTAGGTATCTTTGTCGGTAGGGTCTGCGCCGATCTTCGCCATGCTGAGGTCGCGCCCATGGTGCGAGCGAAGGAGATCCAGGCATTTGCGCACGCAGGTCAGCATGCCCAGCGCCAGGCAATCGACCTTGAGCAGGTTCATCTTTTCCAGATCATCCTTGTCCCACTGGATGATGGTGCGGTCCGGCATGGCCGCGTTCTCCACCGGCACCAGGCGCGACAAGGGCTGGTCGAAAATGACGAAGCCGCCCACGTGTTGCGACAGATGCCGCGGAAAATCCAGCAGCTCGAAAGCAAGCCGACAGATACGCTGAATCAGCGGGTTGTCCGGGTCGAGCCCATGCTCGCGCAGGTTGTCTTCCAGCACGTTCTCGCGATCCCACCCGAACACCTTGGCAAGCAGGTCGACCTGATCCATGGGCAGCCCAAGCGCACGGGCCACGTCGCGCACGGCGCTCTTGCCGCGATAGCTGATGACGGTCGCGGCCAGCGCAGCGCGCTCACGCCCGTACTTGCGGTAGATGTACTGGATGACTTCTTCGCGGCGCTCGTGCTCGAAATCAATGTCGATGTCGGGGGCTTCATCGCGTTCGACGGAAATGAAACGCTCCAGCAGCAGCTCGTGCGTATCCGGGTTGACCTCGGTGACACCCAGCGCAAAGCAGACGGCCGAGTTCGCCGCCGAACCTCGCCCTTGGCAGAGGATGCCCTGGCTGCGCGCGAAATCCACGATGTCCTTCACGGTAAGGAAGAACGGCTCGTACTCGCGCTTCTCGATCAGCGCCAGTTCGTCGTCGATCAATTTGCGCGCCTTCGGGGTTACGCCTTGCGGCCATCGCCAGCGCACGCCTTCTTCCGTAAGGTGGCGCAACCAGCTGATGGCCGTTTGCCCTTCCGGCACCAGTTCCGCCGGATAGCGATATTTCAGCTCGGTGAGCTGGAAGGTGCAGCGCTCGGCAATGCGCACGCTTTCTTCCATCAGCGAACATGGATAGATCGCCGACAGCGTCTCGCGCCTGCGCAGGTGGCGCTCGCCATTGGGAAACAACAGCGCACCCGCTTCGGCCACCGTGCAGCGATGGCGCGTGGCCGTGAGCACGTCCTGCAGGGTGCGGCGGCGGCGCACGTGCATGTGTACGTCACCGGCCGCCACCAACGGCATGTCGAGCGACTGGCCCAGCGCTTCCAGTGATTGCAGCCGCCGCGCGTCATCAGGACCACGATGCAGCTCCACGACGATCCAGGCACGCTCACCGAACAACGAGCGCACCCATGCGCCCTCTTCCTGCCGCAGCTCCATCGCGGGCACCCACAAGGCCAGCGTGCCGGGCAGGCCGTCGGCAAAGTCCTCGCGCGTCACGCGATACGTACCCTTCTCGGCCACGCGTCGACGCCCGCGCGTGATCAGTGCGCACATCGACTCGTAGCCTTCCAGGTTTTCGCACAGCAGCACCAGCTTGGGGCCGTTCTCGATCTGGAACTCGGCGCCGACGATCAGCGCAACACCGGTTTCCTGCGATGCTTCCAGCGCGCGCACGATGCCTGCCAGCGAACACTCGTCGGTGATCGCCAGTGCGCGATAGCCGCAGTCCTTCGCTCGCTCGAACAGCTCCTGCGCACTCGACGCGCCGCGCTGGAAGGAGAAGTTCGACAGGCAATGCAGCTCGGCGTAGTCGTTCATGCGAACCACCCGTGCAGCATCCACCTGCCTTGCTCGCCCGGTGCGCCATAGATCCAGGCGTATTGGCCTTGCGCGGTGCGTGCCACGTAGTAATCGCGCCGGATCTCGCCGCCGTCCCACCAACCGGTTTCGATACGCTCCGGCCCTGCCAGCAGTTCCGGCGGAGGGCCGCGCCACGGACGTGGCTGGTCCAGCAGCCAGGCGGGGCGCGGCAGGCCTTTGCGTGGCGGCGCTTCCTTGACATAAGGCGCCGAGGTCTGCGCCAGCTCGGGGCGCGGATCCACCGTGCGCCTGAGATGCTGGATGGCCTGCTCGCCCAGGCGCGAACGCAGACGCTCGCGCAACTGATCCAGCGGCATCGCGTTCGCCGGCCGTGCATCGAACAAATCACGGCCAGCCGGCACGAAGGGAGGCAGGTCGGGCGCAAGCAACTGCATCGCCACTACGGGTTGCGGCAACTCCACGCGCTCCAGCCGGCCGCGTGCACAATCGAACAGCAGCGAGGCTTCGCGCGCCGCGGCCAGCATGCCTACGCTCACGCGCGTCGGCGGCCTATCGCGATGTTCCAGCAGCAGCTCGAAACGTTGCACGCCACCATCGCGCCCGGCGAGATAGGCAGAGAGATCACCCGTCAGTCGGCGCAGCGGGAACATCAGCGCCTCGACGTGCTCGATCTCGTGCGTCCACTCCATACGCTGGTCGAACGTGTCGGGCGGTCGGTAGCTTTCCATCGGCGAGGGTTCGTCGCCGAGCAGGCGATCGATCTGCGCCACCAGTTCGCCGCCGAAGCGGCGCTGCAGGCTGGCACGCGGCAAGGCCAGCAGCTGTGCCAGCGTGCGGATGCCCATGGATTGAAGCGATGGCGCCACGCCTTCGGGCAGGCGCGCACGCGCCACGTCGATGAACGACAAGGCGCCGCGCAGCTTCGGCGCATCCATCACCGCCATGCCGTCTTCCACGCCGGCGAGTACATAGGCGGCCTGCGGCGTCGGCGCCAGCGCGACACGATGGCGAAAACCCAGGCCGACCAGGTCTTCGCGCAGCAGCGATTCGAAACGTGGCCACGGACCGAACAGGTTGAGGCTGCGGCTGACTTCCAGCACCACCGCGTGCGGCAGCAACCCCACGTCGCCGCTATAGCGATACGCCCAGGCCGCGAGCAATCGATGCCAATGCGATTCGTCGCCGGTGCTGTATTCCACCATGGCGAAGGACGGCAGCAACGCCTGCGCCGCGGTCAGCCGCTGCCCGCGATAGATGCCCACCGCACGCGCGGCGGCATTGGCCGCGTGCACGATGCGACCCTGCGCCGGGCCGCTTACCAGCACCAATGGCTCGTCCGATGGCGGACGACGGCGGAGGACGCCGTCCAGCGCCAGTTGCGGCAGCAAAATGCAGGCCCATAGCATGACGAGGCCTCGTCACGACCAGCCGGCGGCCAGCGCGATCGCCTGCGCAGGCGGATTGCCGCCACGGCATTTGCGCACGTGCACGCGCGGCGATGGATCGCTTTCCAGCTCCAGTCGCAGGGCGGCGGGTGACGCGTGCGCCACATGGCGGCGATCGCGAAACACGAAGGCCAGCGCCTTGCCCGTGTCGGCCGCCACCTGCAGGCGGCGCAGCGCGCGATCATCCGCGTGCATCGGCCACGCCAGCACGGCGGCGCAACTGCCCGAACGCAGGCATTGCTCGGCAGCCCACAGCACGTCGCGATCGGCCGCCTGCACGATATCCACCTGCGCCATCACCACGCCGCGCGCCTCCCATCCGGCGACACAGGGCACATAAGGCGGCGCGATCACCATCACGTGTCGCTGTGCCTGCGTCATGCGCGCCAGCGTGGGCAGCACCAGTTGCAGCTCGCCGACGCCATCGGCGGGCAAGAGGATTTCGGTCATCGCATGCTCGGGCCAGCCGCCGGTAGGCAGGGCTGCATCCAGCATCGGCCAGCCGGTCGGTTCGCTGCTGCCCGGCAAGGGCGCCGCACGGCCATGCCAGACCTGGCGACTGTGGAACAGCGAATCGAGCGCGACGACCTGGCCCATGGCCGCCTCAACGCAGCGTGCGCAGGCAGCGCGTGACCACGCCCCAGATGCTCAGCGTCTCTCCTTCGCGGAACACGATGGGCTTGAAGTGCGCGTTCTCGGGCAATAGCGCGACATGACCATCCACCTTGCCCAGCCGCTTGATGGTCAGTTCGTTGTTGACCGCAGCCACCACGATGTCGCCCTGGCGCGGCGCCAGGGCGCGATCCACCAGCACTTCGTCGCCATCGAAGATGCCCGCGCCGATCATCGACCAGCCCGACACGCGGATGATGAAGGTGCTGGGTTCATGCCCCGGCAGCACCAGGTGTTCGTTGAGGTCGACGACCTCGTCGACGTCGTCTTCCGCCAGCGAGGGCACGCCGGCGGGCACGCGGCTGAGGAAGGCGGTCAGCGCCACCGTCGAGGGCATCAGCGATACCGGTCGCGGCGCATCCAGGGAGGCCGGTTCGCGATAGGCATCCAGATAGGCCAGCACCGCCGGCACCTGGCTTTCAGGCACACGGATGCGCTGACTGGGCTCACCGGCCGGGCGACCGGCGCCGGGGCGGCGTCCACCATGTTCGGCAGGAGGCATAGGGTTGTCTTGATTACTGGGCCGGTAATCAAGATAGCACGGCGCCGCTCTCACCGCTTGAGATACGGTGCCCTGCCCCGATCGCCGGGATCAGGTCACCAGCTTCGCGATCAGGGTCGTGTCGGCGACCCCCGTCGCGGGCAACTGGTTCCTGGCCTGGTACGCCTTGATGCCATCCGCCGTACCCCGCCCGAAGATGCCATCCGCCTTGATGTCGGGCTGGTCGCGCGACAGATTGAGCTGGACCAGCCGCACGTCCATGCCCCGCACCAAGGGCGTGGCGAGGCTGAGCGAGCGGCTTCCCGACACGGGCCCGTCGAAGCAACCGGTCGGCGTGGCATTCATCGTGGCCACGGATATCTCGGAGCCACGCACGACCAGGGGAAGCTCCAGCCCCCACTGGCCCAGCTCGATCAGCCGCTTCAACGCATCCATGCGGTAGACCGTGGGTCGAAGCGACGCATTGGCGTTGTTGGCCAGCCAGGCGCGGCGCGTGTCGACGTAGGCGGAAATCCAGGCCTTCTCTCCCAGCGCCTGGATATCGCCAGCCTGCTGCGTCGTGCTGTCGCGAAGCCTGGGCCAGGAGCCGTGCACCGTGCTGTCGTAGACCACGGCCATGCCTAGCGGCAAGGTGATGCCCAGCTTGGTGGCGGCACGTTGTGCCGGCGCCCAGTACACATCATCGAAGAACTGGTCCTGCGTATCGCGCATGACCGGATCGTCCGCCGTCGCCCGCAGCAGGTTGTGCAGGTACTTGTCGTCGTCCAGGCCAAGGTCGCAATTCACCAACGGCTGGATATAGGGGTTCAACGCCGCCGAGAAGCGGGCCGCCGCATTGGCGCAATAGCGCTGCACCAGCGTGGCGAGGTTGCCCGAACTCAACGTGGTCTGCGAACGTCCGAACGTCAAATGCCCGGTGTCCCCCGCAGCAAGAGTGACGTTGCTGTAGTCGCCGCGCACCGAGCCGGTTTCGAAGAGGTTGACGATGGCTTCGGCGGCGCATTTCTGGGTGGCAGTGATCATGTTTCCCTCCGTCAGGTTCCGCCCTGAAAAGCCATCCGGCTGGATGGACGATGCGGCTACTCAGGCATTCCAGGCGCTGATGTCGAAGACCAGGGTCCCGCTGATGCCCGGCGCACTGGCGCTGGCGAAAGCCACGGTCAACTTCGCGCTGTCGCCCGAGAATGGAATGGGGTGGTAACCATTGAGCGTCGGCGCGGCCGCCTCGCTCTGCCAGCGGTAGCGCACTTTCCAGCCGTCGCCGCCAGCGGGCGGCAGGATTTCCACGATCAAGGTGTCGCGGAACAGGTAGGCGCCTTCGTAGTGCTGGTCGAACCACAGGATCTGGTCGACCTTGTAGTCGGGCACCCGCACGCCAAGCGTCAGGCTGTAGGAAAGCGACGGGTCCTGCGGATTGACGCGTGATATGTCCGCCAGGAACACGCTCGAGAGATAGACCCTTCGCCGTGCACTGGTCGCCGGATCGGTCAGTTCGTCATGGCTGCGGCAAGCCACGGAGTCCTCTTCCGAGGTCCGGCGCGTCAGGAACCAGGGCTTGCCGCGCGGCGACGCCAGTACTTCGAACTGGTAGAGCGCATCGACCTTCCTGTCCTTGATCGCCGGCGGAAGCGTGACGCTGCCCACGTCGACGGAAATATCGATGCGGACATCGCCGAACAGGAAACGCGTGAGGTTCTGGTAGGCCTCTTCGCTGTTGACGATGCCGAAGTAGCCCGAATGGGAGCGATACGCATAGGCCGTGGCGACCGGCACCTCGTTGCCGGTGCTGTCGATGCTGCACAACGCGGCATTCTCGATGCGCACGAGCCCGTCGCTGCCGTGGCCGGAAAAGGTGCGCGAAAGACCCTGCGCCACTTCGTAATCGCTGCGATTGGAGCCGATCATGCAGAAGCAGCGACGGATGTCGAGATCCTTGCCGGCACGCAGGTAATCCGACCTGCCCTTGCTGCACAGGTTGGCGTCGTAGCCGAACAGGCCCGCGAGATAGTCGCGGTTGAAGTTGCTCATGTCGAAAAGGCTCAGCCACTTCGGCACATTGACGCCCGCCATGTCGATGCCGTTGTGCGGCGTGGCGTAGGTAAAGAACTTGTCCACCGCAGCCCGCGCGACGGGATCGCCAAGCGCCGGGTTCTGCAGGAAGGCACGGCAGATCAGGCCGCCCATCGAATGGGCCACCAGGTAGCAGCGAAAACCATCGGGCGACATGCAGTTCGTGGCGTTGCCGCACACGTGGTCGCGGACCTGCAGGATCAGGTCGGACAGGCCCTTGGCAAAACGCTCGATCGACGCATCCTGCTGCCCGCCCATCAAGGGCGCCGTATCGTCGTAGTAGCGATAGATGATGATGGACTGCGGCGACAGCAATCCCTGGAAGCCCGGGTCGGGAAGGTCCAGCCCGTTGTCGTAGATGTTGCTGTATCCGAAATCCTTCATCAGCCGCACGACGGGGGATTCGAACACGAAGCGCTGGGCGGGCTTGTTGCGGTCCGACACCGCACGGTAGACGGTGGACCCGACGTTGAAACCGCAGAAAGGATCGGCAGCCGTCTCGTCCTTTTCGCTGCCGGTCATGGCATAGCCACGAACGTAGATGATGGGATAGCGCGCCTTGACCTTCGTTCCATCCGTCATGATCCACCTCCCGGTGGCCAGGCTGGTCGCGCGCGGCATTCGCAGGCGCGACAACAGTGGACGATTCAACGCCGGTCGGTGCTCCCTCTCAATACGACGGAAGCCATAAATGCTGGATATGCTGGTATGCCTATGCGAAAGACGCCGACACGAGAGACGCGAATGGACATTCCGATGAAAGTGATCGGCCTACTGGGAGGCATGAGCTGGGAAAGTTCCGCCGAGTACTACCGCATCATCAACGAACGGGTTCGCGCGCGGCTGGGCGGCCTGCACTCCGCGCGTTGCCTGATGTGGTCGTTCGATTTCGCGCAGATCGAAGCCTTGCAGCACGCCGGCGACTGGGCGGCCGCCACCGAGCGCATGATCGAGGCTGCCCGCCGGCTCGAACGCGGCGGGGCCGATTTCATGGCGATCTGCACCAACACGATGCACCGGATGGCCGACGAGATCCAGTCGGCCATCGATCTGCCTCTGCTGCACATCGTCGACCCCACCGCGCAGCGCATCAAGGCCGCCGGCCACCGGCGCGTCGGCCTGCTCGGCACCGCATTCACCATGGAACAGGCGTTCTACAAGGGGCGACTGCAGCAGGTGCACGATCTGGAGGTGCTGGTGCCCGGCGACGAAGACCGCCGCGCCATCCATCGCATCATCTACCAGGAACTCGTACTGGGTCGCGTCGAACCCGCATCGCGCCAGGTCTTCCGTGCCGCCATGCAGGATCTCACCCAGCGCGGTGCGGAGGCGATTATCCTGGGCTGCACCGAGATCATGCTGCTGGTGAGCGATGAGGATTCGCCGCTTCCCCTGTTCGACACCACCACCATCCATGCCGAGGCCATTGCCGACATGGCGATGGCCTGACGCCATCCACACCGACATGACGCGCGCTGGCGATAATCGGCGGGCGGCTCGCACCTGCAGCCTATTTCCAAAGCATGACGGCCTGGCACGAACCGACGCGTGGCAACGAGATGAAGAAAAATTCATCTGCGCCCACGCGTCCTTGGATTGTCCCTGCCTGTCCCCATCGACAAGACTCCACTCCCAAGAGGTCATCCCATGGAATTTCGTCAACTCGGCGCATCGGGCTTCAGGGTCCCGGTGCTGAGCTTCGGTACCGGCACGTTCGGCGGCAAGGGGGAATTCTTTGGCGCCTGGGGCAGCACGGATGTGGCGGAAGCCAAGCGCCTGGTGGACATCTGCCTTGATGCCGGGCTCAACATGTTCGACAGCGCCGACATCTACTCCGACGGCGCCGCCGAATCCGTGCTGGGCGGCGCCATCAAGGGCCGTCGCGATCGCGTACTGATTTCCACCAAGGCGACGTTCCGCTCGGGCGACGATCCGAACGATGTCGGCTCCTCGCGCTATCACCTGCTCAAGGCCTGCGATGCGGCGCTCACGCGCCTGGGCACCGATTACATCGACCTGTTCCAGCTGCATGGTTTCGACGCGATGACGCCCGTGGAGGAAACCCTCTCGACGCTGGACGACCTGGTACGCGCCGGCAAGATCCGCTACGTGGGCGTGTCCAACTTCTCCGGCTGGCATTTGATGAAGTCGCTCGCCGCCGCCGATCGCCATGGTTATCCGCGCTACGTCGCCAACCAGACCTATTACTCGCTGATCGGCCGCGACTACGAGTGGGAGCTGATGCCGCTGGGCCTGGACCAGGGCGTGGGCGCCGTGGTGTGGAGCCCGCTCGGCTGGGGTCGCCTTACCGGCAAGCTTCGCCGCGGCGCCGCCCTGCCCGCCGTCAGTCGCCTGCACAAGACGGGCGATGTCGGCCCGCAGGTCGACGACGAGTACCTGTATCGCGTGGTCGATGCATTGGATGAAGTGGCAGCCGAAACAGGCAAGAGCGTGCCGCAGATCGCCCTGAACTGGCTGCTGCAGCGTCCCACGGTGTCGACCGTGGTGATCGGTGCACGCAACGAGGAACAGCTGAAGCAGAACCTCGGCGCCGTCGGCTGGAATCTAACTAAGGAACAGGTGGCCAAGCTCGATGCCGCAAGCGAATTGAACCCGGCCTACCCGTACTGGCACCAGCGCGGCTTCGCGGAGCGCAATCCGCCGCCGATCTGAAGCTGCCGTGGAAATCCGCTCGCCATTCCCGTGGGAACAAGGCGAGCGGAACTGCATGCAGCAAACGGGAAAACGCCGACCGTATCAGGCGGCGTTCAATGCGCCATCCACCATGGCCTGCGCTTCCTGCAGCAGCTGCTCCAGGTGCGCCTCGTCCTTGAAGCTCTCGGCGTAGATCTTGTAGATGTCTTCGGTGCCCGAAGGGCGCGCGGCGAACCAGCCGTTGGCCGAGGTCACCTTGATGCCACCGATCGAAGCGCCGTTGGCTGGTGCGCGATCGAGCACGCTCTCGATCTTCTCGCCCGCCAGGCTCGTGCTCTTTACCTGATCCGGAGAAAGCCTGGACAGCCGCGCCTTCTGCTCGACATTGGCCGGCGCATCCACGCGCTGCGACAGTGGCCGCCCCAGCTCCGCGGTCATCTGCGTGTAGAGCTCGCCCGGATCGCGGTCTGTGCGCGCCGCGATTTCGGCGGACATCAGCGCAGCAGCAATGCCGTCCTTGTCGGTGCTCCATACCGAACCATCGCGGCGCAGGAAGGACGCACCGGCGCTTTCTTCGCCGCCAAAGCCGAGCGAGCCATCGAACAAGCCGTCGACGAACCACTTGAAGCCAACCGGCACCTCGTAGAGACGACGGCCAAGACGCTTGGCCACGCGATCGATCAGCGCCGTGCTCACCAGGGTCTTGCCCACGGCCGCATCGCCACGCCATTCCGGTCGGTGGCGGAACAGGTAGTCGATCAGCACGGACAGATAGTGATTGGGCAGCAGCAGGCCGCTGCTGCGCGTGACGATGCCGTGGCGATCGTGGTCGGTGTCGCAGGCGAACGCCACGTCGTAACTGTCCTTCAGCTCGATCAGGCGTTGCATGGCGTACGAGGACGAAGGATCCATGCGGATCTTGCCGTCCCAGTCCACGCTCATGAAGCGGAACGTCAGGTCGACCGCGTCACTGACCACGGTGAGGTCGATGCCGTAACGTTCGGCAATCGGACCCCAATAGTGCACGCCCGAACCGCCGAGCGGATCGACACCCAGGTGCACGCCGCTGCCGCGGATCGCATCGAAGTCGATCACGTTGCCGAGGTCGGCGACGTACGCGGCGATGAAGTCGTGCTGGTGCGTGGTCGATGCATGCATCGCCTGGTTGAACGGCATGCGGCGCACTTCGCGCAGGCCGCCTTCGATCAGGGCGTTCGCCCGCTTCTGCATCCAGCCGGTGACGTCCGTATCCGCCGGGCCGCCATTGGGCGGGTTGTACTTGAAGCCGCCACCGTCAGGCGGGTTGTGCGAAGGCGTGACCACGATGCCGTCGGCCAGCCCATGCGTGCGGCCGCGGTTGTAGGTGAGGATGGCGTGCGAGATCGCCGGCGTCGGCGTGTATTCGCCGCCTGCGGCGATCATGGTCTGCACGCCGTTGGCCGCGAGCACTTCGAGCGCACTCTCGAACGCGGGCTGCGACAGCGCATGCGTATCGATGCCGATATACAACGGACCGTCGATGCCTTTTTCCTTGCGGTACTCGCAGATCGCCTGGGTGATTGCCAACACGTGCCATTCGTTGAAGCTGCGGTCGAACGAGGTGCCGCGATGGCCCGACGTACCGAACGCGACGCGCTGCGACGGCACCGCGGGGTCGGGGCGAAGATCGGCATACGCATCGCGCAGGCGCTCGACGTCCACCAGCAATGTGTCCGGGGCCCGCTTGCCGGCCAGCGGGCTCAGGCGCCCGCTCATGGCTGCGCTCCAGGGATGATCGAAGCAAGGGGGAGCCTGGCGCGGAACGGCATGGTCATGTGATCGAACACTCTTGAGTGCGAGTAAGTCCTGTATTGACCAACGCCGCACGCGCCAGTGTCAAGCTCAGCGCAGTTGGCTGTCCTTGCTGCCACGACGGTTGTAACCGCTGTAAGCGGCCTCGTCACGGTCGTGCGCTTCCTGGCAGGCCACGCACAGGCGCACACCGGGCACAGCCACGCGGCGAGCTTCCGGAATCACCGCATCGCATTCCTCGCAGCGCGTGAGCCCGGGGCCTTTCTGCAGGCGACTGCGGGCACGCTTCACCGCGTCTTCCACGGTCGCGTCGATCTGGTCCTGTACGGCGCCGTCGCCGGCCCAGCCTGTAGCCATAGGATCGCCTCCCAACATGCAGTGGCGATGCGCCTGCCACGGCGCAACGAAGCCATGCGGAGAATTCCGGCATGGCGGCACCACTCCAATATAGGGATGCCGCGCCTGCTTTTCACGCGCGGCGCCCGCGTGCGTTCAGCGAGCGCCCCGCGCATGGCTTACCGCGCGGCGGATGCCTGCGGGGCCTTGCTGGCGTCGATGTCGGCCACTTCCGCCGTACCGTCGAAACCGCCGCCCAGCGCCTCGATGAGACGAACGGAAATATCGATCTGCTCGCTTTCCAGCGCGGCCAGGCGCTGCTGCGCCGTCAACAGCTGCTGGCGGCTCGTGAGCGGCGTGAGCGGGCCCTTGAGGCCGCCCTTGTACGCAGTCATCGCGTCGTCCCAGCTCTTCTGCGCATCGTCCACCGCGCGCTTTTCCAGCACGATCTGCTGGCGCACGGAAGCAAGCGCGGAAACCTCATCGGCAACATCGTTCAACGCACTTACGACCAGTCCGTTGTAGCGCGCCACCATCGCGTCGTACGCCGCATCCGCCACGGCAAGACGCGCACGGCGATGACCCCCATCGAAAATGGGCAGGCTCAGCGCCGGACCAAACGCATACTGGCGCGCCGGCAACTGCAGCACGTTGGTGCTGCCGCCGACGGCGATGAATCCCGCCATGGCGCTCAGGCTGATGTTGGGCAGGAATTCGGCTTTCGCCGCCTTGATGTCCTTGTTCGCCGCCTCGATCTCCCAGCGCGCGGCCACCAGGTCGGCGCGACGCCCGATCAGGTCCACCGGCAACTTGTCGGGCAGCACTGCGGGGCCGCGATCGAGCATGTGCGGACGCTCGATGGCAAGGCCGCGGTCCGGCCCCTGCCCCAGCAGCACCGAGAGGCTGCTGCGAGCCGCGTCGATGGCGCGCTCGGCAGCCACCTTCTGCTGCTCGGCGCTGGCCTGCTGCGAATCGGCCAGGTGTTCCTGTTGCGGCGTTTCCAGTCCGCCGGCGACCAGCTTGCGCGTGACATCGAGCGATTGGCTGGCGCGCTGAAGTTCGGCTTCGGCCACGTCCTGCTGCGCGAACGCATAACCCAGCCGCACGTAAGCGCGAGCCACGTTCACCGACAACTCGATGCGGGCGGCATACGCGTCGATCTGCGCGGCACGGCTATGGCCAAGCGCGCCTTCCCATTCCGCCCGCTTGCCGCCCCAGAGATCGATGTCCCACGAGAACTCGCCCATGATGGACTTGCTCCACGCGAAGGTACCCAGCACATACGGCGGATAGATCGGGTTCTTCTTGGAGAGGTAGGCACCGGTGATCGAGGCGTCGAGCTTCGCCTGCGGCATGCGCCCGGCATTGACGTTGTCCGCGACGGCCTGCGCCTGCCGTGCACGCGCCTGTGCCTGCTCGAGGCTGGGGTTGGACTTGAGCGCCTCTTCGATCAGCGAAGAGAGCTGCGGATCGCCATACGCGACCCACCAGTCCTGCGATGGCCACGCCGTGGGGCTGAGCTGCACGTCGGCCAGGCTGCGTTCGGAGGCCAGCGAGCCTGGGTCGGTCATGGTGCCCGTGGTGTGCAGGCCGCGGCTGGTGGCGCAGCCCGTGATGACGAGACAGAACGCGATGGCGGCTGGAAGTGCGAAGAAACGCATGGCGAGGATCATCCGGAAGCAGGTGGGCGCCGCGAGGCGCCTGGTACGGCGCGAGGAACGGCTGTGTGCGGGCAACCCGGGCCGGCATGGATCAGGCCGGCGGCGCCATATGCACATGCAGCAAATTATATCGCTGCCACAGCGGCGTCGCATCGCAAACTGAGCCCAGGGCACGCAAAAACCGCTACTACCATGGTCCAATGGCGCGAGATGGACGCACGCGCTTCGGCGCACGGGTCCATACCTTGCGATCTTCCAGCCATCGCCATCACTTCGGGAGCTTCAAGCCATGCCACGCGTTTCATCCGCCACGATCGTGTCCACCGACAGCAACTATCTCCATCACATCCACGCCGGCCATTACGCGATGGACACGGATGAGCCGCTCAAGCTGGGCGGCCAGGGCGCCGCGCCTGCACCGTTCGACTATTACCTGGCGTCGCTCGCGGCATGCACGGCGATCACGCTGCGCATGTATGCGCAACGCAAAGGGTGGGATCTCGGCGAGTTTCGCGCCGAGCTCGAGATGCAGCGGGACGACGACGGCAAGCTGCACGTGCATCGCACGCTGCACGCCACAGGTCCGCTCACCGATGAACAATGGCAGCGGTTGCTCGAGATCGTTGCCAATACGCCCGTCACCAAAGCCATGCGTGAAGGCGTCGACATCACCAGCGCGCGAGCCGGCGCCGATGCAACGAATTGATTCCCGGGCCCTGGCAATGTGATCGACTGCACAAGCACAACCATGCACGGTGCCTTGGCACATGGCGCCACGCTTACTTTCACCGTAACGTCACCCGTCGCCATGGCAAAGTTCGGCATGGAAAATGGCCTGCGTCGCCCTGACGATCGCAAGATGTAGCGGAACCCGCTTTTTGGCATCATGCGCGACCGGTTGCCCACGGTCGTGCGAAGGGCAGCGCTCCAATGCAAGACCGGCTTCGACGTCTTTCGTCTTGCCGGCCGCGAAGCCGGCGATCCATGAGAACCGGCGAATGGCGGTAGACATGGGGAGGTAGTCATGGGGGAAGCGAGGGTGCTGCGTGAGTGGAGTCGCCATCTGGCGATTTGCGTCGGCTACGCATTGGGTTACGTGCTGCTCCGCGACATCTCCGTATCGCACTGGAATCTTCCCGCAGGCCTGCGTGTCGCCTGCCTGCTTTTGCTTCCCTATCGCTATTGGCCCGCGCTGTTCATCGGCGAACTGTTGCCCGTCGGGTATCACGCATGGGATTGCCGCGATCAGTTCGGCTGGCGCTGGGCGGTGCTCGCGGCCGTGCCGCCGATCCTGCCGATCTCGCTGGCGGTCGCCTGGGCGAAACGCCATGCACGGCTGATGCTGGGCGCGCGCCAGGTCAACATGGCGATGCTGCTGGGCGTCATTCTTGCCGGTGCGCTGCTGACCGCGGCGGGCAATGCGCTCACGCTCGCCGCGACGCAGCTGCCGCCGGACAGTCCGCCGATCACCATCACGAGTCAGATCCTGTTCGGCTATTTCCTTGGCAACTATCTGGGCGCCATTGCCGTGGTGCCGACCATTCTGGCGATCCAGCTGGCTTTTTCGCGGGGCACGCGTCTCACGCCAAGCGCCTCGCGCTGGTACGGCCACCTCACCCGCGACTGCCTGATCGGCGTGCTGCTTCCGCTGTTCGTGCTGGTCGGCCTGGTATTCAGCAGCCAGGGCGACGGCATGCAGGTGTTCCGCATCGCCATGTTCCTGCCGGTGGCGTGGCTCACGTCACGCTACGGCTGGCAAGGCGCTGCCATCGGCGGCACGCTCGCCAGCTTCGCGGTGACCATGACATCGACCATGGTGCGCGACCCGGGCGTCATCCAGGCGCAGGCGCTGATCGCGTTCGCCGTCACCACGTTGCTCCTGCTCGGTTCGCGCATCGCGCACCAGGCCCATACCGGCGATACGGAACAGCTCGATACATTGCGTGGATTCCAGCTGGCCCAGCAGGGCCTGTATCTGGAAGAGCTGCGCATGCGCCAGGCCGCCGATGCACTCGAACACATCGGCCAGAGCATCCGCGAGAACCACAATCGCCTGCTGGATCGGCTGCGCCACGTGCTGCCCGCCAATGAAGAGCACATCTACTCGCGCCACGTGGTGCTTGCGCAACACGAAATGCATCGGCTGGCCAATGCGCTGCATCCGCGCGGCTGGCGCGAACGCGGCGTACCCGCCACGCTGCGCGAAGGCCCGTTTGCCCAGGCCATTCACCTGACCGGCGCCACCTACCAATGCGACCTGTCGGGGCGCGGCCTGAGCCAGCTGGCGCCCGACGTTCATCTCACGCTGTATCGGCTCGCCTGCGAGGTACTGGTGTACGTGCTTTCGCGCGCACCGATGCAGCACGTGCACCTGCAGCTTCGCGGCGGTTACACCAGCAGGAGGCGATGGGTCGTCATGCGACTCGTCGGCGAACTGGCGTCGGCCGAGGAAGGCGGCACGACACCGAAGCCCGAGAACGATTCGTGGAAGCAGGCGATGACCCTGCTCGGTGCCAGCGGCCTCGGCATGAACACCATCCGCGATCGCGCGCACATCTATGGCGGCGTGGTCCATGTGCGCGACACGCAGCGCGGGCTCAGCGTGACCTTGCTGCTGCACGACTCGCTTCGCTCGATGCCGATCCACCAGGGCGCCTCTGCCTGACGGCGCCCCGGCGCGACTACACCCGCATCATTGTGCGCGGGAGCTGCACTCGATCGGATCCTTGCAATCGCCATCGGCAGCGTAGACGCGCGCCGTACCGTCGGGCTGCGGCGACACCAGCACCGTGGTGGTTGCATCCCGATAGACGATCTCGCCGGCGGCCTGGGTGGTAGCGGCCAGCGGCTCCTGCGGCGTGCCCAAACGCGAGGCGTCCACGCCCACCGGCAGCGCAAGGAAGCTTCCGCCCGACCTTGCGAACGCCGCGCGGACCCTTCCGCTCAGATCGTTGACCTGCACGTAGCGGATGCCATTGCGCTCGAAAAGATAGACGTGCCAATGCGGACTGCTACTGACGTCGGTGGCGTTCGGCCACGATTGCCCCAGCCCGCTGGCCGGTGCCCCCACCTGCGCCATGGCGGGCGCGGAGGCCAGCGCCACGAGCGCCAGCCCTGCGGCGGCGAGACTTGCAAAACGACGGTTGCGTGCATGCTGCATGTGTATTCCCTCCTTAGCCATCCCAATTCCGAGACGCGTTGAATCAAGCGAGAACCGGGCAACTTGCGGCAAACCGTCTGCCCGGTCCGGCGAATGTGCCCTAGGCAAGAGCGCTCGCGTAAGTCCTCGCCGGACCCGACACGTGCCGAGCATTCAGATTCGCTACGCACGACGCATCGGTCCTCACGATACGTTCACGGCATCGGCACGCGTGCGCAGCGTTTTTCACGCAAACGTCACAAGAGTCCGTTGGCGCGATCCGCGGACGGTTTCCGCCGACCGCGGTCGGCATCACTGCATGGATAAAGCCCGCACCCGATCGGCGGGTGATCCACGCGACCGGTTCCGCCGAGTTGCGCCGCGTCCCCAAGGAACGTACATGCAGTTGGACCGCGACAGCACGTTCGCCGCGCGCTTCGATGCGCAACGATGCGACTTCAATGTTCCGTGCGGCGGCGCGCTGCTCGATGTCGGCCGCGAGGCCTCTTAGGCGTCATGCCGGGCACGAACGTATCGCAGGACATCGGCACCGTATTCGTCCTTTACCCATGCAGCAAGCAGCGCGACGTTGCCGCCATGGGCTGACTGACGCGCATCGCGGCAGCACCCTTGATGAAGCAAGATGTACGTGCCATGTGCCTGGCAGGCCATGACACCAACCTGGCGAATCTGGCCGGCGTGCTCGACGTGGATTGGCACGACAGCCGGCAGCCCGATGACTATCCGCCGGGTGGCGCGTTGGTATTCGATCTGTGGCGCGAGCATGGTCGCTCCGTCGTGAAGGTCTCGAGCGTCATGCCGACGCTGAATGCTTTGCGTCACGCGGATTTCGGCCCCGACGCCGCGCTCGTGCAACACACGCTCGCCTTGCCGCCATGCCACGGAACGACCTCGTGTCCGCTGGATGCGGTGAGTGCGTGGCTCGCGACGCGACTTGACGCGCGGTATATCGAACACGACGTGCCTTCCCTGTCGAGCTGGCCCGACGCGTCGCGTTGAATCACGGGGAGTCGACGTACCCCTGCTTCATCATGGCGACGCCCCACCGTCCGGCATGGTCATGAACACCGCATCGCTTCCAGCCACGATGATCGAGATAGGGATTGCCGAACACGGCGGTCCGGAAGCGCTGCAACCACGCGTTGTACCGATGCCCACGCCGGGCCCTGGCGAGTTGCTGCTGCGGGTTGCCGCGGCGGGCGTCAACCGGCCCGATGCCTTGCAGCGCGCAGGACTGTATCCGCCACCACCCGGCGCCAACCCGACACCGGGACTCGAAGTGGCCGGCACGGTGGTCGCACTGGGTGAAGGCGTCGCGAGCAAAGCGACAGGCGATACGGTGTGCGCGCTGACCAACGGTGGAGGGTATGCGCAGTACTGCGTCGTGCCTGCAACCCAGGCGCTGCCGATTCCACGCGGCTTGTCCATGGTGCAGGCGGCGGCCGTACCCGAAACCTTCTTTACGGTATGGGTCAACCTGTTCGAGATCGGACGCGCGCAACGGGGCGACATCGCTCTCATCCATGGCGGCACCAGCGGCATCGGCACGACCGCGCTGATGCTTTGTCGCGAATTCGGCATCCGCACGTTCGCCACCGCGGGCGGCGTGGAGAAGTGCGCGATGGTCCGCGAGCTTGGCGGCGACCCCATCAATTACCGACAGGAGGCCTTTGCCGAAGTGGTGCTGGCGAAGACGGAGCATCACGGCGCGGACATCATCCTCGACATCATGGGCGCCAGCTATTTCGACGACAACCTCGCGACGCTCGCGCGCGACGGACGACTCCTCCTGATCGGCTTCCTGGGCGGTCCTGTCGCCGAGCGCGTCGACCTGCAGAAGATCGCGGTGAAGCGGGCCATCGTCACCGGCTCGACCCTGCGCACCCGCACCATGCAGGAGAAGGCCGCCATTGCCCAGGCGCTTCATCGGCATGTATGGCCGGTGCTGGCCGAAGGCCGTTGCCTGCCGATCATCCACGCGACCTATCCGCTCGAACGCGCGGCGGACGCCCATCGTGATCTGGAATCAGGCCGGCACATCGGGAAGATCGTGCTGGAGGTAGCTCAGTAGGCGCCGGCTTCCAGGCTGCCCATGGACGGGAACGGCGTGCAGCCCCGCGTGGCATCCGTCAGCTCCTCCATCAGCCGCCGGGCTTCCCGTATCTGCATTTCCCCGGCGGGATGCCGACGCAGCTGGGCGCAGAGCAGTTCGACCTCTTGTTGCAGCAAGGCATTTTGCTCGAGCAGTTCGTCGCACGCTCGGGAAAGGAGGTCATTTTCGCGGTCCTGTTCCATACACGCACCGCTTCTTCGGCACAGGGGACATTTAAGCTGCCTGCGCGGCCGTTAAGCGGTCGTGACCCTTTGGATAAGGCTTTCGCGCCTCATTCATGGGGTCGGGGTGTAGGGTGGCTGGCATGGCCAAGTCACGTGCAGAACTCGATCAGATGCTCGACGCGCTGGACAGCTTCGTGCCCGGCCTGGAAAGCAGCAAGCCGCATGCGGCCGACTTCTGGGAAGCCTTCAACAAACTGGCCGAGGCAGTGCAGGAAAATGCCGGGCCGGATGACCATGGCTGGGTATGCGAGCGGCTGGACGCGATCCAGGTAAAGCACCACCTGGTGCCGCCCGCCGACCAGATCTGATCGACGACTTCATTGCAGTGCAGCACAACGCGGGGCGCCGTCGCGCTGCGCCCGTCGCGGCGGTGCCCCTGCTCAATGGCACACGAGCACGGGTACGTCGCAGCTGATCATCACCTTGTGCGTCACGCTGCCGAGCAGCACGCGTTCGAACCCGTGGTAGCCACGCGAGGCCATCACGATCAGGTCGCAGTGATGCTTGGTCGCCGCGGCGACGATGGCGACGTAGGGCCGCAGATCGAACACGAATTCCGTCTCGCAGGGCACGCCGGCTGCAGCGGCCCGGCGACTGATTTCGTCCAGGCAGGCCTGGGCGCGCTCCCTGGCGAGATCGGTGTAGGAGTCGCGCGACTGGATCAGTTCGGCCACGTACGAAATGGCCGGCAGCGGCGGTACCACGTGGACGCCGTACACCTTCGCCTGCAGCCGTCTGGCGAGCTCGATGCCGGTATCCACCGCCTTGAGGGCATATTCGGATCCGTCGACGGGTAAAAGGATGCTCTGGTACATGGCTTCACCCCCTTGTCCTTTCGTACCCAGTGTAAACAGCGATCGTTTGCGCGGCGTGCATGCCGACGGATCGATGGCGCTGCGATCATGCGGCAGATTGACGCCAGGGCGGTCCGCTGACTTGCCACAGGTCTACGCTGACAGCAGGCATCGTCACGACGGGCGTTGCACAGGGCATACGCGACGCTAGATGTCACCCCTTTTGCCGCCACCGCGGCTTGCAGCGAGGCATCCATGTTCAAGCACATCCTCATCCCGATCGACGGTTCCGAGCTTTCCAGGCGCGCCGCGACGAAAGGCATCGAATTGGCCAAGTTGTGCCAGGGCAGAATCACCGTCCTGCACATCATCCCGCCCTTCCAGACCATCGCCTACATGGGCGCGCTGCTGGCCGCCACCGAGTTCGCCTACAACGAACAGGCCAAGACGGACGGCGAGCAGTATCTGCAAGAGGTTCGCGCCATGGCAGACGCCGCAGGCGTTCCGTTCGAGGGCGAAGCCGACTTTGGCGAGCAACCCAACGAAACCATTCTCGAAGTGGCGAAGGCCAGGCAATGCGACCTGATCGTGATGGGCTCGCATGGGCGCCGAGGCATGACGCGCCTGCTGTTGGGCAGTGAAACGCAAAAGGTCCTGCTGGGCAGCCCCGTGCCTGTGCTGGTGTGCAACTGACCGCCCCATCGGCGCGCGCGAAGCCGGACCCGTCGGCTGAACGTGCATCGCAGCGATCATCATCGTCGGGACACGGAACAAGCCCTGGCGAACCCAAATTCTCCAGGAGGTTTTATGTCACTCATCACTCATGCCACCCATACGAGCCAGGCTTCGCGGCTTCATGCAACCGGGCATTTCCACCCGGGCACGGAACACCGGGAGACCTTGGACGACGGCACGGCCGTGCTGATCCGCTCGCTGCGCGAGGATGATCGTCAGCTGGAAACGGACTTCATCCGCCATCTCTCGCCCCATTCGCGCCGCCTGCGCTTCCTGTGCGACTTCAAGCAGCCGAGCGACGCATTGATCGACCAGATGATGGATGTCGACCACGACCGGCGCGAGGCGCTTATCGCCGTGGTGGTCGTCGAAGGCATGGCCCGGGAAGTCGGCGTGGCTCGCTACTGCGCCACCATGGATGGCGACACCTGCGAATGCGCGGTCACCGTCGCCGACGCGTGGCAGCACCACGGCCTGGGCTGCCTGCTGATGCGATACTTGATCGACGAAGCGCGTTCACACGGTTTCAGGCGCATGATCTCGATCGACGCGGCGAGCAACCAGGCCATGCGTGCACTGGCGCTTGCACTGGGCTTCCAGCGACGCCTCGATCCGGACGACACATCGCAGGTCGTCCACAGCTTCCAACTTCAGGCACGGCCGTCATGAACACGCCTTCCGCCATGGCCAGCGGTGCACCGGCAGACGTACTGGCGCTGGTGACCGCCACGTCCCCGTGGAGTCCTGCCGCGCTTGCCGCCGCATCCCTGGCGGCTGCTTTCGGTGCGCGATTGAGCGGCTGCTACATCGACCCGGGCCTGCGCATGTTGCATGGCGGTGAGCCAGAGCCGTCGGTGCTCGCGCTGTTGATCGATCCGCCTCGCGAGCATCCAGGCGACCAGGCGTCGTTTCTGGCGATGGCCAGGGAATCAGGCGTGCATCGCGCGTCGTGGATGGTGACCCGCGCAGGCATTGCGCAGACGATGCGTCAGCTCGGTGCCTGGCACGACCTGATCGTGATCGAGCGCGACATGGTCGATGACACCATCGCCTTCGACGTGCTGGGCGAAGCATTGCTCACCTGCCGCACGCCTTGCCTGCTCCTTCCTCCGTCCTGGCAGGGCCCGGTGCGGGCGGAGCGGGTTGCGCTGACGTGGAACGGCAGCATCGAATCGGCTCGCGCCATGCACGCCGCGCTGCCGTTCGTGCACGGCGCAGGCGACGTAGTGCTGCTCGACGGCGAAGCGCCCACGTACGACGACGACCCGCAACACGCGCCACGCTTCGACCCGGCCGTCTACCTGGCCAACCACGGCATCAAGACGCGCGTGCGGCGCGTGCATGCCACGCCCGGCGAAGCCGGTGTCGCCTTGCTGCGGGAAGTCGAAGGCGCCAGGTCGGACCTGCTCGTCATGGGCGCATACGGCCATTCGCGGGTGCGCGAACGCGTACTCGGCGGCGCCACCCGGCATGTCTTGCAGCACGTCAACGTGCCGGTCTTGATGCAGCATTGACCGGCGACAGGCCACGCTGCATTCGCAACGCTGGACCTTCGGCACCATCGCCAATCCACCAGGAACACGACGCATGCATCCCGCCATGTTCTACAGCTGCCACGGCGCGGCCAAGCAGGTCACTGGTTCGTGTCACCTGGTGCGCTGCGGCGACAAGCAGGTCTTGATCGATTGCGGCATGTTCCAGGGTTCGCGCGAAGAGGAACAGGCAAACGCCGAACCCTTCGGCTTCGACCCCGGCCGGATCGATGCGCTGCTGCTCACCCATGCGCACCTGGATCACGCCGGACGCATTCCCCGCCTGGTCCGCGAAGGATTCCGCGGGCGCATCCTGGCAACCTCGGCCACCCGCGACCTCGCGCGCATCGTGCTGCTGGATGCGGCACGCCTGCAGGAAGAGGATGCCGCCCGTGCCGAACGCAGCAGTCGACGGCGCGGTGAATCCGTCCAGCCGCCGCTCTTTACGCTGGACGACGCCTTCAACGCACTCGAGCGCTTTTCGGACCCGGTGGGTTACGGTGACACCGTCAGTGTCGTTCCTGGCATCCAGGCCCGGTTTCTGGATGCCGGTCACATTCTCGGCTCGGCCAGCATCCTGCTGAACCTGCAGGACGGCGACCAGGCACGCAGCATCCTGTTCTCCGGCGACCTGGGTAGCCCCGGGCGTCCCATTCTTCGCGACCCGACGCCGGCCCCGCCCGCCGACTTCGTGGTGATGGAAAGCACCTACGGTGACCGTGACCATCGTGCCCTGCCCGACTCCGTGGACGAACTCTACGAAGCGGTGAACAGCACGTTGAAGCGCGGCGGCAACGTCATCATTCCCACCTTTGCGCTCGAGCGCGCGCAGGAGGTGCTGTATTACCTGCACCAGGGCATGCGGCAGGACCGCATTCCCGCGCGCACGCCTGTCTTCCTGGATTCGCCGATGGCGATCTCGGCGACCGAAGTCTTCCGACGCCATCCGGAGTGCTTCGACGATGAATTCACCGCCGTGCTGCGCAACGAAGATCCATTCGCCATGCCGAATCTTCGTTTCTCGCACGACAGCGCCGACTCGATGGCGATCAATCGCATCGAAGGCGGCGCAGTCATCATGGCCGGCTCCGGCATGTGCAATGGCGGACGCATACGTCACCATCTTCGCCACAACCTGTGGCGCGAAAAGAGCAGCATCGTCTTCGTCGGCTACGCCGCGGAGGGCACGCTGGCTCGACGCATCGTCAATGGCGCGCGACGCGTGCAGATCTTTGGCGAAGACATCGCCGTCAACGCGAAGATCTGGACCATCAACGGCTTCTCCGCCCACGCCGGCCGTGACGAACTGCTGGCATGGCTGGGTCAAAACCGCCGCCGCGGCGTCTTCCTCGTCCATGGCGAATACGAGCGCGGCATGCAGGCACTGGCAACCTGCCTCACGGGGAAAGGCTTCACCGTACGCCTGCCCGGCAAACACGAACCCATCCTGCTCGACTGAAGCCCTGTCGCCGCCCCTGTAGGAGCGCACCCGGTGCGCGACCGCAACGCGGCATCGCACCGGGCGGGCATCCAGCTCACAGACTCAGCTTCACATCCGCCACATACGTACGCTGCGGGAACGGGTGGTACAGGAAGTACTTCTCATTGGTGAAGTTGTCCACGCCGAACGAGGCGGCCAGATGGTCGTTGATCTGGTAATGCGCACGCAGGTCGAACACCCGGAAACTGTCGAACGCACCGAACACGTGCGAGGTGTTGTCCGTGTTGTCCAGCGTCGAATACTGCTTGCCGCTGTAGCGCCCGGCCAGCGTAAACGACCAGGCTTCATCGGGACGGTAGGTCGCCACCACCGTGGCACGCCAGCGCGGCACGTAGGGCGCATGCTTGCCCTGCGAGGTGGTGCCCGTGGCGCTGACGAAGCTGTCGTTGGAAAGGATGGTGGAGTCGACGAAAGTGACGCTGCCGGACAGATCCAGCCCGCGGACCAGCACGTTGTCCTTCTGCGCCACCAGTTCCACGCCGCGATTGCGCAGCTCGCCCACGTTCATCACATAGGTGACCGGTACGGCCACGTTCGGCAGCGTCGACGTCTGCGAGATCAACGCCTGCCGGGTGTTTTCCTGGAACAGCGACAGCCGCAGCAAGCCCTGGTCGATGCCGTGCTCGATGGCGAGCTCGCCGCTACGCACGTTTTCCGGCTTCAGGTCGGGGTTGGGCACGCTGTAGGTCGAGCCCGTGGATACCAGCTGGTACAGCTCGCCCACGGTCGGAAAGCGCACCGCCTTGGCGAGCGAGCCTGTCACGCGCCACTCGGGCGTCACACTCCACTGCAGGGTCGCTTTCGGCGAGAACGCATCCGCCTTCTCCACCGGCTGGTTCACGGCGGTCTTGCCGCTGTAGTTGTAACCGTCGCTCGCCTTCCACCATTCGTAGCGCCCGCCCAGCGTCAGCAGCCATGACGGAGAAAGCTGCCAGGCGTCCTGTATCCAGAGCGCTTCGGTCTGGGTCTTGCCCCGACCCGCCGAGTACAGCGTGGTGACGCTGGACGGATCCTGCCAGTCGGCGAGATTGCGGGTGGGGTTGTCGAGCTCGTAGCGATCGCCATGCGCGCCCACGGACACTTCGTGCGCGCCCCCGTAGCCCTGCGGTCGCCAGAGCCCGGTGGCGTCGACCGTCGTCCATTGCGTGCCGCCGTAACTCGCCAGCCTGCCGTTGCTGGTGAAGTCCGTGCCGGTGGTGACGCCCGCCGGCGACCACTGCTTGTCCTTCAGGAAGTCGTAGTGGGTGATGACGAACGAACCGTCGTAGTCGCCCTTGGTATCGGACTTCAGCGAGAGCGCCTGCATCAGGTGATGCGCGCTCAGGTCATAGTTGTTGCTGGCGAACCCGGTCACCTTGCCGTAGGTGGTCTCGCCCGAGGCATCGGTCAGATAGCTGTCCACATCCGACTGGCCATGATTGCTCCAGTAGCCGACGAGGTAGGTCGCACGCCACTGCGGGGTGATGTCGTAGGTGAGCTTGCCGTTGAGATCCAGCATGCGCGTATGCAGCAGCCCACCCGCGCCGTACACGTTCGCCACCTGCCCCAGCTTGTTCAGCGCGGGGATGGTGCCGCTGGTGCCCGCGGGCGTGGCGGTACCGGTGATGAGGGACAGCGGCTGGCTGAAGCTGTTGGTCGCATTGGCGCCGACGAACCAGCCGAGATCGCCACTGCGGCCGCCGGCCGTGAGCGTGGTCTGGCTGGTGCTGTAGTTGCCGTGCGTGCCGTAGAGATCGAACGATTGCACCGCCTCGGTCTGCTTTACGGTGACCTCGGTCTTCTCCGGCATGCGCGTGACGATGCGCATCACGCCGCCCATCGAGTTGCCCGCGTACGCCGCCGAAAAGGGCCCATACAGCATGTCGATATGGTCGATGGCGTCGGGCGAGGTCATGCCCCAGCGCGGCGCACCGATGGTGTTGTTGTTGGCGATCAGCGCCGAGATGGGAATGTCATCGACATAGACCAGCGTACGCGCGCTGGAATTCACGCCCCAGGTACGCGTGGCCAGCACCGGCTGCGTATCGCCGTAGTTACGCTTGCGGATGAAGATGCTGGGCAGGTACTTGGCCGCATCTTCCACGTCGACCGCATTGATGGTGGCCTCCACCCGCTCGACCGGTACGGTGACCATGCTCGCCGGGAAGCCGGGGGCCACGAGCGTTGGCGTGTCGGCCGTCACGCGGACGGCACCCAGGCTGGTCACCTGCCCATCGATTGCATCGGGATTGTCGGCGCCAGGCCCACCCTGGGCCAGCGCAATGGAGGACGCGAGCACGCTCAGCGGCAAGCCGAGCAGCGCACTGCGCAAGAAAGAGGAACGCATAGCAGGACATCCTAGGTTCACCGGCACCGCCGTGCGTTGCCGGGATAACTGCAAGCCATCGCGCCCGCACGGCAACGAGCGGCGCGCTTCTTGCGCGACGCCTGCCTTCATTCACGAGTGGCCTTCCGATGCGGGGTCAGCATGCGTGCTGGACGCATCACCCCGCCTGGCGATGTGCAGTCAGGCCCGTGGTGGTCCGCGCGGATGTGCGCTCAGCCATGGCAGCGCACGCCAATGCCCGGGGGCTTCATGAACCGGCGCGGCGGCCGGCAGAAGGGCGGCCATGGGCGCGGCCGCGGAGTGGCCCGTCAGGGCCGGACTGTGACCGAGCAGCGCGCAGTACCCGCACTCGTCGGTGTGTAGGCCCGGGGCCTCCGGGGCTGACGGATGGTGCTGGTCGAGCCCGTGGCCCGTGCACCAGGCGCCCAGCTCAGGCCAGGCATCCGTGGCAGCCAGCGTGCGGGACACCGTGGGCGCAGCCACCAGCAGCCACACGGCCGCGATCGCCAGCCATGCAACCCACCGATGTGCTGTCCTTCCACGGATCACGTCGTCCCCATCCAGCCAAGTCTTGAGTAGGCTCAAGACATCTTCTCACGTCCGGTCCCTGCCGGACAGCGCAGAAGGCCTGTGGCATGACGTCACGTAGTCTCATAACGGGCCAGAAGTACGCGAACCCCGCACACGCGGCGGGTCGTGCGTGCGGGCCACCCCGCCCGACTTTCCGGTTCAGCCCGTCTTCTTCTTGCGGGTGGCCTTCTTCACGGCAGGTGCCGCCTTGGCGACGGCCGCGTTCTTCGCGGCGGCGCCCGTCGCGGTATCCAGCGGTTTGCGGGTCGCGCTGTTGCGGAGCAGCGTGCAGAGCGAGTCGAAGCGGCAACAACACTCCGCATAGCCCGCGGCGGCCGTATACGCGCCAAGTACCGCGGCATGATGCATGCCCCGCGATGGCAGCGGCACGGGTGCACCGTTCACCTGCGGCCATTCGATCATGCCCTGCCCCGAAACCCGTGCGGGAACCAGCCAGTAGTCGCCGGTGGCGTACAGGCCGCCCGGCTCGAAGCTGACCTGGATGCCATTTTCTAGCGTGACGTATTCGCCCTCCGCCAGGATCACGTCGCCGCCCGCCGCTACGCCGTCGCGCTGATCCCAGCGGCGCAGCAAAGGGTGCTTTCGCGCATCGTTGCTCAACTGATAGGGCGTCAACCCTGTTGCCAATGCCAGTTGCACCGTTCGCCGCGTGGCGTCGACCGCTTTCACCTGCAGCAGCGGATAGGCGAGCTGCGCCAGGGTATAGTCGTCGTCCACCAGTTCGACCCAGTCGCCCGTCGCCAATCCCAATCGCTGGTCGCGTCCCACGCTTCCCAGGGTAACGGTCATGATCGCGCTGCCGTCGTCCGCCTGGCCGACCACGCTGCTCAGCGCGGGAAAGACCACCGACCCGTTTTCGCGCGACCACTTGAAGCTGGTCGTGGCCGGTGCCGCCTCCGTGCTGGCCAGCCCGCCGCGATGGATCTCGACGCGATACAGCTGGTTTTCGCAGCCCCGGTAACGCGCATCGGCAGCGATCACGCACGGATCGCTGTCGCTGTCGACGGGGCCCAGCTGCGCTCGCATCCGTGGCCACGCGTAGTTGGCGCGCACGCCAACCCACTGGCGCAATGCATCGCAGATCGTCGTGTTCGCCGCGCCCTGCCCGTTCAATGCATTCGCGAGGGCATCGAGATTGGCCAGATCCTGCTTGAGCGTCGCCGCATCCAGATCCTTGCGCAGCCCCAGTGCCGTACGGACGTTGGCCAGGGATGCCGTGGAACGCTCGGGATCGAGGTCGAGCATGCGCGTCTGCCAGACCACCTGCGCGCGTGACGCCGTGTCGATACCGTCGAGCGCCGTATCCGCGATGGATGGCGCTTCCACGGCGCACAGGTGCCGCTCCCACACGTCGAGCCACAACGCGAAGCTTGCCGGCTGGCCTGATGAGCCGTCGCTGCCCGTGATCGTGTCGGGCGTCGGCACATTGGGTTGTGTGCCGAACGTGCAGGCGCCTTCATTGACGCAGAGGATGCCGTCGACGTAGAAGTGCCCGGGCGTCAGCGGCCAGTCGGGCAACTTCGGCGCAACCGTGAACCGGAAGCCGTTGCCAGGCGCCCAGCACGGACCTACCAGGTCCATCGCCAGCGTGCGCAGGAGGTTCAGCTGAATGCTGGCCTGCTCGTTCCAGTCCGCTTCCAGCATGACGCGGCCCTGCTGCTGGAAGACCTGGCTGTAATGCAGCGTCGAGTCGAAGGTGACACGTGCAAAGTCGCCTTTCATGATCGATCTCCTAACTCGCGAAGAAAATGCCGGGAGCGGCGCCGGCGGGCACGTATTCTTCGAGCCGCAACGCGAGATTCGCCCGGCGCTGCGGCTCATACAGGTCGTGATACACGCCCATCGAAGACTCATCGGATGCGCCGCTGCGAATCTCTTCGCAACACGCATCGGACAACCTCATGTAGTGCGGTGAGCCGTAACGTCGACTGCGGAACAACGGCACGACACGCAGTCGCGTCTGCGCCGCGTCGGCACTATCCACGGCGGCCACGGCGAGATCCGGCTGGCAATGGAAGCGTTGGGGCGTGCGCGAACCCGTGGGCACGAAACAGAAGCGAACGCATCCGGCCTGCCTGCGCAACACACGCAGCGGACTGGCGAAGATCGAATTCTCCGCCAGACGCAGGCCATGTACCTGCACTTCGCCGATCACGGTGCAGCGGGCGAAACTGGCTACGGCATAAGCCACCACTTCGTCCGGCGAGGAGACGGCCAGCCGTTGCGGGCCGGTGGCGTCCAGCACGCTGTCACGCAACGAGATCGATGGCGGTTCGCCACGCTTGGCCGGCGATATCACGCTGATGCCGCCAAGGATGCTGCATTCCACGCGCAGCGACGCCCGCGTGGCGTCGAGCGTGACGCTCGGCTCGCCCGGGCGCTTGGGGTCGCAATCGCACTGCAGCGACCATCCCGGCACCAGCGTGCAGTGCCTTATCACCAGTTCGCACAGATCGCCGACGGGCACGGCCGCTGCATCGCCGTCATCCTGCGGCCCGTGCACCTCGATGCCACGCCCCGAAACAAGCAGGCCATCCAGGATGAAGCGACTGCCCGGCCCGCCACCCACGGACAGTGCATCGGGCTGACTGGCACGCACGTCGAGCAGGCGAAGTACCGGACGGGCGCGATCGGCTGCGCGGATCTGGATGGCTTCGCCGGGATCCAGCTGCAGATCGATGCCGCCTTCGTAGACGCCGCTTTCCGCAAGCTCGATGATCAGCGCATGCAAGGTTGGCGTCGCGGCCTTCGCCTTCGCCCAGGCATCCAGCGCGGCCGTGATGCTGGCGAAGTGGCGGTCGGGCAAGGTGGTCTTGGCCGGATCACTGTCGGGCAAGGCGGCATGCACGACATAGCGCGTCGCGTTTTCCAGCTCCGGCGTGACGCGCGCGTACTCGCCGCCACCGATATCCGCCGCAAAACCGTACTGGTAATCCACCCAGACACCACGTTTGGGGCGCTGCCCCGCGGGGAACAGCATGCGTCCACGTTCCGGATCGACAGCGACGCGGCCACGCGGCACCTGGTATTTCCAGTCGCCAAGGTCGGCTGGCATCAGCAGCTCGATGGACACCGGCAAGCCCTGGCCTTTGGCCGGCCAATCGGGCGCGAAAATCTGCACGCTCCTGCCTTCACCGTAGAGGTTGGGCGACACCGACGCGTAGTCCGCCTCGATGCCGCGCTCGGCAAAGCGAAAACGCCGCAATGGCACGGGGAGGTTTTCTTCCTGCGCGATATGCGTGGGCGTGGGCTCGGCGACCGGGCGCTGGAACAGCGGCGTATCCTGCCCAAGCACGCTGAAGCTGTAGCACTGCGCACCTTGTTCTTCCACGCAATAAGCCGGCGTACGGGTGACGGAGTAGCTGCGCAGGCGAAACACGAACACGCCCACGCCGGGGATGGCGAAACGCCCGCGTCGATGCGTGCTGTCGATGCGGCGGATGTCCACGCTGTGCGCCAGGCGACTGAAGGCGCCGTCCTCCCACGCCAGGCATTGGAGCCGGCCAGGCTGGCGCAGGTCGGCCGTGCCGCCTCGCCACGGATGCTGGTGATCGAGATGCTGCATCCAGCCCAGCAGTGGATAGAACTCCACCGCACGCGCCGGCCAGTTCGCCGCATCGCGCGCAAGGTCTTCCAGCAAGGAGAGCGTACCCTTGCGGCGGCGCGCATCGATCAGGTTCGCCACGTCCGCACGCGGTGCGAGCACACGCCCCAGCCCGGCGGACCCGCAACCATCCATCGACAACGTGGCCGCTTCCGGCAGCAGCGTGTACCCGAGCAGATCACCGATGTACGGCACGACCCAGTCGTCACAGGTCTCGATGAACCAGTTGTCGTAGAGGCGCGTGATGTCCTGTTCCAGCACATCCGCCTGTGCCGACAGCACGCGCAGGAAGTCGCGCAACGGATAGCCCTGGTCCGCGTCCCGCATGCGGTAGACCACGGGCAACAGGTCGTACAGACGATCCGACTGGCTGTTCATGACGCGGCCTGCTGCAGCAAGAGGGTGTCTGGAACGCTCGGCAGGAAATACGCAATCTGCGCCGGCTGCGGGTTGCCCTGGTCGTCGAGGCGGGCGTCGAGCACGGTGATCCGCTGCGCTGCTGCGGCGTCTGTCACCTGCGGTGGGTTGCGCTTCAGCACAGCGCCCTCCCCGCCATCATCGCCGCCGACGCCAAAGCCAAGCAGCAGCGTGGCCTCGTCGAGGCTGCCGAAGGCGTCCACGTCCACCCAGGCCACGCCGCGCACGGCCTGGATGCACGACACGACGCTACTCAGGTAGACAGGGCTCGCCAGCCCCGCGCCCTCGAAGCCGAAACGATGCATCAGCGCGGCGCGTATCACGGGCTCCACGGATTCCCATTCGTAGTCCGGCAACAGGCCAACCTTGGCGCTCAACGTCAACGCAACCAGCTGACGCACCATCAGCGCCACCGGCAGCGAGGGGTCGCCGTAACGCTGCAGCGACTGCAGCAGGTTGCGGTAGAGGTCGGAGGTGTCGTCGATGGGCGCGTCGTCGGCGCCGGCGATGGTGACCAATACCTGCGAGCCGAGCTTGTTCGCGGAGGCCTTGCCCACGCCGCCATAGGTGCGCGAGAAGTCGGCGTAATCGGTAATGGACACGAGGCGATCCAGCGCAAGCACCGCCAGCGGTACGTTGACGCGTGCCTGGTCGCGCGTTTCCGGATCGGCGCCACCCGAGGCGCGCAAGGGATTGACCACCTGCTTGACGCCCAGCGGACGCGTCGCCGCAAGACTGACCTGCCCTGCCTGCACGTTGCCCGCCATGCCGATGCCCTGCCGGTACGCCGCACTGACGTTCTCGATACCGGTAGGCACTCGCGCGCCGTGCACGCCATCGCCGAACAGCACGCTCACCTTGCCGCCGTCGTCGATCGCCGTCGCGTAGCTGCGACTGGTCGCATCGACAAACGCCAGGTTGCGCACCTCGTGCCATTGCATGCCGTTGACGGATACCACCAGCGTGCTCTGCACGCCATCCACCGTGGGCGCGGAGACGTAGGTGAGTGGCTGCTGCTTCAACGCGAACGTAGGCATGGCCGTCGCGCCATTGCCGTTGCCGAGCACTTCGTTGCGTGTCTCCCCGTGCGTGGCGCGCACGACGTTGGCATGGATCGATACGCTGTTGCGGACATACGCGTAGGCCAGCCCCTTGCCGGCAAAGACCAGCGTGCTATGGATGGTGTCGCCGGGCAGGTTCGATGCCGCCTGTTCGACGGACAGCAGCATGACGGCCTCCGAAGCGTTCACGGCGTCGGTTCCGGGCACGTCGGCGCGCTGCCCTTGCACGATCACCCAACGCCCCGCCTTGAGGCCATCGACGGCTACATCGAGCGTCATGCGCGTGGCGCCATCCTGCGCCACGCCTGCGCTGCTGACGGTGGCGTTTCCCGTCTGGTCGACGATATTGGAGGCGGCCAGCGTCAGTGGCTCGCTTTGTGCGTAAACCTGCGTGCCGCGCACATCCGATTCGCCACCGACGCTCCAGGTGTGATCGCCCTGGTTCGGATCGATATCCAGGCGCGTGCTCTTGCCGCTCATCGTGTACATCGAGTGCGGTGCCGCGGTGGCGTGCGCCACGCGCACGGTGACGACGGGGTTGTTCCCGGACGGCCATATCACTGCGTAACTGCCGCTCTCCACATCGTCGTAGGCGTTGTCGAGCCAGACGGTACCGGCGATTTCGTGGCTGGTGTCCAGCGAGCCCGGCACCATGGTCGATACCCATTGCGAACCATCCCACTTCTGGTTGACCGTCATGGGTGCCGGCGCGTTGTAGCCGAACAGCGGTGCCTTGATGCGCAGTGCGAACACGCCCAGCAGGTCCGGCGAGGGGTCGCCATGGGGGATCGCCGTCCAAGCACGATAGAACGTATCCAGCAGTGGCGTGGCGAAATTGAGCAGCAGCTGCGGCCGAACATCGCTGGCTGGCGCGAGCGCCGTGGCGATCCCGCGCCGTAGCTGCAAGCTGTTCGCCGGCTGCAACGTGCGCGGCAGGATCAGTGCGCCGAACAAGGCGCCAAAGCCCGTCGCCCCGGGAGGTGTCACGGGTGAACCGCCAAAGGCCTCGTCGACAGCCTTCATGAAGTCCCTCACCGGCTGCGGCCCGCTTTGCCAACCTTCCAGGTAGCGCATGAACACTGTGGAAAACGCTTTGGTGGAGCCGCCGTCGTCGACCCCCAGCAGCAATTGCTGGCGCACGCCGAGCAACGCATTGAACCAGCGCGCATCGCCCGACGCCAAGGCAACGACCGCGCGGTTGGCCGCCGCTGCGATCGCCACCGTCGCCGCGCCCAGGGCTTGCAGGCGAACGCGACTGCGCTGATCGGCCGGCTGCAGCATCGCGCCGGTGGCAGGATCGGTCTGCTGGACGTCCACCGACTCCACCATGCGCAACACGCTGGTGCCGTTCGCCAGCTCGCCGAACTGGAACAGCAGCCGGTCGCTGTGCTTGAGCTGTGTGGCCGCACCGGTCAGCCATAGGTCCTGCAGTGCAGCGATGTTATCCAGCGTGATGTTCTGCGGCTGCGTCTGCCGCGGATGCAGGGTGTTCCATTCGTGCCGTGCATCCAGCGACTCCGCCGTCTCGAAGGTCTGCATCTGCTCGCCAGGTGCCGGCACGGATTGCGCCTTGGCGCCGGCCGGTATCGTGACCGGCGGCGAGTTGTCGTCGATGGTGTAGGCCAGGTAGACGCCGGCGGCAACGCCGGGGCGAAGGCGATAGTCCACCAGCCGGCCCAGCTGCAGCACGGAGCAGCGTTCCGTTGCGGTACGCAGGTAGCCTTCGTTGGCGATGCGTTCCTGGTAGAAGCTCAGCACGTCGGCGCCGATGGCCCAGGCGTCCATCAGGGCCATGGACGGATCGTCCAGTTCACGCGTGCGCAGCCCGGCCAAGGCCGGCAACGCGGACGAACTCAGGTCCATCTGCATGGTGGTGAAGAAATCGGCATAGGTGCCCACGCGATACGCGAGGCTGGCAAGACCCGGCCGGTTGTAAAGGGGAAGCGGCGTGCGTTCGCTGGCGCCGCATCCGCAGGCGCAGGCGTGCTGGCCACAGGCGCTGCAGCAGCTCATCGGCCACCTCCCATGATGAACGTGATGGAGCCACGATCAGGATGATCGGGACTGCTGTCGATCTGTGCGATCTCCATCGATGCCAGGTGCAGCACGCCATCCGCTGGCACATCGCCCGACACGCCGCCTTCCTCGCGGGCAAGCGTGATCAGCTCGACGTGGGCAACGCCGGCCACGGCCTGGGCTTCGGCGATGAGCGCGCTGGCATAGACCGGCGAACCAAGCAGCAGGCAATCGGGATGGAAGAAGCCCGGCACGCCGTCGCTGCGCAGGCCGGCGGTGAAGCGATCCAACAGGTCCGCCTTGACGTGCGCCACAAGGAAATCCGGCAGCACGCAGACGCGAAGCTCGATGAGCAGCGGCACGTACCGCGCGGCCAGCACCGCCAGGTCATGGCCGATGCGCCGATAAGGCCACAGGTCACGCTTCACCTTGGCAGCCAGCGCAGGCGCCAGGCTCTCCGCGCCGCGCGGGTCGACCACGACATCGGCCTCGTACCAGCCGCCAGTCCATGCCAGCTGGCACGACGCACCCTGCAATGCCGGCTCGCGCGCAGCGAACATGGCGTAGTCGTCGGCGGTGATCGCGCGCAAGGCATTCGCCCTGAAAGCGCCGGGCGCATACCGCTTCACCTCGGCCAGGCTCTCCGGATCGGTGCCGCCCGAAGCTGCCATCGGATTGCGCGGCACGATCCCCTCTGGCGCCGCACCTGCTTTCACCGCCAGCCATACGATGCTGTCGCAGCCCACGTTGCCCACGCTGCCGTTGCCGATGCGCGGCAAGGCGCGGAAGAAATCGCCCGCCTGCGGCTGCCGGCCGAGCGTGCCGTCACCAAAACGCAGATGGGCAACGCCATCGTCGTCCACTTCCACCACGAAATGGCGATCGTTCGGGCCGCTTTCGAGCAGGTCGTGTCGGGCAGCCCACTGATAGCCCGCATCAGGTATGCCGCTGATCAACACCTCGTCCAGGCGCCCGCCACACACACGGAGCTGCGGCTGCGCCTGCCGCGGATCGCGCGACAACAACAGGCACACGGGCACGCCGGAAGCGGTGGGTAGCGGCTCGGCCCAGGTCAGCGGTGAACCGTTCAACGCATGACCGGAGTCGCCTGCCGGGCGGATCACGTCCTGCACGGCGCCGTCGCACACGCAGCATTCGTACTGGGCGTTTCCCGGCACCAGCCAGCACTCTTCCTTCAACGACTGGCACCGCATGCAGGCGTCCGGCACGGATGCCATGGCGCTGGAGAGACCAGGGTAGTCGGCGTCGTCGATCGCCTCCGGCGGTACGCAGAGCGCATCGCACTGGCATTGCCCTGGTGGGTGATCACCGTGGTCGACCAGCAGCACGTTTCCGCGCGCGAGGCTCACATCATCGATCCAGCGGCAATCCGGCGAGGACAGGCGTACGGACAGGCACAGGTCGAACGGCAACGCATCGCACGCATCCCAGTTCACCTGCAACAACAGGCTGCCATCCAGCGGATCGACCCGTTCCTGCACACCGGTGAGGCGGACCGCATGGCGATGCGAAGGATCGGCATCCGCGGGATTGCCCGTGGACACGCCCAGCACTTCCTCGAAGATCAGGAAGTCGCCGGGCTTCAGTTTCAGCGCACGCCGCGGCGCATTCACCTCCTCCGACCTCACCTGCGGCAAAGGCGTACCGCCGCCATCGCTCCCAGGCGGCGTGCCAGGCGGAGGTGTTTCCGTCGGCGGCGCCGGCAACGGTGCGTCCAGCAAGACAGCCTGCGTACTACCGCGTGGCAGACAGCATCGCTGGTTGCCCCAGGTGTAGATGCGAATGGCACTCTGCGCGGCGACGACAGTGATGGTGTCTGCGCCATCCAAGGTCATGGGCTCGAAGACCAGCGCACCCTGCGCGCGCGCCGCATCGAGTGCCTTGGCATCGATCGGCCCGGGCGCCACGGGCAGTTGCCCGGGTGGAGGAACCAGCAGCAGGAGTTGGTCGAGCGCAAGTGTCTGCTCGCCCGCCGCCAACGCCAGCGTCACGAAAGCGCGCGCATTGCAGCCTTCGTGCATGCGGTAGTCCACCAGCCTTGCATGCCGCCGCACGGAGATTCGCCGCCGCGCCGTGGCGAGATAGGCCTCGGTGGCCACCGCATCCTGGTAATAGCTCAGGTGGTCGGCGACATACGCCATCACTTCCACCAGCGCCACGCCGATATCCGGCACGTGGCGTTCCTGCCACCCAGGCACGGTGATCGCCATGCGGTCAAAAAACAGCTGCCGGAAGCTGGCGTAGTCCTTGGCGAGATAGTTAATGTCCGGCAGGCTCGGCGCCGGCTTCACGCACGCCGTGGCCGCCGCGCAGTCGAGATCTTTCGCACAACCCAGCCGGAAGCGGAGCGGTGCACAGGCGTAACGCGGATCGAACCCGGGATAGGCACGCCAGTTGGCGGGATCGTCGCCCGATGATGCATCGACCAGGCACAGGCAATACGCGGAGTGGTCGCCTTCGCGGTCCAGCACGACGCGCAGGCAGACATCGTCGTGCATGTCCGGCTCGTTTTCCTCACTGACGCTGAGCACGCGCAGACCGGTGATGCGATCACCACCGCTGATGCGCACGTTGGCTACCGCGATGTCCGACGGCACGCCACCGAACAGATGGACGCACAACGTGACGCCGTCGTCGCCTACCTCGACGAAATCGATGCCATTGAGCTTGCCTTCCAGGCGAACCTTCTCCCGCCGCAGGTCGTCACTGCAGGCAGGCAGAAGCTGGCAGCTGATGCCGATCGCGGCAGGCGTGTTGTCCATGGTGCTCATGGCGCGCTCCGGCTGAAGCTGTCCGTGCGAGCCTCGCCCGTGGCGAGCACTACATAGCTCAAGTCCACGGTCAGCGTGGAGTCGATCGCCGTGACCTCCAGCGCGCTGACGCCGATGACGTCGCCGAGATAGCGCTGCAACGCCGCCTGCAAGGTGAATTGCAGGGCGGCCGCCACTTCCGGACTGTTCGGCGCAAACACCATCTGCAGCAGGCCGCTGCCGAAGTCGGGGCGGTTCACGCGCTCGCCGGGACTGGTGAACAGCAACTGCTCGATCAGGTCGCGCACGTGGTCGTCGTAGTCCGGCGCCGCCGTTCGCCCCGAATGATCGAAGTGATAGGGAAAGTCGATGTTGATCGCGGGATCCATGACGTCCTCACATGGCGCTGGCGCGCATCTGGCTGGCGACGATGAGCAGCGGCGTGCCCGTGGGCGCGCAGATGGCCTGGCTGTCGAAACAGAGCAACGGCTGTCCGTTCGACGTGACGCGCGTCGCGGCGGTCACGAACTGTGCCGTCACGCACGGCCCGTTCGCCGCCGGTGGCGGTGGCAATGCGCAACCGGCGACGACCCAGGGGCCGGCAAGGGTGACCGTGGGCTGTCCGCTCACCGCCACCCGTGGATTCGGCGTCATCGCCTGGGCCTGCCCCGCGTGGGAACACAGGACCGTCGCACCGACATGAAGGAGGAATCCTGGCATCGGTGATCTTCCTACGTCACGACCAGCGCGCCGTTGTTGATGGTCACGGTGGGACCGGCCAGCACGATGGTGGCGCCCTTGCCGTTGGAGATGGTGATGCCCACGTCGTTCACGACGATCATGGCGCCCGTGGTGCTCTTGATCATGATGCCGCCCGTGGGCCCCGGCACATCGCTGATGCACAGCGTGTTCTGCAGGATGGAACCGAGCACGATGCTCGGGCTGGCCGGGTTGCCGGCCAGCGCAAGCGCCGGTACTTCCGCCGCCACGCCCCAGTAGCCGCCGCTCCAGATCGGGTAGTCCGGATCACCCTGCTCGAACTCGATCCACACGCCCGCGCCGATCTGCGGCACCACGTAGACGCCACTCTGCTTGCCGGCGATCGGCACGCAGGGCATCGCCCAACTCGACGGAAGCAGGCCGGACACGTCAGGCACCATCGCCTGGATGCGACCCAGCTGTTCCGGATCGACGTTCTGGATCACCGTGCCGCGGTATTTGCCGTAGTACTTGCTCATGGCGGCACCAGTGGCAAGGTGGAGATGAGCCCTTTGCGCGAGAGGCTGAAGCTCTGCTTGTACTCCCCGCGCTTGATGGAATGGCGCACTTCCGTCACGTAATGCAGCCCGTCGAACGCCGGCCCTACACCACGAACGCCGACCAGCTGGCGCGATTTCAAGATCTGGCCATAGCGGGTCACGTCGAGGCTGCCCTGCCCCGTCACCGTATCCGCCGATTTCGCCGCTTCGGCCATGCCGAGCAACATCGCGCGCGTTGGCGAGTATTTCGCCGTTTCGGGCAGCGGTCGCAGGCGTTGCGGTGGCGGATCGATGAGTCCGAGCGGCGGATTGAGCGGGCCGATGTCCGGAATCGGCAGCGGCAACGGCACCTTGGTCTGCTGATTCTGGATGTACACCAGCGGCAGGCTGCGTGCATCGCCGTTGTAGCTGAAGTTGAGGCTTTCCACATTGCTGCCTGCATCCATGTCGGCATTGAGCGCCGGCTGCGGCACGCCCACCTTGATCTTCGGCCCCCAGTACGCCGTGCTCATGCCCGGCGCCGGCCCCGGCTCGATGTAGAACACATAGCCCACGCGCTCGGCGAGCATGCGGATGTATTCGAGGTCGCTGCCCTGCTGGGTGGGAATGCGATCAGTGGGGATAGGCACGTCGATCGCGATGCTGGGAATGATCAGCGGCACCACGCCCAGGAAGGCGTACTTCGCCAGCAGCAACGCGACGATCGCCTCGGCAGGCATGGCCGGGTACGGCGTGCCCGGCAGCCCGGAGAACTCCAGCTTCTGCATCACCGCGGTCAGGTCGTCGCCCATCACGTGCAGGCTGGTATGGCGCTGGTCGGAGCCAGGCGCCACCGTGGTCCTGTTGACCACGCCGTCGATCAGCACCTGCGGCATGCCGTTGATGGTGGCGATCAGGATCACGCGCAACAGTGGCACCACGCCGCCACCGCTCAGCAGGAACAAGGTATGCAGCGGCGACTGCACGCTCAGCGTGAACTGCAGCGTGAATGCACCGGCCGCTTCGTCGGGCTGCACCACCTCCACCTGCGTGAGTGCGTCGAGCACGATCTGCGGCACCGGAATCGGCACCACCGGCCCGACCATCAGCGTCAGGTGCACGCCCCCAAGGCCACGCTGACCAAATATCGCCATCGTCATGCCCTCTGAAAGGCTGGCACGCCGCGTTGCGCGGTGCAGGGAAGACTGGCGGTCTTGGCAAGCCGCGCGGCGCGGCGTGCCAGCCTTTCAGAGGACACCCCGTCGTTTGAACCTTCTAGCGTTGGGGCCCGTCCTGTCTGTGCGCAGGCCTTCGGCCCGCCGTCTCGACAGACAGCCAGTCTGCCTTCGCCACCGGTCCTGCGGCCTGCGCACAGACAGGACGGGTGACGCTGGCGATATTTGGTCAGCGTGGCCTTAGGCATGCGGCGCCCCCGGAATGCCTTCAGGCAAGGTGATGGCGATGCGCCGCCCTATGGTTTCGGTGAGTTCCTCTGGACGCAGTACACGATTCGCATCGCACAGCCGCCAGAACTGTTCCGGATCGCCGAGATACTTCGCCGTGATGTTGTCCAGCCGCTCGCCCTGCGTGACGCGATGCCACTGCAGCAGTGCGAAGTTCTCGGGCGTAGGCACCATGCGGCGCTTGAGGTAGGCGATAGGCGTGCCGTCGGCGCGAATGTAGGTGCAGGTCGGCGTCAACGCGTAGCGACTGGTGGGAGGGAAGTTCGTGGCCATCACGGCACTCCTGTCAGGCCCAATGCGGACAGCGGCATGGCGGGCGCCGCTTTCGCCAGCTGTTCCTTGCGCTGCAGGTAGCTCATGAACAGGCTGGCGGCCTTGTGGCCGGTCGGCACGTCATCCACCGAGAGCACGCGCAGCCCGAGGCTGATCTTGGCGCGTATCGGGTTGAGCGCGGTGTCGAAGGCTTCCTCGGTGATGCTCAGTTCCGTCACGCGCACGGGAAGGATGCGCGTCTGGCTCCATACGAACAGGGCCAGCGGCGTTTCCATCGGGATGATTTCGAGCGTACCGATCTGCGCCAGCGCATCGTTCGCGTTCAACTGCGCGCTGGTGGGATAGATCATCGTTTCCAGCGCGGCGAGCTGCGCAAACACGCCCGCTTGCGTCGCCACCGGGTTCCGCTCGGGAAATTCCAGCTGGTCCGCCGCATCGATCTCGGCCTCCAGCTTGATCGTCTCCACCGGCGGGCCTTTCAGCCGCAACACTTCGGATCGATCGCCGCCCGCGCCCATCGCCTGCACCTGCAGCGATCGCGTGATGGAATCGGGGTTGTACTGCAGCGCGATCACGCGCAGCACCGCCGAACTGTCGGGATCGATCAGCACGATGCCGCCCTTGAGGATGCGCGGCGAGCCGGGGAAGCTGCTCATGGTTTTCCTCCGCCGCCGGGTGGAGGCGAACCGCTGCCACCGCCGCTTCCGGGGTTGCCTTGCTGCTGATTGCCGGCAGCTGCGGGGGCGAGGTCCGTCTTCGTCACGTCGATGATGGTGACGTCGTGGTTGTTCAACTTTCCCTTGCGGAACTGGCGGCGAATGCTGTGCGAACCGATCACCACGCCGTCATACGAATAGTCCTGTCGGCACACCGATTCGCACGAATCGATACCCTTGGGATTGCGCGTGGCGTCGTGCAGGAAGCTCACGTCCTCCGATTGCGAGGTGTGGATGTCGTAGAAGCGATTGCGCGTCGCCGGAAGCTCCGGCCGCACGCCGCGAGCGCGCAGTTTCGCGCCGATCGGGAAGTGCGAATGGCCGTTGCACGGCCCCGGTCGCGTGAGCGTGTCCGGGCATGTCGAGGACACCTGCTGCAGCGACTCGACGACTTCGTTGCCATCCCACGTCGTGCTGTCGGGCAGCACCTGCATCCGCGCCACGATGCCCAGCCCCGACAGATACCCGGCCTGCAACGCGGCCTGCGTGTAGCTGGTGGTCGCATCCACCTTGGTGCCGGTGGGGCGCGGACGCGGCGGCGCGGGTTGCGCGTTGCTGCCGGAGCCGACCGGTGACGGACCGTCGACCGATTCCACGCCTTCGTCATCACCCTGCCCATTGCTGGCTTCGCGCGCACCGAACAGCGGCAACCGGCTGAAGTCATGCGCGGGCACGCCATGGACAGCGCCGGGCCATGGCGCGGCGCGCGAGTCCTTGCTCTCGCGACACCGTGGGCAGGCGTTCGCATGCTTGCCACAGCTGCATGACCCACGCGTGCCGGAAACGCGGGTCGATACAGGCGGCGCCCATGGCCGGTATGGCCTGTGATGCACGTACGCGCTCATGGCCGGCTCCGCCATGCACCGCCGTCGAAACGATCCAGCGCACGTACCACTGGAACGCAATGGCTCAGTCGTAATGGCATTGTTTGTCGGTCTCGGGAAGATTGGCGGGTTCGCTCGGACAGTCGACGTTCTTGTCAGGCTCTCGCTCGGCGGGACCAAAACTGTTCGTCGCCTCTGCCTTGATCGCGTAGGGCTTGCATACGGCCTCGGCCATCGGCGTCAACGAGCCCGTCGTGCGGTGATGCTCTGTCCCCGCCTCCTTGTGCGTGGTACTGAGCTCCACCGTCGCGTAACGCAGGAAGCCGAAGATGCCTTCCCACGGCCTGCGGCCGCGTCCGCGGTTCTTGCGGAACAGCTCGATGGCGGCCAGCAGCTTGGGGGCCGCCGGTGAATCAGCCCCCACGCCAAAGAGCTTCAGCCTGTCGGCAGGCTCGGTCACGCGATCGAGCAGCCCGAGGAACTGATCGGCCAACTTGGGGTTGGGGATATCGCTGCCGACGAGGAACTGCGTGACGTCTTCCGGGTCACCAAAGCCTGCATCCAGCATGGCCTGCGCAAGGCTGCTGCCCGGCGCGATCGTCGGCGCGCGCCCCAGCAGTTCGCCGCCGGCGGCGGGAGAAGGAAGCGAAGCGCTCGCCCCGAGGCGCGCGCCGAGCAGGTCATGCAGGCGCTTCGCACGATCCATCGAGAGCTTCTGGTTCGGCTCGGGCTTCTCGCGATTGTCCTCCGGCGAGGCATAGCCCGTGATCGAGCGAACCTTGCTTCCGGCAGCCACCTGTTTTGCTACCTCGTCCAGCGTCCTGGTCGATTCGCCCTTGAGCGTCGGATCGGTGGTGTCATCGGCCTTGTCGAGGCTGAAGTAATAGCGAAGCCGACCGCGCTGCTCGACGTCGTACGTGGTCGGCGTGTCGTAATCGCGCGGCACGACGTCTGCATAGCACTGGTACGAAAGCGGGCAATAGCACTCGCGACAGGTCTTGTTGCTCACGTTCTGGCCACCAAGAGGTATGTTCAGGCCCCCTGTGACGACGACGGGACCTCCTTGTTGGGCCGAAACCTGTCCACCGACAGTCGTCCCACCAGGCGTTTGATAGCCAATGCCGCCCTGGCCGCTCCACTTGCCAGACTGCGTACCCCTAAGTGCGCCGCCGCTCGCTCCGATCTGCCCACCGTTCGGTAGCTTCACACGCACGTCGGCCGACGGGCCCACCTGCGGCTCATTACCGGTGTTTTGGATCTGCCCCTGAACCCCGACATTCGCCTTGCCCGCGACGTTGACGTCCACGCCCACCTTGGCCGTGCCGGTGGTAGCGGTGCTGGGCACGATGTCTCCCGTCACGCGCGCAGTCACCTGCCCATTGCAGATTTCCAGCGTTACGCCGGGATTGGGCTGTAGCTGTGCCGACGCACTGGTACGAGTGACATTGCGCCCCCTGCAGGCACACAGATAGCGGATGATGCGAATCTTCACCTCATCGTCGCCGCGCTTGCCGGCATCGACCGACGCGGCCCGCCCTTGCGCGCCACGCTTCTGCGGCTGGCTGAAGTCCGGCTCGGACTTGGCGTCCGCGTCACCGCCGCCATCAGGCAGCGTCTGGCGCCGCAGCAACGGTATGGCGCCCGCACCAATGGCAGGAATCTTTCTGCCCGACATCACATGATCGGCCACGCGATCGGCCTCGACCTCTTCCGCCGTATCGCTGGCCCCGACGCTCAATCGCGGATTCAACGATGCCGGTGCCGTGCGTTGCTGGATGGTGTGGGTCAACTCATGGGCCAGCAGCCGTTGACCCGCGCCCGACTGCGGTGCAAATCGCCCCTCCCCAAACACGATGTGCTGCCCGACGGTATACGCAAGAGCGCCCACCGCCTGGGCGGACCGCGCGGCCTGCGAGTCGGAATGTATGCGCACGCCACTGAAGTCATGACTGAAGCGCTGCTCCATCCTTCCACGCGTTGCTCCATCAAGCGGCCGGCCGGTACCCGCCAGCACGTCGCTCACGATGCCCGGCGCCAGGGTGGGCCCAGCGGCGCCTTCACCCTTGCGCTGCACCCGCTTCTTGCACTGCTCGCACTCGCCACCACCCGGTGCATGATTCCCGCAGGCACACTTGCGCTGCAGCACATGACCGGAGGACGGCGGTGCGACATGCATCAGGTGGCGGGCGGTCTGCTTCTGCACGTGTCCTCACATGGCCTTCGTGGTCCGTTTCATGGCTTCTGGCGCGCGGCAACGCAGGTGGCGACGTCCAGCCCCGCGACACGGCATGCGTCATCGTTCAACGGATGCTGGCCTTCACCCATCAGGGACGCCGGGTTGTCGAAACCGGCAGGCTTGGTCAGCTGCATGGCAAACCAATGAACGCGTTCTTTCACGAGCATCGAGGCGTTGCGCGCATGGGACTGGATGTAGTCGTAGCGATCGAGCTCGTAGGCGAACATGTGCAGCAGCTCGTGGGCGAACCCGGTCGGATCGCCGCCGGACCAGTTCGTCGCGACTTCCCATCTCGACGGGTCCACTTCGGCCGTGAACGTGTCTGCGTCAGGCGCATTGACGAAACTGATGTCGACGATGAACCCGGGACGTGAGGCAGCCTTCTCGATGGCGTCTTCCATCGACGTGATGTTGGCCACGTCCGCCGCGGTGCCGCTTCCGGCCGCCTTCAGGAACACCTTCGCCCGAACGACGATGTTCTTCGGGTCGCGGTTGTCGACCTCATACGTTCCACCGCCGAACTTGCCTTTGATCTTGACGTACTTTCGCGCAGGATCGGCCGATGCCTTTTCCTCCACATTGAGGTTCTTCGCCTCGGCGGGCTTGGCGACGCGTGCCTTCTCGGTGCTGGCGGCCACCACGGTGGCTGCCTGCGTTTCCTTGGCGATCGCTGCCGGTGGCTTGTCCTTCGTGGTGAACAGCGCAAACAGCTCGCCGATGTAGTAAAGGCAACCCGCCTTCTTCTTGGCGTCGGTAATGATGCCTTCCGCCTCGGCCTTGTCCGGTGGATCCAGGGTCTTGAAGTCGGGCGTGTTGCGGATGGAATTCGCAACCGAGTCGTAGATGGGGTCGTTCTTCTTGGGATTGATGCAGCGACGGATCACGTTGGCCGCCGACTGCTGCACGACGTGGGTCAGCTCGTGCGCCAACAGCAGGCGGCCGGACGGCGTCTGCAGCGAGGAAGCACTCGAACCCCATACGATGTGGCTGCCCGCGGTGTAGGCGCTGGCATCGACATCGCGAGCCGACCGTGCGGCCGCGCCTCCGGTGTGCAGGCGCACTGCGCTGAAGTCATGCCTGAAACGCGATTCCATGTCGCTGCGGAGATCGCCCGGCATGGGCTCGCCGGGCGAGGAAAGCACCTCACCGACGCTGCCCGGCGCCTCCTGCCCTGCACTGCCATCCCCGCCACTGGCACGCTGGATTCGCGGCCCCGCGGCTCCGATACCGGTCGGCGCCGCCCCCGTCATCACCTGCGAGGCCACGCGATCCGCCTCGACTTCGAGCGGATCGTGACTCGCGCCGATGGCAAGCTTGCGTTGCAGACCGCCCCGCTTCCTTGCGCATTCCCCGCATTCGGCATGGCCATGGCTGTGGGTGCCGCAACGACACTTACGCTGCAGCATCCGCGCGGCCGTCACGACGGGCGACCTGGCAGCACCGGCGACAGCCGTGCGTTCAGCCATGACGTCCTCCCGGTCGCGCTGTTCGATCGCTCGCAGGCGCTACGGCACCCGCGCCAAGCCCCTTTCCCACCGCGGCTGCAATGCGTTCGCCCAGGCTGGTGCCCACATGCTTCGCATCGGGCATTCCGCAGGCCGGCAGGGACGTCACGGAGCCCATGCCTGACAATGCACGGATGGCGCCCGGATGCGACAGCGCTTGCGTCAGTTCACGCTCCAGTGCGACACGCACGCTGCTCGCCCGTTCGCCACCGAGTACCGCCTCGTCGATGACCAGGCGCTCGATGTGCAGTTCGATGCTCATGGTTTTCCTCCCGCTGTTTCCAGCCAGCGGAAGTCCGCCTCGTTGACGGGCTTGTCCAGCTTGCGGAATTCCGCGCGGGCGGCGTCGAGAATCAGCGGCATGGTGATCTGCACGCCGGCCTTGGCGGCGAGGAAGGCGGCATTCAACGCGATGCCCTGGATGCTTCCGCCCGTGAGCGCCAGTTTGGCAAGCAAGGCGACATCCAGTGGGCCGACCGCCGCCTTGGCGGGAAACACCGAGCGCCAGATGGCTTCGCGCTCGGCGACATTGGGAAACGGGAAGTTCACCACGAAGCGGATCCGTCGCAGGAAAGCGCTGTCGAGCGCGTTCTTCATGTTGGTGGCAAGGATGGCCAGGCCGTGGAAGTTCTCCAGGCGTTGCAGCAGGTAGTTCACCTCGATGTTGGCGTAGCGGTCGTGGCTGTCCTTCACTTCGCTGCGCCGGCCGAACAACGCATCGGCTTCGTCGAAGAACAGGATGCAGCCACCCTCTTCCGCCGCGTCGAACAGCTTGCGCAGGTTCTTTTCCGTTTCGCCGATGTACTTGCTGACCACCGCCGAAAGATCGATGCGGTACAACGACAGGCCCAGCGCATTGGCGATGACTTCCGCCGCCATCGTCTTGCCCGTGCCGCTTTCGCCCGCGAACAGCGCGGTGATCGAAAGACCGCGATTCATGCGTTCGCGGAAGCCCCAGTCGTCGTAGACGGTGCCGCGCTGCGACACCTGGTCGGCGATCTGGTGCAGCAGGTTCTTTTCGACTTCCGGCAGCTTGAGGTCGTCCCAGCTCGCCTTGGGCACGATGTGCTGGGCCAGCTGGTCCAACGAAGGGCGCGTGCGGGCCAGCGCGCCGTGCCAGAGGGTGTCACCCAGCGCAGTCGCGTCCTTTTCCGTGGCGGCAAGCGCCGCGTGCGCCACCTGCCCGATCTTGCCGAGATTGAAGTCGAAATGTCCGGCCAGCTGCTGGGCATGCTGCTCGGAGCCTTCGCCCAGCAGGCGCTGCCACGCCGAGCGCTGCTCCACGGACGTCGGCTTGGCGATGTCGGCACTGACCATCGGCACGGCACTGCTGCTCCACGGCTCGCGCGTATCGATGAAGGTGAGGCCGCCTGCGCGTGCCATGAAGCGCTTCACCGCAGCCGCACCTGCATCGGCGTGGTCGATATCGGCGGCATCGACATACAGCGCCACCGGCATCAGTCGGCACTCGCGCTGCCAAAGCCGGATCAGGTTTTCCTGCTCGGCCAGCGCCGTGGGCAGCAGTTCGGCCGACAGCCGGAAAGCCTGCGCGCCGAACGCCATGGCCACCACCTGCGCCATGGCCTGCTTGCTCGCGCTGTCGGCGCCCACCAGTTGCACCACGGGCAACGCATCCCCGGGTGGCACATGGCGCAGGCCATCGATGATGCGATCGGCCACGGCCTGCTGCGACGGCGGCAGTGACAGCGGAGCCAGCGGCGTGAGCAAGGGCGTCAGGCGATCGTCCAGGTAGTTCATGCCCTTGACGAAGTTGACGATGCGCTCGTCCGCGCTGAGCGCCGCACCGATCAGCGGCTGCGGCCCCGGTTGATGGATGTCGAGCAGGCGCCAGTAGCGCAGCGGCCGCTCGGGCGACAAAGCGTCCCAGCTCGGCTGATCGAGCACGGCAAACGCCAGTGCGAACGTGGGCCACGGTTTGTTCGCGTCGTGCTGGGCCTGGGCGCACAGGCCCGGCATGCGCGTATCCAGCTCCATGCCGATGCACAGCAGCAGCACGCTGCGCTCGAAGTCGGAAAGGCCCAACTGCTGCGCCAGCAGCTGCAAGGCGGAGATCGGCTGGCTGGCCGGCGGCGGTGCGGGCGAGGCCGCGCCGGAAGTCGGCGTCTCTTCCGGCACCTCGAACGACATGGACGACTGCTCCGGCGGACCGTCCTGCGCGGCCGGCGCAGGCAGGGGTGCCGGGGTGATCGCTTCCGTCGCGTGTTCACCGAACATGCGGGACAACCAGCCGGCATGCCGGGGAGCGACGGCGGGTGCAGCCACCGGCGGCGACATGGCGACCGGTGCCGAGGCATCCACGGTACGCGCCTCCGAGGGCGACGCCTTCTGCGATGCCGCGGCGCGCTGCAGGCGCTGCCGGATGTCCGCCAGTGCGGTGGCGAGGTATTGGTCGTTCGCGCTCAGCCACTCGGCGTAGTCGCTCATGACACCACCACCTGCTGGTTGCCATCGAACGCCGGCACGCTGCCGCTGAAGTCGACCGGAATGCTGTCCGCGCCATCCACGCGAAGCCGCACGGTGTAGGTGCCCTTGGCGACGCCCGCCACCTTGAATGCAAGCGAGCTGGGTTGATGCAGGTCGCCTGGTTGCGTGACGGTCGTCGGCACCACGAGCTGATCGCCGAACACGAGGAAGACGCGCTGCCCGTCGCGCAATCGCGGCATGCACGTCACCGTGAGATCGACGGTACCTGCGGGGGCCGTCAGCGGGCTCACCGTGATGACGGGCGCCAGTGCCAACGGAATTTCGTTGCTGATCAGCGCGGGCAAGTCCGGCGACTGCACCAGCAGCGAAAGCGTGTAGATCCCGGGCGTCCAGCGCGTGGGAGCGTCGGCGTCCTGCACGGGATCGGCAAGGTGCACGCGCAGCGTGCCGGCCACATCGCCCGCCACCGGCGCCACGTCGACGGGCGCATCCAGCCGCAGGCTTTCGAACCGGACCACGGCATTCATGGCGGTGAGCTGGCTGCCACCCAGCACCAGGTCGTCGCCGAGCCGCGCCGCGGACTGCTGGTGTGGCAGCGCCAGCGAGGACAACGTAGGCGCCGTGGACGGCACGTCGATCACACCGCGATCCTGCGCACCGCGCTTGAGCACCGGCAGGCTGGCTCGGGCCGGCGCCTGGCTGTCGATCAGCACCACGGTCGCCTCGTACGCGGACGACACGCGGTAGTTGGTCTGGAAGGCGGTCCACAACTTGGAGATGTCGTCCACGCTCTGCGGCAGCGGCGTGAAGCGCACCCGTTCGATCTGGTCGGCGAGATCGTTGTCGGGCAAGGCATTGCGGATGTCGTTGCCATCGAGCACGGCGCGGTCGTGCAGCGTGCTCATCGCGGCGGCCAGCACGCGATGGCTGATGGCATCACTGTCCGTGTCGCCACGCCCCCAGGCGGTCAGCAGGTAATGCAGGTTCAACGCCAGCGCCGGCTGCGCGGTTTCACCCGGCCGCGTGCGGCCCGGCATGTCCATGTTTCGCCACGCGGCGTTGAACACCACCTGGTAGAGGAAGACGTTGAGCTGCGCCTTGCTGATGCCCTTGCGCGCGATATCCGGCGGCTGCAGCGTCACTTCGAGATCGCTCAGCTCGTTGTCCAGCGCAGGCATCTGCGTCAGCAGCAGGTTGCGCAGCGTGCGCGTGGCGGCGGCGATGGCCAGTACGTTGCTCATGACGGGGCCTTGCCGCGCTCGCGCAGGTAGTCATCGAAGGCGTTGCGGCGAGGTGCATCCTGATGGCGCGATGCCGTCGCAGGCACCGGACCCGCTCGTACTTCGAGGCGCCCGATGCTCACGTGCACGACGGGCTCATGCTCCATGCCGTCCGCATGGCGATCCGCGCGCGTCTGCTGTCGCACTGCCTCGCCGCCCTGGCGATCGCGCCCCATCGGCTGCGCCGAAAACACGGCACCCCGGGGTGGAAGCAACGCCCCGTCACCGGCGTCGCGTACCGCTGGCGTGACGTGCTGATGCACGTGCTCGTGACGCACGCGGCTCTCCACGACTGCGTGAGCAGCGTCGGCGTTGCCGGACAGTTTCGTCGGACGCACTGCCTGTCGGTGTGTCTCCGTTTCACCGCGCGCCAGGGCAGGACGAACGGAAGCGGCATGACGAGCCGCAAGCTCTTCACGCACAGTCGTGGGTTGAACAGGCGGCGGGGTACTGTCCGGCACGGAGCGCAGCAGCACCTCACCCGCTGGAGCACGCCTCGCTTCATTGCTCGCGAAGCCGTTCGCCGATTTGGCCGCCACCGTGTCATGCGTTTCCATCACCGGCATCGCCACATCCCGCTGCGCCGGCTCGAACAGCGAGGGCAGCCGCGGCGCGAGCATGGCCTCGCTTCCCATGGCCCGTGATGCCACCCGGTCGATAAAGTCCCTCACGACGCGCATTGCTCCAGATAAGCCTGGCGGCGGCGCGGGCTCATCGCCAGGATGTCGGACTCGCGCCAGTGGTACGTGCGCGCCAAGGTATCGACGTCACGCAAGAGACGCAGCGCCCATGCATGCAGCTCCTGCCAGAGGAAGGCCGCAATGTCGAAGAGCGGCTGCCACCGATGCGCGCACTCCGGGCAGACACAATCGAGCTGGAGATCCGCCTGCGGGTCGGCGGCCGCCATGGCCGCTGCCAGTTCGGCTTGCACGTCGAGAGGAAGATCGGCGCCATCCGCGGGCTCTTTTCCGTCGACATCGATCACGCAACGGGCCAGCAACTGCTCACGTGCCTCGGCGACATCGCGGCACGACTGAAGCGCCAGCAGGTCGGCGCAATTCACCGGACGGAAGCGGATCACCATGTCCCGCCCTGTCGGATGGAGCTCCAGCACAGGCCCGACCATCCCCGCTTGCTCCCACGCGCTCAGCTGAAGCGCCCCACAGTCGAGCGCCAACTCCACCGTCGACTGGCATGCCGGGCACGTCGCCACGCCCTGCAGTGCATGACCGAACAACCTGGCGTGCAACTGCAAGAGCCGGGCGTCACGCCGCCCCAGCGGAAGATCCAGCCATGCGCTCTCGTCCTGCGCCTCGTCCGTCAACCGCAACATCCACAGGCCGCGCGCCGCGGCTGGCGCATCGAGTGCGCGCTCCCACACGTTCAACAGCTCGCTGGCCGTCGGCGTGCGCATGGCTCAGCCCGCGGGCACCGTGAAGCTGGGTTCGGTGGGCTCCTGGACGCCGACGTCGCGTTCCCAGCCCTCGTTCTCCAGCTTGATGTGCTGGATGGCCACCGCGTTGGCGTTGGCGTCCAGGTCCGGCATGGCCTGGTATTCCGACACCCAGCAACGGTAGATCTTGTAGGCCAGCGCAAGCTGGCCTGCCTCGTTGTAGACCTCGAGGATCAGGTCCTTGCGGAAATCCTTCAGCGACACTTCGGCGCCCAGCCCTGCGCCGTAGTTCCAGATCTTGTTCGCCCACTTTTCGAATTCCAGATCGTGGGTGACGCCACGCTCGATGGTGATGGCGTCGTACTCGGTGCGCCCTGGCGACTTCCGGCTGCTGCTCGGGTCGCCACCCTCGCGGTGCTTCACCACTTCGGTCGTGCGCTTCAAGCCCGATACCTTGCTGACACCCGCCACATAGCGGCCGTCCCACTTCACCCGGAACTTGAAGTTCTTGTAGGGATCGAAGCGCTGCGCGTTCACGCTGAACTGAGCCATGACATTGTCCTCAGGTCTGGATCTGGCCGGCCATCTGCTGCAGCTGGATGACCACGAATTCGGCGGGCTTCAGTGGCGCGAAACCGACCACGATGTTGACGATGCCGAGGTTGATGTCGTTCTGCGTGGTGGTTTCGCTGTCGCACTTGACGAAGTACGCGTCCTGCGGGGTCTTGCCCTGGAACGCGCCCTGGCGGAACAGGTTGTGCATGAACGCGCCGACGTTGAGTCGTATCTGTGCCCACAGCGGATCGTCGTTGGGCTCGAACACCACCCACTGCGTGCCGCGGAACAGGCTCTCTTCGATGTAGAGCGCGAGGCGACGCACCGGGATGTACTTGTAGTCGTCCGCCAGCAGGTCCGAGCCACGCAGCGTGCGCGAACCCCACACCACCGCGCCACTGGCCGGGAAGCTGCGCAGGCAGTTCACGCCGAGGGGATTGAGCTGGCCGTTCTCGCCATCCGTGAGCACCACCGAGAGCCCCTGGATGCCATTGAGTGCCGCGTCCAGTCCCGCCGGCGCCTTCCACACGCCGCGCTGCGTATCGGTGCGTGCCATCACGCCCGCGATGATGCCGCAGGGCACGAAGGTGTCGATCTGTCCTTGTCGTGCCGGATCGGATTCCAGCACGCGCGGGAAGAACACCGCCGCATTGCGCGCAGCCGTGCCGTTGAGGTTGAGGTCGGTCAGCGCCTTGTTGTTCTGGCCGGTGATCGCATTCGCGCTCGACCACGCCGCTGGCGCATCCACGATCAGCAGCGCACGCCGATCGACGCAGAACGCCATGGCCTGCTGATACACGCCAGAATCGGTGTCGCCGCCGCGCGTGTCGGCCGGAATGCACAGCAGGTTGAACAGGTCCACCTTCTTGAGCGCATACATGCCGGTCTTGTCGTCGGCGTTGCCCTCATAGGTGCCGGGCTGCAGTGCGGGGCTGTCCACGCCCTTGTTCTTGACGCCGACCGAACTGCCATCCTGGTCCCACACCGTCTTGCCGGTTGGCGCATCGCTCATTGCGGCCGGCACCGCGTTCGTCAGCGTGCCATCCTTCACGCGGATCAAGGACGACCCCGCTTTCAGCACGCGATCCACGCGGCGCGGACTGTCTTTGGCGGACACGTTGAGAAACGATTCCTGCGCGCCGCTGGTCATGTCGCGCACGGTCACGTTGAACAGGTCGCCTTTCGTCAGCCCATACAGCGCCGCCACCTCATCCGACACCTGGGTATCGATGCGTACGCGCAACGGGTTGGCCCAGGTTCCCGCGGAGGCCGCCTCAAGCGTCAGGTTCGTGATGTCGAAGTTGGCCTTGGCCTTGCTCGCATCGCCCTCGTACAGCCGCACGATGATCGCCTGTGCTCCGCCATTCAGATAGAAATCGCGCACGGCATAACCCATCGGATAAGCCGGATCGAGCGCGCCGAAATTGCGCTCGTAGTCGCCATAGCTGTTGACCAGCACGGGACCATCCGGATCGGCGTCGATGGGACCTTTCGCTGCCCGGCCGATGAAGGCGGTGATCGAGGTCGCGACGCCGGTGATGGTGCGGACGCCACTGGGAATCTCCTCGATGTAGACGCCTGGGTAACTCAGTGTGGCTGGCATGGGTGTTTCCTCGGTAAGGGCCGGGTGTGGCAGTCAATGCAAAGGCGGCCTGGCGGCTCGGTTCAGCGCATAGAGCACCGCGCCATCGGGAAGGCGATCGCAGCGCAGCTCGCCCCGCTCCACCAGCACGCTGAGCACGCTCTCGATGCGTTCGCGCTCGGTTTCATAACGCTGCTGCGGAAGCCACCAGCTGACGATGCCGTCGAGCGTGTCGGCGGCATCCGGGTGGCGATGCAGATAGGCAAGCACGGCATGCTCCACTTCCTGCCCCCCCGATTCGTCCTCACTTCGCCGATGACCCATGCCGTGCCTCCACGTGCACGAGGTCTGCTGGCAACACGCGTGCCAGCGCAGAACCGCAGCAACGCGGCGATACTTCGGCGAACCGGGTCGGAAATGACCCGTTTGGTGCGCGGCATGGGTCCGGGCACACCCAGGCGTCAGCCACGTCACGCACACCCTTGAGCACGCGATGGACACGCGCGCGTCATTCATTCGATGCCGGGAAAGCTACGACTGCGTGCGGAAGCGACGCGTATCGATGCCGTGCTTCTTGAGCAGCTTGCCAAGCTGCCGGCGCTCGGTGCCGGACAGGCGTGCCGCCGCCGTGACGTTGCCTTGCGTGCGCTCCATCAATCCCAGCAGATAGCCGCGCTCGAACACGTGGATCGCGTGGTGACGTGCCGCGTGATAACCAAACCGGTCATCACCATGCGCGGGCTCGCCGACAGGCGCCGACGCACCGTCGACCAGTTCGGCCACTGCGAAGGCTTCGATGACGTCGCCATCGGCCTGCATGTAAGCGCGAAGCACGACGTTCTCCAGCTCGCGCACGTTGCCGGGCCAAGCATGCGCACAAAGAATGCGCATGGCGTCCCCGCTCCACTGTTTGGAGCGCCCTTCGAGCCGGCGCGCCGTCACGTCCAGAAAGTGTTCGGCCAACAGCGGTACGTCGCCGTCGCGCTCGCGAAGCGGTGGCATGCGTACATTCAGGGCGTTGAGCCGGTATTGCAGGTCACGGCGAAAGCGGCCCGCCGCCACTTCTTCCTCCAGGCAACTGTTGGTGGCGGCGATGACCCGCGCATTCGACACGCGCGCGAGGCCGCCACCCACCGGGCGGTACTCGTTGTTTTCCAGGAAGCGCAGCAAGGTGACCTGCGCCTTGCTCGACAAGGTGTCCACTTCATCGAGGAACAGCGTGCCGCCGCGCGCGTGGTCGATCAGGCCTGGCTGCGCGCAACGCGCATCGGTGTACGCGCCGCGTTCGTGGCCGAACAGTTCGTTCTCGATGAGGTTGTCCGGCAACGCCCCGCAATTGACGGGTACGAAGGGACGCCCGCTCCGTGCGCTGGCGTAATGGATCTCCCGCGCGGCGAGTTCCTTTCCGGTGCCGGTCTCCCCCTCGATCAGCACCTGGATGTCGCATTCGGCGTAGCGGCGAAGCTGTTCACGCAGCCGCTGGAACGCCGATGATTGTCCTAGCATGACAGTCATCGTCCCTTCCCCGTGAGTCCGTCGAGGCATGGGCAAGCGAAGCCGCCAGGCTTGGGAATTCGCAACGACCAGTGGGCGGGCGGCAACAGGCGCAAATATATGCGGACTCAGCCGCCAATCCCATCCGGCCTAAGTGATAGGGGTGCCGATGTATATAGGCTTTTTGGGCAGCGCTGCTTCGTGGCCTGGCGCGACGACTGGCGCCGCGCCCCATCATCACCCGGCGCAACGGCGCTCTAGAGAGGCAACGCGTACGTCTGCTTCACGATCTGGCTCGGCATGTCCGTCTTCACGTTCTGGATGCCGTTCGCGCGCGTGAGATGCGTGGACTGGAAGTGCCGGTACGCATCCAGGTCGGAAACCACCACGCGCAGCAGCGCATCGCTCTCGCCCAGCATGATGTAGCACTCCATCACCTGCGGCAGCAGTTTCATCGCACCGATGAAATGCTCGATGGTTTCGGCGTCCTGTGCCGTCAGCCAGACGCGCGTGAACAACGTCAACCCGGCACCGACCATCGATGGGTTGAGAATCGTCACGTAGCGATCGATCACGCCCGCCTCCTCCAGCAGGCGGACGCGCCTGAGGCACGGCGACGGCGACAAACCCACCTTGCGTGCGAGATCGGTGTTCTGCAGCCGCCCGTCGTCCTGCAGGGCACGCAGAATCCGCTTGTCTGTCGCGTCGAGCTTGACCGGCATGAAAATTCACTGTTTAAAAGATAATTGGCATTATATGCCAATTTAAGTGCCATACGTGGAATATTTGGCGACTCATGCCTCGACGAACCGCGTAGCCTGTCCGCATGGACACACACACCCTGAGCCTCTTCGCCATTACGGTCCTGCCGCTCATCTGCGCGCCGGGTCCGGACATGCTCTTCATCGTTTCGCAGGCCATGTCGGGCAGCACCTTGGCCGGCTGGCGCGCGACGTCCGGCGTGTGCGCCGGCTACATCGTGCATTCGCTGCTGGTGGCCTTCGGCCTGGCCGCCGTGGTGGCCGCATCGCCGCTGATCTTCGAGTCGCTGCGATGGGCTGGCGTGGCCTATCTCGGCTACCTGGCGTTCCAGCTGCTGAGGTCGGCGTCGAAGCCACAGGCCACCCGCCTCGCCAGGGAACGCGCCGCGAATCCGTTCGGCCGCGGCTTTCTCACGGCGGCCCTCAACCCCAAGGGAATGATGATCTATTTCGCGATCCTTCCGCAGTTCATGCGACACGACCAGCCAGCAGCCGAGCAGGCCTTGTTGTTGTCGGCGATCTTCATCGGCCTGTGTGCCCTGGTGTATACGACGCTCAGCATCATCGTCGCCGCCGGTCGCGGCAAAGCCGGGGTGCTTGATGACCGGCGCAGACGATGCATCGAAGGCGTGTCCGGAGGCGTTCTCATCGCCGCGGCGGCAAAGCTCGCGAGCAACTGAATTGATGAGGAGCGCGCTTGTCCCAAGCCGAAGCGGTGACGCGTTCTTGCCGCGGCGCAGACCTATAATGCCGCGCCGCCATAGCCAACGACGCCCATGACCGAACCCGTTCGCCTCGCCAAACGTGTCGCCGCCCAGGCCCAATGCTCGCGACGCGAAGCGGAGATGTATATCGAAGGCGGCTGGGTGCGCGTCGACGGCGTGACCGTGGAAGAGCCCCAGTTCAAGGTGCTGGACCAGCAGGTGGAAATCGACCCGCAGGCCAGGCTCGAGCCGCCTGAACCCGCCACGCTGGTGCTGCACAAGCCGATCGGCGCCACGATCGAAGAGGCGCGCGCATTGATCCGCGCGGAAAACCATGCCGACGACGACGCTTCCGGCGTGCGCATGCTCAAGCGCCATTTTTCCCGCCTGGAATGGCTGTTGCCGCTGCCCGACAACGCCAGCGGCCTGGTGGTCTTCACGCAGGATTGGCGAGTGAAGCGCCGCCTGGAGGAGGACATCGACCGCATCGAGCAGGAGCTTGTGGTCGAAGTCGCGGGCAAGCTGGCGGCCAACGGCCTCGCCCTGCTCAACCATGGACTGAGCTTCGACAACTACGCGCTGCCGCCGATCAAGGTGAGCTGGCAGAACGAAAACCACCTGCGCTTTGCCCTGAAGCGCGTCGCACCCGACAAGATCGAGCGCATGTGCCATGCCGTGGGGCTGGATGTGCGGTCCATCAAGCGCATCCGCGTGGGGCGCATCCCGATGTCCAGGCTGCCATCGGGACAATGGCGCTACCTGTCCAGTTCGGATCGCTTCTGACGGTATTGGCGCGCCGCACGAATGCGAACGGCCCCTGGCCTCGGCACCGCCGGCTTCAAAGATCGCCGTGCCGGTCGCCCCGCGTCCGCCTGGATCCTGCAAGGCAGGGCCATCGCACATCCATGTGCGACTGCTCTGTCAAACAGCAAGGCGATGAACCTGCGTGATCAAAAAACGATTACTTGTTCTTGTGGCTCTGCTCGCCCGCCTTGACGTGTTGCTCATGGCTGCCGCCTCGCGAGCCTTGATTGCCGGACGACGCCTGCGATGAGCCACCGCGGCTCTCGCCACCCTTTGAGCCGATTTCCGCCATGTGCTCGCGATCCTCGCTCACGGCTTCGCCACCCTTGCGGCCAGCCTCTCTTGCTTCCTGAGAACTGAACTCCTGCGCATGACCGGATTCGTGGGCTGCCTTGCCGCCCTTTGATGCGATGTCGCGCTGCTTTTCGTCGTCCATCGAGGCGAAGCCCCGGTTCGATCCGCCTTGGTTTTCGGTGTTTGCCATTTTCGTTCTCCAAATGCTCTATGCCCCAGCACTGTGCTGGGGCAATGCCATTGTTGGACCGTCGGCCTCAGCAAGACGCTAGATATCCATGAAGCACGCCGTTATCTATGTCCATGGACCGCCATCGGCCCGTGAACAGCCTCCACCTCATTTGCGAATACGGTCGCACTCCGTGCCTGGAGATCGGATGGATGTACCGCAATCACCTGGATATCCGCGCACGCGGAAGCCAGGCTCGACTGTTTCGGCGGGGAGGTCGGCAGGCAGCACGAAGCGTGCTGGACGCCGCGACGTGCCATCAGTCAGCTTGACGCCCGATGCGCGGTTACGCCAATTTCCCGGCAAGGGATCAACTCATGCGGGCCGCCATGCGACGCGAGATCGCCATCGTCGTTTTTCCGGGTTTTCAACTGCTGGACGCCGCCGGCCCGGTGGCGGCCTTCGAGATGGCGGAACGTTTCCGGCCCGGCAGCTATGCGATCAGCGTGCTGGCGCCGGAAGGCGGCATCGTGCGCAGCTCATCGGGCGTGTGCCTGGCGGCGGCCGCCATGGAGCCGAAGCGTTTCGATACGGTCATCGTGTCGGGCGGCAATCTCACGCAACTTGAGGAAAGCCAGGCCGGTATCGTGGCGTGGCTTGGCCATGATGCATGGCGTCGGGTGGCGGGTGTCTGCTCAGGCGCGTTCTTCCTCGCCGAAGCGGGCCTGCTCGATGATCGGCGGGCCACGACGCACTGGGCGGCCGCCGAACGCTTCCGGCTGCGCTATCCGAAGGTTCGCCTCGATGCCGACCGCATGTTCGTCAGGGATGGCGACATTTGGACCTCCGCAGGCATTTCCGCCGGTATCGATCTTGCGCTGGCGCTGGTGGAAGACGACCTCGGCCCTGGCATCGCGCGCCGCACGGCCCAGCAGCTCGTCGTGCACCAGCGCCGCCATGTGGGGCAGTCGCAGTACTCCGTGCTGGTGGAGCAAGGCGGCAAGACCGGCCGCTTCGGCGAACTGATCCGCTGGGTGCGCGCATGCATCGCCGAGCCGCTGACGGTCGAGCGGCTGGCCGAGCGCGCCGCCATGAGTCCGCGCAACTTCGCCCGCGCCTTCGTGGCGGAAATGGGCGCGACACCCGCGAAGGTGGTGGAGGGCCTGCGATTGGAAGCCGCGCGCCTCGCGGTGGAGACCAGCCATCTGCATCTGGACCACATCGCCGTCTCCACGGGCTTCGGCGATGCGACCCGCATGCGCCGCGCGTTCGTCCGTGCTTTCGGCATGTCGCCACAGTCCCTGCGTCGCAGCGCAAGCGCCTGATCGCAGCGGCGCCGCCCGGGAAAGGGCCCGTTCGCTCGCTCCACCACGCTGGCGGTTTTTGTCCGGAACTTGTCCTTGCGGGTACCGCGCGAACTCTCCATAAAGATCGCGGCCGAGCTGCATGTCCGCGGTCCGGCTGCCGGCTTCCCTATCGCCCCTGGGCTCGGGAGCCCTGCGTGCTCCCGGCTTTCCCAAGGACCACCATCCCTTCACATGAGTCTCTGCATGCGCCTGATCCTGCTTGTTTCGGCATGGCTGTTTTGCCTGGGGGCCGCGCAGGCCTCGACGTCGCCACCCGCACCCACGCCTTCGGGCACGCGACTGGACCACATCCTCCTGTGGGGCCGCGGCATCGACCAGGTCACGTCGGTGATGGCCGTCAAACTCGGCTTCCAGGTCCGCCCCGGGCATGACACCGACGGCGTGGCCAATCGCTACATCCGGTTCTCGGACAGCAGCTTCATCGAACTGCTCGGCATCACCCGGCCCGACCCCACGTTCGACCCGGGCATGAAGGAAGACCAGCAGGCGTTGAAGGGCGGCCCGGGCTCGCGCAGCTTCGGCTTCCGCTCGGCGTCGCTCGATGCGATCCATCAGTCGCTGCAGGCGCTGCACTATGCCGTGACACCGTTCTTTTCCGGCCCCGACAGCGCCAAGCCGGGCTGGCGCCTGTTCGCCTTCGATCGTGCGCCGTTGTCGAGCAACACCTTCTTCATCGACTACGCCGCCAGCTACGCGCCCGATCAGTTCGATCCCACCAACATGGATGACAGGCGCGTCACGCGCGAGCATCCCAACAGCGCGCGCGAGCTCACATCGATATGGCTGGTGTCGGCAGATGCCGAAGCCGATCGTCGCGAACTCGAGAAGATGGGCTTCGGCCACGCGGTGTCGATCACGTTGCCCAGCATTGGCGCGAAGGGATTCTGCGTGCCGGTCGGCCCGACGGCCTTGCTGGCGCTTCAACCCGATGGCGCAGGGCTGGCCGAGCAGACCATGGCCCATGGCGGCCCACGCATCCTCGCCGTGAGCTTCGGAGTGAGCGACCTTCAGCGCGCGCGCCGCTGGGCCGAGCGTGGTTACGAGCGCACGCTTGCCATGTACAGCGGCCTCTCGGGCGAATCGTTCCTGGCGCCGACGCAGGACGACCTGGGCCTCTCCATCGAATTCCACGCGATGCAGGCAGGCGGCTCACCCTGCCCCTCCGTGGGCCATTGACGACGTCGATGGCAAAGGAACACTCGGCGCACACGATGACCTCCGACCTACGGGGCGAACTTCGCGATTGCGCATGAGTCATTTCAAACGACCGGTCCGAAGCGTCGCTCCGGATCGTCGTCCCTGGTCAACATGGAGGAGGCTCCAATGAAAATGCTCGTCTTGGCAGGTTGGCTCGCAGGTGCGTGTTGCGTCGTGTCGGCAGGCGCCAGCGCCGCGGATCGCGGACCCGATGAAGCAGGCGTGCGGGCGGTCGAGAACGCGTGGAGCCGTGCTTTCATCACGGGCGACGCCAAGGCCCTCGATGACCTGCTCGATCCGGCCTACGTGTCGGTCAACGCGGCCGGCGTTCCTCGCCCCAAGGCCGAGATCGTCGCCGCGGCAACGCGCTTCGCGGAACAACATCCCAACACGCCCGTTCAACCGCTGCCACCGACATCCACGATCAGCATCAAGGGCGATACTGCGGTGGTGACGCATCACGGCGACAAGGAAACCTCGGTCGACGTGTTCTATTACAGCCAGGGACGTTGGCATGCGTGGTATTCGCAGCACACCACGCGTGCGGCCACTTCGTAATCGCACGACCTCTCGCGGAACGCGAAGCCACTGTGTGCCGCACGACCGCAAGACGCGATGAATCCTGGCACGTCCATCCCAACCGGGATGGACGTGCCACGCGCCGACAAGCCATCGTCAGGGCTGGAGATTCCACTTGGCGATGGCTCTCACTTCGCGCTCGAAGCCGAGCACGCTGACGGTCGCCGTGTCGAGCACGAGATGCGCGCCCAGCGATGGCTCACCTGTCGCCCATACCGCGGCGAGTACGCGCAGGAAATGTGCATGTGAGAACAGCGCGATGTGGCTTGCATCGCGACTCAGCAGGCGATCGATAAGCGCCCGGGCCCGCTCGCCAACCTGTGTGGCGCTTTCGCCGTCGGGGATGGGCGAGTTCCATACGGACCAGTCGGGCACCTGTTCGCGGATCTCCGCCGTCTTTCGCCCTTCATAGATGCCGTAGTTCCATTCGTGCAGCGCGGGCTCGATCTCCGCCTTTTCGCCAAGACCCGCAAGACGACAGGTATCGATGGCGCGCTGCATCGGGCTGGTCAGCACTCGATCGAACGATTGCGCCACGAGCAGTGGCGCGAGTGCCGAAGCCTGCTTTCGGCCCTGCTCCGTCAACGCGATGTCGGTCGTGCCCGTGTGGCGGCCGGATGCGCTCCATTCGGTTTCACCATGGCGAATGAGCCAGATCTGTGGGCCGGATGTCGAGTTCATGGGCAGGCGCAATCAGCTGGAGGCGACGACGCCATTGTGCGCCATCAGGTCGATGGTCGTCCTTACGCACGTAGTGCATCGGTATCGATATCGGCGTGTCGCCAGCATCCAATGACCTTGACACGCCGCAGATTTTCCTTGTGGGAGCGCCTGCAGTCGGCAAAGTGCGCCGCTGTCTTTACAATGCGCGGCCTTTCGCCATTACCTCGCCCGCGTTCATGGACATCGTCGTCAACGAAGAACTGAAAGCCTATATCGACCCGATGACACCCGAGGAGTACGAGGCGTTGGAACGCAGCATCCTGGCCGAGGGCTGCCGCGACGCACTCGTGCTGTGGGGCAACATCCTGGTGGATGGCCATCATCGCTACAGCGTCTGTCGCAAGCACGACTTGCCATTCAAGACCATGCAGCATGCTCACTTCCAGAGCATGGACGACGTCCATCTGTGGATGATCGACCAGCACCTGGGTCGCCGCAGCGTTTCCCCGTTCCAGCGTGGCGTGCTGGCCTTGCGCAAGCGCGAAATCCTGGCCGAACGGCGAGCCCGCGCGCGGAAAGCCGAGGAGCCAGCGATCCAACCTGCCGCCGAAGAGAACACGGCCGACGACGCCGTCGTGGAAAGCCGTGCCGCGGTAGAGGTAGCGTCGGCCGAACCACTGAACCGTGAAACCCTGGCCCGCGAGGCGCGCCTCAGCAACAGCCAGATCGGATTGATCGAGAAGATCCAGAAGCAGGCCACCGAGGAGGTGGTAGCGGCCGTGAAATCGGGCACGCTCTCGATCAACGCGGCCGCAGCGGTGGCGACGCTCCCAGCCGAGGAGCAACGCGCTGCCGCGGCGGCCGGCGAACAGGAACTCAAGCAGGCCGCCAAGCGCGTTCGCGAGGCACGGCGCAAGCCGCGCGATGAAGCCGCCGCGCCGCAAGCCGCCAATGAAGACAGCGAGCTTCAGCAACTGCGTGATCGCGTGACGGAGCTGACCACCGAGAACGAAACGCTGCGTCGCCGGGTGGAAGCGCTGGAGGGCGAACTGGCTGAGCTTCGCAGCTGAGCCACCCGACTCGGGCGTCGGCTTCGATCGGCATCTGCCGAACGAACCCTGCGGTCAACCGAGCGCGGGGAACGCCGTGATACGCAATTTGGCCCCGGCATAAGGCACCAGCGTGAGGGATTGCACGTCCTCATCGGCGGATGCCTCGGCATGGGCCGGCACCGGATCAGCGCTGCCTTCCGACGCTTTCCATGCCGGAACGTACTGCCCCTGCAAGCTCAGCTTCACCGCGGCGGCGGCCCCCGCGAACGGCTTCTCGCCGATGGCGTACTCACTCACTTTCACCGGCACGTCCGGCTTGATGCCGACATTCCACCGCGAGCCGGGATAGACCTGCCAGTCATGCGTGGGGCCGCGCTTGCGCCACTCGACCCAGTTCTCCTCGATCGGCAGCGCGTACACTAACGCGCCGCGACTGAAGCTCAGCGCCCCGTTGTAACCATGTTCGACGATGACCTCGGCGTTGAACACCACCTCGATCGTATCGCCGGGTGCCCACGTACGTTCGATCGTGGTGAAGCCGGGCGTGGTCTCGACCGGCATGCCGTTCACCGCGATACGCGTGCCCCGCGACCATGCAGGGATGCGCAGCCGAAGGGGAAAGGCAACGGCATGCTGCGGCTTCAGAGAAATGCTGACGCTTTGCCGGAACGGATAGTCGCTGCTCTGCTCCACGACCACCGCGATTCCGCGTACGGTGGTCGTCACCGCGCACGGCGCATAGCTCATCGCGGCGAGGCCCTGGTCGGCCGTGGCCATCCACAGGCTATTGGCGAACTTCGGCCAGCCTTGATGGAAATTCGCCGTGCAGCATCGGAAATTGGGCTCGAGTCCAAACAGGTTCGATTCCGGCCCGTCGGTGGTCCATGGTTCGCGATGCAGGCTGCATTCCACCTGGTTGGGCTGCTGGTTGTACTGATGCGCCCACATGTCGTCGGTCAAGGCGCCGGGCAAGGCATTGAACGCGATGCGCTCCAGGCGATCTCCCAGCGCGGCATCACCGGTGAAGGCCAAGGCCAGCTCCAGCGAGAACATGGTCTCCACCACCGTGCATAGCTCGGTGCCTTGCGAAGGGCTGCGCCCGGCGAGATGTTCGTCGGCCGAAAACATGCCGTTGGGCAGGCCATGGTAGGTGTCCAGCATCTGCAGCTGATGATGGACGGCGTCGCGATCGGTCGCCTGGCCGGACACGACCGACCATACCGGCGATGCCTTCAACGACTGTGCGACGTTGACGCCGTGCACCTGCAGGCCCAGGTCCTGCATGAATGCATCCGACCCGCCCGCCTGCTTGCGCAAGGCCTCCGCGTCGGTCTTCTGCGTGAACGGAAAGTGGGCGAACATGCCTTGCCAGTCGTAGCCCTGCTGCTTGAGCAGGTGTGCGAGCTCGATCAACCTGGCATCGTTCGTGCGCTGGTAAAGCCACAGGACGGACAGCAGCTCGTCCTGCCAGCGCATGCGCCCCCAGTCGCGCAGCGGACGCGCGGGCAGCGCCTGCAACTGGTAGTGGAAGTAGCGCGTCATCAGCGGCACGACGCGGGCATCGCCGGTGAGCTCGTGGTACTGCGTCAGCACCTTGAGCATGACCATCCGCGGCCACCAGTCGTCATTGCTGCGCGGACCGAACATGCCGTTTTCCCACGGATGATCCAGCGTCCAGTCGATGAAGCGCATCGCCTTGGCCTTGAGCTGCGGCGAATCGAGCTGCCACGCTAGCGGTACCAGGCCATCGAGAAAGTACGGGCCGTCTTCCCACGATTCGCCCTTGCCGCCCGACCAGCCGCTGTCCGGTCCCACGATCGGCCAGAACTCATCGAGATGGCCGCCCAGACCGCCTGCCTGGATGCGCAGTTGCCGCATCAGCCAGCCGCTGGCCTTGATGGAGCCGGTGGGAAGAAGCGCGAAAGGCTGCTGCATCAAGGGCGCCTGCGGAAACAGCGGCGCCTGCTGCGCTCGGCCGGGCGCGGTTTCCGTGGCCGGCGTCGCCGCAGCGCGCAGCGGGCGAAAGGTCATCGCGCCCATGACACCGGCGAGGGCCATGCCCTGCAGGAAAACGCGACGGCTCATCGAAGACGACGACGACATGCGATGACTCTCGGCCTGTGGCGACCCGCCGAGTGTTGTCTAATTGTCATACAAATTCAACGGCGTGGGATTTTTTTGCCAACCACGACGGAAAAAACGGCGCCCGGGCACGCCATTGCCTAAGCGGGAAGACGTCCGCGAGCAAACGACTTGTCCACGGAGCGGCGTTTCCGCTGACCTGAATCAGAGACGTCGCATGCATGGGTGACCTACGTTGCCCTCCCCTCACCACCCACAGGTCTCCGCATCGCCATGTCCCATGACACTCTTCTCGACGCCGGCGTCCATTGCTTTGATGCCCGAGGCGTAGCTCGCCGCTTCCGCCACGCGGCCATTTTCGGTGCCCTGGAGGCTTTGCATCCCGGCGAAACGATGCGCTTCTTCAACGATCACAACCCGCTGCCGCTGATCGCCCAGCTGCGCGATCGCTTTGGCGACCGCCTGACATTCAGCTATCGCAAGACCGACCCTGACCTCACCGTCATCGACATCGGCGTCACCGATCCCGCGGCCACGACGCAGGACAAGCACGCGAATGGCGGTTGCTGCGGCAGCTGCGGCTGATGCGACGGCCGCGGGCTCGCTCGATCGCGCTTACGGCGAACCTTTGGCCACGCTGGCCGGAATAGTACGCCGCGTGTTGCGGCAGGAATGTCGGCGCACCCACCACCCGCACGATCGCATGGCCGCCATGCCGGCCATGTCGATCGATGGGTAGTAAGCTCCACCGGTCTGGACGCCGGTGGATGCCATGCCCCAGTTCGGAAAGCCCCCATGCGAAGACGGTGTCATCCTTAGCGGCGCACCGGCCGTACCGTGTTCGGCGCCATCGAAGCACTGGACATTGATCGCCGCGATCCTCGGCTCCAGCCTCGCCTTCATCGACGGCACCGTGGTCAACGTCGCGCTGCCGGCGATCCAGCGGCAACTGGACGCGACTACGTCCGACGCGCAGTGGGTAATGGAATCCTACGCGCTGTTTCTCGCCGCGCTCCTGCTCGTCGGCGGCGTGCTGGGAGATCGCTTCGGACGCAAGCGCGTCTTCATGATCGGCACGACCCTGTTCACGCTGGCGTCGATCGGTTGCTCGCTGTCGACCGCCGTCGGCCCGTTGATCGTGGCCCGGGCCGTCCAGGGCGTCGGCGCGGCGCTGCTGGTGCCGGGAAGCCTCGCATTGATCAGCGCAACTTATCCGCAGTCGGAACGAGGCGCCGCCATCGGCACATGGTCCGCGTTCAGCGGCATCACGGCGGCGATCGGCCCGGTCATCGGCGGCTTTCTCGTCGATCACTATTCCTGGACCTGGGCTTTCCTGGTCAATGCGCCGGTGGGCGCGATGCTGCTGCTGATCTGCGCGGCCAAGGTGCCGGAGAGCAAGGGAGGCACGACCACCGGCGCCATCGATGTGGCCGGCGCCAGCCTGGCGACCATCGGCCTGGCCGGACTGGTCTTCGCATTCATCGAAGCACCGTCACGCGGATGGAACGCGATGCCGGTCTGGACGTCCATCGTCATCGGCGTCCTGGCGCTGCTGCTGTTCCTGCGCGTGGAAACACGAACCCGCTCGCCGATGCTGCCCCTCGCACTGTTCCGCGAACGCAATTTCGCGGGCGCCAACATGCTGACCCTGCTGCTCTATGCCGCCTTGGGCGGAAGCCTGTTCTTCGTACCGCTGAACCTGATCCAGGTGCAGGGCTACGGAGCCACGGAAGCGGGGGCCGCGCTGCTGCCCTTCATCGCCATCATGTTCGCCATGTCGCGCTGGGCCGGCGGCCTGGTCGACCGCTTCGGCGCCAAGCTTCCGCTCGTCGTGGGGCCGTTGATCGCGGCATTGGGTTTCGCCATGTTCACGCTGCCATCCGTCGGCAGCAGCTACTGGATGGCCTTCTTTCCGGCCATCTGCGTGCTGGGGCTGGGCGTGAGCGTCACGGTGGCCCCGTTGACCACGACAGTCATGAATGCGGTAGGCAAAGAACTGGCAGGCACGGCATCGGGCATCAACAATGCGGTGTCGCGCACGGCTGGCTTGCTGGCGATCGCCTTGTTCGGCTTCATCCTGACGCTGTCGTTCAATGCAACGCTGGATCACGAGCTCGCCGCATTGCACGCGCCGGCCGAGTTCGTTGCGGCCGTGATGGCGCAACGTCAGAAGCTCGCCGGCATCGTGATCCCGCACGGCTATCCCGCAGGCATCGCGGCGGCGTTGAAACGGGCGGTGGACGACTCGTTCATCGCCGGCTTCCGCTGGATCATGCTGATTTCCGCCGCGCTGGCGCTGCTGAGCTCGCTCAGCGCGGCCGTCCTCATCCAGGGAAAGCCGCGCCCGCCACGAGCATGACCTTGGGGCCCCTATCCGCCCGGTTTCGTTGCGCCGGAGCGCCATGCCTGAGATCATGGAAGATTGCTTTTCCGCGCGCGGCCCCTCCATGCATATCGGTATCGACTTCGGCACCAGCTATTCCGCTGCAGCCGCCATCCGTGATGGCGAGCTCACCCTCGTTCGATTCGGCGACGCGGAGCAGTTCCGCACGGCGGTGTACTTCCCGGAACTGGTACCCGATCCGAACGATTTCGAGCTGACCCCCGAGCTCGAGTCGCAACTGGAAGCGCATATCCGATCGGCGCGCAACGACCTGCGCCAACGGGCGGCCGCCGCCATCGCCCGCAGCCAGGCGCCCGTGACGCGCACCGACGACGACCTTCGCCGCGAAGCCTTGCGCGTGGTGCGTCGTCAATGGATGGAGGAACAGGCTCGCGCCGCCACGGCATCCGTCGCCAGTTTCCAGCACGCGCTGTTCGGCGAGGAAGCGGTGGAAGGCTATCTTGAGAGCGGCGGCGGCAACCTGATCGAGTCGCCCAAGTCGATGTTCGGCTACCGGCTGGATCCGCAGGTGCGCAAGGTGATCGTGCATATCGCCACGCACATCCTCGAACACATCCGTCTTACCGCTAGCCGTCAATTCGACGAAGCGGTGCGTGGCGCGGTGATCGGCCGCCCCGTGGAGTTCCGCAGCTCGATGGGCGCGGCCGGCTCGGAACAGGCCATCGAGATACTGCGCGAGGCTGCGGCCGCCGCCGGTTTCGACGAAGTGCGTTTTCTCGAAGAACCGGCCGCCGCCGCGATGCACTACCACAAGAGTCTCTCGGACCGGCAGCAGGCACTGATTGTGGACATCGGCGGCGGCACCACCGACGTCACTCACGCGGAGCTCGGCGGCGCGAGATCGCCGCTCATCGCGCGCAACTGGGGCCTGCCCAAGGGCGGGACGGATCTCGACGTGGGCGTGAGCCTGCACAGTTTCATGCCGCTGATGGGCAAGGACATCGTGCGCGTACCGCAGCATCAGTTCGTGGAAGCGGCGAGCGTGCACAACCTGCCCAAGCAGCGCGAGTTCCGCAAACAGAACTATCGCCTCGTCGCCGCCCCTTACGGTCCGCGCCTGCGCGCGCTGCAGGAACTGGGCGCCACCACGCGCCTCAACCAGGCCGCCGAACGCACCAAGATCCAGCTGAGCGCCGAGACGACCTATCGCGCCCGGCTCGACTTCATCGAACACGACCTTGCCGTGGATGCGAGTCGCGACGACCTGGACGCGGCCATCGAACCGTTCCTCACCCAACTGGAGCGCACGCTCGCCGCCGTTCGCGCCGACCTGCCCGCGCTGCCCGCCAGCGTCTTCCTCACCGGCGGCACGTCCCGCTCGCCGCAGGTAAAGGCCAAGGTCGCCGCGTGTTTCCCCGAGATTCCCCTGGTGCACGGCGACCCCTCGCTCGGCGTGGTTTCCGGGCTGGCCGTGGCGGCAAGTGAAGTGGAACTGCACGCAGCCGCATAACGCGCGTCTGGCATCGAAGAAGCCAGCGGTCCTTCAATCGCCGGCCCGTTCAACGCGCCTCACCGATCGCCCAGTGCGGCGCTGAACTGCGCAGCGGCCGACGAGAAACCTGCGGCGCCCACGTCGAATACCCAGCGACGCAGTGAAGGCGGCGCGGCAAGCCCGTGCGCCGCAATGCTCATGTGGACATCGATGGCGCGCATGACGGCCTTCATCATCGCCGGCGCAACACCCACCGTGGCGCTTGGCGCCAACCCCGAGTCGAGAAGGCTTGGGGCAAACGCGGCACGGGTTGCGCCAAGATGCACGGCCGCGCCCAGGGCGACCGTGACTGCATGGGCCGTCACTGCCGGCGTCCACTGCGATGGCTCGCCCATGCCGATCATCATCACGGCCCGCGCAACCACCGTTGGCGGCGGCAGGCTGACCAGCAGGGTTTCGCCCCTGTCACCCGTGAACACGCCTTCATCGCGCAAGCGCACCAGCCTGCCCGAGAGCGCGTTGTCCAGATGCAGCAACCCGCCTCGCAAACCGTCGTCCAGCTCGCGGACGAACATGCACGCGATGGAGAGATCCACGTCGGCAGCCACACCATCCCACGCAGCGATGTCGATCGATACACCCTGCCAGCTGCCGAGCGTCTGACGTTCGGGCGCGGGGTTCCGGGCCTCCATCAAGGCTTGACCATATCGCGCGCATAGGCGAGCCCGATGCCATAGCCGCCGGCAAACTCCTCGACGATCGCACGAGCACCATCGTAGGTGTCGTGCCGCGTCCAGTCGCGTTGCCATTCGAGCAGCACCTGGATCCAGCTTGTCATACGGACGCCTGCCGCCTGCATGCGCAGCAAGGCGAGTTCGTGGCTCTGCGCCGTGAGTCCACCGCAGGCGTCGCCCACCACGAACACCTCATAGCCCTCGTTGGCGGCGGACAGCGCAAGGAAACTTACGCAGGCTTCGGTGAGCATGCCCGAAACCAGCAACTTTCCTCGACCCGTGCCAATGATTGCCTCACGAACGGCATCGTCTTCCCAGGCGTTCATGTTGCGTCGATCGATGGCGGCAACGTCCGGGATGGCGCGCTGCAACGCGGGCATCATCGGCCCGCTGTAAACCTTGGTGGCCGAGGTGGACGCCACGATGGGCACGCCAAACACCTTTGCCGTCCTGGCCAGGGCGATGGAATGGTTGAGCAGCACCTGGCGATCGATCGAGCCGACGCCAAAGGCCAGCCCGGCCTGCTGGTCGACGAACACCAGCGCGCAATCACCGGGGACAAGAAGTGGGAGATTCATGAGCATGCTCCGTTGAGACTGGCTGCACTTGCACCGCTCGCATGCCATGCAATGACACGCGGCGACAACTGACGACCCTCCATTGCCTGCGCGGGCAGCGCGAACGGGTCACTGCTGGCTCATGCCTTCGAACGAATGAGGCGCCCAACATTTACGCCACGTGCCGCGACGAAGATGTGCAGCCCCGTTTGATCGACTTCCGCACGCGCAGTGTCGCTCCTCATCGGCTTTTCAAACATACCCTTTCAGGTAGCACCGCTGGGAAAACGCGACCTTCACGCGCGGAGCCCGTACGGCTCCAGTTACCCGGCAATCCTTGGCAATTGCCAGCCAAAGCGGACGGCCGCCATCCGCAACAGGAAGCAGGCGACGAAGCCCAGGGCCGCCGCCAGGGCTGGCGAGCAACTGAAACGACGACCGACCACGACGACCGCCGCACCGGCCCAAGCCGCGCTCGCATAGATGTCGGCCACCAGGACGACGGGCACGCGCGCAAGCAGCATGTCGCGAATGACGCCGCCGCCACAGCCGGTCATCGCGCCCATCAACGTGGCCATGAACGGATGGATGTTGAAGTCCAGTGCCTTTTCCGCACCGGCTACCGCGAACAGCGCAAGGCCGACCGCATCGAGTGTCGTCAATAGTGCCGCCGGCACCGACTCGACCTGGAGATGCAGCAAAAAAGTCGCCAATCCAGCGACAAAGGCAAGCACGGGATAGCGCCAGTCGCGGATAGCACTCGGGGGCGTCGCACCGATCAAGAGGTCGCGGATGATGCCTCCGCCGAGCGCGACCACGAACGACAGCACCAGCACGCCAAGCAGATCCAGCCCCGCGCGAATCGCTGCATGGGCGCCCTCGATCGCGAACACCATGGTGCCGGCAAGGTCCGCCACAAGCACGACCTGCCTGCGGATCGTCACCGGCCTTCGATCCGGCGATCGGTCGCCTGCAACCGTAACGTCCTGCGGCTCGAAATCGGTCATGGCGCCCCCGGGGTTTCCGATCTGGATCTTGTCGAAAGCCTCTGGCCAGTTCAATGGCTGGACATCCATGGGACATGCTCGCCAGCGCACCAAGACGCGGCCAGGCGATCACACGCCGCTGGCGGCAGCGTCATATGCTCGTGAGCTGCAGCGGCTGAAGGAGTCGATCGAGGGCATGGTGATCAACCATGGCCGCAGCGTCACGTTTGGATGCCTCATTCGCCGCGCTCCACCATCCGCCTTCGATGCACTTTCCCGAAGACTCTCCTAGACTCCGGAAGACCCATCAGGGAGTGATGCGATGCGACGGCCAGGTCTCTGCGTTTTCCTCTACGTGCTTGTAGCCCTCGTCATGGCGAGCGGCCACGCGCGGGCCGAGCCTTCCCATGACGGACCTATCACCCTTGGCCATTCGACCGTTCCCTTGAACGGGCCGTGGCGGTTCCATCTGGGTGATGATGCTCGCTGGTCTTCTCCAGACTTCGACGACAGCGCGTGGGAAACCGTCGATCTCACCCCTGCTCCCGGCGCGCATGACGGCGACGTCGGCTTGCCGGGCTACGTCACGGGATGGAACCAGCGCGGCCATGCCGGCTACACCGGCTACGCGTGGTATCGAATGAAGGTGACCGTCGAGAGCGGCCCGGGAACGCAACTGGCCTTGGCGGGCCCGACACTGGTCGATTCGACCTACCAACTTTATGTCGACGGGAAGCTGCTCGGCGGCCCCGGCGTATTCACCGGCACGTCGCCCACGGTGTATGGCGTACGCCCGACCAGGTTTCTCCTGCCGCCAACCTCTTCGACAGGAGGGCAAACTTTTGTCATTGCATTCCGCGTCTGGATGGACCCCATGGACGCGGGCGGCGAAAGCGGCGGCATCCACGTCGCACCGACGATAGGAGACGCCGAAGGCGTCCACCGGTTGCTCCAGGTGCAGTGGCTGCAGACGTTCAAGGGCTACGTGGTGGACGCAGCCGAACCTTTCGCATTCGTCGTGCTCGCCATCATGGTCTGGGGCCTGATGGCGAGCCGGAGCGGCGATCGCCACGGGTGGCTGATCGCAGCGCTGCTGTCGCTGGCCCTCATGCGCGTCAACCAGGTGCTGTTCTACTGGACGCCCTACCTGAGCCTCCGCTGCTACGACGCGGCCGTCACCGTGATACTCAGGCCACTCGTCCTTGCGACATGGACGCTGGCATGGCGCGACTGGTTCCGACTGGAGAGGTCGCCATGGCAGCGGCGCCTCATCGGCGTGCTCACGCTCGCTTACATCGCCTTCGCGTTGGTCGGCCGTCCGTGGTTTCCGTTGGAAACGACGCATGCGTTCAAGGCGGCCACCGATATCGCCATCCAAAGCGTACGCCTGGCATTTGCCGCGCTTTATCTCATCATCATTGGCCTTGGCCTGCGGCGGCCGGCGAGACCGTCAACCTGCCTGGCCGCACTTGCCGCGATCCTGGTCGGCATCGGCCTGTTCGCCACCGAGCTCAATGCCTTGGGCATCCCGGGCATCTGGTTTCCCTATGGAACCGGCGTAGCCAGGGGCCAATACGCCTATGCGGCCTTTATCGCGCTCTTGTTCGCACTGATCCTGTTGCGCTCGACGGGCTATGCGCGAGCAAGGCAAAAAGACGATAGCGATGCCCTGCTTCACGCATCGCCGTCGGAACGAACACGCTAGCCGTCGACGGGATACTTCTGCAGCAGCGCTTTGAACTTCGGATCGTCGTGCAACGGATCCCAGATGGGATCGATCCGAAGCAACGCGCTCGACAGGATCATGCCGGTGGGCATCGACAGCACGCGGTCGAGCAAGGCAATGGCCCGGTCCGGCTCGCCGAGGCGTACATAGAGCATCGCCTGGTGCGCGAGCATATCCGCGCCGGTCAGCGCATCCTCGGCGACCGGCATCAGGGCGACGGCACGCTCGCCTTCCGCGATGGCGTCGGGCTTTTGACCGAGCCCGGCATAGGCGAAGGCCAGGGCGAGGTGCAGATCCGCATCGTCCGGCCGCTCGACGAGGGAGGCGCGAGCATGCTCGGCCACCTCCGCATACGCTGCTGCCGCCTTGCTCGTATCGCCCGCCGCCTGCAAGGCCCACGCGAGATACAAGCGTCGCGGCAAGGCGATATTGTCGGGATCGGACCAGTTCTCCGCCTTGTCCGCCTCGACCACCTTGATCGCGCCGGCATAATCGCGCGCCAGCGATCGATCGAAGTACATGGCTGCCACGTTGCCGGCATACGCATCGCTGCCCGGTGCGATTGACGCAAGCATGGTGCGCATCGGAGTCAGGTTGCCCTTCCACATCAGCTCATTGAAGACCTGCGCCATGCGTTCGCCGTCGGGGTTGTGGCTCACGGCAAGGGCCGCCCCGAAAGCCCGATCCGCGTCGGCATGGCGCCGCATGCTCTGGTAGGTCACGCCCAGCTGGTTGAAGGCGAATTCGCTGTGCGGGTCGAGCACGGTGGCGGAGCGAAACAGCGACACGGCCTCATCCCAATGCCCCTGGCGCCGGGCGATCGCGGCGATCAGGAGCTCTACCGTGGCACTGTTGGGAAGTGCCTGCCGCGCCAATGCGAGCTGCGTGGTGGCGCGGGCGTAATCCCGATGTCCCCAGTAGTAATACAAGCCCAGCGCGTAATGACCCTGGCCGAGATTCGGCTGCAAGGCCAAGGCGTGGTCGGCCGCACTCTTCGCTTCGGCCAGACGTCCGTTCGTCCGGTCTGGCGCGAAGAAATACATCTGCATGTGCGCACGCGCCAGCGCCGCCTCGGCGAGCGCGAAGTCCGGATCTTTCGCCAGTGCCTGCTGATACAGCGAGATCGCCACGGGCAATTCGGACGGCGACATGACCGGATCGTCGTAGGCGCGATTGGCATGTGCGCTGGCCTGCAGATAGAGATCGTAGGCAGCGGCATTGGAGGTGGGCAACCGGTCGATACGCGCGGTTTCGGCGGACGTCAGCCGTACCTTCAGTGCCTCCGCCACGTTCTGCGCTACCTCGCCTTCCACATTGAAAACGTTGTCCAGCGTGCGCGTATAGGCCTTCGCCCATAAATGGCTGCCGCTGCTCGCATCGATCAGCTGCACGTTGATCAGCACCTGGTTGCCGGCCTTCTGCACCGTGCCCTCGAGCAGCGTGGCCACGCCCAACTGCCGCGCGATGGTCTTCACGTCTTCCGGATGGCTCGGGTATTTTTCCGTCGACGTGCGGGAGATCACCTTGAGCCCCCCGATGCCCACCAGCTGGGTCAGGATCATGTCCTGCATGCCGCTGGCGAAGTACGCGTTGTTTCCGTCCGTGCTGAGATTCTCGAAGGGCAGCACCGCGACCGACTTCAAGTCGGCAACCTGCGCGCTGTCCGCGGAAGGACGCGAAAACTGGTGACGACCAAGCAACACGGCCGCCACCACGAGCACACCGATGACCACGGCAACGAGCCGGCCATCCAGCCGTCGCGTCTTGCCAGGTGGCACGGGCGCATCAGCAACAGGCGTCACCAATGTTTCGTCGATGGGCGTCACCGCATCCACAGGCAGCACCGATGCAAGCGCAAGCTCCGCGACAGCCATCGGCCTGTCGGCCATCAATTCCTCACGCGAGGCCGCAGACCGCACCTCGGCATCGAGGCGAAAACCGACGCCGTGCACGGTATGCAGATAACGGCATTCCTCGGCCGTTTCACCCAGCGCGTGACGCAGCAGGGCGACGACGCGACTGAGCGAACCCGGGGTGACGTGATGGTGTCCCCACACTTCGTCGAGGATCTCGTCACGGCTCAGCACGCGGCCAGACTCGCGGGCGAGCAGGACAAGCACGGCAAACGCCTTTCGCTCCAGCCCGATTTCTTCGCCGTCGACAAACAGGCGATGGCCGAGCGTGTCGATTTCAACCGTGCCGAACGCAATCCATGCAGCAGAGGCAGTCTCTGCGCTCATTTGCTCGACCTCCGTTGCCGCGCCGGGGTCCGTTCAGCTTACATCAAACCCGTCGCAGCCCTCAGTGGGTCATGCGTGTGGATTCTGTTATCGGCAGACGGCTTTTCGGCTCCTTCACCCAGGCTATCGGTTTGCTTAGCGCCGACGCCGGACAATAGGGATGCCTGGCGATGGCGCCAGCCACCTTGGAGAGCGACCATGACCGGTACTGACGATAGAAGCGGTTCACCCACGAAGACGGCTTCTCGCGAAATGAAAGATCAGGACGCCGAGCACAAGGCGCGTGCCGTCAAGAAGCCCGACGACGGCAGCACACCCTCTCACCATGTCGCGAACCAGGGCGCGCCTGGCGGCACCAGCGACGACGATGGCGACAGCGAGAATCAGCAGGACCCTGCGCGTCGTGCCCCGCGAGATGCCGACAGGAAGTAGAACCCAACAGACCACAGCCTAGGCCTCGATCGTGTTCGCGATGCCGTCACGGACATGATCGCTGCAAGCTCGGCGAAGTCACGCTGTCTGCGTCGGACGGCCAAACGCCCTATGTACGCTACGTCGCTGACCAGAACGGCGATATCGATTCGCTGAAGAGCGCTTCCCATCGACCGGTTGCCGTCATGATGGAACCGGCCTCTTGAGCGCACCCTGCTTTGGAGTTGGCCTTATCAGAGTTCCTCTGCCAGGCCGATGAGAAGCCCTTCCGGACCACGGATATAGCAGAGCCGATACACGCCCTTGTAATCGACCACCTCGCCCACGAGCTGCGCGCCATGCTTGCGAACGCGCTCCAACGTATCGTCGAGGTCGTCCACCGCGAACATGACGCGCAGATAGCCCAGAGCGTTCACCGGAGCATTCCGGTGATCCGCGACGACAGCGGGTGCGAGAAACCGGGAGAGTTCGAGCCGGCCGTGTCCGTCCGGCGTGCGCATCATGGCAATCTCGACGCACTGATCCCCAAGCCCCGTGACACGCCCGGCCCACTCACCTTCGATGGTGGCCCGCCCTTCCAGATCGAGGCCGAGTTCGAGAAAGAAAGCGATCGTTGCGTCGAGGTCCTCGACGACGATTCCCATGTTGTCCATCCGCTTGAGCGCCATGCGTCCCATCCCTCCGCTGGTGGTGATGTCGAGCGCCCTTCGGCGCCATCTGCGTCGATGTTTGGCCCCGGACGGCGCCAGCGTCAAGCACGCGGGAGCGCGCTCAATCAATGGGACGAGACATAGTTCGACGCCGCCTGCTCAGGCGGGACGGCGAAGTTTTCCCTCATGCGCCTCACTTCCGCCACGGGCGGCAGCCCAAAGAGCCGCTTGAACTCACGCGTGAATTGCGACGCACTGGCATAGCCCACCGCGTAGCCGGCAGCCTCTGCCGTCATACCCTGCCGCACCATCAACAGCCGCGCCTGATGCAGGCGCGTCGACTTCAGGTACTGCATTGGCGAGGTTCGCGTGACAGCCCTGAAGTGGGCATGGAACGAGGGGACGCTCATATCCGCTTCGCCTGCCAGTTCGGCGAGATGGATGGGCTCGGCATAAGCATCATGGATGCGGCGGAGCGCCTTGCCTATCCTGCCGAACTGGCCGCGCATTGCCAGGGCCGAACGCAAGGCCGACCCCTGCTCGCCGGTGAGCACGCGGAAATAGATTTCGCGCAGCAGGCCAGGCCCAAGAATCGCTGCATCCAACGGCTCGCTCATTGCCTCCAGGAAGCGCAGGACGGAACCCTGAAGCGCGCTGTCCATGGGGCTGGACATCATGCTCTGCGGTGCCTCCTTGCCGATCGATACACCTCGACGATCGATCTCGATCATCAGCTCGGCGGCCATCTGGAAGTCCAAATGCATATAGATGGCCAGCAATGGATGTTCCGGCGTCCCCTCCGATTCCATCGTGAAGGGAACAGGCACGGCGACCGCCAGGTAGTGCTGCTGATCGTAGAGATAGAGCTGCTTGCCGAAATAGCCGCGCTTGCGCCCCTGGCACACGATCACGATGCCGGGGTCGTACAGCACCGGCGTTCGTGACAAGGCGCGATCCGAACGCAGGATGCGCACGCCAGGCAAGGCCGTGAGGTTGTATCCCTCGTGAGGCGCCAGTCCTCGGGCAAGGGCCGTCATACGCCGGATGGCTTTGGTCGCCGGCTGCACGCCCGCATTCCCTGGATGATCGCGGCTCATAGAAATAGGCAAGAAACCAAGGAGAATGGGAGTCAATGTTGGGATAGATGACGCGTATTGTGCACCCTCCGCCTTTCAGGAGCAGTCACCATGCGCACAGCCAGAACATTGCTCATTACCGGTGTCAGCAGCGGGTTTGGCCGAGCGCTGGCGCAAGAAGCCCTCACAAGGGGGCGCCGCGTGATAGGAACCGTGCGTAGCGAGCAGGCCTTGCGCGACTTCGAAGCCATTGCCCCGGGCGCCGCGACAGGCCGCATGCTGGACGTCACCCAGTTCGACGTGATCGACGGTGTGGTTGCCGACGTCGAGGAAACCGTGGGTCCGGTAGACGTACTGATCAACAACGCCGGATACGGCCACGAGGGCATGCTCGAAGAGTCGCCGCTGCTCGAGCTGCAACAACAGTTTGCCGTGAACGTATTCGGCGCCGTCGCCATGATGAAGGCCGTACTGCCGTACATGCGTCGCCGGCGCCACGGGCATATCCTCAACATCACCTCGATGGGCGGTTACATCACCCTGCCCGGCATTGCCTACTACTGCGGCAGCAAGTTCGCCCTGGAAGGCATTTCGGAGACGCTTGGCAAGGAAGTAGCGCCCTTGGGCATCGCCGTCACCGCCGTCGCCCCTGGCTCGTTCCGCACCGACTGGGCGGGCCGCTCGATGTCCAGGACCCCTCGCTCCATCCCCGATTACGACGCGCTGTTCGATCCCATCCGTGCGGCCCGCGAACAAAAAAGCGGAAGGCAGCTGGGCGATCCTGCAAAAGCCGCGCAGGCCATGCTCGATGTGATCGACAGCCCTTCGCCGCCCGTCCACCTGTTGCTCGGGAGCGACGCGCTTGGCCTCGTGCGCCGGAAACTGAGCGACCTGACCGCCGAGATCGATCAATGGGAGGCCGTCTCGCGCTCGACTGATGGTTGAATTGGCCGGTCTGCCATGAGGCGCTAAAGGCATGTGCGCCTTTTGGCCCAAAGCAGATCTCGATTTCCCTTGAACGCGCGGCATCGCTATCAATAAGGTGCCGCCAGCTTTTCAGCGCATCAGTGGAGAATCACGCAGCAACTTCTCGCTGTGCAGTTCCTAGAGACTGCCTCCTTGCACGCAACAAGAGCTGCACACATGCCAACGCCACCTCCTCTGCGCGGCCGCAGGCGATCCGGGAACGGATCATTGAATGCCCGCCTTGGCGAGCCATGCCTTCCTGGTGTGGCAGGTTTCCATCGCGCGCTTGTAGCCTTCGCGTTGGCGCATGCGGGCCATATAAGAACGCTCGACATCGCCGAAGGTGACGCCACCACTTACCTGAGCCAGCTCCAGCGCGTAGGTCACCGAAATGTCGGCAGCCGTGAACGTGTCGCCGGCGACGTGGGGTGAGCGCGTGAGTTGCCGCGTCACCAACATCAGCCGGCTCTCGAAAACGCTCAATGCCTGGCCGGCACTCCAGTTGTTTCGTTCGGACTCGGGGGCGAAATGGCGTGCACCGACGACAAAGTAGATCGAGGCCGCGAGACCGGCTTCGCCGAGGTGCAGGAACTGCTGGTAAGCGGGAAAGGCAGCATCGCCTGGATCGGGCGCGAGCGATGTCGGCCCGTACCGAGCCATCAGGTATTCCATGATCGCGATGGACTCGACCATGGTGACATCCCCATCCTGGATCGCCGGGATGAAACCGGCCGGGTTGATGGCCAGGAACTCCGTGTCTTTGTCGACGCCCGCCAACAGGTCCACCGGCCTCAATCGGTAGGCGAGGCCCATCTCTTCCAGCAACCAGACGACCCTGAAACCCCTTCCCTCACCAAAGACGGTAATCATGTTCGCCATCCTTCTTCGTTTCGGCCCTATGAGCCCAGCATAGGAACGACGAATCGGGGTTTCGGAAATCGACAACCGATGCCTTGGCGCGCCGTGGCCGACGCACGGATCTCCCCAGGCACCCGCGCCTCGGTGAGTCAGTGCGCCAAGGCGTCGCCCGGCCGGCAGTTCTTGCGGAAGGCTAGAAATGCTGCCCCAGCGGTTCGTTGCACTGATATTTCTCGGCCTGCTTGTCGAGGTCTTCCTGTGTCAGGTGGCGTGCGATCAGCTCCTCCGGTGAAAGCTGTTGCAGGGCGTCGACATCCATGCATGCACGCTGGGTCACGCCAAACAGGCGTTGCACGTTGCGCATCACCGAACCTATGCCCTGTTTCCGTGGGTCGATCAGCGTGATGCCGCGAACGATGCGATGGTCTGACCCGGGTATGCCATGGACGTCCCGCGAGTGTTGGGCATCGTGCACGCGATCGCGGAATCCGGCATCGGCTACCGAACCCGGGACTGCGCTGGTCCGCCCCGGCAGGGCCAGCATGTTCGGCAGCATGAGGGGGTGACGTATCGCGCGTAGCGTCGACCGGCGCGGGCCGTGCCGCCGCTGGCTTGGTGGCGCGCGGTGGCGGCGACTTTGTGCCACCACCTGCAGTGGGTTCGACCCATGGCACGACCACCGGCGCTGATGCCGGAGCAGTGGGCTGCCGTGACGGAATCCATCGCACCTTGATCTGCGCGTCGCGTACTTGCGCCACTGCCCTCGGCCTCTCGTCAGGCGCAGCGGGCATGAGCAGCGCTATCAGCACGACGCCATGGCTTCCCATCGCCACGGCCAGCGCCAGGACCCGGCGGACGGAAAGGCGAGCGTATTCGGGTTCCATCCCCCTCTCCTCGACATGGACACTTCCATCCGCCCAGACTGATCGCTGACGTGCAGTCAGTTGCAGCCAGAAGACCGCGCCGTCCGGTCAAAGTTCTCATACGGAAAACGGAGAGTCACGCGCCGGAGCCCACATGCCGGGCCCGAAAAAGGGCGGCAGCTCGACGCTGCCGCCAAAGGAAACTACTTGCGAATGAGGACCCGATAGATGACAGGCGTCAGGCTGCCTGGCCCTGCAACAGTCGACGTTCGGAGCCCAGCTTTTCCGCGCCGCCAATCGGAATGACCCTGGGCTTCAGCGCTTCGGGCAACTCGCGCTTGAGATCGATGGTCAGCAGGCCATCGCGCAATTCCGCGCCGGCAACCTGCATGTGTTCGGCGAGCTCGAATCGCCGCGTGAATGGGCGATTCGCGATGCCCCTGTGGAGCACTTCGCCGATATGGTCGGCTTTCCGTTCACCGCTGACGGTGAGGAAGTTATTCTGGATTTCGATCTTCAGATCGTCACGAGAGAATCCGGCGAGGGCCATCGTGATGCGGTACTGATCTTCACTGATTTTGATGGAGTCAAACGGAGGCCAGTTGTCCTGCTGCGGAGCACGCGCGGCAGTTTCGAGCAGGTCAAAAACGCGGTCGAAACCGATGCTGGAACGATGAAGAGGCGAAAAATCGAGCACAGTACGCATTGCCATATCCTCTTGGAAGCAACATGGGAGTGAGGACTGCTGCCGCGCCGACCGGCGCGGTGTCCGCCGATCCCGAGGCGATCGGCGGTGCGAAAAGATAATCAGCCTGCGAAACTTGGCAAGAGGGTTCTGGACGTCCATTTAGCTTCCGTTTCTGGAACGACCCAGAACCAGCACAGCCATCTCACTCGACGCTTATCGGCCCGTGCTGATCAGCAAATGAAGCCTTTCGCAGGCGCCAGGAATCTGTTGCTCGCTTACCGTGGCGATACCCAGCAACAATCCCGATTCGGCCTGCGTGCCCGGGGCGAACCAGGATGAGAGTGGCGACGGCGCCATGCCGAGGTCGAGCGCGCTTCGCGTGACATCGATGTCGGACACGCCGCCGGGCAAACGCACGACGGCCGCGAGGCCGCCGATATGCACACGGTATCCCAGGCGCTCCCAGGTGGCCTTCAGCGCTTCGCCTCGCGCGGCATAGGTTCGCTTCAACCTGCGCAGGTGCCTCATGTAGTGGCCTTCGCGCATGAACTGCGCCGTCGCGTGTTGTACGGCGGGGCCCGGTGCGGAGCCAAAGTACAGCGCCGCTTCCGCAAACCGCGGCGCTAATGCAGGTGGCACCACGACGAAGCCGAGCCTGAGCGCGGGGCTCACTGTCTTGCTGAACGATCCGATGTGGATCACGCGCCCGCCACTGTCGAGTGATGCCAGCGCCGGCGCTGCCCGCCGGTTGAGCTGGAGTTCGCCGAGATAGTCGTCCTCGATGATCCATGCACCCGTGCGCGCAGCCCATGCAATCAGCTCCAGCCGCCGCTCCAGCGACAGCGTTCCACCGAGTGGCGCCTGCTGGCCGGGCGTCACCAATGCGAGGGCCGCGCCGGGCGATGTCCGCATTCCGCAACGGACGTCCAGACCATCGTCATCCACGGGAACGGCGACAGGCACTAGCCGTGCGAATTCGAGTGCCCTGCGGCTCTGGAAGAACCCCGGATTTTCCACCCACGCCTCGCGACCCTCCAGGCCCAGCACACTCAGCGTCAGGCCAAGCGCACCAGCGAAACCGGCAGTGATGAATACCTGCGATGGACTGCATGCAAGGCCGCGCGCCAACGCGATGTGCGCCGCGATTTCACGCCTGAATTCAAGCTCGCCGCCTGGATCGGGATAGACGGCAGGCGCCTCCACTTCCATGCGCGCGGCATGTGCGCGCAAGCGGGCCAGGAGGGGCTTGGGAAGGCTGTCCGGGGCGGGTACGCCCATCTGGAAAATGGCGGGAACGGCGAGTCGGCGCTGATGCGGCGCAGGTGCCGAATGCGCTGCTTCCGGCGCGACCATCCGACCGACAGGAGGATGGCTCGCCACGCGGGTGCCGCCCGCGCGCGACGAGACGATGACCTGCTCGTCGATCAATCGCTCATAGGCGGACTTGACCGTCCCCCGCGACACGCCCAGCTGCGCAGCAAGGGTGATCCACGACGGCAACCTGGCTCCGAGGCCGAGGGCGCCGCTGCTGATCGCCGCGATGACACCCTGGCGGATCTGTTCGGCCAAGGTGGTTTTGGCCGAGCGGTCGATCCGGATGTGCAGTGCTGACCCCATGCATCATGGTACATCGAAAAGTTCAATTCTTGGTTCTTTTCATTGCACCTGTGGCGTCGCAGGATAGCTCCAACCCAACTCCCTACGCCACTCATGAAAAAGCGATTCCGTTCAGCACTGCTGGCCTCCACCGCACTCATGTTCATGGCCGCCGCACAGGCGCACGCACCTGACGAGACGGTCACGCCGAACTTCTCCCACGCCATCACCAACATCCCCGGCAAATCCATCATCGCCGTGGAGGTGACGTATCCGCCGGGCGCCGCATCGCTTCCGCACAGCCACGCCAAGTCGGCCTTCATCTATGCCTATGTCGTCTCGGGCGCGATCGAGAGCCAGGTGAATGACCAGCCGGCACGCGTCTACACCGCGGGCCAGTCGTTCTACGAGGAGCCCGGCGCCCGTCATCGGGTCAGCCGCAACGCGAGCAAGACCGAACCCGCCAAGCTGCTCGCCGTATTCGTCGTGGATACCAACGACGCCCCCTTGACCACCACGCAGAAGTAGTCCCCATGTCTCAACGCATCAACTACGCCCAGGTATCGCCCGCCGGCGTCAAGGCGCTCGGCGATGTCTACGGCTATGTCGCCAAATCCGGTCTCGATCCCCGCCTGATCGATCTCGTCTACCTGCGCATCAGCCAGATCAACGGCTGCGCGTACTGCCTCGACATGCACACGCGCGACCTGCTGAAGAAAGGCGTCGCCATCGAGAAGCTCGCGTTGCTCCAGGCGTGGCGCGAAGCCGGCGCACTGTTCGACCTCAGGGAACGGTCCGCCCTGGCCTGGGCCGAGTCTGTCACGAACGTGGCGCACACCGGCGTGCCGGACGAGGATTTCGAGCAGGCCACCAAGGTGTTCAACGAAAAGGAACTGGTCGACCTGACCATCGCCATCGGCCTGATGAATGCCTACAACCGGCTCGCCATCAGCTTCCGCAATCCGCCGGCCGCGGCCCGCGGTGCGGATCACTGAGCGAGGGACAGAACCATGCCCAGCATTCACGGCGTACGCATCCCCGACAGCGCGATGGCGCGGGAGGCGACGCAACTTCTACGCGATACGGCGAGCGACCTGCTCTACCAGCACTCGATGCGGGTGTACCTGTGGAGTGCCCTGCTCGCCCGCCGCCGTGCGCTCGCCTTCGACCCGGAACTGCTGTACGTCGGCGCGATGTTCCATGACTTCGGCCTCACCGAAGGCTTCCATGCCAGCGCGCTGCGCTTCGAAGTGGATGGCGCCAACGCCGCGCGCGATTTCCTTCGCAGCCACGGCATCGCCGATGTGGACGTCCACAAGGTATGGACGGCCATCGCGTTGCATACCACGCCCGGCATCCCAGAATTCCTGCATCCGGAAGCCGCGCTGCTCCACGTAGGCGCCGGCATGGACGTCGCCGGCCGCGCGTACGACCAGTTCACCGCCGAGGAACGCGAAGCGGTGGTGGCGGCCTATCCGCGCGAAGAACGCTTCAAGCAGCGCATCATCGATACCTTCTACGAAAGCCTGAAGGATCGCCCGGCCACCACGTTCGGAACGTTCAACGACGACTTCCTGGCATGCAAGGACCCGGCATTCCAGCGCGTCGACATCTGCAGCGTCATCCTGCACTCGTCCTGGTCGCACTGAACCGCCCAGGCCCGGGTTGCTTTGAGGCGGTCAAGGTCGAGGCGCTACTCCGCCTCGACCTTGACCAGTCGCGCACGGCTGACGTTGCCGCGTGCGAGCGCGTGGAATTTCCACGTCTGTCCCGGCTTGAGGTTGTGCACCTGGTCGCTGGCGCGGCCCACCACGTGTCCCTTGGCGTCGTACAGCCGAAAGCTGACCTTGGCGGTATGCACGCGCACGTGCCCGGTATTGGACAGCGTGCCCACCACCTTGTTGCGTCCGGGCTTCACATCGCGCTCGACGCGGTACGACCCCACATGCACGGCATGCGTCAGTGATTTGCCGGCCCAAGCGGCGGGCGATGCCAGGCCGCAGGCGAGCGCGGCGACCAGAAGGGTGATGCGGAGATTCATCGGGCGATTCGCGAGACAGGAGATTCGAGGGCCGGCAAGCTTAACCGGGTTCACGACACTGTCCTACGGCGGCGTCTCACTTTTTAAGACCATAGGGCGGAACCATCAGGTGCAAGCAGCCGAACGCTCGCATCGCCGGTGCGCCGGTTACCTGATCCCACTAGGCGCTGCTCGCATCGGCCAGCGAGGCCGAAGGATCATCCTCGCCAGCAGCCTCGAAACGATTGCGGCCATTGCGCTTGGCGCGATACAGCGCGTGATCGGCTTCCGCCAGCATGGAGACCGGGTCGACCGGCGTGTGTTCGGCCTGTGCGGCCAGCCCGATGCTGATCGAGAGGCGTCCGAGGGGACACGCCGGATGGGCAATCTGCAACTGCTCGATCGCGACGATCAAACGGCGCGCAACCTCTTGGGCCATCTCCCGGCTGGTGTCGATCAGCACGATGGCGAACTCTTCGCCACCGTAGCGTGCCACCAGGTCGTGCACGCGCACCCGGCTGCGGCTCAGCGCGCCGGCCACCTGCACCAGACACGCGTCGCCAGCGATGTGGCCGAGGCTGTCGTTGTATTGCTTGAAGTAATCGATATCGATCATCAGCAGCGAGCAGAACCGGCCGGTCCGCCGTCCCTCTTCCAAGGCTTCACGCAGGCCCTTGTCCAGCGTGGTGCGATTGGCGATCCCGGTGAGCGGATCTCGACCGACCTGCTGCTCCAGTCGCCATGCGCTTTGGTCGATCGCGCGCTGGTGATCGATCTGGCGGCTCTGGATGAACGCCACGCGCAGTCCATAGAACAACACGGCCGACGCGCCGACCAGCAAGCTCGGCACGAAGTTGATGCGCGACGTGCTGATGCACAGCATGACCACCATCGTCGACAGCAGAATCGGCGCGAACGAGGCGATGGTCTGGGACACAGCCAGCGACGGATGATAGGAGCGCAACCACCGCGGCGGCTGACGCAGCGCCAGCACCACCAGCAAGGTGTGCGGCACATCGATCAGTGATCCTGCCCACCACGGCAGGCCGTGCATTTCGATCCGGTTGTAGATACAGGCCACGATCGCATTGACCAGCAGATAGGCGCCGGCCGTGTAGTAGAAGAAACGCCAGCGGAAGCTTCGCGCGCCAAGCAGGCGCACGATGGCCATGGCGGCCAGCGAAAAATCGATGGCGTCGGCCTGGGCGACTACTACCTGGATGCTGGCTGGATCGGCAGCCAGCGGCCCGCTCAACAGCGTGGTGAAGAAGTGGTAGACCAGCGCGGCCACCATGCACAACAGCAGCAGATCGAGGACGGCCACGGCGCGCGGCTCATGCTGCGTAAACGAGCGCGTCGACATGAACATGCAAGGGATGACGTACAGCCCCGACAGCACGGTCGCGAGCGCGGCCAGATAGCCGTCCGTATCTCCCAGCACGGTCGCCAGCACGTTCGTGCTGTCCCACAACATCTGCATCAGCACGGCCACGGCCAGCAGCAGCCACGGCAGGCGGATCAGCGACGGGCTGCGCCGATAGCGCGTGAATACCGCCCACGCCGCCATCGCCTGCACCAGCAACATGGCAAGCTGGGGCGGCACCGCCTCGGCACGACCACAGGCGTAGGCCAGCGCCAGATGCGCCGTGAGCAGCACGATGAGTAAGGCGACCGGCAAGCGCATGACTCCTGTGGATCGATGCCAGAACTACGACACGGAGCGCATGGAGTCAATGGACGATCGGAAATGCCCAGGCCGGATCACCTGCGCCCGCCTTTGCGCACCCTCCCGGACGCCCGCGGCCATGGTTCGGCGCACCGCCATGGCCGCGGGCGTCGAGACGCGTACGACCGGCGCAAGCGAACATCCCCCGGCGAATGGTGAGCTGGATGCAGCTCTCTGCCGTGTGGCTCAGCAATCGCCTCATCATGCCCGGATCAATCGCCGTGCGCGGACACGTAGGCCTTCAAAGGCACTTGGAAGATACGGCCATGCGCGTTGCCCTTCGCGATATCGTCGGCCTCGAAGTAGAGCGTCGTGAGGTCGGGACTAAGCCTCGCCTCGATGCCCTCGAGATGCGGATCGAGCGCTTGCGGCTCGCTCCATTGGCCGTCCTTCGCAAAGGCGATGAACAGCAACGCTTGATTCTTCGCCGCAGGCTCACGGTTGGCTGAGAACACAAGGAAGGATTCATCCGGCGCCACTGCCACGTCGTAGCCGGGATGCGTTCCGTCGCTGATCGACAGCGCCACGGGCTTCTCGAATCCATCGCCCTTGGCCTGAGCGCGATAGATGTGACTCTTCTTCGTTACCGGATCCGGCTGGTTGAAGTAGATGCTTCCATCGCCGGCAACGGCTGGCGAATAAATGGCCGAGTTGCTGTTGATGATGTCAGGCAACCGCTGAGGCTCGCCCCAACCATCGCCTCGACGATCGACGCGCCAGATATTGCCGCCCTTGCCCGATTGCACCTTGCCACCGAAATAACCGTCGAGAAGCGCACCGCCCGGCTTCGCAGGACGATTGGAAACGAACACCAGGTAAGAGCCGTCGGGCGCCATGGCCGGCTCGATGTCACGCCAGCGTCCGGAAAACGGCGCCACCTGCGGCTTGGACCAGGCGCCTTCATGCCGCGTCGCCATCATGATGGTGATGGCCTCGTCCCGATGGGTAAAGAACACGGTATTGCCGTCGGGCGTAAACGCAGGCGCCGAATCGTCACCACCAGGCCATTGGGTTTCAGGCGGGAACAATTTCGGCGCCGACAGAGGTTTGGTCACCGACCTCAACGGCTCGCCCTGTGCGAATGCCCATGCAGGCGAGGCACCGAGTATCAAAACGATACCTGCGTTCCTCATCAAAGTTGGAACATCCATCTTCCATTTCCGAATCGCCATATGGACCTCGCTTTTGGTCGGCCATGGAGATGCAGTGCGCATCATCAGACCGGCATACTGGCGTTCGACAATGGAGGAGCAAGACTGGAGCAACAAGAAGAACGTGACGAAAGGTGTCCAGTGGATGATGACCGGCTTCTCCGCACCGCGAGCGGCATAACGCAGGGACGCCATAGGCTAAGAGAGATCGCCCCTTCCCCTTGACTGGCGCGACCAGATCGCGGCGCGCACATAGTCGAAGGTGTCTACTGGTTACGACGGTTTCCGCGCCGATCCACGCCCTCTCGCACGCAAGCGCGAGTCAGCCGCTTCACGATGCCCAGTGCCTCGGACTCGTCCTCCCACAAAGCAAAGCGCACGCCTTGCTCGAACATCGGAAGTGCCACCTCCGGCAGGAGCAGCCAGACCTCGGCCTCGAACGATTCGCCCGGCACATGCTCCCCGTCGAAGTGGACGGTCGCGGACCAGAACTCGTGGTCTATTTCCAACACGGTCCGCCATGCGCCGCCCGAAAGGTGGCCCCGGCAGTCGCCGAACGCCGTGGGAAGCAGGCAAATCTCTGCAACGAAATCTGGCGATGCGTGTGTAGCCATGTGAGTTACCTGCTAACGGCAACGCCCCTGCCCGGTCGCTTTCATGCCAACTCGACATGCGCAACGAGCGCTTCGGAACCACTCGTTGAATGGAGATCGCTTTTCCACGGCGCAGCCAACCTGCTGATCATGCGCGCGAAAGCCCAAAGGGTGTGACGGCAAATCTACGTGGCTCTGGCAGCGTAAATTTACGTAGCTCTGTTCGCTGTATTCATCGGACACACACGGGAGGCATTCGGATGGCGAAGCGCTCCCGGCAGGCAGGCCGGAATGCGTCACGCCCGGCGACCTTTCGCATTTCTTTGGTCATGCCCCCCATCTTGGATGGGGTGGCCATGTTTCGGGTCGATAGCCTCGACAGGTAGTCATGTCGGAACAAGATTGAGGCGTACTGTGAGTCGCAAGGAATTGCGGTCGTGTGGCTAGAGAAGAAAACTACGCCGCCGTTGGTGAATCCCTTATCGGCCAAGCAGGCCACACAGCTCCTCGTACGATGACGCGGAAGAGACACAATTTCTCGCGCACTATGGATGGACGGTGCCTCCGCTTGCGAGCCTGCCGATCGCACCTGCGCCAGATAGCCCTGTCCGTTCACAGCGCCACGCTCCTTCGCCCTCGCTATCTGGAGGCTGCCGCAATCTCCTCCGGCGAATCGCTGTCGCGACACGTGCCGCGATCCGCGAACACGCGCGGAGCCACTTCGCTGCGACAGTCCTTCCGCGCTGGCGACCGCCGCCGACGCACCACTTGCACTCGGCCGCGGAACAGTGCTTCGAGCTCCACTCGCGAACTCTCACACCAACGGAAATGGGGTTGAAACGCCATGTGGCACCGATTGCGCAGCTGGTTGAACAGCACCCCCATTTCCGATCCGATCGGCCAGCACTACGCATCGTTCATGCAGCTGCTGTTCGTGACCGTCGGCATCGTCGTTCCTGCGCTTAAGGTCGCGTCGTATGGCGCGAAAATGCTCGGTGCCGAGATGCACAGGGAGCCACTTCTTTACCAGGTGCTGGATGTGGGGACGGACGCGCTGATCACGGCATCCGCATGGACCGGCCTCTTCCTGACGAGGCGCGGTCATTTCCGCCAAGCCGCCCTGCAATTCCTGACCATCCTCCTTGGTGTCTTCGCGAGCGGCGAAATGGTGACCGCTGGGCTAAATCAACCCGCGGGAGATCCGACCACCTGGATCGTTCTCGCTCTGGCCGGACAAATACTGGGCAGAAGAGCGTTGTGGATGACCTACCTGGCGCTGGTAGCCTGCATGACCCTGGGCTTGGTCGCAGTGGTCATCGCTGCTCATCCGGCGAGCCTTGTACCGCTCATCACGCTGCGAATAGAGCGCACGATGGTCTTCCTGATTACCGCGGTCATCGTCGACCAGACTATGGCACCTCTGCGCGCAGCCTTGACCGAGTCCCAGCTGCGAGGGCTGGAACTGGAAAAGCTCAATGCCCACCTGGGGCAAGAAATCGTCATGCGTGAGAAGGCACAGGACCACCTCATTCACGCCCAGAAGCTCGAAGCAGTGGGCCGCATCGCCACCGGCGTGGCGCACGACTTCCACAATGTGCTGAACGTGGTGCTCGGTTATGCCGCCCATCGCGATCGCCTGGCCGATCGCGGCATGCCTGCCGTCATGGGGGCGATGGAGGACATCGAGCTGCAGGCCAGGCGCGCGCTGTCCATCAGCCGAAAGTTGCTCACCTTTGGACGCAAGGATGTCGTTCGATCCGACACCTTCGATGCGGCGATCGCGGTGCATGAGTTGCAGCCGATGCTGCACCAGTTTTTCGCCAAGAACACACGTCTTCGCCTGGAAGCCCCGAAAACCGGCCTGCATGTCACGATGGATCGAGGTCAGTTCGAATTGGTGCTGCTTAACCTGGCAGCCAACGCCGCCGATGCCATGCCGCACGGAGGCGAATTCATCATTCGGCTGGGCGAGGATGTCAACGAGAAGATGCTGACGCTCGCGGTGCAGGACACAGGTAGCGGCATGAGCGAAGAAGTCCAGCAGCATGCTTTCGAACCCTTTTACACGACCAAGCCGTGGGGCTATGGCACGGGCCTTGGCCTTTCCGCGGTATACGACATCCTTGCCGATGCCGCCGGCAGCGTGACGATCGACAGCAAGCTTGGCGAGGGCACAACGTTCCAGTTGCGACTTCCTTTGCTGGAGCGCATTGAGACAGCCCAAGGCGCCGGCGCATGAAGCGGTCCGCAGACTCGTCACCGCGCCGGATGCGAGCCGCATGGGTAAAGTCTCCTATTGCCAGTGCATCCTCGGATGGCTTAGATCGACATCCCGCGTGTTCGTCCAGCGCACTCGATGGAATGACGATGCCCGGCCTGAAGCAACATGATATCCCTCCGGTAACAGCCGCCCTGCGCGTGGCGATCGTGGAGGACGAAGAGCGCTTTCGCGAAGCGGTGCTCGTCCCGGGGCTTTGCGATTTCGGCTTCGACGTGGTGGGCGCCGGTTCGGCCGGCGAGCTCTACAAGATCATGCTGTCGCGCCAGTTCGACATCATCGTGCTGGATATCGGACTGCCGGACGACAGCGGCCTCAATATTGTCCGGCACTTGCGGCAACTCGATGCAAAGATCGGCCTGGTCATGCTCACATCCAGCGTCGAGCGACAGGATTGCATTCAGGCCCTATCGGATGGAGCGGACATGTATTTGCCCAAACCGATGGATGTCGACGTGCTTGCGGTGACGTTGCGCAGCCTTGCCCGACGCCTTTCCGCAGCGAGTGGTGCGCCCCCGGCCGCGCCGAGCGAATGGCATCTGGACACCACCGGCTGGTGTCTCGTGGCGCCGAACGGGGCAATCTTCGCGTTGACATCGACGGAGCGTTCCATCGTGAATGCCTTGATCGGCGCCGATGGATCACCCGTGACGCGCGAAGCGCTCATCGAAGCGCTGGGTGAAGATCCCTTCTCCTTTGACCACCATCGGCTCGACATGCTCGTCTATCGCCTTCGGCGCAAGCTCGGCGATGCCAACTGCGGGCAAAACCCGCTGCTCACCTCACGTGGCACGGGCTATTTGTTCGTCAAGAGACCCTAGTGCCCGGGCTAGACATCTGTCATTTCGCCCTGCCCTTCGTGACGCCAACCGAAGGGCTTGAACGAAATTCGGTCATAGCATCCGATAGATCGATTTTCCCCGTCATTGCTCGTTCCTGTTGCATTGGCGACAGCGGTGCTGCCGCGTCCGGCGATCTCTAGAAACCGCCCATCGGCCAGGCACCGATTATCGCGGCCGCCGATTCCGTAACGCTGCGCCTGTCGCGCACCGAATCCTCGCGGTTCCCTCACCCATTCCGGCGCCACGCGGCACTCATTGCGCACTCGTGCCAACGGGCTCCGGGAACCACCTCGAACTGCACTCCCGCCCGTGGGAGTGAGACCGATTTCGCAGGAAGTTTCGAATCGAAACAATGAGCTCCGCTACTTCGTTGGCAGCTCACCGATTTTGGTTAGGTACCGCGATGTTGTGTGGATGACAGCCAACCACGCTTGGGCGGAATGTTGGCTCGGGAGGATCGCCGGTCCACTGGCGATTGGCGGACGGAGTCAGCAACGGCGAGCAGCGCTTGGTGGATTGCACTCACGGGGAGGTGGGTGATCCGGCGTAACGATGCATGCATCGCATCGGCAAGCAGCACGCCTTGTTCGCTTCACCGAATGGCGCCCTCTGCGCTTTGCGTACGCGCCTTGCGGCGCATGTCAAAAACGAGGCTTCCGGCAGCGTTCGCTGCGGCGGCCTTCCATTTCTTTTTTTCGGGGATAAAAGATGTTTGGACGTATTCAAGAGCTGAAGACCTGCAACAAGGCATTGCTGCCCATGGCGCTTGCCCTGGCAGTGAGCCCGTTGTGCGGCCATGCGGCCACCGCCACCTCGTGGGCTCCCATCAAGACGCACGCTGCGCTTTTGAAGGCCGCATCGGTGTCGCCCACCGGCGTCGGTCAGGCGTCTGCCTCTGGTTATGTGATCAATGCGCACGGCAAGCCTGCCGTGAAAGCGCAGGTCACGGCGCTGGACAGCAGCAAGGTGATGCATGTGGCCGTCAGCGTGAACCTGCGCAACGTCGACCAGCTGCAGGCCTTCAACAAGAGCGTGAATACGCCAGGCAGCGCCAACTACCGCAAGTTCCTTACCCCGGACCAGTTCAAGGCGGCTTACGCGCCGACCGACGCGCAGGTGCAGGCCGTCGTGGCGCACCTGCAGCAGTCGGGTTTCACCAACATCGAAGTTTCGCCGAACAACACCCTGGTGTATGCCGACGGCAATGCCGCCGCCGTGAGCACCGCGTTCAATGCGACGATGAAGTCGTACACCGAGAATGGCAAGCTGAAGTTCGCCAACGACAGCGACGCCATGGTGCCGCAGGCTTTGAGCGGCATCATCGGCGCAGTGACCGGCCTGCAGAACGTCAGCGTGAAGCATCCGCTCAGCCACATCGGTGCACAGATTTCCTCGGCGGCTCCGCAGACCACGCAGACCGGCCCGACCAATGTGCTGCATCCGCCGACGCAGTTCCCGCTGATCTATGACGCCGGCAACACGCCGACGGCCTACAACACCACGGTGGGCATCATCACCTGGGGCGACCTGACCCAGACGCTGGCGGATCTGAACACCATGACGACGGTCAACGGCCTGAATCCGGTCAACACCAAGGTAGTGAAGGTGACGCTTTCGGGTGAGAAGGACTTCTCCGATGATCCGGGCGGTGACGGCGAGTGGAACCTGGATTCGCAGACCATCACGGGCACCTCGGGCGGCGTCAAGCAGTTGGTGTTCTACGATGTGGCCAATGGTCTCTATGGCGGCGCAGATGACGAACTGACCGACGCCGGCATCACGGCCGCCTATAACAAGGCGGTCACCGACAACATCGCCAAGATCATCAACGTGTCGCTGGGCGAAGACGAGACGGCATCCCACGAGGCGGGCAACCAGGCGGCGGACGACGCGATCTTCGCCCAGGCCGTGGCGCAGGGTCAGACCTTCTCGGTTTCTTCCGGTGACCAGGGCGTGTACACCGCGACCGGTGGCGAATTCGAAACCAACGCTGGCGTGGTTCTGCCCGCACCGTTCAGCCTCAGCAACTATTCGCAGAGTGAGCCGGCGACGTCGCCGAACGTGATCGCCGTCGGCGGCACCGAAGTGACCACTAACGGTACCGCCTATGCGGGCGAAATCGCCTGGAATGACGGCATCGCGGATGCCGGTGATGGCAACAACCGCATCTGGGCCACCGGTGGTGGCGTGAGCGCGTTCGAGGCGGCGCCCGCATGGCAGGCCTCGGTGCTGGGCGCGACCGCGCGCCAGGTGCCGGACATCGCTTTCGATGCCTCGTCGGTCACGGGTGCTGTCATCTATATCCAGGGCCAGAAGTATGGCGTCGGCGGCACCAGCCTTGCCTCACCGATCTTCGTTGGTACGTTCGCGCGCGCACAGACCTACGCAAACAACTCGATCGGCTTCCCGGCGAGCCACATGTATGCGGATTTCCCGAGCCACCCGTCCGTGTTTCATGACGTGACAACGGGCAACAACGGCGTGTATTACGCTGGCACGACCTATGGCAACAACGCCGCTGCGGGTTGGGACTTGACCACGGGCTTTGGTTCGCTCGACATCAGCGCGTTCAACCTGCTGGCCTATACCTGGGGTGACGGCACGCCGCCGTCGGGCGCCACGCCGCCGCCGACACCCACCCAGCTGACCAACAATGTTGCAGTCACCACGCAGGGCACGCCCGGTGTTGCACAGCAGTTCTACCTGACGGTGCCAGCCGGCAAGACCACCCTGACGTTCCGCACCTCGGGCGGCACGGGTGACGTGTCGATCTATGAAAAGAACGGTAGCGCTGCCAGCGCCACGTCGTACGACTACATGTCGGCGCATGCGAACACCAACACCGAATCGGTGACAATCCGTCTGCCGGCGGCAGGTACCTACTACCTGACCGTCACGGGTGCCAACGCGATCTTCAGCGGAGTCAGCGTGGTGGCCAGCTACCAGTAAGCGGTCGGGCGCCTGCCTGAACTGCCAGGAGCTCGGCCTACCCCGGGCTCCTGACAGGTGGATCTTCCTTTCGACTTGGGTGGCTTCTTGAAGCCGCCGCGGGGACGGCTTGTCCTCGAGTCACGGAAGTCGGCGCCATCTCATCTCACTTCTGGACGACAAGACGTCCGACATCCGCTGTATGACGCGTCCCGCTGCCAACTATCGACGCGCGGGGACATCCATCGCGGATCCAACATTCCGAGAAATTCAATGAACAAGATTCACAGCAAGATCTGGAGCAAGTCGCTGGGCGCCACCATCGTTGCCAGCGAGTTCGCCAAGGCCAACGGCAAGGGCGGTCGTGCCAAGCGCGTGCAGTCCGGCGTGGCGGCGCTGTCGCTGGCCATCGGTATGGCGCTTTCGGCGACCCCTGCGATGGCAGCAGGCCAAGTGACGCCACAAACTATCGTACCTACGCCTGTTCCCGGCACGCCTGTCTATTTCTCTGCCGACGGCGCCGCCGATGGCACCGACAACGCCCAGTCGATCGGCGCCAATAGCGTGGCCGCTGGCGCGATGAGCATGGCCGTGGGCGACGGAAGCGTCACCGTGGGCTACAGCAGCCTGTCACTCGGCACCAACAGTGCCGCCATCGGTACGCTCAGCACGGCCCTGGGCGCCGAAAGCGCAGCCCTGGGCTACCACAGCTACGCTTCGGACGACTACACCACGGCGCTGGGCGGCAACACGCAGGCGATCGGCGTCGGCGCGTCGGCGATCGGCCATAGCGCTTACACCGGTGCCGACTATGCAACGGCGATCGGCTTCGGCGCAGGTGCCACGAACTTCAACACGGTGGCCGTTGGCGCCAATGCGCAGGCGACCGGTCGCAGCAGCGTGGCGATGGGTGGCGTGGCGGTCGACACTAGCGGTAACGCGGAATTCTTCGATGCATCCGGCAACCCGCAGGCCGCGGCCGCCACCGGTGATCTCGCCACGGCCATCGGCGCCAGTGCGGTGGCTTCGGGCCACGGCTCCATCGCTCTTGGCGTGGGCACCGTGTCGATGGGTGCGAACTCCGTGGCCATGGGCAACTCCGCTACGGCCACAGGCGATTACAGCATGGCCATGGGCGTTGCGTCGCTGGCGCAGGGCTCGGCCGCCGTAGCCACGGGCTTTTCGGCACAGGCGCTCGGTAACGAGAGCGTCGCCAGCGGCTACACGGCCACTGCAGCAGGCGGTGGGTCGGTGGCTGTCGGCCCTTACTCCTATACCAGCGGTACATCGTCGGTGGGTGTCGGTGCTTACTCGTCCGCCATGGGTGACCAGTCCATTGCGATCGGTTACTACGCGATGACTCAGACGGGCGCCTCGGTCGCGATCGGACTCAACGCCATGACCACCGTGGGAGGGTCGGCGGTCGCCATTGGTCCCTTCGCGCTCACTGGTTCGAGAGACACAATTGCCATTGGCAATTACTCCGAAGCGATGGGCACCTGGGGCATCGCCATTGGTAACAGTGCGGTCGGCGACGGCAGCGGCTCAGTCTCCCTGGGCAACAATGCGATGAGCCTGGCGTACCAGGATACCGCTGGGGTTAGTCACTACTACGCCAACACTACGGCCCTCGGTAACCAAACCATTGCAGCGCAATCCGGTACGGCGGTGGGTGCGCAGGCTTTGGCAGGCAAGAATGACGTTGCGCTTGGATCGGGTGCCTCGGTCTTCGATTTCAACGGTTTGTATAACTACCCGACAGCGCCGCAGAACTATATGCCGACCAACTCCGTGGCAATCGGCACTAACGCAGCAGTGAAGACGCAGTCCGGCGCGGCCGCGCAGACCACTGGCGCAGTTGCGTTGGGCTACGGTTCGCTTACCTCGTCCAGCAACTCGCTCGCGTTGGGCGCCAGTGCGCAAACCACGGCCATTAGCTCGGTCTCGCTGGGCGCCAGTGCCAAAGCCACAGCCAGTAACGCAGTCGCCTTGGGTGCCGGCGCCCTGGCCGAGACCAGCAACACGGTGTCGGTGGGTAATGACGGCAGCACGGGTGGCACCAAGTTCACCAGCCGTATCACCAATGTCTCCGCTGGCACCGCCGACACCGATGCGGTCAACGTGGCCCAGCTGAACCTGGCCCTGACTGGCATGGGTACCACCGTGAATGGCTCGATGGGCGCCATGGGCAGCGCCGTTGCACAGCTGCTGGGTGGCTCGGCAAGCTACGGTGCGAGTGGTTTCACCGCGCCTTCGTACCTGGTCCAGGGCTCGACCTATAGCGACGTGGGCGGCGCCCTCTCCGCACTGGACAGCAGCATGACGGGAGCACTGACCAGCATCACCAATCTGAGCAATCAGATTGCCACCGCAGTGACGGGTGGCGCCCCGATGGGCACCGGCAATGGCTTGGCCGTGGGTCACAGCAGCGTCGCCACCGACGGGCGCGACACCGCCATCGGCAACGGTGCGGTGATCGGCGCCAACGGCAGCACGGCCGTGGGCAGCAACGCCACGATCAGCGCAGCGGCGACCAATGCCGTGGCAGTCGGCGCCGACACCAGCGTCACCGCAGCCTCGGGTACGGCCATCGGCCAAGGCGCATCGGTGACGGCCAACAACGCCGTGGCCCTGGGCCAGGGCTCGGTGGCTGATACGGCCAACACCGTCTCCGTCGGCTCCGCCACCAACCAGCGCCAGATCACCAATGTTGCTGCTGGCGTGAATGCCACCGATGCGGCCAATGTCGGCCAGGTTTCGACCCAGGTGAACGCGGCGCTGCAGACGGCCAAGAGCTATACGGATGCCAGCTCCCAGCAGACCTTGAACGCCGCCAACGCCTACGCCAACCAGCTGATGAGCAAGACCAACGACCAGTTCCAGCAGGTCAACAGGCACATTGATGAGGAAGGTGCGATGAGCGCGGCGTCGACCCAGATGGCGATCAATGCGGCAGGCGCCACCGGCAACGGACGCCTTGCGGCAGGCGTAGGCATGCAGTCGGGCCGCTCCGCGATCTCGGTGGGTTATGCCGCACCGCTGGGCAGTCGCATGCACGTCAGCGTGGGCGCCACGGCCAGCAGCTCGCAGACGTCGGTGGGTGCCGGCCTCGGCGTGGATCTGTAAGCAACGCAAGACGAATGGGCCGGCGCAGCGTCTGTGCGCCGGCCCATTTCGCCAGGCACGTCTGCGAGGCGGCCCAAGGAGTGCGCCAAAAGCGGTCGGCATATCGATCTCCCACAAGTCGTCCCAGTGTCAGGCACTGCTCCAAGGCCCACCGTTTATCTGCAAAAAAACAAGAGCATCCGCGCGAAGCGCGATAACCGCCTCTTGAACGCGAGAACCAAAGTGCTTCATGGGCGACACGCGCAAGCGAACTCTTGGCGCCTTCTTCTTCCCTCTCGCGTGACTTTGTTCCCTGCGACGTAACCAACCCGGCAAGTCAGTCGAATAACTGATGACCGACATGTGCGGTCGCTGTTGGCGAACTGGCGCGGCAATTCGCATTGCCGCAATTACCTACGCTTGCATCGGGGAACAATCATGAACAAGGCAATCATTGGATCAGCGCTGCTCGCTTGTATGGTGGCGGGTGCCGTCCATGCGCGCGATGGCGCGCAATGGAACGATGGCGATCTCATCGTTACCGCATCGAACGCGACCAATAACGCGCTGCTTGTCTACAACACCCATGGCGTGCTGATCGAACAGGCGAAAACCGGCGGCACCGGAGGCGTGAGCGGCAACGCCGGTGGCATCGCGCAGAACCACGACCTGCTTGCAGTCGTCAATTTCGGATCAGGCAATGTATCGATCTTCCGAAAGAACAGCGACATCGCCCCGCTGCAGTGGGCCAAGCTGGTGCCGGCGATCAGCAACCCGGTCAGCGTCGCCTTCGGCCATCACCATCTCTACATTCTTACGGCCACCCATATCGAATCCCACGCCATCGATCGCCGCGGCGTCGACCCGGTCGCTGACGGTCATGCGCAACTGGTCCATGCCGACGGCTCTGCAGCCCAGGTGGGCGTCATCGGTGGTCAGCTGATCATCACCGAGAAAAGCAATGCCATCGAAACGGTCAACCTGGCGAACGGCGGCGCGGTGGCGGGCGCGACCCACCTGGTGGCCAATATCCCGGTGAACGTCAACGCACCCTTCGGACTTGCCACGCGCGGTGACAACGCCTACGTGACCATTGCGCACGCCAACGAAATCGGCCTCGTGCGCAACGACGCCGTGCTGACTGTCACCGGCTCCGGTACGCAGATGGCGCCGTGTTGGGTTGCCCTGGATGGGCCATACCTCTTCTCGGCCAATTCGCCCAGTCACTCGGTGTCGCGCTACGTGGTGTCAGGGCGCTCCATCGTGCAAGAGGCCGCTGTCATCGCGTCGTTCAACGGCGCGCCCACCGATATCACCTATCGTGACAATCTCGCAGCGGTCATCGACAGCAACGGGCCCGCATCGCATGTCTCCATCTTTAATGTCGATGACGACGGCAATTTCGATTTGAAGAGCAGCGTCACGCTCAACAGCGCCGCCACCAATGGCATCGCCATCGTCAAGGCCGACGACCTCGACGACTAGCAGGCATGACCGTGCCGAGGATGCACAAGCCTCCTCGGTGCGGTGAGCCCGATGTGGAAGCCAGTGCATGCACTCCGGATGTGTGCAGCTGCCCACGATGCCGCTTTATCCGCCCGCCCCTCTTTTGCCTGAAGACTGCCGGCCGACGGCGACTTCGAGGCGGCGCGCAAAGTCATGCTCGGCAATCACGGCGGCCGCCTGGGCTTCAAATCGCTCCGCCATGCTACGAGGCACCGTGAGGTGCACTTCGCGCCACTCCATGGGGGCGTCGTGTCTTGCGAGATGGGCCTCATAGATGCGGCGCACCGTGCGATCAATGGCGCCACGAGTCAATTGCGACTGGGCCGCCAGTACCGATGTCGGAACGCCATCGACCAAGGCTGCACGGGCAAGCTCGATATTGCGAGGCGACACGCGTAGACCACGCACGGCAACGGTGAACTGCGCCGCGCTGAGGCGGCGCCCAACAAAACGCTGGTTCATCACCTTCGTACTCCCTGGGCGGTGTGATGACACGCGCTCGCCCAACGCCATCTGGGCGATGTCCGACACTTGGTGCGTCCGTCAGCTTGGCGCAATGCCCGTGGAAACAGCGTGTAATCGCGATGGCAAAATAAGCACTCTGGCCGCGTGCGGTGGCCATGCGTATTGGCCACGAAATGGCACTGGTATCCGCAGTTCAACGGATTCCGCTTAAGTAGAACTACGGACTTCTAGGCGGCTACTTTTCGCGGGTCATACCCGCTCTGATATCTCACACCCGACCCTACTTCGGAGGCCGACGGCCTTCCCACAGCGCGCTCACCAACGCCAAGTCGTAGCGCGCCTGCAGTACCAGCCAGTACGCCGCCGTCGGCTCCAACGCCATCGACAGACGCAACGCCTGCTCGGCGTCGATGTGCCGTGCCCCGAGGCTGATCTGCCGCAACATGGTCATGGGAATACCAGTGCGGCGCGCGAAGCGTGCGAGCGGCATGGCATTTGGCTGGAGATAATCGGTCAGCAGCACCTCGCCGGGGCTGCGTAGCAATTCCGACGAGTCAAAGTCCATCAGCGGATCGATCTTGATGAGGTACATAAGGCTTCCTTTCCTGTCAGGCACGGCTCAACGACGGATCAAGCCCTACAGGCTTCCGTGTCGGCATATGCCGGGGACGATGTAAGTGATCGCTGAGATGCGGCGCAGCGGCAAGCAGGCCGATGCGTCGCGAAAACGATCACTGGGTGCGGGAAATGCTCACTTCCGGCTTGGTATCAAGCCTTGCAGCGGGGAGCGCGGGATTTATCCACCGCCTATAGCCGTTGTCGGCGAAAGCTGACACGCGCGGCTGTGAGCTGCCCTGGACTTGGCACGCTGGATGCCGGAACAGGAAGTGAGGGTGCCATCGAGGGGAATGGACGGGCGAATGTGTCCCGTATGATCGCGGATAGCCATGATCAACTCTAAGCTAGTTGGTGATGGTCAGCGGGTCGTATGAGTTGCCGCTCATGCGGCCCGCGCTTCTCGACATGGTGTCGAGGCCACTAGCGACGGCCTTCAGCAGAGCCGCAGTGGCTTGTCGAAAGTAGCAAAAAGCATCCGCCCGGCCTGTCAGTGATCACCACACAGCGAGTCGACTCTGTACCGACACGCACGTCAGCAGACATTGACTTGATGCCTATCGATCAGAATTCGATGTATCTGTGCGGCAGACCAACAATGCGCTCCGAATCATCCCGCGAACCACGCTCGCTTTTCAGGAGGCGGCGAGTCAGACCAACTGAACGCGGATACCGGGCGTAACTCACATGCCCCCATAGCCGCGCAACCTCACTATCGCACCCCACCTATAAAGGGTCACCGCAGGTAGCTGCGCAGCACCGCCATCACGGGCTCCAACTCTTTCAAGGCCTTCGGATTGCTGGCGGCCACATGTTCCCGCAGGTGATCTTCCAGCAGCAGGCTCATGAGCCCCTGGACCGCCCCACGGATCGAGGCCGCTTGTTGCAACACCACGTCACAGTCCGCATCGGCCTCCAAGGCATTCTCCAATGAGGCCACTTGCCCGCCGATCCGGCGCACGCGGGTGATCAGGGATTTCTTGTTCTGGACGGTGTGAGACATGGTGATCTCCTGACGAGGTGCATAGTATAGGGGGGTATACCTTCTTTGAGATAGCTCCTGTGACCATGCCCGACCCCAAGCCCTTCCAGCACTCCCACCAGTTCAACGAGGGCAATCCTCTGGCCGAGAAGAACACCCTGCGGGCCGTCGTCATCACCTCGATCATGATGGTGGTGGAGATCGTTGGCGGTTACGCCCTCAACTCCATGGCGCTCCTGGCCGATGGCTGGCACATGAGCTCCCATGCCCTCGCGCTGGGGGTATCGGCGGGTGCCTATGTGCTTGCCCGCCGGCTGGCCACGGATCGGCGCTTTGCCTTTGGCACGTGGAAGATCGAGGTGCTGGGCGGTTACAGCAGCGCCCTTCTGCTGGGCGTCGTGGCGGTCCTGATGCTGGTTCAGTCCGTGGAGCACCTGGTGCACCCGGCCCCCATTCACTACGACCAAGCCATCCCGATCGCGGTGGTGGGCTTGCTGGTGAACCTGCTGTGCGCCTGGCTGTTGAAGGATGCCCACCATCACGGTCACGACCATGGACATGCTCATGATCACGCCAGCCACGACCATCACCATGACCTGAACTTACGCTCGGCCTACCTGCATGTGATGGCGGATGCGGCCACCTCCGTGCTAGCCATCCTGGCGCTCGTGGGCGGCAAGTTCCTCGGCATCCAGTGGCTGGATCCCGTCATGGGCATTGTCGGCGCCGTGCTGGTGGCCCAGTGGGCGGTCAGTCTGATCAAGCAGTCCAGCCGCGTCCTGCTCGATGCGGACATGGACGCCCCGGTGGTCGAAGAGATCCGGGAAGTGGTTGCTGAAAAGCTCCCTGGCACAGCCATCACCGATCTACATGTCTGGCGTGTCGGCAAAGGCCGTTACGCCTGCATCCTCGGCCTGGTAACGGACCAACCTCTGTCGCCAGCAGTGGTGCGCGGGTATCTGGCGGTCCATGAAGAGCTGGTGCATGTCACCGTGGAGATTGCCAAGGCAGACGCGCCAGCCATGGTGTTCTGTCCCACCAAACAGCACGCCCTGACGAAAAGTCTCTGACTTATCCTTCAAGCGGCGCTTAAAACCACCTCAAAAACCGGGGTCAGAGTGCACTTTTTGACCCCGGTTTTGCTCACCGGCGCGCGCCCGATAGCTAGGATTCTGCCAGCGCGCTTTCATCAGCGCGGATATGTGCGCGCGGCAGTCGGGATCGGCCCATAGCCGGGCCATCGCCTCGCGCGTGCGTTGCGCTTGGCGTGAGCCAGCCTCGGCCGGCGCGCAGGCGCCATCACCCCGTCCCGTCTGCGCGCCGGCTTCGACTGTTTGGTCAGGGCTCCCCGCCGCCAACGGAGGCACGTTGCATGATGCATCCACGGCGGAGAGCCCCGATTCTTTCAGCGCGGGCACTTCGTCGCCGCCGCGCGCGTCTTGGGCTTGTTGATCTTTGCGGTGCGCTCCGCGCGCTTCGTTTCGTGGATCGCCTTCGCCTTGCGGACGTTCGGGACGGACCCGGGCATGTGCGAGCGGTTCATGCCCCCTCGGGCGTGGCTTCGGCAATCGCACGCGCGGCAAGCTGGTTGGAAAGGTTCACGAGCGGATCGGCCTTGCCGCGGACAAATTCGTTGTCGGCGGCGCGCGCGGTGCGTTCGGCGTGGATCACGCCCTTGAGCTTTGCCGTGACTTCGGCGTGCTGCCGGCCCCATATCCGCTCGGCGAAGTCGGCGACGGAAAACGGACGGTCATTGCGCGGAATGCGGTCCACAACCGTCACGATGGCCGCGGCAAGCACGACATCCTCCGTGGCAATCGCGGTGACCGCGGCCGTTTCGAGTTCGACCGGGCCGGCGCCTTTGAGCTGCATCTGATACTGCGTGCGCTTCGGGCTCAAGGCTGACGCGCTGAACTCGCTCGTGACCGGCGAGAACAAGACTTCCAAGGGTTGGTGTCTCGCCCCGCGGTCCCTATTGGGCGCGGGTCCCAAATGGGCTTTTCCATAAATCCGCCGCGGCCTTGAAAAGGGTCCACAAAGCCCGATGCAGACTGGCAGGGGAAGCCCATTTGTTCGACGCGCAGGCCTCTGCGCCCGGTCGATCTGAGTGGATCGCCCGGGCGAACGCTCCTGATTGCACTTCTGCTCTGGCGAAGCGTCTCAGATAGAGATACGGAAGAAATTATAAATTCATCGCAAATAACTGATGCGCAAGTAAATTATTTAAACGATCTTCTTCGATCACTTGCAATTAACAATCTTTTAACCAGATAATGCCAAACGTCGCTTGCAACTTCCGCTTCGTTGTGATGTGATGCGCGTCATCCGGCCTTCTCGGCACAGGGGTAGTCCATGAACGACAAGTCGCTCAAGCCGCCGTACACGTCCTATCGGAGCTTCCAGAACCTGATCGGCGAGCTGCGCGAATACGTGCGCGCACATCAAGTGGTGCCCTCCGTGATCGACCGTAGCCTGCTGCATAAGCGCTCCGGTTCTGAACAGTCCGCACTGATTGCAGCGTTGAAGTGGTTCGAGCTGATCGAGGATGACGGCACGCCGACGCAGCTCCTGCACGATTACGTCGAGACGGACGAAAGCAAGAGCGTGCCGATGCTCAAGTCGATGGTGGAAAAGTCCTACTCGCTGATCACCGATGGCAAGTTCGATCTGCGCCGTGCAACCACGAACCAGATGGCGGAGCAGTTCCGCCAATACGACATTTCCGGCTCCACGCTCTACAAGTGCATCAGCTTCTTCTTGGCAGCGGCGAAGGACGCAGGAATCCCGGTGAGTCCGCTCGTGAAAGCGCCCGTAGCGTCTTCAAACGGCGGCGCGAAGCGTAAGTCCAAGCCGGTGCTCGCCCCGGCGCCCATTAACCCCGTTGTCACTCCTGACCCGCACCTGGCACAAAAAACGCCGCGGGCGCCCCGGGAAGACATGGTCGCAATTCCGATTCCGATCTACGGCGGCTCCGATGGCGTGATCTATCTGCCCGGCAACATGACCGAGAAACAGTGGACCAACGTGATCAAGATGACCGAGTTCATCCTGCAGAACTACCGCGAAACGATGGCGGAGCAGGCCGCGGAAGCCGAGGAGGATTCATGACATTAGGTCGCGGCTTCCCGCTGACTACCGCCGCGGGAAGCCCAGAAAAGGAAACGCCCCAGCTCAAGTTTCCCGTCGCGAAATAGGCTTGAGTTGAGGCGTTAGGTAGGCAAACGCGGGGGCGGTGTCGTTTCGGCGTTGGACTCACCTCGGCAAAGGTGGTCTCAACGGTGGTCCGAAACGCCCGCACCGGCATCACGGCATGGCAGTGGGGGCGTCCCTCTGCCGGTCCGAGGCCCGGTACAGCAAGGGGATTATACCCCTCCAGGCCCGGAATTCCGATATCGCCCTCACAACCCCGTCTTGTGGAGGCCATATGGCCGGTGCGAAGACGGTGCATGTTTGCTCGTACACCCGGCTCCGGAAGGGCCGTCTGGAGTACGTCTGCCAACATTGGCGCAGCCCTCCGGGCTAAGCGCAGCACCTGGGAGCGCTCTTCGGGGCGCCTCCCGTTACTTCGAGCCGCATAAGCCTCCCGGGTACTGGAGAAGGCAATGACTGCTTCGACCGATGAGGAAAAAGCCGTTGCGTTGTCGATGCTTGAGCAATACCAGCGGTACAGCCGCTTGGTGCAATCCACCGCGGCGCACGGCATCCGAAAGAACTTCGGCGATCACCGTGTTTACAGGAACCGTCAGCGCAACTGGGGCATCAACAAGGGAGTCCTTGAAGAGTTCCGCAAGCTGACGCCTAACGATGTCGTGTGGAGCCGAAGCTCGCAAACGTGGCGACAACGTCGCGACTCTGATCCGCCTGATAAGCGGATGGTGAGGTAACAGATGATGCGGCGTCCGCGGGCGCCGCATCACTTCCATCAACGGCAGCGCAAGGGGAAGGAGGGGTACATGATTCTTGGAATCTTCAACAACAAAGGGGGCGTAGGGAAGACGACTTACCTCTACCACATCGCATATTCGCTCGCGCGTCGCGGGATTCGAGTCTTGCTGGTCGATGCCGATCCGCAATGCAATCTCACGGCGTATTGCTTGCCAGACAACGCGGTCGAGCGTGCGTGGAGACCGGATCGCGGGAACAGTATCTTCCTTGCGATTGAGCCACTCCATGAGAGCATGGGCGATATCCGAAATCGCGGACCTTTGCAGCCAAACCCCGACCATTATCCGACGCTCTGGCTCGTGCCCGGTGATCCCGCGCTCAGTCGCTTTGAAGACACATTGGGTGATACGTGGAATCGCGCGCGCGGCGGCAATCCCGCCGACTTGAGGAAGCAATCGGGCATCTATCGCTATGTGAAGTGGGCTGAAGCGCAGGTTGACGCTCAAGTCACCTTCATCGACATGGGTCCAAACCTCGGCCCGCTCAATAGGACAACGCTGACTTCCTGCGATGATTTCATTGTTCCCATTTCGCCGGACCTCTTCTCGATTCGCGGCACCCAGAACTTGGGGGAAAAGCTTGTCGGGTGGAGGCAAGAGTGGGACATCATTCGCACTGCCGGGCAGCTCGAAGATATCGATCTTCCGAAGGGCTCACCGCGCTTCCTTGGATACGTGCGTCAGCAATACAACACTAGGAACAACGAGGAGGGCATGACGCGCGGCTGGCAAATTTTCGGTGGGCGTGTAGAAGAAGCCGTCCAAGAAAACATCGTGAATAAATTGCGCCCGCTACGACAGGTCATCACTTGGGATGACGGTTCCTACGACTTGGGCGCCATCCCGAACTTGCATAGCCTTGTGCCGTATTCGCAGGAAGCAAGGAAGCCAATCTATGACTGCACAGCGCAGGATGGCTTGATGGGGGCGCATGTGCAGCGCGCTCGGAATACTGAAGAGCTGTTTTTTCAGATGACCGAGACGATTATCGGATTGGTAGAAGAAGCAGCTTGAAAGAACAAGCCGCCGGAAACGGCGGCTTTTTTTCATTCAATGGTCGCGCTAGTAGGGTAAGAGGACGGGGAAGTTCTTTATACGAAGAAAATTCCCACCTTTTTAGCTTGATGTGGCGGAAGCGGTGAGATTCGAACTCACGGAGGGGTTACCCCCTCGGCAGTTTTCAAGACTGCTGCCTTAAACCACTCGGCCACGCTTCCGTATTTTCTGCTGGCGATTACAACCTGCTTACTGGAACTTCAAAGACTGCCGCACTGCCCGCGCAATTCATTGTTTTTTCGCTGCAAAACGCGACATCAGCACTTCTAAACAGCCAATTTCAAGACTGCCGTCTTAAACCGCTCGGCCATCACTCCGGGCTTGTTTCCAGTTGAGCACTGCGGCTACTGGGTTCCGGCCTGCGCCGGAATGACGAGCTTTAAGGGTCGCCATCCTATCAGGAATGGGCTCTTCCCTGCCCCTTTTTCGACAACGCGATCATCGCCCACAGCATGATGCCCACCGGCACGGCGGCGCCGATTAGGGGCAGCAGCAACACTGGTTGGCGAATCACCATCGGCACCAGCTGGGTGGCTGAGGCGAAGGCGATCACGGCGAAGCGCAGCTTGCGGCTGTGGCGGGCGAACCAGAAGGCGCCGAGGACCAGCACGGTGGCGATGATGCTCAGCACCAGGTCCGCCATGGGGATCTCGAACATGCTGACCAGCCCGAGGCGGGTCAGCAGTTCGGTGGCCAGGATGGTCAGCAGCGTGTAGCTGGCTGCGAGTTCGACCTTGTCCCAGCGCTGGGTGCTCATGGCGTCGGGCTCAGGCAATCTGTTCGAGGTTGCGCATGTACGGGCGCAGCACGTCGGGCACGGTGATCGAGCCGTCGGCGTTCTGGTAGTTCTCCATCACGGCGACCAGGGTGCGGCCGACGGCGAGGCCGGAACCGTTGAGTGTGTGCACCAGCTCCGGCTTGCCGGTGGCCGGGTTGCGCCAGCGGGCCTGCATGCGGCGGGACTGGAAGTCGCCGCAGTTGGAGCACGAGGAGATCTCGCGATAGGTGTTCTGGCTGGGCAGCCACACTTCGAGGTCGTAGGTCTTGATGGCGGCAAAGCCCATGTCGCCGGTGCACAGCATCACCTTGCGGTACGGCAGCTCAAGCAGCTGCAGCACCTTTTCGGCGTGGCTCACCATTTCTTCGAGCTGGGCATGCGACTGCTCGGGCGTGGCGATCTGCACCATCTCGACCTTCTCGAACTGGTGCTGGCGGATCATGCCGCGCGTGTCGCGACCGTAGCTGCCGGCCTCGGCGCGGAAGCACATGGAGTGCGCGGTGAGGCGCATCGGCAGTGCGTCGGCTTCGACGATGGTGTCGGCAACCAGGTTGGTCAGCGCGACTTCGGCGGTGGGAATCAGGTAGCGCTTGCTGTCGCCCACGTGGGTGGAGAACAGGTCTTCCTCGAACTTCGGCAGCTGGCCGGTGCCCCGCATGGTCTCGGCGTTGACGATCAGCGGCACGTTGCATTCGAGGTAGGCATGCTCGCCCGTGTGCAGGTTGAGCATGAACTGCGCGAGTGCGCGATGCAGGTGCGCGAGCTGGCCGCGCAGCACCGTGAAGCGCGCACCGGAAAGCCTGGCACCGGCGTCGGCGTCGAGCCAGCCATGGCGGGCGCCGAGGTCGACGTGATCCTTCACTTCGAAATCGAATGCGCGCGGGGTGCCCCAGCGCAGCTGCTCGGCGTTCTCGGTTTCGTCCTTGCCCAGCGGCACGGACTCATGCGGGATGTTGGGAATGCCCAGCGAGATGTCGGCGAGCTTGGCCTGCACATCGGCAAGCGCGGCTTCGTTGGCCTTGAGCTTGTCACCGATGCCGGCGACTTCGGCCATCAGCGGGGCGACGTCTTCCCCCTTGGCCTTGGCCTGGCCGATCGCCTTGGACCGCGTGTTGCGCAGGTTCTGCAGCTCCTGGGTCTCGGTGGCCAGCTGCTTGCGCTGGGTTTCCAGCGACTCGATGGCGGACACGTCGAGCTCGTAGCCACGGGTTTCCTTGAGGCGCGCGGCAGTCTCGGCCAGGCGCGAACGCAGCAGTGCGGGGTCCAGCATGATGGGTCCAAATCAGGGCATCGGAACCGGGGATTATCGCCGCCGGGCGCCGGGGGTCGCAATGTTGCAGGCCGAAGCGGGTGGGAATGGCCCACCCCGGCCGACCGCGGCGGGCTGGCGGCTGGCCTGCGGCCGTGCCCGGATGGCGCTAGGACTGTTTCGCGGGCCGGTAGACGTGCGCGACCACGCCCGAGCGAAAGACGGTTGTTGAGCGAAGCTCCAGATCCATCGGCGTGGCGACCTGGCTGAAAAGCGGGAGCCCTTTGCCCAGCACGACCGGGTGCACGACCAACCGGTATTCATCGATGAGCCCGGCCGCCGCGAGGCTTTGCGCGAAGTTGGCGCCGCCGTGGGCCAGGATGAAGTTGCCCGGCTGCTGCTTGAGCCGAAGGACCTCGGCCGCCAGGTCGCCATGAGCCACCTCGGCCTCGGCCCAGCTCTTGAGGCTGGCCGACTGCGCCGGTGTCTCGCCAGCCCCTTCCTGCGCCTGGGCGTCGCGCAGGGCGGCGGTGGTCTGGCCCGCATGGAGGTCGAGGGATTCCTGCCGCGTGAAAACGACCTTGGGTATTTCGTTCATGGGCGCGGCCATGGGGTGGTTTGCCGTTGGCCAAAAGCGCGCCATGTCGAAATATGTCCGGCTGCCCATGGCATGCAGCCCCGCCTGCCAAAGCGTTTCTTCCACCCAGCAGCGGCTGCCTTCGTCGCTGCTGCGGAACAGCCAGTCGATCTCACCGTTCGGCCCGGCCACGAAACCGTCGAGCGATATGGACATCTTCAGGATGAGTGGGCGCATCGGCGGGTTTCCTTGGTTGTGGTGCTTTCTCTATGGCGACGTTTGGGTGGCGAGGGTTTCGACATGGGCGGGGATTTTTTGCTGGCTAGCGGATGCGGGAGGCGGGCCGGGTTGAGTGCCTTGCGCGTGTCACGCATGCAGGGGCCGATGGAATGATGATGGAGACCGGGGCGAAAGGGTGTCGCGCACAGGGCGCGCTCCCACAAGTGAAGAGGTGGCTACCAGCGAGGGCGACTGAGGCGAAATGCGATCGCGCACTGGGTCGCTCCTACAAAAGAGCAGAGGCCACCATCAGAACAGAGCCCTCCATCTCCGCAACGCGATGTGCCGCGCAGCGGCACGAGCCGTCACGCCCCCCCCTGTGTGGCGGTGAGGGGTGGACGATCAGGCCCCGCAGGGGTGCCCGACAGGACGTCGGGCACTTTTCGTCCGGGCAGGAGCCCGGTCGAAAAGCCCGGCCGCCCCTCGCGGACTGGCTGGGCGCAGCCCGGACAGCGCCATGCGGGGCGCGGTTCTCTTTGGTTACTTTCTGACGCGAAGCTAATCCCTGTGGGACTTGGGCAAGCAAGAGAAAGTGACCCGGGCCGCGGCAGCGGTCCGGAAGCCCGCGGCAGGCGAGCCAGGTCGCGTGAGGCAACAACCGAAGACCGAGGCCCTCGATGACCAGCCTGCGGCTGTTGTGAAGCGTCTCCGGCCTACGAATGACGAGCAAGATGGAGACCGGGGCGAAAGGCGATCGCGCACTGGGTGCGCTCCTACAAGGGAGCGCCACGCAAAGAGAAAGTGATCAGGCCGCGCAAAGATCCGGAAGGCCGCCGCCCCACAGGGACTCCCTTCGGTCGGAGGCAGGCACGCCGGCGATAACGCGACAAACGAAGACAGGGGCTCTGGGCCCCGGCCTGCGCCGGAGCGACGAACGTAAGGACCGGGGCGAAAGGCGATCGCGCACTGGGTGCGCTCCTACAGGGGAGCGCCACGCAAAGAGAAAGTGATCAGGCCGCGCAGAGGTCTGGAAGGCCGCCGCCCCACAGGGACTCCCTTCGGTCGGAGGCAGGCACGCTGGCGATAACGCGACAGACGAAGACCGGGGCTCTAGGCCCCGGCCTGCGCCGGGGCGACGAACGCAAGGACCGAGGCGAAAGGCGGTCGCGCACTGGGTGCGCTCCTACAAGGGGGCTCTACGCCATGCAAGGTCAGGTAGTGCGGCTGTGGTTGCGTCCCAGCCACCACGCCATCACCGCCCCGGCTATCAGCCATCCCACCACCTGCTCGACCAGCGCAGCGAGCGTGAAGTTGGTGGGGAAGCGGTACCAGTTCCAGTACGGCACCAGGGTGCTGAGCCAGGCGAATACCGCGGCGGCCAGCGCGATACTCACCCGGGTGGAGAAACTGAACGCGGCCAGGCCCATCACGAAGGCCAAGGCCAGCGCGGACAGCGTGTCCGAAGCCCACTGGCGCGGCAGCTGGGCGCCCATGTCGGACAGGTCTTCGCCCTGCGGCAGATAGACCATGAAGGCGTACGGCGAGCCCTTGGACTTGGCCGAATAGGCGTCCATCGCGATCTTGTCGTGCATCCTGGCCGGGTCGATGGAAGGCAGGATGTAGACGCCTGCCTGGTTGCCAAGGCCCGGCTGCAGTGCGGCGAGCACGATGTCTTCGCTGACCGGCTGGCGGATACCCACATTGCCCAGACCCAGCGCCATGTGTGCGATGGCGCCCCACAGGAACATCACGATACCGCCCATCAGAGCTGCTACGAGTACCCGCATGACGGCGCTCCCCGCGTGAGTGTTGGCCCGGCCAATCTATGACCGTCGAGACGGCGGCCGCAAGTCTCAGGGCTGGCGCGCGGCCCCGATGGGCAGCGAGGCGACGCGCTGCATTTCCGGCTCGTTCCACAGCGAAGGGTCGCGCAGGCAGGCCATCGCGAACGCGTGGGCGTCGTCGCCCCAGAACAGTCGGCCGTCGAGCGAAAGCGTCGGTACGCCGAACACGCCCTCTTTCACGGCGGCATCGAAGTTCTCGCGCAGCTGGGCTTTGACGGCGGGGTCGGCAATGGCCTTGGCCGGATCATCGATGCCGAGCGCTTCCGCCACCGGCGCCAACGCGTCGATGTTGTCGCCTGCCCGGCCATGGCCCCAGATCCAGCTGAAGATGGCTTCGGTGGCGGCGACGGTGGTGCCCGCCGCGATGCACAGCCGCAACGCGGCCAGCGGATTGAACGGATGCGACGGCGGAAAGTGCAGCGGCACGCCCGCCTGTTGCGCGCGCCACAGCGTGTAGCGATAGGTGAACTCGCGCTTGGCCGGAATTTCGGCGGGGCCCTTCTGTCCGCACAGATCGAGGATGCCCGCGAACAGGATCGGGCGCAGCGTGACCGGTTGTTCCGCGGCCAGCGCCTTGATCTTGGGCCATTGCAGCCAGGCAAACGGCGAGACGAAGTCGTAGTACCAGACGATCGACATGGCGAATCCTCAAGCGCCGCGTGGGCAACGGGTTTTACTTCTTGCGTGCCTGGCTGCGGGCTTCGCGCAGGCTGAGCAGTTTCTCGCGCAGCTTCAGTTCCAGGCCGCGTTCGACCGGTTCGTAGAACGTCATGCCTTCGAGCGCATCTGGCAGGCATTGCTGGTCGAGCGCGATGCCGCCTTCGGCGTCGTGGTCGTACTGGTAGCCCTTGCCGTAGCCCAGGCCCTTCATCAGCTTGGTGGGCGCGTTGCGCAGGTGCATGGGCACTTCCAGCGTGCCGGTTTCGCGCACCACGGCGCGGGCCTGGTTGTAGGCCATGTAGGCGGCGTTGCTCTTGGGCGCGATGGCCAGCCAGATCGCCAGCTGCGCGAGGCCCAGCTCGCCCTCGGGGCTGCCGAGGCGTTCGTACGTGTCCCATGCATCCAGCGCCATGCGCCAGGCGCGCGGCTCGGCGAGGCCCACGTCTTCCACCGCCATCCGCGTCATGCGGCGCGCGAGGTACAGCGGATCGACGCCGCCGTCGAGCATGCGGGTCAGCCAGTACACCGCGGCATCGGGATCGGACGAACGCACCGATTTGTGCAGCGCCGAGATCTGGTCGTAGAACTGCTCGCCGCCCTTGTCGAAGCGGCGCGTGCGATCGGCCAGCACCTGGGTCAGCGTGGCCTCGTCGATGCGATGGTCTTCGGCCAGTTCCGAGGCGATCTCCAGCAGGGTCAGGCCGCGGCGCACGTCGCCGTCGGCGGCCTGCGCGATGAGGCGCAGTGAGTCGTCGGAAATCTCCAGCTGCAGCGTGCCGAGGCCGCGCTCGTTGTCTTCCAGCGCACGCCGCAGCGCCATCACGATGTCGTCCGGCGTTACCGCTTCCAGCACGTGCACGCGGCAGCGCGAGAGCAAGGCGGAGTTGAGTTCGAACGAGGGGTTTTCGGTAGTGGCGCCCACGAAGATGATCACGCCGCGCTCGATATGCGGCAGGAAGGCATCCTGCTGGGCCTTGTTGAAGCGATGCACCTCATCCACGAACAGCACGGTGCGCCGCCCCTGTGCGAAGTTCGCCTCCGCCTCGGCCAGCGCCTTGCGCACCTCGGGCAGGCCGGAGAGCACGGCCGAGATCGCGCGGAAATCGGCGTCGGCATAGCGCGCCACCAGCAAGGCCAGCGTGGTCTTGCCGCAACCCGGCGGGCCCCACAGGATCATGGAATGCACACGGCCGGCTTCCAGCGCTCGACGCAGCGCCTTGCCGGGCGCCAGCACGCGTTGCTGGCCCACGATTTCATCGAGCGTGCGCGGCCGCATGCGTTCGGCCAGGGGCTTGAGATCGTCGGGCTCGGCAAACAGGCCCGGCGCGTCGTACATATCGCTGCGTGACATGCCCTGCATGATAGGGCATCGGCGCGACGCGGACGCCGATTGCGCCCGCGCTCGCTTGGGGACCCGGTCAGGGGCCCGTGTCTTCCCGCCTGGCCTGTCGCAGCAGGCTCAGCGCCATGCCTGCAACCGCCAGCGCACCAACCACCAGCACGCCCCACAGCAGCGGTCGCGTCCAGTCGTAAGGCACCTTGGGCGCCTTGAGTGCTTCCGCGCCCACCTCGTCGACACGCGAACCGATCGTCGCCACCGGTGGCGCCCATTCCTCGCCGTACCTGGCGCGCAATCGATTCCAGGCTTCGGTCACCGGATACTCGCCGCGGCGCGACGCGTAACTGCCGGCCAGCAGGCGATACGGACCGCCGCCTTCGGCCATGAAGAAGTACTGCGGTGGCAGCCAGCCGACACTGAGTACCGGTGCGGCGGCCAGCGGCGTTTCGCTGTGCAGGCGCAGGTGCTGCAGATTGCGCGCTGCAAATGGGCTCTGTGCATCACCGTCCTTGCCGGCGGTGCGCACGAGGTCGAGCGTGGCGATATCGAACCATGCCGACGCACCCTCGCCTTGCGACCCTTGCAGGTGCACACGTGCAGCCGTATTCGCGGCCGGCAGCTGGACCTTCACCGCTTCCAACGGCAGCGAGGCAGGCAAGGTGTAGTCGTAATCGTTGCCGTTGCTTCCCGTATGGGTTGCCTGCAGCCACTGCAATTGGGACAGGCGATCGGCAATGGCATCGGTATAGCTGCCCGCGAGCTGGACGGACGGCACATGGTCGTCGCTCCAGTCCACGTCGCCGTCGATCAGGCGGATGCGGTAGTAGCGGCCGGCCATCGAACCGCTCAGCGGCAGCGACAACTGTTCGACCTGGTCGCTCTCGCCGTGCACGCGGGTGACGCCGATGTCGCCGGACAGTGGCATCCACTGGCGCAGGTCGTTGCTGGCGTCGACGGCCAGATGCGCCTGGAAATCCTGCTTCAGCGTGGAGGCGTCAAGTTCCAGGTGATCGAGCGTGACGGCGCGCCCCGCATCGACCAGCCACTGCCGCGGATGCTGCGGCGATGGGTTGTTCGGCGGCTGGCTGATCACGATACCGCCGCTGGTATTGCGTTCAATCTGCACGCCTTCGTGCGTGGCGGCATTGACCGGCACCGGCAGCAGTCGCGCGTCCAGCGAAAAGTCATGCCGCGGCGGCGGCGATGGCGGCAGTTCGCCGAATGGCACCGGGCGGTTCAGTGCATTCACCACCACGAGATCGTGCAGGCCGGCGGATGGATTGACCGAGGCGCAGACCTCCGGGCTGAGCACCACGCGGTAAGCCTCGGCGGCTTCCTTGGTATCGAGCGGAAACGCGTAGGCGTAATCGTTGTCCGTAGCGGCCCGCGCGACGGCGAACGGCAGGCACAGGGTCAACGCGACCCAGCGAACATCAAGGCGCATGCCTGGTCTCCTCCATGGACGAACGGCGCGGCGGTGCCGGCGCCAGGTAGCCGATCACGCTGCACAGCAGGCCAAAGGCGATGAACGAACCGATGCCGAACAGGTTTCCGAGATGGCGGCGATCGACCACGATCAGCTTGACCAGCACCACGCCGAGAATCACCGCACCGGCCAGCCACGCAAGGCGCTGCGCATGGCGCGAACCCCACACCCACGCGAACAGGCCGAGCACGCTCCACACCACGGTGAGCGACATCTGCGCGAGGCTGGAGCTGGCCAGCGAGCCATCCCAGTCAACGCCAGCGAGTTGATGCACGTCGCGAAGGGTGAAGTCGGTGGCGAGCACGAGCACGATCCCGCCAAGCACGGGGCCGCGCCACGCCTTCCACATCGACGGCAAAGCGGGATCGGTCAGCCATACGGCGTAGCTGCCCGCGATCAGCAGCATCAGCAACTCGATGGGATTGAGCAGCGGGATGAAACGCAGCGGTGCGGCGTCGCCACCCTGGAACAGCGCGACCACGCCGAGCAGCCCCAGCACCGCCAGCAGCGAGTAACGCAAGGGCGGCAACCATAGCGGCATGCAGTCGGCCAACGGCGCTGCCAGCAGGCGCGGACGCCACCGTGCGATCGCAAAGGCGAACAGCAACGGCGCGATGCCCAGCAGCATCACCCAGTTGTCGGACAGCCAGCGCGAGCGGTCCAGCCAGACGTACAGGACAACCGCGGCGATCAACACCCAGCGCCACAGCCACGCCAGCTGCGCCAGGGCCGCGGGCGTGCCGAAGTCGCGCAGGCAGACCAGACTGCGCCAACCAAGCACCGCCGCGGCGGCGACGGCAAGCAGGTCCCAGCTCTTCAAAGGCTGTTGCGACACGATACCGGCGCCAAGCAGCAACGGCAGCGTGATGGCCATCCCTACGGCCGGACTGAAGGACAGCACGACGCCCAGTTCGTGAAGCGGCTTGCGGCGCGCCGCTTCCGCGGCACCCCATGCCGTCAGTGCGAGCCAGCCCAGCCACGCGGCGAATTGCCAGGTGGCCGGCACGAAGCGGGTGATCTCTTCCGCGCACGCACCCCACCACCACAGCACGCCCCACGCATACAGCAGCACGGCGAGCAGGCGAGACACGGCGCCGTCGCCACCCAGACGCGCATAGACGCGACTGCTCGCGAAACCCGCCGCCACCAGCAACAAGGCGCTGATGAAACCGCGATTGAGCAGAGGCAGCCAATCGCCATGACCGTGGTGGTAGCGATCCAGCAACAGCGCGCCGGCCGCGAGCAGCTGCAGCGCAAGGCCGCTCCAGCACGCGAGCCGCCGCTGTTGGCGCAGGCCCAGCCAGATCAGCCCTGCACCTTCCAGCGCGAAGATGCTGCCGGTCACGTCCGCGCGCAGCGCCAGGGGCACCGCCAGCGTGGCGAAGGCCACGGCCAGCACCGCCCAGGTATCGCGCAGCAGGCGCATCGCCGGATGTCGACGCGCCACGTACGCAACCGCCAGATAGATGGCCGCGGCGACCAGCGTCGAGATGGCGAGCCCCGTGCCGTCCCAGCGCAACAGCGCACCCTGCAGCAACAGGCTGATCAGCGGGTTGCCGAACATCAGGCAGCCATCGATGACCAGCTTGCGATCCACCGGCGCACGCAACACGTGCAGCCAGGGGATGACGAGATAGAACAGGAAATTCAGCACGAGGAACGGTTCGGTGCTGGCGAACAGCGCGGGCTCGTAGCGCAGCACGCCCCAGGCCGAGCCGATGCCGAAGGTGGCGATGAAACCCAGCAGGTTCAGCACGCGCCACGAACGCTTCCACGCGATGCCGAGGATGGCGAGGTTGAGCACCGCGTAATAACTGAAGAGCGCGACGTGGCTGCCCTGCCCGGTCGACACCAGGATGGGCGCGGCGAAGCCCGCGAGCAGGCCCAGCACCGCCAGCGCCAGCGCATCCTGCATCACCGCCAGCACGCCGATGCCGGCCACCAGCACGATCAGCAAGGCGAATGCGGCGCCGGCAGGCAGCAGGTCGTAAAGGCGGAACGCGGCGAACACGGTGATGACCAGCACGCCGATGGCGCCGCCCTGCACCGACAGCGCAAAGACACGATGTTCATGACGCCTGCGCCATCCGAACGCCAGGCCTGCGATGGCCGCGAGGGCAATCAGGGATACCCGCAGCGCCGGCGGTGTATGCAGCAGCCCCGCATCCGAGGCGTACTTCAACAAGGCCGCGACGCCCGCGAACAGCACGAGCATGCCGATCTTCACCGGCACGTTGCCTTCGGTGAACCAGTGCCACACGCGCTGCAGCAGGCGATCCAGGCCGGATGGCTGGCGTGGCGCCGAAGGCTCGGGCCTTGGCGGCATCGGCGCCGGGCGCATGGCCGGAGCAGGCGTTTCGATGCGCGGCGGTGTCGACAGTACGGCAGGTGGAATGGCCGGCGGCTCGGGTTCGCGCAAGGTGTCGCGTGCTTCAGTCGCGGTCATCGACGGACGCTCGTCGGCCGGCGCGGGCCGCGTGCGGGCTGCGGTCGACAAGGAAGCGAGACGCGTGCGTACGTCCTTCAGCTCACGCGACAACTGGCCCTGGCGCCCCCACAGCAGGCCAAGCGCCGCGCCGAACACGAAGCCGTAGAGGCGCCCCTCCGAAACGAGGCCGCCCAGCACTGCACCGATAACCATCCATAGAAACATCATGACCTGTCCGTCCCCTGCCCGCCTGGGCTGTCATGGCGCCAGTGTGCCATGCCGGGCGAGGCGAAGCCGGGACGTTGATCATCCCCCGAGATCGGGCAGTGCCGGCATGCCGGACGCCGGCGTTTCGTCGCCATCGCCGTCATGGCGATGCCAGATGGCGTGCGCGTCGACCTGCACGCGCGTCACCGCCTCCAGTGCATCGATGGCGGCCTGGCGCTCGGCCAGCATTGTTTCCTGTTCGATACGACGTGCGGCCAGCAGTTCGGCGATACCGGCTTCGCCGAGCGCATAGGCGCGCGCCGCCTTCGCCGCGCTCGCACTCGCGGCCTGCAGCGCGTCGCGCTGGCTTTCCCAGATGGCATGGCTGGCCCGCGCAGAGGCCACCACCGTGCGCGCGCCCTGCTCGATATCACGCCGCGCGACCGCCAGATCCGCCTCGGCCGCCAGCGCGTCGGCGCCCGCCCTCGCGGCTTCGGCCTGTCGATAGCTGCCACCCAGCGGGATGCCCAGCACGACGCCGTAGGCGCGCTCGCGCCCACCGAGGTCGTTGAGCATGCGGATGCCAACGCTGGGATCGGGCACGCGATCGGCGCGTGCGCGGCGTGCCTCCGCATCCTTCTGGCGCGCCAGCGCTTCGCTCGCACCCACTTCATGGCTGCGCGCCACGATCTGTTTGACCCAGTTCTCGTCGTCGCCTTGCAACGCAGGCGGCGCATACGCGTTGCCCGCTTCGCGCCCGGGCAGCGGCAAGGTGGGAAACACGCTGCGCCACGCCAGCTCCGCCTGCGCCTGGGCCGACTGCGCGCGCATCAGGGACGCCTGCGCCTGGGCCAAGGCGGATTCGGTGGCGAGACGCTCGCGTTCGGCGGCATCGCCCAGCGCCACGCGTCGCGCCACCGCACCGCGATCGCGGCGGGCGATGTCGACGAGTTGCTGCATCTGCTCGCGCTCCACCCTCGCCCGCTGCCAGTCCGACCATGCGGCCAACAATCGCCGGGCAGCCGCGTGGTGCGCATCTTCCAGCAAAAGCTGCGCAGCCTGCCGCCCGCTGGCGCCGATCTCGCGATCCAGCCTGGCCTTGCCCGGCAGGCGGATCGAACGCGTCACGTCCAGCTCCCACTCGTTGTACGTGCGGTCGCCTTCCACGCGACGGCGCTGGGGAATCACGGTGACCTGTCCTTCGTAACTGCCGGACGCGCGCATGCGTGCCTGCGCATCGGCCATGCCCAGGTTGGCTTCGGCGCGACGCACCTCCGGCGTATGGCCGATGGCGCTCAACACCAGTTCGGCGGGAGGCAACATCGGATCGTCCGCGTCGGCGGCGTGCGCGACGGTGCAACCGGCCAACAGCAAAAACGCCATGCATCGCTTCATGCCCGCCGCCCCATCGTTTCCACCGGCTCGACCCACCACACCACTTCGCTCTGCGGCAGCACGTCGCAAAGCCGGGCCAGCACGCGGTCCACGGTCTCGGCGGGCAATACCAGCCACAGCAGCACGCGGTCGATGCGCCCTTGCACCCGCTCCACCACCCGGGCCCGCTCGAAGCCTTCGCCATGGCCGGCGACATGCGCCGTGGTGAAGCCGGGCAAGGCCGGATGCATCTCCAGCAAGACGGACACGAGGTCTTCTTCAAGCGCGCGCGGCGCCACCAGGGTCAATCGTTTGAGTTCGTTCGGCATGGCTTATCTCGTGGCGCAAAAGCGTCGGAACAGCACGGGCAGCAACAGCAGGGTCAGCGCGGTGGATGTCACCAGGCCGCCGATGACCACCACCGCCAGCGGACGCTGCACTTCGGAGCCGGGGCCGCTGGCGAACAACAGCGGCACCAGCCCGAGCGCGGTGATGGAGGCCGTCATCAGCACGGGGCGCAACCGGCGCAAGGCGCCTTCGCGCACGACCTGCGGCAGCGGCATGCCGGCTTCGCGCAACTGGTTGAAGAACGACACCAGCACCAGCCCGTTGAGCACGGCGATGCCGAGCAAGGCGATGAAGCCCACCGACGCGGGCACCGACAGGTACTGGCCAGACACCCACAACGCGACCACGCCACCGACGAGGGCGAAGGGAATGTTGCAGAGGATCAGCAAGGCCTCGCGCACGGCGCCGAAGGTGAAGAACAACACCAGGAAAATCATGCCCATCGCGGCCGGCACCACCAGCCCGAGCCGCGCCGCGGCACGCTGCTGGTTCTCGAACTGCCCGCCCCAGCTGACGCGATAACCCGAGGGCAGATGGACGTCGCGTTCCACCGTGGCGCGCGCTTCATCGACGAAACCGACCAGGTCGCGCCCGCTGACGTTCGCCTGCACCAGCGCGTAGCGCGAGGCGTTCTCGCGGCGCACCTGCACCGGACCGCTGGTCGCTTCAAGCTTGGCGAGATGTTCCAGCGGCACCTCGCCGCCGTCGCCGCGTGCGACGCTGATCTGGCCAAAGCGCTCCGGCGCGTTGGCGACACGTTCGTCGCCGCGCACGAGGATCGGCGTGCGGCGCTGCTGTTCGATCACCACGCCCGCCTGGCTTCCTTCGAGCTGGGCGCGGAGTTCGTCCTGCACGGCCGTGACATCCAGCCCGTAGCGACCGACCGCCTGGCGATCGACCTGAACGCCGAGATAGCGCATGCCTTCCTGCGTCTGCGCGAGCACGTCCTGGCTGCCGTGCGTGCGCTCCAGCACGCCGGCGATGCAATTGGCCAGTTCGTTGAGCACCTGCAGGTCGGGCCCGAACACCTTGATCGCCACGTCGCCGCGGCTGCCTGTGAGCATCTCCGAGACGCGCATCTGGATGGGCTGGGTGAAGCCGTATTCGACCTCGGGAAACGCGCTCATCACGTCGCGCAGCTGCTGTTCCAGCCATGCGCTGTCCGGGCCGCGCCACTGCTTGCGCGGCTTCAGCTGCAGGAACATGTCGGTTTCGTTGAGGCCCATCGGATCGAGGCCGAGCTCGTCCGAGCCGAGTCGCGCGACCACGTGCTCCACTTCCGGCAGCCGGGCCTTGATGGCGCGCTCGATCTTCAGGTCGAGGTCGCGCGATGTTTCCAGCGAGACCGACGCCGGCTTCACCAGTTGCACCAGCATGTCGCCTTCGTCCATGGTCGGCATGAAGGTCTTGCCGGTGCCGAGATAGGCCACCACGCCCACGCCGAGGCCGACGGTGGCGATCACCGCCATGGCGCGACCATGCGCGAGCGACCAGTCGAGCAGCGGGCGATAGCCACGTTCGAGCTGGCGCATCAGCCAAGGCTCGCGATGCGCGCCTTCACGCAGGATCAGCGAGCAAAGCACCGGGATCACGGTGAGCGACAGCAGCAGCGAGGTCGCCAGGGCAAACACGATGGTCAGCGCCACCGGCGCAAACAGCTTGCCTTCCAGCCCCTGCAGGCTCAGCAGCGGCGCGAACACCAGCACGATGATGACGATGCCCGCCGTGACCGGCACCGCGACTTCGCGCGCAGCCCGGTAGACGCAATGCAGGCGCGGCAGCGGCGCGACTTCGCCATGCTCCGGCGGCGACAGGCGGCTCACCGTGTTTTCCACCACTACCACGGCGGCATCGACCAGCATGCCGATGGCGATGGCGAGGCCGCCCAGGCTCATCAGGTTGGCGCTCATGCCGACCAGGTGCATCAACAGGAAGGTGCCGAGCGCAGCCAGCGGCAAGGTCACCGAGACCACCAGCGCCGCGCGCACGTCACCAAGGAACAGCAACAGCAGGATCACCACCAGCACGCTGGCTTCGACCAGGGCGCTCTGCACGGTGCCGACGGCGCGCTTGATCAGGCCGCTGCGGTCGTAGAAGGTTTCGATGCGCACGCCGGCAGGCAGGCCACGCTGCAGTTCGGCCAGCCGTGCACGCACGGCGGACACGGTTTGCGAGGCATCCGCGCCACGCAGGCCGACCACCAGCCCTTCCACGGCTTCGCCTTCGCCATCGCGGGTGACGGCGCCGTAACGCGTCAGCGCGCCGTAGCCGACCTTGGCGACATCGCCCACGCGGATCGGCACGTCGCCGCGCATGGTCACCACCACCTGCCGCAGATCATCCAGCGTGGCGATGGCGCCCGCGGCGCGCACGATCAGCGCATCGCCGCCGTCACGCAAACGGCCCGAGCCATCGTTGCGGTTGTTGCGTTCGATGGCATCGACGACGTCACGAAAATGCAGGCCCGCCGCAGACAGCCGCGAACGATCCGGCGTCACGAGAAAACTGCGGACTTCGCCGCCGAGTGCGTTGAGATCGGCGACGCCGGGAATCGTGCGCAGCGCGGGCCGGATGGTCCAGTCGAGCAGGCTGCGCCGCTCGGCGAGCGACAGATGCCCGCCTTCGATGGTGAACATGAACATGTCCGACAGCGGCGTGGACATCGGCGCGAGCCCGCCGCTCACGTCGCCTGGCAATGCATCCGATGCGCCCGCGTACCGCTCGGCGACCTGCTGGCGCGCCCAGTAGATGTCGGTGCCCTCCTGGAAATCGAGCGTGATATCGGCGATGGCGTACTTGGCGGTCGAGCGCAACATCACCGCGTTGGGCACGCCCAGCAGCTCCATTTCCAGCGGCACGACCACGCGGCTTTCCACTTCCTCCGGCGTCATGCCGGGCGCCTTGAGGATCAACTTGACCTGGGTGGGCGCGATGTTCGGATAGGCGTCGATCGGCAGGCGCAGGAAAGCCCATACGCCAGCCGCCGCCAGCCCCACGGCCACGACGAGCACCAGCAGCCGCTGCGCGAGCGAGAACGCGATGAGTCGCTGCAGCATGTCACGGCCCTTCCGTGGTCGTGCGCGCGTTCAGCGCATCGAGCGCGCCGGTGGCCACCTCGTCGCCCGGCTTGAGGCTGCCACGCACGATGCGTTGCGCATCGCCGTCGCGGGCAACGGGCGTCACCTCGACCGGCCGGAACCCCGCAGCGGACCGCACGAATACGCGAAGCGATTCGCCCTCTCCCATCACCGCCTGGTTTGGTACCGCAACGGCGTCGGAGCTTGCGGGCAACCAGAGTGTGGCGCTGGTCTGCATGCCGGGCAGCAGACCGCCGGCCTCGCCTTCGGCGCGCACCAGCACGGTCTGGCTGGCGGCGTCGAGCGCACCGCCGGTTTCGCTGACCCGCGCGACGGTACCTTCGCGGGTACGTACTTCCTGGCCACGACGAACCTGTGCCGCCTGCGACGCGGGCACGCGCAGTTCGAGCATCACGCGCTGGCCGGCCATCAACACGAAGCCCTTGGCGAGCGCGTCGTAGCTGCCGCCCGGCTGCAATGCACGCTCGACCACGCGACCATCGATCGGTGCGCGCAACTCGTAGACGCCCATGCCCGCGCCGGTGGCTGCAGGCGCCCAGGCGCGCGCCGCCTGCAGTTCGCGCACGCGCGCCGACGCCGCATCGCGCGAGGCAAGGCTGGCCTGCACCCGCGCCTGCGGCACGATGCCTTCCTTCAGCAGCTGCTGGTCGCGTTCCGCCTGCGCCGCGGCGACGCGATAGGCGCCCTGCGCCGATGCCAGCTCAGCGCCTAGCGTCATCGCCTCCCGGCTCTGCAGGCGCGCCAGGGCCTGGCCGCGCTTCACCGTATCGCCTTCGCGCACCAGCACGTCGAGCGCGATGCCGCCCAGGGGCGTGACCACCACCGCCGTTCCTTCCAGCGGAAGTTTGACGGTGACCGGCAACGGCTTCAGCGGCATGCGATCGACGCGGGCGACGCGCGCCGTCGATATCGCAGCCACCGGCTCGGCCGCCCAGGCCACCGTACCCAGCAGGGACGCCAGCCCGAAGCCGGCCAACCAACGACGCATGGAACTCTCCCAAGGCAACTCTTTGGCGAGTATCCGAAGCGCGAGCTTTGAAGCCGCTTAAGACGACCAGGCCATCGCCGCGGCAGCGCGTCGCAGGCGATGGCATCGCGCCATCGTCAACGGAAGCGGTTCCGCTCCGCGGGCAGCATGCGCAGCAGTGTGTCGTCGCGCTGCACGAGGTGATGGAACACCGCGGCGGCCACGTGGGCGATGGCGAGCCACATCAGCACATTGCCGACGGTCTCGTGCATGCCCTCCAGGGTGTGCGCGAGATCGGGATCGGGCACGGCGGACACCGGCAACGGCAGGCCCAGCAGGTTCCACGGCTTGCCGGCCACGAACATCATCGATACGCCAAGCAGCGGCACCGCGAAAGCGAGCAGGTACAGCGCGAGATGTACGAGCTTGCCCAGCGCGGCCTGCCAACGCGGCGGCTCGGGCGTGATCGGCGGCGCGGCATGGCGCAGGCGGACCAGCAGGCGAGGCACCATCAACAGCAGCACGGCGATGCCGAACTGCATGTGGCCCCATTTGACCGCGGTACGCGCGGTCGAGCCCTTCGGGAACCAGCCCTTGGTTTCGATCAACACGAGGGCGAAGACGATGAACCAGGCGATCGCCCAATGAAGGCGACGCATCCATGGCGTGTAACGGGCAGCAGACATGATGACATCTCTCACAATGGCACGGGGCAAGGTCATCGAGACATGCCCGATGCCCAGCCAACGGCCAGCTTCGGATGCGAAGCTTTGGTTCTGCTTAAACTCGGGATCACATCAAGCGACTGCGACGGCGCGGTCGTGACACGGCATCAGGCCGAGATCGATTCGATATCCGGCAACGGGCCCAGCGTGGCCCACAACACACCTTCGCGCAGCTCGAAGCGCAACCCGGTGGAAAGCACGGCAGCCAGCGTGCCGGCCAGCGCCAGGCCCAGGCCGCCATGCCGCGTGGCCTCGCGCGCCGGCGACTTGCGCCAGAAACGCTGGCCGAAATGCGGCAGGTCCGCTTCCGTGAGCTCGGGCGCGGTATTGCCGATACGCAACAACCATTGCCCCTGCGACTTGGCCAGGGACACCTCGATGCGGCTGCCGACCGCGGCGTACTCGCGTGCATTGACCATGAGGTTGTCGAGGACGCGCTCCAGCAAGGCGGGATCGGACTGCACCCAGGCCTCCGCGGGCAAGGCCGCGTCGAGCCGTGCATCCGCTCCCATCGACCGGCGCAGCAAGGGCACCAGGTCCATCGGCTCCAGCTCCGGTTGCGCCAGGCCCGACTCGTAGCTGGAGACCGCCAGCAGGCTGTCGATGCAACGTTGCATGCGGTCGATCGCGGCGTTGGCGTTGTCCAGCGACATCGATCGCGCGGGGTCGCGTTGCGCCACTTCGAGCGCGGCGCGCATTTCGGCCAGCGGCGTGCGCAATTCGTGGGCCACGTCGCGTGAAAAGCGCCGTTCGCGCTCCATGCCTTCGTGCAGGCGATCGAAGGCGCCGTTGAGTGCTTCGGCGAAAGGCGTCAGCTCGCGCGGCAGCTGCTTCTGCGGCAGATGCGGGGTTTCATCCGGCGTACGCGCCGCCTCGCCGAATGCCAGCAGTGGTCGCAGGCCACGTCGCACCGTGATGATGGCAAGCAGTGCCGCCGACAGCGCGGTGGCGAGCACGCCCACCAACAGCGCCACATGCACGCTGCGCTCGAAACGGTCGACATGCTCACGCTCCTCGGCCACCGCCAGCGTGGCCGGCGTGCTCGTACCGGGGAACAACAGGCGCAAGGCCACGGCGCGGCCGCGATGATCGTCGGGCAAGGCGAGGTCGTAGAACAGCGGCTCGTTGGCTTTCACGCCCGACGGCAACTCGAGACGGCCCGCCGCGTTGCTGCCGGACACCACCAGGGTGCGGCCCTCGGCATCCCACACCTGCAGGTACTCCGTGTGACCACCGCCGGCGTAGGCGGGATGCAGGGTCTGCAGGCGGGCCATCGCCACATCGGTGGGCGGCGTTTCCAGCAGCGCCGCGATACCGCGCGCGCGCTGCAGCAGATCGTCGTCGAGCCGCTGGTAGATCTTGCGGTCGATGCTGTAGTCGAGCGATACGAACATGAGCGCCATCAGCAGGCTCAGGCCGACGCACAGCGTGAGCAGCAGGCGACCGTGGATGGATCGGAGCAGCCAGTTACGCCACGACATAGCCGAATCCACGCCTCGTCTCGATCAGCTCGGGCAAGCCGGCGCGCGCCAGCTTGGCACGCAGCGTGCTCACCAGCACTTCGATCACCTTGTCGGACGCTTCGCTGCGCGCGTCGTACAGCCGCTCGAACAGCTCGCCCCGCGCCAGCACGGTGCCGCGCTGCACGAGCAGGGCCTCCAGCAACGCATATTCCTTGGGCGTCAACGCCAGCACCTGGCCGTTGACGCGCGCCAGGCGGGCGCGTGAGTCCACCTCCAGCGCGTCAGCGCGAAGCAAGGGTTGCTGCGCTTGCCCGCGCCGCGAAACGGCAAGCACGCGCGCGAGCAGTTCATCGTAGGCAAAAGGCTTCACCAGGTAGTCGTCGGCACCCAGGTTGAGCGCCTGTACGCGGTCGGCCACCTGGTCGCGCGCGGAAAGCACCAGCACGCCCGGGCTGCCTTCGCCCTGGCGGATCCGCTGCAGCACCGACCAGCCATCCACCTTGGGCAGCATCAGGTCGAGCACCACCACGTCATACGCATAGGAGGCCACGAACGCGAGCGCCTGGGCGCCATCGACGGCGAGGTCGACCGCATGGCCATCGCGGGTCAGCGCAATGCGCAAGTCCGGCCCCAGCGTGGGCGAATCCTCGACGATCAACAGCCGCATGGGAACGATCGCCCGAACGACACGACGCCAGCCTGGGAAACACTCGATACGCAGGCGTCCGGAGCGACGCAACGTTGTAACACCGGTCGTGCAGTCATCCGTCGATCATAGGGCATATCGGGAAATCGCCTTCCAGCCGCTATCATGCGATCGACGCCCAGGGCGTTTTCTGCGGGGATATCGGTGGGGCGAAGGCCATGGCGATACAAGCGAGCTGCCGTCCCGGACCACGCGCCCGCATGCGGCAGGTGCTTGCCGCGCGCATGTCCCCGTCGCCAATGGCCACGCCGCTGAGCCGGCTCCTCCGCTGCTGCTGGCTGCTCCTGCTGTTCGCAGGACTATCGCCCCGCGCGCATGCCGCCGAGGATCCGTGGTCGCCGTTCGACATGCCCTGGTTCGACCGGGTCGGTGTCAACGATGGGCTGCCGCATTCGCTGACGACGGCGCTCGCGCAGGACCAGCGCGGGCTCGTATGGATCGGCACGCAGAGCGGCCTGGTGCGATACGACGGCTACCGCATGCAGGTGTTCACCGCGACTGGCGGCCCCAAGGCCGATCTTCCGGACACCTACGTGCGCGCCCTGCTGGCCCTGCCGGATGGCGGGCTGCTGGTGGCCACGAACTCGGGTGGATTGAGCCGCTTCGATCCCCTGCGCAACGCTTTCCACACGTACCCGGTCGGCAAGGGCGGCACCAGTTCGCGCAAGATCTATGCGCTCGCGCGCGACGGCAACGACGGTGTGTGGATCGCGGGCGAGCGCGGCCTGGACCATCTCGACCTGCGCACCAACCAGATCGTCGTCGTACCCACCGGGGCCGACACATCGCCGCGCAACTTCAGCATCCTGCAAGATCGCGCGGGCAATCTGTGGCTGGGCAACAACAACGGCCTGTTCGTCAGGCGGCGCGGCACGCACGCGTTCGAACGCGCGCCACGCCCCTCGGGCAACGCCGCCGTGGACGCCGTGCTCGACGATGGCATCTGGGCGCTGGACGAGGACCGCACCGGGCGCCTGTGGGTGGGCAGCACGAAGGCCGGCGCCGTCTATCGCGATGCCGACGAGCACTGGCATCCGGTCGTGGGCTTCAGCGGGTTGCAGCCGAATCGCGAACGACGCGCCACGGTGCGTGACTTCGTCGAAGTGGATCCGGACACGCTGTGGCTGGCCACCGACGGCAACGGCGTGCTGGCCTATACGCCCAGCGACGGGACGCTGCGCGCGATCACCCACGACACCGCCATGCCCTCCTCCCTGCCCGGCGACGCCGTGCGCGCGCTCATGCGCGATCGCTCGGGCAACATCTGGGCCGCCACCGACCTGGGCGTCGCACGCAGCAACGCCGGCGCGCGCAAGGCCTTCACCCTGCTGCCCTCCACGCACGACGGGCGCGCGCTCGCCAGCTCGAACGTGCGCACCATCTTCGTCGATTCGCGCCGACGCATCTGGCTCGGCATGAATGCGGGAAACATCGACGTCATCGACCTCGATCACGGCATGATCCGCCACCTTCACCTGGACGGTGACCAGACGCGGCGCGACGTGCAGGCTTTCGCCGAAGCACATGACGGGGCGATCTGGGTCGGCACGCAGGGCTTGGCGCGAGTGGACCCGGCGACGTTCCAGATCCAGAGTTCGGTCGTGCCGGCGCTGGAGGCTTCGCCGGTCCTGCACCTGATGCCCGATGGCGAGCGCCTGCTGGTGGCCACCTATGACGGGGTCTACCGCTACGACCTGCGCACGCGCGCCCTGACCCACTTCGGCAACGACCCCAACGACCCGCGCAGCCTTGCCAGCGACACCGTGCGACTGATCACGCGAGTCGGCAGCCAGGTCTGGTACGTGACCGGCCGCGGCATCAGCATCGCGGCCAATGGCGCGCAGGATCGCAACTTCGAGAACCTGCTCAATCGCCCCGACGACCCGACCAGCCTGCCCAACAACCTCGCCAGCTCGGTCACCACCGATCCGCAGGGCAATCGCTGGATCGGCACGTACGGCGGCCTCGCCATGCTGGAGCCGCACACGGGCGGCGAGCCCTATCGCTTCCGGCGCTTCGACACCAGCAACGGACTGACCAGCGACAACATCAACGCCGCACTGTCCGACGACCAGGGCAACCTGTGGGTCAGCCTGCCGAACGGCATCTCGATGATCGACGGCAACACCCATGCCGTGCACAACCTGGGCGCGCGCGACGGCCTGCATGTCGCCAGCTATGTATACGCCGCCGCGGCGCGCGCACCCGACGGCGAACTGCTGTTCGGCGGTTTGGGCGGACTGACCATATTGCGGCCGGACTGGCAGCCGCCCGAATCCACCGATGCGCCGCTCGCGGTCACGCAGGCGGCGATCAATGGCAACCCGCTTCCGTTCGGACGGCTGCCGCGTCCCGGCGAATCGTTCCATCTCACCGCGCACAACCGCAGCCTGCGCGTGGACTTCGCGCTGCTCGATTTCCAGGCGACCGCAGACACGACCTACAGCTATCGCCTCGACGGGCTGGACGAAGACTGGATCACCATCCCCCGCGGCAGCCAGCCCACGGCCATCTATACCAATCTTCCGCACGGCGACTATGTGCTGCGGCTGCGCGCGCAGACCCATGGCATGCAGCCGCGCGTGATCGAAAGCGCGCTGGCGGTCGGCATCGAGCCGCGCTGGTACGAAACCATCGCCGCCCTGGTCGGCTTCGGCGCGCTGCTGCTCGCGCTGCTCTACCTGGTGACCCAGCTGCGCACGCTGTACCTGCGCCGCCAGGCGCAGCAGCTGCAGCAACAGGTGGATCTGCGCACGCAGGATCTGCTGATCGCCAACCAGCGGCTGGACGAGCTGGCCAGCACCGATTCGCTGACCGGCGCATTGAACCGTCGACGCTTCTTCGAACTCGCCGAGGAAGTGAGAAAGGAGTCGCGCGAAGGCGAAGCCTGCATCGCGCTGCTCGATCTCGATGGCTTCAAGGCCATCAACGATACGTATGGCCATCTGGTGGGCGACGCGGTGATCCACCATGTGGCCCACGCGATGCGCATGCAGTGCCGCGGTGTCGACCTGGTCGGGCGCTATGGCGGCGAGGAGCTGGTGATCTGCCTGCCCAACACCGGATTGACGCAGGGCATGGTCATCGCCGAATGCATCCGCGGCAGCATCGCCGGCGCCCCGTTCGAGCACGAGGGCGAGGCCATTGTCGTCACCATCAGCATCGGCGTGGCGGCTTACCAGGAAGGCGAATCGCTCTCGCAGTGGCTGTCGCGTGCGGACAGTGCGCTCTACCGGGCGAAGCACGACGGGCGCAACCGCTCCAGGGCCGCGGAATAAGCGCTCGCGCGCGCTCAGCCCTCGCGCATCATGCGATGGCGATAGATCGTGTAGCCCAATCCCACCGTGCCGGTGACGGCAGCGGGCACCAGCAGCACGCGCTCCTGCCACAGGGCGAATCCCAGCGCACCTGCCGCGGCGCCGGCGATGAAATGACTGGCCACCAGCAGACACACCTGGATGCGCAAGCGATCCACTTCCAGCCCTCGCAGGCGCTGGCCCACGTAGATGCCCAGGTCGGTGAAGATGCCCGAGAGATGCGTGGTGCGGAACGTGGCGCCGCTATACGTGCTGACCATGGCGTTCTGCAGCCCGCAGGCCATCGAGGCGAGATACAGTCCAAGGTCGCTGGCGTTGTGCAGCAGCGGGGCCGCCACGAACAGCAGCGCCGATTCGATCATCAGCACCACACCGTAGCGCCGCCCAAGTTGCAACGTGCGCTGCTGCACGATGAAACCGCTCAGCACCGCGCCCAGCAGGAACGCGCCGATGGTGAAACCCCAGTGCAGGATCTCGCCAGCATCCAGGTTCGCCATCGCGATGCCCAGCTCGGTGCTGGTGCCCGTCAGATGCGTGATCGGCTGGTGCCGGAAACACAGGTAGCCGACGGTGTTGATGCTGCCGGCGATGAATGCCAGCAGCCCACCGCCCATCCAGGCCCAGCGCGGCAGCTGGCGCAACATGGCCCGGTCAGTTCTTGATCGGCTGGGTCTGGATGACCGGCAGGTCGCCGATCACATCGGCGCCCGGCGGCGGCACGAAGTTGAAGGTGGACGCAGGGACATCCACGTTGCGCTGCCAGCCCGAGAAGCGGATGTCCGTCGTCGCACCCAGCTGGTCTCGGAACATCATGCGCGCGAGGCCATTGGCGTCGAAGCCGAGGTCGGCGTAGTCGAATTGCGGGTCCTTGGCCTTGGAGGTGAGCCGCAGCCACACCAGGCCATCATGCTCGCCCTGCTCCACCGCGTTGAAGTCCTTGTCCATCTGCTTCACGTCGGTGAGCACGGTCAGCGGGCTGTGCGATTCCTCGGCGCTCTGCACGCGAACCGTCACCTGCTCCAGATCCGGGTCGTACAGCCATACGCGGCTGCCATCGGCCACGATGGTCTGCTTCGAAGGCGTCAGCGTCTCCCAACGAAACTGGCGCGGCGCCTGCAGCGCCAGCGTGCCGGCGCTGGGCTTGCCGGGATGGCCGTTGGCATCGGTCATGGTCTGGGAGAACTTGCCGGTCAGCGAATGCAGGCCGTTGGCAAAGGCGTCGAGCCGGGTGCGCGCCGGACCGGCGGCGTGGGCGAAGCTGCCCAGCGCGAAGGCGAAGGTGGCGGCAACGAGAAGAAGCGAGCGTTTCATAGGTGCCCTGGAGGGTAGGCGGATGGGCGAATTCTGGAGAGTGAAAGCTTAACGGCAAATCGCACGGTTCTCTGAGCCGTCATTCCGGCGCAGGCCGGAGGCGCTTTACAACGGCGAAGCCGGTCATCCAGTTGCCGCAAGGCGGGTTTGTCGCGAAAGGCAGCCGCGCCGTCTTTGGGCGAAGACCCGGCAACATCGCGACTGGATTCCGGCCTGCGCCGGAATGACAGTCAAGAGCGGCGGTGTCTCTCCGGTCAATGCTTCGGCGGAGGCGGTGCCAGCACTTCGCGGTTGCCGTTGTGCTGCGGCGCGCTCACCACGCCGTCCTGCTCCATCTGCTCGATGAGGCGGGCGGCGCGGTTGTAGCCGATGCGCAGGTGGCGCTGCACGCCGGAGATCGAGGCGCGGCGCGTCTCGGTGACGATGCGCACGGCCTTGTCGTACAGCTGCGCGTCGGCGTCGCCGCCTTCCTCGCCGTCCTGCGGCAGGCCGGAGTCGTTGATGAACTTGCCGTCGCTGGTGGCCTGAACCTCTTCCAGCACGCCTTCGATGTATTGCGGCGAGCCCTGCGCCTTCAGCCAGTTCACCACGTTGTGCACCTCGTGGTCGTCCACGAAGGCGCCGTGCACGCGGTCCGGCGTGGCCGTACCCGGCGGCAGGTAGAGCATGTCGCCGTGACCGAGCAGCGTTTCCGCGCCCGACTGGTCGAGGATCGTGCGCGAGTCGATCTTGGACGACACCTGGAACGCGATGCGCGTGGGGATGTTGGCCTTGATCAGGCCGGTGATCACGTCGACCGATGGACGCTGCGTGGCGAGGATCAGGTGCACGCCGGCGGCACGCGCCTTCTGCGCGAGGCGGGCGATCAGTTCTTCGACCTTCTTGCCGACGATCATCATCATGTCGGCGAACTCGTCGATGATGATCACGATGTGGTACAGCGGCTCCAGCGGTTCGGCCGCCAGGTTCGGCATCTCGGGGTTCGGACGGAACAGCGGGTCCAGCAGCGGCTGGCCGGCGTTCTCGGCTTCCTTCACCTTCTTGTTGAAGCCGGCGAGGTTACGCACGCCCACCGCCGCCATCAGCTTGTAGCGGCGCTCCATCTCGGCGACGCACCAGTTCAGCGCGTTGGCCGCTTGCTTCATGTCGGTCACGACCGGCGCGAGCAGGTGCGGGATGCCTTCGTAGACCGAAAGCTCCAGCATCTTCGGGTCGATCATGATCATGCGCACGTCTTTCGGGCTGCTCTTGTAGAGCAGGCTCAGCACCATGGCGTTGACCGCCACGGACTTGCCCGAACCGGTGGTACCGGCCACCAGCAGGTGCGGCATCTTTGCCAGATCGGCCACCGACGGACGACCGGCAATGTCCTTGCCCAGCGCCAGCGCGAGCGGCGACTTCATCTGGTCGTACTTCTCCGAACGCAGGATCTCGGAGAGATAGACGATCTGCTTCTTGGCGTTGGGGATTTCCAGGCCGATCACGTTCTTGCCCGGAATCACGTCGACCACGCGCACGCTGACCACGGAAAGGCCGCGCGCGATGTCCTTGTCGAGGCTGGACACCTGCGAACCGCGCACGCCCGCGGCCGGCTCCAGCTCGAAGCGGGTGATGACCGGGCCCGGATAGACGCCGACCACCTTCGCCTCGATGCGGAAATCCTTGAGCTTGAGCTCGACCTGGCGCGACAGCACTTCGAGCGTCTCCTCGGAATAGCCAGGGCCTTGCGGCGGCGCCTCATCCAGCAGCGACAGCGGCGGCAGCTCGCCCGGCACCGAGGCGCCGGTGAACAGCGGGATCTGCGTTTCCAGCTTCGCGCGCTCGCTTTTGACCACCGGCGGCGGTGGCGTCTCGATGCGCACCGGCTCGCGCTTGGCCTGCTTCACGGCCTCGGTCTTCTTGACCACCTCGCGCTCGGCGCGCGCCTGCCGGGCGGCCAGCACTTCCGGCGCCTCGCGCAGCTTGCCGCCGAACCAGCCGGCAAGCTTGAGCACGCCCTGCCCGGTCAGGTCCATCACCTTGAACCAGGAAAGGCCGGTGGCCAGCGTCACCGCCACCAGGAACAGCGCGAGCAGCAGCAGCGGCGCGCCCTTGTCGCCCAGCGCGCTCAGCAGGCCGCGACCGACCCACATGCCGATGATGCCGCCCACGCCCTGGGGCAGCACCGGCTCGTCATTGAAATTGAGATAGAGCAGCGCCGGCGCGGTGATGAAGAAGAACACCGAACCGATCAGGCGCAGCGAAGGCTCCCACGGCTGCACGGTGCGCTCGCCGCGATGGCGCAGCACCTGCACGCCGAGGAACAGCAGCAGCAGCGGGAAGCAATAGGACACCACACCGAAGATGTAGCGGAGCACGTTGGCGATGTTGGCGCCGATGGAGCCGCCGAAGTTGCGGGCGTGCTCGACCGTGCCGACATGGCCCCAGCTCGGATCCTGGTCGTTGTAGCTGAACAGGCAGACCAGCAGATACAGCGCCAGCGGCAACAAAAGCAGCGCACCGGCCTCGCGCAGGCGGCGCTTCAGCTCTTCGCTGAGCCCCTCGCGCTGCTTCTTTTCCTTCTTGACGTTCGCGCTACGCGGCACCGTGGTCCTTTTCCTATGATCTGTCATAAGGCCGGCCGCCTCGAAGGCGGCCGGCCCTTGTTACATCCGTCGAAACGGCAGGCTAGACCTTAGATCATGCCCTTGAGCGCCGGATGAACCAGCTCGCCGTTCTCGACGTTGATGCCCCCGCGCAGCGGTTCGAACTGGCGCCATTCGTTGCCGGCGGCCAGACGCTGCACGTACGGCAGGATAGCGGCAGAAATCGCCACCGACGAGGTCTGCGGAACGGCACCCGGCATATTCGTGACGCAGAAGTGGGTCACGCCGTGCACGTCGTAGGTCGGTTCCTTCCAGGTGGTCGGACGCGAGGTCTCGAAGCAGCCACCCTGGTCGATGGAGATGTCCACCAGCACGCTGCCCTTTTCCATGGTCTTGACCATGGCTTCGGTGACCACGCGCGGCGCCTTGGCGCTCGGGATCAGCACGGCGCCGACCACGAGGTCGGCCGTGGCGACTTCTTCGGCCACCGAAGACTCGTAGGCGTACAGCGCGGTGACGTTCGGGCCCATCGCCATCATCTCGGCGAGGCGGTCATGACGCTTGTCGAACACCACGACGTTGGCGCCAGCAGCGGCGGCCAGCGCGGCGGCATTGCCACCGGCAGCGCCCGCGCCCAGCACGACGACCTTGCCGCGCGGGGTGGAGGCCATGCCGCCCAGCAGCTTGCCCTTGCCGCCCTGCGGACGATGCAGCAGCGTCGTGCCGATCTGGGTGGCGATGCGGCCGGCGATCACCGACATCGGCAGCAGCAGCGGCAGGCCGCCGTTTTCTTCCACCGACTCGAACGCCACGCCGGTCAGGCCGATCTCGAGCAGGCGCTTGGTCAGCTCCGGCTCGGCGGCCAGGTGCAGGTAGCAGAACAGCAGGTGGTGCTTCTTGAGCAGGGCGAGGTCGCCGGCGACCGGCTCCTTCACCTTCACGATCAACTCGCCGGCTTCGTACAGGGCGGCAGCGTCCGGCACGAGCTTCACGCCGACCTTGGCGTAGGCCTCGTCCGAGAAGCCGCTCTTCTCGCCGGCGCCGGACTGGATGAAGACTTCATGGCCACGGCGCACCAGGTCGGCGGCAGCGGCGGGAATAAGGGCGACACGACCCTCGAGGGTCTTGGTTTCGGACGGAATACCGATACGCATGGGGAGTGGATCCTGTGGAAAAGCTTCAAGTGGCAACGACGCCCCGCCGTGACATGGCCGGGCAAACCTGTCCAGCAGCCTTGAATCGGCCCCGCGTCTTCCCCATCCTTGCGGGTTCGGACGCCTCGTTCCGTCACCTGCGATACGGCCTGAAGAAACCGTTGCAAGGGATGGAGCGAAAGACTGTTCAAGTCGCCAGCAAACCGAAGGATTATAACCATGACGGGCAGGTCGTTTTCACATTCCCGCTACGCTGCGCGAGCAGACCACCTTTGCGCACTTGCAGCAAAGTCAAAGGGATAGGCCCTGTCTTGATGAAAACCAGCTTCGGAGCCTCCATATAGGGGCGCACCGAAACACCATTCGCCGAAGCATGGTCGCCAGGGCGACCGGCGCCGGATTCCACCCATCCAGAACACCACCGCCCCGTCGGCGGATAGAAGGAACGCATGAACACAGCCACCAAGCACAGCCGCCTGCTGATCCTGGGCAGCGGTCCCGCCGGTTACACCGCCGCCGTCTATGCCGCGCGCGCCAACCTCAAGCCGACCATGATCACCGGCCTGCAGCAGGGTGGCCAGCTGATGACGACGACCGAGGTGGACAACTGGCCGGGCGATGTCGAGGGGCTGCAGGGTCCGGCGCTGATGCAGCGCATGGCCGAACATGCCGAACGCTTCAAGACCGAGATGGTGTTCGACCATATCCACACGGTGGACCTCAAGCAGCGCCCGTTCCGCCTGAAGGGTGATTCCGGTGAGTACACCTGCGACGCGCTGATCGTGGCCACCGGCGCCACCGCGAAGTACCTCGGCATCGCCAGCGAGGAACACTTCAAGGGCCGCGGCGTGTCCGCCTGCGCCACCTGCGACGGTTTCTTCTTCCGCGAGCAGGAAGTGGCGGTGATCGGCGGCGGCAACACCGCGGTCGAAGAAGCGCTGTACCTCTCCAACATCGCCAGCAAGGTCTATCTCGTGCATCGCCGCGACAAGCTGCGCGCGGAGAAGATCATGCAGGACAAGCTGTTCGAGAAGGCCGCCGCCGGCAAGATCGAGCTCATTTGGAACCACACCGTCGATGAGGTGCTGGGCGACAACTCCGGCGTCACCGGCGTGCGCGTGAAGGACGTCAACTCGGGCACGACGCGCGACATCCCGGTCACCGGCTTCTTCGTCGCGATCGGCCATACGCCGAACACCGGCATCTTCGACGGCCAGCTCGACATGCACGATGGCTACATCAAGATCCGCAGCGGCCTGGCCGGCATGGCCACGATGACCTCGGTGCCGGGCGTGTTCGCCGCCGGCGACGTGGCCGACCATGTGTACCGCCAGGCGGTGACATCGGCTGGCTTCGGCTGCATGGCCGCTCTCGATGCCGAGCGCTGGCTGGATCAGCAGGGTCCGGCGAGCTGATGGCTCACCTTTCCGGCGCATTCGTTCGGTGATTCCGAAGATGCGCCGGCCTGTCTTTGATCGTCATTCCGGCGCAGGCCGGAGGTGCTTTTTCAACGGCGAAGCCGGTCATCCAGTAGCGACGGTCCTGAGTTTTCGCGAAAAGACAATACTGAAGTCTTTCGCAATAACCGTACCCAGCGGCAACTGGATTCCGGCCTGCGCCGGAATGACGAGGATGTAACGGTTCGGCGAATTCAGAGTCACGTGATCGAAGCCCGCTTCCACGACAGCATCGACGGCATCCCCGCCACGGCGTGGGACGCGTTGCGGCCTGACGACAACCCGTTCGTCTCGCACGCCTTTCTTTCCCTGCTCGAGCGCACCGGCTGCGTCCGTCCCGACTGGGGTTGGCGCCCGCATCATCTCGGTCTCTACGAAAACGACGCACTGATCGCCGCCGCGCCGCTATACCTCAAGGGTAATTCGCACGGCGAGTTCGTGTTCGACTGGAGTTGGGCCAGTGCATGGGAGCGTGCCGGCGGCGACTACTACCCCAAGCTGCTCAACGCCGTGCCCTACTCGCCCGTGCCCGGCCCGCGCCTGCTCGCGGGACGGGGACCGCACGCGCAGGCGCGCCACGCCCTGCTCGCCAAGGCCATGAAAGGGCTCGCCGAACAGCTGAATCTCTCGTCCGTGCATGCCAACTTTCTTCGCGACGACGAGCTGGCCGCTTTCGATGGCGACTGGCTCGAACGCTCGGACGTACAGTTCCACTGGCATAACCATGGGCACGCGGATTTCGCCGGTTTCCTCGCCGCACTCAACCACAAGAAACGGAAGAACATCCGGCAGGAACGCAGCCATGTCGCCGGAAGCGGGCTCTCCATCGAGATGCGTGGCGGCGGCAGCCTGGGCACGAGCGAGTGGCGCCGCATCCACGCGCTCTACGAAGCCACCTTCGACGCGAAGGGCAACCATGCTGCGCTCACGCGTTCCTTCTTCGCCGCCCTGGGTGAGACGCTGGGCGATGCCGTGCAGGTGGCGCTGGCACGGATGGACCATGAGATCGTCGCGATGGCGCTGTTCCTGCAAGGCAACGACACCTTGTATGGCCGCTACTGGGGCGCCGCGGTGGATGTGCCCGGCCTGCACTTCGAGCTGTGCTACTACCAGGGCATCGAGCACGCCATACGCCACGGATTGCAGCGCTTCGAGCCGGGCGCGCAAGGCGAACACAAGCTCGCGCGCGGCTTCCTGCCCGTGCGCACGCATTCGCGCCACTACCTGGTGAACGGGAGTTTCCGCGACGCCGTGCGCCAGGCGCTGACGCACGAAGCGGAAGCCATCGACGATTACGCCAGGGAGCTGCTGCAACACAGCCCCTACGCGCACGTGTCGTCCTGAGATTTTTCAGCCGACGGAAATGCCCGCGACCTTGCCTTCGGCATCCAGCTCCACGCCGAAGGGAAGACTGTTGCCGGGGCCGAACTCGATCCGGTAATCGTTCCACGTCCTGTTCTTTTCCTTGTCCGGACGCTGGCCCTTGTAGATGAAGGACGACGGCTCGCCGAACGGCGACAACTGCCTGGCCATGCGCTCGGAAAGGCCGTCGCCCATCTTCGCCTTCAATCTCGCATCGAACATGGAAAGATCGGCGCCCCTGCCCTGCAACCTTGCGAAGGCCTTGCGCACCGCCTCCGTCGTTGCGGTGTTCTCGCCGGCCGCCGGCTTGCGCGCGGCCGCGGCGATGTCCGGGTACAGCGCCTCGAACGTGGCGGACACCAGCATCTGGCCCGGCTCCGGATTGTCGCCCACGTTGGTGAACGCGATGATCTGGATGCCCTGCTTCGGGAAATACTGGTTCGACGTGGTGAAGCCGAACGAACCGCCGGTATGGCCGACGCGCGGCTGTTCGTCGAGCGTATCGACGAACAGCCCCAGTCCGTAGTCGGTACTTCCCGTCGCCGGCGTCGCCATCAGCGCGTAATCCGCGGGGCTGACGATCTTTCCGCCCTGCAGCGCCATGTTCCAGCGTTCGAGGTCCGCCACGGTGGATACGAGATTGCCGGCGGCCCAGCCCACGGTGGCATGGATGGTCGGCGCAGCCTCGAGCTTGCCATTCGTATGTCGGTAGCCCTTCGCCATGGCCGGCGCGCGCGCCTCCTCCGCGACCGTGATCGTCTGGCCCATGCCCGCCTTCGCCAGCAAGTGCGTCCTCACGTAGTGCTCGTACGACTCGTGCGACGCCACCTCGATCACCCGGCCGAGCAGCACATAACCGCTGTTGGAATAGGACCACCGCGTGCCGGGCGGGAAATCCAGCGGACGATCCTTGATGCGCGCCATGATCTGCGCGAACGTCGCCGGCTTGACCGCCCACGTCTCCACGTCGTCGCCGTCGAGGTATTCCGGCATGCCGCTGGTATGGGAAAGCAGCTGTATCAGCGTCACTTCCTTCGCATGCGGCGCATCGGGGAGGTACGTGGCCAGCGTGGCATGGATATCAAGCTTGCCGGCCTCCTGCAGCTGCAGGATCGCGGCGGCTGTGAATTGCTTGGTGATCGAGCCGATTTCGTAGCGGGTCGACGCGGCGGCTGGTGTCTTTCGCTCCCGGTCGCTCAGGCCATAGGCATGGACATAGAGAGGCACGCCATCCCGATAGACGGCCAGGGTGGCGCCCGGCGTACCGGTTCGCTGCAGCACCGCTTGCGCGTCGGCGTCGATGCGGCCGGCCAGCGCCGGATCCATGGCAGGCGAGGACGCCATCGCCGCCGGAGCGAACAACACCATCCAACACAAGTCGCGACAGCGCATGCCAATTTCCGGGGGCTGCAAGGGTGGAACATGCTAACCACATCCCCATGCCGGTAGCATGTACCTCTCTTCCCGGCTTCGCCTTACCGAATATCCAGGCGCCATGATTCGACTGCCCCTGCTCGATACGGCCAAGCCGGAGCATTTTCCCGACCCGCGCAAGGCACTGGACGAGCCCAACGGCCTGCTCGCCTTCGGCGGCGACTTGTCACCGCGCCGCCTGCTGGCGGCGTATGCGCAGGGCATCTTTCCCTGGTTCAACGAAGACGAGCCGCTGCTGTGGTGGTCGCCTGATCCGCGCTGCGTTTTCCATACCGCCGCATTGAAACCCAACCGAAGCCTGCGCCGTCGTCTCGCACAGGTGTCATGGCGCATCACGGTGGATCACGCCTTCGGCGACGTCGTGAAGGCCTGCGCCGCGCCCCGGCCCGGCCAGAGCGGGACCTGGATCGTGCCTGCCATGGTCGATGCCTATACGCGCCTGCACCTGCTCGGGCATGCGCACAGCGTGGAGGTGTGGGAGCAAGAGCGGTTGGTCGGCGGCATCTATGGCATCGCGGTTGGCCGCCTGTTCTGCGGTGAGTCGATGTTCAGCCGCGAGAGCGGCGGTTCGCGCGTCGCGCTCACCGCCCTCGCGCAACTGCTGCGCCGGTGGGACTTCCCCTGGATCGATGCGCAGGTCACCAATGCGCATTTGCTGCAGTTGGGCGCGGTGGAATACCCGCGCCCGCAGTTCCTGCGCACCGTGAGCCAGCTGGCCCACCTGCCCGGACAGCCGGGCCTGTGGAGGGAATTCACGCCGCTGGCCCAGATCGCTCCCTCAGGCGGCCACTGACGTCTTGCGTGCCTGCGCGGCCCGATAGGAGCTGATGATGTCGCCACGCTCCGGCACGGCGCCCGTCGCCAGCGCATGCATCCATTCCTCCGTGCTCAGCACGGCCGCGAAGCGCGAGTGCTCGACCACGCTGAACACGCGATGGATTTCCTCGGCGCTGGCATAGCCGGCACGGTTGGCATACGAGACCGCGCCCGAGGCGTCGTGCACGAACTCCACCGCCAGGCCACGATCGAATGCGTGCTTGATGGTGGTGTCGTTGCAGTTATGGGTCATGTAGCCCACCACGGTGACGGTGTCGACGCCCTGCGCTTCCAGCCATGCGGCCAGGCCGGTCTCGCTGAAGGCGCTGGGCAGCGGCTTGTTGAACAGCGCGTCGCGATGGCGCCTGGCGACTTCGTCGTGCAACTGCCAGCCATGACTGCCCACGGCGAACGCGGGCGCGCTGGCCGGTGAATCCTGCTGGATCACGACCACCGGGATACCGGCCGCCGTGGCGGCGTCCATGATCTTCGCGATGTTGGCGAGCGAACCGGAGGACGGCGGATATTCGATCTGCAGGTTGCCGGTGAAATATTCGTTCTGCACGTCGACCACGATCAGCGCGCGGCGGGGAGAGACAGCCATGGCACAGCTCCTTGCGTGAGTTTGGATGGCGTGCATGGTGCGCCGCCGGGCACTTGCACACGAGTGGCCCGAAGGACAATTATCGATGCAATCGGGCCACCGGGATTTCTTGCCATGCGTCGCATCCGTATCGCCGTCGTCGCCTTCGAAGGCATCCTGCCTTTTCATCTCTCCGTGCCCTGTGCGGTGTTCCAGTCATCGACGCCGGAACGCCGCTCGCCATTTCGCCTGCGCGTGTGCTCGGCGGAAGGCCGCCGCATCACCAGCGCCGCCGGCTTTTCCATCGGCATGGATTACGGACTGGAAGAACTCGCTCACGCGGACGTCGTGATCGTGCCGTCCTGGCGCGACTCGAACGAAGTGCCGCCTGCCGCCTTGCTGCAGCAACTGCGGAACGTCGCCGCGCGCGGAAAGCGTGTCGTCGGTCTCTGCCTGGGTGCGTATGTGCTGGCCCACGCCGGCCTGCTCGATGGCAGGAAGGCCACGACGCACTGGCACTGGGCGGGTGATCTGGCCAAGCGTTTTCCCGACGTGGAAGTCGATGCCGACGTGCTCTACGTCGACGAAGGCAACATCGTGACCTCGGCCGGCGCGGCCGCCGGCATCGATTGCTGCCTGCACCTCGTGCGCCAGATGTTTGGCGCGGACATGGCCAGCAGCATTGCGAGGCGCATGGTGGTACCACCTTTCCGCCGCGGCGGGCAGGCACAGTTCATCGAACAACCCGTGCCCGAAGCGCCGACGGACCGTCGCATGGCGCGGCTGCTGGAACAGGTGCAGCGCCATCTCGACCAGGAACACAGCCTCGATGCCATGGCGGAGAAGGCGGCGATGAGCCGTCGCAGCTTTACCCGCCATTTCCGCCAGCTGACCGGCAGCAGCTTCGGCGACTGGTTGCTGTCGCAGCGCCTGAGCGAAGCGCAGCGCCTCCTGGAGACCACGCCTCTGCCATTGGAACGCATCGCGATGGCGATCGGGCTCGGTTCGCCGGTCACGTTGCGTCAGCACTTCCAGCGCGCCTACCGCACCTCCCCGACGCAGTACCGGCGAACGTTCTGCGCCGCGCAGGCTTAGGCGCCCGGGGCCTGCTTCCTGCAAAACGCCGCGGTGGCTTCGTCGTCGGGAAAGCAGCATTCGATGCGCAGCTCATCCACGGTCACATCACGCGGCGTACCGAACGTGGTGAAGGTGGAAAAGAAGCGCAGCTCCACGCCATCGCGCCGGAACACGGTAGTGAGCAGAGGCGATGGCGTCGTGCCAGGCTCGCGCGTGCGCCAGCGTGCCGGCACGCCGGGATAGGACAAGGCTTCGTCCAGCAGCGCGCGCGACACGCTGTCGGAAGGCGCCGATGCGACATCGCTGTGCAGGTGGCGAACGAGATCGCCCGCCACTTCCTCCCAGTTCACCACGGCGGCGCGCAAGCCTTCGGGATCGAAGAAATGGCGGATCATGTTGCCGTGCTGCCGGCCGTCGCGCAGCAGGAAACCCGTGATCCTCTGCGCCGCCTCGTTGGCCATCACGATGTCCCAATGGCAGTTCAGCACGAAGGCCGGATACGGCTCCTGCTGGCCGATGATGAACTCGGTGGCGCGACGCACCTGCGCAAGCGCCGGTGTCGTCAACGCGGTCTCCGGATAGCTCGGCGCATAACCCGCCGCCATCAACAAGGCGTTGCGCTCGCGCAGCGGCATCTCCAGCGCATCGGCCAGGCGCATCACCATGTCCTGGCTCGCTTGCGACTTGCCGGTCTCCACGCAACTGAGGTGACGTGTCGACACATCGGCGGCTAGCGCGAGATCCAGCTGGCTCATGCGCCGGGCGGCCCGCCATTCACGCAGCAGGATGCCTGCGCGCGAGGTGGGCGCGGGAGGTGGCGGGGACAGCGGAAGTCGGGCGGCCATGAGGCATCTTAGAGGGCCGATGCACGCGGCGCCCATGACCTTCGAGGTCAAGTCGCCATGACCCGCCGCGTTATTGCCCGCAGGAACGACGGGATCAACCATTTGCCCACCTTCCGAACCCAGGCACCGCCATGCATCGCCGGACCTTTCTGCAGACCATGAGCTTCGCGCTCGCCGCCGGCACCCTCGGCGTTGCGACCAGGAAAACGCTGGCCAGCGGCTCGGCACCCACGATCACGCTGGACGCTGCCACCTACCGCCGCGAACGCCGCCATGCCCATCTGCCCTGCGGCGATGTCGCGTATCTCGATCGCGGGCGCGGTCCGGCCACACTGTTCCTGCATGGCTTTCCGCTCAACAGCTTCCAGTGGCGCGGCGTGATCGCACAGCTCTCAGGCGAACGGCGCTGCATCGCGCCCGACTGGCTGGGGCTCGGCTACACGCATGTCGCGCCGGGACGGGCGGTCACGCCGGCCGCGCAGGTCAACATGCTGATCGCGCTGCTCGACCTGCTGCACGTCGTCACGGTGGACGTGGTGGCCAACGACAGTGGTGGCGCCATCGCGCAATGCCTGATGACGCGACACCCCGAGCGTGTACGCACGCTGCTGCTCACCAACTGCGATGTGGAAAACGACAGTCCGCCGGCAGCGCTGCAGCCGGTCATCGAGATGTCACGCAAGGGGCGGTTCGTCGACCAGTGGCTCGCTCCATGGCTGGCCGACAAGGCGCTGGCGCGATCCCCGCAAGGCATCGGCGGCATGTGCTACCAGTTTCCCGAGCATCCCACGGACGAAGCGCTCGACTACTACCTGTCGCCGCTGTGCCAGCCTGCCCAGAAGCCGTGGGTGCATGCCTATGCGCTGGGATTGACGCCCAACCCGCTGGCCGGCATCGAACCCCAGCTGAAGCACAGTCGCGTGCCGACGCGCATCCTGTGGGGCACGGGCGACGACATCTTCTCGCAGGCGAGTCCTGACTACCTGCAGCGAACGCTGGGCAATCCCCGCGGCATCCGCCGTATCCCCGGCGCCAAACTGTTCTTCCCCGAGGAGTATCCCGACGTTATCGTCGAGGAACTGCGCAGGCTGTGGGCTGCCTAGCGCTCAGGCCGGCACGGCGCCCCAGGATTTCAACAGCCCGTGCACGTCGTTGATGACGAACTGCATGCGACTCACCCCGCGAATCGATGCGGCACGAAGCAGCTGGTATTGCGGGTAATCAGGCCATCGTCCTCGCGCAGGCCGATGCCGACCGCGGTATCGCCCACCACCCATGAACCCACCAGGGCGTGCCGCCCTTCATACGATGGCAGCGGCGAGAATGCCTGGTAGATGCACCGCTCGCTGGTTGCGCTTTCCGCCTCGCCCTGCGGCAACACGATCACGCCCGCACCCTCCCTGCCCCAGCACGGCTTGCGCACGACAGGCCCTTCGAGGTCGCTGCGCCGCCGGCTGGCCGGCAACAGGTTCGGATGCCCGGGGAAGAACTCCCACAACAACGGAAGCACGGCCTTGTTCGACAGCACCATCTTCCACGCGGGCTCGATCCAGCGGAGCCGGGAGCCCTGCAGGTGCATCGCGAAAGGCTCGGCCAGCATCCATTCCCAGGGATAGAGCTTGAACAGCCGGTCGATCGGCAGGTTGTCCATATCGATGAAGTCGCGCCCCGACCAGCCGACCTGCTCGATATCCAGGGCCGTCGCACGGTGTCCCGCCTGCAGGCAGGTGTCGATCAGGTAGTCGGTGGTGAGTGCGTCCTCCAAGCTCTCGTAGCACGCCGCGAAATGCACGAGCGAAGACGGCGGCAGTATCCGCCAGCGCTCGACCAGCGCTTCATGGATCGCATTGAACTGATCGGCCTCGGGCGCGACGTCCTGCAGCCAGTACCACTGCGCTACCGAAGCCTCGAACAAGGCCGTCGGCGTGTCCGCGTTGTATTCGAGCAGACGCGGCGGCGCGCTGCCGTCGTAGACGAGATCCATCCGGCCATACAGCGCCGGCTCGCGATCCCACCAGCTGCGTTCGACCAGCGCCGCGGCACGTGCGTCCAGGCCGAGGTCGTCGTAGCGCCCGTCGCGCACCACGCGATCCACCGCCTCCAGGCAAAGCGCATGCAGTTCGTTGGTCGCGGCTTCGATCTCATCGATTTCGCGGGCGTCGAAGACGTAGCAGATGTCTTCGCGCCAATAAGGCTGCGCGTCGATCGTATGGAAATCGAAACCCTGCGCTTCGAGTCGCGCCTGCCAGTCCGCGCGTGGCGCGCATGCCTGACGGCGCATGCTCAGCTCGCTCGCGCAAACACGCGGCTGCTGGAACCGAAACCGCCGCGCGTGCCGAATTCGACCAGGCGAGGACCGGAACGGCCGGGTCCGGGGTCCGATGCACCGCCTCCGCGGTCGCTGCGATACCACGGCCCGTAGTAACGCAATCCGCCACCGCCGCTTCCGCTGGAACCCACCGGGTTGTCCAGCTCGCATTGGCCGGTGGAATAGTCGTGCACGCACTCTTCCAGGCTGTCGTAGCGATTGCGCTGCACGTCGTGGCCACGACCGAGTGCCGTCAGCCCCACCAGGGCGGCACCGCCCAGCATGAGCAGCGGCACGGCATGGGATTTCTTCTGCGGCTGATCGCGCAACGGCCGGAACTGCGCATCCGGCCGACGCGGTGTGCGCGTGTCATCGGACTTCTTGAGGTCACCCATGACGCGCTACCAGGTCATGGCCGCGGCGTTCACCACGCCGACGGCCAACGCCAGTACCGCGGCGAAGCCTGCCACCGCGCGGTTGTCGGCTTCGATCTGCGCGGCGAGATCATGGATCAACAGGCGTACCGTCAGATGCGTCAGCCACTGCACGATGAGCGCCACCAGGCCCCACAACGCCAGGTCGAGCAGGCTCACGCTGTGCGCCATCGCACTCGCGAGCGGCGCCACGAAACCCAGCAGCGCACCGCCCAGGCTGATCGCCGCGGCCTGGTTGCCATGCCTGATCAGCGCCAGCTCGCGCTGGGGCGTGAGCCAGAGATGCACCGTGCAGAAGATCGCGAGAAAAAGGACACCCAACCCGAAATACGCTGCGAACGCCGGCAGCGTGGAAAGATCCGGCAACACGTGCTTCCCCCGTTGATGCGCCCGTCCTGGGCGCCGACCCAGTGTAGCCAGACGCCTGGCGCTCAGTCGACGGTGGCCTGTCCCAGGCCAATCGCCCTCAGCTCGTCATAGTGCTCAAGGAACAATCCCACGATGCTTGGGTCGAGCTGGCCGCCTGCCGCATTGCGCAGATAGTCGAGCACATCCTCTTCGGGCCATGCCGGCTTGTACACGCGCGGAAAGCTCAGTGCGTCCCACACGTCGACCACGCTGAAGATGCGCGCCGCCAACGGAATTTCTTCGCCACTCAGGCCGCGCGGATAGCCGGTGCCGTCCCAGCGCTCATGGTGCGCAAACGGAATGTCGATGGCGGGACGAAGGAACGCCGTGCGCATGAGCAGGTCGCGGCCCAGCGTGGTGTGCGTGCGCATCACCGTGGTTTCCTCGGGCGTGAGCGGACCGGGCTTCACGAGGATCGCATCCGGCAAGGCGAGCTTTCCGATGTCGTGCAGCAAGGCGCCAAAACGCACGTTGCGCAACGCATCGCCCTCCAGGCCGGCCTGGCGTGCCAGCGCCACGGTCATGCGCATGACGCGCTCGGAGTGGTCGCGTGTTTCCTTGTGGCGCACGTCCATCGCCGACACCAGGGCGCGCAGCGATTGCTCGTTGCCGTTGAGCAGCATGTGGTTGAGGCGGTCCAGGCGCCGCATGTCGCGCCCGATCAGCCAGTAGAGCAGCACCGCCGTGCACAGCACGAACAGCGTGCCCTTGAGACTATGCAGGAGACCCAGCGTGTGCTCGCTGTAACCGAGTGAAAACACCAGGCGATCGGACAGGAAAATCCATGCCAGCGCCAGCAGCACATAGATGGCGACGATACGAATTTGTGGCCTGACTGTCACCGATCCTCCCGAACTCCATTCCGGCGTCCGCGCGGAACTGCCGCGACGGCGGAGCATACACGCAGACGATGCGCCGAGCAGGTGAGCGACGCGTGCACGAATGGATCAGGCGTCGTCCGGCTCAAGCAGCACGTCCACCGGCTGGCCCGCGGCGAGTTCGGCCGCGGTGGCTAGCGAATCCTCCAGCAACAACCAGAAGGAGCCGGCGCGCTCCACGACCGAGGCGCTGAAGGTGCGCCCGTTGAGGCTGCCGCGCACGCGATGGCCGTGGCCACATCGCCACAGCGGCCGCGCGGGCGTGGACCACTGGCTGATCGGATCGAACGGCAGCGGCACCAGCCACTGCCGTTGCCCACTCTGAACAACGGCACGAAACGCAACGGCGCGATGCCTGTTCATTCCCCTCCCCCCGAGGTTACCCCGCCATGAAGATAACGGACGCGGGCTTGCCTGTGCGAGGGTGCAGCGGTTCGCGGAGGTCCATCAGGCACAGCCCCGCGCGGCGGAAGCTCGCCATCCAGCCCTCCAGCGTGCGGAAGTACCACGGCGCCGGCTGCCCGAAGCCATCGCCGCAACCGTCCCAGGAGCCTTCGCGCCAACCGTCGCGATAGGGCTCCACGCCCGCTGCCCAGGGATGGAGGGTCTGCACCAGCAAGGCGCCGCCAGGTTCGAGCAGGCAGGGAACGGATGCGAGCAGTTCGGCGACCGAGGTCTCGCCGAGCAGGGAGAAATTGCACACCACCAGGTCGGCGCGCTCATGCAGTGCGCCGGTAGCCACGTCCTCGTAGGCCATGACCCGGAACGTACCCCCGCCTTGTGCCTGCGCGGCTTTGACGAGCGACGGCACGGCATCCACGCCCAGGACCTCGACACCGGCCGCGGTGAGCGTTCGGGCGAGCCAGCCTTCGCCGCAACCGAGATCGATGACCTTGCGCGGCTTGCGGGACAGCACGGCGTCGACGATGGCGCGGTCCGTCACCAGCCTGCGGCTCTCGATCACGCCGCCGCGGACCGCGTGCTCCCATGCCTGTGCGTTGGCCTGCCAGGCGTCGAGGATGCGTGCTTCGCTCGCCTCGCCGCCCATGGCCGCCTCAACCTGCCCGGCTGGCGTATTTCGTGGCGACGTAATGGTCGAGGATGCCGATGAACTCGTTGGCGATGTTGTCGCCACGCAGCGTCATGGCCTTCTCGCCGTCGATGAACACCGGTGCCGACGGCGCTTCGCCGTTGCCCGGCAGCGAGATGCCGATGTTGGCGTGCTTGGATTCGCCGGGGCCATTCACCACGCAACCCATCACGGCCAGCGTGAGGTTCTCCACGCCGTCGTACTTCACGCGCCACAGCGGCATCTGCTCGCGCACATGCGACTGCACCGTGCGCGCCAGTTCCTGGAAGAATTCACTGGTGGTGCGGCCACAGCCCGGACAGGCCGTGACCAGCGGCGTGAACGCGCGCAAGCCCATGGTCTGCAGCAGCTCCTGCGCCACGATGACTTCGCCGGTACGCGATGCGCCCGGCTCAGGCGTGAGCGAGATGCGGATGGTGTCGCCGATGCCTTCCTGCAGCAGCACGGCCAGCGCCGCGGACGAGGCCGTGATGCCCTTGGAGCCCATGCCGGCCTCGGTCAGGCCCAGGTGCAGCGCGTAGTCGCAGCGACCGGCGATATCGCGATACACCGCGATCAGTTCCTGCACGCCGGACACCTTGCACGACAGGATGATGCGATCGCGCGGCAGGCCGATCTCCTCCGCGCGCAACGCCGAATCCAGCGCCGAACGGATCAATGCTTCGCGCGCCACATGCGCGGCATCCCAGGGTTCGGCACGCTTGTGGTTCTCGTCCATCAGCGTGGCGACCATCGACTGGTCGAGCGAACCCCAGTTCGCGCCGATGCGCACCGGCTTGTCGTAGCGCAGCGCCATCTCGATGATCGAGGCGAACTGGCTGTCCTTCTTCTTGCCAAAGCCCACGTTGCCCGGATTGATGCGGTACTTCGCCAGCGCCTCGGCGCAGGCCGGCTCCGCTTCAAGCAGCTGATGGCCGTTGTAGTGGAAGTCGCCGATGACCGGCACGTCCACGCCCATCATCGCCAGCTTGTCGCGGATGCGCGGCACCGCGGCTGCAGCCGCCGGCGTGTTCACCGTGATGCGCACCAGCTCGGAGCCCGCGCGGGCCAGTTCGGCGATCTGCCTGGCGGTGCTCGACGGATCCTCGGTGTCGGTATTGGTCATCGACTGCACCACGATGGGTGCACCGCCGCCGACCGTGATCTTGCCGATCTTGACGCCGACGCTGGGGCGGCGGGGAGCGGGTTGCGCGGGACGGGGAGAAGAGGACTGGTCGCTCATGGATGGATTTGGCTGCACGTCTTGGGCCGCGGGCGGATGCGGCAACTGCAAAAGGATAACCGAATGCCCGGGGCTGCCCTAGCAAGCCGGAAACCCGGTTCAGCGATGCGGCATAAACGCGCACAACTGCCATTCCCGCCCCGCTTGCGAGGATCATGGCCCCGGATACCGAGCAAGGATTCAGGAGGCCAACGCACCATGCTTCAGACATACCCACGCCAGGACGGCGCCAACCGCATGACACCCTCGCCATCCTGCGCGGGCTGCGGTCACGCCTCCGTCTGCCAGGCCAGCGGCTTCGACCGAGCCGAGCTTTCAGGCTTGCGCCATATCGCCGAACGCATCGGCCCACTGCGCACTGGCGAGTACCTGTACCGCCCGATGTCGCCGTTCCGCGCCCTGTACGCCGTGCAATCGGGCATGGCCAAGACGGTGGCGGTGGACGTGGCCGGTCGCGAGCAGGTGCTGGCCTTCCACCTGCCTGGCGAAATGATCGGCCTGGATGCGATCGATCGCGAAATGCACGACAACGCCGTGGTGGCCCTCGGCAAGACGCAGTTCTGCCGGTTCCCGTATTCGGCCGTGCGCCAGGTCGCGATGGAGCAGCCCGAGGTGCCCTGGCATCTCATGAACGCCGCGAGCCACCGCATCTCGCGACTGCAGCTGAGTGGTGGCAACTACCTAGCTGAAGAACGCTTCGCGGCGTTCCTGGTCGATCTGCGCGATCGTCGCGCCATGCTGGGCCTCTCCGCCGATTACCTGCCGCTGCCGATGTCGCGCGCCGATATCGGCAACCACCTGCGCCTGACCACGGAAACCGTCAGCCGCCTGCTGGGACGCTTCCGCCAACGCAACCTCATCGCGCTGGACCGCCACGGCCTGCACGTGGTCAATCTGCCCGCCCTGCGCGAACTTGGCCAATCACTGCTGATGAGCTGAAGCCTCACCCGGGGAGTGCATGTCGCACTCCCCGGCCTGCTTCATAGCAGGTGCAGGCCATCGAACGAACGGCGCTCCACCGACGCCAGCTCGATGCCTTCCAGGCAGCGCACGTTGACCGCGACCATGTCGTCGCCGCTCTTGGGATCCTTGCCATACGCAAACGGCTGGCAGCCGCAATGGGGACAGAACCGGTGGTCGATCATGTGCCGGTTGAACTGGTAACTCGACAAGGCATCTTCGGCGGCGTGCAGATGAAACCGCGCGCGCGGCACGAACCACAGCAGGAAGCCCTTGCGGCTGCAGTGCGTGCAATTGCATTCGATGGCCTGCGTGGGTTCGCCTTCGACTTCGAAGGTGATGCGTCCACAATGGCAGCTGCCCTTCTGCATCGTCATCCACTCCTTGTCGTATCGGTTTGAGCGCCCGCCTCGGCCGGCTCGATCGCGTGGCCGGTCCGGCGCAACGCGGCCCTTAGCACCAGTCGAGATGCGCGATCGCCCATCGTGGCCGGCTTGTCCAGCGCCATGCGCGTGATGGCCTCGGCCTCGCCTGCTACCGGCGCACCTCGTTTCAAGGCGGCACGCAGGATATCCAAACGGCCGCGCCAGCTGTCCTTGCGCAGCTTCAGCCAGGTAAGCGCCGTCAGCAGCTGCTGCTCGACCTCGGTGAAGTCGCTGCCGAACGGAAAAGCCGTCAACGCACCTTTGGACTGCCAGGGCGAAAGCGACTCGCGCAGGACATCGGGCCGGTTGTTACGCCACCGTTCCGGCACCTGGAAATCCGAAGCGAGCTTGCCGTGCGCCTTGGCTTCCGCGCACAGCGCATCGATGAAGCGCGCATCCGAAATCGCCAGCATGGCTTCGATGCATTCGCTGTCGGTCTTGCCGCGAAGGTCCGCCACGCCGTATTCGGTGACGAACAGGTCGCGCAGATGTCGCGGAATGGTGGCGTAGCCGTAGTTCCAGCGGATGTTGGTCTCCACGCCGCCGCGCCCCTGCCGAGTGGACCGCAACAACAGCACCGAGCGACCATCGGGCAGTTCGTGGGCCATGGCGACGAAGTTGTATTGGCCACCGACGCCGCTGACCACTTCGCCATTCTCCAGCCCGTCCGACACCGCCGAACCGAGCAAGGTGGCCATCATGCAGGTGTTGAAGAAGCGGGCGCCTCGTCGTTGCAACGACGCGAGTACCTGATGGTCGCCGTAGAGCTGGTTGACGTTGGAGACGCGGCACATGTCGAGCGCATCGGCATCTTCCGCCTCCAGCGCCGCCACCCAGTCGTACAACGCCTTCGAGCCCAGGAAGAAAGCCCCGCGCAGGTAATGCCCACCCGGCGTATCGGGCGACAGCCTGCCGCTGGCCGCTGCGCGCTCCAGGGCGATGTTGTCCCATGCGCGCCGCTTGAGGATGCCGGCCTGCTGAAGGTGCATGAAGCCGTCCATCACCATCTCGCTGGCGCCATACAGCCCCGTGCGAAACGGCGCGAGGCCGCCCATGCGGGCAGCCAGCGCGTGGGTGCCACCCCGCGGATCCAGCGCCACCAGCGCGCGGCGCCATTGCGTGTTGTCCAGTTGCCGCCAACGCAGCGCATGCACCAATGCATCGGAGAGCGCACCGATGCCGATCTGCAGGCATCCGCCATCGCGCACCAGCGCACTCGCATGCATGCCCAGCGCGTACTCCACCACGTCGAGCGGTTGCCTCGGCACGGCGAACAGCGGCGGCGATGTTTCGGTGCGCAGTTCGATATCGAAATAACCGCGCGTCACCTCCGCATGCCCGCTGACATAGGGCAGATCCGGATGCACGACGGCCACGCACAACGGCCGCGGCTTGCCCGACTGCACGACCTGCTCGATGAAATCCAGCGTCAGGTCAGGATTGCTCGACAGGCTGTAACGCACGCCGTCGGACGTTTCACGCCGCGCGACCAGCTGCAGCAGCAGGTTGATGTCCTGCACGGCGAGGTCGCGCGCGACGTGCGTGTAGTTCTGGCTGATGTAGTTGCGCTGCGCGCTGCCCGAATGCAGCAAGGCTCCGGACTGCATGTAGAACTCATGCACCGCCACGTTGGAAGGCAGGGCGTTGCGCGCCTGGTCGATCGCGTATTCCGGGTCGACTGCATCCGCACCGAAATGCCGCTCCACGAACGGACCGAGAAAACGCGCCTCAAGGCCCGGTGCAGGACGAGGCCGCGTCAGCGAAAGCGCCGTATAGAGCGACAGCGAACGCGAAGTGTCGGCCTTGGTCAGCCGATAGAGCGCATTGAGCAATCCATGCGGCTTGCCCAGCCCCAATGGCGCCGCGACGCGCAGGTCGGGGCCCAGCCGCTCGGCAATGTGTTGGGCACAGCTGTCGATGTCGGCAAAACATTGCTCAGGTGCCATGGAATGAGCATGACAGAAGGTTGATGGAGACGACACTGACCGCCATGGGCGCGTATTCGTGACACGCATCGGGTGAACGCGGGTTGAAGAAAGGCCGATGGCATGCCCTACTCTCCCTCATGAATTCAAAGCTCGCGTCCGCGTCCGCACGACTGTTGGCCGAACAGGCACTGAGCCGAGCCGCCGGCGCACCCTTGCTTGGCGGCAACGCCATCGAGTTGCTGATCGATGCCGCCGCCCACTACGACGCATGGCTGACCGCGATCCAGGCCGCGCGCCACCGGGTGCTGCTGGAGAACTACATCATCCGTGACGATGAGGTGGGCCGCGCCTTCCGCGACGCGCTGGTGGAATGCGCCAAGCGTGGCGTGCAGGTGGCCGTGGTGTACGACTGGCTGGGCTGCAAGGGGCAGTCGCGCGATCGTTTCTGGCGGCGGTTGCGCGCTGCCGGCGGCGAAGTGCGCGCTTTCAATCCACCCCAGCTCGGCCAGCCGTTCGGCTGGATCAGCCGCGATCATCGCAAGCTGCTCGTGGTCGACGGCGAGATCGGTTTTCTCTCGGGCGTATGCATCAGCCAGAAGTGGCTGGGTGACCCCGGGCGTGGCGTGGAGCCATGGCGCGACACCGGCGTGAGCCTGCGGGGGCCGGCCGTCGCCGAACTGGAACACGCGTTCGCCGAGAGCTGGGCCATCATCGGCGCGCCGCTTCCGCCCTTTCCGGAATCCGCCGCTGCGCAGGACCCCGCAGGCCCGGTGGCGCTGCGCGTGATCGCCACGCAGCCTTCGACGGCAGGCATGTATCGGCTGGACCAGCTCATTGCCGCCATGGCGCGACGAACGTTGTGGCTCACCGACGCCTATTTCATCGGCATCGCGCCGTATGTGCAGGCGCTCACGTCGGCCGCGCGCGATGGCGTGGACGTGCGACTGCTGGTGCCGGGCAGCAGCGATATCCCGCTCGTCGCCGGCATGTCGCGCTCGGGTTACCGGCCGCTGCTCAAGGCGGGCATCCGCGTGTTCGAATGGAACGGCTCGATGCTGCATGCGAAGACGGCGGTGGCGGACAACCTCTGGGCACGCGTGGGCTCGTCCAACCTCAACATCGCCAGCTGGCTGAGCAATCGCGAGATCGACGTGGCCGTCGAAGACACCGGTTTCGCGAAGCAACTGGCCGAGCAGTACGAGCGCGACCTGGAGCACGCCACCGAGATCGTGCTGGCGCCGCGGCGCTGGCGGCGCCACACCGAGCACGTGCGCAGCAAGGACCGGCAGCCTCAAGCGCGATACCGCCACGTGGGCGGCAGTTCGGGGCGGGCGGCGGCCGGGGCGCTGCGCATCGCCAACACCGTGGGCGCCGCGCTGACGGATCGCCGCGTGCTGGGCGATACCGCCACCGGGCCATTGGTGCTGGGTACGCTGGCGCTGACCCTGCTGGCGGCGCTGGGTTTCTTCTGGCCTGCCGTCATCGGTTGGCCGCTCGGCGCCATCGCCGCCTGGCTCGCCCTGAATTTCGGCGTCCGGACCTGGCGGTTGCGGCGGCGCCTGCGCGAAGCTGCAGCGGAGTCCGACGACACGCCGCCATGATCTTATAAAAATCAATGCAGTAGACGTATTGCCTCAGGACCTGGCTATGCTTGGTTCGGCAAGCGGATGTAATCCAAGCATTCATCAGCCGCCGGTCATGCTAGGCTCCCGCGTCCATGCGCTCGCCCGACGACTACAGCCAGGATCACGGCGGTTCTCCGCCTCGACAGATCCTCACCCCCAGTTCGCTCAACCGCCTGGTGCGCGATCTGTTGGAGGACGCCCTGCCCCTGATCTGGATCGAGGGCGAGCTGTCCAATGTGGCGCGCCCCGCCTCCGGACACCTCTATTTCACCCTCAAGGACGCCAGCGCCCAGGTGCGCTGCGCCATGTTCCGCCCGAAGAGCGGCTGGCTGAAGTTTCGTCCTACCGATGGCATGCACGTGCTGGTACGGGCACGCGTGGGCCTGTACGAACCCCGCGGCGAATTCCAGCTCGTTGCCGAGCACATGGAGCCGGCGGGCGAAGGCGCCCTGCAGCGCGAGTTCGAACAGCTGAAGGCGCGACTGGATGCCGAGGGCCTGTTCGATCCCGCGCGCAAGCGTGCACTGCCCCGATACGCGCGACGCATCGGCGTCATCACTTCGGCCACCGGGGCGGCGATCCGCGACGTGCTCAGCGTGATGTCGCGGCGCTGGCCGCTGGCTGAAGTCGACGTGCTGCCCGTGCCGGTACAAGGCCGCGAGGCGCCGCCGGCAATCACCACGATGTTGCGCAAGGCCTCGGCGAGCGGCCGCTACGACGTGTTGCTGCTCACCCGCGGCGGCGGCTCGCTGGAAGACCTGTGGGCGTTCAATGATGAGCAGGTGGCACGCGCCATCCACGCGAGCGCGGTACCGGTGGTGTCGGCCGTCGGCCACGAGATCGACTTCAGCATCGCTGACTTCGTGGCCGACCTGCGCGCGCCCACGCCATCCGCCGCGGCCGAACTGCTGGTGCCCGACGCCGCGCCGATGCGGCGACACCTGGAGCAACTGCGGCAACGCCTTGCCGTGCTGGAACAGCGCAAGTTGCAGGCGCGCATCCAGCGCGTGGATCACCTGTACGCGCGCCTGCAGGCGCAGCGGCCACAGGCCCGGCTTGCGCGCGATCGCGAGCGCCTGATCAACCTTGAGCGCCGGCTGCTGGGGGTGCAACGCGAACAGGCCCGCATGCGGCGCGTGGCGCTCGAACGCGCGTACGCGCGGCTGATCGCCCAGCATCCGCGCCTGCGCCTGCCGCTGTTGCGTCGTCGCCTGGCGGAGCTGTCGCAACGCCTTCGCCACTCGGTGGAACGACGACTGGAACGCGAACGCCTGACCCTGCGGCAGGCGGGCCGCGCCCTGCATGCTGTGAGCCCGCTGGCCACGCTGGAGCGCGGCTACGCGATCCTGTTCGATGAGCAGGGCAAGGTCGTGCGTTCAGTGCAGGGCGTGAGCGAAGGAGCACAGCTGCGAGGACGCCTTGCGGATGGCGAGTTGCCGCTGGTGGTGGGCCTGAAATTGAAAGCGGAAAAGCCCAGGGAGCAGTGACGCACCGCTTTTTGGTAGGAGCGCACCCAGTGCGCGATGGCATCTACCGTGGCGTCGACGCAACGTTGTTCGCGCACTGGGTGCGCTCCTACATTTGGGGTAACGGGACGCTGCGGCTCACATGATGTGAACGACTCATGCCCCATCCTTCGCGTTCCGGTCACAGGAGCGCGGCATGAAGGCAGCGGCATTGTTCGTTAAGGCACTGGAAGCCGAAGGCGTGCACAGCATTTTTGGCGTGCCGGGCGAAGAAAACCTCGACCTGGTGGAAGCGCTGCGCGATTCCTCGATCCGCCTTATCGTGACCCGGCATGAACAGGCCGCGGGGTTCATGGCCGCCACTTGGGGACGGCTTACCGGGGAAGCCGGTGTCGCGCTTTCCACCCTGGGTCCGGGCGCCACCAACCTCGTCACCGCCGCGGCCTATGCGCAACTTGGCGCCATGCCGATGCTGATGATCACCGGCCAGAAGCCGATCCGCGAACACAAGCAGGGCTTGTTCCAGCTGGTCGACGTGGTCGACATGATGCAGCCGCTGACCAAGTACACACGCCAGCTGGTTTCCGCGGCGACGATACCGGCGCGCATCCGCGAGGCCTTTCGCCGGGCGGAGGAAGAACGCCCCGGCGCGGTTCACCTGGAACTGCCCGAAGACATCGCACGCGATACCGTCGAGGAAGCGATCCTGCTGCCCACCGAATATGCGCGCCGCCCTTCGCCGGATGACGCGGCGCTGGTGCAGGCGGCCGAGGCGATCAGCAAGGCGCGGCATCCCATCCTGATGATCGGCGCCGCGGCGAACCGGCAGCGCACCACGGTCGCGCTGCGCGCGTTCATCGACAAGCTCGGCATTCCCTTCTTCACCACCCAGATGGGCAAGGGGGTCATCGACGAGGATCACCCGCTGTGGCTGGGCAACGCCGCGTTGTCGGACGGCGACTTCGTGCATCGCGCCATCGACGCCGCGGACGCGATCATCAACGTCGGTCACGACGTGGTGGAGAAGCCGCCTTTCCTGATGCGCAAGGGTCGTCGCACGGTCATCCACATCAATTTCTCCAGCGCCGAGGTCGATGCCGTCTACTTCCCCCAGATCGAAGTCGTGGGCGACATCGCGCACACGGTGGAACGCCTCACCGATGCGCTGCAGCCGCAGGAACACTGGAACTTCAGCTTCTTCGATCGCGTGCGGCTGGCCTTCCATTCGCAGCTGGAGGATCACTCGCGCGACGATCGCTTTCCCATGCATCCGGTGCGCGTGGTGGACGACACGCGCAGCTTCATGCCCGACGACGGCGTGCTGTGCCTGGACAACGGCATGTACAAGATCTGGTTCGCGCGCTACTACCGCGCGCGCGAGCCGAATTCGATGCTGCTCGACAACGCGCTCGCCTCGATGGGCGCCGGCCTGCCCTCGGCGATGGCCGCGAAGATGGTCTACCCCGAGCGCAAGGTGCTGGCGATCTGCGGCGACGGCGGCTTCATGATGAACTCGCAGGAGCTGGAAACGGCCGTGCGTCTCAGGCTCGACCTGGTCGTCCTGCTGCTGCGTGATGACGCCTACGGCATGATCCGCTGGAAGCAGGCCGAAATGGGCTACGCCGACTACGGCATGACCTTCGGCAACCCGGACTTCGTACAGTTTGCCGAAGCGCATGGCGCACACGGTCATCGCCCCGCCAGCGCCGACGAATTCCTGCCCACGCTGCAGCGCGCGTTCGATGCCGGCGGCGTGCACCTGATCGATCTCGCCATCGACTATTCGGACAATCACCGCATCCTCAACGAAGAGATCCGCCGGCTCAGCGCAGCCGTCTGATCGCCTGGAGTTTCCATGCTCGCCAAAAGCTATCCGTATTACCTCGCCAACCAGCCGCAGACCTCGAAGGAAACGATGGATGTGCTGGACAAGTACAGCGGCAAGGTCGCCACGCGCGTAGCCGTGCCCGATGCCAAGGCCACCGAAAAGGCCATTGCCGCCGCGGTGAAGGCCGCGGGCCCGATGCGCGAGTTCAAGCCGTGGGCGCGCCAGCAGGTGCTGCAGCACTGCGCGCAGCGCTTCAGCGAGCGCCGCGAGGAGCTGGCCTATGCGCTGTGCGTGGAAGCCGGCAAGCCCATCAGGGATTCCGACGGCGAAGTCACCCGCCTGATCGAAACCTTCAGCATCGCGGCCGAAGAAGCGGTGCGCGTCAACGGCGAAACCATCAACCTGGAACTCGCCAGGCGTCTGGACGGCTATCACGGCTACACCAAGCGCGTGCCGCTGGGCCCGGTGTCGTTCATCACGCCGTTCAACTTCCCCTTGAACCTGGTGGCGCACAAGGTGGCGCCGGCCATCGCGGCCGGCTGTCCGTTCGTGCTCAAGCCGGCCGAACGCACGCCGATCGGCGCGCTGATCATCGGCGAAGTGCTGGCCGAGACCGACCTGCCCAAGGGCGCGTTCTCCGTGCTCACGCTGGACGGCAAGCACGCCAAACCGCTGGTGGAGGACCCGCGCTTCAAGCTGCTCTCCTTCACCGGCAGCCAGATAGGCTGGGACCTCAAGACGCGCGCCGGCCACAAGAAGGTGACGCTGGAATTGGGTGGCAATGCGGCCTGCATCGTCGATGCCGACCAGGGCCCGCGGCTGGATCGCGTGATCGACCGCCTGGTGTTCGGCGCGTTCTACCAGTCCGGCCAGAGCTGCATCAGCGTGCAGCGCATCTATGCGCACAAGGACATCTACGACGAGCTGAAGAAGAAGCTCGTCGCCGCCGTGAAGAAGCTGAAGGCCGGCGATCCGAAGAAGAAGGACACCTTCCTCGGCCCGATGATCGACGAGGCCGCGGCCGAACGCCTGCACGGATGGATCGAGGAAGCCCGCAAGGCCGGCGGCAAGCTGCTGTGCGGCGGCAAGCGCGACGGCGCCATGCTGGAAGCCACCTTGATGGAAGGCGTGCCGACCAGCGCCAAGGTGCATCGCCAGGAGGTGTTCGGCCCGTTCGCCCTGCTTGCGCCCTTCGACGATTTCGACGAGGTGGTGGCGATGGTCAACGACTCGGACTACGGCTTGCAGGCCGGCATCTTCACCGACAGCCTCGCCCACGCCATGCGCGCCTGGAACGAGCTGGAACAAGGCGGCGTGATCGTCAACGACGTACCCAGCTTCCGCGTGGACAACATGCCCTACGGCGGCGTGAAGCTCTCCGGCATCGGCCGCGAAGGCGTGCGCTGCGCCATCGAGGACATGACCGAGGTGCGGCTGATGGTGATGCGCGAGTTCTGAGGCAGTCGCCGCGACGTGCGCAGCCTTGCCGTCGCGGCTTTTCCTTTCGGGGTTTGCTGCAAGCTGCGGCTTGTGGCGCCCGGGGGCCGGGTGGTGTTCAATCCTCCCACCCGACCCGGCATGCCATGGCATGCTTCCCTGCCCCCAGCGGAGCCCGACGGATGCCCACGAAACTAGCCATGTGCCTGGGCGCCCTGCTCATGACAGGCAGCGCCCTCGCGCAAGAAAGCTCGCCAACACCTGCCGCCAGTACGCAGGGCACCGTGGCGCCCGCCAAGCCCGTCGACCTGCAGACAGTGACCGTTCGCGGTACCCAGCCTGGGCCGGCCCTATGGGAAGTTCGCAAGGGCGACCACGTGCTGTGGGTGCTGGGAACCATATCGCCGCTGCCGAAGTACGCGACCTGGCAATGGACCCAGTTGGAGCAGGCCCTGGGGAAATCGAGCGAAATGCTGGAGGCACCATCGGCGCGCCTGAAGATGCCGCCCAGCCTGTTTTCCCGCCTTGCCTTGCAGCCGGCGGCGCGCCTCAATCCGGGCGGTGCCACGCTGGAGCGCATGCTGCCTGCCGACATGTACCAGCGTTGGCGCGTGTTGCGGCACGAATATCTGCACGATGACGATGCCTACGAGTACCAGCGCCCCATCATCGTCGCCGAGCAACTGTTCACCAAGGCGCTCGATGCGCACGGCCTGACCGGCGACACCGACGTCGAGGACATCGTCGAAAAGCTGGCGCGCAAGCACGGCACCCGGCAGGTGCCTGTGCGCTATGAACTGGTGATACGCAAGGTACCCAAGCCCAATGGTGGCGCGGACAGTGACCAGCAACAGGGCATCGCCTGCCTCGACGAGACCATGCAGATCATCGAGCACGACATGCCCAAGCTCACGCAGCGCGCCAATGCCTGGGCCACCGGCGACACGGCGACGCTGCAAAAGCTCATGGAGGGTTCGCGCGAACCCTGTGTGGTGAGCGCGATCAATGGCGATTTCGAACACCAGCTCAACGTGACCGACCTGCCACAGCGCATCAACACGGCATGGGTCAGGGAGGCGGATCTGGCGCTCACGCGCAACCGGCGCACGGTTGCCGTGTTGACGATGGAACAGTTGACGTCGCCTACCGGCTACCTCGCCACGCTGAGATCGATGGGTTACCTGGTGCAGCCGCCGGCAGACCTCAAGCAGTAACCCACGCTCAAAAAGAAGGCCCGGCGCGTCTGGCGACGCCCGGGCCTTTGTTTTGCCTCGCGGCTTACTTCGTGGCGCCGTACAGCTGCGCCGCATCCGCCTTGAACGACGAGGCACTACCGTCGCGGCTGTAGAACATGTGGCCGCCCGGATAGATCGACAGCTTCACGCGCTGCGGCTGACCGAAGGTTGGCATCTGGTCGATGATCAGGCGCGAGGTGAAGAACGGGCATGACAGGTCGTTGTAGCCGTGCACGATCAGCACCTTCATGTTCGGATCGTTGGCGATCGCCTTGCGCAGGTCGGCCACCGGCTTGTCGTCGGTTTCTCCGCGATCCCAGGCGTTGTTGACGGTGTAGGACAGCGCCTCGTAGTGCGCGTCCGTCTTCCAGCCCACTTCGCGCGTGACGAAATCCACCATCGCGCTGGTGGTCGGCGCCAGCAGCGCTTCGAGGATCGGGTCGCCCGACTGGCGACGGGCCGAACCCGGAAACGGATCGAACGCGGTGACGTTGGAGTCGTACACGCTGCCGATCTTCTTCTCGGAGCGATGGATCTCGCGCAGGTAGGTGCCGATGTCGACGCGGCCATCCAGCTTGGACACCACCGACGGATCAAGGCCCGTATAAGCCGACACCTTCTGCACCATGCGGCTGATCGCGCCGGGATCCGAGCGACCCGCCAGGAAGTCGGTGACGAACTGCGTGCGGACGTAGTTTTCCACGTCGGTCATCGCCGCCGGGGTGAGCTTGCCCTGGGCTTCGAGATGCGCCGCCGTCATCGACGGCAGGTTGATCATCCACGGCAGCGGCGACAGCGCATCACCGTCGCCGATCGCGGCCGGATCGAGGTAGGGCGACACCATCACCAGGCCGTTCACGCCCACGCCCATGCGCGTCTGCAGTTCCAGCGCGATGCGCGGCGCGCGATAGCCGCCGTAGCTTTCGCCCATCACGTACTTGGGCGCGCGCAGGCGGCCGTGCTTGACCAGCCAGTCGTACACCACGCGCGAGAGGTACTTGATGTCCGCCTCGGTGGAGTAGAAATCCTTCTTGGTCTTGTCCTCGTCTTCCAGCGAACGCGAGAACCCGGTGCCGACCGGATCGATGAACACCAGGTCGCTCATGTCGAGCCAGGTGTTCGGGTTGTCCTTGGTCACGGCCGCATCGGACGGCGCATCGCCATCCACGCCGAACTGGATGCGCTTGGGACCGATCGCGCCCATGTTGAGGTACACCGACGAAGCACCGGGACCGCCGTTGAAGGCGAACGTCACCGGGCGGTGCGGATCGTTGCCGGGTACGACATAGGACGTGTAGACCACATCGGCGATCTTCTTGCCCTTGGCATCGCGCACCGGAATGGTGCCGACGGTCGCCTCGTAGGACACCGTGCGGCCACCCACGCGCACGCTCTGCTTGATGGTCTTGTCGGCCGGCAGCGGCGGCAGCTCGGCGTCGGATTTCTTCTCCGCCTCGGCGGCGGGCTTGGCATCCTTGCCTTCGGCAGCCATGGCCAGCGACCACGGCGACATGACCATGCCCAGCGCAAACACGGCTGCAAACCAGGCAGCACCACGCCCCACCCGGGCGGCACGACCACAAACAGGCAAATCTCGCTTCATCAGGAATCTCGCAAAGGCCAAAAGGCGGTTAGCTACGCAGATGCCCGACACGCACGCTCCCCGCTGCGTTCCACAGGCGCAGCCATGCTCGTGTCGGAGGCAATCTCCATAAAAGCGGCACGCCTGCCAGGGGCACCAGTGCCGTTAGGCACGGGTCACGGGCTGAGGCATGAAGAGGCGCGCAACATCATGCGCCTTGCGACAAGGTCAGTGAGGCAGGTAGTCGTTGGGCTCCACCAGCTGGAATCCGGGCGTCTCACTCACGCACTGGCGCAGCAGAAAGGCGTGGCCGCTGCCATAGAAAACCACGATACGGTCGCCAGGCTTCGCCAGCTGCACCAGGTTCGCGCAGATGAGGAAATTGCGGCGATACCACGCAGCGAGCAGCTCGGCGCCCGGCTGTTCGTTGCCTGAGCCCATGCGCAACGCGGTGCGATAGAACGAATTGCCCTCGTCGATCAGGGCCGGCTCGTTGACGCGCCGCAACGCCGCCGAGAGGCCCTGTTCCGCGAGCAGTCGCTGCTGCTCGGCCATCTGGCGATCGATCTTCGCACCCTCGGCGTCGAGCAGGCTCGAAAGGCCGTGCGCATCCGCGTAGGCCTTGACGGGCTCATAGGGAAAATCGCCATCGGCGTCGATGCCATAGACGCCGATGGCGTGGGCCGTCCTGGCCAGGCGAAAGCCGAGCTGCACGACCTCGTTGCGCGACGGCGGCAAGGTGCCGGCGAGGTATTTGGGAAAGCGCTCCTCGACCGTGTCACGCGGCCACTCGACCGCCACCTTGTCCGGCTTGAACCGCGCCAGCGCATCGGTGATGGCGCCCAGCTCGGCCTGGCGCTTCGGCGCCAGCACATCGTCCACCTTCATGTTGTGCAGGTCGTGCCCGGGATTGGACAGATGGAAAAGACCCACCACCATCACCTGGACAGGTGCTGGCGGCGCATCGGCGCGCGCGCCCTCGACGGGCACCGACAACGCGCCAATCCACGCGGCGCACAACAGAAACGACCACCTTGCCATTGTGGACCTCATGCAGACCTCCACCAGGCGCTGCCGGATCGCCCCTCGCCACCCGGCTCTACGGCGCTTCGATGCCTTTGGCCGGCGATAGGTTTAGCGCAGCGACATCGTGAGACCCCAGCGGCACGTCGAGCCCCGACCAGCCCCCACCCAGCGCCTTGATCAGCCGCACATCGGCCTCCAGCCGACGACGCGACAGTTCCACGAGGTTGCGCGACTGGGTCAGGCTCACGCTCTGGGTCGAGACCACTTCGAGATAGTCCGTGGCGCCGTCCCGATAACGCGTCAGGGAAAGCTGCGCCGCGCGCGAAGCGGCGTCGACCGCATGCTGTTGCGTGGCTGACTCATCGCCCAGCACGCGGAGCGAGGCGAGGTTGTCTTCCACGTCCTGGAACGCGGTGAGCACGGTTTGCCGGTAGTCGGCAGCCGCGGCGTCATGGCTTGCGTTCGCCCCGGCGAGTTCCTGCTTGCGGCGTCCGCCATCGAACAACGTGCCCACCAGTGCAGGACCGATGGCCCAGAAGCGGCTGGGCAACATGGCGAATTGAGCCAACTTCGAGGCTTCCAGCCCGCCACTGGCGGACAGCAAGAGGTCCGGAAAGAATGCGGAAGTGGCTTCGCCCACATCGGCGTTTGCCGCTGCCACGCGACGTTCGGCGGCGGCGATATCCGGGCGACGCTGCAGCAAGATTGACGGCACGCCCGCCGGAACCGACGGCAAGGACAGCGGCTGCGTGTTCACCGGCAGGCTGAGCTGGGCCGGCGGCACGCCGATCAGCACGGCGATGGCGTGTTCGTGTTGCGCGCGGCTCTCGCCAAGGTCGATCAACTGCGCCTGCGCCGCCTGCCACTGCGTTTCGGCCTGCTGCAGGTCCGATTCGGAGGCGATGCCTCCCTGGTAGCGCGTGTTCACCAGCGCCCGGGCCCGCGCATAGTCCGCCACGGTCTGCTGCAACAGGGCGGCCTCGGCATCGAGTTCGCGCAGGTCGATGTAGTCGATGGCCAGTTCCGCCTGCATGGCCAGGCGCACCGAAGCCAGATCGGCCTCGCTGGCCTGATAGCGCGCCTGCGCGGCCTTCACCTGGTAGCCGATGCGGCCGAACAGGTCCGGCTCCCATGAGACGGTGAGTCCCGCATTGAAATCGGACACGGTCTTGCCGGCCAGCGAACGGCCCACCACGTTCTGCGAGGTATGCGCGCGATCGGCACTGACGCCCGCGGTCACCGTGGGAAAGTAGGACGAGCGCGCGGTGCCGACCATCGCCTTGGCCTGCGCGAGACTCGCGACGCTCTTGGCAATGGTCTGGTTGCCAACGTCGACCTTGGCTTCCAGATCGTCCAGCGTGGCGTCGCCGAACAAGGTCCACCACGCGCCGCGATCGGCATCGTCGCGAGGATGTGCCGGTTGCCAGCCCGGCGCTGTTCGCGAAGCCTCCTTGAACTGATCGGGAACCGTCACGGTTGGACGTATATAGGCCGGCCCCGGAGAACACCCGGCCAGCATCACACCGAGCAGCGTCGCCACCGCGGCCGTACGCAAGAGAGATGTCGTTTGGCGATTCATGGACGGCCCCCCTTTCTCACGCGTTGGCCGGCTGCGCATTGATGCGCACCGCTTGGCCCGCCGTGATGGCGTCGCCCGGATTCACGATCACGCGCTCGTCGCCGTGCAGCCCGGCATGGATCTCCACACGCGCACCGAAATCGCGACCCAGCGTGACGGTGCGCAGCTGCACCGTGCCCTTCGCATCCACCACGGCCACCTGCACGCCCGCCGGTCGGAACAACAGCGCATTCGCCGGCAGCGACAGGCCCGGCTGCGCGGCGGACAGCGGCAGGCTCACCTGTGCGTATGCGCCCGGCAACACCGCACCATCGGGATTATCCATATCCACCTCGACGCGCAGCGTACGGCTGTTCGCGTCGATCGCGCCCGATGTGCGCGCCACCGTTCCGGCGAAGCTGCGGCCCGGATACTGCGGCAGCGCCAGCGTCGCCTTGGCTCCAGCGACAACATCAGCCGCCTGGTCCTGCGGCACGTCGACGAAGACGCGCAGACGGTCAGTCTCGGCCAGGCGGAACAAGGCGGCAGGCGTGCCGCCGTTGCCTGCATCGATCAAGGCACCCACGTCGATGTTCCGCACCGTGACCACGCCATCGAACGGCGCCACCACCTTCTCGAACGACTGCAGCTGCGCAAGGCGGCTGACATTCGCCTGCGCCGCCGCGAGCATCGCCTGCTTGGCTTTCATCGTGCTCGCGTTCTCCTCGCTGGACTGGCGGGAGACGGCATCGTCCTTGAGCATCTGCTGCCAGCGGGCGGCAGTGACCTTGGCGATGTCGTAGTTGGCCAAGGCCGTCGCCGCGTCCGACTGCGCTTGCGTGAGTTCGGCGTCGAGTTCGGGCGCATCGATGTCGGCGAGCAGGTCGCCGCGCTTCACGTGCGTGCCGATGTCGCTGTACCAGCGATGCAGGTAGCCGCTGGTACGCGCATAGATGTTGGCCTCCTGGAAAGCTTCAACGTCACCAGGCAGCACCAGCACCTGCTGGGCCGGCGCCTTGGTCGGCGTCACCACGGCGACGGTGGGTACGGCAAGCGCATCGGTCTGACGGGCGACCACGCCGTGCGCGGCGAGGCGCGGAATGCCGCCTGCCGACAAGGCCAGCGCCGCCACCACGGCCGAGACGATCAGCAGGCGCCTGGGTGCAGCTGCAGGCTTCACGGGAACGAGCATGGACATGGGAATTCTCCCTCACGGAGTCGATGGGGTCGGATTGGGCAACGCCTGCAGGGTTTGGCCGGCGCGGCGGCGCAGCCAGGCATGCACGGCGGCAAACACGACGGGAACGAAGACCAGGGTGGCAACCGTGCCGAACAATAGGCCACCGATGACCGCGCGGCCGAGCGGCGCGTTCTGCTCGCCGCCATCGCCGAGGCCCAGCGCCATCGGCAACATGCCGATCAGCATGGCCAAGGCCGTCATCAATACCGGACGGAAGCGGGTGCTGCCGGCGTCGAAGGCAGCCTGCAAGGGCGTGGCGCCTTCGTTGATGCGGTCGCGCGCAAAGCTCACCACCAGAATGCTGTTGGCAGTGGCGATGCCAATGCACATGATGGCTCCGGTCAACGCAGGCACGCTGATGGTGGTGCGCGTGACGAACAACACCCCTGCCATGCCGGAGATGGCGCCCGGCAAGCCGCTGATGATCACCAGCGGGTCCAGCCACGACTGGAAGTTCACCACCATCAGCGCATACACCAGCAGCACGGCGAAGGCGAGGCCAAGCAGCAGGCCCTGGAACGACGACTGCATGGTCTGCACCTCGCCGCGCACGACCAGGCTCGAACCCGGCGGCAGATGCGCACGCGCCTGCGCGACCAGCGTCTCGACGTCGGCAGCCACCGCGCCCAGATCGCGACCCTGCACACCGGCGAACACGTCGATCACCGGCTGCACGTTGTAGTGCGATACCACCGCGTCCTGCGATCCGCGCGAGAGCGTGCTCAGCGATGCGAGGATCGGCACCGTCGCGCCCTTCCCTGCCACGCCCTGCTGGTTGCCGTTGGTCAGCGGGATATTGCCCAGCGACTGCAGCGAGTCGATGGTGTACTGCGGTGCTTCCGTGGCCAACGGATAGCTCACGCCATTGATCGGGTTGAGCCAGAAATTCGGCGAGGTCTGCGAACTGCCCGACAGGGCGATCAGCAGGTTCTGGGCAATCACGCGTTGCTGGAAGCCGGCCTGGATGGCCTTGGTGCGATCCACGTTGATGTTGATCGACGGCGCGTCGCCCGGCTGCTGGATACGCGGATCAACCAGGCCCTGCACATGGCGGAACGATGCCAGCAGCTGATCGGCGATCTGCCGATTGGCGACCTGGTCCTTGCCCACGATCTGCACGTCGATCGGCGACGGCAGGCCGAAATCCAGTGTCTGGCTGATGATGTCGGCCGGCAGGAAGGCAAACGTCACGCCGGGGAAATCGCGATTCAACTGCTCGCGCAGCGTCTCGACGTATGCGGCCGTTGGGCCATGACCGGGCTTCAGCGTCACCAGGATGTCGGCATCGGCCGAGCCCACCGGCAATGACGAGTCGTAGGTGATGTTGATGCCGCTCACCGGCAGGCCGATGTTGTCGAGGATCCCGCCCAACGTCGACGGCGGAATCACCGTGCGGATACGCTGCTCCACCAGGTCCACCACCCGCGCGGTCTGCTCGATGCGTGTACCGGTACGAACACGCATGTGCAGGCGGATCTCGCCGGTATCGGAAGTGGGAAAGAAATCCCTGCCCAGTACGGGAACCAGCAGCAACGAGATACCGCAGACCACCGCGAAACCGAGCGCCACGCGCCGCGGACTGGCGATGGCAGCAGACAGCACCGCCTGGTAATGCCCATGGAATCGCTCGAAACCCCGCTCGAAGCGCTGCTGGAACCGGCGCAGTACTTCCCAGCGACCATGAGTGTCGGTCGTCGCGCGCTCGCCGCGCAGCAGGTACATCGCCAGCGTTGGGATCAGCGTGCGGGACAGGAAATATGACGCCAGCATCGCGAACACTACGGCCTCGGCCAGGGGTACGAACAGGTAGCGCGCCACGCCCGTCAGCAGGAACATCGGCACGAACACGATGCAGATCGACAGCGTCGACACCAGCGTGGGCAAGGCGATCTGCGATGACGCATCGATGATCGCGTCCATCAGCGGCTTGCCCATGTCGCGGTGATGGCTGATCGCCTCGATGGCCACCGTGGCGTCATCCACCAGGATGCCCACTGCCAGCGCCAATCCGCCCAGCGTCATGATGTTGATGGTCTGCCCCAGCGCGGACAGCGCGATCAGCGAACTCATCACCGACAGCGGAATCGAGATCGCGATGATCAGCGTCGAGCGCCAGCTGCCGAGAAACAGCAGGATCATCAGCGCGGTCAGCGCGGCGGCGATCAGCGCCTTCGCGAATCACGCCGTCGACCGCGGAGCTGACGAACACCGACTGGTCGGACACCGGCTTCACCGCCAGCGCCTTGGGCAGGCCGGCGACGATATGGGGCAGCATGGCCTTTACCTGGCCGATGATGTCCAGCGTCGAAGCATCGCCGCTCTTCTCCACCTGCAGCAGCGCCGACCGCGTGCCGTCGACGCGCACGATATTAGTCTGCGGGGCAAAGCCGTCGCGCACCTGGGCCACGTCGCGCAGGTACACCACGCCGCCAGGTGTCGATTTCACCGGAAGAAGATTCAGCTCATCCACGCTGGACGGGCTGCCGTTGAGATTGACGTTGTATTCGAGCGCGCCGATCTTGGCGGTGCCTCCGGGCAGGATCAGGTTCTGCGCGTTCACCGCATTCACCACGTCCAGCGGCGACAGACCGTGTGCCTGCATGGCCTGCGCGTTCAGGTCCACCATCACCTGGCGCACCTTGCCGCCGAACGGCAACGGAATCGCCGCGCCCTGTACCGTGGCCAGCTGCGTACGGATGAAGCTGTTGCCGAGGTCGTACAGCTGCTGTTCGGCGAGCGTGTCGCTCGACAGTGCCAGTTGAAGGATCGGCACTGTCGAGGCGTTGTACGAAATGACCAGCGGCGGCAGCGTCCCTGGCGGCAGCACACGCAGGATCGATTGCGCGTTGGACGACGCTTCGGCGATGGCGCGGTTGATATCCGCGCCGGGATGGAAATACACCTTGATTACGGCCACGCCGTTCAGCGACTGCGACTCGATGTGCTCGATGTCGTCGACGTCGGACGTGAGCGCGCGCTCGTAGTTCGACGTGATCCGCTTCGCCATGTCCTCGGCCGAGAAGCCGTTGTACGACCACACGATGCTGACCACCGGAATGTCGATGTTCGGAAAGATGTCGGTCGGCGTGCGCAGCAGCGCGAGCGGCCCGATGAAGACCAGCAGCAGGGCCAGCACGATGAAGGTATAGGGGCGCCGCAGCGCCAGACGGACGATCCACATGACCCACTCTCGGTATCGGCCAACAGGCCGCGATGGGTCCAAGGCTAGGATCGCCGCGCTTGCCGGCCCCTGACGGTCACCTGACAAATCTGTAATCACGGTCGGGCGGGGGCCAACGTATGATGACGGCAAGCCAAGGCGAGACCGTCCATGCGTCTGCTTGTCATCGAAGACGAAAAGAAAGCCGGTGAGTACCTCAAGAAAGGGCTCGAGGAGTCCGGCTTCACCGTGGATGTCGCGCTCAATGGCATCGACGGCCTGCACCTGGCGCTTGAGGACGATTACGACCTCATCGTGCTGGACGTGATGCTGCCGGGTATCGACGGCTGGGCCGTGCTGACCCGGCTGCGCGCCAGAAAGGACACGCCGGTACTGCTGCTCACCGCGATGGACGAGCTGGAAGAGCGCGTGAAGGGGCTGGAGCTGGGCGGCGACGACTACCTGGTGAAACCGTTCGCCTTCGTCGAACTGCTGGCCCGCATCCGCACCCTGCTCCGCCGCGGGCCGCCGCGCGACATCGAGCACATGCATATCGGCGATCTGGAAATTGACGCCGTACGTCGACGCGTTCGACGCGCCGGTCAGCGCATCGATCTCACCCCACGGGAATTCTCGCTGTTGCAGTTGCTGGCACGGCGCCGCGGAGAGGTATTGAGCCGCACGCAGATTGCTTCCTACGTGTGGGACATGAACTTCGACAGCGATACCAATGTGGTCGAAGTGGCCATCCGCCGGCTGCGCGTCAAGATCGACGACGGCCACGAGGTCAAGCTGATCCACACCGTGCGGGGCATGGGCTACGTGCTCGACGAAGCGCGCGAGGCCAACTGATGGCACGACTGTCGCTCAGCGCCCGCCTGGCCATCACTTTCGTAGTGATCACGGTGGCGTGTTTCAGCGCGGTAGGCTTCCTGCTGTTCGAAGCCGCGGCGCGGCGCATCCACGAGCAGGACGACACCAACCTCGTGCTGGCGACGCGGCACCTGCGCCGCTTCGTGGCGGAGCTCGATTCCCCTGCCGACGTCGCCGCGCACCAGTATCGCCTGATCATCGGCGTGCTGGGCGATACGAACAATGCGCTGCGCATCGTGGACGAAGCGGGCCATGTGTTGGTGGAGCGCAACCCGTCCCGTCTTCCCATGACCGTCCAAGCCATGGTGCCGTCGGAGCGGCGCATCGTCGCGGCCGACGTCCAGTCCTGGCGCGATGCCGACGATCACGAGATTCGCGGCGTTTCTGCCATCGGCAAGCCCGGGGATGGTTCGACCGTGACCATCGTGGTGGCGCGCTCGCTGGCCGACCGAGCGCTGCTGCTCTCACGCTATCGGCGCGACACCATCCTGGCGTTGGCTGCCGGCATGCTGGTCGCCGTATTGCTCAGCTACCTGCTGGTGCGGCGTGCGCTGCGGCCGTTGCGCGCCATGGCTGCCAGTGCCTCGGCGGTGACCGCGCATCACCTGAGCACGCGGATGCCGGCCGACGATGTGCCCGCCGAACTGCAGACGCTCAGCATCGCGCTCAACGACATGCTGGGCCGCATCGAGGATGGCTTCGCGCGAGTGTGGCAATTCACCGTGGATCTCGCCCACGATCTGCGCACGCCGATCGGCAACCTGCGCGGCGCGAACGAGGTCGCCCTCACCCGCCCACGCAGCGTGGAGGAATACCAGTTGCTGCTGGGATCCAACATCGAGGAATGCGACCGCGTCAGCCGAACCATCGAAAGCGTGCTGTTCCTCGCGCGCGCCGACAGCCCGCAGTTCGCGCTGCAACGCGTGATGATCGAAGCGGGCGAAGAACTGCAACGCATCGCCGACTACTTCGAAGGACTGGCGTCCGACGCCGGTGTCGCCGTACGCGTGACAGCGCATGCCAGCGTCCACGCCGACCGCGAGCTGTTCCGCCGCGCGGTCAGCAACCTGCTGTCCAACGCGCTGCGCTACACGCCGGCTGGCGGCACGATCGAGATGCGCGCCCTGGATACGGAGCGCGGCGTGGAGGTCAGCGTGGAGAACCCCGGCGCCGGCATCCCGCCCGAACATATGGCGCACCTGTTCGATCGCTTCTACCGCGTGGACCGCTCGCGCAGCGACTCGGCCCATTCCACCGGGCTGGGCCTTTCCATCGTCAAGAGCATCATGGAGCTGCACGGCGGCGACGTCGTGGCGAAGAGCGAACGACAAGGCGTCACCCGCTTCACCTTGACCTTTCCGAAGCCGCCCGCAACCGGCTGAACGCGGGCTCAGGCCACCTCGCGCCACTGGAAGTAGCGACGATGGGCCATTTGCAGCAGCTCGCGATCCTCATGCGTGTCTCCATACGCGTAGACGACCGGATAGGCGTCGACGTCATATGCCGCGTGTACGCGGCGACGTTTTTCTGCGCCCACGCATTGCGCGCCACGGTACCTACCGGTCAACCTGCCGCGGTGGCTTTCCAGCTCCGAACACAGCAGTTCGAGGTCATGCTGCCGGCACCAATGGGAGAGATAGATGTCCAGCGCACCCGAAACCACCACCACGCGATCCCCTTGCCGCTTGTGCCAGAGAATGCGTTCGAGCGCGTTGTCGCGCAGGGCCTGGGGAATGATTTCATCGGCGAAGCGACGCCCCTGTTCGTTCGCATGCGCCTCATCCATGCCCTGCAGGCCGAGGCGAACCGCGCTGGCGCGCATCGTGTTGGAGGGCACGACGCCGAGCTTGTAGCCCAGCACCATCGGCGCCAGCAGGAGGCCGCCCCAGCGCAGCCTGATCGACGGCACCGCGAATTCGAGGAACGGACGAAACAGCTCCTTGGTGGTGATGGTGCCGTCGAAGTCGAACAAAGCCAGGTTCATGCCGTCCCTTTGAAAAACACGGTGTTTGCTCGTCTGTAGGAGCGCACCCAGTGCGCGATGGTCCTGTACTTACTCGCGATCGGCAATCGCGCACGAAGTGCGCTCCTACAAAGGAGGCTAGCCGGAGGCAACCTCCGCCAGACGCAGCCGCGATACGTCACGCAGCGGTGGCGCGCCGAAGTGCCGGCTATATTCGCGACTGAACTGCGACGGGCTTTCGTAACCCACGCGATGGGACGCCGTGGCGACATCGCATTGCCCAGCCAGCAGCAGTCGTCTCGCTTCGTGCAGCCGCAGCTGCTTCTGGTATTGCAGCGGACTCATCGCCGTGATCGCACGAAAGTGGTGATGCAGCGATGAACTGCTCATGTTCACGCGCCCGGCCAGTTCGTCGATGCGCAGCGGTTCGTCGTAGTGCCGGCGCAGCCATTCGATCGCCCGCGAGACCTGATGGCCCTGGCTGCCTGACGTGGCGATCTGCACCAATCGTGCGCCCTGCCCGCCGGTAAGCAGCCGATAGAGCACTTCGTGCTCGATCAGCGGACCGAGCATCGCCAGATCCCTCGGCGCATCGAGCAATCGCACCAAGCGCAGCAAGGGATCGAGCAGGCCATCCTCGAGTGGGCTCAGCGAAATGCCCGTGGTGGGCGCGCCCATCGGCCGACCGGCGGTGACCTCGGGCAGCATCTCGCGGATGCGCGCCATGTCGAGCCGGAACGTGAGGCAAAGACAGGGCTCGGTGGGGGTTGCGCGCAGCACCTGCGAAGACACCGGTACATCCACCGACGTGACGAGATACGAAGCAGGCTCGTGCACGAAGACCTGCTGTCCCAGCAGGATCTGCTTGGCGCCCATGAGCGCCAGGCCAAGGCCGGGCTCGTACATCGCACAGGTCGGGACGCCCGGCGAATCCGCACGGAAGAAGCTGAGCGCAGGCCAGGCGGTGGCGTGCACGCCCTCCGTGGGCGTCCATCGTTCAATCAGGGTTGTCAATTCCTCGCGATCCTGGACCAGACGCGCGGGTTCCGACTGATGGGAAGGCTTGCTGTTCATGATGTTGCCGAAACACGGGGCAGCGTTAGATTGCCCGTTCCTGCACGGCATGGCGAGTACCTCGCCGGCTATCGCGCAGGATCCGGCTACCCGTCGCGCGGCCGGTCCGACCATACTTTCAGGCCTTCGCCGTTTTTCACCCCAGGAGTTATGCATGGCTCTCTCCATCCGCGGCTACGCCGCCCAGTCGGCCACCTCCCCGGTCGCTCCCTATCAGTTCGAACGCCGCGATCCGCGTCCTGACGACGTGGTGATCGACATCCTTTATTGCGGCGTCTGCCACTCCGACCTGCACCAGGCCCGCAACGAGTGGCACGGCAGCATCTACCCGTTGGTGCCAGGTCACGAGATCGTTGGCCGCGTCAGCGCCGTCGGCGACAAAGTCAGCACGTTCAAGGTCGGCGAGATGGTTGGCGTCGGCTGCATGGTCGACTCCTGCCAGCATTGCGCGTCGTGCAACGCCGGCCTCGAACCGTACTGCGAAAACGGCGCGACCTGGACCTACAACGACAAGGATCGCCACGACGGCCTGCCGACCTTCGGCGGCTACTCCGAGCGCATCGTCGTGTCGGACAAGTTCGTCGTACGCATTTCCGACAAGCTGGATCCGAAGGCCGCCGCGCCGCTGCTGTGCGCAGGCATCACCACCTGGTCACCGCTGCGTCACTGGAAGATCGGCAAGGGCAGCAAGGTGGCGGTGATCGGCCTGGGCGGCCTGGGTCACATGGGCCTGAAATTTGCCAAGGCCATGGGCGCCGACGTCACCCTGTTCACCCGCACGCCGGGCAAGGAAGCCGAAGCGCGTCGCCTTGGTGCCGACCACGTGGTGCTGTCGACCGACGCGCAACAGATGGCCGCCTCGGCACGGCAGTTCGATTTCATCCTCGACACCGTGCCCTCGCCGCACGACCTCAACCCCTACCTCGCCACGCTCAAGCTCAACGGCGTGCTGTGCCTGGTGGGCCTGCTGGAGCCGATCGAACCGCCGGTGCAGGCCGCGATGGTGATCCTCGGCCGCCGCTCCATCTCGGGTTCGGCCATCGGCGGCATCGCCGAAACGCAGGAGATGCTCGACTTCTGCGCCGAGCACGGCATCGTCAGCGATATCGAAGTCATCGATATCAAGGACATCAATCACGCCTACGAGCGCATGTTGAAGAGCGACGTGAAGTACCGCTTCGTGATCGACATCGCCTCGCTCAAGACCGCCTGAGTGACGAAGGGCGCGGCTCTCAGGCCGCGCCCTTGCGACCGAGGTGGCGACTCGCTTCGCGCGCCTCACGCAGGCGACGCGCATGCGCAGCCAGCAGATCGCCACGGGTGAGGATGCCCACCATCCGCGTGCTGCCCTCGCCACCCATCACCACCAGGCGACCCACGTCCGCCTCGACCATGTGATCGGCCGCTTCGCGCAGCGTATGGGTTTCGCGCACCACCAGCGGCGGACGACGCACCAGCGAACCGACCAGCGCATCCGCGGACATATTTGCATTGAGCAGATCGCGCCGCGTCACCACGCCAAGCAGGCGCCCATCGTCCGCGAGCACGGGGAAACCTTGATGGCGCGTCTTCGCGTTGTCGTGGCCAAGCCATTCGCGAACCTCGCCCAGGGACTGCGACGCGCGCAGGCTCACGACGTCCCTGCTGCAGGCGTCGCCCACGCTGATGCGCTCCAGATGATCGGCCGCGTACTCCGACGGCACATGCACGCCGCGACGCGCGATCTTCTCCGTCATGATGGTGTGGCGCATCAACAGACCCGACACCAGGTAGGCCGCCGCGCAACCGGCGAGCAGCGGCAACAGCCCCTGCGTCTGCTGCGTCGTCTCGAACGCGAACACCACCGAGGTGAGGAACGCACGCGACGCACCGGCGAAGATCGCCGCCATGCACACCAGCGCCGCCATGTGCGGATCCACGTGCAGGCCAGGCAGCCACGCCACGCAGGCTGCGCCCATCACGCCTCCCATGGCGCCACCGATGGTGAACATCGGCGCCAGCGTACCGCCGGAGGTGCCGCTGCCCAGCGCCACCGACCATGACACCAGCTTGAGCAGGCACAGCGTAAGCATCGCCGCCATGCCGATCTGGCCACTCAGCACGATCGAAATATTGGTGTAGCCCACGCCCAGTGTCGCCGGCATCACATAGCCGACCACGCCCACCACCACGCCACCCAGCGCCGGCCACCACATCCAGTGCACCGGCAGCTTCTCGAAGGCATCCTCGATCGCATAGGTGAGCTTGGTGATGCCCACGCTCGCTACGCCGGTCAGCAGACCCATGGCCATATAGACGGCCAGCGCTGCCAGCGTCGGCGCAGCGACGGCCGGCATGGCGAACATCGGCTCGTTGCCTTCCAGCACGTAACGCACGCCCGTGCCGACGGCAGCGGCGAGCGCCACCGGAATCAGCGAGCGGGCGCGACGTTCGAACAACAGCAGCTCGAGCGCGAGCAGTACCGAGGAAATCGGCGCCGAGAACACCGCCGCCATACCGGCCGCCGCGCCGGCTGCGAGCAGCGTCTTGCGCTCATCGGCGGTGACGTGAAGGAACTGCCCCAGCAGCGAACCCAGCGCGCCGCCCGTGGCGATGATCGGGCCTTCTGCGCCGAACGGGCCGCCCGTGCCGATGGCGATGGCCGACGACACCGGCTTCAGCCAGGTCATGCGCGGCGGAATGCGGCTCTCATTGAGCAACACCTGCTCCATCGCCTCGGGAATGCCGTGTCCACGGATGGCGCGCGATCCCCAGCGCGCCATCGCACCGACGATCAGGCCACCGATCACCGGCACGGCGATCACCCACAAGCCGAGGTGATTGCCGGCGGGACTGCTGAATTCCGTGCTGACGCGACCATAGAAAGCCAGGTTGGTCACCAGGCCGATCAACGCCGTGAGCGCACGCGCCACCAGCGCCACGATCCCGCCCAGCGTCATGGCCAGCGCCGCGATCCACGCCACCCGCAGTTCCAGCGGGCGGAACTGGCGCGGCATGTGCGCGTCGATCAGCGCCGGATCAAGCGATGGGGCAAGCGGAAGCGCCGCACGTGTGTGCGGCTGGGGCGTCGAATCGGTATCCATGGGGAAACCCGGCTGGTGAATCGGCAAAGGTTACGTGGATACGTGCGTCGTAGCTGGCTGGAAAATGAACGACCCGCGAGCGCTCAGTGCCCCAGCCGGGCCGACGGGGCCGCGTTCAGGCCGAGCGCGTTGTAGACGTAGTAGCGCAGGATGCCCAGGTATTCGTGCATGGCCGCGTCCGCCAGCATGACATTCCATGAATCGGGAAAGGGTTCCCAGCGCGGATTGACCCAGTCGCCCGCCACCGGCTGCGGCGCCATGCCGAAATGACCGAAATACAGCAGCGAACGACGCAGGTGCACGCCCGAGGTCACCATCACCAGGTGTTGTGGCGCCTGTGCTTCCAGCATGGAACGGCTGAACTGGGCGTTCTGCCATGTCGACATGCTGCGGGTTTCCAGCAGCAGGTCCGACTCGGGAATACCCAACCGGCGCAGCGCGCGTCCGTACACGACCGACTCCGCTTCACCGTGCCCCTGCGAGTCGCCGCCCGTTACCAGGATGCGGCACTGCTTGCCCGCCGCATGGCACTCGCTGTACAGCTGCGCGGCGCGCAGCAGACGTCCGTTCGAGAAGTACGAAGGCTGCAGCGGCTCATCCGGCACCACTGCCGTGCCGGCAGCCAGCAGCAGGATCACGTTGGTCCCGGCCCATTCGATCTTCGGCGTTGCCGCGTAAGGGTCCTGCAACGGGTAAAGAAGCAGGCGCGACACCGCACCCGAGCCGATGCCGAAGAACAGCACGACGAGCAAGGTCGCCAGTGCGGCGCCTGTCCGGCGCCAGCGCCGTCGATAGCACCACACAGCCAGCAGCAACATCACGAACAGAACGGAGAGCATGGGTTTTCCTGATCCATGGAGACTCGTGGCATCTTAGGGCCTTGCCGCAAGGCCGGGCGATAGCGCGTTGCCTGCCCGCGACCTGGAAGGCGGCCGAACCCGGCAGGGAACCTGGTCATGACCACACTCGTTTTCGTCCACGGCTGGAGCGTCACCAACACCTCCACGTACGGCAACCTGCCCCAGCGGCTCCAGCAGCAGGCGGCGGCACAAGGCGTGGCGCTCAACCTGGCGGACATCTGGCTGTCCGAATACGTGAGCTTCGACGATGCCGTGACCATGGCCGACGTGGTCCGCGCGTTCGATCATGCGTTGCGCGATCTGCACTTGGTGGATGCGAGCTTCGCCTGCATCACGCATTCCACCGGCGGCCCCGTGGTGCGCGAATGGCTGCGTGCACAGCGTGAGCGGCCAGGTGCCTACAGCACCATTCGCCTGACCCACCTGATGATGCTGGCACCGGCCAATTTCGGCTCCGCGCTGGCCCAACTCGGCAAGAGCGTGCTCGGGCGCTTGCGCGCATGGTTCGACGGCATCGAGCCCGGCCAGCGCATCCTCGACTGGCTGGAGCTGGGCAGCGCCGAATCGCTGTCGCTCAACCTCGACCACATCCATGGCGACGATCCGGCAGCCAAGGGCCAGTACCTGTTCGTGCTCACCGGCGATCGCCCCGATCGCTCGCTGTACGACCATATCAACAGCTATACCGGCGAGGACGGCTCCGATGGCGTGGTGCGCATCGCCGCCGCCAACCTCAATGCGCGGCACGCGGTGCTCGCGCGCGATGACGGCGGCGCCGACGACACGCTCGCACTGCACGTCGCGCGGGCGCCGCGCACGGCGTTCAAGCTGATTCCCGGCGCCGCCCATTCCGGCACGGACCAGGGCATCATGGCGGCCGCTCCGCAAGCCACCGTCGAAGCACTGCTGCGCTGCCTGCGCGTGAAAGACGCGGACGCCTATCGGCACCTGTGCGATGCCTTCGACGCGGAGAATGCGCAACGCGACGCCGATCGCGTGGAACTGGAACCGGTCGGCCCGTTCTCCCCGCGCATACACATCCACGACCCACGCAGCCTGATGATCGTGCGGCTCACCGACGAGAGTGGCGAGCCCTTGCGTGGCAGCCGCCTGCTGCTCAATGCCGGCACGCCGCCGAACCCTGATTGGATGCCCCAGGGCTTCATGCTCGACCGGCAGGCCAACAGCCATCAGCCGCACGTGGTGTCAATGTTCCTCAACCACACGCTGCTGTCGGGGAGCCCGCGCATCGCCGACCCCACCAACACCCGCAAGACGCTGCGCGCCGCGACCGACGTGCATCGCCCTTACAACGCCACCGTGCAACCGGCCGACCTTGCCGGCTTCGTCCACCACGCGGCGACGGCCATGGCGGCGTCCGACGATCTCTTCGACGCGCTCGGTCCACACCAGACCACGGTGCTGGATGTGGTGCTCCCACGCCTGGTGCACGAAGGCGTGTTCCGTCTTACCCAGGAACTGACACCGGAAGACTTCAGCCACGTCGCGCCTGGCCCGGCCATTCCTTCCAGGTGACAGTCGCCTCCCCGTGATGCATAGTCGCAAAAACTTGCGCCATGGACGCAGGCACGACCGGCCGGCCCAGGCCGGTCCATCACAGGGAGGGGACAATGAAGAAGCTGATCCTGCTGGCGATCCTCGCCGGCCTCGCATGGTGGTACTTCGACCACAGCCGCCGCATGACCGAGGCGGACATCCGTGCCGCCTACGAAGCCGACATCGACGCCATGCGCCGGTTCGACAGCGAGTTCCTGTGCGCGCGCATGAGCGACGACTACGCAGGCAGCGAGACCTCGCGCCAGGACGACACCGAAGAACATTTCGACCAGGCCGCCCAATGCCAGCGCATCAAGCGATCCATCGCGACCATGCAGCAGCTCAGCGTGGCCACCGGCGGCCGGTTGGCACTCAAGATCGACTACGAGATCAAGGCCATCGAACTGTCGCCCGATCGCAAGCACGCCGACGCAGTCGGTATCGACCGCGAAACTGGGCGACATGACGATTGGACGTGATCGCACCACCGATCACCTGATCCGTCGCAACGGCCGCATCCTCAGCGTCGCGAGCGAAGCGAAGGTCTGGAGTTACACGCCGCAGTAATCGTCATGGGGCTCAACCCCATTCCGGTGAAGGCGCGTTACATGGACATGAGCCCATCGAACGCGCCCCTGCCCCGTGCCCGATTTCCTTAGGCAGCAACCCGCACCGCCGACGCCCGGCGCTTATCGCCGCGCCCGCTTTGCCTTAACCTCGCCGTCCATGGATGCCTCCGTGGACGATGATGCAACGCTGATGCTCGCCTATGCACAAGGCGAGGCGTCGGCGTTCGACACGCTCTACGCCCGGCATCGCGGCACGCTGTATCGTTTTTTGCTGCGCAGTGCGCGCGACCAGGCGCTGGCCGACGAGCTGTTCCAGGAAACCTGGAGCCGCGTGGTCGCAGCACGATCGCGCTACACGCCGCAGGCGAAGTTCAGCACCTGGCTGCTGCAGATCGCCCACAATCTGCTTGTCGACAGCTACCGGCGCAAGCGCCCCATGGCGGATGGCGACGAAGCGGAACAGGCACTGGGCAACCTGCCCGCCCCCGGGCACGAACAGCCCGAACACGTGCTGTCGGATTTCGAGCGCCGCCGGCGCCTGCAGCGCGCGATCGAAGCCCTGCCCGACGAACAACGCACCGCCGTGTTGTTGCGGCTGGAAAACGACCTGAGCGTGGAGGAGATCGCGGAAATTACCGGCGTGGGGCGCGAAACGGCAAAATCACGCCTGCGCTATGCCATGAACCGATTGCGCGAACAGTTGGCCGAATGAACACGCACGATCACGACGACGATCCCCTGCCCGGCGAGGACGAGCTCAAGGCACTGTACGGCAGCCTGCCGCGCAAGGAGCCTTCGCCGTCGCTCGACCAGGCCGTGCATCGCATGGCCGCCGATGCCGTGCGCCCGTCCAAACGTCGCGCGCGCTGGCCGGCCATGGCCGCCAGCGCCGCCGTGCTGGTGCTTGCCGGCGGTATCAGTTGGCGCCTGTACGAACAATCGCCCGAACGGACACCGATGCCTGCGCCGGCTGCCTCCGGTCGGGAGGCGGCCACATCCGCCGGCCTCGCTGCACCCGCTCCGCCCCGCGCAGCAAAGGCTACGACCGAACCCGCGGCAACAGCGGCTTCCTCACTCGCCACATCCACGCCGGCGATCGCACAACGCCAGCATGAGTCCATCCGTATGGCACTGAAGCCACGCGTGCTCCCGGCCGCTCCCGCTACGCGACGCGCAGTGCCGGAAGCGGCAGCACCGTCGGAACCGACAGCGCAGGACCAGGTCATGGAAGCATCCGCTCCGCTTCCTGCGCCCGCACCGCCGGTACCGGCCGCAGCCCAAGCCTATGCGCCTTCGCCGCCGGCGCCGGAAGCCCGGGCCAACGACAGCCGACACGCCATGGCCGCGAAAACGATGGCGGCACCTGCCGTGGTCGCGATAGCGCCGGCCGACCCCACGGCACGGAACCCCGCCGACAGCCCCGAGCAGGAGCTCGACAAGATCCGGCAACTGTTCGCCCAGCAGCGGCGCGACGAGGCACTGCAGCGGCTTTCCGCCTTCCGGCAGGCTCATCCGGATATTCCCGTGCCTGGGGATCTGCAGGATCAGCAAGCCCGCCATGAGTGACACGCTGTACACCCTCGCGACCGTTTGCCAGCACAGCGAGGACATCAAGAAAAGCCGCTTTCTCGCCCAGGCCGCACCGGTGCAGACACCGGCCCAGGCGCTGGATTTCGTGCGGCAGGTAAGCGACCTGGCGGCCACGCACAACTGCTGGGCCTATCGCATCGGCCAGGATTACCGCTTCAACGACGATGGCGAGCCCGGCGGCACGGCCGGCAGGCCGATCCTGCAAGCCATCGAAGGCCAGGGCATCGACCGGGCCGTGGTGGTGGTGACGCGCTGGTACGGCGGCATCAAGCTCGGCGCGGGCGGACTGGTGCGCGCCTATGGCGGCACCGCCGCGGAGTGCCTGCGCCGCGCCGAGCGCACGCCCATCGTGGCAATGGCCCGACTGGGCCTGACCTGCGATTTCGGTGAGCTCACCCTGCTCAAGGCGCGATTGCGCGAACTCGACGCGGATATCGTGGACGAACAGTTCGGTGCGGATGGAGCCACGCTGGAGATCCAGCTACCCGAGCATCGCGTGACCGAAGCCCAGGCGCGCGTTACCGACATCAGCCGCGGCCGCCACGCTGCAAGAAGGCTGGATTGATATCGCAGCACCGCCGCCCCACGTAGTTCGCTTGCGGGGGCGAGCCAGCCCTCGGCCACCCAACGGGACTCGAAGTCGCCCATGACCGAAGCCGCCACCACGCAACGCCCCGCACGCCGCGTCGGCGCCCTGCTGCAGCTATGGCCGTTCGTCAAACCCCACCGCAGGCTCGCCCTGGGGTGGCTGGTGTTCCTCGCCATCTCTTCGTCCGCCACGCTGGTATTGCCGATGGCGGTGCGGCACATGATCGATCAGGGATTCATCCATTCGAACGCCTCGGCCATCAATGTCACTTTCCTCGGCCTGTTCGGCGTGGCGCTGGTGCTGGCCTTCGCCACGGCGGCCCGCTACTACTGCATCACCCTGCTGGGTGAGCGCGCGCTGGCCTCGCTGCGCGCCAAGCTGTATTCGCACGTGATCCGGCTCGACGTCAGCTTCTTCGAACGCAGCCGCGTCGGTGAATTGATCTCCCGCCTGGGCACCGACACGGAAGTGATCCAGGCGCTGATCGGCTCGGGCATCTCGGTGGCGCTGCGCAGCGCGGTGATGCTGCTGGGCGCCACGGCAATGATGATCTGGACCAGCCCGCGTCTCGCCGGCCTCACCGCCCTGGTGATTCCCGCCGTGATGTTGCCGATCCTCGTATTCGGGCGCCGGGTGCAGAAGCTGTCGCGCGCCAGCCAGGATCGACTGGCCGACACCGCCGCCATCGCCAACGAAACCCTCAATGCCGCGCCTGCCGTGAAGGCGTATGCGCGCGAGGACATCGAGAGCACGCGCTACGGCGCTGCGATCACCCGTGCGCTCGCCACGGCGCGCAAGCGCATCGGCATGCGGTCGTTGCTGACCGCCACGGTGATCGTGCTGTTCTTCGGCGCCATCACCCTGGTGCTGTGGGCCGGCGCGCGCGACGTGTTGAACGGCACGCTGGGCGCCGGCGTGCTGGGGCAGTTCGTGCTGTATGCGATCTTCGCCGCCGGTTCGCTGGCGGGTCTCTCCGAGGTGTGGGGCGACGTGCTGCGCGCCGCCGGTGCAATGGAGCGTATCGGCGAACTGTTCGAGGAGCGCGCCGAGATCACCAGCCCCGCGCAGCCCACGCCGCTGCCCAAACCGGTGCAGGGAGCGCTGCGTTTCGACCATGTAGCGTTCCACTACCCTTCCCGGCCCGACGCACCCGCACTGCACGACTTCGACCTGTCGATCCGGCCGGGCGAAACCGTGGCCCTGGTCGGCCCATCGGGCGCCGGCAAGAGCACGGTGTTTGCCCTGCTGCTGCGCTTCTACGATCCGCAGGCCGGCCGCATCACGCTTGACGGCGTCGACCTGCGCGCGCTGTCGTTGCCCGGCCTGCGCGGCACCATCGCGCTGGTACCGCAGGAAACGGTGATCTTTGGCGGCAGCGCGGCCGATAACATCCGTTTCGGTCGCCAGGATGCGGACGACGATGAAGTGCGCGACGCCGCGCGAGCCGCCGAGGCGCACGAGTTCATCAGCGCGATGAGCAAGGGTTACGACGAAGAACTGGGCGAGCGCGGCGTGCGCCTGTCCGGCGGGCAGCGCCAACGCATCGCCATCGCGCGGGCCATTTTGCGCGACGCGCCGCTATTGCTGCTGGACGAGGCCACTTCCGCGCTCGATGCGCAGTCCGAAGCCGCCATCCAGCAGGCGCTGGAGCGCCTGGAGAAAGGGCGCACCACGCTCGTGATCGCGCATCGCCTTGCCACCGTGCAGCGCGCCGACCGCATCGTGGTGATGGACGGCGGCCGCATCGTGGCGCAGGGCACGCACCAAAGCCTGCTGGCCGAAGGCGGCCTCTACGCGGAGTTGGCCAGGCTGCAGTTCACCGCCTGACGCCACGATCTGCGGCAGCAGGTTCAGGCTGAAGCCCACGCATGCATGAGGGCGCGCACCTGTTCCTCGTCGGTACGGATCTCGCCATCCGCCATGTCCAGCGCGTCGGCAGGCTGATGTGACATCCCCGACGGATGCACACGCTTGGCCGACGCATGCAGTTCCTGCGCCCCGGTCAGCGCCGCGATGCGGGCGATGTTGCCCGGTGTGATGCCGGCGCCCGGCATCACCACCAGGCGTCCGTTCGCCTGCGCCACGCACTCGCGGATACGCTCCGCACCTTCCAGCGCGGAACGCGCACCGCCCGAGGTCAGCACCCGCTCCGCACGCAGGGCGATGATGTCTTCCAGCGCACGCGCCGGATCGCGCACGAGATCGAAGGCGCGATGGAAGGTAATGCCCATGCGCCCCGCCGCGGCGGCCAGCTCGCTGCAGCCATCCATATCCACGTCGCCATCGGCATCCAGCACGCCGAACACGACGCCGTCGCAGCCGAGCGCCGCGCAGGCTTCGATGTCACGACGCATGGTGGCGCGCTCGTGCTCGCTGTAGAGGAAGTCTCCGGCGCGCGGGCGGATCAGCACGTAGAGCGGCAGCCTGACATGTTCACGCACCAGAGCGATCTCGCCATGGGAAGGCGTCAGCCCGCCGAGCTCCAACGCCGTACACAACTCGATACGTCCGGCACCGCCCGCCTGCGCGGCCAGTGCCGAGTCCAGCGAGTTGGCGGCCACCTCGAGCAGGCGCGCCGCCATCAATACACGCTCTTGGAAGGCAGCAGGCCATCCTGTCGCTTCGCATCGCACACGGCGTAGGAGAAGCCCGGCTGGATCGCGAAAGCACCCACCTCGCCATGCTTGTTCATCGCAAGGAAACCGACCTGCAGGTCCTTGGAAGCATTCGGGCGCTTCTTGACGATACGCATGACGGCTTCCTGGCAGGCCTCCTGCGGCGAACGTCCCTGGCGCATCAGCTCGACCACCAGGAAGCTACCGGCGTTGCGGATCACTTCCTCGCCCACGCCTGTCGACGTCGCGCCGCCCACTTCGCCATCCACGTAGAGGCCGGCGCCGATGATCGGGCTGTCGCCCACGCGGCCGCGCATCTTCCAGGCCATGCCGCTGGTGGTGCAGGCACCGGCCAGCCGGCCGCTGGCATCGATGGCCAGCATGCCGATGGTGTCGTGGTTGTCCTTGCCGCCCGGCATGCCGGTCTTGCCGTAATCGCGTACTTCGCTGTTGATCGATGGCTGGTAATGGGCGTTCTTCAGCCACTCCTTCCAGGCCTGTTCCGATTCGGGCGTCAGGAGCTCTTCCTTCTTGAAACCCTGCTCCAGGGCGAACTGCAGCGCGCCATCACCCACCAGCAGCACGTGCGGGGTGCGCTCCATGACCCGTCGCGCCACCTGGATGGGATGGGCGATGTGCTCCAGCGCCGCCACGGCGCCGCAACTGCCATCCGCATCCATGATGCTGGCGTCCAGGGTGACGTGGCCGTCGCGGTCCGGATAGCCTGCGCGCCCCACGCTGTGATTCTTCAGGTCGGCCTCGGGCACCATCGCGCCGGCCTCGACGGCATCCAGCGCATGGCCGCCTTTCGACAGCACCGCCCACGCAGCCTGGTTGGCGGCCACGCCGAAGTCCCAGGTGGAAATGACGCGCGCGCCCGTGGCGCCCTTGGCGTGCAGCGAGGTGCCTGCGTCCGCCTTGCCAGCCAATGCCAGGGCGGAAGCGCCCAGCAGCGAAGCCTTCAGAAAATCTCTACGGTCTGCCATTTCTGCTCCGATCTGTTCGTTGCATAACGCAGAAAGCCCCGCGCCTTTCGACGCGGGGCTCCCTAATCACTGCGATGAGCGGCGCGTTGCCTGCTCGTCGAGATCAACCAGCGATTTCGACGCCCGAAGCCTGGGCGCCCTTCGGACCCGTGGTGACTTCGAACTTCACGCGCTGACCTTCCTGCAGGCTGCGAAAGCCCTTGGCGTTGATCGCCGAAAAGTGGACGAACACGTCCTCCCCACCGTCCTCGGGTGCGATGAAGCCGAAACCCTTGGCATCGTTGAACCACTTGACCGTACCGAAACGCATTGCGTGAACCTCTGAATCATGGACTGGATGCACCACGGTATAGCGCTGAACCACCTTGACCCCTTGGTCCGCCGCCCCTGGCACAGCGGAAGTATCAACATGTTTGATAGCAAAGCGCAATACGGGTATGACTTTGGCACGATCAAAAAGCCGGACGGCTGCTCACCTTTTGAGCAATACCCCGAGGATGCGGGGTACTTCGGCGGTTGCCGCGGCCAGATGGGCGAAGATTTCCTCGATGCTGATCTCGGCCTCGTCGCCGCAACCGGCCGCGAAGTTGGCTACCAGGGCCAGGCACGCGTACTCCAGCTCCAGTTCGCGGGCGAGCACCGCCTCGGGCATGCCGGTCATGCCGACCAGGTCGCAGCCGTCGCGCTTCATGCGGGCGATTTCGGCCCGGGTCTCCAGCCGCGGCCCCTGGGTCGCGCCGTAACAACCGCCATCGATCACCGCCACGCCCGCCGCGGAAGCCGCAGCGATCAGCTCGCGACGCAGCGACTCGGTATAGGGCTCGCTGAAGTCGATATGGCGAACCTCGGCACCTTCCACGTCGCAGAAGCTGGTGTAACGGCCGTGGGTGTAGTCGATGACCTGATCAGGCACCACGATGACCCGTGGCCCCATGTCGCCGCGGATGCCGCCGACGGCATTGACGCCGATGACGCGGTGCGCGCCCAGCGAATGCAGCGCCCACAGGTTCGCCCGATAGTTCACCCGGTGCGGCGGCACGGTATGGCTTTCGCCATGACGGGCCAGGAAAGCCACCCGACGCCCGGCGAAGTCGCCGATCACCACGTCGCCCGAGGCGGTGCCGAAAGGCGTGTCGACGCTGTGGCGGGAGGTGTTCTCCAGCCCCGGGAAGTTGTACAAGCCGCTGCCGCCGATGACGGCCAGATCGATAGTCACGGGTCGTTCCTGTTTCAGATTTGCAGTTCTCTCGCCACGGCGGCCAGCCGGTCGGCGAATCCTTGCAGGTGCCGGCCCAGCGCCTCGCGCGTGCGCTCATCGGCCAGCCTGCCTTCGATGATCTTGGTATGCGCCTGGAACACCAGCACGTCACCTTGCGGCTCGGTACGCGCGCCGGCGCGGCGCAATACCAGCCGCAACTGGTCCTGCGCGCGCACGGTGCCGGTGATGCCCGGGCTGGCGCCGACAATGCACACCATCTTGCCGGTGAGCGCGGCCGCCTGGCGGGACTTGCCGATGCGCGACGCCCAGTCCACGGCATTCTTCAGCACGCCGGTGATGCCGCCGTTGTACTCCGGGCAGGCGACGAGGATGCCGTCCGCATGGTCGATGGCGTCCTTGAAGGCCGCCACCGCCTCGGGGTCGCCCTGCTCTTCCACGTCCTGGTCGAACAACGGCAGATCGTGCAGGCGATGGATCACGATGTTCATGCCGGCCGGCGCCAGGTCCTGCGCGGCATGCAGCAAGGCCGTGTTGAAGGAGGCCTGCCGCAGGCTGCCGGAGATGCCGAGTATGTTCATGTGTCCACTCCTCGCGGTGCGGCCAGCCAGGCCGGCTTACTTCAACGCGTAAATACCCGGCAGGTTGCGGCCCTGCTCGTAGTAGTCCATGCCAAACCCGAACACATAGCGATCCGGCAACTCGACGCCGTTGAAGTCGGCCGCGATGCCGTCGACCAGGCGATCGTGCTGCTTGGTGCACAGGCTGACCACCAGCACGCGGCGCGCGCCGCGGCGCAGGCAGTCGTCGCGCACGGCCTTCAGCGTGTGGCCTTCATCGAGGATGTCGTCCACCAGCAGCACGGTGCGCCCGGAGAGATCCACCGCAGGTTCGCGCAACCAGTGCAGCTCGCTGCCCGAGGTGGCCCCGCGGTAGCGGGTGGCGTGGACGTAGTCGAATTCGACGTCGGTGCGGATCGCGAGCGCCAGATGGCCCGCGAAGATCAGTGCGCCATTCATCACCGTGAGGAACACGGCGCGCTCGCCATCGAGCTCTGCATCGATGCGCCGGCCCATGTCCGCGATGACCGATTCGAGGTCCGCGCGACTGAACAGCAGATCGGCATCAGCGAGGGCTGCCGCCAGTGAAGGAGTGGTCGTCATGCTGCAGAGGATCCTTCCACGGCGTTGAGCGCCGTGACGCGCGCGATGAAACGGTCGCGCTGTGGGTTGTCGAGAAGTCCTTCCCAGGTGGAGGCGACGGCGCCCCGCAGGGCCGCCAGGCGTTCCGGCGCGGCGGCCGCGTGACCCTGCACGGCCGCAATGGCCTCGTCCACCACGTTGGGAAAACAGGCGAGCACCAGATCGCAGCCGGCATCGAGGTGAGCGCGCACGCGCTCGGCCGCGCCACCGGCAGCGCCAGCCGCCGCCATGCTGATGTCGTCGCTGATGACCGCACCGTTGAAGCCCAGCTCGCCGCGCAGGATTTCCCCGATCCAACGCCTGGAGAAGCCGGCCGGCTGCGCGTCGACCTCGGGGTAGATCACATGCGCGATCATCACCGCTTCCGCATGCGCGGCGATGCCTTCGACGAACGGCACCAGGTCGTCACGGCGGATCTCGTCCAGCGGACGCGGATCGATGGCCGCGGCCTTGTGCGTGTCCACCGCGACCGAGCCATGACCCGGGAAATGCTTGAGCACGGCCGCCATGCCGCCCAGATGCATACCGCGCACATAGGCCTGCGTCAGTTCGGCGGCGATGGCCGGATCGGCATGGAAAGCACGTGGACCGATGGCCGCGTTGCCGCGAGCCAGGTCGACCACGGGCGCGAAACTGAAGTCCACGCCGCTGGCGCGCAGTTCGCTGGACATCACCCAGGCGTGCTCTTCGGCGAGCCGGATGGCGTTCTCCGGGTCACGGGCGTATTCGGCGCCAATGGTCGACAGCGGCGGCAGGCGCGTGAATCCCTCGCGGAAGCGCTGCACCGGACCGCCTTCCTGGTCGACGGCAATGAGCATGTCCTCGCCACCGACGTCGCGAATCGCGTCCACCAGCGCCATCAGCTGCTCTCGCGATTCGAAGTTGCGCGCGAACAGGATGACGCCCGACACGCCCGACGCGGTGAGCCACGCATGTTCCGCGGGCGCCAAGGTGGTACCGGCGAGGCCGATCATCAGCATGCGCTGGTTTCTCCTGCGGCCTGTCGCTCCTCCTGGCTCCACTGGCCATAGGGATGCGCGATCAGGTTGACGTTGTAGTAGCGCGCGAGGTGGCTCACTTCACGCCCCAGCCAGGCGGGACGCGGGAAGGCGGCGTCCTGCGAGGGAAGCTCCACCTCGGCGACCACCAGCCCGGCGTTGTCGCCAAAGAACTCATCCACCTCGAATAGCACGCCGTCCACGACGACGTGATGACGGATCTTCTCCAGCACGCCGTCGCACAACGTGGCCAGCATCTGTTCGGCGTCGGCCAGGGGAATCGGGTACTCGTACTCCGCACGCTCGATGCCCAGCTGTGCCGACTTGATGTTCAGCCAGGCGTGCTCGCCGATGCGACGTACCCGCACCGAGGCGAGCGCCATGCCGTCCCGCAACGCCTTCGCGCCGACCAGATAACCCTGGGCAATGCGCTCGCTGCGCGAAGCAGCATCGCGCCAATCGTCGCTACCGAGGAGAAATTTGCGTTCGATCTCAATACCCACGACAGCTCCCGGTTATCACCTTTCGAACAACGCGATCGATTCGACGTGGGCGGTATGCGGGAACATATCCATCACGCCGGCCGCGCTCAAGCGGAAACCATGCTTCTGCACCAGGATGCCCGCGTCGCGCGCCAGCGAGCCGGGATGGCACGACACGTAGACGATACGCTTCGTTTCCTTGTGCGGCAGGTATTCCAGCACCTTGTCCGCACCGGCGCGCGGCGGGTCGAGCAACAGCGTGTCCCAGGGCTGGCGGGCCCAATGGGCCTGGCGCTGGTCCTCGAACAGGTTGGCCACCTCGAAGCGGGCATGCGTGATGCCGTTGCGTGCCGCGTTTTCGGCGGCGCGCTCCACCAGGCCATGCTCGCCTTCCACGCCCACCACTTCGGCCACGCGCCGCGCGATCGGCAAGGTGAAATTGCCCAGGCCGCAGAACAGGTCCAGCACGCGATCGCCGGGCTGCGGGTCAAGCAGCTCCATCGCGCGAGCCATCATGCGCTGGTTCATGCCGGCATTGACCTGCACGAAGTCGAGCGGCCGGAATTCCAGCTCCACGTCGTCGTACGCCGCGTCGCCACTCGGAATGCGGAAGGCCAGCCGCGGATGCTCGGGCCACAGCGGATGCACGCTGCTGACACTGCCGGGCTGCAGGTAGATCGCAAAGCCGTGTTCCTTGCCGAACGCGATCAATGCGTCGCGATCGCGTTCGCTCAACGGCGACATGTGGCGGAACACCAGCGCCACGACATCGTCGCCCGCAGCGAACTCGATCTGGGGGATGTCGCTCGCCGCATCCATGCCGCTGATCAACTCGGCCAGCAGCCCGATCTTGGGACCGATGGCCGGGTGCACCACTTCGCACTGGCTGATGTCGGCGACGAAGCGCGGATTGCTCTCTTCGCGAAAGCCGACCAGCACGCGTCCCTTCTTCGCCACCGAGCGTACCGAGAGGCGGCCCTTGCGGCGATAACCCCAGGGCTCGTCGGTGAGCGGCGGCAGCCACAGCGCGGGCTCGACCTTGCCGATGCGCTCGAAGTTGTCCTTCAGCACGCGCTGCTTCACTTCGATCTGCGATGCGGCATCCAGGTGCTGCAGCGAGCAACCGCCGCACTGGCCGAAGTGGCGGCAACGCGGCTCCACGCGATGCGGCGAGCGGGTGAGCAGCTCCACCACTTCCGCCTCGTCGTAGTGGCGATGACGCTTGCGGATGCGCAGCTTCACCTCCTCGCCCAGCAGCGCCCCGCTGACGAAGACGGCCTTGCCGTCGATGCGGGCGACGCCCTTGCCGTCGTGGCTGAGGTCGGTGATGGTGGCTTGAAGTTCATTCATGGGTACGGCGGCTTCCAGAAACGCGCGCGCCCGAGTCAGGTGACCCGGGCGCGGCAGTCGGGCAAAGAAAGGGCGAACGGCTTACTTCTGCTTCCAGGCGCCCGAAGGGTCTTGATAATACCAGCCCGCACGGGCCCGCTCGATCCAGCCCTTGGCGAACGTGGCGCGGATCTGTGATTCCCACTCCGGATGGTTGTTGGCGTTGGCTACCTCGCGATAGAGCGCCTCGCGGTCGCGGTTCTCGTCGGCTACCGCGGCATTCACGCCGGCGCGCTGGTCCAGCGGCACCTTGGCGGCGTCACGCACGGCCACCAGGCCATCGCGGGTGAACCCGACGGCACCGCTGTTGAACAGCGGCGCGAGCGTGCTGCGGAAGCGCTCCTGCATGCGACCGTGGATCGCCTCGGTGGTGGCCGTCTGGATGCGGATGTTGGGCGTATCCGCCGCATAGGCCGCCGGGATCAGCAGGTCCAGCAGCATGGCGGACGGCTGGCCGTCCTTCTTCGCGGGCGGCGACGGTTCGTTGTCCTTCGAAGCGGGTGCCGGCGCGCTGTCGATCACCGTGCCGATGAACTGGTCGGCGGCCTTCTGTGCGGCTGCCTCGGGGAAATACACGTTGATGGTGACGCACCCCACCAGCGCGACCACCAGCATGGTCAGCAATCCATAGACGAGCTTGCGCATGTTCGACTCCTTGGGGTGTGGGGATGCAGGATGCTCAGTGGACTTCCGGTCCGTTGCCTTCGATGGCGCTCTTGAGGCGGCGTACCAGGGTGGGCCAGTCCACCTGGGTCTGATGCCCGATCACCTGCAGGCGCGGCAAGCCACTGCCTTCGACAATAGTGTAGCCGTCCGCTTCATTTTCCAGGCCGCTCATGTGGCACACGGAGGCCTGCAAGGTGCAGTTCAATCCGATGCGCTTGTAGCCAAAGGTCTTGAACAGCTTCAGCACCGCGCCCTGCAGGCCAGCGGCCATGCCACCGCCACCGACGGTGGTGAGGTTGTTCACCGCGCGCTGGCTGATGCGTCCACCGCTGCCGGCCAGCAGGCTGGCCTTGAAGGCCACGGGATTCCAGTTCACCAGCCGCAGCTCATCGATCGAGCCGTCCATGCGGCCCGTGATGCTGCCGAAGTCGAACACGCTGGTCATCGCCGCGAGATCCAGCTGCCTCAGCTGCACGTCGGCGGACAGCACCGGGCTCGGGCTGAACGGTCCCTGCAGCGACAAGCTCGTGATGTCGACGAAGCCATCGAACACATTGACCGAGAGGCCGCCGTCGAACTCGAAGCGGTCGTCGACCCAACGCAACGCGGGAATGGCGCCTGCCAACGTTCCCTGGAATTCGGGCCAGCCCATCGCCCGCGAGAATGCAGCCATGTCGACGCCGGTGAAGGTCATCGAGGTCGCCAAGCGACGCCCCTTGGCGGCCGCCGGGCGCCAATCGAAGTCGCCGACGCGGGCATGTCCGTTGAACACCGGCACTTCCAGCGGACGTTGCAAACTCAACGTCCCGTCGCGGCTCTGCCAACGCGACTGCGCCGCGCCGTTGGCGATGCGATAGAGCTGGAGATCCTGCCAGGCCAGCGTGGTTGCCGGGCGATCGCCATCCACGGCCCAGTCCAATCCGCCGCGCAGCCCCTTGACGGACAAATGACCCGTTCCATCGGCGATGTCCATGCCTTCGGTTGCGAACGAGAAGCTGCGCAGGCCATTGCTTCCGATGTCCATCGATCCATTGAGCTGGCCATCGATATGCATGTCGCGGATGCCGAGCGTGGCGAGCCAGGCTTGTCCGTAGCGCTGGTAGGCCGCCGGGAAATGCGACTGCAGGCGGTCCAGCTTCAGCCGCTGGAGGTCGCCTTTGGCGTTGAACGCCATGGCGCCGTCCAGCTGCAGCGCGTCGGCATCCGACACACGCAGGCGCGTCAGATCAATGGCGCCGTTCTGGGTCGCCGCGGACAGACTCAGCTGCACGGAATGCTCGGGCAGGCGGGCGAAGATCGGACCAAGCAGCAACTCGCCACCGCGCAGGCTGCTGTCCAGGTCGATGCGTGAGGGCGTACCCGTGCTGTCGATGTTCAGCCGTCCGTTGCCACTGACGCCCTGCCCGGCCAGCGTCCCGCTCGGCGTATCGAAGCCGGCACCGCTCAAGGCGAACTGGCCCGAGGCCTGGATGCCCTTGTCGGCCATGTCCAGGGCAATATCGGCGTCCAGCTTGCCGGCGGTGGCCCGGCCCGACCACACCGTGCTCAACACACCCTGCAGCCAGACCGCCGGAACGCCCTTGAGGCTGATCTGCGCGTGGGTCGGCTGATCCAAGGGCAACGCGGTGGTGGCCTGGGCCTGCCCCTGGCTGATGTTGATCTCCAGCGTATTGGCCGCCTCGTCGATGATCATGCCGACGCTGGCATTGCCCAGCGCCCCGCCGGGAGCGCCGGCCAGCTGCATGGTGCCGTTGAACAGCCAGCGCATGTGCGTGTCGCGCTGCAACGTACCCTGGAGGTCCACGCCGACCCGCTTCCAGCCCATGGCGGGAAGTTCGGTCTTCGCCGAGCGCAGGCTGAGCTTCAGCCCGCCCTGGCCATCCTCGCCCAGCTGGGCCTGCACGTCCTGCATCTTCAGGCCGGGCACGCTGAAGGCCTTGGCGCCCAGCGCCACGTCCGCGCGCGCGGACGGCGCCAGTCCAACCCCAAGCAGGACGGCGAGAATGAGCAGCAGGTGACTTGATGTGAAGCGCATGACGCGCCATTCTGCCAAAATCAGCTGAACGACACGGACTAGTCATGTTCAACACGCTTTCCAGCGATCCTTCGCGCGCGCGTCGTGCCCCGGAAACCGTCCGCGCCCTGGTGGCCGACGACGATGCCACCAGTCGCCTTTTCCTGGTCGAGGCCCTGCGCAGCCTTGGCCTGGATGCCCAGGCCTGTCACGACGGCGCCGCCGCCATCGCACTGGCGCACGACGAAGCGTTCGACCTGCTTCTGTTGGATTGCCGCATGCCCGGCGCCGGTGCCGAGGAAGTGCTTGCCGCGCTGCGGCAGGATCCCCAGGCGCGCTCCAGTGATTGCACGGCCGTGGCGACCAGCGCCGAGATGGACACCACCGAGCGCGAGCGCCTGCTTTCGGCCGAATTCAGCGAAGTGCTGCAGAAACCCTGCAACGTCGCCGACCTCAGGCGCATCCTGACCCTGGTGCAGGCGGGCACGACCAGCCAGCCTTTGCTGGATGACTCCCAGGCCATCGCCACCATGGGCGACGCCGAAGTGGTGAAAGCCATGCGCACCTTGCTGCGCGCCGAGCTGGTCGGCCTCTACCAGGACATGGACGTGCTTCGCGACGACCCGGGCTCGCTGGCCGAACGGCTGCATCGACTGCGTTCGTCCTGCGGCTTCTGCGGCGCCTCGGCGCTTGCCACCCAGGCCATGCTGCTGCAGCGCCACCTGAAGCTGGGCCACACCGGTTCGCTGGCTCCCCTGTCTCGCTTCCGCAAGGCCCTAATGGCGACCATCGAAGCACTCGGAACGGAAGTGGCCTGAGGGCCCGGCTTGTCAGCGCCGCGACATCGCGGCGCCGAGCACGTGCCAGGCATGCAATTCGGCGCCACCCAGATGAAAGCGGATGACGTCGCGCATCATCACGCGCAGCGCCGACAACCCTGCCGTATCCGGCATGCGGTCCCCGGCCAAGGCCAGCAGGTCGCGCCCACGCAGCGCATGCGCAGTGCCTGATCGGCAAGGCGAAGGCCCCATGTCGGCGTGATAGCGATAGAGCTGCGCATCCTCTACCGGCTCGCCCGATTCCGCCTCGTATTCCAGCTGCAGCGCATAACCCACCGCCTCCAGCAGGTCCCGCTCGAAACGGCGCAGCGTCCACGCCAACGGTTCGGCGTCCGCCAGCCGCCGCAAGGTCCGGGCATACGCTTCGTACAATTCGGGATGGGGATCCTGACGTCCGGTCAGCCTGACCACCAACTCGTTGAGGTACAGGCCCGCCAGACCCGCCTCGCCAGACAGGCGCTGCGGTGCGCCGATGCCTTCCACGCCGGTCAGGGTGGCCAGTTCGCCCCTCGCCATGAGATCGAGCGACAACGGCTGGAAGGGTTCAAGCTGCGCGCGCTGCAGTCGCGCCTTTTCGCCGCGCACGCCGCGCGCGACCACGCCGATGCGCCCATGGTCGCGCGTCAGGCACTCGAGCAGCAGCGATGTCTCGCGATAGGGCCGCGAGTGCAAAACGTACGAGGGTTGCTGCTCGATACGCATCGGGCGATCGGATCAAGGTGGAGAGAACGAAGGCCGGATGGCGTTCAATCGGTGTAACCGAACTTCTTCAGCATGGTTTCGTCGTCGACCCAGCCTTCGCGCACCTTCACCCACAGCCGCAGGAAGACTTTGCGTTCGAAAGCACGCTCCATGTGGCGCCGCGCCCCGCTGCCGATGGCCTTGAGTTGTGCGCCGCCATTGCCGATCACGATCGCCTTCTGCCCCTCGCGCTCGACCCAGATCACGGCGTGGATTTCCGCCACGCCGTCGGGTCGATCCTTGAACTGCTCGATCTCCACCGTGGTGGCGTACGGCAGTTCCTGGTCGAGACGCAGCATCAATTGTTCGCGCACCATTTCCGCCGCGAGAAAGCGCTCGCTGCGGTCGGTGATTTCATCCTCGCCGTAAACCGGGGGCTGCACGGGCAGGCGCTTGAGGATGCCCCGCTCCAGTTCCTTCAGCCCCTTTTCCTTGAGCGCACTGGCGTAATACACGTCGTCGAAACTGTGGCGCGTCATCAACTCGGCCACGAATGGCAGCATGGTCGACTTTTCCTTGGCCAGGTCGACCTTGTTGATGACCAGCAGGCGCGGGACCTTCTGCTCCACCAGCGCCTCGTAAAGCGCCTCGTCCTCATCCGTCCAGCGACCGGCCTCGATCACCTGCACGACCACATCGACCTCGCTGATCGCCGAGCGCGCCGCCCGGTTGAGGCTGCGATTCATCGCACGCTTGGCGCCACGGTGCAGCCCCGGAGTATCGACATACATGATCTGGCCGGCATCGCTGGTGGCGATACCCAGGATGCGATGGCGCGTGGTCTGCGGCCGCGGGCTCACGATCGACAGGCGAAAACCGATCAGCGCATTGAGCAGCGTCGACTTGCCCACGTTGGGGCGTCCGGCCAAGGCGACCGTGCCGCAGCGGAAGTCGTCATGGGGCAATTCGGCGGGCGCGCCGAGATCGAGGTCGTCGTTGTCGTTCATGCTGAAAGCCTGTATCGGATATGCGCTCGGCCGGCTCGAACCGGCGTGCCCGCGCGGGGGACGGTGGAAAGTGTAAGTCGTCGGCGGCGAAAGCGGCGTCATGCCTTCACGCCAGGCCGGAATCAGACCACGGCCAGTGTCAGTCCTGCAGGTCCTGCAACTGGCGCAGCACGGTCTCCGCGGCCTCCTGCTCGGCCGCCCGCCGACTGCTGCCGCGCCCCTCGGCGCGGATGGGCATGGGATCGGTGATCTCGCAGGTCACATCGAAGGTCTTGGCGTGATCCTCGCCATGGCTGTCGACCAGCTCATACTGGGGCAGCGGCCAGCCACGGCCCTGCAGCAGCTCCTGCAGGCGCGTCTTGGCATCCTTCGACGATCGCGGAATGGCGGCCACCAACGGCTCGAACAGCGACCGCACCACGGCCCGGCACTCGGCGAAGCCGGCATCGAGGTAGACCGCCGCCACCAACGCCTCGAACGCGTCGGCGAGAATGGAATCACGCCGGAAGCCGCCGCTCTTGAGCTCGCCCGAGCCCAACTTCAGTTCGTCGCCCAGCTCCAGCTCGCGCGCGATGACGGCGAGCGCCTGGCCGTTGACCAGCTGCGCGCGCAAGCGCGAGAGCTCGCCCTCGCTCGCATGGGGATGAGCCTCGTACAGCAACTCGGCGACGACCACGCCCAGCAAGGCATCGCCGAGGAACTCCAGCCGCTCGTTGTTCGGCTTGCCCGCGCTGCGGTGGGTCAGCGCCAACTGCGCCAGCGCGGGATCACGGAAACGGTAAGCGAGTCGGGTCAAATCCTGGGCCTGCGATCAGCCACCGACATTGCCCTGCAGCATCACGCTCTTTTCGAAATGCAGCAGGAAGTCGATGTTGTACAAGAAGGCAACGCGCTTGTCGTAGGAGATGTTCAGCTCCGCGCCATTGCCGCTACGTTTGAGGGTGATGTCCTTGGGCTTGATGGTGGCATTGTCCACATACTGGACATCCATCTTGAACAGCAGGTCGCGACGCAGGTCGTCCAGCGTCTTGCCTTCCACACCGCCGGAAGCCACTTGGCTCATGGCCTTGCTGACGCCCAGGAACTCAATATAGGAAGGCACCAGCTTCATCGCCATATAGCCGAAGAAAGCCGCAATGGCCAAGACAAACAAGAACCCGATCAGGGTGATGCCCGACTGCTTCGATTTCATAGTCCCCTCGCTATGCCGTTCTGCCGCGAAACTCTGGTTGATGCGCAACCGCCCTGACTGGCGCAGCGCCGCGCGGCCATTGTCGCCGCAACGGACTGCCGCCGTCACTCGGCTGCGGTCAACGCGCGTCACGCTTTTTCAATGTATGACCGTGCCCATGCGGTGGAAGGCCACGCCCGAACCGGTCCAGCTTAGCCAGATCAGGAAGGCCTTGCCCGCCAGGTTCTGCTCCGGCAGGCAGCCCCACCAGCGGCTGTCGGTGCTGTTGTAACGGTTGTCACCCATCGCCAGATAGCAGCCTTGCGGCACTACCAGCGGCACACGGGCGTTGGGCAGCGGAGGGGGAATGGCGTAGTTGGGCATGCGCGCGGCCAAGTGATTGACCATGCCACCCTGGCCATTCGGCAGGTGTTCGTTCCACACGGTGGCGCCCATTTCGAGCATGAGGCGCGATTCCGGTCGCTTGGGGTCGCCCTCGTACGGCCCGATCAAGTCGGCGGCCACCGGCTCGCCATTGACGATCAGCTGATCGCCACGCATTTCGACGCGGTCGCCGGGCATGCCGATGATGCGCTTGATCCAGTTCTGGCTGGGCACCGGTGCGTGCGGATCGGCACAGCTCTGGTCGCCACTGCGCACCAGCTTGCCGCCGTCCTCGCACAGGTAACCGGGGAAGCGGAACACCACCACGTCGCCGCGCTTGGGCTCGCCCAGACTCACGAACTTGTTGTTGAAGGCCGGCATGCGCAAGCCGTAGGCAAACTTGTTGACGAGGATGAAGTCGCCCACGTCGAGCGTCGGCATCATCGAGCCGGAGGGGATGCGAAACGGCTCGGCCACGAACGAACGCAGCAGCAGGACCACCAGCACGACCGGGAACAGCGAACGCGACCAATCCACGATCACCGGCTCACGCACCGCGCCACCGGCGGCGTCAGCCTTGGCCTTGCGCGATCCGTAGAAGAACAGGCGGTCGAGGCCCCACACCACGCCGAACAGCACGGTGAGGCCAAGCAGAATCGCCGAAAAATCGAAATCCATGCCCTACTCCAAAGGTTGGCCGGCGCGTCGGCACCGGATCCGCAGTTTTATTTATCCACCTTCAATACGGCAAGGAAGGCTTCCTGTGGAATTTCCACGCGGCCCACCTGCTTCATGCGCTTCTTGCCTTCCTTCTGCTTCTCGAGAAGCTTCTTCTTGCGGCTGACGTCACCGCCATAGCACTTCGCCAGCACGTTCTTTCGCAGCGCTTTCACCGTGGACCGGGCGACGATCTGCGCACCGATCGCTGCCTGGATCGCCACGTCGAACTGCTGGCGCGGGATCAGATCCTTCATGCGCTCGACCAAGTCACGGCCGCGACGCTCGGCATGGATGCGATGCACGATCAGGCTCAACGCATCGACGCGATCGCCATTGATCAGCACGTCCACGCGCACGAACGGGCCGGCTTCGAAACGCTCGAAGTGGTAGTCCATCGAAGCGTAGCCGCGCGACACCGACTTCAGGCGATCGAAGAAATCCAGCACCACTTCGGCCAGCGGCATCTCGTACGTGATCTGCACCTGCGTGGCGAGGTACTGGATCGAACGCTGCACGCCGCGCTTTTCTTCGCACAACGTGATGATGTTGCCGATGTAGTCGGCCGGCGTGAGGATGTTGGCCACGATGATGGGTTCGCGAATCTCCGAGATCAGGTTCGCCGCCGGCAGCTTGGCCGGGTTGTCCAGCATCAAGATCGAGCCGTCGCTTCTCACCACCTCGTAGACCACCGTCGGGGCCGTGGTGATCAGGTCGAGGTCGTACTCGCGTTCCAGGCGTTCCTGCACGATTTCCATGTGCAGCATGCCAAGGAAGCCGCAGCGGAAACCGAAGCCCATGGCCTCGGAGCTTTCCGGCTCGAAGAACAGCGCCGCATCGTTCAGGCGCAGCTTGTCGAGCGCTTCGCGCAGGGCCGGGTAATCGTCGGCAGACACCGGGAACAGGCCCGCGAACACGCGCGGCTGCATGGTCTGGAAGCCCGACAACGGCTTGTCGGCGGGCTTGCCGGCGAGCGTCAGCGTGTCGCCCACCGGCGCGCCGTGCACGTCCTTGATGGATGCGGTGATCCAGCCCACTTCGCCTGGCGACAGCTTGTCGAGCTTCTTGCGCTTGGGCGTGAACACGCCCACTTCGCTCACTTCGTGTGCACGGCCGGTCGACATCACCAGCAGCTTGTCGCCCGGCTTGATCTCGCCTTGCACCACGCGCACCAGCGACACCACGCCAAGGTAGTTGTCGAACCACGAATCGATGATCAGCGCCTGCAGGCGATCGGTATCGCCCACCTTCGGCGGCGGGATGCGCGCCACGATGGCTTCCAGCACCTCGATCACGTTCTGGCCGGTCTTGGCGCTTACCGCCACGGCGTCGTCCGCGTCGATACCGATGACCGCCTCGATCTCGCCTTTCACCTTTTCCGGGTCGGCGGTCGGCAGGTCGATCTTGTTGAGCACGGGCACCACTTCCAGGCCCATTTCCACGGCCGTGTAGCAGTTGGCCACCGACTGGGCTTCCACGCCCTGCGCCGCATCCACGACCAATAGTGCGCCTTCGCAGGCGGCCAGCGAACGGCTGACTTCATAGGAGAAGTCAACGTGACCCGGGGTGTCGATGAAGTTCAGCTGATAGGTCTTGCCGTCGCGCGCCTTGTACGGCAGCGACACGGATTGGGCTTTGATGGTGATGCCGCGCTCGCGCTCGATCGGATTGTTGTCGAGCACCTGCGCCTCCATCTCGCGCTCGGTCAAGCCGCCGCAGATCTGGATGATGCGATCGGCAAGTGTCGACTTGCCGTGATCGATGTGGGCGATGATGGAGAAGTTTCGGATCAGTTCCATGGAACACGCTGGCTGCGTTCACCGCCCGGCGCGGCGCGCGGGCAGCGTATCGCCGGGATGACGATACGAACCCGGCATTATCGCATGGAACGGTTGCAGGCCGGATAGACCACCCCGTGAGACGGCGCCGAAGGCCCGAATCGTGCCTCCGGCGCCGTTGAGACCGGCATGGCGCCAGGACGATGGCCCAAGCTCACGTCATCCCGACGCCATGCAACTCTCCCGCGGCGCTGCCATACGCCACGGGAGAACGTGTCACTCGTCCTTGCCGCCCGGCACCGTCAGGCCGATGAAACCACTCTGGTCGCCGTGGCGGACCAGCAGCAGCACCGTATCGCCCGGTTTGGCGTCCTTGGTGGCTTCGCGGAACGCAGCGGCACTGCCCACCTTCTTCTGGTTGACCATCAGGATCACGTCACCGGGCTGCAAACCGGCACGTGCCGCCACCGAACCCGTGATATTGCGGATGACCACGCCTTCGCCCTGCTTCAGGCTCATCTGCTGGCGGGTTTCGCTGTCCAGGTCCTGAACCGACAGGCCCAGTGCCGTGGCGCCGCTGCGCGCCGCCGGTTTCTCGGTATCGCCCGAAGCCAGCACCGCATTCTTGTCGCGAGGCATTTCACCGACCGTGACGCTCACATCCTGTTTCTTGCCATCGCGAAGGATGGTCAGCGTCGACTTGCTGCCCGGCGGGGTCTGCCCCACCAGCGGCGGCAAATCCACGCTCGAATTGATGCTCTGCCCGTTGTAGGCCGTAATCACGTCGCCCGGATGCAGTCCCGCCTTCTCCGCCGCACTGCCAGGCGTCACCTGCGTGACCGCCGCACCCGACGCGTTGTCGAGCTTCAGCGCCTTGACCATGTCATCGCTGACTGGCTGCACCATCACGCCGAGCTGGCCACGCGACACATAGCCCTTTTCCTTGATCTGCTTGACCACGTTCATGGCCACGTCGATCGGAATGGAAAACGCCACGCCCTGGTAGCCGCCGGTGTTGGAATAGATCTGCGAATTCACGCCGACCACCCGGCCCTGCAGGTCGAACAGCGGGCCGCCCGAGTTGCCGGGGTTGATCGGCACGTCGGTCTGGATGAACGAGGTATACGGCTGGTCCTGGCTACCGAGGTTGCGCCCCACCGCACTGACGATGCCCTGCGTCACGGTGTAGTCGAAGCCGAACGGCGAGCCGATCGCCAGCACCCACTGGCCGGGTTTCAGCGAGCGCGAGTCGCCGACGGTGACGGCCGGCAGGTTGCCCTTGGCGTCCACCTTCAGCAGCGCGATGTCGTACTGCGGATCGCTGCCCACGACCTTGGCCGTCAGGGTGCGGCGATCCTGCAGGCGAACGGTCACCGTATCGGCGCCATCCACCACGTGCGTATTGGTGAGGATGTAGCCATCGTTGGAGAGGATGAAGCCCGAGCCCAGCGACGTATGCTGCTGATCCTCCGGCGACGGCATCATAGGCATGCCGAAGAAACGCCGGAACATCTCCATCTGCGGATCGTCGTCATCGGGGGTGTCCGGCATGCCGCCGGGCATCCCGCCGCGCTGACCCGCACGGCCCTTGGCGGTCTTCTTGCCGTTGTATTTCGCCTCCACGTGCACCACGGCCGGAGCGTTCTTCTGCACGATACCCGTGAAGTCCGGCAGGCTCGACAACGCGGGGGCGGCGCTTTGGGCCTGTACGCCGCCGGCCAAAGCAAGACTGATCAGGACACCGCACGACAGCGTGCGCAGGGTGAATCGGTTCATCTCATCCTCCGTGTTTGCGCGCGCACCCGACCAGCCTGCTGGGCAGGCCGGGTGAAGCAGGTGATCTCGGGAAGGGGCAAGGCCGCGGCAGGCAACACACGGCTTCGCGTCATTGCGGGGTGGCTGGCGCCGGCGCCGACGGCTGCTGCGCCTGGTCGGGATGGATCAACAGCAGGTAACTGCCATCGCTGCTGCTCGCCGGATAACGCGCCACACGATACGGGGACAGGCTGTTGCGCGAATAGAGCAGCGTGCGGCTGTCGCCATCGAGCGTCGCGGATGCCTGCTGGCTGATGTGGTAAGGCACATCCGAATAGACATTGAGTCCGGGTGGCGCCACGGCCGGCGCTCCCGCACCGACATTCGCCAGCATCCCGCCATCCTGCTCGGCCGCCTTGGCGGGAGCCGACGCCATTTGCGGGGACAGATGATCCGGCTGACCGGCCGGCTGCGCGACCATCAGCGCCGCCACGGCCACGCCTGCCGCGATGGCGCCACCGGCCGACCAATGCAGCCAATGGCGGCGCGGCTTGCCGCTTGCCACGACGCGTTCCTGTTCGATCGCCTGCATCACACGACCCGCGAAGCCATCGCTGGCGAGCGGCGGCAGCCGGCGGCGCAAGCCATCACGTGCCACGTGATAGCGCGACCATGCCTGCTGCAGTGCCGCGTCATGGTCGATCCGCCGCAGGAGGAAGCGCAGCTCCTCCTGCGACAGCTCGCCATCCATGCCGGCAGACAGGTTTTCGCGTTGGTTGTCAGTCATGGTTTCTTGTCCTCGCGGTCGGACAGGAGCGGCCGCAGTTTTTCATCGATAGCTTCACGCGCCCGAAAAATACGTGAACGCACCGTACCTATCGGGCAACCCATGGCTTCGGCGATTTCCTCGTAGCTCAAACCGTCCACTTCACGCAGGGTAATCGCGGTCCGTAATTCCTCGGGCAGCGATTGGACAGTGGAAAATACGGTTTGTTCAATTTCCTGTCGCATGAGTTCGCGCTCGGGGGTCGCGCTTTCCTGCATGCGATCCGCGCCGGGCACGAAGACGGCGTCTTCGATCGCGATGTCGTCGGTCGGAGGACGACGGCCCATGGCCACCAGGTGATTCTTGGCCGTATTCACGGCAATTTTGTACAACCAAGTATAGAAAGCACTTTCGCCACGGAACGAACCGATGGCGCGCCAGGCACGGATGAACGCTTCCTGCGCGATGTCTTCGCTTTCGCTCTGGTTCTTCACATAGCGCGAAACCAGCCCGATGACCTTGTGCTGGTACTTGCGCACCAGCAGGTCAAAAGCCCGCTTGTCCCCTTGTTGGACGCGCTCGACCAGCGCACTGTCCAGTTCGTTTTCGCCCATTCGGGCCGTCTCCTTCGTCGATGCTGCCAAGCGCCTGGGATGCCCTGAGGATGGGAGCGAGTTGCTCAGACAAGCGCATCGCGTCCTAGTTCAGCATGTCGGCGTACGTTTACCAACCCCTGCGGGAGGTCGCCGTGGCGGACCTGAAAGGGAAAACGCACGGCCGCCCATGAGGCGTACCTGCAACCAGCCCATTTCCTATCAGGACATGGCCGCGAGGGCGGCGCCCGCCCTGGCTACCGATATGGGGATGTCGGCTATGCCTGCAAGTCAGGCAGCGGTGCCGCTGACACCGGCCAGCAGGGACTGGCGCTCCTGCAGGAGCTTCTCGAAGGAAGGTTGCGGCAACGGTCGGCAGAACAGGAAGCCCTGCAATTCGTCACACTGGTTGGCGCGGAGGAACTGCATGTGCTGCTCGGTTTCCACGCCCTCGGCCACGACGCCGCGCTTGAGGCGGTGGGCCATTTCGATCGTCGCTCGCACGATGGCCTCGTCATCCGGATCGACGCCGATGTTGCGCACGAAGCTCTGGTCGATCTTGATGCGATCGGCGGGCAACTTGCGCAGGTAGTCGAGCGAGGCGGCGCCGGTGCCAAAATCGTCGATCGCAATGCGGCAACCAAGCCGGTGGAGGCCTTGCAGGTTTTCCACCAGGTTCGGGGCTTCCTTGATGCTGATGCTTTCGGTGACCTCCATCTCCAGCAGTGAGGCCTCGAGCCCGCTCTCTTCGAGGGCGGAAGCCACCACCTCGAGCAGGTTCGGCTGCATCAGCTGCACCGCCGAAAGGTTCACGCCAAGACGCAGACCCAGGCCGTAGCGGCGCTCCCATTCCTGTGCATGACGGCAGGCGGTGCGCAGCACCCATTCGCCGATCGAGACGATCAGGCCGGTTTCCTCGGCCAGCGGAATGAAGAAGCCGGGGCCGATGAAACCCAGCTCGGGATGTTCCCAGCGCACCAGCGCTTCCATGCCCACGATGTCTTCGCTGTTGGCGTCGACCTGGGGTTGATAGAACACGCGCAGCTCGCCCTTGTGTTCCGCATGGCGCAGGCCCGACTTCAGGGCGAGGTTCTGCTGCTGCGATTGCTGTGCGCTGCCCTCGAAGATCTGGTAGTTGTTGCGGCCCAGGCTCTTGGCCGCGTACATCGCTTCGTCGGCGTGCTTGAGCAGGGTTTCCGCGTCGGGCGCATCGTCGGGAAAGAAACTCACGCCGATTGATGCGGTGACCTGCAGTTCCGTACCGTCATCGATGCGCAGCGGCGCACCCATCACCTGCACGATCTTCTCTGCGATACGCAACACGTCTTCGTTCTTGACGATGTGGCGCAGGATTACCACGAATTCGTCGCCCGCATAACGGGCCACGGTGTCCGATGCGCGCACGGAACCGCGCAGTCGCTGCGTGGTGGTGAGCAGCACCTGGTCGCCCACCGCGTGGCCGAGCGTGTCGTTGATGGTCTTGAAACGATCAAGGTCGACGAACAGCAGGGCGAAGGATTCGCCCGTGCGGTTGGCCTCGCGGATCACCGTGTCCAGGCGATCGTTGAACAACAGGCGGTTCGGCAAGCCCGTCAAGGCATCGAGCAGGCCTTCGGCGCGGCCCTGCTCGCGCGTGTGGCGAAGCTCGAGCGCATGGGCGAAGCGGGACGCTGCGCAACGCAGCACCGGCTGCACGATGGCGAGTGACGGCAGGGGCTGTCGTGTACCCACGAGCAAGGCACCCAGTACGGTGCGACGCTCGTCCTGCAACGGCCAACCGGCGAAGCCTGCCAACCCCAACTGCTCGAGCAAGGGATCCATCGGGGCCAAGCGCGCGGCATCGGCCTGATGCATCATCGCCTGGCCCGACAGCACCAGGCGCAACGAACTTTGCAGATGCGGGCCCGGCCATAGCTGCTCATCGCCGCGCCAGTACTGCACCAATTGCACCGGAGCGCCACCCTCGTCCTGACGCGCGGACCAGACGGCGACGTAATCGAAGCCCATTTCCTCATAGAGCAGGCGCGCCGCTTCGGCGATGCCCTCGTCGCCGCTGCCGGCGCCGAACATCCGCGCCAACAGACCGAGCGCCACCTCGGCACGTACGCCGGCCCGGTCACTGCGGAACAACAAGGCCACCACGTCACGACCTGCATGGCGGATCGGACGCGCGCTGGCTTCCCCCGAATCCGCACCACGCACGGAGCGCCGGTGACAGGGATGCCAGCGGCGCGAACCTTCAGCAAGCACCTGCTCGGCGCGGATATCGGAAAAGGCGAGCACATCTTGCAGGGGCCTTCCCCGCAGCTCGTGTTCACCGAGCCCGCTGTGGCTCGCCACCGAAGCGCTGCATTCGAGGATGCGGCCCCGGGAGGGATCCACGATCAACCATTCGCTTTCGACCTCGTCGAACGCGAAGCGATAGTCTCCATCGCTGGCCGCCATGGCCGCACCGGGAGCGGCGCCGGCGCGCAAGGCTTTCTGCATCCGTTGACAACGCGCAAGCAATTCGTGTTCGATCTGCGAGGCATACAGCCAATCCGCCACGCCAGCCGGCAACACGGTCGGCTTGAGCATGGCCGCGTCGTCCAGCACGGCGATGAGCGGCGCGTCGGCACAAGCCGGCAACTGGCGCAACGCGTCCAGCCCGATCGCCGCTTCGCGGCCGTCGCCGTCGAACACTACGACGATCAACGCGAGTGCACCCCGCCCTTCCAGCAGGATGCCCGCATGGGTTGCATCGCGGGCGGAATGCACGACGTAGTGGCCATCACGATCGAACGTGTCGAACAGCGCACGGCGCAGTTCGCGTTGCGCCGCAACGACGAGGATGCCGGCCGACCCCGTCATGCCAGCAGCCACCGACCGTCACGCAGTCGAGGACGCTGCGCCGGTTTGGGCTGGCAGCTCAGGCGCACCAACACATCGTTGAAACTGGAAATCACGGCTTCCGGTGGGTCCAGCAGCACCACGCGCCGCACATGGCCAGTATTCGCGCGCGCCAGCTGCCGCAACAGCGTGGCGTCCGCCATGGCCAGCGGCAAAGGCAACCGCTGCAGCAGGTAGATGCCGAAGTGATTGCTCTGCTGCATGTAACGCAGGGCGATATTCAGGCGCTGCGAACCAGGCAGGCCGACATGCTCTTCGCGCAGGTTGCCCAGGCCGACTTCAGGCGTCCACAGGTAGACGGTCTGACCGCTGCGCCGCACAAGGGAACGCATCTGTCCGATCAGGCCAAGGTCCTCGCCACCTTCGAGCGCGATGAGGTTGCCGCGCGCGCCCAGGATGCGCTCGAGAATTTCGGCGCCGGTCTGGCTGGGAGGGGGTGCGATGGCAGTACTCATTAGGCCTTAAATTACGTGGTCTGAAGGTCTTCGCCTAGGTGGGATGCAAGCCTTGTCGGATTCCGTGATGCATTTCATGCGTTAGCGCACAAGACGCGGTTTTACAGGATATTCATGCTTGCCTGGAGGGTGCGCCTGGGCCGTCTCGCATTCCTCGCTACGGGAAGGTATGGTGCAAGGCTTCCCGGTCACCCCAGTACCCTTTATGTTCGAAGGATTGCGCTTCAATCACTGGAAGACGAGCCTGGACGACAGCGGCATCGTCACCCTCTCCCTCGACCGCGCCGGCAGCAACGTCAATGCCTTTTCGCGCGAAGTGCTGGACGAGCTCGGCCAGATCGTGGAACGCCTGGCCATCGAGAAGCCGGCGGGCGTGCTGATCCATTCGGCCAAGCCGTTCGGCTTCGCCGTCGGTGCCGACATCAAGGAATTCGTCACCTACGCCCAGCATGGCACGGTGCTGGAAAACATCGAGAACGGCCAGCGCGTGTTCGAATCGCTGGCCCGCCTGCCCTGCCCGACGGTGGCTGCCGTGCACGGCGCCTGCATGGGCGGAGGCACCGAGCTGATCCTCGCCTGCCGCCAGCGCATCGCCGCAGACGACGAAAAGACCCGCATCGGCCTGCCCGAAGTGATGCTCGGCATCCATCCGGGCTGGGGTGGATCGGCCCGGCTGCCGAGGCTGATCGGCGCCACCGATGCCCTGCCCGTGATGCTCACCGGCAGGGCACTGTCGGCCAAGCGTGCCCTTGCCCTGGGCGTGGTCGATCGCCTGGCGCCGCCGGCCGAATTGCTGGCCGAAGCGCGCGCCCTGCTGCGCCGGCCGCATGCCCGGCCGTTCGCCCTGCGCGCCAAGGCATGGGCCACCAACACCTGGGTGGCGCGCCAGATCCTTGCGCCGATGGTGGTCAAGCAGACGGCGGCCAAGGTACGCAAGGAACACTATCCGGCACCATTCGCCCTGATCGACGTCTGGAAGCGCGGCGGCCCGAGCATCCAGCAGCGACTCAAGCTCGAGGCCCGGTCGGTGGCCAAGCTGGCCGAAACCACCACGGCGCAGAACCTCATCCGCATTTTTTTCCTGCAGGAACGCCTCAAGAGCCAGGGCAGCGGCATCGAACACAACATCAAGCACGTGCATGTGGTCGGTGCCGGCGTAATGGGTGGGGACATCGCCGCATGGGCCGCCTTCAAGGGCTTTGAGGTCACCTTGCAGGACCGCGAAATGAAGTACATCCAGCCCGCGCTGGATCGTGCGCGACAGCTCTACGAAAAGAAGCTCAAGACGGCGGACAAGGTCGAGGCAACCGCACGAAGGCTTCGTGCCGATGTCGAAGGCAAGGGCGTGGCGACGGCCGACCTGGCCATCGAGGCGATCTTCGAGAACGCCGAAGCCAAGAAGGCGTTGTACGCCAGCATCGAGCCGCAGTTCCAGTCCGATGAACTCCTCGCGACCAACACGTCCAGCATTCCGCTGGATGAACTGCGTGTCGACCTGAAGGCGCCGCAGCGCTTCCTGGGCCTGCACTTCTTCAATCCGGTGGCGCAGATGCCGCTGGTGGAAGTGGTGCGGCACGACCGGCTCGACGCGGACGCCGAGAAACGCGCGCTCGCATTCTGCAAGGCCATCGGCAAGCTGCCTGTCGCAGTCAAGGGCACGCCCGGATTCCTGGTCAACCGCATCCTGATGCCGTACCTGCTGGAATCCATGCGCCTGTACAGCGAAGGCGTGCCCGGCCCGGTGCTCGACAAGGAAGCCCGGAAATTCGGCATGCCGATGGGCCCGATCGAACTGGCGGACACGGTGGGCCTGGACGTTTGCGCCTCCGTCGGCAAGGAGCTCGCGCCTTTCCTTGGCCTCGAGCTGCCCCCGGGACTGGAGGACAAGCTCGCCGCCGGCAAGCGCGGCAAGAAGGACGGACAGGGCATCTATATCTGGCAGGACGGCAAGCCGCAGAAGCCCGAGGTCGACCCTGACTACAACGTTCCGGCCGACCTGCAGGACCGCATGATCCTGCCTATGGTGAACGAAGCAGTGGCCTGCCTGGCTGACGGCGTCGTCGACGATGCCGACCTGTTGGATGCCGGCGTGATCTTCGGCACCGGCTTTGCGCCGTTCCGTGGCGGCCCGATCCAATATGTGCGCAGCGAAGGCGCCACCGTGGTGAAAGGCAAGCTCGAAAGGCTCGCCCAGCGCTACGGCGAACGTTTCTCGCCGAAGCAGGGCTGGGATTTGCCGGCGCTCGCCCAGACCGGTTTCGAGATACCGGCAACGACGGAGCAGACCGAAGACATCGAAGCCTGATCGCCCCATCCACCAAGCAAAACGCCCGGCTTTCACCGGGCGTTTTTTATGCCTGACGGCGCGATTTGCCGGCGCGCGTCACCACATCAGGTCGTCAGGCACGCCGTCTTCGCCGAGGCCGCTTGCGCTGCCGGGTTCGACCAGCAACGCCAGCTGCTGTGGATCGATCGTCCTAACCTGCTCGGCGAGTTCACGCGTCACCAACAGGTATCGTCCCTGCTGCTGCACCACGCCGAGCTCTCCCGCGTTGATCGCCGCAAGCTGCTCCGCATCGACATGTACCCGCCGGATCTTGCCGCCGTACTCGAAATGCCGGACGTGGTCGACGTCCGGCTTGTTGAGCGTCTTGCCCGTCAGCAATTGCTGGATCTTCTGCTTGCGCTCGCGGCGCAGGCGCGCCTCCTCGGCGGCCGCCTGTTCCGCGCGCTTGCGCTCATTGGCTTCGGTCTGCGCACGAATGGCGTAGGCCTTGGCAAGGTCGATCTCGCCCTGCCCCGTGCCCTGCGGCTTGCCTGCCGCATGCGGCTTCGGATGCGGCGGTTTGCTGCCCTTGGACGAAGCTGCACCCTTTGGCGGATTCGGGCGCTTTTCGTCGCGGACCTGTTTGACGATGCCGCTCTTGAGCAGCTGATCGCGCAGGGATTCGGCCATGTTCTAACTCGCTAGCGTGATGCGGGTACGGTACGAATGATGTCAGTAATGCGGCGGCGGGGGTTCGCTGTGCGGATCGTGCCCCTGCGATGTGCGCAGCGACGACAACTCGCTGCGCAAGCCACGGATGACTTCTTCCAGCGCAGCGATGCGCATCGACAACTCTGCATCCGCCGAGGCAAGCGCACTCACCGTGTCATCGATGAAGGTGAGCCTCACTTCCAGCTCGGTGAGGCGTTGCTGCAGCGAGTCGTCCGACACGCTCAGCGCCTCAGGCTACGGCCGCGACCGATGCCGTAGTAGGCCAGGCCGGCTTCTTCCACCGCAACCGGATCGTACAGGTTGCGGCCGTCGAAAATGGCGGGGCTGCCGAGCATGCCGCGAATGCGCGCGAAATCAGGGCTTCGGAATGCCTTCCACTCCGTGATGATGGCCAGCACATCCGCGCCTTCCAGCGCCTGGTAGGCGTTGTCGCACAAGACCAGGTCTTCGCGATCGCCATAGATGCGATGGGTTTCCTCCCGAGCCTCGGGATCGAACGCGCGCACCTTGGCGCCGGCCGTCCAAAGCGCCTCCATCAGGTTGCGGCTGGAAGCTTCGCGCATATCGTCGGTGTTCGGTTTGAACGCCAGGCCCCACAACGCGATGGTCTTGCCCTTCAACTGGCCGTCCAGATGACGCGAGATCAGCTCGAACAGCTTGGTCTTCTGGTCATGGTTGACGGCTTCGACGGCCCCCAGCAGCCGGGCGTCATAGCCCACGCCACGCGCCGTGCGCTCGAGCGCCTGCACATCCTTGGGAAAGCACGAACCACCGTAACCCGCACCCGGGTAAATGAAGTGGTAGCCAATGCGCGGATCCGAGCCGATGCCCTGGCGCACCAATTCCACGTCGGCGCCCACGCGCTCGGCGATGTTGGCGATTTCGTTCATGAAGCTGATCTTGGTGGCCAGCATCGCGTTGGCCGCATACTTGGTGAGCTCGGCCGAGCGCTCATCCATCACCACCGTGCGGTCATGGTTGCGATTGAACGGCGCATACAGCTTGCGCAGCACGTTGACGGCGCGCTCGCTGGAGCTGCCGATGATGATGCGGTCAGGACGCAGGCAGTCCTCCACCGCATCGCCTTCCTTCAGGAATTCCGGATTGGAAACGACGTCGAACTCGACGGACGCGCCGCGCTTTTCCAGTTCTTCGGCAATGGCCGCACGAACGCGATCAGCGGTGCCAACCGGCACGGTCGACTTGTTGACCACGACCGTGTACTTGTCCAGGTGCTGGCCAATCGTGCGAGCCACGCTCAGCACATACTTCAGGTCGGCGCTGCCGTCCTCGTCCGGTGGCGTGCCCACAGCGATGAAGACGATCTGCCCGTGCTCGATGCTTGGCGCCGGGTGGGTAGTGAAATCGAGCTGGCCGCTGGCGTAGTTGCGCTTGACGATCGGCTCCAGGCCCGGCTCGAAGATGGGGATCTCGCCTTTCTTAAGGCGCTCGACCTTGCCCGCGTCGATGTCGACGCAGACGACGTGATTTCCCATTTCAGCCAGACAGGCACCGGTGACCAGACCTACATAACCGGTGCCGAAGATGGTGACCTTCATTGTCGCAACAACTCCCGAGTGCAAGGCCCGCAATTCTAGCAGCAGCGACTGTTACAGCATGCGAACGCATCAAGCGCAGCCGTACCAGGAATTCCAGTCCTCCTCGAAGGGGCAAGAAAGCACGGGGCGCGAATCGCTTCGCGCCCCGTGCCTGTCTCAGAGAGAGCTTTCGGCGATTACTTCGCGCCGCCAGCCTGCTCGCCGGCCGGCGTCGGGCCGGTCTTGACCAGGGTGACGTCGAAGATGATCGTCGCATTCGGCGGGAAGCCGTTCTGCGGCTGCGCACCGTAAGCGATGTTCGACGGGATGAAGAACTTGTAGTGGCCGCCGACCTGCATCAGCTGCATGCCTTCGCGGAAGCCCGGGATCACGCCGGCGAGCGGGATCGAAGCGGCGCCGCCGCCCTCGTGCTTGGACGAGTCGTCAAAGGTCTCGCCATTGACGAAGGTGCCGACGTAGTTGACCTGCACGGTGTCGTTCGGACCCGGGCGAGCGCCGGTGCCCTGGCTGATCACCTGGTACTGCAGGCCCGAAGCGGTCGTCTTCACGCCCGGAGCGGTCTTGTTCTTGGCGAGGAAGGCGTCGCCCTCGGTCTTGTTCTTGGCGGCGACCTGGGTGTACTCAGCCTTGGCCTTGGCCTGGAGGTTGGCCACGAAAGCATCACGCACCTGCTTGGCTTCGGCCTCGCTCATCGTCGGCTTCTGGCCGGAGAGGGCGGACTGCAGCGCGCGGGCCACGGTGGCCGGATCCACTTCGGCGCGGACCAGCGGCGGCAGCGAGCTCGCCAGATCCCAGCCGACCACATAGCTGGCCTTGGTCTTGTCGACCGCCGGCGGCGTGGCGGTGGCGGGAGCGGCGGCGGGGGCGGCGCTCTTCGCTGCCTGTGCGTGCACGCCAGCGGTCATGCCCAGGGCAACCGCGAGCGCGGCCGCCGTCAGCGTGGGACGCAGAAATTGCTTCATGTGGAACTCCCTCGTTTTGAGATATGCCGGCGGTACCGGACTAAGCCCCCCCGATGGAGGCAGGCCCCGCATTGTGCGGCCCCTGTCGAGTCTTGGCAACGCTGTGGGGGGTACGACCGTCAGTCGTGATTAAAAGTTCACGATTTGGCCGTTTCGCCGCGGTTTTTTACGATTTGTGCACATCCTGAGACTGGTTTGGCCGCCCTGCATCAGCGGGCTTTTTCAGGCATGCCCGTCACCGGAACGGCCCGGCTTGTCCAGGGTGTCCCGCAATGCGGCCTGCAGGCGCGCATGGACCTGCACCAGCCCCCGCCACAACAGCCATGCAAGCAGCAGCAGAACCAGCACCAGCACCAGCGCGACTTCGCGTGGAGGCAGGATGGTCGACGCCAGCGCAGCCACCAGCAATCCAAGCACCCACATGGTCATCAGCGGGATGAACCGCGCCAACACGGCCCTGATGCGCATGTTGTAGGCACCACCGATGCGCTCGGGGATGCTGAGCTCGGCGAGCAGCATGCCTAGCGCGGACGCCTTTCGATACGCGGCCACGATCATCGGCAGGGAAATCAGCGCGGCGATCGACCATGCAAGGCTGCGCTTCACCTGCGGCCTGTCGGCCAGGAAATCCCAGTGGAAGAAGCCACGGCGATACAGGTACGACATGATCAGGAACGCCGCCACCACCAGCATGATGTTGATGATCACGTGCCATACCAGGCGCCGGATCATCTTCGCCACGGTGGCACCCTGCCCGCTCAGGCTCAGGTTGCCCATCCAGTCGGTATAGGTGGCCAGCGCCCCCATGAAGGTCTTGGGCAAGTGGCGACTCAGTGCGCCCGCGAGTGGATCCGAGGAGCGGATGAGATAAGGCGTAAGGAACGTGGTGATCGCCGACACCGCAACCGCCACCGGATACAGGAAGCCGCTGGTGACCTTGAGGGTCAGGCCGAGCGAGGCGATCACGAAGGAGAACTCGCCGATCTGCGCCAATCCCATGCCGACCCGCAGCGACGTACGCCCGCCATTGCCCGCGACGAAAGTGCCGAAGCTGCACGTCAGCACCTTGCCCACGATCACCACCGCCGTCACCACCAGGATGGGCAGCCAATACTGCTTGAGCATGGCGGGATCGATCAGCATGCCGATCGCCACGAAGAAGATCGCGCTGAACATGTCGCGCACCGGACCCACGATCCGCTCGACACGCTCCACGCTCTGCGATTCGCCCACGATCGCGCCGATCATGAAGGCACCCAGCGCGACGCTGTATCCCATCTCCGTCACCAGGAGGCAGAAGCCGAAACACAGGCCCAGCACCGCCACCAGCAAGACATCGTCACGACTGACAGCTGCGATGTAGTCGACCACGCGCGGCACCAGCAGCAGGCCAACCACCAGCGACACCGCCATGAACAGCGTGAGGCGCCCGATGGCCCCCATCGCCTCGCTCGCTTCCAGACCGCCGGTGCTGGCGATGCCGGTAAGCAATGCCATCAATACGATGGCGAGCACGTCTTCCACGATCAGGATGCCGAACATCAGCTGGGCGAAGCGCTCACGCTTGAGGTTCAAGTCGTCGAGCGCCTTCATGATGATGGTGGTCGAGGACATCGACAGCATGGCGCCGAGGAACAGCGCGTCCATCGGACTCCAGCCGAAGAAGCGACCGATTTCGTAGCCGAGCCATAGCATCAGTACGATTTCGCAGACCGCCGCCACCAGCGCCGCGCCACCGACTTCGCGCAGCTTTTTCAGGCTGAATTCCAGGCCCAACGCGAACAGCAGCAGGATCATGCCCAGTTCGGACAAGGTGCGGATCGTCTGGTCGTCGTGGATGAAGACCACGGGAAACGTGTAAGGCCCGACCAGCACGCCAGCGATGATGTATCCGAGCACGACCGGCTGACGCAGCCGCTGGAAGATCACCGTGGTCAGGCCCGCGATCAGCATGACGGTCGCGAGATCCTGGATGAAGTGCAAATCGTGCATCGACGAAATCCGTGGGGACGTCACGCAAGACTAGCAATCGAACCCCGGATGCACAGCCCCACGCGACGATCTGGAGCGCATGCCCGGCGAAGTCGACATCGCCTTCGTCGAACAAGCGAACGGCGAATCGATGTAACTGCTTGTTGTGATTCGCACGTGAAAATTTTTTGAAAAAATCTGGTCGTGGGCGCTTGACGAAATCGCAATCTCAACCTATTCTTTCGGGCTTCCAGAGGCACACGGGGCCATAGCTCAGCTGGGAGAGCGCCTGCATGGCATGCAGGAGGTCGGCGGTTCGATCCCGCCTGGCTCCACCAAATTTAGATACGTCCCCTTCGTCTAGAGGCCTAGGACATCACCCTTTCACGGTGAGTACAGGGGTTCGAATCCCCTTGGGGACGCCACTCTAACGCCAAACCGGATGCCGGCGAAGCAGTAGAGTGGTCAAGGATGAAATCTGTTGGTGTGGTAATGGAAGCAGTAAAAATGTGGAGCGGTAGTTCAGTCGGTTAGAATACCGGCCTGTCACGCCGGGGGTCGCGGGTTCGAGTCCCGTCCGCTCCGCCAGATTACGAAGAGCCCGCCATTGGCGGGTTTTTTGTTGCCTGGAGAAAAGTTTTACCCTTTGCTCGCCCTTGTAGGACCGCACCTTGTGCGCGACCGCAGGCGTCGGTCGTTACCGCTCCGTCGGATTTTCGCGCACTGGGTGCGCTCCTACAGGAGAGCGGCCTCGTCGGGCGAGCGGTGGTCTTCCAGCCGCTCCAGCGTCCCCATCGAATGCCCCTGCTCCGCCAGGTATTCCAGCCAGCGCGAGAGGAATCCGTTCATGCGCAGCCGGTGCTGCAGCACTGTGTGCGCAGGAGGAAATGGCCCAAGCACCTGCCAAAGGTGACGGCCGGGATGACAATGCAGCGCCTCGGCCACATGCGCGTCGGTATACATGCGCAACTGCGCCGATGGCGAAGGTTGCCCCGTGTGCGCATCGACGAAGTTGTAGGTCAACTCCAGTTCGAGCGTATACGGGTGCTTCTCCTGTACCTGCAGGCGCACGTCGAGCCCATCGTCCACGCTGGACACATAGAACCCCGGCTGCAACTCCTGCGGCGCGAACAGCTTCGCCAGCCGATGGTAGTTTTCCGCGTACAGCCCCATCAGGAAGCCGAAGCGTCCCGGTAGTAGCGCGTTGCGGCTGTCCAGTACGACACTCATGGGCGATGGCTACTCCTCTCTAGAACATGGTCCGCTCGATGCCGAAGCGGTCGAAGATCTTGCTGGCGATCTCCTCGATGGAGACATGCGTGGTGTTGAGGTTGGGAATCCCTTCGCGGCGCATCAGCTTTTCGGCCTGCGCCAGCTCCCATTTGCATTGTTCCAGCTTGGCATAACGACTGCCGGCGCGACGCTGCTCGCGGATCTGCGCCAGCCTCATGGGATCGATGGTGAGGCCGAACAGGCGGTCCTTGTACGGACGCAGCCTCGACGGCAGCTCCAGCTTGTCCAGGTCGTCGTCGGTCAGGGGGTAATTGGCGGCGCTCACCCCGTAATGCAAGGCCATGTACAGGCAGGTCGGCGTCTTGCCCGAACGGGACACCCCGACCAGGATCAGGTCCGCCTGGGCATAGTCCACATCAATACCGTCGTCGTGTGACAGCGCGTAGTTGGTGGCATTGATGCGCGCCTCGTACTTGTCGAAATCGACCAGGCCATGCGAGCGGTTCACCGCGCCGGAACGCTTGGCACCCAGCTCATCCTCCAGCGGGCCGATGAACGGCGCGAACACGTCCAGCATCAGGGCACCGCTCTCGGCCACGATCTCGCAGAGGTCGCGCGAGGCCATGGTGTTCACCACGATCGGGCGCTCGCCGGTCTGGGCATAGCGCGTCTTGATGCGCAGCGCGGCCGCCTCCGCCTTATGCGCGTCGTCGACGAACGGCAGGCGATGCTTGTCGAACTGGACCCCCTCGAATTGGGCCAGGATGCTGTTGCCGATCGTTTCGGCGGTAATACCAGTGGAATCGGAGATGAAGAAAACGGTTCGCTGCATGGGTAACCCGAAGTCCCTGACTGTTCCTGGCCCTCACCTTAGCGCAACGCATAAAGCCTGTCTTTGCTTGACTCTCGCCTGACTGGTATGCAGCTGGCGTGGGTTTTGCGCGGAATGGTCTTCTTGTGCTGCGCACCATCGGCAGCGGACAATACCAGTTCTTTGTGGCCGGTTTCTGGATCGAACCGGCCAAGCCACTTCGAAACTAAAGAGCTCTTGAAGGAGACTCCCTTGAACGACCTGGTGCTTTGGCTCGACACGCTGCGCATGACCGACCTGGGCAAGGTCGGCGGCAAGAATGCGTCGCTCGGCGAGATGATCGGCAATCTCGCCAAACTCGGCGTGTCCGTGCCCGGTGGCTTCGCCACCACCGCCGATGCGTTCCAGCAGTACCTCGACAAGAGCGGCGTGGCCAAGCGCATCCAGGCCCGCCTGGCCTCGCTGGACGTCGACGACGTCGAAGCGTTGACCACCGCAGGCAAGGAAATCCGCGAATGGGTCACCGAGACGCCGCTGCCGGCCGAACTCGACCAAGCCATCCGCGACGCCTACATCAAGCTTTGCCAGGACGCGGGCGCCGACAACATCGCCGTCGCCGTGCGCTCCTCCGCCACCGCGGAAGACCTGCCGGACGCCTCCTTCGCCGGCCAGCAGGAAACCTTCCTCAACGTCGTCGGCATCGACGACGTGCTGCACAAGGTGAAGGAAGTCTTCGCCTCCCTCTACAACGACCGCGCCATCGCCTACCGCGTCCACCAGGGCTTCAAGCACGAGGACGTGTTCCTGTCCGCCGGCGTGCAGCTGATGGTGCGCTCGGATGTGGGCGCGTCCGGCGTGTTGTTCACGCTGGACACCGAGTCCGGCTTCCGTGACGTGGTGTTCGTCACCGGCTCCTACGGCCTGGGCGAAATGGTCGTGCAGGGTGCGGTGAACCCCGATGAGTTCTATGTATTCAAGCCCACCTTGAAGGCCGGCAAGCCCGCTGTCCTGCGTCGCAGCCTCGGCGCCAAGCAGCAGCGCATGGTCTATTCGGACAAGCCCGGCGAGCGCGTGCGCATCGAGGAAACCCCGGCCGAACTGCGCAACAAGTTCTGCATCAACGACGAAGACGTGCAGGAACTGGCCAAGCAGGCACTGGTGATCGAACAGCATTACGGCCGCCCGATGGACATCGAGTGGGCGAAGGACGGCAACACCGGCAAGCTCTACATCGTGCAGGCCCGCCCGGAGACAGTGAAGTCGCGCTCGCACGCCACCCAGCTCGAGCGCTTCCATCTCGGCGAAAAGGGCAAAGTGCTGGCCGAGGGTCGTGCCATCGGCCAGAAGATCGGTGCCGGCAAGGCGCGCGTGATCCGCTCGCTGGCCGACATGAACAAGGTGCAACAAGGCGATGTACTGATCGCTGACATGACCGACCCCGATTGGGAGCCAGTGATGAAGCGTGCCGCCGCCATCGTCACCAACCGCGGCGGTCGTACCTGTCACGCGGCGATCATTGCTCGCGAGCTGGGCGTGCCCGCGGTGGTCGGCACCGGCAACGCGCTCGACACCATTCCGGACGGCACGGAGGTCACCGTGTCCTGCGCTGAAGGCGACACCGGCATGATCTACGAGGGTCACCTCAAGTTCGATCGCGTGACCGCCGACCTGGGCGACATGCCCGAAGCGCCGCTCAAGATCATGATGAACGTGGCCAACCCCGAGCGCGCCTTCGACTTCGGCATGCTGCCGAACGCTGGCATCGGCCTGGCCCGTCTGGAGATGATCATCGCCAGCCATATCGGCGTGCATCCGAAGGCCCTGCTCGAATACGCCAAGCAGGACGCCGAGACGAAGAAGAAGATCGACGAGCGCATGGCCGGCTATGCCGATCCGGTGTCGTTCTACGTCGATCGCCTCGCCGAGGGCATCGCCACCATCGCCGCCTCGGTCTATCCGAAGCCGGTGATCGTGCGCTTGTCCGACTTCAAGTCGAACGAGTACGCCGGCCTCGTCGGCGGTTCCCGCTACGAACCGCACGAAGAAAACCCCATGATCGGCTACCGCGGCGCCAGCCGTTACGTCGACCCGGGCTTCGCCGAGTCGTTCGGCCTGGAGTGCAAGGCCGTCAAGCGCGTGCGCGAAGTGATGGGCTTGGACAACGTGTGGGTGATGATCCCGTTCGTGCGTACGCTGGGCGAAGGCCGCAAGGTCATCGACGTGCTGGGCAAGAACGGTCTGAAGCAGGGCGAGCACGGCCTCAAGGTCATCATGATGTGCGAGGTGCCATCCAACGCGCTACTCGCCGATGAGTTCCTGGACATCTTCGACGGCTTCTCAATCGGCTCCAACGACCTCACCCAGCTCACGCTCGGCCTCGACCGCGACTCCAGCATCGTGGCCAGCCTGTTCGACGAGCGCGACCCGGCGGTGAAGAAGCTGCTGGCACTGGCGATCAAGACGGCACGCGAAAAGGGCAAGTACGTCGGCATCTGCGGCCAGGGCCCGTCCGACCATCCGGATCTCGCCGAGTGGCTGATGGACCAGGGCATCGAATCGGTGTCGCTGAACCCCGATACCGTGGTCGACACCTGGTTGCGGCTCGCCAAGAAGAAAAAGGCCGCCTGAGTTCCATGCAGGCCATAAGAGGCGGCGCGAAAGCGCCGCCTTTTTTGTACCCCGACGTCAGCATTCGCAAGGACGCCCAACCGTGTCGAACCGGCTGTCGTCGGATCGGATCAGTCCTTCTTCCGCCACGAGGAACGTCGCTATCAGCAAGGCCAGCGAGCCCGCGCCCTGCCCGCTTCCCGCCACGAAACGCACGACGACGAGCACCTCCTGCACCTCGTCACGGATGTCCGGAAACCGATCGAACAACGCACGATAAGTGCGCACCACCTCTGTGGTCGACGCGCGCACTGCAGAAGTCCGATGACGCCAGCCGGGCATCTCCGGCATGCAGGCTCGCGAGCCGCGTCGCGTCATGGCTATTGAAGGCCTCGAACATCGTACGCACCACGGACTGCGGCGTTGCCTGGGTTGCAGGCGAAGCCGTAGCCAGAAGAAGCAACGGGGTCGGAACCATCGAGGTATCTCCCAGAATGGATGCGACCACAGCCTCCCGTTTCCTTCCCCCTCAATGCGGCTCAGGACTTGCTCTCAAACCGGAACCTTTACCCCCGGCCGGAGGTCCACCCAGACTGACGGGCGGACGGAGAACACCCATGCAGTGGCTGGCCAGGCTCCTCACACGGAACAAGGGCTTCATCGTCTTCATGCTCGGCATGTTGGTATTCCGCAGCGCCGTCGCCGACTGGAACGTGGTGCCGACCGGCTCCATGCAGCCGACCATCCGCATCGGCGATCGCATCCTGGTCGACAAGGCCGCCTACGACGTACGCCTGCCCTTCACCCACCTCTCCCTGGTGCACCTGTCCGATCCGCAGCGCGGCGATATCGTCGTGCTCGATTCTTCCGCTGCCGGCGAGCGACTGGTCAAGCGCGTCATCGGCGTGCCCGGTGACACGGTCGCGTTGCGCGGAAACCAGCTCTATGTGAACGGCCGGTACGCGAGCTATCAGCCCATCAAGGTGGACGGCATCCGCGACGACCGCGAAGACCCTGCTCTCTATGCCATCGAAGCCGTAGGCACCCTACACCATGCCGTGCGCTGGTCGCTTGCCGCGCGAGGTCACAGCAGCGACTTCGGCCCGGTAACCGTGCCCGCCGGCCAATACCTGCTGCTTGGCGACAATCGCGACAACAGCACCGACTCCCGCTACTTCGGGTTCTTTCCGCGCACGGAGATCACCGGGCGCGCGACTCGCGTCGTGGTCTCGCTGGATCCAGGCGACCGCCACCTGCCCCGGCGCGATCGATGGGGCGTCGCGCTGCAATGACTGGATCGGCCCCATTGCCACGCCGCCATCCGATGCGTACAATTGCCGGCTCGCGTGGACCACACGCACCGCTTCGGAGAGGTGGCAGAGTGGTCGAATGTACCTGACTCGAAATCAGGCGTACGTGTAAGCGTACCGTGGGTTCGAATCCCACCCTCTCCGCCAGAAAAGCAAAACGCCCCCCTCGTGGGGCGTTTTGCTTTTCTGATGGTGACGGCCGGGTGAGAACCCACCGGGTTCGACAAATTTGCCTGGAGCAAATTTGGACAGCCGCAGGCTGGCCCCGCAGCGCGCAAGCGCGTAGGGGTCGGGTCCATGGATGGACCCGACAATCCCACCCTGCACGATCACCGGCGTTTGCGTTTCTGACGGTGACGGCCGGGTGAGAACCCACCGGGTTCGACAAATTTGCCTGGAGCAAATTTGGACAGCCGCAGACCGGCCCCACAGCGCGCAAGTGCGGAGGGGCCATGGCTGGCCCCGACAATCCCATCTGCAAAATCGCGAGTCTCTACTTCATTCCACCAGACGCGAGATTCCGCCGCCGACCTCGAAGCGAGCACATGGCCAACGTCACCAATCTCTGCTTTCGCGAGGATGACAGGTGAACACTTCCACCTTATCGCTTCGCCTCCATCTACCCATTCTTTGCGCATTCCCCTCACATCCGTCATGCTCGCACCGCAACGCCACACCAGGCATCCCATGATCGAGTTTGGACACGGAACCCACGTCGGCCTGCGCCGTACGCGCAACGAAGACACCTACTACGCCGACGCTTCGCTCGGCCTGTTTCTCGTGGCGGACGGCATGGGCGGTCATCAGCACGGAGAGGTCGCTTCCGCACTGGTGCGCGACGCCGTGGCCGACCTGGTGACACGCGGTCATAGCCTGGTGGAAGCGGTCCGCGCCGCCGACGTGCGTTTGATCCAGCACAGCCGCGGCTTCCAGGATGCACGTCCGATGGGCACCACCATCGCGGCACTGCGCCTGCACGCGGACTCCTACGAAGTCGCCTGGGTCGGCGACAGCCGCGTCTACCTCTGGCAGAAGAGTCTGCGCCAGGTCAGCCACGATCATTCGCTGGTGCAGGAGTTGGTGGCGGCCGGCATGCTCGACGCCGCGCAGGCCACGCGTCATCCGCAGCGCAACGTCATCACGCAGGCTTTGGGTATCACCGCGCCGGAGCAGCTGCATATCGGCATGGCGCGCGGCCGGCTGGAGCCGGGCATGTGCTTCCTGCTGTGCACTGATGGCCTCACCGAGGAAGTCAGCGACTCGGTCATGGCGAGCATGGTGTCCCGTCATGATCTATCGGCGCAGGAGTGCGTGGAGCATCTGCTGCTCGCCGCGCTGGATGCCGGCGGCAGCGACAACATCACGGGCATTCTCGCGCGCTTCAACTGAAGCGCGGAACGTCAGCTGACCGCTGACAGCGGCTCGTCTTCGCGGCGCCAGATGCTGCTTCCACCTGCGCTCTTGTCCAGCGCATCGAGACGACGCTCGTGCGCCGCCACTTCCTCGTCGTTGGCGCGCAATACCCGCGGACGGCGGTGAAGCACCACCGGCGCCAACGTGACCGTCGTACCTTGCTCCTGCGCTCCTTCGAAACCCAGGTCGAGCACGACCTGGCCCGACGTCATCGAAAGATAGACCTCGGCAAGCAGCTGCGCATCGATCAGGCCGCCGTGCAGGTCACGAGCGGAGTTGTCCACGCCCAGTCGCTTGCAGAGCGCGTCCAGGCTGTTGCGCTGCCCGGGATAGCGTTCGCGCGCCATCATCAGCGTGTCGAGCACGCTGCAACGATCGGCGAGCTGCCCATAGGCCGCGCCCAGGCGGGCAAGCTCAGCGTTGATGAAGCCAACGTCGAACGCGGCGTTGTGGATGATCAGCTCCGCGCCATCGATGAAGGCCAGGAACTCATCCACCACGTCCGCGAAGCGCGGCTTGTCGAGCAGGAACTCGTCCTCGATGCCGGTGACCTGGCGCGCGCCTTCATCGATCGCACGATCGGGATTGAGATAGGTCTGATAGTGACGACCCGTGGGACGACGCTCGATCATCTCCACGCACGCGATTTCGATCAGGCGATGACCCTGACGCACTTCGAGACCCGTGGTCTCGGTATCCAGCACGATTTGTCTCATGCCTTGCTCCTGAACTGTTCGGCCTGTTCGCGTGCGGCGACATCGACCCGTTCGTTTTCTATGTGGCCGTTGTGTCCGCGCACCCAATGCCATCGCACCTGATGGCGCTCCACGGCGGTCGACAGGCGCTGCCAGAGATCCTGGTTCTTCACAGGCTTCTTGTCAGCCGTGCGCCAGCCGTTGGCACGCCATTTGGGCACCCACTCCTCGATGCCTTGCATGACATAGCGCGAGTCGGTGGTGAGCGACACCGTGCACGGACGCGTCAACGCCTCCAGCGCGCCGATGGCCGCCATCAACTCCATGCGATTATTGGTGGTGGCCGTCTCGCCACCTGAGAGCATGCGCTCCGTGCCTTTGGCGCGCAGCAGCGCAGCCCAGCCACCCGGCCCGGGATTGCCCAGGCACGCGCCATCGGTAAATGCTTCCACTTCAGTCATTGTCACCCATCAAAGCGAGAAATCAGGACGCCGCATTGCGACGTGCGCCCGGTGCCAGGCCCACGCTGACGGGGGCTGGCATGGTCTTGGGTTTGAGGCGTATCGGCGTTGCCACACGCCGACGCTTGCGGGCAAGCATCAGGTAGCCGCCGCCAAAGACGTGCGCGGAGTCCATGGCCACCCGCGGGCTGGGCCACAGATGGCCGACGCGTTCGACGTGCTCGATATCCAGTTCGATGCGGCGCACCCAGCGTTCGAGCAGGAGGGGCGAATGCATCGTCGGTGTGCGGCCTCGCGTGCGCCACATCATCCACGGCAACCAGGCGCTGAAAGGATGCAGGCCGGTGATCGCCAGCACGCCTCCTGGCACGAGTACACGCGATGCCTCTTCGAGTAGGTCCTGTGGCGTACCTGACACTTCGAGGGCATGCCTCAGCAGGACCAGTTCGAAGGCGTCGTCCACGAACGGCAGGGGCTCATCTCCACGGGCGCTCAGGTCTCCCGTGTAACGCCCGCCTTCCAGGTTCAGGCGCGTCCAGTTGCCCAGCAGGGGTAGCACCGGCGGCGCATCTTCCCGGCTGACGCTCACCAGCAGCCCGTGCAGCCCACTGCAGCGCTGCAGGCCCGGAGTCAGTGCAGCCGTCTCCTCTGCCAGCAGGCTGCGCAGAGGGGCGCTGGAGTAGATGTCTTGGTCGCGCTGAGACATGCCAGGGCGGTCCGGCCGGATCGATGGCGACAGTGTAGCCGCTGGCCCGCTCATTGCGTGCTCTGGTTTGCATGCCGCCCACCAACCGCGCCACACGGCTGAATAGGCTCCGGAACGGTTAACGTCTCACTAACGAGCGCATCGGCAAGGCGCTTTATAGTCGGGCACCTCGCGCAAGCCATGGATGCCTGCGCCAGTCGATACGAAGACCGCGGAGGAACAACTCCTTGCACGTCGTACCGTTACCGGCGCTCGCCGACAACTATATCTGGCTGCTGCATGACGACAGCGGCCACGCGATAGTCGTCGACCCGGGCGACGCAACTCCCGTCGAAAAGGCACTGACATCGCGCGGCGTGGAGCTGCGCGCCATCCTGCTCACGCACCACCACCGTGACCACATCGGTGGCGTCGATGCGTTGTTGTCGCGCCACGACGTTCCCGTCTATGCGCCGCACGACGAGCGCATCGATCGCGCCACCCATCGCGTCGGCGACGGTGATGTCGTGACGTTCGACGCACCCTGCGCGCGCTTCGACGTCATTGCGGTGCCTGGGCACACGACGACTCACATAGCTTACGCCGGCGAAGGTGTCCTGCTGTGTGGCGACACGCTTTTCAGCATGGGTTGCGGCCGCCTGTTCGAAGGGACGCCGGCGCAGATGCTCGCATCACTGGATCGCCTGGCTGCCCTGCCTGGCCATACGCTCGTCTGCTGCGCCCACGAATACACGATGGCCAACGGTCGCTTCGCGCAGACGGTCGAACCTTCCAATACTGCGTTGGCAACGAGGCAGCAGGAAGTGAGCGAACTGCGTGCGCGCCATCAGCCGACCGTGCCGGTCACGCTCTCGACCGAACGGGCAACCAATCCTTTCCTTCGCACGGACAGCGAAGACGTGATTGCATGGAGCCAACGCCAGGGCATCGACGGCGACCGCGTCGCGCGATTCGCTGCACTGCGCGCCAACAAGGATGTGTTCACCGGATGAGTGTCCGACGCCTTCGTCTCCTGCCCCTGGCCCTGTCCGTGCTGCTGTCGGCATGCGCAACCGCGCCGATGCCCAAGGCACCCGGGCCATCCGTGCAGGCCCCCGCGCCGCAGCCCGTGCGTGACATCGCACATCCCGTCGCAAGCGCGGCCAGGCCCAGCGAAGGCAACGCAGGCGTCTGGGACCAATTGCGCGGCAGTTTCGAGATGGCCGATTGCGATGCCGATCCGGGCATCACGACCTGGGCCCGGCGCTATACGCAGAATCCCGACCGCTTCGAAAGCCAGCTCGCTGCGGCGGCGCCTCGCCTCGCGTACGTGCAGCAGATCGCATCCCGCCACCATGTCGCCGGCGAGTTCGCCCTGCTGCCATGGGTCGAAAGCCAGTATCGCCCCGTCCTCGGCGGCAAGAATATGCCGGCCGGGATGTGGCAGATCATGCCGGCCACGGCCAGCGCGCTCGGCATTCGCGTCGACAAGAACTTCGATGGCCGTCTGGACGTCCCTGCGGCCACTGACGCCATCATGGCGCTGCTCAGCCGTTATCACGACGATCTGGGTGACTGGCGGCTGGTGGACTATGCCTTCAATGCCGGCGAATTCGGTGTGAAGCGGATGGTCGGCCAACACGGTACGCCGCCTGCCGAGCCGGTGATTCCGAAGATGCCGGTGAAGTCGGTGACGCGAGAGCACCTGGTGAAGCTGCTGGCCATCGCCTGCGTGATCCGCGAGCCCGACCGTTTCAACGTCAGCCTGCCTACGCTGCCTTCCAGCGAACGGCTGGTCGCCGTCGGCATCGACAGTTCGATGCCTATCGCCCATGCCGCGGACCACGCGGGCATGTCCTCCGATGAGCTCAAGGAACTCAACGCCGCTTTCCGCAATGGCGTGGTCGATTCGCGCGCCTCGCCGTACCTGCTGCTGCCCAGCAGTCACGTACAGCAGTTCCGCAATTCGCTGCTGGCTGCCAATGATGCCAACGCCAATATTCCCGGCACCGCGGTGATTCCGCCCTTGGGTGCCACACTTGCCGGGGCCTCGGACGCCGATGCGCCGACGTCGAAGCAGCGCTCCGCGACCAGCCAGACGCATACCGTGAAGTCGGGCGAGAGCCTCTGGAGCATTTCGCGACGCTACTCCGTCGACATCAAGCAGCTGCAGCAGTGGAACCACTTGCAGAACGCCGGCGTGAAACCCGGGCAGGTGCTGAAGATCAGTGCTCCCGGCTGAAGCTCGGTACCGCGATGACAGGCTGATAAGAACTGCCGACGGCATGCCGTTCGCGTCGCCCTCGAGAGGTGGCAACCGAAATCAAACGGTCTTCCGCACGGCAAGCACGTTCTGGCCGCAGGCATCGCTCATGCGATGCGTCGCAAACCGATCCAGCCGATAAGAATCGACGCTTCAAGGATGTGTCGACCAAGCCGCACGCGCCGTCGGCGCTACCTTGTGCTGGCGTGCGAGGTCACGCAGGGCAGCCGGATTGAACCATTGTTGCGCGCGAATCTCGCCTCGGGCATCACCTGCGAAATCGCCGGACTACAGCCTCGGCGTGACCCATCCGTGATGCGTGCTTCGACAAAAGCAAAGGGCGACCCGAAGGTCGCCCTTTGCGTAGATCGCTGATAAGCGTCGCTTACATCCGATCCGCAGCGATCTTGATGTCGGTCTTCGCCTTGAGCGCGTCGATGAACGCCTGCGTGGCGAGGATGCCATAGGCCTGTGCCATCTGGCTGCGCAATGCATCGCGCTGCTCGAAGGTGACCTTGGACAGATCGCCCTCCTGCACCTTGTCCACAGCCACGAGCGCGTAGCTGCCATCGGCCGCGGAGACACGGGCGAACTGCGGCTTGCCCTCCGCCGGGTGCGGCAGCAGGAACGCCTGCTCGAGCACCTCCGGAGCTACGCCCTGCTGCATGCGGATGGCGTTCGGCACCGTCTGCACGGTTGCACCCGCAGCGCCCGCGACGGCCTGCATGTCCTCGCCCTTCTGCAGCTTGGCGAGCAGTGCGTCAGCATTCTTCAGTGCTTCCGCCGCAATGCGCTCGTCCAGGATCTTCTGGCGCACCTGGTCCCGCACCTCGGCCAGCGGACGAGCGGCGGCCGGTACATGCTTGTCCACGCGCACGACGACCGCATGGTCCGGCCCCAGCTCGATGAGGCCCGAGTTGTTGCCCTGGACCAGCACATCGTCCGAGAACGCGGTCTGCACCAGCTTGGCGTTCGCGGCGATACCTTCACCGCCCTTGCGCGGGAACAGTGCCGTGGCCTGGATCGGCAGATTCAGCGCCTGCGAAGCCGGCTCCAACGACGAGGGATTCTGGTAGGTCTGGTCGGTGAGCTTGCCGGCAAGTTCACTGTACTGGCGATCGCGCTCGGTGCTCAGGTAGTCCTTGGCGATCTGGTCGCGCACTTCGGCGAACGGCTTGGCCTCGCCGCTGCGCACGTCGCGCAGGAAGAGTACGTGGTAGCCCTCGTCGGACAACACGGGCTTGGAGATCTGGCCCTTCTGCAGCGAGAACAGCGCCGAGTCGAAGGCGGCGTTGGTGACGCCTTTCTCCAGCCAACCCAGGTCGCCACCCGAACGCTTGGAACCCAGGTCGTCCGAGTCCTGCTCGGCGAGCTTCGCGAAGTTCTCGGCGTTCGCTTCGCCCGCAATCTTCTCGGCCTTGGCGAGCGCAGCCTTCTGCTGGTCCGGCGTCGCGTTCTTCGGCACGTTGACCAGGATGTGCGACACCAAGCGCTGCTCAGGCTGCACGAAGCGCTGCTTCTGCTCGTCGTAACGCTTCTTGAGCTCATCGTCGCTCGGCTGTGCATCGACCTTGAGGTCGGCGCCGTTCACTTCGATGTACTTCAGCGACACCTGCTCCGGATTCATGAAATCCGCCTGGTGCTCCTTGTAATAGGCCTCCAGTTGCGTATCGCTGACGGCGCTGTCCGCGAGCGCGGGACGGGGTACGGCAAACCAGCGCAGATCGCGGCGCTGGTACAGCAGGCCCAGGTAACGATCCATGTCCGCGTCGGTGACGATGGCGCTGTCGATGATCGCGCGCGGCACCAGGCCCGGTTCCAGCGAAGCGCGCTGACTGGCCTCGAACGTCGCCGGCGTCATGTTCTGCGCAGCAAGGATCGCGCGATACGTGGTGGGATCGAACTGGCCGTTGACCTGGAACTGCGGCGTGCCGGCAATGCGGTCGCGCAGCGCGAGGTCGGGCACCTTCATGCCCAGCGCATCATTGGCCTGCCGGAGCAGCTGCTCGTTAATGAGCTGGTCAAGGATCCGGCGCTTCATTTCCGGCTGCTCGAACTGCGCAGCGTCGAAGCTGTCGCCCATGCGCGCCATGGCGTCACGGCGGGCCTCGTTCATCCGGTCCTGGAAGTCACGCTGGGAAATCTCGTGCTTGCCCACCATTGCCACGTAGGTTTCCGTGTGCGAGGCGAAATAGGACTCGATGCCGAAGAACGAAATAGCGAAAACGCAAATGCCCAGAATGACGATGGAAGGCCATCCGTGAAGCTTGTTACGCAGTGCCTGAAGCATGGTTTGGTCCCGGCTAAATCGTTGTTCAGCGCAGCATGTGCGCGGTGCTTAAAAGGCAAGGGCGCCACTCGGGCGCCCTTGCGAACTATGGCGGAGCGGACGGGACTCGAACCCGCGACCTCCGGCGTGACAGGCCAGCATTCTAACCGACTGAACTACCGCTCCGCATATTTCTGGTGGGTGCTGTAGGGATCGAACCTACGACCCTCGCCTTGTAAGGGCGACGCTCTACCGCTGAGCTAAGCACCCGAAACTAAGCAAGTAGCCGCTTAGTTTAGGGCATCCTTCAGGGTCTTGCCAGCCTTGAACGCCGGAACCTTCGAGGCCTTGATCTTGATCGTCTCGTTGGTGCGCGGATTGCGACCGGTACGGGCGGCGCGCTTGCGCACGGTGAAGGTGCCAAAACCGACCACCGACACGTCGTCACCCTTCTTCAGCGCCTTCTGCACGGTCTCGAAGAAAGCTTCGAGAGCACGGCCGGCGTCAGCCTTGGTGAGTTCGGCCTTCTCGGCGATGGCATTGATCAGATCAGTTTTATTCATTGAGACACTCCCTTAAACGGTTATGCAGCCCGCGTGGTCATTCTGGGACCAGGCGACGTCTATGCGACAGGGCACCGGGACATCGCCAAGCAACCCCGCATCACTGCGCATCGTGCTCGGCGTCAGGCTGCGGTGCCGCCTTTATACCAGTGGCCCCTAGGGTCCGCAATGACAAGTAATTCCAAGGGTTCGCGCGATTCAGCATGCTTCGTCGACGCTTGCAAAGCGACTCCTGAAACGCTATGCGAAGCACCTGCCATTCCATGACACGCCCATGAAAAACGGGCGGTTGCCCGCCCGTTTTTCGGTGATCGCCATCACGGATCAATGCGGTCGCGCGTAGGACTCCTGCGACTCTTCCTGCGCCTCATCCCGCGGCTTTTCGACACTCGCACCGCCTTCGCCATCGCCCGCCTGCAGCGGTTGCAGCGGACGTTCCAGTGCGATATCCAGCACCTCGTCGATCCAACGCACCGCATGGATATCCAGCGACCCGGTGATGTTGGCCGGGATGTCGGCCAGGTCCTTCTTGTTCTCCTCGGGAATGATCACCGTGGTGATGCCGCCGCGATGCGCTGCGAGCAGCTTCTCCTTGAGGCCACCGATCGGCAGCACGCGGCCGCGCAGCGTGATCTCGCCCGTCATGGCTACTTCGGAACGCACCGGTACCTTGGTCAGGGCCGACACCAGCGCGGTGCACATGGCGATACCCGCGCTCGGCCCGTCCTTGGGCGTGGCGCCCTCCGGCACGTGGATGTGGATATCGAAGCGCTCATGGAAATCGCCGGGAATACCCAGGCGATCCGCACGGGCACGCACCACGGAGAGCGCGGCCTGGATCGATTCCTTCATCACGTCGCCGAGCTGGCCGGTATGCACCAGGCGGCCCTTGCCGGGCACGATCGAGGCTTCGATGCTCAGCAGGTCGCCGCCCACCTGGGTCCAGGCCAGGCCGGTGACCAGACCCACCTCGTTCTGCAGCTCCTTGCGGCCGAAGTCGAAGCGGCGAACGCCCAGGTAGTGCTCCAGGTTCTCCGAATCCACCAACACGCCGCTGGGCGCCTTGATCTTGGCTTTGGACGTCTTTACCGCCGAAGTCGCCTTCTTGGCCGGGGCCTTCTGGACCTTCTTGCCCTCGTTGAGCGCCAGCTCCTTCACCACCTTGCGGCAGATCTTGGAGATCTCGCGCTCAAGGTTGCGCACGCCCGACTCGCGCGTGTAGTACCGCACGATGTCGCGAATGGCCTCCGCGTCCACGCTGAGTTCCTCGGGCTTGAGGCCGTTGGCCTTCAGCTGCTTGGGCAGCAGGTACTTCTGCGCGATGCCGAGCTTCTCGTCCTCGGTGTAGCCCGGGATGCGAATGACCTCCATGCGATCCAGCAGCGGCCCCGGGATGTTCAGCGAATTGGCCGTGGCGATCCACATCACCTCGGACAGGTCGAGATCGACCTCGAGGTAATGGTCGTTGAAGGCATGGTTCTGCTCCGGATCGAGCACTTCGAGCAGAGCCGACGACGGGTCGCCACGGAAGTCCATGGACATCTTGTCGATTTCGTCCAGCACGAACAGCGGGTTCTTGCTGCCGACCTTGTTGAGGTTCTGCACGATGCGACCCGGCATGGAACCGATGTAGGTGCGACGATGGCCGCGAATCTCGGCCTCATCGCGCACGCCACCGAGGCTCATGCGGACGAACTTGCGGTTCGTCGCCCGGGCGATCGACTGGCCGAGCGAGGTCTTGCCGACGCCCGGCGGACCGACGAGGCACAGGATCGGGCCACGCATGGTGTTCACGCGCTGCTGCACGGCGAGGTACTCGAGGATGCGCTCCTTCACCTTCTCCAGGCCGAAGTGGTCGGCGTCGAGCACTTCCTGCGCCAGCTGAAGGTCCTTGCGTACCTTGCTGCGCTTCTTCCACGGCACGCCGACCAGCCAGTCGAGGTAGTTGCGCACCACCGTCGCCTCGGCCGACATCGGCGACATCTGGCGCAGCTTGCCGAACTCCTGGCGTGCCTTGGCCAGCACGGGCTTGGGCATGCCGGCGTTGTCGATCTTCTTCTGCAGCTCCTCGATCTCGTTCGTGCCGCCCTCTTCGCTCTCGCCGAGCTCCTTCTGGATGGCCTTCATCTGTTCGTTGAGGTAGTACTCGCGCTGGCTCTTCTCCATCTGCGACTTCACGCGGCCGCGGATGCGCTTTTCCACCTGCTGCAGGTCCATCTCGCCGTCGACCAGGCCGATCAACAATTCGAGGCGTTGGCCCACGTCCGCGGTTTCCAGCACCTTCTGCTTTTCAGCCATGCGCACGGACAGATGCGCGGCGATCGAGTCGGCGACGCGCGAAGGGTCGTCGATACCCGACAGCGTGGCCAGCACTTCCGGCGGCAACTTGCGGCTCTGTTTGACCAACTGCTCGAACAGCGAGATGAGCGTGCGCGACACGACGTCGAGTTCGCGCTCCTTGTTGCTGTAAACGGGCTCGATGACGCGCGAGGTGGCGGTCAACATGCCGCCATCTTCCTCGTACTTCTCGATCGCGACGCGCGACTGGCCTTCGACCAGCACCTTGACGGTGCCGTCGGGAAGCTTGAGCAGCTGGAGCACGCCTGCCAGCGTGCCGATCTCGTGCAGGTCATTGATCTTGGGATCGTCGATGTCGGGGCTCTTCTGTGCCACCAACAGGATCTGGCGCTCGCCCTCCATCGCACGCTCAAGCGCACGCATGGATTTGTCGCGCCCGACGAAGAGCGGAATGACCATATGGGGATAGACCACCACGTCACGCAGCGGCAGCACGGGCAGTGCATCCAGCGTGGCTCCGGTGGCCTGGGGATTGGGGGCGTTCTTTGCCATCAAAGAGAATCTCTCAGGGATGAATAGCGTCTTTCGCCCCGACACTGCGCCGGGGGCATCTGTACGTCAAGTGGTGGCAAACCGGCTTTCGTACAAGTGCACGACATGGCACGCAAACAAAATGGCCCCGGCATTATCCGCCGGGGCCATCGCATGCTTGCTGTCGCGTTAAGACCGCGATCAGGCGGCGTCGCCACCTTCTGCACGCGGCTGCTTGAGATTGCCGCGATAGATGAGATACGGCTCGGCCTGGCCTTCGATCACCGCGTCATCCACCACGACCTTGCTGACATGCTCCAGCGACGGCAGCTCGTACATGGTGTCCAGCAGTACCTGCTCGAGGATCGTACGCAGGCCGCGGGCGCCGGTCTTGCGCTTGAGCGCCTTGCGGGCGATCGCCTGCAGCGCCTCCGGACGGAACTCCAGCTCGACGCCTTCCATCTCGAACAGCTTCTTGAACTGCTTGGTGACGGCGTTCTTCGGCTCGGTGAGGATCTTCACCAGCGCGGCTTCGTCCAGCTCGTCGAGCGTGGCGACCACCGGCAGGCGGCCGACGAACTCGGGAATCAGGCCGTAGCGCACCAGATCGGACGGCTCGACATCGGCGAGCAGCTTGCCCAGGTTTTCCTTCCGCTCCTTGCTGCGCACTTCGGCCGAGAAGCCGATGCCCACGGTTTCGGAACGCTGCTGGATCACCTTCTCCAGGCCGGCGAACGCGCCGCCGCAGATGAACAGGATGTTCGTGGTGTCGACCTGGATGAATTCCTGGTTCGGGTGCTTGCGGCCGCCCTGCGGCGGCACCGAGGCCATCGTGCCTTCGATGAGCTTCAGCAGCGCCTGCTGCACGCCTTCGCCCGACACGTCGCGCGTGATCGACGGGTTGTCGGACTTGCGGCTGATCTTGTCGATTTCGTCGATGTAGACGATGCCCGACTGCGCCTTGTCGACGTCGTAGTTGCACTTCTGCAGCAGCTTCTGGATGATGTTTTCGACGTCCTCGCCGACATAGCCGGCTTCGGTCAGCGTGGTGGCATCGGCGATGGTGAACGGCACGTTGAGCAGGCGCGCCAGCGTCTCGGCCAGCAACGTCTTGCCCGAACCGGTCGGACCGATCAGGAGGATGTTGGACTTGCCCAGCTCGACTTCGTCGCTCTTCTGGCGCGATTCCATGCGCTTGTAGTGGTTGTACACGGCCACCGCCAGCGCCTTCTTGGCGCGGGTCTGGCCGACCACGTACTGGTCGAGCGTCTCCATGATTTCACGGGGCTTGGGAAGCTGGCTGCGCCCGGAGGCGGCCTTCTCTTCCAGCTCCTCGCGAATGATGTCGTTGCACAGCTCGACGCACTCGTCGCAAATGAACACGGACGGGCCCGCGATCAGCTTGCGCACTTCGTGCTGGCTCTTGCCGCAGAAGGAGCAGTAAAGAATCTTGCCGCTGTCGTTGGAACGGCCCTGCCGATCGTCGCTCATGCCTGGATCCTGCTAGTAAATCGATTGCGGTTTGAGAATAGCACAGGGTTCCGCGTCTGCAGCGAGACGCGGAACCACTTGCAAACCAGGGACCAAATGCCTGAAATCAGGCCGATTTCACCGTATCCACGGCACGGCGGTCGAGGACCTGGTCGATCAGGCCATATTCCTTGGCCGCCTCGGCGCTCATGAAGCGGTCGCGCTCCATGTCCCGCTCGATCTTGTCGAGCGGCTGGCCGGTGTGCTGGACGTAGATGTCATTCAGGCGACGACGCAGGTACAGGATTTCCTGGGCCTGGATCTCGATGTCCGTCGCCTGGCCGCGGGCGCCGCCCGACGGCTGGTGGATCATCACGCGCGAGTTGGGCAGCGAGTAGCGCTTGCCCTTGGCGCCAGCCATGAGCAGCAGCGAGGCCGCACTGCAGGCCTGGCCGATGCACATGGTGCTGACGTCGGGCTTGATGAACTGCATGGTGTCGTAGATCGCCAGCCCGGCGGTAACGGCGCCGCCCGGGCTGTTGATATAGAGATGAATGTCCTTGTCCGGGTTTTCCGACTCAAGGAACAGCATCTGCGCGACCAGCAGGTTGGCGACCTGATCGTTCACCTCGCCCACGAGGAAGATCACGCGCTCCTTCAGGAGGCGCGAGTAGATGTCGTACGAACGTTCGCCGCGGGCGGTCTGCTCGACGACGATCGGTACCAGGTTGAGGTTCTGGATCGGGTCCATGGCCATGCTTTATCGCTCTCCGGTTGATTCGCCTGAAGAATGCCTCAGGCACTGACCGGGCGCATCACCTCGTCGAAGCTCAGGTTCTGGACAGTGGTCGTGGCGTGATCCGCCACCCATTCCGCGACCTGGTCTTCCATCACGCGATTCTGCAGCCCGGACATCAATTGGGGGTCGCGGTTGTAAAGTTCAACGACCTTCTCCGGCTCCTCGTAGGTCGAGGCGATCGCGGCGAGCTGTTCGGCCACGCGGCTGCGGTCGATGACCAGCGACTGCTTGCGGGCGATCTCACCCATCAGCAGACCGGCGATGACGCGCTTGCGGGCGATCGGCGCAGCGGCCTCGACCAGCTGCGGCGGCACCTGCTGGCCGCGCGGCACGCTGCCCTGGGCCAGGCCGTGGGCCTCGGACTGCACCATCACGTTCGGCACGTCGAGTTCCGGGTGGGCGTCGGCCAGCTTCTCGGCCACTTCGGACTTCAGGCGGGCCATCAGCGTGGCCTTCAGCTCGCGCTCGAGGTTGGCGCGCACTTCCTTGCGGAAATGCTCCAGGTCGCCATCGGCGATACCGAACAGCTTGGCGAACTCGGCGTCCACTTCCGGCAGCTTGGGCTCCTGCACCTTGATGATCTTGAAGTGGCACTGGGCGGTCTTGCCGGCCAGGTTCTCGTTGCGGAAATCGGCCGGGAACTCGACGTCGGCGTCGAATTCGTCGTCGGCCTTGCGACCGGTCAGCACGTCGTCCAGCGCCTTGAACAGGTTGCCCGAGCCCAGCACGCTGCCCGCGCGCTCCAGGCCTTCGGCCGGGAAGCGGTAATCGCCGGCCTGCGCCGAGTATTCGAACATCACGAAGTCGCCCTCGGCCGAGGCGCGTTCGACCTCGTCGAAGCTGCGGCGCTGCAGGCGCAGGGTTTCGATCATCTTTTCGATATCGGCGTCGCCCACTTCGGCCACCGGTCGGCTGATTTCCAGCTTGGCGACGTCGACTTCGGGGAACTCCGGCATGATCTCGAAGGTGGCGGTGTAGGCGATTTCGCCGTCTTCCGGGCGACCCGTGGTGTTGATCGACGGGTTGGCCACCGGGCGCAGGTTTTCCTGGGCGACGGCATCGCGGAGCGTGCTGCCGATCAGGTCGGAAAGCACTTCGCCACGGACCTGGTCACCGAAACGCTGCTGGATCACCGCCGTCGGCACCTTGCCCGGACGGAAGCCCTTCAGTCGCACCGTGCGGCCCATCTCGGCGATGCGCGCACTGACCTGCGACTCGAAGCGATCCGCGGGAAACTTCACGGTGAGCTTGCGCTCGAGCTTGCCGACGTTTTCAACCGAAACCTGCATGACGTCTCCTGGAATACCGATTCTGAGCGCCCGTCAAAGGCGCTTGGCGACCTCTTAGGCCGCCTGCTTATGAAAAACCAAAGGGATGGTGCGAAAGGAGGGACTCGAACCCTCACGGGGTTACCCGCTGGAACCTAAATCCAGTGCGTCTACCAATTCCGCCACTTTCGCATCAGAACAACTCTGAGGAAATTACCGCAAGCACCGGATTTACAAAGGAATAGCGAAAGAAAACATCCTCGCACCCCACCCCGCCAGCCTCCGGACACTCCGCCCTAAGTCGATGATTCCCTTACACGAAAGCGGGTCATTTTACGGTTCGCGCGGGCGCCAGCACAAGCGGGTGGACGGCCGGCGTGACGCGGTCTCGCAAGGGTTGCGACCGGATCATCCGTGAAGACCAGCCAGGCCCGCGGCGCGAACCCGGCAGCCAGTGGCTGGAGCGCTCCCGTGGAAGCGGAGAAGCCCCGAGGCTCAAAGCTCGCGGAGCACGCGGAAGCCAACACGCCCGCTGCGCACGCTGGCATCGGCGCCCTGGCGGTAGGACGAGCGCACCTGGTCGGGCGAACTGCCCCAGGAGCCGCCGCGCACCACGCGCACGCTGCAGCCGGGATTGATCCATGCGCTGCCGTCGCGAGGCGCCCGCAGGTAGCTGTCGTGCCAGCAGTCCTGCACCCACTCCGATACGTTGCCGCCCATGTCGTAGAGACCAAACGGGTTCGGCGAGAAGCTCATGACGGGCGCGGGTCCCCAGTAACCGTCCCGATAGCCGGCAAAGGCATTGCTCCAGCGACGCCCGCTCGAGGAGCGGTCGCTGCCGCCGGTGAGGTTTTCCACCTTGTGTGTCGGGGTGCCGTCGCCCCACCAGTAGCGGGTGGTGGTGCCGGCACGGAGGGCGTATTCGAACTCGGCCTCGCTGGGCAATCGATAGGTCTTGCCCGTGCGCTGGCTCAACCAATCCGCATAGGCCTTGGCGTCCGCCCAGGAGATATTGACGACCGGCAGTCGGCTGTCGGCCGATTTGCCCACATAGTCGTCCTGCCAACCCGCGTTCGGGTCGTCGCGCATGGCGCCGGTGCCCTCGTCGTAGACACTGGCCCCGCCCAGTTTCACGGAATCGGGCTGGTAGCCACTGGCTTTCACGAACTCCCTGAATTGCCCCACGGTGATCGCGGTGCGCGCCATGGCGAAGCCCTTGGCGATCGTCACGTCGTGTTGCGGTGTCTCGGCATCCTGGCGTCCGTCCTCGTTGTCGGGTGCCCCCATGCGGAAACTGCCGGTGGGCACGACCACCATTGAAGGCGCCTGCCCCGGGATATCGAGGAAACGGTCGGTGAACACCTGGCCGGGCTTGTAGCTCGCATACAGGCGTGCGTTGATCAGGCGCTCGCCGAATTCAGACAGCCCCGCGAGATCCGGACTGATCGCCTTGGCCTGGTCGGCCAGTTGCTGGGCCAGCGCGAGGTTGCCCCCGTCCAGGGCCGATCGCGCCTGGCCGAGCAATCCGCTGGCGCGCGCCTGCCGCATGTTGTCCACGCGCGTGCGCACATCGCTGAGCGCCGGCGAATCGGGCGCCACCTGCGCAGCCTCGGTGAGCGCCTGGTCTGCCGACTTGAAGTCGTTCTGCGCGACTGCCGCCAAGGCGCGATCGAGCACGGCGCGCTGCACCTGCAAGACGCCCTGCGACGCGACCGCGTTTTCCGGATCGAGCTGCTGGACCTGGCGATAGAGTTCGAGCGCGTTGTCGCCCGCTGGCTTGTCGGCGTGTCCTTGCTGGAGGAGCGTCGCCGCCTTGGCAAGCAGCGGGCGCACCTGTGCCAGGGTCTTCAGCTTGGCCTGGACCTGGCTGACCTCGTCAGCGGAGTCGGGGATCTTCTTGAGCGTATCGAGCAGATCACTCACCGAATCGGCATCGCCGACCGCCAGATCCTGGTTGATCTCCGCGGCGAGGCGCGCCCTTACCTCGAACAGGCCCTGCGCGGCGCGACGGCTGTCCGCTTTGAGCTTGAGCGCCTGTTCGAACAGCGCGGCCGCACTGCCGTCGTCACCGGCGAGCTTGCCTGCATGCAGCGCCTTGTCGGCACGCGCCAGCAGCGCCTCGACCTCGGGCGTATCCGCGCTCAGCTGCTGCGGCAGGTTGGTGTTCTTGTTGCTCATCCTCGCGACGATGACTTCGGTGGGCGCGAAGGTCACCGGCGGCCCCGCATCGAGCTCGCCCACGCCTGGCGCCGGAGTGATGGCGGCCGGCGTCGCCGAAGGCGCAGGGCCTAGGTTCATGGCACGGTGCGCGGCCGTCGAGGAAGGTTCGACATGGAACACGCGGGGAAAGAAGTGATAAACCAGCGCCAGGCCAAGCACGACCACGCCGACGCCCCCACCGAGTGCGCGTTGTCGTCGTACGGTTTCCTTGCTCGGCATGGCTTGGTTCCGGGGCGGCCTGTTATCGTGCAGCGCTTAAGGCAACACTGACTAAGTATCGCCGTCGCCACCCGTCCTGTCTGTTCGCAGGCCACAGGGCCGTTGGCGAAGGCAGACTGGCGGTCTGTCGAGCCAGCGGACCGAAGGCGTGCGGACAGACAGGGCGGGCCCAATCGGTTGAATTTTCAATGATGGGTGATGTCTGGAAGGCCCGCCGGCTGCGCCGCGCGGCTTGGCAAGACGGCCAGTCTTCCCGGTGCCACGCGGCGCAGCCGGCGAGCCTTCCAGACATCATGACGACGGCGATACTTAGTCAGTGTTGCCTTAACCATAGGCACAAACCGATGTCAGGACAATGCGCGGGTGCGCGTCCTGTGTCGCCAGGAAGACGCATGCAGCCTGACTCCATCCCTACTCCCGATGCCGCCTGGATCGATACGCCCGATGCGTTGCACGCATGGCTGGCCACCGTGCCCCATGACGCCTCGCTCGGCTTCGATACGGAGTTCATGCGGCGCAATACGTTCTATCCGCAGCTGGCCCTGATCCAGCTCGGCTGGAGCGGCCGCTATGCGCTGGTTGATCCGCTCGCCTTCGAGATAGGCCAAGCGCTGCGGCCGCTGGTCGGCGACAGCGATGTGGTTACCGTGATGCACAGCGCGAGCGAAGACCTCGAGGCGCTTTCGCCCCTGCTGCCACAGGGTCCGGGTCGCCTGTTCGACACGCAGATCGCGGCGGCGTTCGTGGGCATGGGCCTGGGCATCAGCTATCGCGCGCTGGTGGCAGAGCTGGCAGGCGCCGAACTGGACAAGGGAGAAACCCGTTCCGACTGGCTGCAGCGCCCGCTGACCGAATCACAGCGCAGCTACGCCACGCTCGATGTCGTCTACCTGAAACCGGTTCACGAACAACTTGCCGAGCGCCTCGCGCAGCGCGATCGCGCAGCCTGGCATGCCGAGGATTGCGAACGACTGAAGCTGCGCTCGTGCAACCGGGGAGGCGACCCCCAGCCTCAACGCGTGTTCCGCAGCGCGGCCGAATGGCGACCTGAGCAGAGGGCCCTGCTGCGCCGCATCCTGCTGTGGCGCGATCAGACTGCACGCACGCTGGATCGCCCGCGTCCGTGGCTGCTGGAGGACGCACTGGTGATGAACCTGGTGCAGCAGCGCCCGACCAGCGCCGGCGACCTCGAGCAGCGCACGCGGGGCCAGCGGGCGCTCCGTTCACCGCAGCAGAGAGAGCTGCTCGAGACCTTGCTTCGTCCTATCGAAGCGGAAGAAGTGACCGCCACCGCGGACATTCCCGAATCGCCGCAGGGCGATGCCAAGCGCGCGCTGTCGGCCATGAAGGACTGCGTCGACAAGCGTGCCGCGAACCTCGACCTCCCTGCGGGCCTCCTGTGCCCGCGCAAGGTGTTGGAAGAATACGTGGTCACCGCGCAATGGCCCGATTTCCTGGAAGGCTGGCGACGCGACGTGCTCCACGATGAACTGACGCGCCTGCTGCCTTGAGCCCCATCGGGGGCTTGGCGAAAGCCAAAACAGCCTGCTAACATGACGCGCTCTTGTGGGGCCATAGCTCAGCTGGGAGAGCGCGTCGTTCGCAATGACGAGGTCGGGAGTTCGATCCTCCCTGGCTCCACCACTTGATTCCAGACAGCGCTTGTTGCCTCAGGCATCAGGCGCTGTTTTGTTATGGGCCCTCGCCCGCTTCGGCACGCCTGGCACGAAAGACTGCATCGCGGTCACGGCACGACTGTTCGCCGACGCCACGCGTCCAGAAAATACAGAAGGTGCTGCAACGCGTGCATGGCGCCGGCGTTCGCGTTGGCGTCCGTTACATCGCAAGCTCGATCGCCGTGCGATTCGTGCGAAGACGCAGCAAGACATCCCTGCCATCGCATCGCCCGGCGGCTTCTCTTTGCTGCTGATCGATGTCGACGAGTTCAAGAGGATCGACGACACCTCGGGACATGACGCCGGTGACCCGGTGTTGATCGGAGCGACATCCATCATGGGTCGACATGCGGCGGGTTGCCCGCCTGGATGGCTCGACGAATCCGGCACGGCATTCCACGGCCGTCGACGCGGCGCAAGCATTTGCGAACACTGACTGCCAGGCAAACGGAAAAGGCTGAGCCCTTGATGTCACCGAGCGCGGGCACACTTCCGGCACTGCAGCCCTCGCCTTTGGCACGCGAAGGTGGGCACCTCATCCATGCCGGAGATTTCGCAAGTCATGACACCGCAGGAACAACAATTACTCGAAGATTTTCTCCAGCGGCTGGTCAGCGCCGGTGGCGTGGCGAAGGATCCGCAGGCCGACGCACTGATCCGCCAGCGGCTTGCCGGCCAGCCCGATGCGCTTTATCTACTGGTGCAACGCAGCCTGTTGCAGCAGCAGGCGCTGGAAAACGCCAAGGCACAGATCGCGCAACTGCAATCGCAACTGGGATCGCAGCAGGGCGGCGGCAGCTTCCTGGGCGGCCAGTCCCCCGCCTGGGGAGCCGCGCCACCGCCGTATCCGCCTCAGGCGTCCGCTTCGGCGCCCAGTTGGCGTGAACGCCTGTTCGGCGGCGCACCGGCGCAGCCGCCTGCCGCCCCGAGCTTTCTGTCGCAAGCCGCAACGACCGCTGCAGGCGTGGCGGGTGGCATGTTCCTGTTCGAAGGCATCGAAAGCCTGATCGGCGGCCATCACGGCGGCGGCTTCCTCGGTGGCGGCCAACCGGCGGTGATCGAAAACATTACCGAGAACAACAACTACTACGACGACAACAACGATCGATCGCTGGACCACGATGGCCGCGACTTCGCATCGACGGACGATTTCAACGACAGCAGCGACGGCGGTTTCGACGACAGCGACTGGTCCTGACACACCGCCATCAGGCCATCGACGAAACCGAGCGCACCCGGTCACGCACCGGGTGCGCTTTTTTTACGGCACCGCATGCTCCGCCAGCTCACGCAGCTGCGGATGCCGCGACTGGCGCAGGTCGTTGCGCAGGGCTTCGACGAAGTAAGCGGGCGCGGCATCCATGGCGGATCGCAACAGTGCGCACGCCTGCTCGATCTGGCCACGCTCGGTCAGCACCGAGGCCCAGCTGCATTTGCCGCGGTAATCGCCCTTCTCCGCCGACAGGCGATAAAGCGCATACGCCCGCTCGGCATCCGGCGCGGTTTCCCAGCCATATTCGTAGTACTGCCCGAGAAAATGCATGGCTCGCGCATGGCCGGCGTCGACCGCCCGCTCGAACCAGTGAAATGCCGCGGCGCGATCGGCTTTCACGCCACGTCCGTTGGCCAGCACGTGAGCATAGTTGTACATGCCCCAATCCGAGCCGTGTTCGGCGGCTTCGCGGTACCACACGGCGGCCAGTTCGTAGCTGACCGGCACGCCCCAGCCGTTCTCATGGATGCGGCCCAGCATGTTCATCGACATCGCGTCGCCCTGATGCGCCGCGTGCTGGAACCAGTACAGCGCCTCGCCCGTATTTCGTTCGCAGCCGATGCCTTCGAGATACATCTGCGCCACGCCCAGCTGCGATCCCGCATCGCCGGCGAGCGCCTGCGCCAGCAAGGTCGCATGCACGCGCGACGGATTCGTCCTCAACAGGTGCAGGAATTCGTCGGCGCGAGCGGCCGCCTGCGCGCAACTCATGTCTCGGACCACGTCCGCAGCAGGTTGTGATACACGCCGGTCAGCCGAAGCACGTCCGCGTGCGATGCCTGGGCCTGGGTAAGACTCTGGATGGAGACGTCCATTTCCAGCAGCAGGCGACGCTGGTGCTCGTCGCGAACCAGGCTCTGGATCCAGAAGAAGGACGCCGTGCGCTCGCCACGCGTCACCGGCTCGACGCGGTGCAGGCTGCTGGAGGGATACAACACCATGTCGCCGGCCGGCAGCTTGATCGAATGCGTGCCGTAGGTGTCTTCGATCACCAGATCGCCGCCGTCGTATTCGTCGGGATCGTTGAAGAACAGCGTGGCCGAGAGATCGGTGCGTATCGGCGTGCCTGCCCCGTGGCGACGGTCGTAGCGGATCGCGTTGTCGACATGGAAGCCGAACGACTGGCCACCGCGGTAGCAATTGAACAGCGGCGGGAAGATGTGCCGCGGCAGCGCGCCAGCGAAGAAGGTCGTGTTGCGACCGAGCGCATCGAGCACCAACTGGCCGAGTTCCTTCGCTTCCGCGGAATCTTCCGGAAGCTGCAGGTTGTCCTTGGCGAGCGCCGACTGGTGACCCGCCGTGACCCGTCCGTCCGCCCATGGCGCCTGCTTGAGGCGCTGCCGGCAGATCGCCAGTTCATCGGCGGTGAGGACTTCGGGAATGTGCAGAAGCATGGTGTTTCCTTGGCCCGGCGGCTGGCCGCTATCCCGCGGCCAGCCCGGGGACACTATCAGAAGCTGAAGTTCGCGGTCAGGATGCCGGCCCGGCCCGGCGCCACCGAGGCGTAGTGCGAGGCATAGGCCTTGTCGAAGTAGTACTTGTTGGTGAGGTTCTGCACGTTGAGCTGCAGCGTCAGGCGCGGGTTCACCTGGTAGGAAGCCATCGCATCGAAGCGCGTGTACGAAGGGACCCACTTCCGGTTGGCGGTATCGCCATACACCTTGTCCTGGTAGTACGCGCCGCCACCCACTGACCACTTCGAGGTGATCGCCACCGTGGTCCACAGCGTGAAGCTGTTCTTGGGCGTGTTGGGAAACTCATTGCCCTTGTTCGCCTGTTCGCCCGGACCGACCTTGACCAGCTCGCTGTCGAGATACGTGTAGCCGCCGTACACGCTCCAGCGCTCGGTGATGGCGCCGCTGAAGCCCAGTTCGATGCCATCGACGCGCTGATCGCCGGCATTGATCTGCGCACTGCCGCGGCCACCCGTGGCGACGCGGGCATTGGTCTTTTCGCTGCGGAAGATCGCCGCGGTGAGCGAGAGGCGCTGGTCGAGCACGTCCCACTTGGTGCCGAGCTCAAGGTTGCGGCTGCTTTCGGGCTTGAGGTCCGCATTGGTGACGGCAATGCCGTCCGCGCCGTCGCCGGCATCCACCCCCGGCGGATTCGACGAGGTACCCCAGGACAGGTAGATGCTGCCGTTCTGCGCAGGCTTGTAGACCACGCCGAGCTGGTAGTTCCAGAAATGGGAGTCGTTGCCGAGGCGCGTGACCACGCCGGTGGTGGTCGTGGTGGCCGTCGAATGCGTGCTGAAACTGTCGAAACGCACGCCGCCGTTCACCGACCACTGCGGATTGAACTCCACCGTGTCGAAAGCCCAGGCCGAGCGCGTGTCGGTGACGATGCGCGTCGGGTTCTGGCCGCCGATGACCGCGCCGTTGAACGGGTCGTTCGGCGTCGGGTGCTGCGCATCGGTGCACCAGTAATTGGACGCGGCACCGATACCGTATTTCGGAGTGCAGGCCCCGTTGACGATGGAACCGGTGTTATGGGTGTCGGCGGCGTTGATCGCCGGATCGACCAGGTAGCTGGTGCGCTGGGTCTTCTCGCTGCTGATTTCCAGGCCGGCGGCGAAGCTGTGCTTGAGCGAGCCCGTCTCGAACTCGCCGGTGAGATCGGTCTGGTTGGTGAGGTTGGTGGTGCTGCTGTCGCGGTTGTTGTTGCGGCGCCAGACGCCGCCGTTCAACAGGAAATTGCCCTGGCTGTCGTCCGGCTGCGTCCAGATGTAGTTGTTGGTGGAACGGCCGTACAGCGTGGTGTTGCGCAGCAGCCAGCCGTTGCCGAAGTCGTGCTTCACCAGCACGGAACCGACGTCGTCGTTCTGCTTCTGGAAGTCGCGGTCCAGCCAGCCGTAATAGGTGCCGCGCGGTACCGAATACGGCCGGCCATCGCCGTTGAGGTAGGCGTAGGGGCTCGTCGCCGCGAACGGGTTGTTGTACGGGATGCCGCTGTCCGGCGTGTCATCACTCTGCAGGTGGTAATAGCTCAGCGTGACGCTGGTAGCCGAATGCAGGCCGAACGTCACCGACGGCGCGATGCCCCAGCGGGAGAAGTCGGGCCCGTCGCGGCCTGGAATATCGTTGCTGTGCCCCATCACGTTGAGCCGAATGGCGGAGTCGCTGCCGACCTGCTGGTTCCAGTCCACCGTGCCGCGGTAGTAATTGTCGGTACCGATGCCGGCCGTACCGCGCACGAAATCCTCGGCCTTGGGCGCCTTGGTCACCAGGTTGATGCTGCCACCCACGCCACCACGCCCCGTGTAGGCCGAACTCGGTCCCTTGAGCACTTCAACCTGGTCGACGTCGAAGATTTCGCGGCTCTGCGAACCGGAGCTGCGGATGCCATCGATGAAGATCGAGCTCTCCGAATTGAAGCCGCGGATGATCGGGCGATCGCCGTTGGGATTGCCGCCTTCGCCCGCGCCGAAGGTGATGCCCGGAACCTGGCGCAGCACGTCGAGCAAGGACGTCGCCGCCGTCTGCTGGATGATCTCCTGAGGAATGACGGTGACCGAGCGTGGCGTATCCAGCAAGGGCGCGGTGAATTTCGGCGAGGTGGTGTTGACCACCGTCGAGCGCACCTTCACCCCTTCCAGGTTCTGTGCGTCCTGCGGGTCCGGCGTTGTGCCGTGGTCGTCGGTTGCCGCGCCGGCCGCCAGGGCCGAGGTCGACGCCATGGCCAGTCCCAGCGCACTCATGGCAAGGCGGATGGGTGGGTTCGCCGCAGAAGACACAAACGCTTTGCAAGTCATGCTCGATCGATCCTTCGCGCAAGCAAACGCCGGCCCTGTTCCGGGGCCGCTGCCTGCTGATTGGGTGGGAGGGTTGCGTTCGCCATGGCGAGGTGACGTCTCGAGCCCGGCTGCGTGACAAGAAGATAACGTGATTGAGAATGATTCGCAATATCTTGGCTTCAAGGACGGCCCGGGAGGCAACGTCCTCATGCTCCTGTCCGTCCATCAAGCAAGCTGATCCGATCGGCGATGCGCGCCGGCAGCCATCACATGCAGGCGGCGTTCATCCCAACAGGCCTTTTGACCGGCATCCTCCATTGGGTAAGCAACCTCTGGCCTAGCTGAAAAGGAAGACGACCCTGCTAGCCTTGCGTCGCCCGCGCGCATCACTCGCGCGGGCTGTTTCGACAGGCACTGAAGCCTGTGAAGCGCAAGGGCACGGAGTTCTCGTCATCCAAATCGGGCAATCCAACGGATAGCCTGCTGGCCGGCTCTGTGCCTCTTCACACCAGACAGCAGGAACCCCGCATGCAGAATCTGGAAGACACCAAGCTCGCCATCATCGGTCTCGGCTACGTCGGCCTTCCCCTGGCCGTCGAGTTTGGCAAGCGCTACGACACCGTCGGTTTCGACATCAACCGTGCCCGCATCGAGGAACTGCGCGGGGGGCGCGACAGCACCCTGGAAGTCAACAGCGAGGAGCTGGCCGAGGCCGGCCGCCTGCGCTTCAGCAGCGAGTTGGCCGATCTTGCCGACCGGAATGTTTACATCGTCACGGTGCCCACGCCGATCGATTCGGCCAAGCGCCCTGACCTCACGCCGCTCGTGCGCGCCAGCGAAGCGCTGTCGAAGGTGCTCAAGCGCGGCGACACCGTGGTATACGAATCCACGGTGTATCCCGGCTGCACGGAAGAAGTGTGCGTGCCCATCCTCGAGAAGGGTTCGGGCCTGGTGTTCAACCGCGACTTCTTCGCCGGTTACAGCCCGGAACGCATCAACCCGGGCGACAAGCAGCATCGCGTCACCAGCATCCTCAAGGTCACTTCCGGCTCCACGCCCGAGGCCGCCGATTTCGTCGACCGCCTCTACAGCTCGATCATCACGGCCGGCACGCACAAGGCCAGCTCGCTGAAGGTGGCCGAAGCCGCCAAGGTCATCGAGAACACGCAGCGCGACCTCAACATCGCCCTGGTCAACGATCTCTCCATCCTGTTCAACAAGCTCGGCATCGATACGCTGGAAGTGCTGCAGGCCGCCGGCACCAAGTGGAACTTCCTGCCCTTTCGTCCGGGCCTGGTCGGCGGCCACTGCATCGGCGTGGACCCCTACTACCTGACCCACAAGGCACAGGAGGTCGGGCATCACCCCGACGTGATCCTGGCCGGCCGACGCACGAATGACGGCATGGGCGTGTATGTCGCCAACGAAGTCATCCGCCTGATGGTGTGCAAGGGCATCAACCCGGTGCGTGCACGCGTGCTGGTGCTGGGCCTCGCCTTCAAGGAGAACTGCCCCGACCTGCGCAACACCCGCGTGGTGGACATCGTGCATGCCTTGCACGCGTACAAGGCCCAGGTGGACGTACACGATCCCTGGATCAATGCCGATGAGGCCGAACATGAGTACGCGCTGTCGCCAGTCGCCACGCCGGTGCCCGGCGACTACGATGCCGTCATCGTGGCGGTCGGGCACCGTCAGTTCATCGAACTGGGCGTCGATGGCATCCGCGGCTACGGCAAGCCGGATTCGGTGGTGTATGACGTGAAATACGTATTGCCGCGCGACGCCGTCGACGGTCGACTTTGAAGCTCGGGGACACGCCATGAAAGTGTTGGTTACCGGCACGGCCGGATTCATCGGTTCCCATGTGGCCGAGCGCCTGCTGGCGCGCGGCGACGAGGTGGTCGGCATCGACAACCTCAACGACTACTACGACGTCAACCTGAAGAAGGCGCGCCTCGCGCGCTTCTCCGATCGCCCCGGTTATACGCACATTACCGCGGATCTTTCCGATCGGGTGGCCATGGAACGCGCCTTCGCCGAGCACCGCCCGCAACGCGTGGTGAATCTCGCTGCGCAGGCGGGTGTCCGCTATGCCGCGGAGAATCCGCACGTCTACACCAGCAGCAACGTGACAGGCTTCCTGCACGTGCTCGAAGGCTGCCGCCACCACGGCGTCGAGCACCTGGTGTTCGCGTCCACCAGCTCGGTGTACGGCGCGAACACGGCAATGCCGTTCTCCGAACACAAGTCGGCGGAACACCCGCTCACGCTCTATGCGGCCACGAAGAAAGCCAACGAGCAGATGGCGCACAGCTATGCGCACCTGTACGGCATTCCCTGCACGGGCCTGCGCTTTTTCACCGTGTACGGCCCGTGGGGACGACCGGACATGGCGTTGTTCCTGTTCACTAAGGCGATACTCGCGGGCGAACCGATCCGCGTGTTCAATCACGGCAAGCACAAGCGCAGCTTCACCTACGTGGACGACATCGTCGAAGGCGTGATCCGCACGCTGGACAAAGTGCCGTCGATCGATGCGGCATGGGACAGCAACATGCCCGACCCGGCCGTCAGCGGCGTCGCGCCATTCCGGCTTTTCAACATCGGCAATGAGCGGCCGGTGGAACTGCTGCAGTACATCGAAGTGCTGGAGCAATGCCTGGGATGCAAGGCGACCATGGAGCTGCTTCCGTTGCAGGCCGGCGACGTGCCGGACACCGAAGCGGATGTAACCGACCTGATACAGGCCGTTGGGTATAGGCCGCAGGTGTCGGTAGAAACAGGCGTGGCCAACTTTGTACGCTGGTACCGAGATTACTACCGCGTGTGATTGGCGAAGGCCCATGGTCGGTCCGGACTGACTGACCGAAACGCCACCGACCCGATCCACGTTGCGACAGGACGTTGACCTGCGTGGATGGCTAGGGGAGTGGCGTGATCATCGATTACCTGCGCGGGGGACATCCCGCCGAAGTGGACGCGGACTTGTGCATCGTCGGCGGCGGCGCCGCCGGCATTGCCATCGCGCGCTCTTTTCTCGGTACGCCCTTCAACGTCTGCCTCATCGAGAGCGGCGGCCTGGCCGGCGAAGACCGCAGCCAGGCGTTGTACGAGGGCAGTTCCGCCGGCGATATCGAATTCGATCCGGGCACGTCGCGCATGCGTGTGTTCGGCGGCAGCTGCAACCTGTGGGGCGGCGGCTGCATTCCGCTCGGCCGACAGGACATGGAGCAGCGCGAATGGGTGCCGCACAGCGGATGGCCCATCGACTACGCGGAGCTGGAACCGTTCTACCAGCGGGCACGCGACTTCTGCCAGATCGGCGCACTCGACTTCAGCGACGGCTCCTTCGCCGAACCGCCGTTCCAGTCCACGCTACCGTTCGACCGGGACACGCTGGTCAACCAGTTCTTCGCGCGCAGTCCGATCCTGTTCGGCGATGCCTATCGGGCGGAGCTCGAACGTGCGGGCAACATCACCGTACTGCTGCACGGCAACCTGCTGGAGCTGAAGACCGGCCACGATGGCAGGCACGTGCGCGAGGCGCATATCGGCGCGCTCAACGGCGCGCGTAGCGTGGTGCGCGCAAGGCACTACGTGCTGGCCTGCGGCGGCATCGAGAATGCGCGACTGTTGTTGCTGTCCAATTCCGTGGTACCCGAAGGGCTGGGCAACCAGCACGGCGTGGTCGGCCGCTATTTCATGGATCATCCCAGCGGCAAGCTGGGCACGCTGACCGCGAAGGCCCCGCATCGCATTACGCGTCCCTACGAGCGTCGGCGTGCGAAAGGCGCACCGGCGGCGTTTCCCGAGATCGCCCTGTCGCCGCAGTTCCAGCGCAGGCATCGCGTACTCAACGGGCGCGTGCATCCGTTTGGCGTGGAAGGGCCGCTGCCGCGCGGCATCCGCGCGTTGCGCGAGCTGAAGACGGCCTTGCGCAACAGCGTACCCGACGAAAGCGCCCTGCTGGAGGCGCGCCTGTCGGATGCGCTGCGCAATGCGCCGCTGGGCCACGTCATCGCTGCGCCTGACAACCTTGGCCTTACCGCGCTGAAACTCGGCCTCGGTATCGGCGACCTTGCGCGCGCCTGCGTGCATAAGCTCGCCGATCGCCCCACGGTGCCCAATAGTCACATCGACCTGGTCGGTTACTTCGAGCAGGCACCCAACCCCGACAGCCGCATCACGCTGGGCCGCGAGCTGGATGCGTTCGGCCAGCGGCAGGTGAAGGTCGATTGGCGGCTTACCTCGCTCGATCACGAAACCTATCGCTCGTCGGCACGCGTGTTCGGCGAACAGATCGCCACCGCGGGCAACGGGCATTTCCAGCTTGAACCCTGGCTGGCGGAAGGCGGCAACGCCAAGCCGGAGGTACACGGCACGGCGCACCACATGGGCACGACGCGCATGTCCGACAATCCGCAGACGGGCGTGGTGGATGCGCGATGCAAGGTGCATGGCATGGACAACCTGCATATCGCGGGAAGCTCGGTCTTTCCCACCGGTGGCTGGGCGTTTCCCACCTTCACCATCGTGGCGTTGAGCATGCGGCTGGCCGACGAGCTCCGCGACCTGCTCGCCACCTGCGCGAGCTCCGGCTTGTTGTAGGCGCGTGACGCCATGGCAGCAGTGACGGCGATGCCGGCCATGAGTCCATCCCCATCGCTACGCATGCTGGTGGATGGCGACCTGCCGAAGCCCGGCGACACCGAGGCGCTGGTCGTGCTGTTCGACTGCAGGCACTGCATGGCGTTTCGCGATGAAGCCACCAACCTGTTGTCGCCGGCCGAGCGCCAACGTTCGCTGCGCTTCCGTCAGCCGCAGCACCGCGACGAGTACGTGATCGCCCATGCGTTATGGCGCATCGTGCTGGCGGAGATGCTCGATACCTCGCCCACGCATGTTCCGCTGGCGAGCACGTCCCACGGGCAGCCCTGCCTGCCGGGCACCGGCTATGCGACCAGCCTCAGTCACAGCGGCGGACAAGTCGCCATCGCGGTTGCACGCACCGCGTGCATCGGCGTCGACATCGAGCGATCGCCACCGCGTGCCGGCATGCAGGATCTGCTCAAAGTCGTATGCACTCCCGAAGAGTCCCATGCGCTGCAATGCCTGCCGCCATCCGTGCGTGATGATGCGATGCTGGCACTGTGGACGCGCAAGGAAGCAGTGCTGAAAGCATTTGGCGTGGGACTGCTCGTGGCGCCATCGAGCATCGCCGCCGATGCAGGCGTATCGATTTCGCCGCCACCGCTCGCCGCCGACGCCATCGCGTGTATCGTGCGCGAACTCATGCTTCCCACGGGTTGGGTCGGCGCATTGGCCGCGCCCGAAGTCATTACCGGATTGCGACTGCACTGGCTTTCCACGCAGTGGCGGCATGCATCGGAAGATCGTCCCGCGATGTAACAGCGCTGAGACAGCCGAACGGCTGCCATGCGGCTCTGCCCTAAGTTGCATCGACGCCAGCGAAACAATCACGTTAGCCTCTCGCCTCGCTAAATGGACTCGGCTTTGGGGGCAAGGGGGATCCGGATGCTTCGTTTCCTGCGTCGGCAATCGGTACGCTGGTTGATGCTGCTCGGCCTGTGCGAGCTGTTGTTGCTCGCCATGTCGCTGGTCATCGCCACGTACATCCGTTACGGGCACAACGCGGATGAACTCGCCGAGTTCACCGTGCATTTGCCCGAGCGCGCCCTGGTGTTCGCCACCGCCATCGTGTTCGGCATGGTGGCGCTTGGGCAGTACCAGTCACATATGCGCATGAGCCGTTTTGGCCTGATGGCGCGCCAGGCGGTGGCCTTCGTGCTCGGCGGCGTGCTGCTGGTGATCGGCTACTACGTGCTGCCGCAGGCCTACGTGGGTCGCGGCGTGCTGGCCATTGCGCTGCTGCTCGGCTTCATCCTCGTGCTGGGCATACGCATCGTGTTCCTGCAGCTGGTCGAGGTGGAGGCGCTCAAGCGGCGCGTACTGATCCTCGGCGCCGGTACGCGCGCCTCGCAGATCCACAACCAGATGCGCCGCCGCACCGATCGCCGCGGCTTCTGCGTGGTGGGCTACGTGCCGCATGCGCGCGAAACCGTCGCCGTACCGGAGGAGCAGCTCATCCGCACGTCCCTCTCGCTGTGCGAGATCATCGCGCGCGAGCAGATCGACGAAGTCGTGGTCGGCGTCGACGATCGGCGCGGCAACCTGCCGATGGACGACCTGCTCGAATGCCGGCAGCTGGGCATCACCATCACCGACCTCACCTCGTTCTTCGAGCGCGAATCGGGACGCCTGCAATTGTCCTTCCTCGATCCGTCGTGGCTGGTGTTTTCCGGCGGCTTCAACGGCACGCCGCTGCGCCAGCTGAGCAAGCGCTGCTTCGACCTGGTGGCCGCTTCCGTGCTCCTGTTGTTGTGCTGGCCGCTGATGCTGATCGAGGTGCTGGCGATCCGGATCGAATCGGGCGCGGGCCAGCCGATCCTGTATCGGCAGGAACGCGTCGGCGCGCATGGATGCACCTTCCAGTTGCTGAAGTTCCGCAGCATGCGCACCGATGCCGAACGCGACGGGATTGCACGCTGGGCCAGCAAGAACGATGACCGCGTGACGCACGTGGGCCGCATCAGCCGCAAGCTGCGCATCGACGAGCTGCCGCAACTGTGGAACGTGCTGAAGGGCGACATGAGCATCGTCGGCCCGCGCCCGGAGCGCCCGCAGTTCGTGGCCGACCTCGACACCAAGATCCGCTATTACAACCTGCGCCATTGCCTCAAGCCCGGCCTCGCCGGCTGGGCGCAGCTGAGCTATCCGTACGGCGCCACCGTCGAGGAGGCGGCCGAGAAACTGAAGTACGACCTGTTCTACGTGAAGAACCACAACCTGCTGCTGGACCTGCTGATCCTGATCCAGACCGTGGAAGTGGTGTTGTTCGGACGAGGCGCTCGCTGAGCGCCGCCGGCTGCAGTGGCCGCCGGGTGGCGGGGGCGTGCAACGCGATCCGCGAAGCTAACGGACCGTGCACGGCAGCCGCCTGGCGACCACTGTGGCCAACGAACTCAGCGGCCGTCCCGCGCCGGCGGTTCTCCCGTATGCAGGACGCGCAGCGGGGAACTGTGCCAATCCACGACCCGGTCGTGATCGAAGCGGACCCAGGATGGCCCGTACTCCCAGAGGTCGCCATGCATCGATACCGGATCGCCCTCGACGGCCCTCACCTCGTCGGCCGACATGCCGATGCGAAGCGCGGGAGCGTCGCCCGCATCGGCATGTTCACCGGCACCTGCCTGAAGCGCAGCCGGCGTGTCGTCCGGCGAATCCCCCGCACCTGCCTGCCCGTAGAGGGAATACAGGCTGTACGCGAATACACCGAGTGCGACCACGACGAGGAGCAGCGCGAACCGGCCATGCGAGCGTCGCTTCGGCGCATCCACCGGATGCGCGGCGTGCGCTGGCGGGGATGCTTCGCGCACCACGCTGCGCGGCACGGCGAAGGGATCGGGCACGAGTGCCGCGCGTTCGCCCGCGTTTACCGGATCGCCGACGCGCGATGCGGGCGAGCCGGGCAACCGCCCGTGGCGCCGGTGGAAATCCATCGCCGCGCCGTATTGCGCGGTAAGGCGTTGAAGCCGTGCCGATGCGCGGGCATCGACGGAACGATCCGCCTGGCGATCGGGGTGCAGGACAGCCACCTGGCGGCGGTAGGCCTGCTTCAGTTCCGCAAGCCCGCATCCCGGATTCACACCGAGCTGACGGTAGAGGTCGAGAAAATCGGTCTCGTGCGTCACCGCCATCCCCCGGGCCGTGGCGTTGAAACATGGCGGGACGCCCCTGCGCCGAGGCCGCCGCGTGAGCGGAGACAGCGCACGGACTCCGTTCGGTTTGGCCGTCCATACGGCGCTCACGTCGAGCTTGACACGATGTGATGCCGATCACAATATCGACTCAACGTGACAGGAAACGACGTGTATGCGACGCATCACCTCCCAGCTTGCTGTCCGTACCGCCTGCGCGCTCGCGCCCCGCTTGCTGCTTTGCCTGGTGACGGTCGTCGCGCCCGTGGCGATGGCCAGCAGCATCGATGACGTGATGTCCTCTTCCCCGCCCAAGGCGCCCAAGCTGGGCGCGCATACGTTGCTGACCCAACCCGAGGGTGAAGGCAGCACGCCCGCGGTGACGTCTTCGTTGAACACGCAGGAGAACGGCAGCTCGCTGCTGGTCCTGGTCGCCGGCCACGCCGACAACGCGGGCATGCCTACCGACAGCTACGATAACCTGTGGAAGCCGGTAGGCGAACCGGTGGTCTACAACGGCTACGACGAACGCTTCAATGCGCGTGCCTTTCTCGCCATCGCCGCGCGCGGAGGCAAGAAGCACACCGTGCAGGTCGTGAAGGAGGGCTCGCCTGCCGGCGAGATCACCATTCCCTTCATCGAGATCGCGCACGCCGGCAAGCTGGAGGATGTGGCGCAGAACTATCCCACCCCGGGTGTCGCCGCGCGCGCCACCAATCGGCTGATGCGCGCCTGGCAGGGTTTCAAGGGCGAGCCCGATTCCACCAGCTCAGCGCTGACCAGCGGCACCGTCACCACCACCGGCCCCGCCACGCTGGTCGCGGTGTGGCTGGGCGACGCATACGTCTACTCGATGACCGCCATCCCCGGCGATGGCTTCAAGGTGATCGACAGCTACCTCAACCTGCCGCCAAGCAGCGGCGTGCAGGCTGCCGTCGCGGTACGCGAAGTGGACGCCGCGGGTACCTACTCCATCACCTGGCATGGCACGCCCGCGCAGGGCGCGATCCTCTGGTTGTTCGCGTTCCAGGCGGCGCCCTGACACCCGCCGGGCCGCCTACCTGTAACAGGTATGTATCACTCGTCCGCGCATGAGGGCGATGCGTGCGCATCAGCACGATGGGTGGCGCGCGACACGCACATCACCGTGCTACCCCTAACAGCCTATTCCGTCGGAACGGTCGTGTATCGCACGTCGCGGCCTCCTGCTGCTTAGGGCGTATTCACACAAAAAACGCGGCGACCGAGACTACAGACGTTCCGGTGCATGACCTGCGTTGTGTGGCATCTGCACCGATCTCAAGGACACGGCTTCAGGGGAAGGTGTCTTCGACACGCGGCAGGACCATCCCAGGTCCCACCGCCCCGCATCGAAAGCCAACCAGGGATCGGCAGAGGACATCGCGGCAGTGCAAACCACGATTGTTCAGGGGGAAGAAACCATGAACGCCGATGTCGCTCGGCTCATCGATCTGGATTGGGATCACTTCGATCCCTGGCGCATCCAGCCCGCACGTCACCGCCTCGCCGACCATCCCCTCCTGCAGCTTCCGCAACTGGTGGAGCTGGGCAAGCGACTGGAAGCCCGTGGCCGCGTGCGCACCCACAGCGACGACGCCACGCCCGGCACGCCGTTCAACAATGCGCCGCGCCTGCATCCCAATGCGAAATCGGCCGCCACTACCCTGCAGGACATCGCGCAGGCGAAAGCCTGGATGTCGCTGCTCAACGTGCAGACCGACGATGTCTATCGCACGCTGGTGGATGAAGTGCTGGATGGCGTCCGTCCTGCGATCGACCGCGTCGATCCCGGCATGAGTTATCGCGGCGGTTGGATCTTCATTACCTCGCCGAACACGGTCACGCCGTTCCATTTCGACAAGGAACACAACTTCATCATGCAGGTGAGCGGTCGCAAGACGCTCTACGTGTGGGACCACCGCGACACCGTGGCCGCCAGTGAGGAAGCGCGCGACCTGTTCCATGCCTGCCATGAGCGTGACCGCTTGCGCTGGGACGAAAGCCTGCGCGAACGCGCCACCGTCTTCCACCTCGAGCCGGGCCAGGGTGCGTACATGCCCTCCACCAGCCCGCACATGGTGGAGAACGGAGACAACGCGTCGGTCACCATCAGCTTCACCTATTACACCGACTCCACCCGGCGCGACAGCCTGTTGCATGCCGCGCACGAGCGACTGCGCCGTTGGGGCATCAACCCGCCGGCGGTGGGCCAAAGCCCGTTGCTCGACGCGCTGTTGCACGCAGGCTTTCGCTCCAGCGTCGATTCGCGCGAATGGCTGCGCCGTTCGCTGGGCAAGCAACCGAGTACGGACCGCGCGACCTATGCCGTCGCCTGAGCAGTAGCCGCCCGCACGGGCGCAGGGGTTTCCCATGACGCAGTCAAACAACGCGCAAGCGACATCGGCCAACGAGCCACTCTCGTTGCTGGACGTGCTGGTACGCCACGCGTCGCCTTCGACTGCGCCGGCGCGCGAACGCCTGCAGATGGCGCTGGACCAGGCCGCGTTCGCCATGCTCGCACGGCGCGCCGAGCGTCTGGACATGTCGCTGCATGCCGTGTTGACGGCCGCGCTCGCCTTGCTCGAGTCGCGCCTGACGGGCAACGATTCGGTGGCGCTGGCGACCGCGAATGGCGCGGTGCGCTATGACGTGCCGCGCCAGGGTTCCATCGACGCATGGCTGGTCGCGCCGACGTCGGCAGCAACGTCCACCGAGCCCAGCAGCATCGGCAGCTGGAGTGAAGCGCCCACCACGACGGAGATCGCTTCGCCCATGCATTGGTCGCTGTGCGCCGATGGGAAGCACTTCGCGCTCGATGCCGATGCCCGTGTGTTCGATGAAGGCATGCTGCTGATGCTCGGCAAGGGCCTACTCCACGCGTGCCAGGGCCTGGCACAGGCCGATCGCCTGGAGGACGTCGTCGCGTTCGACGCGGCTTCGCAGCAACGCCTGCTGGCCGCGTGGAACGACACGGCTGTCGCTCGCCATCCGCTGGACACCGTGCACGGCCTCTTCCGTTCCGCCGCCGCGACGCGTGCCGATGCGATCGCGCTGGAAGCTGCCCACGGACACATGAGCTATCGCGATCTGGACGCCTGCAGCGACCGCATCGCCGCGGGCCTTATCCAGGCCGGTGTGCATCCGGGTGACATGGTGGGCATGTTGCTCGACCGGTCGCTGGAAGCGGTCGCGGTGATGATCGGCATCCTCAAGGCCGGTGCCGCCTACCTGCCGCTCGATCGCAGCTATCCGGCGGAGCGCCTGCTGTTCGCGCTCAAGGATGCCGAGGTCTCGGTCATCGTGGCACCCGAGAGCATGGAAGCCTTGCAGGATCTTCCGGCCCGCTGGCTTTCCTACGCATCGCTGGATGCCAGCGCTCCGCTGCCTGCGCTCCCCCCGGTGGACGGTGAGGCACTGGCCTATGTCATGTACACCTCGGGCTCGACCGGCATGCCCAAGGGTGTGGAGATCCGCCACTGCTCGATCATCCGGCTGGTGCGCGGCGTCGACTACGTGACGTTCGGCGACAGCCCGCGCGTGCTGCATGCCGCTCCGCTCGGCTTCGACGCGGCGACCTTCGAGATCTGGGGCGCCCTGCTCAACGGCGGCACCTGCATCGTCCACGAGGAACGCGTACCCAGCGGCGCCGGCCTTGCGCTGACCATCGCGAACCACCAGGCACGCATCGCCTGGCTCACCGCAGCGTTGTTCAACGCCATCGTCGACCAGGACGCCACGCAACTTCGCGGGCTGGAACAGGTCCTCACCGGCGGCGAAGCACTGTCGGTGGCGCACGTGCGCAAGGCGCAGGCCGTGTTGCCAGGCACGCGCCTGATCAACGGCTACGGCCCCACCGAATGCACGACGTTCGCCACCACGTTCGGCATTCCGCAAGACCTCGACGCTTCCGTGCGTTCGATTCCGATCGGACGTCCGATCGCCGACACCTCGCTGCACGTGCTCAATGCGCGTGGCGAGCCGTTGCCCATCGGCGTGGTCGGCGAACTCTTCATCGGCGGCCTGGGCGTGGCGCGCGGCTATCTCAAGCGCGCCGAACTCACCGCGGAACGCTTTGTTCCCGATCGCCTCGGCCATGAAAGCGATCGTCTCTACCGTACCGGCGATCTCGTGCGCTGGCTGCCGGAAGGCGTGATCGAATTCATCGGGCGCGCCGACACGCAGGTGAAGATCCGCGGCTTCCGCATCGAGATCGGCGAAATCGAAGCCGCCTTGCAGCGGCTCCCCGGGGTGCGTTCGGCCGCGGTGCTCGCACGCGAAGACCAGCCCGGGCAGAAGCGTCTGGTTGCCTACTTCGTGGCCGAAGACGATGCTGTCACGGCGCGTTCGCTGCGTGCGCAACTGGCGCAGAGCCTGCCGGAATACATGGTGCCGGTGGCCTATCTGCGCCTGGACAGCCTGCCGGTGACCACCAACGGCAAGCTGGACCGCCGCGCCCTGCCCGCGCCCGGCCGTCGCCGTCCCGAACTCGCGGATCAGTACGTACCGCCGGTAGGCGAACTCGAACAGGCGCTATGCGCGCTGTTCACCGATGTTCTCGAGATCGACCAGGTCGGTCGACTGGACCACTTTTTCGACCTCGGCGGCCATTCGCTGCTCGCGGTGCGGCTGATGGAACGCATCCACGCCAGCGTGTCCACCACGCCGACCATTCCGGCCTTCTTCGCCGAGCCCACGCCTGCGGCGCTGGCCGCACTGATCGAAGGACGCAACGCGCGCTCCGCGCTGTCCCAGCGCCTGTCGCGCGGTCGCCAGGGCGATGCCGGCGAACCGATCGCGATCGTGGCGGTCGCGGGCCGCTTCCCTGGCGCCGCCGACGTGGAGGCATTCTGGACCAACCTGTGCGAAGGGCGCGAGACGATCACGCGCTTCACCAGCGACGACCTGGACGCATCGATTCCGGCTTCGCTGCGCAACGATCCCGACTACGTCGCCGCGCGCGGCATCGTCGACGGCGTGGAGGATTTCGACGCCGCGTTCTTCGGCATGTCGCCGCGCGAGGCGGAACTGATGGACCCGCAGCAGCGCATCTTCCTGGAACTGTGCTGGGAGTGCCTGGAGCGCGGCGGCTACACGCCCGACCACCACGACGTGCCGGTGGGCGTGTTCGGCGGCATGTACCACGCGACCTACTTCCAGCATCACCTGGTGCAGCGGCGCGATCTCATCGACAAGCTCGGCGCGTTTCAGGTGTCGCTCGCCAACGAGAAGGACTTCCTCGCCACGCGCGTGTCGCACAAGCTCAACCTCACCGGTCCGGCGCTCAGCGTCAACACCGCGTGCTCCACCTCGCTGGTGGCGATCTGCCAGGCCGTGGCCTCGTTGCGCGCGGGCCAGTGCGAGATGGCGCTCGCCGGTGGCGCTTCGATCACCTGCCCGCCACGCAGCGGCTATCTCTCGCAGGAAGGCTCGATGCTGTCGCCGGACGGCCATACGCGCACCTTCGATGCGAACGCACAGGGCACCGTGTTCAGCGACGGCGCTGCCGTGGTGCTGCTCAAGCGCTGGTCGGATGCGCAGCGCGACGGCGACGAAGTGCTTGCCCTGATCCGCGGCATCGGCGTCAACAACGACGGTGGCGGCAAGGCGAGCTATACGGCCCCGAGCAGCGACGGCCAGGCGGCGGTGATCGCCATGGCGCTCGATGACGCGGGCGTCGATGCACGTTCGATTTCCTACGTGGAGGCGCACGGCACGGCCACGCCGCTGGGCGACCCGATCGAGATCGAAGGCCTCACCACGGCGTTCCGTCGTCACACCGATGATCGCGGCTTCTGCGCGGTCGGCTCGGTGAAGAGCAACATCGGCCACACGGTGATCGCCGCCGGCGCCACCAGCGTGATCAAGACCGCGCTGTCGTTGCATGAGCAGCGGCTGCCGCCATCGCTGCACGTGCAGGCCACCAATCCGAAGATCGATTTCGCCGGCTCGCCCTTCGTCGTCAACGAGACGCTGCGCCCCTGGATCGCGGAGGGCCAGCCCCTGCGCGCCGGCGTCAGCTCGTTCGGCGTCGGCGGCACCAACGCGCATGTGATCATGGAGCAGGCGCCGACGCTGGCACCCTCGGACGCCGCCGAGGGACCCCAGTTGCTGGTGCTGTCAGGCCGCACGCCGACCGCTGCGCTCGCCACCGCCGCCCGGCTGGCCGATCACCTCGCTGCCCATCCGCACGTCAACCTGGCCGACGTGGGCAGCACGCTGCTTCATGGTCGCAAGGCCTTCACGCATCGCGCGCAGCTAGTGGCGAGCGATGCCGAGGAAGCCATTGCGCGACTGCGTGAACTCACCGCCACCTCGGTGCGCGAAGCGAAGCAGCCGGGGCCGGGCGTGGTGTTCCTGTTCCCCGGCCAAGGCTCGCAATACGCCGGCATGGGCAAGGTGCTGTACGACAGCGAGCCGGTATTCCAGGCCGCCATCGACGATTGTGCCGAGGCGCTTCGGGGCGAGCTGGGCTTCGACCTGCGCGAGCGCCTGTTTGCCGGCGACGCCGATGCCCTGCGCGAAACCTCGTTGACCCAGCCCACCACCTTCGCGATCGAATACGCGCTGGCGAAACTGTGGATGGCGATGGACGTGCTGCCTGTGGCGATGATCGGCCACAGTGTGGGCGAGTTCGTCGCCGCGGTGATCGCCGGGGTGATGACGCTGGCTGACGGCGCCCGACTGGTGGCGCGGCGCGGCCGGCTGATGCAGTCGATGCCCGCCGGTGCGATGCTGTCCGTGCGCCTTGCCGCCGAGCAGTTGCTGCCGCGCCTGCCCGGCCATCTTCAGCTCGCCGCGGAAAACAGCCCGACGGCGAGCGTGGTCAGCGGTGAGATCGACCATGTCGAAGCGTTCCGCGCGCAGCTCGAAGCGGAAGGCATCGCCTGCCGACGTCTGCAGACGTCCCACGCGTTCCACTCCGCGATGATGGATCCGGTGCTCGCGCCGTTCCGCGAAGAAGTGCAGCGTATCGCGCTGTCCGTGCCCGCGATTCCCATCGTCTCCACGCTGACCGGCGAGCCGCTGGGCGATGCCGAGGCGACCTCCGCCGATTATTGGACGCGCCATCTCCGCGGCACCGTGCGTTTCTCGCCCGCACTGCAGCGCCTGCTCGACCAGCCCACGCATGTCTTCCTTGAAGTGGGTCCGCGCAATGCGCTCACCACGCTGGCGCGCCAGCACGCGGGCAGCCGTCCGCACCTGATGGTCGCCAGTGTCGCCGATGCGCCGGCCTCCGAGCGCGCTGCCTGGGTCGGCGCGATGGGCCAGCTGTGGTGTGCCGGGCTGCCGGTGGCCGTGTGCTCACTGGATCGCCGCCAGCGTCGCCGCCGCGTGCGCCTGCCCACCTATCCGTTCGAACGCAAGCGCCATTGGGTCGAAGCCGCCGCGCCCAAGCCCGCAACGTCGCCATTGCCCGCACCGAACAGCGCACCGGACAACGTCGTCCCTCTCTTCGCCTCTTCTTCCGTACCCGTCGTGGAGCAAGCCATGGAAGCCAACGTCACCGGAGCCCATGCCGGCTCGGCCCGCCAGACCCGCCTCGTCAACCAACTCGTCGAGCTGTTCGAGGACGTCTCGGGCACCGAGCTGCAGGGTGTGGATCCCAGCTCCGGTTTCGTCGAGCTCGGCCTCGACTCGCTCGCCCTCACCCAGGTCGCGCTGCAACTGCAGAAGACCTTCTCGCTGAAGATCACCTTCCGCGAGCTGATGGAGTCGTTCTCCTCCTTCGAGCGCCTTGCCATGCATATCGATCAGATGCTGCCGCCAGAGGCCACGCCGGCCGCGCCTGCTTCCGTTGCGGCAACCGCCGCTGTCGCTGCGCCCATACAGGCGGCGGTCGCCATGCCGACCATGGCCCTCGCCGCTAGCGGCAACGTGGTGCAGGACCTGATCCAGCAACAGATGCAGATCATGCAGCAGCAACTGGCGCTGCTTGCGGCTTCGTCAATGGGCAGTGTGCCTGGCGTCGCCACCGTGGCTACTGCACAGCCGGCCCCGGCTACACCGGTCGCGACGGCTCCTGTCGCCGCTGCACCGGCACCTGTCGCAGCGGCGAATCAGCCGGCGCAAGACGAGGAAGCGGCGTTGGCGCACACCAGCTACGACGTGAAGAAGGCCTTCGGCGCCATCGCACGCATCCACTCCACCCAGACCGAACTGACCGACCGCCAGCGCGCGCGGCTGGAAGCCTTCATGCGCCGCTACATCGAGCGCACGCGTGCCTCCAAGGAATACACCGCACGCCATCGCGATCATCTGGCCGATCCGCGCGTGGTGAACGGCTTCCGCCCGCTGCTGAAGGAGATGATCTACCAGATCGTGGTGAACCGTTCCAAGGGTTCCAAGGTGTGGGACCTGGACGGCAACGAGTACGTCGACGCGCTCAACGGCTTCGGCATGAACCTGTTCGGCTGGCAGCCGGACTTCGTGCTCGACGCCGTGCGACGCCAGCTCGATGCAGGCTACGAGATCGGCCCGCAGCATCCGCTGGCTGGCGAAGTGGCCGAACAGGTCTGCGAGCTCACCGGCTTCGACCGCGCCGGCCTGTGCAATACCGGCTCCGAGGCGGTGATGGGCGCGATCCGCATCGCACGCACCGTGACGGGTCGCGACACGCTGGTCATCTTCACCGGCTCCTACCACGGCATCTTCGATGAAGTGATCGTGCGCGGCACCAAGAAGCTGCGTTCGGTGCCGGCCGCGCCGGGCATCCTGCGCAACACCTCGGAGAATGTGCTGGTGCTCGACTACGGCACGCCCGAGTCGCTGCAGATCATCCGCGAGCGCGCTTCCAGCATTGCCGCCGTGCTGGTGGAACCGGTGCAGAGTCGCCGCCCCGACTTCCAGCCGCGCGACTTTCTCAAGGAGCTGCGCGCGATCACGGCCGATGCGGGCGCGCTGTTGATCTTCGATGAAGTGGTCACCGGTTTCCGCTCGCATCCGCGCGGCGCACAGCATGTGCTGGGCATCGATGCGGATCTCGCCTCCTACGGCAAGGTGGTCGGTGGCGGCTTCCCGATCGGCGTCATCGCGGGCAAGCGCCGCTACATGGATGCGCTGGACGGCGGCGGCTGGCAGTACGGCGATGCGTCGATTCCCACCGTGGGCGTGACCTATTTCGCCGGCACCTTCGTGCGCCATCCGCTCGCGCTGGCCGCCGCGCATGCCGTGCTCAATCACCTGAAGGCGAATGGCGCGGCGCTGCAGGAGCGCCTCAACGCCCGCACCAGCCTGCTGATGGACGAGCTCAACGCGTTCTTCGCCAGCGTCGGCGCACCGATCCAGCTGGTGCACTTCTCCTCGGTGTGGAAGACCAACTTCACCGAAGACCATCCGCTGCAGGACCTGCTGTTCGCGATGATCCGCAGTCGCGGCATCCATCTGCTGGACAACTTCCCCTGCTTCTTCACCACCTCGCACACCGAGCAGGATTTCCAGGCCATCGCCAAGGCGTTCAAGGATTCGGTGCTGGAGATGCAGGAAGCGGAATTCCTTCCGCGCAACAAGAAGGTTGAGGCACTCGCTTTCGACGCCAACCGGCCGCCGGTCGTCGGCGCGCGGCTGGGCAAGGATCAGGAAGGCAATCCGGCCTGGTTCGTGCCCAATCCCGATGCGCCCGGGAAGTACATGAGGGTCAACGCATGAACCCGAACGAACCGGCCGGCGCCGCCAGCGAGGCGGTAGCCGTCGACTACGATCCGTTTGCCGGCGCGACACTCGAACGCGTGGTGCCCGCCACCGCGCCGCAGCGCGAGGTGTGGCTTGCTTCCACGCTGGAACCGAAGGCGTCGCTGGCCTACAACGAATCGGCCACGCTGCGCCTGCATGGCGACTTGAACGCCGCCGCGATGCAGGCGGCATTGCAGCAACTGGTGGATCGCCACGAGGCGCTGCGCGCGACCTTCGGCAAGGATGGCAGCGAGCTGTGCATCGCCGCGCAGCAATCGCTCGAATGCCCGCTGCGCGATCTCTCATGGCTCGGCCCCGATGAGCAGGAAGCGGAAGTCGCCGCCACGCTGATGCGCGTGGTCAGCGAGCCGTTCGATCTCGAAGCCGGCCCGCTGGTACGTACCGAACTGCTCCGGCTGTCGGGCGACGAACACCTGCTGGTGTTCACCGCGCACCACATCGTGTGCGACGGCTGGTCCTTCGGCGTGATCGTGCGGGAGCTGGCGGCGCTGTATGGCCGGCAGCTCGGCCTGGGCGGCGAGCTGGCACCCGTCGATGCATTTGGTGACTACGCGCTGGCCGAAGCGGCACACGCACAGAGCCAGCAAGGCCATGACGCCGAAGCCTACTGGCTGAAGCGTTTCGCCGACGCCGCCCCGTCGCTCGATCTTCCGACGGACCGCCCGCGTCCTCGCCGGCGAACGTTCGCCTCGCAACGGGAAGACCTGTTGCTCGACGCCGCGCTGGTCGCCGCCGTGAAGCGCACCGGTGCGCAACGCGGCGCGAGCCTCTACGCCACCCTGCTCGCCACGTTCGGCCTGCTGCTGCAGCGGCTGAGCGGACAGGACGATGTGGTGATCGGCATACCTTCCGCCGGCCAGGCCGCTGGTGGCCATCACGGACTGGTAGGCCATTGCGTGAATGTGCTGCCGTTGCGCGTATCGATCGATACGACGGCGCCGTTCGCGACCAGTCTCGCCAAGGTACGCGGCGATCTGCTCGACGCTTTCGACCACCAGCAGTACACCATCGGCAGCCTGCTCGCGCGCCTCGCCTTGCCGCGCGATCCGGGACGCCTGCCACTGGCGAGCGTGCTGTTCAACCTCGACCAGGCCCTGGATGAGCGTACGCTCTCCTTCCCCGGGCTTTCGTTCGAATTCGCCGGCGTGCCACGCGCCTTCGAGAACTTCGAACTGTTCGTCAACGCCGTGCAGTTGCCGCACGGCCTGCGACTGGAATGCCAGTACAACTCGGATCTGTTCGAAGCCGCCACGGTGCGCGCCTGGCTCGATGCCTACGCCACCCTGCTGAGAAATGCCGCCGACACGCCGGACGCTGCGGGTGGCGCGCTGGGTCTCGTATCGGACGCCGCGCACGCCGCGCTGCATGCGCTGCAACCGCTGCGCACGTCCTACCGGGCCGAACAACTGGCGCATGAATACTTCGAGGCGCAGGTGGATCGCGCGCCGTCGCGCATGGCGCTGGCCGGCGTGCCGTCGTGGTCTTATGTGCAACTCGAAGCGCGCGCCAACCGCATCGCGCACGTGCTTCGTGCCCGAGGCATCGGCCAAGGCAGCCTGGTGGGCCTGTCGCTGGCGCGCAGTCCGGACATGCTGGCCTCGCTGCTTGCGGTGCTGAAGTGCGGCGCAGGCTATGTGCCGCTCGATCCGGGCTTTCCTGCCGAACGGCTCGCCTTCATGGCACAGGACGCGGCCCTTGCCGCACTCATCGTCGACGACGAGGCCGCGGCGGTGTTCGACTTCCCGGCGGCACAGGTGCTGTCGCTGCAGCGCGACGCCGCGTCGATCGACGCCGCCAGCGATACGCGGCTGCCGCGCGACGAACGCTCAGCCACGCCCGAATCGGTGGCCTACGTCATCTACACTTCCGGATCCACCGGCAAGCCCAAGGGCGTGCGCGTGCCGCACCGCGCCACGTCGAATTTCATCAGCAGCATGCAGCGCGAGCCGGGCATCGTCGAAGACGACCGCCTGGTCGCGGTCACCACGCTGTCCTTCGATATCGCGTTCCTGGAGCTGATGCTCCCGCTCAGCGTCGGTGCCGCCATCGTGCTGGCGACCCATGACGATGTCCGCGACGGCGCGGCCCTGTGCCGCCTGGTCGAACAGCGCGACGCCACCATCATGCAGGCCACGCCCGCCGGGTGGCGCGTGCTGCTGGAGTCGGGCTGGACGGGACGCACCGGCTTCAAGGCCATCGCCGGCGGCGAGCCGCTGCCGCTGGACCTCGCCGAATCGCTGCTGGCCTGCTGCGGGGAACTGTGGAACGCCTACGGCCCCACCGAAACCACGGTGTGGTCCACGCTGTGGCGCGTACGCGATCCACGCGCCGGCATCACCATCGGCCGTCCGATCGCCAACACCACCGTGCATATCCTGGACGAGCACGGCGCGCCCTGTCCTTTGGGCATGCCCGGCGAAATCCACATCGGCGGCGACGGCGTCACGCTCGGCTACCTCAACCGGCCCGAGCTGACGGCGGAGCGTTTCCTCGCCGATCCTTTCACCGGCGAAACGCAGGCGCGCCTCTATCGCACCGGCGATCGCGGCCGCTGGCTCGCCAACGGCGAGCTGGAACATCGCGGCCGTCTGGACTTCCAGGTGAAGATCCGCGGTTACCGCATCGAGCTGGGCGAGATCGAAACCGTGCTGGCCGATCTGCCCGAGGTAGCGCGCGCCGTGGTCGTGGCACGCGAGGATCGGCCCGGCGACGTGCGCCTGGTCGCCTACCTCGTGGCGGCCGACGACGCGGACCTCGAACACGTGGACCTGTGCCCGCTCCTGCGCCAACACCTGCCCGACTACATGGTGCCGCAGCACTTCGTGGCGATGGATGCGATTCCGTTGCTGCCCAATGGCAAGATCGACCGCAAGGCGTTGCCGGCGCCGTCACAGCCCGTCGCAACGGCTCGCCGCGAGCGCCGCGCACCGCAGACCGAAACGGAGCAGCGCGTCGCCGCCGCCATGGAGGCCGTGCTCGCCCTGCCCGATCTCGACGTGCGCGACAACTTCTTCGCGCTGGGCGGTCATTCGCTGCTGGCCGCGCAGCTCACCGCGCGGCTCAATCGCGAGTTCGGCATCGCGCTGTCGTTCCGCACGCTGTTCGACGCGCCAACCGTCGAAGGGCTGGCCGAAGCGATCGACAGCGAGCGTGGCCTCGACACCCTGGTGATGACGGACGAGATCCCGCGCCTGGCAAACCGCGAGCAGGCACCGCTGTCGTCGATGCAGCAGCGCCTGTGGTACATGGAGCAGCTCCATCCCGGCCGCGTGGTCTACAACACGCCATCCGCGCATCGCCTGCGCGGGCCGATGAACATCACCGCGTTCCAGCAGGCCCTGCGCGATGTCGTGCAGCGCCAGCCGGTGCTGCGCACGTCGATCGAGGCGGGCGAAGTCGCGGGCCTGCAGCGCATCCATGCGGACATCGCGTTGGCGTTGCCGGTCGAGGATCTTTCTTCCCTGCCCGCCGACGCACGCCTGCCCGCGCTGATGCGCGAACTCGAGGCCGATATCGCCAGGCCCTTCGACCTGTCGTGCCCGCCCCTGTTCCGCGCACGGCTGTTCCGCCTCGATGACCAGGACCACGTGCTGTACTTCATGGCCCACCACATCATCTGGGATGGTTGGTCCTTCGACCTGCTGTATGAAGACCTCTCGCGCGCCTACGTGGCGCGCTGCGCGGGCCAGACCTCGTCCGCGCTCGCGCCCTTGCCGGTGGAGTACACCGACTTCTCGGCCTGGCATCGCGACCGCATGCGCAGCGACACCGTGCAACAGCAACTCGCGCACTGGATGAAGACGCTCGACGGCGCGCTGGAGCCGCTGGAGCTGCCCGCCGATCGTCCGCGCCCCGCACGCATGTCAGGCGCCGGCGCCACCGAGTGGGTGCGCATCCCGGCCGAGCGGGCCGCTGCCGTGCATGCGCTGGCGCAGCGTGCGGAAGCCACGCCGTTCATGGTGCTGCTGGCGGCTTACTACGTGCTGCTGCATCGCCTGAGCGGCCAGCGCGACCTCATCGTCGGCACGCCAGTGCGCGGGCGCGACCGCGTGGAGACGGAAAGCATCATGGGCCTGTTCGTCAACGCGCTGCCGCTGCGCGTGTCGGTCGACCCTGAAGCGCCGTTCCTCGACGTGGTGAAGCAGGTACGCCAGGTCGTGCTCGATGCCTTCGCGCATCCCGACGTGCCATTCGAACAACTGGTCTTTTCGCTGGGCGTGGCCCGCGACGAAAGCCGCCCGCCAATCTACCAGGCGATGTTCTCCTTCCAGGACGCGCGTCGCCGCATCCTGTCGTGGGGCGATCTCGCGCACGAGCACCTGCCGGTGTTCCAGCGTGGCGCCGCGGACGACATCGGGCTGTGGTTCCTGGAACAGGAGCAGGGCCTGCTCGGCGGCATCACCTACAACACCGACATCCTCGACGCGTCGACCGCGGCCCGTTTCCGCGACTGCTACGAGACACTGCTCGCCTCGGCGCTGGCCGAGCCCGCGACCACGGTGTCCCGCCTCGACATGCTGCCTGCCTCGCAACGCGAGGCGCTGCAACGTTGGAACGAAACCAGGCTCGACGTGCCGGCATGTCCGCTGCATACGCTGATCGAAAACCAGTGCGATCGCGCACCGACGCGCACGGCGATCCGCTGTGGCAACAACGTGCTCGACTATCGACAGCTCGATGCACGCGCCAACCGCATCGCGCATGCGCTGCGCGCGCGTGGCGTGGCGCACGGCGCGCTGGTCGGCGTTTCGCTCACGCGCGGTACCGACATGGTGGCGACCCTGCTCGCCGTGCTGAAGGCCGGCGCGGGCTATGTGCCGCTCGATCCCGAGTTTCCGCCGGATCGTCTTGCCTACATGGCCGAAGACGCGAACCTTGCCGTGCTGGTGGCCGAATCCGCCACGGCAGGACGCTTCAGCGAGAGTACGTGTCCAAAGCTGCTGCTCGATGAGTGCAGCGCCGAGCTCGAGGCTGCGCCGGCGTCGCGTCTCGCTGCCGATCCCGCGCTTACCGGCGACTCGACCGCTTACGTCATCTACACCTCCGGTTCCACCGGTCGTCCCAAGGGCGTGGCGATTCCGCATCGCGCGGTGGCGAACTTCCTCGCCGGCATGGCGGTGCGCCCGGGTCTGGCGATCGACGACCGCCTGCTCGCGGTCACCACGCTGTCGTTCGACATTGCGGTGCTGGAGCTGTTTGGTCCGCTCAGCGTCGGCGCGCAGGTGATCCTTGCCACGCGTGACGAGTCGGTGGATGGCGACTCGCTCAACCAGCTGCTGGCCACGCATGCCGCCACCATCATGCAGGCCACGCCCGTCACCTGGCGCATGCTGCTGCAGACGCCGTGGCAACCGCCAATGGGTTTCCGCGCGCTGTGCGGCGGCGAACCGCTGTCGGCGGACCTGGCGGCCCTGTTGATGGCTCGTGGTTGCGAGGTGTGGAACATGTACGGGCCCACCGAAACGACGGTGTGGTCCACCTGCTGGCGCGTGGAGCATCCGGGCCGCGGCATTTCCATCGGCACGCCGATCGCCAACACCAGCGTGTGGATCGTCGACGAACAGGGACAACCCTGCCCGATCGGCGTACCGGGCGAGATCTGGATCGGCGGCGAAGGCGTGGCGCTGGGCTACCTCCATCGCGAGGATCTCACCGCCGAGCGCTTCCCCGTCGATCCCTTCAGCCGCCAACCGGGCGCACGCATCTATCGCACGGGCGACCGCGGCCGCTGGCTGGGCAACGGCACGCTGGAACATCTCGGCCGTCTGGACTTCCAGGTGAAGCTGCGCGGCTTCCGCATCGAACCGGGTGAAATCGAGGCGATCGCCCGCACCGAGCCTTCCATCACCGATTGCGTGGTGGTCGTGCGCGAGATCGCACCGAACGACGAGCGCCTGGTGCTCTACGCCGTCTGCAGCGAGGACGAAGCAACGGCGTGGCCGGCGCTGCGCGCGTTGCTCGCGTCACGGCTGCCGGCCTACATGCAGCCGCAGCACTACGTGCAGCTCGCCGCCCTGCCACGCACGCCGAATGGCAAGACCGACCGCAAGGCCCTTCCCGCGCCTTCGCTCAACGCCATGCCGCAGGCGGACGGTGCCGAGCCAGGCGTCAGCGCCAGCGACGACGCCCGCGAGCGCTACCTCGGTGCCGTGTGGTGCGAGCTGGTCGGTGCGGATGACGTGCGCGCCAGCGACAACTTCTTCGACATCGGCGGCCACTCGCTGCTGGCGATCGAGATGGTGACGCGGGTGAGACGCGAGACCGGTATCAAGCTGAACCTGCTGGACGTCGCTACCAGCCCGCTGGCCTCGCTGGCCGCCGCGCTGCCCGAAGGCGATCTCACCGAGCCCGGCAGGACGGCTTCGCTGGGTGGCCGCCTGCGCCAGCTGTTCGGACGGCGGTGACATGAACGGGATGCCCGCAGGGGGGCCGGCATGACGACCATCGCGTACCTCGTGTGCTGGGGCAGCTTCTGGGCGCTGCTCTACATCTACGTGGGCTATCCCGTGCTGGTGTGGCTGTGGGCACGGCTGTGGCCCCGGCCGGTGCGCAAGCAGTCCTATTTGCCCACGGTGTCGGTGATCATCGTGGTACGCGACGGCGTGCGGCATATCCGCTCGAAACTGAAGAACCTGCGCGCACTCGACTATCCCCCGGAATACATCGAGATCATCGTCGCCTGCGATGGCTGCACCGATCGCACCGCCGCACTGGTGCGCCACGCGCACGATCCGCGTGCCCGCGTGATGGATTTCCCGGTGCCTCGCGGCAAGGCGCTGTGCCTCAACGACGCCGTCGCCACGGCGCGTGGCGACGTGCTGCTGATGACCGACGTGCAGCACAAGCTGTCGCCGCTGGCGCTGCGCGAACTGGTGGACAATCTCGGCGATCTACGCGTGGGCGCGGTCAGCGGCAGCCTCGACCTGGAAAACGTGCACAGCGCCTTTGCGCACGGCGTCAATGCCTACTGGCGCTACGAGAAGTTCATCCGCACGCAGGAAAGCCGCTGCGCGTCGGCGGTCGGCGCGAGCCATGCACTGTATGCGGTGCGACGCGACCTGTTCCAGCCCTTGCCGCCCGACACGCTGCTGGATGACGTGCTGTTGCCGATGCGCGTGGCGGCGGCCGGTCATCGGGTGGTGTTCGAGCCGCGCGCCGTGGTGTGGGGCGAACCTGCGCAGGATCCGTTGACGGAGCAGCCGCGCCGCCTGCAGGCCAGCCTCGGCTGCTTCCAGCTGATGGAACTGGCACCGTGGCTGTTGTCGCCGTCGCGCAACCCGCTGTGGTTCCAGTTCGTCAGCCACAAGCTGCTGCGCCTGCTGGCGCCCTGGCTGTTGCTGTCGCTGTTGTTGTCCTCGGCGTTCCTGGCGCGTCACCACCAGGCCTATGCCGCCGTGCTGGTCGCCCTGCTGCTTGCGATGGCGCTGGTGCCGATGGAACGGCTGCGTCCGCATGCCGGGCGCTGGCTGCCGGTGCGGCTGATGGTGGCGTTCTTCTATCTCAATCTATACGCGGCGCAGGCGTCGATCGCCTTCGCCCGCAGTCGGGGGGAGCATCCATGGTGAGTGAGTCGACGCACGACGTGAAGTCCACCGGCATTCGCGAGAGGCTGGGCGAGTTCTGCTACAGCGCGGGGCTGTTGAGCCCGCTCCAGCGCGTGCGTTCGTGGTGGCACAAGGACCTGCGCATCCTCGCCTACCACCGGGTGATGCCGCTGCCCGATCCCGACAGCTACGACTTCGACATGGAGCTGATCAGCGCCACGCCGGAAGGTTTCCGCGAGCAGATGCTGCTGGTGAAGGAACGCTACCGTCCGATGCGCCTGTCCGACGTCGCCGCGGCCATCGATGCCGGTCACGCGCTGCCGCCGGATACGGTGGTGATCACCTTCGACGACGGCTACGACGACAACTATCACATCGCCTTCCCGATCCTGCAGGAGCTGGGCATCCCGGCGACGTTCTTCGTTTCCACCGGCCATATCGACAGTGGGCGCCCGTATGCCTACGACTGGCTGGTGCACATGATCCTGATGACAGGCGCAGCGCGCCTTGAGCTGCCGGAACTGGGCATGGACATGCCCATGCCGGTGGGTCGCGCCGCGCGTCGCGCGCTCGCCACCAGCGTGCTCGATCACATGAAGGAGATCAGCGCGCTCGCGCAGGCCGGCATGATCCGTCGCCTGGAAAAGGAATGGCACATGCCTTCCGACGCCGCGGTGCCTGCCGACTGCCGCCCGATGACCTGGGACCAGCTGCGCGAGATGCACGCCGCCGGCCTGGAGATCGGTTCGCACGGCGTGAATCACTGGATGCTGTCCAAGCTGCCTCTCGATGAACTCGAACGCGAAGTGCGCGACTCACGTGATGCGCTGCTGCGCGAACTGGGGCCGATGCCGCTGCTGATGTCCTATCCGGTGGGCAGCAATCGCGCGTTCGATCGCCAGGTGATCGAAGTCACCCGCAGCGCCGGCTTCGACGTGGCCTGCAGCTACATCAGCGGCACCAATCCGCAGCCCGCGGCGAACCGCTATTCGCTCTATCGCCTGGCGGTGGAGCGCTACATCGGCAAGCGCTGGTTCGCCGCCATGCTGACCATGCCTGGCCTGATCAACCATCCCACGCCGGCCCATCTGGCCACGTCCGACGAAGCGCCGTCATGTTCCCACTGATCGTCCTCTACGTGGTGCTGGCCATCGTCAGGCCGCAGGAGTACTTCGCCTCGCTGGCCGGCGTGCCGGTGCTGCCCGTGGTGCTGGCGCTCGCGTTCGCCGCGTGGCTGGCCTCCGGCACGCGCGTGCCCTCCGCGCCCCAGTTCCTGCTGCTGCCGGCGTTCTTCGTGGTGCTGATGGTGTCGGAGGTCGCCAACGGCTGGTTCGGGGGCATCAAGGACCAGTTCGGCAAGTTCGGGCCCATCGTGCTGGCGTTCTTCATCATCGCCACGGCGTGCAACACGCACCGGCGCGTTCGTGTGTTGATGGCGGTGATGGTGATGTGCGCGTCCATCCTCGCGCTGCATGGCGTGGGCCAGGCCCGCACCGGCATGGGCTGGAGCGGCATCCCCATCGGCGAAGACGGTCGCATCCAGTACGTCGGCATCTTCAACGATCCGAACGACCTCGGCATGCTGTTCGTGTCGGTGTTCCCCATGGCGTGCCTGCTGCTCACCCGCGCCCGTGCGCTGGGCAAGCTGTTCTGGCTGGCTTGCATCGGCATGCTGCTTTATGGCGTCTACCTCACCAATTCGCGTGGCGCGATGCTCGGCGTGCTGCTCGTGGTCGGCGCCTATGTCTGGTACCGGCGTGGCCTGGTGGTGGCGGGCATCCTCGGCGTCGCCGGCCTCACCGTGATGAAGATGCTGTCCTCGCGCATGCAGGAGCTCGACGCCGGCGAAGAATCGGCCAGTGGGCGCGTCGATGCATGGTACGAAGGCCTGCACATGTTCACCTCGCATCCGCTGCTGGGCGTGGGGCCGGGCAACTTCACCGACTACAACCATCTCACCGCGCACAACTCGTTCGTGCTGGTGCTGGCCGAGACGGGTTTCATCGGCTACCTGCTGTGGCTGGCCATCATCGGCTACAGCTTCTGGATGGTCGCCGCGGTGCTTCGCTTCAAGGTCGATGCGGTGGCCGAACCGGAACGCTACGCCCGCTGGCAGGACGAACGTCCGCTCGCGCTCACCCTGCTGCTTTCGCTCTGCGGCATGTTCATGTGCGCGTTCTTCCTGAGCCGCAGCTACATGATCGTGCTGTATTTCGTGCTGGCCATCGTTACCGGCTTCTATGTCGGTGCGCGCCAGCGGGTCGACGGCCTGCCCACGCTCGCCATGTCCGAAAGCGGCGGGCGCTGGATTCCGGCCGCCATCGGCAGCATTGCCGGCCTGTTCGTGCTGGTGGCTGTCTTGCTGAGGACGTCGGGATGACAGGACGTCGTTCACCAATGAAGCGCGGCATGCGCGCTCGTCACAGGGAGTACGTGTCATGAGTGGCTGGTACGAACAGGCTTTTCGCCACGTGCTTTATCCCGCCTACGAAAGCGGCCTGCGTCGCAGGGACACGCTGTCGTGGCTGGCGAAGTACGAGGGCGACCAGTGGTTGTCGCCCGGCGCCATCGCGGAGCTGCAGTTCCGCCGGCTGAAGGCGCTGCTGGAACATTGCTACCGCGACGTGCCCTACTACCGCCGTCGCTGGCGCGAACTGGGCATCACGCCGGACGACATCCGGGACCTCGACGACTATGCCCGCCTGCCTACGCTGACCAAGGCCGACATCCGCGAGAACTTCCAGGACCTGCAGGCCTCGTCATGGCGCGGCCGCCTGCTGTTCAAGCGCACCGGCGGCTCGACCGGCGAACCGCTGGAACTGGGCTATACGCGCGAAAGCTACGACCGCCGCATCGCCGTCATGTGGCGCGGCTACGGCTGGGCCGGCTCACGGCCGGGGCGGCGCACGCTCTACCTGTGGGCCGGCAACGTGGGCACCCCGGGGCATGCGCACCAACTGAAGGATCGCCTGTACAACGCGATGTTCGCGCGGCGCGTGCTCAACAGCTTCGAGATGACCGAGTCCAATCTCGCCAGCTATGCCGATGCGATCGACCGTTACCGGCCTGACATCATCGTCGGCTATGTCAGCCCGCTGGCGCAGCTTGCGCAGTGGATGGTGGCGACGGGCCGGCGCGTGCATCGTCCGGAGTCGGTGATCGGCGCGGCGGAAGCGCTGCATCCGTTCCAGCGCGAGGCGATCAGCCAGGCGTTCGGCTGCCCCGTCTACAACACCTACGGTTGCCGCGAGTTCATGCTGATCGCTTCGGAGTGCGATCACCACCATCGGCTGCACGTGAACGCCGACCATCTCGTGGTGGAACTGCTGGGAGAGGATGGCGTGCCTGTCCGCCGCGGCATCGGCGAAGTGGCGATCACGGATCTTTCCAACTACGGCATGCCGTTCGTGCGCTACGTCAACGGCGACCTGGCCAGCACCTCCTCGGAACACAGCTGCCCTTGCGGCCGCGGGCTGCCGCTGCTGGATCGCATCGAAGGCCGCGTGCTCGACGCGATCCGCACGCCGGACGGACGCATCCTGCCGGGCGAATTCTTCCCGCACATGCTCAAGGACGTGCGCGGCCTTTCGCGTTTCCAGCTGGTGCAGCGGCAACTCGACCGCCTGGAACTGTCCATCGTGCGCAGCGAGGGCTTCGACGACGAATCGCTGGCCTACATCCATCGCGAGACCACGAAAGTACTCGGCCACCAGGTGACGCTGGACTGCCGCTTCGTCGATGACATCCCCCTCACCCGAAGCGGCAAGCGCCGCGTCACGCTGTCGGAACTGGCTTGATGAACATCACCCACGTGGTCGAGAACCTCAACCGGGGCGGCATGGAACGCATGGTCCTCGACCTGGTGAAGCTGCAGCAGCGCCAGGGGCATCGCTGCCAGGTGGTGTGCCTGTTCGAGGCGGGTGTGCTGGCGCATGAACTCGATGCCGTCGGCATCCCCGTGGTGGCCTGCCACAAGGGGCCTGGCCTTGACCTGCGCGCCCTGGCCCGCGCGCGCCGCGCGATCGACCGGCACGATACCGACATCCTGCATACCCACAACGCCGTGGCGCACTACCAGACCGTGCTCGCCGCCTGCGGGCTGGACCTGCTGCGCGTGCTCAACACCCGCCATGGCATGGGTGCGGGATCGCGCACCGGCCGCAAGGAATGGCTGTATCGCCGCGCGCTGACGCGCACCGACATGGTGGTCACCGTGTGCGAGGCGGCAAAGCGCAGCGGCGTGGAGAAAGGCATGCTGCCGCCATCGATCACCCGCGTGGTGCCCAACGGCATCGCGGTGGATCGTTTCTCGCCCGCCTCGATGGACATGCGCGAACGCCTGCTCGCGCTGCTCGGCTTGCCCGAACACGCCATGCTGGTCGGCAACGTCGGTCGGCTCAACTGGACCAAGGACCAGGCCGGGCTCATCCGCGCCTTCCGCCAGGTGCATGCGCAACATCCGGAGGCGGCACTGGTAGTGATCGGCGACGGCGAACTGCGCGAGGACCTGGAGCACTGCGCGCGCTACGAAGGCGTGCGTGACGCCGTGCATTTCCTGGGCGACCGCAGCGATGTGCGCGAACTGCTGCGCGGGCTGGACCTGTTCGTGCTTTCCTCGGTGAGCGAGGGCTATTCCATGGCGCTGCTGGAAGCCTGCGCCGTGGCGCTTCCCATCATCGCCACCGACGTCGGCGGCAACAGCGAGATCGTCCGCAGCGGGCACACCGGCCTGCTGGTTGCCGCCGGCAACCCCGATGCACTGGCCGACGGCATGCTCGCGCTGCTGCACGATCCGCAGCGCGCCAGCGCCTATGGCCGCGCCGCGCGGCACTGGGTCGAGAACCATGGCTCGCTGGAAGCCATGGCACGTCGTTACCAATGCCTCTACCAGGACACGGAGCAACACGCATGCGCTTGAAGCTGCTGGTGCTGACCAACCTGTTTCCCTCGCCATGGGATCCACTGCGCAGTCCGTTCAATCGCCAGCAGTTCGAACGCCTGGCCAAACAGCACGAGGTGGATGTACTCACCGCGGTGGATTTTCGCGAGCGCTTCAGCCGAAAGCCCTCGCCGATGCCGTTCACGAGCCTGCATACCGACCATTTCGTGTTCTTCTATCCACCGATCATCGGCCGCTCGCTGCACGCGTTCTGCTGGCTGGCATCCCTGCTTGCCCAGAAGCTGCGCCGGCTGCGCCAGGGAAACTACGACTGCATGCTGGTGAGCTGGGGTTATCCCGACGCTGCCGCGGCGAGCTGGCTGGCGCGGCGGCTGGGCATTCCCTATGTGGTGAAGGTGCATGGCACCGACCTCAACGTGAAGGCGGAGCAGACGCTGTTGCGCCCGCAGATCCGCTATGCCCTGCAGGGTGCGCAGGCCGTCGTGGCGGTGAGCCAGGCGCTGGCCGACAAGGCCGTGGCGCTGGGCGTGGAGCCCTCGCGCGTGCACGTGATCTACAACGGCGTCGAACCCAATCTGTTTTCGCCCGGCCCACGGCGCGAGGCGCGCGAGCGGCTCAAGCTTTCGCCGCACGAACGCCTGCTGCTGTACGTGGGCAATCTCAAGGACAGCAAGGGCTGCCTCGACCTGCTCGAAACCTTCCCTCATGTGCTGACCACGCATCCGGACACGCGCCTGCTGTTCATCGGCACGGGACCATGCAAGGACGCCCTGCTCCAGCGCGCCGCCGCGCTGGGCTGTGCCGACCGCGTGCGGCTGGTCGGTGCGATCGAGCATTTCGCCCTGGGCGACTGGTTCCGCGCCGCGGACCTGCTGTGCCTGCCGAGCCACAACGAGGGCGTTCCCAACGTGGTGCTGGAAGCGATGGCCTGCGGCACGCCGGTCGTCGCCACGCGCGTGGGCGGCATTCCCGAAGTGTTGCCCAACCACGCCGGCGTGCTGGTGCCCGCGCGTGATCGCATCGCGCTGCGTGGCGCGCTGATCGCGGCGCTGGCCGAATCGTGGGATGCGCAGCGCATTGCCGCCCACGCCAGCCGGTTCCGCTGGGACGAGAACATCCAGCGCCTCGGCGACATCCTCCAATCCGCGGCGATGAGCCGCGCGGACGTGGTCGACTATTCCTCGCCCTGAGCTCGGTGCCTATTTGTCGGACGCGGGCGACACGACGACCGCGGGCGGCATGCTTTCGTCGGCGAACATGAGGTCCATGCCGCGCTTGAGCCCCGCGCGCGGCTCCCAGCCCAGCACGTCGCGCGCCACACGCTGGTCGAAGTTGGCCAGAGGACGCAACGACTGCACGCGATAGCGCGTGAGCGGCACTTGGCGTCCCAGCAGCTTGCCCAGGGTTTCCACGCCCAGCGCCAGGGTCAGCAGCACGCTCTTGGGCCAGCGCATAAGGCGAAGCGTGCTGCCACGCTTGCGCGACACGCGGGCCAGGTATTCGCCTTGCGTGACGATGGCCGGATCGACCACGTGCACGAGACGCCCATCGGCCGCCGGCGCGCAACCGGCCAGCAGCAGCGCGTCGACCACATCGTCGATGTACACCAATGGCAGCGTCTGCGAAGCAGGGCCGACGGCGATCCAGCGACCGCCGATCGCCAGCGTGCCGTTGGGCGTGACGTTTTCCGAGCCTGGTCCCACGATCTGGCCCGGACGGATCACCACCGCCGGCAGGCCATGCTCGATCATCGCGTCGCGCACATGGTTCTCGGCGGTGAGCTTGGTCTGCGTGTAGCTGCCGCGCCGTTCCGGGTACGGCTCCAGCGGGGAGCTCTCGTGGATCTGCACCAGCGGATCGCGGCCGGCGTGATCGAGCACGCTCATCGAGCTGACGTACACCAGGCGATGCGTGCCATGCCTCAGGCAGGCATCGACCACGTTGCGCGTGCCCCAGACGGTGCCCGCCTCGAAGTCGCGCGGACCGCCACCCATCGCCGCTCCCACGTGGTACACCGTGCGCGCCCCCTGCACGGCATGATCCACGATGCGGGGGTCGCCGAGGTCGCCGATCACCACCTGTTCCACCGACGTGGCGAGACGCGGATCGGTGCGCCGTACCAGCACGCGCACGCGTTGTCCGCTGCGCCGCAAGGCCGCCACCAGGGCGCGCCCGAGGAAGCCCGACGCACCTGTCACCAGCGCATCGACCGGTTCCAGCGGCGCATGGCGGCTGGCAAGCTCCTGCTCACGCTCGGCGTCCGCGCGTCGGCACGCTTCTTCCATCCAGGCGATCGGTCGCCGTCCGTCCTCCGCGCTCACCGGCGGCGGCCTGCCTTCGTGCAAGGCCTGCGCGAACGCCTGCGCACCGGCCTGGATGCCAGGCGAAGGCCGCAACATGCCGGTGGCGAACCGGAACACGTTCCACGGTACGCGAAACACGTCGGCGAGCGCACCGAAGAACGCGCCGGCCACGATGCCGATGAACTTGGGCCCCGGCAGCATCCGCCGCACGCGGCACACCTGCAGGAAGCGGTCTACTTCGATCACGCCGCGCGTGCCCTGCACCACCAGGCGGTTCAGCATCGGCCGCACGTTCCACGACAGCATCACGCGGCCGCTGCCATGCGCGCCGTCCGCCGTGGCCTGCCATTCGTCGAACTTGAGCGTGGTGGAGCGACCGCTGGAGCGATGCCGGATGTCCACGTGTTGCAACTCGCCCAGGAATGCCTCCAGCGTATACAGGCCATGCACGCCCAGGTCGCGGAACGGGTAGGAGCCCTGCGCCACCATCGGCGGCAGCGGTCCACCACCGTAGGGCGCGTAGTCGGAGCTGCGCCACACATCCACCGCCACCACGTCGCCGCACGCACCCGACTGCACGAGTTCGCGTGCGCGCATCACCACCGGGTCGAACAGATCGGAATGATCGACCGACAGCACCAGCCCGCGCTCCTGCGCCCGGGCGATCATCGCGTCGCATTCGGCCACGGATTCGGCCATCGGCTTCTCGACGAACACGTGGCAGCCCATGTCCAGCGCACGCAAGGTCAAGGCGCAATGGCTCGACGGCGGCGTCAGCACATACATCGCATGCGGCTTGCGGTCGGCCAGGTCCGCCAGGCTGGCGGTGGCGAGGTCCAGCTTGAAGGCGGCGGCAAGCTTGCGTGCCGCCCCCAGGTCGAGGTCGCAGATGCCGACGATCTCGACGAAATCCAGGCGCTGCAGGGCCTCGATGTGATAGCGCGCCACATAACCGGCACCCACGATGCCGATGCGCAGCTTGCCCCTGACAGGTGCATTCATTCCGATACCCGACGATCAGCCAAAGTCATGTCCGCCGCCGCGATCGACGCGGCGACTTCGCGCAGCACGTCCTCCACGCGACGATCCCAGGTCTGGTCCGCCACGGCGGCCATGCGTGCCGCGGCGCCGTGTTCCGGACCCTCGGCAATGGCCTGCTCCAGGCCCGCCAGGAAATCCTCGTGTCCCTCGGCAATGCGCACGACACCAGCGAAGCGCGCGATCTCCGGGTTGCCCACCGCCACGACCGGTTTGCCGGTGGCGAGGTATTCGCGCAGCTTGAGTGGATTGGCGTTCTCCACCTGGCGGTTGCGCCGGTAGGGAATGATCGCCACGTCGAACGCCCTCGCCCAGGCCGGCAGCGACGCGTAGGGCTGGGCGCCGGCAAACACCACGTTGGGCAACGACGCGAGTTCAGGTGCCCTGATCGCCGCGTAGCCCACCAGCAGAAAGGTCCATTGCGGCCGCACGCGCGCAAGCGACGCGATCAGCTCGATATCGATCCAGGCGTGGATCGAACCGAAGTAGCCCACGACCGGATGCCGCAATCCCCGCGCCGCCGGTGGAATCACCGTGGCCGGGTCCGACGCCTGCGCAAACAACGTCGCGTCCACGCCATGCGGCGAGAAATGCGTGTTGGGATTCAACGCCTGCTTGCCGGCGAGCAAGGCGGGCGGCGCGACGAACACGACGTCCGCCTTGCGCGTCAACGCCAGGTCGCTGGCCGCGATCACGTCGGCATCCACGCCAGGATGCGCCGCATAGTCGTCGATGCAGTAGTAGACGCAGAACGCTTCGCCGAGCCGCTTGGCCAGGAAGCCGGGATGCGGCGTCACGAACCACGAGATGCGCGGGCGCGCGCCCAGCACGCGCATCGCGCGGCGCAACGCCCACTGGCTGAACAGGCGATTGAACAGGCTGACGCCCGGAATCCGCCGGAACGGCAGTTGCGGCACCGTGCAATGCCAGAGGTTGGCATCCACGCGACGCGGTGCGCGCAACGCCTCGGCGAACTTGCGAAAGGCCCGCCGAAGATCGCGCCCGCTCGCATTCGGCGCACGCATGCCCGGCGAATCCACGTACAGCACCGGCATCGTCGCCGCCAACCGCGCGGCCACATGGTGGCTGCTGGTGCGGTTTTCGGCGAACCAGTCATTGCCGAAATAGACCACCCCGTACTTCTCTAGCATGCCCGCTCCCGCGCACGGGGCCGATGCGCAACCACCATGTTCTCGTCCCCTGTCCGGTTGATCACGCAAAAACGGAAGCGTCCGCATGTCGCGGAACGCCTGCCGGCATGCCGGGACGTTTCTCGACCCGCATGTGTCGAAAAGCAGCCTAACGGAACCCCCCGGGTGCGCCCATCCGTCGAATTGCCAAGGCATGCGCGATGGTTCTTCACGAAACGGCTAGCTGCTGCACAAAAGCGGAGGCCTCGCCACCGGCCCATCGGCCGTTCGTCATAGCCTGTCGGTCGCATGCCGGCATTGCCGATGTGCCAATGGATATCGAAGCCACAACAGGAGACAGTGGGCATGTCAGGACGGCCTGCTGCATGCGCCGTCCGTAGACGGATCAGGGGAATACCGGAATGGATCCGTCGCGCCCAGGGCCCAAGCGCGAGCCGTCACCATGAGTTTTCGTCCCAAGAAGATGCGCATGCTGCAATGGTTTCCCGACGCGGTGGTCTCCACCCGTGGGCCACGCACCGGCAAGGCGCTCTATCTCACCTTCGACGATGGACCGAACCCCCAACACACGCCGGCGCTGCTGGAGCTGTTGCGACGCCATGGCGCCAAGGCCACGTTCTTCCTGATCGGACGCGAAGCGGAGCGCCACCCCGAGCTGGTGTGGCGCATCGTCGAGGATGGCCACAGCCTGGGCAATCATTCGTACACGCATCCGCTGTTCCACGCTCTCTCGCACCGTGAGCAATGGCAGGAGGTGCAACGCACCGACAAGGTGCTGCGAGGATTCGATGGCCGGCGTCATCATCGCTTCCGCCCGCCGCGCGGCGCGTTCTCGCCTGCCCTCGCACTGCGATTCGCGCTCAATCGCCGCAATCTCGCGTACTGGTCGTACGACACGCTCGACTACCAGCATCGACAGCCCGAGGAACTGACTGCGAGGCTGCGCGAGCAGCCGCCACGCGACGGTGACGTGATGCTGATGCACGACGACAGCGACTGCTCGCGTCACGTCCTGGAAACCATGCTGCCCGAGTGGAAGCAGCACGGTTTTACCTTTCCTGCATTGCCCGCCTGAACACGCGACGGCCGCCGGGGACCCACCATGATCCAACCCATCGTCATCGCGCTGCTGGTCGTTGCCGCCATGGGCGCGGCACTCGGCCTGGTTGCCTGGCTAGCCATACGCTCGCGCAACATGCAGGTGTGGCTGGGCAGCTACCTGCGCCGCCGCAGGCATCCGCCGGTCAAGGGCCCGATCCACGTGATGTTCTGCTTCGTCGACCACTACGAACCCGCGTGGGGCCGCGTCGATCTCGAAACGCAACGCCGCCGCGTCGATCGCTGGCATCGCGACTATCCCGCCATGGCATCGCAGCATCGCGATGCGGATGGCCGGCCGCCCCAGCACACCTTCTTCTATCCGGAAGAGGAATACCTTCCCGAGCACCTCGACAAGCTCGCCGAGCTTTGCGCAAACGGCTACGGTGAAATCGAGATCCACCTTCACCACGACAACGACACGCCGGACAACTTCCGCGCAACCATCGCGCGTTTCAATGAACTGCTGCACGCCCGCCATGGCGCGCTGTCGCGCGATCCACGCACGGGACAGCTGCGCTTCGGCTTCATCCACGGCAACTGGTCGCTGGACAACTCGCGCGCGGACGGTCGCTGGTGCGGTCTCAACAACGAGCTGATCCTGCTGCGCGAACTGGGTTGCTACGCGGACTTCACCCTGCCCTCCGCGCCGAGCGAAACGCAGACCCGCACGATCAATGCGATCTATTACGCGACCGACGACCCGCATGGCCCCAAGTCCCACGACACCGGCACGCGGGTGAAGGTCGGTGGCGAGGCCAGCGGCGACCTGATGATCGTGCAAGGCCCCCTCGGGCTGGACTGGAAGCGCCGCCGCAAGGGCATCATGCCCCGCATCGAGAATGCCGACGTGCGCCACAGCTGCCCACCGACGCCCGAGCGTGTCGATGCGTGGATCCGCACCGGCATCCATGTCGAAGGGCGTCCGGAGTGGATCTTCGTGAAGATCCACACGCACGGCACCCAGGAACGCGACATGGATACCCTGCTCGGCGCGCCTGCCCATGCCATGCATGCACATCTCGAACGCGCCTACAACGACGGCGAACGCTACGTGCTGCATTACGTCACCGCGCGCGAGACCTACAACATCATCAAGGCGGCGGAAGCCGGCCTGGACGGTAACCCCTCGCGCTATCGCGACTACGAGTTGCCGCCACCGCCCGGCGCGGCCCGGTGGGCATCTCCGGCGATGCCGCATGCGCAGCGGGCCGACGCGCTCGCTGGCGTTCCCGACATGGAGTAGCTGCTATGCATTGGCGTGCGAAAGGCGTGTTGCAGAAGGTGCTCGGCCACGTGCCGGGCGGCGAGCGGGCGCATTACCTGCTGCAGCGCCGCTTCGGCGGCCTGCGCGATTTCAGGCGCGAATTCGACATCAAGATGGACGACTGGCGCCTGATGGCGGGGCACCTGCAGGCCGCCGGTCGTCCCATCGCCGGCGCGCGCCTGTTCGAGATCGGCAGCGGCTGGTATCCCACCTTTCCGTTTGCCTGCTACCTGGGCGGTGCGCGCCAGGTGATCACGGTCGACCTCAACCGCCACATCAAGCCCGAACTGGTACGCGACTGTGCCCAGCACCTGGCGCGGCACGTGGCCTTGATCGCCGAGGCCTGCGGCGTGCCGGAGGACGACGTCCGTCAACGCCAGCAGCAACTGGCGGCACGCCTTCGACAAGGCGACGACGTGGGCATCGCCACCGATGGCGTGGTGCGCTATGAGGCGCCGGCCGATGCGTCGCGTACCGCCCTGCCCGGGCAGCAGGTGGACTGCGTGTTTTCCAACAGCGTGCTCGAGCATGTGCTGCCGGATGTGGTGGATGGCATCTACCGCGAAGCCATGCGCATCCTCGCGCCCGGCGGCATCATGTTCCATTCGGTGAACTGCGGCGACCACTACGCCTACGTCGACCGCCGCATCAACCAGCTCAACTACCTGCAGTATTCCGACCGCCAGTGGCGGCAGTGGGACAACGCGTTCCTCTACCAGAACCGCATGCGCGCCTACGAGTTCGTCGATCGCGCCGTCGAAGCCGGCTTCGACATCGTGCTCAACACCGAATGCCCGCGCGAAAAGCGGCTGGCCGAACTGGCGAACATGAAGGTGCACCCGCAGTTCGCGCACATCCCTGCCGAGCGGCTGTGCGTGACGTCGATCGATTTCATCGGGCGCAAGCGCGCGCAGGCGGCTTCATGAGCCAGGCGCTGGTCAGCGTCGTGATGCCTGCCTACAACGCGCAGGCCTATATCCGCGGCGCCGTGCTTTCGGTGTTGTCGCAAAGCTATGCCTCGTGGGAACTGCTGATCGTCGACGACGCCTCCACGGATGGAACGGCCGCGCTGGTCGACGCGCTCGCCGCCGCGGACGACCGCATCCGCGTCATCCATGCCGAGGTCAACGCCGGCGTGGCCGCCGCGCGCAATACCGCCATGGCGGCGGCGCGGGGTTCCCACATTGCATTCCTCGACAGCGACGACGCGTGGCACTCGTCCAAGCTGGAGTGGCAGATGCGGCACATGGAGGAGACCGGATCACGCGTGTGCTACGCCCCTTACGATCGCGTGGGCGAGGACGGCCGGTTGCTGTCGCACGTGCGGCCGCCCGCCAACGTCAGCTACGAGCAGATGCTCCGCAGCAACCACATCGGCAACCTCACCGGCATCTACGAGCGCAGCCTGGGCGACGCGCCGTTCCGCCGCGTCGGTCACGAGGACTATGTGTTCTGGCTTGAGATGGTGCGGCGCGCCGGCAGCGCCACCTGCGTGCCGAGCGACCACGCACTCGCCTATTACCTCGTGCGGGACGGCTCCGTCTCCGCGGACAAGTGGCGCGCGGCGTGCTGGCAGTGGCGCATCTACCGCGACGTGGCGCGACTGGGCTGGCTGTCCTCGTCACAGCACATGTGCCACTACGCGTGGCAGGCCGTGATGAAGCGCGTGGTGTAACCGGCTCAGGGAGTCGCGCGTGGCAGCGGCCCCTGCAGGTGGCCGAGCACGCGCATCACCACGCGGCCCAGCGGCCCCAGCTTGTCGGTGATCATGCCCATCAGGCGGAAGTCCTCGTCGCTCCAGTAGCGCACCAGGAAACTGGCCGGCACGAACACCGCCACGAAGGTGATGGCACCGGTGACGAAGGCCGCGTGCCCCGGCGTCACATCCGCCACCAGCCACCCGGCGCCCGTGGCCGCCAGGCCGACCACCAGCAGCCGTGCCATCAGCGCGACGGGCAGGCCCGCACTCGCGACGCGACGGATATAGAAAATGCAGATCAGCAGTTCCGCCAGGCGCGTGCCGGCATAGCAAAGCACCGCACCCAGCAGGCCGAAGCGGGGTATGAGCGAGAAACCGAGCAGCACGTTGATCACCAGCGCGCTGGTGGAGATGCGCAGGCGATCGCCCTGGCGGTCGGTCACCACCTGGAAGGCGGCGATGCTGTTGGTGATCAGCAGCAGGCCGGCGAGCACCAGCGTGACCTCGATGGCGGGGATGGCGTCGACGTAACGATTGCCATACATCAACGTGACCAGGCCCGGCGTGGTGACAAAGCCGAGACCGGCGATCATGAGGCCCGTGGCCCAGTAGAAACGCGTGGCTTCCGACAGCACGCGCGTGGCCTGCGACTGGCCGCTCTGGCCGAACGCACGCGCCATGTAGGGCAGCAGCGTGGTGGTCAGCCCCACCGAAAACAGCTCCACCGCGCCGCGCGTGAGCGTACCGGCGATGGCGAAGAAGCCGACCGCTGTCGAGTTGGCGTATGTGTTGAGCAGGAACACCTCCACCGTGTTGGTCTTCAGGCCGATGATCAGGATGAGCACCGCGGTGAGGCGCAGGTGCCGCGACAGCCGGCCGGCCATTTCCTGCGGGATGTCGCCCGGTACGTACGGCAGGCAGTAGCGGCGATAGGCGATGCGGTTGATCAAGCCCAGCGTCAGGCAGGAGATGGCGAAGATCGCGACGAAGGCGAGCAGCCCGAGATGGAACCACGAAGCCACCGCCACCAGCGCCAGCGTGATCACGCCCGAGAGCACGGTCGCGATCGACACCGGTTCGAAATGTTCCTGGCCCTTGGAAATCGCCACCAGCAAGCCATAGTTCGCCTTCGCCACCACCGCGACGCACACGAGCGCGGTGATCGGCACGGTGAGACCCTTCCATTCGGATGGCTGGATGATGGCGACACCCACGACGAACAGTGCGATGACGATGGCCGAACTCAGCGACTGGTAGCGCATCAGGCGCGCCGAGAGATGCGACGCCACCCCGGGCGTTTCTGCGCCGTACGCTTCGGCGATGAACTTGGTGGACGACGTGGTCAGCGCATGGTTGCTGCAGGTCATCAACCAGCCGCACAGCCATACGGTAAAGGCATAGCGGCCGAAATCCGCCGGCCCGAGGGTGCGTGCGATCCAGACGCTGATCAGCAGGCCCAGGCCGTATTCCACATAAGTGGAGGCCGACACCAAGGCCATGCTGCGAAGTGCTGCCAAACGACGACTCATGTGCGACCGCCCCTGATCATCCCGTTATCCTCTCGCGCCTTCGCTTTCATGGCATGGCATGCCCGGCCATCGATGACGTCGCGCCACTGCCCGCCGGCTGCTGCAGGAACCACATCGCCACGCCGGCGCCCCGGTTGTTCCAGTTGAAACGACGCGTCGTGCCGCTCACCTCGGCGCACTCGGTGCTGTAGGACGACTTCAGCGCATCGAGCCGCTGTTTCAGCGCCTCGCTTTGCGCAGGGTCCGTTTCGAAGTAGTAGGCCGCGGCCACCGGCATCACCAATTCCACGTTGTGTGCATCGCTGTACCAGCCGTCCGAGTCTTCGATGTCGGCGAGCCTGGCGAAGCTGGCCCGTGAGGAAGACCAGTACCAGGCGATCTGGCCTTGCGGACCCGAGCAGGGATTGCGCCAGTCGCGGCCGGACTTGATCGCCTTCACGTCGATCCATCCGTAGCGCTCCATGTAACGGCCGAAGGCGATGATCATGGTGGGGATGCGCGGATCGCCGGTGACCAGCCAGGTGTGCCACAGGCCGTCGATGATGTTCTCGCTCATCCAGGGAGACGAACCGCGCACGTCCTTCTCGGGCTGCCAGGAATCGTCCTCGTGCAGGTTCCAGCTGTTGCGCCACGAACCGTCGTCGCCGAGCTTGTCCGGGTTCGCGCGCTGGTGGTCATACAGCCAGTCCACGCGTTCGCGCGTGTAGCGCAGATAACGCAGGTCGCCGGTCAGCTCGTACGCGTTGACGGTAGCGAGCAGGCCAAGACCCGCCAGGCGTTCGGTGAAACGTTCGCCCGGGCTCGTATAGGGGCCGGGCGTGCCCGACCAGCCGCCGTGCTGCCACAGCGTCACCATCTTGTCGACGAGGGCCGCATCGTATTCGCTGTCGTCGCCTGTCAACGCCAGCGCAAGCAGGCTGGGCTCGATGTAGACGTACTTCACGTCGCACGGCTCCTTGCCGTACGTCCACCCGCCCGCGCAGAAGGGGCTGATGGGCAGCCCTTCGCGCTTCATGTAGCGCATGTAGAAGTGATAGCTCTGGTCGGCCGCCTGCAGGTAATCGAAGCGACCGGTGCGCACATAGGCCTTGAACAGCGTGGACGGCCGGTCGAACAACCAGGCGGTGTGGTCGTCCGCCGGCAGTTTGCGCGCCCAGTCGAACTGGGTCGACACGTAGCGTGCATAGGCTTCGTCCTGCGAGGCAGGCACCTGAGGCCCCGCAATGAGCGACTCACACAACCACGACGGTTCCAGCGTGGCGAGCGCCGCAGCGACCTTGACGCCCTGCGCATCGGCAACCCGCTCGTCCACGTATGGCCATCCATCGGCCTCGCGCGTGCGCGGCTTGCCCACGGCGAAATAATAGGTGGCCTCGTTGTCCTGCAACGGCGCGTGGAACTGCGCGCGTACCGCGCGGATGCTGTGGTCCCTGGCATACCAGCGCAAGGTCGCCTGCACATGCGACGGCACTTCTTCCCCCTTGGCGTCGAGGATGCGCACGAGGCCGGCGTCGCGCAGCATGCCAGGCGGGAACGGAATGCCCACCGAGACACGCACCTCCACGCCATTGCCCACGTTGCGGTGGACGACGATGCGCTGCTCCGGCGTGGTGTCGGCGGGCGCAGATGGCGCGGCATGCTTCGCCGGTTTTGCTGCGGCTGTCGCCGCGTGCGGGCGATGCGGCAGGGCCATGGCATGGGTGGCCAGGCACAGCAAGGCAAGCAGCACCAGCAGGCTTCGGCACGGGCGACGCCACCGGCCCGGGACGAACCCGGCAGCAAACGCGCGTGGCCGTGCCTTGCCCATCACGCCACCGACGAAAGCGGCATGCGCTTGTTCACGAGCTTGCGTTCCCACACCAGTGCCGTGCGCACGATGAAATCGAGGTCGTCGTACTGGGGTTGCCAGTCGAGCACCTGCTTGAGCCGGTCACTGCATGCAATCAGCTTCGCCAGGTCGCCCTCGCGGCGCGGAAGCTCGACGATGTTCAGCGGCTGCCCGCCGACACGCGCCACCGAATCCAATACTTCGCGCACGCTGTAACCATGGCCGTAGCCGCAGTTGAGCGTGAGCGACGAACCGCCCGAACGCAGGTGGTCCAGCGCGCGCAGGTGCGCCGCAGCCAGGTCGTCGACATGGATGTAATCGCGGATGCCGGTGCCGTCGGGCGTGTCGTAGTCGGTGCCGTAGATGGCCAGGGAATCGCGCTTGCCGACGGCGTGCTCGCAGGCCGCCTTGATCAGCAAGGTCGCGGTAGGCGCGGAGTGCCCGATACGGCCCTTGGGATCGCAACCCGCCACGTTGAAGTAGCGCAGGATCACGTGCCGCATGCGACCGGTCGCGCAATAGTCGGTAAGCATGGTCTCCGACATCAGCTTGGAGGTGCCGTACGGGTTGACCGGATGCGTGGGCGTGTTCTCATCCGCCACGCCCTGCTCGGTCAGGCCATAGACCGCGGCGGTGGAAGAGAAGATGAATTTGTCCACGCCCGCCTCGGCGCAGGCAGCCAGGAGGTTGCGCGTGTTGCAGGTGTTGTTGCCGTAATACTTGAGCGGATCGCTGACCGACTCCGGCACCACGGTATGCGCGGCGAAGTGCATCACCGCATCGATGCCGCAGCCGCGCAGCACCGACGACACCAGGCTCGTGTCGCCGACATTGCCCACTACCAGCTCGGCATCCTGCACGGCTTCGCGAAAGCCCGTGCTGAGGTTGTCGATCACCACCACCGACTCGCCGCGTGCCACCAACTGCTGCACGACATGACTCCCTATGTAACCGGCGCCGCCGGTGACGAGTACCTTGCGCATAAGCACTACCCTGGTCGAGTGGCGGGAAAGTGGCGCGTCATCCATTGCGCGACATGGTCGAGCAGTCGCTGGCGGTCGCCACTGAGTACGTAGGTGTGATCGGTTTCCTGGAAATAGCTGACGCTGACGCCGGCGTGGTCGGCCAGGCGGCCGAAGCATTCGCGGAACTGGCGGACGTGGTTGAAGTAGCGGGAGACGCCACCGCTGTAGACGAAGTCGAGCTTGAGCCCTCGCCCGAGCATGTCGGCGAGCTGGCTGCCCACGACCTTGCCCGGCAAGGGTTCGACGACGAAGGCGGGCTCTGGTGGTCGTGGGCCGGATGCCGCGCGCTTGCGCGTAAGCCACTGCTTCCACACCGACGCTTTCACCAGGCGCGGCAGGTAATGACGCAACCGCTGGCCCAGCGTGCGATGGCCATAGCCATCGAGGAAGAACGCGCCCACCACGCGCGGGTCGGCATGCGCTACCGAGTGGGCATTCTGCGCGCCCGAGCAAAGACCAAAGAGCACGAACCGCCGGCAACCTGTCTGCTGGTGCAGCAGATCCATCGCTTCGCCGACATCCGCCACCACCTGTTCGGGCCGCGCGAGCAGCTTTCCACCGGCGCCGCTGTCGCCGATGGTCGACTGGTCGAAGCGCAGCGTCGGGTAGCCCAATGCATTGAGCCGCCGTGCCAGGTCCACATGAAGGCGGAACGGGCCGATGCGATAGACCATGCCCGCGTTGAGCAGGATCACGCCCACGCCATGGTCGATCACCGGCGGCAGGCCCATGATGCCGACGAGGTGGCGAGCGCTGCCGAAGCGGAAGGCCTGCTCGTGCATCACGCCATCTCCTGCACGCGCCGTTTCACGGCGTCGATCAACGGATGCGACAGGATCGCCATTTCCAGGCGATCGATGTCGTTCCAGTGCGGCGTGACCTCGATCGATTCGACGGATCTCCCCTGCCATGTCGCCTGCCGGCCGCCCTCGTCGGATTCCAGGGACAGCAGCCAGGCGATCCGCGATCCGGGCGCCGGTAGGCCCACGCGCCCGAGCTGCTCGCGCAGGCGCTCGGTGGTTTCAAAGCCCTGCCATTGCATACGGACGTCCAGATCCGGACGAGCCTGGTCGAAACGGTTGAGATCGACTTTCAGCGCGTCCTGCATGCGGTCGAGTTCACGGATCAACGCCGCGCCATCGACGATGGCATCCCAGGCGATCACGCCGGCAAGCACGGCTTCCGTTGCGAGCAGGGCGGCGTTGGCGCCCAGGCGCGCGCCGAATGCCAGCAGCCGCTGCGCACCGCTGCGCGCACGCAGTTCGGTGGCCGCCGTCGCGACGTCCGCGACGCAGCGCGTCCAGTCGACCTCGCGGCTGCCGCCGGCGGAATCGCCCGTGCCGTAGTAGTCGAAGCGAAGCACCGGAAACCCGCTCTCCGCCAGGCCATTGGCGAGCTGCCGGTACAGGCGATGGCAGCGGATCTGTTCCGCGCCCAGCGGCGGACACAGCAGCACTGCCGTGCCGCCCAGGGCAGGCGCGGGATGATAGAAGCCGAACAGCTCCCTTCCCGGGCCGAAATAGAACGGCAGGTCGGCTTCGATCCGCGCTTTCATCGGTGGTACACCACGGACAGCATGTATTCGTTCTCGTGGTAACTCTGGCCGGCCACCGTGCTGTTGCGCAGCTGCCGCGTATAGGACACGCGCCAGCTCCACTTGTCGGTGAGCTGATGGCTCAATGCGGCGCCGAAGCGATAGTCCTTATCGGTGCGGTCGATGCTGTGGTATTCGGTATGGTCGACATTGAGGAACGTCGACAGCAGCAGCGTCGGCCTCAGCTTGTAGTCCAGGCTGAAGGCGCCGTTGCGCTCGGTCTGGTTGAAGGTCGGGTCGTTGAGATAGGACAGCTTGCGATAGAGCGGCGCGACGGTGAGCGTGATCCGGTCGGTGTGGTAGCTGTAGGTCGCCTGCACGCTCTGGTCCAGGTAGACCTGTGCGTCGACCACCATCGATCCGGTGTTGATGCCGCGCGTCGGGTCGTTGATCAGGTCCAGCGGGTTGGCCGGCACGTTGGTCATGCTGTCCACGATCTTCTGGCCGGGCTGCAGCAGCATGTCCTGCGCGGCATCCGAATACTCGTAGACGCCCATCACGCTGAAGCTGTTGTCGATATTCGGCCGCCAGCCCAGCGTCACGCGCGCCATGGGCTTGGATGCACTCGGCGCGTTGTTGAAGTCGATGTAGGTCCAGCCCAGCAACGCATCCACGTCGAAGTCGCGCAGCGTGCGCACGTAGTGGCCGTACAGCGAGTTGCGCGTGTAGTCCGGCCCGCCGGTGTTGTTCCTGAAATCCACCCGCTGCGATTCCGCATTCAGCGATACCTGCGTGGTCGGGCTCACGTCGCGAATCACACGGAACGCGCCCAGCCCGCGGGACGAATCGAAGTCGTCGACCTTGGAGGCGTAGCTGTTGAAGTACTTCACCTCCGCCTGGCCGCGCGTTGCTTCGTTGAAGGTGAAGTGCAGCACCGGTCCCAGCGCCAGTACATTGGTCTGCTGCTGGTTGTTCGGCGCGTTGCTTGCCAGCGTATCCACCGGCTGGATGCCCGCGTCGTCTTCGATGGTGAAATCCAGGCGCTGCGGCATGATCGACCAGTTGGCCTGACCGGTGAGCGTCGTGCGCGTCTGGCTGTCGTACTGGCTGTTGGTGTAGTCGAGGTACTCCAGCGTGCCCACCACGTTGGCCTGGAAGCTGGAACCCAGCTCCTGGTACGCGAAGTTCACCCCGGGGGTGATGATGTTCGTGCTGGCCGGGTTGCTGGTGGTCAGCGCGATGTTGTCGCTGTGTTCGATGCTGCCGAACAAGGCGTAACCGAACGTCCCCGCAAAGGACATGCCGGGCATCGCGACGAATGCGAGCATGGTGGCGCGGGCGAGCTTGTTGAAAGCCGGCATGTACCGTCCTCTGACCCTGGTCCCCAATGACGCCGGGCCGTGGCCCGACGCGCCTTCCCTACTCGCCTACTGCACCTGGTTGAACACCACTCCTGCCAGCTTGCTCGGCTCGAAATGCGTGAGAGCCTGGTTGATCGCCCCTGGCGTGTCCTTGCCATACCCCGCGACCACCACCACGAAATCGGCGAGGTCGGCGAGAATCCGCGCGTCCGGCGCACCCTTGATGGCGGGACCGTCGAGGAACAGATAGCGATCCGCATAACGCGAGCGCAGCGAATCGATCACCGTGCGCATGCGGAACGAGGTGAAGTACTCGCTCCCGCTTTCGCGCGCGCTGCCGGCAGGAATCAGCCGCAGGTGGGGCACGCCGGTGTGATAGAGGATCGACTCCACGCCGATCGCCGGATGATCCATCAGGTCGGTCAGGCCACCGCGCGTTGCCTCGATGCCCATCGCCTTGTGCTGGCTCGGATAGCGCACGTTGCAATCGATCAGCAGGCTCGTCTTCGCCTCGTCGAAGGCGAACGCCGCCGCGAGATTGCGCGCCACGAAGCTGCCGCCCGAGCGCGGGCTCACCGCCACCACCAGGGTCACGAAATTCTGCTGGCCAGCCATCGCGAGCAGGCGCGTGCGGATCTCGCGGAAGGCGTCCGCCTGCGGGCGCACGGATTCCTCGCGGTGGATCATCCGCCGCTGTTCCAGCTGCACTGGCGCCAGCGAACCGCCATGCTCATGCATGCGGGCAATGGACTGGCTCGACGACTTGCGCATTTCCAGGCTGTGCGCCGCCGCCTCGAGCACTTCACTGATGCCCGGCATCTTGTCGTCTTCGATATTCATGGTCATCCCTTCAGCCGTAGCCAGACGGCAACCAGATAGACGACCGCCACGCCAAGCACGATCAGCGTCACGATCATGTTCCGCACGTGGTCGCGCCGGCGATCCCTGGGCGTCGGATAGAACGGGATCGTTGCCAGCACCGGCACGCCGATGGCGTGCTCGACCTGCCAGGCCGAACGCACCCTCGGGTCGAACCACACCAGCGCGATCAGCAGCCCCAGCGGAATGGCGATGGACAAGGCGATGCCGGCCAGGCCGAAGTGCATGAAGCGCAAGCCGGAGGGCGTGAGCGGCATCACGGCGGGATTCTGGATCAGGAAGTTGAGTCCACGCTGCTCGGCGTCGAGGTTCATCGACACGCGGGCGTTCTCGCGACGCTTCAGCAGATCCTGGTAGACATCGCGGTTGACGTTGTAGTCGCGCGTCAGTTCGGCCGTGACGTTTTCCGAATTGGCGATGCGCGTGCTCCGCTGCAATTCCGACTGAAGCATGGACTCGCTGGCGCTCATGCGAGCCGCGGCCGCCGCCGTGGCGGCACGCGTGGTAGCCAGCTGCGTCTTGATCTGCTGGTACGCCGGGTTGAACGTCACGCTGCTTTCCAGCGCGGTCGGCGTGCCGGCCATCTGCGCGGCATGCTGGTGCTGCTCGGCCGCGGCAAGCTGGCGCTTGAGGTCATCCATCTGGTGGCGGATCCGCACCACATCGGGATACGAGTCGGTGTAGGTCAGCAACAGCTTGCTCAGCTGCGCCTGCAGCTCGCCCAGCTGCGCACGCAACGCACCGTCGGCGGTCTGCACCGTGTTCACTTCGGATTCGCCGTTGAGCTGCGCGGCCAGCGAGGCCTCCTGCGAGCGACGCTCCATCAGGTCCATCCGCGAGGATTCGATCTGCGTACGCAACTGGCTGATGCGCGCGGCCGTATCGGCTTCGCTGCCGGGACGCGCATCGGTATTCGCGTCGCGATAGACCTTCAGCTTGTCCTCGGCGTCGGTGAGCTTCTTGCGATAGGCCTCGACCTGGCTGTTGATGAATTCGTAGGCTTCGCGGCTCTCGCGCTGCTTGGACGACAGGCTCTCGCTGATGAAGAGCTGGGCGAACGCGCGCGTTACCTCGTAGGTGCGACGCGCATTGTTGTCGTTGTAGGTGATGGTGATCAGGTTGTCGCGGGCGATCTGCACCAGCGTGCGCGACTTGATGCCTTCGATGATGCGGTCCTGCTCCACCGGCGAAGGACGCGTCGCCATCCAGCCGCCCACTTCAAGAATCCTCGTCATCACCTTGTGACTGAAGATGACATCGCGCGCCATGTTCGCCCGGTTCTTGTTACCCGTCGGCGCGGCCGCACCTTCCATCAACGGCGTGATGATGGTGCTTTCCTGCGCAAGGATGGTCGTCGAAGCGACGTACTTGCGTGGCCAGGCCATACCCACGGCCAGGGCGATCAAGGCGATCAGCGCGAAACCCACGCCAAGCGCCAGGCGGCGGCGACGCGCCTCGTTCAACAATGACGGCACGAGGCTCGTCATGGGCCTGAGTTCTCCACTCATGGCTGCACCTCCCTATTTCCTTCCCCTGGCGCGGCGTCAGAACGCTCGCATCGGCACCGTGACCACATCCCCCGGCTGCACCGGATAATTGGTGGCGAGGTCGCCTTGCTGCAGCACCTTGTCCAGGCGTATGGCGTACGGCGTCGTCACTCCATTGGAGCCTTCGCGGAACAGCTCGGTGCGATCGGGCGCGGCGAACTCGGTCGTTCCGCCCGCCGCCAGCACGGCATCGAGCACCGTCATGCCCTGGCGGTAAGGCAGCGAAACCGGGGTGCGCACGGCACCCGTCACGCGCACGCGCGAGAGATATTCATGGCTGCGCAGCGCGGTGAGGATCACCGCCACCTGCGGGTCGCGCACATAGGACTGCAGCTTGTCCTTGATCTCGGCCGACACTTCCTCGGGCGTCTTGCCACCGGCCATCACGTCGCCGATCAGCGGCACCGTGATCTTGCCGTCCGGCCGTACCGGAACGCTGACACTGAGATCGGGGTTCTGCCACACCGTGATCTGCAGCTGGTCATCGACACCGATCCGGTAGGTTCCCACCGCCTGCGCCTGAGGATCGATCTTGGGCGCTTCAGTGGAACCGCGTCCGGTCGCACAGGCGGCCAACATGGCGGCGGTACACAGCACGAGCAACAAGCGTAGACATTTCATGGCGGGGCCCCCTGCGCATACAAAATGTGAACTGCGTCACTTGCGAGTATATCCACGCCCCAGGAAAACTTGACAAAGCCATTCGTTCTATGCCTTGACGCACATGGATTACCGCAAAAACACGTCGCGCATTTCGATGCACCAACCATGGAACCGTCGGCGATACTGGAAGACGACATCCATGACCTCCGTCGCCGTGAATCCATCCGCCACAAGGCAGCACCGGGTTTAGGCCGTTTGGCCGATGAAATCACCCAGAGGCAGACACAGGCAGGCTCGACGAAGCCCGGACATCCCGCTTCCGGTTGATCCGGCATCATCATTGGACGCGCAGGTCGACGCGCAGCAGGACTCCGCATGCCCAAAGCACCCACCATCACCGCTTACGATCCAAGCCCGCTCAAGGACCGCACGGTCCTCATCACCGGCGGCGCGCAAGGCATTGGCCGCGGCATCGCGCAAGCCGTACTCGGTGCGGGCGGTCGCGTCTGCATCGGTGACCTCGATGCGGAAGCCGGCAAGGCGTGCCTCGATGAATGGCAGGTGGGTGCACGCGCGCATTTCATGCGGCTCGATGTCGCGCGCGAGGCCAGCGTCCGACGCTGGATCGACACCGCGCGAAAACGCTTCGGCCGCATCGATGGCCTCGTCAACAACGCGGGCATCGCCGATCCACACGCCGCGCATTTGACGGATCTATCGCTGGCCGACTGGAACCGCTACATCGCCACAAACCTCACCGGCGCGTTCCTCTGCAGCAAGCACGCCCTGCCCGAGCTGCAGAAACATCGCGGCGCCATCGTGAACATCGCCTCCACCCGCGCCCTGCAATCGGAACCCGACACCGAAGCCTATGCCGCCAGCAAGGGCGGACTGGTCGCCTTCACGCATGCATTGGCGGTCAGCGCGGGACCGGACGTCCGCGTCAACGCCATCCTCCCCGGCTGGATCGCCACCGATGCCTGGCGCAAACCCGATCAACGCGCCGCGCCCAGGCTCAGCCGTCGCGACCATGCGCAGCATCCTGCCGGCCGCGTCGGCACGCCGGAGGACATCGGCGCCCTGGCCGTCTATCTGCTGTCTTCCGCATCCGGCTTCGTCACCGGTCAACAGTTCGTGGTGGATGGCGGGATGACCATCAAGATGCAGTACGCCTGATCGCATCGCCGGCGGCCGCGCGGCCACGGCGATCGCCACGTGATGCGTTTCTTTGCATTTTCCATGACGTGGCTTGCACGACCGTCGTGGCCCCATGACTCGACCGTCGGGGGTCCAGGCAGGCCATGGCACGACATGCACGAAACACCGGCGATCCGGTCGCCGCCGCCAAGCAGGAAGCCCGATCCGCCGGGCTGGTCTACGTCACCGACGAACTACCCGGACTGCACCGGCAACGCGCAGGCAAAGGTTTCAGCTATCGGGATGAACACGATCGTCGCGTGACGGAACCGGCCACCCTGGAGCGCATTCGCAGCCTGGCGATTCCCCCGGCGTATACCCGGGTATGGATCTGCAGCAATCCGCACGGGCATCTGCAGGCCACCGGGCGCGATGCCAAAGGGCGTAAGCAATACCGCTACCACCCTCGCTGGCGACAACTGCGCGACGCCGGAAAGTTCGATCGCATGCAGGCCTTCGGCCAGGCGTTGCCACGCATCCGCCGGCAGGTCACGCGCGATCTCAAGCGCAAGGAACTGTCACCGCCACGCATACTCGCCGCCATCGTGCGCCTGCTCGACACCACCCTGCTGCGCATCGGCAACGAAGACTATGCGAAAGACAACGGCAGCTACGGCCTCAGCACGTTGCGCAATCGCCACGTGAAAGTCTCGCGCCAAAACGTGAGGCTGCGCTTTCGCGGCAAGAGCGGCATCGAGCGCGAAGCAGCCATACACGACCCCGTGGTTGCCCGACTGGTGGATCGCTTGCAGGAGCTTCCGGGGCAGCGCGTATTCCAGTACCTGGACGAAGACGGTGTCGCCCATCCCGTCGATTCCGGCATGGTCAACGATTATCTGCGCGAGATCAGCGGCGCCGACTTCAGCGCCAAGGACTTCCGCACGTGGGGCGCCACCGTTCTCGCCACGACCGCACTCGGCTGCATCGAACTCGCCGAAGCATCCACGCAACGCGCCCACCGTGCGCAGATGAAGGCCAGCATCGAAGCCGTGGCCAGGCAGCTCGGACATACGCCCACGGTCTGCCGCCAGTCCTACATCCATCCTGCGATTTTCGCAGCCTGCGAATCGGGAACCCTGCAACGCGCCACCACCCAGCTCACCCGCCGCAACCGTGCCTCGCTCGAGAAGCTCACCTTGCGAGTACTGAAGGCACATGCGGCGGATGCCAGGCGAAACACAGGACAACGTTCGCGGAAGAGAAAAGCGGGCGCGGACTGATACGTCGGAGTAGCGGCCAATGGGTTCGATCCGCCATGTCCGCGTTCACAGCCGAAGGCTCGCATCACCCACTCTGCGACCACGACCTGCACCATCGCGTCTGAATCATTCGAACCGAACCGATTCGCAGAACGAGGTTTGCGGAACGCGAAAGCAACACGCCGCCATCTACTCATGCGCAAAGAAAAAGGCACCCAACTTCCGTTGGATGCCTTTTGAATTGGTGGGCCGTCTAGGATTCGAACCTAGGACCAATTGATTAAGAGTCAACTGCTCTACCAGCTGAGCTAACGGCCCGTAAAACTAAATTGTAAACGCTTGAAACTGGGGTGGACGATGGGATTCGAACCCACGACAACCGGAATCACAATCCGGTACTCTAACCAACTGAGCTACGCCCACCATAAACTTGAATTGGCGCGCCCGACAGGAATCGAACCTGCAACCGTCGGCTTAGAAGGCCGATGCTCTATCCGGTTGAGCTACAGGCGCTTGTGCACATTGTGCATAGCATCTGCTGGTCGGGGCAGAGGGATTCGAACCCCCGACATCCAGCTCCCAAAGCTGGCGCTCTACCAGGCTGAGCTATACCCCGATTTCGAACCCTCAACCGCTTCCGCGGGCTGAAGCTTTGAAATGCTACGGGTGACGCCTAGCCTAGTCAATCCGTATCAAAGCACACCGAACTTCAACTCTTCGTCCGGTCCGCTTGGCGATTCACTGCCTTGCGGTGCAATCCGTGGTGTTTCCACCTCGTCTTGCCTTGTATGGCGCGCCCGGAGAGATTCGAACTCCCGACCACCAAGTTCGTAGCCTGGTACTCTATCCAACTGAGCTACGGGCGCGTTTTTTAAACTTTGCCTTGTCGCTTAACCATTTTAGTGGAAAGCGCCGAAGCGAGAAGCGGAATTATTCAGATTCGAGGTGGGTGCGTCAATACTTTTTTTCATATTTTTTTCATCGCCGTTGAAGAATCTTCATGTCCGGCGGTGAAAACGCTTCACCCGAGCCGCCTAGTTTAACGACCATCTTCATATTCGGCTATACCTTCGCTGGAAATATTTCTGCGATGTGTCTGGGCGATATGGTGTGGCGCGTGTGTCGACCAAACGATGAGGCATGCCATGAGGCTTCGGTCGCGCACTGGGTGCGCTCCTACAAAATGCGCGGACTAAGCGCACGGCGAGAAATGGAAGGCAAAAAAAGCGGCCATGAGGCCGCTTTTTTGTCGTGCTGTGCTTTGCTCAGCGATCGGCGAAGCGGCTCTGCGTGGCAGGGTCGCCCACCTTGGCGCCCGTATCGCCGCGCGGCGGCGGAGGCGGTGGCGTGGAGCTGCTCGTGCTGTTCTTCGACCAGTCCGCCGGCGGTCCCGGAATACGGCCGGCCATGATGTCGTCGATCTGGTGCGCGTCGATGGTCTCGTACTGCAGCAGCGCGTCAGCCATCACGTGGAGCTTCTCGATGTTCTCGGTGAGCAGCTCCTTGGTGCGCGAGTAGGCGCGATCCAGGATGGAGCGCACTTCCTCGTCGATCTTGCGCGCGGTCTCGTCGGAAACATTCTTGTGCTGCGTGACGGCGCGGCCCAGGAACACTTCGTCCTCTTCCTCGCCGTAGGTCACCGGACCGAGGTTGTCGGACAGCCCCCACTTGGTCGCCATGTTGCGTGCCATCTTGGTGGCGCGCTCGATGTCGTTGGAGGCACCCGTGGTCACCTTGTCTTCGCCGAAGATCAGCGCCTCGGCAACACGACCGCCGTACAGCGAGCACAGCTGCGACTGGATCGCCACGCGGTTCATGCTGTATTTGTCGCCTTCCGGCAGGTACATGGTCACGCCCAGCGCGCGACCGCGCGGGATGATGGTGACCTTATAGACCGGATCATGCTCGGGCACGAGGCGGCCGACGATGGCGTGGCCGGCTTCGTGGTAAGCGGTCAGCTTCTTCTCGTCTTCGCTCATGGCCATCGAGCGACGCTCGGTGCCCATCAGGATCTTGTCGCGCGCCTTGTCCATATGGGTCATGCGCACTTCGCGCGCGTTCTCGCGCGCAGCGAACAATGCAGCCTCGTTGACCAGGTTGGCGAGGTCCGCACCCGAGAAGCCAGGCGTGCCGCGCGCGATGGTCATCGGATCGACATCGGAAGCCGTGGGCACGCGGCGCAGGTGCACCTTGAGGATCTGCTCGCGGCCCTTCACGTCCGGCAGGCCGACCACGACCTGGCGGTCGAAACGGCCCGGACGCAGCAGCGCCGGGTCGAGCACGTCCGGACGGTTGGTCGCGGCGATGACGATCACGCCCGAATTGGCTTCGAAGCCGTCCATCTCGACGAGCAGCTGGTTCAGCGTCTGCTCGCGCTCGTCGTTGCCGCCGCCCAGGCCGGCGCCGCGATGACGGCCGACGGCGTCGATTTCGTCGATGAACACGATGCACGGCGCGTGCTTCTTGGCCTGCTCGAACATGTCGCGCACGCGGCCGGCGCCCACGCCGACGAACATTTCGACGAAGTCCGAGCCGGAGATCGAGAAGAACGGCACCTTGGCCTCGCCCGCGATGGCCTTGGCCAGCAGGGTCTTGCCGGTGCCCGGCGGGCCCACCATCAGCACGCCACGCGGGATCTTGCCGCCCAGCTTCTGGAACTTGCCCGGGTCGCGCAGGAACTCGACCAGCTCGCCCACTTCTTCCTTCGCTTCGTCGCAGCCCGCGACGTCGCTGAAATTGACCTTGATCTGGTCCTCGCCCTGCAGCTTGGCGCGCGAGCGGCCAAAGCTCATGGCGCCGCGGCCACCCGCGCCGGCCTGCATCTGCCGCATGAACCAGATGAACACGCCCACGATCAGGATGATCGGCAGCCAGTTGAGCAGCAGGCCGAGCAGCGAGAAACCGTTGTTGGACGGCTCCTGGCGGACCTCGACGCCCTTGTCCTGCATCTGCTTGACCACCGAGTTGGTGGACCAGCCCAGGACCGGCGCGACAGTACGGAATGAGCTGCCGTCCTTCAGCTTGCCGCTGAGCGTGGCCGGCTGGTCAGCGCTGATGGTGGCCGAGGCCACGTTGCCGTTGTCCACGCTCTGCACAAAGCTGCTGTAGGGCAGATCCGAAGCGGACGCGCCATGCGGATTGAAGCTCTGGAACACCGTCAGCAGTACCACTGCGATGATCAGCCAGAGCAGCAGGTTTTTCGCCATTTCATTCATGCACGGTTCTCGCCCGATTGCCCGCCATGGATCTTGCGACCCGTGGCCAATGCATACACTTCCCGCGAACGCGCGCGGGAAGCCTTAGGTTTACGCATCGTTACGCGGGTGAAGTCTGCGCGCAAGCTGCGTATGTATTCGTCAAAGCCTGTCCCCTGGAACAACTTGATCAGGAAGGACCCGCCCGGCTTGAGCCACTGGCGGCTGAAATCCAGCGCCAGCTCGGCCAGGTCCATCGCCCGGATCTGGTCGGCCAGGGCCACACCACTCATATTGGGGGCCATGTCGGACAGCACAAGATCGACCTGCTGGCCCTGCAGGCGGCTTTCCAGTTCGCGCAGGACCGATTCCTCGCGGAAATCGCCCTGCAGGAAATCCACCCCGCCGATGCCCTGCATGGGCAGGATGTCCATGGCAATCACCGTACCGTTGTCGCCCATGCGCTGCCGCACGAGCTGCGACCAACCGCCCGGGGCGGCGCCCAGGTCGACCACTCGCATGCCTGGCTTGAGCAGCCGATCCTTGTCGATCAGCTCTTCCAGCTTGTAGACCGCACGCGAGCGAGCCCCCTCAGCCTGGGCCTTCTTCACATAAACGTCATCGAAATGTTCCCGCAGCCAGCGGGAACTGCTTTTGCTGCGAGACATGGGTCGGCGGCGGCCACAGATACGGGGAGATGACCCCATGATAACCTTAGCGGTCCTATCGCAGCGAATCCGAGACTGAACGCATGGCACTTTCCCCCTCGCAACGCCGCTATCTGCGCAGCCTCGCCCATGACCTGCACCCCGTCATCCTGCTCGGCGCCAAGGGTGCGACCGACGCCGTGGTGAAGGAGCTGGACCTTGCCCTGTCCCACCATGAGCTCGTGAAGGTGAAGCTGTCCGGTGGCGACAAGGAAGAACGCCAGCAGCAGATCGACTTCCTCGCCGAAGGCACCCGGTCAGAGAGCGTGCAGCAGATCGGCCATATCGTGGTGCTTTTCCGCCGCAATGAAGACGAGCCCAAGCTCGCCCTGCCCCGCTGATGGATCTTTCGCTCGACCGCCCCGGCAATTACCTGTTCGTCCGCCGCGTGGGTCCACGCAGCATTACCGTGGTCGATCGCGAGCTCACTTCGAGCTTCCTGCTGTCGCCCGAACGTGCCGTGGAAGATTGGCCGGTGAAGGCATCGAACGAGCTGGATGCCAGCCATATCGATGCGTTCCTCGCATTGGATCCCGAAGTCGTCCTGCTGGGTACGGGCGAACGCCAGGTGTTTCCCGCGCCTGCCTTCATGGCCGGCCTGCTGCGCAAGGGCGTGGGCATCGAAGTGATGGACAACGCCGCCGCGGCGCGCACCTATGACCTGCTGGCCGGCGAGCATCGCCGCGTCGTGGTCGCTTTCATTTTGCCGGGCTGATCGCGCCCCTCTGTAGGAGCGCACCCTGTGCGCGATAGGCCTACGAAGACAACCTGCTGCCACGCTGCGGTCGCGCACTGGGTGCGCTCCTACAACAGCCGAACCTCAGCGCGACGGCAGATAACCCAGCGGATCGACCGGATTGCCATCCTTGCGGATCTGGAACTGCAATTCGTCGCGCGACGCGCCGGTGGAACCCATCTCCGCGATCTGCTGCCCCGCGGTCACGCGCTGGCCTTCCTTCACCAGTCGCTTGCTGTTGTGGCCATACGCGGACAAGTAGCTGTCGTTGTGCTTGACGATGATCAGCTCGCCGTAGCCCACCAGGCCATTGCCGCTGTAGACCACCACGCCATCGGCGGCAGCGCGCACGGGATCGCCCGACTTGCCGGCGATCTCGATGCCGGGAATGGCATCGCCGGACTGGAAACGCTTGATCAATGAACCATCGGCCGGCCACCGCCACGTCACGCCGCCGTTGGCACGCGTGGCGCCCGGCGCAATGGCCGACGGAGGCGTTGGCGGAGGGGTATTGCTGGTCGTGGCTGCTGGAGCGCCCGCCACCGGCACCACGGGCGTGGTGGACGCTGCCGGGGCAAGCGACGCTGCCGGAGCAGGCGTCTGCGCTGCCGTTGTTCCGGAAGGCGCAGGTTGCGTGCCTGCTGGCGTCTGGGCCGCTGGAGCCGGGTGTACGCCCGTCGGAGCGGGAGTCGCAGGCTTGGCAGCCACAACGGCTGCGGGAGCAGCGTGCGCCGGGGACGCCGGCGTGGCGCCATTGGGCGCGGCCAGCTTCAGCTCCTGCCCGGGCCAGATGGTGTACGGCGCCGCGATGTTGTTCCAGCTCGCCAGGTCGCGAACATCGACCTTGTTGCGGAACGCTATCGAATAGAGCGTATCGCCCTTGCTGACCTTATAGACGCCACCCGGTGCCGGCCGAATCGCCGGCGTCACCGTGGTCGCGGCGCGAGACGGCGTTCCCGCCGAGGGCTCGACCACGACCGAGCGCTGCGTTCCGCAGGCGGCCAGCATCACGATGGCAGAGGTCAGGGTGACCGACCGGAGATATCCATTCATGGGAATGAGCATAGCGAGGCGGCACGGTATTTTCATGCGTACGGCGACCTGCGATGCGTCAGCGCCACGGCCATCGTTCAGCGCGACCAGATCCACCAGGCCAGCAAGGCCGCCAATATCACGAGCGCCGCCCATCCGATCCGCTCGATGTGCTTGTGCAGAATGCGCTCGGCGCGCTCGCCGAAAATGCGGATCAGCAGCGCGAGCAACCACACGCGCTTGCCGCGGCCCACGGCCATGCAGACCAGGAACGGAATCACCGGCACACCCACGATGCCCGCCGCCCACGTCACGAACTTCATCGGCACGACGGGCTGCAGCGCGGCAAGCGCCAACACCACCAGCAGGCCGAGCCAATGCTCGTTCATCTGCATGCGCAGGTTGTCGACGCCCTTCTCGATCGGCGCCAGCAGATGCAGCGAATCGAGCAAGGGCGAGAGTGCATGGAACGCCCAATGGCCGAGCGCGTAACCGACCAACGAACCCAGCAGCGAGAACAGCAGGCTGATGTTCGCGTAGAAGAAGGCCTTGTGACGCTTGCCGAGCATCATCGGCGCGAGCATCACTTCCGGCATGATCGGGAAGATGAAAGCCTCGACGAAGCTCAATCCGCAGAGGTAGTACACGGCCCTTGGGTGGCGCGCCCACGTCAGTGCGCGCGCATACAGCGGTCCAAACAGACGCATGCTCAGGAGTTTCCTTGTGGGTAGGGCCTGTTTGATGGCTCCGCGTGGCTCGCACCGGAATCTGTTTGCGCGCAGGCCAAGGAAGAATGAGGACGTGTATGTCGATACACAACCGAGTGATGGCGCTGGCATGCGGGCAAACAGACCCGGCCCGGGCTACACGGAGCCATCAGGAAGGCCCTTGAGCGCATCAACCGATGCCGCCGAGCAAGGGCACGAAACTGACCGCGCCCAGTTCCTCTTGAATGAAATCGCCCTGCCCGTCGCCGCGCATGCGGATCAGCATCTGGTTGCTCGGCGAACCGACCGGTGCCACCAGCACGCCCGTCGGGCCGAGCTGATCGAGGATGGCGTGCGGGATCGCATCGCCCGCCGCGGTCAGGATGATGGCGTCGAACGGCGCTTCATCGGCCCAGCCGAGCTTGCCGTCATCGTGACGCGAGCGGATGTTGCTCAGGCCCAGCTGGCGGAAGCGACGGCGTGCCTGGCGCAACAGCTCTTCGATGCGCTCGACCGTGTAGATCTGTGGCACCACTTGCGCGAGCACCACGGCCTGGTAGCCGGAGCCGGTGCCGATCTCCAGCACTTTCTGCGGCACGCCGAATTCCAGCAGCGCCTCGGTCATGCGCGCCACCACCCACGGCTGGGAGATGGTCTGGCCATGGCCGATCGGCAGCGCGGTGTTTTCGTAGGCGCGCGAGTGCAACGCCTGGTCGATGAAATGGTGGCGCGGCGTATTGCGGATCACGTCGATCACGCGCTGGTCGCGGATGCCCTCTTCCTTGAGCTTGGTCGCGAGGCGATCGCGCGCGCGCTGCGAGGTCATGCCCTCGCCTTTCAATGCGGATGGCGGCAATGGATGCACGTTCATGCCCTCACGCCGCCTCTTCGGCGTTTTTGCCGCCGACGCCTTCGTTCAACGCACCGACCCAGCTGCTGACCTTTTCCAGCGCCTGGAAGCGCGTGAGGTCCACATGGATGGGCGTCACCGACACATAACCGCGACGCACCGCGTTGAAGTCGGTGCCCGGGCCGGCGTCGTCCACGTCGCCCGCGGGGCCAATCCACCAGATGGTCTTGCCACGGGGATCGGTCTGCTTGATGCACGGCGCGGAACGATGGCGCTTGCCCAGGCGGGTGACTTCGAAACCGTGGATTTCATCCCACGGGCGATCGGGCACGTTGACGTTGAGGATCGTGTCGGCCGGCAGCGGGTCGACCAGCAGTCGCTGCATCAACCGCAGTACCGCGTTCGCCGCCGATTCGTAGTGGACGCCGTTATGGTCCTTGCTCACCAGCGACACGGCGATGGCAGGCAGGCCGAGAAAGCGCCCTTCCATCGCCGCGGACACGGTGCCGGAATAGATCACGTCGTCGCCGAGGTTGGCGGAATTGTTGATGCCGGACACCACGATGTCGGGCTCGTAGTCGAGCATGCCCGCCAGCGCCAGGTGTACGCAATCGGTCGGCGTGCCGGCGACGCGGTAATAGCCGTTGTCCATCCGCAGCGCGCGGATGGGAGCGTCCAGCGTGAGGGAATTGCTGGCGCCGGAGCGGTCTCGATCCGGTGCCACCACCGTGACTTGGCCGACCGCGCCGAGGCGCTCGGCGAGCACGCGGATGCCAGGTGCATCCACGCCGTCGTCGTTTGAAACCAGAACTCGCATGATGATCCGTTCAAAGCCAATCGCAGCGCCTTCGTTCTCGACGAAATGCGCCAGGTGAAGCCTGAAGTCTACCGGACCGGGACGATGGTTTCACATCGGCCGGCCAGGAGCGCGGAGTCCGTCTCAGGCTGGCTCATGGCTGACGCGACGCCGACATCCTCGCGCTGCATTACGATGCAGGCATGAAACATCGCCCTCCTGCCCAGGTCTCCGACGATGACGCTCGCCTGTTTCGCGAGGCGATCGGCGAGGTGAAGGCTTTCGATCCGGTGGCGCCCCCGCCCGCCGCGCCCAAGCCGGCTCCGGAGCCGCGCATGTTCGAAGCGGACGAGGCCGCCGTACCGGGCGAACTGCTGGACATGGCCTTCGATCCCTCGCTGCTCGAAGTGGGCGAAGAACTGAGCTACCTGCGGGACGGCTATCCGCCCAAACTGCTGCGCCAGCTCAAGCGGGGCCAGTTCAGCGTGCAGGACGATATCGACCTGCACCAGATGAACGCTGCCGCGGCGCAGGCCTGCATCAACGATTTCCTGGCTGACGCCAAGCGAAGGGGCATCCGCTGCGTGCGTATCGTTCACGGCAAGGGATTGCGCTCGCGCGCGGCCGGCCCGGTGTTGAAGGTGCTGACGGACCGGATGTTGAGGCGACGTGATGATGTGGTGGCGTTTGCTTCGGCCAGGCCGATGCAGGGGGGAACGGGGGCGGTGGTGGTGCTTTTGAAGGGGTGAAGTATTGCTCGTCCCTGTCACTATTCTATTCGTTGTGACGCCCCGGGGCGCGCGCTAGCTTTGCGGCGCCATCCCCGCGCAATCGCCGTCTCTTAAATTGTAGGAGCGCACCCTGTGCGCGACAGCCTTTCGCGCTGACCTACATGTTTCTCGCTCTAGCTGAGAGCGGCTACGCCCTTCAGTTGCCGCGCTGCCGCGAGCCTGCCGCTTGCGACCGAAGGGAATCCCCGTGGGACGCAGCGGGCGTTTCGATCTCCTGCCGGCGACGCGAAGCTAGTCCCTGTGGGGCGACGCGAAGCTAGCCCTGTGGGAAGCTCGAGTCACTTTTCTTTTGCCGGCCCACGCACGCACTCTCTGCATGCGAACGGCGAAGCCGGCCCGCACGCGTGGAGGCGCCATGGATGGCGCCGGCTTTGAGGGGCGAGGAAGGGCGGAGGGCGCCAGCCCGAAGTCAAAGTCCCACGGGATTAGCTTCGCGTCAAAAGTAACCCAAAGAAAACGGCCTTCAGAGCCAGGGCTCATAGCGATATGTGGGATAGAAGCGTCGGACGACCGAGGTTAGTCGGGATGCGCTCGTTACTACCTCACACGGTGCCGCTACACCGCAACGCGCCGATGCAAAAAGGACTTGATGCAAAAAGGACTTAAGGATTGCCGCTGCATAAGCGGCCCGTTGGGGGCAGCGCCACAATCGAAGACTGACGCCACTGGATGCCTCGCGCGCACGCCCCTTCAGGCGTTCTGCGCGCTCCGCACTCCGTCCGGCCTGCGCCGGGACCACGAACATGGAGACCGACGCGAAAGGATGTCGCGCACAGGGTGCGCTCCTACAGGAGGCGGCGCGGAGACGACTGCGTCTACCGACGCACTCTATCGGAGGAAGGGCGACTGTCGCCTACGTCCTCGCCAACTCCCTCACCACCGTCGTCGCATAAGCACCTGCGGGCAACTCGAAGCTCAACTCCAGCGCATTACCTTCCAGCCAGCGCCAGTTGAGGTTACGCGGAATCATGCGCAGCGCGCGACGCTCCTGATCCATCTTGGCGGCGACCAAGCCATCGGAAAGATCGGCGTTTGCCGCCGCAATTGCGTTCTCCAACGCAGCCGCGTCCGCCTGGGCGGGCGTCTCGCCGCGGCCCCACAGCGGACCCGAGGGATGGATATCGCCTTTCGCCAATCGCTCGGAAAGCACGGCGTCGAACGGTTCCGGACCGAACCACGAGCGCGAGCCATCCAGCGCCCAGATTTCGCCTTCCATCGGCGAATCCCAGCTGCCCTGCTCCACGCGTGCGGCAAGCACGCCGTTGAAGATATGCGAGCGCGCCGCAGAGAGAAGGAAATGCCGCTTGTCGCGATCGACGCGGCGTCCCGCGAACATGGCCCGGGCCTGCGCGACGTTGCCGCCTTCGCGCCCGAAACGCTGTTCACCGAAATAATTGGGCACCCCGCGTTGCGCGATCTGGCCAAGCACCTGCTCGGCCACGCCGCGATCGCCCTGTGCGTCGCGCAGCACCAGTACGAAACGATTGCCACGCAGTGCGCCGCGCTTCAGCTTGCGCTTGTGGCGCGTGGCTGCCAGCACCTTCACCTCCGCGTGCGGGAACGTGGACCAATCGGGGTCGGGCTTGCCCGCCAGCTGCACCGAGAAGGTCTGGCGCGTGACGGCATGGCGATCCTTGAGGCCGGCGTAACCGACATTGAGCGGCGGCACCCCGGCGAAACGCGCAAGCTCCTTCGCGACCCAATCCGTATTGGAGCCGCGCTTCTCCACCCACAGCAGTGCGTGCTCGCCTTCGCCGTCGGCGTCATAGCCGAGGATTTCCTCCACCTGGAAATCCTCGGGATGGGCGCGCAACACGGCAGTCAGCGAGGGATTGCCGTAGGCATAGGGCAGTTCGAGATCGGACATGGGACTCCGCCGGCCATGCCGGCATCAGGAAATAAGGTGCGCGAACGGCGCATTACATCAGGAACAGCGTGGCGAGGCCGAGAAAAATGAAGAAACCGCCCGAGTCGGTCATGGCAGTGATCATCACGCTGGAGCCCAGCGCGGGATCGCGTCCCAGCTTCGTCATCAGCAAGGGAATACCCACGCCACAGAACGCCGCCAGCACCAGGTTCAACGTCATGGCGGCAGTCATCACCACGCCGAGTGGCAGGTTGTCATAGAGCATCCACGCCACCGTACCGATCACACTGCCCCAGACCAGGCCGTTGACCAGCGCGACGACGCTTTCCTTGCCCCACAGCCGCCGGGCGCTTGCGGGAGAAATCTGGTCCAGCGCCAGCGCGCGCACGATCATGGTGATGGTCTGGTTGCCGGAATTGCCGCCGATGCCGGCGACGATGGGCATCAAGGCGGCCAGTGCAACCAAGTGCTGGATAGAACCTTCGAACAGGCCGATGACGCGCGAGGCAATGAAGGCGGTGACCAGATTGATCGCCAGCCACGCCCAGCGGTTGCGCACGGATTTCCAGGCCGAGGCGAAGATGTCCTCTTCTTCGCGCAGGCCGCCGCGACTCAGCGCTTCGCTTTCGCTTTCCTCGCGCAGCACGTCCACCATCGCATCGATGGTGATGCGTCCGATCAGGTGCCCACTGCCATCGACTACCGGAGCGGTCACCAGGTCGTAGCGCTCAAAAGCCTGCGCGGCCTCGTAGGCGTCGTCGGTGGGATGAAAGGTGTTGACGTCCGGCGCCATCACCTCGCTCACCGTTTTTTCCGGCGAATTGACCAGTAGCCAATGCAGCGGCAGTACGCCGGTGAGCAGGTTGTCCTGATTGATCACGAACAACTTGTCGGTCTGCGCCGGCAGCTCGTCGAAGCGGCGCAGGTAACGCAGCACGGTCTCCAGCGTGATGTCTTCGCGGATGGTGACCATCTCGAAATCCATCAACGCGCCGACCTGGTCGTCCGGATAGGACAACGCCGCCTGCACGCGCTCGCGCTGCTGCGCGTCGAGGCTGGCCATCAGCTCGGGCAGCACCTCGGTGGGAAGGTCTTCGACGAGGTCGGCCAATTCGTCCGCATCGAGCGGTTCGACCGCGGCGAGGATCTCGTGATCGTCCATGTCCGCGATGAGCGATTCGCGCACCGCGTCGGATACTTCCAGCAGGATTTCGCCGTCGCGATCGGCCTTCACCCGTTGCCAGATGGCCAGGCGGTCTTCCAGCGGGAGCGCCTCAAGCACGTATGCGATGTCGGCGGGATGCAGCGCATCGAGCAGGCGCTGCAGTTCGAGCTGGCTTTCACGGAAACCCTGGTCGGTGCCGGGCTGGGGCAGATGGCCCGGCCTGCGCAGCTTGCGCAGCAACTCGCTGATGAGGTCGAGCTGCTCGTGCAGGCGCGAAGCCGAGCCGCGGGCGCCGGCCTCGCTCATGCCATGACCAGCAACACGCAGGCCTGGGCGGCGATGCCTTCGCCACGACCGGTGAAACCCAGCTTCTCCGTGGTGGTCGCCTTGATGCTCACGCGGCTGATGTCGGTGCCCAGCTCTTCGGCCACGGCTTCGCGCATCGCCAGGGAATGCGGCCCCACCTTGGGCGCTTCGCAAATCACCGTGACGTCGGCGTTGCCCAGCGCATAGCCGTGCTCACGCATGAGCTTCGCGGCGTGGCGCAGGAACACCCTGCTGTCCGCATTGCGCCATTGCTCCTGGCTCGGCGGGAAATGGCGACCGATATCGCCCAGTGCCAACGCACCGAAGATCGCATCGCACAGGGCGTGGATCACCACGTCGCCATCGGAATGCGCTACCACGCCACGGCTGTGCGGGACGCGCACGCCGCCGAGCATCACATGGTCGCCCTCGCCAAAGACGTGGACATCGAAGCCCTGGCCGATCCGCATCATCGTGTGTCGCTCCTTACTTCGTCCGCGGCAACAGGAATTCGGCCAGCGCGAAATCCGCGGCCGTCGTCACCTTGATGTTGTCCTCGGCGCCCTCCACCAGCAAAGGCGAAAACCCCACCCGCTCCATCGCCATTGCCTCGTCACTCACCGTCACGCCGGCCGCCGATGCTGCCCGCAGTGCCTGCGAAAGATCACCCCGGCGGAACATCTGCGGCGTGAAGGCGCGCCAGCGATGGTCGCGCGGCTCGGTTTCGTGGCTGCGCCCGTCGGCGCCGGCGCGCTTGAGCGTATCGCGCAGCGGCGCGCCCAGCAGCCCGCCGCCGGCTAGCACGCCACGTTCGATCAACCGGGTGATATCAGCTTCCCGCACGCAGGGGCGCGCGGCGTCGTGCACCAGTACGAATGCGTCTTCGCCCACGCCGGAGGGAAGCGCATTAAGGCCCGCCAGCACGGAATCGCAACGCTCGGCCCCCCCGATGGCGGTCAGCACCGGCTTGCTGCCAAGCAGGCCAACGGATGGCCAGAGCTCGTCACCCGCGCCCAGCACCACCATCAGGCCGGCGATGAGGGGGTGCGCGGCCAGCCGGTCCAGCGTATGCAGGATCAGCGGACGCCCTGCGAGCGGCAGGTATTGCTTGGGAAGATCGCCACCGACCCGGGTGCCGCGACCCGCTGCCGGCACCACGCACCACAGGGGCGCCATGTCAATGCGCGCCGGTGGAAGCGGCCGGCGCGGGCACCTGGTTGGCGCCCGGCTTTTCGACCACCTGGTAGAACGTTTCGCCCGGCTTGATCAGGCCCAGCTCGGCGCGTGCGCGCGCTTCGACGGCCTGCTCGCCATGCTTGAGGTCGTCCACGTCAGCGCCCAGCGCCTGGTTGCGCTGTTGCAGCTTGTCGTTGTCCTCGCCCTGCTTTTTCACCGCCGCGCGCAAGGTTTCCACCTCGCGCACGCCGCCGTTGCCGTGCCACAGCTTCATCTGCAGCGCGATCAGCAGAACGATAAGAACCAGGGCGACCCAACGCAGCATCGGCGATCGTCGCTCCCTGTCAGCCCGGCAGGTGAGCGAGGTTCGGGAAGGCGTTGCGACCGGCGTAGGTCGCCGCCGAGCCCAGCGCCTCTTCGATGCGCAGCAGCTGGTTGTACTTGGCGACGCGGTCGGTGCGGCACAGCGAACCGGTCTTGATCTGAGTCGCGGTGTTCAGGCCACGGCGATGTCGGCGATGGTGGTGTCTTCCGTTTCGCCCGAGCGATGCGAGACGATCGCGGCGTACTTGGCGGCATCGGCCATGGCGATGGCTTCCAGCGTCTCGGACAGCGTGCCGATCTGGTTCACCTTGATGAGGATGGCGTTGGCGATCTTCTTGTCGATGCCTTCCTGGAAGATCGTCGGGTTGGTGACGAACAGGTCGTCGCCCACCAGCTGCACGCTCTGGCCGAGCTTGTCGGTCAGGTGCTTCCAGCCGGTCCAGTCGCCCTCGCCCATGCCGTCCTCGATGGTGACGATCGGGTACTGCTTGGCCCAGCTGGCCAGCACGTCGACCCACTGCTCCGGCGTGAACACCTTCCCCTCGCCTTCCAGGTCGTACTTGCCGTCCTTGAAGAATTCCGAGCTGGCCACGTCGAGGCCGAGCAGGATGTCGCTGCCCACCTTGTAGCCAGCCTTGTTGACCGCCTCGAGGATGGTGTCCAGCGCTTCGACATTGGAGCGCAGGTTCGGCGCGAAACCGCCTTCGTCACCCACGGCGGTGTTCAGGCCCTTGCCCTTCAGCACGCTCTTGAGCGCGTGGAAGATCTCGGCACCGGCACGCAGTGCTTCGGCGAAGCTCGATGCGCCCACCGGCAGCACCATGAATTCCTGCACGTCGACGTTGTTGTCGGCGTGCGCACCGCCGTTGATGATGTTCATCATCGGCACCGGCAGCGCGCCCGGCTTGCCGGTCGTGCCATTGATGCTGGCGAGGTACTGCCACAGCGGCTGGCGGTTCTGCGCGGCGACGGCGTGCGCGGCAGCCATGGACACGCCGAGGATGGCGTTGGCGCCCAGCTTGCCCTTGTTCGGCGTGCCGTCGAGGTTGATCAGCTTGGCGTCCAGGCCGCCCTGGTTAGCGGCATCAAAGCCCTTCAGCTCGCTGGCGATGGAGTTGTTGACGTTGAGCACCGCGTTCTTCACGCCTTTGCCCAGGTAACGCGATTTGTCGCCATCGCGCAACTCAACCGCTTCACGCGAACCCGTCGACGCACCGCTCGGCACCGCGGCGCGGCCAAAGCCGCCGCCAGCAAGGGTCACTTCCGCTTCAAGCGTGGGATTGCCGCGGGAATCGAGGATTTCACGTGCGTGGATGCGGGTGATTTCTGTGCTCATGGGTCCGTAGCTTGATGAGGTGAATGAAGCGAGGGGGAAACATCCTGCCTGATTTGAGGGGAGTTCGCTTCATTCGCGCCTCCCCGCGGCGAATCAGAGCGTGTGTTCCAGGAAGGTGTGGCGCTTGGTCACCTGGTCGAGTTCGAGCAGGGTTTCCAATAGCGCTTCCATCTTGCCGAGCGGCCAGGCGTTGGGGCCGTCGCTCAGGGCTTTTTCCGGGTTGGGATGCGTTTCCGCGAACAGGCCCGAGACGCCCACGGCCACCGCTGCACGCGCCAGCACCGGCACGAATTCGCGCTGGCCGCCCGAACTGGTGCCCTGCCCGCCCGGCAGCTGCACCGAGTGGGTGGCGTCGAACACCACCGGGCAGCCGGTATCGCGCATCACGCTCAGCGAGCGCATGTCCGACACCAGGTTGTTGTAGCCGAAGCTCGCGCCGCGCTCGCAGACCAGGATGTCGTCATTGCCGACGGCCTTGGCCTTCTCGACCACGTTCTTCATGTCCCACGGCGCGAGGAACTGGCCCTTCTTGATGTTCACCGGCTTGCCGGCGCGCGCCACGTTCTGGATGAAATCGGTCTGGCGGCACAGGAAGGCCGGCGTCTGCAGCACGTCGACCACGGCGGCCACTTCGTCCATCGGCGTGTACTCGTGCACGTCGGTGAGCACAGGCACGCCGAGCTGGCGCTTCACTTCGGCCAGGATCTTCAGGCCCGCTTCCATGCCCGGACCGCGAAAGCTGTTGCCGGAAGAGCGGTTGGCCTTGTCGAAGCTGGACTTGAAGATGAAGTGGATGCCGAGCTTGGCGGTGATTTCCTTGAGCTTGCCGGCGGTATCCATCTGCAGCTGTTCGGATTCGACCACACAGGGGCCGGCGATCAGGAACAGAGGCTGGTCGAGGCCGATTTCAAATCCGCACAACTTCATGCAACGGACTCCTTGGCGAGACGCTCACCCTCGCGCACCGCCTTGAACTCGCGGGCGGACTGCACGAAGCCGATGAACAGCGGGTGGCCGTCGCGCGGGGTGGAGGTGAATTCCGGATGCGCCTGGCAGCCGAGGAACCACGGGTGCTTCTGCTGCGGCAGCTCGACGATCTCCACTAGCAGGTCGTCCATTGACTTGCCGGAGATCACCAGCCCCAGATCCTCGAAGGACTGGCGATAGCGGTTGTTGAACTCGTAGCGATGGCGATGGCGCTCGCGCACCACGTCCTGACCGTAAAGCTGGCGGGCCAGCGTGCCGGCCTTGAGGCGGCACTCCTGCGCACCCAGGCGCATGGTGCCGCCCAGGTCCGAGCGCTCGTTGCGCTGTTCGATCTCGCCGGTGGCCGTGGTCCACTCGGTGATGAGGCCGATCACCGGGTTCGGCGTGTTGCGGTCGTTCTCGCTGGAATCGGCATCGGTGAGACCGGCGACATTGCGCGCGAAATCGACCACCGCGGCATGCATGCCGTAGCAGATGCCGAAATACGGCACGCCCTTCTCGCGGGCGTACTTGGCGGCCAGCACCTTGCCTTCGAAGCCGCGCTTGCCGAAACCGCCCGGCACCAGGATGGCGTCGGCGCTGCCAAGCACCTTGGCGGCGCCTTCGGCCTCGACCTGCTCCGAATCAACCCAGTTGAGATTGACGCGGGTCTGCTGCTTGATGCCGCCATGGCGCAGCGCCTCGCCCAGGGACTTGTAGGCGTCCTTGTGCTCGACGTACTTGCCGACGATGGCCACGGTGACCTCGTCCTTCGGGTTTTCCACGGCATCGACCGTGCGCTGCCACGAGGACAGGTCGGCCGGGCCGGCCTGCAGGTTCAGGCGCTTGACCACGATCTCGTCGAGGCCCTGCTTGTGCAGCCACAACGGTTGCTTGTAGATGATGTCCACGTCGGCCGCGCTGATCACGGCGTTCTCGGGGACGTTGGTGAACAGCGCGATCTTGCGGCGCTCGCCGTCGGGCAGCGGCTGCTCGCAGCGGCACAGCAGCACGTCCGGCTGGATACCGATGGAGCGCAGCTCCTTTACCGAGTGCTGGGTCGGCTTGGTCTTGATCTCGCCGGCCGCCTTGATGTACGGCACCAGGGTCAGGTGCATGAACAGGCACTTTTCCGGGCCGTGCTCGATGCGCATCTGGCGGGCGGCCTCGAGGAACGGCAGCGACTCGATGTCGCCCACGGTGCCGCCGATCTCGACCAGCGCCACGTCGAAGCCGCGGGTGGCCTCGTGGATGCAGTGCTTGATCTCGTCGGTGATGTGCGGGATGACCTGCACGGTGTTGCCGAGATAGTCGCCGCGGCGCTCCTTGCGGATCACCGATTCGTAGATCTGGCCCGTGGTGATGGAATTCTTGCCCGTGAGACGGGTATGGACGAAGCGCTCGTAGTGGCCCAGGTCCAGGTCGGTCTCGGCGCCGTCGTCGGTCACGTAGACCTCGCCGTGCTGGAAGGGACTCATGGTGCCCGGATCCACGTTGATGTACGGATCGAGCTTCATCATGGTGACCGAGAGGCCACGCGCTTCCAGGATGGAAGCCAGCGACGCCGCGGCGATGCCCTTGCCAAGCGAGGACACCACACCGCCGGTGACGAAAATCAGGGGGGTCATGGGATGCAGCCGTGCTGGAAATCGGCATTTTAGAGGAAGAACGGTCTCGCGGCGAGACCTTGAAAACGGCACCGAGCGGCCTCCCTTCAGGCAAACGCTTTGGGGCCACGTCGTCTGGGCTTTAGGAGGGCCACCCGCGCCATTGCCCTTCGCCCTTCGCCCTTCGCCCTTCGCCCTTCGCCCTTCGCCCTTCGCCCTTCGCCCTCGCCCTCGCCCTCGGTCAAGGCGAGAGCGGCGCTTTCAGGTGCGAACGTATGGACCGGAATCGACCTGCCGTGTCGAGTGCGGGAAAGTCGACGTAGATGTCGGAGGTACCCACCGCCATGCCAGGCGGCGTGTCGTGCGCAATAGGCACGAGTTCCGCGCCCTGAAACCGGTTAAGGCTCAGGCGCGCCAGATCCACAATGACGGTCGCCCGATGATCATCCAGCGAGGACTGCATCCCGAACTCGTCATAAAGTACCGGATTGGCCGCCGAATCCATCCATGATGACGGCCTTATGAGAATACGGCTGATGGGCTGATCCGTTCGCCCTTTAAAAAGACTGGCCAGATTATTGATTTCCATAAGATTTGGCTGAACAAACGAGCGAGACACGCGCCCCGCCGCGGTCACCGATAGGCACAGCAAGACGGCGGCAAGCAGAGCCACCCTCGCGTTCAATGGACGGTTTTCATCGCCCATTCCAAGCCGGCCAGCCAAAGGAACGAAAGCCAAGAGCACCGCAATTGTGAAGAGCGCGCACGCAAGCACGCCGATGGAGCGATAAGAGGCCCAGTTCTCTGCTGTTGCGAGATTAGGCAGATAGGAAACGAGGACGACACCCAGCGAGACAATCAGTACATAGCCCCCCTGCCGCATGCCATGTTTTCTCGCATAGCCGACGTAGCCAAGAACCATCACTGCAGCCACCGCCCACACGCCCCACTTGCTCACCGGCACCCAGAAGAACGACAAAGCATTGGGAAGCGGCTCCTCGAAGAACCATTTCGCTTTACCAGAGAAGTCGCTTACCAGCCCGTAACGCGCGCTGCCGTTGGGGTGGTAATGCTGGCCGATCTTGAGCGCGACAAACCCCACCACCATGGCAAAAGCGAAAACCACTCCCGTAACGACGAGACGGGCAAATCCGTACTCCCGCATCGGCTGCCGGGACGTCACAACTGAAATCAGCACGCCAACGGCGAAGATCATAGCCATTGGCTGATAGATCAATACCGCCATCGTCAGCAACAAAGCTGACTTGCAGGCCACGCTCATGCGCAACGAACCCGCAGGGCTATAGGCCAGACTCAGCAAATAAGCTGCAACCAACGCCAGCAATCCGGCATAAGGCGTGGTGAAGTGCTGCGCCCAGGCTGCATAGACCTGAAAAGACGGCAGTAACACCGTGCCGGCGGCCAGCGCGAAAGAAGCAACTAAAGACAGGCCGTGTCGCCTGACAAAAACAAACAAGCCACTTGCGAGCAAGGCGAACCCTAGCAGGGTTATGGCCCTCAGTCGCGCCAGGCCTTCGATGCTCCCTGCAGCGCGGAACCCCCAGTCGAGCAGGTAGGCATTTAGCGGTCGACCAGCCCCCAGCAGCAAGGTGACGGTATCGTTGTTGCGACGTATCGCGTTGTACAGAAAGTTGTAGTCATCCAGAACACCGAAGCTGTTGACCAGCACAGCAGAGTAGACCAGGAAAACCAGCACCGTCAGGAGGGACATGCCAAGCAGGTCTTCCTGTGCAAGCAGCCCGGTTCGTTCGCCTTCGACTCGAGTCATCACCACTCCATCTCCATGTCCTCAACGTATTCCATCCAGGCAGCCATCAGGGGTTGTATACCCCTACGCACGCCTTCAGCAGCACCGTCATCACCGCGAGGTTGCCGCGGAACGCACTGATCTTCGTGGGCACCTGCCCCTTGGGGTACTTCCGGCTCGTTGCCAACTCCACACAGCGGTAACCCAGTCGCGGAACGCGGGCAGACAGGTAGGCGAGCAGTTCGTAAGTGGAAAACACGTCACGAAAGGGAGCCACCCGCGGATCGAGCAACATGCGTCGGCTGTACGCCCGGAAGCCTTGCGTCGTATCGGTCCACTTGAAACCCGACGCCATGCTCAGGAAAGGCGCATGGATATACCGAATGGCAAAATCACGGGAAGCGGGTGTGTTTTCGGCGATACCGCCCGATATGAACCGTGACGCCTGAACGAAATCGACGCCTTCCTTGAGCGCCTCGATAAAGCGAGGTATGGCTTCGGGATCATCCTTGTCATTGCCGTCAATGGTAACCAGCCCTTCGTAACCTTTCTCCAGGGCGAACGCATAGGCGCAACGAAGCTGCGCGCTGAGTTTTCCCGGCCCTGTCTTGAGCAACAAGCCAGCCACCCCCTCCTGCTGAAGCGCAGCTAGGGTGAGCGAGCCATCCTTGCTTCCACCATCGACGATGATGATGTCCGCCAGCGACGAGACATGCAGCGCGCTCATTCTGGCCAGCAGGTTGCGGATACGCTCACCTTCGTTGATCACCGGAATGATCACGCACCACGCATGCCGGCGACCGGACCAGAGAGGTACTTCGTACGTGGGGACCTGCCACGACGAGTGACCGGCCAAATCGATGTCGTTGTCCAAGCTCATGTTCGTCACGCCACCCGTGCGGTAATCAATGCCACGCCGGCAATCACCAGCAAAATGCCGGTCGCCGTGGTCCAGTGAAACGGCTCCTTGAAGATCAATGTCGAGAGCGTCGCCACCGCGGCGACCGCACCGGTGGTCAACACCGGATGGGCAACATTGAGCGGCAACCGCGCAAGCGCCGCCGCGTAGAGTAGAAACGCCGCGCCATACAAAAACAATCCAAGCCAGAACGGCCAGTTGGACAAGGCGGCCATCGGATCAGACGGCGAGGGAAACCTGCGTGGCGGCAGCATGGCCAATTTGACCAGAACGCTGGCGGACGCGTTGGAGGCGATGCCCAGCGCCAATATCAGCCACTTCATGAAACACTCCTGTTCGGTACTCGATACCATTCGACGGCGCGCCCCACCGCCCTGTCGATGGCGATCAGGTGAGGCTCGTCCTTGGTAGCCAACATCTCGATGACCACGACGTGGTCGGGAAGCTGCTCGCGAAGCAATGAATGAATGAGGCGGTGATCGGTCGCACCATCGCCGAGCGGCACCAGATCAGGCTCACTGGCATGGACGTGACCGATGAACTGGGCGCAGCGTTCTAGCGCCTCAGCCGGTTGCTCGCGATTGATGGTCAAAGCGCCCGTATCAAGCTGCATACGTATGGCCGGATGATCGACAAGTTCCACGACACGCACAGTCTCTTCGGCCGTTGTCATGAAATTGGCACCGTATCGCTCTGGGTTGGGTTCCAGGCAAATGACCACCCCATGCGCCTGAGCGACATCGCCAAGTTCCCGAAAGAACGACACCGCAATTTCGTCCACCTGCTCATCAGAAAGATCAAGGCGATCGCGATTCCTGGGCGAACCAAAAACCAGCCGGCTTGCACCCAACCCTTGGGCGATCCGACAGATCGCGCACAAATGGTCCAGCATCTTGCGGCGCACCTCGGCTGGCCCGAACAGGTTTAAGCCGGTCGTGCCGAACAACAACGCCTGCATGCCGGTAATCTCAACCCCCCTTTCCTTCCACCACGATTTGACCGCAGCGATCTCGGCGACCGTAGCAAGACCCGGTTCTGAGAAATATTTACCGGGGGCCACGTCGATGGCATCCACCGCGTACCGAGCCAACAGTGCGGCCACCCCCTCGTCTTCGGAGGGGTCCCACGCGATGTTGGAAATGGAGAGCCTCATGCGCTAGCCCCCATCGCCGCCTTCGCTATGAGGGGCTCAGACTGGGCGTATGCACGAACCGCTTGGAGCGTCTCGCGTGCGCTGTACTGATACATCCCCTCACCACCGAATACCTCCGCGTGGCGCGTCCGCATGTCATAGCGTGCGGGAACGCCCGCGAGCTCATGATTGAACGGCCTCCCGAAGCCCTGCACGGATACCTCCGCAACACTGACGGGGCCTGCGGTGAGATGCACAAGCTTCAACTGTGCCCGGAGCGATGCAAGCAGATCGAACCAAAGATTGACCATCGGATAGAACTGGAAGACACCGCGGCTCTCGATCGCCTCGAGATTGTTGTTATTGAGGAAATCGAAGATGACGTTCTTGCGCAGCCCGGGCCCGACCAATCCCGGCAGGCGCACCACCAAGTGGTTGGAGAACCGTGTTTCCACGAACTTCTCCAGCAAACGACGATGCAGACCGTAGGCATGCAAACCATCCTCGATCACCGGCGTTTCCTCATCCACACCGACCGGAGTCTTGAATACATCCACCGTGCTGATCAGAACAAAGGTCTTGCAACGTACCGTCCGCAAATAGCCAATCAAGGCTTCGATCTTTTCTCTGTCGGCCGCCGGATCGCGGTTGGCAATCCACTTCTGCGCCGGAGCACCAGCGCACACCACCAAGTCGAATTCCTGATCTTCGATTTCATGGATGTTAGTGGAACGATACAGCGCATCGAAATGCGCCTGCCTGAGCAGCGTACCTCCGACAAACCCGGAAAATCCAATTAGCGCGCTCTTCATGAATTGCCCCTTGCGCTCGCAAACTCTTCGATCTCGAGCTTTTCGAGTACGTCAAAAATATTATCGATCTTGCCTCCAAGGATAGAAAAGCACCCTGGAATGTCGGCATGTTTCTCGAAAAGAATCGGGCGGCCATCATCCCCCTCGTTCTTCACGAGCACTGTCTTCACCTCAAAAAGCGATTCCACGTACTGGGCCTGCGCCACCGCCGGCAGGTATCGTTGGACGTCCCGCACCATGCGATCCACGCGTGTCTCCTGCAAGTAATCGCGCAGGCGGTCATAAGGGTCGACGCCGGGCTCGTCCGGCCAGCTGAAATGCGGCGTATAACGCACGTGCGAAAGGGTGTGCAGGTCACGGGCAGGAAAAGGCATGATGGAAAAGAACGGACCGTCCATCACGGTGACGCCGATGTTCTTCAGGGATGAAGGCACCTGCATCAACGCCATCTCGGTGATTTCATGCTTCAACCCCATCTGGGTACCGTGAAAATCTCCCGCCAACTGGTTGAGCCCGGCATAGGCGCAGTTGAAGACATAGCGCGAACGAACCACTTCCCGAAGACCGTTACCGTGCTCAAGCTCGACGGCTAGGCCGCACCCGACATCGCGCGATACTCCGAGAGCCTTCGTGCCAAGAATGGTTCGCACACCGCTGCTATCGAGTTCGCGCTCGGCCCATCCGGCCAACCGGGTGGTATCGAACGCATATTCCTCAACGAGGAACACCTCTTCGATAAGCTTGTTGTCGAAAAGCTCGTGGAGTGACTTAGGAGCCACTTCGATCCTTGCACCAATCTCTCGACAGAAGCGCTCGAATTGCCGGGCTGTGACTTTCGAATTCCTGCGGGCAATGGCGTATAGCTTCTCGAAGTCCTTGCTCACCGCGTATGACCACTGCTGAACGAACTTCGGAAGATTGATCCGACTTCGATAGGCCGTCGTAAAGCTGCGCGGATAATGGTAACCGTTGTGGACGCGCGCCTGGTTGGTATAGGACGCACGACTCAGCAGATGGCGATCCCGCTCCACTAGCAGGACGCGCTTCATCTCCCGCTGTTGGGAAAGGTAGATGGCAATGGCCGCGCCATAAAACCCTCCGCCTATAACAACAGCGTCGAACATGTCGGTGTCGCCCCCCATCAGGGGTTTCGCTCCGAGATACCGCCAGAGACGACAGTTGAGCCTGTGACCGAGGCGTCCTCGATATTGAGCTTCTCACGGCGCGTCATCCGCGCACTCGTGAACTCCTGCGCCACATGATAAAGCGGCCCTTCGCTCGAAAGCGCAGCCATTTGCAGAATGTATTCGCCAAGTACCAGCAGGACGAGGGAAATGAGGAAAAACATGCCCGATTGCTGCAGCGACAGACTCACCCATCCTGGCGCGACATTCGCCTTGAATATGCCGATCGCAACGACATAGCCCGAATAGATCAGGTTTGCTCCCGCACCAAACAGCGAAAGGCTTGTCACCAATCGCATGGGGGCGCGCGTCGTCGAAACGAGAAGGCGCATCCCGCGATCAATGCTTTCGCCCAGCTTCTTTTGGTGAGCGGTCAACGGCTCCGCGCTGTAATCCATATTGGCGCGCGCAAATCCACCCGTTGCCGGCAAATGACGATATGTCACTCCAGGCTGGGGATGCTGCAAGATGAAGTTGATGACGCGCTTGCTCAGCAGGCGATACTGCGGCGCCTCCTTGGCCAAATGTATCCCGCTGAAAAATTTGTACAGCCCATTGAAAGCCCAGTACGCAACGCGATAGGCCAGATTCTGCCGCGGCTTCCGGCGATTATTGGCAAATACTACGTCAGCGCCGCTGACAGCCTTTTCGAGCATGTCGGCAAGGAAGGCGATGTCGTCGACAAGCGGATCAATGACTGCGACAAAATCGCCGAGCGCACTCTCGAGGCCGGCCCAGGCAGCGGTATCCGCGTCCACGCTCTTGGTCAGCGCATAAACTTGCACATTGGGCAGCCCGCCTGGCCCGGTAATGTCTTTCAGGACCAAAAGGCTGTTGTCGTCCGACGCATTGTCGACCACGATCAACTCGTAATCCGCAGCAAGCGAATTCAAGCGCGACGTCGCGCTGTTCAAAATGGCTTCAAGATCGCCACCTTGATTGCGTACAACGTACACAACCGACAGAAAGATTGGAAAAAAGGCCATCTGTTATCCCCTCTCGCCTTCGCAGCTTGACCTGCGCAACGAACGCAAGTTAAAGGCGTAACTTTAATTCACCCAAGGAGTGATGTCGAAGGGGCAACTGTGAGGGGTTCAGTGGATCTGAACCATGCTGAGGCCCATGTATTTGCACCAAAGCGACTTGTCGCAACGCACCAAGCGTTGGTTGCGATGCCGCCAGAGCCGTCAAAACGAATATGCCCCGGATTACCGGGGCATATCTTGTCTCACATGACGATGGAGCCTTACTCGACCGGCATCATGTGGGACGTCGGGTGCATCATGTTCACGTTCATGTTGTGCAGCACCCACAGCGAACCGACCACCACGATGGCGAGGATCAGCAGGGTGAACAGCATGATGGCGAGGTTGCTGCGCTGCGACGGCGAGGTGCCCATGTGCAGGAAGCAGACCAGCTGGACGACCAGCTGGGCCACGCCGAACACGATGATGCCGGGCATCATCAGGTCGTGCGGCACCAGGCCGCTCATGACGACGCCGAACGAGGCCAGGGTCAGCACCACCGACAGCGCGAAGCCGATCAGGTAGGACCTGGTGCTGCCGTGGTCGGCGTGGGCGGCGTCGTGATGGGCCGCGTCGTGGGAAGGGTGAGCGCCCGACATCAGATGGCCCCCCGCAGGTAGACAAAGGTGAACACGCAGATCCAGACGATATCCAGGAAGTGCCAGAACAGGCTCAGGCACGACAGGCGTCGACGGGTCGCGTCGCCCAGGCCATGGCGACGGATCATGTCCATCATCACCACCAGCCAGATCAGGCCGCAGGTGACGTGCAGGCCGTGCGTGCCCACCAGGGTGAAGTAGCTGGACAGGAACGCGCTGGTGCTCGGACCGGCACCTTCGTGGATCAGCTTGGCGAACTCGTAGACTTCCATGCCGATGAAGCCGGCGCCGAACACGAAGGTCACCGCCAGCCACGCCAGCAGCCTGCCCTTCCGGCCGGCATGCATGTTGAGCATGGCCATGCCGAAGGTGACCGAGGAAATCAGCAGCAGCATGGTCTCGCCGAGCACGTACGGCAGCTCGAACAGTTCCTTGCCGGTAGGACCGCCCGCCGTGCTGTTGGCCAGCACGGCAAACGTGGCGAACAGGCCCGAGAAGATCAGGCAGTCGCTCATCAGATAGATCCAGAACCCCAGCAGGGTCTTGGATCCATCGTCGTGGTGGTGATGATCGACGCCGCCACCGTGGACGTCGTCGAGTGCGCCGTGGGAGACGCGAACTGCGGCACTGCTCATGGGTTACGCCACCTTCTGACGCTGGGGCGCCGCCACCGGAGCCACCTGCGTGGTCTGGACCTGCTGCAACCTGGCGTGGCGCGAACGCTCGATCTTCTCGACCTCGGCCGCCGGCACCCAGTAATCGATGTCGCGGTCGTAGGCGCGGACGATGAACGCGGCCACCATGCCCACCAGGCCAGCGGCAGCCATCCACCAGATGTGCCACACGAGCGCGAAGCCCAGGACCGTACCGAACGCGCCCATCACCACACCGACGCCGGTGTTGCGGGGCATATGAATGTCTTCGTACTTGGCAGGTTGCACGTAAGCGACTCCGTTTTGTTTGTCTTCCCAGAACTGATCCAACTCACGCACCTGCGGAAGCGTGGCGAAGTTGTAGAACGGGGCGGGAGAACTGATGGACCATTCGAGCGTGCGGCCACCCCACGGGTCGCCACTGGGATCGGTGAGCTTCTTGCGGTCGCGGATGGACACGTAGAACTGCACGAGGGTGCAGAAGATGCCCACGGCGATCACGGCCGCGCCGAGCGCGGCGACGATGAGGTAGGGCTGCCAGTCCGGGTTGGCGTAGTGGTTCATGCGACGCGTCATGCCCTTCAGGCCCAGCACGTACAGCGGCGCGAAAGCCAGCCAGAAACCCACCAGCCAGCACCAGAACGATGCCTTGCCCCAGAACTCGTTGAGGCGGAAGCCGAAAGCCTTCGGGAACCAGTAGTTGATCGCCGCGAACACGCCGAACACCACGCCGCCGATGATCACGTTATGGAAGTGCGCGATCAGGAACACGCTATTGTGCAGCACGAAGTCCGCGCCCGGCACGGCCAGCAGCACGCCGGTGACGCCGCCGATCACGAAGGTGACCATGAAGCCCACCGTCCACAGCATCGGCACGTTGTACTCGATGCGGCCGCGGTACATCGTGAACAGCCAGTTGAACAGCTTCACGCCGGTCGGCACCGAGATGATCATCGTCGTTATGCCGAAGAAGGCATTGACGTTGGCGCCCGAGCCCATGGTGAAGAAATGGTGCAGCCACACCACGAACGACAGCACGCCGATGCACGAGGTGGCGTACACCATCGTCTTGTAGCCGAACAGCGGCTTCTTCGAGAACGTCGCGATGACTTCCGAGTAGATGCCGAACGCACGGCAGGATCAGGATGTAGACCTCCGGGTGGCCCCAGACCCAGATCAGGTTCACGTACATCATGGCGTTGCCGCCAAGCTCGTTCGTGAAGAAGTGCATGTCGAGGTAGCGGTCGGCCGTGAGCAGCGCGAGCGTGACCGTCAGGATCGGGAACGCGGCCACGATCAGGATGTTGGTGACCAGCGAGGTCCAGGTGAACACCGGCATCTGCATCAGCTTCATGCCGGGCGCGCGCATCTTCATGATCGTCACGATGAAGTTGATGCCGCTCAGCGTGGTGCCGAGGCCGGACAACTGCAGCGACCAGATGTAGTAGTCCACGCCGACCGTTGGGCTGTACTTGATGCCCGACAGCGGTGGATACGCCAGCCAGCCGGTAGCGGCGAAGTCGCCGATGAACAGCGACACCATCACCAGCACTACGCCGGACACGAACAGCCAGAAGCTGAGCGAGTTGAGGAACGGATAGGCGACGTCGCGCGCACCGATCTGCAGCGGCACCACCAGGTTCATCAGGCCCGTGATGAACGGCATCGCCACGAAGAAGATCATGATCACGCCATGGGCGGTGAACACCTGGTCGAAGTGGTGCGGCGGCAGGTAGCCGGCGGCGTCGGAGGCGGCCATGGCCTGCTGCAGGCGCATCATGATCGCGTCGGCGAAGCCGCGCAGCAGCATCACCAGCGCCACGATGATGTACATGATGCCGATCTTCTTGTGGTCCACCGAGGTGAACCACTCCTTCCACAGGTAGCCCCACAGACGGTACTTGGTGACGACGGCGAACAGCGCCAGGCCACCGAGGATGACGGCGGCGAGCGTGCCCATCACGATCGGCTCGTGATACGGGATCGCATCAAGGGTGAGCTTTCCAAACATGGCTTACTTCTCTGCCTGAGTCGGGGTGGTGTTCGAGGACACGGCGTCCCCGTCCTCGTGGTGATGCATGTCCATCGGCATGTCGGCCTGCGACATGTCGTGGTGCGAATCCATCGGCATCTCGCCGTGCGACATGTCACCCATGTGCTTGTTGACCACGCTGCTGAACAGAGCCGGCGCCACCTGGCCGTAGTACGACACCGGCACCTTCTGGCTGGGCTGCGCCAGCGTCTTGTAGCTCTCGTCATCCAGCGTGACCTGCGTGGCCTTGGCCTTGGCGATCCAGTCCTTGAAGCCGTCCTCGGAAGTAGCGATGGCCTTGAAGTGCATGTCCGAGAAGCCTTCGCCGCTGAAGTTGGTCGAGAGGCCCTCGTAGCTGCCCGGCTCGCGCGCGATCAGGTGCAGCTTGGTCTCCATGCCGGCCATGGCGTAGATCTGGCTACCCAGCTGCGGGATGAAGAACGCATTCATCACCGAGTCGGAGGTGATCTGGAAATTCACCGGACGATCGACCGGGAACGCCAGCTCGTTGACCGAAGCCACGCCGTACTCGGGATAGACGAACAGCCACTTCCAGTCCATCGACACGACCTGCACCGTCACCGGCTTGGCTTCGGACTCCAGCGGCTTGTACGGATCCAGCGCATGCGAGCTGGTCCAGGTGATGGTTGCGAGGATGACGATGATGATGGCCGGGATGGTCCACACCACCAGCTCGATCCTGGTCGAGTGCGACCAGTTCGGCGTGTAGGTAGCCTTCTTGTTACCGGAGCGATACCGCCAGGGAAACCACAGCGTCATCGCAATCACCGGGATCGCCACGATGGCCATCAGGCCCAGCGCGATCAGGATCAGGGATTTCTCATGGGCGCCGATGTCACCCTTGGGGGTGAGCACTTCCATGTTGCAGCCGCTGAGCAGCACGGCGACGCCAACGCTTGCATGGCGCAAGCGCGAAAGGAGGGAATGCATGTTCACGAACAACCTGGGGGCACTGCGTGGGGACGCGGCATGCTAGCGGCATGCCGCGCGGGTTTGAATGCCTCCGAGACACAATGTCGCAGCTGAAAATTCTTGCGCATCCGACTGCGGCGGCTTGACACAAGAATGCAAGAGCCAGCACCCGCGTTGCAGGCAAGAAAACGGCACAAAAAAGCATAAATCGCCGCTGCTGGACGCCCTGCTACCATGCGGCGATGGAAACCACCGCACCCTCGAAACTGGCCGCCTTGCGCCAGGCGATGCAACAGCACGGCATCGCCGCCTGCCTGATTCCCAGCGCCGACCCACACCTTTCCGAGTACCTGCCGGCCCACTGGGAAGCCCGCGCCTGGTTGTCGGGGTTCACGGGTTCGGCCGGCACGCTGGTGGTGACAGCGGATCACGCCGGGTTGTGGACAGACTCCCGGTACTTCGCCCAGGCCGCGCAGCAGTTGGCGGGCAGCGGCATCGATCTGATGAAACAGCGGGTGGCACATGCCCCGGAACATATCGAGTGGCTGCTGCAAACCCTGACGTCCGGCCAGGTTCTCGCCGTCGCAGGCGACAGCGTGTCGTTGGCCACGGCGCGTAACCTCGAACGTCGACTGCAGGCCATCGATGCACGCCTGCGTACCGACCTGGATCTGCCCGGCCAGATCTGGCCCGACCGCCCCTCCCTGCCTACGGCACCTGTGACGGAGCATCCGCCACGTTTCGCCACGCAGCCACGCGGCGACAAGCTGGCGCGCCTGCGCACCGCGATGCGCAAGCTCGGCGCCACGCATCACCTGGTATCCAGCCTGGACGATATCGCCTGGCTCACCAACCTGCGCGGCAGCGACGTGGAGTGCAACCCGGTCTTCCTCGCGCACTTGCTTGTGCAGGCGGAAGGCCACGCCACGCTGTTCGTCGGACGCGGCAAGTTCACCGACGTGCTGGTGCAGTCCCTGGCGACGGACGGTGTCCGCATGTCCGACTACGCCACGGTCACCGACGCCTTGTCGGAGCTGGGTGCGAATGATCGCCTGCTGCTGGACAGCAGTCGCGTCGTCGTGGCGGTGGCCTCGGCCATTGGGCCGAACGTGCCGCTCATCGAAGCGGCCAATCCCTCGACGCTGTTCAAAGCCCGCAAGACCGAGCCCGAACTCGACCATATCCGCGATGCGATGCGTCGCGACGGTGCCGCACTGGCCCGCGCGTTTCGCCGGCTGGAAGAACGTGTCAATGCCGGCATGCGCCAGACCGAGCTCGACGTCGATGCCCTGCTGCGCGAGGAGCGATCGGCGCAGCCGGACTTCGTGGGCGAAAGCTTCTCCACCATCGCCGGGTACCAGGCGAACGGCGCGCTGCCGCATTACCGCGCCACACCCGAGTCACACAGCACGTTGAAGCCGCAGGGCCTACTGCTGGTCGATTCCGGCGGCCAGTACCTGGGCGGCACCACCGACATCACCCGCGTGCTGACGCTGGGCGAGACCACCGCCGAACAGCGTCGCGACAGCACCCTGGTGATGAAGGGCATGATCGCGCTGAGCCGCGCACGCTTCCCCAAGGGTGCCAGCGGCCCGCAGCTCGACGCCCTTGCCCGCGCCCCGCTCTGGGCCAGCGGCATGGACTACGGCCACGGCACCGGGCATGGCGTGGGCTACTTCCTCAATGTGCACGAAGGCCCGCACGGCATCCGCCCGCCGGCCTCGGGCGCCACGCTGGTTCCGCTGGAGCCGGGCATGATCACCTCGATCGAGCCCGGGCTGTACAAGCCGGGCCGCCACGGCATCCGCCACGAGAACCTCGCCGTGGTGGTTGAGGCCGACAAGACCGAGTTCGGCGAGTACTACGCCTTCGAGACCCTGACCCTGTGCCCGTTCGACCGCCGCGCGCTGGAACCGGGCCTGCTCAATCCCGAGGAACGCGCCTGGCTGGACGACTATCACGCCACCGTACGCGCCGCTCTGGCACCCTTGCTGGAGGACGCGGACCTGGCCTGGCTGGAGCGGCATTGCGCACCGCTGGCCTGAGGGCTAAAGACCCACTGTAGGAGCGCACCCAGTGCGCGATAACCCGGCGGAACGGCGACTCTCCACGCTGCGGTCGCGCACTGGGTGCGCTTCTACAGGTGAGGCGCACGCCGCCCAACCCTTGACCTCCCCGCCCGGGCAACCCATTCTCCCGCGCCTGACCTGAGCCGAACCTTCCCGCATGAGCAGTCGCTACAACGCCGCCGACATCGAAGTCCTTTCCGGCCTTGACCCGGTCAAGCGCCGCCCCGGCATGTACACGGACACCTCCCGCCCGAACCACCTGGCGCAGGAAGTGATCGACAACTCGGTGGACGAGGCCCTGGCCGGCCACGCCAAGTCGCTGGAAGTGATCGTGCACACCGACGGCTCGGTGGAGGTCACCGACGACGGCCGCGGCATGCCGGTGGACATCCACCCGGAAGAAGGCGTGCCAGGTGTCGAGCTGATCCTCACGCGCCTGCATGCGGGCGGCAAGTTCTCCGGCAAGAACTACAACTTCTCTGGCGGCCTGCACGGCGTCGGCGTGTCGGTGGTGAACGCGCTGTCCAACCGCGTGGAAGTCACCATCCGCCGCGACGGCAACGAATACCGCATGGCCTTCGAGAATGGCGACCGCGCCAGCGAGCTCGAAGTGATCGGCACGGTGCCCAAGAAGAAGACCGGCACCACCGTGCGCTTCTGGGCCGATCCCAAGTACTTCGATTCACCGAAGATCTCGCTGGGCAAGCTGCGCCACCTGCTGCGCGCCAAGGCGGTGCTGTGCGCGGGGCTCAGCGTGAAGCTGGTCGACGAGGCCACCGGCGACACCAACGAGTGGTACTACGAGGACGGCCTGCGCGATTACCTGCGCGATGAGCTGTCCGGCGCCGAGGCGATCCCGTCCGAGCTGTTCGTGCACCATGTGCAGCGCGAGGCCGATGGCCTCGACGTGGCGCTGGCCTGGCTGCCCGAAGGCGAGCTGGTCCAGGAAAGCTACGTCAACCTGATCCCCACCGCGCAGGGCGGCACCCACGTGAATGGCCTGCGCTCGGGCCTCACCAATGCCATCCGCGAGTTCTGCGACATCCGCAACCTGCTGCCGCGCGGCGTGAAGCTGGCGCCGGAAGACGTGTGGGAGCGCCTCGCCTTCGTACTGTCGGCCAAGCTGCAGGATCCGCAGTTCGCCGGCCAGACCAAGGAACGCCTGTCCTCGCGCAATGCCGCGGGCATGGTGGAAGGTGTCATCCACGACGCGTTCAGCCTGTGGCTCAACCAGCATGTGGACCTGGGCGAGCGCATCGCCCAGCTGGCCATCGAACGCGCGAGTGCGCGACTGAAGGCCGCCAAGCAGGTCGTGCGCAAGAAGATCACCCAGGGCCCCGCCCTGCCCGGCAAGCTGGCCGACTGCACCGCCACCGACCTCACCCGCACCGAGCTGTTCCTGGTGGAAGGCGATTCGGCCGGCGGCAGCGCCAAGCAGGCGCGTGACAAGGAATTCCAGGCGATCCTTCCGCTGCGCGGCAAGATCCTCAACACCTGGGAAGTCGAATCGACCTCGGTGCTCGCCTCCGAGGAAGTGCACAACCTCGCCGTGGCGATCGGCTGCGATCCAGGCAAGGACGACCTAAGCGGCCTGCGCTACGGCAAGGTGATCATCCTGGCCGACGCCGATTCCGATGGCCTGCACATCGCCACCTTGTTGAGCGCATTGTTCCTCAAGCACTTCCCCTCGCTGGTGCGCGAAGGCCACGTGTTCGTGGCCATGCCGCCGCTGTTCCGCGTGGACGTGGGCAAGCAGGTGTTCTACTGCCTGGACGAAAACGAAAAGAACGCCATGCTCGAGCGCATCCAGCGCGAGAAGATGAAGGGCCAGGTCAGCACCACGCGCTTCAAGGGCCTGGGCGAAATGAATCCCTCGCAGCTGCGCGAGTCCACCATCCATCCCGACACTCGCCGCCTGGTGCAACTCACCGTCGACACCGACGACGGCACCACCAAGCTGATGGACATGCTGCTGGCCAAGAAGCGCGCCAGCGACCGCAAGGCATGGTTGGAAGAAAAGGGCGACCTGGCGACGCTGGAAGTTTGAGCCCGCGCTTCCTCCCTCTCCCCTGAGGGGAGAGGGCTGGGGTGAGAGGCCAATCTTGCGATAAGGCTGGTTCGAGCCGGTTTCTATTTGTAGTCCGCCGCGAGCACCCGCCCCTCACCTCGATCCTCTCCCCGCAGGGGAGAGGAAGAAATCCCGCCCGCACTGACTCACGTCAACGCCCCACTCACACCCGGGCGCTAGACTGCTTGAATGCACGCAGCGTGGACTCGCCAAGCCGTCCAAGTCCTCGAGTCCGAAGCCAACCGCTCGGCCGACACGCATCTGATCCGCCTGGATCTTCCCGCGTTCCCCGGCATTCCGCTGTATCTCAAGGACGAATCCGTCCACCCCACCGGCAGCCTGAAGCACCGGCTGGCGCGCTCGCTGTTCCTGTATGCCATCTGCAACGGCTGGCTGCAGGCGGATCAACCCGTGGTGGAGGCATCGAGCGGCAGCACCGCCATCTCCGAGGCGTATTTCGCCCGCCTGCTTGGCCTGCCCTTTTTCGCGGTGATGCCGCGCAGCACGTCGCGTGACAAGGTCGCGCAGATCGAATTCTTCGGAGGCCACTGCCATTTCATCGACGACACCGACGTGTACGGCGCTGCACAGCGCCTCGCCTCGGCGCTCGGTGGTCATTACATGGACCAGTTCACCTACGCCGAACGCGCCACCGACTGGCGCGGCAACAACAACATTGCCGAATCCATCTTCCGCCAGATGCAGCGCGAACCCGATCCGGATCCACGCTGGATCGTCGTGCCTGCCGGTACGGGCGGCACCTCGGCCACCATCGGCCGCTATATCCGCTATCGCTCCGCGCAACACGCCCCGGTGCGCCTCGCCGTCGTCGACCCGGAGCATTCGGTGTTCTACGACTACTACCACTGCCGCGACGCCAGCCTGCAGTTGGGCCGTGGCTCGCGCATCGAAGGCATCGGCCGGCCACGCGTGGAACCCTCATTCCTGCCCAGCGTCATCGACCGCATGATGCGCGTGCCCGACGCCGCCTCGATCGCCGCGCTGCGCCTGCTCGAACAACTGCTGGGTCGCCGCTGCGGCGGTTCCACCGGCACCAATCTGGTCGGCTCCCTGCAACTGATGGCCGAGCTGCGCGAGGCCGGTGAACGTGGCCCTGTGGTCACCTTGATCTGCGACGGCGGCGATCGTTATCGCTGCTCGTACTACGACGACGCATGGATTGCCGCCGAAGGCCTGGACGTGGCGCCACAACTCGCCCGCCTTGAGTCCATCGTGCGCGAAGGTCGCTGGATCGACTGACGGCTTTGCCCGGGCTCCGCCGTGGCGTTATCTTGACAGCTCCCACCCATCGGACGGCGCCATGTCCCTGCTGCCACCCATCGACCTGAAGCGCTGGATCGACGAGCACCGCCATCTGCTCAAGCCCCCTGTGGGGAACAAGTGCATCGTCGACGGCGACTTCATCATCATGATCGTGGGCGGCCCCAACGCGCGCACCGACTATCACTACGACGAAGGCCCTGAGTTCTTCTATCAGATCGAAGGGGAGATGGTGCTGAAGGTGCAGGATGAGGGTGTCGCCCGCGACATCCCGATTCGCGCCGGCGAAGTGTTCTATTTACCGCCCTGCGTGCCGCATTCGCCGCAGCGCATGCCCGACTCCATCGGCCTGGTGATCGAGCGGCGTCGCCTGGCCGGCGAGAAGGATGGCCTGTTGTGGTTCTGCGAGCGCTGCAACCGCAAGCTGTACGAGGAGTACTTCACCCTCGACAGCATCGAGCATGATTTTCCGCCGGTGTTCGAACGTTTCTATCGCTCGATCGATGCGCGCACCTGTGAGCAATGCGGGCATCTCAACCCGGCGCCGGCGAAGTACGCCTGACTCGTCGCAGCTGCCTTTCTGTAGGAGCGCACCCAGTGCGCGATCAACGCCGCGACTGAAATCGCAACCGCGACAGAACCATTCAGTGGGAGCGCATCCTATGCGCGACTGGCGTGCCGAGAAGACTCGCGCGGCCGTGCATTCAATGTCGAATTCTGACGCGTTGATCCAGATTGCGGCGTTGATCGCGCACTGGGTGCGCTCCTACAAGAGCAAAAAGCGTGGGGCCGTGTCAGCGCCGAAGCCACTTCCTTGCCATGCGGCGCAGCGATTCGTCACTGTGCGGGTCGTCGGCGATGTCGCGGATGGAACGCCAGGCGAGCGCATGGGATTCGTCGCTGACGACAAACGCTTCGCTGACATCCGCGCGCACGACGTAGCGCACGTCGTAATGCCAATGCTCCGGTTCCGCGCCGCGCGCAGGGATGCGATGACGATCGAGATCGAATGGTGTTGCCTCGACGTTGAGCCCGACGATGCCTGATTCCTCCTCGGCTTCGCGCAGCGCCACGCGCGCTAGGTCCACATCGCCATCGGCATGGCCACCCAGTTGCAGCCACCGCCCAAGCTTGCGGTGATGGGTCAGCAGCACGCGTTGCCCGTCGGCGCTCACCAGCCAGGCGGAGCCGGTGAAATGGGCCTCCAGCGATTCGCGACGGAACCGGTGTTCGCCGCCCTCGAGCAGCGCGATGAAACGCGATACGTCCTTTTCCTCCGGCCAGGCCCGGCCGTATTGCTGGAACTGCTCTGACAACGCGTGCATGGATGCTTCCCGACTGACCGTCAACCACCACCTTGAGGGGCGGCAAACCACGATTATTTCAGAGCTTCTTCCGTCACGCATCGCCGAACGAGGCAGGCTCGGGCCGACCGCAGTGCAACTTGTCCCCCCGTGCCCCGCTAGGCTATGGTGCCCCGTCGTTGCCGGGGTAGCGACGAGTCGACCGTGACGTTTGGCACGGTTACAAGCGGTAAGAACGAACACAAGGCGGTAGGGGAGAAACATGCTGAAAAACCTGTTCGCGACGCATCCGATCCAGGCGTCGCCGCACGTCGATGCGGGCGAAATTCCGCATGACAGCCTGCAAGGCGAGGCCAGTCTCAAGCGCGTGCTGACAGCGCGCCATCTGGTCATGCTGGGCATCGGCGCCGTGATCGGCGCAGGTATTTTCGTCATCACCGGCCAGGCCGCCGCGGAACACGCGGGCCCCGCCCTGATCATCAGCTTCATCGTCGCCGGCATCGCCTGCGCCTTCGCGGGCCTGTGCTACGCCGAATTCGCCGCGATGATCCCGGTTTCCGGCAGCGCCTACGCCTACTCCTATGCAACCCTCGGCGAAATCGTCGCCTGGTTCATCGGCTGGAACCTCGTTCTCGAATATCTCTTTGCCGTCGCCACGGTGGCGGCGGGCTGGTCGGGCTATTTCAACGAGTGCCTGTCCATCCTCAGCCACTGGACGGGGCTGTCGTTGTCGCTGCCCGAAAGCCTGGCGTCGGCGCCGCTCGCGTTCATGGATGGCAGCCAGATCGAACATCTGAAAGCCGGCCAGCAGGTGATCGCGAAGTTCTCCGAACACTTCTACCTGGTCAGCACCAACACCATCATCAACCTGCCCGCGATCCTGATCGTGACCGCGCTGACGATGCTGTGCTATCGCGGCATCACCCAGTCGACCTTCGTCAACTCGGTCATCGTGGCGATCAAGGTGATCGTGATCCTGCTGTTCCTGGTGTTCGCGTTCCGCTTCATCGATCCCTCGAACTGGCATCCGTTCATTCCGCCGGAAGAAGGCCCCGGCCGCTTCGGCACCAGCGGCATCTTCCGCGCCGCCGTGCTGGTGTTCTTCTCCTACGTGGGCTTCGACGCGGTGTCGACCGCAGCCGGCGAAGCCAAGAACCCGCAGCGCGACATGCCGATCGGCATCCTGGGCTCGCTGCTCATCTGCACCATCCTGTACATCGCGATGGCGCTGACGCTCACGGGCATCGCCCCGTACCGCATGCTGGGTACGCCCGAACCGGTGGCCACCGCGCTGAGCATCCATCCCGAACTCAACTGGCTGAAGGCGATCGTCTCGTTCGGCGCGCTGGCCGGCCTGAGCTCCGTGATCCTGGTGATGCTGCTGGGCACTTCGCGCATCTTCTTCAGCATGGCGAAGGACGGCTTGCTGGGTAAGGGCATCTCCCGCGTGCATGCCAAACACCGTACGCCGCACGTCGCCACCATCATTGCGGGCGTGTCCGCATTGGTGCTCGCCGGCCTCTTCCCGGTCAGCATCCTGGGCGAGCTGGTGTCCATGGGCACCCTGCTGGCCTTCACCACGGTGTGCATCGGCGTGCTGATCCTGCGATACACCCGTCCCGAGCTGCCACGCACCTTCCGCGTGCCGGGTATCTGGGTGGTCAGCATTCTCGGTTCGGTGATCTGCCTTTACCTGTTCTGGCAGTCGTTCCGCGCCAACTGGCCGCTCATGGTGGGCTGGACCACCTTCGGCATGCTGATCTATTTCTTCTATGGGTATTCCCATAGCAAGCTCCGCAAGCAAAACTCCTGATCCGACACACGAAGGGCCGGCCCAGTGCCGGCCCTCTCGTTATGACCGGGGGCGCTGATGGCCCCAGCTTTACCAGGTTGACGCATGCTCAAACAGCTACTCGCCCGCAAGACCGACTTCTCCGACGCCGACGACGCCGACGACGCCGCCCACGGCCCTACCCTGCGCCGCACGCTCGGCCCTTGGGGCATCACGGCCCTGGGCATCGGCGCCGTGATTGGCACCGGCATCTTCGTCGTTACCGGCCAGGCAGCCGCGGAACACGCCGGCCCGGCGGTGCTGATCTCCTTCATCCTCGCGGCGATCTGCAGCGGCTTCACCGCGCTGTGCTATGCCGAGTTCGCCACGCTGATCCCGATCTCGGGCAGTTCGTATTCCTATGCATACGCCACGCTGGGTGAACTGGTGGCCTGGTTCATCGGCTGGAACATGGTGCTGGAATACGGCATCTCCGCGTCCGCGGTCGCCGCCAGTTGGACGGGCTATTTCACCAGCCTGCTCGACCAGCTCGGCATCCATCTTCCGCAGGCCCTGACTGAAGCGCCGCTGGCGTTCACCGACGGGCACCTGGTCGCAACCGGCCACATCATGAATCTCCCGGCCGTGGCGATCGTGCTCGCGCTCACCTGGCTCTGCTACGTCGGCATCCGCGAATCGTCGGGCCTGAACGTGCTGATGGTCGGCCTCAAGGTCGGCCTGATCATCATCGTGGTGGTCGCTGGCTATCGCTACATCGATCCGTCGAACTGGCATCCGTTCATCCCGGAAAACCAGGGGCCGGGCAAGTACGGCTGGTCCGGCATCATGCGTGGCGCGGCCATGGTGTTCTTCGCCTATATCGGCTTCGAGGCGACATCCACCGCGGCGCAGGAATGCAAGAACCCGCAGCGTGACCTGCCGTTCGGCACGCTGGTCTCGCTGGTGATCTGCACCATCCTCTACCTCGCCATGGCTGCCGTGCTGACGGGCCTGGCTTCGTACACGGACCTGGGTACCAGCGAGCCCGTGGTCACCGCCATCAAGGGCCATCCGGAGCTGGGCTGGCTGCGCACCGTGGTGGAAATCGGCGCGCTGATCGGCCTGTCCTCGGTGATCCTGGTGATGATCATCGCGCAGCCGCGCATCTTCATGATCATGTCGCGCGACGGCCTGCTGCCGAAGGTGTTCAACCGCATCCATCCGAAGCACCGCACGCCACACATCAACACCGTGATCACCGGTGTCGGCATCGCGATTCTCGCCGCCGTGTTCCCGCTCGACCTGCTGGCCGACCTGACCTCGATGGGCACGCTGATAGCGTTCGTCGCGGTATGCGCGGGCGTGTTGATCCTTCGCTATACCTCGCCGGAACTGCATCGTGGTTTCCGCGTGCCCTGGGCATGGGTGATCTGCCCGGCCGGTGTGCTCAGCTGCCTGGCCCTGCTGGCCTTCATGAGCTGGTTCAACTGGTTGCTGATGATCGTCTGGACGGCCATGGGCCTGGCCATCTACTTCGGCTATGGCATCCGCCACAGCCGCCTCCATCGCCAGCCTGCCCGCCAAAACAGCGATTCTTCGTCGATCTGACGGCAATTTCACCGAAAACGCCGGGTAGCCGATGCCCTACCCGGCGTAACGAATGAAAGCTTCCTGCCGAACATTCGTGAGGTCCAGTCTCGAATGTGTTTTTAAGTTATTGTTTTTTATCGTTTTAACGAGACTTTTTCGATAAAAATTTAGGACCGCCCGGCCCCAAAACGGCCCTCCAGGAGTATCATCTGTGCTCCGTGGGTTGATCACTTGGCAGTGGGCCCCGGATTGCCGCCCGGCGCGTCAGGCGGGTCAGCTCCTCGGCCTGACGCGTCTGGGCAGCATCTTCTACTCACCGAGTTCTTCGGTCCGAGTTCTTCCCTTGTTGCATAAAGCTCGCGCGAAGATCAGGTCATCGCGGTGTCGTTGCGAGCATGCGGATCGATGCTTCATGCGAAGCACTGATCGATCATGAGGCACACGCCTTATTGCAGCGCTCAAAAACAAGAAGGCCGGCGATCGCCGGCCTTCGCATCGATCCGTGTCGTGCGTCAGGCTTTCTTCGGCGCGTGCGACACGCACCAGCCCTTCGCATTGACCGATTTGCCGGGGAACAGCTGGCACGGACCGTAACCCGTCGCACCACCGGAGTAGAACTGGCAGTTGGCGCAGTCGTCGCCGGCCTTGTGCTTCGCATCGCTCGTCTTGCTGGCGTCTTCGACGTAACCGAGGGCCTTCGCCGTCGGATCGGATTCAGCCACGTGGGGAAGGTCCGCAGCACGCGCGAAACGCGGCAAGCCGCCACCAATCACCACCGCGGCCGCGGCAGTTCCCGCTGCAGCCTTGAGAAAGCGACGACGCGATTCGATATCTTTTTCATGCGACATTGGTCCAACCTCCGTCCGACAAAATATCCACCACGCCCGTGGCGGATCTCTCCGCATGCTACTAGCCTCGCGGATAAGTCGTGAGAACGAATCGCATTTTCGGCATTGGACGTGAAATCGCCGTGGTATAGTTGCCGTTCATTTGGACGTCCATAACCCCATGAGCCAGATCCTTCCCGCCACGATTCCCGCCGAGCTGTTCGCGGAGCGCGCCGATGCCATTGCCGTTGCCGCGGGCGAATTGGCCGCAGCCGGATGGACGCCCGCCACCAGCAGCAATTTCTCCATGCGCCTGGATGGCGAACACGCCGCCATCACGATCTCGGGACGCGACAAGGGCAAGCTGAGTCGCGACGACATCATGGTGATCGACATGCACGGCAAGGCGGTCGGCACTTCCGCCCGCCCCAGCGCGGAGACCGAGCTGCATACGCAGATCTATCGCCGCATGCCCGAGATGAATGTCGTGCTTCACACGCATTCGCGCACGCAAAGCGTGGCCTCGCGTCTGTTTGCGCGCGAAGGCGTGGTAAAGCTGGAAGGCTGGGAACTGCAGAAGGCCATCGCGGGTCAAACCACCCACGACGCCGAACTGGCGATCCCGGTATTCCCCAACACCCAGCACATGCCCGAGCTGGTGGCACAGGTGGATGCCTGGCTCGACGCCGGCAAGCCGCTGCACGCCTATCTCATCAACGGTCACGGCATCTACACCTGGGGCCGTGACATGGCCGAGACGCGCCGCCATCTGGAGGCGCTGGAATTCCTGCTTGGCTGCGAACTCGATCTGAGGAGACTCTCCGCATGAGCCGTCTGCGTATTTTCCAGGACAGCCGCCCCGACGCTCCACTGAGCGTGTACACCGACCACGCCGAGATCGCCACCGAACTGGCGAAGGCCGGCGTGCGCTTCGAGCAGTGGGAAGCCAGCCAGCCGATCGCGCCGGGCGCCAGCCAGGACGAAGTCATCGCGGCATACCGTGCCGACATCGATCGCCTGATGTCCGAAGAAGGCTACCAGGCGGTCGACGTCATCAGCCTCAAACCGGACCATCCGGATCGCGCGACGCTGCGCCAGAAGTTCCTTAGCGAGCACACGCACAGCGAAGACGAAGTCCGCTTCTTCGTGGCCGGCGCTGGCCAGTTCACCTTGCACCTGGGAGACAAGGTCTACGACATCCTGTGCGAACAGGGCGACCTGATCGGCGTGCCTGACGGCACCCGCCACTGGTTCGACATGAGCGAGTCGCCGTATTTCGTGGCGATCCGCCTGTTCACCAACAAGGAAGGCTGGGTCGCGAACTTCACCGGCGAGGACATCGCCCAGCGTTTCCCGCGCATGACGCCGCACGGATCTGCGCAGGCAGCCTGAGCGTCCCGTCCCCCTGTAGGAGCGCACCCAGTGCGCGATCGGTCTCGCAGATCGACGCGCCGATCGCGCACTGGGTGCGCTCCTACAGAAGAGGTGACGTCGGCCCTCGCCGGGCGCCGCGGCCACGGGTAAGCTTGTCTGCCCTGCAGCCTGGTTTCCCCGCATGACCACCATCCGCGCCGTCGTTACCGACATCGAGGGCACCACCAGTTCCATCCGCTTCGTCAAGGACGTGCTGTTTCCGTACGCCCGCGAGCGCCTGCCCGCCTTCGTGGAAACCCATGGCGACACGCCGGAGGTGCAGCATTGGCTGCACGAGGCGGCCAAGGAAGCCGGCATCGTGGAAGCTTCGCGGCAGGAAGTGATCGAGATGCTGCTGCGCTGGATCGACGAGGACCGCAAGTCCACGGCGCTCAAGGCGCTGCAGGGCATGATCTGGAAGGACGGCTACGAGAACGGCGACTACCAGGCCCACATGTATCCGGAAGTGTCCGCGCGGCTGCACGCCTGGCGCGCGGATGGCCTGCACCTCTACGTGTATTCGTCCGGCTCGGTGCCCGCGCAGAAGTTGTTCTTCGGCTACAGCGAGGCGGGCGATCTTCGGCCGCTGTTCTCCGGCTACTTCGATACCGAGACCGGCGCCAAGCGCGAACGCGCGTCCTACGAGAAGATCGCCGAGGCAATCGGCGAACAGCCGGGCCATATCCTGTTCCTGTCCGACATCGTGGAAGAACTGGATGCCGCCAAGGCCGCCGGCCTGCAGACCGGCTGGCTGCTGCGCGAGCCGCTGACGGTGCCGGACGCGCCGCGCCATCCTGCCTATCGCGATTTCGACGCCATCGTTCTCTGACCTGCCCGGGCTCCCGCCATGCGTATCGCTCTGACTGCCCTGCTCGCCTTCGCGGCCGGCGTGTTGCTCATGTTGGGACTGACGCGGCACGCGCCGCCAGCGGGTGAACCAGGCACCGCCGTCAATCACGCCGCGGCCGCGACCAGCAGTGCGTTGCCGGCCGATAACCAGAGCACCGACGAGCCCGACAACTCGGCCGACAACTGGCCACAGCATGCGCCGTCGCCGGAACAGGTGATGTATGCCCAGCGCGGCATGGTGCACAAGGCGCTGGCGAACCTGGGTCCACGCGTCGCCGGCCAGCCCAACGTGTATGTGCTCGCGTTCGGCGGCGACGCCGGCGAAGACGTGTTCCGCAACGAAACCGAATATGCCGCCAGGATGTTTCCGCAGCGCTTCGGCGCGGCGACGCACGTGATGGTGCTGGAAAACAACCCGGCCTCGCTGGACGAGCGTCCGCTCGCGTCGTGGAGCAACCTGGAAACGGCGCTGGATGGGCTCGCCGACGTGATGAAGCCCGACGAGGACATCCTGCTGCTGTACATGACCACGCATGGCGACGAGGACCACAACCTGCTGGTCGACATGGACCCGCTGCCGCTGGACCAGATCGGCGCGCCGGACCTGGCCGACATCCTCCACAAGCGCCCGTTCAAGTGGAAGGTCGTGGTGGTGAATGCCTGCTACTCGGGTGGCTTCGTTCCTCCCCTGCAGGGCGCAGGCACGCTGGTGATCACCGCCGCCCGTGCGGACCGCAGCTCGTTCGGCTGCGGCAGCGATTCGGACATCACCTATTTCGGCCGCGCCTGGCTGGTCGACGGCCTCAACCACACGCCGGATTTCATGGAGGCGTTCCGACAGGCTTCCCGCGAAATCACGCAGTGGGAAGCGAAGGACAAGCTGACGCCCTCCGAACCGCAGATGAGCGTAGGCGCGGGTATCGCCGACCAGTTGGCCCAGTGGCGCCGCCACGTCGTGCCCGGGCCGGTCGTGGCGTTCAAGCCGGCACCATCGGCCCACGCCTTGCCGACGCGGTAAAGCCGCGCGCTCAGGCGGGCACGGGGCTTCGTGCGTGCCAGATCCAACGCTCGTGGTTGAGCGTGGCGCCCTGCCCGTCACGCGGGAACAACACGGCACCGCGCGGCGCCACGCGCAATTCCATGCCTGCATGCAGGCCCAGCCGCGACAAATCCTCGCTGGCGATATCGGCTTCCAGCGGCTGGCCGAGTGATTCCACATGCAATTCGAGGTGCGCCACGCTACCAGCCAGGTAGATGTGGCGCAGCCGCGCTTCCCACGCCGGTTGCGAAGCCGGTACCGCCAGGCGCAGCTGCTCAGGACGCACGTAAGCCACTGCTTCGTGATATCGGCCCTGCCAGGGATCATCCCCAGGCTGCCATCCGCCGGCAGCCCATCCGGTGCCGTTGCGCCTCACGATGAAGCGGTTGACCTTGCCGATGAACTCGCACACGAAGGGCGTGGCCGGCTGTTGATAGATCATCTCCGGGGACCCGACCTGCTCCACGCGACCGTTGTTCATCACGGCGACGCGATCAGCCAGCTCCAGCGCCTCTTCCTGGTCGTGCGTGACGAACACGGTGGTGAGGTCGAGTTCCTCGTGCAGTTCGCGCAGCCAGCGACGCAAGGTGACGCGGACCTGTGCATCCAGCGCACCGAACGGTTCGTCCAGCAGCAACATGTCCGGCTCCACGGCCAAGGCGCGCGCCAGCGCCACGCGTTGGCGCTGGCCACCCGACAACTGCGACGGATAACGGCGCCCGAGGCCATCCAGTTGCACGCGCTTGAGCAGGCGCTCCACGCGCTCACGGATCACCGCTCGCGACGGCCGCTTGCGCCAGGGCCGCACGCGCAGGCCGAACGCGATGTTCTCCAGCACGGTGAGGTGGCGGAACAATGCGTAATGCTGGAATACCATGCCGATGTTGCGCTCGCGCGCGTTCGTGGCGAGAAAGTCCTTGCCATCCTTCAGCACGCTGCCGGTGTCGGGGTAATCCAGGCCAGCGAGGATGCGGAGCAGCGTTGTCTTGCCTGAGCCGGATGGTCCCAGCAAGGCAAGAAACTCTCCGGGCGCGATCTGCAGGCTGACATCGTCCAGTGCCTGGTATTCGGCGAAGCGTCGGTTCAGATGGGACAGCTCGAGCGTCATGGATGTCCCCAGAGCCTGTTCAATGTCTCCGCGTGGCCCGCGCCGGAAGCTGTTTGCACGCAGACCAAGGAAGAACGAAGGAGTGTACGTCCGTACACGACTGAGTGATGACGCCGGACTGTGGGCAAACAGACCCGGCCCAGAGGGTTGTTCACCCCAAGCGCCCTGTGAGCCGCCCGCAGCTTGACCTGACGGCCAGTCAGGCGCGGCGCTACGGGCGGCTCACAGGGCGCTTGGGATGAACAACGCGGGCTACGTGGAGACATTGAACAGGCTCTCAGTGCCCGCCCGGCGCGTGCGCGGCGATTTCGTCACCATACCGCCATTCCAGCAGGGTTTTCACGGCCAGCGTGAGCAGGGCCAGCAGCGCCAGCAGCGAAGCCACGGCGAAAGCGCCCACGTAATCGTATTCGTTGTAGCGCATCTCCACTTCCAGCGGCATGGTGGTGGTCAGTCCGCGGATGTGGCCTGACACCACCGATACCGCGCCGAATTCACCCATCGCGCGCGCGTTGCACAAGAGCACGCCGTACAGCAGCGCCCAGCGGATGTTGGGCAGGGTGACGCGGAAGAACATCTGCCAGCCGCTGGCGCCCAGCACGCGTGCGGCCTCCTCTTCCTCGCTGCCCTGCGCCTCCATCAGGGGAATGAGTTCGCGGGCCACGAACGGCAATGTGATGAAGATCGTCGCCAGCACCAATCCCGGCACCGCGTAGATCACCTTGACGCCATGCGCATCCAGCCAGGGACCAAACCAGCCCTGCGCACCGAACAGCAGCACGTAGACCAGGCCCGAAATGACCGGGGACACCGAGAACGGCAGGTCGATGAGCGCGCCGAGCAAGGTCTTGCCACGGAATTCGAAGCGCGTCATCGCCCACGCGGCCGCGATGCCGAAGATCACGTTGAGCGGCACGGCGATGACGGCAACCAGCAAGGTCAGGCGAATGGCCGAACGCGCTTCAGGCTGGCGGATGGCCGCGAGATAAGGCGTCACGCCGTCGCGAAATGCCTCGGCAAAAACGGTGGCCAGCGGCGCTAAGAGGAACGCGACCAGGAACGCCAGCGCGAGCAGTATGAGTGCGACGTGGCCGAGACGACGCGGCCAACTGGTCGAACGCGAACGCATGCCGCGGCTCACTGGGCGCGCTCCGCCCAGCGGTTGCTCCAGCGCTGGAGCAAAGCGACCAGGACCAGCAGCAGGAAGGAAAGCAGCAGCATCGCGACACCCAACGCGGCAGCGCCGGCATAGTCGAATTGTTCGAGCTTCTGCACGATCAGCAGCGGCGCGATTTCCGAGCGCATCGGAATGTTGCCCGCGATGAAGATCACCGAACCGTACTCGCCCACCGCGCGCGCCAATGCCAACGCGAAGCCGGTCAGCAGCGTGGGCGCCAGCATCGGCAGGATCACGCGGAAGAAGGTCTGGTAGCGACGCGCACCGAGGCTCTCGGCGGCTTCTTCCACATCGCGCTCCAGTGACGCCAGCACGGGTTGCAAGGTGCGCACCACGAACGGGAAGCCGACGAACACCATCGCGACGAGCACGCCGACCGGCGTGTACGCCACCTTGATGCCCAGCGGCTCCAGCCATCGTCCCAGCCAGCCGTTGGGCGCATACAGCGTCGTGAGCGCGATACCCGCCACCGCCGTCGGCAATGCGAATGGCAGATCCACCAGTGCATCGAACAGGCGCCGCCCGGGAAAGCGATAACGCACCAGCACCCAGCCGATCAGCAGTCCCACCACGGCGTTGATCAAAGCCGCCAGCACGGCGCCGAACAGGCTTAGCCGAAGCGCCGCCAACGTGCGTGGACCGGACAGCAACTGGATCAATCCATGAACGCCGATGCCGGTCGCCTTCCAGGCCAACGCAGCCAGCGGCAGCAGAACGATCAGCCCCAGGTAAGTCAGCGCATAGCCGAAACTGAGACCAAAGCCGGGCAGCACCTGCTTTCGCATGGCATCAACGCCCTGCGCCCAACTGGTCGAAGATGGCGCCCTCGGCGAAGAATTTCGCCTGCGCCTGCCGCCAGTCGCCAAACAGCTCGCTGATGGTGAACGTGTGCGTGGCCGGGAATTGCCCCGCATAGCGCGCGGCTACCTCCGGCGAGCGCGGGCGATAGTAGTTCTTTGCCGCGATCTCCTGGCCCTGCGGTGTATAGAGGAACTGCACGTACGCCTCCGCGACGGCGCGCGTACCGTGTTTGTCCGCGTTCGCGTCGACCACCGCGACCGGTGGCTCGGCGAGGATGGTCACCGACGGCACCACGATGTCGAACTTGTCCTTGCCGAGTTGCCGCTGCGCAAGCAACGCTTCGTTTTCCCATGCAATCAGCACATCGCCGATGCCTCGCTGCGCGAAGGTATTGGTGGCGCCGCGCGCCCCGGTGTCGAGTACCGGCACGTGCTTGTACAACTCCTGCACATACGCCCTGGCCTTGGCCTCGTTGCCGCCCGGTTGCTTCAACGCATAGCCCCACGCGGCCAGGAAGTTCCAGCGTGCGCCGCCGGACGACTTCGGATTGGGCGTCACCACCTGCACGCCGGGACGCACGAGGTCGGCCCAATCCCTGATGCCCTTGGGATTGCCCTTGCGCACCAGGAACACGATGGCGGAGGTATAGGGCGATGCGTTGTCCGGCAGTCGCGTCTGCCAGGTCTTGGCAATCAGCCCATGATCGGCCACGGCATCGATGTCGTAGGCGAGCGCGAGCGTGACCACGTCGGCGGGCAGGCCATCGACGACCGAGCGCGCCTGCTTGCCGGACCCACCATGCGACATCTGGACGGTCACGCTGTCGCCATGCTGTGCCTTCCACTGCGCGGCGAACGCGTTGTTGATATCCCGATACAGTTCGCGCGTCGGATCGTAGGAAACATTGAGCAGGGTGACATCCTTGGCTGCCACGCTGGCCGCCAGCAGAGCGCCGGCGAGCGCCACCAGGCACGGAACGAGCTTCTTCATGACGTCTCCTGCGATGGCACGAACGACCAGATTATCGGGCCGCCATGCGTTTGCGAAATCGCAATATGGCATAACCTCATGGCATCGCCATGCGTGAAATCAGTGCAAAGCCACTGGCGCGCCCTTCACGAGCCCTCGCTGGCGCTCTCGCGCGGACCACCCGCCCTTCCCGCCGTCGCCAGCTGTACCGCCAATCGGTGCGCTGCCGCGCGGATTTCCGGCATGGCGGTACATTCCCACAAGTTGCCGCGGAGCAGCGATCCGATCGCGTAGAGGCCGGGAAGGGGCGCGCCGCGGGCATCGACCAGTTGCCCATCCGCTTGCGCGGAAACACCCAGCTGCAAGGGGTCGGCTACCGCGAGGCCATCGCGCAACAACTGCGCAAGTAGCTCATGCGCACCGTACGCGACCGCCGTATCCAGGCCCGTCGCCTGAATCACCAGGTCCGCCTCGATCGTCGTCACGAGCTGGGTCGCGCGCTCGCGCAGCGTGAGCTGCAAGGGTGACGTGCCGTCGACATCAAGCACGCGCGACGCGAGCACCTGCAGTCTTCCTTCCTCCTGCCATTGATGGATGGCCTCGCCGGACGCGGGTGCCATGCGGTGACGCGCGGCCTCCCAGATCCAGCGCGCATGCCGCAAGAACTGCCGCCGCCGCGCATGGCTCATGCCCTGCCAGAGCAGCGCGTTGATGGGGCGCATGCCGTCGACGAGACTGCGCCAGTCCGTCTCCGGCGCGTCCGCCATCGCACGCCGAACATGACGAAGCATCTGGGCGGGGCCACAGCTGCCCAGCAATGCCTGGTTGAGTTCCTCCTGGCGTGCATAGGGGGCCAGCGGCAGTGCAGAGTGCGTGAAAGGCCACAAGCCATGGCGCGAAACGGCTATCAGCTCCGCATGCGGCCATCGCACGGCGGCCGAGAGCAAGGTATCGACGGCCGTGAGGCCCGTGCCGATGACCACGATGCGTCGCGGTGGTTTCGGATGACGATCGAGCCGCCACGGATCGAGCTCGTACGCGCCGCCGGCCAATGCCGTGGTCGATACCGTGCGCAGCGGACGCTGCGACAACGCACCGATCGCCAGTACCACCCGTGAGACGTCGAGCCAGCGATCCGCTCCCACGCGCACCGCGTAACCGCCTTCGGCGCGGGCCAGCACTTCGCGCGCGCTGCCCGGATGGATGCGAAAGCTTCGCCCTGCGCGCCGAGCCGCATCGATGCGCGCGCCAACCTGTGCCTGGATGAAATCGCCGAACAGTCGGCGCGGAAGGAAATCCGTACCTTTTACCTGGCCGAGCTGGCGCGAGGCATGCTGGATGAAATCCTCCGCATGCTCGTGGAACACGCCCATGCCTGATGCGCGCACATTCAACAGATGCCTGTCGTCGCCCGTCGCATAGGCAACGCCACGTCCCGGCGCCTGCTGCCCGACGATCCAATGCACCGTGCCGGCGTCGTACTGCGCCAGCAATTCGCCAAACGCGGCTGCGCCCGCTGCCCCACCACCGATCACTGCGATATCAGCCATCACTCGCTCCTCGGACTGCGGACATGAAGCCGGACGACCCGACGACGACGGGTCAACCGGCCACGCTCCCCTCGCTGGACATCACGGGTGAAAACCACCTTCACGACTTGGGCTGTACGGACGTCCAGCCGTCATCCGCATTCACGACGTGTGCCTTCGTGCGTGATGCAGAATCAAACACAGGCACCGTTAAGGTGACGCTAGCCGTCCGTCGGATTGCAGCGCGCCTCATTCCCGGGAGGTTATGAGGCCTCTCAGTGCGAATGGCGTTCCGCATGGCGCTGCGCGAGCACGCCTGCCACATCGGAGAGGCCCAGGCCGCGGGCACGCAGTGTCACCAGCAGGTGAAACACCAGATCGGCCGCTTCGCCAAGCAATGCATCGTCGTCCTGCGCGACGGCGGCGAGCGCGGTCTCCACGCCTTCCTCACCGACCTTCTGCGCCATGCGGCGGATACCGTCTTCGAACAGCCGCGTCGTATAGCTTCCTTCGGGCCGCTCGGCATATCGCTGCGCCACCAGCGCATCCAGCTCGGCAAGGAAGCCGGCCGCGGGGCGCACATCGTCGCCGAAGCAACTGCTGGTGCCCTTGTGGCAGGTCGGCCCGTGCGGCTCTGCAAGCACCAGCAGCGTGTCCGCATCGCAATCGACGCGCAGCGACTTCAGCACCAGCACATGCCCGGACGTTTCACCCTTGGTCCACAGGCGCTGCTTGCTGCGACTGAAGAAAGTCACATGGCCGATGGCCTGGGTCGTCGCCAGCGCATCGGCATTCATGTAGCCCAGCATCAACACTTCGCCGGTCAGCCAGTGCTGCACGACGACCGGCAGCAGGCCTGCGCCCTTGGCCCAATCGAGTTGCGCGGGATCGAGAGTGGAAGTCATCGTAGGTGTCCGGAAAAGTGCAAAGTGCGTCGATCGATACTAAGGCCTGACGTGGATGCCCCACGCCGCCAGCGACTGTTTCAAGACAGGTATCGCGATGGCACCGGAGTGGAACACGCTGGCTGCAAGCGCGCCGTCCACGTCCGACTGCGCGAAGGCGTCGCGGAAGTGCTCCGACGCGCCAGCGCCACCCGACGCCACCAGCGGCACACGGCACAACGCGCGCACGGCCGACAGCTGCTCCAGGTCGTAACCCTGCCTTACGCCATCGCTGCCCATGCAGTTGAGCACGATTTCGCCGGCGCCGCGCCGCTGCGCTTCCTCGATCCAGTCCAGCGTGCGGCGCGGCAAGGCCTGCGTCCGCGTCGGATCGCCGGTGTACTGGCGCACGCGCCATTCACCGTCCGCATCGCGCAGGCTGTCCACGCCGACCACCACGCACTGCACGCCGAAGGCGGCCGCGAGTTCGTCGATCAGTTCCGGTCGTTCCAGTGCGGGCGAGTTGACGGAGATCTTGTCCGCCCCCGCATGCAGCACGGCCCTCGCCTCTTCCACGCTGCGGATGCCGCCCGCCACGCAAAAGGGGATATCGATGACGCTCGCGACACGCTCGACCCATCCGCGGTCGACGCTGCGCCCTTCGGGGCTGGCGGTGATGTCGTAGAACACCAGTTCGTCCGCGCCCTCGTCGCGATAGCGCAGCGCGAGGTCGACGATTTCGCCCATCACGACGTGATCGCGGAAACGCACGCCCTTGACGACCTTGCCATCGCGCACGTCCAGGCAAGGAATGATGCGGCGACTCAGCATGCCAAGGCCTCCTGCACGGTGAAGCGCCCTTCCAGCAAGGCGCGCCCGAGGATCACGCCCTTTGCGCCGGCCTCGCGTGCGGCGCGGATATCGTCCAGCGAACGCACGCCGCCGGAAGCCTGCACTGCCAGGCTCGGCACCGTGGCCGCCAGGTGGCGATAAAGGTCCAGGTTGAAGCCGGCGAGCATGCCATCGCGATGGATGTCCGTGCACAGCAGGTGTTGCGCACCCTGCGCGGCGTACCACGGCGCCAGCTCATCCAGCGTGCGCGACTCGGTTTCGGTCCAACCCGCACTGGGCAGGCGCCATGCGCCATCCTGCTGCAGCGTATCCAGCGCCAGGGTGATGCGGCCGGCACCGTGGGTCGAAAACCAGCCGACCACGCGCTCCGGCTCGCGGATCGCCAAGCTGCCCACCACGACGCGCGATACGCCCGCGTCGAACAGGCGCTGCACGTCCGCTTCGGAACGAACGCCGCCGCCCGCCTGGATGCGCATGCCGTCGCGCGCGATCGCTTCGATCACGGCGAGGTTTTCCAGGCTACCGCCACGGGCGCCGTCCAGGTCCACCAGGTGCAGCCACTCGGCGCCGGCCTGCGCGTAGCTGCCGGCCTGAGCACGTGGGTCGAAGTCATAGGTGGTCTGCTGCGCGTAGTCGCCCTGTTTCAGGCGTACCACGCGGCCGCCGCGCAGGTCGATGGCGGGAATGACGGTGAAGTTCATAGCTCGAGGAAATTCTTCAGCAGGCGGGCGCCGACCTTGGCCGAACGTTCCGGGTGGAACTGCATGCCATGGAAATTGCCACGCGCGATCACGCAGGCGAACTCGTCGCCGTAATCGGTGGAAGCCAACGCATAGTCGCCCATCGGCACGGCATAGCTGTGAACGAAGTACGCCCAGTCGTCATCGCCCAGGCCATCCAGCAGTGGATGCTCGCGCCGCTGACGCACGCGATTCCATCCCATATGGGGTACGCGCAGGTTCGGCTGCTCCACGAAGCGGCGCACGGTGGCGGGCACGACGCCGAGACATTCGGTATCGCCTTCTTCCGACCGTTCGCACAGCAACTGCATGCCAAGGCAGACGCCGAGCACCGGCTGCGTGAGCGAGCGCATCAGCTCGACCAGCCCCAGCTCGTTCAGGCGCGCCATGCCGGGACCGGCGGCACCCACGCCGGGGAGTATCACCTTGTCCGCCGTGCGGATGGCCTCGGCGTCGGACGTCAACGCGGCCTCGGCCCCGAGGCGCTGCAAGGCGTAACGCACCGATCCAATATTGGTGCCACCTGCATCGACCAGCACCACGCTCATTACAGCGCTCCCTTGGTGCTTGGCAGGTCACTGCCTTCGCGGCGGATGGCCTGGCGCAACGTACGCGCCACTACCTTGAAGCAGGCTTCCACCATGTGGTGCGCATTGTGGCCCTGCACGCTCAGGTGCAGGTTGGCGCCCAGTGTCTCGCACAGCGAGCGGAAGAAATGCGGCACGAGTTCCGTCGGCACGTCACCCACGCGCTCGCGGGGGAACTGTCCTTCGAAGACGAAGTACGGACGTCCGGACAGGTCGAGCGCGGCACTGGCTTGCGACTCATCCATCGGCAACACGAAACCATAGCGGCCGATGCCGCGCTTGTCGCCTAGCGCCTGTCGCAAGGCCTGTCCAAGCGCGAGCGCGCAGTCTTCGATGGTGTGATGCTCGTCGATGTGTGTGTCGCCATCGCAGCCCAGGGCCAGCGCAAAACCGCCGTGCTTGCCGATCTGCTCCAGCATGTGATCGAAGAAACCCAGCCCGGTGTGGATCTGCGGCTCGGCGGTCTTGTCCAGGTTCACGCTGACGGTGATGCGCGTCTCGCGCGTGTTGCGCTCCACCGTCGCCATGCGCGGCGCATCGAGCAACCGGTGCGCGATCTCGTCCCAGGCCAGGCCCTGCGGGCCGACGCGAAAACCGCGCACGCCCATGTTCGCGGCAAACTGAAGGTCGGTTTCGCGATCGCCCACCATCGCCGAGGCCGCACGGCTCCAGCCGTCGTCCGCGAGGTAATGGCGCAACATGCCCACGCCCGGCTTGCGCGTGTCAAGGTTCTCATGCGCAAAGCTGCGGTCGATCAACACCTCGCGCACCTTGATGCCCTGCGAGGAGAGTATGCGCATCAGCAACGCGTGCGGCCCCGCGAAATGCGCTTCGGGGAAGCTGTCGGTGCCGAGACCGTCCTGGTTGGTCACCATCACCAGTTCGTAGCCACTGGCCACGATGCGCTGCAACGCGGCGATCACACCCGGCAGCAGCGCAAACTTCTCGAAGCTGTCGATCTGGAAATCCTCCGGTTCCTCGATGAGGCAACCGTCGCGATCGATGAACAGAATCTTGCGGCTCATGCGTAGATGTCCTGAAGCACGGCGAGCACGCGGTCGTTCTCGCCCTCGGTACCGATGGTGATGCGCAGCGCGTCACCCAGCCCCGGGTAGCGACGCACGTCGCGCACCACGATGCCGGCGGCCAGCAGGCGCTGGTAGACGGTGGCGGGATCGTCCAGCCGCACCGCCAGGAAATTCGCCTGCGACGGCAGCACATCGCGCACGCCAGGCAGTGCCGCCAAGGCCTTGGCCATCCGCTCGCGCTGCTCGCGCACGATGGCGACATGCTTGCGCGCTTGCACCTGGCCTTGCGCCGACAATGCCTGCAGCGCCAACGCCACGCACGGACGTGGAAGCGGGTACGGCGCGATGATGCGACGGAGCAGCGCGATCACCTCTTCATTCGCCAGCAGGGCGCCGATGCGGGCGCCCGCCAGCGCCCACGCCTTCGACAGCGTGCGCAATACGGCCAGGTTGTCATAGCGATCGATCAGCGGCGCCACGCTCGGCGTGTCGGCGAACTCGATATAGGCCTCGTCCGCCACCAGCAGGGCACGCCCCGCGAGCGCCTGCGCGAGGCGCTCCACCTGGGCCAGCGTCACCTTCTGGCCAGTGGGGTTGTTCGGCGTGCACACGAAGACCAGCTTCACCGCCGGCGTCAGCGCAGCCAGCACGGCGTCCACGTCCAGCGAGAAATCATCGGCCAATGGGATCTCCAGCACCGCGGCATTCTGGATACGCGCGGATACCGCATACATGCCGAACGTTGGCGGCTGGATCGCGATGGCGTCCTCGCCGGCACGGCAGAACGCGCGCACCAGCAGGTCGATCGCCTCGTCGCTGCCCCGCCCCACCAGCACCTGCGCCGGACGCACGCCGTAGAGCGCCGCCAGCGCTTCGATCAAGGCGGGCGGCTGCGGATCGGGATAGCGGTTGCAATCGAGCGCATCGTCGCCGGGCGGCGCCCAGGACGATTCGTTGGCGTTGAGCAGGATCGCGCCGCCACTTGCCTCCATGCGCGCTGAGGAATACGGCTGCATCGCGCGGATCTCCGGGCGTGCGAGGTCCACGATGCTCATGCTGCCGTCTCCAGCGCTGCCAGCCGCAGCGTGACGGCCCGGCGATGCGCCTCCAGTTGCTCGGCCGCCGCGAGGGTTGCCGTGCAGGGGCCGATTTCGCGCAACCCGGCCGGCGACAGCTCCTGCACGGTGATCTGCTTCTGGAAGCTCGCCACGGACACGCCGCTGTAACTGCGTGCATAACCGTAGGTCGGCAGCACATGGTTGCTGCCGCTGCAGTAGTCGCCCACCGATTCGGGCGTCCATGCACCAAGGAACACCGAACCGGCGCTGGTCACGGCATCCAGCAGATCACGCGGCTGCTCCGCCTGCACGATCAGGTGTTCGGGCGCGTAACGATTGCTCACCTCCACCGCCTGCGCCAGCGACGACACGGCGATCAGGCGGCTTTGCGACAAGGCCTGCCGGGCGATATCCGCGCGCGGCAGCAAGGCGCACTGCCGCTCCACTTCCGCCTCCACCGCATCCAGCAACGTTGGCGATGGGCTGAGCAGGATCACCTGCGAATCCGGACCATGCTCGGCCTGGGACAGCAGATCGGCGGCGACGAAAGTTGCGTTCGCCTTGTCGTCCGCGATCACCAGGACCTCCGAAGGGCCTGCCGGCATGTCGATGGCGGCGCCGTCCGGATCGGCCGACACCTGCAGCTTCGCCTCGGTCACCCAGGCGTTGCCGGGCCCAAACAGCTTGTCGCACTTGGGCACCGATTCGGTGCCATAGGCCATCGCCGCAATCGCCTGAGCGCCGCCCAGCTTGAACACCTTGTGCACGCCCGTGATGCGCGCCGCGTACAGCACTGCCTCGTCGCAGCGGCCATCGGCACGCGCCGGCGAACACAGCACGACCTCGGTGCAGCCGGCGATGCGTGCGGGCACACCCAACATGAGGGCGGTGGATGGCAAGGGTGCGCTGCCGGCGGGTACATAGAGACCAACGCGATTGATCGCGCGAAGTACGCGCTCGACGCGAACGCCACGGGCCGTGTCCAGCGCCACGGGCTGCGGAGCCGCGACGCGGTGGAACGCCTCGATGCGTGCGGCGGCCTCGTCGATGGCGGCCTTCAAGGTCGGCGCCAGGCGCGCTTCGGCTTCGTCGATTTCCTGCGAGGAAACCTCAATGACGTCGAGCGTACAGCGGTCGTAACGGGCGCTCAGTTCGCGCAAGGCCTGATCACCGTCGGCGCGCACACGCGCGATGATCTGCTCCACGCCGTTGCGCAGCGTCTCGGCGCGCGATTGCGCGGGACGGGCCAGCGCCGCGCGGCGCGCCGCGTTGTCGAGTGCATTCCAATCGAGGCGGTTCATCACGGTCTACCTTTCAGTCCGCCTGCATCACGCAAGCATCTTCTCCACCGGCAGCACGAACATCTCGCGCGCACCGGCCTTCTTGATTTCTTCGAGCTGTCGCCAGCTGACCTCGCCCGCACACAGCGCCTGCAGCATCAACTGGTCCGGCTGACCGGCGACGGGAAGCAAGGTCGGTTGCGGGCCGCCAGGCAGCAGGCGGATCACCGCATCCAGCGCATTGCGCGAGGTCTGCAGTAGCAGGAGCCGTGACTCGCGCACCTGGATCACCCCGTCGAGGCGCTTCAGCAGCAGATCGATCATGTCGCCACGCTCGTCGGTGGGCAGCGCCTCGGGGCCGGCGAGCACGGCCTCGCTCTCCAGCAACACATCGGCTTCGCGCAACTGGTTCGCCACCAGCGTGCCGCCGCTCTGCACGAGATCACAGATGGCATCGGCGGTGCCCAGACGCGGCGCGATTTCCACCGAACCGGCCAACGTCACCACACCGGCATCCACGCCCTGGGTGCGCAGCCATTCGCCCAGCAGGCCCGGATACGACGTGGCGATACGCAAGCCCTGCAACTGCGCCGGCTCGCGATAGTCGAGCTCCTGCGGCACCGCGATGGACAGGCGGCAACGACCGAAGCCCAATGACCGCCATTCGGCCAGCGCCGGCCCTTCGCGCCCGGCGGTGTACTGGAATTCGCTGAGCACGTTGCGGCCCACGATGCCCAGGTCGCACACGCCCTGCGCGATCAACCCGGGAATGTCGTCGTCGCGCACCAGCAGCAGGTCGACGGGCTCGCCCTCGCCGAACAGGAACAGCTTGTCGCGGCTCTGGCGGAACGAGAGCCCGCAACGGTTGAGCAGCTCCAGCGCCGGTTCGGTGAGCCGGCCGGATTTCTGCATCGCTATACGAAGTCGATCCCGCGGTTTCATGCCTTTGCCTTCTTGCTTGTTGCCTTGCCGGCCGCACGGCGACGCGCAGCGCGGGCGGCGGCGGCGAGATAGCCGCCATTGCCCTGATTGAGGAAACGCGCCACACGCCCGATGGTGGTGATGCTCACCGCCGTGCGCTCGTGGATCTCGCGATACGCCACGCCGTCGAGCAGGTACGGCACTACCCGCCAGCGATCGACCAGCACCTCCAGCTCGGCCGGCGTGCACAGGTCGTGCAGGAACGCAGACATCTCCTCGGCGTTCTTCAGCGAGAGCAAAGCCTCGCAGAGACTGAGCTCAGCGGACTCCGCGGGGGTTTCAGGATCGAGCGATCGGCGCTTCATAATGTACTAATGAGTTAATACAATGGAGCGCATCATACGCGACGCGACGCAGCGCAGCAACCGGGCATGCGGAACACCCTGTTGCGCCATCAAGCGAGTGATCCGCAACGACCGCCGTGATTTCCTGCGAATCGCGCAACTGCACTGCGTGGGGACACACACCTTGCGTGTGACAAGCCTATGTAGCCGTAACGCCGATACGCCGCGGCCGCCCACAGGGCGGGCTCCTACAACGGGAATCCGGGCATTCGCCTCTCCTGTAGGAGCGCACCCAGTGCGCGATAAGCCTACGAAGCGGTAACACCGATGCGCCGCGGTCGCCCACTGGGTGGGCTCCTACAACGGGATTCCGGGCATTCGCCTCTCCTGTAGCAGCACACCCAGTGCGCGATAAGCCTACGAAGCGGCAACGCCGATGCGCCGCGGTCGCCCACTGGGTGGACTCCTGCAAGGAAAAAAACGCAGAACGCACCCATTACTGCGCCGGGCACGTATCCATCCTCCCGCCAGACCAGCTATATTAGATAGGTAGCCTACCTATTAAGGTGGAGAGTCCGCGATGTCCCCGATGACTGGCGAGGCCCGCCTGCTGGCCGAAGAACTGCGCACGCCGCTGCGGCGGATCTACCGGCAGCTGCGCCGCGATGCCCACGACGACGGCATCCCGCCTCTGCGCAAGCAGTTGTTGATCGCGATCATCGACCAACCCGGCATCGGCGTCGGCGATCTCGCACGACAGGAGAACCTGCGCAGCCCGACCATCAGCGGCCACATCAACGCGATGGTGGCTGCGGGGCTGGTGGAACGCACCGACGCGGCGTCCGGTGATCGTCGCCGCGTGGGCCTTGTCGCCACCCGCCAAGGAAACGACGCCATCGACGCCCATCGCAAACGGCGCACCGACCGGCTTGCGCAAGCGCTGGCCAATCTTCCCGCCGAGTCGCGGAACGCCATCCGCGCCGCCATTCCGGCCCTGAACGAACTGGATCTATGACGTCCCCACACACCGACACCACCATCGCCCCCACCGAGCGCGAGATACGCCAGGTCTTCATCGGCCTGATCATCATGCTGGCGCTCGGCGCCATCGACCAGAGCATCGTCGCCACCGCCTTGCCGCGCATCGTCAGCGACCTCGGCGGCATCAACCATCTGTCGTGGGTGGTGACCGCGTACGTGCTCGCATCCACCGCGACCATGCCGCTGTACGGCAAGCTCAGCGATCAGTATGGCCGCAAGCCGATGGTCTACGTGGCGGTGATCACTTTCCTGCTCGGCTCGGTGCTGAGCGGCGCCTCGCGCAACCTGGTCGAGCTGATCGTGTTCCGCGCCGTGCAAGGCCTGGGCGCGGGCGGCCTGGTTCCGCTGGCGCAGATCATCATCGGCGACATGCTCACGCCGACCCGCCGCGGCCGCTGGCAGGGCGTGATCGCCGCGATCTTCGCCATCTGCAGCGTGCTGGGCCCATTGCTCGGCGGCGTCATCACTGACCTGCTGTCGTGGCACTGGATCTTCTACATCAACCTGCCCGTGGGCGCGGTAGCCATGGTGATGATCGGTCGCGCCTTGCGGCAATACACGCCGCTGCACGCGCGACGCATCGACTACATCGGCTCGGTGCTGATGACGGTGGCGACGGTCGCCTTCCTGCTGGTGCTGACCCTGGGCGGCTCGACCTGGTCGTGGTTCTCGACGCCGCTCACAGGCATGGCGCTCCTCGCGCTGGTGTGCGGCGTGCTGTTCGTGCACCACGTGCAACATGAGCCGGAACCGGTGCTTCCGCTGGGCCTGTTCCACAACCGGCTGTTCGTCATCGCCAGCTCGGTGATGGCGTTGACCTTCATGGGCCTGATGGGCGCCAGCCTGTTTTTCCCGCTGTTCTTCCAGTTGGTGATGGGCGCGAGCCCGGCCAGGTCCGGCCTGCTGATCGGACCGCTGATGATGGGCATGGCGGCATCGTCGCTGTTCAACGGTCGCGTGCTGCTGCGCGCGGGGCGCTACAAGCCCGCACAGATCACTGGCCTGGCAGCAGCCACGCTGGCGTTTGCCGTGCTGACCTGGGGAGCAGCGACATCGCAGAGCCTGGTGGTGATCGAGCCCGCCATTCTCGCACTGGGTCTCGGCCTTGGACTGGTGATGCCGAACATGACCATCGCCGTGCAGAACGCGTTGGCACCGATCCATCGCGGCGTCGGCACCGCGACGCTGGCGTTCTTCCGCTCACTTGGCGGTCTGGTCGGTGTCGCGGGTTCCGGCGCGATCCTGACATGGCAGCTTCGCGCCCAGGGCGGTGCACCTGGCGTCATGCCCCTGCCCGGCGAGGGCACGGCGGCAACCTTGTCGAATGCAGCGAGTCTCGCGGCGCCGCTTTACCGGCACGCCATCGCCACGACGTTCCTGGTAGGCACCTGCGTGATCGCCTGCGCATTTCTATTGATCCTGCTGATGCCGGAACATCCGTTGCGCGATCATCACCACGCGCCGGCCACCGCGGCCGACTAGAGACCAAGGCAAGGACAGCGATGGAAAGCACCCGCCCTGCACCACTGCAACGACTATCCATCGCCCTGCTGTACGCCGCAGTTGTGGCCTTTGCACTGACCGCCGGCGCGTTGCAGTTCACCCGCACCGATCTCGACCCCATGGCGATGCCGCTCAGCACGTATCTGCGCGGTCCCGGCGGCGCCTGCCTGCGCGGCGCCTACGACCTGATGGCCGCATCCCTTGCCGTGTTCGCGTTCGCGGGCTATCGCGCCACCTTGCGTGCCCAGCGCAGCGCACTGGCCAGCATGCTCTTCATGGTCGCCGCGCTGGCCTTGCCGGTCGTGGCCCATACCGTGCTGTTCGAGAACACGGCGCAGGAAAACCTTGCGCGACTGCTGCATGGCCTGGCGGCACAGGCCACCTTCCTTTGCCTGGTCATGGGCATGCTGCTGTGGTCGTCGCGCTGGCAGCGAGAGGAAGGCGTACGCAAACGGCGAGCCGGCGTGGTGCTTGCCTGGCTCGCCTTCGTGCAGATGTGGATGCTGGCGCTGTGGAAAGGCCTGCCGCCCGGCCTCATGCAGAAGCTGCTGATCGTGCTCATCCTGCTGTGGCTGGGATGGGCGGCTTCGTAGCTAAGGCGTGGGCGGCGGCGAGGTTGAATCGCGCACTGGGTGCGCTCCTACAGATGTGGGTGCTGGCGATGTGGAGGGATTTTGCCGCCCGGCCTCGCGCAGCATCTGGTGATCGTGCTCATCCTGCTGTGGCTGGTGGATGGCTGGCAGACACGGCGCGGACTGTGGCGAGGTTGAATCGCGCACTGGGTGCGCTCCTACAAGGAAAATGTAATGTAGGAGCGCGTCCGGTACGGCTCGCCCTTATGCGGTGAACACACGCTGGCGCACCAGCTCGCACACCGTGCGCACGTCACCATCCATCGCGCGGTCGCGCGCCATGAAACCGATGTGCTCGCGCAGGACATCGTGCGCCTTGCGCACGGCTTCGCCCGCGTGGAAGTCGCCCACGCTCGCCAGCGCCTGGGTCAGCTGCTGCACTTCGGCGACGAACTGCGCGTAATGCGGATGACCTTCGCGCGGTGCGTTGGACACCTTGCCCGCCAATGCCTGCCAGTCGCCACGCGATGCCAGGCGACACGCCGCGTTGAGCATGGCCTGACGGAAATCGAGCGCCTGCGCCGCGGTGTAGAGCTCCAGCGAGATCACGTGGCCGAGGTCTTCCATCATCTCCAGCACGTGGCGCGCCTCGTTGGCGCCCATGGACACGTGGTCTTCCGCGTTCGCACTGGTCGGCACCGAGTACACGCTGGCCGGATGCGCGCGCGTGGCGAGGTCGTTCACCAGCGCTGCAGCGGTGTACTGCACGATCATGAAGCCCGAATCGGTGCCGTCTTCATTGCCGGTAAGGAAGGCCGGCAGGCCGTCGTTGGTGGCCGGATCGACCAGCTTGTTGAGGCGACGCTCGGAGATGGAAGCGAGCACCGGGATCGCCGCCTTCACATAGCTCATCGCCAGCGCCAGCGGCATGCCATGGAAATGGCCCGCGGAGATGACCTGCTCTTCGATGAACTGCGCGTTCTCGGCGTCAGGGAAGATCAGCGGATTGTCGGTAACAGCGTTGAGCTCGATGTCGATCACGCGGCAGGCCTGTGCCCAGGCATCGCGCACCGCGCCATGCACCTGCGGCATGCAGCGCAGGCAGTACGCGTCCTGCGGCTGGTGCTTCTTGCCGCCCCTGAACGGCAGGAAGCGCGCGTAGAACGCCTCGCGGCCATGCCGCTGGTTGGCGGGCACCCAATCCCAGCCGATGTCGAAGGTGAGCGCCTGGTCGGCCGCATCGGTCCACGAGTCGGCCGTCCATTGCTTGAAGCGCGGCACCAGGTGATAGGGAATGTCCACCAGCGTGCTGCCTTCGAGCAGATCGCGCACATGGGCGGCCGTATCCACCTGTCCGGGATGCGGGCGCAAGGCGTGTACCTCGGGGCGCAGCGCGCCGCTGCGTCCGGCGAACGCATCGAGCGTCATCGCGGCGGCGAGATCCGCCAGCTCGAGCAGATGCTCCAGGTCGTCCAGTGCCAGCGCGCCCGTGGCGAGCATCTGCGCCGTGCCGTTGTTGAGCGCGAGGCCCTCCTTGAACGACAGGCGGATGGGCGACAGGCCCGCGCGCTTCAGCGCTTCGGCGCCCGGCAGTCGCTCGCCCTGGTAGAACGCCTCGCCACCACCCAGCAACACGATGGCCAGATGCGAAAGCGGCGCAAGATCGCCGCTGGCGCCCACCGAGCCCTTCTCCGGCACCACCGGCACGATGTCGGCATTGAGCATCGCGGTGAGTGCCTTCAGCGTCTCCACGCGAATACCCGAGTGGCCACGCATCAGCGTGTTGATGCGGATCACCAGCATCGCGCGCACCACGTCCGGCGCGAACGGCTTGCCCACGCACACCGCGTGCGTGGTGATGAGGTTGTGCTGCAGTTCTTCCAGCAGCGTGCCTTCCGGCTTGTCGGGGTTGCCACCCGGCAGTTCATCACGCAGGCGATGCGCGCCCAGCAGCTTGTCGGCATTGCTGCCGAAACCCGTGGTGACGCCGTAGGTCGGCTCGCCGCAGCTCACCTTGTCGGCAAGGAAATCCGCCGCGCGCTGCACGCGCTTGAGCTGCGTTTCATCCAGCGCCACGCGCAGGCCCTGGCGCGCCACGGCCACCAGTTGCTCGCGGGTGAGGCTGTTGCCGTCCAGGAGTATCGTCTTTGCGGTCATGCCTTGCTCCAGCCCGGACGGGCCATCTGTTGAGGTGGTGCGGCCGCGCCCAGCCGGCGCGGCCTTCGCTTCAAGCGCGACGGATCAGCGACCGATTTCGGCCTGCGCCAGTTCCACGCGCAGCGACTTGATCAACTCGGCGCGCGATACCTCGAACTGGTCTTCGCGACGCAGGTCCTTCACGGTGACCACGCCCTTGGCGATCTCGTCCTCGCCCAGCACGACCACGAAGCGGATGCCCGCGCGATCGGCGTATTTGAACTGCTTGCCGAGCTTGCCGCCTTCCAGCACGACTTCGGTGGCGATGCCTGCCGAGCGCAGCTCGTTGGCGAGAGCGAGGTAAGCCGGCATCTGCGCCGCGTCCATTTGCGTCACCAGCACGTCGACCGTGCTTTGGCTGGTAGCGATCAGCCCGGCATCGCGCAGCTGCCAGTAAAGTCGCGTGAGGCCAATGGAAATGCCCACGCCCGGCAGCTTCGACTTGGTGTACTGGCTGGCCAGGTTTTCGTAGCGGCCGCCCGAACAGATCGAACCGATCTGCGGATGATCGTTGAGCGTGGTCTCGTAGACGGTGCCGGTGTAGTAGTCCAGGCCGCGCGCGATCGACAGGTTCAGCACGTAGTGCGTTTCCGGCACGCCGAAGTCGCGGATCAGGCCGAGCACTTCCTTCAGTTCAGCGCGGCCCTGCTCCATCGATTCGGGGCCGGAGCCCAGCGCGTCGAGCTTGTCGAACGCATCCTGCAGCGAGGTTGAGCGCACCTGCACGAAGTCGAGGATTTTCTGCGCCACCTCGGCACTCAGGCCGAACTGCTCGCCGGTAAGCGTGTCGCGCACGTAGTCGGCGCCGCGCTTGTCGAGCTTGTCCACTTCGCGCAGCACCAGCGTCTGCTGCTCGCCATCGGTGACACCCAGGCTTTCGAAGAAGCCACGCATCAGCTTGCGGTTGTTGAGCTGGATGGTGAACGCACCGATGTTGAGTTCGCGGAACACGCTGTAGATCACCGCGGGAAGCTCGGCGTCATAGCGGACCGACAGGCCGTCCTTGCCGATCACGTCGATGTCGCACTGGTAGAACTCGCGGAAGCGGCCGCGCTGGGCGCGCTCGCCGCGGTACACGCGCTGCATCTGGTAGCGGCGGAACGGGAACGACAGGTCGTGCTCGTGTTCGGCCACGTAGCGGGCCAGCGGCACGGTGAGGTCGAAGCGCAGCGCCAGCTCGGGCTTCTCGCCCTGCTCCAGCGCGCCGGTGGACTGCACGAAATAGACCTGGCGCTCCGTCTCGCCGCCGGTCTTGGTCAGCAGCACGTCAGAGTATTCGATCACCGGCGTCTCGACCGGCAGGAAACCAAAGCGCTCATAGTTGCGGCGGATCACGTCGAGCATGCGCTGGAACGCGATCTGGTCGAGCGGCAGCAGCTCGAGCACGCCGGGCATGGTACGGGCCGGGGTAAGCGCCATGAAATCCTCTGCTAAACGATGAGAAAAGCGTCGGGAAACCGCCAGATGGCGATGGGTCCGACAGAGCCGTATAGGTTAGCAGAAGGCCGCCCTGGAGCCTCTGCCGAACGACCCTGGAAAGGCACTCCGGACCGCATGACGAAAAAATTTCACAATCCTGTTGCCAAGGTCCGGGAAGGTCATTAAGATACGCGGCTCCCACGGGGTGTAGCTCAGCCTGGTAGAGCGCTACGTTCGGGACGTAGAAGTCGCATGTTCGAATCATGTCACCCCGACCAAAGATTCGATGAAAAAGCCGGCCTTGTGCCGGCTTTTTTGTTGCCTGTTTTTGCAAGACGCCACCTGTAGGAGCGCACCCAGTGCGCGAAAAGCCTACGAAGCTGTGCCGCCGAAACTCCGCGGTCGCGCACTGGGTGCGCTCCTACAGTTGAAGCCTGCAGGTGAAGCAGGTGCTTCAGCGGTTCGGCAAAAACAGCGCAAGCCGCGCACCCTGCGGGTCACGCAACATCGCGTAACGCCCGATGCCGGGAATGTCCTTCGGTGTCGTGGTGATGTCTGCGCCCAAGGATCCTGGCTTCGCCGCACTCGCATCGGCATGCGGCCGCGAAGCGGCCCCGTCAGCTCTGCAGCGCCAGCTCGGTCAGGCGGTCGAGCTCTTCATGGTCGAAGCCGGCTTCCAGGCGTGCCGGACGGTTGAACGGGCCGCGCAGGTTGCGGCCCATGTAGTCGCGCAGCAAGTCGAGGAAGGTCTCGCGCGGGTCGAGGCCATCGCGTTCGCAGCAATGGCGGAACCAGCGTGTACCGGCTGCGACATGCGCCACTTCTTCGCGCAGGATGACTTCGAGGATGGCCACCGTGCGCTCGTCACCCACGGAAAGCAGGCGATCGATCATGCCCGGGGTAACGTCGAGTCCTCGCGCCTCCAGCACCCGCGGTACCAGCGCCATGCGCGCGGTGTCGTGGTGTGCGGTCTTCTCTGCCATTTCCCACAGGCCGTTGTGGGCGTCGAAGTCGCCATAGGCGTGGCCGAGTTCGGCGAGGCGCCCGGACAGCATGGCGAAATGGCGTGCCTCGTCGTGCGCGCAACTGGCCCAGTCACGGTAATACTCGAGCGGCTTGTCGCGGAAGCGATAGACCGCATCCCAGGCAAGATTTATCGCGTTGAATTCGATATGCGCCACGGCATGCACCAACGCGGCGCGACCTTCCGCCGTGCCGAGGCCGCGATGCGGCACCTGCCGTTGGGGCACGAGTTGCGGACGGTCCGGCCGGCCGGGTGCTCCGATGGGTTCGGGCGCCGGCGACGACGCTGTGGGATGAAGCTCGCCGGCGAGGAAAGCTTCCCACGTCGCGTGCGTCAGGCGCAGCTTTTCCGACGGATCGGTGGCGTCGAGGCAGCGCTTGGCGGCGGCGTGGAGGTCGGCGGTCATGGCGCGAGATAGCTCTACTGTAGGAGCGCACCCAGTGCGCGATAGCCTCACGGAGCGGATATACCGCCGCCCTGCGGTCGCGCACTGGGTGCGCTCCTACAGTATTTGACTCTTGCGATCAGGCGCTGCGGCGCGCGGCCTTGGCGTCGTCCGAGCGCAGCATCTCGATCTGCTGGAGGTACTGCTGCTCGAGGCCAGTGACGTACTCGCCCGAGAAGCAGGACGCATCGAAATGCGTCAACGACTCGTTGCCATCCTGCACCGCCCACACCAGGTCCTTGAGATCCTGGTAGATCAGCCAGTCGGCGCCGAGCATCTTCTCCACTTCCTTCTCGGTGTGGCCGGCGGCCACCAGTTCGGAGGCGGCCGGCATGTCGATGCCGTACACGTTCGGGTAGCGCACCGGCGGCGCGGCGGAGGCGAAGAACACGTTCCTGGCGCCGGCGTCGCGGGCCATCTGGATGATCTGGCGCGAGGTGGTGCCGCGCACGATGGAGTCGTCCACCAGCAGCACGTTCTTCTTGCGGAATTCCAGCTCCACCGGATTGAGCTTGCGGCGCACCGATTTCACGCGCTCGCCCTGCCCCGGCATGATGAAGGTGCGACCGATATAGCGGTTCTTGACGAAGCCTTCGCGGAACGGCACGCCCAGCGCCTCGGCCAACGCGGAGGCAGCGGTGCGCGCGGTATCGGGGATCGGGATCACCGCGTCGATGCCGTGGTCGGGACGTTCGCGCAGGATCTTCTCGGCCAGTTTCTGGCCCATGCGCAGGCGAGCCTTGTAGACCGACACGTTCTCGATCATCGAGTCCGGGCGGGCCAGGTACACGTATTCGAAGATGCACGGCGCGTGCGTCGCGCCATCAGCGCAGTGGCGCGCGAACAACTGGCCGTCGTCGGTGATGAACACCGCCTCGCCCGGCTCCACGTCGCGCAGGCGCTTGAAGCCGAGGATGTCGAGCGCAACCGACTCGGAGGCCACCGCATATTCGCGGCCTTCGGCGGTGACGCGCTCGCCCAGCACCAGCGGACGGATGCCGTTGGGATCGCGGAACGCCAGCAGGCCGTAGCCCAGCAGCAGCGCGATGCAGGCGTAACCGCCGCGGGCGCGCTGGTGCACGCCGGCCACGGCCTTGAAGATGTGGTCGGGCGTCAACGCCATGCGGTCCTGGATCTGCAGCTCGTGCGCGAGCACGTTCAGCAGCACTTCGGAGTCCGAATCGGTGTTGATGTGGCGGCGATCGTCCTCGAACATCTCGCGCCGCAGCGTTTCGGTGTTGATGAGGTTGCCGTTGTGCGCGAAGGCGATGCCGTAGGGCGAGTTCACGTAGAACGGCTGCGCCTCGGACGAACCTTCCGAACCGGCCGTGGGGTAGCGGCAGTGGCCGATGCCGATGCGGCCGCGCAGGCCGGTCATCGAGCTCTGGCTGAACACGTCGCGCACCAGGCCGTTGCCCTTGTGCAGGCGCAGCCGGGCGCCGTCCACCGTGGCGATGCCGGCGGCGTCCTGCCCGCGGTGCTGCAACACGGTCAGGCCGTCATAGAGTGACGCGGCGACCTCGCTGGTGCCGACGATGCCGATGATTCCGCACATGGTTGAAAGCCCGTAATTAGTGAGTCGTTGCCGGAGCGGCCGTGGATGCGGCCGCCGGATGGGTCTGGTGCCCGGTCGCTGGTGAAGCGCCCGGTGCTCCCGCCGGCAAGGCGGGCAAATGGTCCAGCAAGGCTGGAGGATTGAGGTAATGGCGGACACTATCCGGCACCCTCTCTCCCAGCCACGCAGCCATTCCCTTGAACTGCGGCAGTAACGCCGATTCGTTCCACCACGGGTCCCGCGTGAACGCGGTAAACCCGAGCAGGAACACCGCAAGCGTCACCAGCAACACGCCGCGGACGAACCCGAACACCATGCCCAGCAGGCGATCGGTACCGGACAATCCGGTGCCCTCGATCAGCTTGCTGACCAGGAAGCGCAACAGCGCCCCGGCAATCAGCACGGCAAGAAAACAGATGCCGTATCCCACCAGGATCCGCGCCGACGGCAGCTGGATGCTGTGTTCGAAATACCCGGCCACGCTGGGACCGAACGTCCACGCCACCCAGAACGCCGCGACCCAGATCGCCAGCGCCAACACCTCGGAAATGAGGCCACGCCACAGCCCGATCAAGACCGAGAGGGCCAGCACCGCGAGAATGATGTAGTCGGCCCAATTCACCGGGTCAGCGTCTCGATGGATTCAGGTTCACGGAGCGCTGACAACGTTGCCGTCCACGCCCATCTTGGTCTTGATCTCATCGCGGATGCGGACCGCATCGGCGCGCTGGGTCTGCGGGCCGGCGCGCACGCGCCACAGCTGCTTGCCGCTTGCGTTCACCGTATCCACGTAGCCGTCGAAACCGTTCGCACGCAGCTTGTCGCGCAGCGCATTGGCGTCGGCCTGGCTGCCCATCGCGGCGATCTGCACGGCCCAACCGCCCGGCTTGGAACTGCCCGCGGCCGGCGTGGCGGCAGTCGAACCGGCGGGCTTGGCGGCCGGAGCCGGATCGTCCTGGGTCGGCGTGCTGGCGCTGCTCTCAAGATGAGCCGGCGCGCCCGGAATGGTCTGGGTGATCTTCAGGCGGGCCGCTTCAGCCGCAGCGCGCGACTCGAACGGACCGGCGGTCACCAGGGTGAGCTGCTTGCCGCCCTGGCTGATGCTGCGGCCCGAAGCCGGGTAGCCCAGTCCGCGCACGCGCTGAATGAGGCTCTGCGCGCTGGCGCTCGACGCATAGGCGCTGAGATTGAGCGAGTACTGGCCGTGGGCAGCCGTTGCCGGCGGCGCGGCGGGCGTCGCCGACGGAATTGCCGCCATGGAAGCGGTCGTCTTGGCGGGGGCGGCGGTCGTGTCCGCCTTGCCCTGCGCCGGAATCACCGGCTGCGACGCGCTCGAGCCCGGCCGGGTGACCGTGGTCGGCTCGGGCTTCTGGCCGGCGGTGGGATCGGTTTCCACATCCTTGGGACGATTGGAAGCGATATTCACCGTAGCGAGCTGGTCGGACGTGCCCACCGGCGCCGCGGTCGGCGCGGGCGTCGGCGTCTGCACGGCCGGCTTGGGCGCGGCCGATGCGGCGGAAGCCGGGGTCGCACCAGGCGTCAGGCTCATGGTCTTGGTCTGCAGATCGCGATCGGGCGCCGGCGGAATCGCCAGGCTGACCGTTTCATCGCCACTCGTGCTGGGCGGATTGCTGGAGAAGAGCATCGGCACGATCAGTACAGCCAGTGCGATGAGCACGGCAGCGCCCAGCAGACGTGTTTTCAAGACAGGCTCCAAACGACAGGGGTGCGGGAACGGGCGCGATTATACCTGCCCCGCCCGCTGTTCAGGCCGAAAGCGGACCTTTCGATTCAGCAAGCACCGCGGAGGCAACGAAGAACGAGCCGAAAGCAAGCACGCGTTCGCCGGCGCGGGCCGTGGCGCGAGCGGCCGACAACGCCGAACGCACATCTTCGTGGATGTCGTAGCGCGCCTTGGGCAGCGCCAGCAGCAGCTGATCCAGCAACACGCTGGAAGGCAGGCCACGTGGCGTGTCCTTCTCGAGTCCCGCCAGATGCCAGTGATCGATGCGCGAACCCAGCGCGCGGATCACGCCGCCCACGTCCTTGTCCGACAGCGCGCCGTAGACCGCGTGCACGCGCCCACCCGGATGGGCATCCAGCCATTCCGCCAATGCACGGGCAGCCTGGGGGTTGTGCCCGACGTCCACCACCAAGGCAGGATCGCCGCCCAGCGATTGCAGGCGGGCCGCCACGTGGACCGTTCGAAGTCCAGCGGCAGCGATCGTCTCCAGATTGATGGCAGCAGCGGCCTCATCGCTTGCCTGCAGCGCATGAATCGCCGCGACGGCGGCGGCGGCGTTGGCGTATTGCACCGGCGCGGCCAGTGCGGGATCGGGCAGTTGCATGTCGGTGCCGTCGACGTGGGCCCAGCGCCAGCCGCGTTCGGCAAGGTGTTCCACGGAAAAATCCACGCCAGCGCGTTGCACCTGCGCGCCGATACGCTGCAGGGCGTCGAGCAGCCCCTTCGGTGGCTCGGTCTCACCGACGATGGCCGGCCGATCCGCGCGCGCAATCCCGGCCTTCTCGACGCCGATGCTGTCGCGATCGGGCCCCAGCCAATCCATATGGTCCAGGTCGACCGTGGTGATGATGGAGATATCCGCGTCGATGATGTTCACCGCATCCAGGCGACCACCCAGCCCCACTTCCAGCACGGCGACGTCCAGGTTGGCGCGAGCGAACAGATCCAATGCGGCGAGCGTGCCGAACTCGAAATAGGTCAACGGGATCTCGCCACGTGCCGCTTCGATGCGTTCGAAGCTGGCGATCAGCGCGTCATCCGATGCGTCCACGCCCTCGATGCGCACGCGCTCGCGGTAGTGCAGCAGATGCGGCGAGGTATAGCAGCCGACGCGCTGGCCCGCCGCGGCAAGCATGCTTTCCAGCAGCGCCACGGTGGAGCCCTTGCCGTTGGTGCCGCCGACCGTGATCACGCGCCGGGCCGGTGCGGGCGCCCCCATGGCCTGCCATACGGCGCGCACGCGATCGAGGCCGAGCTCGATGCTGCGCACGTTCACGCGTTCCTGATAGGCCAGCCATTCGTCGAGGGTGCGAGTCATGCGGAGGAATTCGTCAGATCGGCATTGAGGGGGCGCAGCCAGAAACGCAGGCGATGAGCCGAGGGCTCCACCGCGTCGATCTCGGTCCAGTCCAGCGTGCAGAACATGTCGTCCTGGCGCCGGTAGCCGCGCTTGGTCCAGAACGGGTCATTGGCGCGGTGATCGAGTGGGCGTCGGGGGTCGTTCGGCGCGCGCTCCACCGCGCAGAATGCCGTCCAGCGGAAACCACCCTGGTGCCGCGCATGCGATTCGCGCAGGTCGAAGAAGCGATGGCCGATGCCCTGCCCGCGGTACGCCGGCAGCAACACCGATTCGCCGAAGTAGAACACTTCGTTGAGCAACATGCCTCGCTCCACGAAAGGCTGCTGGATAGCCGCCACCTCGTCCGCCAACGGGATGCCGGTCGAGCAGCCGACGACTTCGTCGCCATCCAGCGCCAGCACGAACACGCTGCGTCGCGAGCGTGCATAGGCTTCGAGGTAACGATGCTCGTACGACATGTCGCCGTCGTACAGATAGGGATAGTCGCGGAACACACTTATGCGCAGCCGTGCCAGCGCATCCAGGTACGGACGCACTCCTTGTCCCATGCTGGCAATGACGCGGACGGTCATCGATCAGGCGCCCGTCACCTGGGCGATCCAGTCCTGCAGGTTGTAATAGTTGGTGACACGCGCAATGCGGCCGTCGCGGATGTCGAAGAACGCGCCGCCCGGCAGCACGTAACGCTGGCCACGCGCCGGCGGCAGGCCTTCGTCGTCGGCCAGGTATTCGCCGTGCACCACGTATTCGGCCGCGACGCGGCTGCCGTCGGCGTTGGCCATCACGCTGATGTCGCGCAGCCGTTCGCGATAGCAGCGGTTCATGCGCCCGAGGAAACGGCGGAACGTATCCAGCCCGGTCTCGCGATGTCCCTGGTTGATGTCGTGCGCCACGTCCTCGGCGAGATGGCCCAGCATGGCCTCCCAGTCGCCGCGGTTGAAGGCGTCGTAGTAACTCTCGATGAGGGCGATGCTGGTCGGCATGGCGGCATCCGGCGGTAAATCGGGTCACACAGCTTAAAGCATGGCTGCCCCGCGACGCAGTGCCGTCCCTTCGCACGAGGCGCGCTGCCACGGCTGGCCGCCAGATGCCGGAAGCTGCCCGGCGGGATCAGAAATGGATGCCGCTGGCGCGCAACGCCCAGTACATGCCAAACGCGGTCCAGAACATTTTCTTCAAGGCGCGGCCGGCAAGCAGCGCGACCAGCAGGCCCAGCAGCAGCGGCAGGTGTTTTTCAAGCGTGCTGCGGGTGTCGTTGACGATGTTCATGTGATGCCCTCCCGCACCCCTTTGGTGCGGGAGTCATCTTCCGTATGGCCTCGCCTGCGCGGCAGGGCTGGCCGTCAATCATCGCGGGTGACAATCATCACAGCTGGCTACGCCGCAGGCGCAGCGCATTGCCGACCACCGAGACCGACGACAGGCTCATCGCCAGCGCCGCCACCATGGGCGAGAGCATCACACCAAACAACGGATACAGCACGCCAGCCGCCAGCGGCACGCCCACCGCGTTGTAGACAAAGGCGAAGAACAGGTTCTGCCGGATATTGCGCACGGCAGCCCGCGACAGCGCACGCGCACGCACGATGGCGGTCAACTCGCCCTTCACCAGCGTGACCTGCGCGCTCTCCATCGCGATGTCGGTGCCGCCGCCCATCGCGATGCCCACGTCGGCCACCGCGAGCGCCGGGGCATCGTTGATGCCGTCGCCTGCCATCGCCACGCGACGGCCTTCCGCCCGCAGAGACCGGATCACCGCGGCCTTGTCGGCAGGCGAGACGTCGGCGTGCACCTCGTCGATGCCGAGCGAACCGGCCACGGCCTTCGCGGTGATGGTGTTGTCGCCGGTCAGCATCACGATGCGCAGGCCGGCCGCGTGCAGGTCGCTGATCGCCTGCGGCGTGCTTGCCTTCACGCGATCGGCGACGGCGATCAAACCGGCCAGCGCGCCATCGACCACGATGAACATCACCGTCGCGCCTTCGGCACGCATGGCATCGGCTTTTTCGAGCGCCGACGCATCCGCAGTGATGCCCATATTCGCCAGCATCTGCCGATTGCCCAGCGCCACGGGATGCCCCTGCACCGAACCCGCGACGCCCGCACCGGTGACCGAGCGGAAATCCTCCACTGCCGGAGCACGGATACCGCGCGACTGCGCACCGTCGACGATCGCACGCGCCAGGGGATGCTCGCTGGGCTTCTCCAGCGCGGCTGCGAGCGCCAGCAGCTGGTCGAACGGATACGCGCCGAGACTCACCACATCCTTCAGGGCAGGCTTGCCTTCGGTGAGCGTGCCGGTCTTGTCCACCACCAGCGTATCGATGTCGCGCAACGCCTCGATCGCGGCCGCATCGCGGAACAACACACCGTTCTGCGCGGCACGTCCGCTGGCCACCATGATGGAGATGGGTGTGGCAAGGCCAAGCGCACACGGACACGCAATGATCAGTACCGACACCGCGGCGATCAGTGCATAGGCCAGCTTCAGATCGGGTCCCAGCCAGGCCCACAGCGCGAAAGCCCATGCCGCCACGGCCACCACTGCAGGAACGAACCACGACGCGACGCGATCGGCCACGCGCTGCAGCGGCGCCTTGCTGCGCTGCGCCTGCGCCACCAGCGTGACGATCTGCGCCAGCATGGTTTCCGCGCCGACCTTTTCCGCGCGCATCAGCAGGGCGCCATCCTGGTTGAGCGTGCCGCCAGTGAGCTGGTCGTCCCGTCCCTTGGCGACGGGTAACGGCTCGCCGGTCAGCATCGATTCGTCCACATGGCTGCGGCCATCCAGCACCACGCCATCCACCGGTACCTTTTCGCCCGGACGCACGCGCAATGTGTCGCCGCCATGCACGTCATCGAGCGGCACATCGTGCTCGCTGCCATCGGCATCCACGCGGCGCGCGGTCTTGGGGGCAAGTTCCAGCAGGCCCTTGAGTGCCGCACTGGTACGCCTGCGCGCACGCAGCTCGAGGAAATCGCCGAGCGTCACCAGGGTGACGATGACGGCGGCCGATTCGAAATACACGCCCACGCGCCCGTGCATGTCATGGAAGCCTTCGGGAAACAGCGCGGGCGCCAGGAAGGCCACCGCGCTGTAGACCCACGCCACACCCGTGCCCAGAGCGATCAGTGTGTACATATTGGGCGACCACGGCTTGAGCGAACGCCAGCCGCGCGCAAAGAACGGCGCGCCACCCCACAGCACCACCACGGTGGCGAGCGCTGCTTCGGACCAGGCGGCCACGCCATCCCACGGCGACGGCCAATGCCAACCGAACAGGTGCGGACCCATCGCCAGCAGGAAGACCGGCAAGGTCAACACCGCCAATGCCCAGAAGCGGCGCGACATGCTGCGCAGTTCGTGTCCGTCGTCCTCGTCGAGGCTGGGCATCATCGGTTCCAGCGCCATGCCGCATTTCGGGCAATGCCCCGGGCCGACCTGCTGCACTTCCGGATGCATCGGGCAGGTGTAGATGGCACCGGCCAATCCGGGCGAAGGTTCAGGCTGAGGTTCGAGATAACGCTGGGGGTCGACCTGGAACTTGTCCTTGCAGCGCTGTGCGCAGAAGTAATACGTGTGGTCGCGGTGCTCCAGGCTGTGCGGCGTCTTTTGCGGATCCACCGTCATGCCGCAAACAGGATCCTTCACCGTATGCGCGGCCTGGTCGTGGTGATGTCCGTGATCGTGATGATGCTGCTCATGCCCCGCTGCCGTCGATGCGCCACCACAGCAGGATTGCGCGGCAGGCGCGGGCGCCGCGTCCTTCGCGCTGCAGCAGGCGTGCTTCTCCATGCTCATGCATCACCCTCCTGATCGGCCAGCGCACGCAGGATCGGGCACTGCTCCGGCGAGCCATGACCCGGGCAGGCATCGATGAGTTGCTCCAGTCCGTCGCGGACGCGGGTGAGCTCGGCGATACGCTCATCGATGGCGGCCAGGCGTTCCTGCGCCCGCTTCTTCACTGCCTTCACGCCACGCTGGCGGTCGGCGGAAAGCGCCAGCAGGTCGCGGATTTCGTCCAGCGTGAAGCCGAGATCCTTCGCGCGCCGGATGAAGCGCAACTGCCGCACCGCGCCCTCGTCGTAGCTGCGATAACCCGACGCTCGCCGCAGCGGCTCAGGCAGCAGCCCTTCACGCTCGTAATAGCGGATGGTGTCGATCGCCACGCCGACGCGCTTGGCGACGGCACCGATGGTCATGGGGGTCTGGGGAGTGTTCATGGGTCAAGTCTAGACCTTTGATCAAGGTCCAGAGTCAAGCCCCTGCTCTCCACGCGAAGCAGGCCCCGGCTGCAACGCACCGCCCTGCCCGCGTCACCCTTGCTTGCGAGGCGAGCCGATCAGGTCACGCTGCCCTTTCCGTAGATGTAGAAATCGGCGAGCGAGCCCGTGTCGTTGTCGCCAGCGTAGGGATGCCGGTTGGGTATGTGTCGCAGCAGGCGCCAGCCCGGCGCGTTGGCGCGCACCCACGCACTGAACTGGCGGTGGCGGACGTGTGCGCTCGGCGTGTTTGGCTGGTCGATGTCGGAGGAATAGATCACGACGTAATCGCGCGCCGCGCCAAACAAGGTGCGCATGTAGGTTTCGTACACCTCGTCTTCGGTGAGGTGGTAGATCACGTCCAGCGAAAGCGCGAGCTGGGCGGTCTGTCCCATGTAGTCATGCACCAGCATGAACGACTTGCCGGCATCGCCGGCGAAGCGGCGTGTGCAACGTTCGATCGCGTGCGGACTCACATCGAAGCCAAGATAGGAAGGATAGCGGGCGAGCGCCAATTGGTTGCCGTCGCCGCAACCGAATTCGATCACGTCGCGGATGTCGTGGCTGGCAACGAACTCGTTGAGCACTTCCGCCTTGAATTCGGCGAGACGGTTATAGGAGCCCGCGCCGGAATTGCCGCCGTTGCGGTAGCGCGCGATCCAGTAATCCTCGGAGCCATGAAACGGTTTGGCCGGATGTATCAGACGCTGGTAGACACTGCGCGCAACGGGACCGATGACCGGTATCCGCTTGATCAGCTCTTTCATGACAGCGCTCCTATAACGCGATCCGTTATATCGCCTAGGTGGTCCCCCACCCCACGCGTCGGCACTGGTTGTCGTGCTCTTTCGCCCCTCGACGAAGCGGCCAGCAGACGCGTCGATTCATCGATGCGTCGACACCGGCAGAACGAGGGACGGACCAAGAGTAGTCGCTGACCGGACGGAAAAGTCTTGCCCGGCGCCTGCCTCGATGTCTTGGTTCAGCGCCGATACGGTTTCTCGTTCAGTTCATTGGCGAGACCGTCACGCCACCTTCGCCGGTGCGCGCCATCGCGAGGATGCGTGAGATGACTGAACAGCGAAGTTCGCATGACACGGTTCGAATCGAGATGAACGACAGGGCCCGGATGATCATGGGGCCCTGCCGTTGCATTCGACTTTCCGATGTTGCGAACGAGTGTTACCGCAGTATGACCTCGACACGCCGGTTGGGTGCGAGGCAGGCGATCAAGGCTTCACGCCGCTCGTCCCCGCAATCCTTCACCGGATCGGACTCGCCATAACCTCTGGCCGTTATCAGGCTGCTCGCCACGCCGCGGGTCACCAGGTATTCCCGCACGGCGCGCGCGCGGCGTTCGGACAGCTCCTGGTTGTATGCATGGGAGCCCAGCCGATCCGTATAGCCTGCGATGCGAACGTCACGAAACGCGTGGCCCTGTCCGTTCAGTTCATCGGCCAGGTCATCCAGCGCCTGGCGACCGCCTTCCGACAGCTCTGCACTGTCGAACGCAAACAGCGCATCGCCTGAAAACACGCGCGGCTTGGGTGTGGCGACGGAAGGTGCAGGCACGGTTTCCTTCAGCACGCCGGCGCACGACTCGGGCTTCCAGTAGAAGCTGCGCGCGAGCTTGTTTTCATCGAACAGCACCTTGTACTGGCAGGTCATCACGTCGTCGTTGTCGGCGTTTCGAAAATGGAACACGTAGTTCCATTCGCGCACGCCCCACACACCTTCGCTGAAATGCGGATAGCCGATGAGGTCCGACACCTGCTGCTTGTTGAACCCGGCCTTCACCTGGCGCAAGTTCGCCAGATTCGGGAACGTGCCGCCCTTGTGCATGGGCGTAACGCTTTCCGGTGATGGCCACACCAGTTCGCCGGCCGAGCCGCCGTCCTTCGCCACCTGTTGGCTGACGTTGCCGCAGGCGGCCATCGCGAGTGCGAGCGAAGCAGCGATCAGTGTTTTCAAGGAGACGTGCATGTGCTGGATTCCTTCGATGCGATTCATGGTTGCGTCCTCCCTCACCACACCATGCCGGCGCCGACGCCGGCGCCGGCATCGCCACGCGTATTGGTGGTGGCGTTGAGCTTGAAGATGTAGCGTCCGCTTTCGGTGACGGTCGACATGCCCACGGCGATGCTGGTCTCGCCGTGGAACGTGCCGAAGGCCACGCCCGCCGAACTCTGGTTGGGCTGGTAGGCCTGCGGCAGGCTCGCCATCGCCATGGCCGATGCGACACCCGCGTTGGCGCGATTGCCGATGCGATTGAGGTCGCGATCCACGGATTCAAAACGCTGGTCGGTGTAGTTCTTCGACCAGTCCTTGGCGTTGGCGATCGCGTCGCTCAGCTGGCCCACGTTCACTGCGTCCGTCGCATTCACGCCCGTGGCCACATTGGTGATGGTGCGTTCGTGACCGACCGAACCGACCGACACCGTGTTGGCGCTGGTCGCCACCGAACCCGAGCCGATCGCCACGCTGTTGTCGCCGGTCGCGCTCGAGTTCGCACCCACGGCCGTGCTGTTGTTGCCCGAAGCCACCGAACCGCCGCCCGCCGCCGTCGAGTTGTTGCCGGAGGCCGAGGCCGAGCTGTTGTTGTCTCCGCTGGTCTGGTACGTGTTGATGGTGGTGCCGACGCCACCGTTGCCACCTCCGTTGTTGTTCGGCAGGTTGTTCACCGTTTGCGACAGGTTGGTGAGCTGCGAGTACAGCTGCTCCAGCGTCTGGTTGGTGACATACAGCTGCGAGCCATTGATCGCATCGGTGCTGATATTGCTGATGCGACCGGCCGCGAGATTGGTCAGCGTTCGCTCCGCCCCCACCGCGCCCACGCTCACCGTCGAGCCCGGCGTCGTGCCCGCGAACGTATAGGCCGTGCCATTGAGCGTCACGCCGGTGGTGGCGACGGGCCCATCGGTGACCGAGCCCGCACCCAGCGCCACGCTGCCGGCGAACGCGGCCTGCGTGCCTGCGCCCAGCGCCATCGCCTGGATGCCGTTGGATGTGGCATTGGTACCCAGTGCCACGCCGTCGGCGAGGTTCACCGTGGCGTTCTGGCCGATCGCCGTACCGCCCGGTGCTGTCTGCTGCACGATCGCGCCATTGCCCATGCCGATGCCGTTGTCACCGTTCACCGTGGTCTGCGGACCGACGGCGACCGACTCCGCGCCCGCCGCCAGCGAATCGGAAGCGGTGGAGTTGGCGTGGAAGTACTTGATTGGCGTGACCGAGAACGAACTCATCGCGCCCTTCAGCTGGCGCAGCGTCACCGCGTCCTGATCGAGCGTACCGTCCGCGACGTTGGTGATCTGGCGGAAGTCGGTGGCATTGCCCACCGACACCGCACCGAGCAGGTTGCGATCCGTCGTGTTGTACGGCACCACGTTCGTGCCGACCAGGATTGAACCGGACGTCGGTGCGATGGGGCGATCCGACACCGCACCCGAGCCCAGCGCCACGCCTCCCAACACCGATACGCCACTGTTCTGGCCGACTGCGGTACCGCTGTCGGCCGTTGCGCTGGAGCCCACGCCGGCCGCCAGCGCGTTGACGCCGGTGGCGCCGTTGTTGGCGTAGTTGCCGCCCTGCGTGCCGCCATCGTTGACGCTGTAGTAGTGGATGGCGTTCGCGGTCACGGTGCTGCTGAGGTTTTCCACCGCCTGGTTGGTGGCGAATAGCTGCGAACCGTTGATCGCGTCGGTGCTGTTGCCGTTCACCTGCCCCGCCGCCACGTTGGTGATGGTGCGCTCGTTGCCCACCGTACCCACGCTTACCGTGCTGGTCGGCATGGCGCCGGCGTAGCTGTACGTGTGGCTATCGATGGTGCCGCCGCCGGTCTGGACCACCGCGCCCGTGACGCTGCCCGCGCCCAGCGCCACGTCGCCCACGTTGGTACTCGCGGTGGCGCCATGGCCGATCGATACCGCGTTGTCCGCACCGGCGGTGGACACCGGCCCCACCGCCACGCTGTTCACGCCGGTGGCCAACGAATCGGCGAGGTTGGAGTTGGCGTGGAAGTACTTGATGCCGCCGGTTTCGATCTGGTTGAAGACCTGCTGCAGCGAGCTGTAGGTGTTGCCGCCATAGTTGATGCTGGTGCTCAACGTGCCCGTCGCCGGATCGTAAGTGGTGCTGCCGCCGTAGCTGTTGGCGATGGACGTGCCGAGGTTGGTCACCGTGTTGCCCAGGTTGGTGACGCTGGTGCCCACCGTACCGATCGCCTGGTTGGTGGCGAACAGCTGCGAGCCGTTGATCGCGTCGGTGCTGTTCCGGTCGATGCGTCCGGCGGCGACATTGGTAATGGTGCGCTCCGCGCCCACGCTGCCCACGCTCACCGTGGAGCCCGGCGTGGTGCCGGCGAAGTTGTAGGTCTGGCCATTGACGATGCCCGTGGCCGTACCCACCGCCGTGTCCGTGGATGAACCCGCGCCCAGCGCCACGCTGCCGGCAAATGCCGCCTGCGAACCGGCACCCAGCGCCATCGCCTGGATGCCGTTGGATGTCGCATTGGTACCCAGTGCCACGCCGTCGGCGAGGTTCACCGTCGCGTTCTGGCCGATCGCCGTGCCGCCCGGCGCGGTCTGCTGCACGATGGCGCCGTTGCCCATGCCGATGCCGTTGTCACCGTTCACCGTGGTCTGCGGACCGATGGCGACCGACTCCGCACCCATCGCCGCGGAATCCGAAGCGGCTGAATTGGCGTGGAAGTATTTGATCGGCGTGACCGAGAACGAGCTCATCGCACCCTTCAGCTGGCGCAGGCTCACCGCATCCTGGTCCTGCGTACCATCGGCCAGGTTGGTGATCTGGCGGAAGTCCGTACTGTTGCCCACCGAAACGGCGCCGAGCAGGTTGCGGTCCGTGGTGTTGTACGGAATGAGGTTGGTGCCGACGATGATCGAGCCCGAGGTCGGCGCGATCGCACGATCGGACACCGCTCCGGCACCCAGCGCCACGCCGCCCAGTACCGACACGCCCGTGCCCTGGCCCAGCGCCGTGCTGCGATCGGCCGTAGCGGTCGAGTCGACACCTGCGGCCAACGCATTCAGCCCGGTCGCGCCGTTGTTGGCGTAATTGCCGCCCTGCGTGCCGCCATCGTTGACGCTGTAGTAATGCGTGGCGCCCGCCGTGACGGCGGTGCTGAGCGATTCCAGCGCAAGGTTGGTCGCGTTCAACTGCGAGCCGTTGATGGCGTCGGTGCTGCTGCCACTCACCTGGCCTGCCGCCACGTTGGTGATCTGGCGCTCCGCACCGCCCGCACCCACGCTCACCACGCTGGCCGGACTGGTGCCGGCGAAGTTATAGGTGGTGCCGTTGATGACGATGTTCGACACCGGGTTGGCCGCCGCCACCGTGCTGTTGTTGCCCAGCGCCACCGAACCGTCGAGACCCGCAGCAATGGTGACGTTGTTGCCCAGCACGAAGGCGTTGTTCGCGCCGACCGTGTTGTTGTTGCCGAAGGCATACGAACCCGTGCCGTTGACAGTGTTCGGATCACCGAACGCACCCGAGTTGTCGCCGGTCACGATATTGCCCGTGCCGATGCTGATCGACTGTGCACCGTTGGCCTGCGCGCCATTGCCGACGGCGACGGCATTGCTGCCGGCCGCCTTGCTGTCGACGCCGACCGCCGTGCCGTTGGTGCCCGAGGTTGTAGCGCGCAAACCCACGGCCAGGCCCTGCACAGCCGACACATTGGTGCTGCTGCCCAGCGCAATGCCTGAGCTGCGCGTCACGGTCGCACCTTGTCCCAGCGCCACCATGCCGCCGATGTCGCCTGCGACACTCATGGCCACGTTGGCCCCTGCACCGATCGCGATGCTTGCAGCCGTGGTTTGCGAGCCGATGGTCACCAGATCAGCCTGTGCACCCTTGCCGATCGCAATCGACTGGACGTTGCCCTGTGCGTTCGAACCGAGCGCAACCACATCGGCTATGCCCTTGGTGTTGACGCCGATGGTGACGGACTGCTGGTTCGCATTGGCACCGCTGCCCAGCGCGACCGAACCGCTGTTGGCGACCGTCTGATAACCCATCGCGATCGTGCCCCAGTTGATGGCTCCGCCAACGGAAACGGTGACCTTGGCCGCCGAGCCGTAGCCCATCGCGATCGAGCCGGTGCCCGTGGCGGTGTTGCCCTGGCCGATCGACACGGCGCCGTTGCCGGCGGAAAGCAACTGGTTGCGCGAAACGATGACCGCATCACTCGCCGTGTTGCCGGAACCCAGCGCCACGGCACCGGTGGTGGTGCCGGTATTGATCGTGTTCCTGCCGGCAAAGTTGCTGCTGCCCATCGCCAGCACGCCAGGGCCGTACGCCGTGTTGCTGCCGCCGATAGACACGGCCGTGCCGCCCTGCGCGACGGAGGAGAAGCCGATCGCCACCGCATTCGTCGCGTCGGCCGTGGTCGATGCGCCGACGCCCGCGGCGAGCGAGTTCACGCCCAGTGCGCCGTTGTTGGCGAAGTTGCTGCCCTGCGTGCCCCCATCGTTGACGCTGTAGTAATGCGTGGCATCGGCCGTCACGCTATTGCTCAGCGATTCCAGTGCAAGATTGGTCGCATACAACTGCGAGCCGTTGATGGCGTCGGTACTGCCGCCGGAGATGCGTCCCGCCGCCACGTTGGTGATGGTGCGCTCGGCGCCGCTCGTGCCCACGCTGACCGTGCTGGCTGGCGTGGTGCCGGCGAAGCTATAGGTGGTGCCGGCGATCGTGTAGTTCGGCGTACCGACTGCGGTGGCCGTGGTCGAGCCGGAGCCCAGCGCCACGTCGTTGGCGTGGTTTGCGATAGCCGCGTTGCCGAACGCGACCGCGCCCGCCGCCAGCGCCTGGCTGGTGTTGCCCAATGCCACCGAACCCTGGCCGATGGCCTGGTTGCTGTTACCGATGGCTACGGCGCCATCCGCGGCCGTGGTGCCGGCGGCATCGCCCGCAGCGATGTTGTTGGAACCCATCGCCACGGCGCCGTTGCCGTTGGCGGTATTGGGGTCGCCGATCGCCACGGCGCCGTTGCCGGTGGCGGTCTGTGCTTCGCCGAGCGCAACGGCGCCAAGGCCGCCGAGCACCTGCGAGTTGTGGCCGCCGGCGATGGAGCCGGCGCCTGCAGCGGCGGCGACGGTGTTGGTATCGCCCAAGGCCACCGTCGAAGCGGCCAGCGCTTGCGAACTCGGGCCAATCGCGGCGGCGCGCACGCCCGATGCCTTGGTCGCGTCACCAACCGCCAGCGCTTGTACCGCTGAAGCAGTGGCCAGCGCACCGATGGCGGTCGATGCCCCGCCGGAGGCCGTGGCCACCGCGCCTACGGCGATGTCGTTGACCTGGCTGGCCGTGGTGGTGGTACCGAGCACCACCGAATTGGTGCCGGACGCGGCCGAGCCGTTGCCCAGCGCTATCGCACCCGCGCCGTTTGCGCTCGTACTGACGCCGAAGGCTGCGGAGTTGTTGCCGATGGCGTGCACGTCGTAGCCGAGCGCTGCCGCATTGGCGGCCGTGGCGCTGGAGCGGGTACCGATGGATGTCGCATTGTCGCCCGAGGCATTGGCGCCCGCGGTGGAGTCGCCACCGATCGCGATGGACGCAAGCCCTGAAGCGTGTGTCGTGTAGCCGATGGCGATGGCCTGCGCCTGGCTCGCGCTGGCCTGAAGGCCCATGCCGATGGCGTAGGCGCCTGCCGTGTTCACGTCGGTGCCGATGGCGACGGACGACTCCGCCGATGCGCCCGTGCCGGTGCTGCGTGCACCGAGGTACACCGCATTGAGTCCCGTCGCATACGCCTGCCAGCCAACGGCGGTGGCGTGGGTGCTTAGGCTTTGCGAGCCCAGACCGAGTGCTGCGGCTCCCTCTCCGCTTGCCTTGGTGAACGCACCCAGCGCTACGGATTGCCCGGTGCTCGCGAGGGCGGACGAACCGATGGCGACCGAATTGATGGCCTTGCTCACGCCGGCCGCGGGGCCGATCGCCACGCTATTGCCGGAGTTGGCGTCGACACCGCTGGACACGCCGATGGCAACGGCATTTCCGGCGAGGGCCTTCGAGGTCGCACCCACGCTGATGCCGCCCGTGCCTGATGCGGTGACATCCGTGCCGAGTGCAATGGTGCTGTCCGCCAACGCACCGGTGGTCGGGCCCGTTCGTGCGCCCAGATAGATCGAGTTGACGCCCGCGGTGTAGGCCTGAAATCCCAGCGAAATGCCGTTCTGGGCATTCGCGAGCGAGTTGTAGCCCACCGCCAGCGTGCCAAGCACATTGGCGTGCGCAAGCGAGCCGAGAGCGGTGGCGCCCGTGCCGCTGGCCGCGGATTGATAGCCCATGCAGGAGGCGGTGCCGCTGTACACATTGAATGGGTTGAGACTGCAATCCACCGTCTGCGCGTGCGCCGAGGGTGTCCATCCCATCCATCCAAACGCCGCCATCGCGGCAAAGATGCCCGCGCTCAGCCGACCCAACGAACGTCGGCGCACGTCGCCGCCTTCGCTCGCGCCGCCACGACGACACGTGGCCAATTCCGAGACCACCACGAGCTGTTGCAGCTGGTGGCTCCAAACCTTGCCATGGATCTTGTTCATACCATCTCCTTGGGTGGGGGGCAGGAGCCGAAGGCCACGAGCACAAGCGAAAACACCAGCGCGCACACGCCCGTGGCGTGAAGCTTCAACAAGCTCCACACGCGCGTGGTTTCGTTGATGGCGAGTGCCCTGGCTCTTCGAGCGCCTGTGACTTCGTCTACTCGATGTGCTCGTTACGCCGGTCGGTCGTGCCGGATTCCGCGCGACCGAGACCGCTTGCATGCCACGAAGCCATGCAAGATTCGAAGACTGCAGGTGCTACCGGAGCGCGATTATTCGGGCCGCCAGAGCCGTTCGTCGGGGCCGCCGTACAGGCATGCGGGATCGTCTCGCCAGGACGGTTCCATGTAGTCGAGCGTCCTGTGGATGGCCGTCGATCTTATCGATTGCATCATCGATGCTCCCTTGCCTCATCCGTCTGGTGGATACGTGTCCGATTCGTATGCCACTTCCCGTCCAGGGAAGGCTCCTTCAGGCGCCGCCGGTGCATTCGCAAGACCATCATGCGCCCGCACCGCGCCTGCCGGCACGGCAAACTGCGTGTGCAGATGCTGGGATATCGAAGCGAACCGTGGCGCCGCCGACGACTTGCCGGTCGAGCGCGACATGCATGCACGCGACCGGGCGAGACATCGACGTACAGGACTGCATGCGCAACACGATCATGGCCTCTCGATCCCGAGGATGCACCGGCGGATCCAGCGAACGGCGCAAAGCATCCGGCGAGGTCGCGCCTGGCGACTTCGTTCAAGCATGCTCTACACGCAACAGGAATTCCGCTTCGATGCCCCCTGTAAGCATCCGCAACCGAAAGCTCCGTCATGCGCCCTGGAGTGCGCTTTTCCGCGCATGACGACGTCATGCAAAAGCCATTCTTCCGGGGAACCGGGCTTACGGGGATCTTAATCACCCCGCCGCAAATGAGAAGTGGTCCGCGTATAAATATGCGAAGCACATCACTAACCGACGGCTACATACGCGAGCGCATTTAGACGTCTAAATGAAAACGCCAAAAATTTGGCGCACGCTCCCGGGGAAAATCATGCTTCCACCGCGTGCGCGGCGGTTTCTCGATCAACTCTCGTTCGATGGATGCCGCGATCACGGCCAAGAGGTGTTCCCCGCTGCGAAGCAGTGCTCTCTCATTCCCATGTGTCTTGCACACAAGGGTTCCTTTTTTGTGAGCATCCCGCCAGGGCGTTTTAGCCCTGACATCACGGAGCCTGCCGCAGAATGCAGGCCTCCGACGCAAAGGAACCCTTCTGTCAACAAGATGAGCGCATGCTGTCTGGGTCCGCTTGACATCGCGGAGATCGGTTGAAGGAACAACAGCGCTCGCGGGAATGACCATGTCCAGCAAGACGATCGGGTATGCACGCGTTTCCACCGAAGACCAGAGCCTCGCCCTGCAGATACAGGCGCTCGAGCGCCTGGGTTGCGAGAAGATCTTCACGGACCACGGCGTCTCCGGGGCGCTGCATTCGCGACAAGGCCTGGATCGTGCCCTGGTATCGCTGCGGGCCGGCGACAAGCTCGTCGTATGGCGACTGGACCGACTGGGCCGCTCGCTGTCGCACCTGGTGACGCTGCTCGAAAAACTGGGCCGGCGACACGTGCGCTTCCAGTCGGTGACCGAGAACATCGACACCAGTTCGGCAGGCGGACGCCTGGTTTTCCACATGATGGCCGCGCTGGCCGAATTCGAACGGTCGCTCATAAGCGAGCGCACGCGTGCGGGAATGGCCGCAGCGCGCGCGCAAGGGCGGCGCATGGGACGGCAGCCATCGCTCACCGCTGCCCAATGCCACGAAGCCCAACGCCTCATGCGGGAGGAACATTGGGCCCTCGCGAAAGCCGCCCACCACTTCGGCGTCCACCCCCGCACCCTGCTGCGTCATCTGCGTGCCACCTGCGTCAACCTCGTCGAGTCGGCTTAGACGACTTTGCAAGCCTCCGGGGGCGGCGAATGCCCATGCCTGTGTCGACGCATATTTCATTTACGAATAGCATTGATCCAATCATTTAATTTGCGAATGGCTCCGTCCGGCCCTACCGTGATGTTCTCTTCCCCATGACCTGCCGCGCCGAAGAGCGTCGTGTCCACTGGTCATGACAGCCACGGGACCGCACCATGTTGGATCGCCTGTTTCACAACGCCGTGGATATCCACGGTGAACCCCTGCGCCTGGCCGTGAAGGACGGTCACTTCGTCGATATCGGGGACGATACGCCCGGGCATGCATTCGGTGACATCGTCGACCTGGGCGGCCGCCTGGTGATGCCCGGCTTTGTCGATGGCCATATCCACCTCGACAAGAGCTTCGTGGGCGATGCATGGCGGCCGCACATCGAGGCGCATGCGCTGCGCGACCGGCTTGCCGCGGAGAAGGCGCTGCTCGCGCGGGCGCGACCGATGGAGGAGCGCGCACTCGCCCTCATCGAGCAGGCGGCGGCGTTCGGCACCGTGGCGATGCGCTGTCATGTCGACGTGGATGCCACCACGGGCCTGGATCATCTGCACGCGGTGATGCAAGCGCGCAGTCAGTGGCTCGACCGCGTCGCTATCGAGATCGTGGCGTTTCCGCAGGCCGGCGTGATGTCATGCCCGGGAACCGCGGCCCTGCTCGATGCGGCCATGCGCGAAGGCGCGACCGTCATCGGCGGCATCGACCCGACCACGTTCGACGGCGACGCGGATGGCCAGTTGGATGTCGTGTTCGGCATTGCCGAGAGGCGTGGCGTCAAGGTCGACATCCATCTGCACGAACCCGGCATGCATGGCATCGAGCAGTTGCAGCGCATTGCCGAACGCACGCGGGCGCTTGGCATGGCTGGCCGCGTCGCGGTCAGCCATGCGTATGCGCTCGGTGAAGTGCCGGTGGACGTGGTCGATCGCATCGCCACGGTGCTGGCCGATGCGGACGTAGCCATCATGACCAATGCACCGGGCGATCGTCCGTTTCCGCCGGTGCTCCGCCTTCGTGCAGCGGGCGTGCACGTGTTCGCCGGCAACGACAATATTCGCGATGCGTGGTGGCCGTACGGTAACGGCGACATGCTCCAGCGCGCGAACATGATCGGCTATCGCTCAGGCTTCTACACGGACCAGGACCTGCTCGTCGCGCTGGACATGGCCACGTCGGCGGGTGCGGCCGTGCTCGGCATGCGCGATTACGGCCTGCATGCCGGCAACGAGGCGACCTTCCTGGTGATCGACGCGCCGAACGGCGCGGCGGCCGTGGCCGGCATGCCCTCCCGGCGGACCATCGTGCGTCGCGGCGAAATCGGCAGGGGTGACGAGGGCACACGCCTGTTTGAGCACGTGAACTGATTTCTCCTGTCTGCCTGCGGCGTGGGATGCCCGCCGACAACCGAGTTCGGCGGGCTCGCCGTCACCGTGGCACGGCGTGAACCTCCACGGCGGTGGCGCGCCCGCCGGCTACGCCCTGAAGCGGTCCAGCATGCGGCCCAGTTCACGCCCCAGTTCCTGCACGACAGGATCAGCGGTCGGGCGGTAGAGAAGCGCGATGTCCATGGTGTCGATCGCCGGGAAACCCTGCCTGCGCGTCAGCACCGCGTGCTCCGCCGTGACGGCGCGCGCGGGCAGCAGGCTGATGCCGAGTCCGCCCGCCACGGCCGACTGGATGCCGGACAGGCTCGAGCTGGTGAAGCTGATGCGCCAGCGACGTCCCATGCCCTCCACTACCTTGATCATCTCGTCGCGATAGAGCCCGCGCGGCGGGAACGCGACCAGCGGCACGGGATCGAGTGCGAAGGCGGGACTCTTCGCGCTGTCGATCCAGCGCATGCTCTCGGGCCAGCGAGCAACGGCCTCGCGACTGTTGCGTCGTTGCTTGATGAGTATCAGATCCAGTTCGCCACGATCGTAGCTGCCCGCCAGGTCGCGACTGAGTCCGGTGGTGACTTCGAGCTTCACGCGGGGATGCTTGCGGTTGAAGGCGGCGAGCAGTTGCGTGGTGCGACCCGCCGCGAAATCCTCGGGCACGCCCAGGCGCACGGTCACCGCGACGTCGGCGCCGGCCAGCGCATCCAGCAATTCGTCGTTGAGCGTGAGCATCCGTCGCGCATAGGCCAGCACGGTTTCGCCCGCATCGGTCGGCCGCACGTCGCCCTTGCCGCGCACCAGCAACTGGTGCCCGGCCATCTCCTCCAGCCGGCGCACCTTCTGGCTCACTGTGGATTGGGTGGAATGCAGTCGCGCCGATGCCGTCGTGAAGCTGCCGCAATCGGCCACTGTGACCATCGCGCGCAGGAGGTCGAGCTCGAACAAGGCCCTATTCGATTTTGCACTGGTAGCCATTCGAATATTTACCTACTCAATGGATGGAACGGTGTCTAACATGGTCAGCCACGCCCGGCAAACATGCCTTTCCCACGCATGGCCGCGCCTGACGGACGCGCCAAGGAAAATCCAACCGATGAAGAAGTCTCTCGCCAGCGCCATCGCCCTGCTGATCGCCTTCACTGCGCCTGCCCATGCGGAGCGCTCGCAGGGCGACGTAATGATTCGCCATGCCACGGTGATCGATGTCGAGCACGCCCGCAGCGTCGCCGACCAGGCCGTCGTGTTGCGCGGCGCCGATATCATCGCGGTCGGATCCGATGCGGAGATCGCCAAATCCTGGACGGCCGCGCAGACCGTCGACGGCAAGGGACGTTTCCTGATCCCCGGCCTGTGGGACATGCACGTGCACTTCGGTGGCGGCCCGGACCTGATCGACGAGAACAAGGCGCTGCTGCCGCTTTATATCGCGCACGGCATCACCACCATCCGCGACTGCTCCGGCGACCTGCCCGAGCAGGTGCTGCAATGGCGCGGCGAGATCGCCAAGGGCACGCTGTTCGGGCCGCAGCTCTTCACCTCCGGCGCGAAGATCGAGGGCATCCATCCGGTGTGGAAAGGCACCATCGAAGTCGGCAGCAAGGCGGACGTCGATGCCGCGTTTGTCCGGTTGAAGAAGGACCGGGTGGACTTCGTGAAGATCACCGACAGCACGCTCGATCCGCAGCTGTTCCTCTATGCGGTATCGCAGGCGAAAAGCTTCGGCATTCGTTCTTCGGGCCACATCCCCATGGCCCTGACCGTCGAACAGGCCGTGGATGCGGGCATCAGCTCCATCGAGCATCTCGACTACGCCTACAAGGCGGGCGTGAAGGACGAGGCGGCGATTTCCGCCGATTTCGCTGCCGGCAAGATCAACCGCGCCGAAGCCAATCGCCGGCTGGACGCGGGCTTTGATCCTTCCACGGCGATGACCGCCTACCGGCACCTGGCCGACAAGGGCGTGTATGTGACGCCCACCCTCAACGGCGGCCGCGTGCTCGATTTCCTCGACAGCGACAACCACGCCAATGATCCCTACCTGGCCTACATCGGCCCCAAGCTGCGCAAGACGTATGACTGGCGTATCGAGCGCGCCGCCAAGGCCACGCCCGAGCAGGTTGCGGCACGGCACGCGCACTACGAACACCTGACCAAGGTGCTGCCGATGCTGCAGCAGGCGGGCGTGACGATCATGGCGGGCACCGATGCCGGCTTCCTCAACTCGTTCGACTACCCGGGCATCGGCCTGCACGACGAACTGACCGTGTTCGTGCAGAACGGGCTGACCCCGGACCAGGCACTGTCTTCGGCTACCCGCGCCGGCCCGGCGTGGTTCGGCAAGCTCGATCGCTACGGTGCGGTGTCGACGGGCAAGGCCGCCGACCTGGTGCTGCTGGATCGCAACCCGCTGCAGGACATCAACGCCACCCGCGCCATCGACACCGTGATCCTTCGCGGCCACGTCTACGACCGCAAGGCGCTGGACGGCATGCTGGAGGACACCCGGAAGAAGGTCGCTGCGTGGAATGCCGCCGCGGCAAAGGGTTGAACGCCGGCGCGGCCGGTGGCCCGGGTCGCCTCGATGGCACCTCGGGCATCGCCGCGCCATCAGGCACAGGTGGCGTCGTGACGTAACCTTCGGGTTCGACGGACGAAGATAAGGGAGACTTCTTCGTCCGGAGCCCTCATGCCCACCCCCTCCCGCAAGCCTTCGCACCTGTTCTGGCGCTGGTGCGCCATCGGCGCCGCCGTTGTATTGCTCGCGCTGGCCTTCGGTGCCGTCGGCGGATGGCTCACCCCGCATCGACTCACCCCGCAACGCATCGTGGATGCCCTGCAGGCCAATGGCGGCGTGCATCCCGGATTTCGTCGCAACCATGCCAAGGGCGTTTGCGTAGCCGGCTATTTCGAAGGCAACGGTGCCGCCACGCCCTATTCGAAAGCCAGCGTCTTCACCGCGGAGCGCACGCCCGTGGTCGGGCGCTTCGCCCTCCCCGGCGGCAACCCGTATGCGCCCGACGGCAGCGTGCCGATCCGCAGCTTCGCGCTGCGCTTTGCACTGGCGAACGGCCAGCAGTGGCGCACCGGCATGAACAGCATGCCGGTGTTCCCGGTAGCGACGCCGCAGGCCTTCTACGAACAGTTGCAGGCAAGCCAGCCCGATCCTGCGACCGGGAAGCCGGATCCCGCGCGGCTCAAGGCGTTCTTCGGTGCACACCCGGAGGCAGGCCCTTTCCTCGCCTGGATCAAGACGGCCAAGCCATCGGCGAGCTACGCCACCGAAAGCTACAGCGCGCTTGACGCGTTCTATTTCGTTGACGCCAAGGGCGAGCGTCACGCCGTGCGCTGGCAGGTCGTGCCGGAAACGAAAGACGCTGCCCCTGGCCCAGCCGGCGACACCGACTATCTCGCCAGTGACCTGCGCACGCGCCTCGCCGCAGGTCCGCTGCGCTGGCACCTGATGGTGACGCTGGCGGCGCCCGGTGACCCTACCAACGACGCGACCAAGGCATGGCCTGACGATCGCACCACGATCGATGCCGGCACGCTGGTCATCCAGAGCGAACAACCGCAGGAAAGCGGTCCGTGCCGCGACATCAACTACGACCCGACCGTGCTGCCCGATGGCATCGAGGTCTCGGACGATCCCTTGCTCGCCGCGCGCTCGGCCGCCTACGCCGATTCGTACCTCCGTCGCACCAGCGAAGAAGCCCACATACCCGGCGCGGCCCATGCCGCGTCCAAGCAGGAGCAGACGCGATGAACGCGCCCCAAGCCTTCCATCCGCTCGCGCGCCTGCTGCACTGGACCATGGCCTTGCTGATTCTGGCGATGTTGTTCGTTGGCGTCGGCATGGTGACGACGGTTTCCGAAAAGCACCAATGGCTGCTCGCACTCCACCGGCCGCTCGGCGCTGCCATTTTCGTGCTGGCCCTGATCCGCATCGGCGTGCGCCTGCGCTTCAGGCCGCCGGCCCTGCCAGCGGACATGCCCGCGTTGATGCAGTTCGTGGCGCACGCGTCGCACTGGGTGCTTTATGGCTTGATGCTCGCGATGCCGCTGATCGGCTGGGCGATGCTGTCGGCGGGCGGCTATCCGGTCATGCTGGGACATGCATGGCATCTGCCGCCGATCGCTCCGGCGAACGGCGCGCTGTTCGCCTGGCTGCGTGAAGCGCATCGCTATGTGGCCTATCTGTTCTTCCTCACCATCCTCGGGCACATGGGCGCCGCGCTCTATCACGCGCTGATCCGCCGCGACGACGTGTTTCCCAGCATGACCGTCGGATTCCCGCACCATGACGCGCCGCTGGAACCGCCACGAAACGTGGCGACGGACGAAGGCGATGCCACGCCGCCCTCCCCCTGAGAAGCGGGCGTCACTGCGCGTATCGACGTCATCCTGGCACCGCCAGCATGGCGTCGATACGCGAATGGCTCACCGGGCGGCTTCGTTACGCGCCACGTCCTGCTTTGTCTCCAGCGGCTCGCCCATGGCCTGATAGAGCGCCGCCGTGTCGATCAAGCGCGCGGCCGCTGCCTGGATGTCCGCCAGTCGCGCGTTCTGCCAACGCTGCTCGCTGAGCAAGGTGGCCGGGTACGACACGGCGCCCAATCGATAGCGCGACCGCGTATCGGCATGCGACTGCCCGGCCGCCGCGGAAGCCGCCTGCGCGGCCTGCAGCGCGAGCGCATCCTGCTGCAACGCGATGAGCGTGTCGGCGACATTCTGGAAGGCGTTGAGCACCGTCTGCCGGTATTGCGAGACGCTGGCGTCGTACTCGGCGATCGCAGCCTTGCGCTGCGCACGCAAGGCCCCGCCGTGGAAGATCGGTTGTGCGAGCGACAAGCCCACGCCCCAGATCGAAGTGGAACCTGTAAAGAGTTGCGAGTCCTTGAAGGACGCCGAGCCCAGCGACGCCGACAGCGAGACATGTGGAAACATATTGGCCGTGGCGACACCGACCTGCGCCGACGCCGCCTGCACCGCGGCTTCCGCTGCCCGCACGTCCGGGCGCTGGCTCAGCAGTTCGGATGGCACGCTCACCGGCACGTGGTCGGGCAATGTCAGTTGCGCCAGCGGCAGCGGTTCGGGCGCCTGGTCGGGCGTACGGCCCATCAGCACCGCGAGCAGATGCCGCGTTCGTTCGACCTGGAATCGCAGCGGCGGCAGCGATGCATCGAGCGCGGCAGCGTTCTGTTGCGCCGTGAGCACATCGTCATGTGAGGCCGCGCCGAGCGCGTAGGATTTCTCCGTGAGTTCGGCCTGCTCATGCGCCAAGGCGGCGAGTCGCGTGGATGCAGCCAACTGCTCGGACAGCGAGGATGCATTGACAGCGGTGATCACGATGTTCGCTGCCAGTGCACGCCGCGCGCCATCGAGCTGGAACGCCTGCTGGTCCACCTGCGCCGCCGTCTGCCTGATGCCGTAGCGCGTCGCGCCAAACAAGTCGAAGGTGTAGTTGAGGCTCAGCTGGCCGGCGTAGACGTTGTAGATGCTGGTCGGCGGCCCGAGCTTCGGCAGCCCGAGATCGCGCTGGCGGCTCGCCTGTCCCTGCGCATCCAGCGACGGCCATGCCGTGTTGCCCACCTGGGCGCGGAACTGCTGGTGCGCCGCTTCGAGCGTATGCCGCGTGGCATCCAGGGAGGCGTTGTTGCGCAAGCCTTCGTCCACCCAGGCATCGAGTGTGTCCGAGCCATATAGCCGCCACCAGTCGGGCACGGGATGCTTGGCGGTGTCGAAGTGCTGCGCTACGCCGCCCGCTTCCACGCTGCCTGCAGGCGTGGGCGCCACCGCATAGTGCTCCGGCGACGGCGGCGCGGGCGGCTTGGTCGAGGGTGCGAACGAGCAGCCGGCCAACATGACGGCGGCGGCCAGCAGTGTCATGTGCAACTTGGGGATCATGGCGCGACCTCCTGCGCGGGTTCGTCGGCACGTACGCGAAACCACGCCGCATACAGCGCCGGCAGATAGAACAGGGTGAGAATCGTGGCGCCGGTGATGCCGCCCATCAGCGCGGTGGCCATCGGCCCGAAGAAGTTGCTGCGCAACAGCGGGATCAGCGCCAGCACGGCCGCGGCGGCGGTGAGCGTGATCGGGCGGAAGCGCCGCACGGTGGCGCCGATGATCGCCTCCCAGCGCGGATGGCCGGCCCGGATGTCCTGCTCGATCTGGTCCACCAGGATCACCGAGTTGCGCATGATGATGCCCAGCATCGCGATCGTCCCGAGCATCGCCACAAAACCGAATGGCTGATGGAACAGCAGCAGCGAACCGATCACGCCGATCAATCCCAGCGGCGCGGTCAGCACCACCATGAAGGTGCGGCCGAAGCTTTGCAGCTGGATCATCAGCAGGGTGAGCACGGCGATCGCCATCAGCGGCATCTGCGCATTGATCGACCCCTGCGCCTTCTGGTTCTGCTCGACCGAACCACCGACCTCGATGCGATAACCCACCGGCAACTGGTTGCGGATGTCGCCCAGCTTCCTGTCGATGGCGTTGGTGACATCCAGGCCCTGTGCGCCACTGCGGATGTCGGACTGCACATTGATGGTGGGCTGGCGATCGCGCTCCCAGATCACGCCATATTCCAGGCCATACGTGACGTGGCCCAACTGCGACAGCGGGATCGCCGTGCCGCTCGGCGTGGGTATCGCCAGCCGCTCGATCTGGTCCGGATGCACGCGGTCCGCCTTTGGCGCACGCAGGTCCACCGCGATCAGCTTGTCCCGCTCGCGGTACTGCGTCACGGTAGTGCCCGACAAGGTCATGGCGAGGAAGCCGGCGACATCCTGCGAGCTGATGCCGAGCTGGCGCGCCTTGTGCTGGTCGATCTCGAATCGGACCGAGCGTTCCCCTGGCTCGTCCCAGTCGAACTGCACGTTGCGTGTCTGCGGATCGGCGCGCATCACGCCGGCCACCTGGTCGGCGATGCGACGCACGGTGGCGATGTCGTCACCTTGCACGCGGAACTGCACCGGGAAGCCGACCGGCGGACCGTTCTCCAGCCGGCTCACGCGCGTACGGACAGCGGCGAAGTCGCGCGGCAGCATGCCATCGAGATAGCGCGCCAATTGCTCGCGCTGCTCGACATCCTTGGCGGTAATCACGAACTGCGCGAAGTTCGGCTGCCCGAGCTGCTGGTCCAATGGCAGGTAGAAGCGCGGCGCACCGGAACCGACGAAGCTCACGTAGTTGGCAATCTCCTTGCGGTCCTTGATGGCAGCTTCGAAGCGCTTCACCTGGGTCAGCGTGGCGTCGAACGAGGCGCCCTCGGGCAGCCGCAGGTCGACCAGCAGTTCCGGCCGGTCCGAGCTGGGGAAGAACTGCTTCGGCACCAGGCCGAACCCGGCCAACGCCACCATGAACAACGCCACCGTCGCGCCCAGCACCAGGAAGCGGTTCCTGAGGCAGAAACCAAGCCATCGGCGGAATCGCAGGTAGAACGGCGTCTCGTAGATCTCGATGTCGCCTTCGTGGTGCACGATCGCCGCGGCGCGTGCGCGACGCGTGTCGTTCCAGTGCTGCGGCAGCCAGCGCGCCCACCACTCCTCGCCGGGCTTCGCACGTTGATGGTGTTCCGGCAGCATGTGATAGCCCAGCAACGGGATCACGACCACCGCCGCCAGCCACGACACCAGCAAGGCGATGGCGGACACTTCGAAGATCGAGCGCGTGTATTCGCCCGTACCGGACTTGGCCAGTGCGATCGGAAGGAAGCCTGACACCGTCACCAGGGTGCCGGTAAGCATGGGGAACGCCGTGCTGGTATAGGCAAACGCGGCGGCGCGCACGCGGGTCCAGCCCTGCTCCAGCTTCACCGACATCATCTCGACCGCAATGATCGCGTCGTCCACCAGCAGGCCCAGCGCGAGCACCAGCGTGCCCAGCGACACCTTGTGCAGGCCGATGCCGAACAGCTCCATGCCCAACGCCGTGGCCGCCAGCACGAACGGAATGGAGATCACCACCACCATGCCGGTGCGAAAACCGAGGCTCAGCAGGCTCACCAGCAGCACGATGCCCACCGCTTCGGCCACCGACTCCAGGAAATCGTCCACCGAATGCGATACCGCATGCGGCATGCTCGTGACTTCGGACAACTTCAGGCCGGCCGGCAGGCGCTTCTGCAACGTGGCTGTGGCCGTATCCAGCGCCTTGCCGAGACGGATCACGTCGCCGCCCGGTTGCATGGTGACACCGATGCCAAGCACCGGCTGCGCCATGAAGCGCACCTGCTGGCTCGGTGGATCGTCGTAACCCTTGTGGATGGTGGCGATGTCGCCCAGCCGGAAGGTCTGGCTGCCGATGTGCAGCAGCATGTCGCGCAGCGCATCGACGTTGTCGAACTGGCCGGTGGGCCGGACGTACACGCGGTCGTCCGCCGTGGTCAGCACGCCGGCCGCCGCCACCGCGTTCTGCTGGTTGATCGCCTGCGCCAGCTGCTGCGGACTGATGCCGAGTTTGGACAGCCGCGCGTTCGTCACCTCGATATACACGTGCTGGTTCTGGTCGCCAAGGAAATCGACCTTGCCCACGCCCGGCACGCGCAGCAGTTCGGCGCGCAGCTGGTCGGCGTAGTCGTGCAGCTGCGCCGGCGAGAAGCCGTCGCCTTCGAGCGCGTAGATGTTGGTGTAGACGTCGCCGAACTCGTCGTTGAAGAACGGCCCCTGCACACCTTGCGGCAACTGCACGGCGATGTCGCCCACCTTCTTGCGTACCTGGTACCACGTGTCGGGCACGCTGGACGCAGGAGCGGAATCCTTGATGTTGAAGAAGATCAGCGATTCGCCCGGGCGCGAATAGCTGCGCAGGAAGTCGATCGACGGCGTTTCCTGCAGCTTGCGCGAGATGCGGTCGGTCACCTGCTCCTGCACCTGTTTGGCGTCGGCGCCGGGCCAGAAGGTCTGGATCACCATCACCTTGAAGGTGAACGGCGGATCTTCCGATTGGGACAGACGGCTGTACGACAGCAGGCCGAACAGCGTCACCATCACCATCAGGAAGAACACCAGCGACTGGTGCCGCAGCGTCCACGCGGAGAGATTGAAGTGGCCCTCCCCATTCATAGCGGCGCGTCCTCCGGATGCGGCGGAGCGATGGGCTGGACCTTCTCGCCGGCGGACACCGTATGCACGCCCTGCATCACTACGCGCTCGCCCGCGTGCAATCCCTCGCCCACCAGCACGTCGCGCTCGCCGTAGCGCAGCACGGACACCGGACGCAGTTCGAGCGTCCCGTCGTTCGGACGCACCACCCATACGGCAGGCTTCTCGCCCTGGTGGAACAAGGCCGTGGCCGGGAGACGCACGCCGTGCGCCGTGTTCGACGACGCAAGGCTGACCTGGGCCGTCATGCCTAGCCGCAGGTGCTCATCAGGCTGGTCGATCGCGAGCTTGATGCGATAGGTGCGCGACTGCGGATCGGCTGCCGGCGCGATATCGCGCACGTGGCCCGCGAAGGCCTTGCCCGGCAGCGCCAGCAGGGTCACCGTCGCCGGTTGTCCCACGCTGATACCGGCGAGCCGGTCTTCGGGCACGTCGAGGAACACGTCGCGATCGCCGGACCACGCGAAGCCGAATACAGGTTGGCCCGCCGCCACCACCTGCCCCACGTCGGCCTGCTCGCTGGTGATGCTGCCGTCGCGGTCGGCGACCAGCGAGGTGTAGCGCGACTGGTTCTGCGCCAGCGCCAGTTGCTGCTTCGCCTGGTCACGCGCCGCCCGCGCCGAGGCGTACGCATCGTGCGTCTGGTCCAACTGCAGCTGACTGATCAGGTTCTGCTTCGCCTGGGCCTCGTCGCGGTCGCGCAGCTGTGTCGCAAAGGTGAGGCGGTGCTCCGCCGCCTCCAGTGCTGCCGCCGCCGACGTCTGGGAGCGGGCTGCGTCGGCATCGTCCAGCTGCGCCAGCACCTGCCCTTTCTTCACCGTGTCACCCAGATGGGCTTGGCGCGCCACCAGCTGGCCGCCGATGCGGAACGACAGCGGCATTTCATAACGGGCGTGCACTTCGCCCGGATAGGGCTGCTGGGTCTGCCCATCGGCGAGCTGTACCGGCGAGGCGATGACCGGCCGCGCCGCTTCGGCCTCCGGCTTTCCCTTCCCGCAGGCGGAAAGCAAGGCGGCGACGGCCAACGCGAGCGGCAGCCATCGGTATCGGGCCGGGACGCCGGCCGGGGAATCACTACGGAAAGTCACGAGCCACTCCTGCATGGGATGCCTGGGGACGGCCGGCAGGGGTGGCCGGCACGGGGAGATCAATTCAGCGGCGAATACAAATACAACTCTGTATTTGAAATCGCAAGTGTATTCCGATGCAGGCTGTAGACCCCGTGCTACCATCCGCCCATGGCACGCAAGCGATTGACCCGGGAAGAAAGCCGCGACCAGACCCGCCAGCGCCTGCTGGAGGCGGCGGCCGTCGTCATCGCCAAGAAAGGTCTGGCCGCCACCAGCGTGGAGGACATCGCTGCCCATGCCGGTTACACCCGCGGCGCGTTCTATTCGAACTTCAAGAGCAAGAACGACCTGTTCATCGAGCTGCTGAAGCGCGACCACGCCGATATCCAGCAGGGCCTGCAGGAGATCCTCGATTCAAAGCTGTCGATCGAAGACATGCAGAAGAAGCTCGCGCAGTTCTACGTGCAGGCCTATTGCGGCGACAACAGCTACATCCTGTGGGCCGAGGCCCGCCTGCAGGCGATGCGCGATGCGCGTTTTCGCGCCCGCCTCAACGCGATGTGCCTGGAAAAGCGCGATGTGATCGCGTACTTCATCGAGAAGTTCTGCGCGCTGATGGGCAAGACGCTGCCGGCGCCGGCCACCGATCTTGCGTTCGGCACCATGGCGCTCATCGATGGCGTGCGCTTCTTCAACGACTCCATGCCCAACGAGCTGTCCGACCAGCGCGCCCAGCAGTTGCTGAGTGCGATGTTCAGCGCCACGTTCTTTCCTTCGTGAGGCGCTAGCCCGTACGGTCCAGGCGCAGGTCGTTGAACTTGCGCCGCTCGATCAGCGCATTGACCTTGCCGTCGGCGCCACGGCGGAAGATGAAGAGATTCCGCTCGTCATCGCTGCCCATGAAGATGTCCTTGCCGATCGGCTGCAGCAGGTTCGGCTTTGCGCCTGGTCGGGCGAGCACGTGCAACTCGCCCTGTTCGTGGCTGACCGTCCAGATGCGGTCGGGCGCATAGCGATAGCTGCCTTGGTAATCGCCCAGGGTAAGGCCGGTTACCGTGAGTTTCGGCGGCTCGGTGGGCAGCGTGACGTCCTCGTAGCCGGCCAGCTTCCAAGCACCGGACTGCTTCACGAAGGTGAGCAAGGACTCATAGCGCACCACCAGCGGCTGGCCGAACACTGTTTCGCGCTCGTATTCCTCCACCTGAAGGATCGCGGTGTCGCCGTACTGCTGCACGTGCGGATCGCGCAGTTCGATGCTGCCCGAGAGCCCTTTCGGGAATGCGTGGATCGACGCCACCGTATCGGCCTTGTGCGCAATGCGGCCGAACTCGTCGATGATCACGGCATCGTCGGTGAGCGATTTCTCCCAGACGTCCCTGTCGCCCGTGGGCAGTGCGTCGACCAGGGCCTGCGTCGTGCGCAGCAGTTCTTCCCGCAACGCCTTGGGCGCCTCGCCGGCGAAGGCTGATGGCGCGGACGCGACGCCGGCGATGATCAGGAATCCCAGCGTGCGCACGCGCATGGACGATCTCCCTGTGGACCCGTGCAGCGTGCACGCACCACCACGGACACGCCTGTGCATGAAGTCATCGAACCACGACATTTGCATCGGCGCGTATACGTGCAGCGATGCGCCGTTACGCTCCGCAGTGCCAACCGCATCACACCTGTCGCCGTTCCGTAGCAAATATCAAAGTTTTCGCAAGAAACTGTCACGCTTTTCGCACGAACTTGTCACTCGGCATGCCTAGTCTTCCGGCCCGCTGTGCAGGGCTTGTCTGGTTCAGGATTTGAATCGATTTAGACACGCATTTCTGCGGCGTCGCATGACGCAGCGGACGGAAATGCATACGAACGCACGGCTCGATCCCCCACTGGAGCAGACCCGTGCATTGCCGCCCCATCTCCCACGCCATTCGCCTCGCCCTGTTCGCCTCCGTCAGCCTGTGCAGCATCGCGCTGCACGCACAGGATGCGTCCGCGCCCGACAACGACACCAAGAAGATGCAGGCCGACAAGGACAAGGCCAAGAACCTCGATGGCATCGTGGTGACAGCGCGCTCCGGTGTCGACGTGCGTACCAAGGCCGAGACCAGCTATTCCATCACCACCATCGACGAAGACCGCCTGCGCATGCAGGCCCCGACCTCGGTGACCGAGGCGATGAAGTCGGTGCCGGGCTTCTGGGTGGAAGCCTCCGGCGGCGAAGCCAGCGGCAACATCCGCGCGCGCGGCATCCCGGTGGACGGCTATGGTTCGGTGAACCTGCTCGAAGACGGCGTGCCGGTGCAGCATGATCCGGCGCTCGGCTACCTCAATGCCGACCAGGCGTTCCGCCTCGATGAAACCATCGAGCGCATCGAAGTGGTGCGTGGCGGTCCGTCGTCGGTGTTCTATTCCAACGCACCGGCGGGCGCGATCAACTTCATTCCGCGCCAGGTGGGCGATACCGCCGAAGGCCTGTTCAAGTTCACCGTGGGCGACTACGGCATGGAGCGCGGCGACTTCTGGGTCGGCACGCCGGTGGGCGACGGCTGGAAGCTCGGCATGGGCGGCTTCTATCGCAAGGACAACGGCATCCGCGATCCGAAGTTCCCGGCCAACGACGGCGGCCAGATCCGCATCAACCTCGCCAAGCAGTTCGAGAACGGCAGCTTCAGCGTCGACTACAAGCACATGGACGACAAGGTGGCGCTGTATCTGGGCATCCCGATGCGCACGCTGCCCAACGGCGACATCCGCGCCGTGCCCGGCTTCGATGGCAACTACGGCACGCTGGCCGGTCCGGAGACCGAGCACATCCAGATGAAGATGGGCGACGGCAGCCTGTACAACTTCGACAACACCGAAGGCACGCACGTCAAGCGCGACCAGGTCACCATCAAGTTCGACCATGACCTGATCGACGACTGGAAGCTGGCCGAATCGTTCCGCTATTCCAACACGCAGACGCAGCGCAACGGCGTGTTCCCCAATGCGCTTTCCAGCGGTACGGCCTTCCTCGCGACGGCGCAGAAGGCCGTGAACAGCTATCTGCCGGCAGGTACCGCCGGCCTGCAGCTGCGCTACGTGGACAACCCGAGCCAGGTGTTCAACCTCGCCAACCAGAACGGCAACGCGCTGGTGGTGCAGGCGGGCCTGCGCGGCGTGACGATGCCGGTGAACGAGTTCGACAACGACACGCGCATCCTGCGCAAGTTCGAACTGGGCGGCCAGACGCATGACGTGACGTTCGGTTACTACTACGCGCATTTCAACCAGGACTTCAGCCGCTACTCCTCGGTGGCGCTGACGGACGCACAGGACAATGCGCGCCTGCTCGACCTGGTTGCGGTGAATGCGGCCGGCCAGCCGATCGCCAAGCTCACCGACAACGGCATCTACCGCTATGGCTACGAGTGGGAGCACGCTGGCGGCAAGTCCACCACCAATGCGTTCTATCTCTCCGACGAATGGCAGGTGACGGACAACCTGCGCATCGATGGCGGTGCGCGCTGGGAACAGGTGAACACGCGCGGCCAGACCGAGACCAAGCAGACGGTGAACCAGGGCACCTTCGCCACGTCGAACATCCTCAACGGCACCGGCGTGTTCGTGCCTTACGACCACACCTTCAGCAAGCTGGGCTGGACGCTGGGCGCGAACTGGCAGTTCTCGCCGAACTCGGGTGTGTTCGCCCGCTGGACGCCGACCTTCCGCCTGCCGAACCTGAGCTCTTACATCACCAGCCCCACGGCCACGCCGATCACGCAGACCATGGACCTGGGTGAGGTCGGCTACAAATACACCGACCGCCAGTTCGACGTGTACGCCACGGCGTTCTACACCAAGTACAACAACGTCGGCTTCAGCAATTACGTGTTCAACGCCACGTCCAACTCCTCCACGGTGCAGCAGGGCTACGCGGACACCAAGACCAAGGGCCTGGAACTGGAAGGTTCGTGGTTCCCGAGCCAGTTCTTCGACGTGCAGTTGACCGCGACGTACCAGGATCCGACGTACCAGGGCCTGCGCTACACCGAAATCGTCAACGGCGCGCCGGTGCTGCGCGATTATGTGGGCAACCAGCTGATTCGCGTGCCGAAGGTGAGCTACCGCGTGGTGCCAGGCGTGAACCTGCTGAATGGCAAGCTGCGCCTGCAGGTGGCATACGAATACGAAGGCGAGCGTTTCGTCGACACCGCCAACTCGGTACGCCTGCCCTCGTACGACGTGTGGAGCGCCAGCGCGCGCTACGACGTGTCGCAGCACTGCTCGCTGTACCTCTACGGCGACAACCTCACCAACTCGCTGGGCCTCACCGAGGGCAACCCGCGCGCTGGCGAATTGCAGAGTGCCGACGCCGGTGCGAACACCTTCATCGCCCGCCCGATCCTCGGCCGCGCGTATCGCTTCGCGATCATGTACCGTTTCTGACGGATGACCGTCGCAACGACATGTCGATGGAAGTGGCTGGTGGCAGGGCTCGTCTTGAGCCCTGCCCTGGCCATCGCGCACTCCTCGTGCGATCTGGAGCGTCCCGCGACGGGATGTGACATCGCCACGCTCGATCGCACGCTGCACATGAACCAGTTGCAGGCGATCGGCACGCACAACAGCTACAAGCAGGCGATGCCGCCCGAGGAATGGGCGGCGCACCATGCCCGCGATCCGCGCGGTGCCGAAGGCCTCGACTACGCGCACCCGCCGCTCGATGTGCAGCTGAATCGTGGTGCGCGCACGCTGGAACTGGATGTCTACTACGACCCGCAAGGCGGTCGCTACGCGCATCCGCCGGGTGCGTTGCGCAAGGGCTATGCGACGTCGCCGTGGCCAGCCGGGGTCGCTGCGGACATGGGCAAGCCAGGCTTCAAGGTGATGCATCTGGCGGATATCGATTTCCGCAGCTCCTGCCAGGTGTTCGTCGACTGCCTGAGGATCATCCGCCGCTGGTCGCTGGACCATCCGCGGCACGTACCCATCATGTTGCTGCTCAATGCCAAGGATGGACATGGCGGCCCCGGCGCCGTGGATCCCCTGCCCTTCACCGCGGCGGCGTTCGACGCGATGGACACGGAGATACGCAGCGTGTTCGCGCCGAACGAACTCATCGTTCCCGACGACGTGCAGGGCAAGCGGTCCACGCTTCGCGACGCGGTGCTCGCCGGCCAATGGCCGACGCTGGGGAGTGCACGCGGCAAGGTGTTCTTCGTGCTGGACGAGGACGCCGCCAAGGTGGCGACCTATCGCGGCGCCCGGCATTCGCTCGAAGGACGCGTGGCCTTCGTCAACACCGACGAGCAGTCGCCCGCGGCGGCCTACCTGACGCTCAACGATCCGCTGGCCGAAGGCGAACGCATCCGTCGCGACGTCGACGCCGGCTACATGGTACGCACGCGCGCCGACGCCGATACGCGCGAAGCACGTCGCAATGACACGAGCCGTCGCGAAGCCGCATTCGCCAGCGGCGCGCAATACGTATCGACGGATTACATGGTTCCCGATGCGCGCTTGGGCGCTTATCGCGTCACCCTTCCCGATGCAGCGGTGGCACGCTGCACGCCACGCCTCAAAGCGGCAGCCCGTTCGCCGCAAGGACACCCCTGATGCGCCGTCACCTTGCCCTGCTCCTGCTGGCTCTCGCTGCTGCCTCGCTGGCCCACGCCGATGCCACGGACAAACCCGACCTCAACCTGCATGGCGAAGTGACGGGCAAGGACAACCAGACCTATCGCCCGGTGCCTTTCGACGTGCCCGCCGGGACCACGCGCATCACCGTGCAGTTCGACTACGACAACAAGACCGACCACACCACCATCGACCTCGGCCTGCTCGGTCCCGATGGCTTCCGCGGCCAGGATGGCTTTCGCGGCTGGAGCGGCGGCACCAAACGCCTGTTCACGGTGTCGGCCACCGACGCCACGCCCTCGTACCTGCCCGGCGCCATCCGCCCGGGCCGCTGGCAGTTGCTGCTGGGCCTGCCCAATGTCCGCGCGAACGCGCGCACGCCGTACGACATCAAGATCTGGTTCGGCCACGCGGGCGATCCGGCGTGGAAGCCGGACGTGCTCAATCCGCCGTTGCGTGAAGGCGTCGCGTGGTATCGCGGCGACCTGCACATGCACACCGCGCACAGCGACGGCCAGTGCGACAGCCAGGGCGGCAAGCGCGTGTCGTGCCCGCTGTTCCTCACCGTGCAGGCGGCGGTGGCCAGGCATCTGGATTTCATCGCCATCACCGACCACAACACCGTGTCCCATGTGAATGCGATGCGCGAGCTGCAACCCTATTTCGACCAGCTGCTGCTGATCCCGGGTCGCGAGATCACCACGTTCACCGGCCACGCCAACCTGTTCGGCAGCACCGAGCCGCTGGATTTCCGGGTCGGCAGCAAGGACGTGCCCAACTGGAACGACGTGGCCGATGCCGCCGCGAAGCTGCATGGATTGCTGTCGATCAACCACGCGATTCGTCCCAGCGGCGAGATCTGCATGGGCTGCGGTTGGACGGCCAAACCCGGCATCGACATGCGCAAGGTGCAGGCGGTGGAGATCGTCAACGACAGCGACGCCGGCTCGCCGCTGTCGGGCATCCCGTTCTGGGAGCAGCAACTCGACGCGGGCTATCGCGTCACCGGCATCGGCGGCAGCGACAACCACAACGCAGCCGCCGTCGAGGCGCGCCCGGGCTCCAGCACGGTCGGCAGCCCCTCCACCGTCGTGCATGCCGACGCGCTCTCGATGCCTGCCATTCTGGATGGCATACGTGCGGGCCATGTCTTCGTCGACGTGCAGGGAAGCAGCCAACGCGTGCTCGAATACCAGGCGAGCACTGCAGGCAGCGAGGCGGCGATGGGTGATTCGCTGCAGGCGAAAATCGGTAGCGTCGTGCACTTCGCCATCCATGCCACCCACGCCGCCGGCGGCCATGCCGTGGCCGTGCTGGATGGCAAGCCGCTGCCGTTGCCCGGCGACGGCAAGCTCGGCAGCGATGACGCCAGGCTCGGCTTCGATTGGACGTCCGACGGCAAGCCGCACTGGCTGCGCGTGGAAGTGCGCGGTGGCGACAATGCGCCGTGGCTGTATGGCAACCCCATCTACGTGAATCGTTGATCGAATCCGGCCGTCGCTTCCCCATCAGGGAATCCGCTGCCATGCGCGCGTGATCCCTTAGGCGGTTCGGCGGCAGGCTGATCGCCTCGTTTCCGGGCCCTTTGGCCACTACCGGAACATGCGTGGCCTTCTCATTCCCATGGGAAGGCCTCCTTGCCCTTGAATAGTATTATGATAAACATATAAAGATGACGAATTCCGTGGAGAACACGCATGGACATGACGACTGACGGCATCGGCCAGGGCCTGGGCGGACTGGCGCTGCTGCGAGCCTTCATCGGCTCGGGCAGGCGGCCCGGCATCGGTGATTCGCTGGATTTCGACCTGGTCGACGTGGACGATGGCTTCGCCGCCTTCGAAGGCGTGCCGGGCCCCCATGCCTACAACCCGATGGGCGTCGTGCATGGCGGATACTTCGCGACCCTGCTCGACTCGGCCTGTGGATGCGCCGTGCATTCCAAGCTGACCGCCAGCCAGGCCTACACCTCGCTCGAACTCAAGGTCGCCTTCCACAAGGCGATGACGCACGAGACCGGCCGTGTACGGGCCGAAGGACGCGTGCGCAGCATCGGTCGCCGCGTGGCATTCGCCGAGGCCAGCCTGATGGATGCGGAAGGCCGGCTTTACGGCAGCGCGACCTCCACGCTGCTCGTGTTCGAGCGCTGATCGACACCTTCCCACAAAGCGAGCGACCCACAGCTCGCCATCTCCCTGCGGCCCCGAGCAAGACTCCCTTCACCACTGGATACTTCTCATGAACGACGCCGTCATCGCGGGCTACGTCCGCACGCCTTTCGCTTTTGCCCGCAAGGGTCCTCTCGCCACCGTGCGCCCGGACGACCTGGCGGCGATCACGCTCAAGGCACTGGTACAACGCTCCGGACTCGACCCTCGCCTGATCGAGGACGTGCTGATGGGCTGCGCCTATCCCGAGGGCACGCAAGGCGATAACGTTGCGCGTATCGCGTTGCTGCTGGCCGGCCTGCCGATCGAACTCGGTGGCGCCACGGTGAATCGCTTCTGTGGCTCGTCCATGTATGCGATCCACATGGCGGCGGGACAGATCGCCATCGGCGCCGGTGAGGCCTTCATTGCAGCGGGCGTGGAAAGCATGACCCTGGTCCCTCAGGGCGGCCTGAACTTCTCGCCCAACCCGCGCTTTGCGAGCCCGGGACATCCGGACGCGGAGATCGGCATCGAAGCCTATGTGACGATGGGTCAGACGGCGGAGAACGTTGCGCGCAAGTACGGCATATCGCGCGCGGACCAGGAACAGCTTGCCTTCGAATCGCAGCAGAAGGCCGCGGCCGCGCAGGCTGCAGGCCGCCTGAACGACGAACTCGTCGCCGTGACGACGCCCGAAGGCATCGTGGTCGACCATGACCTGTGCCTGCGCCCGCAGACATCCCTGGAAGGCCTGGCGGCGTTGAAGCCGGCCTTCGGCGGCACCGTCACCGCAGGCACGGCGTCACCGCTGACGGATGGCGCCGTCGCCGTGCTGGTGACGTCGTCCGCGTTTGCCCGCAGGCACGGACTGGACGTGCTGGCCCGAATCAAATCCACTGCCATCGCCGGCGTGGAACCGGAGCTCATGGGCATGGGTCCGGTGCCCGCGACACGCAAGGCGCTCCAGCGCGCAGGCCTTCGCATCGAAGACATCGATGTGGTGGAGATCAACGAGGCGTTCGGCTCGCAGGCCGTGACTTGCCTGCGCGAACTCGACATCGACCGCAACCGAGTGAACATCGATGGCGGTGCCATCGCACTAGGACATCCGCTGGGCGCCACCGGCGCACGCATCACCGCCAAGGCCGCGCAGATACTGAAACGCAAAGGCGGCCGCTACGCGCTGGCCACCCAGTGCATCGGTGGTGGCCAAGGCATCGCGACCATCCTTGAGGCGGTTTGACCGCCCGCGTCAACGCGAACGGGCGCGCATGGCACGCGTGCGCGCCGCCTTCTTGGCCGAGGCGGATCGGCTGGCTGCGCTGCGGTGGGCGGCGGCCTTCTTGGCCGCGGCCTTGCGCTCGGCTGGCCCCTTCGTGCGCGCCGCCTTCTTGGCAGCTGCCGAGCGGCTGGCCGAACTCCGCTTGGAAGCGGCCGTCCTCGCCTGACGCGACAGGGCCGACTTCGACGCGGATGCGGTGCTCTCGCGCTTCAATGCCTTCGTCGTAGCCCGGCTGCGGCGAGCCGACGTCTTCTTGCTCGCCTTCTTGGCCGCAGGGCGCTTGCGGGTGCTCTTTTTCGCTGTGCTGCCGCTCTTCTTCGCGGTGCTGCGCTTCTTGCTGCTTTTGTCTGGAATATCGACGCCGGCACGCCGCGCCTCCGACAGGCCGATGGCGACGGCCTGCTTGGCCGATCGGGCACCGTGCTTGCCCTGGCGGATGTGATGGATTTCCTCGCGGACGAATTCCCCGGCCTGCGTGCTGGCCGACTTGCCTTCGCGCTTGTCCTTGCGGGCACGAGCCGTGGCTTGCTTGGTAGGCATCACGCTGCTCCAGTATCGAACGGAGTCTTGATGCTGAAGGCGACACCGTGAAGCACGAGACAAGGAATGTTGAAGGTGACGGCAAGCATATCGTGCCGTGGAGGCGGGTATTTCACGGGTTTCAGGGGAAACAGCGGCGGGCCACCAGGCAGAGAAGCGGTTTTTTGTAGGAGCGCACCCGGTGCGCGAAAAGCCTACGAAGCGAGGAAACCGCAACGCCCATCGCGCACTGGGTGCGCTCCTACAGGAGGGCGAATCGGTTCCGATGTCCCTGTGCGCGACAGCCGAACGGAGAGAGACGTCCCCGCCCTGCGGTCGCGCCAGGGTGCGCTCCCACACGAAACAAGCAAGCGAAACGCTCTCGCGTCACGACCCTTCTCAGGCCATCAGGCCTTCCGCGGGATCCTCCGCCGCCACGAAACCGCCGGTCTGGCGACGCCACAGGCGTGCATAGAGGCCACCGTGCGCGATCAGCTCGGCATGGCTGCCGGTTTCCACGATGCGGCCCTTGTCCATCACCACCAGTCGATCCATGCGGGCAATGGTGGAAAGCCGGTGCGCGATGGCGATCACCGTCTTGCCGCGCATCAAGAGCTCCAGGCTGTCCTGGATGGCGGCTTCAGCTTCCGAATCCAGGGCCGAGGTCGCCTCATCGAGGATGAGAATGGGCGCGTCCTTCAACAGCACGCGCGCGATGGCAATGCGCTGGCGCTGGCCGCCGCTGAGTTTCACGCCACGCTCGCCGACGTGTGCGTCGTAACCCACGCGCCCTTCCCCATCCACCAGCTGCGGGATGAACTCGTCCGCCTTCGCCTTGCGCACGGCCTCGATCACCTGCGCCTCGGTGGCATCCGGACGCCCGTACAACAGGTTGTCGCGAATGGAGCGATGCAGCAGCGAGGTATCCTGCGTCACCACGCCGATCTGCGCGCGCAGGCTTTCCTGCGCCACCTTCGCGATGTCCTGTCCGTCGATCAGTATGCGGCCACCCTCCAGGTCGTAAAGGCGCAGCAGCACGTTCACCAGGGTGGACTTGCCCGCGCCGGACGGACCGACCACGCCGATCTTCTCGCCGCCACGCACATCGAGGTTGAGCCCCGAGATCACGCCGCCCTGCTTGCCGTAATGGAAGTGGATGTCGTCGAAGCGCACGCCGCCTTCGGTGACTTCCAGAGGCATGGCGCCCTCATGGTCCTGCACGGTGCGCGGCTTGGAGATGGTCTCGATGCCGTCCTGCACGGTGCCCACGTTTTCGAAGATGCCGTTGACCACCCACATGATCCAGCCGGACATGTTGTTGATGCGGATGACCAGGCCGGTGGACAACGCGATGGCGCCCACCGTCACCTTGCCCTGGCTCCACAGCCACAGCGCCAGCGCCGAGGTGCCGACGATGAGGAAGCCGTTGAGCGTGGTGATGGTGGCGTCCATCGCGGTGGTCAGGCGCGTCATCGCGCGCATGCGCTTGATCTGCTCGCCCATCGCGTCCGCGACGTACTGCTCTTCGCGCTGGGTATGTGCGAACAGCTTGAGCGTGAGGATGTTGCTGTAGCCGTCGACGATGCGGCCCATCAGGCGCGAGCGAGCCTCGGACTGCTTCCACGAACGGTCCTTGGTGCGCGGCACGAAATATGCCAGCGTCGCCACGTACGCACCCAGCCACAGCACCAGCGGCAACGCCAGCCACACGTCGGCCTTGGCGAACATCACGATGGCGCTGCCGGTATAGATCGCCACGTACCAGATGGCGTCCACGATCTGCACCGCCGATTCGCGCAGCGCACCGGAGGTTTGCATGATGCGGTTGGCGATGCGGCCCGCGTAGTCGTTCTGGAAGAAGCCCAGGCTCTGGCGGATCACGTAGCGATGGTTCTGCCAGCGGATGCGGTTGGTGAGGTTCGGCACGATTGCCTGGTTCACCAGCAGATCATGCAGCCCCATCAGCACCGGCCGCGCGATCAACGCCACGATGCCCATCCAGATCAGTTCACGGCCGTGCACGTGGAAGAAATCCGCCGCCGCGGTGCCCTTGGCCATGTCCACGATGCTGCCGATGAAGCCGAACAGCGACACCTCGACGATGGCCACGCCGAAGCCCACCACGATGGCGGCGGCGAATACCGGCCATACCTGGCGCAGGTAGAACAGATAGAAACGCCACACCGATGGCGGCGGCATGCCGTCGACGGGTTCCTTGAACGCGTCGATCAGCGATTCGAACCAGCGGAACACCATGGGGAGTCGTCCTTGGAAAGCGGGCGGGCGCAATAAACCTGAGTAAAGGCGCAGGGCCTGAGATTCAACCCAAAGCTCCTGCCTCTGCAGGAGCGCACCCAGTGCGCGACCGCGGAGTTCGAGCGCCCAGCGTGCCCGAGGGTTGCGGTCGCGCACTGGGTGCGCTCCTACACAGGAGGGCCCCGCCACTTGCACTCTGGAAAAGTTGCGATATATCTTAAGACTGTTACTTACGATATATCGGAGTTTTACCCATGAGATTCCATCACTGCTTTGACCACCACCATCAGCACCACCACGAAGGCCGCGAGGCCTGGATCCGCGAGGCCATGGGCTTCGGCCGCGGGCGCGGCTTTGGCCGCGGCTTCGGCGACGACGAGGGCCTGGGCGGCTGGGGCGGCATGGGCGGGCGCTTCCGCGGCGGCCGCGTGTTCGGCCACGGCGACCTCAAGCTCATCCTGCTGTCGCTGATCGCCGAACAGCCGCGCCACGGCTACGAGCTGATCCGCACCATCGAGGAGATGTTCGACGGCGCCTACGCACCCAGCCCCGGCGCGGTATACCCCACCCTCACCCTGCTGGAAGAACTCGGCCACGCCAGCGTCAAGAACGACGACGGCAAGAAGCTCTATTCGATCACCGAGGAAGGCAAGGCATTCCTTGCGGAAAACAAGGACGCCGTCGACGCGGTGATGTCGCGCATGGAGCAGACCGCCAAGATGTTCGCCCGCGCCGCCGCTCCGATGGCCTTGCGCGAGGCCATGCACAACCTCAAGCGCGCACTGTTCATGCATGGCGGCCCGTGGAATGCGGCCGAGGTGAAGCGCATTCGCGACATCATCCAGAAGGCGGCCGACGAGATCGCCAAGGGCGGCAAGGATGCCTGAGCGCACGCCCGCCGCCTTGCCCGACGCCCATGCGGCGCTGGCGCAGGCCGGATTGCGCCCCACGCCGCCCCGCCTGGCGATCTGGCAGGTATTGCATGAAGCCAACGACGAGCCCGACGCAGTGGACGTACTGCGTCGGGCGCAGTCGCTGGAGCCACGCACCAGCCTGGGCACGGTATATCGCTTTCTGAGGGAGCTGGAGTTGCTGGGCCTCGCTACCTCGCAACCCGTATCGCATGAACGATCGCGATGGAGGCTCGCCGATACAGCCGCAGGCCGTGGATCGCCGCGGCAACAGGCCGCGGTAGCGGCCATCGCTCAGCTGGCGGCGGCGTTTGGTTACACGTTGGTGCCGAGCACAGGTCGCGCACAGGCGCGCTAGGTGCCCTGCTCCCGCACACGGTCACGCCTCGACGCCAACCGATCCGCCAATCGCGTCGGCTCAGGCAACCGGTATTTCGTGCAGAACGAAAGCACCAGTTCGGGTGCCGACTCCATGCTTACCCGATGGCCGGGCGAGACGATCAGCGGGCGGATCTTGTCCTTGCTGCGCAGGACGCTGGCGATCACCTTGTCGCGGTAGCGCAGCGGCACACGTTCGCCACGCGATGGTCCCAGCTCGCCGTGCGTGCCGACCAGGATCGACTTGGCCACGCCGATGGTGGGCAGGCCGGTCACCACGCCCAGGTGCGCCGCGATGCCCAGGCCGCGCGGATGGGCGATGCCGTGGCCATCCACGAAGATCAGATCCGGCACGCCGGCCAACGCCTGCAGCGCCTGCAGCACGGTGGGCAGTTCGCGGAACGAGAGAAGTCCGGGGATATACGGCATGCACGTGGGTCGCCTCGCCACGATTTCCTTCACTGGCAACAGCGTCTTCGCATCGAGCAGGACGGCCGCGGCGCGTGTCACGGCGCCACCGTCTTCAAACCCCACATCGACGCCGGCGACATGCCGCAGGGGTGGGAAATCGTCTTCCAGACGCACCTTCGTGGCCAGTTCCAGTTGCAGCTGCCGTGCCTTGGCGACGTTGCCGTCCCAGGCGGGAATCAGATCGGGCGAGAGAGGCATCTTCATCAGCACAGCGTGAACGTGGCGCGCTGAACGGCGCGTCAAACCCAATTATTCATTGACCCGTCCGGCATGCGACCGGATCATGCCGTCATGCCTATCGCGTTCCGCTTGCTGCTGACACTTTTCCTCGCCGTCGCCGGCGTCTCGCCCGCCATCGCGCAGAGCAACAACAACCAGGCGACGGCGCAGATTCCGCAGGCCACCCTGGCCACGCCCGACCAGCTCGGCGCGCAGCTCGACCAGATCAAGCAGGCGATCACGGACAAGGGCAAGCTCACCGACAGCCTGCTCACGGATGCGCGCAGCAAGGCGGCCACCGTACAGCAGCAGGCGGAGCAACTCGCCGCCAGCCTGGTGCCCCAGGTCGACGCAATGAAAGCAAAGCTCGACGTGCTGGGTCCCGCGCCGGTCAAGGGTGCGCCGCCCGAAGCGCCCGAAGTCGCCGCGCAGCGCAAGCAGCTCACCAAGGACAAGACCGACCTCGACGGCCAGCTCACGCAGGCCAAGTCGTTGAGCCTGGAAAGCCAGCAGCTCATCACGCAGATCGCCGGCCTGCGCCGCGACCTGTTCCAGGCGCAGGTTTTCCAGCGCACCGCCTCGCCACTGGCGAAACCGTTCTGGTCGCGTCTTGCGCAGAACCTGCCGGACGATCGCGCCAGCCTTGGCTTGTTGGGTGCGTCGATGCAGGGTGCACTGGCGCAGGCGTGGCAGCCGGCCAACCGTGTGCCTTTCATCCTGTGCCTGCTGGCAGCAATCGCGCTGCTGGTGGTCGGGCGGCGACTGCTCGAACACAAGGTGCTGGATCTGGCGAGCAAATACCTGCCCTCCGGCCATCTGCGCCGCAGCGCCCTGGCGCTGATCATCACGCTGATCACCATGCTCACGTATGGCATCGCCGCGTGGCTGATCTATCTCGCCGTGAACTGGAACGGCGTCTTCGACGAAGAACTGGATGATCTCACCAAGCCGCTGGTGCGCCTGACCTTCATCGCGGCGAGCATGGCCGGCATCGGTCGCGCGATGCTGAGCGTGAGGCGCCCTTCGTGGCGCCTGCCGCCAATCTCGGACGATCTCGCGCGGCGGCTGTCGCTGTTCCCCGCACTGCTCGCCCTGAGCATGCTGCTGCTGGGCATCGTGGAGCAGATCACCGGCGACATCGGCGCCAGCCTGGGTACGGCCATGGCCGCCAACGCGCTGGCGGCCACGGTGATCGGCCTGCTGCTCGCCTCGGCGCTGGTGCGCATGGGCAAGGCGCGCCGCGCGCTGATCGCCAGCGGCGGCACGCCGGCCAAGCGTCCGCTGTGGGTAGGCCTGCTGGTCGCGGCCGCCTTCATCACGACGGTGATCGTGCTGGCGGGCGTACTCACCGGTTACATCGCGCTTGCGTTCTTCATGGCGCGGCAGGCGATGCGCGCGGGTTTCCTGATCGCGTTGCTCTATCTGCTGATGCACCTGGTCAACGACCTGTGCGAATCGCTGCTGTCGCCCGATTCGCGCAGCGGCCAGCGCATGCAAGACACCTTCGGCATCGCGCCGGCACGGCTCGAACAGGCCGCCACGGTGATTTCGGGCGTCGCGCGTGCCTTCCTGCTGCTGTTGGCGGTGCCGCTCGTGCTGGCGCCCTACGGCGCAGGCACCAACGAGCTGATCGATCGTGGTTCGCAGCTGTTCGCCGGCCGCTCGCTGGGCACGCTGACGATCAATCCGACGAGCATCTTCAACGCGATGCTGGTATTGCTGGTGGGCGGCGTCATCGTGCGCCTGATCAAGCGCTGGCTCGGTACACAGCTGTTGCCCAAGACCACGCTGGATGTCGGCATGCAGTCGTCCATCGTCACCCTGCTCGGCTACGTGGGCGGTGTGCTGGTGTTCGTGCTGGTACTGGGCGCGCTGAAGGTGGATGTGCAGAGCATCGCCTGGGTGGCCAGCGCGCTCTCCGTCGGTATCGGTTTCGGCCTGCAGGCGATCGTGCAGAACTTCATCTCAGGCCTGATTCTGCTGGCGGAGCGGCCGGTGAAGGTCGGCGACTGGGTCAGCATCGCCGGCGTGGAAGGCGACATCCGCCGCATCAACGTGCGCGCCACCGAAATCCAGCAAGGCGACCGTTCGACGGTGATCGTGCCGAACTCGCAGCTGATCACCCAGAACGTGCGCAACGTAACCATGGCCAACGCGCAGGGCCGCGTGCAGATCCGCCTGCCGATGCCCTTGAGCACGGATCCGGCCAAGGTGCGCCAGATCATCTTCGACATCCTCCGCAACCATCCTTCCACGCTGGATACGCCCTCGCCCAACGTGCAGCTGGACAGCATTGACGCGGGCTCGCTGCTGTTCGTATGCACGGCCTACGTGAACAACCCGCGCGATGCCGGCAATACGAAGAGCGATCTGTTGTTCGAGATCATTGATCGCCTGCGCCAGTCGAACATGCCGCTCACCACGCCGCAGGACATGGTGGTACGCACGATGCATCCGGAAAATACCGCTGGCGCGCCGCAGCCCACGACCATCGTGCCCGGCACCAAGACCTGACATGGCGCACGTGTCGGCCTAGACTCCCGGCACCGCCCGGAGCCAGCCGATGGGATTCCACGCCGTCGCCCCCGCACCACCGCTCGATGCCCTGGTTGCCCGCCTGTGGGACTGGGACATGCCGCCTGCCGCGCATCACTACGAGCGCGTGCTGCCGGTGCCGGGCGCTGCGCTCATCATCAATCTTCACGAGGATGAAACGCGCGTCTACACCGACGACGCCGAGCGTCGTTGCGTGCGTGCGCCGGCAGCGGTGATCGGCGGCCCCTGCCTGCGCAGCCAGATCATCGACACTGCCGAGCAGATACGCGTGATGGGCGTGGTGTTCCGTCCCGGCGGCGCGCATGCGCTTACCGGCGAAGACCACGAATCGCTGATGGCGCGCGATATCGGGCTGGAGGACATCTTCGGCAGTCGGGCGCGCGGCCTGCGCGAACGACTGCTCGATACCCCTGATGCCATGCAGCGCCTTGGCGTGCTGGAGCGCTGGTTGCTCGCGCACATGCACATGCCCCGCCTCGCACCGGAGGTGCTGCATGCGCTCTATCGCATCGGTGCCTGTCCGCAGGTGGCCCGCATCGGTTCGCTGGTGCGCGAAACGGGATTATCCGACTATCGTTTTGGACGGCTGTTCCGGCGGCAGGTGGGCATGGGCCCCAAGCGCTATGCGCGGCTACTGCGCTTCCGCGCGGTGGTGGAAACGGTGCATCGCTGCGGGACCGTGGATTGGAGTCGCGTGGCAGCTGATGGCGGCTACGGCGACCAGTCGCATCTCGTGCATGAGTTTCGTGAATTCGCCGGCATGACGCCGACGGCTTTCATGGCGGCGCGCGGGCCGTATATGAATCATCTGCCGCTGGATTGAATGGTTCAGTTCGGTGACCGGGGTGCCGCGGACGCAGGGAATCCGTAGCGCTGCGGTCGCGCACTGGGTACGCTCCTACATGAGGGGCGGGGGCGTGGCTACAATCGGTTGCTCCTTGCTCGGGACTGCGCCATGCCCAGTGACCTGTTCTCCGCTTCGCCTGCCAAAGGTCCCGCCGCCCGCGTTCGTGTCGGCATCGGCGGCTGGAACTTCGCGCCGTGGCGCAACAACTTCTATCCGTCGGGCCTCGTGCAGCGGCGCGAGCTGGAATACGCCAGCCGTCACCTGCGCGCGATCGAGATCAACGGCACGTTCTATGGCGCGCAAAAACCGGCCACCTATGCGAAATGGGCGGCCGAAACGCCGGAAGGCTTCGTCTTCTCGCTCAAGGCGCCGCGCTACATCACCGAAGGCAAGAAGCTGGCCGGTACGGCGCGGGGCATCGACGGTTTCGTGTCCGGCGGGCTCGCGGAATTCGGCGATCGCCTCGGTCCCGTGCTGTGGCAGCTGCCGCCGTCGCGACCGTTCGATGCCGATGACCTCGCAGCGTTCCTCGATCTGCTTCCGCGCGAACTCGACGGGCAGCCCATGCGGCATGTGCTGGAGGTGCGCCACAAGAGTTTCCTCGACGAGCGTTACGTGGAACTCGCGCGGGAACACCGCATCCCCACCGTGTTCACCGATTCGCCGAAATATCCATCGCTCGCGGACCTCACCGGCGACTTTGCGTATGCACGGTTGATGCGCAGCGAGTCGCATATCGATACCGGCTACGCCGCGGATGACCTAGACACCTGGACGGCGCGCGCCCTCGAGTGGGCCGAAGGTGGCGACCCCGCCGAACTACCCCACGTGGCGGCGACCACGAAGAAGGCGAAGGCGCGCGACGTCTTCATCTACTTCATCAGCAGCGCCAAGGAACGCAACCCGGCGGCGGCCATGGCCTTGCAGCAGCGGGTGGACGCTTCGCGCTGAGAGCCGGCGCCGGCGACAGGACGACCGGCACATGAAACCTCCTGTGGTGGCGATACATTGGCGCCACTTCCAGGAGGCCACCATGCGATACGTCTTGCCTTACGCAATGACCCTGCTTGCTGTTGCCGTGACCGTGCCGGCGCAGGCCACCGATGATGTCGCCACGCTGATCCGCCGGCAGTCCCAGGAATTTTCCGACGCATCGGCCTCCAACGACACGGCGACGCTGTCGAAGTACCTGGACGACCGCGTCATCTTCATCAACGAAGGTGGCGACATCGCCACCAAGAAGGACATCGTGGCGCCCGGCCCGGCCGGCCCGAAGAACGTCAGCAACCACCTGGTGCAGACCGATTTCAACATCGAGATCCATGGCAACGTGGCGGTGACGAGCTTCACCGACAATGCCACCGTCAAGGTCGGCGAGCAGACCATGACGCCGCGCTTCCGCTCCACCGAGGTGTGGCTCAACGAAGGCGATGCGTGGCGGATGATTTCCAGCCAGACGGTGGCACTGTCCGATGACCCGCCGGCCCATGCGCTGAACGCGGCCGAGATGGATCAGTACGTCGGCACCTACGAGGCCGCGCCCGGACTCAGCGTCGCCATCACCCGCCAGGGCGGCCAGCTGTTCAGCGCGACCAACGGCGCCAAGCCCACGCCCTTGCTCGCGGAAGTGCGCGACGTGCTGTTCACGCCCGGGCAACCCCGGGCAAGGCGCGTGTTCGAACGCGACGAGCAGGGCAAGGTCACCGGCTTCCATTCGCGCCGCGAAGGCCATGGCGTGGAGTTCAGGAAAATCGGCTGAGTCGCGATGCCTGGCATGGCGTGGCCCCGGCTGCGCTGTGCGCACGACGCGACCTGGAGAAGCGTAAGCTTTACACTCGCGCCTTCGCCACGAAGCGTCCGCCCATGCGCGCACTCAAACCCATTGTCCTGCTGGTCGTGCTGGCCATCGCTGCCCTCATGTGGGGGCGTCATGCGCCCGAGCCCTCGCCACCCGGCGGCCTCGCCGTACCGCATGAAGCGGGCACGGCGTTGCCTTCGTTCCTTCCGCCCGAGGCGGCGGACGTGCTGTCGCGCATCGCGCGCGGTGGGCCGTTCGAGCATCGGCAGGACGGCGTGGTGTTCCAGAACCGCGAGGGCCGGCTGCCACGCGAGCCCGAGGGTTACTACCACGAGTACACGGTGGCAACGCCCGGCCTGGACTATCGCGGCGCTCGGCGCATCATCACCGGCGGCACGCCACCGGTGACGTATTACTACACCGACGACCACTACCGCACGTTCCGCCAGTTCGAGGTAGCCCGATGAATGCGCAGTTCGATCTCGACTTTGGCGATGCGGCGCACAGCGGCATCTTCTTCGTCACCTCGGAAGATCTCGAACCGCTGGCCGAAGCCGCGGGCATGCAAGGCCTGCGCGTCTGCCGCATCGACCTTGCCGCTTACACCGATCGCGACGGACTGTTCGATCGCCTGGCCCAGGCACTGCGCCTGCCGGCCGATTTCGGCCGCAACTGGGATGCGCTGGCCGACAGCATGCGCGACCTCTCCTGGCTGAAGGCACCCGGCTTCATCCTGCTGTTCGACCACGCCGAAGGCATGCGCGACACGCACGAGGAAGACTTCGACACCCTGCTCGACATCCTCGAGGAAGCCGTGGACTACTGGCAGGACGCCGGTTCGCCGTTCTTCGTATTTTTCGCGCTGCCCGAAAGCGCCTTCGACGACGTGGAAGAATAGGGCCCGTCGATGCTATCCGCGTATCTCGCGGGGTTCGTCCGTGGCCATTCAGTGGCAGTGCGTGGCGCGGGCCTGGCTGGCGGCCAGGTCAACCCACGCACTGCCGCTGGGCGATCACGGACGGATCACCCTTCGGGGCGGGGCTTGTTGCCCACCATGCCGCGTCATCCCTCGGTCGTGTACTGACGTACACTCCCTCTCTCTTCCTTGCCTGGCGGGCAACAAGCTCCCGGCGCGAGCCACGCAAATAGCATTGATAGGCCCCATGCACGAGCTCGAATTTGAACTGGACCGCGACTACGTGGAACTCAACCAGCTGCTCAAGCTGGTGGGCCTGTGCGACAGCGGCGGCGCCGGCAAGGCCATCGTGGCCAGCGGCGTCGTTTCCGTGGACGGCGAGCAGGAGCTGCGCAAGACCTGCAAGATCCATGCGGGCCAGGTCGTGCAGGTCGAGGACATCGTCATCCACGTGCACGCGGCGGAGTGACACCCTTCATTCGGCCGCCGGCAGCTCCGCGAGCTTGCGGTCCAGATCGGGATGCGCTGGCAGGCGGATGCCGAACTCGTCCCGCATTACCTGCTTGATCTCGTCGACGCCCGCCAGTGCGCGGCGCACCGATTCGCCGCCGGTGTGGTGCACCACGAACTCTCGATTGCGCAGGCCCAGTCGGCGGTCCGCCAAGGTGCGGGCCATGATCAGGCTGTGCAGGAAGTGCGATTCGGGATACGTCGAGGTGTAGTGGTTCGCCACCACGTAGTCGATCGTCGGCCGCGGTTGCAGGTCGAAACGGTAGAGCGTGCGCCACTCGTCTTTCACCTGTGCCTGCATGCGCCATTCGCCCTGCCGGTGAAGCAGGCGGAACGGTTCGTTGCCGGTGGGTTGCTCGATGTCCGGCTGCAGCTTGAGCGCGCCGCTCAATGCCATGCTGCCGAAGCCGACATCGACCAGCCAGCTCTCGCCGGCCAGTTCCACGCGCAGCAGCATATGCGTCTGCGCCACCACGGCATCCTCCGGCTTCATCCACAGCACGCGCGCGATCAGGCCCGACACGTCGTAGCCGAGCGCACGCAGCACCTGCAGCAGCAGGCCGTTCTGCTCGAAGCAGTAGCCGCCCCGGTGCTCGTGCACCAGCTTGCGTTCGATGTCCGCCGTCTCCAGCGATACCGGCAGGCGCAGCAGCGGATTGAGATTTTCGAATGGAATGGCTGCCACGTGCGCGGTGGTGATCGTACGCAAGGTGGCCAGGTCGGCGGTCACCGGTCCGTCGTGGCCGATGCGGCGCAGGTACGCGTTCAGGTCGATCACATGGCTCATGCAGATACCCATGGGGACGTGGGACGCGCACCATAACACCGCGTTGCCGCCGGTTTCGCACGCCGGCTTCGTGCCGGTGAGAGCATGCGCGTAACCGCGGGCGTCCCGGCGACGAATAGATGGGTGACGGCCACGGCTTGCGTGGCCGCTTCCTGCCCGTCCGATGGAGCGTTCCGTCATGACCATCCGCCGCTTTTCCCTGTTCCCCGCCCTGGCCGGCCTGCTTCTGCTGGCCGGACTCGGCGCCTGCAGCCTCGCCGCCGGCACTGACGCTGCCACCCTGCCCGATCCCGCCGTGGACGCCGCTCCCCAGCAGGGCGACCAGGTGGCCGTGCTCGCGGGCGGCTGCTTCTGGGGCCTGCAGTCGGTGTTCGAGCACGTGAAAGGCGTGAAGAAGGTCTGGGCCGGTTACAGCGGAGGCGAGGCTGGCACGGCGCAATACGAGCGCGTCAGCGACGGTGACACCGGGCATGCCGAGTCGGTGAAGATCCTCTACGACCCGGGCAAGGTGAGCTACGGGCAACTGCTCAAGGTGTACTTCTCGGTGGCGACCGACCCCACCCAGCTCAACCGCCAGGGCGCGGACGTGGGCACGCAGTACCGCTCCGTCATCTTCTACGGCAACGACGAACAGAAGCGCGTCGCCACGGCGTATATCGAGCAGTTGAAGGCGGCGCATGCGTTCGCCGATCCGATCGTGACGCAGGTGGCGCCGCTCAAGGCGTTCTACGTCGCCGAGGCATATCACCAGGATTACGCCGAGCGCCATCCGAACGAACCCTACATCCTGTTCAACGATGCGCCGAAGGTGGTGCACCTGAAGCAGCGGTTCCCCGCGCTGTATCGCCCGGCGGAACAGGTGGTGGCGGTGGATCTGCACTGAGGGTGCGTGGCTTTTCTTGGGAGCGAACCCCTTGCGCGACAGGCGCATGCATCGGTGAACTGCGGCTCCGCGGTCGCGCACTGGGTGCGCTCCTACGTGGGGAGCGAAACCGGCAGGGCTGATGCCTCGCGCTGTACTGTCTGGCGCGGAACAGGTGTGGCGGTGGATCTGTACTGGGCGTGCATGGCTTTTTTTGTGGGAGCGCACCCTGTGCGCGATAGCCGCGCGCATCGGCGAACTGCGGCTCCGCGGTCGCGCACTGGGTGCGCTCCTACGTGGGGAGGGAGACAGCAGGGCTGATGCCTCGCGCTGCACGGTCCAGCGGAATAGGTGTGGCGGCGGATCTGTACTGGGCGTGCATGGCTTTTTTTGTGGGCGCACCCTGTGTGCGATAGCCGCATGCATCGGTGAACTGCAGCGCCGCGGTCGCGCACTGGGTGCGCTCCTACGTGGGAGAGACAGGCAAGGCTTGATGCGCGGGACTTCGGTGCTGCCGGGGTTGGGGTCGCATCGAACTGCAGCGTAACTTGTAGGAGCGCACCCAGTGCGCGACCGCAACGCCACGCCGTCCACGCTTCGTAGGCTTGTCGCGCACTGGGTGCGCTCCTACAAGGGAAAGTTGCTCAGACTTCCGGCGGCACCAGGCGCAGGTGCGAATTGCCCTGCCGCTTGCCCACGGTCATTAGCTGCACGATTTCCTCGGGCTCGATCGGCCTGGAATAGAGATAGCCCTGGCCTTCCGTGCAGCCGGCGCGCAGGAGGAAGCGGTGCTGCTCCTCGGTCTCGATGCCTTCGGCGATCGGGCTGATGCCGAGTTTGCGGCATAGCGTGAGCATGGTTTCCACGATGGCGCCGTCGCTTTCATCCTCCGGCAGGCCCGCCACGAAACTCTGGTCGATCTTGAGGTAGGCGATGGCGCGCATCTTCAGGTAGCTCATCGACGAATAACCGGTGCCGAAATCGTCGATGGCGACGCCGACGCCGAGTGCGTGCAGCGCGTGCAGCGTGCGCTCCATCTCTTCGCCCAGGCGCAGGATCGCACCCTCGGTGATTTCCAGCATCAGCCGCTCGGCCGCCAGCCGCTGCGATTCCAGCAGCGCGCGGATGTCGTCGACGAAGTTGGCCTGCCCGAACCAGTGGGCCGACACGTTCACGGCCATGCGCAGCGGCGGCAGGCCGAGATGGTCCCATTCGGCCAGTTGCCGGCATGCGGCCTGCAGCACCCACTGGTCGATGCGGCGAATCAGGCCCAGCTTCTCGGCCATGGGAATGAACTCCACGGGCGGGATGCGTCCGCGCACCGGGTGATGCCAACGCAACAGCGCTTCGACCGCCACGACGCGCCCGCTGCGCATCTCTACCGTGGGCTGAAACTGCAGGTGGAACTCGTCCTCCGCCAAGGCCTTGCGCAGCTCCGAGGCGAGCGCGATGCGACGACGGGCATCCGCCTGCATGCGGGGCGAGTAGAAGCGGAAGGCGTTGCGCTCTTCCGTCTTGGCCGCGTACATGGCCGCGTCCGCATTGGTGATGAGCGTGGGCACGTCGGTACCGTCCAGCGGGTAGCACGCGATGCCGATGCTCGCGCTCAGCGCGAGCTCGTAGTCGCCGACGACCACCGGCGCGGCCAGCGCAGTGAGCAGGCGCCCGGCCATCGCGCTGGCTTCTTCGCGCGTGTAGAGGTCGTCCATCAGCACGGTGAATTCGTCGCCACCGATGCGGCCGGCGAGGCCCTTGTCGCCCAGCTCGTAGGCGATGCGCTCGGCCACCTTCACCAGCAGGTGGTCGCCGATCGCATGGGTGTAGCTGTCGTTCACGGCCTTGAACGCGTCCAGGTCGATGAACAGCACGGCGATCATGCCGCGATCGCGTTCGGCTGCCGCCACCGCCTGCACGCAGCGCCGCTCGAACTCCGCACGATTGGCCAGGCCGGTGAGCGGATCGTGCGCGGCCATGTACTGCAGGCGCTGTTCGTTGGCCTTGGCGGTGCTGATGTTGTTGATCACGGCCACGTAGTGCTGCACCTGCCCTTCCGCCTCGCGGATGGCGCTGATGCTGAGCCATTCGGGATAGGTCGTGCCGTCCATGCGACGCGTACGCACTTCGCCGACCCAATTGCCTTCCGTGTAGATCGTCTCCCACACGGAATCGGGCAGCGGCGAGCCGTCCGGCATGCAGCGCAGGTCGTCGAAGCGCACGTCCTGCAGCGCCTGCGCGGTGAAGCCGGTCATGCGGATGTGCGCCGCATTCACCCGCGTCACGCGCCGGTCGGCGTCGGCGATGATCACGCCCTCGGCGATGCTGGCCATGGCCTCGGAGGCGATGCGGCGCTGCTGCTCCAGGCTCACGCGTTCGGTGATGTCGCGCATGATCGACTGGTGCACGCTCTGCGTACCCCAGTACGCCACGCTGCTGCGCATTTCCACGGGGCGCATCTCGCCATCGCGGGTATGCAGTTCACCCGTCACCGCACCGTCGGAACGGTGCAGCAGCGGCACGAACAATTCAGGCAAGGCCTTGCCCATCAGCGCTTCCATGCTCAGCCCGGTCCACTGCATCGCCGTGCGGTTGGCGCCGAGGATCCGCCCGGTCGCTTCGTCCACCATGACGATGGCGTCCGCCGCGCTGTCGAACAGCAGGCTGTAACGCTCTTCGGTACCGCGAATGCCGATCAGGATGCGTCGCGCCATCACCAGCCACAGCAGCAGCGCGAGGCTGGCGACCAGCACCACGCTGCCGAACAGCACGCGCCCCAGCCACATGGCGCCCTGCGCGACCTCGAGCGAGAAACGCTTGGTCAGCGGCTCCAGTTCGTCGTTGAGGGCGTTGATGCGCGCGAGCCTCCGCGCGGTTTCAGGCTCGTCCGGCGACCCGTGCCTCGCCGCCTGCTTGAGCTCGTCGGCGATCGCGCCCAGCTGCTTCAGCGGAACGTCCGCCGCGCGCCATACGGCGACCGCCTCGTGCATGTGCGATACGTGGGTGCAGCAGCGCAGCATGAAGATCATGCCGGGCTTGGCCTGGGGCATGATCTTCCCGCGCTCGAACGCGCGATCCACCTCCCCACGATCATAGGTGCCGGACGCGATCGCATCGCGCGCCCAGCCATCGGACATCAGCAGTCCGTAATTGTCTTCGAATGCGGCAAGGCGTTCGGCATTGCCGGTTTCCGCATAGATGGAAAGGTCGATCACCGCCTGCTTCTGCGCCTTGCTCCAGACACTCTCGCCGTTGAGAAACCCGGCGAGAGTGACCTGGACCTGGAGTGCTCCCCAGGTAAACAAGAGGATCAGGCCGATGACGGCCACCAGCCCATAGGCCAGTGGCCTCAAGCGTCGTTCCAGCGGTCTTAGCGAGGTGCTACGGATGGAATCCATGGCGTCCCTTTTACACGACCACCTCATTAAGCTACATCTCGCCTCATCACGGTGTCGACGACGAGGCGGCTCGCGTCATGCAGCCTGCTCCTCGACTTCCTTCATTTGCGGCTGCAACAGGCAGCGCTCCAGCCCGTAGTGCAGGCTGAGATAACTGCGCTCGACGCATTCGCGCAAGTGCTCAACGGCTTCCGGCGCCGGACGGCTGCCCATCAAGGTGCAGACGATCTCCAGCGCCTCCCAAGGATGGGTATCGTCATAGGCGGCGTGCAACTGAAGCCAGCGCAGGGTGGCCTTGCGTCCTGCCGACGGCAGGCTCTCGGCATACGCCACGCTGTCGTAGACCTTCTGCGACCACTCGCCGGTCACGCCCTCGATGGCGTAGTTGGTCGCCAGCATGCCGGCGGCCAGGCTGTCCTGCCCGCATACCTCGAGGCACCACTCGGTCGCCGCCTGCGTGCCGCGCGGCGGACGACCATCGAGCACCTCTGCGCGAGGCACGCCCGAACCGTCGGCCCAGTCCAGCCAGTACTCGGCATGGTTCTGTTCCACGCGGATGTTGCGCACCAGCCAGCGGCGCGCCATGTTGTCGCCGGCACTGCGCCCGTACTGCGTCTTCAGCAGGTTCAGCGCCATGAACGATGGAAAGCGCTCGATCAGCGACCACGTGCCAACCATGAAGTTGCGCATGGTGACGGCGTCGATGCGTCCCTCGCCCATGAGGTCCCACATCGCGTGGTCGCGGACGCGCCGGCGGGCGGGTTCGCAGGCCGCGACCAGATCCTGTGCCCATTGGGGGTAGCTCGACAGGTCGCCCAGCGGTCCGGTGCGTTCGAAATGAGTGTTCATGCAGTTCTCCTAGGATCGAAAAGAAACCGTCAGCCCCAGCCGACGGCCCCGGCGGAAGCGCCAGGAAACTGCATAGTGGTCACCCCTGGTTTCGCGTGCGACACCCGCTTGATCTTTTATCTCAACAATTGTGTATAATTTGTTGATTTTATTATTAAACTGCAAAGAGCACGAGCGCCGATCAAGGCACAAAAAACCGCCCGGCGCGTGCCGGGCGGCGGAGTCGGTTCTCGTCAGAACAAAGCGCCGAGCACCAGCACGATGCCCACGACCGAGGCAGCCCACACCAGCGTACGGAGGTAAGGGATGCCGATCGCGTACACCGGCAGGTAAACCACGCGCGCCCAGAAATACAGCTGCACGCCCAGCACGGTATGGGCATTGCCGCGTTGCGCCAGCACTACGGCGAGTACGGCGGCCACGAAGAAGCCAAAGGTCTCGAGAAAGTTCCGGGTGGCGCGATCCGCCCGTGCCGCGGCGCCGCTCAGCGGCACCACGTCACCATCCCGGTTGCTTGCGTTCCAGCCCAATCCGCGTTGCAGCGTGGACAAGGTGGTCGCCACCACCACATACACCAACCCCAACACTATCGACCAAGCCAACACCTGCAGTTCGACCGGCATGTCGCACCTCCCCGTTGGATGTGCGGGCATGATGCGCCTGGGCTGGCGGTGGCACCAGCTACGGTCGTGCGGCCCGGGCCACCGCGCGAGCCAGGTCGGCAAACAGCGCGTCGCGCTGAGGCGCAGGCATGGCCGAGTCGCTCAGGAAGGCGGCCACGATCACGGCCTGCCCGTCCGGCCAGGTCAGGATACCGATGTCGTTGTACGCCGCTATGCGTCCCCGCTGCGTACCCGACGTGCCGCTCTTGCCGGCGAAACGCACGCCCTGCGGGACACCGGCGCGCAGGCGATTGGGAAGGGTCTGCTCGGCCATCAGGTGCTGCAGGCGCTGCGTCGATGCCGGCGACAACAGTTCGCCGCCCTGCAGCTTGCGCAGGAACTCGACCGCAGCCGCCGGCGTGCTGCGATTGCGTGGATCGGCGAGGAACGCCCGATAGCCTCGCTCGCGACGCTGGTCGAAGGCCTGTTCGCTTTCGTCCGACGGAATCGGCTGCCCGGGCCGCACGTCGTTGAAGACTTCGTTGACGCCGCCTTCGCCCAGATCCACCCGCATGCCCTTGAGGCCATGCGCCTGCAGGAACGCCGTCACTTTCTGCGGCCCGCCCAACACGCGCAACAAGGCGTCCACCGCCGTGTTGTCGCTTTCCGATACCGCGCCCCGCAGCAGACGCCCGATGGTGAAGCTTGTCTTGCCCGCGGCCAGTTGCGCGCCAATCGAAGGCACGGCGGAGCCGTCACGCAGGTCAGTACGCGCCAGCGTCACCTCCTGCTCGAGCGACAGCGACCCTTCTTCGACCTGGGCAAGCACCGCCGCCGCAACCGGCGCCTTGAACACGCTCATCATGGGAAAGGCTTCGTCCGTATGCACGCCTGCGCGCGCACCGCTGCCCATATCGAGCACCGCCACACCGAGCGTGCCGGGCCTTGCCCGCTGCACCGCCACATCCAGTGCCTGCTGGAGTCGACTGGTTTCACTGGAAGCGGCAACTTCACGCTCGGCAGCCATCACCGTCTGCGGCCACTGGCCTGCCACGGCGACAGCCATGAGGCACAAGCAAAGGCAAAGGGGAAAACGTCTCATGGGATCCATCCTGATCGAAGAAAGGACTGTAGGAATCTTGCATGGCAGCGTGGCGAAACCGGGGCACGCGTGAGCCGGTCTGCTGTAGGAGCGCACCCAGTGCGCGATCGCGGACTGGCATCTTGCCCCAGTCTGCGGTTGTCGCGACGAGGCAGGATGAAGTACATCGCCACGCTGCGGTCGCGCACTGGGTGCGCTCCTGCAAATGGCAAACACGGGCCTTTAGCTCGGCGATGCGATGCGCCACTTAGCGGCCCAAGCCTACGCACTACCCTCGATCAGGCCCCGCAGGAGCGCCCGAGACAGGACGCGGACTGGCTGGGCGTAGTCCAGGCAACGCCACACGGGATGCCTTTCTCTTTGGCATTGCCACCTTTACCGGTGGTTACTTTCTCTTGGGCAAGCAAGTGAAAGTAACCTGAGCCGTGGCGGCTCGGGAGTCCGCAGCAGGCGAACCATCAAGCGGTATCGCTGCAACCGGAAACCGAGGCCCAGGGTCCCGGCCTACGCTGGGACGACGAACATGCAGACCGATGCGAAAGGCTGTCGCGCACAGGGTGCGCTCCTACAAAATCACGAGGTCAGAGCATCGGCAACTTCAGGCCCTGCTTTCTCGCGCACTCGATGGCGATCTCGTAGCCCGCATCGGCATGACGCATCACGCCCGTACCCGGGTCGTTCCACAGCACGCGCGCGATGCGCTTGTCGGCCGCTTCGCTACCGTCGCACACGATCACCACGCCCGAGTGCTGCGAATAACCCATGCCCACGCCGCCGCCGTGATGCAGCGACACCCACGTCGCGCCGCCGGCCGTGTTCAGCAGGGCGTTGAGCAGCGGCCAGTCGCTCACGGCGTCCGAGCCGTCCTTCATCGATTCCGTTTCGCGGTTCGGGCTCGCGACCGAACCGGTGTCGAGGTGATCGCGGCCGATCACGATCGGCGCCTTCAGCTCGCCCTTGCGCACCATCTCGTTGAACGCGAGGCCGAGCTTGTGGCGCAGCCCCAGGCCCACCCAGCAGATGCGCGCCGGCAGGCCCTGGAAGCGATGCGCTCCCGCGCCATGTCGAGCCAGTTGTGCAGGTGCGGATCGTCGGGAATCAGTTCCTTCACCTTCTGGTCGGTCTTGTAGATGTCTTCCGGATCGCCCGAGAGCGCCACCCAGCGGAACGGACCGACGCCGCGGCAGAACAGCGGACGCACGAAAGCCGGCACGAAGCCCGGGAACGCGAACGCATTCGCGAGGCCTTCGTCCTTCGCCATCTGGCGGATGTTGTTGCCGTAGTCGAACGTGGGAATGCCCTGCGCGTGGAACGCGAGCATCGCTTCCACGTGCGTCTTCATCGACTGCTTCGCGGCCTTCGCCGTACCGGCCGGATCGCTCTTGCGACGCTCGAACCACTGCTCCACGGTCCAGCCTTGCGGCAGGTAACCGTTGACTGGATCGTGCGCGCTGGTCTGGTCAGTCACCGCATCCGGGCGCACGCCGCGGCGCACGAGTTCCGGCAACACATCGGCCGCATTGCCGAGCAGCGCGATCGACTTCGCTTCACCCGCGGCGGTGTACTTCGCGATGCGCGCCAGCGCGTCATCGAGATCGGTGGCCTGCTCGTCGACGTAGCGCGTCTTCAGGCGGAAGTCGATGCTCTTCTGCTGGCATTCGATGTTCAGCGAGCAGGCGCCCGCGAGCGTCGCCGCCAGCGGCTGCGCGCCGCCCATGCCGCCAAGGCCGGCGGTGAGGATCCACTTGCCCTTGAGGTTGCCACCGTAATGCTGGCGACCCATTTCCACGAACGTCTCGTACGTGCCCTGCACGATGCCCTGCGAGCCGATGTAGATCCAGCTGCCGGCCGTCATCTGGCCGTACATCATCAGGCCCTTGCGATCGAGCTCGTTGAAGTGCTCCCAGTTCGCCCATGCCGGCACCAGGTTCGAGTTGGCGAGCAGCACGCGCGGCGCATCCGCATGCGTGGGAAACACGCCGACCGGCTTGCCCGACTGGATCAGCAGCGTTTCGTTTTCGTCGAGATCCTTCAGCGACGCGAGGATCGGATCGAAGCATTCCCAGTTGCGCGCGGCACGGCCGATGCCGCCGTACACCACGAGTTCGGCCGGATTTTCCGCCACTTCCGGATCCAGGTTGTTCTGCAGCATGCGGAATGGCGCCTCCGTGAGCCAGCTCTTGCAGCTCAGCTCGGCGCCACGCGGCGCGCGAATGGTACGGGTGGTGTCGATACGGGTCGGAGCGTTCATGGGAAGCATCACAGCCGGAGAAAACCCGATTGTGGCGAGCCATGGCGACAGCCGCAAACCGCAGTGCGGCAAACCACGGCGCCGCGGGACGAAAGTGCCCCGCCATCTGGCTGATTGAACGGCGGTTCCGGCGTGACAAGGTGGCAACGGGGATCCGGGCTCAGCCGTCAGCATCCTGATGGGAGAACCTCCATTCAAACAGTTCAGGAGGCGGCCGGGCATTGATGTCCGAAAACGGCGAGTCCGTGCGACGGAGGAGTGCTAGCCTGCGTCCATGGCTGATACCCGCGACCACGACCTTCTCGATATCCGGACCTGCGAGCAGGCCCGGCTGAGCCGCGATGCGCGCTTCGATGGCTTGTTCTTCACCGCCGTCACCAGCACGCGCATTTATTGCCGACCGGTGTGCCCCGCTCCGTCGCCGAAGTCGCAGAACGTGCGCTACTACGGTAGCGCAGCGGCGGCCGAAGCGGCGGGCTTTCGTCCTTGCCTGCGCTGCCGGCCGGAACTCGCACCGGGTAACGATGCATGGCAGCGCGGCGACCACGTCATCGCACGGACGCTGAAACTGATGGAAGAAGGCGCACTCGACGAATCGTCGATGGAAGCGATGGCCGAGCGCGTGGGCTTGGGTGCACGACAGCTGCGGCGGCTGTTCGTGGACCGCCTCGGTGCACCGCCGATCAGCGTGCACACCACGCGGCGCCTGCTGTTCGCGAAGCAACTGCTGACCGAAACGGCGATGCCGGTGACGGAAGTGGCGCTCGCGTCGGGTTTTCGCAGCCTGCGGCGCTTCCATGCCGCGTTCCAGCAGGCCAATCGCATCGCCCCGCGCGATCTGCGGCGCCATCCCGCCGCGGTGCGCGGTGACGCGATCGCGCTGCGCCTCGGCTATCGACCGCCGTACGATTTCGAGGCGATGCTCGCGTTCCTGCGCGGCCGTTCGCTGCCGGGCGTCGAGCTCGTCGACGAACACAGCTATTCGCGCGTGTTCGGCCCTGCGGAGTCGCCGGGCTGGCTGCGCCTGAGCGCGTGGCCGGGCGACGACCACGCGCTGCGCCTGGAACTGCATTGCCCGCAACCGGCGCGCATGCTCGCCATCGTGACGAAGCTGCGGCGCATGTTCGACCTGGACGCGAATCCGCAGTCGATCGGCGACGCGCTCAGGCAAAGCGCCGTGCTGAAACCGCTGTGGCGCAAGCGCCCCGGCCTGCGCCTGCCCGGCGGATGGGACGGTTTCGAGATCGCCGTGCGCGCGATCCTCGGCCAACAGGTCAGCGTCGCTGCGGCGCGTACGCTGGCGTCGCGCATTGTGCAGCGTTATGGCACGCCGGTCGTCACCGGCGTACCGGGGCTGGAGCGCCTGTTTCCCGGGCCCGAGGCACTTGTCGACGTGGACCTGCGCGAGATCGGCCTGACCACCGCACGATCCGCGACCGTGCGCGGCGTCGCGCAGGCGTTGCTGGATGGACGCATCGATTTCCGCAGCGAACAGCCGCTGGACGAGTTCGTCGAACGCTGGGTCGCGTTGCCGGGCATCGGCGAGTGGACGGCACATTACATGGCGATGCGTGCATTGAGCCACCCCGATGCGTTTCCCGCGGCCGACCTGATTCTCCGGCGCGCCGCAACGGGCGACGGCTCGACCTTGAGCACCAAGGCGTTATCGTCGCTCGCCGAGGCCTGGCGTCCATGGCGCGCGTATTCGGTGATGCATCTGTGGCGCAGCGCCAGTGACGCCGCGAAGGCAGCGACGAAAAGGTGAACTGATGTCCGAGGTCATCTGGTACGACGAAATGACCACGCCCGTGGGCGTGCTGCGCCTGGTCGGCGATGTGCATGGACTGCGCGAGATCTGGTTCGAGCGTGAACGCCATCCGAAGAAACCCCACGCAGGCTGGCAGCGCGCGAGCGAACCGCTTGCCTACGCCAGAAAGCAACTGGGAGAATATTTCGCCGGCACGCGGCAACAGTTCGAGCTGCCGTTGTGCCCGCATGGCACGCCGTTCCAGAAACAGGTGTGGTGGGAGCTGGCGCGCATTCCATATGGCACCACCATCAGCTACGGCGAACTGGCACGGCGCATCGGGCAACCGGCCGCCATGCGCGCGGTGGGCGCCGCGAACGGGCGCAATCCGCTGCCTATCGTGCTGCCCTGCCATCGCGTGATCGGCGCAAACGGCAGCCTCACCGGCTTCGGCGGCGGCCTGCCGACCAAGCGCTATCTGTTGTCGATGGAAGACCGCATCGCTCGCGGCGATCTGTTTGGTGCGCAGCTACGCATGGTCTGAGGCGCTGCCGTTGCGCGGTGCCGTGCGCACGGATTGATCAGCGCCCGCTGTCGACGGGTGGCGTGACGGCGTTGCGATACGAATCCATGTAGCCGCGCTGGCTCGCCTGGTAATGGCCTTGCGGCTTGGCGGCTTCGGCGGTGGTGTTCACCGCGACGGTCGCTTTCACGCTAGAGGTGGACGCCTTCTTCGATGACGGCGTCGCGTGCTCATGCGCTGCAGCATGCGACGACGTGATGGGGTCCCCTTTCTGTGTCGCGACAACGGATGACGATGCAGCGGGCTGTTGCTGCGCATGCGCGTCACTCGTCCACACGCATGCGCCGAGCGTCGAGAGCAATGCGATGCAGGAGAAAAGACGTGTAATGGTCATACGGCTGGGTAATGATAGGGGCTTTGTTTTCATAGTACGGACCCGCGTATGAAAATCCTGTTTCGCCTGTTGCTCTGCTCGTTGGTAGCGATCAGCGCCGGTTGCGCCACTCAACACACGCCACCCACCGCCGCCGCCACGAGCCAGGCCACCAAGGCGAAGCCCGCTCCCTTGCCGCTGCTGTTGATTTCCATCGACGGCTATCGCGCCGACTACATCGAGCGCGGACTCAGCCCCACCTTGTCGGAACTGGCGAAGACGGGCGTGCATGCCGCCAGCATGCAGCCATCGTTTCCTTCGCTGACGTTCCCGAACCACTACACGATCGTCACCGGTCTGCGCCCGGATCACCATGGCATCGTCAACAACACCATGTTCGATCCCGCACTCGGCCGCTTCTCGCTGGGCAACCGCAACGCCGTGGGCGATGGCCGCTGGTGGAACGAAGGCACGCCGCTGTGGGAAACCGCGGGCCAGCACGGCCTCAAGAGCGCGACGATGTTCTGGCCAGGATCGGAAGCGGATATCCACGGCAGGCACCCGGATTACTGGAAGACGTACGACGGCAACGTTTCGCCCGACCAGCGCGTTGACCAGGTGCTGGCATGGCTGGACATGCCCGCCGGCGAGCGGCCCACCTTCCTCACCCTGTACTTCGACGAAGTGGACCATGCCGGCCACACGTTCGGGCCGGACACGCCGCAGGTCGACGATGCACTGCGCAGCACCGACGCAGCCATGGCGCGACTGGTACAGGGACTGAAGCAGCGCAAGCTGCTCGATCGCATCAACCTCATCGTGCTCGCCGACCACGGCATGGCCACCGTGCCGGCGAAGAACAGCGTGATGCTGGACAAGGTGATCCCGCTGACCCGCGTGGATGTGGTGAGCCTGGGCGTGCTGGTCGGCCTCAATCCCACGCCGGGCCACGATTTTTCCAAGATCGAAGCCCAGCTTGAAAAGCCGCAGAGGCACATGACCTGCTGGGACAAGTCGCGCGTACCGGCGCGCCTGGCCTACGGCAGCAACCCGCGCGTGCCGCAGATGCTGTGCCTGGCCGACGTCGGCTGGCGCATCACCACCAGCGATATCGCGAAAAAGCGCAAGAACACGTTCAGCCTCGGCGAACATGGCTACGACAACGAAGCACCGCAGATGCAGGCACTGTTCGTCGCGCACGGGCCGGCGTTCCGCGAAGGCGCCAGCGTGCCCTCGTTTCCGAACGTGGACGTCTATCCGCTGATGACCCATCTGCTCGGCCTGCCGCCTGTCGCGAACGATGGCGACTACAACGCGGTGAAGGACATGCTCAAACCCGAGGCGCAGTAAAGAAACGCGCCTTCCGAACTGTGGGAGCGCACCCAGTGCGCGACAGACCTGCGAAGCTGCGACCCGGCGACTCCGCGGTCGCGCACAAGGTGCGCTCCCACAAGTTCTCTCGCTGGAGACGATCCCGTGCGGACATCTCTACGCAGATCTTCTTCTGTAGGAGCGCACCCAGTGCGCGAAAAGCCTACGAAGCGCTGACACCACGACACTGTGGTCGCGCACAAGGTGCGCTCCCACAAGCGACGCCATATGCCGCGACTCACTGCGGAATCGGCGGCTCGGTCCCCGGTGACGGCGGACCAGGCAACGGCGGCAGGTAGTAGAGCCTCCAGGCAACCAGCAGGCCAGCCAGTACGAGAATCGCGACGAACGCCGCCACGCCGTTCCATCCGTACGACGCGTAGAACACGCCGCCGCCCGCGCCGGCGAGGCTCGATCCCATGTAATAGGCAAACAGGTACATCGACGACGCCTGCGCCTTGGCGTCGCCGGCGCGACGCCCCACCCAGCTGCTCGCGATGGAATGACCGCCGAAGAATCCGAACGTCACCGCCACGATGCCCAGCACGACCAGCGGCAACGGCCTCGACACGGTGAGCCCCACGCCGAGCAGCATCAGCGCGAACGCCGTCCACAGCACCTTGCGACGCCCCAGCTTGCCGGCAAGGTGCCCCATCCAGGCCGAACTGAAGGTACCGATCAGATAGACGCTGAAGATCGCACCCACCACGGCCTGGCCCAAGTCATACGGCGGCGCGAGCAAGCGGTAGCCGATGTAGTTGTAGACGGTGACGAACGCGCCGAGCAGCAGGAAGCCTTCGGCAAACAGCCATGGCAGGCCGGCATCGCGGAACGCGAGCGCGAAGCGCCCGACCAGCGTGCGCAGTTGCAGCGGGTGACGCACGTGGTGCCGCGAGGGCGGCAGGCTGCGCCAGAAGACCAGGCCGGAGACCAGGCCGATCAGGCCGACCGTGGCGACGCCCCAGCGCCAGCCCACGAAGTCGGCCAGCACGCCTGCCACCAGGCGACCGCCCATGCCGCCGATCGCGTTGCCGCTGATGTACAGGCCCATGCCCAAGCCGATCGACTCGGGATGCATTTCCTCGCTGAGATACGTCATCGCGACCGCGGGCAGGCCGCTCAGGGTCAGGCCAAGCAGCGCGCGCAGGACCAGCAGCGTGTTCCAGTCCGGCACCAGCGCCGTCAGCAGCACCAGCACGGCGGACGACAACAGCGATGCCGTCATCACCGACTTGCGGCCGACCGCGTCGGATACGCCACCGGCAAACAGCATGGCGAAGGCGAGCACGCCGGTCGTGAGGGACAGCGACAGGGCCGACGTGGCGGCGCTCACCCCGTAGTCCTTGCTGAACTCGGGCATCAAGGGCTGCGTGCAATAAAGCAGGCCGAAGGTGGCCACGCCAGCGGCGAACAGGGCCAGGTTGGTGCGGCGGAAGGCGGCAGTGCCGTGGCGGATGTAGCCGGAGGAATCGGGCTCCACCATGCCGGGTCGATGCCCCGGGGGAGACATCGGGTCCGCCTCATCTTGCCTGCCCATCCACTCGTACCTTGACCGCATCGGGAGGCGCCAAGCATAGGGCGTGGCGTCGCCCGGATCGAGGAAGGGCTCAAACGGCTGTTTGGAAAACGTTTTCTTCGCGGGCGGGCCCGGATGAAAATCGACCCGGCCGCCGGCGAACGTGATACATAGTGCCCAAGGAGAGTCCCACGACAAAAAACGGGGCTCGGGCGCCGGCACGTGGGGGGCCGGAAAATGGGGGAATCCGTGTATCGCAAGCCCGTTGCGGTGTTCGTCGCTTGCCTGTTCGCGGCGCTCTGCGCGCTGGTGCTGCATGCTGCCCCTGCCCCGTCGGGTGCGCCGAAGCTGCGGATCGCTTCGCTGCCGGCCACGGCGCCGACGCTGTCCGCCGAGCAGGTCGTGTACGGTGCACTGGATGCGTCCTTCGTACCCGGCAACTCGCCTTACACGCCCAACGCCGCCGACACCCGCCGCTGGTATCGCCTTGCCACCGATCGCGACTGGAATGCCGCCAGCCCTCCGGTGCTGAGCTTCACCGGCGCCACCTATATCCGCATCACCGTCTACGCGCCGCCCGGTTACCAGCCCGAAGGCCTGTGGTTTGCGCAGACTGAAGGCATCCATCGATTCTCGCGCCACCATTTGGCCGTCCAGCTGCCACAGGACCTGCGCGCGGGGCAGCCCATCTATGTGGAGATCGCCTCGGACAGCTTCACTCGGCAGATCAAGCCCACGCTCACGGACATGGCGCACTACCAGGCCGAAGACCTCGCCCATGTGCGCCTGACCACGCTGTTCGCCAGCGTGCAGTTCACCATGATCCTGGCCGCGATGTGCCTGTGGCTGGTGTTGCGCGATCGCGTGCTGTCCTACTTCATCGGTTACGCCACGTTCCAGCTGGTGTACCAGATGCTGATGAGCGGCGAGATCTATGAACTGCCCGGCGGCAGCCTTCTCGTGCCGCTGGGCACGCGCGCGCCATGGTTGTTCGCCACGCTGAGCGCGCCACTGTCGATGTCCTTCATCCTGGAATTCTGCGACCTGCGCGAAATCACGCCGAAGGCCGCGAAGATCATGGGTTGGATGCGTTGGCCATTCCTGCCTGCCGCGCTGTTGATCTGGATGCCGTTCGCGGTGCGCACGAACACGCTCGTCAACTCGTTCAACCTGTGGTTCATGGTCACGTCGATCTGGTCGCTGGGCGCGGTGATTCTTGCCGCTCTGCGTCATGGGCGACAGGCGCGCTTCTTCCTGATCGCCTGGATGCCGCAGGTGATGCTCACGCTGCTGCGTGTGCTGCAGATCCTGTTGAAGCTGGACCTGCCGCCGTGGCTGGAATACGGCTACCCGTTCACGATGGCGTTCTCCTGCGTGGTGGTCACCATCGGCCTGGCCGATCTCTCGCTGCGCGCGCGTCGCGAACGCGACATGGCGCATCATCTTGCCGACCACGACGCCCTTACCGGCGTGCTCAACCGGCGCGCCCTGGTCCGGCGCCTGCACGCCGCCATTGCGGACGCACGGCTGCACAACGAGCCACTGGCGCTGCTGTTCCTGGACATGGATCACTTCAAGTCGGTGAACGACCGCTACGGCCACCAGGTTGGCGATGCCTGCCTGCGCGCCGTCGCCGAAGCGATCGCCGACGAGCTTCGGCCCACGGATTGGCTGGGCCGCTACGGCGGCGAGGAATTCGTGGCCTGCCTGCCGGGCGCCAGCCACGACAACGCCATGCACATCGGCGAGCGCATCCGCCATCGCATCGAAACCCTGCAGGTGCATTCGCGCGGCACCACGTTGCAGACCACGATCAGCATGGGCGTCGCCATCCTGGGCGACCAGACGGACACGGCCGATGAACTGATCGCGCGCGCCGACGCCGCGCTCTATCGCGCGAAGCTCGACGGACGCAACCGCATCGTCGCTCACTCGCCTTTCGCCGCTACCGGTCACTGACCGAAGGAATCCCGTGGACACACCGCACGTGTTGCAGCCGCACGACCTGGAAGCCGGCGATGTGCTGTTGCACATGGGACGCGGCGAACTCTCGCGACTGATTGCCTGGGTGGGCGACAGTGCCTACAGCCATGCCGCCGTGGTGTACGACGACACGCAGCTGATGGAGGCGGCCGCCAGCGGCGTGCGCCTGGCGACGCTCGACCAGCGCATCACGATGAAGGAGAACTTCCACTATATCGACGTGTTCCGTCCGTCACGCCTGCAGCAGGCCGATCATGATGCGATGCTGGCCGACCTGCGTACGGCACTCATGCCCTACCTCGGCCGCCCCTATCCGATGACGTCGTTGTTCGTGCTGGGCCTCGTGTGCTCCGTGCGCAACAAGATTCCCGGCAGCCGCGACCTGCGTCGCGTGGTGCGCATGGCGCTGGACCTGGTCATCGACAACGATCCGACGCGCGTGGTGTGCAGCGAACTGGTCTATCGCGGCTTCGACGAAGCGCCGACCTCGCCGGCCCATGCATTGCGCCTGCCGGTGATCACGCGCTCCCGCCAGCACACGCCGCTGCCCGACATCGACCTGCTCGCCCTGGCGCACGAAACCCTGGAAGACTTGCGCCGCGCCGACCGCTCGCCGAGCCTGGCCAGCGAAATCGCCCTGCTCTCCTCGCCGATGCACGGCATGCGCGAGCTGACGGCCGCTGCCGTTGAAGACGCCTCCGAGGACGAAGACCTCGCGCTTCGCCTGTTGCAGGCGCGGACGCGTCTTGGCATCACGATGCCCAAGCAGGCGTCACTCACCGCCGTTGGTGGGCTCGCCCTGCCCGAGCCCACGCCCAATCCCAAGACCGTGTTGCCAGCCGATCTCGAGTTCAGCCCTGGGCTGGTGAAGATCGGCCGCCTGGCGCTGGCTTCGGCCTAGCGAAACGACGCACGCCGGCGATTACTTCGCCGGTGTGCCAAAGGCCCATACGAGGAACGGCGGCAGCATCCGCTTCCACGTCGCTTGGTTGTGCTCGCCATCGGCCAGCACGTAGAACGCGACATCCGCATCAGGCGACGGACGATCGTCATGTTCGTCGTCCACGCGGTAGCCAAGGCCGCGCAGTCCACGTTCCTCCGTACCGTCGGGCAGGCGAAAGCCTTCGACGAGATCCCGCGCGTCTTCCACCGCGTCGATCACGCCGTTGCCGTTGCGATCGTTCGTCTCCTCGCGGCCACCCACGGTGATCCAGAAGCGCAGCGGCTTGCGCGCCGTGGCGCGATCCACCATGGCCTGCGCCAGGCGCGACGATTCCACCGCCTGCGGACTGCTGCGATCCGCGGCGAGCCAGAACGACGGCGAGAAGGCACCGACGCGGCCGAACACGTCGGGATATTCCCAGCCGAGGTTGAACGCATTCAGCGCGCCCAGCGACCAGCCGAGCACCGTGCGGTCACTGGCGTTCGCACGCGTGCGGTAGTGCGCATCCACATAGCGCACCAGTTCCGTCGCGACCCAGTCGGAATACTCATAGGCGCGGCTGCCGATCGGCCCGATGCGCGAGCCGCCCACCACGCTGCGGCGACGTGCGCGGTCCGACAATCCGTAACCCGACGCGCGATCCGCCAGCATGTCCACGGCGACCACGATCACCGGCTCGATCGCGTGCCCGGTATAGAGCTTGGCGAGCGTATCGCGCAGGCCGACGGCGGCCATGTCCTGTCCGTCGTTGGCGTAGAGCACGGGATAACGGGTGTTCGCCGCCTCCTTGTCTGCATAACCTGGCGGCAGATAGACCGTGACCTTGATCTGCTCCGGCGCAAACGCTTTCGCGTCCAGCGCCAGATGCACCACCGATGGGTCATCGGCCGCTTGCGCGAGGGCCTGTCCATGCATGCCACCCGCCAACAGCAAGGCGAACACCCACGGCCGACTCCGCTTCATCACACTCTCCCGCCCTTGCGAGGCCATCATTCGAGCACCAGCAGCCAGCCCTTGCCGGGCTCGACGGGAATGGCATCACCGGGCTTGAAGGTCGCCGCCGGCTGGAAACCTTCGATCGGCGCGGCCACCAGCGTTGCCTTGCCGGCAGAGATGCCGAGCGCCTTCCAGTCGATCGCGAGCTTCACCGAGGTTTTCTCCGGCGCCCAGGAAGCCAGCGCCACGAGGGTCTTCTTGCCCTTGCGCACGTAACTGGTCACCAGCACGTCGGCACGATCGGTCTTGATCGGCGTGTCATGTACCCACCAGCCGACCATGTCGGCCTGCTCGATGCCGAACGCATCCCACAGCTTCCACAGCCCGCGCGGATCGCTGCCCGGCGACCAGCCCAGGCGGTTCGTCATGCCGAACAACATGCCGCGCCACGGGTTGCCATCGTGCTGCAGCATCTCTCCCATCAGGCCATACGGAATGCCGGAGATCTCGGTGAGCCAGTAGCTCGGCGACGTCTTCTCGTAATCGAACTCCTCGCCGAACCACAGGCGGTCGATGTACGGGAAAAGCTCCATGTACAGCAACACGCTGTTGATGTAACCATCGCGCGGGTTGTACTGGCTGGCCGAATGCAGGTCGATCAGCGGATGCTCACGATGCGCCTGCAGCACCTTGCGCACGCGTTTCATGGTGGTGCGATCGTAGGCGACGTCATCAAGATACAGGCCATCGATACCCATGTTGCGCGCGAGCCAGTCCAGCCCTTCGATGTAATAGTTGTGCCAGCGGCTCTGGCCCGCATTGATCACCGCCGCATCGCGATTCTCGGGTACATGCCAGGCGGCGATGTAGTCGCCATCCAGGTGCTCCTGCAGCCACGAGAAGCCGCCGCCCTTGCCGCTGCTGATGACTTCATGACCCAGGCTTTCCAGCATCGGCAACTCGGGCGCGCGATCGGACAACTCGCGTACCGTGTCGTAGATCTTCACGCGCACGCCACGCTGGTGCGCCGTATCGATGTACGCGCGCATCGCCCCCGGTTCGAGGAACGGATAGTTGATCCACGGGTTGATCGGCGTCGCATGGTGGATGTTCACCACGTTCGCGCCATCGGCCTTGATCGCATCGAGGTCGCCGTACTTGTGGAAGAAGCGCTCGGCGAAGTGCTCGGCCGGCTTGATCGTCTTGAACGGGGTGACGCGCATGACGAGGTCGTAGTGCAGCGTTTCGCCCGCTTGCACCTGACGCGGGCCGCTGAACGCCTGCACGGCGTACGCGTCGCGATCGCTGTGCAGGCGAATGCCGCCCTGCCCGGCGTTGTCCCACGACACCGGCATGCGCAGCGGCTGCTGGTGGTAGAAGTTGGTGTTCAACGGACGAAGGTAATGCTCGTCGCGCAGATGGAACTCCAGGCCGGCGTTGACCGTACCGATCCACGCGCCGTCCTGGTTGTTCTGCACGTTCCACTTCCATTGGAAATCCGCCGGCGCATGATCGCCAGTGCGCCCGAGACCCAGCTGGTACTGCGCCATGTCGTGGCTCAGTGGCATCTCCAGGCGGATGTCCCGCAACGTCACCGCATCTTTCGCCGTCAATGCGATCGAGTAGACCAGCGTGCCATCCGCCTCGAGGCTGGCCTGTACATCACCCTGCAACGGTCCGGCAATGCCGGCCACCTGCCAGTGCACCTTGGCCGGACCATTCGTCTGCACGGTGGGCGCCTTGGAGCCGGTCAACACGTGGACGCCGCTCGCGTCTTCCACGACGAGGCGCATCGGCGCCGCCAGCATGTTCGTCGGCCTGGGCGCGAATCCCGTCATGCGTTCATCGAAACGACTGGTGATCTGTGCCGGCAGACCATTGGCATCGAGCTTCACCTCGCGACCCAGCAGGCCCAGCGTGGCGCCCTTGACCGTGATCGCGGTGAACGGCTTCACCAGCTCGTCGTCCTGCGCCAACGTGGAATTGAGCCAGCGCAATCGCGTGAGCTTGTACGGATCGTCATCGCCATGCGCGACTGCCTGCCCGGCTTCCACCGTGATGGCGAGCGGAATCTTCCGTGCCGGCACGCCATCCGCGCTGACCGTGACCTCGCCGTGATACACGCCAGGCGCGATCGACACCGGGACATTCAATCCCATCCATAGCGGCTGGATCTTTCCTTCCGCCACGTCCACGCGCGTCGTGAACGGCTTGCCTGCGTAGTCCACGCCGCCGAGGTTGAAACAGGTCAGCGCGGATGCCGGAATGCTGGCGCCCGCGTCACTGCGCAGGTCGGCGAAGGACACACGCACATCGTCGACCTTGCCATGCGGCGCCCATGCGCCCACCTGGAAACTCAGGTACTCGCCGCGCAACGCGCTGTCGCTCAACGCACCACCCGCGCCGCGCGTTGCCCAGCTCTCGGGCAAGGCATCGAACATGCGCACCGGATGCTCGCGCGTCTCCGGAAACACCAGCAGGCGCTCGTTCGCGTGCGCTGCCAGCAATGCCTTGACTTCGTCGGGCGTGGCGGTGCGCTCCATCGAGGTGTAGGCATCGAAGTCGTCGACGGCTTCGTAGCGCAACACTGTCGCTTCGGGCAGCTTGCGCCAGGCGCGCGGATCGATGCCAACCTTGTGCGCCCAGTTCACATCCGCCGTATCCGTCGGCGCTGCATAGGTCACGGTGGGATAGTTGCTCCGTCCCTTGCTGACGTAGGGCTGGTAGTAGACGGCATACGTGCCAGCCTGCGCCGCCTCGAACACCAGCTCGCCCTGCGCCTGGCTGATGCCGCCACGCAGGACGTTCGCCACCGGCTTGCCGTCGGGCCCGGTGACCAGCACGGCCACCTGCTCCGGATGCGCGTCGCGGCGTCGCCACGGAATCACCACATGCACGGCCTTGGCCGCCGCCTTTACGTCGAGCAGGTAACGGTGATTGCCCAGCGCATCCGCATTCCAGCGCAGCGGCTGGAGATCCGCCGGTGCCTGCGCATAGGCCAAAGGCGTCGCGCCAAGCAAAGCGCCCATCAGGATCCACGCACTACGCTGCTGCCCCATGATCACCCCAGATCGCAAAGAGGAAATCGGCCACGCCATGCATGGCCGCAATCAGCGTGTTTAACCCGAGTATGCAGCCCGGAGCAAGTTCCGGAGGTGCCGATCACGCACCGCGATCGGTGCGCAAGGTGCGTACCGCCTCATCATGCCCCGCCGCGGAGCGTCCGCTGATCCAGCCGAACAGCGCGATGCCGACCACGATCATCAACGCGCCCAATGCGGAATAGCCGTGCGGCCACGCCTCGCCGAGAAAGCTTGCGCCGATGACCGTGGCAAACAGCAATTCCGCTGCCTGCATCGCCTCCACGGCCGCGAGCGAGGTCGGCTCGCTGCGCACCATGTCGGTGGCGCGGAAGAACAGCACCGTGGCGATCACGCCGGAAGACAACGCCACGCCACCTGCCAGCCATGCCTCTCGCATGTTCGGCGGGCCGACGGTGAACCACGTGACAGCCGCCAGCACCAGCCATAGCGGCCAGCTGCACAACGTCATGCCGAATACACGCTGCGTGGCGCCGATGCGCGTGCCGGTCTGTTCCAGGTGCAACAGCACCATGCGATTGCCGAGCGGATAGGCGAACGCGGAAAACACCACCGCCGCCATTGCCATCCAGTCGCTGGCCTGCAGACGCCCCTGCGCATGTCCCCATTGCAGCGCGAACACGCCGGCAAGAATCAGCACGCCGATCGCCACGCTGCCCCAGGCCAGCCTCCGTCGTTCATCGCGATAGATGAACGGCGCCAGCAGAGGGCCCGCCAGCACGGTGCTCTGGAAGCTGCCGGCGACCAGCCACGATGGCCCGCTGTTCGCGGCCCAGGTAAGCGGCAGGCCGAACAGCACGAAACCGACGGTGCTCCACAACAGCCACGGGCGCGGATAGAGACGCAGCTCTTTCGGCAATTCGCCCAGACCACCCTGCCACGGCAACACCACGGCCAGCAGTGGCAGCGTGATCAGGTAGCGCAGGATCACCGCCCATGCCCAATGACCGCCGCCCGCCACCAGGCTGCGATTGAGCACATACGTCATGGTGAAGAACAGCGCCGAGCACAGCGCCAGTCCTACCGCGGCGAAAGCATGGGAGCGCATCGGCGTTCCGTGGTCGAAAACACCGAGTGTGGCAAATGCCGGGGCGTTTTCGAAGGGCGGGCGCGGACGGTCAGCCAGCCATCACCGCCGGCGCGAGCGGCAAGGTCAGTTCGACCTGCAGGCCGCCACCCTCGGCATGGCGCGCCTCGATGTCACCGCCGTGCGCCCGCGCCACGCGCTGCGCGATGGCGAGCCCCAGGCCATGCCCTTCCGCGCGTGATGCGTTGCTGCCACGGAACAACGGACGGAACAGCGACGACAGCTCGGCGTCGGGCACGCCCGGACCGTGGTCGCGAACGATGCAGCAGGCACGATCGTCGACCTGACGCACCGCCAGTTCGACCGGGCTGCCTTCGGGACTGAACTTGATCGCATTCGCGATCAGGTTGTCGAAGGCCCGCTCCAGCAGCAGGACGCTGCCCGAGACCATGAGCGGCGCCGACGAAACCAGGGACAAGGCGATGCGTCGCGCCTGGGCCTCCACGTTCGCACGTTGGATGCAGTCGTGCAGCAGGGACACCACGTCGATGCGCTCGCGGTTCTCCCCGGGAATGCCACCCTCCAGGCGTGACAGCGCGAGCATCTCGCCGGTCATGTGATCCAGGCGACCGATTTCCTGCTCGGCCTGACGAAAGTAGCGAGCGGCGTCTTCGGCGCTGTCGCTGCGCTGGGCCAGATCCAGGATCAGGTGCAATCGCGCCAACGGCGAACGGAGTTCGTGCGAAAGGTCCTGCAAGACGCTGCGGTCGTGGGTCACCAGCGCCTCGATGCGTTCGGCCATGGCATCGAAATCGCGCGCCAGCTGCGCGAGCTCGTCATGGGCGCGTTGCCCCTCCCTGCCCACGCGTGCCGACAGCTCGCCCGACGCCATGCGTCGCGTAGCCTGTCGGATCGCTTCCACCGGGCGCGCCACGCTGCGCGCCACCCACCAACCGACCAGGCCGATGAACAGCAGCGAGAGCACGGCCTGGCTCGCGAGAAAAATGGTCGTGCGCGTTTGCGGGCGCATGCGGGAGTGCGTGCGGCTCAGCGCCACCAATTGCCGCACACGGCCATCGCTGCCGTTTACCTGCTGCACGGCTACGTAGATGTTCGGCCACGGTTGCAACACCATGTCGCGCTTTTCGTCGAGCCAGTTCTGCAGTGAGCCGCGTACCCAGGCAGGCGTACGCATGGGCGTCAACGCTTCGCCGTTTTCGTACAGCGTGGCGTCGATGCCTTCGCGGCGCTGCTGCTGCGACCACACGGCGAGCGCACCGGTGCCGCCGTTTTCATAGACCTCGTTGGCACTTTGCGCAAGCGATGCCCAGTTGATCTCCACCGCCGTGCCGTATTCGATGAAGCGCTGCGTGAGGAAGCCGCCGAACAGCAGCGCCAGCAGGTTCACCGCGCAGAAGCTGACCAGCAACCGCCAATACAGCGAACTCTTGAATGGACTCACGCGGCCCCCGCCACCAGGCTGTAGCCGGCGCCACGCACCGACTCGATGCGTGGCGACTGCGTCGATGCTTCCGCCAGCTTGTGACGCAGGCGGCTCACGTGCACGTCGATGCTGCGGTCGAAGCGTTCCAGCTCACGCCCAAGCGCCATGCGCGTCAACGTGGCCTTGTCCACCAGCTCGCCCGTTCGCTGCGCCAGTGCGAGCAGCAGCTGGAATTCCGCGCCGGTGAGCGTCAGCTCCTGCTCGCCGACATAGGCGCGCCGCTCGCCGGGTTCCAGTCGAAGCACGCCCACTTGCATGCTGCCCGCCGTCGCCGGCGCATTGCGGCGCAGTTGCGCGCGGATACGGGCCAACAGTTCGCGCGGCAGGCAGGGCTTGGTGAGGTAATCGTCGGCGCCCAGCTCCAGCCCGACCACGCGGTCGACCGGCTCGCCCTTGGCGGAGAGCATGATCACCGGCAGGCGATGCTTCAGGCGTAGCTCGCGCAACGTATCCAGGCCATCGCGGCCAGGCATCATCACATCGAGGATCAAAAGGTCCGGCCGCGTCGAGGGGTTGTGCAGCAGGGCCAGGCCCGCCTCGCTGTCGTGGGCGATGTCGACCACGAAACCCTCGCGCTCGAGGTAATCCTTGAGCAGGCCACACAGGGCCCGGTCGTCATCGACAATCAATAGTCTCGGCATGGCATGACTCGTGCTGCTGGACTCATTGAAACGGCGCCCGGGTCCCGTCTCCACCGGCTTTACGCTTCTTTACCCTTGCGCAAAGAACATACACGTGGCGCCGTCGTCAAATGGACACACCTCCCCGTCCACGACGACACAGGAACACTCCATGCGCAAGAACATTACCCTCGCCCTGGCCATGGCTTCGGCTCTGGCCCTCGCCCCGTTTGCCATCGCTGCTGCGGCCGGCCAGGACGGCGGCCCCCACGACGGTTGGCATGGCGGTCACGGCCATGAGTTCGCCGGCGCCTACGCCAAGCTCAATCTGAGCGACGCCCAGAAGGCGAACATCAAGCAGATCATGCAGAACGCCTTCAGCCAGACCAAGACGCAGCGCCAGAACCTGCGCCAGCAGCGTGAAGCCTTCGAGCAGATGGCCCCGAATGCCTCCGGCTACCAGGCCGCCGCCACTGCGCTGGCCCAGGCCGAAGGCGCTGCCGCCACCGCCCGCGTGCAGCAGCGCGCCGCCATCCGTGCGCAGATCTACGCCGTGCTGACGCCCGCCCAGCAGGCCCAGCTGGCCACCATGAAGGCCGACCGCCAGGCACGCCGCCAGCAGTGGCAGCAGTTCAAGGCGCGGCACCCGGCATCGGGCTCGTCCACGGCACAGTAAGCACGTCACACACAAAAACATTCCACGGCAAAACAACATCGGCGCCAGCCTGCATGCTGGCGCCGTTTCTTTTCCACGCAGCCATTCTTTTTTGTAGGAGCGCACCCAGTGCGCGACCGCAGAATGGCAGATCACCGTGAAGTCGGTCGTCGAGAGAGACGTGGCTTCACTGCTCCGTAGGTTTTTCGCGCACTGGGTGCGCTCCTACAAAGGGGGGCTCGCCTCAGTCGGCCTTGAACCCACCCACCGATTCCGCCTTCACATACACCGGCGGCGCATAATCCGCCGGCTTGCTGCCCACACTCACGCCGCCATGGATGCGGGTCTGCTGCGTGTCGCCAAAGAACCAGTAGGGGAACGGCGTGTCCGGCGCGCTGGCCTCGTTCAGTCGCTTGCGCAGTTCGGTCGGTATCTCGAAGGACAACGCACTGAGGTTGTCGTCCAGTTGCGCCAGCTTGGTCGCGCCCACGATCACCGACGCTACCGCCGGTTGCGTCGCCACCCAATTCAACGCCACCTGCGCCATCGGCTTGCCAAGCGCCTGCGCCACCTCTTCCAGCACGGCGACGATGCGCCAGTTGCGTTCGGTGAAGCGATCGAAGCCGGGCAGGCCCGACACCTTGGCCAGGCGGCCTTCGCCCGCACCGCCCGCTTCGCTCGGCTTGTACTTGCCGGACAAGAGGCCCATGCCGAGCGGACTCCATGCCGTGATGCCCATGCCCAGCTCCAGCGCCATCGGCGCGAACTCGTGCTCCAGGTTGCGCTCGACCAGTGAGTATTCGAGCTGGAGATTGACCAAGGGCGACAGCGCGTGCGCCTCGGCAAAGGTCTGGGCGCGCGAGGCATACCAGGCCGGCACGTCGGACAGGCCTGCGTAGCGGATCTTGCCGGCGCGCACCAGGTCGTCGAGCGTGCGCACCACTTCTTCGGCCGGCGTGATGCGGTCCCAGGTGTGCAGCAGATAGAGATCGATGTAGTCCGTGCGCAGCCGGCGCAGCGAGCCTTCCACCGCGCGCAGGATGTTCTTGCGGCCGTTGCCGCCCGCATTCGGGTTGCCGGGCTGGGCGTTGTAGCTGAACTTGGTGGACAGCACCACGCGATCGCGCACGCCGGCGTCCTCCACGAAGCGGCCCAGCAGTTCTTCGCTGGCGCCTTCGGTGTAAAGGTCCGCGGTGTCGATGATGTTGCCGCCGGCGGCCAGGTAGCGGTCGAACATGGCGCGGGCGGTGTCTTCCGCCGCGCCCCAGCCCCAGTTGTCACCGAAGGTCATCGTGCCGAGGGCGAGGCGGCTGACGCGCAGACCGGAACGGCCGAGGGTGTAGTACGAGTCGAGAGACATGGCGATTTCCTTGCGCTTGGGGGAATAACGCCAGTCTGGGCCTTGTCATTACGAGGAAAAATAGCCATTGTTTACATGCTTTATTAAGCATGACTAATCAATGGCGACCGACCACACCACCGCCCTGCGCGCCTTCCGGCTGATTGCCCGGCATGGCAGCTTCACCCGCGCCGCCGCGGAGCTGGAGGTCACGGCCTCGGCGTTGAGCCAGACCCTGCGCCAGCTCGAAACCCACGTCGGTGTGCGCCTGCTTCATCGGACCACCCGCCGCGTAGGGCTCACCGAAGCCGGCCGTGCCTTTCTCGAACGCATCACGCCGGCCCTCGGCGAAATCGACGATGCCATCGACGCGCTACGCCAGCACGGTGATCGTCCGGTAGGCACGTTGCGCATCGCCGTACCGCAGATGGTGCTGGAGACCCTGGTCGCGCCCACCCTGGCCGAGTTCATGCGCGCGTGGCCGGAAGTGCGCGTCGACATCCAGGTCGAGAACCGCCTCACCGACCTGGTGGCGGAAGGCTTCGACGCCGGCATCCGCCTGGGCGAGCGACTGGCACGCGACATGGTGGCCGTCCCGCTGGGCGGAAGGCAGCGGGCCGTCGTGGTCGGATCGCCCTCCTACCTCGAGGCACATGACAGGCCGCAACATCCACGCGATCTCGCCGCGCACGACTGCATCCGCTTCCGCTTCAGCAGCGGCGCGATCTATCGCTGGGAATTCGCCCATCCTTCAGGCCCGTCCAAAGGCCAGTGGTTCGAGCTGGACGTGGACGGCCCATTGACCACCAACGACCCCGCGCTCGCCATCCGCGCGGCGATGGATGGCCTGGGCCTCACGCATATGGTCGAACTGTCGGTGCGCGCCGCGATCGCCGACGGACGGCTGGTCACCGTGCTCGACGATTGGCTGCCGCCGTTCGATGGTTTCTATCTCTACTACCCCAGCCGGCTGCAGGTGCCACCCAAGCTGCGCGTGTTCATCGAGCACCTGCGGCGAAGCGTTCCGCATCTCCTGTAGGAGCGCACCCAGTGCGCGATCACGGCATTGCCGCTTCGTAGGCTTATCGCGCACTGGGTGCGCTCCTACAAAAGATTCACCATGTCGCTGGCTTATCCACGCCAATGACCGGAAATCCAGACGCTGCCCGGCGCGTAGTAACCCGGCACCCATACGCGCGCCGCGTAATGCGGCCGAGGCGCCACCACCACGCAGCCGGTCAGTGAAAGCAGCGCGCTGCACATGACGGCGAAGGCAAGACCGACAAGCATGAGTCGACGCATGACGCTTTCCTTGAGTGGGGGAGTTGCGTCGGAAAACGTCGCTTGGGGAAGGCCGCTGACCATGCACCGGATTGCCGATGGCTGCGGTTCATCCGGACGGCAGCCATCGTTCACGCTGTCGTGATGCTTGCGGCTCAGCGTTGCGCCAGCCGCTCCATCACCGTGCGGTAGCGTGCGGCGATGCGGTCTTCGTCGCGGTGCACGGCATCGCGCACCATCCATTCACCGCCCACCATCACGTCGCGCACCAGGGGCACGTTGCCGGCGAACAGGAAGCTGTCGATCACCGATGCTTCGTCACGTGCCGCGAGCAAGGGCGCACGATCGTCCAGCACGATGAAGTCGGCGCGCGCCGCTTCACGCACTTCGCCGACCGGCAGCCCCGAGGCCAGCGCACCACCACGCAGCGCGGCAGGCCACAGCGTTTCCCCCACGCTCTCGCCCTGGTGGCGCGAGGCGATGTTGCGATGCCGTGTGGAGAGACGCTGTCCGTATTCCAGCCAGCGCAGCTCCTCGACCGGTGACACGGAGATATGCGAGTCCGAACCGATACCGAGCGTGCCGTGCGCGTCCAGATAATCCGCGAGCGGAAACAGGCCATCGCCCAGGTTCGCCTCGGTGGTGGGACAAAGGCCGGCCACGGCGCCACTGCCGGCAAGCCGCCGGGTTTCCTGCGCGCTCAGGTGCGTCGCATGCACCAGCGTCCAGCGCGAATCGACCTCCGCATGATCGAACAGCCATTCCACCGGTCGTGCGCCGCGCGTGGCCAGGCAATCCTGCACTTCACCGATCTGCTCGGCGATATGGATATGGATGGGGCAACGCTTCGCGAGCTCATCTGCCAGCACTTCACGCATGGCCTCCGCGGGCATCGCACGCAGCGAATGCAGTGCAATGCCGACGCGCACGCGATCGCTCTCATGGGCGCGCAAGGCCTGCAGCAATCGCAGGTAGGCAGGCACGTCGTGACCGAAGCGCCGCTGCCGCGGCGCCAAGGGGCGACCGTCGAAACCGCCGCTCATGTAAAGCACGGGCAACAAGGTCAGGGCGATGCCCGCTTCGCGCGCGGCTTCGATCAGCGCCAGCGACATCGCCTCGGGCTGGGCGTACGGCGTGCCGTCGGGCTGGTGATGCAGGTAGTGGAATTCGCAGACCTGCGTGTAGCCGCTCTTGAGCATTTCCACGTAGAGCTGCGCAGCAATCGCCTGCAATGCCTCCGGCCCGACCGAGGCCGCGAACGCGTACATGGTTTCGCGCCACGTCCAGAAGCTGTCGGTTTGTTGAGAAGTGCGGCCATGGATGGCCGCTTTTTGATCTTCGCGCTCAGGGATGAGCGCATGAGCCAGCCCCCGGCGCTCGGCCAGGCCGGCCATGGCGCGCTGGAACGCGTGCGAATGCAGGTTGGGCATGCCAGGCAGCACCCAGCGCCCCAGTCGGTCACCCTCGCCTTCGCCGACACCCACGATCATGCCGCGGTCGTCCACCTGCACGCCGGCGTCACGTATCCAACCTTGCGGCGTCCACAGTCGATCGGCGGCGTAACGCGTGGGAATGACGGCGGCCATGGCACTGATTCCTGGAAGCAATGATCTGCGAGTGTAACCGCTGCGCCCGCCGCCTCGTTCAGCGAGGTACGGCATAATGCAGCGATGGCCAAGAAGAATCAGGAAAACACCCCGAAACTGCTGGTGCGCCAGGCGAAACCCGCCGACGTGCCCGCGCTGGTCGAACTCACCGGTCGCGTCTACACCCCGGAATGGGGCCATTCGGCGGAAATGCTGCGCTCCCAGCAGACGCATTTTCCGCAGGGCCAGTTCGTGGTCGAGTACGAAGGCAAGCTCGTCGGCTATTGCGCCACGTTCCGCATCGACGAGGCCACGGCTCTCTCGCCACATACCTGGATGCAGATCACCGGCGGCGGCATGGGTTCGCGTCACCGCAGCGACGGCAACTGGCTGTATGGCATGGAAGTGGTGGTGCATCCGGACTACCGCAACATCCGCATCGGCCAGCGCCTGTACCAGGCACGCAAGCGCCTGTGCACCGACCTCAAGCTGCGCGGCATCGTGTTCGGTGGCCGTATCCCCGGCCTCGCGCGCAACCTGCAGCGTTACGGCACCGCCGAGGCCTACGTGCAGGCGGTGGTGGAAGGCAAGCGCCGCGATCCCACGTTGAGCTTCCAGCTCAGCAACGAGTTCGAGGTGATCGGGCTGTTGCGCGGCTACGTGCCCTCCGATTACGACTCGCTGGGTTATGCCGCGCATCTGGTGTGGCGCAATCCGCAACTGCTCAACCAGCCGGACATCCCGTCGATTCCGTCGACGCAGCCGCTACCCGACCTCGTGCGCGTCGCTTCGGTGCAGTACCAGCAGCGACGCATCCGCTCGTTCGAGGAATTCGCCACGCAGGTGGAGTACTTCACCGACATCGCGGCCGACTACAGCGCGGACTTCGTCACCTTCCCCGAGCTGATCACGCTGCAGCTGCTGTCGATCGAGAACGAGGAGCTCTCGCCGGTCGAATCCATCCGCAAGCTCAGCCAGTACACGCCGCAGGTGAAGGAGCTCTTCAGCCGCCTGGCGGTGCACTACAACATCAACATCATCGCCGGCTCGCATCCCACCGAGCAGGCGAATGGCGACATCCACAACGTCTGCTACGTGTGCCTGCGCGACGGCTCCATCCACGAGCAGGAAAAGATCCACCCGACGCCGAGCGAACGCACCGTGTGGAACATCACCGGCGGCGACACCGCGGCGACCATCCAGACCGACTGCGGCCCGATCGGCGTGATGATCTGCTACGACTCGGAGTTCCCCGAGGTCGCACGCCATCTCACCGACCAGGGCGCCTTGATCCTGTTCGTGCCGTTCTGCACCGACGTGCGCGAAGGTTACCTGCGCGTGCGCTATTGCTCGCAGGCGCGGGCGATCGAGAACCAGTGCTATGTCGTGCTTTCAGGCAACGTGGGCAACTTGCCCGGCGTGAACAACTTCGACATCCAGTACGGCCAGAGCTGCATCCTCACGCCGAGCGATTTCCCGTTCGCGCGTGACGGCATCGCTGCGGACTCCACGCCGAACATCGAAACCGTGCTGTTCGCCGACCTGCGCCTGGAAAGCCTGGCCCGTGCCCGCAACGCGGGCGCCGTGCAGAACCTCAAGGACCGTCGCTTCGACCTGTACGAGACACGCTGGACGCGCAAGTCGGAGGCCAAGTCGTGAGCGCTGGTGGAGAAACCCCCGATCCGTCCAGTCCGCAGGCACGGCTCCGCCGGTTGACCGAGTCCGAACTTTTCTCCTTGCCCCAGTGGCGGCGACGCATCCTGTTCTGGACCGGCGCGGTGCTGGTGGGTCTTGCCGCCGTGGGTTTCGCGCAAGCGGCGGATTGGGCGTACCGGGTTTTCCACGGCGTGGTGGAGAGCAACCGGTACTGGGCGTTCCTGATCACGCCGCTGACCTTCGCGCTGCTCGCGTGGCTGACGCAGGGCGCGCTCAAGGCTACCCGCGGCTCGGGCATCCCGCAGGCGATCGCCGCACTCAAGGTGGAAGACGAGGGCTTCCGGCGGAGCCTGCTGTCGTTGCGCGTTGCGCTGGGCAAGATGGCGTTGACGCTTGCCGCCCTGCTTGGCGGTGCATCGGTCGGACGCGAAGGCCCGACCGTACACGTGGGCGCGGGCTTGCTCTACTCGCTGGGCCGACGCTTCGGTTTCGCCGAGCCCGCCGCCGCCGGACGCTTCATCCTGGCTGGCGCTGCAGCGGGCCTCGCGGCGGCGTTCAATACACCGCTCGCCGGCATCGTGTTCGCCATCGAGGAGATGAGCGGATCGTTCGAGCACCGCTTGAGCGGCATCCTGCTCACTGCCGTGTTCGTCGCGGGCATGGTGTCGTTGGGCATCCTCGGCAACTACGCCTACTTCGGCCAGTTCGACATCGGCCTGCCGCTGGGCAAAGCCTGGTGGGCCGTACTGGCCACCGGCCTCGTCTGCGGTCTTGCCGGCGGCTTGTTCGCGCGGCTGATCCTGCCCAGCGACCATGGGTTGCGCGGTATCGTCGGACGACTTCGTGCGCGCCAGCCGATCGTGTTCGCCGCCGCGTGCGGCCTCGCGCTGGTATTGCTGAGCCAGCTCACGCATACCGGCCTGTACGGCACGGGTTACGCACAGGCAAGGGAGATCATTGGAGGACATGCCGACACCGTCTCTTCGTTCGGCGTGTTGAAATTCCTTGGCAATATCGCGTCCTATTGGGCGGGCATCCCCGGCGGCATCTTCTCGCCGGCGCTCGCGGTGGGTGCTGGCCTGGGCAACAACCTCACCACCATTCTGCCGGGTGTCGATCCTTCGGCGGTGGCGCTGCTGGCGATGGCGGGCTATCTGTCGGGCGTGACGCAGGCACCATTGACCGCGACGGTGATCTCGATGGAACTCACCGCCAACCAGCAGATGGTGCTGCCGATCATGGCGACTTGCCTGCTCGCGCGCGCCGCATCGTCCATCTTCTCGCGCAAGCCGGTGTATCGCGCGCTGGCCGACAAGCTCATCGAAGGCTACGAGCGCGAACTGGCGAGGCGTGCCGCCGAAGAGCAGGACGACGAGCCGGCGAACGCGTCGGCGAAGACCTTGGCCGCGGAAGATCCCGCGACGCCGATTCCGCCATCCGTCGCCCCCGACGACCACAGACCCACGCCTTCGCCTGGACACTGATCGAATGAGCCATTCCTGGGATCACTTGCTTCTGGATGCCACGCTCGCGACCTTTGCCGGCGACGCGCCTTACGGATTGGTCCGGCACGGCGCCATTGCCCTGCATGAAGGACGCATCAGCTGGGTCGGGCCACAAGGCGCCCTGCCTGACGATGCCGAACGTCGCGCTGCGCGCGTCGATCATCTCGATGGGGCACTGGTGACCCCGGGCCTGATCGACTGCCACACGCATCTGGTCTTCGGCGGCGACCGCGCGCACGAGTTCGACCTGCGCCTCAACGGCGCCAGCTACGAGGAGATCGCACGCGCGGGCGGCGGCATCGTTTCCACCGTCAAGGCCACCCGCGAAGCCAGCGAGGATGCGTTGTTCGCGCAGACCTTGCCACGCGCGCATGCCCTGCTCGCCGACGGCGTCACCACGGTGGAGATCAAGTCGGGATACGGCCTGGATCTGGAAACCGAACGGCGCATGCTGCGCGTCGCGCGTCGCATCGGCAAGGCGCTGGGCCTCACGGTGCGCACGACCTTCCTCGGCCTGCACGCCCTGCCACCCGAATATCGCGATGATCGCGAGGCTTACGTCGCCCTCGTATGCGACGAGATGCTGCCTGCGCTGGCCAGCGAAGGCCTCGTCGATGCCATCGACGCGTTCTGCGAGAACATCGGGTTCACGCCGGATGAAACACGCCGCGTATTCGATCGTGCCACGCAACTCGGCCTGCCGGTGAAGCTGCATGCGGAGCAGCTATCGGATCTCGACGGCGCCGCGCTGGTGGCGAGTTATCGCGGCCTTTCCGCCGATCACCTCGAACACCTCAGTGACAGCGGGATCCGCGCCATGGCGTCGGCCGGCACCGTGGCGGTACTGCTGCCCGGTGCGTTCTACGCACTGCGTGAAACGAAGCTGCCGCCCATCGCCGGCTTGCGCGAGCATCGCGTTCCCATGGCGGTGGCCACGGATTGCAACCCGGGCACCTCGCCCCTGCTTTCCTTGCGCCTGGCTGCGGGCATGGCATGCACGCTGTTCCGACTCACGCCGGAAGAAGCCCTGCGAGGCGTCACGGTGAACGCGGCGAAGGCGCTCGGCTTTACTGACCGCGGCACGCTCGCCGCAGGCCAGCGTGCCGATCTTTCCGTGTGGAACGTGCGCGAGCCTGCCGAACTCTGCTACTGGATCGGCGGCAGTCACGTGTTGCGCGACATCTTCCTCGGCGGCGAGCTGCTGTCACCGGAATCCTGAGCGACAAGCAGCGCCTGCGGATTACTTCCGGGCCGCAGGTGTCAGCTCGTTCAACACCTTGCCGTCCGCATCCAGGAACTTGAGGCTGGATGCGCCGTCCGCCGCCACGCCCATGACGATGCGGGGATGTCCCTGTGCATCGCGCAGCGAAACCTTGGCTATCCCATCGTCGCTGCGCGTGACCGAAATACGCGTGGCGCCGTAGTAACCCTCTTTCTGGCGCTGCTGCATCAAGGCGTCGCGCTGCGCTTCCGGCATCGCCTTGAGCTTGTCGGCGTCGATGAAATCCTGCTCGATGGGCCGATCGGCGCGATCGCTCACGATGAGACCGGCGAGATGGCCACTGCTGTCGTGGGCACCAACCAACTGCACCAGCTGATCCTGCTCGTACTTGTCAAAGGTGAGGCTGCCGCCGCTATCGACGATCTTGCCGTCCTTGTCCTTGTGACCGCTGAAGATGAGGCCACCGTTCTCGGTGCCTTCGTCGTTGTAGAACAGCATGCCGGCGGCGCCGCGCGGATGCGGGTATTCCTTGCCCTTGAAGATCGCGCCCGGGAAGTTGGCCTTGTCAGAGATCACCATGCGCAGCGTGCCGTCAGGCTCCACCAGGTTGATCCGCTGCACGTCGAGTTCATCGATCTGCATTTTCTTGGGCTTCACCACGAAGCCGGAAAGCAGCGCCGCCACGACCGCCGTCGTCAACACGCCCGCATAGACCACCAGAAAACGCTGTCCCCACTGTCCTTCCATACCGTCTCTCCCTCGCTGAGCCGGATCGATTGGAGCATGCACCCGGCGGCGTGAAACGTGCCGGCCGTCATGCCGAAGGGCAAAAAAAACCCCCGCCTGGGCGGGGGCTTTTGTCGGGAGCCGGGCAGGCTCAGGCCGACTTCTTCTTCGGAGCAGCCTTCTTGGCAGCGGCCGGCTTGGTCACGGTCGCCTTGGCACCGGCCACGGCCGGCTGCAGCGAATGCGCGCGGGTGTTGCCGTAGCTGCCACGGTAGGTCTTGCCACGACGGGTCTTGCGGTCGCCCTTGCCCATGAGGGAACTCCTTGATTCGTGAGGGTGAACGGCCGACCATCGTATCAGCGGCCGTCCAAAGCGCAATAGTCAGCGGCGGCCCTGTCCGCCGCAGTCGCGGGCGTGGTCGGGGCACTGCTCGGTATCCACCTGCACGGTCGCGTGTTGCACGCCGAAACGCTCGGCCAGCACCCGGTTGATGGCGGTGATCGCCAGCGCGCTGCGATGGCCTTCATGCAGTTCAGCATGCAACGTCGCCATGCGCGAACCTGACGCCAGCTGCCATACGTGCACGTGATGGATGTCGCGAATCGACGGATCGGCCGCACGCAGCGCGTCGGCGACATCGCCCATGTTCAGGCCCTCCGGCACGCCTTCGAGCAGGATGTGCGAGGAACGCCGCAGCAGCCGCCACGCGCTGTTGAGTATCAGCAGCGAGACCAGCAGCGAAAGCACCGGGTCGGCCCAGTTCCACTCCAGCCAGCGCACCAGCAGCGCAGCCACCACGGCGGCGACCGAACCCAGCAGATCGCCCAGCACGTGCAGGGTCGCACCGGCGAGGTTCACGTCGTCATGTGCGTGGCCGTGCAGCGTGCGCAGCACGAGCAGATTGACGAACAGGCCGACGATCGCCACCACCAGCATCATGCCCGAAAGGATGTGCGCGGGATTGAACAGCCGCGTCACCGCCTCGTAGGCGATGAAGGCCACCAGCACGAACTGCGTGAGCGCGTTGACGAAACCCGCCAGCACTTCCAGTCGGCCGTAGCCATAGCTGCGCCGCGCATCCGCGGGACGCTTGGCGAACCAGGCCCCGGCAATGGCCAGCAGCAAGGCCAATGCATCGATCAGCATGTGGCCGGCATCGGCCACCAGGGCCAGCGAGCCCGACCAGAAACCGCCGACCATCTCCACCAGCATCATCAGCGTGGTGAGTGCGAAGGCGAAGATCAGCTTGCGTTCGCGTCCACTGATCCGGGCGTGGTCGTGGGCATGATCATGGTCGTGGCCATGCGCATGATCGTGGTGATCATGATCGTGATCATCGTGGGTATGCGCGTGGGACGTGCTCATGGGCAAATGCTAGGAACCGCGCGGCCCGTTACACAATCACCCGCTCCGCTCCCGCGGCGGGCGTCAATGGGCACAACTGGGCCCGTGCACGTGCACGGCGCGATGCGTGCGGAGGTTGACGAAATGCGCCGCCGCCACCAGCAGGCCACCGCAGGTCACCAGCACGCTATGCAGGGCGATGGAGTAGCCATCGGCAAAGGTGACGCCAACGATCAGCAGGGCCAGCCCCGGCATGGCCAGCATCAGCGGCCGCGGGCGACGGTGATGGCGGTAACTGCTCACCAGGCTGAACAGCGCCAACGCGCAGGCGAACATCACGAAGCCGCGCTCGAAACGGTGATCGGCCAGGAAACCCAGGCCCAGCAGCGGCAACAGCGCCAACACGAACGGCAGCGCCGCACAGTGGATGGCGCACAGGAACGAAGCCGTGGCGCCGATCCGGTCGGCCAGCGACCACCAACGGGTTTTGGGCTGTTGCTGGGCTTCCATCGGTCTGGACCGGGCGCATCGCGAGTCGGGCCAGTAAGCCCGGTAGCGACATGTTACATTATAACGTCGCAAAAGCAAGCCGGCCCGAAAGCGGGGCTCCGCGCCGCGATTCAGGCCTTGCGACAGTTCTTGCAGAGACCGTGCACTTCCAGGGTCTGCGCCTGCGGGCGGAAGCCGAAGGCCTTGGCCTGGGCCTCGATCAATTCGGCCACCCGTTCGTCGCACACTTCCTGGGCGCTGGAGCAGTTGTCGCAAATGAGGAAGGGCACCTGGTGCGCCTCGGCCGGGTGATGGCAGGACACGAACGCGTTGATCGATTCCAGCTTGTGGATGAAGCCGTGTTCGAGCAGGAAGTCGAGCGCGCGGTACACCGTGGGCGGCGCCGCGTTGCCATGCCGTTCGCGCAGCTGGTCGAGCAGGTCATACGCCTTTACCGGCTTGCCGGCGGCGGCTACCAGTTCCAGCACTTCCTTGCGCAACGGCGTGAGGCGCAGGCCGCGCTCCTCGCTCGCGTGCTCCACCGCACGCACGAAGCTTTGCGCATCGTCGTGGTGATGGTGGTGCGTATGCGATTTGCCGGAAACGATCTGGCTCAATGGATTCACCTCGACCACCATGATACACCCGCCCGCAAGTTCCTATTCAGGTTCGATGTTTGCGCGGCAAGGGCGGCGGCACGGCCGCGGGTTTGGGACGCGGTCGCAGCGACACCACGATCCACCCGAGCGGCCCCAGCACAGCCGCCCACACGATGCCTTCCAGCAGGCGTCCACGCCACCAGCCGATGAGCGCCCCCACCGCCACGAAGGCCACGTTCCACCAGAACAAGGCGGCCCAGGGCACCATGCCCATCAGGTTCATGAAGATGTGCAGGAACGCGTCGGGGCTGTCCGGATCCACGCCCTGCATCGCCTTGTCCAGCCATTGCTCCACGAAGCACCCATCGACTCGTTACGATGAATGGATAATGCGGCCACGGCGCGCAGCTTGCACCCGTGCCCATCACACGCCGGATCGAACCCATGCGTTGCCTGTTGATCGAGGACGACAACCAGACCGCCAGCCTGATTCGCGAAAGCCTGCAACAGGCCGGGCATGAGGCGGAGGTATGCCACGACGGCACGAGCGGCCTTGTCCGCGCCACGCACGAACTGTGGGATCTCATCGTGCTCGACCGCATGCTGCCTGGCGACCTCGATGGCCTGGACATCCTCGCGGCCATGCGCACCCGCGGCGATCGCACGCCCGTACTGGTGCTGAGCGCGCTGAGCAGCCTGGACGAACGCATCCGCGGCCTGCGCAGTGGCGGCGACGACTACCTCACCAAGCCCTTCGCCCTCGACGAACTGATGGCGCGCATCGAGGCGCTGGCGCGTCGCGCCGGCCAGCACAGCGAACTGGACCAGCTCAGCGTGGGCGACCTCACGCTGGAACCACGCACGCGCCGCGTGTTCCGTAGCGGCCGTCCGATCCTGTTGCAACCGCGCGAATACCAGCTGCTGGAATACCTGATGCGGCACCAGGGCGAAGTGGTGACGCGCAAGATGTTGCTCACGGCGGTATGGGGGTATCACTTCGATCCGGAAACCAACGTGATCGATGTGCAGATGAGTCGCCTGCGCAACAAGATCGACAAGGACGACGTCAATCCGCTGATCCGCACCGTGCGCGGCGTGGGCTTCACCATCGACACGACGACGGCCGATGGCGATCGCTAGCTTTCGCCACTCGGTGGTGTTCCGCATGGCGGCGGGCTATGGCCTCTTGCTGCTGTTTTCGGTCGCGGTGATTTCGGCCGTGTTCTACGTGGCCACGGCCGGCTTGCTGCGTCGGAACATCGACCAGCAACTGGGCAGCTCGTCACGCCACCTTGCGCAACTGGAAGAACAGGACGGCGTCGGCGCCCTCGCCCGCGAAATCGACAGCCTGCTCAACGACAACCAGGACAGTGACACGGAGATCTACCTGCTGCTCGATCGCCAGGGTCACAAGCTGGTCGGCAACCTCACCGACTGGCCTGCCGGCGCTTTTGCCGGCGACGGATTGCAACAGCTCGACGTGGTACGCCTCGGGCGCCACGCCGCCAGCCGCCTGCAGACACGCGTGCTGCCGGACGGCGCCGTGCTCGTGGTCGGGCGCGACATGGCCGACGTGCGCGAGCTGGAACACATGATCCTGGTGGCGCTGGGTCTGGGCGGCGTGCTCGCCCTCGTGCTCGCCGGCGGCGGCGCGGTGCTGTTCCGCTCCCAGTTGCAGCGACAGCTCAAGGCCATCCACCGCACCACCACGGAAATCGCGGGCGGCCAGCTCGACCGGCGCATCGCCATGGGCAGCTCGCGCGACGAGTTCGCCGTCATTGCCCATGACGTCAACGGTATGCTCGACGAGATCCAGCGGCTGATGGAAACCTCGCGCAATGTCTCCAACGCCATCGCGCACGATCTGCGTACGCCGCTGGGCCGCGTGCGTGGCGCGCTGGAACATTCCCTCCGCTCGCCCGAGCGCCAGCAGCGATTGCCGCAGGAGGCGCAACGCGCGATCGACGAGATCGACGGGCTCATCACCGTGCTCGACAAGCTGTTGCAGATCGCCGAGGCCGAATCCGGCGTACGTCGCCAGAGCTTCGAGTCGATCGCGCTGCGTCATCTGCTGGACGACATGATGGAGCTGTACCAGCCCGCGGCCGAGTCGCTGTCGATCCAGCTGAGCTGCCATGTCGAGGACGATCCCTGCGTGCTGGCCGATCGTCACTTGCTGGCAGGCGTGCTGGCCAACCTGCTCGACAACGCGTTCAAGTATGCAGGTCGTGGTGCACACATCACCGTGAGTGCCATGCAGGCAGCTGCGCGCGTACACGTATGCGTGCAGGACAATGGCCCTGGCATTCCTGACGCTGCGCTGTCGCGTGTCACCGAGCGCTTCTTCCGTACCGATGCCAGCCGGCATCAGCGCGGCAATGGGCTGGGACTCAGCATCGTGGCGGCGGTGGTCGAGCTGCATCGCGGCCGCCTCATCTTGTCCCACGCCAACCCCGGCCTGAAGGTCGACATCGACCTTCCCTCGGCAAGCCTTACCAAATCGTAACTGTCGCCCGGCATGCCTCGCGACTAAGGTGCGCCTGACCCTTTTCGCATGCCGGCCTGATCCCACCCCGTGAGGGCTGGCGTGCACCCCACTGCACAGGCCGGGCGCGCGCCCGGTCCATGGATGCGTGCGTTCCCGCATCCGGCCCGGCATAAGCGACACGATCATGAAGAACCATCAAGGACGACTGGTGGCCGTCGGTTGCCTGCTGGCAGCACTCGTGCTAGTGCTTGCCGGACGGCATGAACTGTCCACCAACGCGCATGCTTCCGCGCGTCCGCAACCCGCGGATACGCAAACCGTCACCATCAATCCACAACAGGCACGCCAGGTGCACGTCGCCGAGGTGACGCAGCGCGAGTTCTATCCGTCGGTCGAAGCCGTGGGTTATGTCGACTTCGATCAGGATCATCTCGCCCAGGTCAACTCGCCTTATGCCGGCCGCGTGCGCGAAGTCTTCGCCAAGGCGGGAGACAAGGTTGAACGCGGACAAGCGCTGTTCGCGCTGGACAGCCCCGACCTCGCCCAGGCCGAAGCCACCCTGGTAAGCGCCGCCGCCGCGCGTGCGCAGACGGGCGCGGCGCTCGAGCGCGCCAAGGGCATGGCGCAGGTGCAGGCCAATGCTCCTCGCGATCTGGAACAGGCCGTCGCGGACCAACAGAGCGCCGACGGAAACTATCAGGCGGCACGACGTGCGCTGCGCATCTTCGGCAAGAGCGATGCGGAGATTGACCGCATCGCCGCCACGCGACGCGTCGACGGCGAACTGCGCATTGACAGCCCGATGGCGGGCGTGGTGACGGCGCGCAACGTGGCACCGGGTGATCTGGTGCAGCCGGGCAATACGCCCGCCCCGTTCAGCGTGTCCGACGCCAACAGCCTGTGGCTGGTCGCCCATGTCGTCGACGCCGATGCCGCTCAGGTCCGGGTGGGTCAATCGATGACCGCGAACCTGCCCGCATGGCCGGACAGTCATATCGATACGCAGGTGGGCTATGTCGCCAGCAGCTCGGACCCGGTGACGCATCGCGTGATGCTGCGTGGCGTGCTGCACACGCCGCCGCCGGGATGGCGTCCGCAGATGCTGGCGAACTATCGCATCCGTACAGCGTCACCGACCCGCCACGATGCACTTCCGGTCGACGCCGTGGTGCGCGAAGGCACCGGCGCCATGGTGGTGTTCACCACCAACGACGGCCTGCGCTTCACGCGTCATCCGGTGCAGGTCGGCAGCCTGCAGGACGGGTTCTATCCGGTCATCGCCGGCCTTCCGCTGCATGAGCGCATCGCCACCGAAGGTGCGCTGTTCCTGAGCAACGCCTTGGCGCTGCAGTCGCAGTAAGCGCCCTTCATCCACCTGTCGACGTCAGGGATCGATCGTGTTCAAAGGCCTCGTCGCGTTCGCGCTGACCCGCCGTGCCATCGTGATGATGGCGCTGGGTGCTTTCATCATTGCCGGGCTGGTCGCCTATGCGAAGCTCAACATCGAGGCGTATCCGAATCCGGCGCCGGTGATCCTCGAGGTCACGGCGCAGGCGCCGGGCTTGTCCGCTGAAGAGATGGAGCGCAGCTATACGCGAGCGATGGAGGTGGGCCTGGCCACGACGCCGGGCGTCGAAAGCATTCGCTCCACGTCGTTCTATGGCTTGTCGTTCGTGCGCGTGACCTTCAAGTACGGCACCGACTACTACGCCGACTACACGCAGGCTGCGCTGGCCCTGCAGCAGAACGTCAGCCTGCCCCAGGGCGTGCAGCCTCAGATCCAGGCCTCCAGCCTGGTCGGCGAGATCTTCCGCTACCAGCTGGTCGGGCCGCCCTCCATGAGCCTCACCGAGCTGCGCACCTTGCAGGACTGGGTGGTTACGCGACGCCTGCTGTCGGTGTCGGGCGTCGCGCAGGTGGTGACCTGGGGCGGCACCACCAAGGAATACGAAGTGGAGGCGGATCTCGCCAAGCTGCAGGGCTACGGCATCACCCTGCCCCAGCTGGTGAGCGCCCTCGGCAACGCCAACAGCAACGTGGGCGGACGCACGATCAACATCGGCCAGCAGTCGGTGAACATCCGTGGCATCGGCCTGATCAAGAACGTCGACGACATCGGCAACACCGTGCTCACCCAGAGCAACGGCACGCCAATCCTGGTGAAAGACGTAGCCAGGGTGCATCTCGGTGCTGTACCCCGGCTCGGCCGTGCGGGACGCGACAACCAGGACGACGTGGTCACCGGCATCGTCGTGATGAACCGCACGCTGCAAACCAATGAAGTGGTGGCGCGCGTCAAGGATGAAGTGGCCAGGCTCAACAGCGACGGTACGTTGCCGCCGGGCGTGAAGCTGGCGCCGTTCTATGACCGCTCCACCCTGGTGGCGGTCACCACGCACACCGTGCTGCACAACCTCATCTTCGGCTGCCTGCTGGTGTTCCTCATCCAGTGGATTTTCCTGGGCGACCTGCGCAGCGCGATCATCGTGAGCGCGAACATTCCGGTGGCGCTCTTCTTCAGCATCATCATCCTGGTGCTGATGGGGGACTCGGCCAACCTGCTGTCGGTGGGCGCGGTGGATTTCGGCATCATCGTCGACTCGGCGGTGATCCTCATCGAGAACATCTTCCGCAATTTCCAGAAGACCCACGAGGAGCGCCAGGAATTGCTGCACGAGACCGTGCAGAGCGATCTCGGCGCCTATATGCGTGGCGGGGCGACCCATGGCTGGACCGATCGCCTGCGCCTGTTGTTCATCAGCGCGATGCAGGTCGATCGCGCGGTGCTGTTCTCCTCGGCCATCACGGTGGCGGCGTTCATTCCACTGTTCACCATGCAGGGCGTGGAGGGCCAGATCTTCAACCCGATGGCGCGCACCTACGCGTATGCCCTGTCGGGTGCGTTGATCGCGACCTTCACCATTTCCCCCGTGCTGGCTTCACTGCTGCTGCCCAGGCATGTGAAGGAAACCGAGACGGCCTTCGTGCGCGCCATCCGTCGCGTCTATACGCCGGTGTTGCGCTGGGCGCTGGCTCGTCGCCGCACCACGGTGGGCCTGGGCGTGGGCTTCCTGCTGCTGGCCACGCTGCTGCTGACCCGTGTGGGCACCGAGTTCCTGCCTGCGCTGGAAGAAGGCAACCTATGGATCCGCGCGTCGATGCCGCCCACGATTTCGCTGGAGGCGGGTGAGGACAAGGTAAGCACGCTGCGTCGCATCCTGCTCAAGCATCCGGAGGTGGTCACGGCGGTATCGCAGCATGGTCGCCCGGATGACGGCAGCGACGCCTCGGGCTTCTACAACGTGGAGCTGTTCGTACCGCTGAAGCCGCAGGACGAATGGCCCAGCGGGCATACGAAGGAGAAGCTGGTCGCCGAGCTGCAGAGGGAATTCGAGAACGCCTTGCCCGGCGTCGAGTTCAACTTCTCCCAATACATCCAGGACAACATCGAGGAAGGCCTGTCCGGCGTGAAAGGTGCCAACTCGGTGAAGATCGTCGGTCCCGAACTGCCCGAGCTCGAACGTCTCGCCGACGAGGTGATGCACGAGATGCAGAAGGTGCGCGGCGTGCAGGACCTTGGCGTATTCCACGTGCTCGGCCAGCCCAATCTCAACATCACCATCGACCGGTCCAAGGCGGCGCGCTATGGCCTCAACACCGGCGACATCAACACCGTGGTCCAGGCGGCAGCCGGCGGCACCTCGGCCACGACGGTGCTGGAAGGCGATCGCCAGTTCGATCTGGTGGTGCGATTGGCGCCGCAATACCGGCGCAGCATCGAAGACATCGGGAACATCCAGGTGGGCTACAACCTGCCCAACGGTGGCAATGGCTACGTGCCCTTGCGCGACGTCGCCAGCATCACGCTGGATACCGGGGCGTCCTACATCTATCACGAGCGCAACGAGCGCTTCGTGCCGGTGAAGTTCAGCGTGCGCGGGCGCGACCTGGGCAGCACCGTCGAGGAGGCGCAGCGGCGCATCGCCCAGCACGTCGCCCTTCCACCCGGTTACCACCTCGCGTGGGCGGGCGAGTTCAACGACCTCCAGCAGGCGAAGCAGCGCCTGGCGATCGTGTTGCCGATCGCGGTCGGGTTGATCCTCGCGTTGCTGTTCGCGCTGTTCAATTCCCTGCGCGACAGCCTGCTCACGTTGGCCGCGATTCCGTTCTCCATCGGTGGCGGCATCATCGCGCTCTACCTGTCGGGGCTGGACTTCAGCATTTCCGCGGCGATCGGCTTCGTGTCGCTGTTCGGCGTATCGGTGATGAACGGCATCCTCGTCATCACCTACTTCAACCACCTGATATTTACCGGCCACACGCCACTCGATGCCATGGCGCAGGCCGCCGAGCAGCGCATGCGCCCCATGCTGATGACAGCGCTTTCCGCGTGCATCGGCCTGCTGCCCGCCGCGCTTTCGCACGGCATCGGCAGCCAGGTGCAACGGCCACTGGCCACTGTCGTGGTGGGCGGCATGCTGATCGGTCCCGTGATGCTGCTGGTGGTGGCACCGGCGCTGCAGGTGCTGGTGGTGGAGTGGTCGCAGAGACGGCGAAAGCGTCGCATGGAGAGGAGCACGCCATGATGTTTTCCACCAGGATCTGGCGCCGAAGCCTGCTCGCCACGACTCTCGCAGTCTGTGCTGGCTGTGCGGTGGGACCGGATTATCGGCGCCCTTCCACACCTGGGCCCGCCCACTTCACGCGGGAAGCGCTGGTCGATATCGTCGGGAGCCCAAGCGTTGCTTCGCAGCAGGGGGCCAGCAGCGAGGCGATCAGCGAGACGTGGTGGCAGGTATTCGGCTCCGAAGCGCTCAACGTGAAGGTACAGCGCGCCCTGGCACACAATCCGGATCTCGATGCCGCCATGGCGGCACTGCGCCAGGCACAGGAGAACGTGGCTGCGCAGCGAGCCACGTTCTTTCCCGGCGTCCAACTCAGCTACGCGCCCTCGCGCCAGCGCGATGCGGTGGGCACGCTCTCACCCACGCTGACCTCGGGATCGACCTACTACACGCTGCATACGTCACAGCTCAACATCAGCTACGACCCCGATGTGTTCGGGCTCAACCGGCGCACGGTGGAGTCCTTGCAGGCCCAGGCCGACAACCAGCGCTATCAGTTGGAAGCCGCGCGATTGACACTTGCGGCGAACGTGGTCAATGCCGCGATCCAGGAGGCCTCGCTGCGTGCGCAGATCGATGCGACCACCACTGTGATAGATGCCCAGACCCGCGCGCTGGCCATCCTGCACAACCAGGCCCGGCTGGGTTACGCCTCCGCGCTCGACGTGGCTGCGCAAGAGAGTGCCCTTGCACAGGCCCGCCAGGCGCTTCCCGGCCTGCAGAAGCAGCTGCAGCAGAACCGCGATCTGCTCGCCGTGCTATGCGGTGATACACCCGATCAGGCCGGTGCGCCGGAGTTCGAGCTGGGACACCTGACGTTACCGGTAGTGCTTCCGCGAGCCGTACCCTCGCAACTGGTGACGCAACGTCCCGATGTACGCGCTGCCGAGGAGAGCGTGCACGACGCGAGTGCGCAGGTGGGTGTCGCCCTCGCCAATCGACTGCCGCAGTTCACCCTGTCCGCCGCCTACGGTGGCAGCGCCACGTCGTTCACACGCATGTTCACCGACGACAACATCTTCTGGACGCTGGCCGGCAGCATCAGCCAGACCGTGTTCGATGTCGGCGCGCTGAAGCACAAGCAGCGCGCTGCCGAGGCGGCGCTGCAGCAATCGGCAGCGCAATATCGCGGCGTGGTGCTCGGCGCATTCCAGAATGTGGCCGATGCCTTGTATGCCATCGACAGCGATGCACGCGCACTTGCTGCCGCCGACGACGCCGAGAAGGCGGCGCAACGCACGCTTGCTCTCACGCAGAAGCAGCAGCAGCTGGGTTACGTCAACTCGCTGGCATTGATCAACGCGCAGCAGGCGTATGAGCAGGCGCGTATTTCGCGGGTGCAGGCACAAGCAGCGCGGCTCAGTGATACGGCGGCGTTGATTCAGGCGTTGGGGGGTGGGTGGCAGGGTTCTTCAGGATCGAAGAAGTCTGGGTGATCGCTTTCGGGCAATCCTCCATGGGTGTTCTCCTCGATATCGCGATCGGGCTCGCCTGCCGCGGGCGTCCGGACCGCTGCCGCAACCCGGGTCACTTTTCTTTGCGTGCTCAAAGAAAAGTAACCGAAAGAGCACCCCGCGTGGCGCTGGCCGGGCTGCGCCCGACCAGTCCGTGAGGGGCGGCCGGGCTTTTCGATCGGGCTCCTGCCCGGGCGCAAAGTGCCCGACGTCCTGTCGCCCCCCCTGCGGGGCCTGATCGTCCACCCCTCACCGGCACACAGGGGACCTGTGACGGCCCGTGCCGCTGCGCGGCACGTCGCGAGATGCGAGAAGGAGGCCATCTCTTCGTTGTAGGAGCGCACCCAGTGCGCGACCGCAGAGGTCATGCCCCGCGCCGCGGTCGCGCACTGGGTGCGCTCCTACAAGGAAGCAATCCGCCTTCTGCTTTGGCTCTTGATCTCCCTCCCCTAGGCCGCGGCGGGCGGGTGGAGGATTAGCCCGAAGGGTGGCCGGCAGGACGCCGGCCAGTTTGTCGTCAGGGCAGGAGGCCTGTCGACAAACCCCGTAACCCGCCCGCGAACCTTCCGGGCGTCAGCCCGGAAGGCGCGGCATCGGGGTGGCCTTTCTCTTGGCATTGCCACCTTTACGGTGGTTACTTCTCTTGACTCCGGGCATCCTGCCCTTCGCCCTTCCTCGCTCCTCAAAGCCGGCGCCATCCATGGCGCCTCTCCGCGTACGGGCCGGCTTCGCCGTTCGCACGCGCTCCTGCGCGTGCGTGGCCACGCAAAGAGAAGTGACCCGCTGCCCGGCAGGGCAGCGGAAGCCCGCCGTCCCACGGGGACTTCCTTCGGTCGCAGGCGAGCCAGGTCGCGACAACGCCGGAAAGACCGAAAATCACTGGATGACTCGACACGCCCGCCCCTTCGGGACCGCCCTACGCGCGTTCTGAGCACTGCACGCTTGTCCAGCCTTCACCGGGATGACGAGCAATGACGACCGGGGCGAAAGGCGATCGCGCACAGGGTGCGCTCCTACAGGGGAAACGAGGTCGCTATTGGCTCTGGTTCCCGACTCAGGTGAGGCCGTTCGCGATGCGCGGAACATATACGAATGCGCCCACGCGTCGAACGACACCTGGACGAGGTTGTACGCATGCGCCATTACAGGCGCATGCACACAACCGCTCAATCAACCCTTCGCCAGGGCGATCGCGTCATCGATGCGCTTGAGCGCCACCTCGCGCCCCGCCAGATAGATCGTATGATCGATCGACGGCGACACCTGCGTGCCCGTCATCGCCACGCGCAGCGGCTGGGCGATCTTGCCCATGCCCAATTCCAGCTTCGCTGCCACCTGCTCGATCACGCCGTGGATCGGCTCGGGCTTCCACTCCACGTCCGCCAGCAGACCCTTGGCTGCTTCCAGCACGGCAACGGCGCTGTCGTTCTTCAGGTGCTTGGCCACCGCCTTCTCGTCCCACTCGACGATCGGGCCGTACCAGATCTTCGCGCGCTCGGCCATTTCCTTCAGCGTCTGCACGCGATCGCGCAACGCGACGATCACGTCGGCCGGCTTCGGCCACGTGCTGAAATCGATGCCGGCCTGCGTCAGATGCCACTCGAATTCCGGCGCGATGGCGCCCGGCTCTTCGGTCTTCAGGTAATACTGGTTGAGCCATGACAACTTGGTGACGTCGAAACGCGAGGCGGCCTTATTGACGTCGCTGATGTCGAACAGGCGGACCATCTCCTCTTCGGAGAAGATTTCCTGATCACCATGCGACCAGCCCAGGCGCATGAGGTAGTTGAGCAGCGCGTGCGGCAGGAAGCCGTCGTCGCGGTACTGCATCACGCTCACCGCGCCGTGGCGCTTGCTGAGCTTCTGGCCGTCGGGGCCGAGGATCATCGGCAGGTGGGCGAATTCCGGCACCGGCGCGTCGAGTGCCTTGTAGATGTTGATCTGGCGCGGCGTGTTGTTCACGTGGTCGTCGCCGCGGATCACCTCGGTGATGCCCATGTCGATGTCGTCGACCACCACGGCAAAGTTGTAGGTGGGCCAGCCGTCGGAGCGGAAGATCACCAGGTCATCGAGTTCGGCGTTGCTCCACTCCACGCGGCCCTTGACCTTGTCGTCGAACACCACCGAGCCTTCCAGCGGGTTCTTGAAGCGGATCACGCGGTTCAGATCGTCGCGATACGGCTCGTTGCGGTCGCGGTAATAGCCGTTGTAACGGGGCTTCTCGCCCTTGGCCATCGCCTCGTTGCGCATGGCCTCGATCTCGTCCTTGCTCTCGTAGGCGTAGTAGGCCTTGCCAGCCTTCAGCAGTTCATCGGCCACCTGCTTGTAGCGTTCCAGGCGTGCAGTCTGGTAGACCGGACCTTCGTCGTGATGAAGGCCCAGCCAGTTCATGCCATCCAGGATGGCCTGCACGGCTGCTTCGGTGGAGCGCTCGCGGTCGGTATCCTCGATGCGCAGCACGAACTGGCCGCCGCGGCGGCGCGCTTCCAGCCAACAGTACAGCGCCGTGCGGGCGCCGCCGATATGCAGGAAACCGGTGGGACTGGGGGCGAAGCGGGTGCGAACGGTCATGGGATCCAGCAGGGGACGCGAGAGAAGTGGACGATTTTAGCCGATACCGATGCAGGAACCGACGATTCCCCACCGCCGCCCTGCTCGGCCCGGCACTGGCGGGCCTGTTCGGCACGTCACCGGCCTGGGCCGACAACCCCGGCTACGACCGCCCGGGCCTCGGCTTTACCCCGGTCGTCCTCAGCGCAGGCGACATCACCCTCGAACAGGGCCTGCCCACCTGGACGCGGGACCAGGACAAGGGCTCGGTGCAATCGCAGTACACCACCGACAGCCTGTTGCGGCTGGGCATCGGTGGTCCGTTCGAAGCACAGCTGGGCACGTCACCCTTCAATGCCGAGCACGCCACAGGCCCCGGCGTCGACAGCTGGAGCCATGGCCGTGGCGATACCGTGCTCGCCCTGAAGTTCGCCCCGTGCAAGGCCGATGCAGCGCTGACCTGGGGCCTGCTCGGCAGCGTGGAACTCACGGACGGCTCGCCGGCCGTGCGCAACGACCACAAGACCACGCTGCTCGGCGCCGATGTGAACTGGCAGCTCAGCGAATACGACGGTGTCGGCGGTTATCTGGAACGCACCCGCAACGATCATGACTACCGCACCACCACGGCGCTCAACGAGAGTCATCTGCTCGGCAAGGCGGTGGTCGGCTACGTGGAACTCGCCGAGCTGCACGAGACCGGCGTGGGCAACGGTACCGAGGCGGGCGCGGGCGTCGCCTGGCTGGTGAACCGACGCGTGCAGCTCGATGGCGGCCTGCGGGGACGCATCGCCGGACACGCCCAGCAGTGGATGGTCAGCCTGGGCGTGTCGGTATTCCTGGGTCGCTAGCCCGCCATCGGGCCCGCGCCGATCTTCACTTCACCGTAATGGTGACCTGCCTGGAGACGATCGGCGGGTCGAACGGCACATGGTTCTCGTCCGCCAGCTCCAGCTGCAAGGTGTGCTTGCCCGGGGCGAGCTTCAGGCTGGTTTCGGTCTGTCCGTTGCCGAAATGCAGGTGATGTTCGTCCTTGGGAATCGGCTGGCCGGCAGCCGGCATGTCCTTCACGTCCACCAGCAGGTGATGGTGGCCGGTGCCTTCCTTCTTCACGCCCGCTGGCGCCACACCCATGCCCTTGAGGCCGAACTGCACCGTGACGTCGGTGCCGACGACGGCGCCGTCCTTCGGCGAGATGATGTAAAGCTCGGCACCCGAGGGAGCCTTCGTGACAGGCACCCCGGGCGCATCGGCGGCGAATACGCCCCCGGCGGCGACGGTAAGCGCGAGTGCGAGCAGCATGCGTTTCATCGACGTGTCTCCACGGTGACAAGTCTTCGGAGTGTAACCACGAAACAGTGTTGAGGGTGTTCATGACGATCGATGCATGACCTTCGTCATGCATGCGTCATACACACGCCATGCCGCCGCAACGCCCAGAGAGGAACCTGCACCGGGCCAGCCAACGGTAGACCACAATGCGCATCGGCATTGTCAGCGAGACCTATCCACCCGAAATCAACGGCGTGGCACTGACCGTGCACAGCCTCGCCGCCGGACTCGCGGCACAGGGGCACACGGTCGACCTCATTCGTCCCCGCCAGGAAAAATCGTTCCAGGACGAACCCGGCATCGTCGCGCTGGAGGTGCCCGGTGCATCGCTGCCGCGCTACCCGGGACTGCGCTTCGGCTGGCCGGCGGGTGGCGCGTTGCGTGAACGCTGGACACGGTTGCGCCCCGACGCGATCTACGTCGCCACCGAAGGCCCGCTGGGCTGGTCGGCCATCCGCACCGCCAAGCGACTGGGCATACCGGCGGCCACAGGCTTCCACACCCGTTTCGACGCTTACGCCGATCACTACGGCGTAGGTTTCCTCACGCCGGTCGTACGTGGCTACCTGCGCCGCTTCCATCGTCGTGCCGCCGCCACGCTGGTGCCCACCGATGCGCTGGCCAATGAACTTGCTGCGCTGGGCGTCGATACGGCGCGCCTGCTGCGTCGTGCGGTGGATACCCAGTTGTTTCATCCGCGCCATCGCAGCGCGGAGCTGCGCGAGACCTGGGGCGTCGACGGCAATACGCCGGTGGTGCTCTATGTCGGACGCATCGCGCCCGAGAAGAACCTCGATCTCGCGGTGCGCACGTTCCGCGCCATCCAGCAGCAGGTGTCCAAGGCCCGCTATGTATGGGTGGGCGATGGCCCGGCCCGCGCGGCGCTGCAGGCCGCCAATCCGGATTTCATCTTTGTCGGCATGCAGCGCGGCGAAGCGCTGGCGCGTCATTACGCGAGTGCGGATCTGTTCCCCTTCCCCAGCCTCAGCGAAACCTTCGGCAACGTGATCCTGGAAGCGCTGGCTGCGGGCCTGCCCGTGGTCGCCTACGAGGAAGGCGCCGCGCGCGAACACCTGCTGCATGGCCAGAACGGCTATCGCATCGACGCCGGTGACGAGAAAACCTTCATCGAGTCGGCCGTGACGCTTGCCGCCAACGCCAGCCTGATCCGCCACATGGGACGCGCGGCTCACGCCAGCATCGCCAATCTTTCGCCCGACGCCGTGATTCGCGAATTCGAAACCCTCTTGCGTGAACTGGCCCAGGAGAACGTGCATGAGCACCATGCCACCGCTGCACACGCCTGATCTTCCCGTCGGCCCTCGCCTGGCCATCGACCGCCGCATGTGCGTGGCCGCCAACCGCTGGGGTACGCGCCGCGCCGTCGGCGTCTTCTTCGGCATCATCAGCCGGCTCGGCGATGGTGTGTTCTGGTATTCGCTGATGGCGGTACTCGCCCTGATCGACGGGCGCCGCGGCCTGCTCGCCGCTACGCAGATGGCGGTGACCGGCCTCACTGCCTTGTTCCTGTATCGCCTGCTCAAGCGCTGGACGCGGCGGCCGCGTCCTTTTCGCGCCTGTCCTGGCGTGATCGCGCACGTGCCGCCACTCGATGAATTCAGTTTTCCCTCGGGACACACGCTGCAGGCGGTGAGCTTCACCGTCGTCGCGCTGGCCTGGTATCCGCTGCTGGCACCGCTGCTGCTCACCTTCACCACGCTGGTGGGCGCGTCGCGCGTGATCCTGGGCCTGCATTATCCGAGCGACGTGATGGCCGCGACGGCGATCGGTGGTGCACTGGGTGCATTGTCGCTGTGGTTGTTGCCGTTGCGAGCGTTGGTGGGATGAGGCCAGCGTGAATCGCGCACTGGGTGCGCTCCTACAAGGGCATCATGGTTCTTGTAGGAGCGCACCCAGTGCGCGATCAAACCTGACGCCACCCTGCACATTTCTCCACCACTGCGTCGCACGCGCTTTGCGCTCAGATAGATAGCGCACCTATCCACAGGCTTTGCCCGCACGCATCCACATTGGCTGTGGAAAACCGCGTCTGGGCGGCGAGCACCTGTTGGTCCTCGAACGTCTGACCGAATCACGACCATCGCTGTGCATTTGCGCGCCACCACGTCGCGACGCGTTTGGCATCAACGGGATAGACCACCTATCCACAGGCTATCGCGAGGCGTATCCACATTGGCTGTGGAAAACCAACGCGTACCGCAGTCGCGCACAGGGTGCGCTCCCACAAAAGCGAACGACTCGATTGCTCAAATTCGCAGCAATGCGTAGCGATGTGTTCCGCGTCAACGAGATAGCGAAACTATCCACAGGCTTCTGCAGCGCGTATCCACATTGGCTGTGGAAAACCATCGCGTATCGCAGTCGCGCATAGGGTGCGCTCCCACAAAAGCGCACGACTCGATTGCTCAAATTCGCATCAATGCGTAGCGATGCATTCCCCATCAACGAGATAGCGCAACTATCCACAGGCTGTCGTGAGGCGTATCCACATTCGCTGTGGAAAACCCTTTGGGCCTCGCGGGCATCGGCTTGAAATTCTAAGGCGTCGCTGTGGGAGCGCACCCTGTGCGCGACACGGGACAAGCCCCACGGCTGATCAATCAAACACCACCGCGTCACCACCGCTTTGCCATCAAGCAGATAGCCCACCTATCCACAGGCTGTCACCGCGCACATCCACACGAGCTGTGGACAACAGCGCAAAAAAAACAGCGCCACAAGGGCGCTGTCTCTGATGCGACATGCAGGGCGCGAATTACGCCACGCGCGGTGCCTTCTGCAGGATGCCAAGCAGGTCGGCCAGCTTGTCGCGCATTTCGCGGCGATCGATGATCAGGTCGATCGCGCCGTGCTCGACCAGGAACTCCGAACGCTGGAAGCCTTCGGGCAAGGTCTCGCGCACGGTCTGCTCGATCACGCGCGGGCCGGCGAAACCGATCAGCGCCTTCGGCTCACCGACGTTGATGTCGCCCAGCATGCCGAGGCTCGCCGACACGCCACCGGTGGTCGGATGCGTGAGCACGCTGATGTACGGCACGCCCGCGTCACGCATGCGCGCAAGTGCGGCCGAGGTCTTTGCCATCTGCATCAGCGAGAACAGCGATTCCTGCATGCGCGCGCCGCCCGTGGCGGAGAAGCACACGAGCGCGCTGCGATCGGCCAGCGCGCGCTCGGCGGCACGGGTGAACTTCTCGCCCACCACCGAGCCCATCGAGCCGCCCATGTAGGAGAACTCGAAGGCGACGGCCATCAGCGGGCGGCCCTTGAGACGGCCGCTCATCGCCAGCAGCGCGTCCTTCTCGCCGGTGGACTTCTGCGCCGCGATGATGCGGTCGCGGTACTTCTTGGAGTCACGGAACTTGAGCGGGTCGCTCGGCTCCATGCTGGCCCACAGTTCCTGCGCCGAACCCGGATCGAGGAACGAATCCAGGCGCGCGCGCGCATCGATGGTGTGGTGGTGGCCGCACTTGGGGCACACCATCAGGTTGCGTTCCAGCTCGGGCCGGTACAGCACCGTGCCGCAGCCGCCGCACTTCTCCCACACGCCTTCCGGCACCTTGCCCTTGCCACCGGTGCCGGTGGCTTCGGTGCGGGCGCGCGGCGTCATGATTTTCTGGAGCCAATTCATCTCATCAAACCTCAAACGCTTTTGCCCTCTCCCCTCAGGGGAGAGGGTCGAGGTGAGGGGTCAATCTTGCCTCAGTCCGGCTTTGAACCCTGTTATGCGTTCAAAGCTCGCTCATTCCACTGCTACCGCAAGCCCCGCCCCTCACCCCAGCCCTCTCCCCGAAAGGGAGAAGGAGCTAAGCGTCAGGCGTCCAGCGCTTGCCGTATCGGCGCGAGAAACCCCTTGGCGCGCGCGACGACGTCATCGACGTCCTCCGCACCCGCCAGGCGCTCCACCAGCGCACTGCCAATCACCACGGCATCCGCGAAGCCGGCGATGGCCCTGGCCGACTGCGCATCGCGCACGCCGAAACCCACGGCCACCGGCGCCTTGGACTTCGCACGGATATCGGCCACGCGAGCCGCGATGTCATCGGTGCTCAATCGTGCCGCGCCCGTGATGCCGGCGAACGAGACATAGTACAGGAAACCCTCGGCCGACCCGCACAACTGCACCATACGCGAGGGTGCGGTCGTAGGCGCCGCCAGCAGGATCTGCTGCAGGCCGGCATCCTTCAGCGGCTTGAGCACCGCCGCCTCTTCCAGGGGGCAATCGACGATCAGCACGCCGTCCACGCCCGCCTGCACCGCCTCCTTGGCGAAGCGGGCATAACCATGGATTTCGATGGGGTTGAGATAGCCCATCAGCACGATCGGGGTATCCGCGTCGCGCTGGCGGAACTGCGTGACCCAACCCAGCACATCGGCAAGACCCACGCCCTTGGCGATCGCACGCTCGCTGGCATGCTGGATCACCGGGCCATCCGCCATGGGATCGGAAAACGGCACGCCCAGTTCGATCAGGTCGGCACCGGCGTCCACCAGCGCATGCATCAGCGCCACGGCATTCGGCGGCGACGGATCGCCCGCGGTGACGAAGGGAATGAGCCCGGTGCGTCCGGCGGATTTCAACTGATCGAAACGACGGTCGATGCGGCTCATACCTGCACTCCTTCACGTGCAGCAATCGTGTGCACGTCCTTGTCACCGCGGCCGGAAAGGTTGCACAGCACGAGGCCATCCTTCGGGTATTCACGCGCCAGCTTGATCGCCTGCGCCACGGCATGGCTCGATTCCAAAGCGGCAAGAATGCCTTCCGTGCGCGCCAGCAAGTGGAACGCTTCGAGCGCCTCGTCATCGGTGACGCCGACGTATTCGGCGCGCCCTGCGTCCTTCAGGAACGCGTGCTCGGGGCCGACACCCGGATAATCGAGACCGGCCGAGACCGAATGCGTTTCGGTGATCTGTCCGTTGTCGTCGCACAGCACGTAGGTGCGATTGCCGTGCAGCACGCCGGGCCGCCCTGCCGCCAGCGAAGCGGCGTGATGGCCCGTGGCAATGCCTTCGCCCGCCGCCTCGGCGCCAACGATGCGTACCTTCTCGTCGTTGAGGAACGCGTGGAACAGGCCGATCGCATTGGAACCACCACCCACGCAGGCAGTGATCACGTCCGGCAGGCGGCCGAACTGTTCCTGCACCTGCACGCGCGCCTCGCGGCCGACGATGCTGTTGAAGTCGCGCACCATCAGCGGGTACGGATGCGGACCGGCAACGGTACCGATGATGTAGAAGGTGTCGGCCACGTTGGTGACCCAGTCACGCATCGCTTCGTTGAGCGCATCCTTCAGCGTCTTGGAGCCCGAGGTCACCGGCACCACTTCCGCGCCGAGCAGCTTCATGCGGTAGACGTTGATCTTCTGCCGCTCGATGTCGACCGCGCCCATGTACACCACGCACTTGAGGCCGAAACGTGCAGCGACCGTGGCACTGGCCACACCATGCTGGCCCGCGCCGGTCTCCGCGATGATGCGCGGCTTGCCCATGCGTTTGGCCACCAGGGCCTGGCCGATGGTGTTGTTGATCTTGTGCGCGCCGGTGTGGTTGAGGTCTTCGCGCTTGAGCAGGATGCGCGCGCCGCCCACCTGCTGCGACAGCCGCTCGGCGTAATAGATCGGGCTGGGACGGCCCACGTAGTACTTCAGGTCACGGTCCAGTTCGGCCAGGAACGCGGGATCCTCGCGCAGGCGCAGGTAGGCCTCGGTCAGCTCGGCCAACGGAGCCATCAGGGTTTCGGCGACATAGCTGCCGCCGTAGGCGCCGAACCGGCCGTGCTCGTCGGGATAGGCGCTGAAGTCGATCTTCGTCATGGGGACACTCGCAAGCGGGGATGCGCTCGACACCCTACCCCAGCGGCTGGTTCCCCAAAAGCGATATGATCGCCGTCATCTGTCAAATAAACTCACAGATGCCATGCCCCGGCCATTGCCCTCATTGAATGCCCTGCTCGCCTTCGAAGCCGCTGCCCGACTGGGAAGCGTGAGCAAGGCAGCGGTCGAGCTGCACGTCACCCACGGGGCCGTGAGCCGACACATCCGCTCACTGGAGGAAGAGCTCGGCCTGGCCTTGTTCCAGCGCCAGGGACGCGGTCTGGCGCTCACGCCGGCCGGGCAGCGCCTGCGCGACACCAGCACGGCGGCGTTTGCCCAGTTGCGCGACACGGTGGAGTCGCTGCGGCCCGAAGCCGGCCACACGCCTTTCGTGCTGGGCTGTCCGGTCAGCCTGCTCGCACGCTGGATGATTCCCCGCCTCGAACGCCTGATGGCCGACCTGCCTGACCTCGACCTGCACCTGCGCCCGCAGGAGGCACCGTTCGATGATGCCCTCGGTGGCCTCGACGCCGCCGTGCTTGCCGGGGAAGCGCCCTGGCCGGCGTCGTGGCATGTGCGTCCCCTGCTGCGCGAACGCATCGGCCCGGTGGTCAGCCCCGAGTTTGCGAAAGCCCGCCGGCTGATCGGGAGACCACCCGAGGTGATCCTCGAGCTGCCGCTGCTGCATACGCAATCGAGACCCCGCGTGTGGAGCAGTTGGGCACAGGCCATCGGCATGGTGCCTGCGCAACTGTCCATGGCGCAGGGCTATCCGCACCTCTACCACCTGATCGAAGCTGCCGTCGCCGGGCGTGGCCTCGCCATGGCGCCTGAGCCGCTGGTGGCCGACGACCTGGCATCGGGGCGATTGGTCGCACCCTGGGGTTTCGTGGACTCTTCCGCGCAATGGGTGCTCGCTACGCCGTCACGCATGCCGGCCGAACGGTCGGAGGCCCTGGCCCGCTGGTTGAAGACGGAATTCAACCGCCACGCCGAGTAGAACGATTGCGCATTTGCGCAGCATCGCGTCGCCGCGCTTTTGCCATCAAGCAGATAGCACACCTATCCACAGGCTTTTCCCGTGTGCATCCACATGGGCTGTGGAAAACGCGCCGCTCCCTATCACTGTAGGAGCGCACCCAGTGCGCGACCGCGGAGCTGAGGCGCTCCGCTCGTGGTCGCGCACTGGGTGCGCTCCTACAGGAGATATCGCGCTAGAGGTAGTGGCGAATGCGCTCCAGCAACTTCATCGACTGCTCAGCGTCGAGCTCACCCAGCCAGCCACGTTTTCCCTCGGGAAGATGTGCGGCAGGATCATCGTCGCCGAACACGTAGTAATCGAGCAGTTCGCGCCACGCCGCACGTTCCGCCGGCGGCAACGACTTGAACAACAGGATGGCGTGCAGAAGGCCGCCAAGGCGCGTATTGGGCACCAGGCCCTTGCCTTGCGGAGGCTTCCACCAGTAGTTCACCAATGCATTGAGCTTGCCGAGCGAAGCGACGTGGTGCCACCACATCGGCGGGATATAGACCGCATCGCCAGGCTCCAGCTCGGCCACCAACGCATGCTCCAGCGCGAGCTTCAATCGCGGGAAGCGGGGGTCGTCCGGGCGATCGAGGCGCGCGATGCTTATCGCCGCGCCGGTCGGCGCGAAATCCAGCGGGCCGACATAGAGGTTACGCACCTGCTCCGGCGGAAACAGCGTGAATCGCCGAACGCCGCATACCACGCAGGCGATGTTCTGGTATTCGTCGAAATGCGCGGGCGTCGTGACCCGGTTGCCGATCCACAGCCGCGGCGGAATCGCAGGGTCGAGCATGGGCACCGCATGCTCGGCAAGCAGCTTCGGCAGGCAACCGGCGATGGTGGCGCTTTGCAAGGCAATGCCCGGCGCCTGGTCCTGATCGATGGATGCCAGCAGGCGTTGCAGCACCTGCGTCACGGTCACCTTGTAGTGGCTGAAGTTGAACGCCTCCACGTCGCCGCGATAACCCACCACGCCATCGGCCTCGGGCGGCATCACCAGCGCATCGACGGTCGTGCCGTTGTCGTGCGCGATGAGGTGCGATGCGAATGCCCGGTCGGATTGCCGCGCCATCGCCACCAGCGGCCAGTGCTTCACCAGCCCCCGAATGATCCTGGGGCGCGCATCGGCGACGAGCGCATCCAGCGCCTCGGGCTGGCCGTCAAAACGAAACTCTTCGATCGGTGCGGACATGCGGTACCCGGGCTGCATCGCGGCTGACCAGCCATGCTAGCAGCGCACCTCGGTTTCCCTGTAGGAGCGCACCCAGTGCGCGATGACCAACGGAGCGGGACAGCCAGCCTCTGCGGTCGCGCACTGGGTGCGCTCCTACAATGAAGCGTTGCGGACGGCCTCGATGAAATCGGCGAGCTTCTGCGGGTCCTTGATGCCCGGCGCCGACTCGACGCCGCTGGCGACGTCGACCGCCCACGGCCGCGCGATGCGGATCGCTTCGGCGACGTTTGCCGGCGTGAGGCCGCCCGCCAGGATCAGCGGCTGTTCCAGTTCCGTCGGCATCAACGACCAATCGAACGCCTTGCCACTGCCGCCGGCTTCGCCGAGGCCATGACCGTCGAGCAGCAAGCCGGCCACCGACGGGTAACGCCGCAGCTTGTGCAACGCCACCTTGCCGTCGCCCATGGCGATGGCCTTGAGGAAACGCCGGCCGAACTGCGCGCACCAGTTGTCCGGTTCTTCGCCGTGGAACTGCAGCAGATCCGGTTGCACGGCCTCGATCACTTCCTGCACGAGTTCGGCGTCGTCATCCATGAACAGCGCGACGGTGCCGACGAACGGAGGCAACGCGCCCACGATGGCCCGTGCCTGCTCAAGCGTGACGCGTCGCTTGCTGCGCGCGGTGAAGACCAGGCCGATCGCATCCGCGCCGAGCCGCGCCGCCAGCACGGCGTCTTCGACGCGGGTCATGCCGCAGCACTTGATGCGTGTCATTGGCTCACCTCCGCAGGCAGGCCCCAGTGTGCCTCGTAGCGCGGACCGAGAAAGGTCAGCCCCGACGCCAGCGCCGTGGGGCCGGCCACGGCGCGGTTGCGTCCGTCGAGCAGTTCACCCATCCAGGACACCGGTTGCTCGCCGCGCCCGATCGGCAGCAGCGAACCGACGATGTTGCGCACCATGTGGTGCAGGAACGCGTTCGCCTCGATCTCGATCACCACCTGCTCGTCCTCGCGACGCACGCTCACTGCCAGCACGTCGCGACGGGCGTGAGCAGCCTGGCAGGACACCGCACGAAACGCGGTGAAGTCGTGCTCGCCGATCAGCACCTGCGCGGCCTCGTGCATGCGCGCGGCGTCCAGCGGCAACCGTTCCCATGTCACGTAGCGTGCATCCAGCGCGGCGCGCACGGGGCGATTGAGGATGCGATAGCGATAGCGCCGGCTGCGCGCGGAGAAGCGCGCATGGAACGACTCATTCACCGGCTGTGCCCACAGCACGGCAACGCTGGTCGGCAGGTTCGAGCAGGTGCCGAGCACCCAGCCGCGCATGTCGCGCTGCACGTCGGTATCGAAGTGCACCACCTGGCAACGCCCGTGCACGCCGGCATCGGTGCGCCCCGCGCAGGTCACTTCCACGGGGTGGGCCGCCACGAACGAAAGCGCCTTCTCCAGCGCGCCCTGCACCGTGTCGCCGTGGCTCAGTCGCTGCCAGCCGGAGAACTCGGTGCCGTCGTATTCGATGCCCAGGGCAAGTCGCATGAAGGAAAAACGCCATCTGCAGGAACGACAAGGGTAACAGGCCCCAAACGGACTCGGGCCGGCAAAGGCCGGCCCGAGCGGGATGTGCAGCGATGGAACCGCGCGTCAGTGGATGCTGTCGAGCAGGCGCCTGGCCACGTCCTTCTGCATCTGGGTACCTTCGTGCATGACTTCCTCGAGCATCGCCTGGGCGCCATCGGGGTCGCCCATGTCGAGGTAGGCACGCGCGAGATCGAGCTTGGTGTCCACCGGATCGTCGCTGAACTGCCCGATCTCGTGGTCCAGCGGCTCCAGCGCATGCGCCGGAAGGTCTTCGGCCGGCTCCGCGAACGCCCAGCTGGTGCTGCCAGTTTCCAGCTCTTCCTCGACGTGGTTTTCGACGGCCGTCGCCGGCGCAGCTGCGGGCGCGCTGGCCTGGTTGTGTGCGTGGCGCGGCGTCAGGTCGAAATCGAAATGGTATTCGCTGACCTTCTTGTTGGGCGCCGAGGGCTGCTGCGGAAGCGGAGGCGGCTCAAGATCGTCCGAGTCGCTGGCATAGCGGTCCAGGTCGAAGTGGTCGAGCGCGTCGTGCTCGTCTTCGCTGCGCGGCGGCACCGGCGCGCCGTGGGAGAACAACGGGTGCTCCGGCACGAGGTCTTCGCCCATGTGCACCACGTCCTGCCATTCGGCCTGCTGCGGATCGGCGATGTGCGCATGCATCGCTTCGGCGGCGGCCTCGAAGTGCTCCACGTCGCGGCGGCTGTAGTAGAGGCTGACCAGTTCCAGGTGCAGGCCGATGTCATCCGGGTGCTCGGCCAGCTGGTCGAGCAGCTCGTCCTGATCGGGATCCGCACTGCCCAGGCCGAGGGTCGGCTCGGTACCGAACCGGTCAGCCAGCGAACCGGTCGAGGCAGCGGCAGCGGTGGCAGCCGGCTTGCGGTTGCGGCCACGCAGCGCGAGCAGGAGCAACAGCACGGCCGCGCCAGCACCCGCGCCCCAGGCCCACGTCTGCATGTACCAGGGTTCTTCCTCGGCCACCGGCGTCGGCGCCGGTGCGGCGGGCTTGGCGGCGGGCTTCGCGATGACCGGCTTGGCAGCGGCGGTGGTGCTGGCGTGCGCCGGCTCGCTGGCCGGCGCCTGGGTCGCCGCAGACGGAGCGGTGGCCGCCGGGGCCGGCTCGTTCGCCTTGACCACGGTGTCTTCGGAGGGCTTCGCAGCCTCCGGCTTGCCCGCTTCCGGTGCCGCGGCTGCGACCTTGGCCGGCGCCGCAACCGGAGCCGGAGCCGGCTGGCCGGCAGCCTTGCGGGCCTCCGCCAGCTGGCGCTGCAGGTCGGCGATCTCGCTGTCCTTCAGGGACAGCAGACGCTCGTTCTTTCCGTTGATGTCTTCCAGGTCCTTCAGGCGCGACTTCAGCTCATTGCCCTGCTGCTGCAGGGTGGTGAGCGCCTCCTGGCTGCGCAGCAGATCCTGGTGAAGGGCGGCCATGCCCTTCTCCGCCGCCTTGTCGCCGCCCTTGCCACCCTTGCCGGCGGCGTTGTCGGCACCTTCCTTGGCGGGAACCAGGGACAGGCGATCACCGGCCGGCGCCGTCGTGGTGGGCGCAGACGAAGCATTCGCACGGGTGCCGGCATCGGCCACCGTGGTGGGCGTGCGCGCGGCGCCGGAACGCCAGTCACCGTTCTGGCGCATCACTTCGGCAGCTGCCGCGGCGACGGCCGTCGCCTGCGCATCGGCCTTAGATGGTACGCGCAGCACGGCACCGGTCTTCAGCGCGTTGATGTTGTCGCGATAGAACGCATCCGGATTGGCCTGCTTGAGCGCCAGCAGCATCTGGTTGATGTCGACGCCTTCAGGCGCCGTCTGATGCGCAATGGCCGACAGCGTCTGGCCACGCTCGACCGGGCCGAACGTGTCGCCCGTCGCAGCACGCGGCGCCGCCGCCGGCTTGGCGGGCTTGGCTTCGGGGGCCGGCGCCGGAGCGGCGGCCTGGCTGGTGCTGGCGGCCGGTGCCGCGCTGGCAGCACGACGCGAAGGCTTGGCGGCGGCCTGCGTCGGGGCGCTGGTCGCCGGCACGTTGTTGGCCACGCTGCTCGGCGGATCGAGCAGGATGGTGAACTCGCGCAGGCTCTTGCCCGCCGCGTTGTTCACTTCGACCAGGAGATCGAGATAGGGGTCGTTCACCGGTGCGGAACTGGTGATGCGGATGACCTTCTTGCCGTTGGCGCCATCGACCACGGCGAACTGCAGGGGAACCGCAGGGCCGGCAGCGACGCCCGCCTGGGCGGCATCCTCGGCGGAAGCCAGGCGCGCGGTGAGGTTCTGCAGCTCGGCCGGGCTGTCGGGATTGACCGGGATTTCGGCCAGCAACGGCTGTCCCAGGGCGGATTTCACCTGGATCTGGCCCAGTTCCAGCGCTGCTGCCTGGCTGCTGCCCAGGGCAAGCGCCAGCAGCATCGACAGCTTCAACGAACGATTCATCGTGTATTCCCCCGAACGACCCCGACGTTTTTATTGGCTCACCGCAAAACGGTGGCATCCGCAACGGGGGTCACTTTAGTTAGGTACAAGCCAATCAACAATAGTACCGGCCAGTATTTACAACATCTTGCTGCAGTTTGTTCTTGTCCGTCCGCATCCCTTCGGCGCGGACCTGCTCAGGGATGACCGGTTCCCTGCTGCGTGGTCTGAAGGGCTTTGAGCTGCCGCTGCAGGTCGGCGATCTGCTGATCCTGCTGCTTCAGTTTCTCGTCCGCCTGGTGCGTCCGGCTTTCTTCCTTCTGGACGTCGCCCTGCAACCGCTTCACCTCTCCCTGTTGCGTGGAAATGGCCTGCTCCAGCTGCTTTTGCTGGGCGGGAGCCTGGCTTTCCGACGCGGCGGTTTTTTGCGCTGCCCAGGCCGGTACCGCAAGCACCAGCCCACACCACACCAGCCTGGACAGCACGACGTTCATTACAGGTAATCCTTGATGAGCAGCTCGGCGACCTGCACGGCGTTCAGTGCAGCGCCCTTGCGGATGTTGTCGGCAACGACCCAGAGATCGAGGCCACGCTCGTGCGAGATGTCCTCGCGAATGCGCCCGACAAACACCGGATCCTTGCCCGCGGCGTCGCCCACCGGCGTCGGATAGCCCCCGGCCTTGCGTTCATCCATCACCACCACGCCCTCGGCGTTCTCCAGCAATTCGCGTGCCTGCTCGGCGGTGATCTTGTCGCGCGTTTCGATGTGCACCGCCTCGGCGTGGCCGTAGAACACCGGCACGCGTACGGCCGTCGGGTTCACCTGGATGGTGTCGTCCTCGAGGATCTTGCGCGTCTCCCACACCATCTTCATTTCTTCCTTGGTGTAGCCGTTAGGCTGGAAGTCGTCGATGTGCGGGATGACGTTGAACGCGATCTGCTTGGAGAACTTCTTCGGCTCCACATCCTGGAAGCTCAGCATCGCGGCGGTCTGCTGGCCGAGTTCTTCCAGGCCGCTGCGGCCGGCGCCGGAGACGGACTGGTAGGTGGCCACGTTGATGCGCTCGATGCCCGCCGCGCGATGGATCGGCGCCAGCGCCACCAGCATCTGCATGGTCGAGCAGTTCGGGTTGGCGATGATCCCGCGCGTGGTGTACTCGGCGATCGCGTGCGGGTTCACTTCGCTGACCACCAGCGGGATGTCGTCCTGGTAGCGGTATTCCGACGTGTTGTCGATCACCACCGCGCCCGCCGCCGCCGCACGCGGGGCATGCTCGCGGCTCACCGAACCGCCGGCCGAGAAGAAGGCGATGTCCACGCCGTCGAAATCGTAGTCGGCCAGGTTTTTAACGGTGACCTGTTTACCGCCAAAGGTGATTTTTTCGCCCGCCGAACGCTCGCTGGCCAGCGGCACCAGCTCGCTGATCGGAAATTCGCGCTCGGCCAGGATGGCCAGCAGGGTTTCGCCCACGGCGCCTGTCGCGCCGACCATTGCCACCTTGTAGCTGCTCTTCTTGCTCATGTCCCGTTATCAGGTAGGAGGAATCGGAAAATCGCCTCGCGGCACCGATCTCCGCTATGCGCGGAAATCTAGCCGGGGCAGCGCACAAAACAACCTGCGACACCCATGGGCGTGAAAGTCATCACGCTTTGGATGCCGCCCAGCGGTTCATCACCGCCGGATTCAGCGGCGTCGGCGGTTTTCCGGCCGACTCGCCAAAACCCATCGCCGCGATCACATTGTCGATGGCCAGATCGGCCATGGCGCGACGCGTTTCTTCGCTGGCGCTGGCGATATGCGGGCTCAGCACCACATTCTCCAACGACATCAGGTCCGGATGCACGGAAGGTTCGCCTTCGAAGACATCCAGGCCCGCGGCGGCCAGATGACCTTCGCGAAGGGCGACCGCCAAGGCAGCATCGTCGACGATGCCGCCTCGTGCAACATTCACCAGCACGGCCGAACGCTTCATCCGCGCCAGTTCCGGCGCGCCGATGACGTGCCGGTTCTCGGGCGTGAACGGCAGCACCAGCACCAGGAAATCGGCCTGGCGCAGCAGTTCGTCCTTGCTGACCAGGGTGGCGTGGCACTCGCGTTCCACCGTCTCCGGCAGTCGCGACCGGTTGTGATACAGCACGCGCATGTCGAAACCGAACGCACGCCGGGCGATGCCCTGCCCGATGCGGCCCATGCCGAGGATGCCCAGGGTGCGGCCGTGGATGTCCCCACCCAGCCAATCATCGAAGCGCATATGGCTGCCCGGCCAATGCCCCGCCCGCAACCAGCGCTCTGCCGCGTTCACGCGGCGACCGGCGGCCAGCATCAGGGCCCAGGCGAAGTCGGCGACGCTTTCGGTGAGCACCTCGGGGGTATTGCTGGCCAGGATGCCGGCACGCGTCAGCGCGTCCACATCCAGGTTGTTGAAACCGACGCCGAGGTTGGCGACCACCTTGAGACGGTGATTGCCTTCCAGCACGGCTGCGTCCACGCGATCAGCCAGGCCGACCACGGCCGCATCCACGCCCGCCAGCTTCCGCTTCAGCTCATCAGGGGTATGGCGATGCTCGACGGCCTCGGCCTCGACGTCGAAGTGTTCGGACAGGCGCGCAAGCACATCGGGGAACAGCGGGCGCGACACCCAGACTTTCGGTTTGGCAGTCATCGGCTTATAGGTCTGTTCAACACCGGTTGGCGCAAGCGTCGCGCCGGAACTAGGGAATGCGGGGGCTGATGTCACCGACATCGCCGCACTGGGCACGATGGCGCAAGGCGTGATCCATCAGCACCAGCGCGACCATGGCCTCGGCAATCGGCGTCGCGCGGATGCCTACGCAGGGATCATGACGTCCTTTGGTGACCACGTCGGTCGCCTCGCCGGCAAGGTTCACACTTCGACCGGGAATCAGGATGCTCGATGTGGGCTTGAGCACCATCGACGCCACGATGGCCTGCCCCGTGCTGATGCCGCCGAGGATGCCGCCGGCGTGATTGGACGTAAAGCCGTCCATCGTCATCTCGTCGCGGTGCTGGCTGCCATGCTGCGTGACGGCGTCGAAACCGTCGCCAATCTCCACGCCCTTCACCGCATTGATCGACATGAGCGCCGCGGCGATATCGGCATCGAGCTTGCCGTAGATCGGCTCGCCCCAACCCGGCGGTACGCCGTCGGCCACCACGTTGACGCGCGCACCGACGGAATCGCCGGACTTGCGCAGCGCATCCATGTACGACTCCAGCACCGACACCTCATGCGCATCGGGCCAGAAGAAAGGGTTCTGCTCCACCACGCTCCAGTCAAACGAGCCGGGCGTGATCTCGCCGATCTGCGCCATGTGGCCACGCACGCGCACGCCATGGCGCTCGGCCAGCCATTTCTTGGCGACGACGCCAGCCGCCACGCGCATGGTCGTTTCGCGAGCGGAGGAGCGACCGCCGCCGCGCGGATCGCGGATGCCGTACTTCTGCCAATACGTGTAGTCGGCATGCCCCGGGCGGAACGTCTGCGCGATGTCGCCGTAATCCTTGCTGCGCTGGTCGGTATTGCGGATCAGCAGCGCGATCGGGGTACCGGTGGTTTTGCCTTCGTATACGCCGGAGAGGATTTCCACCTCGTCGGCCTCACGCCGCTGCGACGTGTGACGGGTCTTGCCGGTGGCACGGCGGTCCAGGTCGGCCCGGAACTCTTCCACCGCCAGCGGCAGGCCCGGCGGACAACCGTCGATCACGCAGCCGATGGCCGGGCCGTGGCTTTCGCCGAAGGTGGTGACGGTGAAGAGTTTGCCGAAGGAATTGCTGGACACGAGGCTCGGTCGTCTGCGGGGAAACCCGCACAGCTTAGCGCGATGCGGGCATCACTGCGTTCTTTGCGCCGATCCCGGCCACTCGCGCGCAAGCATCGCGAAAACCACGTCGTCCACCCAATCGCCGCGAAAGCGCAGGCTCTCGCGGAAATGAGCTTCCTGGCGCAGGCCCAGGGAGCGCATCAGCGCCATGCTGGGTGTGTTGCGCGGATCGACCGAGGCGTGCACGCGACGGACGTCCAGCCGGCCGAACAGTTCGTCAAGCAACGCCTGCACCGCCTCGCGCGCAAAGCCGTTGCCCTGGTGCGCCGGCGCCATGGTGATGCCGAATTCGGCCTGCCCATCGTCCGACAGGCAAAAACCCAGGTCACCGATCAGCTCGCCACGGTGCAGCCGGATCGCGCGCTGGAACCAGGCTCCAGGCGCTGGCGTTGCCGATTGCTTACCGATGAAACGACCCGCATCCACCAGCGTTTCGGGCTGCCAGCCCTGGTATCGCGCCACGTCCGGGTCGGATCGGTAGCGAAACAGCGCCTCCGCATCCGCCGGTTGCAAAGCGTCGAGCCGGAGTCGTGCGGTCTCCAGCTCCACGGTCGATCAACGCCCCTGGCGCGCCTGCGCTTCGGCGCGGATGGCCTCGGCGTGCTCGATGAGATCGCGACGCTCCAGCGCAAACACGCCCATCGCACCGACCTTGAACTCGATCCATACGAAGGGCACCCCGGGCAGCACTTCGACCAGCGCACGCTCGCTCTCGCCCACTTCGACGATCAGCAGGCCGTCTTCGGTGAGGTAATCCGCCGCTTCGTCGAGCATGCGGATGCAGATGTCCAGGCCGTCCTCGCCCGAGGTCAGGCCGAGCTTCGGCTCATGGCTGTACTCGCCCGGCAGCGCGGCGTATTCGTCCTCGGTGACATAAGGCGGGTTCGACACGATCAGGTCGTAACGACGGCCCTTGAGGCCGCTGAACAGATCGGACTTGACCGCCTCGACACGACCCTCGACGTGCTGGAACACGATGTTCTCGCGCGCCAGCGACAGCGCTTCGTCGCTGATGTCGACGATGTCGACCTGCCAGTGGGGGTTGTACTCGGCCATGGCGATGCCGATGCAGCCCGACCCCGTGCACAGGTCCAGCGCGCGTTCCACGTGGCGATGGTCGAGCCACGGCGTGAAGCCCGACTCGATCAGCTCGGCGATCGGCGACCGCGGCACCAGGGCGCGGCGGTCGCTCTTGAACTTCAGCCCGGCAAACCAGGTTTCGCCCACCAGGTAGGCCACCGGCAGGCGCTCGTTGACGCGGCGCTCGATCAGCGCCAGCACGCGCTCGCGCTCCTCGCTGGTCAGGCGACCGGCACCGTAAGCCGGCGGAATGTCCGGCGGCAGGTGCAGGCTGGCCAGCACCAGGTGGGTGGCCTCGTCGATCGGATTGTCGTGGCTGTGCCCGAAGGTGAGCCCCGCCGCGGAAAAGCGGCTCGCGCCGTAACGGATGAAGTCGATGATGGAGGCGAGTTCGTGGGTCACGGCGGCTTGTCAGGCGTCAGGGGGCCGCAAAGTATAGCCGGAGCCGGGCTGTCACCCAGGCGTAATCAGCGCGCGCATCGTTCATACTTGCCGGATGACCTTCAACGTACTCCTCCAATACATCCTTCCCCACCGCGCCCTGTCGCGGGTGGTCTACTGGGCCACGCGCTGGACCTTCAAGCCGTGGAAGGATTTCCTGATCGGCACCATCGTGCGCAACTACCAGGTCAACATGGCCGAGGCGGCGCAGCCTGATCCGCTGGCCTACCAGCACTTCAATGCGTTCTTCACGCGCAAGCTGCGGCCGGACGCGCGGCAGGCCGATGCCGATCCCGCGGCCCTGCTCTCGCCGGCCGACGGCAAGATCAGCCAGATGGGCCGCATCGTCGACGGACGCATCTTCCAGGCCAAGGGCCAGGAGTACACTGCCGCCGAACTGCTCGGCGACGAGGCCAGCGCGGCGCCGTATCGCAACGGCAGCTTCGCCACCATCTACCTGTCGCCGCGCGACTATCACCGCGTGCACATGCCCCTGAAGGGCACGCTCAAGGAAACCGTGCACGTGCCCGGCCGCATCTTCAGCGTGGCGCCGTTCGCGGTCGAAGCCATCCCGCGGCTGTTCGCACGCAACGAGCGTTTGGTCTGCCATTTCGAAGGCGAGCACGGCCCGTTCGTGGTGGTGATGGTCGGTGCCATCCTGGTGTCCAGCGTGGCCACCGTGTGGGACGGCCTGGTGATTCCGCCCTATGCCTCCTCGATCCGTCGCAAGTCGTTCTCGGGACAGAACATCACGCTGGAGCGCTTCGCCGAGATGGCCCGCTTCAATATGGGCTCCACGGTGATCCTGCTGTTCCCCGAAGGGGCGGCCGAACTCGATGCGCTGCCTTCCCAGCAGGCAGTGAAGGTGGGGCAGCGCATGGGCATGCAACCCAGGAGCTGAAGCACGCAGCGTCAAATTATTGACGACACGAGTGACGCGTTTTGTCGTTTTGTGACGATTTTGGCGCAACGCCTCCTGAGGGACGGCTAAGCTCGCTGCCGGCACCGCAGCGAGCGGATGTCCGGCCAGCCCGAGGAGCCTCCATGCGCATCGTCACCCGCCTCATCGCCATGAACCGCGCTCGCCAGCTGGCGCGCCAGTTCCGCGAGATCGATCGCAGCGTCCATGCCCTGCCCAAGCGCACCCGCGCCCGGCTCGGCACCATGGCCCTGCGTGAAATCGGGCAGGCCTCGCGCTCGGAATTTCCCCACCTTTATGGCACCGCCCCGGAAGAGCGTTACCTGCCCTGGGGTCAGGGCACCGACATCGGCTTTGCCCGCGCGCGCTCGGACAACCCCGAAATCGCCATGCGCGGCATCGCCTTGTGGCTGGCCGTGGCCTACCACGAAACCAAGGACACCCCGCACGCCAACCTGCGCCCGCAGCATCGCGACCTGATGCGCCTGCTGCGCGAGCTGAAGGAAGCGCACCGTACCGATTCGCCGCAAAGCTGGATGCAGGCCACCGCTGCCGCCTGATCAAACCGCCCGTGGAAGGAGGAACGCCACCCTTCGGGGTGGCGTTTCTTTTTCCGGAACCGGCCGGGCTACCCTCAGCGGCAGGCCGGTACTTTCAACGACTGCCCCGGCTTGATGTGCTGGTGGTTGAGGCCATTCATCTCGGCCACTTCCTGCACCGAAGTGCAGCCCAACTTGTTGACGATGCTGGTGAGGGTATCGCCGCGGCGCACCACGTAGCTGCGGGTCTTGCCGCTGTTGGACGAGCGCGACGGCGAGGATGCCGGCGGCGGGGGCGAAGGGGGAACGACCGGCAGCACCGCGGTATGCAGGTCGTTGGCGAGGATCGGCCACGGCCCGTCGGTGCAGCGTGCCTCGTAGGGCTTCTCCAGCACCTTCGGCACCATCACGCGCACGCCGGCGGGCTGGCTGACCTGGGGATCGAGTCGCGGGTTGAGATTGCGCAAGGTACGGAACCAGCCGTCGCTCATGCCGGCGGCCGAGCCCAGGCACACGGTCAGCTCGGTCAGCGATGCGGGACGCTTGAGCGCGATGCTGCCCGGCGCGCCATCCACCCGCGGGAAGCGCAGGTTGTAACTCTCCGGGTGCAGGAACAACCATGCCGCCGCCAGCACGGAGGGTACGTAGTCGCGGGTTTCCTGCGAGAGCTGGTTGTAGATGGTCGGGTCGTACAGGCTCACCGAGGTGTTGTCGCCCACCATGCGGCGCATGCGCCCTTCACCGCCGTTGTAGGCCGCCAGGGTCAGCTCGAGGTTGTTGTTGAAGGCGCGCAGCTGTTCGTCCATGTACTCCGCATTCGCGCGCGCGGATGCCGCGGGATCGAAGCGCGAATCGAAGCCGTCTTCGGTGGTGAGGCCGAAGCGCAGGCCGGTGGCGTACATGAACTGCAGCGGGCCCGCCGCGCCCGAGCGCGACACGGCATGCACCTTGCCGCCCGACTCCTTGGCCAGGATGCCGAACAGCAGCGCCTCCGGCAGATCGGCCTTCTGGTATTCGGGCCACATCTGGTAACGCAGGAACTGGTAGTTGATGTAGGCATCCATGAGGTTGCCGCGCCATTGCGTCAGCCACATCTCCAGCGCCGCCTTCACCGGGCCATTCATCGCGATCAGCTGCGAGAGCTGCTGGCCGCGCAGCAGGGTCACGCTGCGCTGCGCTTCGGGCAGGCTGGCTGCGCCGGTCTTGCCGCTCTCGCTGCCTTCCGGCACCTCATCGCCCATCGCGCCCAGGTCATCGCCCAGCGAGAAATTGCCATCCTTCAGCCGCAGCAGGCGATCGAACGCGGAGAAGAAGCGCTGCGAATCGCAGCCCGGCGTGCTCGGGCAATGCGCGGCAGCGCTCTTCAACTGGTCCAGCGATGCATTGAGTGTCTGTTGCGCGGCCTGCGTGTTGCCGGCGCGCGCCTGGCTCACGGCATTCTCGTAGCCGCGACTGGCCTGGTCGAGTTGCGCATAGAGCTGGTTGGCCTCGGCCGACGGCTTGGTGCCGCCGCCACTGCTCGCACATGCGGCAAGCAGCAAGGTTGCGCCGGCGAGGGGAGCCAGGCGCAGGGAGCGACGAAATGCGGGGAAAACCATGGACGACTTCGCTGTCGGATCGATGGACGGACCTTACTGCGCATCACCCCGGCGACTCAACCGATCCGACCCACTTCACCATGAAGGCGCATGCCTCGGCGCGCGCGTGTCCAGGTGTTGTTCGCATGGATACAATCGAGCAGACACCTGAGGACGGAACCCATGACTGACATCCTGATCGGCCGCAACGACAGCACCAGCGTGTGCCTGGATCCGCACTACGGCAATCGTCACGGCATGATCGCGGGCGCCACCGGCACCGGCAAATCGGTGTCGCTGATGGTGCTGGCCGAAGGCTTTTCCAGGCTCGGCGTGCCCTGCTTCCTGGCCGATGCCAAGGGCGACCTCGCCGGCCTGTCGATGCCTGCGGGCGAACCGGGCGACAAGCTGAAGACGCGACTGGCCCAGCTGCAGCTCACCGACTGGAAGCCACAGGCCAATCCGGTGATCTTCTGGGACATCTACGGCAAGCTCGGTCATCCCGTGCGCGCCACCATCAGCGAGATGGGTCCCACGCTGCTGGGTCGCGTGCTCGAACTCAACGACACGCAGGAAGGCGTGCTCGAAGTGATCTTCAAGGTGGCCGACGACCAGGGCTGGCTGTTGCTGGATCTGGCCGACCTGCGCGCCCTGCTCGGCTTCGCCAGTGAGAACGCGAAGGACATCTCCAGCCATTACGGCCTGATCAGCACGCAGAGCATCGCGGCGATCCAGCGCGCCGTGCTCAAGCTGGAGCAGGACGGCGCCGACCAGTTTTTCGGCGAGCCGGCGCTGGAGCTTGCCGACCTGATGCGCCAGGACATGAGCGGGCGCGGCGTGATCAACATCCTCGCGGCCGACCAGCTGATCCTCAAGCCGCGGCTGTACTCCACCTTCCTGCTGTGGCTGTTGTCGGAATTGTTCGAACAGTTGCCCGAGGTGGGCGATCTCGACCAGCCGAAACTCGTGTTCTTCTTTGACGAAGCGCACCTGTTGTTCGACGACGCGCCGCCTGCGCTGCTGCAGCGCGTGGAACAGGTGGTGCGCCTGATCCGCTCCAAGGGCGTCGGCGTGTATTTCTGCTCGCAGAATCCCGACGACGTGCCGGGCAACATCCTCGGCCAGCTCGGCAATCGCGTGCAGCATGCACTGCGTGCGTTCACGCCGCGCGACCAGAAGGCCGTGAAGGCCGCCGCCGAAACCTTCGTGGCCAATCCAAAGATCGATGTCGCGGAGGCGATCACGCAGCTGGCGGTCGGCGAAGCGCTGGCATCCACGTTGCGCGACGGGGGCGTGCCTTCCCCTGTCGAACGCGTACTGGTGACTTCACCCACCGCGCGCATCGGCGCGATCACCGATGCCGAGCGCGGCACCGTGCGTCAGCGCTCACCCGTAGGCGGCAAATACGACACGGCGGTCAATCGCGAATCCGCTGCGGAGATGCTCGCCAGGCGAGCCAGCGACAAGGCCGCCGATCCGCAGGTCACCGCCAGGCAAGGCGCGACCGATGCGCCCGCCACGAAGCAGGGTCCGGACTGGACCGACGCCGTGAAGGACGCACTGCTTGGCACGAGCCGTCGCCAGGGCATGATCGAGGCGATGGCGAAATCCGCGAGCCGCGCGGTCGGCTCGAAGCTCGGGCAGCAGATCGTGCGCGGCGTGCTGGGTGGCATCTTTGGTGGCAAGCGTTGAAGCATCGCAACGCTTCGCGCTGATTCGACGACACGCGGACACTGGGGATCCACGATGCCTCGCATCGCCACCGTTTCGGCCGATACGCCCTTCAGCGAGCGCTTCACTACGGGCTTGAGCTATCCGCTGCGCGGAGGCGGCCTTGCCACCTGCGTCGTGCTCGCCTTCGCCCATTACCTGGCGATCCTCCCGAGCTATATCGGCGTCTTTGCCGCGTTCGCGCTGTGGGGCGCCACCTGGCGCTACGCAGCCACCTGCCTGCTGCACACCGCCAACGGATTTGCCGATCCGCCGGACATCGGCATCGACGAGAACCCAGCCGCCGGCAATGGCCTGACCGCCATCCATCTGTTCGCCGTGGCGCTCTGCTTCGTGAGCAGCGTGTTCTATCCGCCGGCGATGTGGCCGCTCGTGCTGCTGTTTGCGCTCACCCTGCCCGCCATCGACATGTCCCTCGCCTTCGACGGCAGCATGGAGCTGGCCATGAGTCCGGTGAACTGGTGGGAGGTCATGCGCCGTTTCGGCTGGGCCTACCTGATTCCGGTGGGGCTCAATCTCGCCACCGGTGTACTGATCGTGCTCGCCTCGGTGGCGACCGCGTTCCTGCCCAGGCTGATCTCCCTGCCGCTGTTTGCCTTCGCCTATACCTACCTGATCATCCTCAACCTGCATCTGATGGGCGCGATGATCCACCAGCGCCACGAGAGCTTCGACATCGAGCCCGAGGCAGAAAAGCTGGTGCGCGAAGCCGGCTATGACGATGACGCGCATCTGCTGGAACAGGTGAAAGCCGTCGCCACCACCGACCGCCGCGCCGCCATCGGCATGCTGGTGACACGCATGCAGGGTCGCAGCGCGCCCGCGCCGCTGCATCAGGCCTATCGCGATCTGCTGAGGCAGGAAGGCCTGCGCGAGGGGTTGCTCGAGCACGGGCAGATCTGGATCGCGATGCTGCTGGCGAACAACGAATCGCGACGCACGCTGGGCCTGGTGCAGGAATGCATGGAGATCGAACCGGCCTTCATGCCCGATGCGCCCGAGCACGCGAGCACGCTCGCCGAACTCGCCGCGCGCTCGGGCATGACGCGACTGGCCCTCAAGCTTGGTCGTGGCTACCTCTCGCATTGGCCACGCTCGCCGGACGCGCCGCGCATGGGCCTGCTGGCCGCACGCCTGCTCGGCGAGGAGCTGGACCAACGCGCGGAAGCGGTCGTGCTGCTGGGCAAGCTCGCCGCCGCGTGGCCGGACCATCCACTGCGCAAGGACATCGACACGCTCGCGCAGCGCCTGCAGGAATCGCAACCCCGGCCAGCCTGACGCTGCCCTCATGACGGACGGCGGTGCCACGACCCGCCGTCCATGCGGCTTGCGCCGGGCTCGCCAGCGCGCGGTACGCCTTGCACCCGGCTGCCGATAGAATCGACTTCGAACACGCACGACGGATGCAACACGATGAGCCGCTGGCGACCGCCTGCCCCCCATTCCACCGCCATCATCACCCGCGAGGGTTTCGAGAAGCTCAAGGCCGAACTCGACCATCTCTGGCACACCTTGCGACCGGAAGTGGTGAAGGCACTGGCCGCCGCGGCGGCCGAGGGCGACCGCTCGGAAAACGCGGAATACACCTATCGCAAGAAGCAGCTCGGCGAGATCGACCGGCGCGTCCGTTACCTGAGCAAGCGCATTCCTTCGCTGAAAGTGGCCGAGGGAGCGCCCGCGGATCGCGAGGTGGTGTTCTTCGGCGCCACCATCGAGCTGGAGAACGTCGAGTCCGGCGAGAGCGTCGTCTACCGCATCGTCGGGCCCGACGAAACAGACGCACGCCTGGGATGGATCAGCGTCGACTCACCGCTCGCGCGGGCCGTGCTGAAGAAGCGCCTCGACGACGAATTCGAGGCGGAACTGCCCGGCGGACAGGTGCGCTTCGCGATCGTGGCCGTGAACTACTGAGGCAGCACGACGCTCACTGGCCCTGCAGCAGCGCGGAGATCTGCGCGCGATGCGAATCGACGAAGCGCAGGTTGTCCGGGTTGACCCATACCTGGTTGAGGTTGTTCGCCAAGGCAGGATCGTTGCGTGCCTGCACCGCCATCACGGCATTCATCAACGCGATGTTGGCCACCATGAACTCGCGTGGCGTGAAGCCGTGCTTCTTCACCAGCGCGGGGATGCGCTGGTCGCTGGCCATCGCCTGCGCCGCCAGGTCGTCGAGACTGTGCACCCTGGTGGCATCGGGCGCCGCCTGCGGCGGGATCCCGGCGGCGTGCGCCTCGCGCGTGGCCGCGGCCAGGCGATTGAATACGTCGTCGTTGAGCGTGTAGTTCTTGATCTGCTGCTTGTCGGCGTCCGGCAAGCCCGAAGGCACGAGCTGCGCATGCGCCAGCGGCGCGATGGCAAACAGCAAGGTCAGCACGCCCACGCGGCACAGCTGCAGGACACGGTTAAAGGCAGGCATGGAGATCTCCGTCGAAGCCACCGGCGACGCCGGCGAAAACACTACCCTAGCATCCGGCGCTTGAACGATCGCTCAGTGCCGAAGCAGCTGGCGCATCGCCACCTGGTAGTCCGCATCGATCTGCTTCAGGCGCGCGTTGCGGGCCTGCTCGCTGACCCAGCGGCCATGTCGCGCCTGCTCCCTGATCAGCTGGAACTCCATGTCGACGAAGGGCCGCAGCACGCTTTCGTCGGCCGCGTCGAAACCGGCGAGGTCCGGGATGCGCGCGAGGTTGGCCCGCTCGCGCTCCCCGGCCGCGCCAGGAGCGTGGCCGTAGTCGCGCATGAAGGCGATCAGCTGCGTGCGCAACGGTTCGGCCATACCCTCGCGCACTACCAGCACGCCCGAAGGGATCAGGCTCGATCGCCAGATCACGCGGATCTGCGATGCCTCGTTGGGAAAATTCTGGCGGAACAGGTCGAGATCGGGATTGTTGCAGGTGGCGACGTCGACTTCGCCATTGGCCACGGCCAACGCATTGTTCTGGTGGTTGGCGACGCGCACGCTGGCGAAGAACGTATCCGAATTGAGCCCGCGCGACGCGAACACCTGGGCCTCCGGCGCGACATAGCCGGTCACCGACAGCGGTTCGCCGCGTCCGTAACGCCAATGACCGGGCTTGGAGAACAAGTCCTTCAGGTCATGGATGGGGCTGTCGGCACGCACGATCAGCATGGCCACGTTGCCCTTGGCGCCATCGCTGCGCACGAACTGCGCGACCACCCGCATGTGCTGGCGCTGCACGGCTTCGGTGGCGAGACGTCCCGACAGGAAGGCGATGTCCACGCGTTTGTCGGCAATGGCGCCCGACAGGCCGGCGTAGCTGCTGACGGACACGATATCCACCGAATGCCCCAGCTTCTTTTCCAGGTCGTCCAGCAACGGCTGCCATTGCTCTCGCGATTCCGAGGCGCTGCCGATCGGCAGGATGCCGAAATGGATCGCGGCTGCGGGCTGCTTCATCCCGACCGCATCGTCGGCCCGGGAAGGATGGGCGCAAACCGCCAGACAGAGCAGCATGACGGCGGCAAACAGCTGCCGCAGTCTCTCCCCAAAGCGCGTCTGACCGGCCTTTTCCATGCTCGTTTCCCAGCGCCCTGCTACCTAGCCTTTTAGCGCGATTGCGGGACTACCGCAATTTGAAAATAGGAAAGGCGTACGCGTGGATCAGATCGCCAGGGGCATGGGATAGCGCCGCCCTTCGCGGCGCGGCTGATAGCAGGGCGCATTTCGATGGAAGTTCTCCTGGCCGTTTTCCGGGCGCCAGCCAGGGATACCCGATAGCGGCAGCGGCCTCAGGTCGAGTGGATCGCGCAATAACCGGCCGTGCCTAACGCCTTCCGCACATGCGCTGACAGCGCTGTCCTGCATGTCGTCCGCGAAGAACACGAGTGCCTTGCCCACCAACAGCTTGCCGGGCGTCAGCGCGTGCTCCAGCAAGGCATGGCCGAAGAGATCGATGGTGATGCGGCCATCCTGCCAGGCCGAACGCTCACGCCAGAACAATTCGTGCCAGTCGTGCGCGTCCCATGCATCCAGCAGGCGATGGTCGCGCAACGCGACGATGACGCCCGCCTCGTCGAAATGCGTCATCGCATATTGCGCGCGCGAACGCTGCTTGCTGCCCATGCGCCCGATGTCGATCACCTGCTGCAGGTTGAGCGCACGCTTGATGTCCGGGTAGCGCAACCAGACCATCGCATTGAACAGGTCGTGCCAGTTGGCATCACGCGTGGCGATGTCGCCGTGTTCGGCGATGCGCTGTTCGTAGTGCAGGCCGTCATGGAGCAAGGCCGGCGTCTGCGCGACGAAACGCTCGCGCATCGTCGCTGGTCGCGCCGCATTCAAGGCATCGATGCCCGGCCACGCGTCTCCGCGCAACCACGATGCATGCGCCTGCCATTCGCTCAACGGCGGGCGAAGGAATACCTCGGGAACGATCGTGCCGCGGGCGGGCGCCAGATAACGCATGGCGCCACCCCGCCGCGATCAGCCCGCGAGACGAGCGTGCAGATCGTGTTCGTCGGCGTCCTCCACCACGACATCGACGAACTGGCCCGGCTTCAGCAGCTGCCCGTTGGCGATATGCACGACGCCATCGATTTCCGGCGCATCGGACGCGGAACGCGCAACGGCACCGTTCGCGCCCGCCTCATCGACCAGCACCTTCAGCGTGCGGCCGATCTTGCGCTGCAGCTTGGCGGCGGAGATTTCCGCCTGCACGGCCATGAACTGTTCGAGGCGATCTTCCTTCAGCTCTTCGGACACCGCACCCGGCAGCTCGTTGGCCTTGGCGCCGTCCACCGGCGAGTAGGCGAACGCACCGACGCGATCGAGCTCCGCCTCGCGCAGGAAATCGAGCAGCTCTTCGAACTCCGCATCCGTCTCGCCGGGGAAGCCGACGATGAAGGTGCTGCGGATGGTGAGGTCGGGCACCACCTTGCGCCAGTTGCGGATGCGCTCCAGCGTCTTGTCGATGTTGCCGGGGCGCTTCATCAGCTTGAGGATGCGCGGGCTGGCGTGCTGGAACGGGATGTCGAGGTACGGAAGGATCTTGCCCTCCGCCATCAATGGCATCACTTCGTCCACGTGCGGATACGGGTAGACGTAATGCAGGCGCGTCCACACGCCGAGTTCGGAGAGGCCTTCGCACAGCTCGGTCATGCGCGTGCGGTAGCTCTTCTCGCGCCACTGGCGCTCGGCGTACTTCACATCCACGCCGTAGGCGCTGGTGTCCTGCGAGATCACCAGCAGTTCCTTTACGCCGCCCTTCACCAGGCGCTCGGCTTCCACCAGCACTTCATCGACCGGACGCGAGACGAGGTCGCCGCGCATCGACGGGATGATGCAGAAGCTGCAGCGGTGGTTGCAGCCTTCGGAAATCTTGAGATACGCGTAATGCTTCGGCGTCAGCTTGATGCCGGTGTCCGGGATGATGTCCAGCAGCGGATTGCGCTGCGGTGGCAGCGCCGAATGCACGGCGGTCATCACGCTGGCGTAGTCCTGCGGACCGGTGATCGCGAGCACATCGGGATACGCCTCGCGGATCAGCTCCGAGCGCTTGCCCAGGCAGCCGGTGACGATCACCTTGCCGTTCTCGTGCAGCGCTTCGCCGATCGCATCCAGCGATTCCTGCACGGCCGCATCGATGAAGCCGCAGGTGTTGACGACCACGGCGTCGGCCGCGCCGTAGCTGGGCACGATCTCGTAACCCTCGACCTTCAGCTGGGTGAGGATACGTTCGGAATCGACCAGCGCCTTGGGGCAACCGAGGCTGACGAAACCGACTTTGGGCGAGGCCTGCGACATGGAAGAGCAACCGTAACTATGCGGAAAACGGACCATTATAGCCCAGGTCGGTGCGTTTCCATGAACGACTACAATGCCTGCCTTGCCATCGAGGGAGCGTCGCCATGGGCCAGAACATCAACCTCAACACCACCCGCATGCAGTGCATCGGCGCCTACCTCGCCAAACCGCCGGGCAAGTCCAAGGGCGGCATCGTGGTGATCCAGGAGATCTTCGGCGTCAACGAACACATCCGCCACGTGGCCGATAGGTTCGCCCAGGAAGGCTATACGGCCATCGCGCCCTGCTTCTTCGATCACCTGGAGAGCGGCGTGGAACTGGGCTACAGCGAGGAAGGCTATGCGCGCGGCAAGGCGCTGGTGACCGAACTCGGCCTGGACCGCGCCGTGGAAGACGTTGCAAGCGCCGCCGAAGCCATCTCATCCGCAGGACGCATCGGCACGGTCGGCTACTGCTGGGGCGGCACGGTGGCGATGCTCGCGGCCATGCGCCTGGGTCTGCCATCGGTGAGCTACTACGGCGCGCGCAATGTGCCGTTCCTCGGCGAAAAGCCCAGGGCGCCGGTGATGTTCCACTTCGGCGAGAAGGACAAGAGCATTCCGGCGGAGATGGTGCAGAAGCACCGCGACATGCTTCCGCAGATGGAAGTATTCACCTACCCCGCCGACCACGCCTTCAATCGCAACGTGGGACCGCAATACGACGAAGCCAGCGCAAAGCTGGCCTATGCGCGCACGCTCGGCTTCTTCGACAAGCATCTGGCGCAAGGCGCATGAGCGAATTCGCGCTGGATCCGCGCCTGGCCAACGACACGCGGCCCGTCGCATCGCTCGCCCTGTGCGACGTGCTGCTGATGAACGACGCACGCTTTCCCTGGCTGGTGCTCGTGCCTCGCCAGAGCGGCCTTGTCGAAATCTGCGATCTTCCTCCCGCGGCACAGGTCGCGTTGTGGCAGGAAGTGAATCTCGCCGCGCAGGCGCTGCGCACGCTGTCGCCCTTCGACAAGCTCAACCTCGGTGCGCTCGGCAACGTCGTGCGGCAGCTGCATGTGCATGTCGTCGGCCGCCGCGAAGGCGATGCCGCATGGCCGGGACCGGTATGGGGCAGCGGACGAGCGGAGCCGTACGAGCAAAATGCGCTGGCAGCGGTGACGGAAAAGCTGCGCGCGGCGTTGGCGCGCTGAGCGTTAGTCGCGCAAAAGGGCAGGCAATCCCGCGCTTCTGTAGGAGCTCACCCAGTGCGCGACCGCCCTTCGCGACACCCCACAAAAAAGCCCGCGAAACGTCGCGGGCTCTTTTTTCTTCAACCGACCACTGGATCAATGCTGCTGCGGCGGCGGTTCCGCGGCCTTCACCGGTGCCTTGTAGTCTTCGAGGTCGCGTGCCTTGGTGTCGACCACGCTGATCTTCTTCAGCGTGCCACCATCGTCGTAGTACACGGTGAAACCATAGTCGAGCTGCAGGCGCGCCATGTACTGCAGGTGCTGCTTGCGGACCTTGGAGTCGTCGCTGGGTTCGACCAGCACCGTCTTGGGCAGCTTGCCCTGGTCCTTGAGGTAGGCGAAATGGCTGCCGGTATCCAGCGCCGACAGCACGGCGCCGTCCACGATGAACTGGCCGTTCTTATAGGCCTGGATCGTTGCGTCGAACTGGCTCTTCATGTCCGCCGTACGCACTTCGTCCTTGGTGCCGCCACGATGGCAGCCGGCCAGCACCAGCATGCTGCCCAGCAGGATGGCTGCGGCCGCGCGGGTCAGCAGCGTGGGAAAACGGGTCATGCGGAATCTCCTGCAATGCATCGGTGTGAACGTCGAAAGTGTAGCGCCGCACCGGGCCGCCGCACCGGACTGGCCCGGCAGCCGTTCAGGTGCGCCTCGGGCCCGTCTCAGGTGCGCGGCAGGGTCACGCCCTGCTGGCCCTGGTACTTGCCGCCGCGGTCCTTGTAGCTGGTCTCGCATTCCTCATCGGATTCGAGGAACAGCATCTGTGCGACACCCTCGTTGGCGTAGATCTTGGCGGGCAGCGGCGTGGTGTTGGAGAACTCCAGCGTCACGTGGCCTTCCCACTCGGGCTCGAGCGGGGTCACGTTGACGATGATGCCGCAGCGCGCGTAGGTGCTCTTGCCCAGGCAGATGGTCAGCACGTTGCGCGGAATGCGGAAGTACTCGACCGTGCGCGCCAGCGCAAAGGAATTGGGCGGGATGATGCACACGTCCGCTTCGACATCGACGAAGCTGGTCGGATCGAACGCCTTCGGATCGACAATGGTCGAGTTGATGTTGGTGAAGATCTTGAACTCGCGTGCGCAGCGCACGTCGTAGCCGTAGCTCGACGTGCCGTACGACACCAGCCTGGCGTTGTCGCGCGTCTTGATCTGGCCCGGCTCGAACGGCTCGATCATGCCGTGCTGTTCGGCCATGCGGCGGATCCACTTGTCGGATTTGATGCTCACTCGGACTCCCGAAGGGGTTGTCGGTCGCGCCATCGGGCGCAAAGACCGGGAAAATAGCGGAAACCCGGGTTCACCCGCCAGTCGCCCGCGCCAGTTCGCAGGCCAGCGCGTCGAGGGAACCGCGTACCAGCGCGACCTGCGACGGGTCGGCGAGCACGTCGCCCTCCTCGCAGCCCGCGCCCGGCAAGGGAATCGTCACCGATGGCGACGCCAGCAGGCGGGCGGACATGGTGCGCAGGATTTCACGCAGGGCGTCCTGCGCATGGTGCGAACCGCGCGCCGAGGCGTTCCAGAGCACCACCGGCTTGCCTGGAAACTCCAGGCTGCCTACCAGCCAGTCCAGCAGGTTCTTGAAGGGACCGGGGACGCCGTGAGCGTATTCCGGGCAGGCGATCAGCAGGGCATCGCTGTCGCCGACGAGCTGTCGCAGGGCGGCGGCGCCGGCTGGCAGCGCCTCCATTTCATCGTCGGGGTTGAACAGCGGCAGGCTCGCCAGTCCGTCGTAGACGCTCAGGTGAAGTCCCGCAGGCGCGAGTCGCGCTGCGGCATGCAGCAACGCCGTGTTGCCGGAGCGGCGACGCAGGCTGCCGGACAGGCACAGCACACGCAACGGGGTCTCCCGTCCGGCATCCGGGCTCACGGCGTGCCTTGCACCATGATCTTGCCCAGGCCCAGCGACTTGTTGCGCGGCTGGCGCGAAAGCCGGCCGGCGGCGTTGCGGGCGATCTCGCGGTAGCGAGCGGCGAGATCCGAATCCGGCATCGCCACCACGGTCGGCGTACCGCCGTCAGCCTGTTCGCGGATGCGGATATCCAGCGGTAGCGAGCCGAGATAGGCCACGCCGTACTGGTCGGCCATGCGCTGGCCGCCACCTTCGCCGAAGATGTGTTCCTCGTGGCCGCAGTTCGAGCACACGTGCGTGGCCATGTTCTCGATCACGCCCAGCACCGGCACCTCGACCTTCTCGAACATCTTCAGCGCCTTGCGTGCGTCCAGCAGCGCGATGTCCTGCGGCGTGGTGACGATCACCGCGCCGGAAACGGGCACCTTCTGCGCCAGCGTGAGCTGGATGTCGCCGGTACCCGGCGGCAGGTCGATGATGAGGTAATCGAGCTGCTCCCAGCGGCTGTCGTTGAGCAGTTGCATCATGGCCTGGGTGACCATCGGGCCGCGCCAGATCATCGGCGTCTCTTCATCGATCAGGAAACCGATCGACATCGCCTGCAGGCCATGGGCCTCCATCGGGATGATGGTCTTGCCGTCCGGCGATTGCGGTTTGCCGCTGATGCCCAGCATGCGCGGCTGGCTGGGGCCGTAGATGTCGGCGTCGAGCACGCCCACCTTGGCGCCTTCCGCCTGCAACGCGAGCGCCAGGTTGGCCGACACCGTGGACTTGCCCACGCCGCCCTTGCCCGAGGCCACCACGATGACGTTCTTCACGCCCGGCTGCGGGGCCAGCGTGCCCTGCACCTTGTGCGAATGGATGCGCGTGCCGATCGAGACGGCGGCCGAGGCGATTGCCGGATCGGCCTCCAGGGCCTCTTTGACGCGAGCCGTCAGCGCGGCGATGGCCCCGTTGGCGGGATAACCCAGTTGGATATCCACGGAAACACGATCGCCGTCCACGCCGACCGCGCGTACGGCGTCCGCCAGCGGCGCACCGGTGTGGGGGTCGACCAGCTCGCCGAGAAGTTGGCGTACCAGGGCTTCGCTTGCCTGCGTCATATCAATCGTGGACTGTCATGGGGATTGCCCATTATGCCAGCCGCGGCCCCTGCCCGGCCGGCCGCGACGCTTTCGCAATGCAACTTGACGCTCCCGCCTGACCTCGGTCAGGCTCCAAACATACGCTTTCGTACGGGAGGATCACCCATGAAGTCATTGCTTCGCGCTGCCGTCGTTGCCGCCTTGCTGTTAGGCGCCGGGTCGGTGTTTGCGGCCGAGTCGACCCCGGTCGGTACCTGGAAGACCATCGACGATGAGACCGGCAAGCCCAAGTCCATCGTGAAAATCACGGACGACGCCGGCGAGCTCAAGGCGACCGTGGTGGAAGTGCTGCAGTCCGACGACGGCCCGCACCCCATCTGCAAGAACTGCGATGGCGAGCGCAAGGACAAGCCGATCGAAGGCATGAACATCATGTGGGGCGTCCATAAGGACGGCGACGTGTGGGACGGCGGCAAGATCCTCGACCCCAAGACCGGCAAGGTCTACAAGGTGAAGCTGCAGCCCAGCGCCGACGGCAGCAAGCTCACCGTGCGCGGCTATATCGGCTTCTCGCTGCTGGGCCGCAGCCAGGAGTGGCAGCGGCAGGAGTAACCCGCTTTGACTCCCTCTCCCCTCCGGGGAGAGGGCTGGGGTGAGGGGCCGATCTTGCGATCCCCTTTTGTAGGAGCGCACCCAGTGCGCGAAAAGCCTACGGAGCGGAAACGCCAAACGCCGCGGTCGCGCACTGGGTGCGCTCCTACAACAGGCTTCGCTCAGGCCGAATCCGCCCGGTGCACCGCCACGCCACGCGCCGTAAACGCCGTGCGCGCCGCCCGATCCGCCGAATGCTCCACCACCAGATGCTGCACGCGTGACAGCTCCGCCACCTGATGCGTAGCGACGGCGCCGAGCTTGTCATCGGTGGCGACCACCACGGTCTCGTCGCTGGCTTCGATCATCGCGCGCTTGAACAGCGCTTCTTCGCTGTCGAAACCCCACAGGCCATGCGCCGCATCGATCGCGCACGCGCCCGGAAAACACAGGTCCGCACGCACGCGACGCACCTGCTCCACTGCCTGCGCGCCGATGGTGCCGCCGATGCTGGCATCGACGCGACCACCGATCAGCAGCACGTCGAAGCCTTCCCGGTCCAGCAGCAACTGCGCGATATGCGGCGCATTGGTGATGACGGTGAGCCGCGCCCCGGTGGGCAACACCGAGGCAATCGCGACGTTGGTGGTGCCGGTATCGATCAGCAGGGTCTGGCCGGGTCGCACCAGCTCCGCCGCCTTGCGCGCCAATGCCTGCTTGCGCGCCGAATGCTCGCTTCGACGCTGCTTGAGCGGCGACGGCGTGGCCGTGGGCAGCAGCGCGCCGCCATAGACACGCTTGCATAAACCCATCGCCGCCAGTTCGCGCAGGTCGCGTCGAATGGAATCTTCCGACACGTCGAAGATGGCAGCGAGTTCCGCCGCCACCACGCGCCCGTCGTTACGCAGTTTCGCCAGGATGCGCTGCTGCCGCTCCTGGGGCAGCGCGCCGCTGTCCGGTGCGGGCTTAGCCATGGCGCACTTCTTCGCCGACGAGCAGGCCAAGTTCGATGAGTCGCGTACGCAAGCCATCGGGCTCACTGAACCACCAGCCCTGCATGCCCAGCGCCTCGGCGGCGTCCACGTTGCGCCGGGAGTCGTCGATGTAGAGCGCGCGTGCCGGATCCACCGCGTAGCGATCGAGCAGACACTGGTAGATGCGCGGATCGGGCTTGATCAGTCGCTCTTCACCCGACACCACGATGCCTTCGAACCACTGCAGGAACGGATAGCGCTGCCGGGCGATGGGAAACGTCTCCTGTGACCAGTTGGTGAGCGCCAGGAGACGCACACCGCGTGCCTTGAGTTCGGCCAGCAATGCCACGGTTCCGTCGATGGGTCCGACCAGGGTTTCTTCCCAGCGCCGGTGATAAGCGTCGATCAGCTCCGCATGCTCGGGATAGCGACCGCGCAGCAAGGCCGTCGCCTCGGACCATGGGCGACCCGCGTCCTGCTGCTCGTTCCATGCGCTGTTGCAGACTTCGCGCAGGAACCATTCCATGCGTTCCTCATCATCGATCAATTGTCGATAGAGGCGGCGCGGGTCCCAGGCAATCAACACGTTGCCGAGATCGAAAATAACAGTGTCGACAGGCTTGCTCATCGCTGCACGATCCTTGCCGAAAGTCCTACCAGCACCAACAACCCGGCCACCGCAGCAAACGCCGCCGGCAGGCTGCTCGCATGCGCTACAAAACCGATCAAGGCCGGACCGCTCAGCAACCCCGCGTAACCCAGCGTGGTGGCCGTGGCGATCGCGATCGCGGGTGGCGTGCCCGGCAGGCGGCCAGCCGCGCTGAACATCACCGGCACGATGTTGGAAGCGCCCAGGCCGATCAGCACGAAGCCCCCGAGCGCAGCGAATGCGCCGGGCGCCAACGCCACCATCAGGAATCCTGCAACCGCCAGCGCGGCGCCGGTGCGCACGGCCCAGACGGGCCCGAAGCGCGCGATCAGGCGATCACCGGTGAGGCGGCCCAGCGCCATCGCCACCGAGAAACACGCATAGCCGAAGCCGGCGGAAGCCGCCGCGAACCCACGGAAATCGCGCAGGAATACCGCGCTCCAGTCGAGCATCGCGCCTTCGGCGAGAAAACTGGCGAAGCACATCAGGCCAAGCAGCCACGCCAGCGCGTGCGGCATGCCGAACGTGCTCTTTTCCGTTTCCGTCGCCACCGGCGCATCGTCGAGCAGGTCACGGCGCAGCCATAGCACCAGCGACAGCAACACCACGGCAACGGCCGTCGCCGCGATCGGCAGCGACAACCCCATGGCCAGCAGGCCACTCACCACGGCAGCGCCCGTGAGGCCACCGACGCTGAAAAGACCATGGAAACCCGACATCAGACGACCGCCGTCCAGCCGTTCCACATCGACGGCATGCGCGTTCATCGCCACGTCGACCGCGCCGAGCATCACGCCGAAATAGAACAGCGCCGCGACCAGCATCGCGATGCTCGACGCCATGGCCAGCGCAGGCAGCGCGAGGCACATCAACAGGCCCGAAACGACGATGAGCGCGCGGTTGCCCAGCTTGTGCGCGAGCCAGCCCACGAACGGCATCGACAACATCGAGCCGCCGCCGAATACCAGCAACGCCAGACCCAATTGCGCATCATCCAGGCCGAGCCGAGCCTTGGCGTAGGGAACCATGGGCGCCCACGCCGACATGCCGATCCCGGACACAAGGAAGATCACGCGCGTGGCTCGCCGCGCGGCGCCCAGCGAACGGGCCTCGGGAAGGCCTTGGACAGGATCGGGAATCGCTTTCACTGCGGACTCTTGGAGGGAGAGAACGCGAGCAACAGTACACAATCGTGCAAAAACGTGCAATACCGTGACAATCATGCACCGACTGCTGCCCGTTTCATGCCTTGCCGCTGCCCGATCTGGCAACCATGCTCGCGGTCAGGCCAAGCAAGGAGCGCGGAATGCCCACCATCTTCACCCATGCCGTTGTCCCGTTGATGATCGGCGGCGCAGCAGGTCGTCGCGTCATCAGTCGCCGATTGATGGCCGCCGGCGCCATCGCGGCGATGCTGCCTGATGCCGATGTCCTCGCGTTCAAGCTGCATGTCGCCTACGCCGACAGCTTCGGCCATCGTGGCGCGACACATTCGATCGCCTTTGCAGGCCTGCTTGGGCTCGCTGCCTTCATCGGGCACCGGCGATGGGAGAGCACGCCATGGCGTAGCGCCGCTTTCGTAGGACTGGCCGCACTCTCGCATCCGTTGCTCGATGCCTGCACCGATGGCGGCCTCGGCGTGGCGCTCTGGTGGCCCTTCAGCGATACGCGCTGGTTTGCGCCGTTTCACCCTATCGCGGTGTCGCCGATCGGTGCTCGCTTCTTCAGCGAGCGGGGCTGGCATGTGATGGCGTCGGAGTTCGGTTGGGTGTGGCTGCCGACGGCCATCGTCGCGGCGTGCATCGTGGCGTGGCGGCGGACGTCCAAACGGGCGTGATCGGCTCCGCAGCGCCGATCGCGCGGTTTCCCGGGGACGCCATGCCATAATGCACAACCCCTTCTTAGCCGCTTCCATCCATGAGCCGTCGCCTACTCGTCACCAACGCCCTGCCCTATGCCAATGGTCCGCTGCATCTGGGCCATCTGCTGGGCTACATTCAGGCCGATATCTGGGTGCGGGCGCAACGGATGCAGGGCAACGAGGCGGTCTACGTCTGTGCCGATGACGCGCACGGCACGCCGATCATGCTGGCCGCCGAGAAGGCGGGCCTGTCGCCAGAGACATACATCGAAGGCATCCGCGTCGGCCACGAGGCGGATTTCGCCGCCTTCAACGTGGCGTTCGACCACTATCACACGACCCATTCGGAAGAGAACCGCGCGCTGGCCTCGCTGATCTACACGCGGCTGCGCGAAGGCGGCTACATCGCACGCCGCGACATCCAGCAGTTGTTCGACCCCGAAAAGCAGATGTTCCTGCCGGACCGTTACATCAAGGGCACCTGCCCCAATTGCGGCACGGCCGACCAGTACGGCGACAACTGCGAGAACTGCGGCGCGACCTACGCGCCCACCGACCTGCTCAACCCGTATTCGGTGATGTCGGGCGCCACGCCGGTGCTGCGCGATTCGGAGCATTACTTCTTCGAACTGGGCAAGTTCGAGCCGCTGCTGCGCGACTGGTTCGGGGGCAAGCTCACCGATGGACAACCCGTCGCCAACAGCGGCGTGGTGGCGAAGCTGCGCGAATGGCTCGATAGTGGCCTCAAGGATTGGGACATCTCGCGCGATGCGCCTTATTTCGGCTTCCCGATCCCCGATGCGCCCGGCAAGTTCTTCTACGTGTGGCTGGACGCGCCGGTGGGTTACCTCGCCAGCTTCAAGGCGCTGTGTGACCGCACCGACCTGAAGTTCGAAGACTTCCTCGCGTCCGACAGCCATGCCGAACTGCACCACTTCATCGGCAAGGACATCATCAATTTCCACGGCCTGTTCTGGCCGGCGATGCTGCACGGCGCGAACTTCCGCACGCCGACCGCATTGCACGTCAACGGCTACCTGACGGTGAACGGCGCAAAGATGTCCAAGTCGCGCGGCACCTTCATCCAGGCGCGTACCTATCTCGATGCGGGGCTGCATCCGGAATTCCTGCGCTACTACTTCGCCAGCATGCTGAGCGATACGCCGGTGGACGTGGACCTGGACCTCAAGGCCTTCGAGGAGCGCGTCAATTCGCATCTCGTCGGCAAGTGGGTGAACATCGCCAGCCGCACCGCAGGCTTCGTACAGAAGTATTTCGAGGGTCGCCTCGCGCCGGCCTTCAGCCATGAAGAACAGGAGCTGTGGCGAGAGCTGCTGTCGCTCTACGGCGACGTGCCCACGCTGTACAACGGCGGCGAGTTCGCCGAAGTGACGCGCCGCTTCGTCACCATGGCCGACATGGTCAACGGCTACATCGCCGCCAAGGCGCCATGGGCGATCGCCAAGGACGAATCGCGCCGCGACGAACTGCACCAGGTGTGCTCGTTCGCGCTGGCCGCGTTCCGCCTGCTGGCCGGCCTGCTCAAGCCCGTGTTGCCGGGCACCGTCGAGGCGGCCGAGCGTTTCCTCGCCGCGCCGATCAACGATTTCGACGATGCGCGCGCCGAGCTGCACAACCACACCGTGAACGTGTTCGAGCCGCTGCTCGGACGTATCGACCCCAAGCACGTCGTGGCGATGGTGGAGATGTCCAAGGACTCCCTCGCGCCCGCCGACAAGCCGAAGCCCACGCCGAAGAAAGCCAAGGACACCAGCAAGCCCATGAGCGAAGCCAGCACCACTCCGACCGCCACCACCGACGGCCCCGCCGTGATCGGTATCGACGACTTCGCCAAGCTCGACCTGCGCGTGGGCAAGGTCACCGCGTGCGAATTCGTGGACGGCTCGGACAAGCTGCTGCGTTTCGAACTCGATGCCGGCCCGCTGGGTACGCGCCAGATCTTCTCCGGCATCCGCGCCGCCTATGGCGAGCCGGAAAAGCTGGTCGGCCGCAACGTGGTGTTCATCGCCAACCTGGCACCCCGCAAGATGCGTTTCGGCCTCTCCGAAGGCATGATCCTCTCCGCCGGTGATGGCGGCAGCGATCTGTTCCTGCTGGACGCCGACCAGGGAGCGAAGCCGGGCGCGACCGTCCGCTGACCCCATGATGCTCGCCGATCGCATCGACGCCCTGCTGCCACAGACGCAGTGCGAACAATGCGGCTTCCATGGCTGCCGCCCCTACGCGGAGGCGATGGCGCGGGGCGAAGCGCCCATCAATCGATGTCCGCCGGGTGGCGCCGCGGGTATCGCGCGTCTCGCCGAGCTGCTGGGCACGCCCGTATTGCCGCTCGATCCGGAACACGGCGTCGAGAAGCCGCGCGCGCTGGCGCGCATCGTGGAGGCGGACTGCATCGGCTGCACGAAGTGCATCCAGGCCTGCCCGGTCGATGCGATCGTCGGCGCGGCGAAGTTGATGCATACGGTGATCGCCGACGACTGCACCGGCTGCGAGTTGTGCGTTCCCGCCTGTCCGGTGGATTGCATCGTGCTCGAGCCGATGCCGCTCACGCAGGTGGAGGATCCCATCCACGCCGATAACGCGCGCGCCCACTTCCAGCGCCGCGAGGCACGGCTTGCGCGCGAGCAGTCTCGGCGCGAGGCCGAACTGGCGGCGCGCAAGGCCGAGGTGGGTACCGCCACGCAAACCAACCCGGTACTCGCCGCGCTTGCGCGTGCCCGCGCGAAACAAGGAAAGCCCTCGTGAAGAAAGCCGACGTCGTCGAGCTGTTTACCCGCCTGCGCGAACTCGATCCGCATCCCACCACGGAACTCAACTACACCACGCCGTTCGAGCTGCTGGTGGCGGTGGTGCTGTCGGCGCAGGCCACCGACGTGGGCGTGAACAAGGCGACAAAAAAACTTTACCCGGTTGCTAACACCGCGCAGGCCATCCTCGATCTCGGCGAGGAGAAGCTCAAGCCGTACATCAGCACCATCGGCCTGTTCAACGCCAAGGCCAAGAACGTGATCGCGCTGTGTCGCATCCTGGTCGAGCAATATGGCGGCGAAGTGCCCGACACGCGCGAGGCGCTGGAGGCTCTGCCGGGCGTGGGACGCAAGACCGCCAACGTCGTGCTCAACACCGCGTTTGGCCACCCGACCATCGCGGTGGACACGCATATCTTCCGTGTCGCCAACCGCACTGGTCTCGCGCCGGGCAAAGACGTGCGAGCGGTGGAAGACAAGCTCGAGAAGGTCGTGCCTCCGCAGTTCAAGCAAGACGCTCACCACTGGCTGATCCTGCACGGCCGTTACGTATGCAAGGCGCGCAAGCCCGACTGTCCGCGCTGTGTCATTCGCGACCTGTGTCGTTACAAGCACAAGACCGTCGACGCCGAAAAAGCATGACGAGTGGCATATAGCACGCGTTTTGCGCGCCCAAGCCTCATGTTTTCATCAGCGTTTCGCGCAACTCCATCAAGCTTGCCGAGCGGCGCGAGCCTATGTTGAAGCCTCCCCCGGAACCTCGAATCCCGTCAGGAGGCCATCATGAAGCGCTTGATTCTCCCCGCCGTCATCGCGCTAGGACTTGTCTTCACTGGTACCGCCAGCGCCGCCGTTGAAACCTACACCGTCGACCTCAATGGCTATGCCGTCATTGGTTTCGTCGGACACAGTCCCGAAGATTTCGCTCGGGCCCAGCAGCAAGCCCAGGGTTGGGAGCGCGAACGCCACCTGATGCTCAAGCCCCAGACCATCAAGGCCGTGGCCATCGACCAGTCCGAAGGCGCCGCCCTGAGCGAGGCGCAACTCAAGCAGGCCATCGTCGCCGCAGCGCTGGCGAAGAGGCCCTGAACCGCGGTTCTCCGGCGCCCCTTGGACGCCATCGCAGGGAACCTGACGGCGGGCGAAGGCCCGCCGTCAGGCACTATGAACACCCGAATCGATTGACGGCGCGCATCCCAGCGGCCAACGTGTCGACTGCCGGCGGCAAAAGATCCACAAAAGGAAGTCTGGGGATCATGACGGCGGACGGTGGCATGGGCCACGTTTTCCCGATGCCGATACGGGTGCCTGCGCATGCATATTCTGTTGGTCGAGGACGATGCCGAGCTGGGCGGCGCCATCAAGCATGCGCTGGAGCACCAGTCGTACGCCATCACCTGGCTGCGTGACGGCCGCGAAGCCAGCGAGGCACTGCGCGGCACGCCGGTCGACCTGGTGCTGCTGGACCTTGGGCTGCCCGGCAAGGATGGCCTGGAGGTGCTCGCGCAGGCGCGACGCGCGGGCGTGAAGACGCCGGTGCTGGTGATGACCGCGCGCGATGCGCTGGAAACGCGCATCCGCGGCCTGGACCTGGGCGCCGACGACTACCTGGTCAAGCCCTTCCACCTGGGCGAACTGTCCGCGCGCATCCGCTCGCTGACCCGTCGCACGCAGGGTCTGGCCGACAACCTGGTCGAGGTCGGCGGACTGCGCCTCAACCTCGCCACCGCCGAGGTGGAATTTCGCGGCGAGCTGGTAAGCCTCACCCGCCGCGAGTTCGCCCTGCTCCGCGTGTTGATGGAACGCGCCGGCCGCATCGTGCGCCGCGAGACGCTGGAAAACTCCGTCTACGGCCTGGACACCGTGGTCGAGCGCAACGCCATCGAAGTGCAGGTGCACTGGCTGCGCCGCAAGCTCAGCACCGAGGTGATCCATACGGTGCGCGGCATCGGCTACATGATTCCGCGCGAGCCAAAATGAGGACGGACGCCCATCCCGCCAGTCTTCGCACGCGCCTCACGTGGCTGATCATCGCGGTGATGGTCGCCGTGCTGATCCCACTCGGCTGGATCAGCTACCGCCGCGAGCTGCGCGAGATGAACGAGTTGCTGGACGGCCGCCTCGCGCAAGCCGGTCGCACGCTGGGCACGCTCATCGCCCATGGCGAACTGCCGCAACGCGATGCCGAGCTGCCGGGTATCAAGCAGGATGGCGAAACGCGGCATCACGGCGTGGTGGTGTCGGTGCATCCGCGCAACTACGAACCGGAAGTAGGCTTCCAGGCCTACGATCCGAGCGGCGAGTTGATCGCCGCGACGTCGAACCTTTCCGACCTGCCCCCGCCCTCGGCCGACGAACGCGGCTTCCGCGACATCCGCCACGAAGGACGCCTGTGGCGCACCTTCACCCTGCAGAACCGCGCCAACCTCGTGATCCGCATCGGCGAGCGTTCGGACAATCGCCAGGACATCGCGCGCGGCCTGGTGATCGAACACACCCTGCCGCTGCTGATCGGCCTGCCCTTGCTGGCACTGCTGGTGAGCCTGGCGGTGAAGCGCGGCCTGCGTCCTGTCGCGGTGCTTACCGAGATGCTGGACCGGCGCACGCCGGGCAGCCGCAAGCCGATGCCCGCCAACGTCGCGCCGCAGGAGATCAAGCCGCTGATCGTCGCGCTCAACCAGCAGCTGGAACGATTGGAAGACGCGCTGGAACGCGAGCACCGCTTCGCCACCGACGTGGCGCACGAGCTGCGCACACCGCTGGCCGCGACCATGATCCATCTGGAAAGCGCGATGATCTCGGACGACCCCACCGAGGTCGAGTTCACAGTGCGCAACGCGCAGCAGAGCATGGCGCGACTCGGCCGCCGCGTGGAACAGATCCTGGCGATGGCGCGCCTCGAAGCCGGCGCCGCCTCCCAGCAACGCACGGCGCTGGACCTGGCGCGCATCGCCACCGAGGTCATCGAGGAACTGGCGCCGATGATCGTCGAGAAGGACATCACCGCCAGCCTCAGCAATGACGACGAACCGGTCGTCGTGCGCGGCCACGAGGTGGCACTCACCGCCATGTTCCGCAACCTGATCGAGAACGCCCTGCGCTACACCGAAGCCGGCGGGCAGGTCGAGGTGGCCATCCATCGCGACGGCACCATGGCCATCATCGACATCTACGACAACGGCCCCGGCATTCCGGAGGGACGTCGCCAGGCGGTGTTCCAGCGCTTCCATCGCGAGGAGGAAAGCGCCACGCGTGGCTACGGGCTGGGGTTGAACATCGTGCAGCGAGCGATCGAGCTGCATGAGGCCTCGGTCGAGTTGCTGGAGTCGCCGCTGGGGAGGGGATTGCTGGTGAGGATTCGGATGGTGTCGGAGGCAGCGTAGGCGGCGTTCCGGCGACACCTCCATCCGCTGCGACGGAAAAGAGTCCCTGTGCGAGCGGCAGCTTTTCCTCGGAGCGAGAAGGATTCTTCGCAGCAAGCTTGCGCTATAGCCCTCTCCCATTGGGAGAGGGGTTGGGGTGAGGGTGCGGGACTTGCCGAACCTTCAGCCTTTCGCTCCGCCCGCACCCTCATCCGCCTGCGACCGAAGAGAGTCCCTGTGGGACCGGCACCTTCTCTCCCACGGGGACGACCTTCGGGTCGCCGAGGGGAGAAAGATTACTCCGTCGCGGGCTTACGATAGAGCCCCTCTCCCCTCGGGAGAGGGGTTGGGGTGAGGGTACGGACTAGCCTCAAGTCACTGCTTCGACCGAACCCTCATCCGCCTGCCGGCACCTTCTCCCGGAGGGAGAAGGGCTCCTGCGTTCGAGCTCTGAGGCACGGCAACCCAGTCTCATCATCGCCAGGCACCGCCAAGCCCTCTTCAGCCACCCAAAAGGTTTCCACAAGATTGCGTTGCGATCATGGACTCATCGGGCCCTGCGCCTGCACCGAGCCATGACATGCCCTTGCTTTCGCGCTCCCCCGCATCCGGACCACCCTGCCTCCAGCCGCCCTCGCCGTGACCCCACCGTAACGGCACCGCCTTCCCGGCGCCGTCTGCGCGCCACGTTCCGCTGGAATCTCCATGGTTGGTCTAGTCCGCATCGCCCTGTCGCGACCGCTCACCTTCATCGTGCTGGCGATCGTCATTCTCATCGCCGGCCCGCTGGCGGCCTTTCGCACGCCCACCGACATCTTCCCGAACATCGGCATCCCGGTGATCAGCGTCGTGTGGTCCTACAACGGCCTGCCGCCCGACCAGATGTCCGGCCGCGTCATCTACTACTACGAGCGCCAGATCACCACCTCGGTGAACGACATCGAGCACATGGAGTCGCAGTCGCTGCCGGGCGTGGGCATCGTGAAGATCTTCTTCCAGCCTGGCGTGGACATCCGCACCGCCACCGCGCAGGTCACCTCGATCTCGCAGACGGTGGTGAAACAGATGCCGCCGGGCATCACGCCGCCGCTGATCCTCAACTACAACGCCTCGACCGTGCCGGTGCTGCAGATGGCGTTGTCGAGCAACGAACTTTCCGAATCCAAGATCCGCGACATCGGCCAGAACTTCATGCGTCCGACGCTGATCTCCGTGCCTGGCGTCGCGATCCCCACGCCATATGGCGGCAAGCAGCGCCAGATCACGCTGGATCTCGATCCGCAGGCGCTCGCCGCGAAGGGACTGTCCGCGCAGGACGTGGGCAATGCGCTTTCCGCGCAGAACCAGATCATCCCCGTCGGCACGGCGAAGATCGGCACCTACGAATACCACGTGCAGCTCAACAACAGCCCGACGGCGATCGACGAGATCAATGCACTCCCGGTGAAGACCGTCAATGGCGCCACCATCACCATCGGCGACGTGGCGCACGTGCGCGACGGCGCGCCGCCGCAGAACAACGTGGTGCGCGTGGACGGCAAGCGCGCCGTGCTGATGCCCGCGCTGAAGACCGGCAGCGCGTCGACGCTGGACGTGGTCGCCGGCATCAAGAAGCTGCTCCCGCTGATCAAGGAGACCCAGCCGTCCTCGTTGAAGATCTCGCTGCTGGCCGATCAATCGGTGTTCGTGAAGTCCGCCATCAGCTCGGTGGCGCGCGAAGGCATCATCGCCGCCCTGCTCACCTCGGTGATGATCCTGGTATTTCTGGGCAGCTGGCGCTCCACGGTGATCATCGCCGTGTCGATTCCACTGTCGATTCTTTCCGCCATTGCCCTGCTGTCCGCGTCCGGGCAAACACTCAACGTGATGACCCTGGGCGGCCTCGCGCTCGCGGTCGGCATCCTGGTGGACGACGCCACGGTGACCATCGAGAACATCAACTGGCACCTTGAGCAAGGCAAGGACGTGCATACCGCCATCATGGATGGCGCGAAACAGATCGTGACGCCGGCGTTCGTCTCGCTGCTGTGCATCTGCATCGTGTTCGTGCCGATGTTCATGCTCAACGGCATCGCGGGCTTCCTGTTCCGCCCGATGGCGCTGGCGGTGATCTTCGCCATGGCGTCCTCGTTCCTGCTCTCGCGCACGCTGGTGCCGACGCTGGCGATGTACCTGCTCAAGCCACACCACACCGAGCATGGCAAGGGCGACCATCCGGAAGACCCCTACATCAACCATCACGAAGGCGACCAGCCGGCGCAGCGCCGTCGCTCCTACCTGATGGTGCGGCTGGTGTCGATGCAGCAACGCTTCGAGCATCACTTCACGCGCGTGCGCGACCTGTACTACGCGACGCTGGCTATCGCCCTGGCCCACCGGCGCAAGTTCGTCATCGGCTTCCTCGGCTTCGTGCTGGTCTCGTTCGCGCTGGTGCCGTTCCTCGGTCGCGACTTCTTCCCCGAAGTCGATGCGGGCTCCATCGCCATCCATGTGCGGGCCCCGATGGGCACGCGCGTGGAAGAGACGGCGGCGGAGTTCGACCACATCGAGGCGGCCATTCGCAAGGTGATTCCGCCCGACCAGCTTGAAACGGTGATCGACAATATCGGCCTGCCGCTCAGCGGCACCAACCTGGTCTACAACGCCAGCGGCACCATCGGCCCGCAGGACGGCGACATCCAGATCGTGCTGAAGGATGGCCACGGCCCCAGCGCCGACTTCGTGCGCGATCTGCGCGCCAAGCTGCCACGCGAATTCCCCGGCACGCAGTTCGCGTTCCTGCCGTCGGACATGAGCACGCAGATCCTCAACTTCGGTGCGCCCGCGCCGCTGGACATCAACATCACCGGCCGCGATCGCGAAGCGAACGAGGCCTACGCGATGGCGATGATGAAGGAGCTGCGCAAGGTGCCGGGCATCGCCGACGTGCGCCTGCAGCAGAGTTCCAGCTATCCGCAGCTCAACGTGAAGGTGAACCGCACGCGCGCCGATCAGCTCGGCGTGACCGAGCGCGACGTCACCAACAGCATGGTGGCCTCGCTCGCCGGCAGTTCGCAGGTGGCGCCGGCGTTCTGGCTGAATCCCAAGAGCGGCGTGTCCTACGCGATCGTGGCATCGACGCCGCAATACCGCATGGACAGCATGGCCGACCTCGCGAGCCTTCCCGTGACGGCCGGCGGCAAGAGCGCGAGCCAGATCCTCGGTGGCCTCGCCACCTTCACGCGCGAACCCAGTGCCGCGGTGGTCTCGCACTACAACATCATGCCGGCCTACGACATCTACGCCACCGTGCAGGATCGCGATCTCGGTGCGGTGGCTGCCGGCGTGCAGAAGGTGCTCGACCATTTCGCCGCATCGCGTCCCAAGGGCACCGTCGTGGCGTTGCATGGGCAGGTCGGCACGATGAACGAAGCGTTCGGCGGCCTGGTCTTCGGCCTGGTCGGCGCGATCGTGCTGATCTACCTGCTGATCGTGGTGAACTTCCAGTCGTGGCTCGATCCGTTCGTGATCATCACCGCCCTGCCCGCGGCGCTCGCCGGCATCGTGTGGATGCTGTTCATCACGCACACCACGCTGTCGGTGCCTGCGCTAACCGGCGCCATCATGTGCATGGGCGTCGCGACCGCCAACTCGATCCTCGTGGTGAGCTTCTGCCGCGAACGCCTGGCCGAACATGGCGATGCCATGAAGGCCGCGCTCGAAGCCGGCTTCACCCGCTTCCGTCCGGTCTGCATGACCGCGCTGGCGATGATCATCGGCATGTTGCCAATGGCATTGAGCGCGGAACAGAACTCGCCGCTGGGCCGCGCCGTCATCGGCGGCCTGCTGTTCGCCACTTTCGCCACCCTGCTGTTCGTGCCGGTGATCTTCAGCATCGTGCATGGCAGCGAGCAGGCGCAGCCGTCACCCGATTCCCTGATTGGAGATACCGTTCATGCCGCATGATGCCCATGCCGCCACGACGCCGCGGCAACCGCCCAATGTGTCCAAGGCATTGCGCGCAGGCATTGCCCTGGCCGTGCTGGCCACCATCGCGGGCATTTCCGTGCGCGCGTACGACTACCACCGCGTGGTGAAGTGGACCGACGCGCAGGTGCTGCCAAGCGTGCAGGTGATCGCGCCCGACGTCGGCGGCGCTGCCGAAGGCATGACGCTGCCTGGCCATCTGGACGCCTGGATCAGCGCGCCGATCCATGCGCGCGTGGGCGGCTACCTCAAGAGCTGGGATCACGACATCGGCAGCCAGGTCACCGCCAACCAGACGCTGGCTACCATCGACACGCCGGAACTGGACCAGCAGTTCGAGCAGGCCAAGGCTAATCTCGCACGTGCGAAAGCCAATGCCCGTCTCGCTGCATTGACCGACAAGCGCTGGAAGAACCTGCTCGCCTCCAACTCGGTGTCGCGCCAGGAAGCCGACGAGAAAGCCGGCGAAGCCGAAGCGGCGCAAGCCAACGTGCAGGCCGCGCAGGCCGACATGGACCGCATCGCGGCGCTGGAAGCGTTCAAGCATGTCACCGCGCCGTTCGCCGGCACGGTCACCGCGCGCCATACCGACATCGGCGACCTGATCAGCGCGAACGACAGCGGCCCGGCCCTGTTCACCGTTTCCGACACCAGCCGCATGCGCCTCTATGTGGATGTGCCGCAGGGCTATGCGGGCGCGATCAAGCCGGGCATGAGCGTGCAGCTCGATGTGCCGGATCATCCGGGTGAGCAGTTCACCGGCCATCTCATCGGCAATGCCGGCGCGGTGAACCAGGCATCCGGTACCGTGCTCGCGCAGTTCGAAGTGGACAACACGAAGAACGCGTTGATGCCGGGCGCGTATGCCGAAGTGCATCTACCGACCGGCAACGGCAGCCACGTCATCACCGTGCCGGCCACCGTACTGCTGTTCCGCGCGCAGGGCCCGCAGGTGGCCGTGCTGGGTGCTGGCAACAAGGCGGAGCTGCGCAAGGTGCACATCGCGCTCGACCTCGGTGATCACCTGCAGATCGACCAGGGCTTGAAGCCCGGCGACCGCATCATCGACCATCCGCCCGATTCGCTGATGCAGGGCGACCAGGTGATGGTGGCAACCGCGGCGTCCAGCGCGAAGAAGGGGTAACGACCATGCGCCGTGCTTTGCTGTTGCGTCTGTGCTGCCTTGCGGCGATCGCGGCGTTGCCCGCGTGCTCGCTCGCACCGGCCTACCAGAAGCCTGATGTCGGCAAGTTGCCGGAAGCGTTCGCCGGCCAGACCCGGGATGGACTGTGGTCGCCCGCGCATCCGGCGGACACGGCGTCGCGCGGCCCCTGGTGGTCGGTGTACGACAACCCCGAACTGGATCGGCTGGAACAGCAGCTCGATGCCGCCAATCCCTCGCTCTCCGTGGCGTTGGCGCGCTATGACGCGGCGCGGGCCGTGGTCGGCGAAGTTCGTTCGGATCTGTATCCGCACCTGGGCGTCAGTGCCAGCGACCTGCGCAATCGCCAGTCCGACAACCGCCCGTTGCGCGGCAGCAACCAGCCCAACGAGTACAGCGCGGACACGGTCGGCTTCTCCGCCGGCTACGAGCTGGACCTGTGGGGCCGCGTGCGCAACGAGGTCGCCGCCGGCAAGGCGGATGCCACGGCGGCGGCCGCGGATCTGGCGTCCGCGAAGCTCAGCCTGGAAGCGCAGCTGGCCAATCTCTACATCCGCCTGCGCGGCTATGACGTGCAGGACCGCATCCTCAAGGACACGCTGGACGCCTATCGCCAGGGGCTCGACATGACCCAGCGCCGCTTCGAAGGCGGCATTGCTTCGGGCCTGGACGTGAGCCGCGCGAAGACGCAGCTGTCCGATGCGATGGCCCAGGTGTCCGAGGTGGAAGCGCAACGCGGACTCACCGAGCACGCGATCGCCACGCTGGTCGGCGAGACGGCGTCCACCTTCAGGCTCTCCACCACCGACGCACCGATGCCGGTACCGGCGATTCCGCTGGGCGTACCGTCGACCTTGCTGCAAAGACGCCCCGACATCGCCGCCGCCGAGCGCCGCGTGTTTGCCGCGAATGCGGAGATCGGCGTGGCGCGTGCCGCGTTCTTCCCTCGCATCGGCCTGTCCGCCGTATTCGGCTGGCAGAACACCGGAGGCGAGCTGCTGACGGCGGGCAATCGCTATTGGGCGTTGGGGCCGGAACTCGCCATGAGCCTGTTCGACGGCGGTTTGCGCCATTCGCGCGTGCAGGCGGCGCAGGCGAATCTCGACGCCGCGGCGGGCCAGTACCGACAGGTGGTGTTGAACGCATTCCAGCAGGTGGAAGACAACCTCACCCTGCTGCAGCAGCTGGGCAAGGAAGCGCACGAACAGGACGATGCCGCCAGCTCGGCGCGCGACTCGCAGACCATCGCCACCAATCGCTATCGCGAAGGCGCGGTGAACTACCTCGACGTCGTCAGCGCGCAGACGGCCGCGCTGCAGGCCGAGCGCAGCGCCGAACAGGTGCGCACGCGTCGCCTGCAGGCCAGCGTCGATTTGATCCGCGCACTCGGAGGTGGTTGGGATACGTCGCAACTGGCCAGCGAAGACAAGGCGCTTTCCGAAGCCACACCCCGGGCCCGCTGACGTATCGGACCTACACCGATACGCCCGCCCGGGGACGTGGAACCCGTTCACATGCGGAGGGAGGGGGAAGCCGCGAACAGGTTCATGACACCCCGGGCCCACTGACGCGCCGAACCTACATCGACGCGCCCGCCCGGGGATGCTGGAACCTGTTCGCGCGCGGAGAGGGGGAGGCCGCGAACAGGTTCCCTTGCCAAGCCGCGTCCTATGCGGCCCTTCTCACGCCTTCCACGCGCTGGTCGAGCTGCTGCCAGTCCACCACCAGCTCGCAGCCGCGCGACGACGCATTGCGGCCCCATTCGCGCAGCAGTTCCAGACAGGCCTGGTCGACGTGATGAAGACGATCCACCACCAGTTGCAATCGCGTGTTCGGCGGCACGCGCTCCAGCGTGCGCGCCACTGACGGCACGCGCAGGAAGGTGGCCGAACCTTCGAGGCGCAGCGAGGCATTGCCGGGCTCGTCATGCTGGTGCAGGTTCACCTTGAGCCGCGACGAATGCAGCGCGAGACGGAACAGCGAGAGCGCGAAACCCACCAGCACGCCCGCCAGAAGATCCGTCGCCACGATGGCGAGCGTGGTCGCGACGTAGATCCACGCCGTGCCCTTGCCATATTGCGCCAGCACCTTCACCTGCTTGAAGTTCACCATCTTGATGCCGGTGTAGACGAGGATGCCCGCGAGGCACGCCACCGGCGTCATGCGCATCAGCCACGGCAACAACGCCGCGAACACCAGCAACCATGCGCCGTGCATGATGGTCGCCATGCGCGTGGCCGAACCCGCCTGCACATTGGCGGCGCTGCGCACGATCACGCCTGTCATGGGCAAGGCGCCCAGCAGACCGCATAGCATGTTGCCGACGCCTTGCGCCGTGAGTTCACGGTCATAGCGCGTACGCGCGCCGTCATGCATGCGATCGACGGCCGCCGCCGACAGCAGGGTCTCTGCGCTCGCGATGAAGGCGAACGTGAGTGCCGCGATCAACAACGACGGCTCGAGCAAGCCGGCCAGACCACTCCAGCTCGGGACAGCCACCGCCGCCATGAGATTGGACGGCACGTCCACCGTCTTCACCGACAGCTTCATCACCTGCACCGCGACGGTCAGTGTCACCACCGCCAGCAAGGCACCGGGCAGGAAGCGCAGCTTCGCCGGACGCAGCTTGTCCCAAGCAAGCATGATGGCGATGGTGCCGACGCCGACACCCAATGCGGCCACGCTGCCGTTCTCGCCTTGCAGCGCATCGACCAGCGCCCCCGGCCAGGCGGCGAAGTTCTCCAGTCCGCGCGCCTTGGGCACCGCATCCATCAACACATGCATCTGCGAAGCCACGATAAGCACGCCGATGCCCGACAACATGCCGGCCACGACCGCGGGCGAGCACATGCGAAACCACACGCCGGCGCGGCACACGCCTGCCGCGATCTGGATCAGGCCCGCCAGCAACACCACGGGACCCAGTGCAGCCACGCCGTGCTCACGCACCAGTTCGAACACCAGTACCGCCAGGCCCGCCGCAGGGCCACTGACCTGCAAGGGTGAGCCGGCGATGGCGCCGACCATCACGCCGCCCACGATGCCGGTGATCAAACCGGCGGCGGGCGGCATGCCCGAGGCGATGGCGATGCCCATGCACAGCGGCAACGCCACCAGGAACACCACGACCGAACCGAGCAGATCACGCCCGAACAGTCCTTGCGAAAAATAGCGCTGCATCACGACGGCATTCCTCAAGCAGCCGATGCCGTGGGCATCGAGAAGCGCGCATGCGGCGTGGCCTCGGGCACCCTGCCCTCGCCGGGCTCGATCGCGACGAAACAGCCTCGTTGCGCATCGAATGCTTTCAGCTCCGCATGCGCGATGTCGTACACCCAGCCATGGATGCTCAGCTGACCGCTCGCCAGCGCGGCCGCCACGGCCGGCAAGGTACGCAGGTGCTCGAGCTGTCCCACCACGTTTTCCTCGGTGAGGCAGCGCAGGCCTTCAGGCCCCTGCAGATCGGGACCGTTCTGTTCGACGACGTAGCGCGCCACGTCCGCATGCTTCATCCACGCCGCCACCGATGGCATGTCCTGCACCAGCTCGGGGTATTGCAGCGCCTTCATCGCGCCGCAATCGGAATGCCCGCAGATCACGATATGGCTGACCTTGAGCACCTTCACCGCGTACTCGATCGCCGCGACCACGCCGCTCACGTGCTGAGCATACGGCGGCACGATGTTGCCGATGTTGCGATAGACGAACAGCTCGCCGGGCTGCGTGGAAAACATCATCTCGGGCATCACGCGCGAATCGGCGCAGGTGATGAACATCATGCTGGGATTCTGACCGCCAGCCAGCTTGCGGAACACCTCGCGCTGGGCGGGGAAAACATCGTTGCGGAACTGTTCGAAACCTTCGATCAAACGCTTCATGCGAAAACTCCAGGCAAAAACCGGTGGCGATGCCCACGGCGCGGCATGCGCCGACGCGGCACCGAAAGACTTGGATGGTTGGAATGGCCGTGACGAGCCGCAGGCGCACGCGGCGCGCAGCAATCAACGACTCAGGAAAGAAGACGCCGATGTGTCATGCACGAAGAAGATCCGTGCAGGTCCGTCACAGGAACGGCAGCGTCGGTCAGGCCACTTCAGGCGGGCGCAGCAGCCGGGATGGAGCGTGCGGCCCCACGTCGTGGGCACCGGCCAGCGGAGGACCGACCGGCATGGGAGCCCAAAGATGCGCGGTATCGAACGGATGGAGAATATCGTCCATCCCACCGCTGGTGTTGTCGTCGAGCGAGCACGGCCCGGACGAATCGGCATCGTCGTGCACGTCATCGGCCATCGCGACGACGAGCGCACTCTTCTCGCCCGCCTGCATCGGCGTCGACGCGGGCAGCGGACGCACGGGCACGCCGATCAGCAGCAAAACGCTGAACACGTAGGCCAGCCATGCGGCAAAAGGGGACGAGAGGCGACGCGAGGTCATGCGTCCAAACTATCGGAAAGCAGTCATGCATCGCAAGTGTTTGCGATGACGTGATGACAAATCTCGTGCGCGAACTCAGGAAACGTTTAGCCATCCATCGCATGCGCGGAAGAAAAAGAAACGGCGGGCAAGGCCCGCCGTTTCTCCATCCTTGGGTCGAACTCCCTTGCGATAGTCGTAGCGCTTAGAACGGGTAGTAGCGGAAGGAGGTGAAGAACATGTCTTCCTTGGCCTTCGGCGAAGCGGCACCGTTGGTCAGCACGCCGTTGACGAAACCCTGGCCGGCGAACGCTTCCTTCTCGGTATGCGAGTACTGCGCACCGAACTGCATCTTGCCGAACTTGCCCTGGTAGAACTTCCACCAGAAGCCGGCGGTGCCCTGCCAGATGTCCTTGGCATTGCCCACGCAGGTGGCAGCAGCGGCACCGGTGGTGTCGCAACCGCTGTTGTTGTAGGCCGGGTTGCCGTAACCGAGCTGCACGAGGGCGCCCTTGTTCGAAGCAATGAAGTCCTTCTTGCTGGTCGACTCGCGGCCGCCGAACAGGTAGACGTCGATGTCCGGGTTGGCGTGCCAGGTCAGACCGGTGAGGATCATGTTCTCCTTGATCGGAGCCAGGTTGCCGCTGGGCGAGAAGGTCACGTCGGGCAGCTGGGTGCTGCCGTAGCGGCCGATGCCCTTGCCAGACATGCCCGAGATCTGCCAATCCAGGGTCTTGTCGATGAGCGGCAGGATCGCGCCGATGCCCCAGCCACCGCCGTAGGTGTCATGATTCTTGTACGAACCGTTGACGGCGTAGCGGTTGTAGAAGGCGCGGCCCAGGCCGAACACTTCGTAATGGCCGTAACCCGGATCGGCGGCAAACTTCACGATCACGTCGGGGATATGGTTCAGCGACAGCGTGTTGGCCGAGTCGAAGCCCGAGCCCGCACCGATGTTGTAAGCCGTCTGCTGCACCGGCGAGTTGGCCTGGTTCGGGCTGGAGTAGAACGTGGTCTGCGGGTTCTCGATCGAGACGCCCAGCCAGTACTTCTTGTCCCAATCCTTGACCAGGCGGATCTGCGCCTGACGCGCCCAGGTGAAGCCCGGGAGGTACTGTGCGTCGATCTGCGGCGGGGTCAGCTCGGTGCGCGGGGTGATGCCCTTGGCGTTGAGCGTCAGCAGCGACCAGTTCTGACCGGCCAGCAGGTGCAGGCCTTCGTTGTCCCAGTCGGCCGTCATGTAGACGTTGCGCATGCGCGGATTGAACGAGTTGGACTCGTTCGAGTTCGCGGTCTGGGCGCCGCCCAGGAAATCCATTTCGATGTAGCCGGCCAGATGCGTGTTCGGGTTCACGTCACCCTGCGCGAGGGCCGACAGGCGGCTCTGGCGAGCGCTCATGCGGAACTCGGACATGTGCTGGGTCTGCACGTTCTTGTACGGAATCGCACTGTAGTTGGAAGCGATGTCCGCGCCTTCCTGGGCCGAACGGTAGATCGTTTCAGCCGCCAGGAAGCCACCGAGCGTGATGTTCACGCCCTTGTAGGCGATCTTGTCGGCCGACTTCTTCATCTGCGTGTCGGTCGCGGCAACCTGCTTCTGCACCTGCTCCACGGCCTGGCCGGTGGACACGTTGATGTCAGACTGGGCGTCCGTACGCTGCTCCAGCTCGACCACCTTCGCCTGCAGGGCCTGCAACTGGGCCTTCAGCGCTTCGATTTCAGCGGACTGCGAGGACTGCGTGGTCTTCGAGGTCGACTTCGCCTGGGCCGGATCGGCCATGACGTGGAAGCTGGTAACGCCCAAACCGGCAGCAACAGCTACCGCGAGCAACTTGGAACGCATGGATATTCTCCGCATGTAGGTAGGAACCACCTGGACCGCCCCCTTTTCGATCTCCGGCCGTCCAAGCACGATCGGAGCGCAGGATGCGGCTGCGTCTTTACCGTTACATGCACGTTATGTGACAGAACCAAGACACCGGTCCGGCCGAGACCGCCAACGGCGGCCTAACGAGCGCCGTACGGGCGGCCCGCAGCGACGTCCACCCGGCCGTGGCTGCTATGCTTTGGCGATGGAAAACCTCTGCAACAGCATGGCCGGCCGCATGGCCGAGCGGTTCCGCGGCTTTCTGCCGGTAATCGTGGATGTGGAAACCGGCGGGTTCGACGCCGAGCGCGACGCGCTGCTGGAGATCGCCGCCGTGGTGCTGCGCATGACACCAGAGGGCTACCTGCAACCCACGCCGGCGGTATCCGCGCACGTCCAGCCTTTCCCGGGCGCCAATATCGATCCGCGCTCGCTGGAAATCACCGGCATCGATCCGGACAACCCGCTGCGCGGCGCGCTCGACGAGCGGCTGGCGCTCGATCACGTGTTCAAGCCCATCCGCGACGCCATGCGCGACATGGACTGCCAGCGCGCCATCCTGGTGGGACACAACGCGGCCTTCGACCTGGGCTTTCTCAATGCTGCCGTGCGCCGCGTCGGCCACAAGCGCAATCCGTTCCATCCTTTCAGCTGCTTCGACACGGTCACCCTGAGCGGCCTGGCGTTCGGCCAGACGGTGCTCAGCAAGGCCGTGCAGGCCGCCGGTATTCCTTTTGATACGCGCGAGGCGCATTCGGCCATTTATGACGCCGAGCGCACGGCCGAGCTGTTCTGCACCATCATCAACCGCTGGCGCCGGCTCGAGGTGTTCGAGCGGGAGCAGATCGGCGTTGAGTCCCTGTAAAGATCGGGACGGCGGACCCGCCCGTTGCGGACGGCCGGTTTAATCCCTTTTTTATCAGCGCCATATGACAAGACCTGCGCATTGTCATATCGCTGAAACATTGAACTCATTTCATTGCAACACGGCACGCATGAAATAGCGGCGGGCGGGAATCCCCCGGAACCCTTATCGCTCAAAGGAGCCACCGTGTTGACCTCAACCAAATACCTCACCACCGCCGTGTTCGCCGCGGCCTCGATGTTCGGCATGGCGGCGCAGGCCACCGACATCACGGGCGCTGGCTCGAGCTTCGTCTACCCGGTGCTCTCGAAGTGGTCCGCCGGCTATGCCGAAAAGACCGGCAACAAGCTCAACTACCAGTCCGTCGGCTCGGGCGCCGGCGTAGCGCAGATCAAGGAAGGCACCATCGACTTCGGCGCGACCGACGCGCCGGTCAAGGCTGAAGACCTCGCGCAGTTCGGCCTGGGCCAGTTCCCGGTCGTGGTCGGCGGCATCGTGCCGGTGGTCAACATCAACGGCATCGAAGCCGGCCAGATCAAGCTGGACGGCGCCACGCTCGCCGACATCTTCCTAGGCAAGATCACCCAGTGGAACGACCCCAAGATCGCCGCGCTGAACGCCGGTCTGGCCCTGCCGGCCGGCAAGATCACCGTCGTGCACCGTTCGGACGGTTCGGGCACTTCGTTCAACTTCACCAACTACCTCTCGAAGGTGAGCCCGGAATGGGCGAGCAAGGTGAAGTTCGGCACCGCGGTTGACTGGCCGACCGGCGTGGGCGGCAAGGGCAACGAAGGCGTGTCGCAGTACGTCAAGCAGATCAAGGGTTCGATCGGCTACGTCGAATACGCCTATGCCGTGAAGAACAAGATCAGCTGGGTGAACCTGAAGAACGCCGCCGGCCAGGTCATCGCGCCGAGCGCCGACGCCTTCGCCGCCGCCGCGGCCACCGCCGACTGGACCAGCGCCAAGGACTTCAACCTGATCATGACCAACGCCCCGGGTGCACAGGCGTGGCCGATCACCGCGACCACCTGGGTGGTGATGTACAAGAAGCCGAAGAACGCCGAGCACACCAAGGTGGCCTTCGAGTTCTTCAAGTGGGCGCTCGAGAACGGCCAGAAGGACGCCGCTTCGCTCGACTACGTCGCGCTGCCGGACAGCCTGGTCAAGAAGATCGAGGCTTACTGGAGCACCGAGTACAAGCACTGAGGCGTCACGTCTCGCCGGTCATGCTACGGCAACGGGCGAGACCTACCCTCAGGCTTGAAGCAAGGCACGGCCGCCCGACTCACCTCGGGCGGCCTGTTGTTGAAAGGCGCCCCGTAACGGCGCATCGTCAATGATCGGCTGGGCCTGCATCGCCCGGCCGACAGCCACGAGAGGGATCGCAATCACATGCAAGCGAATGTAGGCGCCGTCGCCTCGACCATGGTCCAGGAGGAACGCGCGCATCGCGATGCGCGACATGACCGCCTGTTCTCCTGGCTGCTCAAGGGTTGCGCCCTGCTCGTGCTGGCGAGCCTGCTCGGCGCCGCCGGCGCCACGCTGTGGGGCGGCCGTCATGCGTTCGGCACCTTCGGCTGGCATTTCCTGTTCAGTTCGGCGTGGGATCCGGGTTCGGATACCTACGGCGCGCTCGTTCCCGTCTACGGCACCATCGCCACTTCGGTGATCGCCCTGATCATCGCCGTGCCGATCAGCTTCGGCGTGGCGCTCTATCTCTCCGAAGTGGCGCCGACCTGGCTGCGCACGCCGGTGGCCTCGGCCATCGAACTGCTCGCCGGCATTCCTTCGATCATCTACGGCATGTGGGGCCTCTTCATCTTCGCGCCCTTCTTCGCCGACCACATCAAGCCCTGGCTCACCAACTACCTGGGCAACAAGCCCGACGATGGCAAGCTGTCGTGGGTGGCCGCGCACGTGCCCTTCATCGGCAAGCTGTTCGGCAGCGATTATCCGTTCGGCGCCAGCGTGCTCACCGCGGGCATCGTGCTGGCGGTGATGATCATCCCGTTCATTTCCTCGGTGATGCGCGAAGTGTTCCAGACCGTGCCCACGCGCCTGAAGGAGTCGGCGTATGCGCTGGGTTCCAGCACCTGGGAAGTCTCCTGGGACATCGTGCTGCCCTACACGCGTTCGGCGGTGATCGGCGGCATCTTCCTCGGCCTCGGCCGCGCGCTGGGCGAGACGATGGCGGTGACCTTCGTACTCGGCAACGCCATGCAGTTCTCCGCGTCCATCCTTGATCCGGGCGCGTCGATCGCCTCGACCATCGCCAACCAGTTCAGCGAAGCCGCGGGCCTGCAGAAGTCCACGCTGATGGCGCTGGCCTTCCTGCTGTTCGTGGTGACCTTCATCGTGCTGCTGATCGCGCGCTGGATGCTGCGCCAGCTCGCCCACAAGGAGGGTCGCTGATGGCCGGCAACTCCAGCCTTTACCTGCGCCGCCGTTTCACCAACGCGTTGGCGCTGACGCTGAGCACGGCGGCTACCGTGCTTGGCCTGATCTTCCTGGCGTGGATCCTGTGGGAAACGCTGCGCCAGGGCATCGGCGCGCTGACGCCGAAGCTGTTCACCAAGATCACCGCCTATGGAGAGGACGGCGGCCTGGCCAACGCCATGGTCGGCAGCCTGATCGTCAACTTCATCGGCATCGCCATCGCCACGCCGATCGGCGTGCTGGCCGGCGCGTGGCTGGCCGAGTACGCCAACCGCACGCGCCTGGGCGAATCGATCCGCTTCCTCAACGACATCCTGCTGTCGGCGCCGTCGATCGTGCTGGGCCTGTTCGTCTACACCATCATCGTGCTGCCGACCACGGCGCTCACTTCCGGCAACACCACCTTCTCCGGCCTGGCCGGCGGCGTGGCGCTGGCGCTGATCGCCCTGCCGGTGATCGTGCGCACCACCGATGAAATGCTGCGTCTGGTGCCTTCCACGCTGCGCGAAGCCTCGTTGTCGCTGGGCATTCCGCAATGGAAGCTCACCACGCAGATCCTGATGCGCTCGGCGCGCTCGGGCATCATCACCGGCGTGCTGCTCGCACTCGCGCGCATCAGCGGCGAAACCGCACCGCTGCTGTTCACTGCGTTCGGCAACAACTACATGACCTTCAACCCGATGGACAAGATGTCCAGCCTGCCCCAGGTGATCTATCAGTACGCCAACGACCCGGGCGAAGCGATGCACGCCATTGCCTGGGCCGGCGCGTTCGTGCTCACCATGTTCGTGCTGCTGCTGAGCCTTGCTTCCCGTCTGGTCCTTTCACGCTCCAAGGTGTCCCATGACTGAGTCCGCCGCCGCCGGCATCCACCCGCAGTCCGCGGCCACGCCTGCCCCCATCGCGCCCACCAAGATCAAGGTGCGCGACCTGCACTTCTACTACAACGGCTTCCATGCGCTGAAAGGCATCAGCATGGACATCCCGGAGAAGAAGGTGACGGCCATCATCGGCCCGTCCGGCTGCGGCAAGTCCACCCTGCTGCGCATCTTCAACCGCATCTATGCGATCTACCCCAAGCTGGAAGCCAAGGGCGAGATCGTGCTGGACGGCGAGAACATCCTCGACACCAGCTATTCCATGAATCGCCTGCGCAGCAAGGTCGGCATGGTGTTCCAGAAGCCGACGCCGTTCCCGATGACCATCTTCGAGAACGTGGCCTACGGCATCCGCCATCACGAAAAGCTCTCGCGCGCCGACATGGATATCCGCGTCGAGCAGGCGCTGCGCAGTGCCGCGCTGTGGGACGAGGTGAAGGACAAGCTCAAGCAGAGCGCGCTCGGCCTCTCCGGCGGCCAGCAGCAGCGCCTGTGTATCGCCCGCGGCATCGCACTGAAACCCGAAGTGCTGCTGCTGGACGAGCCGACCTCGGCGCTGGACCCGATCGCCACCGGCCGCATCGAGCAACTGGTGGAAGAGCTCAAGAACGAGTACACCATCGTCATCGTCACCCACAACATGCAGCAGGCGGCCCGCTGTTCGGACCTCACCGCCTTCATGTACCTGGGCGAGCTGATCGAATTCGACCGCACCGAACAGATCTTCACCAAGCCGGGCAAGAAGCAGACGGAAGACTACATTACCGGCCGCTTCGGCTAACCAGAACGCCACTCCCTCTCCCGTCCGGGGAGAGGGTTGGGGTGAGGGGCCACGCCGCCTCACCCTCCACTGATAGGGAATACCCCATGAGCGGCAGCAGCAAAGAACACATCATCAAGAGCTACGACGACGAGCTGACCCGCCTCACCGGCGAAATCGTTCGCATGGGCGAGCTTGCGGTGAGCCAGCTGGAAGCGGCCATCGACGTGATCGACCGCCGCGACGAGCGCGCCGCCCAGCACGTGGTCAACAACGACGACGCCATCGACCTGCTGGAGCAGGAAATCAGCCACGACGTGGTCCGCCTGCTGGCGCTGCGCGCGCCGATCGCCGGCGACCTGCGCAACGTGTTCGCGGCCCTGCGCATCGCGGCCGATATCGAGCGTATCGGCGACTACGCCGCCAACGTGGCCAAGCGTTCCATTCCGCTGTCGATGGTGGCGCCGGTGAGCCCGACCAGCGGCCTGGGCTATCTCGCCGAACTAGCCGCGCAGGAAGTGCGCGACGTGCTGGTCGCCTACCGCGACCGCGACGCCGAGCACGCCTACCAGGTATGGAAGGACGACGCCGAGCTGGACGAAGCCTATACCGGCTACTTCCGCCAGCTGCTCACCTACATGATGGAAGACCCGCGCAACATCACGCCGTGCACACATTTGCTGTTCATGGCCAAGAACATCGAGCGCATCGGCGACCACGCGACCAACATCGCCGAGAGCATCTGGTACCAGGTGAATGGCGAACCGCTCACCGCACAGCGTGCCAAGCGCGACTTCACTTCGAACCCCGAGCTGACCAAGCTGGGCAACAAGGATTGAACCTTTAGCCCCTCTCCCTGCGGGAGAGGGGTTGGGGTGAGGGTGCGGGGCCTGCGTAGCCCTTCACCTTTCGCTCCGCTCGTACCCTCATCCGCCTGCGACCGAAGAGAGTCCCCGTGGGACCGGCACCTTCTCCCGTCGGGAGAAGGGCTCCTTCGTTCAAGACTAGGGCAATGCTGAGCCCCTCTCCCGTCGGGAGAGGGGTCGGGGAGAGGGTGCGGGGCTTGCGCAGCCTTTCATCTCTCGCTCCGCCCGTACCCTCATCCGCCTGCGACCGAAGAGAGTCCCCGTGGGACCGGCACCTTCTCCCGTCGGGAGAAGGGCTCCTTCGTTCAAGACTAGGGCAATGCTGAGCCCCTCTCCCGTCGGGAGAGGGGTCGGGGAGAGGGTGCGGGGCTTGCGCAGCCTTTCATCTCTCGCTCCGCCCGTACCCTCATCCGCCTGCGACCGAAGAGAGTCCCCGTGGGACCGGCACCTTCTCTCCCACGCGACTCCCTTCGGGTCGCCGAAGGGAGAAAGACCTCTCCACATGGATAACGCGATAGCCCCTCCCTCCACGGGAGAAGGGTTGGCAGAAGCTACGGACTTGCCGCAGTCGTCACTGCACGCCACTCGTTAGCTTCAACCCCACCATCCCCACCACCACCAGCCCAACGCACACCAACCGCAACGGCGACGCCGAATCGCCAAACAGCACGATGCCGAGCAACACCGCGCCCACCGCGCCGATGCCGGTCCAGATCGCATAAGCCGTACCGATCGGCAGCGTCTTCACCGCCATCGCCAGCAGGATGATGCTGGCCGTCATTGCGGATACCGTGACCACGCTGGGCCATAACCGGCTGAAACCTTCGGTGTACTTGAGCCCCACGGCCCAGACCACTTCCAGCAGTCCGGCAAGGGCAAGATAGATCCAGGGCATGAGACCGCTCCTCTGGAAAGAGCAGGGTCGTCCCCGCGATAAAGCATGCATGCGGGGTCGTCCCCGCAGACTGGCCCCATGGCAGGGCCAGTCACGTCATTCTACATGAGCCGCCTGAATGCCTTTTCAGGACGTGATCTTGCTGCCCAGCTCACGCGCCTCGCGACGTGCGCGCGCCGAATGCACGATGCCGTAGACGCCGATGACGATCCACGCGACCTGCATGAGAAATGCGGGCCAGTTCATCGCCACGCCGAATACCAGCGACAGGATCACGCCCAGCGCGCCCAGGACGTTCATCAGCTGATAGACCAGCCCGTTGCCGTGCAGCTTGTGGGCCTGCAGCAACAGGAACGCCAGCAGCACCAGCACCACGCCGATATATCCCGCCCAGTCGTGCCACAGGAAGGTCATCGCTTATCACTCCTTTGACGCAAGGCCTCGAACAGGACGACGCCCGCCGCGACGGAGACATTGAGGCTCTCCATCACGCCCGGCATCGGGATTTTCGCCACGAAATCGCAGGTTTCGCGCGTAAGCCGGCGCATGCCCTCGCCTTCGCTGCCCAGCACCAGCGCTACCGGCCCCTTCATGTCGATGCTGTAGATCGACGTATCCGTGTCGCCGGCAAGCCCGGTGATCCACACGCCCGCGTCCTTCAGCGTGCGCAACGCACGCGCCAGATTGGTGGCCGCGATCAACGGCACGCGATCGGCGCCACCGGCCGACGCGCGGCGCACCACGGGCGTGAGGCCCACGGCGCGGTCCTTCGGCACGATCACCATGGTGGCCTTCGCCGCTGCCGCACTGCGCAGGCAGGCGCCGAGGTTGTGCGGATCGGTGACGCCATCCAGCACCAGCACCAGTGCTTCGGTGCCGGCGGCTTCGAGCAGGCCGGCGATATCGTTCTCGCCGCCCATCGGCGGTGCTTCGTAACGCGCCACGATGCCCTGGTGGCGTGCTTCGCCCGCCAGCTTGTCCAACTGCTCGCGCGGGCGATGATGCACCGGGATGTTCAGCGTCTTGGCGCGCGCGGCCAACTCCTGCACACGTGCGTTGCGCTGCCCCTGCTCCACCAGCAGCTCGCGCACGCGCGAGGCGTCGTTGCTCAGCGCGCCTTCGACCGGGTTGATCCCGACGATCCAACTCTCACTCATTATTTGCCTTTCTTTTTGCCGGCCTTGCGGGCCTTCGAGGTTGCCTTGGACGCCGCGGCCTTCGCGGCCTGGAGCTTGCCCTTCGCCGCGGACTTCACCTTGGCGAACATGCCCTTGCCTTCGGTCGGCTTGCCGGTCGCCTTGGACGCGGGCTTGCGCTCCAGCGGCGGCAACGGTGGCAGCGTCGATGCGGGGACGGCATTATCGCGCGTCGCGGCCCGCTCCGTCGCCTTGCGTCCACGCTGCGGCAACGAATACCGCTCGCCTGCACCGGCGTAGTCGTAACGGCGTTCGCCGCGCGGCGCTTCAGCGGCCTTCTCCTTGCGCGGCGAGACCAGCCGGAAGTCGATCTTGCGATCCTCCAGCGAGGCGCGCAGAACTTGTATGCGCACGTGATCGCCGAGGCGGAACTGCGCGCCCGAACGTTCGCCCTTGAGCAAATGGCGCACCGGGTCGAAGTGGTAGTAGTCGTTGGAAAGCTGGCTGATGTGCACCAGGCCCGACACCTTCGAGTCGTCCAGCTCGACGAACAGGCCGAACGAGGTGACGCCGGTTACCGTGCCGTCGAACTCGCTGCCCACATGCTTGGACATCCATGCGCACTTGAAGCGCTCGTCCACATCGCGCTCGGCCTCTTCGGCCCGGCGTTCGCGTTGCGAGCAATGCACCGCCATCGCCGCCATCTCGGTGGGCGTATAGCTGTAGCCCGAAGGCTTGCCGCCGGCGATGGCGTAACGGATCGCGCGATGAACCAGCAGGTCCGGATAGCGGCGAATCGGCGAGGTGAAGTGCGCGTACGCCTCCAGGGCGAGGCCAAAGTGGCCACGATTGTCCGGCTGGTAGGCCGCCATGCTCTGCGCGCGCAGCAGCACCGACTGGATCAACTCGCGCTCGGGGCGATCATGCACCAGGCGCAGCACGTCGGCGAAATCGCCAGGCGTCACTTCCTCCACCGGCGGCATGCGCAGCTTGAACTCGCGCAGGAACTGCTGGAGATCTTCGTACTTCTCCGCCGGCGGCGGCTCGTGCGCGCGGAACAAGGCGGGGATCTTCTTCTTCTCAAGGAACAATGCCGCCTGCACGTTCGCGGCGATCATGCATTCCTCGATCAGCTTGTGCGCGTCGTTGCGCTCGGCGGCGCCCATGGCCTCCACCTCACCTCGCTGGTCGAGGCGGAATTTCACCTCGGGCGTCTCGAAATCGATCGCGCCGCGGCGCTTGCGCTGCGCCGCCATCAATTTGTACAGCCCATGCAGATGCTCCAGCTGGGGCATCACATCGGCCAGCTCGTGGCGCGCATCGGCATCGTTGAGGCCGATGGCCTGCCACACGCGGTCGTAGGTGCAGCGCGCATGCGAGCGCATCACGGCGTTGTAGAACTTCGACTTGGTCACCTCGCCTTCCGCATCGACCACCATGTCGCACACCATGCACAGGCGCTCCACCTTCGGATTGAGCGAGCAGATGCCGTTGGAGAGCGTCTCCGGCAGCATCGGCACCACGAAGCCCGGGAAGTAGGTCGACGTGCTGCGCTCGTAGGCTTCCTTGTCGAGCGCAGATCCCACCTTGACGTAGTGCGACACGTCGGCGATCGCGACGACCAGGCGATAACCACCACCGCGCCGCGGTTCGGCATACACCGCATCGTCGAAGTCCCGCGCATCGGCGCCGTCGATGGTTACCAGCGGCAGCGAGCGGAGGTCGATCCGGCCTTCGCGTTCGGCGGCCGTCACCTGCGGCTCGACCTGCGACGCGTCGCGCGTCACCGCGTCCGGCCATTCGTGGGGCAAGTCGTGGCTGGCAATCGCCATCTCCACCAGCAGCGACGGCTGCAGGCGTTCGCCGAGCACCGCGCGGATGGCACCGAGCGGTCCGCGATGAGCGGACGGCGGCTGGGTGATTTCGGCGACGACGATCTGGCCGGAACGTGCGCCCATGTCCTGACCCGGCAGGATCATCACGTCCTGGTGCAGGCGCCTGTCGTCGGGCGCGACCAGCATCACGCCGTTTTCCAGCACGACGCGTCCCACGAGGCGCGGCGAGCGCCGCTGCAGTACTTCAACGATGGCGCCCTGCTTGCGACCGCGCCGATCGATGCCGACCACGCTGGCGAGCACGCGATCGCCGTGCAGGACCACCCGCATCTGCTGTGGCGAGAGGTAAAGATCGTCGCCGCCATCATCCGGGCGCAGGAAGCCATAACCCTCGGCGTTCGCCAGCACCACGCCAGGAATCAGGTCCAGCTTGTTCGCCGGCGCGTAGCCGCCGCGTCGGCCCAGCAGCAGCTGGCCATCGCGCACCATCGCGCCCAGGCGCTTGCGCAGGGCGCTGAGTTCGTACTCGTCGAAGAGGGAAAGCGCCTCGGCAATGCGCGCCTCGGTCAGCAACTCGCCGCGCGATTCCAGCAGCGAGAGGATCGCTTCGCGGCTGGGAATGGGCCGCTCATAACGCTGTGCCTCGCGTTCGGCATGCGGATCGTCCATCACGCCCACTCGTCCCTTCGATGGGTCGAGGGCCGTGCGCCGTGCGCCCTTCTTGGGCGATACCGGGCTGCTTTGGGCGTCCTGCTTGCGATTGCGTGGTTCTTTTTTTCGGGTCACATCCATGCCTTTTCTTAGGGCCGGGCCGCGAACGCCGCGGTCCGATCAAAAATCAGTGAAAGAATAGTTGACAACTCACCGTCACATGCCTAATCTACGCGGCTCACGCAGCTGACAAAGCACAGCGTGACACGTGCCCAGGTGGCGGAATTGGTAGACGCACTAGGTTCAGGTCCTAGCGGGGCAACACCGTGGAGGTTCGAGTCCTCTCCTGGGCACCAATTATAGAAGAAGCCCGCAGCGATGCGGGCTTTTTCGTTTCCGGCGTTCGGATGGATGCAGTGCTGTACGCGGATCGCGAACGCCGCCCATCCCCTGAAGCGCCGCGATCCATGCACCGCCGACGTCGCCATGCATGCCGCAATGCGGGTCAGCACGCATCCCTTATACCGAACAGCAACCATGCGGCCTCCGACCAGGCGACCAGCTTCTGGCGGCGCATGACATCCAGATACAGGAACGGGATGCTTTCGGGGTCATAGCCGGTTGCGAACACGAACGGAATTCGTCGTCTGCGCAGGGCATCGGCCACGGGATAAACCAGTTCGCCGCCGAGATGGATATCCAGCACCGCGCCATTCACTCGTTCGCGGCTCATCACCTCCAGCGCATGGCCTACTCGGCCGACCGGACCGATCACCGTTGCACCCACCCGATTCCGCTTCCGTCCGCAGCCGTTCCGACGCGATCACCCAGACGAGCCGAACCGCCAAACGGTTTGCCGTGCTCGCGGTGTTCGTGGCGTGAATTTGCTGGCGGTCGTTCGGTCGAGCAGACGGATGAAGCTACTGACGGCAACGCTGCCGGGCGCGACCATACGTCGCCCGGCACACGTTCCATCGGCGGATGCGGGACCTTGCTACCCGTTTGCGTGGAACCGGTGCCGCTATCGCACCGGGCTACCCGGCCACGCGCAACGCCATGATGCCGCCTTCCAGCGAATGGACATGGCGCAAACCGCTGGCGCGCAGCAAGCGGGCCGCGTGGCTGCTGCGACGTCCGCTCGCACACACCAGCAAGCTTGGCGCTTCACCCAGCTCAGCGGCCCGCGCCACGATCTGCGACGACGGCACCTGCAACGAAGGCAACCCGTCGATGGGATCGCGCGCGATCTCCTCGGCCTCACGCACGTCGACCAGCCGGTAGCCAGCCGCAATGGCCTGCTCCAGGCGATCGAATGCAAGGTCGATGTCCTGCTCATCCACGGCGCGTGCGAGGGAGTCGTGCGCTACCGCCATGCATCCGCCATGGCTGGCACATCCGGTCGCCACGTCGATGGGCAGCCGCGTCAGCGCGTGATCAAGCAGGTTGAACAGCAGCAACGAGCTTTCGCGTGGCCGCGGAAGATCGAGCAGGATCTTGAGCGCTTCCATCGCCTGCATGGTGCCGAACACGCCGGGAACCGGGCCCAGCACGCCCGACAGCACGCAGCTGCCGACGGCCTCCGGCGCCGGCTCCTGCGGCCACAGGCAGCGCAGGCAGGGATCGCCGGCGCGCGTGGTCACCACCTGCAGTTGCCCCTCGTACTGGTACACGCTGGCCAGGATGAGCGGCGTGCCGCTGAGTACGGCGGCGTCGCTGCTCAGGTAGCGGCTGCGCATGTCGTCGGTGCATTCCAGCACCAGATCGAACTGGCGGAACAGCTCGACGGCGTTGCCGGCATGCAGCGGCTCGGCCCACGCCTGCACCGACACGGTGGGGTTCAACGCAGCCACGCGTCGCGCGGCCAGCACAGCCTTGAACTCGCCGATGTCCCGCGCGTCGTAGAGCGTCTGGCGATGCAGGTTGCTCGCTTCCAGGCAATCGCCGTCCACGATGCCCAGTGTGCCGACACCCGCACCCGCCAGATAGCCGATGGCAGGACAGCCCAGGCCACCCGCGCCGATCACCAGTACGCGCGCCGCGGACAGCTTCGCCTGCCCCGTGACGCCGACCTCGCGCAGCACCTGCTGGCGAGAGTAATCCGGGGTGAAAGGCTGCGCGGCCGCGTGTTGGTGATGATGTTCGTGGGCGTGCCCGGTTTCGTGCTCGTGCGCGCGATATACGTGGGTGCAAGCCACCCACTCCGTGTCGCCGGTGAGGTAATGCTCCTTCTTCCAGATCGGCAGGCGATGCTTGATCTCGTCGATGATGTAGCGGCACGCGCGAAACGCTTCATCGCGATGCGCGGCGGATGCACCGACCCATACGGCGAGGTCGCCCACCTTGAGGCTGCCGGTGCGATGCACGCAAAGCGCGTCGGTCACGCCGTAGCGCTCGATGGCTTCGGCCACGATGCGCTCGCCTTCCGTTTCAGCCAGTTCGGCGTAGGCCTCGTATTCCAGGCCATCGACGTCACGACCCTCGTTGCTGTCGCGCACCCAGCCTTCGAACGAGCAGAAACCGCCGCTGCCGGGATGCTTCAGGCCGTCGCGCGACTGCGCGGTATCGATCGGCCCGCTGGAAAGACGAAAGCGCATCAGCCACCCGCTACCGGCGGAATGAAGACGATGGTGTCGCCATCGCGCAAAGGGCGGTCCCACGCGCTGAACTGCGCGTTGACCGCCACCTTCAGGGCTTCCGCGGCCAGCGAGAAGCCATGCCTGGTTCGCAGTTCTTCGTAGAGTTCCTGCAACGACGTGGCCGCCGTATGCAACTGCTCACTGGAAGCGCCGGCCTGTTCGCGCAGCTGCGCGTAGTACTGCAGGTTCACCACGGTCATGCCGGATACTCCAGGCGATGTTGCATCTCTGCACGCTCTTCGGGCGTGTTGACGTTGTCCAGCGCATCGCCCGGCGCAGGCAGCAGCACGAGACGCGACTGCATCAACGCCTTGCGCGGGCAATAGCTGCCGGCGTCGTGGCGCTGCTTGAGCAATGCATGGCTCGATGGCTCCCAGATCGCACAGAGCGGTTCGGGCAGCCCATCGTGGCGACTGGCGAAGGCCGTGGCGTCGGCGGCGGCATCGCGTGCATCGACCAGCTGCTGCAACGTGCGTTCATCGAGCAAGGGGAGATCGCAGGCCACGACCAGCCAGGCCGCGTCGGGAAAACGGTCCTGCGCGGAAAGTATGCCCGCCGCCGGCCCGATCGCCTCGTAGCCGTCGACGATCTGCGGCAGTCCCGCGCGCATGGGATCGCCGCGCTGGTGATCGCGCACCGACAGGAAGTGGCGTTCGGTGAAGCGCTCGAGCAACCGCCACGCGCGCAGCAATTGCGGTTCGCCGCGATAGGACAAAGCGGCCTTGTCCTGCCGCATGCGTTGGCTCGCGCCACCACTGAGCAGCAGGCCGTACAGGGGCGAAGGACGATCGCTCATGCGGACTCCCTGGCGACGACATCGTGCTTGCCGCCCGTCTTCGCCACCAGGCGGATCTCGCCGATCACGATGTCGTGCGAGAGCGCCTTGCACATGTCGTAGATGGTCAGTGCCGCCACGCTGGCGCCGGTCAACGCCTCCATCTCCACCCCGGTGCTGCCGCGGCACGACACGGTGCAGTCGATCAGCGCGTCATCGCCCTCCATGCGGATGACGACGTCGCAACGATCGATGGCCAGCGGATGGCACAGCGGAATGAGCTGCGGCGTCGCCTTGGCGCCCATCACGCCGGCGATCTGCGCCACCGTGATCACCGCGCCCTTGCGTGTGACGTGGCCTGCCTCGCGCAGCGCCTGCGCGACGTCGGGCGGAAACGTCACGCGCGCCCGGGCCTGCGCTACGCGATGGGTCACCGGCTTGGCGCCCACGTCCACCATGCGCGGCTGCTGCGATTCGTCGACGTGGGACAGTTTGGCAGTGGAAGAACTCACGATGGATTCCGGCTCTGGCATGGCGTGATTATCGGCCTCGCAAGCGGCGTCGGCATTAAGAAACCGTCTACGCCGGCTACCCGCCGATGTAGTGCATCTCGATCTTGTGCTTGCGCCGCCCATGGCGCTCGGCGCGCTCCTCGCTGTAACGGTCGCTGCGGCGCAGCCAGACCTCGCGCAGGCAGTCGACGATCGTCTCGTCGCTGGCGCCGTCGCGCAGCAGGCCGCGCAGGTCGGTGCCGCCGGTGGCGAACAGGCAGGTGTACAGCCGCCCCTCCGAGGACAGGCGCGCACGCGAACAGCCTCCGCAGAAAGGCTGGCTGATCGAAGAGATCATGCCGATCTCCCCTGCGCCGTCGACGAAACGGTAGCGGGTGGCGACCTCGCCCGGATACTTGGGCGGTATGGCCTGCAGCGGCCACCGCGCGTGGATGCGCTCGATCAACACCTGCGACGGCACCACGTCGTCGGCCCGCCATGCGTTGTGGTTGCCCACGTCCATGTATTCGATGAAGCGCACCACGATACCGGTGCCGCGGAAGCGCTCCACCAGGTCCGTTACCGTGTGCTCGTTGACGTCCCGCTGCACTACCGTGTTGAGTTTCACGCCATGCGGGAAGCCGGCCTCCCGGGCCGCCTCGATGCCGGCCATGACGTCGTCCAGCGCGCCGCGCCCGCCGCTCATGCGGTGGAACAGCGCGGGATCCAGCGTGTCCAGGCTGACCGTGATGCGATCGAGGCCGGCCTCGCGCAGTTCCCGCGCATGCCGCGCGAGCAGGACGCCGTTGGTGGTCATCGCCAGGTCGGTGATGCCGTCGAGCCGGCGCAATCTCGTCACCAACTCCGCCAGTTGCGGACGCAACAGCGGTTCGCCGCCCGTCAATCGCAGCTTGCTTACGCCCAGTGTCGCGGCCAGCCGGCACAGGCGCTCGATCTCGTCGAAATTCAGGCGCTCGTCGTTGCGCAGAAACGTGAAATGCTCGCCGTAGGTCGACTCGGGCATGCAGTACGGGCAACGGAAATTGCAGCGATCCATCACCGAGATGCGCAGGTCGTGCATCGGACGACCATGCCGATCCAGCGGCCATGCCGTCGATGCTTCGGGCTGGGCGTTCAGAAGAGTCATGTCACCACCGATAGAACGCGGCGACGGCGCCGGCCGGCAATGGGCCCAGGCCAGGGGCCAGCTGCAGCACGCCATGCGTGCGCGGCAACGATGAGAAGTCGCCCGACGTCCGCGAAGGCACGGGGTGCGCCATGGTGAGTCCCAGCGCATCGGTATGCACGTGCGCGGGAACGAAGCTGGTCAACATGGCGTGCGTATCCATCGAAGCATCGAGACAAACCGTCTCCACGGATGTCGCCGTGGTGCCCATGGCGGCGAGCAGCGCGGGACGAACATAGCGCACCGCACAGACCAGGGCGGACACCGGGTTGCCGGGCAAGGCGAACACGCATTGCTGCTGCGGCCCGATACCGAACCACATGGGCTTGCCCGGCTTCTGCGCGATGCGATGAAACACGCGCCGCACATCGAGCGCTTGCAGCGCCGAGGGCACGTAGTCGCGCTGCCCCATCGACACGCCGCCCGACAGGATCAACACGTCGTGCGTGGCCAGCAGCCTCGCCAGGGTGTGGCGCGTAGCCTGCTCATCGTCGATGACATGCTCGATGGCAATGCGTTCGAACCCGTGCAGCCGCAGCGCGGTCGCCACTGCGATGTCGTTGGACCGGCGGATCTGCCCTTCACCCAATGGCGCACCCACGTCCACCAGTTCATCGCCGGTGGAAACGATGGCGATGGAGGGCATCGCGGCCACTTCGATCTGCGCAAAGCCATTGGCGGCGAGCAAGGCCATTTCCGGCGCGCCGATGCGCGTACCCACATCCAGCAGCTGTTCCCCGACCACGCAGTCCGATCCGCGCGAGTGGATGAACTGTCCGCGCGCGGGCTGATAGCCGTCGACCAGCCGATAGGAGTCTCCGTCGCGCTGAGCCTGCTCCACCGGGATGACACAGTCGCATCCGGCCGGCAGCATCGCGCCCGTGGTCACCTCGATGCACGTGTCGGTGGCGACCAGCGCCTGCATCGCCATGCCGGCCAGCTGGACACCGGTCAGGGTGAAAGCGCGTGGCAGGTTTTCATGCCAGTGGATGGCGATGCCGTCCATCATGACGCGGTCAAACGGCGGATGATCGTGCTCGGCATACACCGGCTGGCGCAGGATGCGACCGGCCGCCTGGTGCAGCGGCACCCGTTCGCTGCCGAACGAGGGCATGTGCTCGGCAATGAGCGATTCCGCCTGCGCGACGCTGATCAGCTCGGTCATGGACATGGCACCGTGGCAACCCCATCGAGATGCTGGCAACGATTATGGGATCGGCGACCGCGTTGCACAATCAAACGCGCGATATCCATCATGCCCCCAGCGCCACGGCTTTGACCTGCGCCCACACCTCGTCCCCCGCGGACAGCCCCAGCGCATGCCAGGAGCGGCGCGTGATACGGGCAAGCAAGGCCGCACCGGAAGCGTCGAGTTGCACCAGGCATTGCGAAGACACGCCGGCATCCGCCATCGCAACGATGCGACAGGCGACCTGGTTCAATGCGCTGGTGGACACTTGTCTCTCCCGGGTCAACACGACGTCGCGCGCCGCGATGCGGCAGCGCATCGACTGCCCTATCGTTTCGCCGTGATAGGGAAGCGAAAGCGTTCCCCCGGCAAATGCCAGCTCGATCAGCTGGTCGTGCGTGTCGATGCCGGAGACCGCGCCTTCGACGACCGATCCGAGCGCTTCGCCCAAGGCAGGCGGGAGGTCAAGACGCGTCAGCGTGTCCTGCGGACTGCCCTGCGCGACCACGTGGCCGTCGTCGAGCAGCACGATGTGATCCGCCAGTCGCACCACCTCGTCGATGTTATGGCTGACGTAAATCATCGGGACCCGCAGCGTACCGTGCAGCCGTTCGAGGCAACCCAGCAGGTCGGCGCGCGCAGTGGTGTCGAGTGCGGACAGCGGCTCGTCGAACAGCAGCAAGGCAGGATCGGACAACAGCGCACGCACCATGGAAACCCGCTGGCGTTCTCCGCCGGACAGCGTACCGACGCGGCGATCGAGCAAGGCGCGCAGGCCGAAGCGATCGATCATGCCCTCCCGGTCCAGGTGCGCCGGTCGCCTGGCGCGCCGGTAGCCGTAATCGAGGTTGCCCGCCACGGAGTGATGGATGAACAGGCTCGGTTCCTGGAACACATAACCGAGTCGCCGCCGGTGAGGCGGCACGAAGATGCGCCGCGACGAGTCCTGCCACACGTCGTGGCCGAATGACACGCGGCCGACGCCGTCTCGTTCGAGGCCGGCGATCGCACGCAGGCAAGTCGACTTGCCCGCACCGGACGGCCCGAACAACGCGGTGATGCCGCGCGCGGGCAAGGCGATATCGACGTCCAGCACCAGGGCGCCTCGACGCAGCGCGAGTTTTGCATCGAGCCCGTGCGCCGCTTCAGTCACGCACGTACCCGCGCGGGCGAAGCAGGGACATGGCAAGCAGCGCGGCGAACGAAACCACCAGCAGGCACAGGGACAGCACGTTGGCCTGGTGGTATTCGCCCGCCTGCACATGGTCGTAGATGCGCATGGACAGCACGCGGGTCTGGCCGGGGATGTTGCCGCCGATCATGAGCACGACGCCGAACTCGCCCACGGTGTGTGCGAAGCCAAGCACCACCGCCGTGACGACGCCCGGCCATGCGAGCGGCAAAGCCACCGTGACGAAGCGATCCACGGGCCCGGCGCCAAGGCAGGCGGCGACCTCCAGTGGCCGATGGCCGATCGCTTCGAAGGCATTGTGCAGCGGCTGCACCACGAAGGGCAGCGAGTAGAGCATCGAGGCCACCACCAGGCCCCGGAAGCTGAAGGGAAGCGCCTCCAGGCCGAGCGCCGCAACGGCGCGCCCGACCACGCCATCCGGCCCCAGCAGCATCAGGAGATAAAAGCCCAGGACCGTGGGCGGCAATACCAGGGGCAACGCCACCACGGCCGCGATCGGCCGCCGCCAGCGCGAATCCGTATGGGTCAGCCACCACGCCAGCGGCATCCCCAGCAGCAGGAGCAACAGGGTGACGACACCCGCGAGCCGGAGCGTCAGCCCAAGCGCTTGCAGGTCCTGGTCGGAAAGCAACGTCACGGCTGCGGCCCAGTGCCGGCGCCGTCAGGCAGGCTGAAGCCGTACCGGGCCAGGATGGCGCGCGCAGGCGGCTGCTGTACGTAGCGGGCGAAGTCCTCCGCCAGCGCGTTGCCGGCGCCACGCTTGGTCAGCACAAAACTTTGCCGCAGTGGCTCGTGCAGCGATGAAGGCACGGCGGCGTAACTGCCCTTGCCCGGCGACGCCAATACCAGCGATTCGGCAACCAGCCCCACCTGCGCGTTGCCACTCTGGGCGAACTGCACGGTCTGCGCGATGTTTTCGCCGAACACCAGCCGGGGTTGCACCTGGTCCCAAATGCCCGCGGCGCGCAGTGCCTGCTCGGCGCGCTTGCCATAGGGCGCGTGTTGCGGGTTGGCGATCGCAATGCGGCCGAAGCGTGGTTGCGCCAGATCGGCGACCTGCACGCCACGCATATCGATGCTCGCGCTCCACATCACCAGATGCCCCAGCGCATACGGCACCGGTGTACCGCCCGCCTTGCCGTGGTCGACAAGTCGCTGTGGATATTGGCTGTCCGCAGAGAAGAACAGTTCGAACGGCGCACCCTGCTCGATCTGCGTCAGCAACGTGCCTGAGGCACCGAAGACCACGTCAAGCACGGCGTCCGGATGATCATGGCGATATGCCTCGACCAGCTTGCCCATGGCGTCATGCAGGTCGGCCGCCGCGGCAATGGTGATGTGCCGTGTCTCCGCCGCAGATGTAGCCCATGGCGCCAGCAGCGCCACCAGCAGGAGCAAACAAGAGGCAAGCTGGCGTTTCATTCGTCGCGTCTCCTTACATCTGCGCGCGGGCCCATGAAGCGGGCGTGGTACCGGAACAAATCTCAGGACGAACGGCGCTGCCTCACGCTGTCGCGCACGTCCACGTCGAACAGCAGTTCGAGCGCGTCGTCGCCATCCCCCGTGGGCAGCACGAACGTCAGCCCTTCGCGCGTGGGAAGCCGCGCCGCGTGTTCGCGCACCGCATTCCCGGGCAACTCGATCAGCCATGCATCGGCGCGCCCCGACAGTCGTGCTTCATCGTCTTCCACAAGACGCAGCGCGCACTCCATGGTGAAGGCGGAAGCGAGGCGAGTCTGCGATTGAACGGCGCCCCCCGCGAGCAGCTGCGCCAGCTCGGCTTCGCCAATGCGCACGCGCAGGCTTTGTCCTTCGATCTGCAGCTTCATGCCATGGCTCCTGATGCGTGCATGCGTGTCAGTGGGAAAGCCGGAGTGGCTTGCATGCTGACGATCTGTACCAGCGTGCCGGCGGGGCAATCGCCGGCGGTCTCGGGAAGAACGACCCAGGCGTCCGCTTCGGCAAAGGGCCGGATGCGGAACGGATGCTGCGGGCCCTGCACCACCGCATGCAGGCGTCCTTCCCCATCCTGGAATAGCGTCGCACGCAGGAAATGCCGCAGACCCTGCTTCGGCTGCTGGGCCGTATCGAGGCATGCATGCAAGATCGGCTCGCTGCCCAGTCGCTGCATGGCCCGCAGCACCGGGACGGTGAAGAACCTCAAACCCACGGCGACGGCCATCGGCGTGCCCGGCAGCGCCAGGACCAAAGCGCCACCACGCATGCGCGCCGCCAGCAGGGGTTTGCCTGGCCGCATCGCGACCTTGTGGAACAGCACCTCGGCGCCGAGCCCGCGCAAGGTCTCCGGCACGAAATCGTAGCGCCCCATCGACACGGCGCCGGTGCTGACGATGAGATCGACGCCCGCTGTACATGCCGCCTGCACGGCGCGCGCGTAGTTGTCCGACGTGTCGTCCACGGTTTCGCACGACACGACCTGCACGCCCATGGCTGCCAATGCGGCGCGCAGATAGGGGCCATTGGAATTGTGGATCTGGCCCGCTGCCAGCGGCTGCGTCGGATCGGGCTGGAGCTCCTTGCCAGTGCAGACGATGGCCACGCGCGGCGTACGCACCACTTCGACATGCGTGATGCCAAGGGCCGCCAGCAACATGACGTGGGCGGGCTCGATGCGAATGCCTGCAGGCAACACGTGCGCGCGTCTTGCGACGTCACTCCCGGCGAGGCGCACATTGGCGCCCGGTTCGACCGGCTCCAGCAGGCGGATACGCGCCGGCATGCCGTCATCGTCCTGGCTGAGCAGCTGCGTGCGTTCAACCGGAACCACCGTATCCAGCCCATCGGGCAGCGGGGCTCCCGTCATGATTTCCCAGGCACCGCAATGCGCGCCGGTCGTCGCATCACCGGCGGCCTGCGAACCGCCGACGTCGTGCTCGGCCCCGGCTTCCAGGGCGCCCTTCGCCGACAAGGCATAGCCGTCCATGGCCGCGTGGTCGAACGAAGGCAGATCCATGGGGCTGGCCACGTCGCGGGCAAGCACGCGACCGGATGCCGCAGACAGCGGGCAAGCCTCGCCGGCCAACGGCCGGACATCCGCGCAAAGCCGTTCCAGTGCCTGGGCGTAACTGATCATGTGACGTGAACGCTATGGGGGTCGTAGTGAAGGTCCAGTGGATGCATATCCACGCACACCGATGGCTTCCGGGCAAGCATATGTCGACGGCTCACCGCCGCCCATGGGCCGGTTGAACCCATCACCGTGGCCGCTCGACGCGCGTCTTCGCCTTTCCACCGGCAAGGGGGCGGCGCTCCCCTCATCCTTGCCTCCCCCAGACCACCAGGGCTTCGCACTCTCCCAGCGAAAGGCGCGCAGCCGGAACCTCGCGTGCGGCCATCCGCCACTGGGCCGGCACGCCTGTTCACCGCTTTTTAGGCATGTTCGCTTACCCCGCCTGCTTTGCCGCCTGGATGACATTCGCCGTCCTCCGCCAGACTTGGGGGCCCACTCTGCGCCGCGGATGCCGGGATCGCCTCACCGGACGAGAATGATCGACGGTCCGCGTCATCCCGCATGGCGAGAGCAGCAGAGACCGGCACGAGGGATCAATATCATCGCCGTGAGCACAGTCAACGCTGAGCCGCAGGACATGCTCAATAAACCCAACCTCGGCAGTTCAGTGCAAATGGCCGTCTATACGGTTGAACGCGTCTACCGCTACAAGGCATGACTTGCACGCAAAGGGTTCGGAGTCGTACGGAAGAGCTCGCCGCCCGGATACGGCCATTCCTTTGAACATGGCGGCATCCGGCACTGCCGCGGCACATGCTGCAAGCGTGTCATCCGCCGTCCAAGCATGCCCCACTTCCGGACGCATAGCCGCAAACATGCGGCCCGCAACCGCCTGGCAGCTCGTACGCGCACCCATCGCAACGCAGCAAAGATGGCGACGTCCCATACCGCCGCGACATCTTGCGGCGAACGCATTCGACTTAAGTCGGGTGGCAACGCCGACGGTGGCCGCTTGAAGATCGCGCCTGATGCCAGGCCCCCTGGCCTGGCGACAACGGGGAGTTGCTTATGGTGAGCGTGCCCGAAGCAGATGTCCTTACCACGGCGAAGGGAGGGTCGCCGGGGTTACTCGCCAGGGAACGCACGATTGCAGGACCACGCTTCAATCGATGGCTGGTGCCACCCGCGGCGCTGGCCATTCACCTCAGCATCGGCATGGCGTACGGGTTCTCCGTGTTCTGGCTGCCGATGACCAAGCTGATCACCGAGGCCGATCCGGCCGCTTGCGCGAAGCTCGGCTTCCTGGCCCAGCTCTTCGCCACCGACTGCAACTGGACGGTGCCTGCGGTCAATCACATTTTCGAAACCTTCATCGCGATGCTTGGCATCTCCGCGGCGATCTGGGGCGCATGGCTGGAACATGCCGGCCCTCGCAAGGCGGGCTTCATCGCCGCGCTGTGCTGGGGCGGCGGCCTGGTGATCGGTGGCATCGGCGTGTCGATGCATCAGCTGTGGCTGGTCTATCTCGGTGCTGGCGTGCTGGGCGGCATAGGCCAGGGCCTGGGTTACATATCGCCGGTATCGACCTTGATCAAATGGTTTCCCGATCGACGAGGGCTGGCCACGGGCTTTGCCATCATGGGCTATGGCGGTGGCGCGATGATCGGTGCACCGATCGCCGTGGCGCTGATGCAGAAATTCACCACGAATGGCGTGCCGGGCGTGTCGTCCACGCTGATCTGCATGGGCCTGCTCTATGTCGTCGCGATGTCCGCGGGCGCGTTCGGTTTCCGTGTGCCGCCCTCGGGTTGGCGACCGCTGGGCTGGACGCCGCCGGCGGAATCGGCCAACAAGCTCATCACGCATCGCCACGTGCATCTGCGCAACGCATGGAAGACGCCGCAGTTCTGGCTGATCTGGACGGTGCTGTGCGTGAACGTCACCGCCGGCATCGGTGTGTTGTCGATGGCGAGCCCCATGTTCCAGGACGTATTCGGCGGCAAGCTGCTCGGCCTCGATAGCGCCGTCGAACTCAGCGCGGCGCAAAAAGCTGCGATCGCAGCGTCGGCGGCGGGGCTGGTCGGCCTGATCAGCCTGTTCAACAGCCTGGGGCGCATCTTCTGGGCCTCGACCTCCGACTTCATCGGCCGCAAGACCACCTACTTCATCTTCTTTGCCCTCGGCATCGCGCTGTATTGCTCGCTGCCCACGCTGGGCCACATGGGTCTGGCCGGCGCGTTCGTGATCGCGGTCTGCATCATCCTGTCGATGTACGGCGGTGGCTTCTCCACCGTGCCGGCTTATCTGTCGGACATCTTCGGTACGCAGATGGTGGGTGCGATCCACGGCCGCCTGCTCACGGCATGGTCGGTGGCGGGCATCGTCGGGCCGTTTCTCATTGCCGCGGTACGCGAAGCGCAACTCAACGCCGGTGTCGCCAAGAACCTCGTGTACGACCGCACGCTCTACATCCTCGCCGTGCTCCTGCTGGTCGGCATGATCTGCAACCTGCTGGTCAAGCCGGTGAAAGAAAGCGCCTTGATGACGGACGAGGATCTGGACCGCGAGCGTTCGCTGCAGCATGAAGCGTCGAACGTCTCGACCCATGCCCAGGACGCGGCGCGCGGTGGCTTCGGCGTGGTGGGCATGATCGCCTGGGCGGCGGTTGGCATTCCCTTCCTGATCGGTGTATGGATAGCCATTACGAAGGCTGCCGCACTGTTCTGAAAGGATCCGCCAAAACATGAAACGAGCGATCGATATCGCCGTGCTGCCGGCCATTCCCGAGCACATCCGCGTCGCGGTGCTCGAAGTGACCGGCCGGCTGAAGGACATGCCCGGCGCCCTGCTCCCCATCCTCCATGGGGTGCAGGATGCGCTGGGCTATGTGCCGGAAGAGGCTGTTCCCCTCATCGCGCGCGAGATGAACCTCTCGCGCGCCGATGTGCATGGCGTGATCACTTTCTACCACCACTTCCGTCAGCGGCCCGCGGGCCGACGGGTGATCCACCTGTGCCGCGCGGAATCCTGCCAGGCGATGGGCGCTGTCACGCTGGAGCAGCATGTCAAGCGTCGACTGGACATCGATTTCCATCAGACCACGGCCGATGGCGCCTACACGCTGGAGCCGGTCTATTGCCTCGGCAACTGCGCATGTTCACCGGCGATGATGATGGATGGCGAGCTCAAGGGTCGGATGACGCCTGAACGTTTCGATGCATGGCTGGAGGCGGAGGCACCATGAGCGTCACCGTCTACGTGCCGCGCGATGCCGGCGCGCTTTCGCTCGGTGCGGAAGCCGTGGCCCGCGCCATCGCCAGCGAGGCCCGCCGGCGCCATGTCGACGTGCGCGTGGTGCGCAACGGTTCGCGTGGCCTGTACTGGCTGGAGCCGCTGGTCGAAGTGGAGACATCCATCGGCCGCGTCGCCTATGGCCCCGTGCAGCCGGAAGACGTCCCGGCGCTGTTCGATGCGGATTTCCTCCATGGCGGCAAGCACGTGCTAGGCCACGGCCCGACCGCCGACATCGACTACCTGAAGCGCCAGCAACGCCTCACCTTTGAACGCGTGGGCGTGGTCGACCCGCGAAGCCTGGAAGACTATCGCGCGCATGGTGGCTATCGGGGCCTTGCGGCCGCCCTGCACATGAGCGGCGAGGAGATCGTGCAGACCGTGCTGGATTCCGGCTTGCGTGGACGCGGCGGCGCCGCGTTCCCCGCCGGCATCAAGTGGAAGACCTGTCTCGAGGCGCCATCGCAGCGCAAGTACGTGGTTTGCAACGCCGACGAAGGCGACTCCGGCACGTTCGCCGATCGCATGATCATGGAAGGCGACCCCTTCGTGCTGATCGAAGGCATGACCATCGCCGGCCTCGCCGTGGGCGCCACGCAGGGGTACATCTACCTGCGCGTCGAATACCCGCATGCCCAGCGCGCCTTGGAAGAGGCCATTGCCATTGCCGAGGCAGCAGGCCTGCTCGGCGACGATGTCGGCGGCAGCGGCAAAGCCTTCCACCTCGAAGTGCGCATGGGCGGCGGCGCGTATATCTGTGGCGAGGAAACCTCGTTGCTGGAATCGCTGGAGGGCAAGCGCGGGCAGGTGCGCTTCAAACCGCCACTGCCGGCGATCGAAGGACTGTTCGGCAAACCCACGGTGATCAACAACGTGGTCACGCTCGCTTCCGTACCGATCATCCTCGACCGGGGCGCCGGCTATTACCGCGACTACGGTTCCGGCAAGTCGCGTGGCACCCTGCCCATCCAGCTTGCCGGCAACGTCAAGCGGCCTGGGCTGGTCGAACATGCATTCGGACTCAGCTTGCGCGAACTGGCCGAAGGCTACGGCGGCGGCACGGCCAGCGGGCGCCCGATCCGCGCCGTGCAGGTCGGTGGTCCGCTCGGCGCATACATTCCCGCATCCCAGCTGGACACGCCCATCGACTATGAAGCCTTCATCGCCATGGGCGGCATGATCGGCCACGGCGGCGTGGTGGTGTTCGACGATACGGTCGACATGGCGGCGCAGGCGCGCTATGCGATGGAATTCTGCGCCATCGAATCGTGCGGCAAATGCACGCCGTGCCGGATCGGCTCCACGCGTGGCGTCGAGGTCATCGACCGCATCGTCGCCGGCGATGCGCGCGAACGCAACGAAGTGCTGTTGCGCGACCTGTGCCAAACGATGATCGCCGGTTCGCTGTGCGCACTCGGCGGCATGGCCCCGTTCCCGGTGCTCAGCGCGCTCGATCATTTCCCCGAAGATTTCACAGGCGCGGCCGACAAGGCCAACGCCTGAGGAGATAGAACCCCATGCTGTCCATCGTCGAAATCGACTACGGCACGCCCCAATCCAAATCCGAAAGCCTGGTCGAACTGCATATCGACGGTCGCAGCATCCGCGTGCCCGAAGGCACGTCGGTGATGCGCGCCGCGGCGCAGGCCGGCATCGCCATTCCCAAGCTGTGCGCCACCGACATGCTCGAGGCGTTCGGCTCGTGCCGGCTGTGCCTGGTGGAAATCGAAGGACGCAAGGGTTATCCCGCCTCGTGCACTACGCCCGTTGCGGCGGGCATGCACGTGCACACGCAGACACCGAAGCTGGCCGAGATCCGTCGCGGCGTGATGGAGCTGTATATCTCGGACCATCCGCTCGACTGCCTCACCTGCCCCGCCAACGGGCATTGCGAACTGCAGAACATGGCAGGCGTGGTCGGCCTGCGCGAGGTTCGCTACGGATACGATGGCGCCAATCATGTTTTTGCGAACACCCCTGCTCGCGACGATCGAACCGCGGCCATCCATGGCCGTACTTCTCAACCACAGCCCAATCCCTATTTCGCCCCCAAAGACGAATCCAACCCGTACTTCGCCTTCGATCCCTCCAAGTGCATCGTCTGCTCGCGCTGCGTACGCGCATGCGAGGAAGTGCAAGGCACTTTTGCACTGACCATCCAGGGTCGCGGCTTCGACTCGAAGGTATCGGCCAGCCAGGACAACCGCTTCCTCGATTCCGAATGCGTTTCCTGCGGCGCCTGCGTGCAGGCCTGCCCCACGGCCACGCTTTCGGAAAAGTCGCTGATCGACAAGGGCCAGGCCGAACACAGCGTGGTGACCACCTGCGCCTACTGCGGCGTCGGCTGCAGCTTCCGCGCGGAGATGAAAGGCCAGGACATCGTGCGCATGGTGCCGAACAAGGACGGCCATGCGAACCACGGGCATTCCTGCGTGAAGGGGCGCTTTGCGATCGGCTATGCGTCGCACTCGGACCGCATCACCACCCCGATGATCCGCGCGAAGATCTCCGATCCCTGGCGCGTGGTGAGCTGGGAGGAAGCCATCACCCACGTCGCCAGCGAATTCAAGCGGCTGCAGTCGACCCATGGCAAACACGCCATCGGCGGCATTACGTCATCGCGCTGCACCAACGAGGAAACCTATCTCGTGCAGAAGCTGGTGCGCGCCGGCTTCGGCAACAACAACGTGGATACCTGCGCGCGCGTGTGCCACTCGCCGACCGGTTACGGGCTCAAGTCCACCATCGGCGAATCGGCAGGCACACAGGATTTCGATTCGATCGAATCCACCGACGTGGTGCTGGTGATCGGCGCAAATCCCACGGACGCACATCCCGTGTTCGGTTCGCAGATGAAGCGCCGGCTGCGCGAGGGCGCGCGATTGATCGTGATCGATCCGCGTCGTATCGACCTCGTGCGTACACCGCATGTCGCGGCGGACTTCCATCTCAAGCTGCGCCCCGGCACCAACGTCGCCATGCTCAACAGCCTCGCTCACGTCATCGTGACCGAGGGTCTGGTCGACGAGGAATTCGTGGCTCGCCGCTGCGAGCCGGAAGCCTTTGCCAAGTGGCGCGCCTTCGTCTCCCAGGAAAAATACAGCCCTGAGGCGATGGAGGAAGTCACCGGCGTATCGGCGGAACGGGTGCGCGGCGCGGCGCGCCTGTATGCACGCGGCGGTAACGCCGCGATCTACTACGGCCTTGGCGTCACCGAGCACGCGCAAGGCTCGACGACGGTGATGGGCATCGCCAACCTCGCGATGGCCACCGGCAACATCGGCCGCGAAGGCGTGGGCGTGAATCCGCTGCGCGGCCAGAACAACGTGCAGGGTTCGTGCGACATGGGTTCGTTCCCGCATGAATTCACCGCGTATCGCCACGTGAGCGATGATGCGGTGCGCCACAGCTTCGAGGAAGCCTGGGGCGTCACCCTGCTCGCCGAGCCGGGCCTGCGCATTCCCAACATGTTCGAAGCCGCACTCGACGGCACGTTCAAGGGGCTCTACATCGAAGGCGAGGACATCGCGCAATCCGACCCGGATACGCAGCACGTCACTGCTGCGCTCACCTCGATGGAGTGCATCGTGGTGCAGGACCTGTTCCTCAACGAGACGGCCAAATTCGCGCACGTGTTCCTGCCGGGCAGCTCGTTCCTGGAGAAGGACGGTACCTTCACCAACGCGGAGCGGCGCGTGTCGCGCGTGCGCAAGGTGATGGAACCCAAGGGCGGCTACGCGGACTGGGAGGTCACCCAGTTGCTGGCGCAGGCCATGGGTTACCCTATGCAGTACACGCATGCCTCCGAAATCATGGACGAGATCGCGCGGCTCACCCCGACCTTCCATGGCATCAGCTTCGCCAAGCTCGACGAGCTCGGCTCGGTACAGTGGCCTTGCAACGACGAGCATCCATTCGGCACGCCGGTCATGCACGTCGACGCATTCGTGCGCGGCAAGGGCCGCTTCGTGATCACCGAGTACGTGCCGACCTCCGAGAAGGTCAATGCCGAACATCCGCTGATCCTCACCACGGGCCGCATCCTCAGCCAGTACAACGTGGGCGCGCAGACGCGGCGCACCGCCAACGTGATGTGGCATGACGAGGATCGCCTGGAGATCCATCCGCACGACGCGGAAGAACGCGGCGTCGAGGACGGCGACTGGGTCGGCATCACCAGCCGCTCGGGTGAGACCGTGCTGCGCGCGCTGATTTCCGAGCGCATGCAGCCGGGCGTGGTCTACACCACCTTCCACTTCCCGGGCTCCGGCGCCAACGTCATCACTACCGACAACTCGGACTGGGCCACCAACTGCCCCGAGTACAAGGTGACCGCCGTGCAGGTCACTCGTGTCACGCAGCCGTCCGACTGGCAACGGCGCCATCGCGCCTTTACCGAAGCGCAGGAGGCGTTGCTCGAACAGTCGGTGAAGCCCGCTTGACCGCGCCCGAGCCAGAGGAATCCTCGAAAGGCTACGTGACCCGGCCGGTCGATCGGTGGCGGCATGGGCAGTCCGCGCATGAGAGCGATTTCATCGCCGAAGAAGTGCCGGTCGCGATGGTCTACAACGGCGCCACCTTCGCCGTGATGATGGCGACGCCGCACGACCTGGACGACTTCGCGCTGGGCTTCTCGCTCAGCGAGGGGCTGATCAACGATCCCTCGCAGCTTCTGCAGATGGAAAGCCATGCGCTCATCGAGGGCATCGAGCTGGCCATCCGCGTCACTGACAACGCACCGGGTGCTCACCTCGACAAGGAACGGCAACGCCTGCTGCCGGGCCGAAGCGGCTGCGGCATCTGCGGCACGCGCGATCTCGAGCAGGCCATACGCCACGGCCATGCCGTCGGCGAAGGACATCCCGTGGCGCGCGTCGCGCTGGAGCAGGCGCTTGAGCAACTGCAGTCGCGCCAGCCGATGAACGCCGCGACCGGCGCCGTGCACGCGGCCGCCTGGGCCGACAGCGAGGGGCAGATCCTGCTGGTACGCGAAGACGTCGGTCGCCACAACGCGCTGGACAAGCTGATCGGCGCCATGCGCCGTGCCGGCATCGACGCCGGCGACGGCATGGCGCTGGTCACCAGCCGCGCCAGCTATGAAATGGTGACCAAGGCGACCAGCGCCGGCATCACGGTGTTGGCGGCGATTTCCGCGCCCACGGCGCTGGCCATCGAGCTGGCGCGCAGCGCCGGCATCACCCTGGTCGGCTTCACGCGCCCGGGCACCCATAATGTCTACACCCATCCCGACCGCCTGCAGCCGCCGGCACCGCCGGAGACGCCATGAGAATCGAACGCCTGGTCACCATGGCCAACGACATCGCGACCTATTTCACCAGCGAGCCCGATCACGCGGCCGCCGTGGTCAGCGTGCGCGATCATCTCAAGCGGTTCTGGGACCCCACGATGCGCCGCCAGATCAAGGCGCACCTCGCCGAAGGCGGCGAGGGTCTGATGCCGCTGGCCAAGGAGGCGATCGTCGACCTGTACGTACCACCCGTCGACGCCGCCTGAGCACGCCTCAAGGACGCATCGACGTCGCTCCGTCGACCACTTCGATGACGGTGACATTGCGAACCCAGCGAGCCGGCCGCTTGTCCCCCGGAACCAGCAGCCGATAGGGGCCATCCTTGTCCAACGGCTTGCCGTTGCGCTGGTCCACCAACAGCACCTGGTTGTGGCCCAGTGTCGGGTCCAGGTCAGACAGGGCAAATACGACCTGATAGCGGTCCGCCGCGGTGACGCGAACAAACGAAGCCAGATCCCGGCCCCGCAACGGCTTGTTCAGGGCAATCCCCGCTCGTACCAGCAGATCAGTCAACGGCACGCCTCGCCATGCGCTGGGCACTTCGTCATGCGCCGCCGCCGTGACATCGACATGGGGCATGCCCGCCAGCACGGATGCGCTCAGTGGCGTGGCCTTCCCCGCCACGCTGATCTGCACGCTCGGCGTCGGGTCCACCGCTCCGTCCCCCGCGTAAACAGGCAGGACTGGAAACGCGACGAGACACATCAGCAGGCAACGGCGGAACGTTCCGATTCGAGTCAACATGCGTCACTCCCTGGTTGATTTCACGCACCCTTCACTGCATGGCTCAGCCTGCTGCGTAAACTTGGCGCTGTTTACGCGAGCCGTCCAGTGTAGGCATACGCCCTTTGTGATGTTCACCTGACATGAGTCAGAAAATAGTGGCCGTGATGCGCTTAGCTTAAGTGCCTGGAGTAGTGAGGAACCTTTCTGCTCGAGAGGTGTGCATGGAAACGTCACCGCAAACGGGGCTGAAGCGCCAGGAGAGGAACACCTTCCTCCTGCTTGCCGTTGTCCTTTTTCCCGTACTGGCCGTGATGTTCGTCGCGAGCTACGGGTTCATCGTCTGGTTTTGGCAGATGTTCGTCAGCGGCCCGCCCGGGCACTGACGCGACGGCGTTGCGTGCGTTGCCTGGCTGCGAAAGGGGATCACCGTGAAAGACGAGCAGCACATCTCAAGCCTTGTCGTGCTTCACCGCCCGGACGGCGCGGCGGTGGTGCGCAAATTCACCGCGATGCATGACGCGCTGGCAATCGCCGCCGAAGGTGATTGCCGCTGCGTGCTTCTGTGCGAGACCGACAACCAGCGCGCCATCGTCGACCACATCGATGCGCTGTCCCTGCTCCCCGGCGTGATCAACGTGTCGCTGGTCTATCACCATGTCGAGCCCGCCGACGAACTCGACCAACCCGCCATGACCATGGAATCGCATCAGGGAGCCGACGCATGACCGCCCACATGACGCGACGCGAATTCATCCGCAACACGGCCGTCACCATTGCCGCCAACGTTGCCGGCATCGCGCTTCCCGCCAGCGCCACCAACGTGTTGCTCGAAGGCGACCTCACTCAGCTCAAGTGGAGCAAGGCACCTTGCCGGTTCTGCGGCACCGGTTGCGGCGTGAATGTCGCCGTCAAGAACGGCCGCGTGGTGGCCACGCATGGTGATGTACATGCCGAGGTCAATCGCGGCCTCAACTGCATCAAGGGCTATTTCCTTTCCAAGATCATGTACGGCAGCGATCGCCTGACACAGCCGCTGCTGCGCAAGAAAGACGGCGCCTATGCGAAGGACGGCGAATTCACGCCGGTGTCCTGGGACGAAGCCTTCGACGTGATGGCCGCGCAGTTCAAGCGCGTGCTCAAGGAAAAAGGCCCGGGATCGGTCGGCATGTTCGGCTCCGGCCAATGGACCGTATGGGAAGGCTACGCCGCGAACAAGCTGTTCAAGGCCGGCTTCCGCAGCAACAACCTCGACCCCAATGCGCGCCACTGCATGGCGTCGGCCGTGATGGGTTTCATGCGCACGTTCGGCATGGACGAGCCGATGGGTTGCTACGACGACATCGAGGCCGCGGACGCGTTCGTGCTGTGGGGCTCGAACATGGCCGAGATGCATCCGATCCTGTGGACGCGCGTCACCGATCGGCGCCTGTCCAATCCGCAGGTGAAGGTGGCCGTGCTGTCGACGTTCGAGCATCGCAGCTTCGAATTGGCCGACATACCGATCGTGTTCACGCCGCAGACCGACCTGGTGATCCTCAACTACATCGCCAACCACATCATCAAGAGCGGCAAGGTCAACAAGGATTTCGTCAACCAGCACACCACCTTCAAGCGCGGCGTCACGGACATCGGCTACGGCCTGCGTCCCGACAATCCGTTGGAGGTGAATGCCAAGAACGCAAAGGACCCGACCGCAAGCGATCCCATCGACTTCGAGCAGTTCGCCGCATTTGTCGCGCCGTACACGCTGGAAAAAGCCGTGGCAATGACCGGCGTTGAAAAAGGCTGGCTGGAGCAGCTCGCCGAACTCTATGCCGCCCCGAAGACCAAGGTCGTTTCCTTCTGGACCATGGGCTTCAACCAGCACACGCGCGGCGTGTGGGCCAACAACATGGTCTACAACCTGCACCTGCTGACCGGCAAGATCTCCACGCCAGGCAACAGCCCGTTCTCGCTCACCGGCCAACCGTCCGCCTGCGGCACGGCGCGCGAAGTGGGCACGTTCAGCCATCGCCTTCCGGCGGACATGCTCGTGGCCAATCCGGAGCATCGCAAGCACGCCGAGGACATCTGGAACATCCCGCACGGCATCATCCAGCCCAAGCCGGGCTTTCACGCGGTGGAACAGAACCGCAAGCTGCGCGATGGCGTGCTCAACGCCTACTGGGTGCAGGTGAACAACAACATGCAGGCCGGCGCGAACCTGATGCAGGAGACGTATCCGGGTTATCGCGATCCGCGCAATTTCATCGTGGTCTCCGACGCCTACCCCACCGTCACCGCACAGTCCGCCGATTTGATCCTGCCGGCCGCGATGTGGGTGGAAAAGGAAGGCGCCTACGGCAATGCCGAGCGACGCACGCAGTTCTGGCATCAGCTGGTGAAGGCGCCGGGCGAGGCAAGGTCAGACCTGTGGCAGCTGATGGAATTTTCCAAGCGCTTCACCACCGACGAGTGCTGGCCGGCGGACATCCTCGCGGCGAATCCGCAATACAAGGGCAAGACCTTGTTCGAGGTGCTGTACAAGAACGGCAAGGTGGACAAGTTTCCCACCTCGCAGATCGAAGCGGGTTACGACAACGACGAATCGGCCGCCTTCGGCTTTTACGTGCAGAAGGGCCTGTTCGAGGAGTACGCCGAGTTTGGCCGCGGCCACGGTCATGACCTGGCGCCTTTCGACACGTATCACCAGGAACGCGGCCTGCGCTGGCCAGTGGTGGATGGCCACGAAACGCGGTGGCGCTATCGCGAAGGCAGCGACCCTTACGTCAAGGCCGGTACCGGCTTCCAGTTCTATGGCAACAAGGATGGACGCGCGGTGATCTGGGCCTTGCCCTATGAGCCGCCCGCCGAAAGCCCCGACAAGGAATTCGATCTGTGGCTGGTGACCGGCCGGGTGCTGGAACACTGGCACTCCGGTTCGATGACGATGCGCGTGCCGGAGCTCTATCGCGCGTTTCCGCAGGCCGTGGTGTTCATGAATCCCGACGATGCGAAGGCGCGTGGTTTCAAGCGTGGTGACGAGGTGCGCGTGGTGTCGCGGCGTGGCGACATGCGATCGCGCATCGAAACGCGCGGGCGCAACCACATGCCGCCCGGCGTGGTGTTCGTGCCGTGGTTCGATGCGGGCCAGCTGATCAACAAGGTGACGCTGGACGCGACCGATCCGATTTCGAAGCAGACCGACTACAAGAAGTGCGCGGTCAAGGTCGTGGCCGTCTAAAGGGGACATCGATATGCGCGACAAACCTCTCATCGCCATCGGCCTGCTGGCTGTCATCGTCGTGGCCGCCGTGGCCTTTGTGGCGGGCCGCAAGGCCGGCAGTGCACCACCGCCCGTGGTCGCCACCGCGGCGACATCGGCCAACCTGCCGCCATCGGGCGCCAAACCCTCGGGTGAGGAAGCGCCTCAAGGCAAGCAGATCGACGCCATCCGCCGCGGCGTGCCGGTCAACCAGGAAGGCATGGCGCCGGCACTGGCGCACGTGGAGAACGCGGACATCAAGCGCAACCGCGCCTACCCGATGCAGCCACCGACCATCCCGCACTCCATCGACAACTACCAGGTCGACAAGAATTCCAACCGCTGCCTGCTGTGCCATGCACGTGCGAACGCGGACAAGTTCCAGGCGCCGCCGGTGAGCGTGACGCACTACATGGATCGCGACGATCAGTTCCTGGCAACCATTTCGCCGCGACGCTATTTCTGCAACCAGTGCCATGTCGTGCAGACCGACGCGCAGCCATTGGTCGCCAACAACTTCAAGGATATCGACGCCATCCTGTCCGAGCAGTCCGAACAGCAAGCGCACAAGGCGAACTGACCATGTGGACACGGATCAAGTCGTGGGCCCTCGTCTTCTGGCGAACCATGCGCCGGCCCAGCGTGCACTACAGCCTGGGTTTTCTCACGCTCGGTGGATTCATTGCCGGCGTGATCTTCTGGGGCGCGTTCAACACCGCACTCGAGGCGACCAACACCGAAGCGTTCTGCACCGGTTGCCACGAAATGCGCGACAACGTGTTCCAGGAACTGAAGACCACGATCCACTACACCAATCGCTCGGGCGTGCGCGCCACCTGCCCCGACTGCCATGTGCCGCATGACTGGACCGACAAGATCGCGCGCAAGATGCAGGCCTCCAAGGAGGTCTGGGGCAAGATCTTCGGTACCATCGATACGCGGGAGAAGTTCCTCGACCATCGCCTGGAGCTGGCCGAGCACGAGTGGACGCGATTGAAAGCCAACGATTCGCTCGAATGCCGCAACTGCCACAACTACACGTCGATGGACCTGACGCGGCAGTCGAGCCGTGCCGCCGAGATCCACAAGCGTTGGCTGGGCTCGGGTGAGAAGACCTGCATCGATTGCCACAAGGGCATCGCGCATCACCTGCCGGACATGGCGGGGATCCCGCAGGGCTGATCACCGTTGTACCGTGAGAGGGCCAAACCCAATGTGGTTTGGCCCTCCTCATTGGCGTCCTATCCCATCTTGCCCAGCACGGCCTGCATCTCCTACCCGGAGAATGCCCGCAAGGTTTCCGAGCGCGTGTTTCCGGCCGACGCGATGGTCAAGCCGAACGCCGTGGCGGATACCTCATCGGGCGCCTTGATGACGGTCACCAGGTCGTATTGACCCAGCGTCCAATAGATGTCCTTCACCGTGGCTCCGAATTTCGCCGCAGCCGCTTCACGGCTTCCGCACGCTTGGTCGTGCCCTTGATCGCCCGCATGCCCTGGTCGGTCATGTGCGTGAGCGAGATATATGTCGCCATGCTGGTTCTCCTGTCTGGATCCAACGTGAGTGCGAAACGGTGGGTGGCATCAGACATAGCGCTTGTCCCGTGGCGCGAACGACGGCTTGCCTGGAACGGGGCACCACCGGCGGGGTGGCTCGCGCGCCACCGGGACCAACGGTGGGGGACTATAAGGCGGCGATCTCGGCCGCCATGTGAAGACGACCGCTGGCTGCGATCAGGCGTGCGGCGGGCCTTTCAGCTCCACCATGTTGCCCTGCGGATCGTACAGGTAGATCGACGGGCCCTCGCCCTTGGCGCCGTAGCGCGAGCCGATCTCGCCGATGCGTACGCCATGCGCCTTGAGGTGGCCGGTGATGGCGGCTTCGTCATAGTTCTCCACCTGCAGGCACAGGTGATCCATGTTGTGCCCTTGCGTGCCCGGCCCGGCACCACCCAGCCTGCCGAGCTTGCCGTCCAGCGCCACCAGGTCGATCAGCGAGTCGCCGGCGCGCAGCTGGACCAGGCCGATTTCGTCCTGCCGGCGCTCCTCGCGGCAACCGAGCACATCGCAATAGAACCGCTGCATGGCGGGCAGATCGTGCACGCGCAGCACCACATGGTCGATCCGGGCCAGCTGGAAGGGAGGCGTCATGGCGCTTACCGGGGTTGGGGGCGTTCATCTTACGCGGGGTGAGACTCGTGCCACACCGCGACTGAAGCGCGAGCCAAGGAGGGAGGCAAAGCCCGCCCGGGCACCTTATAATCGACGTTTAGCGTGTGGTGGGAGAAGCGGTGCGAACCGCTGCCGAAGGCGCAATGCCCGTAATCGCTCAGGCCCCATACCATCACCCGTACCAACACTCTGGAGAGACCGGTTGAATCCGGCGCCGAAGGGGCACGAAGCGCAAGCTTCCAAACTCTCAGGCAAAAGGACAGAGGGGCGCTTCACGTGCAGCTTGCACGTCCGGCCGTTATCGGTCATTTCCGGATGCCCCTTGCCATGAGTCAGAACGCCCATCCTTCGCTGCGCGACCTCGAGCACCACGACGCCTTCATCGAGCGTCATATCGGCCCCAACGACGCGGAAATCGCCACCATGCTCGCCGCGGTCGGCTACGACTCGCTGGAAGCGATGACCGACGCCATCGTGCCGGGCAAGATCAAGTCGCCGGCCCCGCTGGCCCTGCCCGCGCCGATCACCGAAGTCGAAGCGATCGCCAAGATCCGCGCCATCGCCGACAAGAACCAGGTGTTCAAGAGCTTCATCGGCCAGGGCTACTACGGCACGCTGACCCCGAACGTCATCCTGCGCAACATCCTGGAAAACCCGGCGTGGTACACGGCCTATACGCCGTACCAGGCGGAAATCTCGCAAGGCCGCATGGAAGCGCTGATCAACTTCCAGACCATGTGCGCCGACCTCACCGGCATGGAGATCGCCAACGCGTCCCTGCTCGATGAAGGCACCGCCGCCGCCGAGGCGATGACCCTGGCCAAGCGTTCGGCCAAGTCCAAGTCCAACGTGTTCTTCGTTTCCAACGCCGTGCATCCGCAGACGCTGGAAGTGATCAAGACCCGCGCCGAGGCGATGGGCATCGACCTGCACATCGGCGACGACAGCGAAGCCACCTCGGTCGAGAGCTATGGCGTGCTGCTGCAGTACCCCAACACCTTCGGCCGCATCAACGACTACAAGGCCCTGGCCGACGCGGTGCACGCGCGCCACGGCGTGGTCTGCGTGGCCACCGACCTGCTCGCCCTCACCCTGATCGCCGCACCCGGCGAATGGGGCGCCGACATCGTGGTGGGCAACACCCAGCGCTTTGGCGTGCCGTTCGGCTTCGGCGGTCCGCATGCCGCCTTCATGGCCTGCCGCGACAGCTACAAGCGCTCGATGCCGGGCCGCCTGATCGGCGTGTCCATCGACGCCGAAGGCAAGCCGGCCTACCGCCTCACCCTGCAGACGCGCGAACAGCACATCCGCCGCGAGAAGGCCACCTCCAACATCTGTACCGCGCAGGTGCTGCTGGCCGTGATGGCCAGCATGTACGCCGTGTACCACGGTCCGGAAGGCCTCACCCGCATCGCCCGCCGCGTGCATCGCCTGGCCTCGATCCTGTTCGTGGCGCTGCGCCAGGCTGGTATCACTGCCGGTGCCGACTTCTTCGACACGCTGCACGTGACCGGCGTGGATGCCGCTGCGCTGCATGCCAAGGCACGCGCCGCCGGCATCAACCTGCGCGCAATCGATGCCAACAGCGTCGGCGTCAGCCTGGACGAAACCACCACGCGCGCCGACGTCGTTGCGCTGGCCGCCGTGTTCGGCGCCACCATCGCCGACATCGATGCGCTCGATGCCGACGTGCACGATGCACTGCCGCGCGATCTGCTCCGCAAGACCAAGTTCCTCACCCACCCGGCCTTCAACACGCACCACAGCGAGCACGAGCTGCTGCGCTACATGCGCTCGCTGGCCGACAAGGACCTGGCGATGGATCGCACCATGATCCCGCTGGGCAGTTGCACCATGAAGCTCAACGCCACCGCCGAAATGATCCCGGTGACGTGGCCCGAGTTCGCCAACATCCATCCGCTGGCCCCGGCCGACCAGGCCACCGGCTACAAGCAGCTCATCGACGAGCTGGAAGCGATGCTGGTGGAGTGCACCGGCTACGACGCGGTGAGCCTGCAGCCGAACTCCGGCGCGCAGGGCGAATACGCCGGCCTGCTCGCCATCCGCGCCTACCACCGCTCGCGCGGCCAGGGCCATCGCGACATCTGCCTGATCCCCGAGTCCGCCCACGGCACCAACCCGGCCTCCGCGCAGATGTGCGGCATGCAGGTGGTGGTGACCAAGTGCGACGCGAACGGCAACGTCGACGTGGAAGACATCAAGCGTGCCGCCGAGAAGTACAGCGACCGCCTCGCCGCGCTGATGATCACCTACCCGTCCACGCACGGCGTGTTCGAGGAAGACGTCGTCAAGATCTGCGAGATCGTGCACGCGCACGGCGGCCAGGTGTACGTCGACGGCGCCAACATGAACGCGCTGGTCGGCGTCGCCAAGCCCGGCAAGTGGGGCTCGGACGTCTCGCACCTCAACCTGCACAAGACCTTCTGCATCCCGCACGGCGGCGGCGGCCCGGGCGTCGGCCCGTGCGCGGTGAAGTCGCATCTCGCCCCGTTCCTGCCAGGGGCCTACGGTGCTGAAAGCACCGTAGGCATGGTCAGCGCCGCGAGCTTCGGCTCGGCCTCCATCCTGCCGATCAGCTGGATGTACATCACCATGATGGGCGCCGCCGGCCTGCGCCGCGCGACGCAGGTGGCGCTGCTCAACGCCAACTACATCGCCAAGCGCCTGGCGCCGCACTACGAGACGCTCTACACCGGCCGCAACGGTCTGGTGGCGCATGAGTGCATCCTCGACCTGCGCCCGCTCAAGGACGCTACCGGCATCGGTGCCGAAGACGTGGCCAAGCGCCTGATCGACTTCGGCTTCCACGCGCCGACGCTGAGCTTCCCGGTCGCGGGAACGCTGATGGTCGAGCCGACCGAATCCGAATCGAAGGACGAGCTGGATCGCTTCATCGACGCGATGATCCAGATCCGCGACGAAATCCGCGCCATCGAAAGCGGCAAGCTCGATCGCGAGGACAACCCGCTCAAGCATGCGCCGCACACCGCCGTGATGGTGTCGGCCTCGGAGTGGACGCACGCGTATACCCGCGAACTGGCCGCCTTCCCGCTGCCCAGTCTGAAGTTCCAGAAGTACTGGAGCCCGGTGGCCCGTGTGGACAACGTCTACGGCGACAAGAACGTGTTCTGCAGCTGCGTGCCGGTGGAAGCGTTCAAGGGCGAGATCGAGGCGTTCAGCGAGCCGAACGTCGCGTAACGCATCGCACATCGTCGTCATCGAGAAGGGCTCCGTTCGCGGAGCCCTTTTTTTACGGCCGTCGATAGCGACCGCTTCCTACTTCTGTAGGAGCGCACCCAGTGCGCGAAAAGCCTACGGGGCGAAAACACCGACCTCCGCGGTCGCGCACTGGGTGCGCTCCTACGGAAGAAGAGCCAGGGAGGACAACGTTGTCACCGAGAGGAAATGCGACCTTCCCGGCAACGCGCATCGCCGATCGCAACGCACCATCGACGACGCAGGCGTTTATCAGTTTTTCGCCAAGAAGATCGCTGCAAAGCAACAGATTCCTGCTGCATCGCGGGACATAACCAGACATCCATAAGCTCCAGCAACTTCGCTCGATTTCACGGCGCGCGTCACAGTTTCGTCGAGTCATTGAGGACAACGTTGTCATTCCGGGGACACAAGACGACATCGCTCCAGGCATGGCGCGCGCCATGACGGGTACGGACAGCGGAACGATCGGACCCGGTTGGCCGGTGGGAACCGGCCAGTCGCCGCAACAGCTCCATCCTGACATTGCACTTTTCACCCAAGGAGAAACCCTTATGCGTGTAAAGCAATCGGTGATGTGGTTTCGCACGGCCCTGCACGCGCTCGGCAGCACTGCCGGTGGCGTGATGGCCATGAGCCTGATGACGATGGCGCCCGTGCAGACGGTACAGGCGCAGAGCACGCCCGCCTGCGCGGCGGCGTGGAGCGCCAGCACCGCCTACAACGGCGGCGCCGTGGTCAGCGAGAACGGCACCAATTACGTCGCCAACTGGTGGACGCAGGGCAACGACCCGGCGACCAGCAACGGCGCCAGCGGCTCGGGCCAGCCATGGACCTCGCAAGGGGCTTGCGGCGGCTCGGGTTCCGGCGGAGGCACGGGCGGTGGCGGCGGTACGGGCTCCGGTGGAACGTGTGCGGCCGCGTGGGTGTCGAGCCAGGTGTATACCGGCGGCCAGGTCGCCAGCGAGAACGGCATCAACTACGTCGCCAACTGGTGGACCCAGGGCAACGATCCTGCAACGAACAATGGCCCTGCCGGTTCCGCGCAGCCATGGACATCACAAGGCTCATGCACCGGAAGCAGTGGCGGAGGCGGCACGGGCGGTGGCGGTACCGGAGGCGGCGGCACGGGCGGCGGCGGCACCACCAATCCGCCAGGCACGGGTGCCAACCTGCTGTTCAGTCCCTACAAGGACATCACGATCAATCTCAACTGGAACACCAACGTGATGCAGACGGCGACGGCTACGGGATCGTCGATTCCGGTCGTCGGCAGTGGCAGCCTGAAGTCGAACTACGTCACCAACCTCAGCGCGATCACCCTCGCCTTCGCCACCGGCGAATGCGGCAGCGAGAACTGGGGCGGCGTGCCGGGCGCGAGTTTCGCCAGCGCCAACATCAGCGCGCTTTCCAGCGCCGGCCTGCCCTACGTGGTCTCCACCGGCGGCCAGGCGGGCACGTTTACCTGCGGCAGCACTGCGAACTTCGCCACCTTCCTCTCGCGCTACATGTCGCCGCAAATGGTGGGCGTGGATTTCGACATCGAAGGCGGCCAGTCGCAACAAGGCATCAACAACCTCGTGGCCGCTGCGGTGTATGGCCAATCGCTGTATCCCAACCTGCGCTTCTCCTTCACGCTCGCCACGCTGGGCGCATCGGATGGCAGCTACGGCGGTGTGAACAGCCTGGGTGACATGGTGGTGAAGGCCATCAAGGCCTCCTCGCTCACCAACTACACGATCAACCTGATGGTCATGGATTACGGCGGACCAAGCGCCGGCGTGTGCGTGGTGTCGGGCGGCGTGTGCGACATGGGCCAGTCGGCCATCCAGGCCGTGACCAACCTGCAGCACACCTATGGCATTCCCGCCAGCAAGATCGAGCTCACCCCGATGATCGGCGTGAACGATGTATCCAACGAGAACTTCTCGGTGGCCAACGTGGATGCCGTCACCAGCTATGCCGTCAGCAATGGGCTCGCCGGCCTGCACTTCTGGTCGCTCGATCGCGACAACCCGTGCAACCAGACCACCGCGTCGCCGACCTGCAACTCGGTGCCATCCAGCACGAACCTGCAGTTCACCAAGCGATTCCTGAGTGACCTCGGGAGATAAGGCAAAACGCGTCGCGGGCCGGCACCGATGCCGGCCCGCGGATGCCGCCCTTCGCACCTCAACGACTGCGATCCTTGCCGAGCGGCGTCCGCGGCGACGGGTCGCGGCCACCGGCCTCGTTTCTCGGCGACGCCGCCGTACCTTCCTGGGCCTTGCGCTCGGCGATCTTTTGCGCGCGATCAACGGCCGTGCCACCACTCTGATAGCTCGAACCTTGCCCGGCACCAGCACCGCCCGAACGCTCGATCGTTTCGTTTTCCGCTTCGCGGCCATGATGGGGTCGCGCGTTACCCGTGCCACTCACGCTGCCTTGCCCGCCTTCGGTCGACGTGGGCGCGGCGTAGGTGCCGATGTCGTCCGTGGGCGGTCGATCGGTCATGTCACGGCTGCCGATGTTGAGGTCGGTGCCCTGTCCGTTGTCGGGTAGCGTGTTGGCGGCTTGCCAGGGTTCGAGATCACCAGGTTCGGACACCGTGTTCGCGGCCACATGCGCACCGTCGTCGCCGGTGAAGCCGGTGTTCAACTCGTCACCGCCTTCATCCAGCGACTGTCCCGGCACCTGCGTGGCGAGATGCCCGCCCTGCCCGCCTGATGCGGGATCGAAGTTGCTGCGCGCTTCTTCCACTTCGTCACGGCGGATACCGCCCTGGCTCTGCACGTTCTCGCCCGCGGTCTTGCTCGAAGGTGGCTGCTTGGCTTGCTTCATGATGCTTCTCCGAAGTTCGCCTGCAGTCTCGACCGCCGCCGGTTGCCTTGCCGTTGGCGCACTGTCGATGAGTTGGCTCACGCGCACAGCAGGAAAAAGGCCCCGACGTGCGGGGCCTTGAGGACGTGTTGCGATGGGTGGGCAAACGACTGACGGAAGACAAGCTATGTCATAACGAAGCCCCCTTCTCCCCTCGGCGACCCGTAGGTAGTCCCGTGGGAGAGAAGGTGCCGGCCCCGCAGGGACTTCCTCCGGTCGCAGGCGGATGAGCGTGCGGGCGGAGTGAGGCACTCAACGACGCGGCGAGCGCGAACCCTCACCCCACGCAGGGAGAGGGACTTCTCGCTTCACACGTGCGGCAGATCAGCCGCCGTTCTTCCCCAACCACGCATCCACCGACGGCAGGCGTTCGTTGCGTACCATCATGCGGTACTTGATGTTGGCCACGGCGGTTTCGGCATCGCGACGCGAGCTTGGCGCCAGGTACTTGGTCGCGTAGGCATTGATCTTGTCGATCATGGCCTGGTCGAACGCACTGCTGCCCAGCGCCGGGTAGTAACGGCTGCGTGAGCTGCCATCCACCACCTTGTCCACCTGTTCGCGATGCGCCATCGCGAAGTCGAACGCGAGCTCCGGATGCAGGCGCGACACGATGCGGATCATGCCGGCGCTGTTGGTGGCACCGGGTTCATCCGTCAGCGCAAGGTCGAGCGCTCGCTTGGCGAGCGCCTCGTCCTCCACCGAAGCGAGCTGCGCATACAGGCGATCCTTCACCAGCGGCGTCTTCTCGGCCTTGGCGGCGGCGTGCATCTTGTCCCAGGTGGCCGCGTCGGCGTGGCTGGCCACGATCGCCAGGATGGTCTTGCGCAGCTCGGCCGGCACCGCCTTCGGATCGGTGGCCTGGGCCGCATAGCGACGACGTGCTTCATCGATGACCGTGCTGTCACCCAGGTTGGACAACGTGCTGATCAGGTGGCTGCGCAGGATCGTGGTCGGCACGCTCTCGTTCGGGTTGGCTTCCCAGCCCACGCGGGCGAACACCGGCGACAGGCGTTTGACGGCATACGTGCGGAACGTCGCCTGGCGCTTGGCATCGCCGCGATAGTAGTCGTTGAGCGCGGAGAAACTGCCGGCCACTTCGTCCCAGATCTGCGGATCGGCGCCGACCGGCGTGGCTTTCGCCAGATCCAGGAAATCCGCCACCGGCTGCAGGCCGGCCATGCTCAGCGCCCAGGTATCGCTCATCACGCCGAGCTGGTCGATCGGTTCGAGCTTGGTGAAGCCTTCCTTGATCGCCGAGACCTGCGCCGGCGCGTACAGCGTGCGGTAGTACCCGCTCTGCCCTGCGTTCACCTGCACCGGACCGCAACCCGGCACCGCCAGCGTGGCTTCGCCATCGACCAGCGTATGCACCGGCTTGCCACCGATGCTCTGCGCCGTCACCGGCACGTGCCAGCGCAACGGCTTCTTGTCCGGCCGATCCTTGGTGAACTCGCCCTGCGTGAGCTTGAGCGTCACCGCGTTGTTGGCGCACGCACCTGCCTCCACGCGGATCAGCGGGATGCCCGGCTGCAGCGTGAATTCATGCGCGATGGTGGTGACCTGCTTGCCCGGCACGACGGCATCCATGGCATGCCACAGATCGTCGGATACCGTGTTGCCGTAGGCATGCGCCTTGATGTAGTTGCGCACGCCGGTGCGCCAGTTGTCGGCGCCCACGTAGTTTTCCAGCATGCGGATCACCGACTCGCCCTTGGAATAGGTGATCGAGTCGAAGGCCTGGCTGGCCTGTTCCACCGTGTCGATGCGCTGCACGACCGGATGGGTGGTGACCACCGCATCACGCGACATCGCGCCTTCGCGGATACCCACCGCGTCGAGCTTGGTGTTCCATTCCGGATGCAGGCGATCGGTGGTGCGCGAGGCCATCCACGAGGCGAAACCTTCGTTGAGCCACAGGTCGTCCCACCAGCGCATGGTCACCAGGTCGCCGAACCACTGGTGCGCCATTTCGTGCGCGGCGGTGCCGAACACGTTCTGCTTGTCCTGCAACGTCGAGAAGGACGGGTCAAGCAACAAGGCGTATTCGAACGTGTAGATCGCGCCCCAGTTCTCCATCGCCGAGAAGAACTGACTGCTGCCCGGCGAAGCGACGTTGTCGAGCTTGGGCAGCGGATACGGCACGCCGAAGTAATCGTTGTATTCCTTCAGTACTGCCTTGCCCGATTCCAGGGTGAAGGCACCCTGCGCGCTCAGGCCCTTCTGCGTGACCACGCCGATTTCCACGCCTTCGGACTGGGTCGTGATGCGATCGAACTCGCCCGTGCCGAAGAACAGCAGGTAGGTCGACATCTTCGGCGAGGTCTTGAACGTGATGTGCGAGAGACCGTTGCCGGCATCGGTCTTCGACGCCACCGGCATGTTGCTCACCGCCATGTCGCCCGACGGCACCGTCACATCGAGATCGAACGTGGCCTTGTAGTTCGGCTCATCCCACGACGGGATGAAGCGGCGCGCATCGGAGTTCTCGAACTGCGTGTACAACGCACGCTTCTTGCCGGCCTTGCTGTCGTAATCGATGGCGAACAGGCCGTTGGCCTGCGTGCCGATCTTGCCGGCGTAGCTCATCGACAGCTGGTACTTGCCCTTGGCGATGGGCTTGTCGAAGGTGAAAGTGGCAGTCTGCGCATCGTTGTCGGTGCTCACCTTCGGCGTCAGCGCCGAGGCACCCTTGCCGGCCGTGAGTTCCACCTTGCTGAAGCTCATGTCGATGGCGTTGAGCGTGATGACGTTGGTCGGCGCGAGCACCTCGACGTCCACCGTGACCTTGCCGTCGAACGTCAGCGTGGATGCATGCGGCGTGATCGACACCGCGTAGTGCGAAGGACGCACGGCGCGCGGCAGCTGGGTGGTGGTCTGTGCCGTGGGCGCGGCCTCGGCGGCCAGTGCGGCGCCGGTGAAAGTCACGCCGGCCAATGCGAGCGCAATGGCGGAAACCAGGCGAGTACGCATGTTTATCCCCTTGTTGGTGGACCAAACGGGTGGCCCGGAAATGGTGCAAAACAGGTCGATGGTGCTGCATGCGAGCGCGAGCCAACATGGCCGGAAGTCATGGTGGGTTGAGACGCGCCTCTTCTTCTGTAGGAGCGCACCCCGTGCGCGACCGCAGAGTCACGACATCACCGCTCCGTAGGCTTTTCGCGCACAGGGTGCGCTCCTACGAAAAAAGCGCGTGCGCCGCGCAGCAAAAAGCCCCGCAATGCGGGGCTTTTTGAGGTCTGGAACTGACGCCTCCCGATCAGGCGAACGGATCGTCCAGTACGATGGTGTCATCGCGGTCGGCGCCGGTGGCGACGAGCGAGAGCTTGCAACCGGAGAGTTCTTCCACGGCGCGCAGATAGGCGCGAGCGGCCGGCGGCAGCTTGTCCCATTCACGGATGCCGGCGGTGGACTCTTCCCAACCCGGGAACTCCAGGTACACGGGCTTGCACTCGGCCCAGCCATCGGCGTCCAGCGGCGCCAGCTCGCGGCGCTTGCCGCGGTATTCGTAGGCGATGCAGACCTTGATGCTGGGCAGGCCGTCGAGCACGTCGAGCTTGGTGATCGCCAGGCCGTTGATGCCGTTGATCTGCACGGCGCGCTTGAGCGCCACCAGGTCGATCCAGCCGCAGCGACGCGGACGGCCCGTGCTTGCGCCGAACTCGTTGCCGACCTTGCGCAGGCGCTCGCCCATATCGTCGTTGAGCTCGGTCGGGAACGGACCGCCGCCGACGCGCGTCGCGTAGGCCTTGCAGATACCCAGCACGTAGTCGATGTCGCCCGCGCCCACGCCGGTGCCGGCCAGTGCACCACCGACAGTGGTGTTGGACGAGGTCACGTACGGATAGGTGCCATGGTCGATGTCGAGCAATGCGCCCTGCGCACCTTCGTACAGGATGTGGCCGCCTTCCTTGCGCACGTCGTGCAGGATGGTGGCGACGTCGTCGACCATCGGGCGGATGAACTCGCCGTAGGCCAGCGCATCGTCCAGCACCTGCTGGAAGTCGACCGGCTCGGCCTTCAGCCACTGGGTAAGGATGAAGTTGTGGTACTCCACCGCCGCCTTGATCTTCTCCGGCAGCTCGTGCGGGTACATGAGGTCGGCAACGCGCACGCTGCGGCGGGCGACCTTGTCTTCGTATGCCGGGCCGATGCCGCGGCCGGTGGTGCCGATCGCCGACTTGCCGGCAGCGGCTTCGCGCGCCTTATCCACGGCAATGTGGTACGGCATGATCAGCGGCGTGGCCGGGCTGATCTTCAGGCGCGAGCGCACTTCCACGCCCTGCGCTTCCAGCTCTTCGATTTCCTGCTTGAGCGCCTGCGGCGACAGCACCACGCCGTTGCCGATCAGGCACAGCGCGTCGTCACGCAGGATGCCCGAGGGGATCAGGTGCAGCACCGTCTTCTTGCCCTTGATCACCAGCGTGTGGCCGGCGTTGTGGCCACCCTGGAAACGCGCCACGGCTTTGACCTGCTCGGTCAGCAGGTCGACGATCTTGCCCTTGCCTTCGTCGCCCCACTGCGCGCCGAGGATGACTACTGACTTGCCCATGATGTTGCTCTCGTCAATTTGAAAAGTCGGGTGCCCGCGAGGGCGAGTCTCTTTCGGAGCGTGGCTGTCCCGCCGGCAGTCACGTCGCCGGAGCGACCACGCTCGCGTCAATTCCCGATGGTTTTGAACGGCCCATCCGCCGCATCAACTCAATGCATCAACTGCAACGCGACCAGCCCGATGCCGATGGCCACCGCGCCGAACACACGCAGCGTGCGCGGGTTCAATTTCACCGCCTCGCGCATGGTGGCCTGCCAGCTGCGCGGCGCGGCGAACAACACCAGTCCTTCGATCACCAGCACCAGGCACAGCGCCGCCAACAGTTCACGCGACATCGTCGGCCGCCACTCAGTGCTTGGCCGACGCGCCGTCGTGGAAATACTTCAGGAACTCCGAATCCGGCTTCAGCACCAGCACGCCCTTGCCGTCCTGGAACGACTTACGGTACGCCGCCAGGCTTCGATAAAACGCGAAGAACTCCGGGTCCTGCCCGTAGGCCTGCGCATAGATCGCCGCGGCCTGGGCATCGCCTTCGCCGCGTACCTTGGCGGCATCGCGCTCGGCCTCGGCCTTGATGACCTGGGCCTGGCGATCGGCATCGGCCTTGATCGTTTCGGCCGCCTGCTGGCCGGTGTAGCGCAGCTCGTTGGCCAGCTGGGCGCGTTCGGCGCGCATGCGCTTGTACACCGACTCGCTCACTTCGTCCGGCAGGTCGATGCGCTTGATGCGCACGTCGACCACGGCGATGCCGAGGTTCTTGCGCGCCGCGATATCGGTCTGCTTGCGCACGCGCTCGGTGACATCCTTGCGGCCAGCCGAGACCAGTTCCTGCAGGGTGCGGCCATTGAACTCGAAGCGCAGCGCATCCTTCACGATGGGCGTGAGGCGGTTGGCGGCCTGCAGTTCGTCGCCGGCGGTGGCGCGGTAATACGCGGCGTTGTCGGCAATGCGCCACTTCACGTAGAAGTCGACGTTGACGCTCTTCTTCTCGGAGGTGAAGTAGCGCTCGGGCTGCGCCTCCAGGGTGAGGATGCGGTTGTCGAAGGTCATCACCTGTTGCACGAACGGCATCTTCACGTGCAGGCCGGGCGTGTCGCCGGTGCGCACGATGCGGCCAAATTGCAGCACCAGGGCGGTCTGTCCTTCGTGCACGACGAACAGGCTGTTGAAGCCGATCAGCACAAGCAGCACGGCAACGATGGCGGAGGCGAATTTCACTGCTGCTTCTCCTTGCCAGCCATCGCGTCGTTGCCCGCGGACTGCATCACCGCGCCCACGCCGGGCACGTCCTTGCCGGTGGCCCTGTCGAGCGGCAGGTAGATCATGTTGCGACCGCCGGAACCGTCCAGCACCTTGGGATTGTTGGACATCACGTCCTCGACGGTTTCCAGCCACAGGCGGCGGCGGGTCACGTCGGGCGCGGCCTTGTATTCCTTGAGGATCAGGTTGAAGCGTGCGGCGTCACCGGTGGCGATGGCCACGCGCTGCGCGTTGTAGCCCTGGGCCTCGGCGAGGATGCGCGAGGCATCACCGCGCGCCACCGGCACCACCTGGCTGGCGTAGGCACGTGCGTTGTTCTCGGTGCCCTGCTTGTCTTCGCGCGCCGCGTTGACGTCGTCGAAGGCGTCCTTCACTTCCTGCGGCGGCGCCACGTTCTGGAAGCTCACATCGGTGACCATTAGGCCCGAGTCGTATTCGTTCAAGGTGGCCTGCAGGATCTCGCGGGTCTGCTGTTGCAGCGTGTCGCGTACCGCCGCGGCCGGCGTTGCCGGCACCACGGGCGTGGGAACGGTCGGCGCCGTGCTGGCCGTGGCCGGCGTGGCGGCCGTGCCCTGCTCGTTGCCCTGGCTGGTCAGGATGTTGTCCATGATGTTCGCGCCGACCACCGTGCGCACGGCGGCCTCGGCGGCCTGGCGCAGCGTGTCTTCCGGCGGGCCGCTCAGCGAGAACAGGTATTTGCGGGCATCCGACACCTGGTACTGCACGTTGAAGTCGACCGAGATGATGTTCTCGTCGCTGGTAAGCATGCGCACCTTGTCCGACACCGAACGGATCTCGGTGGTGCCGACCTTGGTCACGGTTTCCAGCGGGCGCGGAAACTTCAGGTGGAAGCCCGGCTGCAACGTGCGCGAATACTTGCCGAAACGCAGCACCACGCCGGCCTGGCGCGCATCGACGATGGTGTAGCTGCTCATCACCACCCACACGATGACGAAGGCCAGCAGGATGACGAAGATGCCGCCGGCACCGCCGCCGAGCTTGCCGAAGCGGTCGCGCAGCTGCTTGAGGATGTCGTCCAGCCCCGGCTTGTTGCCGGTCTGCCGGTTCTTGCCCCAGGGATCACGTTGCCCGTTACCGGGTTCGTTCCAGGCCATGGTCAGTCTCCTTGAGGCCGCTGGGAGGCCGGCTGCATTGGCCGGAAAACGCGTTGAACGGGTTTGGACATGGTCTCGGGTGCTTGTCGTGACAAGTGTGCCGCCCGGGCCCGGATGGCCGCACAAACACTGGGCATTCTACCAGAGCCGGGCGGGGATTCCTCCCCCTGCGCGCCAAACCTGCCGCGCGGGACCGCACCCCGAGCGACGGCCGCGTGGCGGACGGGCCACGCGCCGGCATGTCGCGCAGGGCGCGCTGCTACAGGAAGGGTTGTTCTTCCGGGGTGCCGAGCAGATCGCGCAACAGTGCAGCCTCGGCCGCACTGCCGCCGCTCAAGGGGGCGATGACGCTGCGCGGTGCGTCGATGCTCAGTCGCCAGCCCTGCTCGTCCACTTCCTCGCCGGCGATGGCGCCGGCTGCCTTCAGGCGGGCATGCAGCCGTCCGGCGGAATGCGGCAGGCGCAATTCCGACTGCACGCGGTCGCCGCCCAGCAGTTCGCCCAGCGCCTGCTTCAGCAGGTCCACGCCCTCGCCGGTAGCCGCCGACAGCCATACGGTGGTCGGTCGGCCCTCCGCGTCGCGGTCGATGCGCGGTTCGAGACCCGCGAGGTCGATCTTGTTCATCACCCGAAGCTGCGGCAGGTCACCCGCATCGATTTCCTCGAGCACGCTGTCGACGACCTTGGCCAGCCGCTCGCGCTCATCGTCGGCGGCATCGCTGACGTGCAGCAGCAGGTCGGCATCACGCGCCTCGGCCAGGGTGCCGCGGAACGCAGCCACCAGGTCGTGGGGCAGCTCGCGCACGAAGCCGACCGTGTCGGCGAGCACCGCCGGCCCGCAGGACAGGCCATCGAGCTTGCGCACGGTCGGGTCCAGCGTGGCGAACAGCAGGTTGGCGGCGAACACCTCGCCTTCGGTCAGCACATTGAACAAGGTGGACTTGCCGGCGTTGGTGTAGCCCACCAGCGCCACGCGCGGCACCGTGTTGCGCAGGCGCGCACGACGCTGCTGCACACGCTGGGTCTGCACTTTCTCCAGGCGCTTGCTGAGCATCTTCACGCGCTCGGCGAGCAGGCGGCGGTCGGTTTCCAGCTGGGTTTCGCCGGGACCGCGGTTGCCGATGGCACCGCCGCGCTGGGCGTCCAGATGGGTCCAGCCACGCACGAGGCGCGTGGCGAGGTGCTTGAGCTGCGCCAACTCCACTTCCAGCTTGCCTTCGTGCGAACGGGCACGCTGGGCGAAGATGTCCAGGATCAGGCCGGCGCGATCGACCACGCGCACGCTCAGATGCTTTTCGAGGTTGCGCTCCTGCACCGGCGAGAGCAGGTGGTCGACCAGCACCAGGTCCGCGCCCAGGGCGCGCGCGGCCTCGGCGATCTCGTCGGCCTTGCCGCTGCCGATGTAGTAGCGCGGATTGGGCACGTCGACGCGGGCGCTGAGGGTGCCGAGGATGTCGGCACCGGCGGATTTGGCGAGCTCGGCGAATTCTTCGGCGCGCCGCACCGCATCCCCTTCCCCGCGCGAATGCGGAAGAACCAGGAGGGCGCGTTCGCCTTTCTTTTGACGATCAAACACGGATAGGGACGGACCTGTAGGAAGACGCAGCGCCGCGGGCTAGGCCCACGGCGCGGGCGGGAGTGGAAGTGTATGCCGGCGCGGCGCCAGATCCCAATGCGGCCCCGGCCTGACGCCCTCTCACTCACATGGGTCGGCAGGTCCGCCGAATCAACCTTCGGTATCGGCCGTGGCCGTCGCGGCCTCGTGCCCCTCATGGCCATTGCCGACGCGCACGTTGCGGCTCGGCACGACGGTGGAAATGGCGTGCTTGTAGACCATCTGGCTGACCTGGTTGCGCAGCAGCACGACGAACTGGTCGAAGGATTCGATGGTGCCCTGCAGCTTGATGCCATTGACCAGGTAGATCGCTACCGGGACGCGCTCCCGGCGCAGTGCGTTCAGAAACGGATCTTGCAGTGATTGCCCTTTGGACATTTCTTGTTCTCCCCTCGCAACGGACGGGCCGGAGAAAAAGACGCACGCCGCGTCCCGGCCCAAGATTGAGGAATATTAACCACTTTTAAATCGTTGATGAAAGACCAGAAGTGGGACGATTTGATGTGTGAAGAAGACGTTTAGAAAACACGGCGCAAGATGTGTCGCGCGTCTCAGAGAAACAGCTCCAAGGCGTCCTCCGCACGCGCCTGCAGGCCTGGGTTGTCGGGGTCGAGCACGCGCGCGTCGAGCTCGCTGCGCAGCCAGGTGATTTGCCGCTTGGCGAGCTGGCGGGTGGCGAAGATGCCCTTGTCGCGAAATTCGGCGGCGCTCGTTTGGCCGTCCAGATGCTCCCAGGCCTGGCGGTAGCCCACGGCGCGAATGGCGGGCAGGTCGGCATGCAGGTCCTTGCGCTCGCGCAGCACGCGCACTTCGTCCAGGAAGCCGCAGGCGAGCATGGCATCGAAGCGTTCGGCGATGCGTGCATGCAGCGGCGCGCGATCGGCCGGCAGCAGCGCGAGCTTCAATACCCGCCACGGAAACCGCTCGCCACTGCCGCCCTGCTGCTGCTCGGACAACGTCCGGCCGGTGAGCTCGATCACCTCCAGCGCGCGCTGGATACGCTGCGCATCATTGGGGCCGATGCGTGCTGCCGCGGTGTGGTCGAGGCGCTGCAGTCGTGCGTGCAACGCCGGCCATCCCTCATCGGCAGCCTCGGCAGCAAGGCGTTCGCGGATCGCAGGATCGGCCTCAGGCAGTTGGGACAACCCCTGCTGCAGCGCGCGGAAGTAAAGCCCCGTGCCGCCAACCAGCAAAGGCACCCTGCCCGTGGCGGTGATGTCCTGCATGGCCGCCATCGCGTCACCGCGGAAGTCGGCAGCCGAATAGGGTTCGGCCGGATCGCGGATGTCGATGAGCCGATGGGGATACGTTCCCAGTGTCGCCGCATCAGGCTTGGCAGTGCCGATATCCATGCCGCGATACACCAGCGCCGAATCGACGCTCACCAGCTCCACCGGAAATCGTTCGCTCAGCGCGCAGGCAAGCGCCGTCTTGCCCGACGCAGTCGGGCCCATCAGGAACACGGCAAGCGGGCGCTGATCGATCGGCATCCGGCCATTGTACGGTGCCGCGCCCGCGCGCTTACAGGGCAACGCCGCTCAGGCGTAGAACTCCAGCTTGCCACCCACCAGCTGATACATCGAGCCGACGATCTTGATCTTGCCGTCCTTCTCGAGGCCGGCCAGCACATCGCTGCGGCGACGGATCTCATCGATGGTGTGGCGCACGTTGGTCGCCGCCACCGCATCGACAAATGCGTCGTTCTTGCTGCTGCGCTCGCCGTCGAACCTGGTCGCCTCCACGGCAGGCTTGATCTTGTCCAGCAAGCCGGTGAGGTTGCCGAGCTTCGCGCCGTCAATGGCGCCCTTGATGGCCCCGCACGCGGTGTGCCCCATGACCAGCACCAGCTTGGCGCCCGCCACGGCGCAGGCGAATTCCATGCTGCCCAGCAGATCGTCGTTGGCGATGTTGCCGGCAACGCGCGCGTTGAACGTATCGCCGATGCCGGTATCGCAGATGATCTCGGCCGGTGCGCGCGAGTCGATGCAGCTGAGGATCACCGCCGCCGGATATTGCCCTGCTGCACTAGCGCGTTTTTGCGCGAGGTAATCGTGAGTGTCGAGCTTGCCCGCGCGGAAGCGCTCATTGCCTTGCTTGAGCAAGGCAATCACCTGGTCGGGCGTCATCGCATCGCGTTGCGCCTTCGTCAGGGCGGCTGCCTCGGCAAAACCGGGCAGCAACAACGGCGTGACACCCATGGCGCCGAGCGCCACCAGGCCAAGTGTCGACTTGAGCATCGCGCGCCGACCGTGGTGGAAGCCGCTACAGCAACCCTCTTCATGCAAGTCCATGACACCCTCCTCCCCGAGGGAATGAAGGCTTACTGCACGCCCAAGGCAATGAAACCGGCGTGAACCGGGCCGGAGCACGACAGGGGAAGGCCGTGCCACGATGTTGGCGCGCCCGCAAAGGCACGCCAACAGGACCGATCAGGGCGCGGCGTGGGCCGGTATGCCCAGCTCCTTCAACAACTGCGGCGCCGGATAAACCTTGTCCATCAGCCAGCGCATGTAGCGCAGGTCCACGTGGATGGCGCGCTTGTAACGCGGATCGAACATCCAGCTCGCGCTCACCGCTTCCCAGTTGCTGTCGAAGTTGAGGCCGACCAGTTCACCCTTGGCGTTGAGCACGGGCGAACCGGAGTTGCCGCCGGTGGTGTCGAGGTTGCTGAGGAAGTCCACCGGCATGGCGCCGGTCCTGGCATCGGCGTACCCGGCATAGTCGCCACGCGCGATCGCATCGAGCAACGGCTTGGGCGCATCGAACGGTTCGACGCCCGTGTTCTTCTCCACGATGCCCGCGGTGGTGGTGAGCGGGTGATAGACCACCGCATCGCGCGCCTCCAGCGGCGTGACCTTGCCGTAGCTCACGCGCAGCGTGGAATTGGCATCCGGGTACACCGCGCGCCCCTGCTTCTCGCGATAGGCGATCAGCGCGTCCATGTACGCCGGTCGCAGGCGCAGCAGATCGCCCTCACGTGCCTTGCGCTCTTCCTCGATGCGCAACAGCGCCGGTTGCAGCTTGCCGACCAGCATGAGCAATGCGTCGTTGGACTTGGCAAGTTCCGCCGGTTCGGCCTTCAGCCAGTGCAGACGCTGCGCCTCGTCGCCGAGTTGGGTGGCCGCATAGACCTTGTCCAGCGTGCCCGACAGCTCGGCCGGGCTGCGGCCGAAAGCGGCGTCGAATTCCGGCAGGCGCTGGGCGTCAGGCAGCTTCTGGTAGCGCGTGAGCAACGATGCCAGCAGTTGCTTCTCCACCTTGGGATCGTAACGACGCTGCACCTGCCGCAGCATGCCGGCGGTGAGATCCTCGTCGCGCTGCTGGTAGCCGCTCTCGCGTTGCGCGTCAGGCTTGGCGCGCTCATGGGCGAGGCGCTGCAGCGTCAGCGCCGAGCGCATCAGCTGGGTCTGCGTCTGCATCACGGCAAGCAGCAGGTCGCGCTCGCGCGTGGCATTACCTGCGGCGATCAGCTGCGCCACTTCATCGATCTGCGGTCGCAGCGTGGCGGCCGATGGCTGTGCCGCCAGCCAGGAAAGCATCGCGTCCTCGTCCTTGCGGCGAATGGCGACGGCATCGCTGCGCTTGAGGCCATCCAGCTCGCCGCTGAACCGCTTGATGTTGTTCTTCAGCGATTGCAGCTGCGAGGCATAGCGGATGGTCGCCTGGCGATCGGTGTGGCCGACTTCCTCGATCACGTCCTGCAACTGGCGCAATACGTCCACCGTGGCCGGCAGCCGCCACTGCACCTGATCGGCGAACTCGGCAGCCGTGCGATGGCGATAGGTGACACCCGGGTAGCCCGCCAGCATCACGAAGTCGCCCTCGCGCACGCCCTGCGAAGCGATCTGCAGATGCGCAGGCGGGTGGTACGGCACGTTGTCCTTGGCGTAGTCCGCCGGTTTGCCATCCGGCCCCACATAGGCGCGCAGGATGGTGAAGTCGCCCGAATGGCGCGGCCATACGAAGTTGTCCACCTCGTCGCCGTAGTTGCCGATCGCACGAGGCGGTGCGTATACCAATCGCACGTCGCGCAGCTCCAGTTGCTTCACCAAGTAGAAATCGCGGCCGTAGAACATGTTGACCACGCTGCAGCGCATGCCCGGCTCGCGTTCGCATTCGGTCACCAGCGCCTTGCTCGCGGCATCGACGGCGTCGTAGTACGCACGGCCGGTCTTGCCCTTGGCCGCGCCCAGCACCTTGTCGGTGACCTTGTCGAAACCGGTGGTGACGCGCAGGCGGAAATCCGGGTTGGCCGGCAGTTCTTCCGCGCGGTCGTGCGAGACGAAGCCATTCTGGATGAGGTCGCGCTGCGCGTTGCTGTTGTACTGGATGACGCCGAAGGCCACGTGGTGGTTGGTCAGCACCAGGCCATCGCTGCTGACGAAGGAGCCGGTGGCGCCGCCCACCTTCACCACGGCGCTCAACGGTGCCTGGGTGAGGTCGGCGAGGTCGGCGGGATTGCCCTGGAATCCCGCAGCCCGCAGCTGCCTGGCGATGCTCGGCAACTGCGAGGGCATCCACATGCCTTCATCGGCATGTGCCGTCGTCGCAAGCACCATGGCCATGACCCACCCCATCTTTCTCAAACGCATGCCTGTTCCTCGGGCGATTTCGCAATAACTTGCGACCATAGAACGAAACGCCCGCGCGGGTAACGCTGCATTGCACACCGGCTCGCCGCAGCAACATCGACGCCCGCCGCAAGGAGCGGGCGTCGGAATCGATCAATGGCAGGCCAGTCCGGCCGGCGGCGGCAGCGCGAGGAATACCGTGCTCCACAGCTGCGCGGCGTTGGATTCGTCCTCGTGCGCGCCTTCCGCACCGAACGGCTCGATGCGGTAGTGGCCGTTGGCGTACGACCACGACCACAGCTCCGACGTACGCACTGCATTCGCTGCGCAGATCGCACGCCACAGCCCGGCCTGCGCCGCCTCCAGATGCTGGCGGGTCGCTGTCGACAGATCGCCGCGGGCCAGCTGTCGCTTCAGGCCGGCGGCCATGATCGCCTGCTGCCACGCCCAGACCACGGTGCCGTGGTAGGCGTTGTTGCCGAAGCGCGACCACACATCATGATCGGCATAGGCGGGATTGGCGACCACCATGCCCACGTCGGTCATCAGGCCAGCCGGGAACGGCCGCATCAGGTTGCCGATGTCGCGATCCAGCGCGGCGGCGTCCGGCTTGCCAAACAGCAGTTGGAACCCCTCATCGGAATTCAGCACCGGGATCGGCTTGCCCTGCGCGTCCAGTGCGATGGCAGGAAAGTCGACCTGGCCGCCATCCACGGCTTTCAGCGCGGACGTGTCCGACACGCCGATCTGCTTGGCGTATTCACGCACCTGCGCGACGGCACGGTCATTCGGAACATGCACCGCGAACAGCGCACTGGCGTGCTGCTCCCAATCGTTGGCGCTGGCCGCGGCCACACGCAGCCGTTCGCGCTGCGCGGGCGTGGTGTAGTCGTCCAGCAGGCCAGCGTCGAGGAACTGACCGATCGCGCGCAATGCGGCCGGCATCCAGACCGCGTTGACGTCGTAGGGATAGCGGCCGCGGCCGATGCCCTCGTTGCTGTCGCGCCACTGTCCCACTTTGGCATTGGGCTTGAGCGCCACCAGGTTCGAATACACCGGCTGGCGGGCGAAGGCTTCGCTGCTCGCGGCGACGAACAGCAGGTTGCGCACCAGCGCGTCGCCTCGCCGCCCCGCCCCCAGCTTGCCGGCGAGGAAGGCTCGGGCACCATCGCGACCGCGCGGATCCTCCAGCAACCACGCAGCGGCCACCGGCGGCAGCATCACGTTGCTGTCGACCATCACGTAGTCATAGATCGGCTCGGCGGATGGCTTGCCTTGCTCCTTGAGATGCTGAAGCACCGCGAACTCGCCGATGCCTTCCTCATGCGCGACCTGTCCGTCAGGCGAAAGGCGCGCCAGCACCGAAGCGATGCCGGCATCGATCGCCGCCGGCTGCAACACCGGCATCAGCAGGCGCAGCGACATCATCGTGTCGCGGCCGAAATAGGTGTCGAAGCGCCAGGACCCGGCGAGGAATTTCTCGCGGTAGCTGAGGAACTGCAGCGCCTCGCGGCTGCGCTTGTCAGGTTGTGCACGGTCATTGAGCAGGTTCGTGAACGGCGTCAGCGGGGTTTCGCCCGTGCTGGCCTCGATGTGCAGGTGCAGCGCCTCGCCCGCGTGATCTGGACGCAGCACGAGGTGACCGTCCTCCTGCGTGAAGCGGCCATTGTCCGTGCTCAGTGCGATGGCATAGCCCGGCGCGCCATCCAGTCGCTGGCGCTGCCAGCTCGCCGAGCGCTCGGTGAGCCGCGGCGTGGCAGCGACCTTTGGCGTGGCGGCGAGCTGTGCCGTGTAACCCTGGCCCTGCTGGTAATCGCGCAGCATGCGGATACTGCCTAGCACGGCATCCTTCAGCACCAGACGGTCAGCGGTGACGCTGGCGTCGGCGGCAATGCCATTCCAGCCATGACCGTCCACGGAACGGTGCTGGCCGGTTACCTTGCCCAGCGACCACTGCACCGGCTTGTCGGTCGGTTCGAACCACAAGCCTGCGCCGCTGTTGCCGGCCGGGAAGGCCACCAGCATGCGCGGCTTCTCGCCGGAGCTGAGCAACAGATGGGCCGCGATGCTGCCGTCCTGGAAGAACGCATTCTCGATGTTCCCCTCGGTGATGCGGAACTGCAGGGGCGCCTTGGCGCCCTCCTGCGCCGCCCAGGCCGGCGGCGCCAGCGCCAGGCCCGCGGACAGCATCAAGGCGGCCACCAAGGGTCTGCGCCCCATCTGCCAAACCGCCAGGACCGAACTTCCCACCCTGCTCAAACGCATTCGCCCGCTCCGTTCAGTGACGCACAGTCTTGCGACAGTAAAAGCTGGAGCCCGGGACCACAACGTTGCAGTGCAGGAAGCCGGCGCCCCGCCCGCCTTCTATAATGTCGGTTTTCCCGCCCTTCCCCACGGAAATCCCATGCCTCAGATGATGAAAGCCCTGGTCAAGCGCAAGCCCGAGCAGGGCATCTGGATGGAAGAAGTGCCCGTCCCCGAGGTCGGCCCCAATGAGGTGCTGATCAAGATGGAAAAGACCGCGATCTGCGGTACGGACCTGCACATCTACAAGTGGGACGACTGGTCCCAGCGCACCATCAAGCCGGGCCTGACCATCGGCCATGAATTCGTCGGCCGCATCGTGGAGATCGGCCCGGGCGTCACCGGCTACAAGATCGGCGACCGCGTCTCGGCCGAAGGCCACATCGTATGCGGCCATTGCCGCAACTGCCGCGCCGGCCGCCAGCACCTGTGCCCGAACACCATCGGCATCGGCGTGAACCGCAACGGCGCGTTCGCCGAATACATGACCATGCCGGCCTCGAACCTGTGGCCGATCCCGGACCAGATCCCGTCCGAGCTGGCCGCCTTCTTCGATCCCTACGGCAACGCCGCGCACTGCGCGCTGGAGTTCGACCTGATCGGCGAGGACGTGCTGATCACCGGCGCCGGCCCGATCGGCATCATCGCCGCCGGCATCGCCAAGCACGTGGGCGCACGCAACGTGGTGGTCACCGACATCAACGACTACCGCCTGAAGCTGGCGGCGGACATGGGCGCCACCCGCGTGGTGAACGTCGCCAACCAGTCGCTGAAGGACGTGATGAAGGACCTGCACATGGAAGGCTTCGACGTGGGCCTGGAAATGAGCGGCAATCCGCGCGCCTTCAACGACATGCTTGAATGCATGTACCACGGCGGGAAGGTCGCCATGCTCGGCATCATGCCGCGCGGCGCGGGCATCGACTGGGACAAGGTGATCTTCAAGGGCCTCACCCTGCAGGGCATCTACGGCCGTCGCATGTACGAGACCTGGTACAAGATGACCCAGATGGTGCTCACCGGCTTCCCGCTGCAGAAGGTGCTCACGCACCAGATCCACATCGACGACTTCCAGAAAGGTTTCGACCTGATGGATGCGGGCAAGTGCGGCAAGGTCGTGTGCTCCTGGAGCTGAGCTTCCACTAAACCGTCACATAATCGAATGTTCCGCCGGGTCGTCCGGCGGAAAAACCGATGCTTCCGTCTGGGCCGCCCTAGTACACTCCTGCCCTAGGGCGCGCCGACAGCATGACCGGATAATGACGTTGCCGGGTCGTACAGACCTCGCACGGTCGGCTCGCGATGACATCGGAGCATCGTCGGCATGGCTGATCTTTTCAGCAACCCCCGTCTGGCCGCAGGACGCGACCGCGCCCTCGCCGTCTACCATTCGCATCGCGTGCGCAAATGGACCCTGATCACCGTCATCGCGATCGTGGTCTTCGGGCTGCTCGGCTTCTTCGCCGCGCCCTACCTCATCCGCAGCCAGATCGAGAAGCGTGCCAGCGTCGCGCTGCAGCGCCAGGTCACCCTGGGCGCCGCCCATCTCAATCCCTATACCTTGCGGCTGCAGCTGGACCACCTGCATATCGCCGACCGCGACGGCAAGTCGCCGTTCGTCGACATCGACCAGGCGGTGATCAATGCCTCGTGGGGCTCGCTGTTCCGCCTCAAGCCGGTGCTGGACGAGCTGTCCCTGCAAGGCCCGCGCATCCATATCGTGCGCACGGGCGACCAGCGCTTCAATTTCAGCGACATCATCGATCGCTTCAACGCCACGCCGTCGGACCCGAACGCGCCGCCCACGCGCTTCGCGCTGTCCAACATCAGCGTGCATGGCGGCGATATCCAGTTCCAGGATGACGCACTGAAAGCCAGCCACCATGTCGAGAACCTCGAGCTGGGCATCCCCTTCATCGCCAACCTGCCCAGCGACACCGACATCTTCGTGCAGCCGCTGCTCTCGATGAAGGTCGACGGCAGCCCGTTGCGCATGGATGGCCATACCAAACCCTTCGCTGACAACCGCGAATCGACCATCGATTTCCATCTCGATCGGCTCGACCTGGCTCGCTACATCGGCTATGCGCCGACAACGCTGCCGATCGCCATTCCCAAGGGCCTGCTGAGCGGCGATCTCACCCTGCATTTCGTGCAGGCCAAGCCCGAGCCCCAGCTGCAGCTCACCGGCAAGCTGCAGTTGGATGACTTCACGCTCAACAGCAGCGACGCCCAGGCGATCCTGAGCCTTGGCAAGGGCACCGCCGATCTTGCCGACGTGCAGCCACTGCAATCGCGCTACGTGATCGGTGCACTCGCGCTCGAGCAGGCTCAGCTCTACTACACGTCGACGGCGGAAGGTCGCAGCAATTTCGATACCCTGACGGCAGCTCCCGCAAGGCCCGCCAGCGATGCGAAAACCCAGCCGATGGACCTTCGCATCGCCTCGGTGACGCTCGCCAACAGCGCCATCCACTACGCCAACGCCACCGGCAAGATCGACATCAACAATCTCCACGGCGGCGTCCAGGGACTGAGCATGCAGGCCGCTCCGGCGGCGAAGCTGGACGTAACGGCGCAGTTCTTCGGCGGCGAGCTTTCGATGAAGGGCACGGTGGACCTTGCCAAGAGCAGGTTCATTGCCGCGCTGAACGCGAGGCAGGTCGACATGGCGCCGCTGCAGGCAGCCACCTACCAGGGCCTGGCGGCGCGGCTGACCAACGGCAAGCTCGATGCCACCGGCCAGTTGCAGGTCGACTGGAGCAAGCCCTTCAACATCCACCTGTCCAACGCCCACACCACCGTTACCGACTTCGCGATGGAGCCGCAATACAAGGGCCATGATTCGCCGGTGGCGTGGAAGGTGCTGGAATCGGAGATCAACCAGGTCGACCTCGCCACGCAGCAGGCGCAGCTGGGCACTGTCAAGGCGACGGGCCTCAGCCTGGACGTGCAGCGCAACAGCAACAAATACATCAGCCTCGTCGATCTGTTCGCCGCCAAGGGTGCACCGGCAAAGAAGACTGAAGTCAACAGCACGCCATGGCACTGGAGCATCGCGCACCTCGTGTTCGACAACGCCGCCGTCGCCTTCACCGACCTGGCGGCCGGCAGCGACAAGCCGGTAAAGATCAAGATCAGCTCGCTTAGCGGCGGCATGGACAACCTGAGCGACAAGCTCAACGAACCGCGCGAGATGAAGCTGTCGGGCAACATCGACAAGGGGAGCTTCACCGCCAGCGGCAAAGTGCAGCCGATGCCGACGCTCGCCGACATCCAACTGGACACCAAGCGCCTGGATATCTCCAGCTTCCAGCCGTACATCAGCGTGCCGCTGAACGTGACGATTTCCAGCGCGCGCATCACCAGCAACGGCAAGCTGCATTACGACGGGCGCAACGCCGAGCCCAGGATGACCTACAAGGGCAATGCCGCGCTGGAGCAGGTGCGCATCCAGGACAAGCTTACGGGCGATGACTTCCTGCGCTGGCGCACGCTGAGCAGCAACCAGCTCGACGTGTCCTACGGCATCGGCGCACCGCGCATGCACGTGGCGAGCCTGGTGCTCAGCTCGTTCTATGCGCGCATGATCGTCAACTCCAACGGCACGCTTAACCTGTCCGAGGTGGTGGCGAATCCCGAGTCGGCTCCGGTGTCGCTGACGCGTGGCGAGAACGAGCAACCGTTGCCTGGAAAGCCGGCACCTGCGGCTTCCGCACCGGCGCCAGCGCCCGCCCCCGCCACGACCTCGGCCACGAAAAAGGAAGTGGCCGCCGCGCCGGCACCCTCCTCCAATGTGCCCGCGGCGCCGCCAGCCGATATCCGCATTGGCGGCATCACGCTGGTCAACGGCCAGCTGAACTACACCGACAATTTCATCAAGCCCAACTACACCGCCAACATGACCAAGGTGACCGGCAAGATCGGCGCCTTTGGTACTACGCCAGGCGATCCGCCGGCCGACCTGTCGGTGCAGGCGGCGCTGAACGACAACTCGCCGATCGACATCGACGGCACCATCAATCCGCTGCAGCCCGTGGCCTTCCTCGACATCAAGGGCAAGGCAAACGAGGTGGAGCTGACTGGGCTGAGCGCGTACTCGACCAAGTACACCGGCTATCCCATCACGGCTGGCAAGCTGACGATGGACGTCCATTACATGCTGGACCAGCGCAAGCTCAACGCCGACAACCACATCTTCATCACCCAGCTGACCTTTGGTGACCGCGACGAAAGCCCTGGCATCCAGCATCTGCCGGTGAAGCTGGCGGTGGCGCTGCTGAAGGACACGCAGGGCAACATCGACGTGAACGTACCGGTGTCCGGTTCGCTGGACGATCCGCAATTCAGCATGGGCGGCCTGATCTGGCGCGCCGTCGGCAACCTTATCGCCAAGGCGGTGACCGCGCCGTTCCGCCTGCTGGGCGCCGCATTTGCCGGCGGCAATCACGAAGACCTGGGCTATGTCGAGTTCGACGCCGGCTCGGCCGTGCTGGACAAGAACGCGCAGGAGCGATTGGGCAAGGTCGTCGCCATGCTCAACCAGAAGACCTCGTTGAATCTCGACATCACCGGCCGCGTCGATCCTTCCAAGGACCAGGATGGCCTGCGCAAGGTCACCGTGGACACCTTGGTTCGCCGTCAGAAGGCGCTGGACCGGGACGGCAAGAACGCCGATACCTCCGACGCTGCGCTTGCCGCCGTCAACGTCACGCCCGACGAGTACGAGAAGTACCTTCGACGCGCATACAAGGACGACGACTTCAAGGGCAAGCCGAAGAATTTCATCGGCCTGAAGAAATCGCTGGATCCCGACGAGATGCGCAGCCTGATGGAAACCAATGTCGCCGTCGACGAATCCGCAATGCGCGACCTGGCCCAACGCCGCGCCGCCGCCGTGCAGGCGTGGCTGAAGGGCAAGCTTGACGACAAGCGCATGTCGCTCAAGCCCGCCGTGCTGGACACCAAGGGCATTGATGACAAGGGCAAGACCACGCGCGTGGAATTTGGCTTGCACCAGGGGTGAGGTAGCTGCAGCGCCTCTCCCACCCCGTCATTCCGGCGCAGGCCGGAGGCGCTTTTCAACAGCCGAAGGCTGGTAATCCAGCGGCGAGGCGGCCCGATAATGCCTTGTTGCCTGTCGCGAAAACCTGACGTTTCGACACTGGATTCCGGCCTACGCCGGAATGACGGTTAGGAAAGATGACGGCATCGAGCCGTGCACTGTTCCTTCCCGTCCTCCGAGGGGTCAAAATAGCGTTTTGATCCCAGCGGGAACGTCCCATGAGCTACCCCGGCCAGTCGCGCTTCGCCGCCGAACTCGAATCCATCCGCGAGCAGGGCCTGTTCAAGGCCGAGCGCATCATCGTCTCGCCCCAATCGGCGAAAATCCGCCTCGACAGCGGCAAGGAAGTGCTCAACTTCTGCGCCAACAACTACCTGGGCCTGGCCGATCACCCCGACGTGATCCAGGCCGCCAAGGAAGCGCTGGACACCCACGGCTTCGGCATGGCCTCCGTGCGCTTCATCTGCGGCACGCAGGATCTGCACAAGGAACTGGAGAAGAAGATCGCCGACTTCTTCGGTACCGAGGACACCATCCTCTATGCCGCCTGCTTCGATGCGAACGGCGGCCTGTTCGAGCCGTTGCTCGGCGAAGAAGACGCCATCATCTCCGATGCGCTGAACCACGCGTCGATCATCGACGGCATCCGCCTTTGCAAGGCCAAGCGTTTCCGCTACGCCAACTGCGATATGGCCGATCTCGAAAAGCAGCTGGAGGCTGCCGACGCCGCCGGTGCACGCACCAAGCTGATCACTACCGACGGCGCGTTCTCGATGGACGGCTTCATCGCGCCGCTGGACCAGATCACTGCGCTCGCCGAGAAGTACAACGCGCTGGTGCACATCGACGAATGCCATTGCACCGGTTTCCTCGGCGACACCGGCCGCGGCTCGGCCGAGGTGAACGGCGTACTCGACAAGATCGACATCATCACCGGCACGCTGGGCAAGGCACTCGGCGGCGCGCTGGGCGGCTTCACCACGGGACACAAGGAGGTGATCGAGATGCTGCGCCAGCGCTCGCGCCCCTACCTGTTCTCCAACTCGCTTCCGCCGCACGTCGTCGCCGCCGGCATCAAGGTGTTCGACATGCTGTCCGCCGCCGGTGATCTGCGCGAACAGGTCAAGGCCAACACCGTCTATTTCCGCGAACAGATGGCCAAGGCCGGCTTCGACATCAAGCCAGGCGTGCACCCGATCGTCCCGGTGATGATCTACGACGCCAAGAAAGCGCAAGCCATGGCCACCGATCTGCTGGAAGAAGGGATCTACGTCACCGGCTTCTTCTACCCGGTGGTGCCGCAAGGCCAGGCGCGCATCCGCACGCAAATGAGTGCGGCGCATACGCGTGAACATCTGGATCAGGCGATTGCGGCGTTCATCAAGGTGGGCAAGAAGCTGGGTGTGATCTAAGCCTGCGCCAGCATGAAGAGGGCTTCGCCAAGCCCTCTTCGCAATTCATGTAGCCATGCCCTATGAGGTAGAACGTCGCTGATTAGGCTTGCACCAGTCCTCCGACGCTTCTATCCCGCACAACGCTAAGAGCTCTGGCTCTAAAGGCCATTTTCTTTGGGCATTGCCACCTTTATGGTGGTTACTTTTCTTTTGGGCCAGCAAAAGAAAAGTGACTCGAGCTCCGGCAGGAGATCGAAACGCCCGCCGCGTAGGCGGCACCTTTGCAATAGTGCATCAAGCAAAAGCCGAAACTCCGAGTGACCGGCTCTTGGCTCCCGTATAGCTCTACTGGCCCGCGCACTGATGACGGACAGGGGCGAGAACCGCACCCTCTCCCCAACCCTCTCCCGGAGGGAGAGGGAGTCACGGCTCGCACAGCGCAAGGAGAGGGAGTGACGGCTCACACGGCTATAGGTGGGGCCGGCACCTATCGCGCACTGGGTGCGCTCCTACATTCGGCAGCAGCGGACAAGGGACCGCTGGGTACCCGAAACCTCACCAGAGAAGGCTTACGGCTGGACCAGTGCCCGTACCTCAGCCTCGGTGAGGTGCCGCCACTGCCCCTTGGCCAACTCACCCAGCACCAGCGACCCGATCGCCACCCGGATCAACCGCAACACCGACACGTCATGCGCCCCCAGCAATCTTCGGATATGCCGGTTGCGCCCCTCGTCCAGCACGATCTCCAGCCACGCATTCTTCTCGCCCTGTCGCAACAGCACGGCGCGACGTGCGGCGAGGCGCTCACCTTGCTCCACGACACCTTCGACCAGAGCATCGAGTAATGCCTGGTCGGGGATACTGTCGACCTGCACGTGATAGGTCTTGTCGACATGATGCTTTGGCTCGGTGAGCCCCGCAGCCCACACGCTGTCGTTGCTCAACAGCAGCAGGCCCTCGCTTGCCTTGTCCAGGCGCCCGGCCGGCCCAAGCCACGGCAATCCGGCCTGCTTCAGCAGGTCATAGACGGTATCGCGTCCGCGCTCGTCCGCGGCGCTCACCACGATGCCACGCGGCTTGTTGAGCGCTATGTAGATGCGCTCACTCGCTGCCACGGCCTCGCCATCGAGCGTAATGCGTTGCCGCTGTGCATCCGCGGGACGTTCGGGATCGAGCACGACCCTGCCGTCCACCCGCACCCTGCCCTCTCGCACGGCCTTCTCGGCCTGGCTGCGCGAACACACGCCCAGCTTGCTGAGCACGCGCGCCAGGCCATGACGTGGCGCAGAAGGCGCGGAAGGGCGCGGCCCAGGACGGGATGGACGCATGGAGGGACTCGACTGCCGACGGATGAGCATGGCGATGGTAGGCGATTCGCGCGCCGGGCGTGATCTTTCCGGGAGCACACCGGCGACAAGCGCACCCGCGATGCGATGGAACTTCGCGGTCGCACACTGGGTGCGCTCCTACAGCGGGACAATCGCCAGAAAAGAAAAGCCCGGCTTGCGCCGGGCTTTTCGGTACTGCGTTTTACAAGTCCGATTACTGCTGGACCTGCAGCTCCGTACGACGGTTCTGGGCGCGGCCAGCATCCGTGTCGTTGCTGCCAATCGGATCGTTCTTGCCGTGGCCGACCGGGCCTTCCAGACGGCTGGCGGCGATGCCGTGAGCGGTCAGGTAGTCGTACACGATCTGAGCGCGACGCTCGGACAGATCCTGGTTGTAGGCGTCCTTACCGACCGAGTCGGTGTAGCCGGCAACGTTGACCTTGACCTGCGGGTAGCGCTGCAGGGTGTCCACAGCCTGGTCGAGGATGGCGATCGAGTCGGTGGTCGGCTCAGCCAGCGCCTTCTTGATGTCCTTCTCGCCCTTCTTCGGACGGTCGAACTTGAAGTTGACGCCGCGCAGGTCGATCACGACCTTCTGCGGGCAGCCGTCCGGACCGACGATGGTGCCTGCCGGGGTGTTCGGGCACTTGTCGTCGCAATCGTTGACGCCGTCACCGTCGCTGTCGAGCTTCGAGCAGTCCGGAGCGGCCGGCGGCGGGGTGGCAGCGACCGGAGCAGCAGCCGGCTCGCCGAAGCGGGACACGATGCTGAAGCCCAGGAACCAGTCGCCGTAGCCGTTCTTCGCCGGCTGGGTCTTGTCGTCCCAGTCATAGCGGTAGCCAGCCTCGATGCGGATGTCGGTGCTGTCGGTGACGGTCTTGGACACACCAGCGCCGAGCTCGGCGGCCGGCGACCAGCCCTTGTCGACGGCATTCTGGTGGTAGCTGCCCATCACGCCGGCGAGCAGGTACGGACGCCATGCATTCCAGTCGCCGTAGTAGAAGCGAGCGGCCACGCCGTAGTTGTTGTTCGCCCAGCGACCGCCGGCATCGGCGTCACGCTTGGTGCGGTCGATGAACAGGTCGATCGAGGTGTTCGGTGCAATGAAGCGACCAAAGCCCAGGCCGTAGTAGACCTGACGGCTGTTGGTGTTGCGATCGGTGTCGTTGTAGTAGCCGCCCACGGTCGGAGCGATGTACCAACGGCCGTCATAGCTCGGCGTGGTCGCACCGGCAGTGTTGTCTTGCGCGTGAACGGCACCTACGCCGCCCAGGGCCAGGGCAATCAGGAAATACAAGCCCTTACGATTCATCAGGTGTCTCCTTGTTTATTGGTATTCGCGTCCGCTCCACCCCAGACGGAAAACGCGCGTCACTGACTTCTACATCCAGGGACTTACTTCCGTCCCTTGCTTTGCGTCCCGATCAAATTGGTGTCAAAGATCAAAGCGCGGCGGAGTGTAGCAAAATCGTTAAGTGCATCGCACGCCCATGGAGACGTCGTTGGTGAAGCGCTGTTCAGACAACGCACATTTGCTGCGCGCGAGAGTGCGAAGCATGCGACAAGATGTCGCGCTTCGAGGGGCCGCCGATACCGCCTGTCGATGTCGCCGCATGGCGCAAAAGAAAAGCCCGGCTTGCGCCGGGCTTTTCGATACTGCGTTTACCAGCCCGATTACTGCTGGACCTGCAGCTCCGTGCGGCGGTTGCGCGCACGACCGGCATCCGTGTCGTTGGTGTCGATCGGATCGTTCTTGCCGTGGCCGATCGGACCTTCGAGACGACTTGCGTCGACGCCATGCGCCAGCAGGTAGTCGTACACGATCTTCGCACGACGCTCCGACAGACCCTGGTTGTACTGGTCGGTACCCACGCTGTCGGTGTAACCGGCGACCGTGACCTTGACCTGCGGATAACGCTGCAGGGTGTCGACGGCCTGGTCGAGAACCGCGATCGAATCCTTGCTCGGTTCGGCCAGCGACTTGCTGATGTCCTTCTCGCCCTTCTTCGGACGGTCGAACTTGAAGTTGACGCCGCGCAGGTCGATCACGACCTTCTGCGGGCAACCATCCGGACCGACGATCGTGCCGGCCGGCGTGTTCGGGCACTTGTCGTCGCAATCGTTGACGCCATCGCCGTCGCTGTCGAGCTTCGAGCAATCCGGCGGCGGCGGCGGCGGTGCGACCACCGGGGCGGCAGCGGGCTCGCCGAAGCGGGACACGATGCTGAAGCCCAGGAACCAGTCGCCGTAACCGCTCTTGTTCGGCTGGGTCTTGTCGTCCCAGTCATAGCGATAGCCCGCTTCGATGCGGATATCCGAACTGTCGGTGACGGTCTTCGATACGCCGAGGCCGGCTTCGACTGCAGGATCCCAACCATTGTCGTTGCTGTTCTGGTGGTAGCTGCCGATCACGCCACCCAACAGGTACGGACGCCAGGCAGTCCATTCGCCAAAGTAGTAACGCGCGGCGACGCCCCAGTTGTTGTTCGCCCACTTGCCGCCATTGGTGGTGAGCCCATTGACGTAAGTGTCGCGATCACGCTTGGTGCGATCGAAGAAGAAATCCAACGAGAAGTTCGGCGAGAAGAACCGGCCGATACCCAGGCCATAGTAGAACTGGCGGCTGTTGGTATTGCGGTCGGTGTCGTTGTAGTACCCGCCAACGGTCGGGGCGATGTACCAACGGCCGTCATAGCTGGGCGTTGTGGTCGGAGCCGGAGCGGAGCTGGAAGTGTTGTCCTGCGCGTGAACGGCGCCTGCGCCGCCCAAGGCGAGGGCAATGAGCATGTACAAGCCCTTACGTTTCATCAGGTGTCTCCTCGTTTATTGGTGTACGCGTCCGTTCACCCCAGACGGGAATAACATCAGTCGTGGATTCGCATTCCTATGAAGCCAGCGACTTACCTCAGAACTTTGATGCTTGGTTTACCCGAAACGGGCGCGGAGTAGCTTAGCAAAAGTTAAACAATTGCAAATCGACCCCAAACGCCCGTTCATTTTCTGCTAACGCCGTCTTTACAGCGTGAAGAGACCCAGGAATTCCTGGATCGGCATCGCATCCAGCCTGGTCGCGTCCGCCGTAGCCTCCAGAATGGCCTCCGCCCGGTGGGCTGGCAAGTGGCCCCGGATGGCCGACTCGAACTTTTTCAGCAGTTCCGGGATGCCCTCCGCCCGGCGCCTGCGGTGGCCAATGGGGTAGTCGACGGACACCTTATCCGTATGGGTGCCGTCCGTGAAGAAGACCTGGACCGAATTGCCGATGTAACGCTTCTCGGGGTCGTAATAGTCCCTGGTAAATCGCGGGTCCTCGCGAACCACCGTCTTGGCACGCAGGGCGTCGATGCGCGGATCGGCCGCCACGCCGTCGCCATAGTCGTCGGCGGTAAGCCGCCCGAAGATCAGCGGCACAGCCACCATGTACTGGATGCAATGGTCGCGGTCGGCATAGTTGGCCAGCGGGCCGGTCTTGTCGATGATGCGGGTTGCCGCCTCCTGGGTCTCGATCACCACCTTCTCGATCTGGTCCACCCTGCCCGCCACGGCGTCGTGCAGTCTCATGGCGCACTCGACCGCGGTCTGGGCATGGAATTCAGCCGGGAAGCTGATCTTGAACAGCACGTTTTCCATCACATAGCTGCCGAACGGGCGCTCGAACTGGAAGGCGTTGCCCTTGAAGGCCACGTCGTAATAACCCCAGACCGGCGCGGTCAGCGCCGAGGGATAGCCCACCACGCCTCGGTACACGGCGTTGATGGCATGGGTGACGGCGCGTCGGCAGGCGTCGCCCGCGGCCCAGCTCTTGCGCGGGCCCGTATTGGGCGCGTGGCGATAGGTGCGCAGCGAGCCGTTGTCGATCCAGCTATGGGAGACGGCGGTGACGATCTGGTCCTTGTTACCCCCCAGCATGGCGGTCGCGACCGCCGTGGACGCCAGGCGCACCAGCACCACATGGTCCTGTCCGACCCGGTTGAAGCTGTTTCTGAGCGCATAGCAACCCTGTATCTCGTGCGCCTTGATGGCGTAGCCGAGCACATCGCGCACCGTGAGCGGGTTGCCACCCTCGCGCCCGGCCTTGCGGCTGAGATAGTCGGCCACGGCCAGGATGGCGCCCAGATTGTCCGAGGGATGTCCCCATTCGGCGGCCAGCCAGGTGTCATTGAAGTCCAGCCAACGGATCTGCGTGCCGATGGCGAACGCGGCCTGCGCCGGGTCCAGTTCATGGCTGGTGCCCGGTACACGTGCGCCGCCCGGCAGCGTGGCGCCCGGCACCAGGGGGCCGAGGTGCTTGACGCATTCGGGAAACCTCATGGCGAGCATCGACGTGCCCAGCGAATCGAGCAGCATGTAGCGCGCGGTGTCGTAGGCCTCGGCGGAATCGATCCGGTAGTCGATGACATAGTCGGCGACATCGACCATCGGCTGGTCGGGATCCGGTCGCTTGGCGGAACGAAGGTCGGTCTCGCTCATCAGGCCATTCCCACGGCGAAAGGAAAACCGTGATCGTAGCCCGGCCACGTGTGTGGCTTAAGTGTTCTCGCTTGACCGCCCAGCGTTTCCGCAAGGACAATGCAAGGACACTTATCCCAAAAGGGAGTAGTTCCGGACACCGATTTCTTGTGTGTCCTTGCGGTCGTCGTCACCACGGGCAGCGCACTGCCCCGGTTACCGCAGCGGCTTTGCCGTGAACGAGACTTTTGCGGTAACGACGGGCTGCGCGTGTCCGTTGTTGCTGCATTGGTCCTACGCGCAGAGACACCTGCATGGAACTGACTGGTACCGACTTCCTCTCCGGCCTGCTGGCCATCGTGCTGCTGGACCTGGTGCTCGCGGGCGACAACGCCATCGTGATCGCACTGGCAGCGCGCAATCTTCCGCGCCAGATCCAGAAGAAGGCCGTGCTGTGGGGCACCGTGGGCGCCATCGTGGTGCGCCTGGTGATGACGGCCGTCGTGGTCTACCTGCTGAAGCTGCCCGGCCTGATGCTGGCTGGCGGCCTGCTGCTGTTGCCGATCGCCTGGAAGCTGCTGCAGCCGGAAACCCCATCGGCACATGAAGTCGACGCCGCATCCGGCTTCTGGTCGGCGATGCGCACCATCATCGTCGCCGACGCACTGATGGGCCTGGACAATGTGCTTGCGATCGCCGGCGCCTCCAAGGGACACATGTTGCTGGTCGTCATCGGCCTGGCGATCAGCGTGCCATTGGTGGTGTGGGGTTCCACGCTGATCCTGCGTCTTATCGAGCGATTCCCGATCGTGGTCTACATCGGCGCGGCCGCCATCGCCTGGACATCGGCGCGCATGATCGCCCACGACCATTGGCTGTCGCCGTGGTTCGATGCGCATGCGTGGTCGCGCTATGCGCTCGATGCCCTGCTCGTGGTGGGCGTCTGCCTGAGTGGCTGGCTGATGCAGCGTCGACGCCGGCAGCTTGACGCGAAGGCTTGAGGCGATGGCGCCGCGCAAGCGACACTGCGTGGTTTTCGCTGACCGAGGATCGACCGCATGAAGCTGTACTACCTGCCCGGCGCCTGTTCGCTGGCCGACCACATCGTTCTCGAATGGATCGGTCGTCCCTACGAGACGTACCGGGTCGCCCGCGAAGAACTCGGCACGCCGGCGTACCTGCGGATCAACCCTTCGGGCGCGGTGCCGGCACTGCAGGAGGACGACGGCTGGGTGCTTACCGAAAACGCCGCCATCCTCAACTATCTTGCCGATCTGAATCCGCAGGCGGGACTGGGTGGCGACGGCTCGGCGCGCAGCCGCGCCGAGGTGAACCGCTGGCTGGCCTTCATCAATTCCGACCTGCATCCGCTGTTCCGCCCGGTGTTCCGTCCGGAGCGCTTTATCGACGACGAAGCCGCCCAGGAAGCGTTGCGCACGAAATCGATCGCACGACTGCGCAACTATTACGAGCGTCTGGACGCGCAGCTGGAAGGCAGGGACTGGCTCACGGGGTCGCGCTCGTTCGCCGATCCCTATCTCTTCGTGGTGTTGCGCTGGGCGATGGCCAAGGGCGTGGACCTCAGCGGACTGGACAACCTCCCGCGTTTCCTCCAGCGCATGCTGGACGATGCGGGCGTGAAGACGGCCATGCAGCAGGAAGGCCTGTAAGACACGCATGCGCGTGCGCTAGTACATCATCGGCACGCGTACGGTCACCGTCGCGTCCGGCGTATCGCGCGTCACGCCCACGCCGACCGTGAAGTTGAGCGTGCGCTTCTCGTTGAAGCGCCACGAGCCGCCGATCAGCAGCGTGCCGAGCACGATCTTGGTCGAGCCCGGCACGCGCTGGCCGTTCTGCTTGGTGGGTCCGACGAAGGCCTGCTCATAGCCGATACTCATCGACGCCTTCTCATTGAGCGAAAGGCCCATGCCCAGGCTGAGGTCGACGATGTCGCCAGGCTTCACCTTGCCGAGCTGCTCGGTGCCGCCCAGCAGGATGTGCCGTTCGACGTTGTCGCGCGGCACGTTGTAGAGATAGCTGACGTTGCCGAACAGCACGATGGGATCCGTCGGATAGAGCCAGGTGACGCCCGGCTGCAACGACCAGAAGCCGGTGCCCGAAGGCTGGTGCAACGGCAGCCCCGTGCCGGTGACCGAAAGCGGAACTTCCGAAAGTGGATTCTGCACGCAACGCTGGATGCAGTCGGTGGTGACCTCGAACGGGTCCTTGCCCGAGTTGGATTTCACGCGGAACCAGCCGACGTAGAACGCCTTGTCCGGGCCGCCGATGTTGAGCTGGTAGCGGATGGTCGCCTCGATGTCGCCCAGGCCGTTGCCGCTGGAGCCAAAAGCGTTGTCGGTGGCGGTGCCGGTGAAGATCTCGCGGCTGACGGTGTCCTGGTGCGTCCACACGTAAGGCACGCGCAGTTCCACTTCCATGCGATCGGTGATGCCATAGCGGCCGGTGAGCCAGCCGATCTGCGTGGTGGTCTTCACCTGCCGCGCATCGATCAGACCGATCAGGATCGCGGGAATCACCGTATAGCCCACCAGCGCCACGCGATCCACCGATGAATAGCCGAACTGGTAGGCCGGCTCGATGACGAACCTGCCCTTGGGCGTGAGCACGCCAGGCTGCTGGAAGATCGGCGCCACTTCCGGCGGACGCGTGTCGGGTTTCGGCGCCTCGCCGACCGGTTGCTGCTGCGGTGCTGGCGCAACCGCCGCCACCGAATCGGCCGCGGGCATCGGCAACGCCGAGGCACCCGCTCCACCCGCCGCGATGTTGCCGGCACGCTGCTTGTCCAGCACGTCGATGCCTACCGCGTGGCGCAGCGATTGATAGTCGGCTTCCTGCTCCGCCAGGGCGCGCTTCATCGCATCCAGCTGCGCCATCTGCGCACTGATCTGGCTGCGCATGGCCTCGATGCGCTCGCCCTGCTCGGCCACCTTCTTGCGGATCTCATTCGAATCCGCGGGTGCCGGTGCTGCCGAAGGGGCGGATGGGATGGCATGGGGTGCCACGGGCGGCGACGCGCCAGCCGCCTCACCCGCCGGTGCGCCAGCCTGCTGGGCCGCAACGGGCAGGCCCAGCATCACCAGGCCCGCGCATCCTGCCGACCATACATATCGCCACGTTGAGTGTCGCATCATGCTTCCTCATGAGCCGGGTTCAAGAGCTGCACGCGAATGCATCGCGACGATCGAACGCGACGGTTCCGCGGTGGATACGACGGTGGCGTGGCGCATCGCATGTCAGTGCCCGATGGCCTGCAGCTGCGCCTGTTGCAACGCATCCTGGAAGTTCGCCTGGCGGAATGCGTTGAGCGTATTGACCGATGTGTTGATGGTGGTGATGCTTTGGATGTGCTGGCCGTTCAGCGTGTTCTGGATGACCGTCGCGCCTGCGTTCTGGCCGATCGATGACGGATCGAACGTGTTGTTCGGTCCGACCTGCGTCACCGTGACCGTGTTGAGCGCGGTCTGCATGGCGGTCGCCTGCGCCGGCGTCATGTGCGCGATGTCCGGCACGTTGAAGCTGGTCGAGGTGACGAGGTTGCCATTGACGTAGACCGCGCGGTCGATACCGAACGACGCCATCAATCCATTGCCCAGGTCGTAGCCGCCACGGGCCTCATCCAGTGTTTCCGAACTCACCGGCGTCCAGCCGGCCACGTCGTCCGAGGCAGGAATACCGCTCACGACGTGCGCGAGCGCAGCGGGTTCGGCCGCGGCGGGTGACGACAACGGCGCGGTCCCGTCCTGTGCCTGCGCACCGACGATCCACGGGCCGCACGCGAGCAACAGCGTGCCGAGACCTACGATGCGTGCGGTGGATTTCATCATCGCTCCCTAGAGATCGTCCGGCCCTTTCTTGGGCATCACCAGGTTGTAGAGGCCATTGCGATCGATGACGTCGCTGACAGGTGCGCCAGGCGCCACTTTCCAATCGTTCGCACTGTTGAATACCGCCAGGTTCCGGCGGTTGTGGATGACGAAGACGAGGCCGTTCTTCCACATCGACATGAACCTGGTCTCGGACAGCACGCGCGTGCCGCGCGCGGGATCACCCACCAGCACGCGACCGCTGCGCATGCCCTTCACCACCACGAAATGGTGGTAGCCCTTTTCGTCGATCAGCACGATGGCGGGCAGTTTCTCCTGGGCAAGCTTGTCCAGCGGCACCTTGTAGCCATCCGCCTGGAACCCGTTCGCCTCGAGAAAACGCTTGATGTCCAGCAGCGAGAAACCCTCGCGGTTGATCTTGGCCTGGTCGCCGTGCGTGTACATCTGCTCGAACGCGACCTGTTCGTCCACCGGGTAGCCGTACTGGTAGGTCAGCAGCGTCGCCACGGCGGCCGAGCCGCAGCTGAAGTCGTATTTCTGGTGGATGGTGGCCTTGTAGCGCGCTTCCTTCACGCTGGTCAGATGCACGGTGTACATGCCCGTGCCACCGGCCACCGCGACCGGCGTCGTGGCGCGCCCTTCCAGCGGCAGCGCCGCGATCAGGATGCACAGCGCCGCCCATTTGTTCATGGCTGGAACTGGACGTTGAGTACAGTGGCGTTCTGGATCAGCACACTGTTGCCCGAGTTCTGGATCACCGTCGGAAAACCGGTGGCGCCGCTGAAGGAATTGCCGGTGATCACGTTGTCGCCGGTCAACACATGATCGACATTATTGTTGGACACCGTGCCGCTCAAGTTGGTGTCCTGCCAGATCAAGGTGCCGCCGCTGAGATCGGCCAGGGTAGCGTTGTCCACGCTCGCACCAAGGTCTTGCGGCGCACTCTGCTCGTCGACCCGGGCCGCGGCGATATAGACGGCTATCGGCGAGTCCGAGCCGTCGGCGAGGTACGCCGGAGGAATCTGCGCATCGCTCGCGCAAAGCACCGTGGGTGCCGCCAGGGCACAACATACGGCGAGTCCAAGCATCCAGTTGAAGGATCGCACGGCACAATCTCCCAGGGCGCGCAGGCACCCATTCGATCGAAGCTCGTATCCATCAGTCGTCCCTGAAGACGGCCGCCTTGCAGCACCGCGCACGGTGGGGCCGATGCCCCACCGTGCACGGACTCCTCACACTTAGTGACTGAAGTTCAGGTTGGCCTGAACGTTCACGCTCTGCTGTACCAACGAGGCTGCGCCGCTGTTCTGGGCAAGAATCGACACGCCCGCCGCAGCAGACGCCGAACCGTTCATCTGGTTCGACATGTCGAACGCACCCGTGGTGGCGTAAGCCGTGCCGCCTGCACCCGCTGCGCCGCCCGCACCGCCTGCGCCGCCCGTGCCCGCGCCACCGGTTCCGCCGGTGCCCGCACCGCCTGCGCCACCGGCACCCGCCATGCTCGACGAGCTGCCACTGGTGCCGCCGGTTGCCGAAGCACTGCCGCTGGTTCCGGTGCCAGCACCTGCCGTGCCGGAACCACCAGCCCATGAGCCGGTGCCACCGGTCGACGTGCTGGTATTGGTGCCAGCACCGCGAGCGCGTGCATGAGCGCTGGCGTAGTTGTCACCATCACTGCTGCCGCCGCCCGCAAGGGACGCACCGCCGGCATCGCCGCTCGATGCACCGCTGCCGCCTGCGCGACCGCTCGCCGAGAGGGCGTCACCGCCCGATCCGCCACGTCCGCCATTGCCGCCGACGGCCTTGCCACCGTCGCCGCTTCCGCCACGTCCGCCACTTCCGCCACGTCCGCCATTGGCGTTGCCGTTGTTGGTGGCGTAGTTGCCGATGTTGCTCACCGATACGTCACTGACGGTGCCGCTCAGATCGCTGCTGGCAACAGCAGTGCTGCTGTTGAACGCATCAGAGAATGACGCGGTTGCCATGCCGCCGTTGTTGGCAGCCGCAGTGCCCGCACCGGCAGAAGCTGCGTCGCCCGAGTTGAACGCATCCGTGAAGGTCTTGGTATGCGTGCTCGAGTTGGTGTTGGAATGAGTACTTGAGTTGGTACTGGTACTGGTGATTGCGCCTGAATTGCCTGAGTTGTCCGTGTCATCCGCGAAGGCGGGAAGTGCCAATCCCAATCCCAGCACGATCGCGGTCGCAATTAGAGTCTTACGCATGGTCATTACTCCTGGAACGATGCGGTGACCCCCTGTATTGCTGGTGTTGCAGAATCCAGCATGTGTTGAACGCAACATGCGTGCCACCGGGCCCTTGTGCTTGTTCATGCACGGGCGCCCAGCGAAATCAGTCGTTTGAAGAGACTCCTTGGCTCTGAGCCGCGCTGTCAGTCAGCTTTCAGGAGACGAAGCTGATTCACCGCCGTTACAGCCGATAAGAAGCCGGGTATAGAGCGCGCGAGGCGGGCATTCCGGGATCGACTGGAGAATCAGCAGCTTGCGCCGCGTTTCGCTGCAAAAGCCGCGCTGCGATAAAGGTGTAGCAAATGCTTTACACCCATGCATACAAAACGATAGCAATGTCGTACAGGCTCCTGAACCGCAACGAAAGTTAAGGAAAAAAGAAGGAAGCCGCGTGGCTCCCTTCTTTCGTGACAAGCGAGTGACTGATCAGCGCTTTTCGATCGGCACGTAGGCCTGGTCTTCCGGACCGGTGTAGTTCGCGCTCGGACGGATGATCTTTCCGTCGATGCGCTGCTCGATCACGTGCGCGCTCCAGCCTGAGGTGCGGGCGATCACGAACAGCGGCGTGAACATGGCCGTCGGCACGCCCATCATGTGATACGCGCTGGCGCTGAACCAGTCGAGGTTCGGGAACATCTTCTTCTGTTCCCACATCAGCTTTTCGATCTTCTCCGACACGTCGAACAGGGTCGGGTTGCCGCCCTCGGTGCAGAGCTTGCGCGACACTTCCTTGATGATCTCGTTGCGCGGATCGGACACGGTGTACACCGGGTGGCCGAAACCGATGATGATCTCCTTGCGCTCGACGCGGGCGCGGATATCGGCTTCCGCCTCGGCCGCATTGCGGTAGCGCGCGATGATCTCCATCGCCACTTCATTGGCGCCGCCATGCTTGGGACCACGCAGCGCGCCGATGGCGCCGGTGATGGCCGAGTACATGTCCGAACCGGTACCGGCGATGACGCGGGCGGTGAAGGTCGATGCGTTGAACTCGTGCTCGGCGTAGAGGATCAGCGACTTGTCCAGCGAATGCGCATGCAGGTCGCTCGGCTTCTTGCCGTGCAGGAGATGCAGGAAATGGCCGGCGATCGACTCGTCGTCGGTTTCCGTCTCTATGCGCTTGCCGTTGTGGCTGAAATGGAACCAGTACAGCAGGATCGAACCGAAGCTGGCCATCAGGCGGTCGGCGATGTCGCGCGCACCAGTGATGTTGTGGTCGTCCTTCTCCGGCAGCACCGTGCCCAGCACCGAGCAACCCGTGCGCATCACGTCCATCGGATGCGTGGCGGCCGGCAGCAGCTCCAGCGCGCTCTTCACCGGCGCGGGCAGGCCACGCAGGCGCTTGAGCTTGGCGCGGTAGGCATTCAACTCCGCCCAGTTCGGCAGCACGCCGTGCACCAGCAGGTAGGCCACTTCCTCGAAGCAGCCCTTGGCGGCCAGATCATGGATGTCGTAGCCGCGGTAATGCAGATCGTTGCCGCTGCGGCCCACCGTGCACAGCGCGGTGTTGCCTGCAGCCACACCCGACAGCGCGACGGATTTCTTGGGCTTGGGAAGGGTTTGCTCGCTCATCGGATACGTCTCCTCAATGCATTCGAACTGGCCGGTCGCGTTTCATCGCGGCCCGGCGAATGGGGTTGGCCGGTCAGGACTTCTTCTGGTTCGCGAACAGGCTGTCGAGCTTGTCCTCATAGGCGTGATAGCCGAGGAAGTCGTAAAGGTCAGCGCGCGTCTGCAGCGTGTCGATGATGTTCTTCTGCGTGCCTTCGCGGCGCACCGTCTCGTAGAAGTTCAGCGCAGCCTTGTTCATCGCGCGATAGGCGCCGCAGCAGTACAGCGCGATGTCCACGTTGGCGGTGCGCAGCTCATCGGTGGTGAAGAACGGCGTGGAGCCGAACTCGGTGAGGTTGGCGAGGATCGGCACCTTCACCGCGGCGCGAAAGCGGCGGTAGTCGTCGAGCGTCTTCATCGCTTCGGGGAAGATCATGTCCGCGCCGGCTTCGACATAGGCGCAGGCGCGATCGATCGCGGCATCGATGCCTTCCACCGCCGCCGCGTCGGTGCGCGCCATGATCACGAACTGGTCGTCGGTGCGCGCGTCCACGGCGGCCTTCACGCGGTCGACCATCTCGTCGGTGGGCACGACTTCCTTGCCCGGGCGATGGCCGCAGCGCTTCTGGCCGACCTGGTCCTCGATATGCACGGCCGCCACGCCCGCGTTGATGAACGAGCGGATGGTGCGACCGATGTTGAACGCGCCACCCCAGCCGGTGTCGATGTCGACCAGCAACGGCATGTGCGTCGCATCGACGATGCGGCGTGCATCGGTGAGCACGTCTTCCATGGTGGAGATGCCAAGGTCCGGCATGCCCAGCGAGTTGGCGGCAACGCCACCACCGGAGAGGTACAGCGCCTTGTAGCCCACACGCTTGGCCATCAGGCCGGCGTAGGCGGTGATGGCACCCATCACCTGGAGGGGACTTTCGGCGGCAACGGCGGCGCGGAAGCGCGCGCCGGCAGATTCGGGATGGGACATGGTGATTCTCCGAAACCTCGTATTCTAGGTGATGCGATGACTACGCCATGTAGCGGCGCAGCAGGCGCCAGGGCGCGGCAGACACTCTGTCATTGGGCGATGTATTGATCAATCTTGATCCATAGGATCAATATGTCGGCATGCGAGCCGATTATCTTTCCGCCCAGGAAGCCGCCACGCGCCTTGGCGTGAGCGCCGCCACCCTCTATGCCTATGTGAGCCGGGGCAAGATCGATTCGCGGCCCGGCGCCGACGGACGCAGCCGCGAGTACCTCGCCGACGACATCGAGCGGCTGATCGAACGGCGCCAGGCGGGTCGCGGCGCGGCGAAGGCCGCCGCGCGCAGCCTTACCTGGGGCCTGCCGGTACTGGAGACGCGCATCTCGCTGATCCGGCCCAACGGCCACTATTACCGCGGCGAATCGGCCATCGCGCTGGCCACCCAAGGCGCCAGCCTGGAAGACGTGGCGCGCCTGCTATGGGGCGGCGAAGGCGACCCGTTCGCCACCATGCCGCCGCGCAATTGGCCGGGCGCGGTGGCCCTGCTCATGCGGCGGGACGATGTGCCGCCACAGGAACGCACGGCGGCCGCGCTGCCGCTGATCGCGCTCACCTCGCCCTACACCCACAGCCTGGAGCCGCAGCAGCGACGCGAGTGCGCGGCACGGCTGCTACGCGAGACGGCGGCCCTGCTGTGCGGCACGCGTCCCAGCCATCACCCCATCCATCGCGTGATGGCGGAAAGCTGGCATGCCGGCGACGAAGGCCTCGCCGAGATCGTGCGCAGCACGCTGGTGTTGTGCGCCGACCACGAACTCAACGCTTCCGCCTTCGCCACGCGCGTGGCTGCCTCCACCGGCGCCAGCCTGCACTCGGCCGTGAGTGCGGGATTGGCGGCGTTGTCGGGACCGCAACACGGTGGTGCCGCCGCCCGTGCCTATGCGCTGATCCAGGAAGCGCAGCGCGATCGTCGCCCCGCCGACCACGTGCGTGAGCGCCTGCGTCGCGGCGACGAATTGCCCGCCTTCGGGCACCCGCTCTATCCCGATGGCGATCCGCGCGCCGCACTGCTGTTGCGCGTGCTCGACGATAGGCGTCCGCGCCTGGGCGGACTGGCGCGCATCCGACAATTGGTCGATGCGGTGCACGACAGCGTCGGCCGCCAGCCCAGCCTCGATTTCGCGCTCGCCGCCATCGCCACGCTGTACGGACTCGGGCCGCATGCGGCCCTGTCGCTGTTCGCGGCGGGACGCATGGCCGGATGGCTGGCGCATGCACTGGAGCAGCAGGATTACGGCGGATTGATCCGCCCGCGCGCCAACTACGCCGGGACCCTGCCCGGCCGGCGCGACTGACGCACGACGCGCGGTGCGTCAGACGTCGGAGCCCCGCTCCAGCGCGCGCCGCACTTCTTCCAGCGCATTGGGATCATCCAGCGTCGAAAGGTCGCCGGGATCGGTGTGTTGCACCAGCGCCTGCAGCGAGCGGCGCAGCAGTTTGCCCGAACGCGTCTTGGGCAAGGCGTTGACCACATATACGCGCGCGGGCTTGGCCACGCCACCCAGCTGCGATACGACGCGTTGCTGCATCCCTCGCGCCACCTCGGCCGATGGCTCGGAAACGCCCTGCTTGAGCGTGGCGAACACCACGGGCACCTGCCCTTTCAATTCGTCCTGCACGCCGACCACGGCCGCTTCCGCACAGGCCGGATGGGTCGACACCGACTCCTCGATCTCACGCGTGCCCAGGCGATGCCCGGCCACGTTGATCACATCGTCGGTGCGCCCGAGGATCGTGGTGTAGCCGTTCTCGTCGCGTATCGCCCAATCCAGCGAGCTGTAGAGCAGCTCGTTGAAATGGCTGAAGTAGCTGTTGACGTAGCGTTCGTCGTCGCCCCACACCGTGGTGAGGCAGCCCGGCGGCAGCGGCGGCACGAACACCAGCACGCCCTTCTGCTGTGGCGGCAGTTCTTCGCCGGTGCCTTCGTCGATCACCTTCATGCGGTAGCCGGGGCTCGGCAAACCAGGCGAGCCGAATTTCACCGGCTTGAGATCGAGGCCGGGCATCAGCGTGATGGCCGGCCAGCCGGTCTCGGTCTGCCAGTAGTTGTCGATCACCGGCACGCCGAGGCCTTCGGTAATCCAGTGCGCGGTCGGCTCGTCCAGCGGCTCGCCAGCCAGGAACAACCATTTCAGTGCCGATAGGTCGTACTTCTTCAGCCAACCGGCGTCCTGCTTTTTCAGCACGCGAATGCCGGTGGGCGAAGAAAACATGGTGCGCACGCCGTAACGCTCGCACAGCTGCCACCAGATGCCTGGATCGGGATGCGTGGGAAGCCCTTCGTACAGCAGCGACGTGGCGCCACCGATAAGTGGTCCGTAGACGTTGTACGAATGCCCCACCGCCCAGCCCACGTCGGAGGTGGAGAACATCACCTGTCCCGGCGCGATGTCGAACACGGTGCGGATCGACAAGGCCATCGCCACCGCGTAGCCGCCCACATCGCGCTGGATGCCTTTCGGTTTGCCCGTGGTGCCAGAGGTGTACAGCAGATAGCTGGGCTCGTTCGATTCCAGCCAGGCGACCGGCACCTCCGCGCCTTCGTACGACGCGCGCAGGCTGGCGTAATCGAGATCGCGGTCGGCGACGCGCGTCATCTGCGGATCCAGGCCACGATCGACGATCAGCACATGTGGTGGCTTGTGCGTCGCCTCTTCCAGCGCGGCATCGACCAGCGGCTTGTACGGAATGACCTTGCCACCGCGCATCCCGGCATCGGCCGCGATCAGCAACGCGGGCCGCGCATCGTCGATGCGCAGCGCCAGGTTGTGCGACGCGAAGCCGCCGAACACCACCGAGTGGATGGCGCCAATGCGTGCGCACGCGAGCATCGCGAACACCGCCTCGGCGATGTTGGGCATGTAGATCACCACGCGATCGCCCTTGCCCACGCCCAGCGAGGCGAGCACGGCGGCGAAGGTGTTCACTTCGCGATAGAGGTCGCGATAGGTGAGTTCGCGCGTGATGTTGGTTTCGGTGGAAATCGCCACCAGCGCCAGCTGTCCGCCGCGCTCTTCCAAGTGCCGATCGATCGCGTTGTAGCAGAGGTTGGTGGTGCCACCGACGAACCAACGGCGGAACGGCAGGCGAGAGGTATCGAGGATCTGCCGGGGCGGCGTTTGCCAGTGGATGCGCTCGGCCTGTTCGGCCCAGAAGGCTTCGGGTTCGTCCACCGAACGCTGGTAGAAATCCTCGTAGCGCATCGCTTGCACCTCGGCTCAGGCTGCTGACCGGATCTAGCCTAGTTCAGCAGCGCGAAACGGGCCTTGCGACCTTGGTCGAGTCGTGCCCCACGTGATCGCCGCAGCGGGCGACCACGCAGCCTGGTCCGTCAGAGGCAGGAAACTGCCGCGTCGCGATAGGCGGAGTTGTAGTCCTTCTTGATGTCCTGGGTTTCGTACATCATCACCTGCGCGCCCGTGCCATCGGCGGTCACTTCGACCAGCTCATGCGCACCGGCCTTGTCGTTCGCCGACACCATGCCCGACTGGTCCTTGTGCGAGGCGCTGGCCTCGGCCGTCTCCGCCCACTTGGCACGCACGCATTCCAGGTAGGTCGGGATGTCCTTGTTGGTGCGGCTGCTCATCTTGGGCGTGGTGTCACGCAGGCCGTGGGTGCCGCCACAGGCGGTCAACAGGGCACAGCAGGCGGCGATCGCAAAGAGTTGCTTCATGTCGGCATTCCAGTCGAGGATCGCCAGATTTAACCATGAAGCGCCACCCGACGGAGAGGCTTGACCCTCACGTCGCGTGAGCCCCCAGAGTGCCCGGCACGCAACGAGGACATCACCATGGAACTGACGGTCGGCGAATTGGCCAAGCGCAGCGGACTTACCGTCCGCACGCTGCATCACTACGACGCCATCGGCCTGCTGGTGCCCTCGCTGCGCTCCGCTGCCGGCTACCGGCTGTACGACCGGGCCAATATCGAACGCCTGCACCGTATCCAGGCCCTGCGCCAGCTGGGCCTGCCGCTGGCCGACATCGGAACCGCCCTGTCCGGGCCGCAGGCGCCGCTGGCCGAGGTGATCGATCGCCAGATCGCCCAGCTCGATCACGAGATCGCCAACGCCAGCCGCCTGCGCAGCCAGTTGGGGCGCCTGCGCGCCCAGTTGGACACCGGACAGGCCCCCGACCTTGCCGATTGGCTGGAGACCCTGCAGACCATGTCGCTCTACGAAAAATATTTCTCCCCCGAAGAACTGAAGACACTGCCGCTGCACACCGATCCGGACGTGCTGCCGCAATGGAGCGCGCTCGTCACCGCCGTGCAGTCCGCGATGGATCGCGGAGCGACCGTCGACGATGCGGACGTCCATCTGCTCGCCCTGCGCTGGATGGCCATGTTGGAACGCGGCACGGGCAACAACCCCGCGTTCCTGCTGCGGCTGCATGCGATCAACGAGCAGGAACCGCAGATGCGCGAGCTCAGTCGTATTTCCAAGGCGCTGGAACGCTTCGTGGAACAGGCCGTGATATCGGCGCGACTGGCCATCTTCGCGCGCTACCTGGACGAGGACGAGATGCAGCGCGTGCGTGCGAACTACGGCCACCAGATGTACGACTGGCCTGCGTTGATCGTCGAACTGCGCAAGGTCATGGCGGAGAACCGCCCCGCCGACGATCCTCACGTGCAGGTGTTGGCGCAGCGCTGGATGACCTTGTTCCGTGCCTATGCGGGTGACGATCCATCCACCCATGAACGCATCCGCGAGGCGTATGCCAAGGAGCCGGATCTGCGTCGAGGCAGCGCGGTGGACGAAACCCTTATCGCTTATCTGCGCGAAGCGTGGACCCACCAGCCACTCCAGTGAGAAGCGACGCGCGCCCCCATCCATGTCGACGTGCTAGGTTGGAGGCGCGCTTTCATTCATGCGAGGGGACGACATGCGACACCGCAAACTTTCACGACTGGGCGGATGGATGCTGGTGGTGGCGCTGGCCATCGTCGCGCCGATGGCACGCAGCGCCACGGACGATGCGACGCAGATCCGCCAGATCATGACCGACCAGCAGACGGCGTGGAATCGCGGTGACATCGATGCCTTCATGCAGCCCTACAAGGACGCGCCGGACACGACCTTCATCGGCTCGAAGATCCGCAAGGGCTATCGCCCCATTCTCGAGAATTACAAGAAGAACTACGCGTCGAAGGAACAGATGGGCACGCTTTCGTACTCGGACATCGAGGTGCGTCTGCTGCCCTGCGCCGACGGTCAGGCGGCCTATGCGATGGTCACGGGCCGTTTTCATCTGGACCGCACTGCACACGGCAGCGCAGCCAAGGACGATGGCGTGTATTCGCTGCTGTGGGAGCGCACATCGGCCGGCTGGAAGATCGTGCTCGATCACAGCAGCTGAACCCACCATCCGATCGTTGGCGTTGTGCCGGATTGCGATGCCACGCGACCACAAAGAAAAAGGCGGCCCAGGCCGCCCTTTTCGTACCGGCGTAAGCCGGCTTACTTCTTGGCGAACAGGTGCTCGACGCCGGCGCGCTCTTCGCGCAGTTCTTTGTCGGTGGCATCCATGCGGGCGCGCGAGAAATCGTTGATTTCCAGGCCCTGCACGATTTCGTACTTGCCGTTCTTCACGGTCACCGGGTAGCCGTAGATCACGCCCGGCTTGATGCCGTAGGAACCATCGGACGGGATACCCATCGAGGCCCAGTCACCTTCCGCGGTACCCAGCGCCCAGGTGCGCATGTGATCGACGGCGGCCGAGGCAGCCGACGCGGCCGAGGAAGCGCCACGCGCCTTGATGATGGCCGCGCCGCGCTGCTGCACGGTCGGGATGAAGTCGCTCTCGTACCAGGCCTGGTCGACCAGCGACAGCGCCGGCTTGCCGCCGACGGTGGCGTGGTGCAGGTCCGGGTACTGCGTGGAGCTGTGGTTGCCCCAGATGGTCATCTTCTTGATGTCGGTGCTGTGCTTGCCGGTCTTCTCGGCGAGCTGCGACAGCGCACGGTTGTGGTCGAGGCGGACCATCGCGGTGAAGCACTTCGGATCCAGGTCCGGGGCGTTCTGCTGGGCGATCAGCGCATTGGTGTTGGCCGGGTTGCCGACCACCAGCACGCGCACGTCACGCTTGGCGTGATCGTTCAGTGCCTTGCCCTGCGGGCCGAAGATGGCGCCGTTGGCTTCGAGCAGATCCTTGCGCTCCATGCCCGGGCCGCGCGGACGCGCGCCGACCAGCAGTGCGTAATCGACATCCTTGAAGGCGACGTTGACGTCGTCGGTGGCGACCACGCCGGCCAGCGTCGGGAACGCGCAGTCGTTGAGTTCCATCACCACGCCCTGCAGCGCGGGCAGCGCCGGGGTGATTTCCAGCAGGTGCAGGATCACCGGCTGGTCCGGACCCAGCATGTCGCCCGCGGCGATGCGGAACAGCAGGGCGTAACCGATCTGGCCGGCAGCGCCGGTAACGGCAACACGAACAGGGGCTTTCATCGGGGAGACTCCTTCAACTTGGGCTAACTAACTAAAGACAAGGCCCGCAACCAGTGGATGCGGGCCCCAAGACCATCAGGTCAGTTCTGCGAAGAACGCCTGGATGCGTTCCAGCCCGGGCTGCAATTGTGCGGTCGGGCAGGTATAGGAAATGCGCATGGCACGCGCCTCGCCGAAGGCCGAGCCCGGCACGCAGGCCACGCCCTTGGCTTCCAGCAACGCGGCGCACAGATCGACATCACTCTCGATACGCACGCCGTTGTGGCTCTTGCCGAAGGCCACGGAAATATCGGGGAACGCGTAGAACGCGCCCTGCGGATACGGGCACACGACGCCGGGAATCGCGCGCAGCGCGTTCACCACGACGTCGCGCTTGCCGGCGAACTCCTTGCACTTCGCTTCGGGCACGTCCTGCGGGCCGGCGAATGCAGCCACCGCCGCGGCGGTGATCACTTCCGGCACGCTGGTGATGTGGTTGGAGTTGAGCGTGGTGATGGCCTTGGCCACGTTCTCGGGGCCCGCGATGAGGCCCACGCGCCAGCCCGGCATGCCGTAGGTCTTGGACACCGAGTCGACGAAGATCAGGCGGTCCTTCAGCTCCGGCTTCAGATGCACGAAGTTGTGGTAGCCGATGCCGTCGAACACCATCGAGTTGTAGATGTCGTCGGTGACGATCCAGGTGTCCGGGTACTTCACCAGCACGTCGGCCAGCGCGGCGATTTCATCGCGCGTATAGACCATGCCCGTCGGGTTGGACGGATTGTTGAACAGGAACACCTTGGGCTTGCGTGCCAATGCGGCTTGGAGCTGCTCGGGCACCAGCTTGTAGTTCTGGTCCGGGCCGCAGTGCATCACGTTCGCCTTCACGCCGACGATATCGGCGATGTCGCGATAGGTGGTCCAGTACGGTGCGGCGAAGGCGATCTCGTCGCCCTCGTCCATCAACGCCTCGGCCAGGTTGTACAGCACCTGCTTGGCGCCGATGCCGATGGACAGGTTCAGACGGCCATAACCCTTGAAGCCCAGCTTCTCGATATGTACCAGGAAGGCATCGAGCAGCGCGTCGGCGCCGCGATTGCTGCCGTATTGCCCGGAGTCGTGCTGGAGCGCTTCGCGTGCGGCGGCGTACACATGCTCGCCAGGAAGGAAATTCGGTACGCCGATGGAGAAGCTGATGATGTCGCGGCCGGCAGCCTTGAGCTGCTTGGCCTTCTCGGCGATGACCATGATCGCGCTGGGTTTGGCGCGGCCGACACGCTGGGCAAGCTGGGGCATGACTTCCTCTGGGTGGGCGAGAAGACAGCAAACCCGGCGATTTTAGCATGCGGCGGCGCGTCATCCCCTTATCCCATGGTCGGCCCCTACGCCGACCGGACACGTGCGTATGCCCACGGGCGGGCGCATGATGGCCCGGCCGACTGGACCTGGCCGGCACGGCGGAGAAAGGGGCAACGGGCTGGCCGGAGGCCGCCCGGCAGGACAGCTCAGGAAACCTTACGAACACTCACCAAGGACATACGAATATGCACTGGCTCTGGGTGATCATTGTCGGTCTGGTCGTAGGTGTGATTGCCAAGGCGCTGACGCCTGGCAAGGAAGCGATGGGGTTCATCATCACCGCCATCCTCGGTATCGCCGGCTCATTCATTTCCACCTACATCGGCGAAAAGCTGGGGTGGTGGGGCGAGACCGGTTTCGTGCATTTCCTCGGGTCGATCGGCGGCGCGGTAGTGCTGCTGGTCATCTACCACGCCTTGTTCCGGCGCAACGCCACCGCGTGACAGGCTTGCCCCGGCGGTGCTTCGTGCGCCGCCGGGCCTTTGAAAACCCGGGATCAGGCGGCGCTGCCGCCGAACAGCTTGCCCGCCAGCGAGGCGAGCGAACCCAGGTCGAAACCGCCCTGCCCCTGCGCCGGCACCTGGCCGTCCGGGGTGAGATGGTCCACCGCATGCGGCAGCACCTGCGAGAGCTGGCCGAGCAACTGGTTCTGGTCGACGCCCAGCTTGCCCGCCGCTTCCTGCAGCAGCGAACCCAATCCGCCGTTCTGCAAAGCCTGGCCCAACTGGTCGCCGGATACCGGCTGGTTGGCGCCCGTGCCCACCCAGGACTGCGCCGCCTCGCCCAGCCCATGCTGCTGCAGCATGGACACCAGGCCCTGGATACCGCCCGCCTTTTCAATCAGCTGGCCTGCGATCGACACCAGCGACGAACCACCGGCCTGGCCGCCCTGGGCACCACCGAGCAGATCATTGAGGAATGACATGACCACATCTCCTTGCGAATGGAATGACGCACACCGGGTGCGGACTGGAGCCCTTCGATTCTAGGCCGGCGTCGGGCGCATCACCATGACAGCGGCCATAAAAAAAGCCGCCGTTCTCGCGAGCGGCGGCTTCTTCACATCGGGCGAACGAACTCAGCGCTGGTCGAGCACCGCGTTCCATTCCTGGACCCGGTCGGCCTTGGCGGCGAGCAGCGCGTCCACGTCGCCTTCCACGGTGACCTTCTCGATGGTGTCGCCCTGGCGGATGGCATCGACCACCGCCTGGTCTTCCGGGCCCACGACTTCGCCGAACACGCTGTGCTTGCCGTCCAGCCACGGCGTGGCGCCATGGGTGATGAAGAACTGGCTGCCGTTGGTGCGCGGACCGGCATTGGCCATCGACAGCACGCCCGGCTTGTCATGACGCAGCGAGGGATCGAACTCGTCCTCGAAGCGGTAGCCCGGGCCGCCACGGCCGCTGCCTTCCGGGCAACCACCCTGGACCATGAAATCGGCGATCACGCGATGGAACGACAGGCCATCGTAGTAGCCGCGACGCGCCAGGTTGACGAAGCTGGCCACCGTCACCGGGGTCTTGTCATCGTGCAGGCGCAGATGGATGGGGCCGCGGTTGGTGGTCATGGTGACGTTGATGGTCATCGGGTTTCCTTGTTCACATAGGCAGCGCGCAGGCCGAGGTCAGCCTGCGGGTTCGCAAGGATAACCCAGGCGGCGTCATGTGCAGGTCTCCGCTGGCTTGCAGTTAAGACAGTGGTTTATTTGGGCCCCAGCGTCCAGGCCGCCGGCATGCCGAGCGAGGCGCTGGTCAGCTCGCCGCTGCCGCGGGGTTGCGGGGTCGGCACGGGCACCACGGCGGGCCACGGTGCGCCGTCATAGAGATGGGCCCAAAGGCGATCCAGCGCCGCATATCCATAAGGTAGGAGCGGCACGTGCTTGTCGCCAAAACCGGGCAATGCGAGGAACGCATCGAAATGCTGCGCGTAGGGCACCTTCCAATACAGCGGGTGCCCACCCTTGCCTCGCAGCCAATCCACGTAGGGTTCGGACGTGAACGCCGTGGGCAACAAGCCGTCGGCGGCGCCATGCACCACCCATACCGGCAGGCTGGCGCGCGCGGGCTTCACGGCAGTAGCCGCCACGCCGTCGCGCAGGGCCTCTGTGCTTGCTTCGTTGTCCTCCCACAGCGCACGCAGGCAGCGGGCGCCCGGCAGCGTGGCATCGGCCGAATGATCGGTACCGCCGAACAAGCCCACGCCATTGCCCGGGGGAATGCCCGACGCGTCCGCCCACCACCCGGCCCTTACCACCGGGTCGGCTACGCCAGGCACACCTTTCGCGCCGATGGCCGAGTAGTGGAAACCGCAGGGCATATCGTCGGCGCCGCGCCGCATGTAGGCGGAGGCATAGGCCGCCGTCACGGCGCGCCACAGATCGAAGGCCGTGGTCGAAGCCGCCGTGGTCATCGCTTCATCGGTCCAGCCACCGGCGCGCAAATGTTCGTAAGCTTCGCTGGCCTGCGCCGCCACGCGGGTGCCGGACACCAGGCCGTGCTCATGCAACTGGTGGCAACGCTGTGCCCAGGCCGGCGGTACCTCGCCCTTGGGCGTGCGCGCCAGGGGCGCACCGTCAAAGCGTGGGTCGGCCAGTGCGCAGGGCAACCAGAGCGAGGCTTCGGTGGCGTAGTCGAACAACGCGCGGCCCTGATCAGGCACGCGCACGTTCGGCTCCAATGCGACCACCCCAGCCAGCACGCGATCATCGTCCAGGCCCGCGGCCTGCAGCACCGCGCCACCACCGTTGGACAAGCCGGTCGCGATGATGCGCGTGTTCTGCGCGGTGAACGGTGCCTGGTCGGGAAACGCGCGATCCAGCATCGCCAAGCCGAAGCGCGCCGCCTGCAGCACGTGGCGTCCCCAATCAGCCTCCGGGTTGTCGCCCGAATGAGCATGCTTCACGGCAATGTTTCCGTGCTGCACGGAGGCGGGTTCGAATTCCAGTGTCGCCGTTCCGCGCTTGGCGCGACCGCCGTCGAGCGCGACGCCCGTGTCATCGGCCGGGTCGAAATAGCCCGCACCGGTTCCCTTGTCCGTATAGGCCACGGCACAGCCGCGTGGCAGGCCCCAGGCCCCGGCGAGCGCGATGGCGCCATACACGCCGCGCGAACCGGACGATGCAGTGACCACCAGGCAGCGTCGCGCACGATCGAATCCGTCGGGCACCTGCAACAACACGCGATGCGGCGACTGCGCGCCCGGAATCCAGGCGAAAGCCTGGTACTCGCGCCCCGGCACGTTCGGCACGGCGCCATACACTTTGCCGAAGCCGCCGAGCGGCCCGAGATCGGCGATGCCTTTCCAGCTTGTCTGGATCGCGCGCCGACGCAATTCGGCCGCGGTCGGCTTCGACAGGGACGCGAACGTGGACTGGGTGCCGGCCAGGCCGGCCAGCCCGAGCCCCGCGCTGAGAAGGTCGTCGTCGCCTCGGTGCTCGGTGACGCGAACCTCGCCGCGAACGAAATCGGGGGCATGCATGCCGGTTTCCTTGGTCATGGGTGCGGACGCGCACGATGCCAGCACCGGCGCGAGCAGCAGCATCCATCGGGGAAGGCGTCTGGTCATGCCGTCCACCATAGCAAGTGATTTCGCCCCTACCATCGTACGAAAGTCCAGCACAGCAGCGGTCGCCACCGGGTGAGGACGTGACTTTCTGATCTCGACGCAGGCCTTTGGCCCCGCTAACGTCGGCGGCCATGACACGCCTGCTGATCGCCGACGACCATCCGCTGTTTCGTGCTGCGCTGCGCCAAGCCGCCAACGCAAGCGTCGACGGCTGCGTGGTGAGCGAAGCCGCCGATCTGGCCGGCGTGCTCGACGCCCTCGCCGGCGATCCGGACACCGATCTCGTACTGCTCGACCTGCACATGCCGGGCAGCCAGGGCTTGTCCGGCCTCGCCACCTTGCGCGGGCAGCATCCCAGCGTGGCGGTACTGGTCGTCTCCGCGCACGACGAGCCGCGCACCGTGCGCCGTGTACTCGACCACGGCGCGGCGGGATTCATTCCCAAGAGCGCCAGCCCGCACGAGATCGCCGAAGCCATCCGCCATGTGCTCGATTGCGGCCGCTGGCTGCCGCCAGGCCTCGCCCAACGCGTCGCCGCCCTGCCCGCCGATCCCGTCGATATCGATCTCGCCGCACGACTCGCGCGGCTCACCGAACAGCAATATCGCGTGCTCGCCCTGCTCGGCGAAGGCCTGCTCAACAAGCAGATCGCCGACCGGCTGACCATCCAGGAACGCACGGTGAAAGCACACGTCACCGCCATCTTCGAAAAGCTCGGCGTGCGCAACCGCACGCAAGCCGGCGTGCTGTTGAGATCGCTGGATCTGGCGGATTCGGTGAGGTTGTAGCGGAGGGCGTCTTCGCGTCGCGCGCGACAGATCCCTTGTAGGAGCGCACCCAGTGCGCGATAAGCCGACGGAGCGGACACGCCATCGCGCCACGGTCGCCCACTGGGTGGGCTCCTACAACAAAGCGAGTCCTTCACCTTCACCGATCTTTGTAGGAGCGCAGCCAGTGCGCGATAAGCCTACGGAGCGGTGACGACGTCACTCTGCGGTCGCCCACTGGGCGGGCTCCTACAACAAAGGCGAGCCCTTCACCTTCACTGACGCTTGTGGGAGCGCACCCTGTGCGCGACACCCTAAGCAGCGACACACCGCCGCTTGCATCTGCAAGCCTCAGGCACACCGACAAAAGATCACGGACCGCGAAACCCTCACCACCTTCCCACTGCCACCCGCTGCAGCACCTGCCTCAGCGCCAGCGGTTTCAACGGCTTGTACAACACGCCGATGCCTCGATCGAGCAGGCGTTGCCGCAGTTCACCGTCGCGGTCGGCGGTGAGGATCAGGGTGGGTACGCCCAGCGCGTCTTCGCCCAGTTCGTGCAGAACGTCCAACCCGGTGCGCCCCGCGTCGAGGTGGTAGTCGAAGATGTGCACGTCGGGACGCCACGGCGCGCACTGCGCCTGCTCCATCGTGCGTGCCGCGTGTACCTGCCAGCCCCAGCCCGACAGCAGCACGCTCAACGCGGAAAGAGCCGCCGGTTCGTTGTCCAGCAACAGGGCGCGGCCGGCCGGCAGTGGCTGGGCTTCGATCGGCGTTACGGCGTCGCGAGGCAGCGGATTCGCCCGCGGCACACGCAGCTCGAACATGCTGCCGCGCCCGCTCCACGATCGCAGTCCGATGGGATGACCCAGCAAGGCCGCCATGCGCTGTGCGATGGACAACCCGAGACCGAGGCCCTGTCCGCCGGCCGTGCTGCCGCGGCGGAACTCCTCGAAGATCGAGCGCTGCTCTTCCGGATCGATGCCCGGACCGTTGTCCCACACCTGCAAACGCAAGGACTCGCCCTGCATGCGCACGCCGAGCAACACACGCCCCTGCTCGGCATAACGCAGTGCATTGGAGAGGAAGTTCTGCAACACACGGCGCAGCAGCTGCGGATCGGAGTGCACCCACTGTCCACTGCCGACCACATCGAATCGGATACCGCGATCACCAGCCAGCGCCTGGAATTCCGCCGCCAGCGGATCGAACACATCCGCCAGGGGAAAGTCGCGCGGCTGCGCCTGCAGACGTCCTGCCTCCAGTCGCGCCATGTCGAGCAGACCGGCAAGCAGGCCTTCGGTGGCGGTGAGCGCGCCATGGAGATGCCGCGCCGTATTCGTATCGTTGCCGCGCTCGGCCAACGTATGGGCGAACAATTGCGCGGCATGCAACGGCTGCATCAGGTCGTGGCTCACTGCGGCGAGAAAACGGCTCTTCGCCTGGTTGGCGCGCTGGGCGTCCGCGGTCGCCGCGGCCAATGCCTGCGTGCGTTCGGTCACGCGCAACTCCAGCGTCTCGTTCGCGCGCTTGAGTGCGTCTTCAGCCTGCCGGAACGCCGTGACGTCGGTGAAGGTCGCCACGAATCCGCCACCCGGCATGGGGTTGCCGCGAATTTCCACGATGGTGCCATCGGGAAAGCGCCGCTCCGACAGATGCCGCGTGCCCGCGCGCATGTGCGTCAACCGGCGTTGCACGCGCGACTCGGATTCGCCAGGCCCGATCATGCCGCGATCGACGTTGTAGCGCGTGAGATCCGCCACGGGGCGACCCACGTGCAGCAGTTCGGCGGGGTAATCGAACAGGCTGGCGTAGCGCCGGTTCCAAGCCACCAGGCGAAGCTCGGCATCCACCACGCAGATGCCCTGGCTCATGTTCTCCAATGCCGCTTCGAGCACACGCTGGTTGAAGCGCAGGTCCTGCGCGGCCTCGCCCACGATCGCCGCAACGGTGTCGATCTCGTCGCGCCGTTGCTGTCGCACCACTTCCAGCAGCAAACGCGCAGACGATGCGCCGATGACGGCCGCCAGTTCGTGTTCCACCGCGGCGATACGCGTGCCACCCGCCACACCTTTCGGCGCCGCATCATCGAAGAGGCGCGCCACGCGCTCCGGCGGAAGAAATCGCGTCGCCAGCGCCCGCAGTTCCGGCAGGCCGATATCGCCCACACTCACCGACCGCATCGCGCGGCCGAAACGCGAGCCGGCCACGGCCAGCACGACGGCAACGTTCGCGATCAGGCTCAGCACCACAGCTCGCCCGAGACGACTCCAGTCGTCCAGGCCGAACAGCCCATCCGGCGCGAGCCACGCCAAACCAAGCGGTCCTTCGTGCCACCACGCCGGGCCGTGCGATTGCATGGTCGGCAGCAGCACATACAGCCAGACCAGCGTGCCAACGGCCAGGCCCGCCGCCACGGCGCGTGCACCCAGTTGCGGGCGATAGACGGCGATGAGCAATGCAGGAGCGAGGCCGGCCAATGCGGAAAAGGAAATCGCACCGATATCGGCCAGCGCGTCGTTGCGCGCCAGCACGCGGCTATAGCCCCAGGCCAGCAGGATCACCGCAAGAATGGCCACGCGACGCTGGTTGATCACCTCGCCGCGCAGGTCGCCGCGTTCATCGCGGCCCCAGCCCGCCCGCACGCGCAGCGGCGCAATGAAGTGGTTGACGATCATCAGGCTCAGCGCGAGCGTCGCCACAACCACCATGCTGGTGGCCGCGCTGAGTCCGCCGAGAAACGCCACCAACGCCAGGCCGTGCTGCCCACGGGCAAGCGGCAAGGCCAGCACGTAAAGATCCGATGGCACGCCACCCGGGCCGAGCCATGCATCGCCCAGCCGCGCCAGCGGCAGGATCGGCAGCGAGATCAGCAGCATGTACAGCGGGAACAGCCAACGCGCGGTACGCAGGTGCGAACCGTCACGGCACTCGACCACGCCTGCGTGGAACTGGTGTGGCAGCGTGAACATCGCCAGTGCGCCGAGCAGGATGAGCGCCGGAAATCCCGTGCTGTCGTGCTGCGTGCCGGCGCTGGCGATCAGCGTGCGGCTCGCGGGCGACAACACGAGCGTGCCAAGCGCCAGCATCGCGCCCAGCTTGAACAGCGACTCGAACGCCATGGCCAGCACCAGGCCGCGGTTGTGCGCCATCACCGATGCGCGCCGTGTGCCGAACAGCATCGCGAACAGGGCCATCAGCAAGGCGACGTAGAGTGCGCTGTCCTGCCAGGGGTCGGCTTCCGACAACTGGCCGCGGCTCAGCATGCCGTAGCTCATCGCTACCGCTTTCAGCTGCAGTGCGATGTACGGCACGATGCCGATCAGCACCACTGCCGTCACCAGGGCCGCAAGACCTGTGTGCCGACCCAGGCGCACGGCGATAAGGTCGGCCAGGGAACCCGCGTTGTAATCGCGCGCCAGCTGCACGAGTCGTCGCAATACCGCGATGGCGAACACATACATCAGGATCGCGCCCACGAACGTCGGCGGCAGCCACCATCCCGAGCGACTGGCCTGCGTGACCGTGCCGTAGAAGGTCCACGAGGTGCAGTGGATCGCCAATGACAGCGCGTAGATCACCGCCCAGCGGCGCTCGAACAGGTGCGGGCGCTTCTCGCCGAGCACGGCGACGCCGAACAGCAGACCAAGCCAGACGAGCGCGGCGAGGGTGATGGTGCTGGCGGTCAGCATGGGTGCATATCACTCCCTCTCCCCTCCGGGGAGAGGGTTGGGGTGAGGGGCCAGTCTTGCCTCAGTACTGCAACCGTGCCGCAAGCAGTCCCAAGGAAGAAAAGCGAGCGCTTCGCACATCGACACTTCAACGCGAGCACCCGCCCCTCACCCCAGCCCTCTCCCCGGCGGGGAGAGGGAGTCAATGGCGAAGTCCGAGCGCCTGGACAGCACCGATCAGCCAGCGCAATTGCACGCCCTGGCGGCTGTCGTAGTGTTCCCCCGAGTATCCCCACCAGTCCCAGCATGCCTGCGGATTCATGGGCGCGGTGCTCGCGCGGGTTTGAGGATACAGGACGGCCACGTCGTAGGCGTCCGCCCAGCGATTGAAGCCCGCATCCTTCACGAACGCCTCGCCCACCGCATCGGCGTTCTGCTTGCAGCCGTGGAAGGCGACCAGCAGTCCGCAGCGTTTGCCGGCGACGCAGTCCGGCGGCAGATAGATGTAGCCCTCCGCGGCGAGAAACGCATCGGCACCGTCGGGCCGGTATGCATCCTGATTGAAGCGCCGCAGTTCGCCCTTTGCCTCATTCGCACCACGCGGTGCCTTGCCGAACAGGCGGCCGAATATTTCTCCCGCGGCATCGAAACCGCAGTGGCCGAGGTACGGCGATACCGATTTGTCGCAATCGTCGCCCGTTGCGGCAATCGGCAGGTTGTGCGCGAAGGCGCGATGGCCATCGTTGGTGACCTGCAAGTTCTTCAAGGTGGGGTCGCCCTCACGCAGCGCTTCATAGAAACGCGCGCCGGCCTCTGCCACCACGGGCGACACGAGCGCATCGTCCTTGCCATGCAGCAGATACACACGCCCGTGTGCCAGATACTTGAACGCGCCGATGTCGCCTTTGGCCGAACGATCTTTCGCCCTGGCGGCCAAGGCAGCCGCGTCCGGTGCGGGTACGCCCTTCATGCACGTGCTCAGCGCGAGATCGAGGCGACCCGCGGCGCATCCGAACGGTCCGGCGGCGACGATCGCCGCCGCCGGAAACCATTCGGGATACGCCATCTGTACCTGCGTAGCCATATAGCCGCCCGAAGACAGTCCCGCTACCGCCACGCGTGCCGGGTCGAGCTTCAACGAGGGCAATCGCGGTGCATCGTCGGCGCGGGCAATGCCAGTCAGCATCAGTAACACAGCCATCAGCCCAGTGAAGCAACGCATGCGCATCTCCTTGATCACTCAGAAGGTATAGCGAGCGGTCAGCGTCACCATGCGCGGCGCGCCATAGAAGCCGGTGACGATACCCAGCGCCGCAATGTTGTAACCCGTCGTGCGATAACCCTTGTTCGCAAGATTGGTGCCTTGCAGGCTCAGCGTCCATGGCTGGTTGATCTGCCACACCACGCCGGCGTTCCACAGACCGTAGGCCGGCTGCATGATCAGCGGCGACAGCGTGGTCTCGGGATAGACGCTGGTCTGGTAGGTGTAGTTGATGCGACCGCTCACGCTTCCACCGTTGTCCAGCGGAATGGTGTGCTCCAGGTTCAGGCCACCCGACCACTTCGGCGCGTTGGTGAAACGTTGCGTGTCGGCGATGTTCTTGCCGGCGCTCATGAACTCGGTGTACTTGGTATGCAGGTACGCCCAGTTGCCGCTGAAGGTCCAGTTCTCCGCAGGCTTCCACGCGAACTCTTCTTCCCAGCCGTCGATATGGCCCTTGCCGGCGTTGGTGAAGTCGCCGAAGAAACCCTGCGCGCCATTGGGTTGCGTGTAGGAGGTGAACACGGACAGCTGGATGTCCGAATAGATGTTGTGGAAGAGCGCCGTGTTCAACATCAAGGTATCGTCGAAGAACGACATCTTGCTGCCGATTTCATACGAGGTGACCTTCTCGTCGGCAATCGGCCGGCACGATTGCGGGATCGCCACGCAGTTGGCGCGGATGTTGTAGCCGCCCGAATGGAAGCCCTGGCTGAAGCTGCCATAGAGCTTGATCTGGTCGGTGGCCGCATAGTCCAGCGACACCTTGGGCGACAGGTTGTGCGAGGTATGCGCGCCACTGAAATCGGCAAGCGTGCCGATCGGCGTGGTGAAGGTGTCGTTGGAATAGGCGTAGTTCTGGATGACCGCCGATTTCTTCTCGCTGGTGTAACGCAGCCCCACGTCCAGGCTCCACTGCGGGCTGATGTCCCAGGTGAAGTCGCCGTAGCCGGCGTAACTCTTGGTGCCGATGCTGCCTCCCGTACCGCCGTACTGCGACAGCAGCGGATAGTACGGTGGCGAGCCGAGGAAGATGTTGTGGATGTAACCCTTGGCCGTGCCATCGAAATAGAACAGGCCGAACACGCCGTGCACCGAGCCGCCGTTGTCGTAATTGGCCTGGAATTCCTGGGTGAACTGGTGGTCTTTGTAGACCGCGTTGACGTCGGCGATCTTCTCCGGAAGCGTGTCGAAGTCGATGTTGGTGTCGGTGGACGAACCGCGATACGACGAGATGGATTTCAGCGACCAGTCCTGGCTGACGATCCAGTTGAGCGTCAATGCGGTGCCCCACAGCGTGGTGCTGTTGCCCGCCGGCATGCCGCTGCGTGTGTCGAAATCGCTGGAGAGTGGCTGATACTTCGGGTCGAGCTTGTTGACCGCCAGCATCTTGGCGCCGCGCGGATTGGAATTGTCGCGCATGCCGTCGACCGAAAGTTGCGCGTTGAAGGTGGACGACGGGAAGAAGCCCAGCGACGCGCGCGCGGCATTGCTGTTCTTGTTGCCATTGCGGCTGTCGGTCAGCAGGTTGGTGCCGTAGCCGTCGTTGTGGCTGCTGGCGTAGGCCATGCGGCCACGCCACACGCCGTCGTCGGTGGCGCCGCCGATGGCGCCCTTGATGTCCTTCTCGCCATGCGTGCCCACGGTGCCTTCGACCGAGCCGGTGGTCTGCGTCGGCAGCGGGTTGGACACGTACTTGATCGCGCCGCCGATGGTGTTCTTGCCATACAGCGTGCCCTGCGGGCCACGCAGTACTTCGATGCGGTTGGTGTCGAACACGTCGAGCACGGTGCCTTGCGGGCGCGCCATGTAGACGTCATCGAGATAGATGCCGACGCCCGGGTCGAAGCCCCAGGTCGGATCGGCCTGGCCGACGCCGCGGATATACGCCGTGAGCGTGGTGTTGGAGCCGCGGGCTGCGTAGATCTGCAGCGAAGGCACTTTGCCCTGCAGGTCGGCGAGCGTCTGCACGTTCTGCTTGAACAGCGTCTGCGCGGTGAAGGCACTGACCGCGATCGGCACGTCCTGCAGCGTTTCCTCGCGCTTGCGGGCGGTAACCTTCACGCCCTCGAGCTGCTTGGCATCGGACGTCTTGGCCGTGGTGGCCGGCGCGGCATGGCTCTGCGGAGCCTCGTCGGCCTGCGCCATCCACGGACTGCAAAGCCCCACCGCCAGCCCGATCGCCATACTCAGATGCGTGCGTTTCATAGCTCCCCTCGCTTTGACGCATCCCGGACCCGGAATGCCGAATGTCACGGAGCTTAGGCAGCCGCCTTCACGCCCACACTTGTACCTTCGTACAGTGCCGCGGACGACATGCCGTCCGGATACTCGCCGCACGACGATGCCCATGAGGGGCATCCGGGGATGGGGTCGATGGCATTTCTGATCGTGCTGGCCGCGCTTTGCTTTCTCATGCTCACGGCCTATCGCGGCTACAGCGTGATCCTGTTCGCGCCGGTCGCGGCGCTGGGCGCGGTGTTGCTCACCGATCCGTCGCTGGTCGCGCCGATGTTCACCGGCCTGTTCATGGACAAGATGGTCGGCTTCCTCAAGCTGTATTTCCCGGTGTTCATGCTCGGCGCGCTGTTCGGCAAGGTGATCGAGCTTTCCGGCTTCTCGCGCTCCATCGTCGCCGCCACCCTCGGGTTGCTGGGCCGCGGCCGCGCCATGCTTTCCATCGTGATCGTGTGCGCGCTGCTCACCTACGGCGGCGTGTCGCTGTTCGTGGTGGTGTTCGCGGTGTATCCGTTCGCGGCGGAGCTGTTCCGCCAGTCGGATATTCCCAAGCGGCTCATTCCCGGCACCATCGCACTCGGCGCGTTTACCTTCACCATGGACTCGCTGCCGGGCACGCCGCAGATCCAGAACATCATCCCCACCTCGTTCTTCGGCACCAACGCCTGGGCCGCGCCGTGGCTCGGCACGCTGGGCGCGGTGTTCATCCTCGTCGTGGGCCTGCTCTACCTGGAATCGCGCCGTCGCAAGGCCGCCACTGCGGGTGAAGGCTATGGCAGCGCACTCGTCAACGAGCCGGTGGCATTCGAAGGTGACACGCTCGCGCATCCGGCCATCGCTCTGCTGCCGCTGGTGCTGGTCGGCGTGCTCAACAAGGTGCTTGGCGACGCGATCCCTCGCATTTACGGCGCCAGCCATGCCTTCGTGCCGGCCGTGATCGGCGACGCCAAGCCCGTGGTGCAGGAGGTTTCGAAGATCGCCGCGATCTGGGCCGTGGAAGGCGCCCTACTGGTCGGCATTGCCTGCGTGCTCGCGTTCGCCTGGCGCCCGGTGGCCCGGCGCTTCGCTGAGGGCAGCAAGGCCGCCGTGGGCGGCGCGTTGCTGGCCTCGATGAATACGGCGTCGGAATATGGCTTCGGCGCGGTCATCGCGGCGCTGCCCGGCTTCCGGGTGATCGCCAACGCCCTCCACGCCATCCCGCATCCGCTGGTGAACGAGGCCGTGACGGTCACGGCGCTGGCCGGTATTACCGGGTCCGCCTCGGGCGGCATGAGCATCGCGCTGGCCGCCATGGCCGACACCTTCATCCACAACGCCCAGGCGGCCGGGATTCCTCCTGAAGTACTGCATCGCGTGGCCGCCATGGCCTCGGGCGGCATGGATACCCTGCCCCACAACGGCGCGGTCATTACCCTGCTGGCGGTCACCGGGCTTACCCACCGCCAGTCCTACCGGGACATCTTCGCCATCACGGTCATCAAGACCCTGGCGGTTTTCGTGGTGATCCTGGCCTACAGCCTCACCGGATTGGTCTGACTCGCCCGGCGTCTCACGCCTGCTGCAATTTCCCCCTCGGCCCGCCCGGCTTCCCTCGGCGGGCCGCTTTTCCATGCCTGAACGGGTTTGTTAAGGCGGCACAAGCAAGCTGTCACATAACCCCGTATAATTCCGGAGTTATCCCTACTGAAACCTCACGCGACGGCCCCTGGCCGCCCGAGCCCATCTCATGTCCATCGAAAATCTGCGCAATATCGCCATCGTCGCCCACGTCGACCACGGCAAGACCACGCTCGTCGACCAGTTGCTCAAGCAGTCCGGCACGCTCAACGAGCGCACCGTCCTCGCCGAGCGCGTGATGGACAGCAACGACCAGGAAAAGGAGCGTGGCATCACGATCCTGGCCAAGAACACGGCCATCACGTGGACGGACAAGAAGACGGGCACCAAGAACCGCATCAACATCGTCGACACCCCAGGCCATGCCGACTTCGGCGGCGAGGTGGAGCGCGTGTTGTCGATGGTCGACACCGTGCTGATCCTGGTCGACGCGATGGATGGTCCGATGCCGCAGACCCGCTTCGTGACGCAGAAGGCCTTCGCCATGGGTTTCAAGCCCATCGTCGTGGTCAACAAGGTCGACCGCCCGGGCGCCCGTCCGGAGTGGGTGGTCGAGCAGGTGTGGGACCTGTTCGAGAAGCTCGGCGCCACCGATGAGCAGATGGAATTCCCGATCGTTTACGCCTCGGCGCTGAACGGTTACGCCTCGCTGGACGAGAACGCCCGCGAAGGCGACATGACCCCGCTGTACGAAGCGATCATGAAGCACGCGCCCAAGCCGGACGTGGATCCGGAAGGCGCCTTCCAGATGCGCATCAGCCAGCTGGACCACAACAATTTCGTGGGCGTGATCGGCATCGGCCGCATCCAGCGCGGCACCCTGAAGAAGGGCATGCCGGTCGCCGTGATCGATCGCCATGGCAAGAAGCGCCAGGGCAAGGTCGGCCAGGTGCTCGGCTTCCTCGGCCTCGAGCGCATCGAGCAGGACAGCGCCGAAGCCGGCGACATCGTCGCCATTTCGGGCATCCCCGAGCTGACCATTTCCGACACCGTGACCTCGATCGACGTGCCCGAAGCGCTGCCGGCGCTGAGCGTCGACGAGCCGATGATCAGCATGACCTTCCAGGTCAACAACTCGCCCTTCGTCGGCAACAAGGACCTGTCGGGCGGCAAGTTCCTCACCAGCCGCCAGCTGCGTGAGCGCCTGGACCGCGAGAAGGTGCACAACGTGGCGCTGCGCGTGGAAGACGGCTCCGACGCCGACAAGTTCCTGGTTTCGGGCCGTGGCGAACTGCACCTGTCGGTGCTGATCGAGAACATGCGCCGCGAAGGCTACGAGCTGGCCGTGTCGCGTCCGGAAGTGATCATCAAGGAAATCGACGGCCAGAAGATGGAGCCGATCGAGCAGCTGGTGGTCGACATCGAAGAGCAGCACCAGGGCGGCGTGATGGAGCGCCTGGGCATCCGCAAGGGTGAGCTGAAGAACATGGTGTCCGACGGCAAGGGCCGCGTGCGCCTGGAGTACCTGATCCCGGCGCGTGGCCTGATCGGCTTCCAGAACCAGTTCAAGACGCTCACCCAGGGTTCGGGCCTGCTGTTCCACGTGTTCGACCACTACGGCCCGTACACGCCGGTGGCCATCGCCAAGCGTCCGAACGGCGTGATGATCGCCAACGCCGGCGGCACCACCCCGGCCTACTCGCTTGGCCCGCTGCAGGAACGCGGCAAGCTGTTCGCCGCCGAAGGCGACTCGGTGTACGAAGGCCAGCTGATCGGCATCCATGCCAAGGACAACGACCTCACCGTCAACGCCATCAAGCCCAAGCCGCTGACCAACATGCGCGCCTCGGGCAAGGACGATGCGATCCAGCTCACTCCGGCGACCAAGTTCTCGCTGGAGCAGGCGCTGGACTTCATCGACGACGACGAGCTGGTCGAAGTCACCCCGAAGGAAATCCGCATGCGCAAGAAGCATCTCACCGAGAACGATCGCAAGAAGGCCTCGCGTTCGGCGGTCTGATCGCTTCCCGCACCGTGCTCAACAGAAAGGCCACCGCAAGGTGGCCTTTTTCTTGGGAAATTCGCTGAAAAAGCGTTGACACACCCTTGCCGCATAGTCACCATGCGCGCGCCCCAACCTTCGGGGCGTCCCTAGAAAACGAACCCACCATGGACAGCGACCCTGCCAGTCGTGTCCGCGCGCCCCGCATGAAGCGGCGCCGGCACGCCACGATGATGATCACGGCCCGGCCGTGAGCGGCATGCCTGCCTGACGGTCCGCTCATTGCCGCGCTCTTGCACGGAATGAGCAATGAAGAACACGCGTATCCTGCTGGCCGCCTGCCTGATGGCCGCACCGCTGATGGCCCATGCCGATGAAGACAAGCTCTTCATCCCGCAGTGGCTTGGCGCGCAATACACCTTCGTCGACCAGCACCAGTACTCGCTGCACTCGCCTTATCAAAGTGAGCTGAGCCTGCGTCCGCAGGGCGACACCAAGCGCTCGCACACCTTCGGCGCCTACTTCGGCGTCAACCTGCCCCTGCACCTGCAGTTCTACTTCGACGTGGAGATGTTCAAGGGCGAAGGCGTCTCCGGCGCCACCGGCCTGGGCGGCCTCACCAACGGCGACGTGATCCGCTCAGGTACCGCCGGCCTGCCCAAGAAGCCCTATGTCGCGCGACGCTACCTGCGCTGGTCGCTGCCGTTGGGTGACGAGACCGACGACGTCGAGCGTGGCCAGGACCAGCTGCCGGGCAAGGAAGCCACGCACCGCGTCGATGTGAAAGTCGGCAAGATGGCCGTGAGCGACGACTTCGACAAGAACCGCTATGCCAACGGCACGCGCACGCAGTTCATGGACTGGTCGCTGTTCAACAACACCGCCTGGGATTTCGCCGCCGATACGCGCGGCTACACCGACGGCGTGATGATCGCGTGGGTCAACCCCACGTGGACGCTGCGCTACGGCATCTATCGCATGCCGTACGAAGCGAATGGCCAGAAGCTCGTGTCCTCGCTCGGCGATTCCAACGGGCAGCAGGTCGAGCTCACCTTGCAGCCGCAGGCCGACGGCTGGGCGCTGCGTTTCCTCGCCTTCCGCAATGAAGCGCGCATGGGCATCTATCGCGATGCCATCGCCGCCGCACTCGCCACCGGGCAGCGGCCCGACATCCTGGCCGATGATGCGCCCGGTCGCCACAAGTACGGCTTCACCGTGAATGGCGAGCTTCCTCTTGCCGACCACGGCGACACCGGACTTTTCATGCGCGCAGGCTGGAACGATGGCCGCACGGAATCGTTCGTGTTCACCGAAGTGGATCGATCGCTGAGCGGCGGCTTCCAGCTCTCGGGCGCGCATTGGGCGAGGCCGGACGACCATCTTTCCATCGCGGTGGCGATCGATGGGCTGTCGCCCGAGCATCGCGAGTATCTTGCGCTGGGAGGCCAAGGCTTCGTGCTCGGCGACGGACGCCTCAACTATGGCCGCGAGGAGATCGTCGAGGCGTACTACAGCTACTCGCCGATCAAGCACCTCACGCTCAGCCCCGACATCCAATACATCCGCCACCCCGGCTACAACCGCGACCGCGGCCCCGCGCGATTCGTGGCATTGCGGGCGCACCTGGAAATCTGAGCGGCTCTTCGATGCTGTAGGAGCGCGGCCTTCGCGACACCTTGTTTATCTGGGAGCGCATCCTATGCGCGACCGCAGCACCTCATGCTTGCCGCTCCGTAGGCTTGTCGCGCACAGGGTGCGCTCCCACAAGAAAAGAAAGGCTCGCCACGAAACATTCCTGTCACTGTAGGAGCGCACCCAGTGCGCGATCGCGGGTCCGGTAATTACGCTCCATAGGCTTGTCGCGCACTGGGTGCGCTCCTGCAAAAGAACGCAGGCCTCCGCGACACCCTGCTTATGTGGGAGCGCATCCTATGCGCGACCGCCACACCTCACACTTGCCGCTACGTAGGCTTGTCGCGCACAGGGTGCGCTCCCACAAGAAAAGAAAGGCTCGCCACGAAACATTCCTGTCACTGTAGGAGCGCGCCCAGTGCGCGATCGCGGGTCCGGTAATTACGCTCCATAGGCTTGTCGCGCACTGGGTGCGCTCCTGCAAAAGAACGCAGGCCTTCGCGACACCCTGTTTATGTGGGAGCGCATCCTATGCGCGACCGCGGCACCTCATGCTTGCCACTTCGCAGCTTTGTCGCGCACTGGGTGCGCTCCCACAGAAGGCGCTGTGCGGGCATGCGTGCACTGGTCGCGTGCCGTCTGCGGGCTAATCGTTGTGGATGGAGCAGTCGTAGCAGGCCACCCACAAGGTGGCCTTTTTTTGTTTTCCGCATCCGTCCGGCCGGTCATGGACGCAGGGTCAAAACGGGTGCCGTATACGCCCATTGGTTACAAACGATATAAAACGAAGGCACTTGCATAGAATACAGCTTTCGTTATTGTTCTTTTATTGTCGCATTCTTTCGATACCAACCATTTGCTGCCACGTGCCGGCCTGTCCGGCATATCGGCGCCACGCGACGCGCTTCCGGCCGGCACGAGTCACGGCACGCCGTGAACCCGGGCCGGCCTTCGCTGCAACACGGCCAGTACCAAGGGAGGAGTCATGCGACAACTTGCAAGCAGTTTTCTAGGGCTGTTGATGCTGTTACACGCGGATATATCCGCGGCGCAGGATGCGGCCAGCACCGTGCCATTGGGCGGCAACGCCTATATCACCCAAGCCTCGCCCACGCAGGACGAAACCATCGCCGACGACGGCCTTCACAACTGGGATTCTCCCAAGACCGTGGTCAGCGTCTATTTCGATGTGCAGCAGGCTGGGCAGCTGCAGCTGTCATTGGTCGGTGTATTGAACGGTGCCAGCCATAGCACGGTGAAAGTCTCCATCGGCGACCAGACGAAACTGGTGCAACTGAGCAGCACCGCGCCGCCGCTCTTCCCGGTGGGCAACTTCAGCATCGACAAGCCCGGCTACGTGAAGGTCGACCTGCAAGGCATCGCCACCGACGGTGGTTACTTCGGCGATATCTCGGGGCTGCAGATCGCAGGCCCGGCGACGGCGGCCGGTACCGTCTATGCCAATGATCCCGCGAACTTCTATTGGTTGCGACGAGGCCCATCAGTGCATCTTGGCTTCACGGTACCCGCCGATACCGAGTACTTCTACAGCGAGATCACCGTGCCCGAAGGCCAGGATCCGATCGGCTCGTACTACATGGCCAACGGATTCAACGTGGGCTACTTCGGCATGCAGGTGAATTCGGCGACCGAGCGCCGGATCCTGTTCTCGGTGTGGGACTCACCCACCGGAAACACCACCCTGGTGAAGCAAGGACCGGGCGTCACCATCGCCAGCTTCGGTGGCGAAGGCACCGGCGGCCAGAGTTATCTGCGCTATCACTGGGTTGCCGGCGAAACGTACCGCTTTCTCACGCGTGCCCAACCTGACGGCAGCGGCAATACCCTGTTCACTTCGTGGTTCAGCAGCGCCAGCGCGCAGGGCAACTGCAGCGACCAGAACGACAAGGGTCGTTGCGACTGGAAACTCATTGCCACGTGGAAGTACGCAGGCACGTCGACCTACCTGCGTGGCGTCTATTCCTTCCTTGAATCCTTCGACCCCGAGCGCGGCTACATCGGGCGCGGCGCGACGTATGGCAACCAGTGGGCGATCAGCTCCACCGGCGAATGGAAGGAAATCACCTCAGCCTATTTCGATGTGGATCCGACCGGGCTGAACAAGCAGCGCCTCGACTTCGCCGGCGGCAATACCGGTAGCCAGTTCTATCTGCGCAACGACGGCTTCTTCAGCAACTCCACCACCTCGGGCCAGACCTTCACGCGTCCGACCACCAGCAATCACCCTGATCTGAACCTGCAAAACCTGCCCTGAGTGTCCCTGTTGCTGCGTCGGCACTGATCGCTCCGACGCAGCAACACACTAGGACAACTGCGCCCGCTCCAGCGCGGCGATGCGGCGATCCAGGCGAGGACCCAGGTAGCAGTGCGAGCCGCAGGGCAGCAAGCCGGCCTCGCCAAAGGCGCGCAGGTACCAGGACGGCGCGCGCGAGTGAAACCCTTCCAGGTCGCCATCGACACCATCGCGACTGGTAAACACTTCGAGAAACGCCACGCCTTCGAGCATGTCGCTGATACCCACCAGGCCAGCACGGATCTCGACGGGCTTGAGGTAATGCAGCACGTCCGAGCAGACGATCAGGTCGAAACGGTAGTCGAAGCGAAGATGTTCCAGTTGCCCGAAGCGCGCCAGGCCAATATTGCGGCGGCGTCCATAGCGGGCCACCACGTATTCGCTCGCATCCAGCCCCTGGTAATGCACGTCGGGCCGCAGGGCTCGCAGCGGCGCGCGCCATACGCCTTCGCCGCACCCGACGTCGAGTACGCTACGTATGGGGCGCCCGAGGTAGTACTCCGCCTGCGCCACCGCCATCGTCACCTTGCGCCGCAATTCCGCCGGCGAAGCGACCGAATGATCGGGGTGGCGATACCACTTGTCGAAATAGGCGCGGTCGTAAATCTTGGGCACGGTTTTCTCCTCAGGCCGTGCGTGAATGGTAGCCCACGCATGGCGCTCACTTGTCCTGAACATGGGCCGCGCCAGCATGGAGCCGTGTTACAGGAGAACCGCCCCCGTGCCTACCATTCGCATCCGCCTTACCGGCAGCCGCGACGACGCGGACACGCTGCTCACCACGCTCCATGGCATCGACGGCATCGAGCATGTGGAAGAACTCGAAGAGCCCTCGATGTATCCGCGCGACGACTCCAGCTCCAGCGACCTGGTCGATGACAACGGCAGCGAGCTGTTCCTGATCGAAGTACAGGCCGCCGACGGCCTTCATGCCGATGCCGTGCGGGCTGTCACCGAGGTGGAGGTCTCGCGCCTAGGGGCCGTCGTGGAGTTCGTGGACGAGTTCTAGGCCTGGCAACTCCCTGCTCCTGCGGGACCGCCCCCGGCGCAGGCGCCGGGCACGCATGAATGCCCGACAAACAAAAATCGCCGTGGCCGGTAAGCCGGCCGCCAGCTGCCGCGTTCACAGTGTGCAGCATGGCCGCCCACCGCCTCGCCACAGGAAGCCCTGACGCATGCGCGTAGTCCTGAAGTCCATCTTCGGTTCGCTCCTGCCTTCGCTGGCTACCGTCGCGCTGGTCTTCGCCATCGGCCCAGGCGCGGCGATGGCCCGCGCCCCCAGCCCACTCTCACAGGACGACGTCGCGTGGCTGCGCCGCGACGGCTTCGACCTGGACAGCGCCACGGTGGCCCGCTACCGCGACCTCGGTCGCTCGCGTTTCCTCGACCGGCAGCTGGACGACAGGGACGGCGATGCCATGCCGCCCCAGATCACCTCGCTGATCGACAGCTACGAAGTGGTGAACACCCCCACCGAACAGTTGCTTGCCAACCTTCGCGACGAGCAGGAGAAGATCAAGGCGATGCCCGACGGCGACGACAAGACCGCCGCCAAGAAAGCGCAACAGGAACACGCCAACCTGCTGCTGCAACAGGCGCAGCAGATCGAACTGCTGCACGCCATCTACGGCCCGAACCAGCTGAAGGAACAGATGGTGTGGTTCTGGCTCAACCATTTCAGCGTGTACGGCGCCAAGGGACGCGTGCGCTGGGTGGCCGCCGACTACGCACAGAACGCGATTCGGCCGCATGCGCTGGGCAAGTTCCGCGACCTGGTGATGGCAACGCTGCAGAGCCCGGCGATGATGGAATTTCTCGACAACGCCCAGAACGCCAAGGGTCATGTCAACGAAAACTACGCCCGGGAACTGATGGAACTGCATACCCTGGGCGTGAACTCCGGCTACACGCAGCAGGACGTGCAACAGCTCGCGCTGATCCTCACCGGTTCCGGCGTGGCGCCGTTGCGCGAACGGCCGATGCTGGACCGCCATCCGCGCGTCGCTGCCCAGTTCGTGCGCAACGGCCTGTTCGAATTCAATCCGATGCGCCACGACTACAGTGACAAGGTGCTGCTCGGCCAGAAGATCAAGGGCTCGGGTTTCCATGAGGTCGAGCAGGCGGTCGACCTCATCACACGCCAGCCTGCATGCGCGCAGTTCATCTCCCGCAAGCTCGCCGCCTATTTCGTCGCGGACGATCCACCGCCTGCGTTGGTGGCGAAAATGGCGCGTACGTTCCAGCGCACCGATGGCGACATCGCCGACGTGCTGCGCACGATGCTGGAATCGAAAGAGCTCTCTGCCAGCTACGGCAAGAAGTTCAAGGACCCGATGCAGTTCGTGGTGTCCTCGGTGCGCGTGGCCTACGACGGCAAGCCGATCGTCAATGCCAGGCCTCTGATCAACTGGCTCAACCAGCTCGGCGAACCGGTGTTTGGCCGTCTGACGCCTGACGGCTGGCCGCTGGATGCGAGCGGATGGTCGAGCTCCGGACAGATGGCCAAACGCTTCGAGATCGCCGGCGCCATCGGCACCGGCAACAACCGCCTGCTGACGCCGGAAGGCCTGCCACGGAACGGCGGCGATTTCCCGATGCTCACCACGCGCCTCTATTACGACACGTTCGACCCTTACCTGAGCACAGCCACGCGTGATGCGCTGGCCAAGGCCACCTCGCAGCAGGAATGGAACACCTTCCTGCTCTCCTCGCCCGACTTCAACTATCGCTGAGGCGCATCGATGAACCGTCGCGACTTTCTTCGTGCCGCAACCGCCGCGGCGATGGCCGCTCCGGCGTTTTCGTTCTCCGGCAGGCTGTTCGCTGCGCCGGCCAGTGCACCGCGATTCCTGCTCGTCTTCCTGCGCGGCGGCTACGACTGCAACAACCTGCTGGTTCCCTACGCCAGCGATTTCTACTACGAGTCACGACCGACCCTGGCGATCGCCCGGCCCGACGCGGGCAACGTCAACAGCGCCATCGCGCTCGACAGCCAATGGGGCCTCAATCCCGTCCTGCGCGATTCCATCTACCCGCTATGGCAGAAGGGCCAGGTAGCCTTCGTACCGTTCGCGGGCACCGATGATCTTTCGCGCAGCCATTTCGAAACGCAGGACAACATCGAGTCCGGCGAACCCAGCGGGCAGCGCAGCGATTTCCGCTCGGGCTTCATGGCGCGCCTTTCCGGCCAGATGAGCAGCGTGCCATCCATCGCCTTCACCGACGCGCTGCCACTCACCTTCCAGGGCGGCACGCGCGACATTCCCAACATTTCGTTGCGCGGCAACACCAAGTCCGTGTTCGACACGCGACAGGCCGACATTCTCGCCGGCATGTACAGAAACACCTCGCTCGCCTCGGCCGCCTCGGACGGCCTGGAACTTCGCCAGACCGTCTCGAAGGAGCTGCAGGCCGAAATGATGAAGGCCAACCGCGGCGCCCCCAACGCGAAGAATTTCGCCGCGGAAACACAGCGCATCGCCACCATGATGCGCGACCAGTATCGCCTCGGCTTCGTCGATGTCGGCGGCTGGGATACGCATGTGAACCAGGGCAACGTCACCGGTGGCCTCGCCAACAATCTCGCCAACCTCGGCAAGGGGCTGGCGGCGTACGCCGACGCGCTGGGCGACGAATGGAACAACACGGTCGTCGTAGTCGTGTCCGAGTTCGGCCGTACGTTCCGCGAGAACGGCAACAAGGGAACCGACCACGGCCATGGCACGGTCTACTGGGTGTTGGGTGGCAAGGTGAACGGCGGGCGCATTGCCGGTGAGCAGGTCGCCATCAATGCGCAGAGCCTGCTGCAGAACCGCGACTATCCCGTGCTCACCAATTACCGCGACATGCTGGGTGGCCTGTTGGGACGGACGTGGGGGTTGTCGGGCAGCCAGCTGCAAGCCGTTTTCCCTGGCGCACGACCGCGCGATCTGCAGCTGGCCTAGCTGACCACCTTTCTCTTTGCAGGTTCGCACCCAGTGCGCGACCGCAGAGCAAGGTGTCACCGCTCCGTAGGCTTTTCGCGCACTGGGTGCGCTCCCACAGAAGCAGGACCAGCAGGCCGCGACCCACCGTGTAGGAGCGCACCCAGTGCGCGACCGCAGAGCATGGCGTCACCGCTCCGTAGGCTTTTCGCGCACTGGGTGCGCTCCTACAACAGCCCGCTACTTATGGGAGCGCGACTGGGCGCGACCGTAGCGCTTGGGTGCACTGCTCCGTCGGCTTGTCGCGCACTGGGTGCGCTCCTATAAGGAAACCCGCTTTAGGCGCCTATACGGCGATAACGCCCATCCATCACGCGCTCCCAGCTCACACCGCCATCGAACGAGCTTTCGAGGCGCAGCGTGAGCACATCCGTCCCGTCGGGCGCATAGATGTGACGCGTCTGTCCGCGCGGCGAGCTGCGCACGAATGTGAAGCGTTGTCCGTCCCAGAGGCCCGGTGCCGGTGCACCAGGGACGAACCCGTAACTGTCGAACCAGTACAGGCTGTACTGGTCATGCTCGGGGCCGGCAACGAATACCGCGTGTGCCTGCAGGGCGATCTTGCCGTCCCGCTCTTCGCGGTAGTCCTGCAACAGGGAGCGACCGCCAAGCGCGGCCCGCGCGTGAATGAAACCCTTCGCCGGCCCGCCTTGTCCCCAGCGCGTGGTGGCGATCTCCTCATCGCCGGCCCAATCACCCGCCAATGCGTCGAGCATCCTCATGCCATGACCTCCCGGTCCCTTCATTCACTGTCGCGCGGCACCAGCATCACCTTGGCGATGTGGCCGTGCATGATGCCGAGGCTGCGTGCCAGATGCAGCGTGGCGAACAGGAGGACGATGCCGATCATGCACAGCACGGTCACATCGACCCAACCCACTTCGTGGAAGCCCAGGCCCCAGTTGATCAGCGGCTGGCCATCCAGGAACAGGCCGCCGAACTGGCTGCGGTCGACGGCAAGCGCGAGCGGCGAGGCGATGAAGGCGACCGATACGCTCAGCAGCGTCACCGCCAACGTGAAGTACACGATGCCCAGCGGCAGCATCAGCCACATGTAGCAGATCGTGGTCCACGTATGCAGGTCGGTGAACATGCGGCCGATGCGCTTCATCAGCCCCAGCTGTTGCACGGGATACACCGGACGACGCGGCATGCGCATGCCGAGCATGGTCTCCACGATGCGTCCTTCCATCAGCGACAGCACGCGCACGCTGCCGAAGAACAGCACGATGAACGGCAGGCCGATGATCAGGATCGACAGGCTGGCCGACAGCGAAATGCCGGTCACCGCCCAGGTGAAATAGAAGATGCCGGTGGCCAGCGACAGCAGCATGTAGAACAACGCGCCATAGGTGCGTGCGTCGGCGGCCACACCGAAGAAGCGGCCCAGCACCGAGCGGCGCTTCGGCGGCGGCGGCGGACGCAGTGCACGCTGGATCTTGATCTCCTGGTCACGATAGATGTCCGCCACTTCATCGGGCGCGCCATAGCTGCCCACCACATGGGCAAGCATCTCCGCTTCGCTGCGTTGCGGGTTTTCGGCCAGCTCGGCGCGGAGGTGTTCTTCCGCGTCGTACAGTGCATCCTGGATCAGCGCCGGGTCCGCTCCGCGCAGCGCTTCGCGCAGCTGCCTGAGATACTCGGCGATCGTGCGTGGTGCGTTCATTACACCCCTCCTTGCAAGACGGCATCGACGGAAGCGCGCGTGGCGTTCCAGGCGTCCACCCAGTCGCGCAACACCTCGCGCCCCGGCTTCGTAATGCGGTAATAGCGTCGCGGCGGCCCGCTCACGGAAGGCTCGACCTCGCTATCGAGCAGCCCGGCGGCCTCCAGGTTGCGCAATACGGGATAGAGCGCGCTCTGTTTCCCCGACAGCACGCCCTCCCCCACTTCTTCCAGACGCTTGGCGATCTGGTAGCCATACATCGGCTGCCGCGACTGCCCGAGCACCGCCAGCAGCACCAGCGATACAGTGCCCGCCGACAGTTCCTTCTGGAATTTCTTCAGATGGCTGGCATTGTCTTCCACAGCTCACCCGCACTGCTGGTTACCTTGGAGTGAACCATAGTGTGAAGTTAACAGTAGTACATGGGCCTGAAGTCACGGCTGGGCAAACAGTGTGTCTGGGCATGACCACCCATGTACCGGTACAGCGAGCCCGCCGCGGTAGCCGAGCATGTCGTCGACTTCATGGATGCCTTGCAGATCAAGCGTGCCGTGCTGGCAGTAGCGCTTGCGACTACTACGCCATGGTGGAGGCTCATCGCTCCAGAGAGGCGGAGCGCTGGTGCGATATCAGCGACCCGGCAGACTTCACTGTCGAACCTATCCTCCGGTTCCTGCCTCCTGACGCTGATGGTGGCCACCGCACTACTCGCGGGGCATCCGCGTGCGATCCCACCTCAGCGCTGACCTGGATGCTCTGGATCGTCGGCGACGGGACTGCCGCGGAGGTCATCGCCTCACTAGCTGCACTCCCCGCGAAACCGTTCAAGGACGCGTGCTTTTCCTCGTCCACTTGGAGTCGAAAGCAGGCCCACATAACGACTGAAACTGCATCGCACACTAAGAAACTAACATTTGCAGGCCAACAACAGCGTAAGGTGGACAGAGGCTTGCTTAGAGGTGAGCCCCTCCATCAGGCGCGCTCGGAGGCTCGCCATTAAGAGCGCTTGAGCACCCCAACCCATGATTTGAACTGTGTTGTATGGGGTTGGTTGAGCGGATTCAGCGGTTGTCCGTCCGGTACCAGGCAGTCGAGCTTTTGACCGACCTGCATCGTCTATGGGACACGGGCTTGGTGATCAGGGAATAGACGAAGTCATGCACTGTGCGCCCCGGCCTGGGAGCGCATGGGCATCGCAGCCTGTCAGTCGGTAGACCTTCTTTTCCATACCGTTCGATCACTACAAGGCGATCGACGCGGCCTTTGTATCTTCATTACCGGAGAGTTCGACATGGTGCCACCGAGAAAGACGATTTCACTATCGGACATCCACGATGTCTACCGAGGCACCGTGAAAGAACGGGACACGGCTGAGGTGGAACAGAGCTATCGCAAGACGGATCGCTTCAAGCGCGAGGCGGGCCATTCCGGTGTGGCACCCAACCGTCCGGCGCCGTTTACAGGACGTAAATCGCGCTGATGCCTTGAGTTGAACCTGGCACCATCGCCTTGCTTACCCGAGGCTGACGCAAGACCGATCGGTCTCTGGCAAGCGAAACGAGCTTGGCATGCGGCGCATCGTCAGCTATTGGCAGAACAATGCCTCACTCGCGCCAAGGAGCGAGGCCTCATGAATGATCGTGACACGCCGCCGTACCGCGGCAATCTCCTGCATTACACGTAACACGAGGATGTTCGTCGCCATGCCCAATCAGACCAGCTCGCCCAAAGGCGGCGCAAAGTGTTCCTCGTGCGAAGCCGTTTGCTGCCGTCTCACGGTCGTACTGCAGCCTGAGGATCGCGTTCCCGACTACCTGACCACCTACTCGCCCGAGGGTTTGCACGTGATGCAACGTGGAAAGGAGGGATGGTGCGTCGCCTTGAACAGCACGAACATGAATTGCGGTATCTATGAGAACCGCCCCTCCGTGTGCCGTCGCTTCGTGATGAACGGGCCATACTGCAAAGCCGTCCGTGCAGAGTACAGCGACCCCGCGGCCGCCAGCGCTCGGCACGCATCGGCTGCATAGGCTTCGTCGACGGCGACGGCGTATCGCGCAGGCTCCGAAAACCTTGGTCACCACCCACTTCGAGGCGCTCCATTGGCAAAGACAAACTATTCCTTTGAAAAACGCCAACGCGAATTAGCAAAGAAAAAGAAGCAGGATGAAAAGGAGGCCAAGAAGCAGGCCTCACGCGACAACGCCCGTTCGGCGCTCGACGTAAGCACGTCGACCAAGGGAACATGAGCCCCGGCAGCTTTTTAGGCAGGTGAGCAGCCAGCACGAGCCTGGGGAGCTGTAAAAAAAGAAGCCCGGCAATGGCCGGGCTTCTTTCTTGCGTATAGGCAGGATCTCTTAGATCGCCTGTACCTGTTCTGCCTGCAAGCCGCGCTGGCCCTGGGTCACGTTGAACGAGACCTTCTGGCCTTCGGCCAGGCTCTTGAAGCCGGACGACTGGATCGAGCGGAAGTGCACGAACACGTCGTCACCGCCCTGGTCGCGGCTGATGAAGCCAAAACCCTTGGCATCGTTGAACCACTTCACTGTACCGGTTTCTGCCTGGGACATAGTCAATTCTCCTTGGAGCAAATAAAGCCGCATGGCGGCGGGAAGCTGGGTCGCAAGGAGGAAGGGGGTACAACGGTGCAATGACGCTACACATCGGGCCACAATTCAGGGTGACCCTTGAAACTCAGCCCTCCCACCTTATCGGGCTTTGGCCCTGAGCACAAATGACCGACCTCCTGATGGGTTCCCCCAGGCACGGAGCGGGCATGTCGATTTGGGATCGTGCCGTTCGTCGTCATCTCAAAGGCGCCAGATAAGTGGCGAAGCGGCAAGGCATGGTGATGCCATGCTTTCCGCCCCTGGTAACAAGCGACGAATTCATGAGGACAACGCCATGACCATCACCATTACCGCCTTTGAACGCTCGCCCGATGGCGGCATGGGGCTGGCGCGTGATACGCGCGTTCGCTGGGCGCTGGAGGAAGCGGGCCAGCCGTACGAGGTTCGTCCGGTGTCATTTGCCGCGATGAAGGAGCCGGCGCATTTGGCCGTCCATCCGTTCGGCCAGATCCCCACCTATGAGGAAGGCGATCTCGTGCTGTTCGAGTCCGGCGCGATCATTCTTCATATCGCCACGCGACACCCGGGCCTGTTGCCGCAAGACGCCAACGCACGGGCACGGGCGATCGCCTGGATGTTTGCCGCGGTCAACACCGTGGAACCACCCATTCTCGAGATCGTCACCGCCAAGTTCACGGAGGGAGACAAGCCGTGGAGCAAGGATCGGATGCCGCTGATCGCCGACCGCATCCGCCATCGGCTGGGTCAACTCGCCACGCGGCTGGGCGATGCCGAATGGCTGGATGGCGCGTTCAGCGCGGGTGACCTGATGATGGTGTCGGTGCTGCTCAGGACGAGGCCCTCTGGCATCCTCAACGAATTCCCCAGCCTGGCCGCCTACGTTGTCCGCGGCGAAGCCCGCCCCGCATACAAGCGGGCTTTTGCCGCGCAGTTGGCGTTCAACACGGCGCAGCCGGCTGCCGGCTGATGCGCCGGCAAACGAGGGGCCGTGGTTACGTGGTTCGACGCCGCGCGCCCCGCTCTGCGCTCACCGTCGCCAGGTCGTAGCGCGCCTGCAGCACCAGCCAATAGGCCGGCGTCGGGTCCATCACGCAGGCGAGGCGCAAGGCGAACTCGGCGTTGATGCGACGCTCGCCCCGCGTGATCTGTCGCAACGTGGACACCGAGATGCCGGTGCGACGGGCCAGCCAGGCGATCGACATGGTGCGAGGGCGGAGATGGTCGTTCAACAGGATGTCGCCAGGGCTGCGTAACAGCACCGTGGAGTCAAAGTCCATCAGCGGATCGAGTTTGATGAGGCACATGGGGCTTCCTTTCCTGTCAGGCATGGCCCAATGACGGATCAAACCCTACAGGCTTCCGTGTCGGCGCATGCCGGTGATGGTGTCCGCTATCGCTGAGGGGCGGCGCACCGGCCGGCGGGCCGATGCGCCGTGGAAACGATCAACGGGTGCGGGAAATGCTCACTTCGCGCTTGCTATCAAGCCTGTCGGCGAACGAGCGGCATGAAGACGTGGCCGATGATGGCTGTCGGCGTACGCCGACAAGCTCGACCACGGCCCGTCCTGCCTGCGGGGCGCAGGACGCCGAAGGAAGAAGTGAGGGTGCCATCGAGGGGAATGGACGGGCGAATGCGTCCCGTATGATCGCGGACAGCCATGATCAACTCCGGATTAGTTGGTGATGGTCAGCGGGCCGTCGGTGTTCTCAGCACCACGGCCCGCGCTTCACGACATTGCTGTCGAGGCCACTCGCCGCGTCGTCGCCAACGCCGAAGTGGCCCGGCGAAAGTAGCAAACCCCATTCGAGTCGCCTGTCAGCGATCACCACGCAAGCACCCGACTGCGCGCCGACACGCGTGTCGGGATGTGGCGTCGATCGGCGGGAGCCGACGTCGAAAGCGGTCTTGCTTCGACTCCGGCCAGAACGCACGCCCGTGCGGCTTCAGTCGATCAACGACTTCTCGCCTCGCTCCCCTTTTCGACAAGAACGTCAAAGGCCTCGCCAATCTGTTCGTGCGTAAACGCGCAGTGCCCTTCCCCCACGGTTGGCAGCACGGTCACCTTCGATGCGTTACCCGCAGCCTTTGCGAGCCCGGGGTAGACCGTATCGAAGCGCGAAGGCACCGTCTGGTCGAACGTATTCCGCTGCAAGACGACGGGCGCGGTGACCTTCCCCGTCAACGTCACGTTGTCGGCGAGATACGCCATGGCCGAGGGTGATCCCTTGTACCTGCGCACCCTGCCATTGAACGCGCCGTCGTCAGCGAACTCGACGTAGGAGGTCTTCATCGTGTCGACAGGCATGCCACCCGCGCGTTGCTCGATCTCACGCAGGACCATGTAGTCGAGCATCAGTGCTCCAGGCAACGTGGCACTCGTCTCCTGCAATCGATCCGCCAGCCGCGCGGCGCTGGCGGGGTGGCTCTTCAGCGCTTCCTGGATGCGGTCCTGGTCGATCATGGCCGGAGATGCGGGATCGGCGAGATCCGGCAGTACGCCAGGGAAATACGCATCAAAGACGACCAAAGGCGTCACCACGCCACGCGCAATGATCTCCGGCGCAGATACATTCACACCGCACACCGACAAAGCACCGCTGTATGGCGGACCATGGCGTTCGATGGCCGCCAATGCCTCCAGGCCACCCAGCGAGAAACCCACCACATAAGCGTGGCGAGGTTTCCCGTGTTGCTTGATGAAGGACTCGCGGAGCTTCTCGCTGTCCTCCACCGCATCGCCTACCGCCCAGCCCTGCGACGCAAACGCGCTGGCCGCAACGGCATAGCCCCGGGAGAGAAAGACGGGTGCCTCTTCATTTCGTGGCCATGGATTCTGGCGCGGCACGCCCTTGGGTTCGTAACCGTGCATGAGCACGACCAGATCGCCGTTCCAATGCACGGGTATGTCGATGCGGTAAGGGACGCCATCAAGTGACCCCACCGACGTTTGGACGTCCGCCACGGAAACCGGGCCGGAGGAAGCGATCGACGTGTTGAACGGGCAACCGACACTACAGGCCACCAGCAGGCCGAGAAGCCAACTTCCGGGTGAGTGACGCATTCCGTGGTTCCCTGGGGATGGGATTTCAGGCTAACACGGTCGCTGAACTGGGCCATGGCTGCGCGGCCGACTGCCTGCTGCCACACATGGCCGGCAATGATGTCTGGTTCGGGTCGCAGACGGACTTTACGCGCGGAAATCAGGGGCGGAACGCACGCCCTTCTTGCCTGGATCGGCCGCGGATCCGCTTATGCACATGCGTTACATCCCCCTGCCATTTTGTTATTTCCAAGCCTGCAACGGCTGGCGAATACTCCCAGCGAGCGGCCTGCGGGCGCGCCCGAAATCCGTGAACGTACTTCCCGTGACGCCTGACGCCACGGTCGCGCATTTTTGGCCAGGGCTGCGGTTGGACGGCTACCGATGGCACGACGCAAAGGCTTGATGATGATGGGCGACGATTCGACATACCGCTGGCCTAGAGGGACACCGCTTTTCTGCCTCATTGGCCTCTACGCGTTGGGCTTTCTGGCGGCGGGGCAGCCAAACCTCACGAATCTGTTCGCGGGAAAAGTCGTCGTCGCGACGTACTTCCTCGTCAGCACCCTATTCGCCATCTATCTGTTTCGCTTTCGCGTCATCCTCGACGCAACATCCATACGTGCGGGCGCCTTCTTCTTCAAGGAGATCGAATTTGCCGACGTGATTCGGGCAAAGTACGTCCAAGACGATGGCCGCGGACAGATCATCCTCTATGCCCGCACTGGAGTGCGCATCAGCATCGGGGAAACCATCAACGACTTCGGTGCTTGCGCCAGAGCGATCAACGCGAGATTGCCCGAGCATCTCGTGATCATCCCCGGGAGTCGCACGATGGACGTTTTCAGTGGTGGCGATTTGGTTTAGCGCCGGCCCTATCCATGCGCTCGGGTGTCGAAACGTGCCGTAGCTCATGACAACCTCCACCGGAATCGGCCGCCCCGGTAGTGAAGCACTTTTCGAAGGGATGAATAAAGTCCCGTAACCGAAGCGAAAAGGGGACCTTGAGACGCGTCCACGACCGCAGCAATTTGCGAGGACGGTGATTGTCACGCCCTGGGGCGTAAACAGGCCTTACGGTGAAGCACAGTCGGTTTGGACGCTGAACCACAGGTGCCTTCCGTCAACGCGAAGACAGATACGCGCTCACGTGCTGGATATCGTCATCGCTCAACGTTGCGCCGATGCCTTGCATGATCCTGGCGTTCGAACTACCGCTTCTTGCGCCAGCCCGGAAGTCGTTCAGTGCCTTGATGACATAGACGGCCGATTGGCCGCGTAAGCGAGGGAACGCGGCCCAAGGCGGCTGGGGCTTGTCGTTCACCTCGACCCGGGGCCCCATGGCTTCACTGCCGTGGCATGCCTGGCAGGGAGGAATGCCGCGCGCCGGATCGCCGCCCAGATACAGCTGGGCTCCCACCGACTGTGTGTCGGCCGTTCCCGGCGGCCTGGGTGGCAATGACGCGTAATAGCTGGCCAGGTTTCGCATGTCGGCGTCGCTGAGGTTGGCGGCCTGCGCGCTCATGATCGCGTCGCTGCGCTGGCGACCTTTGAACAGCTTCAGCTGCAGGTACAGGTAGGTCGCCGATTGGCCGGCCAGGTTCGGAAAGTTCGGCGCGACAGCCATGCCCTTGGGTCCATGACAGGCCGCGCACACCGTGGCCTTGCCCTCGCCCTCGCGTGCGTTACCCTCGATGGGTGACTGCCGACGCACATCGACGAAAGGTGCGGGCCTGGACGCAGTACTGGCGGCTGCTGCCGGCGCATCCGACGCGGCATGCAAGCCCTGCGTCCAGGCAACGCTGATCGTCGCCAACGCGGTCAACCCGAGGATCCTCAGCGTTCGCATGCTTCGCCTCCTCATAGCTTCAGCGTGACGAAGGCGCCGAGCACGGCCGCATGCCAACGCGTCTGTGGGCCGAGATCGGTATAGACGCGGTTGCCGATCACGAGGTCGCCTGGCGCGTCGAATCCTGTGTAGTGCCAATCGGCGTAGCGTCCAAAACCATATTGGCCGTACAACCGCAGCCCTACCCGCGGCGTCAAGGCCAGGTTGAGGTTGGCGGTGAGCGTCTGCAGCCGATAGATGTTGGCGGGAAAACTGTTGCCGATGGACGCCGTGGTCAGGATGGACAGGTAACCCGGCGTGATCGCGCCCGTGCTTGCAAAGTCGTAACCGTTCACGCCACGCGAGTAGGTGTAGTTGTAGCCGACGTCGAGCCTGACCCTTGGCGTGAAGACGTGACTGACAGTGGCGCCGATGTTGGCGTCTTTCTCGGTGTCGGTAGCCGTCCATGCATTGGCAAAGGGATACATCGGCCCGCCGAACTGCGTATTAGCCTGCTGCGGCGATTGATCCATCAGCGACTCGTTGTCCGCCACGTTGCCCTGCTTGATGCGCGAGGACTCCATGCTCAAGTAGCCGTTGAACGTGGTGCTGGCGGAAGGCGTCCAGTCGAACGAGACGTCGGCGCCGGTGGTGCTGGCCGACTGGCGACCGATCTGGGCGCCGTACTGGTTGCGGTTGCCGTAGACCGTGGTGGTGAGTGTCGCGGTGTTGCCCAGCGGCGTCGTGATGATCGCCTTGAGCTTGCTCGCCTTGAGGTCGCTCATGTCGTACTTGTACATCTGGCTGACCGTGTAGGCGAGGATGCCCAGCTGGTCCTGCACGAACCCCGGCAGCGATGGCGAATACCACGGCATGTACGGGAAGTAGTTGTACGGACTGCCGGTGCGCTTCTCGTACTCGTAGCTGAAACGCAGCGTGCTCTCGCCCAGCGCGTGCGAGTCCCAGGTCAGCTTCAGGTGCTGGTCGTTGAGGTACGTGCGCTCCCTCTGTTGGGGTGTCTTGCGGTCGATCGTGTAGGTAAGCCCCAGCGAGTTGCGGTTGTTCACCTGATAGGTGCCGCCGACTTCACCCTGCCGCTCGTTGTAGCTGTAGGGAATATTGGCGAACTGGGTGAAATACGACTGATACAGCGGATTGCCGGCCTGGAACAGCCCGGCTTCGAGGTTGCCGACCACCAGCGTCTGCGAACCGTTTTCGTGGAGAAAGCCGTACTGGCCGGTCAGCGGGTTGTACATGGTGTAGCGAGTCATGTTGTTCTCGCCATGCCACCGGACATTGATGTACGTATTCAAGTTCGCCAGCGGTCGGAAGCTCGCGCGCAGGTTCACCAGACCGGTATCGATGCGCGCGTCGCCATTCTGCTGTGATAGCGCGGCGGTCGTATTCCAGTTGGCGCAAGCGATGCCGGTGGTTCCGATGAATTGGCCGGTGGGACAGAACGCAGGGTTGAGCGGTGCCTGCAGCGCATCGTTCTGGCGCATGCTGCCGTAGGACGCCGTGGCGGAGAACTCGCCGCGCCAGAACGACAGCGGGTGCGATCCTTCCAGTCGCACGTTGTAGTAGTTGTTGTCCGGCTCCAGCGAAAACGTGCCGCCGGTGATGGCCGATGCCGGCCCGGGAATCGGAGTGAACGGTGCGACGAAGCTGAGCTGGTCCTTGTGATCGCGGAAGAAGGAAGCGGTCATGGTGAAATTGAATCGCCAGCCGGCGGCGCCCGCCTTGTTGCGCATCCCGATGTTGATGTCGGTCGTAGTGAAATCGACGGGACGCACGGTTTCGTTCTGCCCGCCTCCGGTTCCCGGTATGCCTGGCGTTCCCGGGCCGCCGGGGCCTGGCGCGGTGTAGTAGTAGCTGAAGAACATCGAACCGCCCCAATCGCGCTGACCGCGGCGGTTTTCGTTGGTCACGCCGGCGTAGCCGATCCAGTCCTTGCCCAGCATGCCCTCCCAGCTCACGCCTTCGCTTTCGCGCGTGACCTGCAGCGTGCGGCGCGCACGATCCGCCTCGATGGCCGCCACCTGCGCCTGGCTGCTTGCGCCCGGCGTGATGCCCGCAGGCAAGGTCAGGTGGGTGGAACCCACGCCATTCCACAGTGGATAGGCGTCGGTGCTGAGCACATGGGGAATGTCACGGAAGAACGCTTCGACGCGATAGCTGCCATACGCGCCCATTCGCAGCCGGTAATACTGGTTGTCGTCGTTGATGCGGCTGCCCCGGAACTCGACGTACTGGCCAGTCTTTCGATTGAGCGCATCGAAGGCAAGCATGCCCAAGGCACCGGCATCCTTCCACGCCGAGTACTGCTGGAAGAATTCCGCGTTGCGATCGCCGCTGGTGTGCAGGTAACCAAACTGCAGCAGCCAGTGGTAGGTCCAGTCGCCCTGCCCCATGGGCGCTTCGGTGGGCGCCGCCGACGGATAGGGATACAGCGAGCCCGTTGGCGTCCGCAACTGATCAGGATGCAGGTACGACATGCCCATGGGATCGGCTGTCTGCATCGACGCCCACCCCGTGGGATCCAGGTTGTTGCCGAACTGCGTATTGCCCACACGCTGCGTGTCGCTCGAATCGAACTGTGCCGACGCCACGCCGGGCAGCGCGAGCGCCGATGTCGCGCACCACACAAGGCCCGTGGCCAGAGGATGTTGTTTCGGCACCGCTGCCTCCTCGCTCGGCCGCTCGCTATTGATGGAACATGGATCCGCTGGGGTTGTTGGACCCATGGATGTTGGTGTGACAGGTCACGCAGGCTCGCCCCATCAGGCGCTCGTCTGGGGTCAGGCCGTTGCGCATGCTCTGCCGCGTCTGCAGGTCGTTGGGGTGTCCGCTCATGGTGTGGCATTGCTGGCACAGCATCGGCATCGGCAGCACCAGCAGCGTCTGCTGGTTCGATCCATGCGGATCGTGGCAATTGAGGCAGTTCTCGCGTACCGGCGCGTGTTCGAAAATGAAGGGACCACGCTTCTCGGCATGACACGAGTAGCAGGTATCGTTGACGGTGTCGGTCTTCAGCAGCGGCCGGGTGACCGAACCATGAGGGTTGTGGCAATCGGTGCACGCCATCTGCCCTTCGGGCAGCGGCATATGCGAGCGTCGATTGAATTTGGCGAGGACATCCTGATGGCAGGTAGCGCAAACCTGGTTGATGGACGACTTCGCCAGCGCGCCTTCCGCGGAGTAGCGCACCATCGGATTGTGGCAATCGGTACACGACAGGCCGCGCGCTTCATGCACGGACCCCAGCCAGTGCTGCCTCGCGCCGCCGGTATGACAGCCGAGGCACACGGCCGTCTGTGTCTCCGGCGTGCTCGCGCTGCCGTGCGTGAACGCGATGATCGAGCCCTTGGCCGTGGGATTCTTCGCGTGATCGGAACCCGGGCCATGACATGCCTCGCACGCCGCCTGCGGCCCGGTGTTCGCCGCGCCCACCTGGAACGACTGCACATGCATGGCGTGCGAAGCGTGGAGGTCCTCCAGCGCGTGGCATGCATTGCACGTCTTCGCGCCAATCGCCTGGGCGTTGGGTGCGGACGGGTTGTTGGGAATGTGTGCCGAATCGAAAGGCGTGGCGGGGCCGGTACTCATCGATGCCGTCGACGGAGACGCCTCCTTCGATGCATGAACGCCCGCGCCCATATCGGTCGGCGGGAGCATGCGATCGATGTCGCTCTGCGTGAGCTTGGTGCTGTCTCCGCTCCTCGGTGGTGCCTGCTGGGCAAGCACCGCGGAGTTCATGGCCCATAGCGCGACCATGACCAACAGGTATGTCCATAGAACCGCGAGCGATCCCCGAAAAGTACGCATGACTCTCCCACGTCACCGCCTGACCGTTCCTGGGGCAACGGTCGTTCATCGATCGTCCAGCGCCTCAGTGCACTGGACAGGGTGGCAAGAGTTCATCCGGGAACGCTTGCGCCTAGGGCACTACTACTTCTTCGGGCTATGGGACGCGCACCAGCCCTTCGCGCTAACGGATTTCCCCGCAAATATCTGGCAGGGCCCATAGCCCGTCGGCCCGCCGGAGTAGAACTGGCAATTGGCACACGCATCTCCCGCCTTGTGCTGCGCGTTCGTCGTGGCAGAGGCGTCCTCCACGTATCCAAGTGCCTTGGCCGTGGCGTCCGAGGGATCCAGATGCGGCAGGTCGGCAGCACGAAGAAGGCCCGGCACGAACATCGCAACGCCCGTGACCGCGCTGCTTGCAGCAGCAAGCTTCAAAAAACGGCGACGAGCGACGACATGGGAATCTCCCGATGAAACCATGTGCACCTCCTCCCAAGGGGTGGATGCCCGCCTGCACGATCAAGCATGCGTGCCTCAGCGAGACAGAAGACAGCACCACCCCTGGCGCGAATCGCTCCATCGGGCAGGCATGACACCCGTATGTGCCGTTCGCGCGCGAATTGGTTTAAAGGGATGTGGAGGTGGGGGGCAGCCGGGACGGCCGACCCGGTATCAAGCGGAGTCAGGCGTACGTGGCACGTGCGGGTGCAGACGGAGATCCCGTGGGAAAATCCGTGGCATGTCATTGCGTAAAACCATGGAGCACGGCCGGTTTTCGCTGGACGCGAGCGCTTCCCTACCGGAAGCGGACCCGTGAGACATGGTCGGCTTCCGGCGTGAGGCTGTCCTTGCTGGCGCGTCGGTTTTACTCAAACCTTTTCGAGGAAAGCCCCTGCGCTACTTGTCTTCCGAAATCGTCAGGCCGCCGACGCTGATGCCGAGATCGATACCCTGGCCCGCGCCTGATAGTGCAAGTGAGACCTCACCCTTGGTGAGCACCTGTGCAGTGCCCGATTTCACGGCTCCCGCGCTGGCATCTGCCTGTGCGTAGGTACCCAGAACATCGCTTATTTTGTTGATATCGCTGAAGTTGCCGACGCCATTGTCAATGCGCGATTTGCCGGCCGTCAGTCCACCGCCGTGAGTCTCGATCTTCACCTTCATGGTTTGACCGTTCTTGCACGTAACCACGCCTTTGCCGCTGGTGTGCTTGTAGATCACCGACCAGCCGGACAGGCTGAATCGCATGGTGCATTCCAGGTCAGCGGCACTGACGACCTGGGAGAGGGTCAGCGCGCACAGCACGATGGACGTCCGAACGAGTCGTCGAGCTTTCATGAGATGACTCCGTGACTGAGGGTGAAAGTTCGGGCTGGCAGTCGTGTGCAACAGCAAAGCCTGATGATGACCTTGGAAAGACCATCGGCCTTGCACGCCCATGCGACCGCGGCAGCTCATCGTCCCGCAAAGAGGTGCTCCAGCAAACCGTAGTTTTACGCAGCCGCCTTGGCCATCAGCCATGTCTGGCTGGATCGAAGGATCCACTTCGGGTGGAAGCGGACCCTGCCGCATGCTTACGTGAGGATGGCGTGAGGCCGGAATCGAGGTTGAAGCCAGGCTGCCCCGCCGGAGGAACCAAAGAGGTATTTCGGCCAAGCCGCATAAGCAGCGCGCGCATCAACATCGCAGCCATCTTCTGATCATTGCGCCCGGCTGTTTTCTGCCGTACCTGCTTCTTTCAAGACCTTCTCTACCGCTTTGGCAATGGCCTCCGGCTGGTCGAGCTGCATGTCGTGCGAGGAGTTGGCGACGACTTGTCGCTCGCCTCGGCTGGAGGTGGCCGCTATCCGGGCCTGGGTCTTTTCGGTGGCTGCTTCGAGTGCTTTGCGGACATCCGGTGGCGCACCGGCCTGGGCATCGGAGGCGGCCAGCACGATCAGCGGAAGCTGACCGGCGGTTTCCTGGGGAGAAACCGGCTTGCTGAAGACGACGGCGTTGTCCTGAAGCTCGGACAGCAGGGTCCGCCAGAAGGCAGGTTTGTATTTGTAGGCAGCGACGACTGCATTGACCTTTTCGCTGGCGAGCGAATTGGGCGCCGCCGTGCAGCGCTGGAGTTCTGCGGGCGGCGAGGCAAGCTGACCCTTTTCCGCGCCTGCCAGGCATTGGCGGATGAAGTCGAATCGGTGGGCGTTCATCGCCTCCTCGTCCTTCGACCACTCGGGGGCAAAAGCCGCCACATCCTGCGCGGGTGGGTCGACGAGCACCATCCCGCTCACGTCGCCCGCATGCATTTGGGCATAGCGCCTTGCGATGTTGCTGCCCAGCGAATGCCCGACCAGGACCACCGGCGTCTTGAGGCCCGCGCGAGCGATCAGATCGTGAAGGTCCGACACGTCGGCGTCGAGGTTGCGTGGCATCGGTCCTTCGCTACTGAAGCCATAGCCGGCGCGGTCGTACGAACACACCTTGGCAAACGTCGCGACCAGAGGCTGGACCTTGAACCACGTGGTGGTGTCGGCGTGCGAGCCCGCTTCGAGGATCACCGTCCGCGCTCCCTGGCCGGTGCAACGGAGGTTGAGCTGGCGTCCCCGGCCGATGTCTATCAGGGAGCCCGCCTGGGCATAGCTGTCCGGAATGCGCTGCGGAACCATCGGGTCCTTTGCGGCCGAAATCGTACAGGCGCCGGCCAGCGCGGCGAGCACGGTGATGCGAAGCACTTCCCGGGATTTCCTGTTCACGATGCTCTCCCTCCATCGGTGGCAGCTCGGCGAGCCGACAGGCACCGTTGGGTGGACCCAGCCCCAGGCGGAAAGTTCTTTGCGGCATCAGCGAGGACAACCTGGCCGAAGCTCCCCTTCTCGAAATAGTGGCTAGAAAGGGACTTTTCCGCCGGCCACAGGCGATGCCCTAAAGAAACTCAACATATTTGTTGACAATCAACCTATATGTTGATATTAAACACCCATGGTGAATATCCGTCAGCCGCTGCAGGCCGTTACCGACACCGGGTTTGATCCGGAACTGGCGCAGTCGCGCCTGGACCAGGTGTTCTTCGCGCTGTCCGATCCCATTCGCCGGCAGATCCTGGAACAGCTCGATGGCCAGGCGCTGCTGGTGTCCGAGATCGCGGCAGCGTTCGATGTGTCGCTGCAGGCGGTGTCTCGCCATATCCAGGTGCTGGTGCGGGCTGGATTGATCCAGCAGGAGCGCACCGGACGCATCAGCCGTTGCAGCCTCGACGCGGGTCCCCTGCTCGATGCCGCCGTCTGGATGAATCGCTACAGCAAGTACTGGCAGCAGCAGTTCGACCTGCTCGCCGCCACGCTTGCGGACATCGACGAGCGCAAGGCCGCCTCGCCGACATCCACCCCGACTCGCAAGCAAGCCAAGAAACGCACCCCACGCAAGCAATGACCGGCGCCGTGCGCGATGCGTACGAATCCGGCGCCGGCCTCCCCACCCGTATTGGAGGTTGTCATGGCCATGCATCAGATCGTGAACCACGAAGACTGGCTCGAAGCACGCAAGCGCTTTCTCGCCAAGGAAAAGGAATTCACCCGCCTGCGCGATGAGCTGAGCCGCGAACGCCGCGAGCTGCCGTGGGAACGCATCGACAAGGACTATGCGTTCGAAGGCGAGCACGGCACGGAAACGCTGGCCGATCTTTTCGGCAAGCACAGCCAGCTCATCGTCTATCACTTCATGTACGCGCCCGATTGGGAGATCGGTTGTAAAAGCTGCTCGTTCTGGGCGGACAACTTCAACGGCATCACCCCGCATCTCAACCAGCGCGACGTGTCGATGGTGGCCGTCTCGCGCGGGCCGCTGCACAAGCTGCAGGCGCAGGCGCGCAAGTTCGGCTGGACGTTCAAATGGGTGTCCTCGGCCGGCAGCGACTTCAACTTCGACTACGGCGTGTCGTTTCCGCCGCCGTCGGCCGAGCACGAAAGTGCGCCCTACAACTACGGATCAATGATGGTCAAAGGCCCCGAAATGCCGGGCGTCAGCGCCTTCATCAAGCAGGGCGATGCCATCTTCCACACCTATTCCACCTATGGCCGTGGCGTGGACATGTTCAACACCGCCTATCACTACCTCGACATCGCGCCCAAGGGCCGCGACGAGGACGACCTGCCCTACCCCATGGCGTGGCTGAAGCATCGCATCGCCTACGAAAGCTGAGCCGCACGAGGAGATCACCATGAAATACGCAGACGTCAACGGAAAGCTGGCCGACTACCGCCGGCAGATCTCCGACATTCGGGAAAAGATGCGCGAGACGCTCGCGACGGTGGAACCGGAGAAAGTGAACGACTACGCGTTCGCCACGTTCGATGGCAGCGTGCGCCTATCCGAACTGTTCGGCGACCACGAAGACCTCATCGTCATCCACAACATGGGCGCGGCCTGTTCGTACTGCACGCTATGGGCGGATGGCTACAACGGCATCCACCAGCACGTGGTCTCGCGCGCAGGCTTCGTGGTCACCAGCCCCGATCGCCCCGGCGTGCAGAAGAAGTTCGCCGAAAGCCGCGGCTGGAAGTTTCCCATCGTGAGCCATGAAGGCAGCAGCTTCGCGGCCGACATGGGCTATGTGTCCCATAGCGGTGGATGGCTGCCGGGCGTGTCCGTGTTCCGGCGCGACGGCGAGGCGATCACGCGCGTGTCGGACACCGGCTTCAGCCCCGGCGACGACTTCTGCTCGCTCTGGCATTTCTTCGACATGCTGCCCGGTGGCGTCGGCGACTGGCCGCGTGTCGCGAAGAAGCCCTCGTGCTGTTCCAGCCACTGAGAGGAGAACGCGCCATGTGTCCCGCTTGCATTGGAACGTTGCTGCTCGTCCTTGGTGGTGCCGGCTCGGCCGGCGGTATCACCGCCGTGTCGTTGCGGAGCTTGGGACGCAGGAAGAAAACCACCGTCATTCCTGGCGAAAACCAGGCGCCGCAGCGAGGCAATGGCACGCGCGGCATACCGGCCATCCGCATGGATAGCCGTCCGAACGGAAGCTGAGCCTCACGCGACCGCAGAGGCCAGCCGGCGTATCGCTTGCGGCGGCTGGCCGAAGGCGCGTACGAAGGCGCGGCGCATGCGTTCGCGATCGGCGAAACCGGTTTCGCGCGCCACTACTTCGACGGGATGGCGGCTCTGCTCCATCATCAGGCGGGCCGCTTCCACGCGCAGGTGTTCGATGGCCTTCGCCGGCGACTGCCCGGTTTCGGCGCGGAAGCTGCGGCTGAACTGGCGCGGGCTGAGGTTCGCCACGGCGGCGAGTTCTTCGACCGACAGTTCGGACTGCAGGTGGCTTCGCGCGTAGCTGAGCGCGCTCTGGATGCGGTCGGACTTGGGCTCCAGCTCCAGCAGCGCGGAAAACTGCGACTGCCCGCCCGCACGACGGTGATACACCACCAGCTGCTGCGCGACGCGATGCGCCACGTCGGCGCCATGATCCTTTTCCACCATGGCCAGGGCGAGGTCGATGCCGGCGCTCATGCCTGCGGACGTCCAGATGTCGCCGTCGATGATGAAGATGCGGTCGTCTTCCACCTTCACCTTCGGCAACCGCTGCTGCAGTTCGCGCGCCAGCATCCAGTGCGTGGTGGCGCGGCGACCGTCGAGCAAGCCCGCCTCGCCGAGGATGAAAGCGCCGGTGCAGATGGCCGCCACGCGACGCGTGTGCCTCGCCGAGCGTCGCACGAACTCGACCAGCCCGGGCGTCGTTTCGGGGACACCGGTGCCGCCGCACACCAGCAAGGTGTCGAAACGCTTGCGTGCAAACGGCTCGGTCTGCATGGCCATGCCGAGCGAGCTGGCGATCATGCCACCCTGCTCCGACACGTGGCTGATGCGATAGGCCGTTTTCTCGAGGGTGATATTGGCGAACTCGAACACGGAGGCGGCCGCCAGGCTCATGACCTGGAAGCCGGGAAACACGACGAAACCGATGCGCTGCATGGCGCCCTCCGGACGATGTCCTGAAACGTGGCATATACGACATTTAAGCCATTCCGGGGCCAGCGTACAACAGCCGCCAGGGAAACCGGCATACCGCCGGCCACTTGGAGCCTCATTCATGAACACCCGACACCTCGGCACCGCCCTCATTACCGGTGCTTCTTCCGGCATTGGCGCCGTCTACGCCGACCGCCTGGCCCGCCGCGGCTACGACCTCATCCTCGTGGCGCGCAATCGCGATCGTCTCAACCGGCTGGCGAAGCACCTCACCGACGCCACCGGGCGCTCGGTCCAGATCTTCCCTGCCGACCTGAACAACAAGGCCGAGCTGGCCCGGGTCGAAGAGCTACTGCGCAAGGACCAGAGCATCACGACACTGGTGAACAACGCGGGTTTCGGCGCCGGTGCGCCGCTGCTCGACTCGGACATCGACAAGATGGAGGAGATGATCTCGCTCAACGTGAGCGCACTGACGCGTCTCACCCACGCGGCGGCACCGGGCCTGGTGGCGCGTGGCGGCGGCACCATCATCAACATCGCGTCGATCGTGGCCATTGCTCCCGAGCTGCTCAACGGCGTGTACGGCGGCACCAAGGCGTTCGTGCTTGCTTTCACCCAATCGCTGCATCACGAGCTGTCCGGCAAGGGTGTGCGCGTGCAGGCGGTGTTGCCGGGCGCCACCGCAACCGAGTTCTGGGGCGTGGCCGGCGTGCCGATCGAACATCTGCCGACCCAGATCGTGATGAGTTCGGAAGACATGGTCGACGCCTCGCTGGCCGGCCTCGACCAGGGTGAACTCGTCACCATTCCCGCGCTGCCCAACGCGGCCGACTGGTCCGCATTCGAAGGCGCGCGCCAACAGCTGGCGCCGAACCTGTCGCATGCCCAGCCTGCGGCACGCTACGGCGTGGCCCGCAAACAGGTCGCCTGAGTCTCGATACGCGGAACCGGGAACGATGCGCTCCTTGCGGGGAGCGCATCGTGGTCAGGGCAGCGACACCGTTGCGGTGAGCCCACCGCCGTCGCGACGGCTCAATGTCAGTTGTCCGCCGATGGAGCTGGTCAACTGCGCGGCAATCGCCAATCCCAGGCCCGAGCCGCCCGTGTTGCGATTGCGCGAAGACTCCAACCGGTAGAACGGCTGCAGCACGCGTTCGAGTTCGCCTTCGGGAATGCCCGGACCGCGATCGGACACGGTGATGCACAACGCGCCTTGCGGATCGCGCTTCGCGCCGATCTCCGCCGAGCCGCCGTACTTGATCGCGTTGTCCACCAGATTGCCGAGCACGCGCCGCAGCGCCTGCGCGCGCACCATGGACGTGCCATCGATGGTGCCCGACAGCGACACCGGTTGCCCGACGTCCTGATAGTCGAACGCGAGGCTTTCCAGGAACGAGCCGAGATTGATGCGCACCGGCGTTTCCGCCCCACCATGCGCACTGCGCGCATAGGCCACGCCCTCGCGCACGAGGTGTTCCATCTCGCGCAGGTCATCCAGCAGCTTGTCCTGCTCGGGCGATTCGTCCAGCGCCTCCACATGCAGGCGCATGCGCGTGATCGGCGTCTGCAGGTCGTGCGAGATGGACGCGAGGATGTGCAGGCGCTCCTTAAGGTGCTGGGCGATGCGGTCCTGCATGGTGTTGAACGCCCGCGCCGCGCGCGCCACTTCGGTGGGGCCGTCCTGCGACATGCGCGGGCCGTCGGCCGTGGGCTTCATCGCATCGGCGGCTTCGGCCAGCGTGGCCAGCGGGCGCGTCGCCAGTCGCACGGCGAACCAGGTACACAGCAGCAGCAACACCACCTGCAGCACGAACACGAACGGCAGCCAGGAGGCCACGGGCTTCATATGCGGCGTGATCTCCAGCGTCAGCGGCGCGCCATCGTGCAGGGTGAAGTGCACCTGGTAGCGTTCCGGCGACATGGACGTAGTGTTGCCGTAGACGTGGTAATCGGGGCCGACTTCACGGGCGATCATGTCCACCGCGCCCTTCGATCGTTGCGTCGCCAGCGTGTGCCCCGGCGCGCCGGCGCCGAGGATGTAGAAGTAGTTGTCGCGCTCCAGCCGGTTGAGCCAGCGCGGGCGTTCGTCGGCCGGCAGCCGGTCGAACACGGCGACGGACGTGCCGACGTCGTGCTCCAGCGTATTGAACATCACCGCCGTCGCGCTCTGCATGCGCTCGAAGTACAGCAGCGCGAACGACAGGCCCTGCGCCAGCATCAGCCCGGCGAAAATGATGAGGTACAGGCGCGCGGCCATGCTGGGCGGCAGCCAGTGCCGGCTCGGTGCGGCAGCCACGTTCATGCGCCCGGCCCGTGCACGGTCACCGGCATGCTGAACACGTAGCCTTCGCTGCGCACGGTCTTGATGTAGGCCTGATCCCTGGCGCCGTCGAGCAGGCGTTGGCGCAGGCGGCTCACCAGCAGATCGATGGAGCGGTCGAACAACTCTGCGTCCCTGCCCTGCGTGAGGTTGAGCAGCTGGTCGCGCGAGAGCACGCGTTGCGGGTGATCGAGGAACACGCGCAGCAGTCGGAACTCCGCGCCGCTCAGCGACACCACCGTGCCGTCCTCGTCCAGCAGATGACGCGCGGTGGTGTCCAGGCGCCAGCGGCCGAACGAGATCGTTTCGCTGGTTTCGGTGACGCGCAGGTTCGGTGGCAGCATGCGCGTACGGCGAATCACCGCCTTGATGCGCGCCAGCAGTTCGCGCGGCGAGAACGGCTTGGTGACATAGTCGTCCGCGCCCATTTCCAGGCCGATGATGCGATCGGTTTCATCGTCACGCGCCGTCAGCAGCACGACGGGCACGTGGCGATGCTTGCCGCTGCGCAGGTTGCGGCACAGCACCAGGCCATCGTCGCCCGGCATCATGATGTCGAGCACGACCAGGTCGAACGCCGAGGTATCCAGCTGCGCGAACATCTCCCGTCCATCGGCGGCCGGGGTCGCGCGCAGGCCGTTCTTGCGCAGGTAGTCCACGATGCCGGTGCGGATGCCGTGGTCGTCATCGACGACGAGGATGTGATCGACATGTTCCATGCCGTCTCCGTTGGTTGGATGGCGTGCGGTGGTGCGTGAGTCAGGCCTTGCCCAGCAGCTTGCGGACAGCGGCCTCGGTCTGCTCGTAGTTTCCCTCACCCACGTGGCGATACACCACCTTCCCGTTCTGATCGATCAGATAGATGGCTGGCCAGAACTGGTTGCCGTAGGCATTCCACACATGGCTCTCGTTGTCCTGGGCCACCGGATAGGTGATGCCCAGGCGCTGGATGGCTGCCTTCAACGCGGCGGGATCGCGTTCTTCGTCGTACTCGGGCGTGTGCACGCCGACCACGACCAAGCCATCGCCTGCGTAGCGCTGATAGAGCTCCTTGGTGTGCGGCAGCACGTGAAGGCAATTGATGCATTCGCGCGTCCAGAACTCCACCAGCACCACCTTGCCCCTCAGTTGATCCATGGACAGCGGTGACGAGTTGAACCAGCGCGTGGCGCCGGTGAAATCGGGGGCTGTTGCCTGGGCAACGGGCGTGCCGGCGTTGGCGACGCTGCCGGTACCGGGCCAGGCGGCGAACAGTGCCGCCACGAGGGCGAGGGCGGCGGCTGCGTAACGAAGGGAAATCATGGTCGGGGTCTCCATAGGCAGTGGACGCGCGGCGGGTGCGCATCCTGTGTGCATGCATTGGAACAACCCCGTTTATCCCGGGCATGTCGGCCGAACAGGCTTTTTGTATCGCTTTGTACAAGCGCCCAGGGCGCCAGCGACGCCGGGCGCGGCGGACTTGTATCCAAATGTATCCAACGCCCGCAACTACACATTTCGATGCGTTTTGGCCCATCGCGGGACACACGAGGGATACCCGCCGACGGTTTCCTATGCACACCGGCTGATCACCAGCCATGACCACCCACTCCCAAGGAAAACCGCCATGTCCAGCACCATCCTCTACACCGGCAAGACCCATACCACCGGCGGCCGCGACGGCCAGAGCCGCAGCGACGATGGTCGCCTCGACATCAAGCTTTCGACGCCCGGCTCCAGCGGCACCGGCACCAACCCGGAGCAGCTGTTTGGCGCGGGCTGGTCGGCCTGCTTCATCGGCGCAATGACCCTGGCGGCCCGCGCCAACAAGATCGCCCTGCCCGCCGGCACCGCCGTGTCCGCCGAGATCGACCTGGCCAATGGCGAGAGCGGTTACGTCCTGCAGGCACGCCTTGCCGTGTCGCTGCCGGGTCTCGACCGCGCCGTTGCGCAGTCGCTGATCGACGCCGCGCACCAGACCTGCCCGTACTCCAAGGCCACCCGCGGAAACATCGACGTCACGATCACGCTCGTCTGAATCCACACCTCACTCACCCATCACCAAAGGATCGCCCCATGAAGCGTACGCACGCCGCCCTTGCCGCCTCGTTTGCCCTGAGCCTCGCCGCGCTCGCCGGTTCCGTCCACGCCGACGAAGCCAAGACCCCGATGGAAAAATGCTACGGCGTTGCCCAGGCCGGCAAGAACGATTGCGCCGCCGGCCCTGGCACCACCTGCGCGGGTACCTCCAAGGTCGACTACCAGGGCAATGCCTGGGTACTGGTCAAGAAGGGCACCTGCACCACTATCGAGACGCCCAAGGGGCACGGCTCCCTCGAGGCCAAGTCGTGAACACCGCGGAGCGGACGTGGTCGCCCGCTTTGCCGGCCAGCGACGCTCCGTCGCTGGCTGCCCGCGGATCGCACCGGTTACCCGACGCGCTGATACCGCTGGTGGCGCGCCTGGGCATTGCCGCGGTGTTCTTCCAGTCGGGCCGCACCAAGGTCGAAGGTTTCCTTTCGATCAAGCCGTCGACCTACGAGCTGTTCGCCTCGGAATACGCGTTGCCGCTGATTCCGTCGGACTGGGCAGCTCGACTTGCCACCGGCGCCGAACACCTGTTTCCCCTGCTGCTGGTGCTCGGCCTGTTCACGCGGATGTCTGCGCTGGCCCTGTTGGCGATGACGCTGGTGATCGAGATCTTCGTCTATCCCGATGCGTGGCCCACGCACCTCAGCTGGGCGGCCCTGCTGTTGCCGCTGGTGTTGCGCGGTGCCGGTGACTGGTCGCTCGACCACCTCTGGCATGCACGGCGCGAACGGCACTGAGCTTCCGCTCCCTCTCTCTCTTCTGATCCAGACTCAAGGAACGCACTCCATGCGCAAGCTGCTGTTTGTCGCCATCGCGCTGATGGCCTCCACCGCACCGGCCTTCGCCGCCGATGCCGCGCCAACTAGCGTAAAGAACATCGTCATCGTGCCGGGCGCCTTCGTCGACGGCTCCGGCTGGCGCGTCGTCCACGACATCCTCATCCACAAGGGCTACACCGTCACCGTCGCGCAGCCTCATATCGAATCGCTGGCCGACGACGTCGAGCAGGCGCGTGAACTGATCCGTCGCCAGGATGGTCCGGTCGTGCTGGTCGGCCACAGCTACGGCGGCACGGTGATCACCGAGGCCGGCAATCGCGACAAGGTGAAGGCGCTGGTGTACGTCGCCGCGCTGCAGCCGGATGTCGGCGAGAGCCTCTCGCAGCTGGTCGGCTCGATGCCGGCGCCGAGCAATGACGTGGTGCCGACGCGCGATGGCCATCTCTACTTCGATGCGAAGAAGTTCGGTACCGATTTCGCCGGTGATCTCACCAGGAATCGCACCGACTTCATGGCGGTGTCGCAGGTGCCGGCCACCGCCGCCGCGTTCGGCACCACGATGGCTGTCGCCGCGTGGCACAGCAAGCCCACCTGGGCCGTGGTGACCACCGACGACCACGCGCTCAGCCCCGACCTGCAGCGCTGGATGTACCAGCGCGCCGGCTCCAAGGTCACCGAAATCAAGGCCAGCCACGTCGTCTACATCTCGCAGCCCGAAGCGGTCGCGAAAGTGATCGAAGACGCCGCCAAGAGCGTCAAGTAAGTCCCCCTCCCTCCTCGACCCACCACCAAGGAACCATCCCATGAGCACGATCGCCATCAAACCCCGCACCAGCTTCGCCGCTGCCGCCGCCCTCGTCGCCCTCGCCGTTGCCTCCATCGCCTCGCCGGTGCGCGCCGCCGACCAGGGCGTGCAGAAGGAAGAGCCGGGCCGCTGCTACGGCGTCAATTCCTGCAAGGGCGAGAGCCTCTGCGCCACCGCCAAGCACGACTGCAAGGGCCTCAATGATTGCAAGGGCCAGGGTGTCGTCGTGAAGACCAAGAGCGCCTGCCTCGCCGCCGGCGGCACGCTCACCGAACCCAAGCAGTAAGCCGCACGGGGCCCGCCCGGGTCCCTTCCCTATCCAGCCTTTCGGAGCACGCCATGTTCAATCCCCCACCGACGTTCGCTGGTTTTGGCCTGGGCCTGCGCCGGGAGCATTACCGCGATTTCCTCGACGGCGACGTGCCCGTCGATTTCGTCGAAGTGATCTCGGAAAACTTCATGGTGGACGGCGGGCAGCCGCTGGACATCCTGCGCCGCGTGCGCGAGAAGCATCCGGTGGCCCTGCATGGCGTGTCGATGTCGATCGGTTCGGCCGATGGGCTCAACCCCGGCTACCTGCGTCGCCTGCGCACGTTGGTGGATCGCATCGAACCGCTGTTCGTGTCCGATCACCTGAGCTGGTCGCGCTTTGCGCATTTCAACTCGCACGACCTGCTGCCGCTGCCTTACACCGAGGAAACCCTTGCCGTGGTGTGCCGGAACATCGATATGGCGCAGGAGGCGATGGGCCGCTCGATGCTGTTCGAAAACCCGTCGAGCTACCTCACCTTCGAGGCATCGACCATGGCCGAGTGGGAATTCCTCAACGAGATGTCCAGGCGTACCGGCTGCGGACTGCTGCTCGACATCAACAACATCTTCGTCAGCACGCAGAACCATGGCTGGGACGCGGACGTCTATCTGCACGGCATTCCGGCTGATCGCGTGCGGCAGATCCATTTGGCCGGTCATACGCAAGGCGATGGACTGCTGATCGATACGCACGACCAAGCGGTGAACGACGACGTGTGGTCGCTGTATGCGAAAGCCATGTTGCGCCTCGGCCCCGTGGCCACCATGATCGAACGCGACGGAGCGATTCCGCCGCTGGCAGACCTTCTCGACGAACTCGACACGGCGCGCGATATCGCCTGCCGCTCGCGCGACGTGGCGGAGGCGGCATGAAGCTCGCCGAACTCCAACGCGATTTCCGGCAGTGGCTGGTGACTTCGTCCGCTGCCGTCGAGCAGCACCTGGACGCAGGTGCCGCGCACGGACTCACCGTCTACCAGAACAACTACCGCGTCCAACTGGTGGGCTGCCTGGAAGCGAGCTACCCCCTCCTTCTGGCTCGCATGGGCGCCGATGCCTTTCGCCAGTTGGCCGTCGCGCATATCGACGATCATCCGCCACACGCCTGGACGCTCGATGCGTATGGCGCCGATTTCGGCGACACGCTGCGCGAACGCTTCCCGGATCATCCCGACCTGCACGAGCTGGCGTGGATCGAATGGGCGCTGTCGGAAGCGTTCGTCGCCACGGATACCGCGCTCATGCCGCCAAGCACGCTGGCGCAGGTTGATTGGGACAATGCCCGTCTCGCGCTCAACGCCTCGTTGCGCGAACGGCCGGCCACGACGAACGCCTACGCCGTGTGGTCTGCATGGCAGGACGGTGTCGAGGCTCCCGACGGCGCGATGCTGGACGTGCCTGCGGGCCTCATCGCGTGGCGGCGTGGCTTCTCTTGCCAGTTGAAGCCGATCGACGCCATCGAGTTCGCGGCGATCAGCTCGCTGTGCGACGACGATCGCTTCGCCTCGCTGTGCGAGAGCCTGGTCGACCACCTCGGTGAGGAAGCCGGCATCGCCAAGGCGGGCACCCTGCTCGCCGAGTGGATCGCGGCGGGCATCGTCGTCGAGATCCACGGCGATGAAGGCGGCGAAACGCTCGACATCGATCACGCGACATCGCCCGCCGCCATGTAACCGCTCACGCCTTAGCAACGAAGAACCTAGGCATCGCCTCACACCACGCTTCATCCCCCACATCCCCTGGAGCTCATCATGAACCTTTCGCCTTCCACCCGGACCCCGCCCCTCCCTCGCCGCGTGATCAACGCATTGTTGTTGGGCGCTGTCGCGCTCGGCGTCTCCCACCTCGCGATGGCCGACGAGGCCGTGCAGCAGCCGTCAGCGGCGACTTACCAGGTGGCCGTGCAGTCCAGGCTGCTGCCGGACCCGCATCGTGGCGAGGCCGGCGATCGCGTCGACTGGAATGTCGACTATCCCTCGCAGCTGGCTCCTCAACCGGTCGACGTGGCGAACGATGCCCCGGTCAACAAGCTGGCATCGACCGTCGCCACGTCCTCGGACCAGCCACTCTGAGCCACACCACGCACGCCAGGCGTCAGGTCACCGGGAAACGCCGCCCGGCCCCGGCGACGGCGGCGACGAGATCGATCGCGAGGGCCAGCACCATGGCTGTCGCACCGATGACGAACAGCCACGGATACTCGCCGCCGTTGTGCGCGAACAGGAACGACATGCCGTAGGCGGCCGTGGCCTGCAGTACCGCGAAGCTGGTGGTGGCTGCGCTCCACGCCGCCTTCTGATCCTCGGCATGATGCGGCAGCAGTTCATGCACACGCCCGAGGGCCAGCGGCACGATACCCGGAGTGAAGGCACCGACCACCACGCTCGATACCATGAGCGCGAACTGCCCCAGCCCCAAGGCAGGCAGCAGCACCGCCACGGCTTCGATCAGGAAGGCAAGGCGCAAGGCGGGTCCGAATCCCGTGCGATCGGCCAGATGTCCCGTGGCCAATGGCCCGATCAACGCGCCGATGCCGAACATCACCCAGTACGCGGCACCCGCATGCAGACCCAGGCCGAGCCCGTGCGCCACGAAATCAACCAGGAAGATCATGTGCGGCACCAGGCCGACGGCGTTGAGTCCATAACCCGCATAGAGCACGCGCAATCTGCTGTTGCCGTGCATGGGCGCGTGTGGCGAGGTGGTGGTCTCGTGAACGCCTTCCCGTGGCCAGCTGCTCCACGAGGCAAGCGTGAGCAGCGCCGCCATCGCGCCCAAGCCAAGCCAGGTAATGGTCAGCCCCTCGCGAAGCAGCAACGGAACGAGCGTGCCCGACAACGCGATGCCCACGCCTACGCCCATGAAGATCACGCCACCAGCAAGCCCGCGCCGTGACGGCGGCACCCGTGGAAGCACCGTCGGCGCCGCCAGCACCATCAAGACGCCACCGGCGAAACCTGATGCGAAGCGCCAGCTGAAGAACCAGATAAAGGACACCGGCAGCGCGCAGGCAAGCAAAGCCAGCGTGGCGACGACCATCATCAACCGGATGGCTGCCGCCGCGCCCATCCGGCGCGCCATGCCACGTGCAAGCACCGCACCCGCGAGATAGCCGGCCAGATTGGCCGCGCCGAGATACGCCGCGGCCGACGCCGCGAACCAATGCGCATCGATGATCGCGGGCAACAACGGCGTATACGCAAAACGCGCCAGCCCGATACCGACAAGACTGGCGCTCAAGCCGGCGAGCGTGGCGCGCCAGCTGCTGGACGAAGACGCATGCATGAAGATGACTTCCAGACGAGTGAATGACCATCCCTGGCAACAAACCCTGTGGGTATCGACGATCGGGCGACCCCAGGGCCACGCGTGAGGCCGGATGCCACTCACGTCGCCGTTGCGCACAGCCGGCAAGCAGCGATGGGGCGGGAGGGGGGATTAGGATTTGCCGGCGGCTCGTTGCCTGCGGAACTCGGCGGCGGGCAACCCGCCCCAACCCCAGTTCTCCATCTCTACTTCATCGATCACGACGAAGGTGGAGTCCAGCGGTTTGTCCAACACGTGCAGCAACAATTCGCTGACACCCTTGATCAGCGCCGCCTTCTCCTCGGGCGCAACCGAGCTGCGACCGGGGGCCGCTCCCTCGCGTGTGACCTTGATGTTGACGAAAGGCATGTTCGTTCTCCGTGGGGCGGGTGGCGGACGCGAACGTCCGCCCAGTGAAGCATCAATGGCCCGCGCTCTGGCCGCCGTCGACGTGCAGGATTTCACCGGTCACGAAGCTTGCGCTTTCGAGGAAGATGACCGCCTGTGCGACATCGTTGATCTCACCGAGGCGGTTCACTGGATGCAGCGCGGCGAGCCACTCGTGCGTCTCGGGCGCATGCATCGGCGTCTTGATCACGCCAGGCGAGACGGCGTTCACGCGGATGCCGCGCTTGGCGTACTCGACCGCCAGTGACTTCGTGGCCGAGTTGAGGCCGCCCTTGGTCAGCGAGGCAAGTACCGACGGCACGCCGTCGATCGCATGATCGGTGAGGCTGGTGGTGACATTGACCACGTGGCCGCTGCCCTGCTTCTCCATCTCGCTGAGCGCCGCCTGCGTGATATGGAAGAAGCCATTCAGGTTGACCGACAGCGTATTGGTGTAGTCCTCGGCGGTATACGCCGTGAACGGCTTGGCCATGAAGATGCCGGCATTGTTGACCAGCGTGTCGATGCGGCCGAAGCGCGCCATGGCCTCGCTCACGATGCGCCTGGCCACGTCCGGGTCGGCGACGTCGCCCGCCACCGCCAGAATGTCCGGATCGTTCGAGGGCTTGATGGAGCGCGAATTGGCGACGACGCGATAGTCGCGATCGCGGAATGCCTGTACCAGGCCGGCGCCGATGCCTTGCGAGGCGCCGGTGACGACGACCACTTTGCGTGCGTTGTTCATGATGTGTTGACTCCGAAGATTCATGGATGTCGGCGTGATGCCGATCGGGCCGACAGGTCCGACGGCCACGAATCTAGGCGTGCAACAGCGATTAGCGAATCCCTGCTATCCGGCAGACATTCTTCCGCGCCGCGTACGAATCGGCGTCGATGGCGATGTTTCCGGCGCAGGCATGAGCGCCGCGAACTGGGCACGAAGACGCGGCAGGGCGAAATCCGCGAAGGCACGCACCTTGGGCACCGCCAGGCGACCGAAGGGCGATACGAGATTCACCGGTATGGCCGCGGGCTCGGCGTCGGCCAGCACGATGCGCAGCTCGCCGCGGTTTATCTCCGGCGCCACGTGATAGGACAACAGTCGCGACACACCATGGCCATCCACCACCGAGGAAATCGCGCCACGCACGTTGTTGATCACCAGCCGCGGCGTGAACGACACCGCGCGCGGCACCGAAGAACCTTCCTGCGGAGGAAAGCTCCACGAATCCTGGCCCATGTGCGCCATGGTCACGATGGCATGCTTGGCGAGATCGGCGGGCTCCTTGATGCGTGGATGCGTCGCCAGGTAGCGCGGCGACGCCACGACCACGCGACGCACCTCGCCGACGCGCTGCGCCACCAGCGACGAATCGGCCAGATGCGTGATGCGCAGCGCGAGGTCCATGCCCTCGTCGATCAGGTTCACCGGCCGCTCCAGCATGTGCATGCGCACGCTGACGGTCGGGTACTCGTCCATGAAGGCATCGACGATGGAACGCAGGATCTCCACGCCGGCAAACACGGTCGAAGTGATGGTCAGCGTGCCGCGCGGCACCGAGCGCTCGCCGGCGGCGTTGCGATCCGCCTCTTCGAGATCGGCCAGTACCTTTCGGCAAGCCGCCGCATACCGCTCGCCCGCCTCGCTCAGCTTGAGCGAACGCGTGGTCCGGTGCAGCAAGGGCACGCCCACGTGCTCCTCGAGAAAGGCGATGGCGCGACTCACCGCTGCGGCCGAGCGTCCTGTCTTGCGGCTCGCCCCGGCGAGGCTGCCCTCGTCGAGCGCGGCGACGAAGACTTTCATGGCGTCGAGACGATCCATAGGCCTGGCTCACGTGGCGAGGATGCGATCCGCGCAAGCCGCGCGGCACGGCGCGATTTCACCACTCCGGGGCCGACACGTCGAGCATGCGCATCCATCATGCGCACCTACGCATTCGGCACGACCGCTCAGGAATGCATCGTTCGCCGGCCCGAGGGCTCCTGCTCGCGCGAGGTCCGTCGCGTCAACGCAGCGGACTGGCCGCCACCGATATCGAGTTGCTGCTCGGCCAACGCGGCGACACCCAGCCGGTGCGATACCACGATGAGCACGGTGTGCGGAAGCCGCGCCTTCAACGCCGCCAGCACGCGCAGCTCCGACGCGGTATCCAGCGCACTGGTCGCCTCATCCAGCAAGGCGATGTAAGGCTGCCGCAGGATCACCTGTGCGAGCAGCAGGCGCTGCAGTTCGCCGCCGGAAAGACGGCTGGACGAACTGTGCAGATCGGTGTCGAGACCCTGCCGCGAGGTGGAGAGCCTCAGGTCCAGGCCGACGTCCTTCAGCACGCCATGCAACACCTCGTCGCTGGCGTGCGGATCGGCCCAATGCAGGCATTCGCGTACCGTGCGTTGCCATGGCCGCACGCTCTGGCTCACGTAGGCGCTGTTGCGCACGCGTTGGCGATAGTCGTCGAAGTCGATGTCGTGGCCGCCTGCGCGCGCCTTGAAACCCTGTGGCGCCGCCATCCCGGCCAGCGCATCCACCAGGCTGCTCTTGCCGATGCCCGAATCGCCGGAAATCAGCGTCATCTCGCCGGGAATCAACGGCAGGTGCTCGACCAGGATGCCGGGCATGGGTGGTACCACGTTCATGCGTTCGACATGCAACGCATCGCGACGCTCGCCTGTCGGAGTCGCGGACGTGGATGCGAGCGCCGGCGGCATGCGCATGTAGCGTTCCCGCAGTTCGAGCGCGGGTCCGGCCGAGCGCAGCTGCTGGAAGCTCTGTCGGGTAGACACGAGATAGGGCAACAGGCGGCCGAGCAGCAGGCACACCGCGATGACCGACGCCTGGTCCACGCCCCGCCAACGCTGCGCGAACAGGAAGATGCCTGAAATGCCCAGTGCGGCCAGCAATTCGAGCACCAGCCGCCCGCTGGCCACCAGTTCGAGCTGCCGCCGATAGCCGTGCCCGAGCCGCGCGGAGACATCCGCATAGCCCGCCTTCTCGGCATCCTCGCGGCCGAAGGAACGCACGTGGCGAAGGCGCCGCGGAAAATCTTCGCTGTGCCAGAAAAGGCGCGTCATGTCCGCGACGTACTGGCGCGCGACTTCCGATTGCTCGCGTCCGAACAGACGCGATGCCAGCAAGCCTACGCCGGCCAGCAACGGCGCCGCGAACGCCAGCGGCGGCGACACCCATAGCGCGAGGCCCAGGCTCACCGCGCATGTGAGGCCGGCCAGCAGCAACTGCTGCAGCGCGCTCAAGCCCTGCACGATGACTTCGACATTGTGCGTGAGGACGTGGGCGATCTCGGCCGAGGTGGCGTCGGCCAGCGAACCCAGCGAGGCGTCGATGAGACGCGCGTGCACCTGTCGTCGCAGGCGCATCCCGTAGGCGCTGATCTGGCGCGCGCCGCATCGCGCGGCCTGCCATCGCAACCACGCGAAGCTGCCCATGGCGACGGCGAAGACGGCGACGCGCATCGCCATGCCGCCCTCCATGCCGGAAATGCGCGCAGCGATCGGCCATACGTGATCTGGCTGGATCAGGGGCACGAGCGCGACAGCGGCGATGCCGCCAGCCAGGGCCGCTGCGAGCGAAAGCACGACGTAAACGACCAGCCCCGTGACGTCTGCACGCGTCAGCGATGCCCATACGAGGTGCCAGGTGTCGTGAGCCCGGTCATTCGCCCGTGCTGGATGGACTGCCATGCTCGCTCACTCACGTTGACGGACGATGACCGGATCGATGCGAGGCTTCTTGCCACGCACCGAATGACCATGGCGGTGAGTGCCCGCCCGGCGGCAAAGGGTTGCCTGTGTCGTCAGGCGAGCAAGCCCAGCAAGGCGTCGACCGACGCCTTGGGATGCGATCCGCGACGCAGCTCATAGACGCCGCGCTCGACCATGCGCTGCTGGAACGGTGCCCAGCCGGGCTGACCCGAGGCGTAAGGCTGGTCGGCCACCAGGCGCGAGGCGGTGGCGTCGGTTGGCATGCGGCGCAGCAGCGGATCGGCATCCGCCGCCCGCTGGCCCGACACGAACACGGCACCGACCAGCTCCAGCGGGCCACCGCTGGATGGCACGGGCGCGTGGCGCAAATCCGCCTCGTGTTTCTCCACGCCGCTGCGGCGGCGGATCACCGGTGCTTCGCGAATCCACGAGCGCACGGCCTCGTCGCCGATGAAGCCAAGCGCGTCGGCCTTCACATGCAGGAAGTTGGCGACGCCCGTGGCGAGCAGGCTCGTGGGCTCGACGAAAACGGCGTCTTCCGCGAGAAAGTCCAGGCCGCCCAGCAAGCTGTGCAAGGCCAGCGTGGACTTGCCGGCGCCGCTGGCGCCGAGCAGCAGCAGGCCGCGCCCATGTCGTCCCACGCACGCGCCATGCAAGGGCACCAGGCCAAGCCGGCGCGTCGCCATGGTAAACACCGCGAACTCGATGAGCTCGTAGCGCAGGTGATAAGGCCTGGCCAGCATGTCGCGCGAGGCCACCACCAACGCCCTGCCCTCCTGCGGCGACATCACGACGTAGTTGCATTCGTCCATCACGCCGCAAAGCAGGCCTGCGCCCGATTGCGCGCGTACCGGAGGCGGCTCGTCCGCTGGCGCATCCACGCGGCGTTCGAGCAGGCGAAGCTCGACATGGAATGCCGGTGGCGACACCGACAGCCGATGCGCGGGCAAGCCCTCGTAGGCGAGCCGCGCCAGCTGCAACAGTTCGGGGCTGTCGCTTTCGAAGCGGAAGTCGCCGCCCAGCGCGCTGGCGTGCACGACGTCGCGCCGTCCGGTCCTCTCAAGAAACGGATCGAGGCTCGATTCGCCGGTATCGGAAAAGGAAAACGTCGCCATGGATGCAGGAATGGAAGGCCATTCATGTGATAGCACATCGCCAGGCGAACGGACATCCAAATATTTTTCGCCGCGCAGGCAACCCACGCACCGCCATCGGGCACTCACGTCCAACTGAGCGATGTGCCTGGACGGCGAAAACGGCCGGATCCGGCGCCCGCGCGCCGCTGTGGCGCGTCCCGATAGAGGCTTCCCGGCAATGCTAACGATCCAGGTCGGCCACTCCTATTACCTGAGGTTCGACCGGAAACAGTGGGAGCGTGGCAAACCCTATCCCCCGCTGGCCACCATCCAGGTCGCTGCCTTGCTGCGACGCATGGGACACGACGTCGCCCTGTTCGACGCGATGCTGGCGGACGACGAGCAAGCCTTCGGCGAGGAGGTGCGTGCACGCCGTCCCGACGTGGTCGTGCTCTACGAGGACAACTTCAACTACCTCACCAAGATGTGCCTGGCGCGCATGCGCGAAGCGGCCTGCCAGATGATCGGCGACGCGCGTGCCACCGGCGCCCGGGTGATCGTGGCCGGATCGGACGCCTCGGACCAGCCCGAGGCCTTTCTCGCGGCGGGCGCGCATGCCGTGCTGATCGGCGAAGGCGTCGCACCGCTGATCGAGCTGATAAGCCGGCTCGAACGCGCGCCGGATATCGACATGCATGCCTGGGTATCAGGCATCGCCGGCGTGGCTTCGCTGGACAGCGGAGAAACACGACTGACGCGCGTGGGCGTGCTGCCGCCCGATCCGCGCATCGTCGGCCATCCCGCGTGGGATCTGGTCGACGTCGATCGCTACCGCGCGATGTGGCAGGAGCGGCACGGCTATTTCAGCCTGAACATGGCCGCGTCGCGCGGCTGCCCGTTCCGCTGCAACTGGTGCGCCAAACCGATCTGGGGCAACCATTACAACCGCCGGACCGCGCAGGACGTGGCCGAGGAGATGAGCCACCTGAAGGCGAGTTTCCATCCCGACCATGTCTGGATGGCCGATGACATTTTCGGCTTCCACGTGAACTGGGTGGAGGAATTCGCGGAACACCTCGAAGCCGCCGACGGCTCCGTCCCCTTCACCATCCAGACGCGCGCCGACCTGATCAGCGAGCGCATGGCCGCCGCACTGAAGCGCGCGGGCTGCGCCGAAGCCTGGCTGGGCGCCGAAAGCGGCAGCCAGCGCGTGCTGGACCGCATGAACAAGGGAACCCACGTCGCCGACCTCATCGCCGCGCGCGAACGCTTCGGCGCCGCGGGCATTCGCGTGGGCTTCTTCATCCAGCTCGGTTATCTGGGCGAACAGCTGCCCGATCTGCTGGCCACGCGCGAGCTGGTCGAACGGGCCGCGCCGGACGACATCGGCGTGAGCGTGTCCTATCCGCTGCCCGGCACGAAGTTCTACGAGCAGGTGAAGGCGCAGCTCGGCGAAAAGACGCATTGGCGCGAGAGCAACGACCTGGCGATGATGTTCCGCGGCGCCTACGACTCCGGGTTCTATCGCAGCTTCCGCGATCTGCTGCACGAGCAGGTCACGCTGCAACAGGCCGCGGCCTCCCGGCAACAGGACGAAGGCGCGTGGGCTGCGCTCGATGCACGCTGGGAGGCATTGATTGCCAGCGAGACCGAACACCGCACCGAAGGCGCGCCGCCACAGCCGATCGTCGCCTCGCCGTGCAAGGCCCAGGCATCACTCTGAGCACCAACGCATGCTGCCCCCACTGAAGATCATCAAGGAAGGCCTGCACCGCACCACCGAGGCGCTGGCGGCGGAACTGGCGCAGCCGGGAAGCGCAACACCCGACTGGAGCGAGCTGGAATGGCGACTGGCCGCGGTATCGTCCGCGGTGCACGGCGTGTCGCCCCTGCTCGGCCGGGGCTGCACGTGGGACGTGCCCGAGTGGCGGCACTTCCTCTCCGCGCAGCGCGAGCATGTCGCATTGCGCCACCAGCGGATCGTGGCCCTGCTGGAGCGGATCGACCAGGCCGCACGTTCCGCCGGCGTGGCCCTGGTGCCACTGAAAGGTTGCGCACTGCATGCGATGGGCCTCTACGTGCCCGGCGAACGCCCCATGGCGGACATCGACCTGCTCGTGCGCGAAGCGGACGTCGAGCGCACTTCGCGACTGCTGCTGCAGCTCGGCTACGTGACGTCGTTCGAGCAATGGAAGCACCGCGTGTTCAAGCCACGCGCGGCCGAACCACCTGCCGTGCTGGGTGAACATCGCGACACGCCGATCAATATCGAACTGCATGCCCACATCCGGGAGCGCCTGCCCGTTTCCGTCGCGGACATCTCCGAACAGATTCATCCCTCGCAGCCCCGCGCCGGACTGAATGGCTATCCGTCGACGGGCGCATTGATGCGTCACCTGCTGCTGCACGCGGCCGGCAATATCTGCAACCGCAGCCTGCGCCTGCTGCATGTGCACGACATTGCCCAGCTGTCGGCACGCATGTCGCCGGACGATTGGGATCGCTGCCTCGATGAACGCGCCGCAGCGCCGGCATGGTGGGCGTTTCCGCCGCTGGCGATGGCGGCGCGTTACTACCCGGTTACCGTTCCCGAGGCGGTACTGAATCGACTGCATGCCGCGTGCCCGACGATCCTGCGGTCCATCTCCCGCCACCAGACCCTGACCCAGGTCTCCTGCTCCGACCTGTGGCTGCACGCGTTTCCCGGCATCGAATGGTCACGCTCGCTCGGCGATGCCGTGCAATACGTGAAGCACCGCATACGGCCACCGCAGGAAGCGATCCAGCAGCGCAAGGACATGGTCCGCACACAGCTGTGGTTGCGTGACCAGCGCTGGGTCACGGCACCGCAGAAGCGACGTGTGCTCACCTGGCTGACCCAACCCGTGCCGCGCATGGATACGATGTTTGCGGTGCGCGTCGGGTTGGAATCGCCGGCGACCTAGCCGGGCGCGTCAGTCGTCGAGACCGTCGGTAAGCACCTGCAGGTACAACGCCTCGAACGACTTGGCCGTGTAGTCGGCATCTTCCAGCATGGATTTGCGCTGCGCCGCCAGGGCCATGCGCAATCGCCGCGGCTCGTCGGACAGCACCTGCGCAATGGCGCCGGCCAGCGCGCGCCAATCGCCCACCGGTACGGCCACAGCGGCTGAGGGCGACCATTCGGCAATGTGCCCCACCGCGGTGCCCACCGTGGGCACGCCGACGGCGGCGGCTTCCAGCAGCACCAGGGGGCCGGCTTCATGGCACGACGACATCACCAGCAGGTCCGCCGCTTCCATCAGGGGGCGAAGTTCCCGCTGCGTCTTGAAACCGAGCAGACGCACATGCCGCTCCAGGTCGAGCTGGCGCACGAGGTCATGCACTTCGCCCTGCAGGGTGTCCACGCCGACGATATCCATGTGGAATGCCACGCCCTGCCGCGCCAGCACCGCCAGCGCACGCAGCAAGGTCGGCTGGTCCTTCACGCGATTGAGGCTGGCGACATGGATCAGCCTGGCGGTGGCATGGCTGCGTTCGCGGGGACAGATCGGCGGCCACGAACGTAGGTCGACGCCGAGCGGCACGCGCCTCGCCGCGATACCCAGCGCGCGCAGCGAATCGACGATCGGCCCGCTGGCTCCGGTCACGATGTCGGCGGCACGCAAGACCACGGCCTCGCGCAACCGGCCTTTCCAGCGGCGGCGGCCGCCATAGTCGATGTCGTGCATGGCCACGAGTTCGCCGCCGGCGATGTGCACCAGGCTTGGCAGGCCCAGTAGCCGCGCCGCCGCCACCGCGACCAGGCCGCACGAGCCGGAGAAGATCGCGTGCACCAGGTCGAACGGTTGGCGGCGGTGCTCGGTGCGGATGGCGGCGATGGCGCGGACGCGCGACCAGCCGTCGCCAATGTTGTGGACGGTCGCACCCGCCAGGCCCCAGCAGTCCGGCGCCGGTTCCTGGCGCAACGCGAACACGTGCACCTCGTGCACGCGCGCCAGCCGTTCGATCAAGGCCAGCAGCACCGGAATGACGCGGAACTCGCCCGTGCGATCCACGCCGCCCGGCACGACCAGCGCCAGCTTCACGAGGCTCTCCGCAGGTGCCGCTTCACCAGCTGTGCGTACGCGCGGCTCCACAGCCGGCCCACCACGTCGAAGGAAAGCGCGGCGTCGAAGTGTGCGCGCACGTGCTCGCGTGGCACGCGGTTCGTCGCGGCATGCACCAGCGATGCGGCGAGTGCGGAGGCATCGCCCCGCGGCCAGAGCTGGCCTACGGTGCCGCCTGCCGTAAAAGCGCGGAACGATGGAATGTCGGTGACCACCGGCATCACCCCGCACGCCATTGCTTCGAGCAGCGCATAACCGCTGCCTTCCACGTGACTGGCCGAAACATAGACGTCCGCGGCGCGCATGAGCCGCTCGACGTGCGCGTGATCCACCTTGCCCATGAGATGCACGCGGCCGGCCAGGCGTTCGTCGTGCTCGATGCGCTGGCGCACTTCATCCATCCACGGCGCATTGCCGAAGACGCACCACAGCTGCAGCCCCGGCAGGCGCGATACGGCCTGGGCGACGCCGTCCAGCATGGTCAACGGATCCTTGTTGCGATTCAGGTGTCCCACCCAGAGCACGCAGGGATCGCCGTGGAGACCCGTTTCGGAGCGAGCCTGCGCGCGACTCCCCACCGTGAAGCGACTGCTGGATTCGGGAATCTCGAACAGCGGGATCGACGCGTCGAACAGGCCCGCATCGAAGAACGGCCGCGCCTGCTCGGCGGCGGTGAACGCCACGCCCGACACGACGCGATGGCTGCGGCGCCACGATCCTCGCCGCCACCAGCGCGGCGGCCGATTCGCGTGGTCCTGCAGCACGACGGGGATGTCGCCCACCTGGCGAGCCATGGCGAAGGTTTCATCGGCGAAACCCAGCCCGTTGACGTGGATGACGTCGACATCGAGCGATTCGAGACACCGTGCCACCAGTCGGCCGCGCTCCGAAGGACGATGCGCCTGTGCGATGCTCGCGAAGCGGTAGTCGACGCCACGGCGCGTGACACGCGCATCGCGCGAGGCCAGCTGAATCACCGAAACGCGCGTGCCACTGCCATGCACCGCTTCGGCCACATCCGGCAGCGAAGGCCAATGGTGGAACACCTCGTCCGGTTCCCAGGTGGCCGGCGGAGGTATGAAGTTGATCTGGGCGACGTGCAGCGGAGCCACCGGGTCAGAGCCCCGAGACCTGTGGCATGCGCAGGCGCACCAGGCGATTGGCGAGATTGAGCTCCCACGGCCGGTCGTAGCGACGGAAGCGATAACGCCACGACGCCGCGGTGCTCAGCGCTCGCTTGGCCCAGGGCGGCGAGCGCATGTCCTGCACGGTGGGATAGCGGCAGCGCAGCACGGTGACGAAATCGTGGATGCGCTGGCGCATGCGGTCCGTCAACCACGGCGCATCGGCATGGCAGGTGTAGTTGACCCACTGCGGTTGCGCCCACTCTTCCACCGTCGTCGGAAACACCACCTGCTCGCCGTTGAGATCGAACAGCGGCGCCGACGGCCGCTTGGCGCGATCCTTCTCGTGCTGGCTGTGCACCGGCAGTGGCGTATACACGTAGATCACGATCTCGGTATGCGGGTTGATCTTCTTCAGTTCGCGGATGAACTCGAAGGTGTGTTCGGTCTCCTCTTCCGTGTTCTCCGGTGGTGCCACCATGAAGGAGAGCTCGGGGATCACGCCATGTCGGCGGCACATCTCCACCGCCGCCACGGTCTGGTCGGGCCGCGTGCCCTTGCGGATCTCCTTGAGCATCTGGCCGCTGGGCGATTCCGCGCCGATGTAGGCCATGCGCAGCTTGCTCTTGCGCACCAGCTTCCATGCATGGTCGGACAGCTTCAACAATGCGTCGGAGCGCGCGAAGCACCACCAGGGCAGTTCATGGCGCGCCATGACTTCGAGCAGCGGGATCATGTCTTCCTCGCGGTCGAAGAAGTTGTTGTCGAAGTACTGCACCGAGTCGGCGCCCAGCTCGTGCTTGAAGTAGCGCAGGTCGCGGTCGAGGCGTTCCGCGGACGACAGCATGGTGGTGCCGCCGAACATCGCCGCCACGCCACAGAACGTGCAATGGAAACGACAGCCGATCGCCGCCTGGTGCGCCACCGTGCGTCGTCCAAGATAGGTGCGCGCCAGATAGCGGCGCGGATCGCCGAGCTTGTCGTACGGCAGCACCCGCCCGGGGTCGGTATACGTAAAGTGGCGCGGTGCATTGTGGACGATGGCGCCGCCATGCTTCCACGAGAGTCCGGCGATGGCCGCGACATCGGGCACGGCGGCCTTGCCCAGCGCCGCGACCAGCTCGCTGAAGGTCTGCTCGCCCTGTCCCCGGATGGCGTAGTCCACATACGGTGCCGCAAGCGCCGCTTCGGTGTTGAGTGTCGGAAAGTAGCCGCCCCAGGTGATCGGCACGCGTGGATGGCGCGCGCGTATCGCCTTGGAAAGCGCGATCGCCGGCGCCAGTTGCGGCCCGCCCATCACGCTGATGCCCACGGCGTCGAAGCGGTCGCCTTCCATCGCACGCAGGGTTTCATTGACGACGTCGCGGTCCACGTTGCCGTCGATGATACGGCTTTGCCCGGTCCGGTCCAGCGTCGCGGCGAGGTTCAGCAGCGACAGCGGAAAGCGCGCGCTGGAACGCGAGGTGATGGTGGGGTTGATCAGCAGGGTGTGGGTCATGGGCTTGGTCCGGAAAGCGTCAGGGCGTCCGCCGCAGCTGGAACACGATGGCCACCGGCACTTCCAGCGCCAGCGGATCGAAATGCGCGCCTTTGGGGATGTCCGCGGGATCCAGCATGGGTTCGAGCACGTGCTCGATCTCCAGCCCCAGCGCAGCGCATGCGGCGTGCCAATGGCTGTACAGATGCGTGGTGTGGCGCACGGCGTAGCGTTGGCCGCCGGACCGGAAATCGCGCAGCCAACCCAGCGCGTGCCCGACCGGGTGCACGTCGCTGCACAGCAGCAGACCACCGGGGCGGGTGACGCGTCGCAGCTCCGCCAATGCGCTTTCCAGGTTGTCGAGGTGGCCAAGCACCAGGCCGCTCAGCGTGAGATCGGCCCAGGCGTTGGGCATCGGCAGATGCGTCACGTCACCCTGCACCAGTTCGACGGTGGCGTGGCCCTGCGCGCCCGCCAGCTCCTCGCTGGCGCGATCGAGCATGGCGGACGACGCATCCACGCCCGTGACCCGCGTGGCACCACGATGCAGCGCATGCAGCACGTATCGCCCACTGCCGCAGCCGGCGTCGAGCACCGAATAGCCGTCGAGATCCCCCGGCATGAGGCCGAGCATGGCGCGTTGCTCGGCCTGCATCACCGGGTTGTGCGCGTGCGCCGGATAATGGGGCGCCCACAGCGCATAGGCTTCGAGCGGATCGAGTATCGGCGGACGCGACATCACCGCTGCGCCTCCCTGCGAAGCCCGGCATCGTGGCCTTCGGCGGCGATGGCAAGCTCCAGCCCCGGCTCGATCGCCAGCAGCGCCGCGTCCGCCAGCTCCCGTGCCAGCAGTTTCGGACGTCCATCGAGCATCACGGGCACCGTCGCGACGCCGGCGACGTCGAACCATTCGGCGAAATCGGGATCGGCGATGCGCGGCACGCCGTCGCGTACCACGGCACGTATCTCGCTGCGCTCCAGGCCCAGCAGGCAGCCCGCTTCGTCGCCACCCAGGTCTTCCACGATCACCATGTCGGCCGGCGCGCCGGGCAGCAGGCTGCCTCGCACGCCGAGACGCAGGATGCGCGCGGCTTCCGTGGTCGCCAGCGCCAGCACGTCCCGTGGCGTGAGCGACGACTGGACCAGCGCGACGCGCATCTCTTCCAGCAGGTCGCGCGCACCGCTCAGGCGCGAGTCGGTTCCCAGCGCAAGGCATCCAGCACGATGCAGTCGACGAAGTCGCTGCGGATCGAGCGTTGCGCCCAGCAGGGCCAGGTTGCTCGACGGACACCACACCACGGCAGCGCCGACGTCGATGATCCGTTCGATGTCGCACTCGCGCAGGCCGACGCCGTGGACCAGCACGCTGTTCGACGCCAGGCATCCCATCGCGTCCAGCGCAGCCAGTTCCGACTGCGCCACCTCATCGGTGCCTTCCGCCAGATGGATCATCCATGGTTGTTCCGGCGAGGTCTCCGCGTGACTGCGCTGCGGGGGCGGACCGTATTGCGGCCAGCCGAGGGCATAGCTCCAGCCGGCATCGCGTACCAGCGCCACGGGAAAACCGTCGGCATCCAATGCCGGATGCCAGGGGTCATGGTGCGCCACGCAGGTGGTGCCGGCCAAAAGGTTCTTCAGCGCACCCTGCCAAAGGCGCAGCGCCTTGGGATGACGCAGGGCGGCGACGACCTGCGCATCGTCGAAATGGGGCTGGAACGCCTCGATCCACGCATAACTGTTGGCGAATGGCGCGCCATGCGCCAGCGGAGGCACCGCGTTCACCTGCAGGTGGTCATGCGCGTTGATCAGCCCGGGAAAAACCAGGTGGTCGCGCAGATCGATCCGGTAGGCGCCGGGCGCCGACGAGGTCGCCACGCGGCCGCATCGCGTGGACAACGGCGCGCGCGATACGCCGTCCGGCAGCACGGTGCCCGCATGATGAAGGCGAACGCTCGGCGATGGCGGCATGGCGTCCACCGCGTCACCGGCGCCGCATCACGATGAGGAAGTGATCGCCCATCTCGCGCAGCAAGGGCCATCCGCCGAGGCGGTCGTCCAGCCTGCCCAGCCGTTCGCACCAGCGGCGATGCCGGCGGTAGTAGTCCACCAGGTACGGCGGCGGCAGGAACAGGCTGAGCGCGCGGTAGCTTTCCAGCGTGAAGTGTTCGGCGAACGCGCGATAGAACTCGCGCGGCAGGTAGTAGTAGGTCCAGATCGTGTGGCGGTTCATGCCCACGGCCGTGGCGCCGCGGCTGGCGCGTACACCCGCGCGCCTGAAGCGGCCGCGCGAGACGTAATGCAGCACCTCCCACGGACAGATGCGACCGATGACGGAAAAGACCAGGTGACCGCCGGGCCTGAGCAGTCGAGCGCATTCACCCGCCACGGCTGGCATGTCGGGAACGCAATTGAGGGGCCCGAAATTCGAGTAGATGCCGTCGAACTGCTCCTGGAGTTGGCCGAGCTGATGGATGCCGAGATGCGTAGCCGTCACGCGGGATTCCATTCCCGCGACGGCGGCACGCGACCTCGTGCGCCCGACCATCTGAGGGGACCAGTCGGTGGCGGTCACCTGGTAACCACAACGTGCAAATTCGATGGCGTCGATGCCGGTGCCGCAGCCCAGGTCCAGCAGGTCCGAACCCACCGGAACCTTCTCCAGCACGGTTTCCCACAGCGACACGCGCATGCGTTGGATCAGCTCATTGTTCCCGCGAGGGCCATCGTAGTCGGCGGCCACGCTGTCGAAGGCATGCTGGGTATCGAGCAGCTGGCCTTCATCCAGCGATGAAGTCCAATCGCTCCCGCGCTCCATCCGCACGGCGCCGTTCGGCATGCCTCCCGGTCCGTGTTGCCCGCTCATGTCCATTCACGCTCCGACTCGCTGCCTTTGACCGATGCCACGCGCCGCGTGTCGCGCGGCGTCATCCCTTGTGCGGTGAGTGCCGCGGCGCGCGGCTTTGGTTGAATGATTCGCGCAAGGCCACGCGTGGACGAAGCGCCTGGCTATGCCCTGCGCCGCGCGGCGTTCCGCGCGACACCGGCGAAAACACCCAGCCCGAGTCCCGCCAGCAGGCCGATGCCGTAGGTCAGCACGGGATTGGGAAACGCCTGTCGCTCCGGCACGTAGACGGGCCAGGGCAACGACGTCTCGTAGGTGAAACTGGCGCTCAGGCGCGTCACCAGATCGCTCTGCTGCATCTGCAGGTTGCGGATGTCCTCGTTGCGACTGGCCAGCATCACGCTGGCCAATGACGCGCCCTTCCCGCTCGCCTCGTCCTTGCCGGCAGCCTGCACCAGGCGGTCGCGATCGGCGATGGCTTCCTTCAGCTCCGCCTTTACTTCGTCCAGGCGGCCATGCGCCAGCGACAGCGGCGTGGATTCCATGTCCCGATGCACGGCACGCAGGCGCGCTACCGTCGCCTCGGCAAGCTGGCGCGCCTGGGCAGGCGAATCGCCGCGCACGTTCACCCTCACCATCGGCCCGGCGTACGGCAAGGGTTCGAGCTTCATGCTCTTGCGGTAGAGCTGCGCCGTGCGCGAATCGTGCGCCAGGCCGAGGCTCGTCGTGACCTCGTCCTGGAAGGCCGCCGTCTGCAAGCGTTCCAGCACGCGCGCGATCGGCTCCACCTTGGGGTCCTGCCCCGGCGGCACCTGCCCTACCTGCCCGATCAGTATCCAGGCCGACGCCTCCCATTGCCGCCGCACCAGATGCGCGAACGCATACGTGACGGCCAGCACCACCACCAGCACGGCCAGGCACCACTTCCATTCGCGGACCAGGATGCGCCACATGTCGATCAGGTAGATCTCGTCTCTTTCCATGGTCGTCGGCTCTTTGAAGTTCATGTCGATATCCCGATGGCTGTGGCGGTTTCGCGGCGATTCGGCAGCAGCGCCACCAGCGCCTGCAGCAGCAGGCAGACGGCGATGAAGCCGGCATTGGTCCAAGTGAACGCCTGCGGGGCGAACGGCGACATCAGGCAGACGTAGGACATGCGAAGGAAGATCAGCAGGCCGAACAGCGACGCGCGCGGATACAGGCGCGAGACGCTCCAGCGCAGCCATGCATACAGCGCGATCATCGAGGCGATGGCACCGACCGGACCCAACGCCAGCAGGAACGGCAGGAACTCCGAACCCACGTTGATGTTCGACGCATCCAAGGGGATATCGGTGCCGGCCGTCGCCACCGAACCCGCCATCGGCACCACCTGGTTGATCAGGAACGTGGCATTCGCATAGTGCTTGGCCAGCAGCGAAGCGAAGTTGTACGGCCCCGCACTGGCATAGAGCAGCAGCCAGCGCACGCCTACCGGCATCGATCGGTAGTCGTCGCTGAACGGCAAGGCGACCGTCTCCAGCGTGCCGGATCGCAGCACGCCTAGCACCGAAAACACCGTGGCGCCGACGATCGCCAGCACCAGCACCGTCCTCCACGGCAACGGACGTGAGGCATCCCTGCGGAAAACCATCACGAGGGCGGTCGAGAACAAGGCGGCGAAGATGCGGTTGCGATCGATCACCAGCACCGGAAAGACCAGGCCGATCAGCACCAGCGTGGTACGCAGCCACTTGTTCCGCACACACAGCATGCCGATGGGCGGCAGTACCCAGCACATGTCGGAAATATGGCGCACGTGATCGCGCCCGCCCTCCATGCGCGCATACGACGACGGCGCGTCGATCAATGGAATCGGGAACAGCGTGAGGTCGAGCACGCAGAACACGATGATGAAAGCGGCGAACGCCAGCGCCACGAAGGATTCCCGCGTGCCGACATAACGATGGGCCAGGAACGCCGCCGAGGACGGCAGCCGCAGCCCCGCCATCACGTCGAACACCATGATCGCGCCGGACGCCGTCATGAGCAGGACGATGCCTTCCATATAGCCCGGCGGCAGGTCGTAGACGAACATCGTGAGCCCGCATGTCAGCAGCATGGGCAGGCAGAGATAGGCCGACGGCAATCGCAGCAAGGCCCTCATGCGCCCTCCGCCAGGTGCAGCGCCGTGCGCAACTTGATCCGCGAGGTCGCCACCAGCGACAGGTACACCACCATGTGGACGGCCACCGAAGCGAACCGCCGCTGCAGGAACGCGATCTTCGCGCCCAGGTAGTGCGACTGCGCCCTCAGCAGGGTGCGGTACGGCTCCTGGAACAGGCATTCGCGCCGCATCGCGACGTTCTGCGCTTCGAGCAGGTTGAGCACCCTCGCCCTGCCGTCGCGCGTGCGGCTCAGGTTGGTGCCGTGGATGCGATAGGCGCAGACGTTGACGTCGATGAAGCCGATGGCATCGTGGGCCGCCAGCCGCAGGAAGAAATCCCAGTCGTCGATGCGCAGGCTTTCGCTCCATCCGGCCACGGTTTCCAGTGCGCGCTTGCGCACCAGCGCCACCGGCCCGCCGATCGCCCATTGGGTGATGACCGCCAGGCGGATGCCTTCGTCCGACGCGTAAAGTCGCTTGTCGGCACGATGCAGGTCGCGCATGCCGCTCTCGTGCAGCTTGCGTCCGTCCTGGTCGACCACCATCGAATCGCCGATCACCGCCCACTTGCGCGCATGCGCCGACAGGTAGTCCACCATGGCCGCCAGTCCGCCGGGCAGCAGGTAGTCATCGCTGGCGCCCAGGCGCAGGAACTCGCCCCGCGCACGCGCGGCCAGTTCGTTCAAGGTGGCCGCGATGCCGCGATTGTCACGGTACACGTATTCCACCGGAATCTCGTGCCGATGCCGCGCTATCCACGCATCGATCCGCGCCGCCGTGCCGTCCGTGGAGCCATCGTCGATGATGACGAGCTCCTTGGCCGGATACGGGTCCTCCAGCACGCTGTCCAGGCAGCGTTCGATGAAGCGCTCGTGGTTGAACGCCGGGATGAGCACGGAAACCAGCGGCAGCGCCGGTGCGCTCATGGGTATTGCGGCGACCATTGGCCCAGCCCTCCCAGGAAGCGGCGCGCGACCCACGCGTTGAACAGGAAATACAGCGTGTAGTTGGCCGCGAAGGCGTACACCGCGCCGACCAGGCCAAAGCTCGCCGTGAACAGGTACACCAGCCCGAGGTAGCTGGCCGCAAACACGCATTCGGACGCGACGAACAGGCGTGTCATCGCCTTCGCCAGCATCAGGTAGGAGAGGACGAACGACGCGATCTTGATCACGTCGCCCGCCAGTTGCGGACCGTACAGAACATTGGCGGGTGCGAACCCCTCGCTGAAGAGCAACGCGGTCACCCAGCCTCGCGCGATGAAGATCGCAAGGGCGAGCAGCACCACCAGCGGAAGCAAAAAGCGGTAGGCGTTGCGTATTTCCAGGGCGAGCAGCGCGCGATCGTCGATCGAGGCGAGCTTGGGCAGGTAATAGACGTTGATGGCCGTGGTGATGAACAGCAGGTAGGCATCCGACACCTTGCTCACCGCCTGCCAGTAACCCACCTGTTCCCATCCGAACTGGGCAGCGAGATGATCGCGCACCGCGATGTTCACCAACGGCGACAGCAGGGCCGCGGTGAGCGTCATCACCGAGAAACCGGCAAGGCGACCGATCATCTCCCGGTCGAATCGCAGGCGCAGCATGCCGCGCTGGAAATACGGGCTGCGCCACCAGGCCGGCACGCCCACGGCAAGCCATAGCGTCTGCCCCAGCACCAGCGCCAGCAGCGCGCCGTACAGCTGCAGCCAGTGCGACAGCCACGCCACCAGCGCCACGTTGAGCACCGACCCGGCGATCTGCACCAGCGCCAGGCGACGCACGTCCATGAAGCCGTTGATCACTGCCAGCACGTAGTTGGCCAGCGCGATGCCCAGCTGCGCAACGGCGAGGATGCGGATGAGATCCGCATAGCGCCCATCGCCAAGCAGCCAGCGCGCCAGCGGCACGCTGAAGAGCAACGTGACCACGCCCATCAGCAACGACGCGCCAAGTGCGTACCACAGGGCGGCGCCGAGCAGGCGCTGCAGGCGCTGCGGGTCGTCGCGGTACTCCGCCACGTACTTCACGATGCCCGCGCTGATGCCACCGCCGGCGAGCACGGCGAGCAGCGACATCAGGCTCATGAACTGGCCCAGCCTGCCCACGCCTTCGGGTCCCGCGAACCACGCCACCAGCTTGATCACCACCAGGCCGGCGAGCAGGCGCGCCGCAGTGGACGCGGCGGTGTAGACACTGGCCCGCATGAGGTTCATGCCGCGCCCCCGAACGCCAGGCAGGCGTCGATCACCTGATGGACGGCGTCCTCGTCCAGCGTCGGCCCCATGGGCAGGCTGAGCACTTCGCGGTGCAGGCGTTCGGTCAGCGGCAGCCGCACGTCATGCAGCCGCGGATAGGCCGGCTGCAGGTGCGGCGGCACCGGATAATGGACCTGGCTCTGCACGCCATGGTGCTGCAGGTGCCGCTGCAAGGCATCGCGTCGATCGCTGCGCACCACGAACAGGTGCCAGGCGTGGCGTTCTTCGTCGAGCACGGTAGGAAGCAGCACCTCCGGATGCCGGATGGCCGCCAGGTAACGGCGCGCCACCGCACGACGAAGGGCGATGTCCTCGTCCAGGTACTTCAGCTTGACCCGGAGCATCGCGGCCTGCATCTCGTCGAGCCGCGAATTGATGCCCTGGCAGGCGTGGTGGTATTTCGTCTCGGAACCATAGTTGCGCAGCGTGGCGACACGCCTGGCAAGGGCGTCGTCGTCGGTGACGACGGCGCCGCCGTCGCCCAGCGCCCCCAGGTTCTTGGTGGGGAAGAAGCTGAAGCCCGCCGCGTCGCCCCAGGCGCCGGCCTTGCGTCCCGCACTGCTCGCGCCATGCGCCTGCGCGGCATCTTCGACCAGCAGCAGCCCGTGCTGCCGCGCCAGCGCGGACAGCGCGGCCATGTCAGCGAGCTGGCCGTACAGATGCACCGCCATGACGGCGCGCGTACGCGGCCCGATGGCGTCCTCCACGCGCGCGGGATCGAGGTTGAACGTCGTCGGATCCGGCTCGACGGGCACGGGCACCAGCCGGTTCTCGGTGATCGCCAGGAAGCTGGCGATGAAGGTATTGCCCGGCACGATGACTTCGTCGCCCTCACGCAAGAGGCCGAGTTCCTTGTAGCCGCGCAGGATCAGCGACAGCGCGTCGAGTCCGTTGCCCACGCCCACGGCATGACGCACGCCGCAATAGGCGGCAAATTCGCGCTCGAAGGCGGCCACCTCCTCGCCGAGGATGTACCAGCCTGAATCGATCACCCGGGCCGCCGCGGCCTTCAGCTCGTCCGCGTGCCGGGCGTTCATGTCCCTGGCGCTGAGAAAGCAAACGCCCATCAGAGCACCCACTCGTAGAAATCGTGCGCGATGCCGCGCGCGCCGAAGTACTCCTTCTGCGCGACCAGGCCGCCGTTGAGCACCTGGCCCTCCTGCTCGGTGGAGATCCCGAAGGAGAAATAATGGCGCCCCGCATAGCGATCGATGAGTTCCGCCAGCAGCAGGCTGAGCGCATTCAGCCGTCGCCCTTCTTCCGAGGCGGCGAGATACTGGGTATGCACGACGCGTCCGAAGTCGTAGAGCACGGCGCCGGCAAGCAATTCGTCGTCGCGCCGCGCCTCGTAAAGCACGATGTGTTCCGGGAAGCGCGACTGCAGCAGGCGCAGCTCGTCCAGCCGATGGGTGGGCACGGCGTCATGCCTGCGCAGCACCTCCGTCAGCAGGGCATGGAAGCTCGCCGGATCGGCGTTCGACTGGACATGAATACCGGCGTCGCGCGCCTTGTTCACTGCGCGCCTGCGCTCGTCGGTGAAGCGGAAGGGCTCCCGCAGCGCAATCACCGATGCGATATCACGTCGCCTCAAGCGCGCGCCGGACCGATGCAGCGCATACAGGTCTTCCTCGGCGGGATAACCGTGGAAGATATGCGGCACCGCCTTGTAGATCAGCCTGTCGATGCCGTTCGAACGATAGAACCCGGCGATCTTCCCGAACACCTCCAGCGTCGATTCCGCGCGTAAGGCGCTGGTGGAGATCAGCCCACCATAGGTGAGCCCGCCATGGCTCACCGCCGTGCCGCCCTGCACGTTGGCGGGAAGCACCGCCACGGCGACGCCGTTGCGTTCGACGATGAGGGAGCCATCGGTGAAGCGATCCGCGTGGTAGTCCATGTAAGCGCGCCGATGCAGCAGCACGCCGTTTCTCGACTCGGCGACCACCGTGTCCCAGGTGGCCGCATCGGTGGGCCTGTACGGCCTAACCGCGAGCATGGAAACCACCATTGCGGCGTGGCAGCACGGTTTCGGCCAGGCCGAATCCGTCCACACCCATGTCGTTGCCGTTGTAGAACATCAACAGCTTGTCGCGCTGGCGGATCAGCGACGGATAGCAGATGACGCGCGAATCCCATCCGCTGGGCGACAGCGAGAGGCCCAGTGCTTCGTCGTGGCGCTCCCAGTGGATGCCGTCGGCGCTGTAGGCAAGCCCGGGAAAGTACTCGCCCGTGGTGTTGCCGCGCGTGAAGTACATGGCGTAACCATCGCCCCACCGGTAAACACGCGGACGGCCGATACGGTATTCGTTGCCGCGCGGCTGCAGGCACACATGGTCTTCGCGCGGTATCGCCGCCAGGTCGTCCGTCTCCACGCAACGGATGTGGTATCGCGGAAACGGGCGTCCGTCGATCACTTCCCAGTCGTCGCCCACCGCGTACCACAGCCGCCAGCGGTCGCCCTCGCGCAGCACCGAATGCACGGCGCCGATGGTGCTGCGCCCGGGCGCGCGGTCCAGGATCGGCGTCTCCTGCATGCGCTCGAAGCGTTCGCCGCCATCGCGTGAAATCGCCAGGCCGGTGAAGGCGAGGAACTTGGCCCGCGCCACGCGCTGGAAGCCCACGTAGAACATGGTCAGGCCGTCGGGCGTGTCCACCAGGTCGCCCAGGATCATGCCGCTGTCGTCGAAGCATCCGCCGCGCCCGACATCCAGCACCGGCTCGCCGCTGATGCGCACGATCGACGAAGGATCGTCGGCCAGCACGTCCACGTAGCCGATCCGGCTGACGCCGTCCTCGTCGCGAAAGCCCGCGTAGACGCGGATCAGGTCGTCGTCGATGCGCCAGGGCGTGGGCGTCAGCGCCGAATGCGCCATCCAGCCACCCACGCCCTGGTGGGCGGTATCGAAGACCAGCCCCTTCTTGGTCCAGTCGAACATGGGCGTCAAAGCCTCACGTCGAAGCTGGATCGATCGGGCACCGCGCGCGCGGGCGAACCGACATAGACCCGCCCGGCTTCCGTATCGCGCGTCACCAGCGCGCCGGAGCCGATCACATTGTCCTGCGCGACTTTCACGTGATCGTTGAAGGTGGTGTTGACGCCGATGAAGCTGTTCTCGCCGATGTCGCAGTAGCCGGAGATCACCGCGTGGGAGGCGACGAACACGTTGTCGCGGATCACCGTGCGATGGCCGACGTGGTTGCCGCTCCACAGGATGCAGTTGTTGCCGATGCGCACGAACGGCTGGATGACGTTGTTCTCGAAGATGAAGCTGTTCTCGCCGATCTCCGCATTGCGCCATACGAAAGTGTGCGAGCTGACGTAAGTGGCGAAGCGGTATCCCTTCGCCTTGGCGTCCTGGTAGAAGCGCGTGCGCAGCCGGTTGAGCTGGCTGGAAGGAATGGCCACGAATGCGTCGTAGTCCGACGGCGGGTAATGCGTTTCCAGTTCTTCGTACGGAACCACGGGCCGCTCGGCCAGCGTCGGCTGTTGCACGTATTCGCGGTCGACGCTGAAGGCGACCACGTCGTAGTCGCTGTCATGCTGGAAGTATTCGCAGGCGATCAGCGCCAGCTCACCCGCGCCGATGAGCACTAACCGCCTTGGCATGCCGCCATGTCTCCCTGGTAGGCGTGTCCTACCTCGTGCAGGAACAGCGCGTAGTCGGTGATGTAATCGGCCGGGTCGTACAGCTGGTCGGCCAGCACCATCAGCACGCAGTCCTCGGTGAAGTCGTACATCTCGCGCCACACCATGCGGCGCAGCAGAAGGCCCTGCGATGGATCGTTGAGCACGACTTCACACGGACCGCTGCCGTCGTCGAGCAGGAAGGTGACCGAGCCGCGCACCGTCACCGCCAGCTGGTTGAGGTTGCGATGCGCGTGCATGCCGCGATGGACGTCGCACTTGGTGGCGAACAGGTAATACACGCGCCGGATCTCGAACGGCACGTTGCGATCCTTTTCCAACGCGATGAGCATGCCGCGGTTGTCGCCATGCTGCTGCAACTGGATTCGTTCGATGTCCATGTCCGTGGCCCGGCGAGAACGCGCGTGAGCGATGTCGTTAGCTGAGTGCCCACTGGCTGTGGAAAGGTTGCGCTCGCACCATCGATCACCACGTCGACGGCATTCGAGGCTTGAACCCGCACGGTCCTCGTCGCGTCACGGGACCACGCGATGCGTGCAACCTTTCGCGACGCTGGCGGCACTCACCCTCCCGATATCCGTCCCAACCGGCGGGATGACCTCCACTTTCATGGATACGTGGTGAGGCGACGTACAGCGCAGCGGAAAACCGCGAATGACACGACACGTCCGGAAGAGAAGCTGCGCTGCGACGTTGCCGGCTTGCCGGCGCGCTCCATCGAACACGCGCCTTGGCCCTCCGGCCGTATAAACTCCGCTGGACTTCATGCCGGGGAGCGGCGCATGCGCCGAGGGTGTCGCACGGATCAAGCCCTTGATGGGCGTGCACGTGACGAGGGCGGTGCCTGGACGGTTCTCTCGTGGCGCCGCTCTCGACCTGCGGGCTTCCGCAGCGGCGCTACCGGCAGGCCTGACCGCCCATGACCTCGCCTCGCATGCCGTCCGCAGGCTCGCTCCGACGTCGCCGCCATGCCGGTGATCGCATCGGCGCAAGCAGTCGCTCGCGTCGCCTGGCGCTGTGCTTCGCTGCCTGCCTGCCCCTCGCCGCCCACGCGCAATCGTCGAATGTAAGCGGCACCGTCGCGCTGAGTTCACAGCTGGTGGACCGCGGCCAGGCGGTGACACCGCAGACACCGGTGCTGCAGGGCGCGCTGGCCTGGTCGTTTGCGAAGGGCTGGTCACTGGGGGCCTCAGCCAGCGTGGAGGCGCGCAAGCCCGATCGCCTTGCCGAAGCGCTCGCCCAGATCGCGCGTTCCTGGTCGCTGTCGCCGGACTGGCAGATGCAGGCCAACCTCGTCTATTACGACTACCCCGGCAATCCGCACGCACGCGGCTTTGACCGCACCGAAGCCGGGCTGGGCTGGATCTACCGGGATGTGCTCACGCTGGGCGTGTCGGCCATCTACCCCGCGGGCAAGACCGACCACCATCTGCACGGCGCCGCCGATATCGGCTTCCATTGGCCCCTGCCCCGGCATTTTGCGTTGTCCGCGGGCCTGGGCGTGACCCAGACCGCCTACAGCTACTACGCGTACTATGGGCACGGCCATGGGCGCTACGAATACGAAAGCCACGACACCTACAGCTACGGCCATGCCGGCCTGCTCTGGAACAACGGTCCCTGGCGCGTGGAGGTGGACCGCGTGGCGACTTCCGGGCTCGCGCACCGGCACGGCTATCCGGATACGGCGCCGTGGATCGCGACGATCTCATGGTCGTTTTGACGCCGCGGGACAACCTTTTGCCGCTGACGGGGCACTCACGGGGCAACCCACCACCGTTTTGAGACGGCCATGAACGAAGCCGACATCGATGCAGACGCGACCGACCGCATGCTGCTTCAACGCATGTCGGCTGGCGATCGCGCCGCGTTGGCCGTGCTGTATCGCAGCTACCACGGTCGTCTATGCCGCTTTCTCTCCCGGTTGACGCGGCGCCCCGACGTCATCGAGGAGGTCATCAACGACTGCTTCTGGATCGCCTGGCAAAAGGCCGGGACGTTCCATGGCGACTCGCGCGTTTCCACCTGGATCATCGGCATTGCCTACCGCTGCGGCCTCAAGGCGCTGCGCCAGCACGGCGATGAGCCGGTGGAAGAGGACATGCAGGAAGACCGCTTCCCTGCCCATTGTCCCGACGAGGACCGCGAGCTGCGCGACTGGCTGGCGAAGGGGCTCAGCCGGCTCTCCGCCGACCAGCGCGTCGTCGTCGAGCTGGTCTACGGCCTCGGCCACACCCTCGATGATGTCGCCGTCATCATGCAGTGCCCGGTAGGCACGGTGAAGGCGCGCCTGTTCCATGCGCGGGTCAAGCTGCGCAACACCCTGCCGGCACTTGCGGGAGATCCGCCCATTCGTAAAGAGAGCATGCCATGAAGCTTCCGACGGACATCGGCAAGGATTGTGCCCGCGCGTGGGAGGCGATGCCCTGGTCGCTGCAGAACAGCGCCAGCCACGAACAGGACGAATGGCTTACGCAGCACCTGTCCCAGTGCGAAGCGTGCCGCCTCGAATTCGAGCAGCAGAGCCGCCTGCGCCTGGCCATTTCGCTGCCGCCGGATATCCCGGTCGATGCGGACGCCGGGCTGCGCCGCCTGCTTGCCCGCATCGATGCACCCGATACGCATGCGACTACCCAACGCCCGCGCACGGGCTGGGTGACGCGCGCCCTGGTGGCCGCCGTGCTGGTGCAGGCCATCGGCATCGGCGTGCTCGGTGCCAGGCTGTGGTCCGAAAACCAGCCGGATTACCGGACGTTGAGCCAGGCGACCGCACCGCTGCCTTCCGGATCGATCCATGTCGTGCCCGAGGACACCATGAAACTGGCGGAGTGGAACGGCCTGCTCCACTCGCTGCACCTGCAGGTGATCGATGGCCCCAATGAAGTGGGCGCGTACACCGTGGTGGTGGCTGGCGCATCCGCCTCGCCGAAGGACGCGCTGCAGAAGCTGCGCAGCACGCACGGCATCCGCCTCGCCGAGCCCATCGCCTCCGCCCCATGAAGCATGGCGTTCCCGCATGCCTGTTGATCGTGGCGCTCGCCGCGCTGGCGGCGTGCACGCCGCCGCGGCCCACCATGCCCGATAGCGGCGATGCCGCGCAGGGCCCGATCGCCAACGTGCAGGCGATGGATACGAGCCGCGACATCGTGCTGGCGGTCGCCAACCCGCTCGATCCCCCGGCCACGCACGCGGGCTCCAGCCTGCTCGGCTACACGCCCGCCGGTACGTATGGCGCGGGCCAGCGTGCGGTATCCACGCTGGCCGCGCTGAAGCAGAGCTACGGCATCCGCGAGATCACCGGCTGGCCCATCAAATCGCTGGATCTCTACTGCATCGTGCTCGAGCCGCCCCCGGGCATGACGCGCGAAGCCCTGCTCGACACGCTGTCCAGGGACAACCGCGTGCAGCTTGCGCAACCGCTGCAGGATTACGCCGTCTACGGCGATACGGCTCAGGCCGCGCACCAGTACAACGATCCGTATGCGAACCTGCAGCGAGGCTTCGTCGAGACGGACGCCGCGCTCGCGCACAACGTCACCCGAGGCGATGGCGTGCACGTCGCCGTCGTCGATACGGGCGTGGACATGATGCATCCCGATATCCAGGGAAGCGTCGTCCGGGCCCGCAACCTCGTGGATGTCGATGTCGCGGCTTTCAACGCCGACAGCCACGGCACCGAAGTGGCCGGCATCATCTCGGCCATCGGCGACAACCATCAGGGCATCGTGGGCATCGCGCCCAAGGCGATGCTCGACGTCTACAAGGCCTGCTGGTATCTGCCCGCATCGGGCAGCGGTGCGCACTGCAATTCCTTCACGCTCGCCAAGGCCCTGGCCGCGGTCATCGACACCGACGCGCGCATCGTCAACCTCAGCCTCGGCGGTCCGGCCGATCCGTTGCTCAATCGACTGCTCGGCGAACTGCTGCGCCAGGGCCGCATCGTCATTGCCGCCATGCCGCCGGAAGGCAACAACGGCGGCTTTCCGAACGATGCGCCCGGCGTCATCGTGGTGAGGGCAAGCGGGCCTTCCCCCGCACCGCCGGGCGTGCTCAGTGCGCCCGGCAACGACATCCTCACCACCCAGCCCGGCGGTGGCTATGACTTCACCACGGGCTCTTCGATGGCCGCCGCCCACGTGAGCGGCATCGTGGCGTTGTTGCTGGCCATCGCGCCCAGGCTCGATGCGAGTGCCGTGCATGACCTGCTGCTGCGCTCCAGCAAGACCACCCAGGGCAAGCTGCAGGTCGATGCCGCGGCAGCGGTCGCTGCGCTGCGCACGCAGCATCCCGCGTCGCCCTGAGCACACCCACGGATGCCCCGGTGAAGAACAGAGACAGCGCCGTACGCCCGCTCCCCGACGTCGGCAGTGATGCAACGACGGGTGCGATCGGGCGCCTTGAATGGGTCGGCATGGAAGGCATCGCGCTGCCGGTGTGCTTCGATGCAGGCGGCGGCGAAATGCAACGCACGGCGGCGAAGGTCGACATGTTCGTCAACCTGGTCCGGGCGCAGCAGCGCGGCATCCACATGTCGCGCTTGTATCTGCTGGCCGATGCGCACCTGGGCGGCGAACCCGTCGATGCGGCATCGTTGGAACGACTGCTGCGGGCCTTCCTTCATTCGCACGAAGGCATCGCCGATCGTGCCTGCATCCACCTTCGCTTCGAGGTGCTCGTACGCCGTGCGGCCCTGCGCAGCAGCAACCATGGCTGGCGCGCGTATCCGGTGTGCCTGGAGGCGAGCCTGTCGGAACACGGTTACCGTTTCGAACTCGGTACCGACGTGGTCTACTCGTCCACCTGCCCCGCGTCGGCAGCGCTTTCGCGCCAGCTCATCCAGCAGCAGTTTGCCGAGGCCTTTTCCCCTGGCGCTTCCTTGGATCATGCCGCTGTCATGGCGTGGCTGGGCAGCGAACAAGGCATCGTCGCCACGCCACATGCGCAACGCAGCACCGCACATCTTCGCGTGCGCCCCGCACCGGATGCATCGCTGTCGCTCATCGCGCTGCTCGATCGTGCCGAACACGCGTTGGGCACCGCCGTGCAGACCGCCGTGAAACGGGAAGACGAACAGGCCTTCGCGCTCGCCAACGGTGGCAACCTCATGTTCTGCGAGGATGCTGCGCGACGGATCCAGCAGGCACTTGAAGGCGATCCTGGCGTTGCCGGCTTCAACGTCCGCGTCGCTCACCACGAAAGCCTGCACGCACACGATGCCGTGGCCCATGCAAGCGGCGGTGCGCTGGAGCATGTGTCGCCTGCAGCGCCCTTCCAAGCCTTGCCATGGTGAACCGCGGCACGGTCGGCTGATCCGATTCGCGCAGTGCAACCTATTGCCGGGATGGCGACAGCAAGCATCACGCGCGCTTTATGGGCAGCTCGCCGCTCTGCTACCGTGAGGTCTTTCCAATGCCGGGGGACCCCATGCTGCGCCACTGCCTTGCTGCCGCCATCGCATTCGCCATTGCCCTGCCCGTGGCCGCCATCGCGGCCGACCAGCCCGCCGCACATACACCAACGCCGAAGGAATTGCTGGCCAAGTCGCAGCCGCAGGAATGGCGCACGCCCGATCCGCAGAACCTGCTGATCATGACGCTGCCCAAGGGCCAGGTGCTGATCGAACTGGCGCCGGATTTCACGCCCCTGCACGTCGCCAACATCCGCACGCTGGTGCGCGAGCACTATTTCGATGGCCTCGCCATCGTGCGCGTGCAGGACAACTTCGTGACCCAGTGGGGCGACCCGGAAGACGACGACAACGGCGACAAGAGCAAGCTCAAGCCGCTGGGCAGCGCCAAGGCGAAACTGCCGCCGGAATACACGCGACCGTTCGATGCGAAGCTGCCGTTCACGCGCCTGCCCGACGGTGACGTCTACGCGCCGGAAGTCGGCTTCTCCCAAGGCTTCCCGGTGGGGCGCGACAAGGCGCACGGACAGGAATGGCTCACGCACTGCTACGGCATGGTGGGCGTGGGACGCGACGCCGACCCGGAAACCGGCAGCGGCACCGGCCTGTACGTCGTGATCGGCCAGGCGCCCCGTGGACTCGATCGCAACCTCGCCGTGGTCGGCCGCGTGCTGCAGGGCATGGAATATCTCTCGGGCCTGCCGCGCGGCACCGGCCCGCTCGGCTTCTACGACAAGCCCGAGCAGCGCGTGGGCATTAGCGCCATCCAGCTCGCCTCCGAACTGCCACCGGAACAGCGGCCGAAGATCGAAGTGCTGCGCACCGACAGCGCCACCTTCACCGCGTTGATCGAAGCCAAGCGCAATCGCCGCGACGACTTCTATCGCAACCCGGCCGGCAAGATCGACCTGTGCAGCATCAACATCCCGGTCCGCGAGGCGAAAGCGCAGCCCTGAGCTGCGCCTCGCCGCCGTCACGTCCCGGGATGGTTCCTCCGCCTGACGATGCGGCGCCATGCCCATCGCCAGGCGAGTGCCAGCGGCAGCGCAAGCAGCAGGAACGGCAGGCCATAAGCGACCGCGGACAGCGCATCGCCGACACCCTCGATCAGCTGGTCGAGCAGTCCGCTGAGTGACGCACTCAACCGATGCCCGCGTGAGCCGGCATCGGCATCGTGGAAATCCAGCTCCAACAGGTTGGTGTCGAGCCGCCGCTGCTGCATGGCAGCCTCGCCCTGCAACGATTCGCGCTGCTGCTGTACCTGTGCCTGCTCGTGGCTCAACGCCATCAGGTCGGCAACGGCGAGATCCCTGCGTGAAGCCAGTTCGTCCAGCCGCCTGGCATAGGCATCCAGTTGCGCCTGCTTGCGCTGGTTGTCGTTCACCGCATCCGCCAGATCCTCCGCATGCGTTTCGCGCGAAACGAACTTGCCGCCTTGCCCCGCCATGCCGACCAGGGGCTCGACGGCGCCTGGCGTCGCGCGAACCACCAACGAGGAACGCCATTCACCCTGCGTGATGCGCAATACGTTGCATGCGCCGAAGCGCTGCGTTTCACAGGCCTCGCGCACGGCGCCCACCCTGGCGTCGATCTGCGCCTTCGGCAGCTCGATACCGACGGCATGTTCGTAAGCGAGCTTTGCACCCGCTTTCGCCGCCTCGCCCGTCAACGTGGCGGGCGCCACCTCCTGCTTTCTTGAACAGCCAGCCAGCAACAGCACGGCCAGCACCGCAAACATCCACTTGCGTGCACGCATGACAACCCTTCCTGGATCCCGGTTCCGGATGAGTCTGCCACAGACGTTGCCCTCGACTTGCCCCGGATATCATTTCGATATATCGTTTTATTTTGATATATCGAAATCAACGCCATGCACGATCCGTCACGCCGAGCCAAGGCCGCACTGCGCGGCGATCCGGACCGCTCCAGCGGCCAACGCCTGCTGGGACATGGCGACCTGAAGCTGTTGCTGCTGGCCCTGCTCGAACAGCAACCAGGCCACGGGTATGAATTGATCCACCGCATCGCGGACATGTTCCACGGCCACTACGCGCCCAGTCCTGGCGCGATCTACCCCACGTTGACCATGCTCGAGGAGCTGGGGTTGCTGCAGGTCGACCAGGAACACGGTGGCCGCAAGCTCTATACCGTCACGGCGCAGGGACGTCGGTTCCTGGCCGACCACCACGATGCCGTCGACGCCATGACGCTGCGCACACGCCATGCCGTACGGATCGCCGCAAAGATGGCCTTGCCACCGGCCGTGCGGCACGCCATGCATGCGGTGAAGCACGCGCTGATGGCACGCGGCACCGCATGGAACGCATCCGAAGCGAAACGCGTCGCGGCACTGCTGGAACACGCCGCCAGCGAGATCGCCGCCGAACCCGACGACTGACCCCCATCGAGATCACTCCCCATGACCCGACATGCCCATCAGATGCAGCGCCACACGGTGGTGCTTCGCGAGATCGAGGTACTGCGCACGCAGCGCATCACGCCGCACATGCAGCGCGTGGTGTTTGGCGGCGAGGCGTTGCGCGGCTTCCACAGCGCTTCACCGGACGACCACACGAAGCTGTTCTTCCCCAATCGCGCAGGCCAGCTCGTACTCCCCACACCCGGCCAGGGACGCCTGGAATTTCCCGAAGGTGTCGAACCTTCACCGATGCGCGACTACACGCCCCGCCGCTACGACGCCGAAGTCAACGAGCTCACGGTGGATTTCGTGCTTCACGGCGACGGCCCCGCCGCCAGGTGGGCCGAACAGGCCGAGCCGGGGCAACGCATCGGCGCCGGCGGTCCGCGCGGGTCCTTCGTGGTGGCGGATGACTTCGATCACTACGTGATGATCGGCGACGAAACCGCCTTGCCCGCGGTCAGCCGCTGGCTCGAGGAACTGCCGTACGGCGCGCACGCCATCGTACTGATGGAAATTCCCGGCAGCGCGGATCGACAGACGCTCGAATCGCGCGCCCAGGTCGACTTCGCCTGGTTCGAACGCGACAACCTCGATGCCGCCACCAGCCAGCTGCTGGAACACGCGCTGCAACGCTTGCCCACGCCATCGGGCGACACGTTCTGGTGGATCGCCGCGGAATCCTCACGCGCGCGACGCATGCGCCAATATCTTTCCGATGAACGCAACATTCCCAAGGAATGGTTGCGTGCGACAGGCTACTGGAAAGCCGAAGGAAGCGAGGACGAAGCGTGAATGGCATGAATTTCCGCTGAGCGCGTGGACGCCATCACTACGAAAATTTGCCGTTGTCGCGGATAAGAGTGAGTCGACGACCGGCACCAGCCGGTCATTGCAGGAGGCAATGGATGTCCTGGCGCAGCCGAAGGCTGATGTGGTTCGTCTACGCACCGGTGGCCGTCCTGCTGCTGTTGATCGCGGCGGCGATCTTCATCGTCGCCACGTTCGACTGGAATCGGCTCAAGCCCACCATCAACGAGCGCGTCAGCCAGACCATTGGCCGTCCCTTCGTCATCCAGGGCGACATCACGGTCAGCTGGGCGCGCGAGCCGGGGGAAGGCGGCCTTGCGGCATGGGTGCCTTGGCCCACGCTGCAGGCGCGGGACATCGTCATCGGCAATCCCGACTGGGCCAAGCAATTGCAGTTCGCTCAACTGGATGCCGTGCGATTCCGCCTCGCACCGTTGCGCCTGCTGTTCCATCACGTGGAGATTCCCACGCTCTACGTGGTGCGTCCGCGCATCGACCTGGAGCGCGACGCCCAGGGCCGCGCCACCTGGGACTTCACCTTCGGCAAGAGCGCCCAGCCGTCCAGCTGGGCGCTCGACCTGCACGCCGTCGGTTTCGACCACTCGGAGATCACCTTCGACGACGCGGTAAACAAGGCAAACCTGAAGATCACGGTGGAACCGTTGCAACAGGCGATTCCCTACGACCAGATCGTGGCGCAGCAATCCGCCGATGCCGCCGAGCAGGCGGGCAAGGTCGCCGGCGCCGGCGCTCGACAGGCGGTGGCCAAGGCCAACGCGAAGGATGAAAGCCGGCCAGGCAGTACGCACGCCGCCTATCAGTTCGCCTGGCAGGCCGAGGGCCGCTACCAGGGCGAGCCGGTGAAAGGCACCGGCAAGACCGGCGGGGTGCTCGCGCTGCAGCAGACCGACCAGCCCTTCCCGCTGCAGGCCAACATCCATGTGGACGACAGCCACATCGCCTTCGTGGGCACGTTTACCGATCCGCTGCACCTGGCTGCGCTCGACATCCGCCTGTGGTTCTCCGGCGCCAGCATGGCCAAGCTGTATCCGCTGATTGGCGTCACGCTGCCCGACACGCCGCCCTTCGCGACGCAGGGTCATCTCAAGGCGAACCTCAAGCGAGGTGACAGCCACTTCTCCTATGAAAACTTCCGCGGCCGTGTCGGCGGCAGCGATATCGCCGGCAACGTGACGTTCGACACCGGCGGCCCGCGCCCCAAGCTGGCCGGCGAAGTGAAATCGCAGGTACTGCGCTTCGCTGACCTCGCCCCGCTGATCGGCGCCGACACCAATGCGGAGAAGCAACGCCGCGGCGACGCCACGCCGCAACCGTCCGACAAGGCGCTGCCGGTCGAGCCGTTCCGCACGGATCGCTGGCGCGCCATGGACGCCGACGTGCAGTTCAGCGCCGGGCATATCGTGCGCGATGCATCCCTGCCCATCGATGCGCTCTCCACGCACGTGGTCATGGACAACGGCGTGCTTCGCCTCGATCCGCTCTCCTTCGACCTGGCCGGTGGCAAGGTCAACAGCAACCTGAGCCTCGACGGCAGCCGCACGCCCATGCAGGGCAACATCAAGCTCGGCGCACGCCACCTCAAGCTCAAGGAATTGTTTCCGAAATTCGAACCGATGCGAACCAGCTTCGGCGAGATCAATGGCGATGCCACCCTCGACGCGCGTGGCAATTCGGTGAGCGAGTTGCTGGGCACCTCCAGCGGCGAGGTGAAGCTGCTGATGAACGACGGCGCGATCAGCAAGGCCTTGCTGGAGACTGCCGGACTCAACGTGGGCAACATCATCATCAGCAAGCTGTTCGGCGACAAGACGGTGAAGATCAACTGCGCCGCCTCGGATCTCGCCGCCACCAATGGCCTGTTCCAGACACGCCTGTTCGTGTTCGACACCGAAGATGCCACCGTCAACATCGATGGCACGGTCAACTTCGCCAACGAAAAACTGGATCTGGACGTGCACCCGAACTCGAAAGGCCTGCGCGTGCTGTCGCTGCGCTCGCCGCTCTATGTGAAGGGCACCTTGAAGAACCCGGACGTGGGCGTCCAGCCTGGTCCACTGATCCTGCGCGGTGGCGGCGCCGTGGCGCTGGGCGTGCTCGCCGCGCCCGTGGCGGCCCTGCTGCCGCTGGTGGTCACCAGCAAGGGCGAGCCCGACAACGCCTGCGCCGCCGTGCTCGAACAGATGCGCAATCCGTCGAAGGCCACGCCGCCTTCGACCAAAAATCCGCCGAAAACCGCACAAAAGCAGTGACTGCGCACTACTTACGCGGCGGCGACGCTAGAATGCGCCGCCCCGTTCCCGTCGATGTACGTCCATGCAATCCGTCACCAAAGCCCGCTGGCAGATCCACTTCTGCGTCCTGCTATGGGGCTTCACCGCCATCCTGGGCAAGCTGATCACCCTGCCTGCCTTGCCGCTGGTGTGGTGGCGCATGTTGCTGGTCTCCGGCTCGTTGCTGCTGATGCCGCGCGTCTGGCGGGGGCTCAAGGCCATGCCCGTGCGATTGCGCTGGTCCTACGCCGGCATCGGCGTACTGGTGTCGCTGCATTGGCTGACGTTCTATGCCGCGATCAAGCTTGCCAACGCGTCCGTCGCCGCCACCTGCATCGCCTTGGGGCCGGTGTTCCTCGCGCTGGTGGAACCATGGATCGCCCGGCGCAAGTTCGATCCGCGCGAGCTGCTGATCGGCGTGGCCGTCGTGCCCGGCGTGGCGATGGTGGTCGGCGGCGTTCCTGTCGACATGCGGCTCGGCATCGCCGTGGGTGCGTTCTCCGCCTTGCTGGTGGCCCTGTTCGGCTCCTACAACAAGCGCCTGGTGGAACACGGTGACCCGCTCACGGTGACCTGCATCGAGCTCGGCACCGGCACGCTGTTCCTTACCGTATTGGCGCCACTACTGCCGCACACGGGCGCCGCCTTCGTGGTGCCCAGCCTGCACGATGCCGCGCTGCTGGTGCTGCTCTCGTTCGGCTGCACGCTGCTTCCGTTCGCGCTCGCGCTGGTGGCACTGCGCCACATGAGCGCGTTCGGCACGCAGATGGTGACGAACCTGGAACCCGTCTACGCCATCGTGCTGGCCATGCTCATGCTGGGCGAGCAGCGCGAACTGGACGGTTGGTTCTACGCAGGCGTGGCGGTGATCCTCGCGGCCGTGTTCATGCATCCGCTGCTGAGTCGACAGCAGGGAAAGGCCACGCAGCCCGAACTGCTGGGCACCGCGGAAAGCCACAACGTCGTCGAATGACGCCTCATGTCTGCGCGGCAAGCCAGGCGCGCAGATGCCCGATGAACGCACGCACCTTGGCCGGCGGCTGCCGCCCCGGATACACCGCGTGGATGCCGCCTTCGGGCAGACGGTACTGCGCCAGCAGCGGCACGAGGCGGCCTTCGCGGATGTCGTCGGTGACCAGGTAGTCCGGCAGCACGCTGACGCCGGCGCCGTGGCGCACCAGGGCATGCGCTGCCACCACGTTGTTGGCTTGCGCCGCCTGCTTCATGCGCACGGTACGGCGTGAACCATCGGGTGCCGTGAACGTCCAGCGCAGCGGGGAAGACAACAGCGCGAGCGACACCCATGCCAGCGATGGCAACTCCGCCAGGCTGCGCGGCTCGCCCCGGCCAGCAAGATAGCCCGGCGAAGCGACCAGCAGCTGGCGGAAGCTGCCCAGCCGCGTCGAACGCAGATTCGAATCGCGCAACCAACCCATGCGGATGGCCAGATCGAAGCGTTCGGCGATCAGGTCGCTCACGTGGTCGCTCAGCACCAGGTCGGTCTGCAGTTGCGGATGGCTGCGCATGAAGTCGGCCAGGGCCGGCGCCACCACCGAGGTGCCGTAATCGCTGGTGGCGGTAAGCCGCAGCGTGCCGCTGGGCTTCTCCTGGTCGCTGCCCACCTGTTCGATCGCCGCCTCCGCCTCGGCGAGGATGCGAGCGCAGGCAGCGTGGAACGTGCTCCCCGCTTCGGTGAGCGTCATGCGCCGGGTGCTGCGCAGTACCAGGGTGACGCCGAGTTCCTGCTCCAGCTTCGCCAGATGCTGGCTCACCATCGCCTTGGTCATGCCCAGCGTTTCGGCAGCCGCCGTGAACGAGCCGGCACGCACCAGCGCCACGAACACCGCCAACCGGTTGAGATTCACTTCGCTGGACATGGACGCCTCACTGTCAAGCCAAACTTTACAGTGAATTCCCGTTTGATGCGTTTATCCACGTCGATCAGAGGCGCATGCTTTGCCTCAGCCCGGTACCGGCGACGCATTCATGAACCCCGCGCCCTCGCTCGCCGGCACCCCACCCGTTGCTGGAGTCCCTGTCCCATGAAGATTGCCCTGTTCGGCGCCACCGGCCATATCGGTCACGCCATCCTCGACGAAGCGCTGGCGCGCGGCTACGACGTCACCGCCATCGTGCGCGATCCATCGCGCCTGTCCACCCGCAATCCCCGACTCAGCGTGGTCACCGGCGACGTCGGCAAGCCGGAGACGTGGCTGGACGCCGTGCGCGGCGCGGATGCCGCCGTCGCCAGCCTTTCCGCGCGCCGCGATGGCGACAACGACGTCATTCCGGTCAATGCGGCCGTGTTGCTGGACAACCTGCCCGCCGCAGGCGTGAAGCGCTTTGCATGGGTCGGCGGCGCCGGCTCGCTGGAGACCGCTCCGGGCGTGCTGGTGATGGACGACCCGCACTTCCCTGACGCCTGGAAGCCCGAAGCAGCCGGCCAGGGCAAGGCACTGGACGTATTTCGCGCCAGCCGGTCCCCGATCGATTGGACGTTTATCAGTCCGGCCGCCCTGATCGAGGATGGCCCGCGCACCGGCACGTACCGCGTCGGTGGCGATCAACTGCTGGTGGACGCCAACGGCAAGAGCCAGATCAGCGTTGCCGACTACGCGGTCGCCCTGCTCGACCGCATCGAAAAAGGCGATGCGAGCCGCAGGCGCATCACGGTGGCCTACTGAGCTTTCCGCGGGCGGCTGCAGCCGCCCGCACCCACTTCACCGTCAGGCGAGTTACAACCACCAGCGTACGCCAGCCACCCAGATCGTTTCGCGGGCATGGAACGCGGGCGCGCCAGGCGCCTGGCTATCACCGTAGCGCCGCGTCCAGTTCACGCCGACATAGGGCGCGAACTTGCGGCTGAACTCATAGCGCAGGCGCAGCCCGGCCTCCACATCCGACAGGCCCGACGACACGCCACGCTGCGGATCATCCTTGCCGTACAGGTTGAGTTCGAGTTTGGGCTCCAGGATCAAGCGTTGCGTGAACAACAGTTCGTAGCTGGCTTCGAGCCTCAACGCCGTGCGCCCCTGCTCGCCCGCATAGAACGTCGCCTGCGTTTCGAACCAGTACGGCGCCAGGCCCTGCACACCGACAGCGGCCCATTGCCGTGTCGGTCCTCGGCCAAAATCCTGCCGCGCACCGAGCTGTGCATCCCAGAAACTGGCCCAGGCGTGGCTCCACAACACATCGGCGCGGCCTTCGGTGCCGTCGCTGCCGCGCTCGCCTTCGGCTTTCACCCACAGGCGATCGATGGGATTGCCGAGCCATCCCTCCGCCTCCCAGCTCGTGGCGTAGTCACCGGATGTGCTGCGCGTCCGCTCAAGGCGATCGAACAACAGCATGCCCGTCGCCGACGCATCGTCCATCTGCATCAATGCGCCCATCTGCTCCCGCGTCATGGCGGGCATGGCGTGCTGGGGCGGAGGCGGCGGTACATGGTCGTTGGGCGGAAGCGTCGCTTCGCCGGTAGCGGGCATGTCATGGCCGGAGTGGTCCATGCCGTCATGCACCTGCGCGCTGTCGGCCGGCTTGGTCGTCGCGTGATGGCCCGCATGGGGATCGGTCTGCGGTGCATGCTGCATGGACATGCCGGGCATGTCCTGCATGTCGGCACTTTGCGCCAGCAGCATCGATGGCGCACAGGCGCCCAGCGCCAGTGCGATGCCCGGAATCATTCGCCGGTTCATGCCACCACCACCTCGCGGAACATGCCCGCCTCCATGTGGTAGAGCAGATGGCAGTGGTACGCCCAGCGTCCCGGGGCATCGGCGCTCACGCGATAACTCAGCTGCTGCGCCGGCTGCACCATCACCGTGTGCTTGCGCGCCTGGAACGAGCCGTCCGGCGACTCCAGCTCGCTCCACATGCCATGCAGGTGGATCGGGTGGGTCATCATGGTGTCGTTCACCAGCGTCACGCGCAGGTGCTCGCCATGGCGGAAGCGCAGCGGCTCCGCGGCCGAGGCGCGCCTGCCGTCGAACGACCACAGGTAACGCTCCATGTTGCCGGTGAGGTGCAGGGTGAGTTCGCGGTCGACGTTCGGCGAGATCGGCGCATCGATCGCGTGCAGGTCCGCATAGCTGAGCACCCGGCGGCCGTTGTCGCGCAACCCCACGCCAGGATCGTCGAGGTTGCGTCGCGGCGCGGCCACTCGCATGTCGACCTCCGGCCCGGTCTTCAGCGAAGGCGCAGGCTCGTGGTGCATCGACATCGACATGCCGGGCATCGCCATCATGTCCATGCCGGACATGTCGTGCCCCATGCCGCCGTGATCCATCGCGCCCATCATGTCGCCCATGCTCAGCAGCGGACGCGGATCGAGCGACGGCACGTCGGCCGTCATGCCGATGCGAGGCGCAAGCGTGGCGCGTGCGTAACCCGTGCGATCCATGCTCTGGGCGAAGATGGTCCACGCGCGATCAGCGGACGGCTGCACGATCACGTCGTAGGTTTCGGCCGTACCGATGCGGAACTCATCCACGCTCACCGGCTCGATCGCCTGCCCGTCGGCCGCCACCACGGTCATCTTCAAACCCGGGATGCGCACATCGAAGAAGGTCATCGACGAGCCATTGATGAAGCGCAGCCGGATCTTCTCGCCCGCGTTGAACAGTCCTGTCCAATTGCCGGCCGGCGTCTGCCCGTTCACCAGATACGTGTAGGCCACGGCGGAAACGTCGGCCAGGTCGGTGGGGTCCATGCGCATCTGGTTCCACATGCGCCGTTCGGCCAGCGCGCCCGACAGGCCGTCGCGCCCCGCATCGCGCAGGAAGTCGCCCACCGTACGCTTGCCGACGTTGTAGTAACCGCCCTGCTTCTTCAGGTTGGCGTAGACGGTTTCCGGGTCGAGATCGGTCCAGTCGTTCAACAGCACCACGTAGTCGCGATCCGCCGCGTGGCGCTCGCCATCGCGCGGCTCGACCACGATCGGGCCATACAGCCCGGTCTGCTCCTGGAAGCGCGAATGGCTGTGGTACCAGTACGTGCCCGCCTGGTTCACCGTGAAGCGATAGACGTATTCGCCGCCAGGCGGTATGCCGTCGAAACTCAGGCCGGGCACGCCGTCCATGTCCGCCGGCAACACGATGCCGTGCCAGTGGATGGAGCTGGTTTCGCGCAGCCGGTTGCGCACGCGCAGCGTCACCGTGTCGCCCTGGCGCCAGCGCAGCAGCGGCGCGGGCAGCTGCCCATTCACCACCGTGGCGATGCGCTTGCGCCCGGTGTAGTCGACCGGCAGCTCGCCGATCTCCAGTTCGAAATGGTTGCCGCGGAGTTCGGCGCGCGGCATGGCGATCTGGGCCAGCGCGTCGCCGCGCCAAAGTCCCAGGCCAGCGGCGACGCCACCCAGCGCCAGCCCCTGGACGAAACGCCGACGCGGCAGTTGAAAGCCGCGCGGTTCCTGCTTGTTCATGGTCCTGCTCCGTCAGTCGTGCCCGCGAGGCGGGCGCGTCGAATCGGCCGATGATCCGGCCCCGTGCATCGAACGGAGAATCAGGCGACCGGCGGTCGCAAGGGCGGTTCGTATACCGGCTGGGGCGCCGTCTCCCGACGCGACAGCCAGCCCTGGCTGGCAGGCTCTGCCTCGGCTACCGGCCCCCATGACGACGGCGGCACGCTGACCGAGGCATGCGCACAGCAGCCGTCAGCTGCCATCGTGATCGAATGCGCCGCGCCATGGTCCGGCGCGTGCGGCACTGACATGCCCATCGACGCCGCCATCGACGCGCAGCAATCCTCGGGCTGCGCCCACGCCGCGCTGCCCAGCGCCAGCCACGCGCACAGAGCCAGCGCGAACAGGGCGCGGCAACGACGCAGATGACGGAAAAGATGGCGGGTCATGACGGGAGCATAGCCACCGTCGCACCACCCGCTCAACTCTGGAGGTGGCTCCGCAAGACGTGCAGTCCCATGCAGGAGCGCATCCAGTGCGCGACCGCGTGGAATGGGGCGTCGATCGCGCACTGGGTGCGCTCCTACAGTGGAGGCGGCGGGGCCGTATAATCGCCTGCCATCCGGCGCCTCCATGACCATGAACTACCGTCACGCCTACCACGCCGGCAACTTCGCCGATGTCCTCAAGCACACGGTGCTGTTCGCGCTGATCGAAGCCTTGCAGGCCAAGGCCACGCCGTTCGCCTTCGTCGACACCCATGCCGGCAGCGGCTGCTATGCGCTGGACAGCACCGAGGCCGGCAAGACGGGCGAATACAAGGACGGCATCGCGCGCCTGCTGTTCCCCGATCTCCATGCCTCCGGTGGGCGTTCCGAACCACTGCCGCCGCTGCTGCGCCGCTGGCTGGACGCGATCCTCCGCGTACCGGGCAACGAACACGGCCTGAAGCTTTATCCAGGCTCGCCCTTGCAGGTGGCGAACGCCATGCGCGAAACCGACAGCGCGCAGCTGTGCGAACTGCACCCGGAAGAAGCCACGCGCCTGCGCGAGCTGTTCCGCCACGATCACCGCGTCCATGTCCATGAGCGCAACGGTTATGAAGCGCTGAAGGCGTTGCTGCCGCCCAAGGAAAAGCGCGGCCTGGTGCTGATCGATCCGCCCTACGAGGCGCAGGACGCCGAGTACCGCGTGATCGAGCAGGCGCTCAAGCTGGCCCTGCAGCGCTGGCCCACCGGCGTCTATGCCGTCTGGTACCCGATCAAGCTGCGCAGCCAGGTGCAACCCTTCCACCGCTGGCTGCAGCGTTGCGGCGCCCGCCGTGTGCTGCGTGCCGAACTGCTCGTGCATCCCGACGATTCACCGCTGCGCCTCAATGGTTCGGGCATGGTCATCCTCAACGCGCCCTGGAAGCTCGACGACGTGCTGCGCGATTCGCTGCGCGCCATGGCACCGCTGCTCTCGCAGGAACGCCGGGCCGAATGGCGCCTCGACTGGCTGGTGGAAGAAACCCAGGCCTGAACGCCGGGCGACATGCACCGCTGTTGCCTACCACGCTTGCCCGAGGCCGGCTAAGCTCATGGCGTCCCCGTCTGGAACGCCGGAGCCTGTCATGCCTGTCCGTCTCGCTTCCTATCTGCTTCGCGGCATGGCGATCGCCAGCCTGACGGCTCTGGCCGCATGCGCTCCCGCGCCGATCTACAAGCCTTCGACCAACACCATCGCGGTTCCTCCGAACGCGGTGGCGCAATCGCCAGAGCGCTTTGCGAACGCAGACGTGATCTGGGGCGGCCGCATCGTGCAGGTGAACAACTTCCACGACCACAGCGAGATCGAGATCCTTGGCTACCCGCTGGACAGCTCGCAGCGTCCCAAGGTGGACAACGGCGGCGGCTGGGGTCGCTTCGTCGCCGTCGTGCCGGGTTATGTCGAATCGTTCGACTATCCCTCCGGTTCGCTGATCACGCTCACTGGCCGCATCACCGGCAGCCGCAACGGCAACGTGGGCGAGGCCGGTTACGTGTTTCCCACGGTGAGCGTGGCGCAGTCGCATGTGTGGACGGCCGCCGAAATGGAGAGCGGCAAGTCCAACGTGAGCTTCGGCATCGGCGTGGGCGTGGTCCACTGACGGCAGTCGCCGTTTACACTGTGGCCTTCGTCCAAGGGAATGCACGATGTCAGGCCACGCCAATTCGCTGAGAGCGATCCTGCTCGCTCTCGGCGCCAACTTCGCCATCTTTATCAGCAAGCTCGTCGCCGCCTTCGTCACCGGCTCGGGGGCGATGATGGCCGAAGCGGTGCACTCACTCGCCGATTGCGGCAACCAGGGGCTGCTGCTGTTGGGCATGCGCCAGGCCGATCGCCCGCCGTCGGATGAGTATCCGCTGGGTTGGGGCCGTGCACCGTATTTCTGGTCGTTCCTGGTGGCGATGCTGCTGTTCAGCGTCGGCGGCATGTTTTCGATCTACGAAGGCATCCACAAACTCAGCCATCCCGAACCGCTGAAATGGCCCTGGCTGGCCATCGGCGTGCTCGGCTTCGGCGTGGTGGCCGAATCCATCTCGATGCACGGCTGTCTCACCGAAGTGAACAAGGCACGCGGGGAACGCAGCCTGTGGCGATGGTTCCACGAGACGCGCTCCAGCGAGTTGCTGGTGATCTTCGGCGAAGATCTCGCGGCGCTGCTGGGCCTCAGCGTCGCGCTCGTCGCGGTGCTCGCCACCATGATCACCGGCAACCTTCTCTACGACGCCATCGGCACCATCGTCATCGGCGCACTGCTGGTCGTCGTCGCCATCGCCGTGGCCTACGAAGTGAAGGCGCTGCTGATCGGCCAAGGCGTCGAGCCCGCACGGCGCGAAGAAATGCTCGCCTTCGTCAATGCGCGTCCTGAAGTGGACGTCGTGCTCAACCTCATCACGCTGCAGATGGGTCCAGACGTGATGGTGGCCGTCAAGGCCCGCATGTCGCCCGCGCCGGATCAGGCAACCCTGATCGCCAACATCAACGACGTCGAGCGCGCGATGAAGGAGCGCTTCCCGGACATCCGCTGGAGCTTCTTCGAGCCGGACGTGGCGGATTGATGTCCCCTCCACTGTAGGAGCGCACCCAGTGCGCAACCGCGGCGTGGCGATCTTCCCGTGCTGTAGGCCCTTCGCGCAGCGGGTGCGCTCCTACAAGGAATCAGGGCGACGCCAGCTGCAGCAAATCCCACTTGTTGCCGTACAGATCCTTGAACACCACCACGGTGCCATAGCTCTCCGTGCGCGGCTCTTCGCAGAACTCCGCACCCGCTCCACGCATGCGCTCGTAGTCGCGCCAGAAATCATCCGTGTGCAGCAGCAGGAAGACGCGGCCGCCAGTCTGGTCGCCCACGCGTGCGGCCTGCTCCGCACCTGACGCCTTCGCCAGCAACAGGCGTGTTTCCGTGGCGCCGGGCGGCGCAACGATGACCCAGCGCTTGCCACCGCCCATGTCGGTGTCCTCGACCAGCTGGAAACCAAGCACCGTCGTGTACCAGGCAATGGCGTCGTCGTAGTCGGCCACGACCAGCGCGATGCTTCCGATGTGTTGCTTCACTTCGCTTTCTCCGTGGGCCATGGGCCCAGTTCCGCCTGCATCTTCTTGGTGAGCCTGGCCCGCACCAGGCCGTAGGAGGTCTCGATATGCGTGGCGAGTTCGGCGGTAGTGAATCGCCGGGGTTCGACCACCGACACCCAGCGGGCGCGGGCCAGATAGGGGGACGCGATGATACCGGGCTGGTCCGTGAGTTCCAGGAAGCGATCATCGGGCACCTTGAAGGCGAGCCGGCCTGCCTCGCTGCTATCGGCCGGCGTCACGGCGAACATCTTGCCGCCCACGCTGAACACCAGGTCGGCGCCCCATTTGATGTCCCGCGTCGCCCCGGGCAGACGCCCGCAGAGCGCCTCCAGCTGGGCAACCGTCATGCCTTTGCTCGCTGCCATGGATTTCACCCTCCCTCGACCGACTGACATGCTCCAAAGGCGCATTCTGGCGTGTCAGCGGCGCCATAGCCGCGCGTGGGCGCCGCATCGGCAATGCGGTGCGACATAGAGCCTCTTGGAAGCCCTCTCCAAAAGGAGTTTCATTCATGTTGCATCGCACACAATACGGTAAAGTATGGCCATGAGCACCGCGATCGATCTCACCAATACCCGCCGCGCCCTCCCCCTGCGCAGCCGGGAGCGATTTGCCCGGCCACGCCTCCTCGAGCTGCCACGCCCGAAAGGTGAGCTGGTGCATGCCCACGACGGCCGCGAACTGCGCCTGCGCGGCATCGAACCGGGAGACGTTGCGGCCCTCAAGCGCCAGTTCGGACGGCTGTCTCCCGAAGACATCCGCCGTCGCTTCCTGCATTCGATGGGCGAGCTGCCCGAGCCGATGGCCCAGCGCCTCTGCCGCATCGATCCTGCCCTGGAAACCGCCTTCGTGCTGATGGACGAGACCGTGCATCCGGCCGAGATCCGCGGCGTGGGCCGCATCTACGTCGACGAAGCCGCCAACAGTGCCGAGTTCTCGGTGCTGGTCGAGCGCGAATGGACCCGCCAGGGCCTGGGCGCCTTGCTGATGCAGCGCCTGGTGGACGACTGCCGTCGCCGTGGCCTGCATGAGATCTGGGGCTATGTGCTGCTGGAGAACCGCCCCATGCTGCACCTGTGCAAGGAACTGGGCTTCGTCCGCCGCCTGACGCCGGAAGAGCCCGGCACGACGCAGATCTCCCTGCAGCTCTGATCCGCGCCACGCACGGCGGAAGGGTTGTCGCGCAGGCAGCGCGCCCCAACAACAGGTCACCAAGCCAGCGCCCCGGTCCGTCCGGGGCGCTCGCGTTACACTTGCCCGCTTTCGCGGCGCCGCCCGACGAAGCCGCCCTCCGATCCCGCGTACGCATGGCCCAAACGATCCCGCATCCGTCCCTGCCCACCAGCCCCAAGCAGCGCCGTTTCTGGACGTCGCCGCATGGCTCCTCGCGCGCCCTGCTGGTGGCCGAAGCCGCGCGCACCCATCAGGGCCTGCTGGTCGCGGTGACCCGCGACACGCAACGTGCCCATGCACTGGAGGAGGAGCTGCGCGTCTTCGCCGGCAACCTCCCCGTGCTGCATTTCCCCGATTGGGAAACGCTGCCCTACGACGTGTTCAGCCCGCATCCGGACATCGTCTCCCAGCGCATCGCCACGCTGTTCCAGTTGCCGAACACGCAACGCGGCGTGCTGGTGGTGCCGATCGCCACGCTGATGCAGCGCATCGCCCCGCGCAGCCACATCACCGGCAGCGGGCTGATGGTGAAGAAGGGCCAGAAGCTGGACCTCGCCACCGAGCAGCGGCGACTGGAAGCCGCGGGTTATCGCAACGTGCCGCAGGTGGCCGAGCCAGGCGACTTCGCCGTGCGCGGTGCGCTGATCGACATCTTTCCGATGGGCGCGGCCGAACCGTATCGCATCGAATTGTTCGACGACGAGATCGAGTCGATCCGCAGCTTCGACCCGGAAACGCAGCGCTCGCAGCAGCAGGTGGAGCGCATCGAACTGCTGCCGGCACGCGAGTTCCCGCTCACCGAAAACGCCGCCAAGGATTTCCGCACGCACCTGCGCGAGCGCTTCCCCATCGACGTGCGCCGCTGTCCGCTCTACCAGGACATGAAGGAAGGCGTCACGCCGGGCGGCATCGAGTACTACCTGCCGATGTTCTTCGAGCAGACCGCCACGCTGTTCGACTACCTCGCCGACAACGCTGTGTTCCTGCTGGGCGAGGCCGCCATGGAATCGGCAGAACAGTTCTGGACGCAGACCGGCGAGCGCTACGACCAGCGTGCGCACGACATCGAGCGTCCGGTATTGCCGCCGGCGGAGCTCTATCTGCAACCCGAACAGCTGCGCGAGCAACTCAACAAGCGTTTGCGCATCGAGCTGGTCGAGAGTGGCCACGAGCATGCGCAGGCGAGCGGCACGCAGCCAGCTCTGGAACTTCCGCTCAACCGCAAGGGCGAGGAACCGGGTACGTCGCTGCGCCACTTCCTGGCGAGCTACCCGGGCCGCGTGCTGATCGCGGCCGATTCGGCGGGCCGTCGTGAGGCGTTGATCGAGCAGCTGGCCAGCGCCGGCCTCAAGCCCGATGCAGTGGACGGCTGGACGGCCTTTGTGGCCGCGAACGAAAAGCCGCGCTTCGCCATCACCATCGCATCGCTGGAACAGGGCTTCGCGCTCACCGAACCGGCACTCACCGTACTCACCGAGCGCGAACTGTTCGGCGAGCGCGTGCGTACCGAGCGCAAGCGTCGTCGTGGCGCCGCGCGCGATCCCGAAAGCATCATCCGCGACCTCACCGAGCTGACCATCGGCGCGCCCATCGTGCACGTCGACCATGGCGTGGGACGCTACCAGGGCCTGGTGTCGATGGAACTGGGCGGGATGGAGGGCGAGTTCCTCACCATCGAGTACGCCAAGGGCGACAAGCTCTACGTGCCGGTGGCGCAGCTCGGCCTGGTCAGCCGTTACACGGGCACCGCGCCCGAACTCGCGCCGCTGCACTCGCTGGGCGGCGATGCGTGGGAACGTGCACGCCGCAAGGCCGCCGAGAAGGTGCGCGACGTCGCCGCGGAACTGCTGGCGATCTATGCACAGCGCGAAGCCCGCGGCGGCGAATCGCTGCCGATCGACCGCCAACTGGTCGAGGAATTCGGCGCCAGCTTCCCGTTCGAGGAAACGCCCGACCAGGAACACGCGATCAACGCCGTACTCACGGATCTTGCCGCGCCGCGGGCGATGGATCGCGTGATCTGCGGCGACGTGGGTTTCGGCAAGACCGAAGTGGCGCTCCGCGCGGCGTTTGCCGCCGCCACCGCCGGCAAGCAGGTGGCGGTGCTGGTGCCCACCACCCTGCTCGCCCAGCAGCACTACCGCAATTTCGCCGACCGCTTTGCCGACTGGCCGGTGCGCGTGGACGTGCTGTCGCGCTTCAAGTCGACCAAGGAAGTGAACGAGGCGCTCAAGCGCCTCGCCGACGGGCAGATCGATGTGATCGTGGGCACGCACAAGCTGCTCGCGCCGGACATCCGCTTCAAGAACCTCGGCCTCGTGGTGGTGGACGAGGAACAACGCTTTGGCGTGCGCCAGAAGGAACAGCTGAAGAAGCTGCGCGCCGAAGTCGACCTGCTCACCATGACGGCCACGCCGATCCCGCGCACGCTCAACATGGCGATGAGCGGGCTGCGCGATCTCTCGTTGATCGCCACGCCGCCTGCGCATCGCATGGCCGTGCGCACCTTCATTTCCACCTGGGAACCGGCACTGATCCGCGAAGCGTTCCAGCGCGAGCTGCAGCGCGGCGGCCAGGTGTATTTCCTGCATAACGAGGTGGACACCATCGAGCGCGCCGCGCGCGAGGTGGAGGAACTGATTCCCGAGGCGCGCATCGGCATTGCCCATGGCCAGATGCCCGAGCGCGAACTGGAACGCGTGATGGCGGACTTCCACCGCCAGCGTTTCAACGTACTGGTGTGCACCACCATCATCGAGACCGGCATCGACATCCCGACCGCCAACACCATCATCATCAACCGTGCCGATCGCTTCGGCCTGGCGCAGCTGCACCAGCTGCGTGGCCGCGTGGGACGTTCGCATCATCGCGCCTATGCCTATCTCGTGGTGCCCGACCGCAAGGCGATGACGGCCGATGCGGAGAAGCGCCTCGAAGCGCTGGCCTCGCTGGAAGAACTGGGCGCGGGCTTTACGCTCGCCACGCATGATCTGGAAATCCGCGGTGCAGGCGAACTGCTGGGCGACGAGCAGTCCGGCCAGATCCAGGAGATCGGCTTCGGGCTCTACACCGAACTGCTGGAGCGCGCGGTGCGCGCACTGAAGTCCGGCAAGGTGCCCGACTTCGACCTGTCCAGCGAGCACGAAACCGAAGTGGAACTGCACCTGCCGGCGCTGATTCCCGACGACTACCTGCCCGACGTGCATACGCGCCTGACGCTGTACAAGCGCATCGCCAGCGCGCGCAACGAGGATCATCTGCGCGACCTGCAGGTGGAGATGATCGACCGCTTCGGCCTGCTGCCCGATCCGGCCAAACAGCTGTTCGCGGTGGCGCAGCTCAAGCTGATGGCCACGCCGCTGGGCATCCGCAAGCTGGACTTCGGCGCCAATGGCGGCCGCATCACGTTCCGGGACAAGCCGGAAGTCGAGCCGATGGCGATCATCCGCCTGATCCAGAGCCAGCCGCGCGTATACAAGCTGGACGGCCAGGACAAGTTGAAGGTGATCCTGGATCTGCCCGGCGCCAGCGAGCGTATCCGCGCCGCGCAGGAGGTGCTGGTACAGCTGGGCGCACGCCGGCCCGGCTGATCGGCTGGCCGTTGCCCGTTGTCCCGCCCTGATCGGGATGACGGGCATGGCATCTCCGCCTGCCTTACCATGGCCCTGACTCGTTCGAAGGGGCCGAACATGTTGTCCGAGGACGAACTGGCGCTGCTCGAAGCCATCCGCGAAAGCGGCAGCCTGTCGCGCGCCGCGGCACGGCTCGGCAAGGCGCCCTCCACCATCTCGCATGCTGCGCGCCAGCTCGAAGCACGCTTCGATGCACTGCTGTTCGATCGTCGCCGCTATCGACTGCAACTCACGCCGGCCGGGCAACTGCTCGCCATCGAAGCTGCGCGCCTCATGCAGGACGTGTCGCGCCTCAGCCGCCGCGTGAAACAGATCGCCAGCGGCTGGGAAGACCGGCTGTGGATCGTCACGGACGAAATCCTCGAGTTCGACATACTCGCGCCGGTCATCCGCAGCTTCGATGGCTTGCAGTCCGGCGTCGCGCTGCGCCTCACCAACGAAGTGCTGGGCGGCACCTGGGAAGCCCTGCGCGATGGTCGCGCCGACCTCATCGTGGGCGCCACCAACGAACCGCCCGCCATCCCCAAGCTGCGCTGGTTCGAGCTGGGCGTCATGGAGTGGGTGTTCGCCGTGTCGCCTCGTCATCCATTGGCAAAGGCCACGGAGCCCTTGCAACGAGAAGCCCTGGCCAATCACCGCAGCATCGTCGTGGCCGATACGTCGCGCAGCTCTGCGGGGCGTGCCTATGGCGTCGTGGGCGGCCAGGCAACGCTCGCCCTGCCCAGCATGCGCGCGAAGATCACCGCCCAGCGGCAGGGTCTGGGCGTAGGCTGGCTGCCCCGCCAACGCGTGGCGGGCCTGCTCAAGCGTGGGGAGCTGGTAGAGAAGCAGGTGGCTGATCCGCGCGAACCCAATACGCTGTACGTCGCCTGGCGCGGCGACCACGAAGGCCGCGCCTTGTCATGGTGGCTGGGAGAATTGAGGCAGCCGCGCCTGGCCAAGCGGCTCATCAAGGGTCTGGAAATCACCGACTGACAACATCGCCTGCCGCAACCTGCGCGCAGCCGATCCGAAGGAGCGACTTGCCATGATCCGCAACCGTTCCATGCCACCGGGTGTCTTCATTCCCGAGTTGGCCTATCGCGACGTGCGGGAGGCAGCTGCATGGCTGTGTCGCGTATTCGGTTTCCAGGAGCGACTGCGCATCGGCGACCACCGCGTGCAGCTCGTGTATGGCGGCGCGTCGATGGTCGTGATCGAACACCCTTCCGAGTCGCCCGTCGACGCCGCGACGCATGCGACCATGGTGCATGTGCCGGATGTGCACAGTCACCATGCGCGTGCACTCGCCTGCGCCGCGAAGATCATCGTCCCGCCGGCGGACCACCCATACGGCGAACGCCAGTATGCAGTCGAAGACATCGGTGGGCATCGCTGGGTATTCTCGCAATCCATCGCTGATGTCGATCCGATCCAATGGGGCGGCACGCTGTTTTCCGAGCAGGAGATCGTATGACGCAAGAAGCGCTTGCCCAGCAACCCGGGCTGCCGATGTTCCATCCCAGGATGCTCATCCGCCCCGCCATCGCCTGGCTCACCGTCAGCCTGTTCCTCATCTTCGGTTCGGACTGGATGGCGCACCTGAGTCGCCATGAAATCGGCCTGTCGCTGTTCGCATGGCTGTTCTTCGTGATCGTGTGGGTCGCCTTCGGCGTCGTGCATGAAGCCGAGGAGCTGGCGAGCCTGCTGGGCGAACCCGTCGGCACGCTGGTGCTCACCCTTTCCATCGTGATCATCGAAGTGGTGCTGATTTCGGCCGTGATGCTCGGCGCCGGCGACACCGCCACGCTGGCGCGCGACACCATGTTCGCCGTGCTGATGATCGTGTTGAACGGCGTGGTCGGCCTGGGCTTGCTGATCGGCGGCATTCGCCATCACGAACAGGCCTTCAACCTGCACGGCGCGTCGGCGTATCTTGCGGTGATCATTCCGCTCGCGACCATCGCCCTGGTGCTGCCCAACTTCACCGCGTCCACCTCGGACGGCACGCTGACGTCCGTACAAGCCACTGCGTTCTCGATCCTCACCATCGCGCTGTACGGCTTGTTCCTGTGGCTGCAGACCGGACGTTACAAAGGCTATTTCGTGGCGCCCCGCTCGGACTCCGACGCCAACGAACCGGAACAACCTCCGCCGCCGCGCCGCACGCCACGCAAGGGCGAGATGCTGTTCCACGTTGCCCTGCTGCTGCTCAACATCCTGCCGATCGTGATCCTGTCCAAGAGCCTGGCCAAGGTGCTCGACTACGGGATCGCGGCCACGGGCGCGCCTCATGCGCTGGGCGGCATCATCATCGCCATGCTGGTGTTCACGCCCGAAGGCATTTCCGCACTGGTCGCCATCCGCCGCGACGAACTCACCCGCGCGATCAACCTGTGCCTGGGCGGTGCGGCATCCACCGTGGGACTTACCGTGCCCGCCGTGCTCGCCATCGGCCTGTTCACCGGCAAGCCGGTGGTGCTTGGCCTGCCGCCGGCGAGCATCGTGCTGCTGGCTTCAACGCTCGTGTTGAGCAGCCTCACCTTCTCGGGATGGCGCACCACCATGCTGGAAGGCGCGGTGCACCTGTCGATGTTCGCGGTGTTCCTGGTGCTGGTGTTCAGCCCCTGAGTCCGCGAGGCGCGTTCGACTGGAACGCGCCTCGCGCCCGATCAGTGCTTGGACACGCCCGCTCGCACGAGGTAGTACACGGCGAACATCGCCTGCGGATCCGTCCACGCATGCGCCACTTCCAGCCCGGCCTTGGCGGCGAGCGCGGCGAAATCCTCGTGTGAATACTTGCAGCTGTATTCGACCTGCATGGCTTCCTCGGGCGCGAACGACACCAGCTGCTTGCCGACGCGTACCTTCTGGTCGCGCGTGCTGACCAGGAACGTCTCGATGCGTCCTGCCATCGCGTTGTAGTGCGCACGATGGCGGAACGACGCCAGGTCGAAATCGCTGCCGATCTCGCGGTTGAGGCGCACCAGCATGTTCAAGGTGAATTCCGCGGTGACGCCGGCCTTGTCGTTGTACGCGGCCTCGATCGTGGCCGTGTCCTTCTTGAGGTCGGCGCCGATCAGGATGCCGCCGGCATCGCCCATTTCGTTGCGCATCTTGCGCAGCAGCTCGGCGGCATCGCGCGCTTCGAAATTGCCGATGGTGGAACCGGGGAAATACAACACCGTACGCCGCGGCGCGCGTGGCGGGATCGGCAGGCGCAGCGGGCGGGTGAAGTCGCCGGGATGTGGCTGCACTGCCAGTGCGGGAAAGCACTCGGCCATCTCCTGCACGCAACGGCGCAAGGGTTCGGCCGAGATCTCCACCGGCACGTACGACACGGGCGCGTGCAGATGTTCCAGCAGCATGCGCGTCTTCACCGCATTGCCGCTGCCGTATTCCACCAGGCGCACTTCTTCGCCCAGCACGTCGGCCATTTCGCCGGCGTGGGTGGCCATGAGCGCGATCTCGCAGCGGGTCAGGTAATACTCCGGCTGCTCGCAGATCGCCTCGAACAATTGCGAACCGCGTTCGTCGTAGAACAACCACGACGGCAGCCGCTTCGGCTGCAAGCGCAACCCGCGCTGCACGATGCCGACGAGGTCGTCGACAGGCGGGCGACGATCGTCGTCGCGGAGCTCAAAGGCTTGTACATTCATCGATCCTGCCCCAGGCGTATCCCCATGAACTGCCAGCGCGCATGGGGTGGAAAGAAATTTCGGTAACTGGCGCGAATGTGCTCGCGCGGCGTCGCGCAGGAGCCGCCTCGCAACACCCATTGCCCGCACATGAACTTGCCGTTGTATTCGCCGAGCGAACCGGCCAGCGGCCGGAAGCCCGGATAACTGATATAGGGCGAAGCGGTCCATTCCCAAACATCGCCATACATCTGCAGGAGACCGCCTTGCGGCTCCGCTGCGCGCGGATGCAGGGCATGGGTGTCGAGCAGGTTGCCCTGCACCGGCAACGTCGATGCGGCGCTTTCCCACTCCGCCTCGGTGGGCAGGCGCGAACCGGCCCAGCGTGCGAAGGCATCGGCTTCGAAGTAGCTGACGTGCGAGACAGGAGCTTCCGGGTCGATCGCCTGCACGCCTGCCAGGGTGAATTCGCTGGCGAGGTCTTCCTGCCAGTACAACGGCCGCTGCCACTGCTCGCGGCACACCGTGTCCCAGCCTTCGGACAACCACAGGGATGGCTCGCGATAGCCGCCGTCGTGCACGAACGCGGCGTACTCGGCATTGGTCACCAACCGGTTAGCCAATGCATGCGGTTGCAGCAGCGTGCGATGGCGCGGCGATTCGTTGTCGAACGAGAAGCCGTTGCCGTCATGTCCACTCTCCACCACGCCTTCGCGCCCCTCGATGAAGGTCAGCGGCACTGGCGCGCTCGCCGCCACCGGTGCGGCCTTCGGCGCATACGCAGGCAACAGTGGATTGCAGGCCAGGGCGTGCTTGATATCGGTGAGCAGCAACTCCTGATGTTGCTGCTCATGTTCCAGGCCAAGTTCGATGATCGCGAGCGTGGTCGGATCGACGCCACCCATGAGGCGCTCACCCACCGCGTCATCGACGTGTTCGCGATAACCGCGTATCTGCTGCACCGTCGGCCGCGAAAGAACCCCGCGGCGCGGACGCGCATGCATTGGTCCCACCGATTGGTAGTACGAGTTGAACAGGTAGTGCCACTCCGGATGCAACGGCCGGTACACGGCATCGCGTTCGAGCACGAAGCGCTCGAAGAACCAGGTGGTGTGCGCGAGATGCCACTTGGCCGGGCTGGCGTCCGGCATGGACTGCACCAGCATGTCCTCGGGACTCAACGGTGCGCACAAGGCCAAGCTGCGGGAGCGGATTCGCCGGAATCGCAGCACCAACGCCTCGGCTTGCAGGGCCGAAGACGCGAGCGTCATCGCCGCCTCCGGAACGGGAAGGCAGCGTGCACGGGATGCACAGGTGCACGCTCTACCTTCAGGTGATTCGCATCATGCCCAAGCATCACTAAACCATGCCGTACGAACCGTTCACATCGTGTGATGCGATGATGGCGTTTGCCTGACAATGCGTTATGCCGCAGTGCAATGAATGCGCTTGGCACAGGTGTGTCTCTCCCGACGCGAGGTGACGTATGAACGCTCCTGCTCTCCTTCTGCCTGCGGCCCTCCTGGCCGCATGGGCCCTGCCGGCGCCCATCGCAGCCGCCCAGGACAAGACGCCAGCGTACACGCCCTTGCGGCCCGTCAGCGAATGCCTGCGACCAGACCGGGTCAACGAGTGGTATGTAGTGGACCAGACGACCGTCATTGCCCGTGCCGGTCCCGATCGCTACCTGATCAAGCTGCAAGCGAAGTGTCCGCAACTTGGCATCGGCCAGAGCCTGCGCTTTCGACCCAATCGAGCGAACGAGGCGGCGGGCATGGGCGCGATGTGCGGCGAGGCCGGCGAGACCGTGGCCTCGCGCGATCAGCCTCCCTGTGCCGTCCAGTCGATCGGCAAGATCGACAAGGCACAGTTCGATGCACTCGGCAGCAAGGCCGGCAAGCACGGCACGCAACCCTGAAGCGCCGAAAACGAAAAAGCCCGGCGTGTGCCGGGCTTTTTCGTTCGTGCGTTGAAGCGGTCGATCGATCAGTGGCCGTAATGACGGTAGCCGCCGCGATAGTAGTAACCGCCACGATGGTAATAACCCGGATGACCCACCACCACGGTGGCGCCCACCGCCGGACCGTAATACACCGGCGCAGGCGGGCCGTAGACCACCGGAGCCGGCGCGTAATACACCGGCGGAGGCGGTGCGTAGACCACCGGGGCGGGCGCGTAGTACGCCGGGCCCACGACCGGCAGGCCGATACCCACATTCAAGCTCACATGGCTGCCCGCGAAAGCCGGTGCGACGGCGACGCAGCCGATCAGCAGGGCAGTCGCCAGTGCAACGCGCTTGACGGTGGAAATCTTCGTTTTCATGAGTTTGTCTCCCAAGGGAGGCTTGATTCCGACAGAAGGACTCGACAATGCCTTCTACCGCTCTTTGCCGGTATCAATGCTCGGGCTTTTGCGCTGAATCGGCACTGAGCAGAAACGCGTTGTTTGTTCAGCGTTTTCCCTGATTGCGGACGTGGTTCACAGTGCCGCCCCAAGGCGACTCCCGGGCGTTCAAACGCAAGATCCAGCAGCCGTGGATATCGGCCCGGCGCGTGAAGTCGAACGGTATGCTGGGCGCGCTCCAATCCTCGATGCTGAACCGTTCATCCAGCGCGTCACGATCCAGCTTGAACCGGCGGAAATTATTGGAGAACACGATCACGCCCTCCGGCGCCAGACGACCGGCGCACGCCAGCAGCAGTTCGACATGGTCGCGTTGGACGTCGAAGTCCTCGGCGCGCTTGGAGTTGGAAAACGTCGGCGGATCGACATAGATCAGCCCATAACGCTCCCGATCGCGCTGCAGGAAGCTCATCGCATCGGCCTGCATCAGGCGGTGTTTCACCCCGGTGAATCCATTGAGCGCGAGGTTGCGGGACGCCCAATCGAGATAGGTCGCGGAGAGATCGACGCTGGTGGTGTCCTGCGCCCCGCCATCGGCCGCATACACGCTGGCGGTAGCCGTATAGGCGAACAGGTTGAGGAAGCGCCGGCCCTTGGCCAGTTCGCGGACCTTGGCTCGCACGAGGCGGTGGTCGAGGAACAGGCCGGTGTCCAGGTAATCGGTGAGGTTGACCAGGAAGTGCAGGCCGCCTTCGGCGACCTCGATGAACTCGCCGCGCTGATCGAACTGCCCGTACTTGGAGCCGCCCTTGCCTCGCTCGCGGGTCTTCAACGCGATGCGTTCCCGCGGCACGCCAAGCACCTCGCCCGCCACGCGCACGATCTCGCGCAGGCGGTGGCGCGCGGTTTCCGCAGGGATGTCGGCCGGCGCTCGGTATTCCTGGATGTGCAGCCAGAGCCCGCCATCGTCCTGGCCGTAGACATCGATGGCCGCCGCGTATTCCGGCAGATCCTGATCGTAGGCGCGCCAGCAGGCGATGCCCTCGCGCTCCAGCCGCTTGCGCAGGTGCCGCAGGTTCTTCTCCAGGCGGTTGCGCAGCATCTGCGCGCCTTCGGACAGCGGCTTCGCCTCGCGCGGCGTTTCGCTGCGCGCGTGCAGCTCGAACACCAGCAACACGGTTTCCAGGGCGCCGTTGTAGAGGGCGTATTTCTTTTCCGCGCGCAGCGGAATGGCGTGGCCGAGCTCCGCATCGCCGGCCAGGACGGCGGCACGCCAGCCGGCAAACCGCTCGCGCAGGGCTTCGCCCAAGGCCCGGTACAGGCGCGGCATCTCGGCCCGGTCGCCCAGGCGCTCGCCGTACGGCGGATTGGTGATCACCACGCCGCGCGTATAGCCCGGCGGGGGCGCCACATGGGTGGCGTCGTGCTTGTCCAGCGTGAGGAAGCCGGAGACGCCCGCTTCCTGCGCATTGCGCTTGGCGGTCTGCACCATGCGCGGATCGGCGTCGCTGCCGAAGAAGCAGCTGCGCAGACCGCGAAGGCCGGTTTCGGCGCGTTGCCGCGCTTCGTCCAGCAGGCTGCGCCACAGGGTGATGTCGTGCTGCTGCCAGCCGAGGAAGCCGTAGTACTCGCGATGCAGGCCCGGCGCCACGTCGGCCGCCATCCAGGCGCCTTCGATCAGCAACGTGCCCGAACCGCACATGGGATCGAGCAGCGCACCGCCTTCGGCATAGACCTCCGGCCAGCGCGCGCGCAGCAGCATCGCGGCGGCGAGGTTTTCCTTCAGCGGCGCTTCGCCCTGCAGCTCGCGCCAACCGCGGCGGTGCAGCGGAGCGCCGGACAGGTCCAGCGAGACGGTGGCGCGATCGCGGCGCAGGCGCAGGTTGATGCGCACGTCGGGCTCTTCGGTGTCCACGTCCGGTCGCGAGCCGTCGCGCTGGCGGAACTGGTCGACGACGGCATCCTTCACGCGCTGGGCGATGAACTGGCTGTGCGTGAGCTTGCTCTGCGCCGAGTTCGCATCCACGGCCAGGGTGGCGCGGGAGGCGAGATGCTTCGACCAATCGATGGCCTGCACGCCGGCGTAGAGCGCGTCGTCGGTGGCGGCGTCGAATTCCGCCAGCGGCATCAGCACGCGGCTGGCCAATCGCGACCACAAACAGGCGCGATAGGCCGTGGCGAGCGTGCCTGCGAAATGCACGCCGGCCAGCGCCTCGCGCACGTCTTCCGCGCCAAGCGCGACCAGCTCATCGCGCAGCAGGTATTCCAGGCCCTTGGGGCAGGTAGCGAAGAAGGCGCTCATGCCGAAGCCGCCACGGTTTCGAGGAACAGGCGGAACTGTCCGACGATGTGGTCCACGCTCGCGCTCAATCGATGATCGTCATCGACCACCACCAGCGGCAGCCGCTTGCGCTGGGCAAAGGCGAGCACGCCTTCGGGGGGGCAGATGTCGTCCTGCCAGCCGTGGTAGAGCAGCGTCGGCACGCCGGCGCGCAGATCGAACGCCTGGCGATAACCCGGGATGTCGCTGGGCGTAGCCAGCAGGAACAAGCCGGCCACCGGCCGCTGCAACGACGCCAGGCCCGACACGAACGAGCCCATGCTCGAACCCACCAGCACGGGCGGCCGGTCCAGCATATCGACGGCGGCGATCAGGCGCGCCACGCGCGGATCGATCGAGCCCGCGTAGCCACGCCTGTCTTCCTCGCGATAGTCGGGTCGCTGGGTGGTCCAGCCAAGGGATTCCGCGAAAGCGGCCAGCACGCTGACCTTGGTGGCATCCGGGCCCGAGTCCGAGCCGTGCGAAAGAATGATCTGGCCGCCCATCGCGGTCTCCGAAAACTGCATCAAGCCGTGCATCGTAACAGGCGCGGTTCCGGGCCATCGGCCACCGTGCGAGACTTCACGTCCATGACCGTCATCGACCAGCCCCTGCCCTACGTCCACCTGCTGCCCGAGCGTCCCCCCGAGGCCGTGGAAGTGGTGGTGATCCATTGCACCGAGCTGCCCGACCTTGCCATGGCCCGTGAATACGGCGAACGCGTGCTGTACGAAGACCGGGGTACCGGCGCCAGCGGCCACTATTACATCGACCGCGACGGCAGCATTTACTGCTATGTGCCCACCACCCGGGTGGCGAACCACGTGCGCGGGCACAACCCCCATTCCATCGGCATCGAGCTGGTGAACCTCGGGCGTTACCCGCACTGGTGGGATTCACGCAACCAGACCATGACCGAGCCTTATCCGGCTGCCCAGCTCGAGGCCCTGCATGCCCTGCTGGACCAGTTGCGCGAGGCCCACCCGAACCTGCGCCAGATCGCCGGCCATGAGGACCTGGACACGGCCCGACTGCCCGCTTCCGACGATCCGTCTGTCGAGGTGGCGCGCAAGCTGGACCCGGGCCCGCTGTTCCCGTGGAACGAGGTGCTGGAACGCAGCGGCCTGGAACGCACCGGAGCCGGGCACTGACGCCCCGGCTATAATCGCCCGCTAACTTTCGCCCCCGAGTGCCCCATGACGGAAACCAACGTCCGAGAACTGGTCGATCTGCTCGAACTCGAGCGACTTGAGGACAACCTGTTCCGCGGCCAGAGCCGTGACATCGGCACGCACTTCGTCTTCGGTGGGCAGGTGCTTGGCCAGGCCCTGTCGGCCGCCCAGCGCACGGTGGAAACGCCGCGTGAGGCGCACTCGCTGCACGCCTATTTCCTGCGCGCGGGCGACATCAACGCGCCCATCGTCTACAGCGTGGAGCGCACGCGCGACGGCGGCACGTTCTCCTCGCGCCGCGTGGTGGCGATCCAGCACGGCCAGCCCATCCTGAACGGCTCGATCTCGTTCCAGGTGCCGGAGACCGGTTTCGAACACCAGTCGTCGATGCCCGAAGTCCCCATGCCGGAGGACATCGAGCCGATGCAACCGCTGCCGCCGGATCGCCTGGCCAAGCTGCCGGAGAAGCTGCAGCGCTGGCTGGGCGTCGATGCACCGTTCGAATTCCGCCATGTGTGGCCGCAGGACAAGCTGCATCCGGTCAAGCGTCCGCCGTTCCAGCACATCTGGTTCCGCCTGACGGCGCCGGTCGGCGATTCGCCGGAGTTGCACCGCTCGCTGCTGGCCTACGCCTCGGATTTCAACCTGATCGGCACGGCCACCCTGCCGCACGGCATTTCCTATTACACGCACAACGTGCAGATGGCGAGCCTGGACCATGCGTTGTGGTTCCACCGGCCGTTCCGTGCCGACGAATGGCTGTTGTACTCCTTCGACAGCCCGACGGCGCAAGGCGCCCGCGGGCTGGCTCGCGGCCAGATCTTCACCCGCGAAGGCCGCCTGGTGGCCTCTACCGCCCAGGAAGGCCTGATCCGACTTCGCGGCTGAGGGCCCAGGACCCCGTAGTAAAATCGGGAACGGGCGTCATGTCGCCCGCTGATCGGCCGGCTCGGCTCCGGACGGCAAACCAGGGTTTTCTCCATGCGTCAGCTCTATACCTCTCCCCGCCAGGACAATATCGATCGCGTCGCCGCGCTGCTGACCGAGCAGGGCATCGAATGCACCATCGAGAACCGTTCCAACTACAACCGGCCCACGTACCAGCGCTTCAGCTACTCGCAGCGCAACGAAAACCGGGACAACTGGGCCCAGGTCTGGGTGACCCGCGCGGATGACTACACCCGTGCCCGCGCACTGCTGAAGGAGCTGGGGATCGAGCCGGTGGTGCGCCACGGCGAGGAACTGGCCCTGGCCCGCAATCCCACCCCGGAAGGGCGTCGCCAGAGCGTCGCCACCCGCGTTCGCCGCATTGTCATGCTGGCGATGGCGGGTGCCTTCGTCGTCCTCATGTTGCGTTATATGGGCGTGATCTGAACGGTCTCAGCCTGAACCGACAGCCTGATTGGTCACGCTGACCTCATCTATCGGCATTTTCCTACTCACATGACAGGGCTGACCGGACATAGAATCGGTGCATGCGCTCTGATCGTGTCCGCCTATTCCAAACGCTGCCGCACACCTGCGGCTACTTTGCCGAGCGCACGGCACAGAACCTCGTGATCGATCCGGCGGCACCGCAGCTGGACCAGTTGTACGGTCCGGCGCTGGAGCGCGGCTTCCGTCGCGCCGGCGGGCATCTGTACTACCCCTATTGCAGCAACTGCCGCGCCTGCACGCCCTGCCGCATCGACGTGGCGCACTTCGCGCCGGACCGCTCGCAGCGACGCTGTCTCCGCCGCAATGAAGACCTGCAGGTCGTCGAGTCGATGGCCGGCTACAACACCGAGCGGCATGCCCTGTACGAGCGCTACCTGCGCCAGCGACATCCCGGCGGCGGCATGGACGAGGCGGACGCCAGCGATTTCCGACGTTTCCTGACGGCGCCGTGGAGTCCCACGCTATTCCTGGAGTTCCGCCACGGCTCGCGCCTGCTCGGTGTCGCCGTGACCGATCTTTGCCTACAAGGCCTGTCGGCGGTCTACACCTTCTACGACCCGGACGAAACCGTTCGTGGCCTCGGCACCTACGCCATCCTGCAGCAGCTGGCTCTGGCCAAGCGCCGTGGGCTGCCGTGGGTGTACCTGGGTTTCTGGATCGCCGGCCACCCGAAGATGGACTACAAGCGGCGCTTCCGCCCGCTGCAGATCCGCACCAGCGAAGGCTGGGTGGAGATGCCGGAGAGCTAACTCCGGCGATCCCGCCAACCCCTGTAGGAGCGCACCCAGTGCGCGACCGCGGCGCCATGCAGTCGCCGCAGTGTCGGGCTTTCGCCAGCGCATCATGCAGCACACATGTTGCGTTGATCGCGCACAGGGTGCGCTCCATCAGGGTGACTTACGGCGTGCCGATGTCGAGCACCACGCGTCCCTGGATATGCCCTTCGCGCAGCCCTTGCAGCACGTCGTTCACGTCCTCCAGCTTCCGTCGCTCGATCGTCGGTACCACCTTGCCTTCGGCGGCGAAGGCGACGGCCTCGGCCAGGTCCTTGCGCGTGCCGACGATGGAGCCGCGGATGGTGAGGCGCTTGAGCACGACATCGAAAATCGGCGTGGCGAAATCGCCCGGCGGCAAGCCGACCAGGCTCATGGTGCCGCGGCGACGCGTGAAGCTGAGCGCCTGCGAGAACGCCTTCGGCGACACCGCCGTGACCAGCACACCGTGCGCACCACCGCCGGTGGCATCCAGTACTTCTTCGACTGCTTGCGGACTGCGTGCATCGACCGTCGCGGAGGCGCCAAGCTTGCGTGCGAGGTCGAGCTTCTCTTCGGCCACATCCACCGCCACGACGTTCAGGCCCATCGCGGTCGCGTACTGGATGGCCAGATGGCCAAGTCCGCCGATGCCTGAAATGGCGATCCATTCGCCCGGACGCGCCTCGGTCTCGCGAATGCCCTTGTAGGTCGTCACTCCCGCGCAGAGGATGGGCGCCATCGCGGCGTAGTCGATGTCCTTCGGCAGTCGCGCCACGTAGGCGGCATGGCCGATCGCGTACTCGGCAAAACTGCCGTTCACGCTGTAACCGCTGTCGTGCTGTGCCTCGCACAGCGTTTCCCAGCCGGTGATGCAGTATTCGCAATGCCCGCACGCGTCGTGCAGCCAGGCGATACCCACCGGGTCGCCGACCTTCAGGCTGTCCACGGCATCGCCCAACGCGACTACCACGCCGACGCCTTCATGGCCGGGAATGAAAGGTGGTTGCGGTTTTACCGGCCAATCGCCATCCACCGCATGCACATCGGTGTGACAGACGCCGCTGCTGACGATCTTTACCAGCACTTCGCCGCGCCCAGGCGTGGGCACGGGCACTTCCTCGATACGCAGTGGTTCGCCGAAGCGGTGCGCGACGGCGGCCTTCATGGTCTTCGGTGCCATGAGCAATCTCCTTGAGGTCATGGAGCGCAGCTGACCGTCGCATCATGCGATTCGGCGTGGCTGCGCGATGGCTGCCTCAAGATGCCGTCCCCGCCGTGATAGACGGGTGACCTGGATCAGTCAGCTGTGACGCCTCAGGAGTTGACGGCGGCCTGCGGCATGACGGGATACGGATGCAGCTTGACCAATGGCACGGAAATGCCGTCGTCACCCACCACGCGGCAGTGCGTGCGATCGAGTTGCCGTGGCTCTTCCACGCCGCAGCTGTGCGCGATGATGCCCACCTCGTGCATCACGTTGGTGGCGTAGTGCGCCACGCGTTCGCCCTTGTCGGCGACCACCAGGCCGCGCTGCAGTTTCGGGTTCTGCGTGGTGATGCCGGTGGGGCACGTATTGCGATTGCATTGCAGCGACTGGATACAGCCCAGCGCCAGCATGAAGCCGCGTGCGGAATTGACGAAGTCCGCGCCCATCGACAGTGCCCATGCCACGTCGTACGCGGTGATGCATTTGCCCGAGCAGATCACCTTGATGCGTTCGCGCAAGCCTTTCACGATCAGCATGTCCACCAGCATCGGCAAGGCCTCGTGCAACGGCAGGCCCACGCCTTCCATCAGGGTCTGAGGCGCCGCGCCGGTGCCGCCTTCGGAGCCGTCGACGATGATGAAGTCGGGCGCGCTTTCGATGCCGCGCCTGTGCACTTCCTCGCACAGCTCCGCGATCCAGTCGACACCGCCGAAGACAGCCTTGAAGCCGACCGGCTTGCCGGTGAGCTCGCGGATGTGGCGAATCGCATCCATCAGCTCCGTCACGTTGCCAATGTCGAGATGGCGGTTGGGACTCTGCGAATCCTGTCCCACCGGAATGCCCCGGATTTCCGCGATTTCCGGCGTCACCTTCGCCGCCGGCAGCAGGCCGCCCATGCCGGGCTTGGCGCCCTGGCCGAGCTTGATGCTGACCATCTTCACCTGCTTGTGCGCGCAAATCGCCAGCAGCTTCTCGTCATCGAGCTTGCCGTCCGGCGTGCGCACGCCGTACTTGGCCGTGCCGATCTCGAAGATGATGTCGCAGCCGCCTTCCAGGTGATAAGGCGCGAGACCACCCTCGCCCGTGTCCATCCAGATGCCCGCCTTGGCCGCGCCACGCGACAGCGCGCGCACCGCTGGCGCGGAGAGCGCGCCGAAGCTCATCGCCGAGATGTTGAAGAACGCCGCGTGCTGGTAAGGCTCACGCGCATACGGCCCGAGGGTCACCGGACGCGGTTCGAGCTTCCGGTCTCCCAGCGCGGGAAATGGCGCATTGACGAAGAACGGCACGCCTTCGCCACGCAGGTCGCGGGTGGAACCGAACGCGTTGGTGTTGTCGACGTTCTTGGCCGCGCGATAGACCCACATGCGCTGCGCACGATTGAACGGCAGTTCCTCGCGATCGCTGGAGTACAGGTACTGGCGAAAGAACTCACCGAGGTGCAGGAACCAGTAACGGAAGTGGCCGATGACCGGATAATTGCGCAACACCGAGTTGCCGGTCTGGTGACGGTCCACGAACCACACCACCATGACGACGACGGCCAGCAGCACGAGCAGCAGCAGGAACAGGGCGGCGAAGGTTTCGACCACCACGACCAGCCAGCGCGCAAATCCCGACGGTTCCATCATTGCCTCCGGTTGTGATCGTTGTTTGTCCACTTCCCTCGGGCGAACGCGGGAAGTGGACTCTGCCAAGCAAGGGCTTCATCGGAATGCTGGCATCCGCGACGGCCGGCGCTGGTGTCCGCTTCCGATCCTCTCCTCAAAGCGCGCGAAAGGGAAGCGTCACAGCTCCACGCGCAGCATGTTCGCCGCCGCGATCGCCTTGGCCTTGGCCGTTTCGATGTCTTCATCGCGCGCGAGCGTGACCGCCATGCGTCGGCGTCCCTTGACCGTGGGTTTGCCGAAGATGCGCAGCTGCGTATCGGGCTGGCTCAACGCCTCCGCCACGTTGAGATAGCGCGGCGCGTCGCCATCGCCTTCCACCAGCACGGCGCAGGATGCCGATGGGCCCAGTTGGCGAATGGCCGGAATCGGCAGGCCGAGAATGGCGCGTGCATGCAGTGCGAACTCGGAGAGATCCTGCGAAATCAGGGTCACCAGACCAGTGTCGTGCGGGCGCGGGCTCACCTCCGAGAAGATCACGTGGTGACCCTTGACGAAGAATTCCACGCCGAACACGCCCCATCCGCCGAGTGCGCCCGTGATCGCCGCAGCCTGGCGCTGCGCCTCGACCAAGGCCGCATCGCTCATGGGCTGCGGTTGCCACGATTCGCGATAGTCGCCGTCCTCCTGGCGATGCCCGATGGGCGCGCAAAAACTCGCGCCATCCTTGTGCTGCACGGTCAGCAGGGTGATCTCGTAGTCGAAATCGACGAAGCCTTCGACGATCACCCTGCCCTTGCCGGCGCGCCCGCCGGACTGGGCGTAATCCCAGGCAGCCTGCAGCTCGTCTTCATGGCGCACCACGCTCTGCCCCTTGCCGGAAGAGCTCATTACGGGCTTGATCACGAACGGCAGGCCGATCTGAGCGGCGGCGTCGCGATATTCGGCCTCGGTCTCGCAGAAACGGTAAGGCGAGGTCGGCAGCTTCAGTTCTTCGGCGGCGAGACGGCGGATGCCTTCGCGGTCCATCGTGAGCCACGCGGCGCGGGCCGTGGGTATCACGCGCAGGCCGCCTTTTTCCAGTTCGAGCAGCGTCGGTGTGTGGATGGCTTCGATTTCCGGCACCACCAGGTCAGGCTTTTCCGCCTCGATCAGCTGGCGCAGCGCGGCGCCATCCAGCATGTCGATCACATGGCTGCGATGGGCCACCTGCATCGCCGGTGCATTTGCATAACGGTCCACCGCGATCACTTCCACGGCAAAGCGCTGCAGCTCGATGGCCACCTCCTTGCCGAGTTCGCCCGAACCCAGCAGCAGCACGCGCAGGGCGCGGTCGGAATAAGGCGTGCCAAACGGCTTCATTCGGTTTCTCTCCGGGGCGGCAAACACGCATTGTAAGCGGCCTGGACGGGACTCGCGGCGACCTTCGTCGCGACCTGCCGGAAGTCCCATTGACGAACGCCTCGAACCGGCATTGACTGTCATTGCCACCGTCCCCGCGGAACGACTATGCGCAACCGGACTGCCATGCTGTTGCTGGTGTTGTCGTTGTGCCCCTCCCCCTGGAGCACCACCCGGGCCGAGGCCGTGGCGTCGCCGGATACGACCTGGATGACCGTGCTTCTCGGCGGCCGCAAGATCGGCCACCTGGAAATCCGGCACGAGCGCGTCGGCGACGTCGTCACCACGACGCAGGACCTGGTGATCGAGCTCAATCGCAGCGGCAGCGGCATCCCGCTGGGCGTGCTGACCCGCAGCGTGGAAAGCAGCGCGGGCGAGCCGCTGGAGTTCTATGCTCGCAGCACGCTGTCCTCTACCGACACCATCGTGGAAGGCAAACGCCAGCCCGGCGGCGACTTCGCGGTGACCACCACCGTCGACGGCAACGCACGCCAGACCCTGCTGGTCTGGCCGCCCGGCGCGATGCTCAGCGAAGGGCAGCGCCTTGCCCTCGTCAACGCCGCGGGCAAGCCGGGCGAGAACTACACCATGGACATGTTCGACCCGGCCAGCCAGGCCGTCGCGCGGGTGGCGATGACGGTGATCGGCAACGAGAAGGTGACCCTGCCCGAAGGCAGCATGATCCTCAGCCACCAGCGCCAGGTGCTGAAGACTCCCCGCGGCTCGCAGACCATGGACCTGTGGCTGGACGACCAGGGCTACGCCCGCAAGGGCATGCTCGACATGCTGGGCCGAAAGCTGGAAATGCTCGCCTGCAGCCGCAAGTGCGCGATGGCGCCGGTACAGAAGATGGACATGTTCCGCGCCGCGATGGTCGATTCGCCGCGGCTGCTGCCAGCCTATCTGCGCAGCTCGTTCCTGCGTTACCGCGTTCGCGCGCCAGCCGGCGGTCCGCAACCGATCATCGGCACCGACGAACAGCACGTCCTCGACCTGGGGCGCGGCAACTGGCTGGTCGACGTGGGCAATCCCCAGCCCGGTGGCCAGGCGCCTCCGACCGCCGAGGACACGCTGCCCAATGCCTGGGTGCAATCGGATGCACCGGAAATCCGTGACCTCGCCAAGCGGGTGGTGGGCGACGCGCGGGACGACCTGCAGAAGATGCGCCGCCTGCGCAGCTTCGTCAGCGACTACATCACCCAGCACGGGCTCGACGTGGGCTACGCCTCGGCGCTGGAGGTGCTGCGCACCCATGACGGCGACTGCACCGAATACGCCGTGCTGCTCGCTGCGCTGGCGCGCGCCGAGCACATCCCGACACGGGTGGTGACCGGCATGGTCTATGCCGACCGCTTCTCCGGCGCTTCGCGCGTATTCGTTCCCCATGCCTGGGTGCAGTCCTGGATCAACGGACGTTGGCAGAGCTTCGACGCCGCCCTGCGCCACTTCGACAGCAGCCACATCGCCCTGGATACTGGCGACGGCGATCCGTGGCATTTCTTCAATGTGGCCAACCTGTTCGGCCAGCTGCACATCGAGGAAATCACCCCGACGGGCGAACTGGCGGGCAACCTGCCGCCACCGACGGTGGGCGAGCCGCCGGTAAGCGCCGGCAATGGCCGGTGAGCGAAGGCACTTGCCGATAGATATCATTTTGATATCAAATCCTCCCAACTAGGGAGGAATCACCATGAACGAGCGTCAGGGTTTTTCGGTTGCGGGCATACCGATGGTCTTTCTTTGCTTCCTGATGGGCCTGGGAAGCGTCGCGTTGTGGATGGAAACGGCCCGCGGCAGCGTGGGCTATCTTGGCCCGGCGGGCGTGCTGCTGATTGCGCTGGCGCTGCTCATGGTGAAGGGCTTCTTCCAGGTGGCGCCCAACGAGGGCCAGGTGTTGCAGCTGTTCGGCAAGTACGCGGGCACCGTCCGCGCGGAAGGCCTGCGCTGGACCAACCCGTTCTGCACGCGCCGTCGCGTCTCGCTGCGCGTGCGCAACTTCGAGAGCGGCAAGCTCAAGGTGAACGACAGCGACGGCAACCCGATCGAGATCGCGGCCGTGGTGGTGTGGCAGGTCATCGACACCGCCGAAGCCGTGTTCTGCGTGGACGACTACGAAAACTTCGTCACCATCCAGAGCGAATCCGCGCTGAGGCAGATGGCGCAGAACTATCCCTACGACGCGCACGACGACGGCAAACCCGCCCTGCGCAGCCACGGCGACGTCATCAACAACCATCTTCGCGACGAGATACAGGCCCGCCTGGACAAGGCCGGCGTGCGCGTGGTCGAAGCGCGCATCAGCCATCTCGCCTACGCGCAGGAAATCGCCCAGGCCATGCTGCAGCGCCAGCAGGCGAACGCCATCGTGGCGGCGCGCGAGCGCATCGTGGAAGGCGCCGTGGGCATGGTCGCGATGGCGCTCGACAAGCTGCGCCAGCAGGGCGTGGTGGAGTTGGACGAAGAGCGCAAGGCCGCCATGGTGAGCAACCTACTGGTCGTGCTTTGCGGCGATCGCGCCACGCAACCGGTGGTGAACGCCGGCACGCTCTATGGCGGTTAAGCGTCTGCTTTCATATTCCAAGTGCCTCGCGTTGCGCTTGCGCTGCCGCCAGTGGGCAGCGCCAGCCTGGCTGGCTGGCCAAGCCGCGCGCTGCCCACTGGCGGCAGCGCAAGCGCAACCCTTCGGGCCGGGTCTGTTTGCCCGCAGGGCTGCGTCATCGCTCAGTCGTGTATCGACATACACTCCTTCGCTCTTCCTTGCCCTTCGCGCAAACAGGTCCCGGCGCGAGGTACTTGGAATATGAAAGCAGACCCCAAAAAGGCCTACCCACTCCGCATCAGCGCTGCCGTACTCGAAGCCATGCAGCGCTGGGCCGACGATGATCTGCGCAGCGTCAACGCGCAGATCGAGTTCGTCTTGCGCGAAGCGTTGCGCAAGCAGGGGCGCCTGAAGAAGGAAACGGCCGAGCCCGTAGCCGACGACGACGCGGACTGAACACACGCGCCTTCTTCTCGGCGCTTCAACGCGTCTTGCACGGCCGCAGCGCTAGGTTTTCCACTTCCTCACATCGCGAGTGACAGCCGGAGAACTCCTATGGCCACCGATTACGCCCCCCTCCCTGACGGCCCGGTCCTTTGCGACAGCTGCTCCAAGGCGGGCAAACAGGTCGAAATGCAACCGCAGGACATGCTTCCGCCCGACGCGCTCGAGTGGGCGAAGCGGGAAGACGCGGAACTGCAGAGTTACCGTTGCCCCGCATGCGAGACGGTGAACGTATTTCGCGTGGATTGAACGCCGCGTCGCAAGAACCGGATAGTGGAAGCAGGACCTGCGCGGCAAGCTGCATGCACCGTTTCAAGGAGCAATGTCATGCACTTCCGCATCACGGGCCTGCCCGCCGAACCCTTCGCCGAACTGTTTGGCCTTTCCGATGAGGCGCTCGCCGAACGCCGCGCGGTGCGCGTCGTGGCCGACCAGCCGCACGGATACCCCTGCCGCGTCAGCCTCACGGATGCCGAGCCGGGGCAGTCCCTGATCCTGCTGCACTACGAGCACCACCCGGTGGATTCGCCCTTCCGCTCCAGCCACGCCATCTACATCCGCGAAGGCGAACAACAGTACGACCGGGTGGATGAAGTGCCGGACCAGCTTCGCCGCCGCCTGCTCTCCGTGCGAGGCTTTGACGGACAAGGCATGTTGCGTGATGCGGATGTGGCCCAGGGCACGGCGCTGGAACCGCTGATCGAACGCCTGTTCAGCGACACGAAGGTGTCCTACCTGCACATCCACATGGCTCGTCCCGGATGCTACGCGGCGCGGGTGGAGCGCGCCTGATCCCGCCTAGCGGGAAGCACGCGACAACTGCGGTGCCAGCGCAACGCCCAAAGCGAGCCAGCCCGCGATGAACGCCACGCCGCCCAGCGGCGTGATGGCGCCAGACCAGCGCGGTGCGCCCAAGGCCAGGGCGTACAGGCTGCCGCTGAACAGCACGATGCCGAACGGAAAAGCCACCAGCGCCATGCGGCGCGCACGTCCGGGGCTGGCGAACGCCGCAAGCACCAGCGCGAGCGCATGCCAGAAGTGATAACTCACGGCGGTGTGCCACAGCTCGCTGCCGCGCGCATCGAGCACGTCGCGCAAGGCATGCGCGCCAAAGGCACCGAACATCACGGCGCTCGCGCCCACGAGCCCGATGAGCACACCAGTGGCAAAGGATGGGTGTCGCATGGATAACGCTTCCCTCAACGGCCGGCGGCCAGTGTCGTATGCTGACGGGATGATTCCCATCCATTTTCGCACGACGCTTCGCCGGGCCAGTCGCCTGGCCCTGGTGTTCTCGTTGCTGTTCGGAAGCCTGCTGCTGGCCGCTTGCCATCGCGGCGATGACGTCCAGTGGCGGCTCACCGATGTCGCCGGGCACATGCCCGACCTGGATTTCCGGCTGGTCGACGACCAGGGCAAGGCCGTCACCGGGCAGGACTACCGCGGCAAGGTGGTGCTGCTCTATTTCGGCTACACCCATTGCCCCGACGTCTGCCCGTTGACGCTCGCCCAGCTGCACGTGGTGATGCAGCGCCTCGGCCCGCTGGCTGACGGTGCGCGCATCCTGTTCGTGAGCGTGGACCCGGCGCGCGATACGCCCGACATCATGCACGCCTATGTGAACGCGTTCGATCCTCGCGCCGTCGGCCTGTCCGGCACGCCTCGGGAGATCGAGGCGCTGAGCAAGCGCTACCGCTCCGCGTTCACCCGAGAGCCCGACAAGGGCGATGGCCAGTACGAGGTGAGCCACAGCTCGGCCATCTACGTCTTCGATCGCGACGGCAAGGCCCGCCTGCTGGCGACGCCGGGCAATCCGCAGGACGATCTCGTCCACGACCTGCACCTGATGTTGAGCCTGGGGAATCGCTCATGATCGTCCGCATCGCACGCACCCTGCCCTTGTTCGCGGCCGGGTGGCTGTTGGCCCTGTCGGCCTATGCCAACGAAGCCGAACACATCCGTGCCACGCAGGCGTGGATTCGCGTCCTGCCGGGCGACCTGCCCGCAGGCGGCTATGTCGTGCTGGAAAACACCGGCGACCAACCGGCCACGCTGCGCAGTGCAAGCAGCGCGCGCTACGGCAGCGTGATGCTGCACAAGAGCAGCTCCGAAGGCGGCGTCAGCCGCATGGCCATGGTGGAAAACCTGGTGATTCCCGCGCACGGCAAGGCCGAACTGGCCCCCGGCGGCTATCACCTGATGATGAGCAAGGCGAATCCGCCGGTGAAAGCGGGCGACGATGTGAAGCTCACTTTCCACTTCAGCGATGGCAGCGTGCTGGACACGGATTTCGCCGCGCGCCCGGCGAACGCCACCGATGCCGGCGACGCCCACGCGCACTGAGTTCCTGCTGCAGGAGCGCACCCGGTGCGCGATGACGCCTACCGAGGCACGGCAGGTTCGCGCACCGGCTGCGTTGCCGTAACGGGCGACGCAGCCTGGCGCCGCGGCCACGGCTTCCGACGAATGCGCCCCTTGCGCGAAAGGCGCAACCATTGCCGCATGGCCAGCAGGCCACCGATGGATTCGATGATCGCCGCCGGCACCCACATGATCACGCCGCCGACCAGCTGTGCCGTGAGCACGTTGAAGGTGAAGGCGCGCCCACAGATTTCGAAGATCGGGTAGAGATCGGTCTTCGAGAACGTGACGATGGCGCCGGCGAGAATCTGCGGCGTCATCGTGATGCCTGGCGAAAGCACGCGCATGCCCGGCGTCATGCGGCCCGGCGGACGCGGCCGGTGGTCCAGCACCAGCCACCAGTAGCTGAAACCACTGACCAGCATCGACCAGTTCATGAAGCGGTAGATGCGCCAGTCCAGCATCGCCAGCGTCTGCATCGATGGAATCAGCCAGACGAGGATGAAGGCGACAAACAGGACCGTCACGACCGCCGGGTTCAGGAACACGGCACTGAACAACCGCCACGGCCACGACCGCAACACCGGGCGAAGCAAACGGACGCGCCACGTCAAGGACAGGCCCTTGCGCAGCACCGTTCCAGGATAGGACGCAACGATCAGCAGCGGCGCCAGGTGATGCAACAGCACCTGCTGGATACGATGCATGAAGAACTCATGCTCGAAGAAGAAATCCAGATAGGTATGCAGCGACACATAGATCATCGCCATGCCGAGCCAGAACGCGAGTTGGCGGCCGATGCCGACCGGCAGGCGACGACAACCGCGCACGTACAGCACGCCGCAGGCCACGAAGGTCAGCAGGAACACCCAGGAAAACTCCCAGGGCACGATCCACTTGATCACGCTTGCCATCATCGAACGAATCCGCGACTCAACGGCGACCGCACATCATAGCCTGCCCGCCTCAGCCTGAGACCCGGCGACGGCTACGGCGCGAACGACGCCAGCCATAGAGCAGGCCGAACAGCGTCACCAGAGACGGCACCAGCACGATGTTGATGAACTTGAGACGCAGCCCCAGCGCGTCGATCTCGGCATTGAACTGGTGCTGCACGTCGCGCAGCTCCTTGTTGATCGCCAGCTGCCGCCGCAGGAACTGCTCGATCTCCGCTCGCTGTTCCGCGCTCGCGGTGTCGGCGCGCGCGGCCTTGGCGGGCTGCAGCTCGCTCAGGCGGGAACGCGTGACGGCCAGCTCGCGCTGCAGCTCCTGTTTCTTCGCCAGGTACTTCTGGTCGGCCGCACTCTGCAACGCCAGCACGCGCGTGAACGGCCGCTGCGAGCTGACCCTGCCGTGGATGGACAGCAGCGCGGAGGAGCCGCTGAGGTTGTCCGCGATATTGGTGACGAAGTCGCCGTTGTTGGCGAGGGCACTGAGCTGCGGCTGGCCGAGCAGGCTCTGCGTATAGGACACCCACAGGCGATCGCTGAGCAGATCGGTATCCGCCACCAGGATCACTTCGGCATTGTCGCCGGAGACGCCCAGATGGCCTGCGAGCTTGGCCCGTTCCGGAAACGCACTGGCGAAGGTGCCGCGCAGGCGTGCCGCGATCACGTAGTGATTGTTGTCCGGCTTGTAGTTGTCCAGCAGGCCGCCCGGATTGTTGATCGACTCGCGCACCCGCTGACTGGGCACGACTTCCGCGTCGGTCGTGCTCTGCATCAACGGCTGCAGGCGCGAAGTGGTTCCCGGCGAGAGATCGAAGTAGCCGGCGCTGGAGATGTTGATGCGCTGCAGGCTGGCGGTGATCACGTCGTCGTGGCTGAGCTCCTGCTGTCCCAGGCCGAGCATCGCCGGATGACTCATCGAGCTGCTGTCGGCCAGCTCGATGCGCAGCGCGCGCGAGCGATCCAGCACGACCTTCTGGGGGTCGTACTGCACGCCCCAGGTCTCGAACAACTTCGCCAGGTCCGAATTGTGGTCGTCGGTGTTGCCGTTGCTGTCCACGAACGGCGTGTTGTCCATTTCCGCCACCGGATCGACGAACACCACCAGATGCCCGCCGCGCAGCACGTACTGGTCGATCGCATAGAGCGCATCCGCCGGCAGGTGCTTGGGGTGGATGACCAGCAGCGCCTTGATGTCGCTGTCGATGCGGGTGAGCTTGCTCGCATCCAGCGCCTTGACGTCGAACTGCTGCCCCAGCTGGCGCATCACCGTCCACGGCTGCTCGCCAATCACCGGATTGCCTTCCACCGGCAGGCTGGTGATCAGCCCCACGTGCGGCTTGGAGGGCTGGTCCAGCTCATAGAGCAGCTTGGCGATGTCGTACTCGAGGAAGGTTTCGCGCGAGGGATCGAGCAGCGGGATGCTCAGTGTGTTGCCTGGCAGGCGCTCTTCGTTCTCGCTCTCGCTGTCCGCGTTGGCCGGCAAGGTATTGCCCACGAGGCCGAAGAAGACGCGCTCGCCATTGCTGCCGCCGTTGATCGGCGTGAGGCCATAGCCTTCGGCACTGACTTCGTCGTCGGAGTACGGCACTGGATCCACGAACTGCAGCCGCAGTCGCCCGTGCGAGCGGGCCACCATTTCCTGCAGCATTTCCCTGACGCGCTGCTCATAGGTGCGCAGCTGCGGCAGATCGCGCGCGGCATGCTCGGAGAAATACAGCGTGAGCTTCAGCGGCGCACGCAGGTTGTCCACGATGTGGGCGGTGCCGGGCGTCAGCGTGTACAGCCGATCGGACGTGAGGTCGATGCGACCCAGCCGCAGCCACCGGCTGCTGCCCAGGGTGATGGCGACGAATACGACGGCAAGCAGCACCAGCGCGGCAAGCAGCACGAGACGGCGACGGGAATGCACGCGCGTCATGCTCATGGCGTCCGCTTCAGGTCGAGCACCAGCACGCCGGCGGTCAACCAGGCTGCCATGCTCAGCACGAAATACAACAGGTCACGCAGGTCCAGCACGCCACGCGCAATCGCCTCGAAGTGGCGAAGCATGCTCAGGTGCGCAAGACCGTTCACCAGCTTCCGCGGCAGCGCGCCCTGGAAGAATTCCATCACCTGCGGCTGCCCCACCAGGATCAACAGGAAGCACACCACCAGCGTCAGCACGAAGGCCACCACCTGGCTCTGCGTCACCGCCGACAGGCAGGCGCCGATCGCGAGGAAGGCGCCGGCCATCAGCCAGCTGCCGATGTAGCTGGCGAGGATCACGCCGTTGTCCGGCGAACCCAGGTAGTTCACCGTGAGCCAGATCGGAAACGTCAGGAACAAGGCGAGGCCGATGAACAGCCATGCCGCGATGAACTTGCCCAGCATCGCCTGGCCCAGCGTGAGCGGCAGGCTGAGCAGCAATTCCAGCGTGCCGCCCTTGGCCTCCTCGGCCCACATGCGCATCGATACGGCCGGCACCAATACCAGGTAAAGCCAGGGATGCATCACGAAGAACGGCTGCAGGTCGGCCTGCCTGCGCTCGTAGAAATCACCGGCGTAGAAGGTGAGGATGCCGGACATCACCAGGAAGATCACCAGGAACACATACGCCACCGGCGTGACGAAGTAGCTGCGCAACTCGCGCCGCATCACCGCAGCAACGGGACTCATGCCTTGCCCTCGGCGCCGGTGGTGATGTGGCGGAACACTTCGTCCAGGCGGCCTCGTTCCAGCTGGATTTCCGACACTTCCAGCCCTTGCTGGCGCAGCAGGGTTTCCACCGGCTCCAGGATGCGTTCGCCCGGACGCGGGAACACGGTGATGCGCCCGTCCAGCGGATCCACCTCGATCGACGCCACCTGCGGCAGGCGGCCCAGCATTTCCTGCGACACGCCGCTGCCCGGCGCGCTGAACGACACCGCGCCGTGGTAACGCGAACGCGCCTCCAGCTCGGCCGGCGTGGCGTCGGCCAACAGCTTGCCGTTGGCGATGATCACCACGCGATTGCAGAGCGCATGCACTTCTTCCAGCAGGTGCGTGGAGATGAGGATGGTGCGGTCCCGCGCCATCGCGTCGATCAGCTGCCGCACGGTGTGCTTCTGGTTCGGGTCGAGGCCATCGGTGGGCTCGTCCAGCATCAGCACCTGCGGGTTGTGCACGATCGCCTGCGCCAGGCCTACGCGGCGGCGCAGGCCCTTGGACAGCGTGTCGATGCACTGGTCGAGTACGCCTTCCAGTTGCAGGCCACCCACCACGCGCTCGAAACGGCGATAGCCCTCCTCGCGCTGCAGGCCGCGCATGCGGATGACGAAGGTGAGGAACTCGCGCACCGTCAGCTCGCCATAGCTCGGTGCACCTTCCGGCAGATAGCCGAGCGCGCGCTTGGCCTTCAGCGGCTCCTTGAGCACATCGTGGCCGCAGACACGCGCCGTGCCCGAACTGGGCGCGAGGAAGCCGGCGATCATGCGCATCACCGTGGTCTTGCCGGCGCCATTGGGGCCAAGGAGTCCCAGCACCTGGCCCGGTTCGGCGCGGAAGCTCAGCGAATCCACGGCGGTCAGGGCGCCGTAGCGCCGGGTGAGCTGTTCGGTTTCGATCATGTCCGGTCGAGGCAGGAGGCGGCCGCGCGATGCGCAAGGCCTTCGTGGATCAGCGAGTCGACCTGCAATGTAACCGAAAAGTTCGCCGTTACCGGTCGATGCACGCATCAGAAATGAAAAGGCCCTTCGCGAGGAAGGGCCTTTTCGATGCATTGCCTGGGCGGCTTACTTGCCGGCGGTGCCGGCTTCGGCAGGAGCCGCGGCCGTACCGGACGAAGCCGGAGCCTGCTGGTCGGTGCCCTGGTCCAGCGACGGCGGCTTGATGCCGGCTTCCTGTTCCGGGGTCTGTTCCGGCGCCCAGCTCAGCGGCAGGTACACGTCGAATTCGGCGTACTGCGTGACCTGGTCGCCCTGCTTCACTTCCGGCTTGGCTTCGATGTCGTAGAAGCGGTTCACCACTTCGTCGAACTTGTAGCCGTGGGTCTGCGCATAGGCCTTCATCAGGTCGCGGGTCTGCGGCACGCCGGCGGCGGTGCCATTCCACACGGCCTTGAGGGCCGGGCCACCGAAGGCCAGGAACGCGCGCACGTCGTTGTCGACGATCAGGCGGCCGAAGCGGTCATGGCCACCCGGGGTGTTGTCGGCCGGGTTGGCGGCAGCGGCATCGCCACTGGTGCTGGCGCTGGCGGCGTTCGACAGGTCAGGCGACTTGGCGGCAGCGAGCTCCACGGTCTGGCCACCGACATTCAGGCTGGTCGCGCTGATCGGCATGGCCACGTCGAAGGAGTAGGTCTGGTCGCCGTAGTTGGTGGTGTAGATGATGCGCGGACCGGTGGTGGTCACGCCCAGCTTCTTGGCGGCCGCCTGGATCTGGCCGACGGCCTTGTCGGTCGCATCGTTGAGGGCCTCGAGGCCACCCTTGCGCTCGATCGAGGTCGACACCAGCAGCACCGGCGTCGGCTGGGTCTGCTCGATGTACGGGATCAGCTTGGTGTAGTCGACGTTCTGCACGCCGGCCAGCACGTTCTGCAGGTTGTTCAGGGTGAACTGGATGAAGGCATCCGGGTCGCCATGAATGTAGAGGTTCGAATAACGGTTGATCAGGTTGAAGCCGTAGGCCACGTCATACGACCAGGTGGCCTTGGTCAGCTGGCCACGGCTGCCCTGACGCTCGAGGTCGAGCGTGAAGTGCTTGTCGTTGCCGCGCCAGTCGTTGTCCAGGTTCCAGACGATGGAAGCCTTGCGGGCCTGCGCGTCGACCTTGTCGAAGCTCGGATCGGCCGAAGCGATGGTCAGCTTGCCGTTGCCGACCTTCTCGTCCTGGCTGGACCAGGACACCTCGGCACCCGGGCCATAGGCCTTGCCGGAGAAGTCGAACTTGATGTTGCGGTCGTACTCGCGCTGCACGGTGTATTCCGGGAAGCGGCGGAAGTTGCTCAGCACGTCATAGACCTGACGCATGTCCTTGCCGATGACCAACGACCTTTCCACATGGCCGCTGCCAGGCATAACCACGCCCACCACCACCGCCACGACGGCGACGATGACCAGGGCAACAATAAATTCAAGAACACGCATCATTCCGGGGTTCTCCGCACGTCTCTCTGTATACGGCACTAAGGGCAGTCGAGTCGCCGGAGACCGGCCAGCCACGGGAAATTCCCGAAGAATTACGTCGTGACGGGGGGTCGGCCAGCGCCGAAGCCACCGATACTACTTGTTCACGCGCAGGAACGCCATCCGGCTACTGAGGCGACACTGAGCCCGTATCGCCATCGTCACCCGCCCTGTCTGTTCGCAGGCCACAGGGCCGTTGGTGAAGGCAGACTGGCCGTCTGTCGAGCCAACGGACCGAAGGCATGCGGACAGACAGGGCGGGCCCACGGGGTGATGCCTGGAAGGCCCGCCGACTGCGCCGCGCGGCTTGGCAAGACGGCCAGTCTTCCCGGCGCCACGCGACACACCCGGCGGGCCTTCCAGGCATCATGACGATGGCGATACGGGCTCAGTGTTGCCTCATTGGCCTTCCAGACGCCCGCGAATGGCTGTGGCACTAGGGCTGGCGGCGTAGCGTCAGACCTTACGCATGCACACGGGAAAGCTGCATGGGCCTTCGCCCTGTACCGGCGCCGGGCCGGCGCCTGGAGAGGTTTGCATGGATGCCGCGACGGCTTCCGAGGGACGGTGCCCGCCTGCGGGCGGGCCTCGCGGTCAGACGATGCCCAGCTCCAGCGCCTTCAGCACGGCGCGGGTGCGATCACGCACGCCCAGCTTGGAAAGGATGTTGGACACGTGGTTCTTCACGGTGCCCTCGGCCACCTTCAGCGAATTGGCGATTTCCTTGTTGCTGTAGCCGCCGGACAGCAGGCGCAGGATCTCGGTCTCGCGCTCGGTCAGCGGATCGGGCTGCTCCAGGCTGGTGAACTGGTTCTGCATGCGGCCGACGCCGGCGAGCAGGCGCTGGGTGACCATGGGTGCGACCAGTGAACCGCCCGCGGCCACCGTACGCACCGCCTCCACCAGTTGTTCCAGCGAGACATCCTTGAGCAGGTAACCCCGGGCGCCGGCCTTGAGGCCCTGCAGCACGAGCTGGTCGTCGTCGAAGGTGGTGAGGATGATGGTGGGCGGAAGCTCGTTGCGTGCGGACAGGGCCTGCAGCACTTCCAGGCCGCTCATGTTGGGCATGCGAAGGTCGAGCAAAACCACATCGGGCTTGATGCGCGGAATGTCCTGCACGGCCTGCGCGCCGTCGGCGCACTCGGCCACCACGCGGATGTCTTCCGCCAGATCGAGCAGGGAGCGGACACCCTGGCGAACCAGGTTCTGGTCATCGACAAGACAGACGGAAATCATCGTGAATCCTCGAAGCGGTTGCGGCCTGCGTCCGATGCCCGCGGCCAACGGAGAAACAAGCCCGGACCATGCCCCTGCATGGACCGGACTCTTACGATGCGGCTATCCAAGCCCCGCATTCTGGCATGACCCACCAAGCCGGGGTGCATTCTTTACACCGTCCCCAGCGCGGGAGGTTCGAACCGTGACGGCGTATGCGCCAGCTCCGGCGCCTCGCCCAGCGGCAGTCGCACGGTGAGTGCAAAACCCTGCATCAGCGCGGGGTCAACCATGACACTGCCCTCGAACTCGGTCAGGCGCTCGCGCATGCCAGACAGGCCGTTGCCCGGCTTGAAGTTGGCGGCACCGCGGCCGTCGTCGCGGGCGGACAGCTCCAGCAGGTTGGCGTTGACGTAGTCGAAGCGCAGCCACAGGTTGCGCGCCGCCGCATGCTTGGCGGCGTTGGTGATGATTTCCTGCGCGCAGCGCAGCAGCACCTGGGCCCGCCGGGGGTCTTCCACGCTGAAACGCGGTGGCGTCTCCACATGCACGCGCAGGCCGGGCACGCCTTCGATCAGGCTGCGCAGGGCCTGCGTGAGATCGATCGCATCGTCCTGGCGAAGCTCGCTGACCACCTCACGCACGTCCGACAGCAGGTGCTTGGCGGTCACCTGCGCCTTCTGCACGTGTTCGGCCGCCTGCGGATTGACCAGGTGGCTGGCCACTTCCAGGTTGAGGCTGAGCGCGGTCAAGTGATGGCCGACCAGGTCGTGCAGGTCACGCGCGATGCGCATGCGCTCGGCGATGCGGGTGGACTCGGCCAGCAGCGCGCGCGTGGCGCGCAGTTCGGAGTTGAGACGACGCTGTATCTCGCGTTCCTCCGCCTGCAGGCTCGCGATCATCGAGGTGAAGAACACCAGCGCCGAGATGCCCAGGTACATGCACACCTGCAGGACCGCCGTCACGATGGTCCAGCCCATGTAGCTGGCGATGATCGGGATCAGCATCAGGTTCTGCAGCAGCATCCACAGCAGCCCGGCGCCGACCGGCAGCTGCCAGGGCAGCACCACCGCGATCACCAGCATCAGCATGGCCGACAGGCCGCTCTGGCTGAACCAGCCCATCGCCACCGCCGAACCGGTCAGGACCACGAGGCCCAGCAGCTGCGGCAGCGAGGGGTAGCCGACCTGCCGCGTCATGCTCGAGCGGCGCGTCAGCAACAGATAGGTGAGCCCGAAGATCAGGTAGGAGAGCACCCATCCCGTGATGTTCGGGTTGCTCCACCAGGAACTGACCTGCGCCAGGCTCCAGCTGCCAGGCAGCAGCGGCAGGGCCACGCAGAGATAGGTCGTGAGACCGGCATACCGCAGCAGCCGGATGTGGTTGATGTTGGACCATGCCATACGCGCATCATCAGCCGGCGGCGGGCGTGGTGCAATGCGTGAGAAGTCACTCCCCGACCCCTGCCGAAAGGCACGCTTTACGAAGGTTTTACATGGTGCGCCGTGTTATGTGCGGGCGCCGTACGCATGTCATAATGCCGCCCGTTACGTGGGGCCGCTTCAAACGGTCTTGTCCTCGAACCACACAAAGCGGAGCAACGAATGGCCCTTGCCATCCGCGACGTGCGAGAGCACGACCTGGATGCCGTACTGGCGCTCAACAACGCCGCCGGCCGCACCATCCTCGCCCTGGACGCGACCCAACTGCGCTTCTTCTATGACCACGCGGATTATTTCCGCGTGGCCGAGATCGACGGCCACCTGGCCGGCTTCCTGATCGCCCTGCGCGACGGCAGCGACTACGACAGCTCGAATTACCAATGGTTTTCCGAGCACTACCCGCAGTTCGTCTACATCGACCGCATCGTCATCGCCAACGCCTACCGCCGCCATGGCCTGGGTCGCATCTTCTATTGCGACGTGACCAGCTATGCCGAGGTGCGCGTGCCCCTGCTCACCTGCGAGGTGTTCCTGGAGCCGCGCGACGACGTGGTGGTGCTGTTCCACGGCACCTACGGCTTCCAGGAAGTGGGACAGCAGCGCATGGCCACCGAAGGTCCGCAGGTCAGCCTGCTGGCCAAGGACCTGCCCAGCTACGCCTTCGTCCGCGAAACCTACCTGGACCACGACGGCCTGCCCGATGTGCCGTGGCTGGCCGAACGCCAGCGTCCTCTCCATCACCCTGACACCACCCGGCGCCGCCTCGCGGGAGAGCGGCGCCCATGAATGCGCGAATGGATACACAAGAAGCCTGCGACCTCCGTTTCGGCCAGGTCGGCATCGCCAACGTGCGCGTGCGCCGTGCCGATGCCGCCGCCCTCTGCGACGAGCTGGAGCGTCGCGTTCGCGCCGCGCCGCAATTGTTTTCACGCGCCGCCGTGGTGCTGGACCTCAGTCACCTGCTGAACCTGCCCGACGACGGCACGGTCGATGCGTTGCTCGAAGCCGTGCGCAGCGCCGGCATGATGCCGGTCGGCCTCGCCTACGGCACCAGCGAGGTGGAAGCCCTCTCGCGCCGCATGGGCCTGCCGCTGATCGCCAAGTTCCGTGCGGCCTACGAGCCGGCCGACGGCGGCAGCATCGCGCCACCGGCACCGCCTGCCCCGGCGCCCGCCGCCGAAGCGCCGCGACGCGCCGAACCCGCGCGCAGCGAACCGGAGCCGGTCGTCGCGGGACTGGGAGCCCAGCATGTCGACGGCACCGTGCGCTCGGGCCAGCAGGTCTATGCGCGCGAGCGCGATCTCGTGGTCACCGGCACGGTGGCCAATGGCGCCGAAGTCATCGCCGACGGCAGCATCCACATCTACGGCGGCCTGCGTGGCCGCGCGATGGCTGGCGCACAGGGCGATGAGAAGGCGCGCATCTATATTTCCGACTTCCGCGCGGAGCTGGTGGCCATCGCCGGCCACTACCGCGTGTTTGAACAAATTCCGAAGGACCTGGAAGGCCAGTCTGTGCGATGCTGGCTCGAAGGGGAAAAATTGCTGATCGCCAAGCTTTGACGACAGCCCATTACTACAACAAAGCATTTTGCGGAGATGAGCCTTGACTGCTGAGATTATCGTTGTCACTTCGGGCAAGGGTGGCGTAGGCAAGACCACCACCAGTGCCTCGCTTGCCACGGGCCTTGCCATGGCCGGCAAGAAAGTCGCGGTGATCGATTTCGACGTAGGCCTGCGTAACCTCGACCTGATCATGGGTTGCGAGCGTCGCGTGGTGTACGACTTCGTCAACGTCGTCCACGGCGAGGCCACGCTCAAGCAGGCCCTCATCAAGGACAAGCGCTACGAGAGCCTGTACGTGCTGGCCGCCAGCCAGACGCGCGACAAGGACGCCCTCACCCAGGAAGGCGTGGAAAAGGTGCTCGAGGAGCTGGGCAAGGAAGGTTTCGACTACGTCGTGTGCGATTCCCCTGCCGGCATCGAAAAGGGCGCGCACCTGGCGATGTATTTCGCCGACCACGCCGTCGTGGTGGTGAACCCGGAAGTGTCCTCGGTGCGCGACTCCGATCGCATCCTGGGCCTGCTTTCCAGCAAGACGCGTCGCGCCGAGCGCGGCGACGGCGCGATCAAGCAGCACCTGCTGCTGACGCGCTACAACCCGGCCCGCGTGGCCGTGGGCGAGATGCTCAGCGTGAAGGACGTCGAGGAAATCCTCGGCATCAACGTCGTCGGCGTGATTCCGGAATCGGAAAACGTGCTGGCCGCCTCCAACGCGGGCGTGCCGGTGATCCTCGACGAGAACTCCTTCGCCGGCCAGGCCTACAGCGATACCGTCGCCCGCATCCTGGGCGAGGAACGTGTCATGCGCTTCCTCGATGCGCCCAAGAAGGGCTTCTTCCAGCGCGTATTCGGAGGCTGATCGCGATGGGTATTCTTGATTTCCTGAAGCGCAAGCCGGAACCCACCGCAGCCGTCGCCAAGGAGCGTCTTCGCATCATCGTGGCTCAGGAGCGCTCCACCCGCGGCGCTCCCGACTACCTGCCGTTGCTGCGCAACGAGCTGCTCGAAGTGATCAAGAAATACGTCCACGTCGACCTCGAAGCCATCAACATCAACGTCGAGCGCGACAGCGGACACGAGATCCTCGAGCTTTCCGTGGCACTGCCTGATCACGCCAAGCCCGCTGGCTGATGCCATCGTGGCATGGGGCGCCCCGTGCCACGATCTCTCTGCTTCACCGCCGCCCCCGGCGGCCGATGTTTCCATGTCATCCGAATCCCCCATGTCGCCCGCCGAAGCCAGCGTGATGCGCCTCGATGCCATCGGCTTCGACGCGCCGGCTGCGCTGCTGGCGCGCTATGGCCTGCAACTGCAACGCGTCGAATCCGATGCGGCCATTCCCGGCAGTTTCTGGGGCGACGATGAAGCCGGCATCATCGGTACCACCGTGTATGCACGCGGCGACACGCCGGTGCATTCGTTGCTTCATGAAGCCGGGCACCTGATCGTGCTGCCGGCGGAGCGGCGCGCGTCCGTGCACACCGACGCCACCGATTCGATCGCCGAGGAAGACGCCACCTGCTACCTGCAGATCGTGCTGGCGGACGAACTGCCCGGCGTGGGACGCCAGCGCCTGATGACCGACATGGATGCCTGGGGCTATTCGTTCCGCCTCGGCTCGACGCAGGCGTGGTTCGAGCAGGACGCGGAAAACGCACGGCAATGGCTGGTCGCGCATGGCCTGCTCGACGCGCAAGGCCGGCCGGTCTACGGCTGAGGCCGATACGTTTCGTTCCCCGGCGTTGCCAGCCTTCGCAAGCGGAACTGCAATGAGCACGTGACGTCCAGCCATCGACGCGCCGTGATGCGGGCGCCTTGCCGGCGGCATGCGCCCGGGCCGCGGAATCCGCCTTGGCAGACAAGCACGCGCCTTCGCACGTTGAAGGGGATGCCCTCCGCGGTGTCTCACACAGGCAAAACATTCCCGGGTGCACTCTGAAGCCGAGCGTCGAGGAGGCGCCGCGTGATGCGATGGCTCTTGATGTCGGCCGGCGTTTTGCTGGCGCTGGCGACCGTGATGGCAGCCGGACAGGCCGCCGGAGGCCCCGCGCGTGCCGGCGCCTTTGCCGCCCGCATCGAACTCACCGGCCCCATTGGACCCGCCAGCGCCGAATACGTCGACAACAGTCTGGAGCGCGCGAACCGCGATGGCGCTACGGTGGTCGTGCTGCAGATGGACACGCCCGGCGGTTTGTCCGATTCCATGCGCTCCATCATCGCCAGCATCCTTGCAGCCCATCAGCCCGTACTGGGCTATGTCGCGCCATCGGGTGCGCGGGCCGCTTCGGCGGGCACTTACATCCTCTACGCCTGCCAGGTGGCGGCGATGGCGCCGGCGACACATCTGGGCGCCGCCACACCGGTATCGCTGGGCGGCGCCAGTCCATTGCCGATCGGCAATACGCCGGCGCCATCGGGCACGGCGCCGACGCCGTCCCCTGACGCGGAAACCAACAAGGTGCTCAACGACGCCATCGCCTCGATCCGTTCGCTCGCGCAGCTCAATGGACGCAATGCCGACTGGGCCGAACAGGCCGTGCGTGGCGCCGCGACGCTCACGGCCGACGAAGCACTGCAGAAACATGTGATCGACTTCGTCGTCGGCGATACCAGCACGCTGCTTGCACGCGCCGACGGACGGCGCGTGCGCGTCGCTGGCACCGACATCACATTGCATTCGGCGGGCCTGCCCATTCGCGATTACGCGCCCAACTGGCGTACCCATCTGCTCGACCTCGTGACCCACCCCACCATCGCCTACCTGCTGCTGCTCGCCGGCATGTATGGGCTGGTGATCGAGGCGTTTCATCCTGGCGTGCTGCTGCCGGGCGTGGCCGGTGCGATCTGCCTGCTGGTGGGGCTCTATGCGTTGCAGCTGCTGCCGGTGAACTACGCGGGCCTCGCGTTGATGACGCTCGGCATCGGCTTGATCGTGGCCGAAACGCTCGCGCCCTCGGTGGGTGCTATCGGCATCGGTGGCGTGATCGCCTTCGTGATCGGCTCGATCATGCTGTTCAACCGTGGCGTACCGGGCTATGCCGTGAATCTCGGCGTGATCGGCGGCATCGCCTTTTCGGCGATGGCGCTGCTCGTGCTGTTGCTGCGGCTGGTACGCCGCTCGCGACGAACGCGATTGTTCCACGGCGACACGCAGATGCTGCTGGCCACCGGCGAGCTGATGCAGGCGATTGGCCCCGATGGCGAGGGCTGGGCGCTCATCGGTGGCGAGCAATGGCGCGTGCGCTGCGAATCTGCCCTGCCCGCCGGCGCGCGTGTGCGGGTCGTGGGCCGTGATGGCCTGCTGTTGTGGGTAACTCCGGCCTAGGTCGAACTCAGGAGACGATGCTCATGTACGGCTTCTTCGGTGTGATCGTGGTGTGGGTGCTTGCCTTGCTGTTCATGTCGATCAAGGTGCTGCCCGAGTACCAGCGCGGCGTGGTGCTGACGCTGGGCCGCTACACCGGTACGAAAGGGCCGGGCTTGTTCATCCTCGTTCCCTTCGTGCAACGCATGATGCGCGTGGACCTGCGCGTGACGGTGATGGACGTGCCGCCGCAGGACGTGATCTCCCGCGACAATGTCTCGGTGCGCGTCAATGCCGTGGTGTATTTCCGGGTGGTGGAACCGGACAAGGCGATCCTGCAGGTATCCGACTTCCTGCAGGCCACCAGCCAGCTCGCGCAGACGAGGTTGCGCTCGGTGCTCGGCCAGCACGATCTCGACGACATTCTTTCGCAGCGCGATTCGATCAACCACAGCCTGCAGCAGATCCTCGACGAAGCCACCGACCCCTGGGGCATCAAGGTGAGCAATGTCGAGATCAAGGACGTGGATCTCAACGAGACCATGGTGCGCGCCATCGCACGCCAGGCCGAGGCGGAACGCGAGCGGCGCGCGAAGGTGATCCATGCCGACGGCGAACTGCAGGCCGCGGAAAAGCTGCGCGATGCCGCCGCCATGCTTTCCCAGCAGCCGCAGGCCCTGCAGCTGCGCTACATGCAGACCATGGCCGACATGTCCAACAGCGGCAAGGCGTCGACCATCGTGTTCCCGCTGCCCATGGATCTGGTCAAGCCACTGCTGGATCTGCTGCCCCGCAGCTGATTTATCGCGGTGAAGCGGTGGATCGCGTCGGCCAAGTACAATGGGTGGTTACCTCCCGCAGGCACCCTCATGGCCCTCAACGCCACCATCTACAAGGCCGAGCTCCAGGTCAGCGACATGGACCGGCACTACTACGCGACCCATGCGCTGACGGTGGCGCGGCATCCATCCGAAACGGCCGAACGCCTGATGGTGCGCCTGCTGGCCTTCGCGCTGTACGCCGACGAACGCCTTGAGTTCGGCAAGGGCCTGAGCGACGACGATGAACCGGCGCTATGGCGCAAGGCGTACACCGGCGAGATCGAGCAGTGGATCGAGCTCGGCCAGCCCGACGAGGCTCGCATCCGCAAGGCATGTGGCCGCGCGCAGCACGTGGTGGTGATCAATTACAGCGGCCGCAGCGCGGACATCTGGTGGGACAAGATCGGCAGTTCGCTGAGCCGCAACCGCAACCTCACCGTGCTGGATATTCCTGCCGAAACGGTGGACCTGCTGGCGGCCATGTCCGAGCGCGGCATGCGCCTGCAATGCCTGATCCAGGATGGCCAGCTCGAGATCATGAGCGACACGGCGAGCGTCTCGGTCGAGCCGCAATCGCGCATGGCGGCCACGCCGCCGAACTGACGCCGCTCATGTCTTCTGCCCCGCACACCCACGTTCGCCTCGCCATCATCGGCGGCGGCCCCGCTGGCCTGATGGCGGCCGAAACGGCGCGTGCGGCCGGCATCGAGGTCGATGTCTTCGAGGGCAAGGGTTCGGTGGGCCGCAAGTTCCTCATCGCCGGCAAGGGCGGCATGAACCTCACGCATGGCGAACCCAAGCCCGACTTCGTGCAGCGCTATGGATCGCGGGCGAAGGAGGTGAGCCAATGGCTGGACACCTTCGACGCCGACGCCCTGCGCGAATGGGCGCGCGGGCTGGGCGTGGAGACCTTTGTCGGCAGCTCGGGCCGCGTGTTTCCCAGCGACCTGAAGGCCGCTCCGCTGCTGCGCGGCTGGGTGCATCGCCTGCGCGAGAGCGGCGTGCGCTTCCATGTGCATCACCGCTGGCTTGGCTGGAATACGGACGGCACCTTGCGCATGGACACGCCGGAAGGCGAACGCATGATTCGCGCGGACGCCGTGGTGCTGGCGCTGGGCGGCGGCAGCTGGCCGCAGCTCGGTTCCGATGGCACGTGGCAACCATGGCTCATCGAACGTGGCGTGCCGGTCGCACCGCTGGTGCCGTCCAATTGCGGCTTCGACATCGGCTGGACCGACCACCTCGCCAGCCGTTTCGCTGGCGCGCCGCTGAAACCCGTGGTGATCCACCTGGCGGACGCCCACGGCCGCGAGCACGCCCGGCAGGGCGAATGCGTCATCACCGCCACGGGCATCGAGGGCAGCTTGATCTATGCCTTTTCCGGCCTGCTGCGCGATGCCGTCGCCGCACATGGATCGACCACCGTGACGCTGGATCTCGCCCCCGATCGCACACTCGATCGCCTGCGCGCCGACCTCGCCAAGCCGCGCGGCAGCCGCTCGATGAGCGAGCACCTGCGAAGACAGACCGGCCTGGCGGGCGTCAAGGCAGCGCTGCTGCACGAAGTGCTGGACCGTAACCAGTTCCATGACCCCGAGGCCCTGGCGCGCACCATCAAGCGCCTGCCACTAGTGCTCAAGCAGCCTCGTCCGATCGAGGAGGCCATTAGCAGCGGCGGCGGCGTACGCCTGGAAGCGCTGGATGGCCACCAGATGCTTGCCGACCTGCCCGGCGTGTTCTGCGCCGGCGAGATGCTGGACTGGGAGGCGCCGACCGGTGGCTACCTGCTCACCGCCTGCTTCGCCAGCGGTCGCCTTGCGGGCCTGGGCGCGGCCCGCTGGATCCAGCGTTTGCGGGCAGACGCGCCGGCTTGAGCATCCCGTCGCAGGTCCGCCGATCGAGCCTACATGTTTGCCTGGCCATGCCGATACAGAAGCGGAGCGGAGGCGTGAGTCGAGGGAGACCGAGGGGCGATGATGGGTTACTGGTGGCGGTTTTTCGCACGTGAGCGCGGCCCTGCAACGCCGGCGCCGCGTCCGGCTGCGCTCGGGCGCGATACCTCGGCAAGCCTCGACGACACGGGCCTCCGCTCCCTGACCTGCAACGACGTCGAGGAGCGCTTCCACCGTTTCATCCTCAACCTGCCGGTGAACGCCGGCGATCACGCCAACCTGGGCCGCGAGCAGGTGCTGCTGCAGCGGCTGGGCGAACTGTGCGACAGCGGCCGTTTCGATGTGCGCACCCTGCCTCGCATGCCCACGGTGCTGCCGCAGCTGATGCGCGCCATGAAGAGCGACAACCTCAACGGCGCGCAGCTGGCCAACCTGATCCGCCGCGACCCGGTGCTGGTGGGCGAAGTCATGCGCGTCACCGGGAGCGTGGCATATCGCACCGCCCACCCCATCGGCAGCCTGCAGCACGCCGTGGTGCTGCTGGGCCAGGTCGGCCTGCGCCATGTGGTGTCGGTCTACGTGATGAAGCCCATCCTGATGGCGAGCGCCGGCGCGAACGGCCAGGTAATCGGTCAGCGGCTATGGGACCACGCGGAGCGCTGTGCGCATGCCGCCGTGTTCCTCAGCAAGGGCCAGTGCGATCCGTTCGAAGCACAGTTGGCCGGGCTGGTCGGCTATACCGGGCTGGGCGCGATGGCACGGTTGCTCGACAAGGACCTGGGCCAGTCCCTGCCCGCCTGCTCGCCCGCCTTCATCGCCGGCTGCGCGCGCATCGCTGCCCGGCTCAGCGTGCAGGCCGGCCGCCACTGGGATCTGCCGCCGGTGGTTCTCGATGCGCTGGTGGAGCACGCGGAAACCATGCCCGAAGCCATGGAGCAGCCCATGAGCCGCGTACTGCATGCTGCACAGCGACTGGCCATGTGCCAGCAGCTCACCGAGCATGGCCTGCTGGATGGCGAAGCTGGCTACACCGACAACGCGATCACCCAGTTCCCCGCCCAGTTGCTCGCGCGTTGCCGCCAGGATCTGCGGCAGAATTTCGCCCAACCCTGAGTTGCGCCGCAGTCCTTTGTAGGAGCGCACCCAGTGCGCGATAAACCTACGGAGCGGTGACAACGCAACGCCGCGGTCGCGCACTGGGTGCGCTCCTGCAGCTGTCGGCTGGTCAGGACGACGCCATCACCTTCCGCGACTGCTAATTAGGGGAAACCCAGGGAGCACTTCACCCGGCCTGAGTCGCCTTTGTCTCCCTGTAGGAGCGCACCCTGTGCGCGATAAACCTGCACCACGATGGCAACCATGCGCCGCGGTCGCGCACTGGGTGCGCTCCTACCGATATCGGCGGCTAGGCGGCCATCTCCTGCCGCAGCTTCGCCACCATATCGAAGGAACGGCACCGCGCTTCGTGCTCGAACACATTGGCGGTGACCATCAGTTCGTCGGGGCGGTGCCGCGCCACGAACGCTTCAAGGCCTTCCTTTACCGTGTGCGCATCACCCACCACGGCGCAGGCCAGTGCGCGTTCGACGCCGAACTTTTCGGTGGGCGTCCAGTAGGTTTCGATGTCGTCGATCGGCGGAGGAATGAGACCGGGCCGGCCGCGGCGCAGGTTGATGAAGCTCTGCTGCTGCGTGGTGAACAGGCGCCGCGCCTCGGCATCGCTGCCGGCCGCCACCACGTTGATGCCGAGCATCGCGTACGGCGCCTGCAGGCGCGCGGACGGTCGGAAATCACGGCGGTACAGCGCCAGCGCCTCGTCCATCGCATCCGGGGCGAAGTGCGAGGCGAAGGCGAACGGCAGGCCCATGGCAGCCGCCAGCCGCGCACTGAACAGGCTTGAGCCGAGCAGCCACACCGGTACCTCGATGCCGGCCCCCGGCACGGCGCGTACCGGCTGATCGGGCGTCGCCGGCTGGAAATACGCGAGCAGTTCCGCCACGTCCTGGGGGAAGGCTTCGGCGCTGTCGAAGTAGCGGCGCAAGGCGCGTGCGGTCGGGTGGTCGGTGCCTGGCGCGCGGCCCAGGCCCAGGTCGATCCGGCCGGGATAGAGCGACGCCAGCGTGCCGAACTGTTCGGCCACCTGCAGCGGCGCGTGGTTCGGCAGCATGATGCCGCCCGCGCCCACGCGTATGGTCGAGGTGCCGCCGGCCACATGACCGATCAGCACGGCCGTCGCCGCGCTGGCGATGCCGGGCATGTTGTGGTGTTCGGCCAGCCAGTACCGGGTATAGCCCCATTGCTCGGCGCGCTGCGCCAGATCGAGGGTGTTGGCGAACGCCTGCGTGGCGTTGCTGCCCTCGGTGACCGGTGCCAGATCGAGTACGGAAAACGGAATCATGCGGCCTCCTCGGCGTGGAAGCCTTGGATGTGGGGACGCCGGCTCCGATTGCCAGCGCCCCGCCGACTCGGCTCTAACGCCAGCCGCGTTGCTCGATGCGGCCGCAGCGCGTGCATTCACGGCGACCTGGCTCGGGGCGCTCCCACTTGTGCCGGAACACCCGGCACAGCCACTGCCCGATTCGCTGCCTGCCCCTCATCCATCGCTCCGTGATTCATGGCAAAAATGTGATTCTCATCACACTTTAACCAGGAGGGCCGGAAAAGGCGACAACCATGCGATGCCACGGCGGCAAGAAAAACGCCCGCCTCTTTCGAGCCAGGCGTTGGCGTTTCCGCGTGAGGAAAAACCTCAGCGCACGATGCCGGTATGTCCCAGCGAGTAACGGCCCGGCTGCGGCCACACGGTAAGACCATGCGGCTCCTGGCCCACCTTGATGGAACGCACCTGGCCGCTGGTGGTGTCGATCGCATACACCACGTCATCGAAGCGGCCGGACAGCCATAGCGTCTTGCCATCCGCGCTCACGTTGCCCATGTCCGGGCTGCCGCCGCCAGGGATCGGCCAGTTCGCCACCACCTTCTGCGTCTTGAAGTCGATCACCGAGACGCTGCCCTTGCCGTGTTTGGGACCATGGATCTTGTTCGAACCGCGGTTGGCGACATACAGCTTGCTGCCGTCGCGGCTCGGGTAGAGGCCATGCGTGCCCACGCCGGTCTTGATGAAACCGACCTGCTTGAAGGCGTCGCCGTCGATCAGATAGACGCCATCGGCCATCATGTCGGCCACGTAGAAGGTCTTGCCGTCAGCGGAGGCGCGGATGTCCTGCGGCATGCCCTTCTTGGACAGGTCGAGGTAGCCCAGCACCTTGCGGTTCACCATGTCGATCTTGGTGAGCTTGCCGGTGAACTCGCAGGTGAAGATGGCATAGCGGCCGTCGATGGAGAACTCGGCGTGGTTGATGCCCTTGCACTCCGGCGCCGACAGGCTCGAGTGCAGCGCCATGGTATGCGCGTCGCGGAAGTCCAGGCGCGCGTGCGCCTCGGCCACCACGATCGCTTCCTTGCCGTCCGGCGTGAAGTACATGTTGTACGGGTCATCCACCGCGACCGCCTTGCCCGGCTTGCCGGTACGCGGATCGATCGGCGTGAGGCTGCCGTCGTTCTTGCGCTCGGCGTTGTTGGTCGCCCACAGCGTGCGCATGTCCCACGACGGCACGACGTGTTGCGGACCCTCGCCGACCTTGAACTTGTCCACCACCTTGTAGGTGGCCGGATCGATCACGTACACATCGTTGGAACGCAGGTTGGGCACGTAGATGCGCGGCAGGTCCTTGGCGACCTCGGGGCTCACATGGCCGAGGCCGGACTCGCTGTACATGTTGGCGGGGTTGACCACCGCCGGCATGCCGGGAACGGTGTTGACGGACGAAGCCGCCAGGGCATTGCCGCCGATGCATGCGGCAGCGAGCGCGAACGGGACGAAGCGGGACAGGCGAAGGGAACGCAGGGAATGAGCGATGGCCATGTGCGGACAGCTTGTATGGAGGTGGGAGGGTGCCCCTGAGAGGGCCTCAGCGCCCCTGGGTGGCTTTCTTCAGGGCGTCGACGGTATGTAACACAATAGCATCGATGCCCAACTGACCGAGGTCGGCCGAGGCACGGCGGGGATCGCCGCCGTAGACGCCGTCGGCCTGCCCGAGCTTCGGGCCGTGCTGTAGCGTGTCCAGACGGACCATCTGCGGCGCCACGGCCAGCTGCAGCGAGGTATCGGCCAGGCCCGCATGGGTGCCGATCTCGTCGTCACGATAGCCACGCTGACGCAACTGCTGCGCATAGCCCTCGGACGAGCTGGCGTAGTACTCCGGCGGCACGATGGCCCTGGCCTTGCCGGCCCATGCCTTGTTGAGCTTCGCCGCCACGCGGTCCAGGTCCTTCTGGTAGCCGCCGTGGTCACCGAGGAACACGACGTTGCGGAAACCGTGCACGGCAAAACTCTGGGCGGCCGATTCCAGCATCTGCTCGAAGACCGCATCCGGCACGGTGATCGTGCCGGGAAAGCGCATGTGCGAACTCGGCGGCGCCACGCCACCCTCGGGCACGTAGGCGACGACGGGTGCCACCAGCGCGTTGCCCAGCCGCTCGGCGATCTTCTTCGAGAGATAAACGGCACGCGCGTTGTGCTTGCCGACCGCGATGCCCGGGCCGCTCTGCTCGGTACCGCCGATGGGAATGATGATGGTGGTCTTGCCCGCATTCACCTGGTCGCGAATCTCGGTCCAGGTGAGGTCTTCGAGCAGGACGGTATGCGGCGCCTGGGCAAACGTGGCGCCCGAAGCCAGCAGCAACAGGCCGCCCAGCAGGGCGAGCAATCGGTAGTGCATCGGAACATCCGCTCGAACGAGGCCCGCAGTGTAAAGCGCCCCCAGTAGGAGCGCACCAGCACGCGATCGCGGCATTCATCCCGCGTAGGTCATTGCGCGCAGGCCATGCCCTGGAAGCGAGTGGCCAAGCAATACGGTGCCTTCATCGCAGCCGTGCTCTCTTGCCGACACATTCTTCGCAGGGGTAGCTCATGTACCGTCATCTGCTGGCTTTCGCCGCGGGGCTCGCTGCGACCGTCCTCGCCTTCCCCGCCCTGCCCTGCACCCGCACGCTCTATGTCGGCGCCGACAACACGGTGATCACCGGTCGCAACATGGACTGGTCCGAAGACATGGGTTCGAACCTGTGGATCTTCCCTGCGGGCATCAAGCGCGATGGCAACGCGGGGCCGAACTCGCCTGCCTGGACCTCGCGCTACGGCAGCGTGATCACGGCCGGCTACGACATCGGCAGCGTCGACGGCATCAACGAGAAAGGCCTGGTGATGAATGCGCTGTATCTGGCCGAGACCGACTACGGCGCACCCGACCGCAAGCGGCCGCACATGGCCATCAGCCTGTGGGGCCAGTACGTCCTGGACAATTTCGCCAGCGTGGACGAGATGGTGAAGGTGCTGGCGAAGGAGCCATTCCAGATCATTGCCCCGCCGCTGCCCAACGGCAAACCGCTCACCATCCACATGTCGATTTCCGATGCGAGCGGCGACTCGGCGATCTTCGAATACGTGCACGGCAAGCTGGTGATCCATCATGGGCGCCAGTACAAGGTCATGACCAACTCGCCGATCTACGACAAGCAGCTGGCGCTCTACGAATACTGGGAAAGCATCGGTGGGCTGACATTCCTGCCCGGTACCAATCGCGCCGCCGATCGCTTCGCGCGCGCCTCCTTCCTGCTCGACGCCGTGCCCAAGCAGCTCGACCCGAACTACATCGCGGGCGTGCCGAACCAGTCCTACGCCTATCAGGCGGTGGCCGAGGTGATGAGCGTGCAGCGCGCGGTGAGCGTGCCGCTGGGGATCAGTACGCCGGACCAGCCCAATCTTTCGTCCACGATCTGGCATACCGTGGCTGACCAGAAGAACCTCGTCTACTACTTCGATTCGGCCACGCGGCCTAATACGTTCTGGGTCGACCTGCACAAGCTCGACCTCAGGCCCGGCGCACCGGTGAAGAAGCTCACGATGGCAAACGGGCAGGTGTATTCCGGCGAGGTATCGGGGCAGTTCGTGGAGACGCCATCGTTCAAGTTCATGCCGGCACCCGCGCCGTAGTACAGGGACGCATCACCGTGGGAGCGCACCCAGTGCGCGACCGTCCCGCGGCGATGTATCCCGTGATTGGTTCTCGCCCTTTCCCATGTGCTGCGATGTCCTTGCAGGCATGTCGCGGACAGGGTGCGCTCCCACAGAGGTAGAGTCCACGTCGGTGCTACCAAACGGCGATCGCGCACTGGGTGCGCTCCTCCAGGGAGAGGGTTCGCGTTGGATTACTCGGGAGACTCGTCCGGATGGCGTTCCTTCCAGGCGGCCAGTGCGTCGCGATAGCGGCCCATGGCTTCGTCGTAGAGGTCGAAGATGCAAGGTACGCAGCCCTGGCCGCAGCAGTCTTCGTCGTCGGGGCGTTGGGGACGCGTGGGAGGCGGATCGTTGGAGGGCGCCGGAGCGCCCTCCGCCGTGGTGGGACGTTGTGGATCAGTCAAAACATTAGCCAGGCTTGCGGAAACGGTAGACGAACTGGTCGGTGTGACCACGGATCGCCTTGTCGAAGACCTTGATGTTATGCGGATCGGCCGGGTTGCGCAGCACATCGCTCTGGCCGTCGAACTTGAAGCCGACCGATTCCACCTGCTTGCGCACAATGGCGGGATCGATGCGATGCAGCGTATCGGTATCGCGCATGCCCGAGCCTGCCTCGGCCACATGGTCGATGATCACGAACAGGCCACCCGGCTTGAGCGAATCGAACACCTGCTTGTCGAACACGGCGGGATCGACGTTGCCCATGAACTTGTCGGGATAGTCGTGGTAGTTCTGCGAGGTGAACACCAGATCCACCGGCTCGGACACCTTGAACTCCTTGGCCGGCACCATCAGCACGCCGACGTTGGCGTAATGCGGATCGGCCACCAGCGCCTTGGACGTCTGCACATCGGACTTTGCCTCGATGCCGTATTCGTTCGGCCACACCGAATAGACCTTGCCCTTGGGCCCCACGATGGCGCTGAACACGCGCGTGAAATAACTGCTGCCCGGGATCAGGTCCACCACCACCTGGCCAGGCTTCACCTCGGCGAAGGTCATGAGGTCGGCGAGCTTGCGGCGATCGTCGTCGCCGACGTCGCTCTTGCGGGCGGGATCGTTGATGGCCGCGGTGACGTAGGCGGGAACATTCGAGTGCGCCGGCGGCGCGGCCACCGCGGTGGCGACAGGCAAGGCGAGAGCAACCAGCACGGCTAGAACGGTCGGACGCATGACGAACTCCGTAGTCAGGTGTGGGGGCGCCATTCTGCGCCCCCACGGGAGAAACCGCACCAGGAATTTCGGCATACCACGCCGGCGCTCACTTCGTGCCGGACTTGCCAGCCACGGTGGTGAGCAATACGTGCCAATAGGCCAGGTCATCGTAGAAGCCCTTCACCGGCACGCGCTCATTGAGGCCATGCGCGAACGCATCGCTGGTCTTCATGAACATGCCGTTGACGCCATAGGTGGGAATACCCACGGCGCGGAAGTACAGGCCATCCGTGGCGCCCGATTCCTGGATCGGCGTAATGGCCACGCCCGGGCGGATGGCATGCACGGCCTTGGTGACCGCCGCCATCACGTCCGGCCGCAAGGGGGAGGCATCGCTGGCGATGGCCTTGCCGACCAGCTTGACCTCGACCTTGGAACCCACCTGGTCCTGCAGCGCCTTCTGCACCGTGTCGATGGCCACACCGGGGAAAATCCGGCAGTTGATGGTGGCCGTGGCCGATTGCGGCAAGGCGTTGTCGGCATGGCCGCCGCGCAGCAGCGTGGCCACGCAGGTCGTGCGCGTCTTGCCTACCTCGGAAGGTTCATCGGCCAGCACCGCGGCGGCGGCTTCATCGTGCGGGTCTTTGGCAAAGGCCCGCATCGCCTCGCCCAGCTTGCCCTGCGTGGTGGCACCCAGTGCCTTGAACGAAGCGATGGTGGTGTCGTTCCACATCACCGGGAACTGGTAGGCCTGCACCTTTTTCAGCGCATCGGCCAGCTCGTAGATGGCGTTGTCCTTGCGCGGCAGCGAGCTGTGGCCACCCGCGTTATGGGTGGTCAGCTCGAAACTGGCGTAGGCCTTCTCGGCCGTCTGCACGCCGAACACCAGCGGCTTGCCCGACTCGCTCAGCTCGCCGCCACCGGCGTCGGTGTTGAGCGCGTATTCCACGTCGACCAGGTCACGATGGTTCTTGACCAGGTCTTCCATGGTGTCCTGCGAGGTTTCCTCATCGCCGGTGTAGATGATGACGAGGTCACGCGTGGGCACGAAATGTTCTTTCTTCAGGCGGATGAAGTTGGCGGCGAGCACGGTGACGCCGCTCTTGATGTCTTCGGTGCCGCGTCCATAGAAATAGCCGTTCTCTTCGACCAGCGTGAACGGATCGCGCTGCCAGTCTTCCGGCTTCGCCGTCACCACGTCCATGTGCGCCATCAGGCCGATGGGCTTGCCGCCGCTGCCGTCGCCCCGGTAACGCACCACCATCGCCACGGTTTCGCCGTGAGGAATGATATGGATGTCCGAATCGGGAAAGCCCGCTGCGCGGAACTGGTCGGCGAGGTACTTGGCCATCACCGGCACCTGTCCCTGGCCGATCTCGGTCTTGAACGCGATGAGGTGGCTGAAGATGTCGCGCGCCTGCGCCTGGTTGGCATCCAGCGTGGCGGCCGAGGCCGGCGCGGCGACGGAAAGGGTCAACAGCGAAGCGAGCAGCGGTTTGAGCATGGCGCCTTTACCAACGTCGGAAGGAGCCGTGAGTATGTCCTGTTACCGCCGCCGTGGGTGCGACTGCCGGGATTTTTTTGCGGTGGATGGCCTGCCAGACGTCCGCACGTCTATGGCGACCGGAAGCGCCACGTGCCCAGGACGCGGTAGTCTCCGCCGCCGACGATGCTGTGCAACAGGCTGAAACCCTCGACCTGCCAATGGATCGGCTGCACCGGCACTGCCTGCGGCACCGCACCACGGTTGTAGGCAAACGTGACGTGCGGAGTGAGGCTGCGCGAAAGGTGTGCGCCCAACCCTGCACGCAGCAATGCGTCACGCAGGTCCTGCCACAAGGCTTGCAATGCCGATGGTGTTTGCGTGCAACGCAGCACGCAGGGCGGCTCGCGACCATGGAAACCGGACGCGCTGTCCAGCACCAGCTCGAACGGCTCGGCCCGCACTGTCCCTGCCGCATGCAGGGCCGCCCTGGCGATGTCTTCCCGCATCAGGGGATGGTCGCCGAGAAAATGCAGCGTCGCGTGATACCGCGCCGGCCGGATCATGCGCGCGCGCAGGTGCTGCGCGATCGCCGCGCCGGCAGCGGCATGTTCGATGCGCTGGCGCACCGCCTCGTCCGGCAGCAGGGCGAAGAAGAGGCGATGGACCTGCGTGGGTCACGATCCACCGCCGAGCAGGTCGGCCTGTGGCGGATGAGGTGGCTGGCGACGGGAGTTCATGGGCGACAGGCATCGGAGACGGGCCCAGGTTACCGCAACCTTCGCCGTCGCCGACCCGGGACTACCGCCATTTGGCCGTGCGGTTCTATGCTGGAGCTGCCGGCGCGTCCCCACGTTCCGGCGTCCACATCGATGCCACATCACGCCGTCAGGAGGAAGAACCATGGCTTTCTCTGCACGTGTTTCGGCTGTTCCCCTTGCGCAAATCAACGTCACGCCGCTGGTGGATGTCCTGTTGGTATTGCTGGTGATCATGATGATCACCTCGCCGGTGCTCACCCACAAGCTCAAGCTCGACCTGCCACAACCTGGAAAGACGACGCGCGTGGAAACACCGCAAGCCATCCGTTTGGCCATCCATGCGGATGGTTCGATGTACTGGAACGATACCCCGGTCAACCCTGCCATGCTGGAAGCGCAGCTGGCCCTCACCACGCATGGGGCATCGCCTCCCGCTCTGCAGATCGACCCGGCCGATGGCGCCTCCTATCAGGTCGTCGCTGCCGTCATTGCCAGCGCAAAACGGCAGGGCATGGACAAGATCGATTTCGTCGCCGCCCGCTGAACGAGGACGAGGACGCCCCCCTGCCCGGGGCGGCGCTCCTGAGCGGCAGATGAAATCGTCCATGCGCGCTCACGCCGCGCTGACATAAACAAACGCCGGCCGAAGGCACAGCCGGCGAACCCCTTGCATTGGGCCGCCGTGCACGTTGGCCCGCCTACTCTCGGGACATGCCATACACCGCGTAGCCGGAGGGCATGTCGATGAAAATCCGCAACAACAAACTGTCTTGGGTCGTTGCGCCGCTCGTGACCGCCGCATGGCTTGCGCTGCCGCTGCAGGCCGTGGCGCAAGACCGCTATCACCACGATCACGTGCCTCCGCCGCCGCATTACGAGCACGACCGCTACGGCCACTACGATCGCGACCACCGCGAATATCACGAATACCACCACGACCATGACGACACCGGCGCCATCGTCGCAGGCGCACTGCTGGGTGTCGCCGCTGGCGCGGTGATCGTCAACTCGAATACGCCACAGCCACCGCCGACAGTCGTGTATACGTCGCCGCCGCCCCCGCCACCGCCGGGCGTCGTCTATTACGAAGACGATGGTTATTGATCCGCAATGTTCTATGGAAGAAGGAGTCCGCCATGAAAACCCCACTTCGCAGCGTGACGCTGCCGGCGTTGATTGCCTTTGCACTGGCCACCGGCCCGGCGCTGGCCCAGCAAACCTCTGGTCCGCAGCTGCCGACCTCCACGCCACCATCCACCAAGGACCACGCACAGAAGCATGCCGACGCCGTTGAGCGCCGCATCGCCGATCTGCACGCGCAGCTGAAAATCACCGACCAGCAGGCCAAGCAGTGGGATGCGTTTGCGCAGACCATGCGTGACAACGCGCGCAAGGCCGACGAGGCCTTCCGCGAACGGGCGCAAAAGCTGCCCGGCATGAAGGCGCCCGATGCGATGAAGTCGTATGCGGACCTTACCGAGACCCATGCCGACAACATGAAGAAGCTGGCCTCGGCGTTCAGCGATCTCTATGACGTGCTTTCGCCCGAACAGAAGCAACTGGCCGACCAGATGTATCGCCATCCGGGCGGCCATATGGGTGAACCGGGCAAGACCGGCAAGGCGCACACGCCCGCCAGTGCATCGTCATCCACCAAGCCGTAACCAGGGCGCTCACGTGGCACGAGGCACGGCCATCGCCGTGCCTCGTTCATGTCGGGAGCGCGGTTTCCCCTAGAGGCCAACGGCGTTCGACCCGCAATGGTCCCATCGGGTCACGCGCGGCATAGGTCACGTAATGCAGCTCGGTTGCCGCCAGCGCAACCAGCGGAGCGCCAAAGGCCGCCAGCCGTTGACGTAGCGTCGGTGCATCCACGCGTCGGCGATAGAGCCCCAAGGTGATGTGCGGCACATACGGGGCCTGCCTGATCTCACGACTGACGCTTCCCAGCAACGCGCGCCACCGCGCCACCTGCCCCTCGCCGTCGTTCACGGGAATGAAGGCGGCGCTGGCAAAACTGTCCGGTTTCGCCAGCGGCAGCGCTACGCACTGAAGCTCGCTGCGACGAAGCAAGGCCCGTTGCCGTCGCAGCATCGCGGAGGAAAAATCATCGTCGGCACGACCACGCGCCTGGTGGAATCCGCTGACGAAGACGGTCATGTGCGGCTGGCGCAAAGGACTTGGATGCAGGATATCGGCAAGCGCCTCGCGTACCTTGGCCACGTAGTCGAGCAAGTCGGGCTGTACCATCGGCAAGACCCAGACGCCGTAGCGCTTTCGGCCGCGATGCCACTCGGGGTAATCGCGCAGCTCCGCGACGAGCGTCTCGACGGGGCCGTTCTCGGTATTGGAAAACAACATGCCGGCCATGTTAGCCAAGGCCGCTCCGCCCTGCATTTCACGCGATGGCCGAATGCGTTTTCGCTACAGTATGGCGGTCGCAGGGCAAGCGCCCAGGGAGGACACGGATGAAGGCCCATCACGTCGCCATTATCGGCGGAGGAGTCGCCGGCCTCGCCGCCGGCGTGCGGCTTGCCAGCCAGGGCGTGCGGGTGAGCCTGTTCGACGCGCGCGATGCGCTCGGCGGCTGCTGTTCCACCAGCATGCTCGATGGCTACCGCTTCAACAACGGCGCGCTGTTCGTGGCCGTGCCAAGGCTGCTGGACCACGCGTTTGCACGCCTCGGCATCGACCGCGCCTCGGCACTCCCCATGCACCGGCTCGATACGCCGCAAGCCTCGGTGCTGCCGGATGGCACGCTGGTCGTGCTTGGCGACAGCCAACGCGTGCGCATCGAGGGGCCGCAGGGTGATGCGCGCACGTCCACGCTGCTCGGCGAGATCGAACGTTGCGTACGCAAGTGGCGTCCCCTGCTTCAGGTCTTCACCGACGACCTGCTGACGCAGCCCCTTTCCCTGCGCCACCTGCTCGCGAAAACCTGGCGTCACCTTCCCAAACTGCGTGGCAGCCTCGCCGATGAGCTGCGCCGGAACTTCAGCGATCCGCAGGCGCGCGCCGCGATGGCGGCCGTCACGCTCTACACGGGACTGCCTGCCGAGCACACACCGGTTTTCCAGATCGTCGGCCTGGTGTCGATGCTCGAGGATGGGCTCCATCTTCCCGTCAACGGCATGGGCGCCATCACCGACGTGCTGGAAGCGACGCTGCGCCGGCTCGGCGGCGAGATACGCACCAACGCGCCGGTTGCCCGCATACGTGTCGAGAACGGCCGCGTGAACGGCCTGTCGCTGGCCACCGGTGAAGTCGTGGTTGCCGACGCGGTCGTGTCCACGGCCACGGGCATGGCCACCTTCCTGCAACTGATCGACCCCGCGCTCGTACCCTCCGCCATGCGTCGCAAGGCACAGCGCGCCCCGCTGTCGCAGCGCACGCTCGGTATCCAGCTCGGCCTGCGCAATCGGGTGTTGCCGCGCGCGTACTCGGTCAACCACGTTCCGCTCATGGACGAGCAGAAGGCATTCCTCGCGCCACAGCCCGGAGGCGTCCGCTGGTTCAACTACACCGTTCCGACGCTGGTGCTCCCCGAGCTTGCGCCGCAGCACGGCAGCGTGGTCGAGATGTTTGCGGCCGTCGACGAAGCGCTTCCGCTGGATGCATGGACGGACGACTTCAAGGCCACGGTCGCCGATGCCAGTATCGCCGCGCTCGGCCGGCATGAGCCGTTGGACATCGCCACCACCCGGCTGGTCAGCCCGCGCGACTATGCCGAACGCTGGCATCTGTACCAGGGCGCCATCTACGGCCTGTCTCCCGCCGCGCGCCCCAACCAGCAGTTTCCGCACACGACGCCGATCGACGGCCTGTACCTCGCGGGACAAACCACCTATCCCGGCTTTGGCGTCGCGACGTCGATGTTCTCGGGCATCTTTGCCGCCGATGCCCTATTGGCGCGCTGAGCCCGGATAAAGGTCATATCGCCTCGCCACCAGACAGCCACTAGAGTAGCCACGCCTGGAAGAGCGCCCGCCTCCGCGGGACATCAGCGCCTTGGAGACCGTCATGCCCAGTACGCGTCGTTCCCCCCTCGCCGCCATCCTGTGGGGTGGCTTCATCGCCGGCACCGTAGACATCGGCGCGGCCTCGCTGATCAGCGGCTACAGCCCCGTGGTGATCCTCAAGTACGTCGCAGGCGGTCTGCTCGGTCGGGGATCGCTCGCCGGCGGCATGGGCAACGCAGTCTTGGGCCTGCTGCTGCAATGGATCATGTCCATCGTCATCGCCGCCATTTTCGTCGTGTTCCTGCGCAACCGCGTTGCCAGGCCGAACCTGTGGACGGCCTGGGGTATCGCCTACGGCGCAGTCGTCTTTGCGGTGATGAACTATGTGGTCGTCCCGCTCTCGGCCTTGCACAGCGTGCCGCATTTCAGCGTCTTCAGCTTCGTCGCGAATCTGGCGGCGATGCTGTTGTTCGGTTGGATCGTCGGCTTCTTCGCGAAGCTCATGTTGCGGACCGAAACGGCCTGACCAACGTTTGTCGCGGCGAGGCGAAAGCGGCAGACTGCCGTGCATCGAAAAGATCGTCTCGCCGCATGTCCCCGACCGCACATCCCGTACGTACCTGGTGGCTGTACCTGCTCGAATGCCAGGACGGATCGTTCTATGCCGGCATCACTACCAATGTCGATGCGCGCTATGCAGCCCATGCCGCGGGACGCGGCGCCCGCTACACCCGTTCACATCCACCGTTGCGGTTGATCGGCGCACGCGCATACGAAAGCCGTGCCGCGGCATCGCGCGCCGAATGGGAGATCAAGCAGTTGCCGAAGCACAAGAAGCCCGGCTTTCTGTCCGTCGAGCACGCCTAGCATCGCAAGCTTGCCTGGTGCTCCCATCCCGGCGCGAACCGGGATGGGAGTCGCCATGAGCGATCAGGACGCCTTTTTCAACATCGCCGTCAGCTTGTCGAGCTGTTCGCGATAGCCGTCCAGTGTCTTGGCGGTGACGGCGGCATAGCGGTTCGCTTCGTCCCAGCGTCGTGCTTCCAGCGCTTCGCGCACACCCGGCACGGTCTTCACTTCGTAGCCCGTGAGCATGCCGGGGGCGTAGATCATGTGCTGGAACCACGGGCGGCCGGGCAAGCCGGCGCGATCGGAGAGCGACTGCTCCATGCGGCCGATCAGTGCATTCAGTTCCTGCTGCTGCGAGGCCGGGAACTTCAGGCCCGCGGCGGCACGTTCCTGATAGGCGGCCTCATACGCTTGCGTGCTCGCCTTGAGCTTCTTGACAGCCTCGTCCAGCGGCGCGAGCTTGATGTCGGGCACGTCGGAATCGCGCACCGGGGGCGCCACCGGCCGCGTCGGATCGGACACCAGGGCGAAGGCCTTGCCGTCCAGCAGTTTGTGCTGCTCGTCGGTGTCCTTGCGGGTGTTGTCCGCGAGCTTGTGCAGCTGGCCCAGGTAGCGATCCATCGTGTCGCTGAAATCGCTGAAGCGCAGCGGCAGCACGTTCGCGTCGGCCATGCGCAGCACCACGTGGCCGGCGACCTTGGACAACGCCACGCCGTATTCGAATGACGGATCGCCGAAGCGCACGTAGTGATCGAACGAGTCGTACTGCGAGTGGTAGATGCCGCCGTTGTCGTCTTCGCCGCCGAAACCCAGGTCGAGCGAGGCAATACCGAGGTGCTCCAGGAACGCGCTGTAGTCGGAACCCGAACCGAGCGCACCGATCGGCACGTCGCCGCCTGCCGCCGCCAGCTTCGCGTTCTCCTTTGCCTCGGGCTTGGCGTCCTTCTCGCTGCCGTCCACCAGCACGCGCGCGCGCATGCGTTCGCGCACGCTCACCTTGGTCTCAGGATCGGTCACGCCGTCGGCGGCCTGGTTCACCAGATGCTGCAGCGAGTGACTGCCTTCGGCGCGCAGGAAGCCACGGCCGTTGGTGTCCGAGTTGAGATAGAGCACGGCCTTCTGCTTGAGCTCGTCCGCATGCGTCTCCGCCCATTCGGTGGAACCGAGCAGGCCGGGCTCCTCGCCGTCCCAGCTCGCGTACACCAACGTGCGCTGCGGCTTCCAGCCCTGCTTGTAGAGCGCGCCGATCGCCTTCGCTTCGGCGAGCAACGCGACGTTGCCCGCGAGCGGATCCCAGGCACCGAACACCCAGCCATCGTGGTGATTGCCGCGCACGATCCACTGGTCGGGTTCGGTGGAACCCTTGAGCACGGCGATCACGTCGTAGATCGGCTTCTGTCCCCAGTCGGACTGCACGGTCAGGTGTGCCGGCGCGGTGCTGGGCCCCATGTGATAGGTCAGCGCCAGCGAGCCGCGCCAGTTCGACGGCGCCACTGGCCCGGTCAGCGACTTCAGCAGCGGCGTGGCATCCGCATAGGAAATCGGCAACACGGGAATCTTGAGGATGGTCTTGGCGTCCTTCAGCGCAAGGCGCTTGGCATTCGCCGTGGAACCGTATCCCGGCGTCAGCGGATCACCGGGATACTGCTGCATGTCGGCCACCGACCCGCGCTGCACGCCATCTTCCGGGCGCCAGCCGCCGTCAGGATAGGTATCGCCATGCGCGTAACCGTCGTCATGCGGATCGGAATAGATCAGGCAGCCCACTGCGCCATGTTCCTGCGCGAGCTTGGGCTTGAGGCCACGCCAGCCGCCGCCGTAGCGCGTGATGACGATCTTGCCGCGCACGTCGATGCCGCGCCGCGCGAGTTCCTTGTAGTCATCCGGCATGCCGTAATTGACGTACACCAGCGGTGCGGTGACATCGCCATCGCCACCATAGACGTTGTACGGCGGCAAGGCATTTTCGCGGATGCCCGAGGTGGCATCACCGGCCACGGCCGGCTCGCTCAGCTTGGCCGTGAACGGCTTGGCGCCCTTCAGCTCAAGCGCCACCTTCCTGGGCGTGGGATAGAGCACGTTGAAGGTCTCGATGTGCGCGTCCCAACCCCACTCCTTGAACTTGGCCAGCATGAACTCGGCATTGGCCTTGTCGTGCGGCGAGCCCACCTGGTTGGGTTGCGACGACATCTGCTTGAGCCATTCGCGCTGGTCGGCCGGATCGAGCAAGGCGTCGAAACGCTGCTCCAGGCTTTGCTGCGCCGTTGCGCCTTCCTGGGAAAATCCCAGCATGCCGTTGTCGTGGTGGGGCTCGTCCGCGCCCATGGCGCTGCCCATCATCGCCATGAGGCTGGCCGCCAGCAGCGGCCGGATCGTCAATCGGGTCATGCTTTCTCTCCCCAGATGGTCATGCCAACAAGCCACGACGCCGACATCGGCCGGCGCCTTCGCCGCCGAGGCCTCCGAGGTCCGGAACGCCACGACAGCACGCGAAAGACTGCCACGTCAGTTATAGCAAGCACCGCGTCGCCATCACCTAGGACAGAGGTCACGGTTTGACAGCATGGACGTCCGGACGTTGAGCCGGCCGCAAGAGGCTGTGAGGCATCACCTCGAAGCACTGGCGGGACGTGAAGCCTTCCAGGCCGCCAGGCGTTCGTCGATGTAGCGGTCGTACTCCGCTTCGGTGTGCAGGGCGGGCATGGCGTGGGCGGTATTGCCGTGCGCATCGGGCACCGGCAAGGCTGAGACCAGTTCGGCATACACCTGCTGCAGGTGCGAAGGACGGCCGGCGGCGGGGTTCGCCCCCTTGGAGACAGGTGGCGTGATGCCCGCGAGCGGATCGTCCGTGCGCGGAGCCTGCAGGCTGAGCGCGGCGCTGACGTCCGTTGCCGCGGCATCGCGCGCGGTAAGGCTGGGGATCGACCAGCGCGTTTCCACCGTGCGCAGGATCGAGGTGTGGTCGAACGGCATGGCACCCGCCGGTGCCCGCAACACCGTTCCCGGGGGAATCCATGGCGAGATCAGCAGCGTGGGCACGCGCGGGCCGAAACGCCTGAAATCGAAGCCGAACTCGCCGGTGCTCGCATCGGGCGGCACGGCGTTCGTCGGCGGGGGCACATGGTCGTAGCACCCGCCATGTTCATCGTAGGTCACGATCAGCAAGGTCTCGTTCCACGCCGGGCCATGCCGCAACGCGGTGTAGACATCGTGGATGTACTGCTCGCCCAGGGCGACGTCATAGTTGGGGTGCTGGCTGTTGCCGCTGGAGCCCCAGCTGGGTTCGAGAAAGCTGTAGCCCGCCAGCGTGCCGTTGGCGGCGTCGGCCTGGAAATCCGCGAAGTGACCGAAGTTGGCGTCCGGTGCGTCGACCAGGTCGGGAAAGCTCATGCGCGTCAGCGGATCGGCCGTATAGCCGTAGATTTTCCAGGAGACGTTCTTCTTGCCAAGCGAGGCGTAGATGGTCCCTGCAGTGAATGACTTGGTCTTGTCGTCCATATGCCCCTGCGAGGTGCCGGCATGCACGAACGCGCGGTTGGGCAGTGTCTCGGTGGGCGCGGCGCCAAACCAGTGATCGCATACGGCGAACCCGCGCGCCAGCGCACAGAGCACCGGCAGCGTCCTGGGCGTATGCATGCCCATGATGTCCGCCGCCACGGTGCCGGGCAGGATCGACCACTTTTGCTTCGCTTCCCACGCCAGCGTGCTGTCGAAATTGCTTACGAAACCCTGGTTGGACGCCACGGGCGGCACCGGCGCGGTGCTGCTGCCGAACAGCTGCGCATTGGTGGCCGCATAGCCCTCGCCCGGATCGGCGCCCGGCATGTAATAGGTGCTGGCGGTGCCCGGGGCGATCTCGAACACCTCGACCGGTGCAGCGCCCGATGCCCCCGGGTTCGATTCCCTGCCCGTCAGCCCTTCGAAAGGCTGCCCCGCCGCAGACACATTGCCGTTGTCGGCATAGAGATAGCCGAGCATGTGATCGAACGAGCGGTTCTCGAGCATGAGCACGACGATATGGTTGATCGCCGCCAGGGAGTGCGGGCTCTTCTTCTTTGGCATGGGCATGCCTCCGTGCCGTGGCTGACGGGCCCCCTTTCGATTTCCCGGGGATTGCAGCACGCATGCATGTCCATAGCGTGACCTGCGACTGACCCGCGCGAAGCGAACGGAAGCGCCCGTTCAAGCTTCCGGCAGAAGCGCCGATACATCGGACATGCTTCGATTACGGGTGCGCATGGCGCCCCATTGCGCGGGAACGACATGCTGCAATCGTCACCGAACATCGCCTACCTCAAGGCCGCCTGGGCCGCATTCGCCGGCATCAGCGGCAGCAACGCTGGCCAGAGCTACGAAGCGGCTGGCCTGAGCTTCGCTCGCATCAATCACTCCACGCTGGTGCTCAAGGATCGCGTGCAGGTGTCGACGATGCCGCTGCATTACACGCGGCACGAGCTGCGCACGGGTTTCCTCGGCCGCATCGAAAACGAAGTGCGCAAGGCCATCTCGCAGATGGAAGCCGTGCTGCTGCGCGAGCTGTGCATTCCCTACGGCCACGAGCTGGTGGTGGAACTCGAAGAAGGCCTGCGCCAGCTTCGCCGTCGCGGCCATCGTTCGCTCAGCATCCTGATCCGCCCCTGCGATTACGAAGCATTGGAAACCCGGGCACAGATCGAAATGCGCGTGTTCCTCGACTCGCCGCGTGCCTGCCTGTTCGCCAGCCTTTCCGATGCCAGCGGCATGAAGCAGGTCGACGTGCTTGCGCAGGCCCCCAAGCGTACCCGCGTACCCCGCGCCGCCGGCTATGCCGAACTGGCGCAGCAGATGGCCGAGACGCTCAACGCCGCCGTGGCGCCCTACCTCAGCGAGCGTCTCGCTGCCTGACGCGACGCCGTCTGCGAGGCCCTTGCGAAAAGGGTCACGCTCCGGCCGCCAACGGGCTGGAAAGGTCTCCCAGGGCGCCGACCCGGGGCCATGTCGAATTCGAACCACCTCGTTCGTCTCCCTTGGGAGACGCCTTCAACCGGCGAACACGCCGGAGCGAGCAGCGTCGCGCATCTGCCAACCACTGCTGCCGTCGAGGTCATTCAACATGAACGATGTAGCCACGCTCGTCCCTGCCGCCGAACTGGTGCGGCGCAACGGCATGCGCTTTCCCCGTGAAAGCGAAGATTACCGCCGTGCCCGCAACGCCCTGCTCGCCGAGGAGATCGAACTGCGCCGACAGATCGAACGCGTGGCCGAGCACCGTCGCGCGCTTCCGCCCGGCCCTGAAGTGAAAGGCGATTACCGCTTCATGGGTGAAGCGGGCCCGGTCGATTTCGCCGGCCTGTTCGGCGACAAGCAGACGCTGGTCACCTACAGCTACATGTTCGGTCCGCAGCGCGAACGCCCCTGCCCCATGTGCACGTCGCTGCTCGCCGCGTGGGACGGTGAAGCGCGTGATATCGGCCAGCGCGTCTCGCTGGCGGTGATCGCGCGTTCGCCGATCGATCGCCTGGTGGCGTTCAAGCGCGAACGGGGCTGGCAGGCGCTGCGCCTGTACTCCGACCTCAACGGCAACTTCAGTCGCGATTACCACGCCATCGGGGACAACGACAGCGACGAACCCGCGTTCAATGTGTTCACCCGCCGCGACGGCGTCGTCCGCCTGTTCTGGGCAGGTGAAATGGGCTTCGCCACCGCGGACCCGGGCCAGGATCCGCGCGGCGCGCCGGACCTGATGCCGCTGTGGACGGTACTCGATTGCACGCCGGAGGGACGCGGTACGGACTGGTATCCCAAGCTGGACTATCCGCACGGCTGAAGCACCGCGGGCGCGCACCCAGTGCGCGAAAAGCCAACGGAGCGGTGAAGCCGTAACCCCGCGGTCGCCCATTGGGTGAGCTCCTACAAAAAGCAGCCGCATCTCGCCTTGCCTTCACGCAAACGGCCCACGGCGGTTCTCAGGGCATCGGCTTCATGCAGTTGACCATCCATGCCTTGCCGTAGCGGTCGGTGAGCATGCCGAAGCGCTTGGCCCAGAAGGTTTCCGCGATCGGCATGGTCACGTTGCCGCCTTCCGACAACGCCTTGAACACGCGCTCGGCCTCGGCTTCGCTGTCGACGGTGATGTTCACGCAGCCACTGGCGCCCTTGTTGCCCGGCGGGCCATCGGCGCCCATCACGGTACCGCCCGCGCTTTCCAGCGTGTTGTGCATGATGCGCCCGTGGGTCTCCTTGGGCATGTCGCCGGCCATCGGCGACTCGCCGTAGGTCATGCGGAAGGTAATGGCTCCCTGGAACACCTTGGCATAGAAATCGAACGCTTCCCTGCACTGCCCGTCGAAGTCCAGATAGGGGATGAACTGCATGGCTGGCTCCTCACGTGTGGTCGGCATCGCCGTCGGCGACCCTTGAATACGACGAACACCCTCGTCTCGGATCGACACGATGGTGGGACGCCCGGTGTCATGGGTGCGTCACGGTCGCCGGGCACCCTTGCAGTCCTGCGAATCGCCGGGCAATCTTTCACGTTTTCACCAAGCGGAAGCGTCATGTCCAAGCAAGAAAACATCCTCCAGATCATCCCCGCGACCGGCTGGGTCGCTGTCTACGACGTGGACGGCGTGGAAACCGCCGAGTCGGTCGTCTGCTTCGCGCTGGTGGAAGGCGACGGTCGCGGCGTGCGTGCGATGCGCGCCGACGGCAAGCGCATCGCGTTCGCCGACGAAGCCGCCAACTTCCTGCGTGTGGAAGAACTGGCCGACTTCGAAGATGAAGACGAAGAAGAGGAAGGCGACGAGGAAGACGAAGAGTAAGCCACCGCTTCCTCTTTCTCGATGTCGCCGTCTCCAGGGCCGCCGCGCGCCAACGCCGGCGGCCCTGTTCGTTGAAAGAGCCACGTGCTAGCCGCTGGAATCCCTACCGCGCACCTGCGCGCTTTCCAGGAACGTGGCCGACGGCACGAAGAACAATGAACCCGTCACGGCACGGCTGAAATCCAGCAGGCGGTCGTAGTTGCCGGGCGGGTTGCCGATGAACATGTTGTCGAGCATCCGCTCGATCCGGGCCGGCGATCGGGCATAGCCGATGAAATAGGTGCCGTATTCGCCCTTGCCTGCGTTACCGAACGGCATGTTGTCGCGCATGATTTCCAGCGACTCGCCGTTCTCTTCGATGCTGGTGAGCACGTTGTGCGCATAGCTGGGCTTGTCGGCCTCGTCGAGTTCGACATCCGAAAGCTTCCTGCGGCCGATGATCCTCTCCTGCTGTTCCACCGGCACCGCGTTCCATGCCTTCAGGTCATGCAGGTACTTCTGCACGATCACGTAGCTGCCGCCCGCGAATACCGGGTCCTCGTCGCCGATGAGGGTGGCTTCCGCGGCTTTCAGGTCCACCGGATTCTCGGTGCCATCGACGAAGCCGAGCAGGTCACGCTCATCGAAATACTTGAAGCCGTGCACTTCGTCTTCCGTTTCCACGAACTCGCCGATGCGGGACATGATCGTCCCGGCGATTTCGAAGCACAGGTCCATGTGCGTCGCGCGGATGTGGAAAAGGATGTCCCCCGGCGTCGACACGGCATGGTGCACGCCCTTGATCTCGCGGAACGGATGCAAGCCGGCCGGCCGCGGGCCTTCGAAGAGCCGGTCCCATGCTCCCGAACCAAAGCCCATGACGCACGACAGGCGACGATCAGGCTTGCGAAAGCCGACCGCACGCAGCAATCCCGCCAGATCGTTGCATAGCGCCTGTACCGCGAGGTCGGCGCGCGGATCGGCGTTCAAGGTCACCACCAGGAAAATGGCGGAATGCGTGAGTCGATCAGTGACCGGCTGCGAAAGAACGGTGGGCACGATCTGCTCCTGCTTGAGGGGTTTCGTTGCAACGTGGGTTGCAGGAAGAGATTGCCACAAAGGCGGACTCAAGCAGAGCGGACCGTCGCCAGGCTATGTCGTCTTGAACGGTGGCAGTGGAACCGACGGACAGGTCGATGGGTGCAGCCTGGCGATCGAACCGCTACGCACCAGCTGCTCGTACAGCGTGGCGACGCAGGGATTCCAGTCCGTGTGGCCCTGCCCCTTGGCCACGACCTGCACCGCCTGGGAGAACCCCGCCATCACGCGTGGGGTAAACCACAGCGGCGTGCCGCCATCGTGGTCGCCGGTGACGAACAGCGAGGGCACGGAGCTATGCACGGGCTCGCGGTAGCCAGCCGGCAGCGTGGCCCGCGGCCAGGGCCGGCACGCTGCCTGTTGCTGGCGCACGCGGTCGTCGCCGAGGAAGGTGCCCCGCGATTGCGGCTCAACCTCCGCCTCCCGGATGAAGGGGATGTCCTCGCTGCAGGTAATGGCGAACAGCAGGCCAAAGCTGAAATCCGGATCGCTCTCCTTCGCCACGATACCGTCGGCCATCGTGCTCCAATCGCCCTGGTAGGCGCGATGGATCGTCCATGGCAGCGTCGCTGCGTCATCCGGGTGATAGAGCATGCTGCGCAGCCATTCGGCCACGCGCCCCCTGTGAAGCGTCCAGGTTCCGTCATGGCCAGGTACGGGAACACGCACCGTGCCGGCGTCGAGCATCGCGATCACGTCGCGGAACTCATCCTTGAAGTTCGGAAAGGCCGCGCTGCAGGCGGCATCCGCGGCACAGTCCTGGAAAAGTTGATCGAGCGCCGATTGCGCCGTCCTTGCCATGGTGATCGGCGTGGCAACATCCACCGGCACCACGCTGCCGACGTAGGCCGTACGCACGCTGCGTGGATAGGCACGCAGATACACCTGCTCCGCCCGCGTGCCGTACGAACCGGCAAAGAGATTGAGCGGCCCGTAACCCAGGCCGCGACGAACCTGCTCAAGATCGTCCGCGAAGCGCGCGTAGATGTACTGGCTCAGGTCGGCGTTCTTCCGCAACCGCTGCTCGCAGGCTTCGACGGCATCCAATGGAAACAGATCCTTCAGGCGCACGCCCGGGTCGCGCGTGGCCGCGAGGTCGCAATGCAGCGCACCGGATCGCCCGGTTCCCCGTTGATCCACCAGCAGCAAGTCGCGATCCTGCAGCAGGGATGCAAACTGCTGCACGTAGCCGCTTGCGGCGCTGATCGCCGACTCGCCGGGGCCGCCCATCAGCAGCACGATGGGGTCGTCATGCTTTCGTTCGATGGCCGGAACGACGGCGATGCCGATCGAAAGCTGGCGCCCGTGCGGTGCATCGGGATTTTCCGGAACACGAAGCGACCCGCACCGCGCAGGCCGTGCCACGTCGGGCAGCGTGCACGGGGCAAGCTCGATCGACGTCGCGGCGTGCGCGGCCCTTCCACCGCACAGGCCAAGCACGATGGCGAGCAGTCCCAGGCGCCAGGCCATGCCATGCGCCATGGCGCGCGTATCGGCCGATGTCATTTCACTGGCCAGCGGCATGCGTATCGTAGCGAAGCAGGCGATCGATCCCCGAGCCGGACAACCACACCTCGCCCTTGCGCCCCATCATCTGACGAACATTCGTGTTCGCCTGCGGAAATGTCAGCACGTCGAAATGCTCGGTCCGAGGGTCGAAACGCACCAGTGCGTTGGCGGTCCATTCGCTCAGCCACACGATGTCCCGGTCATCGACGAAAATCGCGTAGGCGTGGGGGCCCTGCCCCGGCAACGCCCACTCGCGCCATTGCTGTTTGGCCGGATCGAACATGCCGAGCTTGCCCGCGGTCCACTCGCTGACCCACAGCCGTCCTTTTGAATCCGACCACACGCGGCGTGCGCCCTGGTTCGGCGTCGGCGGCTCGATCACCTTGGTCGCGCCGCTCGCGGGGTCGATGCGACCGAGATAGCTGCCGGCGAGCGATGCGTAGTACAGGCCACCGTCCGGCGTGACGGCAATGCCGTAGGGGCCACGCCCACGCGGCGCATCGAACACACGCATGCGTCCGCTGGCCGGATCGAGTTCACCGTAGATGCCGTTCTGGCCGGTAAACCACACATGCCCGTGCCTGTCGAACACAGCCGTGTTCAAGTTGCCGTCGGCGCGATCCTTGGGGAGCGGAAAGCGCGAGACGGCCAGCGTCTTGGCATCCACGCGCACGATCGCGTTCAGGCCGCCATCGGTGATCCATGCGGCGCGATCAGGAGCGACGATGACGCCATGCGGTGCGGAGCCTTCCCCCAGCGGCACCCAATCGGACTTGCCGCTGCGCGGATCCAGCCGTCCCACCGCGCCGCGCGCCTGCGCGGTGTACCACACGGTGCCATCGGGCGACGGCGCGACATCATGCGGTCCACTGCCTGCCGGCACCTCGAAGACCTCGAAAGGTGGCGCATGGGTCTGCGCCGACGCGGCGACGCACATGGCGTACAGAAGAAACATTGCGCCGATCCGCGCCCGTCCACGGGCGGGTGCGACGTGTGCTGCACCGATGCGGTTTGCCCCGGTTATCGCCGGCATGGTCGCCTCCCTCGTTAGAGATGAGTTGCAAGCCTGCAGTCCGCCGCATTGTGGCACTTATCCGGATCGCGCGACGGAACGGCTTCCGCCGAAGCATGTCGTGCTGTGCTCCTAACGACGAATCGGGCAGCACATCCACTCGTTCCATCCGATCGAACATCTTCATCGCGCGCATGGCACGTCATGCGGATATCCCGGGCGCAAGCTGTCTCCAACGACGCTACCGGCGTCCAACATCCACTCATCGGAGAAACCCATGTCACGCTTGCATGAAAAGGTTGCACTGATTACCGGCGCCAGCTCGGGCATTGGCCGGGCGACCGCCAAGCTGTTTGCCGGCGAGGGCGCCAAGGTCGTATTGGGTGCGCGTCGCAATGCCGAACTCCAATCCCTCGTCAGGGAAATCGAAGCGGCCGGCGGTGTTGCCGTCGCCCTGGCAGGCGATGTTCGTTCCGAGGCCTATGCGAAGGCCTTGGTGGAACTCGCCACGACCCGTTTCGGCCGTCTGGACGTCGCGTTCAACAATGCCGGCACCTTGGGCGAAGCTGGCCCGAGCACCGACGTCAGCGACGCGGGCTGGAACGATACCTTGGCCGTCAACCTGACGGGCTCGTTCCTCGGCGCCAAGCACCAGATCGCCCAGATGCTGAAGAACGGCGGCGGGTCGGTGATCTTCACCTCGACCTTCGTGGGACATTCCTTCGCCTTCCCCGGCGTCGCCGCCTACGCGGCCAGCAAGTCCGGCCTGATCGGCCTCACCCAGGCGCTCGCGGCGGAGTTTGGCCCCAGCGGCGTCCGGGTGAACGCCGTATTGCCCGGCGCCGTCGACACCGACATGTATCGCGACATGAACAACACGGCGGAGTCCCAGGCGTTCGTGACCAACCTGCACGCGCTCAAACGTGTCGCCACGCCGGAGGAACTGGCCCGTTCGGTCCTTTACCTGGCGTCCGACGACTCGGCGTTTGTCACCGGCACGGCCACCCTCGTGGACGGTGGCGCCTCGATCACGCGCACGTGACGCGCGCTCCACTGAAGTGACGAGCGGACAAGGCTGGCTATCCACCTCGTCCTTCGCCGGGGACGCAACGACCATCCACCTTTCGCATTGGGAGTCAGCCATGATTCGCCCGCTCATCCTCGCGTGCCTGCTCGCCGTGCTCAGCCTTCCCGCCAGCGCGGACGTGCAGCCCTTCCCTACGTCGTTCCGGGTTCAGGACATCCAGACCGATGGCGCCACCATCCACGTCCGCGTGGGCGGCAAGGGGCCCGCCGTCGTCCTGCTGCACGGTTTCGGCGATACCGGCGACATGTGGGCGCCGCTCGCGGCGGACCTCGCGCGCAACCACACCGTCGTTGTTCCCGACCTGCGTGGCATGGGCTTGTCGTCCCACCCCGAAAGCGGCTACGACAAGAGAACGCAGGCGGCGGATATCCGCAGCGTGCTCACCAGGCTCGGCATCGACCACGCCACCGTCGTCGGGCACGACATCGGCACGATGGTGGCGTACGCCTATGCCTCGCGCTATCCCGACAAGACCGATCGCCTGATCGTCATGGATGCGCCCGTGCCCGGCATTCCACCGTGGGATGAGATCGTGCGTCTTCCCAACGTCTGGCATTTCGATTTCGGCGGCCCGGATATGGAGCGCCTGGTCGCCGGCCGCGAGCGGATCTATCTGGATCGCTTCTGGAACGAGTTCGCCGGCGATCCGTCGAAGGTCGACGAAGCCAGTCGACAGCACTATGCCGCGCTGTATGCCAGACCGCATGCGATGCACGATGCGTTTGCCCAGTTCCGCGCCATCCGCAAGGACGCCGAGGACAACAAGGCCGCGATGGCGACCAGGCTCACCATGCCCGTACTCGCCATTGGTGGCGAGAAATCCTTTGGCGCGATGGAAGCCGTGGTCATGCGCAACGCGGCCAGCAACGTCACCGAACTCGTCGTTCCCAAGGCGGGGCATTGGCTGATGGAAGAAGCACCGGACGTGACGGTGCCGGCCATCCACCATTTCATCGATGGCGAACCGATCGCCTCATCGGCAGCCGACTGAGGACGGCCTGCGGTGTCCGCCTCGCAAAAGGCGGACATCCGTGGCGTTCACTCCACCGGAGTGTGGCCGCGCGCGCTAGGGCCCCGTGGCCGTCAAACCGAACTTGCCTGCCCGCGCTTCGATATTCCCATCGAGCGCGTGGGCGGCGGCCATATCGGCCTTCCCCGCATCCGTCTGGCCCGATCGCAGTTTTGCCAGGCCAAGCCCATAACGCGACCACGCCGAATGCGGCATCTGCGTCAGGGCCTGCTCGTAGGCCTTGATCGCCTCGTCGTAGTGTCCAAGACGGAGTTCGACCAGGCCCAGGCTGTCGAGGTACGACGCGTTGTTGCCATCGCGCCTGAGCGCACGACGGCAATCCTTCAGCGCATCATCGAGCCATTGGTTGCTCAGGCCTCGCGCCCAGCAGCGTTCGTTGAGCGCGGTGCCCAGCATCGCGTCATCGCGGTGCAGTCGTATCCAGTCGTCGAGCAGGGGCAAGGCTGCCGCAGGCTGCTCCAGCTCGACGTAGAGAACGGCGACCGGAAGCGCCCGCGTCGACCCGGGCGGCACCAGGGCGCTCGCAGCCGCGACATCGGACATGGCACCGGCGCGATCCTCGTGCGCGATACGAAGGCGGGCGCGCATCAACAGCGCGTCGACATTCTTCGGATCCAGGTTCAACGACTTGTCCAGATCGCCGATCGCGGCTTCCGGCTGGCGGTTCGCCTCGTGCACCTTCGCACGGGCGACGTAATAGGCAGCCTGCTCGGGCGCCATGCGGATCGCTTCATCGAGATGGGACAAGGCGGCGCTCAACTCGCCACGCGACAGATGCGCCTGCCCCAGCAAGGCGTAGTCCGCCGCGGTCTTGGGCGCGTTGCCGTTTCCATCCGCGACAGCGCCGGATTTTCCGCCATCAGCCGGCGCCGTGGCGAAGGTGAACACGCGCCCGCCGTTATAGGTGAAATAGGCGACCTTCTTGCTGTTGGCGATGAACATGTGGTGGGCAAGCAGAAAATCCACCCCCAGCAACATGTCCGTGTTGTCGCCTATGTCGCCATCGATGATCTGCATCTGGCTGTGCTGGATGGTTTCGGTGCCCACCGAGAACGAATCGACCTTCGCCGTCCATGTCCGCACCGGCCTGCCGCCGATGCCGATGCTGTTGATGCTTGCGGCGACATCCGGCGCATTGAGGTCGACGCCTGCCCGCGTCGCGGCACGGCGGCTCAACAAGGTGGCGGTGGCGCCGGAATCGAGCACGGCGCGCACCGTTTTCCCGTTGATCGTCACGTCGAAGAAGGTTCGCCGGTCGAAGCGATCGCCGGTCGACTTGATCTCGGCGACGTTGTAGTTGCCGTCCTTGACCCAGTACGCCAGCGAAGCCTTTTCGCAATGCTCCGCCTTGAACAAGGTCAGCTTGCCGTGCGCAAGATCGATTTCGAGATCGGCGAGATCGAGCAGGTTGGCGCCGAGCAACCCTTCGCCGGTATCGGTGCCGCCGACGATGAAGGCGATGTTCTTCAGCGTCGTATCGAGTATGCCGAACTCCTTCACGTGCGTTTGCTGCACGGTCGCTTCGCCGCCCACGCCGGTGATGCGATAGCCGAACGGCGCGGGCTGCAAGGGCAAGCCAAGCACCGACGCGTTCGCGCTCGACATGGTGTTGAACGAAGCCCCGGTGTCGATGATGAAGCGCGTGTCCTTCCCGTTGATCTTCACCATGGTCGTTGCCTGGTTGCCGACCATTTCAACGGGCAAGGTGCCGTAATCCTTCAGCTGGCAATCGTCGGCCCAGGCCTGGCTGCCCAACAGCAGGCCCAGGCCGATACCGCAAAGGCGCCACATCCCCATTGCCATCCCCCCGAATGCCATGGTCGAACGCCGCACATGCGCGGCAGCGCCACGATCATAGCGCCCGTGCGAATCTCCGGGATACGCGTATCAGGCCGCAGCACTTCGCGAGGCGAGCGGTGCCGCCCTCGGTTGTTCCGGTGCACGGCGAGATGTCAGACGGCGAACGTGCCCACGATGATGCTGGATGCCTTGATGATGGCCACGACCGCCACGCCTTCCTTCAGCTGCAACGCATCGAGGCTCACGTCGGTGATGATGGCGACGACGACGTTGCCGCCATCGAGCTGGACGCCGACCTCGGCGTTCACCGCGCCACGCTTGACGTAGGAGACCTGCCCCGGCAGCTGGTTGCGCGCGGAAAGCCGCGTCGAAGCGTCGGGCAGGCCGAGCATCACCGACGACGCCTTGATCAGCGCAAACGCATTCTTGCCGGGGCTCAGCCCCAGGTTCACCGAGCTTTCGTGGGTCACGGTGGCCACCAGCCGCTGGCCGCCCTGGATGTCGAGCTGCACGACATCGTTCACGGCGCCATGGTCGACTGAGGCGACGGTCCCGGCCAGCTGGTTCCGTGCGCTCGTCTTCATCATGAAACGCCTCGCCAGTTCGATGTCGGAAAGCGGGTTGTCCGCAATGCTGCTGAGCTGCTTCAGGAATTGCTGGTGGATCGCTTCCATGTGCTGGAAGACCTCGATCAGGCGCCGCGCACGCGGCGTCAGCACCGCGCCGCCACCGCTGCGCCCCCCCACGGCCCGCAGCACGAGTGGCTCGCCCGCCAGGTTGTTCATGGCATCGACCGCCTCCCACGCCCCTTTGTAGCTCATGCCCACTTCGCGGGCAGCGGCGGCGATGGAGCCTGCCTCGTCGATCTTGATCAGCAGCTCGATGCGGTCATGGCCGCCGAAATTGCGACCATTGGCTTCGAAACCGAGCGTTCCCTTGATGGACAGCATGGAACCTGGCTCCTTGTGTGGAACAGCCGAGACGGACGCTGCCAGTGGGCGGCGCTGGACTGGCCAGCCACTTCAGACAACTCCGCAACCTTGGCGAATGCCAAGGCCGAACGTCGGGTCTCCCATAGCCACGTACCTGCCCCTGCCCCACCCCTGTGAGGAACACCAGCCGCGCCTCCCCAGGCATCGACCTATGCAGGGCCATCATGACCGCGAAAGCTTATGCGAGGCTTAGAACTTCACGCGCACGCCCGCGACTTGGCCAGCCGCGCCTGGCCGCCTCGCCCCCTTCCATCGCATGACCATCGGCACCCACGTGACCAATGACTCATGGCGTGCACCGCCCGCCGACCTACGTTGGAGCGGTCGAATGGGGATGGCCATCATGAAGATGAAAGCCTTGGCATGCCTGGTGTTCCTGGCGGGAGCCTCCGGTGCGGCGGCGCACGATGCGCTGCTCACGCAGGCGCTTTCCCGCCCTGCGTTGCCCGCCGGCGAACTGCACGGCAGTTTGCGCACCACCACGATCGTGCGCGGCGGCAAGGAGCCCGAGACGGAGGTCGAAACCGTCGATCTGGACAAGTCGCCCGACAAGGCGCTGGCCTCCTATGCCGAACTCGGGAACGTCATCGGTTCCGATGCCCACCTCGTCAGCCAGGCTGCCGGACGCACCGTTTATGCATTCACGACCCGCCGGCTTCCGCGTGGAAGGACGGGAGGGAGCTACGTGCATGCCGACTCCGATGGCAACGACAGCGACGACCTGTCCGACGACGACCTGTTCAACGGCGAGGCGGAGGTGAGCATCGACGCCCAGGGCGAGCCTTTCATCAGCCACCTGGATCTGCACCTGGCGAAACCGAAAGGCAACCTCCTGGCCCGTACCAAGAAGATCAACGTCAGCTACGCCTTCGCACCGAACGCCACGAAAGAGGCGATGGTGACAACGGCCGTGTCCGTTCATGTCGACGTTCGCGCACTTCTTTTCGTCCATCGGGACGTCCATGCCGAATCGGTGCTGCTGGCCGACGCACCCCCCTGAACGCCGCCAACGGAGGCCCGGCATCCTTGCTGCAATGCCGGGAATCCCCTCCTCCCGGACGAACACCCCACGACCGTTTTAGGCGTAGTCTTGGGTTTCCACGTCAGGAGGGTCGAACCATGTTCCACCGCACCTGCAAGCTGCTCGCGCTGTTTTCCATCGCATGGCTGGGCGTGGCCGCGGCACACGCTGCTACATCCACACCGCCCGAAGTGACGCTGCAGGCCGCCGCCAATGGCGCGTGGCGCTCCGACGCCAACAAGGCGCGCAACACCTATCGTCATCCCGTCGAAACGCTGGAATTCTTCGGCCTGAAGCCGGACATGACCGTGATCGAACTGTCGCCCGGCGGTGGCTGGTATACCGAAATACTGGCGCCCTACCTTGCTCCCCACGGGCACCTGGTGGAGGCCGCTTCGCCCAAGGGCGAGAAATTCAACGCGAAGCTGAAAGCCGATCCTGCCGTGTACGGCCACATCGCCAAGGTCATTCCGTTCGCGCCACCCGGGCAGGTGAGCCTGGGGCCCGCCAACTCGGCCGACATGGTGCTCACGTTCCGCAATGCGCACGACTGGCTGATCGACAGCCCTGAAACGCTGGAAGCCGTTTTCAAGTCCGCGTTCGACGTGCTGAAGCCGGGTGGCGTGCTTGGCATCGAGGAACATCGCGCCAAGCCATTCGGCGATCCGCATGTCACCGCCGGCGCGCTGCATCGCATTTCCGAGGACTACATGATTTCGCTGGGGCTGAAGACCGGTTTCCGCCTCGCCGGCGTGTCGCAGGTCAACGCTAACCCGGGCGATCCCGAAGACATCAACGTGCATCGCCTGCCACCTGACCTTTCCGGTCCGGAAGACGAGCACGCCAGGATGAAAGCCATCGGCGAGTCGGACCGCATGACACTGAAGTTCGTGAAACCCTGACACGGGCCGCCGTCGTGCCGCTATCGGGCCTCTCCTCGCCGGCGATAGCGGCATGATGGATGGCGTGGCTCGACGCCTGCAATGCGGCGCATGAGCGAATCCCCCAGATTGCCACCGAAAGCTTGCGATCGGCTGAGTCGTGGAATCACGATTTGATCATGCGCATCGTTGGATAAAGGCGGCTTCACTCTCCACGTCCACCGGAAATCGCCGCTATGCACGGATTTCTGAACGACGTTGTCGTCGGCTTGCTGGGCCTGACCACCATCGCCAATCCCGTCACCAGCGCCACCGTGCTGCTCGCGTTGACAGGCCGCTATCCGGTGGCCGAACGCAATCGACAGATCACGCGCGCCACCATCTACGTGACGATCGTTCTGCTGATCTGCTTCTACGCCGGCAAGGCGGTCATGAACGTGTTCGGCATCTCGCTGCCCGGCCTGCGGCTGGCGGGCGGATTGATCGTTTCCTACATCGGCTTCGGCATGCTGTTTCCCCCGGCACGGCTGGGCGAAGACGAGGCACAGGCCGAGATGGCGGCGGAAGACCAGACGACGCAGCAGCAACTGCCCGACGTCGCCTTCATCCCGCTGACCATGCCGTGCACCACCGGCCCCGGCACGATCGCCTTCATCATCAGCGCCGCAGCGACCGTTCCGGAACGCGGTTACACCTACAACGTCAATTTCGCCGTCGTCACCATTGCGCTGCTGTTCGCGCTTGAATTCTGGCTGTGCATGCGCGGGGCAAGCCCGTTGCTGCGACTGCTGGGCGAAAAAGGCGTGGACGCGATGGCACGCGTGATGGGTTTCCTGCTGGTCTGCATCGGCGTGCAATTCGCCATCAACGGCATCCACGACCTGCTGACTGCATGGGGCTTCATCGCCGGGACCTGATCGTCGCCGTCGCTTCGTGCGGCGCCCATGTCGTCCGGCCCGCCTCTCGCCCAAGGGCGGCGCGTCAGCTCACGCCCCACAATCGCCGGGCCTCTTCGGCTATCGCCTCCGGGAATTCTTCCTGGAAGAACAGCTTGCCTTGCTCTACGCGTCGCACGCCTTGCGACCGGGGAAAGCTGCGGTCGAGATAATCGGCATCGGCCAGCCTGAAGATGCTGTCGCTGACGCCCCACACCATGCGCACGGGCACTTCGCTGCGCTTCAACGTGGCCTCGATGCCGGCCAGGGGATTGGCGTCGAGCGCGAGATGGAACGCGTGATACTGCGCCCGCCGCAATGGCGAACCGACCAGCGGCGTCACGTAGTAGGCGATGGTCTCCGCGGTCAGCACCTCGGGGCGTGCATACACCGCTGCACCGAAGGTGGATCGTGCGAGCGCCGTGTCGGTCAACCACTGCGCAGTGGTATCGGCGAGTGTGCCTGCCCGCGCCATCTCGATGACGGGCTTCACGCCGGCCGGCGGACTGTCGATCTCCACGTCGCCATTGGTCAGCAGCAGCGACCTCACCCGCGAGGGATGGCGCGCCAGGAACAGTTGCGCGACGGCACACCCGATGTCGCTGGCGACGATATCCACGTGCCGCACCGAAAGGTGGTCCAGCAAAGAAGCGAGCATCGCGACCTGCGCGTCCGCCGCCAGCGATTGATGCTCCGGTACTTCGGAATAACCCAGGCCCATGAAGTCGGGCGCGATGCATCGCCGGTGCGCAGAGAGTCGTTCCAACGCGCCCCGCCACTGGAAGCCGTTGAGCGGCGCACCATGCAGGAACACGGCCGCCTCGCCTTCGCCCCGCTCGACATAGGCAATGCGACCGAACGGCAAGTTCGCATAGCGACGGGAGGCGCGGAACCACGCTGCGTCCATCGAGCCCGCGGTCGCGTCGGAGCCCGGCATGCGCAAGGGTGCGGCCCGAAGCACCGAGGTCCCAAGCACGCCGGCGACCATGCCGACGCCGCTCCACTGCAGGAATTGCCTGCGCTTCATCGTGATGCTCCATCGAGGGTACGAGTCGCCAGCATGGCGAAGCCGCCTCGGCGGCGCGCGCACGTTTGGATGGTCCTGCGCAGGAAAGGATGATTTCCGGCACATGCCGACATCACCGGCCAGGCCTTACAACACCCAGGTGAGCAACGACCGGCCCTCGTGCTACCCCACGCCGACCGCGGCCCCGTCCTCGGGCGACGGGGCGTTTCGCCTTCCCCTGCTCGATGTGTTGACCTCGCCCGTACCCGCCGGCCTGTTTCCCTCGCCGGTGGACACGCGTCACGTGCTCTGTCTGCATCTTGGCGAACCCGTGCCCGTGTCGTACCGCGCAGGTCGCGTCGAGCGGCAAGGCGTCCGCCTGCACGGACAGTTCTGCGTCGTACCCGCAGGCTCCAGCACGCTGTGGACGATGTCGGCTCCCGCGCATTCGCTGCTGTTGAGGCTGGCACCGTCGCTGCTGCGCGACACCGGCGAGAACATGGGATGGGGCGAACGCAACAGCGCGCTCGCGCCTTCCATCCATATCCGCGATCCGCAGGTCGAACACATCGGCTGGATGATGCAGGCGGAGGCGCGCGACGCGTATCCGGGTGGGCGCCTGTTCGTCGACAGCCTGGCCACGGCGCTGGCCGCGCGACTGCTCACCCTGCAGGCGCGTCACCAGCGGCCCGCGGCGGCGGCGCGCGCCCTACCCGCTTGGCGGCTGAACCACGTCATCGAATACATCGAAGCCCATCTGGACCAGGACCTGACCCTCGCCGAACTCGCGGCGGTGGCAGGCTTCAGCGTGTCCCATTTCAAGCCGCTGTTTCGCCAGGCGGCGGGCAAACCCGTGCATCGTTTCGTGCTGGAGCGCCGCGTGGAGCGCGCGCGCTGGCTGCTGCAGGAAGGCCGCGGCAGCATCACCGACATCGCGCACCAGACCGGTTTTGCCCATGCCAGCCACATGGCGCGATGCATGCGGCGACTGCTGGGCGCGACGCCCTCGCAGATCGCCGGGTAGGACGGCTGATCGTCGGAGATCGACTGCAAGCGATGGCGAAGCGACGGTCGCGGACCGCCGCTTCGACGCAAGCTCAGAACTTGTAGGTGATCATCAGGCGGTTGTAGACGAACGCCTCGTTGCCCGGGTTGAGGTTGTTGGTGCCACCGGTCGAGCGCTCCCAGCGATCGCGCAAGGTCAGACCCTTCAGCACGCCATCCATGTTGTAGATGATGTCGAAGTAGAGATCGTGGCTGTTGCCGCGCAGGTCGGTGGTGTACTTCGCGTAGGCCGCTACCAGCTGCAGCTTCTTGTCGAAGAAGCTGTACTGCGCACGCGCCTTCCACGCATGACCCGGCCCTTGTTCCACCAGGCCGCGGATCATCGAGGTGGTAAACAGCGGATCGGTGGCATAGTTGCTCGTGTACGGCGAAATGATCGCGCCCTCGCCCACGGCGCCCGACTGGTTCGACAACTTGTTGTACGCCACGTCGATGCGGCCGTCGCAGATCGACGTACCCAGGTCGGCACCCCACGCCTCCGCACGCACGCGCGTGCCCGCCACGCCGAACAGCTTGGTGTGCGTGTCCACCAGGATGTTGCCGTTGCCGCCGTTCTCGGTGAGGTACTGCAGCGAGAGGAACGGATCGAAGTGCGTATCGGTCTTCAGCGTATAGGTACCGTCCGCATAGCCCATGCGCGCGAAGTCGATGAAGTTGTAGTACCAGGCCTGGGCCTTGATGGCGTCGTGCGTGTAGGTGGTGCCCGCCGCCCATGTGCCATCGGCCTTGGGCGCCGTCGAGGGCAAGGAGCCGTTGTTGCCGTACATGGAATCGCCGTCATACCGCGAGGGGTAGTACAGGTTGTCCGAGTACATGCCGGTGGACGTGCGACTCTTCCATTCGAAAGTGCGGATGGCATAGATGTGCCAGTCCTTGTCCGGCGTGATGTCCACCATCGCCGCGTTGTACGACGAAGGAATCACCCGCGAGTCGTTGTTGCCCATCCACGGCGTGTTGAGGTACTGGTAGCCGCCACGCACCAGGAACCCGTCGCGCTTGTATTGCAGGTAGGCCTGGGTGAAGGCGCCGATCGAACTGTTCGGCCCCATCAGCGAGGTATCGACCTTGGCGATGTTGTCCGAATTCGTGCCCAGCGCATTGGCCGTGGCGAAGGAAAGCCCCGCGCCGAAGCCACCCCATACGCTTCCCGATTGCAGGTTGACCAGCGCCGCCAGCGAGAGCGCATGCGCATCGGGGGTATGTGGCGTGTCGTAAAGGCGATCGAAGTTGTAGAGCCTCAGCTCGCCGTCGATGTGGCCCTTGTCGAAGAAATCATTGAAGCTTCCGCTGTCGGCGTGGGCGGCTGTCGCGCAGATGCCCAACGCCAGGGCGGCGGCTAGCTGGTGTCGCATGCAATCTCTCTCCCTTGTTCCCCACGGGCATAAAGCGGCGTCCTCGAACAGGGCGCTGCCGCGGCGGCGATTGTAATCAAACTGTCATGTTTCGCCTCGTGAAGAAATGTCATGAGCTCATGACGAACGGCGAACTATCGCTACCAGAGGCCCGGCAGCAGGCGAAAGCGCACGCGTGAGGCATAGGCGGCATAGCCGGGCAGCCGCTCCTTGAGCAGTCGCTCCTCGTCCAGCAGCCGAACCACGAGGGCCCATGTCGCCGGCACGGCGCCCAGCCACGCATATGCCGAACCCAGCGCCGCCGGGGTGGCCAGAAAGGCCAAGGCGGATCCCAGGTACATCGGATGCCTCACCCACCGGTACGGGCCGGCGGACGCCACGACTTGCGCTGGAGCCACGCCCACCGTGGCGGCGGCATGGCTGTTGGATCGGAACGACGCGAACACGATCAGCAGCCCCACCACCACCACGCCGTCGGCCACGGCCACGACCGCCGGCGGCATGCCCGACCATCGCCATCGATGGTCCAGACCTGCCAACAGCAAGGTCGCGAGCAGACAGACCGCCGACACCGCCTGGATCACGCGTTGGCTGGACATCGACTCGGCGCCAGGGCCAGCCCGCAATCGACGACGCACCAGCGACGGATCACGCCGGAGGAAATACGCCGTGTTGAAGCAGCTCCCGGCCACGTAAATGCCCGTAAATGCCCACGCCTGCCAGAAGCGCAGCGTTCCCGCCGATACGAACAGCAGCGCACCGAGGACCAGCGTATTCAGCAAGGTCTTGCGCCATGCCTGTGACGGCAGCGTCGGCGTGGTCATCGATCAGGCCCTGCGTTCGGAGGATGTAGCGTTCGCGATCGACGGCGATGGGTGGCCAAGCACCCGATGCGGTCGGTAAGGCGCTTCGAGCAGACTGCACTCCTGGGCCGTCAGCGCCACGTCGAGGGCGTCGACCGCCTGCTCGAGGTGCGCCAAGCGCGTGGCGCCGAAGATCGGTGCCGTGACGCCAGGTTGATGCAGCAGCCACGACAACGCCACTTGCGCCTGTGACACGCCGCGCCCCTCAGCCACCTGTGTCACGGCATCGACCACGTCGTAGTCTTCTTCCGCGTAGTACAGGCCACGCGCAAACGCATCGTTGGCCGAGCGCAGCGATTCGGCGGGGCCACGTGGCCGCGTGAGAAAACCCCTTGCCAACGGGCTCCAGGGAAGCACCGCGATGCCTTCCTCGCGACAGAGCGGAAGCATTTCGCGCTCCTCCTCGCGATAGACGAGGTTGTAGTGGTTCTGCATCGAGATGAAGCGGGCCCATCCCTCGCGCTCGGCAATCATCAGCGCCTTCTGAAACTGCCACGCGAACATGCTGGACGCGCCGATGTAGCGCGCCTTGCCTGCACGCACGATGTCGTTGAGCGCCTCCAGCGTTTCCTCCACGGGCGTTTCATCGTCCCAGCGATGGATCTGGTAGAGGTCGACGTGATCCATGCCCAGTCGCGCCAGCGACGCATCGATGGCCGCCAAGAGGTGCTTGCGCGACAAGCCGCGCTGATTCGGGCCGGGGCCCATGGGGTAGTACGCCTTGGTGGCGACCACGACGTCGTCACGCCGCGCGAAATCGCGCAAGGCACGGCCCAATACGCGTTCGCTCTCGCCGCCCGAGTACATGTCGGCCGTGTCGAAAAAATTGACGCCAAGCTCCAGCGCGCGGCGGATGATCGGTCGGCCTTCCTCTTCGCCGAGGATCCAGGCCTTCGCATCCGGGCTGCCATAGCTCATGGCGCCCAGGCACAGGCGCGATACCTTGAGGCCGCTTCGTCCCATGTTGACGTAGTGCATGGCCATTCCGCGATCAGGCCGGTGGCCGGTGAAGTGCGACGCCCGATGCGACCAGCAGCACCCCCAGCAGCTCCAGCGCGGATGGCATCTGTCGCAGCACGACGATGCCGATGATCACCGCGGTGGCCGGCAGCAGCGCAACGAACAACGCATAGGTCGAGCGTGGCAGCCTGCGCATCGCCAGCTGGTCGAACACATAGGGAATCACCGATGAACTGATGCCCACGACGATGCCGGCGCCCAAGGCCACCGGGTCCAGCAGGGCAGGTGCGGCATCGCGAAAACCCAGGGGAGAAATCGCGATACCGGCGACGATCATCGCCGCCCCCAGCCGGTCGATCGGACTGGTGGCCGGATCGGCGCGGGACACGGCGTGCGCCAGCACGATGTAGAGCGTGAACAGCACCGCGTTGGCAAACGCCCACACGAACGCCTGCGGCGAACCCGCGATGCGCAGCTCGGTCAACAGATAGACGCCGCCGACGGTCAACACGAGGGCGCCCAGGTTGCGCATGGAGCGCGCGCCAGCCAGTGCCAGCGCCACCGGACCCGCGAACTCGATGGCCGCCACCGTGCCCAATGGCAACACGGCGATGGCGCGGTAGAAGCAGTAATTCATGGCGGCAAACACGCCACCGAGCGCCAGCATGGTCCACTGCGCCTGACGCGCTGCCGCAAGGAAGGCTCGCCAGGGCCTGCGCCACAGCGCAAACACCAGCGCCGCCGACACGATCCGCAACCACGCCACGCCGGCGACAGGCACTCGCGCAAACAGCAGCACCGCGAACGAAGGGCCGAGGTAGTGGAAGATCGCGCTGCCGACAAAAAACAGATGCGGGGGCACCCGCCCCGACAGCGGCGTCGAGTCGATTCCAACTTTACCGTCTATATCGCTCATGACGGTGAAGTTTATAGACCTGCATGGCTCACCTGTCAAATGCAAATAGCTGGTAAGATGGATGCATGGAAGCACTCGACCTCGATTCCGGTGATTACGGCGGCACCTACAAGCTCGTGGGCGGGCGGCCGTGCCTGGACTTCGTCAACACGATCAGCTGGCCCGGGACCGAGCGGGAGCACGACTGGTTGTCGTCTTCCGACAACGCCAGGCGCTGGTTCGCGGCCGTCGACCTGCCCTTTCCGCGCGCCAGGACCGTGGACCTGACCGCCCTCCACAAGACACGGCACATGCTCGCGCGCGTACTGCGAACCCTCGCGCATGGCGAGCGGGCGCCTGACACCGCCATCGCCGAGCTCAGCAAGGCCGTGGCCCGCGTCTACCAGCATCGCGTGATCGATCCGCAGACGCTGGCCTGGCACGTGCCTGCGCCGCAGAACGCCACCGAGGCGCTCGCGCCGATCCTGCTGGATGCTGCCGAACTGGTCACCGCGGGAACCCATGAACGCCTGCGCTGCTGCCCGTCCTGCGACTGGCTGTTCGAAGATCAGACCCGCAACGGGCAGCGCCGCTGGTGCGACATGGCCGACTGCGGCAGCCGCGACAAGGCCCGCCGCTACTACCACCGGACCAAGGCCTGACTTCGTCGCGCGAACGCGGGCCCTGACGCGCCGTTTGCACGACACGGACACTGCGCAGGTGTAACCCTTGGCGGCTCTGGAGCGAATTCACAGGCAGACGCTCCCTTGTGCAGCCGGACAAGGCGCACCACCTTGATGGCATGCCGAGAGATCACGCATTACCGACATCGACGGAAGGACAGACCATGACGACCAAGACCGAGATCGCCATCCTCGCGGGCGGTTGCTTCTGGGGCATGCAGGATCTGCTGCGACGTTACCCAGGCATCGTGTCCACGCGTGTGGGCTATACGGGCGGCGACGTGCCCAACGCGACCTATCGCAACCATGGCACGCACGCGGAAGCGATCGAGATCGAGTTCGACCCGAGCCGCATCAGCTATCGACAGATCCTGGAATTCTTCTTCCAGATCCACGATCCGACCACGAAGAACCGCCAGGGCAATGACCTCGGCACCAGCTATCGCTCGGCCATCTTCTATCGCGACGATGGGCAGAAGGCGGTGGCCGAAGACACCGTGGCCGATGTCGATGCCTCGGGCCTGTGGCCGGGCAAGGTGGTGACCGAGATCGCCCCCGCGGGCCCGTTCTGGGAGGCGGAGCCGGAGCACCAGGATTACCTGGAGCGCTTCCCCAACGGCTACACCTGCCATTTCATCCGGCCGGACTGGAAGCTGCCCCAGCGCAAGCAGGCGTAACGGAGAGAGGCATCCGCCGCCATGCCGGCGGATGCCTTTTGCGGGACGGGCCCGTCCCGGCGCGATCTCTCCACGGGTTACACGATCAACCGAAATAGTCGGCGTCGCGCAGGTCAGCGAGCAGGTCCGGACGCATGGGCGTCCAACCCAGTGCGTCGCGCGTATGCTCACTGGAGGCAGCCATGTTCATGCCGACGAATGGCGCCAGCCATTCAAAGTGCGACGGGGCCTGCTCCTTCGATACACTGGTGACCGGCACACCGAGCCGTGTACCCACGGTTTCGGCAATCTGCCTGAAGAAAAGACCTTCTTCGGCCACCGCATGGTAGCGAGCGCCGCTCGCACCACATTCCAGCGCAAGCCGGAACACACGCGCCGCGTCATGGCGGTGCACGGCCGCCCAACGGTTGCTGCCGTCACCGATGTAAGGCGACACGCCGTGCTGGCGCGCAAAGGCAATCACGCGAGGCACGAAACCATGGTCGCCCTCGCCATGGACCGTGGGCGGAAGCCGCACCACCGAAACGGGCACGCCTTCGACGACGTATTTCATCGCCGTTGCTTCCGATGCCCGCGGATAGTGATCCGATGCGGGGATCGGTTCGTCCGTTTCTACGCACACCGGCCCCGACGCCAGCACCGCGAATCCCGAGGTGACGACCAACGGCCGCGCGCTGCCGCGCAACGCCTGGCCCAGCGCATCGATGGCACGGCTTTCCGTCCGCGCGTTCTCGGCGAAGCGCGAAAAATCGTGGTTGAACGCCGTGTGGATCACGCCATCGACACCCTCGACCCCGGCCCGCAAGCTGTCGGCATCTTCCAGCGAGCCTCGGTGAACCTCGGCCCCCGCCGCCTGTAACGCGGCAGCAGCGGCGTCGGTACGCGCCAGGCCCAGCACCGCGTGGCCCGCACGCAACAGCTCGTCGACCACTGCCGACCCCACGAAGCCCGTTGCTCCAGTGACGAATACACGCATGAGCACATCCTCCTGGTTGAGAGGAGCGCTATGCTGGGGACCTTCGACATCCAGGTAAATCTGGTTGTTTATCAGGGTATAAGCACTAACAGGATCGCGATGGCCACGACCAGAGAAAGTCCGCTCGGCACCTTCCTGAGGGAGCGGCGTACTCACCTGGACGCCGCCGCGCTCGGCTTCGAGTCGAAGCGACGGCGTACCAGCGGGCTGCGCCGCGAAGAAGTGGCCCAGCGCGCCCACGTCAGCACCACCTGGTACACCTGGCTGGAACAAGGCCGCGGCGGCGCGCCCTCGGCGCAAGCACTGGACCGCATTGCCCGCGCGCTCATGCTCACGGAGGTCGAGCGCGAACACGTCCACTTGCTCGCGCTGGGACGTCCGCCCGGCACCGGCTACCAGGGCGCCGATGCCGTCACGCCACGCGTACAGCGCGTGCTCGACTCCCTGCCCTACAGCCCCGCCATGGTGCGCACCGCCACCTGGGATGTCGTCGCGTGGAACACCGCCGCGGCCACCGTGCTCACCGACTACGGCACGCTCGAACTGCACAAGCGGAACATACTCAAGCTGCTGTTCTGCGATCCGCGCGCCAAGCAGATGCAGCAGGAGTGGGAAAGCGTCAGCCAGTTCGTGGTCGCCGCCTTCCGCGCCGACGTGGTTCGCGCAGGCGCAAGCGACGAAGTGAAAGCGCTTGTCGACGAGCTGTGCCGGCAAAGCCCAGACTTCGAAGCGCTATGGCGCAACCACGACGTACGCCATTACAGCGACCACGTGAAACATCTGCGCCACCCCATCCTCGGCGAGATCGCCCTCGAACATTCCCAGTTCGCCGTGGACGGCCGTGCCGACCTCTGCCTCGTCGTCTACAACCCGGTGACGGAAGACGATGCGCGACGCATCAGGCAGCTGGTCGATGCGAAGCTGGCGACGCGCGAAGCCTGATCGGAAAGCGCGCGCCTCGCGGCGTTGAGCCCGGCGCAGCTCAGCGCGTCTTCACAAGCCCGAGGTCGGCTCGCGCGAGCCGCCGCACCGTGCTTTCCGTATAGATCACGGCCGACACGTCGAAGCAACGGGAGCCTGCGCCCGAGACCACGATCGCTCCGTTCAAGGTCTTGAGATTCGGCAGGTCACTCGCGCCATGGCCGGCGGACAAATGCAGCTTCGTGCGCGACGACACCGGCCGCTCGACCTCGATGCTCCAGTCGGAGGGTATGTATCGCACCGCCCTGAATTCGCCGCAGGCCAGCGTGACGCGTATGTCGTTGATGCGCAGGTTCGAAGCGGGCGCAACGAGCGATGCGGGCCATGAAACCGTGTACAGCTCTTCGCCCGCAGCCCTCGCTGCCATGAAAGAGAGCGCCAGCAAACCAAAGACCAGCATGCGTACCGTATTAGACATAGTCCCGTGCCGTCGCGTTGATGTTGGTCCATCGATCCGCCTCGTTTGGACGGCTGCCTTGATCGATGTGTTTCGTCCGACCCGATCATTCTTATCGACATCGACGCGCGGCGCTACCGGCGTCGAACATCCACCGTCCGAAACGGGTCGCACGGCATCCATCCTTGCGCCTGCCATACGCTGCACAAGGCAGCCATGAGCATTGATCCACGCAACACGCGGGCTTGCCAGGGCTTTCGCGTCCGTCGAAAAGAAAGGGATGCTTAATGCCTGGCACGTCCATATGGCATGGTTAAGCTGATTGAAAGCATTCGGGGCGCATCGTCCGCCCACTGAGCCAGACGAATGGCGGTCCCGGGCATGCGCTTCTCAAGAGAGCAGTTAGCAGATCGGTTCAGGCTGCTGGACAGCGAGCTCACCGAGCTGAAGGCGTCCGGCTCCGCGGAAGAAGAACTCTGGCGAACCATCGAAGTGAGGACACACGTGCGCGCGTCCTCGATTTCCGACGCAGACAGGCACTGGTGGTGGCAGCAGCTTTACGACCTCACCGAGCGCCACGGTCTTACCGACCTGTGCCGGCCTTGCAACGATCAGGAGGAGGGGCGACCGGCGTGTGAGGTTCGGGGCGAGTACACGTCATGATGGCCGCCCCTCCTCGGGGCCACGATCGACAACGTTCATGAGCAGCACGCCGGCCTGCTGACGGCGATCGCAGGCAATCCCCATCCATGGGCACGGTTCAGCCTTTTGCCGTGGAAAACGCGGCCGTTTCGGAAGCAGCCAGCTTTGCACGGCTATCCTGCCCCTCGGATGAGGCTTGGGATACCGCCATGTCAGCGGATACGAAAACTCCATTCGAACACGTCAACGACGTCGTGGCGCAACTCAAGGAGATGCGTCACTACGCAAAGAACAACGTGGAAACCCTCACGGCGCAGTGGCTGCTCTTCGATGGCGAGCTGAAGAAGCTCAAGCGCTCTGGTGAGATCGATAACCTGATGACGCGCCAAAGCGAGCTGCACGACGCGCTCAACCAGGAAATCGAGGAGCTCGAAAAGCTCGCGGTGACGCTACAACCGCCCCCGGAAGAGAGCCCATAGGCCACATCGTGGGACGCTGCCGGCCGCCGCGCTCCACGGACGTCGTGCGCCGTGGTGGGTTCTTCATGCGCTGTCGCCACCGTCGTCAGGACGATGCGGCCGCGACGGCCGGATAATGGATCGTTCCGTCGGGTTGTAGCACGGCGCCGTCGGTAAACCGCCCTTCGCTCACCTGGCCACGCCCCAGGATGTGCAGCACGGTCTCGCCTCGTGCGATGAGGTAGTCCGTGATGATGCGCCGATGGCAGCGCCACCACACCGCCTCCGAACACATGATGGCGCAACAATGCGCATGGCCCTGCTCGATCAGGTGATCCAGGCCTGTACGAAACTCGCCGGAGAGCGCGTAGTCCGCGTAGTTGTGGAAGCTCTGGTTCGACCAGAATCCATTGACGCCAGCCGGGATCTGCTTCGCCCTGCCGCGGCGGCCACCCAATGCGGCCGCGTGCTCATAGTGGATGCCGAGCGGCGCCAGGCTGCCGGGTAGTACATCCTCGTTGAACTGCGGATGGGTGTACGACCCCGGAAACGCGCGCACGTCCACCAGCAACTGGATATGCGCATCGCAAAGCAGCGCCACAAACTCCTCCACGCTGCGGCTGGAATGCCCGATGGTGAAGAACGCGGCCATGGCGCGGATCAGCCGCGCAGGTGTCGCAACGCGGCTCGCTTGTGGGCCGCCACGTGATCGGTCTTGTCGCTTTTGATCTCGTACTGCGGATCTTCCTTCGACGCGCGATGCGTATGCCCTTTGTAGTCGAAATCGCTCGTGTGGACGGCAATGATGGTGCCCGTCACATGCCCCGCCTCGGAATTCCAGCCGACGTGATCGCCAACCTTGAATGCTTTGCTCATGGTGACATCTCCTGCGATCGCAGGTGCCGGCATGTCACCGGAGGGCGGCATGCCTCATGCCTGTGTTCCCCCACGTTATCCATGACCGCGGGGCTCCGGCGTGAAGATGGCGGACTTGTCCGTCACGCCGATCTTCACGCCCTCCCGGATCTTTTCCGTTCGCCTTCACGTGGCAGACACGCCGAAGATCGCCGTGATCAGCGCTTGATCTCGTTCTTGTCCACCGCTCCGCCCTTCATCACGAAGCCGACGTGCTCGAGCTGCGAAACGTCCTTGATGGGGTCGCCATGGACGGCGATGAGATCGGCGAAATAGCCCGGTGCGACGGCCCCCACCTTGCCCTTCATGTCGAGCAGGTCGGCAGCATTGACCGTGGCGGCCTGGATCGACTGCATCGGGGTCATGCCCCACTTGGTCATGACGGCGAACTGCTTGCCGTTCCAACCGTGCGGATAGACGCCGGCGTCGGTACCGAATGCCATCTTCTCGCCGGCCTTCACCGCGCGCTGGAAGTTTTCGCGCTGAAGGCGGCCCACCATTTTTTCCTTTTCGACGGTGCTCGCCGGAAAACCCTTCTTGGCGTATTCGCTGAGGATGTAATCGTCGTTGTAGACGTCGAAGTCGAGGTAGGTGCCCTTCTGCTTGGCGAGCTTGAGGCCTTCGTCGTCGATCATGCTGCTGTGCTCGACGGAGTCGACGCCGGCGCGAATGGCCATCTTGATCGCCTCGGCGCCGTGCGCGTGGGCGGCGACCTTCCTGCCCCAGCGATGCGCTTCGTCGACCAGTGCGTTCATCTCTTCCTGTGAATACTGCGGCGCGCCCACCGAGCCTTCCGCGCTCAGCACGCCGGCGCTGGCCATGAACTTGATGACGTCGGCACCGTTCTTCACGTTCTCGCGGATGCGATGGCGGATGGCATCGACGCCATCGGCCACGCCGTCGATGCCGTGGAACTCGATCCAGGGCGAGAAGCCGGTGGTGCCATCCGCGTGGCCACCCGTGGCGCCCAGCGGCGGACCGGAGACCAGCATGCGCGGGCCCGGAATATCGCCACGATTGATCGCATTGCGCAGGGCGACGTCGACATAGTCGTCGGCGCCGAGGTTGCGCACGGTGGTGAAACCGGCGTCCAGCGTGCGCTTGGCATAGATGGGAGCGAGGATCGCGGAATCGATCGCGCTGCGCTTGAGGATGGCCTCGTAGTAGTCGCCCTTCACCTCGTTCGGGTCCCCGGTGAGGTGCACGTGGCAGTCGATCAGGCCCGGCAGCAGCGTGGCACTGCCCAGGTCGATGACGTTGGCGCCTGCCGGCACCTGCCCGTCGTAGCGCACCTCGGTGATCTTGTCGCCGTCGATCACCACCAGCGGGTTGTCCCGTACGGTGCCGGATTGCGTATCCACCAGATGGGCAGCGCGCACGACCACCTTGGCCGGCGCGGCCGGTGCGTCATCGGCCAAGGCGATGGTGGACCCGAGGGACAGCGTGATGGCGGCGAACAGGGGCAACAAACGCATGGAAGAACATCTCCGTGGCAATGGGTGTGGATGCTGCGGGCAGACAGCCCGAGCGTGCGCCCTTGCGCCACGACCATGCGATCTCCCCTTCGCCAACATACGCGAAAGCCGCCCGCGGCGACACACCGGCTGCCGATGGTCGTCGAAGCAACGGCACGCGACCGACGCGAGCCGAAGCCACCGCGGCCGACCCCAACGCTACACGGCTATGCGTCGGTCGCGAATGCGGCGTGCCGCTTGCGGTACTCGGCCGGCGTGACGCCCACGTGCTGCATGAAGGCGCGACGCAGGTGGTCGACGTTGCTGAAGCCGCAGTCGGCGGCCACCTGCTTGGGTGCGCATTGGCCGCTGTCCAGCCGGTCACGCGCCGCCGACACGCGGATCGCTTCGACCCAGGCCGCGGGCGTGCTACCCACCTCGGTGCGGAACAGTCGCGCGAAGTGGCGCGGGCTCAGCTGCATGCGCTCGGCGAGCCGTGGCACGCTGTGGTCCTCGGTGAGATGCGTGGCTACCCAACGCTGCAGTTCCTGCAAGGCGGAGCGCCCCGCCGGCATGGCCTCCCCGCGCCGGCTGAACTGCATCTGCCCGCCCGGCCGCTTGAAGTACATCACCAGCTGGCTGGCGACGCGCAGCGCCACCTCGCGGCCCAGGTCTTCGGTAACCAGCGACAAAGCCAGATCCAGGCCTGCGGTGACGCCGGCAGCGGTGCGCACCTTGCCGTCGGCGACGTAGATCGCATCGGCATCCACCTCGACCATGGGGAAGGCCTCCGCCAACCTCGATGCCACCGACCAATGGGTGGTGATGCGACGGCCGTCCAGAAGTCCGCAACCCGCGAGCAGAAATGCGCCGCTGCAGATCGATCCGTAACGACGCGCGCGCCTCGCCCGCTCCGTCAGCCATCGTCGCAAGGCGGACGATGGATCGAGGTCGGGCGCATGCGGTGCGCCGGCCACCAGCAAGGTATGGATCGCGGCATCGGTCTCTTCCCGGATGGTGATGTCGGGGAGGAGCCGCGCGCCGGACGAGCTGCGGATGGGCGCGGCGGACATGCCCGCCACCAACGGCCGGTAATGCTCCTTGCCCAGCTGTGCGTTGGCCTCGGCAAACACGTCCAGCGGGCCGGCCACGTCCAGCAATTGCACGCCGGGCACGGCGAAGATGGCGATGGTATGCACGGTTGCCATGTCGTTGCCTCCACGTCCGAGGGGTGCGCCAAATGTCCGTATTTTACGCATTACTCAAATTGAAGCCACCCAGCAGCGAGCCTAGCATGGGTTGCACTTCCACCATGCAGGAGTTTCCCCATGAACCTGGCGATAGACGGGGTACGCATACCCGACAGCACACTGGCCCGCGAGATCACGACGCTGGTGCGCGATACCGAGACCGATCTGCTGTTCCACCATTCGAGCCGCGTCTACTACTTCGCCGCGCTCGCCGGCCGTCGACGCGAACTGTCCTTCGATCCCGAGCTGCTTTACGCGGGCGCCATGTTCCACGACATGGGCCTGATGCCTGCCCACAGCAGCGCGAACGATCGTTTCGAGGTGGACGGCGCCAACGTGGCGGCGGACTTCCTGCGCAGCCACGGCATTGCGCCGTCGGACGTGTACACCGTGTGGACGGCGATCGCGCTGCACACGACGCCGGGCATTCCGCAGTACATGGATCCCGTGGTGGCGCTGCTGACCGCCGGGGTGGAAATGGACGTCCTCGGCATAGCTTATGAGCAGTACGGCGATGTTGAGCGCGAGGCGATCGTGCGCGCACACCCGCGTACACCGCGCTTCAAGGAGGACATCATCCAGGCGTTCTACGAGGGCATTCGGCACAGGCCCGAGAGCACCTTCGGCAACGTGAAGGCCGACGTGCTCGCCGACAAGGATCCTTCGTTCCGCCGCGGCAACTTCTGCAGCGTCATCCGTTGCTCGCACTGGGCCGGATGAAGGCGCCTCGCCCCTTCGCGCGACGGCCATGGCGGCCCTGCCGCGTGCGGCGGATAATGGCCATCCGGACGCATGCCGCCATGGCAGCGGGCAGCCTTTGTCGCGAGGCCTTCGACTCTTCCCCACTACGAGGTGCGCCATGGAGATCAGACAGCCTGTTCCGCCGTTCACCCGGGAAACCGCCATCCAGAAAGTGCGCATGGCCGAGGATGCGTGGAACAGCCGCGATCCCGAACGCGTGTCGCTGGTCTATACCGTCGACACGCACTGGCGCAATCGCTCCGAGTTTCTCGACGGGCGCGACGCGGTGAAGGCTTTTCTTCGACGCAAGTGGAATCGCGAACTCGACTATCGCCTGATCAAGGAACTGTGGGCCTTCGACGGCAACCGCATCGCGGTGCGCTTTGCGTATGAATGCCACGACGATTCCGGCCAGTGGTACCGCAGCTACGGCAACGAGAACTGGGAGTTCAACGATCAGGGCTTGATGGTGAACCGACACGCCAGCATCAACGACCTGCCCATCGCCGAATCGGAGCGCAAATACCACTGGCCGCTGGGCCGTCGGCCCGATGATCACCCAGGGTTGAGCGAGCTCGGGCTCTGAGTGGCGGGACACCTCACGTCGGATGTTGGCTCGACGCCGGAACGTCCTGCTAGCATCCGGCCACCTCGTTCCGGAATGATCGGCATGAAGCACGCCCTCCTCGTTCTGCTTGGTGCCATGGCACCTCTCTATGGCGTCATCGCAGGGTCGTCGAACGTGGTGAAACCCTGGGCACCCTCTGGCATTTCGAGCGAGCTGTTCGAGTCCCACGCTGCCTTCGATCCGCACTCCGGCGATCTCTATTTCGTGCGCAGTTCCAAGTCGTTCTCGGGGTGGCGCATCCTCACCTCCCACTGCGATGGCAAGGGCTGGACCAAACCGGTGCCCGCGCCATTCGCCGCGGACGGCGTGGAAGCCGATCCGTGGTTCACGCCCGACGGCAAGAGCGTCTATTTCATCTCCACCCGCGTTACCGGCAGCCAGAAGAGCAAGGATCTGGATATCTGGCGTGCCGATCGCGGCGAAGATGGTGGCTGGAAGCCCGCGGTGCGCCTGCCGGCTCCGGTGAATTCCGATGAGGCCGAGTGGTTCCCGCGCCTGGCGCCGGATGGATGGCTGTACTTCGGGTCTAACCGGCCCGGTGGATTCGGCAAGAACGATATCTGGCGCGCGCGTGAAACCTCACCCGGCCATTGGACTGTGGAAAATGCCGGCCCTGCCATCAACACGGCCGGCAACGAGTACGAACCCCTGCCTTCGCCCGACGGCAAGCGGCTCATCGTGATGGCCGATGGCGGCTTGTACGAATCGCACATGACGCCGGACGGTTGGTCGCCACGCGTGAAGCTCGGTCCGGAAGTGAACGTCAATGGCAGCGAGATCGGCGCGCTGTTCTCACCCAGCGGCAATTCGCTGATGTTCGCGCGCGACACGGGCGAACCGAAGTCGGGCGAATTCTTCGTATGGCAGCCGCAAGGTGCGGAAGCATGGCCGCCCGCGTGCGCCGCATCGACGGCACAGGCGGCGACGGCACGCAGATAGCCGTCGCCGGATTGGAACCGCGACGTACGTCATCCTTGACGATCATCGGCCAGGCCGCACGCCACTCGCAGGAGCCGCGGCGGCGCGGCCGGCGATGGGAACGACTACGCGTTTCTTACGTCGGAGCGTGCTGATAGTGGTGCAGCGCTTCGTCGCCATAACGAAGCAGCTGCTCGAAGTCACGCGCAACCGCCGCGTTGCTGAAGTGATCCACCACGTGGGTGCGCGCAGCCGCGCCCATCTCCGCGCAAAGCGACTTGTCGCACAGCGCGAGGATGCGGTCGCGCCAGGCCGGAATGTCGCCAGGCTTGATCAGGAAACCCGTCACGCCATCGCGCATGGTTTCCGGCACGCCGCCAATATGACTGCCAAGCACCGGCACGCCGCAGGCCTGTGCTTCGATGGAGACACGACCGAACGTCTCCAGCTCCACGGACGGAAACGCCAGGAACGAAAAGGCGCGGTGGTAGCGGGCGGTATCCGCCACCCACCCCGTGAAGTGGTGGCGCGTGGGAAAGCCACCCTGGTCGGCCATGCGATGCAGCACCGATTCTTCCGGTCCGTTGCCGACCCAGAGCGCATGCAGCCGCGGATTGATGCGCATCGCCTCATTGGCCGCCTGCATCAACTGGGCAACCCCCTTGCCGCCGTGCATGCGGCCGACGAAACCCATCACGATGTCGTCATCGGCGATGCCGAATTCCCGCCGCACCTGCGAGCACCGCTGCGCATCGGGCTGGAATTCGTTGACGTCCACCGGGTTGTAGGAAATCCACACCCGATCCGCCGGCACGCCCCAACGCAGATAGGCATTGCGTGCAAATTCCGAGACCGCGATGAAGCGGTTGGCAAAGCGCGGCACGCCCCATTCAGAGAGCTTGCTCATGCGTGGATTGCGGTGACGGAACAATGCGACCGGCGTATGCGTCAGTCGTCCGCTGGCGATCAACGGCCAATATTCCTTGCCGAAGTTGCCGATCAGCCAGTCTGGCGAGAACGCCGCGATGCGACGCATCACCATGGAATAGCCACGCAGGTCGTGGACATTGCGGAACGAACTGACAAACGTGGGCACGCCCGCCGCCGCCAGCCCTTCGCCAATAAGCCCCTTGCGCGAGACGATGGCTTCCACCTCGTGGCCCGCCTCGGCCATGGCCTTGGCGAGCGTGACGAAATGCGTTGCCGCGCCGGTGTTTTCCGGATTGGTGCCAACGAAGAGAAGCTTCATGCGCGCTTGTCCTCGTAGCCGCTCATCACCTTCGCCGCGACCTGGGGAAGCACGTGATGTCTCGCCACCTGGATGCGCGGGAGCCGCATGAAGTCGATGGAAGGCTTCGCGTCGGCGCGACCGCGATGGGTCGTCGTCGCCGCGTCGAAACCGGCAGTGCGCACCGCGTCCACGGCACGATCATCATGGTCGCCGTAGGGATAGCAGAACTGGCCGACGCGAATGCCGAGCCGGTCTTCCAGTTCGGCCTTGCTGCCGTGCACTTCGTCGCGCTGCTGCTGCTCGCTGCATTGGCTGAGTCGAACGTGGGTGCGGGTATGCGCTCCCACTTCCATGCCGCCGCCGTGCCAGGCACGCAATTGATCCACCGACATCATGGGCTTGCGCACGCCAAGGCGGTCGGCATCCCACACGTTGTACTGGCCGACGAGGCTGCTCACGACATAGCAGGTCGCGGTGAATCCATGGCGTTGCAGCACGGGCATCGCGGATTCGAGATTGTCCGCATAACCATCATCGAGCGTGATCACGGCAACGCGGCCGTTTTTCTCGCCTCGAAGGTAAGGCATGGCATCGGCCATCGACACGCCGCGATAACCGAACATCTTCAGCATGGCCATCTGGCGTGCGAAGGACGAGGGCGATACGTAGAGGCTTCGATACACGCGAACGTCCTGCGGAACGCGCGCGATGTTGTGGTACATCAGGATCGGGATTCTCACCAGCATCTCTATGGGGAAGGCATCTGGTGAGACATTGTTATGACGCAAACTCGCAAGGCAAGGCGAAAAGCCCGAAATTTCAGCCGAATTTGCCGCTTATTCACCTATTTCGAAAATACTCGCGTCGAAACTGTCGAGCGGCTTTCGATGGGCATATTTTCTTTAGCTTCGCGTAATGTTCGTTCGCGCGGAAAGCGATCTCGCCTGCAGGACACGCCGCTCTTGAAGCTTTCATCAAGCTGTCAATCAAGGCCATGCATGGGCAGAGTCAAAAACAGGAAATCGGGCGTATAGACGTCCAAATGATGCAGGCAATGAATGGAAACCTCTGAATCAGGCGACAATCTCGCATGGCGCGAACGCGCCAGCAGTGCACTCGACGAGGGACCACGAAACCTCGTCGCGCCCCACACTCACAAGCGGGCGGTCGGCGGACAACTTGACTCAAGCGAACGGCACGATTCTGCGATCGAACCGTGCCATCACTTCCGCCGGAAGCGGCGAATGTACGAAGGTCGGGATGCATATCAGCCCGAGCGGCTCGAGCTTTTCGACACCATGGCGCGTGATTTCTCTGGGGCATCGCGCCGCCCCAGTCCATGCGCTAATGCAGAGACCAGCGTCCAATGATCGCGTGCAGGTGCTTGCCTACATGGCTGCGGATGAGCACGAATTCGTCCACATGCCACTCGACCGCCTCAGCCGGGCTGTACGGCGCCTCGACACGATCGGCGTAGAAGAGCGTCACGTGAGGCGCCAGCCGGCCGCCGTCCCAGCCGAACCCGTGATTGAACAGCGCCTTGCCCAGGCCGTCCTTGAGGGCCTGCACGCGCGCGCTGCTCGCCGCATCGCCCCGAAGCACGAGGCACGACTGGCCGGATCCACCGTTGAAGGTATCGAATCCATCCAGGCGCAGGCCGAAAGCCGAGGCCTTCACCTCAGCACCGGCGCGCAGCAACGACTCCTCGAAAGGTGCACGGAGTCGCTTCAGGGCTTTCGGCGTGCACAGCGAAAGATGTAGCCGGTGATCCTCAACCGGTGTGGACCTGCCTACGCGCAAGGCGCGAGTCGCCGACTCTCGCCTTGCGCCGATCTGCTGCTGCGTGTTCCCGTGCGGCATCAATGCGAAGAAGTAGGTGCAGTCGGGCTCCCAACCTTCGTCGCCTGACCATCCGAACAGATCACCAGCCACGCCCTCCTCCTCTTACATGTTGCGGCGATATTCGCCGCCCACGTCATAGAGCGCGTGACTGATCTGGCCGAGCGAGTTGTACTTCACCGCTTCCATCAGCTGCTCGAACACATTGCGACGCTCGCGCGCCGTGTTCTGCAAGGCCTTCAGGCTCTCCGGCGCCAGGCCATTACGGGCCTTGCCGAAGGCGAGCACGTTGTCGATCTGCTGGCCCTTCTCCGATTCGGTGGAGCGGATCAACTCGATCTCGGTGGCGATCTCGCCACCGTGGTCCTTCGGCAGGAAGGTGTTCACGCCGATCAGAGGCAGGCTGCCGTCGTGCTTCTTCTGCTCGTAGTACATCGACTCTTCCTGGATCTTGCCGCGCTGGTACATGGTGTCCATCGCGCCGAGCACGCCGCCGCGCTCGCTGATCGCCTCGAACTCCTTGTACACGGCCTCCTCGACGATGTCGGTGAGCGCATCCACGATGTGGCTGCCCTGCCAGGGATTCTCGTTGAAGTTGAGGCCCAGTTCCTTGTTGATGATCATCTGGATCGCCACTGCGCGACGCACGCTCTCTTCGGTCGGCGTGGTGATCGCCTCGTCGTACGCGTTGGTGTGCAGGCTGTTGCAGTTGTCGAACAGCGCGTACAGCGCCTGCAGCGTGGTGCGGATGTCGTTGAACTGGATTTCCTGCGCGTGCAGCGAACGGCCGGAGGTCTGGATGTGGTACTTCATCATCTGGCTGCGCGCGCTGGCGCCGTAGCGCTCGCGCATTGCGCGTGCCCAGATGCGACGGGCCACGCGGCCGATCACGGTGTATTCCGGATCCATGCCGTTGGAGAAGAAGAACGACAGGTTCGGCGCGAAGTCGTCGATCTTCATGCCGCGCGCGAGGTAGTACTCCACGATGGTGAAGCCGTTCGACAGCGTGAAGGCGAGCTGGCTGATCGGGTTCGCGCCGGCCTCGGCGATGTGATAGCCGGAAATCGATACCGAATAGAAGTTGCGCACCTTGTGGTCGACGAAGTACTGCTGGATGTCGCCCATCATGCGCAGCGCGAATTCGGTGGAGAAGATGCAGGTGTTCTGCGCCTGGTCTTCCTTGAGGATGTCCGCCTGCACCGTGCCGCGCACGTTCTGCAGAGTGTCTTCCTTGATGCGTGCGTAGGTCTGTGCATCGACCAGCTGGTCGCCGGTGATGCCGAGCAGGCCGAGACCGAGGCCTTCATTGCCCTTGGGCAGCTCGCCCGAATACTGCGGACGGCCGTTCGGGAACAGCGACGCGATCTTCTTCTCCGCAGCCGCCCAGCGCGCCGGATCTTCCTTCAGGTACTTCTCGACGTTCTGGTCGATCGCGGTGTTCATGAACATCGCGAGGATGATCGGCGCCGGGCCATTGATGGTCATCGACACCGAGCTGGTCGGCGCGCTGAGGTCGAAGCCGGAGTACAGCTTCTTCATGTCGTCCAGCGTGGCGATATTGACGCCGGAGTTGCCGATCTTGCCGTAGATGTCCGGGCGCGGCGCCGGGTCTTCGCCGTACAGCGTCACCGAGTCGAACGCAGTGGACAGGCGCGTCGCCGCGCCACCCTGGCTGAGGTAATGGAAACGGCGGTTGGTGCGTTCGGGCGTGCCCTCGCCCGCGAACATGCGGGTCGGATCCTCGCCGGTGCGCCGATACGGATACACGCCGCCGGTGTACGGGTAATAGCCGGGCAGGTTCTCGCGCATCAGGAAGCGCAGCTGGTCGCCCCAGTCCTTGGTCTTGGGCGGCGCCACCTTCGGGATCTTCTGGTGGCTGAGCGACTCGCGGTAGTTCTCCACGCGGATGACCTTGTCGCGCACCTTGTATTCATTGACCTCGTCGGTCACCGACTTGTAGCGCTTGGGCCAGTCATGCAGCAGGTGGATCGCCTCGTGACTGAGTTCCTTGATCGCCGCGTTGTAACGCTGGCGCAAGGTGAGCAGCGTGCGATCCGCACCCTCCTCGTGCAGCGCTTCGGACTCGTAACGCGCCAGCTCGCGCGGCAGGTGCGTATCGCCCAGTTCCTTCAGCGACTCGTAGTAGTGCTGCGCCTTGCTGGCGAACTCGGCTTCGCGCTCGATTTCCTTGTTGATGCCACGGCCCTGCTCGGCGATCTCCGCCAGGTAGCGCACGCGTGCCCCCGGGATCAGCACGGTGGCGCGCGGCTCCTTCAGCGTGGTGTCGAGGCTGGGCGACCACTTTTCCGCCGGCAGGCCGAGCTTGTCGCGCAGCAGGCGGCAGAGGTTGGTGAACATCCAGGTCACGCCCGGATCGTTGAACTGGCTGGCGATGGTGGGATACACCGGCACCTGCTCGTCGGTGAGCGTGAACGCGGTGCGGTTGCGCTTCCACTGCTTGCGTACGTCGCGTAGCGCGTCTTCCGCGCCACGCTTGTCGAACTTGTTGAGCACGATCAGTTCGGCGAAGTCGAGCATGTCGATCTTCTCGAGTTGGCTGGCCGCGCCGTAGTCGCTGGTCATCACGTAGGTGGGGAAATCCACCAGGTCGACGATCTCCGAATCGCTCTGGCCGATGCCGGCGGTTTCGACGATCACCAGGTCGTACGGCTGCGCCTTGAGGAAATCGATGCAGTCGCGCAGCACCGCGCTGGTGGCGGCGTGCTGGCGACGCGTGGCCATCGAGCGCATGTAGACGCGATGGCTGCGCAGCGAGTTCATGCGGATGCGGTCGCCCAGCAAGGCGCCGCCACTGCGGCGACGCGTCGGGTCGACGGCGAGCACGGCGATGCGCATCTCCGGGAACGCGTGCAGGAAGCGCAGCAGCAGCTCGTCCACCACCGACGACTTGCCCGCGCCACCGGTACCGGTGACGCCGAGCACCGGCGTCTGCTTGCCGGCCATCTTCCACTGCTTGCGCAGGTGTTCCAGCTCGGCTTCCTGCAGCTCGCCTTCTTCCAGCGAAGACAGCACGTGGCCTACGGCGATTTCGTCGTCGATGTTCACCAGCGGATTGACCACGCCCGACGGGGCATCATTGGCACGCTTCACCGCCGCCGCGCGGGTACGCTTCATGACGTCTTCGATCATCTCGGTGAGGCCGAGCTTCATGCCGTCGTTCGGATGGTAGATGCGCTCCACGCCGTAGGCCTGCAGCTCGCGGATCTCTTCCGGCGTGATGGTGCCGCCGCCGCCGCCGAACACGCGGATATGCGAGGCGTTGTGCTCCTTGAGCATGTCCACCATGTACTTGAAGTACTCGACGTGACCACCCTGGTACGACGACAACGCGATGGCGTCGGCGTCTTCCTGCAGCGCCGCGCGCACGACGTCTTCCACCGAACGGTTATGGCCCAGATGGATCACTTCCGCGCCCTGCGACTGGATGATGCGGCGCATGATGTTGATGGCCGCGTCGTGGCCATCGAACAGGCTGGCGGCGGTGACGAAACGCAACGGACGGGTTTCCGCCTGGGCGGCGCTGGCGGGAACGTGCTGGGCGGGGGAACTCATGGGGACTCCGAAAACGACGTAACGGCAATCCCCTATTTTAGGGGATGGTTACGTTTGGAACATGTTGCGGCGCGGAGGGAGCCTGATCTGCAACGGTTTTCGGCATGTGCGCGCCAAGACCGTGCGCATGGGTATCGTGGAGTCTGCGGTCGCGCACTGGGTGCGCTCCTGCAGGGCAACGCTTTTTGTAGGAGCGCACCCAGTGCGCGATCCCAACCCTCAGCCGTCCCCGAACGGCAGATTCGGCGATGACACCACCCGCTCACCCACCACGTCCCCACGCAGGAACGCCAGCGACGCCTCCATCACTTCCGGCGCATCCAATACCCGGTGATGACCGAGACCCTGCGTGGTAAGCAAGCGGGCCCCGCACCAATGGCGTGCGTACCGTTCGCCTTCGGACCAGGGCACGTCATGGTCATCCATGTCATGCACGATCAGGCCCGGTTGCCCCAGCGTGGGCAGATGGCGATGCACCTGCAGGTCGTGGATGTTGATGCCTGTCATCGCTTCCAGGCTGGCGTGCAGCCGGCCGCGCAGATGCTCGCCCAGATGCACGAACTGGCTGAATCGCTGCGTGGCGGCCACCGGATCGGCCGCCGGCGCGATAAGGATCAGTTTGTCCGCATGCCACGTCTCTCCCTGCGCGAGCGCGGCGGCGGCGCCACCGAGGGAATGCGCGATCACCAGCGCGGCATGGCCGTGGTGCCGCCCCACGCTGCGCACGGTGTCCACGAAGTCCGGCATGGTGCAGTAGCGCCCATCGCTCTTGCCGTGCCCCGGTTGGTCGAACGCGACCAGGGCGTAGCCGAGCGCCCGCAAGGGTTCCACCCACGGCAGATAGCGCAGGCCGAAGCTGGACCAGCCATGCACCAGCAAGGCGTAGGGCTGGGTGGCGGGGTCGCCCCATACATACGTGGCGATGCGCCGACCATTCACCTCGATCACCTGCTCGCGCATCTCCGCATCCGGCTGCGCACGCTCCGCCCGGGCGCGGCTGCTGGCGAACGGTGTCACGAACAGGCGCCGGGCACGTTCGACCGTTCGCGCCGGTGCCAGTCGGCCGCCCAGCGCGAAGCCTGTGCGAACCGCACCCAGCGTGAATTTTCCCGGGCCGTGGTGGCGTTTGCCGGTGGTCGTCGTGGTCATGGCGCAGTCCTCGCCGGGCTGTAGCTGGCAATCAGGCGATCGAAGCCGGCCAGCGTATGCCGGCGCGCCTCGTCGAATCCGAACAGACCCGCGTCGTGATGCAGCCCCAACATCAAGGCGTAGATCTCGAAGGCCAGCTGGGAAGGATCGGTGTCGTTCCGCAGTTCGCCGTTTTCCACCGCGTGGCCGATGGCGCGGCACATTTCCTGGCGCCAGCCGGCCTGTTGACGCGTCACCGTATCCCGCAGCACGCCCTCGCGACCGTCGTACTCGCTGGCCGCGGTGAGCAGCACGCAGCCACTCTGATATTCGAAGGCCCAATCCACCCAGTTCGCCACGATGGCGCGCACGCGCGCCAAACCGCGAGGCAACTTCAGCGCCGGCCATTTCACGCGCTTGAGGAAATACAGCTGTCCGGTTTCCAGCACGGCCAGCTGCAGGTCTTCGCGCGAACCAAAGTGGGCGAAGACGCCGCTCTTTGACATGCCCACGTCCTGCGCGAGCGCGCCGATGGAGAGGCCTTCCAGACCTTCCCTGCGAGCCAGCTCATAGGCGTGCTCAAGGATCAGTTCACGGGTGGCGGCGCGCTTGCCGGCAACGGGGGTAGCAGTGTCCATGCCGAGAAAATAGCACGACCGTTCGTTCTATTTCCATCAAGAAAAGCTGAACGCCATTCGCACCGCAGCCACGGCGAACCTGAACGAGGACTCGGGAGGCCGTCAACAGGGGCCGCGGCCCTCCGTTTTCCGCGACTGAGGCCGCACGGTGCGGCCGACGTCCAGGGAGATCTCCATGTCGAATACCACCCGCAAACTCGCCCTGCTTGCTGTTCTCGGCATCGCCAGTGCCGGCGCGGTCTATGCCCCGACCGCTGCAGCCGGCGTGTCTGTCGCGGTCGGCATCAACGTGGCCCCGCCGCCGCCGCGCTACGAGGTCGTGCCGCCGCCCCGCGTCGGTTACGTGTGGGCGCCGGGCTACTGGCGCTGGGAAGGTCATCGCCATGTCTGGGTCGGCGGCTATTGGGTGCGCGCCCGTCCGGGCTACGTCTATCGCCCGGCCCACTGGCGGCACGACCGCGATGGCTGGCGCTTCCGTGAAGGCTATTGGGGCCATTGAATCGAGCCGACTCCATGGCTCGTCGCAAGTACTTGCCTGAAAAGCAAAAACTAACGTCACCGAGGCCTGCCGACGGAAAGGCAGGCCTCAGCCAGACCCGTCATCGTCCCGCGACTTTTTCCCAACCCAGAGGTGGTTTGCACCATGTCGATACGCCTGATCGCTCTTTCCGCGCTCACCCTGCTGGCCAGCGGCTGCGTAGTCGAGCAGCCCGCTCACCGCCCGCGCCCGGTCGTGATCGAGCGTGAACCGGTCGTGCAGCGCGAATACGTCGAAGTCGTGGCTCCGCAGCCGCCGCCGGTGGAAATCGTGGAACGCGAGCCGGCGCCACGCCCTGGCTACGTCTGGGCTCGCGGCTACTGGCACTGGAACGGTCACCAGTACGTGGCCGAGCACGGCCACTGGGAAGCGGAGCGTCCGGGCTACCACTACGTGCACCCGCACTACGAGCGCCACAACGATGGCTGGCATTTGAACGTCGGCGTGTGGGTCGCCGGCTGAGCATGAAGCTTGTCGCACGTCATCCCGCCGGGGTGACGTGCGCTTTCAGGGATCGATCAGGACACACGTTCCGCCACGGGCGGCCGCCGGCCATTGGCCGGTGCCATCGCGAGGGCACGATAGTCGCGCGGGGTCATGCCCACCGTCGCCTTGAACTGGCGTGCAAACGCACTCTGGTCGGCGAACCCGCACGCCAGGCCGATCGCGGCGACACTGTCTTGGCCATGCAGGCGTCGCATCGCCTCCTCGATGCGCAGCTTGGTCTGCAGCTGCTGCGGCGTGAGCTGGAAGACCTTGCGGAAATGCCGCTCCAGCTGCGCCACCGAAAGATCCGCCAGCTCCGCGAGCTTGGCCACGCGCACGCCTTCGGCGTAGTGCTCCTGCAGATGGGCCAATACACGCCGCAAACGCACATATGTGGGATGCCGGCCGTCCGGCTTGCCCAAGTCGCGTGAGATGCCGACGATGCCCTGCACTTCCCCGCGCTGCCGCAGCGGCCGCTTGCAGGTGAGACACCAGCCTGGCACGCGGTTCGGGAACATGTGCACTTCGAGCTGGTTTTCGATCACCTCGCCTTCCAGCACGCGCTGATCCTGCGTGGCGTAGGACCCACCGAGCGATTGCGGGAACAGCTCGGTCACGTCGCGGCCGATCACGTCGCTTCGATGCTTGAGCCCGAGTCGGCGGACCAGGGTGAGGTTGGCGTGCGTGTAACGCCCGTCGCCGTCTTTCACGAAGAACACCACGTCGGGCAGCGCGTCGAACAGCGCTTCGAGTTCGTCGGCTGAAATCTTCATCTCCATCGAAACTCCCTGCTGTGCGCAAACCCATGCTGCAACTGCAGCATAGCCTCTTCGCGAGGTTTTTCATTGTGCCGATTTCCGCATCGACCGGCGACAAGCGTTTCTAGACGCCCAAACGGATGCGACGCGAGGATAGGCACCATGCATACCATCGACGTGATCGACTCACATACCGGCGGCGAACCGACCCGCGTGGTCATCGCCGGCTTCCCCGACCTCGGCAGCGGCACGCTGATGGAGCAACGCGAGCGCTTCCGCCGCGATTTCGATCGCTGGCGCAGCGCCATCGCCTGCGAACCGCGCGGGTCGAACACCGTGGTCGGCGCGCTGCTGCTGGCGCCGCAGACGGCCGAGGCATGCGCGGGCGTCATCTACTTCAACAACGTCTCGTACCTGGGCATGTGCGGCCATGGCACCATCGGTCTCGTGCGCACCCTGCAGCACATGGGCCGCATCGGCCCCGGCACGCACAAGGTCGAAACACCGGTCGGCATCGTGGGCGCGACGCTTCACGAAGACGGTCGCGTCACCATCGACAACGTCGAGAGCTACCGTCACGCCAAGGACGTCAGCGTCGAGGTGCCTGGCTACGGCACGGTCACCGGCGACATCGCCTGGGGCGGCAACTGGTTCTTCATCACGAAGGACACGCCGCTGCCGCTGGAAATCCATCACCAGCGGGAACTCACCACGTATACCGAAGCCATCCGCCGCGCGCTCGAGGCCAATGGCATCACCGGCGCCGACGGCGGCGAGATCGATCACATCGAGGTCAACACGAAGTCTCCGGTCGTTGGACTGGACGGCCGGAACTTCGTGTTGTGCCCCGGTCTCGCCTACGACCGCTCGCCCTGCGGCACCGGGACCAGCGCGAAGCTGGCCTGCCTCGCCGCCGACGGCAAGCTGGCGCCGGGTGAAAGCTGGCAGCAGGAAAGCATTCTGGGCAGCGTGTTCGAAGGTCGCTATACGGCGGGTACGCAAGGCGTGCGCCCGCAGATCACCGGCACCGCCTTCGTCGTCGCGCGCAGCACGCTGTTGTTCGACGAAGCCGATGCCTTCACCTGGGGCAGCGGAGCGGAATGAGCGGCGCCGTCGCCAGCTACGACCTGATCGTCATCGGCGCCGGCATCATTGGCGCCAGTTGTGCCGACGAAGCGAGCGCGCGGGGCATGCGAGTCGCTCTCATCGAGCCCGGCCCGATCGGTGGTGGCGCCACGGCGGCCGCCATGGGTCATCTGGTGGCGATGGATGACGATCCGGCCGAACTCGCGCTGGCGAACTATTCGCTGCGTCAGTGGGAAGCCTTCGCCGATCTGCGCGAGGCGGAATTCAGCCGTTGCGGCACGCTGTGGGTGGCGCGCAACGACAACGAACTGGCCGCCGCGGCGACGCGCGTGGCGCGCTTGAATGCAGCGGGCGTCGAAGCCCGCGTGGTCGATGCCGCGACACTGTACGAACTGGAACCGGCGCTGGTGCCTGGACTGGCCGGTGGTTTGCTGGTGCCGCGCGAAGCCGTGGTGTACCCGCCGCGCGTGGCGAATCATCTGGTGAAGCGCGCGCAATCGCGTGGCGCCCGGTTGTATGCGGGTCGGCGCGTCTTGTCATTGCAGCGCGGCGGTGCGCAACTCGACGACGGCACGCACCTTTCGGGGCCTGTGTTGGTCGCCACCGGCTGCGCGCTGCCCGCGTTGTTGCCGATGCTGCCAATACGCGGACGCAAGGGTCATCTCGTCATCACCGATCGCTATCCCGGTCTCGTGCGCCACCAACTGCTGGAACTCGGTTATGCCGACAGCGCCCACGGCGACGCCGACAGCAGCGTCGCCTTCAACGTGCAGCCTCGTCCCACCGGGCAGATCCTGATCGGCTCCTCGCGCGAATTCAGCGCCACCGACGCGACGGTATCGCCATCGATGGTGCAACGCATGCTCGAACGCGGCTTTGCCTTTGTGCCCAGGCTGCGCGAGCTTCAGGCTGTGCGCATCTGGACCGGCTTTCGACCGACCACGCCGGATGGACGCCCCTATCTCGGCGCCGTGCCCGGTGCAACGGACCAATGGGTGGCAGCCGGCCACGAAGGGCTGGGCGTCACCACCGCGCTGGGCAGCGCAAAACTCATGATCGACCTGATCCAGGGGCGCCAGCCCGCCATCGATCCGGTGCCCTATGCGCCGCAAAGGATGGCGGCATGAGCGTATCGGTGAAGCTCAGCGTGAATGGATCGCTGGTGGAGGTTCCTGCAGGCGCCAGCGTGGCTGCTGCCGTCGCGCAGGTGACGATGCGATTCCGTCGTTCGGTGAGCGACACACCGCGCGCACCGTTGTGCGGCATGGGCGTGTGCTTCGAATGCCGCGTGCAGGTGGATGGCGTAGCCCATGTGCGTGCGTGCATGACACCGGCAAGCGAAGGCATGCAGGTGATCACCGATGCCTGATCGTTACGACGTACTCGTGGTAGGCGCCGGCCCCGCCGGCCTTGCGGCCGCCCAGACGGCCGCGGCACATGGCGCACGCGTGGGCTTGCTCGACGCGCAGCCGCGCCCTGGTGGACAGGTGTGGCGCCACGATGTGCGCCGCCAGGCACCGCGCGCCGCACGCGACGCCATCGAAAAACTGCAAAGTGTGGATGTGCTGGCGAGCCACAGCGTGGTCGCCGTCGAGGCGTCGACGCTGAGGGTGGAAACACCGCAGAGCAGCCGGCTGATAGGTTACGGCTCGTTGATCCTCGCCACGGGCGCGCGTGAACTACTGCTGCCCTTCCCCGGCTGGACGCTGCCCGGCGTCACCGGCGCAGGCGGCCTGCAGGTGCTCACCAAGCAAGGCTGGCCCGTGGAGGGAAAGCGCGTGGTGGTCGCGGGCAGCGGACCGCTGCTGCTCGCCGCCGCCGATACGCTGCGCAAGCACGGCGCACGCGTGCTCGGCATCTTCGAGCAGGCACCCGCCGCCACCGTGCGCGCCTTCGCGAGGCAACTGCGTCATTGGCCCGCACGCGCCGTGCAAGCGGCCGGGCTGCGCCTGCGGCTGGCGGGCGTGCCTTATCGCTTCGGTTCTTTCGTACGCCGTGCGCACGGCGAAGACACCGTGCAGCGCATCGACATCGAAATGCCGAATGGCCCGCAAACGCTCGAATGCGACCTGCTGGCCGTGGGCTACGGCCTGGTGCCAAACACCGAACTCGCCCAGATGCTCGGCTGCGCCATGGACTATCTCGGCCCTCATCCTCACGTGAGCGTCGATCGATTGCTGCGCACCAGCGTGGAAGACGTCTATGCCGCGGGCGAAGCCGGTGGCATCGGCGGTCTCGCGGTGGCGCGTATCGAAGGTGCCATGGCGGGACACGTCGCCACCGGCCACAGCGTCGCGGCCCATGCCTTGCTTCCGCAACGCGATCGCGAACGACGCTTCGGTGCGCTGCTGGCCCGGCATTTCGCGCTCGATCCACGCCTGCACACCCTCGCCGCCGACGACACGCTGATCTGCCGCTGCGAAGACGTGACGCTGGGCGAACTCGACGGCTTCACCGACGCGCGTGCCGCCAAGCTCGCCACGCGTTGCGGCATGGGCGCGTGCCAGGGCCGCATCTGCGGCACGGCGCTGGCCGAACTCGGACGCTTCCCGCGCAGCGGCGCACGTCCTCCCATCTTCCCCGCCCGTCTGGCCACGCTGGCCGGGCTTGGAGCCTATTCACGATCTCTGCATGGCCCGCGCCGGGAGCTGTTTGCCCGCAGGCCAAGGAAGAACGAGGGCGTGTATGTCAATACACAACCGAGTGATGACGCAGGCATGCAGGCAAACAGACCCGGCCCGGAGGGTTGAGCCGGTGAGCCCGCCAGACATCGGCGCGCGGCTCGACCTGACAGCCAGTCAGGCGCTTCGCCACGCACCGCTCCCTGGCGGGCTCACCGGCTCAACGCGGGCCATGCAGAGATCGTGAACAGGCTCTTACCCTTCCTTCTGACGACGCATACCGAGGTAGCTGATCATGAGCAACGCATCCATCTGGCACGGCGTGATTCCCGCCATCACCACGCCGTTCACCGCCGACGGCCAGGTCGATCACGACTTCCTCGCCAAGCACGCGCGGACGATGATCGACGATGGCTGCAAGGGCATCGTCCCGCTCGGTTCGCTGGGCGAAGCGGCCACGCTCACCTTCGACGAAAAGCTCGCCATCATCCGCACGCTGGTGAAGGCGCTGGAAGGCCGTGCGCCGGTGATCCCGGGTATCGCCGCCCTCTCCACCGACGAAGCCGTGCGCCTGGCGCGCGAAGCGAAGGCGCTCGGCGCTTCCGGCCTGATGGTGCTGCCGCCCTACGTGTACTCCACCGACTGGCGCGAAATGGGCGCTCACCTGCGCGCCGTGATCGCGGCCACCGATCTGCCCTGCATGCTCTACAACAACCCGATCGCGTACAAGACGGACTTCTCGCCCGAGCAGATCGCCGAGCTCGCCAACGAATTCCCGAATGTGCAGGCGGTGAAGGAATCTTCCGGCGATGTGCGCCGCTTCGCGGCGTTGCGCTCGCTGCTGGGCAATCGCCTGGAACTGCTGGTCGGCATGGATGACGCCATCGTCGAAGGCGTGGCAATGGGTGCCCGTGGCTGGATCGCCGGCCTGGTGAATGCCTATCCGAAGGAATCGGTGAAGCTGTTCGAACTGGCGCGCGACGGCGGTGCCGATGCGACCGCCGAGTTGTACGCTTGGTTCCTGCCCCTGCTGCGCCTGGACACCGTGCCCAAGTTCGTGCAGCTCATCAAGCTGGTGCAGGCGAAGGTCGGCATGGGCAGTGAGCGCGTACGTGCACCGCGTCTGGCGATGGACGGTGCCGAGCGCGAGGCCGCGCTTCGCGTGATCGATCATGCCATCGCCCACGCACCGGTGATCTGACATGGCCGTACAACCCCTGTTGATCGATGGCGAATGGCGTGCGGCACGCCAGCTGCTTGGCGAGTTCCGCGCGGAAAACCCCACCACGGGCGAAGCGATCGGTCCGAGCTATCCGATCTGCGGCGCGACCGATGTGGAGGCGGCGTTGAGCGCCGCCTACGCGGTGGCGGACGAACTTGCCGCCACGCCGCCGGAAAACATCGCGAACTTCCTCGAAGCCTATGCCGCCGGCATCGAAGCGGACGCCGAGATGCTGGTGGAGCTGGCCAACGCGGAAACCGCCCTGCCCAGGCAGCCGCGTCTTTCCGCAGTCGAGCTGCCACGCACCACCAACCAGCTGCGACTCGCCGCCAAGGCGGTGCGCAACCTCGCCTGGACCCAGCCGGTGATCGACACCGCGGCGAACCTGCGTTCGCATCGCGCACCATTGAACAAGCCGGTGCTGGTGTTCGGGCCGAATAACTTCCCGTTCGCGTTCAACGCGATCGCGGGCAGCGATTTCGCTTCCGCCATCGCCGCGCGCAATCCGGTGATCGCCAAGGCCCATCCTTCGCATCCGGCCACCAGCGAACGTCTGGCGCGACTGGCCTTCGCAGCATTGCAGCAGGCCGGCCTTCCGCCCGCGACCGTGCAAATGCTCTACCACTTCGACAACGCCATCGGCACGCAGATCGCCGGCGACGCCCGCCTCGGGGCCATCGGCTTTACGGGCAGCCGCGCCGGCGGCCTGGCGTTGAAGGCCGCCGCGGACGCTGCCGGCGTGCCGGCCTATGTCGAGCTTTCCAGCGTGAATCCGGTGTTCCTGCTGCCTGGGGCACTGGCCGAGCGTGGTACGGCATTGGCGCAGGAATTCTTTGCGTCATGCACGATGGGCAGCGGCCAGTTCTGTACCAACCCCGGCGTGGTGATCGTGCAGCACGATGCCGCCGGCGACGCTTTCGTGGCCGAAGCGACCAAACATTTCGCTGCCGCTGCGCCCAGTGTGTTGTTCTCGCGCGGTGTGCTCGATCACCTGCAAGGCAGCGTCGCCACGCTGCGCAAGGCGGGCGCGGAACTGCTGGCTGGCGGACAGGCTGGCTCTCCGGGCTATCGCTACGCACCCAGCTTGCTCAGCGTCGATGCAGACCATTTCCTGCGCGAACCGAAGGCCTTGCAGACGGAGGCGTTCGGTCCGGTCAGCCTGCTGGTGCGCGTGAAGGACGTGGAGCAGATGGCGCAGGTCGCGTCGGCCTTCGAAGGCAACCTCACCGGCACGATCTACACCGCCAACGACGGTAGCGACGACAACACCTGGGCGAAAGTCGCCCACGCCCTGCGCCCGCGCGTGGGCCGCCTGATCGGCAACCGCATGCCCACCGGCGTGGCGGTCAGCCCGGCGATGAATCATGGCGGCCCGTATCCCAGCACGGGCCATCCGGGTTTCACGGCCGTGGGCATGCCTGCAGCGATCACGCGCTTCACCGCCCTGCACTGCTACGACAATGTGCCTGAGCACCAGCTGCCGCCGGAACTGCGCGATCGCAACCCGGGTGGGCTTGCCCGCTGCATCGACGGCGTGTGGTCGGCAGACGACCTCGGGCACGGAGCCGGCGCATGAGCACGGCCGGCCAGATCGGCGGCCTCGATCTCGCCACGGCGCGGGCTTCGCTCGCTCCGTGGTCGGCGCCGGCAGCGGCCATTGGCGCCGACGAGTACCAGCAGCGCCTCGAGCAGGCGCGTCGCCTGATGCGCGAGCAAGGCGTCGATGCGGTGCTGGTTACCGCGGGCACGTCGCTGCGGTATTTCAGCGGCATCCCGTGGGGTGCGAGCGAACGACTGGTCGGCTTGCTGGTAACGCAGCGCGGCGCTCCCATCGTGATATGTCCCGCCTTCGAAGTGGGTTCGCTGGAAGCTGTGCTGCTGATCCCTGCCGAACTGCGCCTGTGGGAGGAGCACGAAGATCCACAGCAGCTGGTGACGGATGCGCTGCACGAACGCGGCGCCAGCAGCCTCGCGCTCGATCCGGCGGCACCGTATCTCGTGGCCGAACGCCTCCGCGCCGTGCTCGGTGGCAAGGCGCTGACGGAAGCGACCGCGATCATCGACGGCTGCCGCATCTGCAAGTCGCCCGCCGAACTCGCGCTGATGAAGCAGGCCACGGCGATGACCCTGCAGGTCCATCGCCTCGCCGCCGGCCTCATGCGCGAAGGCATCAGTCGTGGCGAGCTCGTGCGCTTCATCGACGAAGCGCATCGCGCGATGGGTGCGGACAACGGCTCCACTTTCTGCATCGTGCAATTCGGCCAGGCCACGGCGTATCCGCATGGCGTGCCCGGCGAGCAATACCTGCAACCCGGCGAGCTGGTGTTGATCGATACGGGCTGCACCGTGCAGGGCTACCACTCCGACATCACGCGCACCTATATCTTTGGCCAGCCCAGCGCCGATCAGGCGCGCATCTGGCAACTGGAGCAGGCCGCACAACAGGCCGCGTTCGACGCCGTGCGTCCGGGCGTGACCTGCGAAGCGGTGGACGCTGCCGCACGCAAGGTGGTCGAGAAGGCCGGACTCGGACCCGACTACCGCCTGCCCGGCATCCCCCATCGCACCGGCCACGGCTGCGGCATGAGCATCCATGAGACGCCTTACCTCGTACGCGGCAACCAGACGCTGCTGGAACCCGGCATGTGCGCCAGCAACGAACCGATGATCGTGGTGCCCGACCGCTTTGGCGTGCGGCTGGAAGACCACTTCTATGTCACCGAGAACGGCGCCGCCTGGTTTACTCCGCCCTCGCCTGCGATCGACCAGCCGTTTGCGTGATGCCGACACTCTCCTGTAGGAGCGCACCCAGTGCGCGAAAACCCGACGAAGCGGCAACGCCAAAACGCCGCGGTCGCGCACCGGGTGCGCTCCTACGGACATCTCCACGAAGGACAGCGACATGAAGCCTCTCATCCTCGCCCTTGCCTGCACGCTCTGCCTTGCCACCTCGCTCCCGACGCGTGCCGACGGCGATGCCACCGCCCGCTTCCATGCGATCTACACCAGGGAATGGGCCTGGCGACAGGCGCAGTTCAAGGGCGCGGATGACGAGGACAACAACGGCAGCAAGCTCGCCGACCACTTGCCGAAGGTCGACGCCGCCACGCAGGCGATGCGCGAGCAGTACTGGGCCGATGTGCTCAAGCAGCTCGACACGATGTCGCCGAACCAGCTGAAGGGCGACGACCCGGTCAACTACGCGGTGTATCGCAACCAGATCCAGACCCTGCTGGCTGATCAGCATTTCCGCACCTGGGAAATGCCGTTCAACAGCGATACGGCTTTCTGGACCAACCTGGGCTTCACGGCGCGCCGCACGCTGCGCACCGCCGAGGATTACCGCCACTACATCCGCCAGATGCAGGACATCCCGCGCTACTTCGGCGAGCAGACGACCAATATGCAGGCTGGCCTCGCCCGCGGCTTCAGCGTGCCGCGGGTGACACTCACCGGGCGCGACCAGTCGATCGCCGACGTGGTGAACGCCAAGGGTGACGACAACCTGTTCTACACCCCGTTCCGCAAGATGCCCGCCACCATTCCCGCCGACGTGCAGGCACAGTTACGCGCGCAGGGGCGCGAGGCGATCCAGCAATCGGTGATTCCTGCCTACGCGAAGCTGCTCGACTTCATGCGCAACACCTACATGAAGCAGGCGCGCACCACGCTCGCCGCCGAATCGATGCCGGACGGCAAGGCGTTCTATCAGTCGCAGATCCGCGAGTACACCACGCTCGACATGACGCCGGACGCGATCCACGAGCTGGGCCTGAAGGAAGTGGCGCGCATCCGCAAGGAGATGGACGAGACCATCCGCGACAGCGGCTTCAAGGGCAGCTTCCCAGAGTTCCTGCACTACCTGCGCACCGATCCGAAGTTCTATCCCAAGACCGCCGACGAGCTGTTGAAGGACGCCGCGTGGATCGCCAAGCGCGTGGATGGCAAGGTCGGCAACTATATCGGCCGCCTGCCGCGACAGCGCTTCGCCATCGAGCCGGTGCCGGCGGATCTCGCCCCGTTCTATACCGGCGGCCGTGGCGGCCCGGGCGTCTATCTGGTCAATACCTATGACCTGCCCTCGCGCCCGCTGTACTCACTGACCGCACTGACGCTGCACGAATCGGCGCCGGGCCACGCCTTCCAGATGCCGCTGGCGGCCGAGCATGAAGGCCTGCCGGACTTCCGTCGCTACACCTACATCTCCGCCTATGGCGAGGGCTGGGCGCTGTATTCCGAGCGCCTGGGCGTGGAGATGGACATGTACGACTCGCCGTACGACCGCTTCGGCTACCTGAGCTACCAGATGTGGCGCGCCGCCCGCCTGGTGGTCGACACCGGCATCCACCACACGGGCTGGACGCGCGAGCAGGCGCAGGCCTTCATGCGTGACAACACCGCGCTGAGCGAGCACGAGATCGAGACCGAAGTGGATCGTTACATCGCATGGCCGGGCCAGGCGCTGTCGTACTACCTGGGCGAACTCGCCATCGTCGATGCACGCGCGAAGGCGGAGAAGGCGCTGGGTGAGCATTTCGACCTGCGCGCTTTCCACGACACCGTGCTCTCGCTCGGCTCGGTGCCGCTGCCGGTATTGCAGCAAGAGGTGGACAAGTTCATCGCGGATGGCGGCAAGTCGCCGTACGCCGCGAAGTAGTCAAAGCAGCTCAATAACGGAGCAACTCGCCAGGGAAGACGCGACGCGCTTCTGCTTGCATAGCCCTGCGGCCACAGACCGTGGCAGCGATGAAGCGAGCGGAGGACCGACGTTCCATACCAATCGATAGCACGCGACACGGGGAGTAGCGGATGGGCCTGATCAACGACATGCTTCGGCGCAAGCCGGTGGAGGCATTGCAGGGCGAGGCCGCGAGGGGCGGCAGTGGCCTGCGTCGCGTGCTGGGCCTGTGGCAACTGACGGCCATCGGCCTTGGCGGCATCATCGGCGTGGGCATCTTCGTGCTCACCGGCACCGTGGCGGCCACGCAGGCCGGGCCTGCCGTGCTCGTCTCCTTCATCATCGCAGGCATCGCCAGCGCGGCCGCGGCGTTGTGCTATGCCGAGTTCGCGGGACTCATCCCCGTTTCGGGCAGCGCCTACACCTACGGCTATGCCGTGCTCGGGGAGTTCGCCGGCTGGATCATCGGTTGGGACCTCCTCCTCGAATACGCGTTGATTGCGGCCGTGGTCGCGGTGGGCTGGTCGGGGTACATGCAGGCCCTGCTCGATGCCGCCGGCCTGCCGCTGCCGGTATGGGCGCAAGGTGCCTGGGGCAGCGCGCCCGGCTGCGTGGTGAACCTGCCGGCCATCATCATCTCCGTGGTCATCACCACCCTGCTCGCCGTGCGCATGGAATGGGGGGCGCGCTTCAACACGCTGATCGTGTCGATCAAGATTGCCGGCGCCGCGCTGATCGTCATCGCCGGCGCGGCGTACGTGAAGCCGGAACGCTGGCATCCCTTCATGCCGTTCGGCATGCATGGCGTGGTGACCGGTGCCGCCGTGGTGTTCTTCGCCGTGTTCGGCTACGACATGCTCACCACCGCGGCGGAGGAATCGCGCAACCCCCAACGCGACCTGCCGCGCGCCGTGTTGCTGTCGCTGGGCATCGCGATGGTGTTGTACATCGCCATCTGCCTCGTACTTACCGGCATCGTTCCATACACCACGCTCGACAATGCCGCGCCGGTGGCGAATGCCTTCATCCGCATCGGCATGCCGTGGACGATGGTTGTGATCTCGCTGGCGTCCGTGTGCGGCATCACCAGCGTGATCTTCGCCAACCTGATGGCGGGCGCCCGCATCGGCTTCAGCCTCGGCCGCGATGGGCTGCTACCCTCGTGGTTCGCCGCCGTGCATCCGCGTTGGCGCACGCCGCATCGCTCCACCCTGCTGCTCGGCGCCGTGACCGCCGTAGCCTCCGGCCTGTTTCCGCTGGATGAGCTCGCCAAGCTGGTAAACATCGGCGTGCTCGGCGCCTTCATCGTCATCTGCACGGCCGTGGCGGTATTGCGCTGGCGCCAGCCCGAACTGCACCGCCCGTTCCGTACGCCGCTGATGCCGCTGGTACCGATCATCGGTGTAGGTTTCTCGTGCTGGCTGATCTGGGGCCTGCCCATCATCACGTACGTGCGCTTCGCCATCTGGCTGCTGCTGGGTTGCGTGCTGTACCTGAGTTATGGCCGGCACCATAGTCGCGTGGCTGCAAACGCAGCCTGACATTTCGCACCGCTCTTCTGACGACGAGGTGAACCATGCGATTGTCCCGTTGTGTTCTGTTCGCGTTGACCATGGCACTGGGCTCGGCATGCGGCAGCGCGTTTGCCGATACCGTCGCGGCCACGCCCCCGATGGGCTGGAACAGCTGGAATTTCTTCGCCGAGAAAGTCACTGACGCCGATGTACGTGCGGCCGCCGATGCCCTGGTGAGCAGCGGCATGCGCGACGCCGGCTACGTCTACGTGAACATCGACGACGGCTGGCAGGGCCAGCGTGATGCCAAGGGCGTCATCCACCCTAACGAGCGCTTTCCCGACATGAAGGCGCTGGCCGACTATGTCCATTCGAAAGGACTGAAGCTCGGCATCTACACCTCGCCCGGCCCCAAGACCTGTGCCGGCTTCGCCGGATCGCTGGGCCACGAGGCGCAGGATGCGAAGACCTACGCCGCCTGGGGCGTGGACTATCTCAAGTACGACTTGTGCAGCTTCATCGAGGACCAGATGAAGGCCAAGGCGCCCAACGACCCCGCGCAACAGATGCGCCTGATGGTCGACGCCTACGAACGCATGCATGCCGCCTTGACGGCGACGGGCCGGCCCATCGTCTATTCCCTGTGCCAGTACGGCTGGGACGCGGTGTGGGAATGGGCGCCCGGCGCCAAGGTCGGCGGCAATCTCTGGCGCACCACCGGCGACATCACGCCCGAATGGGATCGCATCTATGCGATCGCCTCGCAACAGGCGGGATTGGCGAGCTATGCCGGTCCGGGGCACTGGAACGATCCGGACATGCTTGAAGTCGGCAACGGCAAATTGACCGCCGCCGAGAATCGGGCGCACTTCAGCTGGTGGGCGATGCTGGCCGCGCCCTTGCTCGCGGGCAACGATCTTGCGCATATGCCAGTGGAGGTCAAGAACATCCTGGCCAACCGCGACGTCATCGCCATCGACCAGGACACGCTCGGTAAACAGGCCACACGTGCGTACGCCGAGGGCGAGGTCGAGGTGTGGACGCGCCCGCTGCAAAACGGTGCGATGGCGATCGCCATCTTCAACGTGGGCAGCGCCCGCTATGACACGCATCCTTTCCGCCTGAACCTGTCGAAGCTTGGCTTGCATGGCCCTCAGCAAGGCAAGGACCTGTGGAGCGGCAAGCCGATATCGCTGTCCGATCAGCAGGCCATCGCGCTGGCTCGCCACGACGTGTTGCTGGTCCGCCTGGATGCGCCGCGCTGAGGCGTCGGCGCACACATGGCCGCTCGTGCAGAAGAGACCGTCTGCGACTATGCAGGATTCCGCATGCCGTGCCGTCAAATGACACAAGACGACCTGCTCGTGTGACGGCACGATGAAATCCTGCGTAAGCGACGTTCGAAACACGTCATCGTTCCATGATGTCCGGCCATGCCTCGGGGAGAGTCATGCAACAGGATCGTGATCATCGCAGGCGATTTCTCAAGCAAGCGGCCACTGCGCTGGCGTCGTTGGCGGTCGTGCCCCGCGCCTTCAGCCTCGCGCCCGATGTCGCCGACACCGCCACGCCCATCGGCGCGGCGAATGGCAACGTCGTGCGCGAACAACCCGTGTATCGCATGCGGCCCTTTGCGCTTGGCCAGGTCCGTCTCCTGGACAGCGACTTCTCGCGCGCCGCGGCGATCAACCAGCGCTATCTGCACAGCTTGCCGGTGGATCGGCTGGCGCACAGTTTCCGCGTGCACGCCGGCATCGCTTCCAGTGCGAAACCCCTGGGCGGCTGGGAGAAGCCCGACTGCGAGTTGCGAGGCCACTTCAGCGGCGGCCACTATCTCTCCGCTGCCGCATTGGCTTATGCCACGGTGGGCGACGCCACGCTCAAGCAGCGTGGGGACGAGCTGGTCGCGGCGCTCGCCGCCTGCCAGCAGCCCAATGGTTACCTGAGCGCGTTCCCCGAAAGCTTCTTCGACCGCCTCAGCAGCGGCCAGAAGGTGTGGGCGCCGTTCTACACCATCCACAAGATCCTCGCCGGCATGCTCGACATGGTCGAGCACACCGGCAACAAGCAGGCACTGCAGGTAGCGATCGGCATCGGCAACTGGACGGTGCGCTGGCTCAACGGCTTTTCCGATGCAGAGATGGCGCACATCCTGAAGACCGAGTACGGCGGGATGAACGACGCCATGGTCGAGTTGTACGCGATCACCGGCAACAGCCGCTATCTCGATGCCGCGCACCGCTTCGACCAGGTATCGCTGTTCGATCCATTGGCGGCGCATCGCGATGAGCTGCAGGGCCTGCACAGCAACACCCAGATACCCAAGGTGATCGGCGCCGCCCGACGCTACGAGCTCACCGGCGAGCCGCGCTACCGGCGCATCGCCGAGTTCTTCTGGGAAACCGTCACGCGAAATCGCACCTACGCCACCGGCGGTTCCAGCAACGACGAGTTCTGGAACACCGCACCCGGCGACCTCAAGGGCCAACTGGGGCTGTACAGCGCCGAGTGCTGCGTGGCCTACAACCTTATGAAGCTGACGCGCCACGTGTACGCGTGGAACGGCGACCCGCGCGCGTTCGACTACTACGAGCGCACGCTATACAACGCGCGACTCGGCACGCAGGACGGCGACGGCATGAAGTTGTACTACTACCCGCTGCAGCCCGGCGCGGCGAAGTTCTACAACACGCCCACCGACTCCTTCTGGTGTTGCACCGGTAGCGGTGCGGAAGAGTTCGCCCGCTTCAACGACAGCATCTACTTTCGCGACGGCAACGATCTTTACGTCAACCTGTTCATTCCCTCCGAACTCGACTGGCCAGAACAGAAGCTGCGCTTCCGCCAGGAAACGGCCTTCCCCCGCGAATCGCTGACACGTTTCCGGCTATCGCTCAGCGCGCCATCCACGTTCGCGTTGAACCTGCGCGTTCCTTCATGGATCGGACCGGGTGCACGCGTGCGGCTCAACGGCCAGGCGCTGGATGTGTTCGCCTCGCCCGGCAGCTACCTCACGATCAAGCGCGAGTGGCACGACGGCGATCGCCTCGAACTGGATCTCCCCATGCAGGTGACACGCATGGCGTTACCCGGCGACGACAGCCTGCAGGCGGTGCTTTATGGACCGCTGGTATTGGCGGCGCGCCTGGGCGACAAGGGTCTGACCCACGACATGCAGTACTGCGGCTACGACGCGGCACCCAAGCCCGAACCCAAGCCATGGCCCGCACCACGCGTCACCGACAAGCAAGGCGACGAGGTGCCCTGGTTGCGCGTGGCATCCGCGCAGGATCTCTGCTTCGAAGCCCAGACGAGTGACGGCACGCTCGCCGTCACGCCGCTCAACCAGGTGCACGGCGAACGCTATGCCGTGTACTGGCAATCCGAACCCGGCGCGCACGGCAACAGCTAAGCACGCCAACAGCCCGTCGACGTCGTGACGGGTCCAAGGGGCTGAACGACACGCGTCGTGCATCTCCATCACGGCAACCGCAACGGTTGGGTCGCACCCGACACGGCCTTGTGTTGCCCGCAGAAAGTGCCGCGTCTTACCCCATTCCCCTGCAGTCATGTCACGCGAGGAACTCCATGCATTCGACGCACGATCTTCCGCTCAAGCATTCGCCCTGTCGTCCACGATCGCGCACGCTCGACGTTGCCGTGAAGTCGGCGCTCGTGTCGATGCTGTTCGCCGCCGCTGTTCACGCGCAGGATGCCGGCCCCACGCCGCCACCGGCAAACACCGACCAGCCGTCGACGGACAAAGCCAAGACGCTTGAAGGCGTCACCGTGACCGGTTCGCGCATTCGCCGCGTCGACGTGGAGACGGCCAATCCCGTCGTCACGGTCGATCGATCGCAGATCGCCGCGAGCGGCAAGGCGACGTTGGGCGACGTGGTGCAGGAGCTGCCATCGATCGCCGGCAATGCCACCAACGCAAACACCAACAATGGCGGCGGCACCGGCGCGGCCACCATCTCGCTGCGCGGCATGGGCGACAAGCGCACGCTGATCCTGGTGAACGGCGTGCGCCTCGCCTACAACGACGTCAACAGCATTCCCGCCAACATGATCGATCGCGTCGAGGTGCTGAGCGACGGCGCTTCCGCGATCTACGGCTCGGATGCGATCGGTGGCGTGGTGAATTTCATCCTGCGCGACAAGTTCGACGGCGTGCAGTTTTCCGGCGATTTCGGCGAGAGCGGCCATAGCGACGGCTTTCGCCGCCACTTTTCGTTGACTGCCGGACACACCGGCCAGCGTGGCAGCATCGTGGCTGGCATCGAGCACCAGAGTCTCGATGCGGTATCAGCGAGCGACCGCGCGTTCTCGCGCGATGCGCTCAATCTTTCCAACGGCCAGGTGATCGTCAGCGGCTCGTCGGCGACGCCGGTGGGTTCTATCACTCTGCCGCGCTCGGTAGCGTCGCAGGTCGGCTGCTCGTCGCGCGTATCGCTCAACCCTGGCGTCAGCGGCGCCACGGCGCTCAACGACTATCACTGCTACACCAACGCGGACACCTACAACTACCAGGGCGACAACATCCTGCAAACGCCGCAGAAGCGCGACAGTGTTTTCCTCATCGGAAAGTACAAGGTAACGGATGCGATCGAGGCTTACGGCAATTTCTACTACACCAGGACGCAGTCCGATTCGCAGATCGCGCCGGTGCCGGTATTCGCCAACGGCGACAACTTCGTGGTCTCGGCGCAGAACTACTACAACCCGTTCGGCGTGAACTTCGGCACCGATCGCATCACCGGCGACAGCTACGGCGATTTCAACACGCGCTTCACCACGCTGGGTTACCGGCGCTACACGTACAAGACCTACAACATGCAGTTCACGCCCGGCCTGCGTGGCAGCTTCGGCGACAGCTCATGGCAATGGGACGCCAACTTCAACTACGGCAAGGTGCGGCAGAAGTCGGTCAACTACGGTTTCCTCGATTACGAGGGACTGCAGCAAGGCCTGGGGCCCTCCTATCTCGACGCAGGCACCGGCAAGGTCACGTGCGGCACGCCGGGCAATCCGGTCGCCAATTGCACGCCGATCAACATCTTCAACGTCAGCGATCCGACCACCATCGCGGCCCTGCGCGCCATCCAGCGCGACCCCACCGCCACATCGGACTACATCGTCAAGCAATTCGAGGCGAACGCAAACGGCAACCTGTTCACCCTGCCCGCCGGCGATGTGAGCCTCGCCACGGGACTGTCCTATCGCAAGGAGAGCACCTCGACCTGGGCCGACCCGCTCGCTGTGGGCGATGCCAACGGCCTGTGTGGCGTCGTGGAGTTCTGCACCACGGTGCTTTCCGGCAGCTTCAACGTGAAGGAAGCCTATGCCGAGGCGCTGGTGCCTCTATTGGCCGACAAGGCATGGGCGAAGGCGCTCAACGTGACGCTGGGGTCGCGCTATTCCGACTACAGCACGGCCGGCAGCAATACCAGCAGCAAGGTCGCACTGGAATGGCGGCCGGTGGAGGATTTGCTGTTCCGCGGCACCGTTTCGCAGGTGTTTCGCGCACCCAACATCAACGAGCTCTACCAGGGCATTGCCAACGACGCGCCGACGGTCAACGACCCGTGCAATTTCTACACGGGCGGCCACGCCGCCGCCTGCGCCAACGTCCCCGTGGACGGCAGCTACCAGCAGGCCAATCCGCAGATCTCCGCCAAGGCATCCGGCGCCGTGGCCGCCGGCTACCAACTGAAGCCGGAACAGGGCAAGTCGTTCGACTACGGCGTGGTGTACGACCCGCAGTGGCTGCCCGGGCTGTCGCTCAGCGCGGACGTGTGGCGCATCAACCTCAACGACACGATCACCACCATCTCCGCGCAGACGGTGCTCAACCAGTGCTACGGCAATGCGGCCAGCCCGTTCTGCGGCTTCATCCATCGCTTCGACACCGGCAACATCAACTACGTCGCGGAGCCCACGGTGAACCTGGGCGCCCTGTCGACCAAGGGCGTGGACGGCACCGTGGCGTATCGCTTCGACGAGACGCGCTTCGGCCGCTTCAACCTGCGCCTGGATACCACCTACGTGGCGCGCTATGACGTGAACCCCGATCCGTCCGATCCCACCGCGGTGACCATCCACAATGCCGGCAAGTACACCTATGCCTACGGCAATTTCCCGCGCTGGCGCGGCCTGGCCACCTTGAACTGGACCCGCGGCCCATGGAGCGCGAGTTGACGCATGCGTTACATCGGCCGCACCCAGGTCGGCAGCGCGGACGAACAGCAGCAGCTGTCGGCCGACCTGTCGATTCCCGCCGTGGTGCGCAAGGTCGGCGCGTACACCTATCACAATGTCCAGGCCGGCTATGACTTCGAACCCTGGCACACCCGGCTGGATCTGGGCATCGACAACCTGACCGACAAGCAGCCCCCCCTGCTCTACCAGAACAACGTGACCAACTCGAACACCGACGTAGCAACCTACGACGTCATGGGCCGCTACTACTGGATCCGGGCGACCGTGACCTTCTGACCCGGGCTGGCGTACGGGCGCAGCGCCGCTTTTTGCCCGTACGCCAGCGACTTGCGGCGACGCAGCAACCCTTCGCCCGGGGACGTACTAAACTATCGGACTAAATTCATCGCCCCGACCACTGGTCGGGGTTTTGACTTTAAGGCTGTTGTTAGTACCCCTGGCGGGCCACCCCGCCTCCATTCCTGCGGCGTCCTCCCCACAGCGCCGCCAAACGTGGAGTTTGCGTTCCAATGATTTTCGAAACCATCGCCAAGACGGGTCACGAAGAAGTCGTCTTCTGCCACAACAAGGATGCCGGCCTGAAGGCCATCATCGCGATCCACAACACGGTGCTGGGCCCGGCACTCGGCGGCCTGCGCATGTGGCCGTACAAGAGCGAGCAGGACGCGGTGAACGACGTGCTGCGCCTGTCGCGCGGCATGACCTACAAGAACGCCGTGGCCGGCCTGAACCTGGGCGGTGGCAAGGCGGTGATCATCGGCGATCCGAGCAAGGACAAGTCCGAGGCGCTGTTCCGCGCGTTCGGCCGCTTCGTCAACTCGCTCAACGGGCGCTACATCACGGCCGAAGACGTCGGCATCGACGTCAACGACATGGAATACGTGTTCCGTGAAACCGAATACGTGACCGGCGTGCACCAGGTGCATGGCGGCTCGGGCGATCCGTCGCCGTTCACCGCGTTCGGCACGCTGCAGGGCCTGATGGCCGCGCTGCAGGTCAAGCACGGCAACGAAGACGTGGGCAAGTACAGCTATGCCGTGCAGGGTTGCGGCCACGTGGGCAGCGAGTTCATCAAGCTGCTGCGCGAGCAGGGCGCCAAGGTGTTCGTCACCGACATCAACAAGGATGCCGTGCAGCGCTGCGTGGACGAGCTGGGCTGCGAAGCCGTGGGCCTGGACGAGATCTACGACGTCGACGCCGACGTGTACTCGCCGTGCGCCCTGGGCGGCACGCTCAACGAGCAGACCATCGACCGCATCAAGGCGAAGATCATCTGCGGCGCGGCCAACAACCAGCTGGCCACCGACGCGATCGGCGACGAGCTGCAGCGCCGTGGCGTGCTGTACGCCCCGGACTACGCCGTCAACGCCGGTGGCGTGATGAACGTGTCGCTGGAAATCGACGGCTACAACCGCGAGCGCGCCATGCGCATGATGCGCACCATCTACTACAACCTGGGCCGCATCTTCGAAATCTCCAAGACCGAAGGCGTGCCGACCTACCGCGCGGCCGACCGCCTGGCCGAAGAGCGCATCGAAGCCATCGGCAAGATCAAGCTGCCGACCATGGGCAATCACGGCCCGCGCTTCGCCGGTCGCATGCGCGGCCAGTAAGCACGATCGCAAGCCCCGGGAAACGCCGGCCTTGCGCCGGCGTTTTTTTTGCCTGCAGTACGGCGACGCTGGGCATGATGCAGCGCATCATCTATCCTGCTCATCGTGACTTCCGCACCCGCCCTCGCCCAACGCTGGCGCCGCCTGCGCGGCTCGGACCGTTTTGCCGAATGCGTGCGCGTGCTGCTTGCGCTGGGTGGTGCGGTGGCCTGGTGCTTCGGTGACGGCCGCAACGATGCGGTGGTCCCGCTGCTGCTCGGCGTGATCGCGTGCGCGCTCGCGGAAACCGAAGACCATTGGCGCAGCCGCGCAGGCACCCTCCTTCTCACGCTCGCCTGCTTCGCGGTCTCCGCATTCTCCGTGCAATGGCTGTTTCCTTATCCCGCGTGGTTCGGAGTGGGATTGCTCGCGTCGACGTTCGTCCTGGTGATGCTGGGCGCGATCAGCGAGCGGTACGCGACCATCGCCGGGTCCACGCTGCTCCTGGCCGTCTATACGATGATCGGCGCAGACGCGGCATTGACGGTACCGGGCAACCCTTGGCAGCAACCGCTGTGGCTGCTGGCCGGCGCCGCCTGGTATGGCGTGCTCTCGCTGCTGTGGAGCGTGCTGGCCCCGCAACAGGCGGTGCGGCAATCATTGGCGCGGCTGTTCGAGGCGCTGGCCGATCTGCTGGAAGGCAAGGCGGCCTTCTTCATGCCCGTCCATGGCGTTGACCGCGAGGCGCTGCAGGTGACGCTCGCCGCGCGCAACGAGCGCGTGGTGGAAGCACTGAACGATGCACGCCTGATGTTGATCGATCGCATCGGCTCGCGGCGGCCGCGTGGCACCAGCGCCGCCATGCTGCGGCTCTACTTCATCGCGCAGGACGTGCACGAGCGCGTCAGCTCGTCCCACTACCCCTATGACGCGCTCGCCGATGCACTGTTCCACAGCGACGTGCTGTTCCGCTGCGAACACCTGCTGCGGCTCGAAGCCGACGTCTGCCGGCAGAAGGCCGACACCTTGCGATGGCAGGACGATGCCGAGGCCAGCGCATCCACCCGCGCCGCATTGGACGACCTGCATGGCGCGATGCACGCCCTGCGCGGGCAGCCGCAGGCGCTTGACGAACCCTTGCTGCGTTCGGTGCAGGCGCTGGTCAACAACCTCGAAACGTTGCATCGCCAGCTGGAGGGCACGCATGCCATTGGCCTGCCGTCCACACGCCATGGCGGCCTGCTGCAGAACCCTGCCCCGCAGTCGTTGAAGGAAGCGTGGGAGCGCGTACGCGAACACCTCACGGCGCGTTCGTTCCGGTTTCGCCACGCCCTGCGACTGTCGTTGGCACTGCTGGCCGGCTACGTCGTGTTGCACCTGGTGCATCCGCGCCACGGCTACTGGATCCTGCTCACCACGTTGCTGATCTGCCAGCCGAGCTACGGCGCCACGCAGCGACGCCTGGTGCAGCGCGTGGTCGGCACGGTGGTCGGCCTGGTGCTGGGCTGGGCCGCGCTGCAACTGGTGCCGTTCGGCCCGTGGCAGATGCCGTTGATCGTGCTGTCCGGCGTCATCTTCTTCGCGGCGCGATTGCGTCGCTATCCCACCGCGACGGCGGCCATCACGCTGTTCGTCGTGCTGTGCTTCAATCAGGTCGGCAATGGTTACGAGGTGATGTGGCCTCGCCTGCTCGACACGCTGATCGGCGCGGCGATCTCGGCGCTGGCGATGCGGTTGATCCTGCCCGACTGGCAGGGCCGCCGTCTCGACGACGTGCTGGCCGATACCGTGCGCTGCGACGCGCACTATCTCGCGCGCATCCTGGCCCAGTATTCCAACGGCCGGCACGACGACCTGGACTACCGCATCATGCGACGCGATGCGCACAACGCCAACGCGGCACTGAGCAGCCTGCTGGCGAACATGTTGCGTGAGCCGGGGGAACACCGGCGCGCCAACGAACTCCTGCTGCGTTTCCTGGCTGCCGCCCAGACGCTTCTGGGCATGCTTTCGGCCTTGGGAGCGAACCGGCAGGTGATCTCTTCCGGCCCGGCGCGCGACGCGGTCGAACGAGCGGGGGCGCGCACCGTGGAAGCGCTGCAACAACTGGCCGACGCGCAGGCCAACGGCCTGGAGGCCACGAGCGCCACCGATGACGAAGCCTTCGCGCAAGCCATGGCGATCTGCGACAGGAACGAAACGGCTCGCCTGGTGCTGGGTCAGCTGGCCCAGGTCATGAGCCAGCGCGACCGCCTCGCTGAACTCGCCAACGCGTTCCACGCCGACTGATCCATGACGGGTTGTGCGACGCGCAACGGCTCGTCATCGCCGTCGCGTTACCATTTGCTCCTTGATTGAATTCGGAGTTGGCTGGCATGCGTCCGTTCCCGCTGGGTGAAGACATCGATCTGCTGCGCGAGAGCGTGCACGCGTTTGCGGAAAAGGAGATCGCGCCCCGCGCCGATCACATCGACCGCGACAACCAGTTTCCGGCGGACCTGTGGCGCAAGTTCGGCGACATGGGCCTGCTCGGCATCACCATTCCGGAGGAATACGGCGGCAGCGGCATGGGCTTTCTCGCGCACCTGGTGGCGATGGAGGAGATCTCGCGCGCATCCGGTTCGGTCGGCCTTTCCTACGGCGCACATTCCAACCTGTGCGTGCAGAACATTTTCCACAACGGCAACGAAGCGCAGCGCCGCAAGTACATTCCCAAGCTGTGCTCCGGCGAGTTCGTCGGCGCGTTGGCGATGAGCGAACCCGGCGCCGGTTCCGACGTGGTCGGCTCGATGAGCTGCAAGGCGGAAAAGAAGGGCGACGTGTGGGTCGCCAACGGCTCGAAGATGTGGATCACCAACGGCCCCGACGCCGACGTGCTGCTGGTCTACATGCGCACTGCGCCGCGCGTCGCGGGCAGCCGCTGCATGACGGCCTTCATCGTCGAAAAGGGCATGAAGGGTTTCAGCACCGCACAGAAGCTCGACAAGCTCGGCATGCGCGGCTCCAACACCTGCGAGCTGGTGTTCGAGGACTGCGAGATTCCCGCCGAGAACATCGTCGGCGAAGTGAACGAAGGCGTACGCGTGCTGATGAGCGGGCTGGACACCGAACGCCTCGTGCTCTCCGGTGGTCCGATCGGCATCATGCAGACGGCACTGGACATCACCCTGCCCTACGTGCGCGAACGCAAGCAGTTCAACGCGCCGATCGGCACCTTCGGCCTGATGCAGGGCAAGGTGGCCGACATGTATACGGCGCTGCAGTCGTCACGCGGTTTCGCTTACATGGTCGCGCAACAGTTCGACAGCAACGTGAGGTCGCGCATCGACCCCGCCGCCTGCCTGCTCAACGCCTCGCAGAACGCGGTAAAGGTGGCGCTGGAAGCGATCCAGGCGCTGGGCGGCAACGGCTACATCAACGAATTCCCGGCCGGCCGCCTGTTGCGCGACGCCAAGCTCTACGAGATCGGCGCGGGCACCAACGAAATCCGCCGCATGTTGATCGGCCGCGAGTTGTTCCACGGCAAGGCCTAGATGGCAAGCGCTGTGGGAGCGCATCCTGTGCGCGATCGCAGTGTGCCGGCGTCACCGCGCGGTGGGCTTTTCGTGCACTGGGCGCGCTCCTATGAGGGGTAGCAGGCGATGCTTCTGCTAGCACTCGCTGCTAGCACTCGCTGCTAGCACTCGCTTCTACCACACCCTCTACCCAAAGGTAGAGGAGCGAGCCGCGGCTTCGCTTCAAGTCCTCGGCGCTGTGGCGCGTTGCAGCGTGGCCGCTGTCTACCAAAAAGGCGGCAGCCATTCAGGCTTCTCAAGCTTCAAGGCTTCCCTACGGACTGCTGCCAGCTCATCAGATCAATGGATAGGACTGAGCACGCGTTCGGTCAATCCGATTTTCCTCGGCGTCCGTCGCCGCATGGCCGAAGAATGTGAACGCCGCCCGCCCTTTCATGGCGAAGTGGAAGTTGATGAAGCGTTCTTCGGGCCATGGCACGTGCGTGGCAAACGTGGGCGTGGCGCATCAAAGGAAACATCGTCTTCGGCATGCTTAAACGCGACGATTACGTCCACACGCAGATCGTCCCCAACCGTCGCGCATGTGGCGCTCGACGGCACCATTATTTCGAAATGTTTGAACAGCTGCGGCGGCTTGGTCGATCTGAGCTACGCAAAACATCTGCGCGTTCGTTATAGCGAGGATCATTTTGCTGACGAACCTAATCACATCAACGGGACGGAAAGCTTCTGGAGTTATGCCAAGCGTCGGCCTGCCAAGCTCAATGGACTATCCAAATGGACCTTTCTGCTTCATCTAAAGGAATGCGAATTTCGCTCCAAACACCAGCGTGAGGATGTCTATCGCGCCATACTCGCGATCTTGCACGTCCACCGAATAGGCGCATTTGCTTCCCAAGATCCAAAGATGGTGACCCGAGCCCCAGGACTAGCTTTGCGTCGCCAACAGCAAGTCGAGACGCCGTCACGTAGGCGGTAACCGGGTGGTGACACATCAAAGAAGAGGCCGAGCTCCGAATGCTCGGACCTCAGCTCCTGTAGAGCTTTTCGGTCTGTGCCATGATTGCGAGTCGCCGTCGTTCAGGCGAGAAGGTTGGGGGAATAGAGGCACAAGCTGGACCGCTACTCGCCCACCTCCATACAAACGCGACCGCACGCACCCACGCACCGACGATCTTCGCGCGGGAGGCAGATTCAGCAGCTTAAATAAAAAAGCACTGATAGCTGCAGGTCACAAATGCGCCCGCTGCTCAAGGCTTATGTCTTGGGCGTCAGGAAGATGTATCGCTGTAACGAATCCTCCAGCGACCGGTCTGTCGCAACGATCTGCCATTCAGGCACACTCGCCTCTAGCCATGCCAGGGTGAACGATGTGTCGCCGTAGGTTATGTCGCCATCGACAGCCTCGCGGAAATGGGGACAGAACGCAAATCCGGTGTCATTGTGCTGTCGAACCAAATCACGCTTCTGATTCGGCGTCGTATGACTGTCGTTCGCCCAGTATTCCTCGGGACGAATGGTGATCAAAAGCACGCCATCGGGCTTGATATGCTTACGCAGCGCGCTAAACGAGGCCAGCGTCGCCCGCTCCGACAGATGCGTAAACACTGAGAACGCGTAGATCAGGTCGAAGGTGCGGCCACCAACTGGAAGTGACTCGGGCAAATAATCCGACTGGACAAAATTTCGCCCCATACCATCGGCACGACAGATTTCGATCGAACGGTCCCAGGGATCGACGCCCCACAGGTTAGCCTCATCGACGTACGCATACATCAGCCGGGCAATACGTCCATAACCACAGCCATAGTCGAGAACTGAGGCATCTTGAATGGCTCTTCCGGTAATGCGTGTGTACGTCGCACTCATAGAACGAACAAAGTTCAACGTCTGCTTCAACAGCGGGATACCGTAGTTGCCCGTCCAGTCGCGCTGGATCTGGTCTGACGCCATACGAGGGAGCACACGCGACAACCGGGGAAACGATGCGTTAGGGAGGGAAAGCAGGAACTCGCCACAGTCGTCTAGTCCGAGTGCCCCAAGCCTCTTGAATATCTCACCACGCGGCAAAGAATCAGCATCCTCTTCCAGCTTGCGCACGTGGCGTTCAACATAGGCCAACATAGGATTTCCTCATACTCGTGGAGCTTAAAAGACTTAAATAACCAACACGCCGTTGGTGTTGAGCTCTTCGTGTTACCAGAAGCTAACGTCAGCCTACTTGCAGAAGCGGTTGGACGAAAGGCCGTGGATCGCACATATTCCAGCCGCCGTCCGACGAAATGGAGCGTCGTCGACGTCGTGGTGGAATGGCGCGGTCGTACTGCCGAATCTTGAAGCCCCACACCGTTCGTATGCTTCCACAGGTCGACCACCGGGTGGCCTTCACCTAGAAATCCAGCCTGTAGCTGAGCGTCCCCATCAAGCCCTGGTCGTGCTGACCGAAGTACTGGTCCATGCCGAACTGCAGGTGGGAACGTGCGGACGCCGCCCAATCGAGCGTGAGGCCCGCCTGACTCTGGTACCGCGACAGCCCGACGCCGCCGACCGGCGCCCATTGGTCCACACCGGTAAAGCTGGCATCGAACACATCACCGTGCGTGGCGAAGGATTGCTGCCACTGCAGGCGCCCCTGCAACGCCAGGCTTCCGCCATGGGGCAAGCCCCACTGGTGGCCTGCGCGCAAACCCACACCCGCCTGCCAGCGAGATACCGCTTGCGAACCGGCCTTCAGGCCGAATCCGTCGCCGCCGAATTCGTTGAAGCCATCGCGTGCGACATGCGCGTATTGCAGGTTCGCGTACGGCGTGAACTGCACCTCGCCCAGCGACGCGCGATAGCCGCTCTCGCCATACGCGACGGTGTATCGGCCATTCGTATCGCTCGCCACGCTCGACACGTCGCTGCCCAGCTCGATGTGGCGACGCATGTTTTCGCGATAGCTGCCTACGCCGAGGCGTCCCATCGTGTACCAGCTGTCTCGCACGAAGCCGGCGTACAACATGCCTTCGACCGCGCGGCTCTGGCCCTGGTCAGCGTATTCGGCGAGGCGGCCCAGGCCCTCGCTCTGGCTGACCGCGAAGCCGAACACGCCGTTACTGCCGAAGCGGCGGTCCTGGCCGACCATCCAGCCACTGAGGTCGTAGCCGATGCTGCCGTAGCCGCTGCGGCTCATGCTGCCGTGGTAGCCCAGCGTCTGCGCCCAGCCGCCGCTGGCGCCGCGCCTGTCGACCAGGTCGTCGAAGTGGTCGGACAACGCACGCGTTCCCGCGTCGATCGCTTCGAACGTCATCGCCGCGCTCGCCGCATGCAACTGGCCCGACAGGCTTTCGAGCGAACGCTGCAATGCGGCGGTGTTCGCCGTCTGCTGGAGGTTGGCGGCGCTATGGATGAAGTCGGTCGTGACGACGCTGCTGCCGGTCACGCCTTGCGTTACCTGCGTATTGATCTGGCCGAAGGCATTGTCGACGCGCTGCGCGGCGGCGAACGATGCCGCGGTATAGGTCATGCCGGTGACCGCGGAAGCCTGCACCTGGCTCACGTCGAGCCATGCGCTGCTGCTGTCGTAGTTCAGCGAGGCGGAAAGCAGCACGCCCTGCGCAACGTCGAGTCCCGTGAACTTGCCGGTCAGGCCGCCGGTGGCGGTGAGTACTTCGGTGTGCGTATTGGCTACGTAGCCTTGCTTCGCACCGATCACGTACAGATTGCCGCCGTTCAGTACGGCCTTGCCATCCACGCGAAGGGCATAACCCAGCTCCACCGCAAGCCGACCCATCTGGCCGTCCGTGGCATAGAAGCCCTGGTAATAGCCGCCCTTCACGTGCACGTCGCCGCCCGCAACGACCAGCGTGCCCCAGTTCTGCACGTCCTTGCCGAAGGTATGGGCGCCACGCATCACCGCGTCGACATTGTCGAGGTACAGATTGCCCGCGAGTGACGGCGCCACGAGCGTGCCGTGTTCGACGCGGGTATTGCCTTCGTAGCTCGGATCGCTGGTCAGCGTGAGCGTGCCGGTGCCGTCCTTCACTAGGCCACCGGTGCCGCTGATCGGATTACCCCAGGTGGAGTTCGTGTCGAGCATGACGCTGAAATCGCCCCAGTCGAAACGACCAGGCCCCTTCACCGCCTTGCCCACGTCGAGCATGCCGTAGCCGAACACCGGGTCGACACCCGGTGCGCCAAGGTCGTCCGCCGTACCCAGCAAGGTCTGGCGCACCTGGTCGTTGGTGAAGTACGGGAACGCCTGCCACACCAGTGCCGCGGCGCCTGACACCGCCGGCGCCGCGAACGAGGTGCCCTTGACGATCCACAGGCTCGGCTTGCTGCCGGTATCGTCCTTGCCGCTGACCACCACATCACCTGGCGCGGCCAGGCAGTAGTTCATGGCGATGCCGCACTTGTTCGAATAGCTCGCCAGTTCCGTGGGGTGATTGCTGTCCACCGCGACCACGGCGAGCCATCCCTTTTCCAGGTCGGGCGCGAGGCTCGGCAAGGCGGCGATGGTGCTGGGGTTGGCCAGTGAGGAGTTGCCGGCGGCAAACACCACCAGCCCGCCCCAGGAATTGACGTAGGTGTTGTACGCGTCGTGGAAGCCTTTCGTGGTCGCCGTGTCGGACGCATCCCACGTGATGCCGCCCCACGAATTGTTCATCACCTTCACGCCGGCGCTGATCAGGTCGCCGTTGATGAACTGGAACGGATACGCGTCGGCGGCCGTGACCGTGGAGGGTGGTGTCGAGCCGTTGTCGCTGGGCGCCTTGTCGGAAATGATGCGCGCGGAAACGAGGTTCGCGCCCGGCGCGAGGCCGCCGGGAAAGTTGCCATAGGTCGTGCCCGCGGCGATTTCGGAGACCCAGGTGCCATGGCCGATCACGTCGTCCACCGAGGTGTTGTTGGTGGACGAGTCGATATAGATCAGTTCATGCGTGACCCGGCCGGACAAGGCCGGGTGGTTGTGCATGATGCCGCTGTCGACGACGCCGATGGTCACGCTCGCGCCATTGAAGCCTGCGCTGTGCGCCGCGTCGGCGTGCGTGAGCGACAGCTGCGCGTCGAGCGGAGGCTGGTCGGTCGGCGGCGGCGTGGGTGTCGTGGGTGTGGTCGGATTCCCGGAGTTGCCGGGACCGGATGGCGGCGTATAGCCGGGACTGGGCGGGGTGTAACCCGGACTCGGCGGTGCATAGGGGCCGGCTGGCTTGACGTTGCCGTTCCCTCCGCCACCACAGGCGCTCAGACCCAGCGCCGCGCACACCAACACAGACATCTGGCGGAAACGCATCCCGCGCATACCACTATCCATAGCTTCCCCTGTGCCCTTAGGCGAACCGTGCCATCCAAGCGCGGCGGTCCCTGTTCGACTGGACTCCGCCAGCACCTCCTTTCTCCATATTCGCACAACCTTGCGCAGGAAGTTCCTACGCACGGTCACGTCGCGGACGGGTTCTCAAGGGAAAGCGGTGGATCCTCAGAACGACAGGCGGTAACTCAGCGTCTCCGTCTGCCCGCGTTCGAACTGGGCGACGTATCGGTCGAGGCCCAAGGACAGGCGGGATCGGGCGGACATCAACCAGTCGAGGCTGACCCCGGCATCGCCGCCGTAACGGGACAGACCAATGCCGCTTACCGGCGACCATTGGTCGAGCACGGCGAAACTGGCGTCGGGAATGGCGCCGCGCATGCCGAAGGCGCGCTGCCACAGCAGATGGCCTTGGAGGCTGAGCTGACCGCCACCTGCCAGCGCCCAGTCGCGCCCCGCACGCACGCCGGCGCCGCCCTGCCAGCGTTCGACCGTCTGCGCACCGGCCCTGAGCCCGAAACCATCGCCGCCGACCTCGTCGAAACCATCGGTGCGGACATCCGCATACTGAAGATCGACGTAGGGCGTCACATGCATGGCGCCGAGCGAGAAACGATAACCGCCCTCGGCGTAGGCCACGCCGTAGCGGCCATGGGTGTCACTGGCGACGTTCTGCACGTCGCTGCCGAGCTCGATGTGGCGGCGCATGTCCTCGCGATAGGTGCCGACACCCAGTCGTCCCATCGCGTACCACTGGTCACGCATCCATCCGCCGTAGAGCATGCCTTCGACCGCGCGGCTGGCGCCCTGGTCGGCGAATTCATCGAGGCGACCCAGGTTCTGGCTCTGGCTGACGGCAAAGCCGACGACGCCGTTCGCGCCAAGCCGATGATCCTGGCCCACCATCCAGCCACTGAGGTCGTAGCCAACCTGCGCGAAGCCGCTGCGACTGAGGCTTCCGTAGCCATCCAGCGTCTGGGTCCAGCCGCCCACGTGCCTGCTATCGGCCAACTGGTCGAAGCGGCCCGACAAGGCGCGGGTACCTGCGTCCATCGCTTCGAACGTCATCGCCGCGCTCGCCGCGTGCAACTGGCCAGAGAGGCTCTCCAGCGATTGCTGCAGGGCATGGGCGGTCGCGGCCTGCTGCAACGAGGCCGCGCCATTGACGAAGGAAGAAGGCGTGGGGGTCGCGCTCGCACTGCCCTGCGAAGCCTGCGTGTTGAGCTGGTTGAATGCCGCATCGACGCGCTGGGCCGCGGCGAAAGAAGCCGGCGTATAGGTCACGCCGGTGACATTGGTCGCCTGCACCTGGCTCACGTTCAACCATGCGTCGGTGGCGTCGTAATTGAGCGATGCGGACAACAGCACGCCGGTGGCGACATTCAGCGCGGAGAACGTGCCGGTCAGTCCACCACCCGTCGTCAGCACGTTGGTATGCGCGTTGACCTGATAGCCCTGACGGACGCCGGTGATGTAGAGATCGCCGCCCGCGAGGTTGGCCGTGCCGGCGACGTGGAAGTTCGCACCCAGCGGCATCGCGAGCCGGCCGTTGCCCTGCTGCGTGTAGTTGCCGAGGATCGTCATGTCGGTGGCGTTCATAGCCAGCACGCCGGCGTTCGTCACCGAGCCGCCGACCGAGGCCGTGTTGGTCAGCACGCCCTGCGCACCGATGGTGACGCTGGAGGCCAGCGACGCCGCGGCCAGCATGCCGCCCTGCACCTGCGTCAATCCGGTGTAGGCCGCCGGATAGGTCAGCGTCAGCGTGCCCGTGCCCTGCTTGATCAGGCCGCCCGCACCAGAGATCGTGTTGGACCAGGTGGAGCTGCCACTGAAATTGACGGTGACATCGCCCCAGTTGAACTGGGCCGGACCTTTCACGGCCCGCGCGAGATCCAGTTCGCCATAGCCAAACGTGGCGTTGGGTTGTGAACCACCCAACGGGTCGGCCGTGCCAAGCAGCGTCTGCCGCACGAGGTCATTGCTGAAGTAGGGAAAGGCCTGCCACACCAGCGCCGCGGCGCCGGATACCTGCGGCGCCGCCAGCGAGGTGCCGGCGACGATCCAGTAGGTTTCGTTGGCCGTCGAGGTGTCGCCCTTGCCGCTGACGATCACGCTGCCGGGCGCAGCGAGGCAATAGCTCATCGCGATGCCGCACTGGTTCGAATAACTCGCCAGCTTGCCCGGGTTGTTGCTGTCGACCGCAACGACGGTGAGCCAGCCCTTCTGCAGGTCCGGCGCCAGGCTGGGCAAGGCGGCGATCGTGCTCGGGTTGGCTTGCGAATCGTTGCCGGCGGCGAACACCACCAGGCCGCCCCAGGAGTTGATGAAGGGACTGTAGGCATCGTGGAACGATTGCGTGGTCGCGCTATCGCTCGCGCTCCAGCTGATGCCGCCCCAGGAATTGTTCATCACCTTGACGCCGCTGTTGATCAGGTCGGCGTTGACTTGCCCGAGCGGAATCGCATCCGACGAACTGACCGGCGCCGGCGGCGTCGAGCCGTTATCGTCCGGCGCGTTGTCGTCGATGATGCGCGCCGAGACGATGTTCGATCCCGGCGCGATGCCGCCGGCAAACTGGCCGAACGGTGTACCTGCGGCGATCTCGGCCACGAAAGTCCCGTGCCCGTTGACGTCATCGACCTTGAGGTTGTTGGTGCTCGGATCGACGTAGACCAGTTCCTTGACCACCCTTCCGGACAAGGCAGGGTGGGTGGACATCACACCCGTGTCGACGATGCCGATGGTGACACCGGAGCCCGTGTAGCCGGCCGCATGCGCGGCATAGGTATTGGTAATGCCCAACTGGGCGTCGATCGGCGGTTGCGCCACGCTGCTGGATGGCGGCGGGACAGGTGCCGGTGCGGGTGCGGGTGCAGGCGCCGGCCTCGTGTTGCCGTTGCCTCCGCCGCCACCGCATGCACTCAGGCCCAGGGCCAATCCGGCCAGCACGGCGGCCCGCCGGCATGGCAATGCTTGCTTACCCATCTTCATCGCCCTCACCCCGTCGATGACGTCCCCTGTCCCACCAACGCATGACGGATCGAATAGTCGCACAACGAAAACGCAACCAAACGGTCGCAAGATCGCATGGCTGCACCAAATCGGCCCGGTTTGCCCCCGCCAGCCACGGACTGCGATAATTCCATGGCTATTCCCTGGGCACTTTCAGCCCCATCAAGTACTTGCGGAGATTTCCATGTCGGATGTCAGCGTCGTCATCGCCGGTGCCAAGCGCACCGCCATTGGCTCCTTCCTCGGCCAATTCACCGGCGTCCCCACGCCCACCCTGGGCGCTACGGCCATCCGCGCCGCACTGGAACAGTCGGGCCTGGCACCGACCGATGTCAGCGAAGTGATCATGGGTTGCGTGCTGCCGGCCAACCTCGGCCAGGCCCCCGCCCGCCAAGCGTCGCTGGGTGCCGGCCTGCCGGTGTCCGTGGGCTGCACCACCGTCAACAAGGTCTGCGGCTCGGGCATGAAGGCGATCATGCTGGGTCATGACCTGATCAAGGCCGGCTCGGCAACCATCGTGGTGGCCGGCGGCATGGAGTCGATGACCAACGCACCGCACATGGTCAACGCGCGTACCGGCATCCGCTACGGCGACGGCACCCTGGTCGACCACATGGCATGGGACGGTCTGACCAACCCGTACGACGGCAAGGCGATGGGCGTGTTCGGCGAACAGTGCGCCGACAAGTACCACTTCACCCGCGAAGAGCAGGACACGTTCTCCACCGAATCGGTGGAGCGCGCCAAGGCCGCGCAGCAGTCCGGCGCCTTCGCTGGCGAAATCGTCCCGGTCACCGTGACGAGCCGCAAGGGCGAGGTGAAGGTCGACACCGACGAGCAGCCGGGCCGCTCCGATGTCAGCAAGATCCCCACGCTCAAGCCCGCGTTCCGCAAGGAAAACGGCACCATCACCGCCGCCAGCTCCTCGAGCATCTCCGATGGCGCCGCCGCCGTGGTGCTGCTCTCGGCCGACGACGCCAAGGCTCGCGGCCTCACGCCGCTGGCCCGCATCGTGGCCCATGCCACCCACTCGCAGGAACCGGAATGGTTCACCACCGCTCCCGTGGGTGCACTGCACAAGGTGCTGGAAAAGGCCGGCTGGAAGGTCTCCGACGTGGACCTGTTCGAGGTCAACGAAGCCTTTGCCGTGGTGGCCATGGCGGCCATGCGCGAGCTGGACATTCCGCGCGACAAGATCAATGTCAACGGCGGCGCCTGCGCGCTGGGCCATCCCATCGGTGCGAGCGGTGCCCGCCTGGTGGTCACCCTGCTCAATGCGCTGAAAACCCGTGGCCTCAAGCGCGGCGTGGCGTCCCTGTGCATCGGCGGCGGTGAAGCGACCGCGGTTGCCGTGGAACTCCTTGATTAAAGGTGTCTACGGCGATCGGACGTCCGGTCGCCGATGAAAGCGGGGTTAACCGTTTTCCCCTCTTTACACAAAGATGTGGCGCATTTTCCGCGAAAGCGCTATTAATACGCCCGCCAAACGGCATTCCACGGCAAAGGAGATTCAACATGAAGTTCACGCGTACCCTTCTCGCCTCTGCGCTCGTCGCGCTGCTGGCGGCTTGCAGCAACGGCGCGCAGGATTCCGCGCAGGACGCCCAGAAGTCGGCTGACCAGGCGCAGACTGCTTCTGACCAGGCTCAGAAGGCTGCTGCCGACGCCAACGCTGCGGCTCCGGCTGCTGCCCCGGCTTCGACCGCTGCTGCTCCGGCCACCGCTCCGGCCGAACAGCCGGCTCCGGCTCCGGCTTCGACCGCTGCTCCGGCTCCGGCCACGACCGCGGGTCACTAAGTACCTCGTGTACTTCTGAAAAACCGGCCGCCTCGCGCGGCCGGTTTTTTTGTGGGCGCTCGCCATGCTGCGACGCCGATTTAGCCGGGCGCCGCCGGCCACTATCATGAGCGACTACCTTCGAACGGCAGTCCCTGACTCATGAGTGTCATTCCTTCGCAGATCGATCCCCGTTCCCCCGAATTCCAGGCGAGCAGCGCGCAACTGCGCGGACTGGTCGATGATCTGCAGCGCGAGCTGGCGCGCAGTACCGAGGGCGGCGGCGAGAAGGCGCGCGAGAAGCACACCGCGCGCGGCAAGCTGCTGCCGCGCGAGCGCATCCGCGCCCTGCTCGATCCCGGCTCGCCGTTCCTCGAACTCTCGCCGCTCGCTGCGCACGGCATGTACGACGATGCGGCGCCTGCCGCCGGCATCATCACCGGCATCGGCCGCGTGCATGGCACCGAGGTGGTGGTGGTCGCCAACGACGCCACGGTGAAGGGCGGCACGTATTTCCCGATGACGGTGAAGAAGCACCTGCGCGCGCAGGAAGTGGCGCTGGAGAACCGGCTGCCGTGCATCTACCTGGTCGATTCCGGCGGCGCCTTCCTGCCGCTGCAGGACGAAGTATTTCCCGACAAGGAGCATTTCGGCCGCATCTTCTACAACCAGGCGCGCATGTCGGGCCTGGGTATTCCGCAGATCGCGGTGGTGATGGGTTCGTGCACGGCCGGCGGTGCCTATGTGCCGGCGATGAGCGATGAAACCATCATCGTGCGCGAGCAGGGCACCATTTTCCTGGGCGGCCCGCCGCTGGTGAAGGCCGCCACGGGTGAAGTGGTCGATGCCGAAGCGCTGGGCGGCGCGGACGTCCATACGTCCGTGTCGGGCGTGGCCGATCATTTCGCCGAGAACGATGCGCATGCGCTGTCCATCGCGCGCGACATCGTCGCCAGCCTCAACCGCAACAAACCGATGCCGCTCGCGCTCAAGGCGCCGAGCGAGCCCCTGTATCCCGCCGAAGAACTGTATGGCGTGATTCCGCAGGATACGCGTCGTCCGTTCGATGTGCGCGAAGTGATCGCGCGCATCGTCGACGACTCGGAGTTCGACGAGTTCAAGGCGCGCTACGGCACGACGCTCGTGTGCGGCTTCGCGCATATCTGGGGCTATCCGGTCGGCATCGTCGCGAACAACGGCATCCTGTTTTCCGAGTCGGCGCTCAAGGGCGCGCACTTCATCGAGCTGTGCTGCCAGCGCAAGATTCCGCTGGTGTTCCTGCAGAACATCACCGGCTTCATGGTGGGCAAGAAGTACGAGAACGCCGGCATCGCGAAGGACGGCGCCAAGATGGTGACGGCGGTGGCGTGCTCGCACGTGCCGAAGTTCACCGTGGTGATCGGCGGCAGCTTCGGCGCCGGCAACTACGCCATGTGCGGCCGTGCCTACGGCGCGCGCTTCCTGTGGATGTGGCCCAACGCGCGCATCTCCGTGATGGGCGGTGAACAGGCAGCGTCCGTGCTCGCCACGGTGCGTCGCGACGGCATCGAAGGCAGCGGCAAGACGTGGAGCGCCGAGGACGAGGAAGCCTTCAAATCGCCGATCCGCGAGCAGTACGAGCGCCAGGGACACCCCTACTACGCCAGCGCACGGCTGTGGGACGACGGCATCATCGATCCAGCCGATACGCGCCGTGTGCTGGGGCTGGCAATCTCCGCTTCGCTCAACGCGCCAATCGAGCCGCAGCGCTACGGCGTGTTCCGCATGTAGCGATGGGACGGACGCCGCGCGATGGCTTTTCGCGCGGCTGGCATGGGCGTGACGGCCAACGTCACCGTGGGTCCACGGTAGCCGCCGTCGCCGGACAGATCCGGATGCGCTGCGTCGCCTCGTTCGCCAACTGCCACGCATCGCCTTGCGGCGTTGTTCGTTGCGCGTCACGCGCATGGGCCCAGGCCTGCTCCATGGCGAACCAGTCGATCGGCGCAGGCGGCGTTCCATCGGCCATGGCTTTCGCCAGCGAGTCGAAATAGCGTTGCCAGCGTGGCGCATACAGCCCGCTGACCAGGCCCGACAGTTCGCGGTTGGCGTAATCGTGCAATCCACCGCGGTCGGCGCCGGAGCGATCGCCCCAACTGGTGATCAGGGACCGCTGGTCGTATTCCAGCTGAGCCGCTTCCGCATCGTTCCCGGCTGCGTGCCTGGCATTCGACAACCAGTGGCCCAGCAGGAAATGCGGCTCGGTGGCGAGCAGGCGGTCGAGCATGGCCATGTCGTCCATCCACTGCCCGGTGAGCACGCGGAATGTCGGGATATCCTTGGCGCCGTAGGCCGCACCGATCCGCGGCAGCAGCACGCGTGCCTGGTTGGCTAGCGCTTGCCGTGTGACGTCGACCAGGTCGTAGCGATAAGCGCTCGTTTCGCGCAAGGCAGGCGCCACCTGCAACAACTCACAGACGGCCTGGTCGAAATGGCCGGCGTCGTAGCGCATGGTTTCCGGCGACCAGTGCGCCGCCGTGCGCACGGCCAGGTCGGGACGCGCATTGAACAGGCTGTCCTGCGGCTCGGACCAGTCGTTCGAAGGCATGGCATAGGCCGTCGTTGCCAGCACACGCCAGGCAGCGGAGGCATGCGCGTCGGCGCCGCCATAGCGATAGGTGGCGTAGTCGGCAAACCATGGTGCAGGCTCCGTGGGCAGCGCCTGCCACGCCAGGGCCGTGAACAGCGCGAAGGCTGCCGGATCCGTACCGGTGCCTTCGGGCATATAGGCGATGCCATGCAACGCGCTGCCCTGCTTGTCACGCCACGCCGGAAAACGCGACAGCCACACGCCGGTATTCGCGCCAAGCGTCGTGTGCCCGCCGAAGTTGCTGATGGCGCCGAACGCGTACGGCGCGCCATGCCAGTCGCGCTCACGATCCAGCCCTTCGTAGCGATCGGAAAGGCCATCGACGATCAGCAGTCGCCGGTGATCCACCGCGTCGATCACTGCCATGGGCGGATTGTGCTGCCAACCGAGAATGACCCAGCGCGCGTCGGGGTGGGCCGCCTGCAATGCCTGCATCACGTGCTGCGCGGCGAGGTCCACCGGCACGTCGCCGGCGCGTCCGCCTTCGTGCAGCAGATCCATCTTGTACAAGGTGCTGTCGCCGAACAGTTCGCGCTGATGGCGATAGAACGCGGCGGCGACGCGGCCATACATCGGATCGCGTGGATCGAGCCAGTCGGGCCGCGTGAAGCCGACCCACTCGCCCTGAGGCACCACGTGTACGCCGGCGTGGCGCTCCGCGAAACCCGCCGGCACGGTGCCGAAGTAGCCAGGCATCACCGCGGTCATGCCCAGCTCGCGCAGGCGCGCCACGATCTTCTTCGCCAATTCGGTACGACGCGCGAACTGCACCGTCGACATCGGCCCGCCGAAGGCCGACATGTTCTGTAGCAGCCACCAGGGCTGGTGGCCTGCCGCGGGAATCCAGGCGCGGATCTGCGCATCGTCGTAACCGAACTCGCGGAACGTACGCCGATACACCTCTTCCGTGCCTATGGGTATGAAGACTTCGTTGATGCCGTGCAAGGCCAGCAGGTCGAGCTTGTGTTCCCAGCTGGGCCAGTCGAGGTAGGCATCGGAATAGCCGTCGTCGACGTCATTGAGCGCGAAGCGGTCCGGCACCTTCGACGTGCGACCGATCGGTGATGGCGGAGCCGGCAAGGTGGCAGGCAGGCGATCCACGCTGTCCCCGGGCCAGCCGAAGCTGGTGTGGGTGACTTGCTCCAGATAGGTTTCCACGCCCGTGAGCAGTGTGGCCGGCGATGTTCCGGCCACCACGACGTGACCCGGCGTGCCGCTGATCTCGAAGCGATCCACGCCCTGCCCCTCCAGCGCGACCAGGGTGAACTGCGCCTGGTGCCGAGGGAGCAGCCGCTGCAGCGCATGGCGTGCAGGCGTGGTGTCGAATCCGGCCCATGCGCTGCCCACCGCCAGGCACAAGGCCGCAAAGACGGCCAGGCGGCCATAACGATGACGATGCACGAGACTCGGGTTCACGATACCGACCTCAGGACTTCGGCTTGCGCCGGAGGGTGAAAGCATCAACCAGCTTGCCTGCCCGGTCCACCACCTTGACGGTGAGCTCGGCATCGCTCGCTTCCACGCGCGCTACCTGGTCCTGCCCGACCACCAGGATGGGAAAGTCGTTGCCGCGCTCACCGGGCTTGATGTGCTGGAAACGATGCTCATGACCGGCGATGAACAGGTCGATCCGTGCCTGGTTGGCGGCCTGGGTCCACAGATCGTTCTTTCCATCGACCCAGCCCCAGCTCGAATCATGTCCGAACACGACGGTGAACGGCGCGGCCTTCGTGCGCGGCTCATCGTCGAGCACACGACGAAACCACGTCAATTCCTGCGTGCGATAGTCGCGCAGGTTGTTGAGCCCGGCGTAGACCTGCGTGCCGTCTGGTTTGTCCTCGCCGGTATCGACCATCACCATGTGCAGCGGCCCGTCGTCGCGCGTATACACATAGCGTCCGTCCTGGGCGTGCAGGTAATCGCCGAACGAACGCGCCATCTCGCCACGATAGTCGTGGTTGCCACGCACATAGAGCAACGGCGTCTTCGCCTGCAGGCCGCTCGCCATCGGACCGAGGAAGCGGTCGTTGATCTGGTTTTCGCTGACGACATAGTTGAGGCTGTCGCCGGTATGCACGACGAAGTCGACTGGCGACCGGTGGATCAGGTCCATCAATGCGTGGATGCGTTCCACATTCTCGTGCGTGTCGGTGATGGCCGCGAAGCGTGTGGTCTTCTTCGCGGCGTCGAAGGTGGTGAAGCTGCCGATCGCACTTTCGACCGTCTTCCCCATGTCGGGCCAGTAAGGCTTCAGCGCCACCACCCTGCGCGATGCAATGCGGTATTGATAACGGCTGCCCGGCTTCAGGCCTTCGATGAGCACGCGATGCATCGTCCCCACCGGCACCATGCCATCCACCTGGGGAAGCACGTCGTGGTCGAGTTTGCCTTCGCCATAACTCACCCGGCCATCGCTGGGCGCATCCGTCATCCACTCGATGATCACAGAGGTATCGGACATGTCCAGCAGCAGCGGCCCCATCGTGATGGCAGGCGTGCTGTCGAAGGTGCGATAGGGGACGTTGGGATCATCGTCCGATGCCGCTTTCGAACCTGCAGCGTCCACAGCGCCTACGCATGGGACCAGGCACGCGAACAACACCATCATCGCGAACCACTCATGCTTCATGCTTGCTCCCTTGAAGCTCATGCTGAGTAGACCGTCGCTCCTCGTGGATGACCACGAGGAGCGACGAACAACGAGACGCGATGCGTCAGTAGTCGTAGGTGACCGACACGCGCAGGTAACGCGGTGCCTGCATCACCCTGGGCGTACCGTACAGCGGATTGGGCGTGCCGTCGGAGCTGGAGTACAGCGCCGGCGTGGTGTTGACCACCGCCTGGTTGTTGAACACGTTGAATACATCCAGATGGAAGCCCAGGCGCTGCGCAGCGAAGGCCGGGGTGTATTTCACGCCGACATCCAGCTGCTTCTGGGCGGGCAGGCGACCGATGCTGCCCGGCGTCACCGGCACGTAGTTGCAGAAGTGGTACGACGAGCCGTAACCGGCGGGATCCGGGTTGTCACCCGGAAACAGGCCAAGGCACACCTTGGGGCCACCGGAGATGTACGAGAAGTTGCCCGATACCAGCCACTCCGGCGTGATCTGGTAGTAGCCGTTGAACTTCACCTGGTGGCGATGATCGTTGCCCTGGTCGCCATTGCTGTAGACCATGATCGGCGCGTTGTCCCAGTCGGCCGATTCGTTCGGACCGTCGGATTGCACGTCAGACTGCGTCATGCCTTCCGTATTGCCGTAGCTGCGCGAAAACACGTAGTCGATCTTGCCGTACCACTTGCCATCGAACGGATGCTCGAGGAACGCCTCCAGCTCGTAGTACTTGCGCTTGGCCGGCGGAAAGCCCAGTTCTTCACGGCTCAGCTTCACGTCGTGATGCTGGCCGGCATCGTCCACCACCACGAAGGTATTGGCCCTGCCGGCATTGATGAGATAGCAGCTGTTGACCGAGCTGACGTTGTAACCCAACGCCTGCGCCTTGTCGGTGATCAAGCCGACGTCGCAGAAGTCGTCGATGGTGCTGCGCAGGACGCGACGCGTCGCCTTCGCACCATAGAGCCACGAGGTACCGAGCATCTTGGTGAAGCCCAGGATGTACTCGTCCTGGTACATCGACTTCAGGTCCTTGGCAGTCACCGTCTTGGGATCGGGCAGGATGCCGAAGTTGTTGTTGGCCGATACCGGCGGCGACATCTGTGTGAGACCGGTGGGCGTACCGTCCGGATTGATGCCGCTATAGGTGAAGTACTGCGTGGTGCTCAAGCTCGCACCGGCGGCGCTCAGGGCCGGTTCCAGCGGTGACGCCAGGAAGTAGCGACCCACGTTGCCGTAGACCTTGAAGCTGGAATCGCCGTTGACGTCCCAGGCGAAACCCAGGCGCGGCGCCCACTGCGCCGTCTGCTTGATGTACGGCTGCGCGTCGGCGTTGTAATTGGTGAACTGGTCGTTGCGCAGGCCCAGCGAAAGCAGCAGCTTGTCGGTCGCCTGCCAGTTGTCCTCGATGTACTGCGCGTGCTCCACCGTCTTCACGTTGGCCAGCTGGCTGTTGACCAGCTTCTTCACGAAGTAACCCGTCTGGCCATTGGCGAAATCAGCGGGGGCGCCCACGCCGAGGCCCGGGTCGATCGGATTCTGCGGGAAGTTGGAATGCGCATACGACCAGGTGTAGCCCGGGCCCGACGACACCTTGCCCTGGTTCAGCGCCTCGGCCGTCAGGTTGTCGATACCGGCGGTGAGCGTGTGATCGCCCAGCTTGTATTCCAGGCTCACACGCAGGTTCGATACGCTGTTGCCGCGCGAGGGGTCGTACAGCTGCGACGTGGTCTGGTTGTTGTAGCGCGGCTGGCTGCCGACGATGGCCGGGTTCTGTGCGGTGATGCCCGCCACGTAGGTAAGGGTCGGGTCGTAGCCCACCGGCTGCTGGAACGCGGTGGTGCGCATCTTGCCGTACAGCGCGGTCAGCGTGAGGCTGTCGGTGAGGTAGCCGGTGTACTTGCCCGACCACAGGTCGCCGCCATTCTTGGTGCCATCCGCGTGGCTCACGAACTTGCCTGGCGCCCTGTTCTGGAAATCGTAGCGATACAGGTCGGCGCCGTACGACTGCTTGTTGGACGCACCGGTGAATTCGAGGATGTTGCTGTCGTTGATGTTCCAGTCCAGCTTCGCGTACCACTTGGGCATGTGATAGCTGTAATCGGCATACGGCGACGAACCGGTAACCGGGCCGACGGACGTGCCATCCTTCTTCGCCATCTCCGCCGATGCGAAGAAGAACAGCTTGTCCTTGATCAGCGGTCCACCCACATAGGCGTCGTACGTGGTCACCCAGTAGTCGTTCTGCTCACGCGGGTCATACAGCGTACCCGTGGGCAGCGGCGGATTCGGCTGGCCGTTCTCGTAGTACCAGTTCTTGAAGGATGATCGCGTCGATGCGGGTTCCCAGCTCGCCATACCGCCGAAGTGCCAGTCATTGGTGCCACGCTTGCCGACCATGTTCAGCACACCGCCGTCGGAGCGACCGTACTGCGCGCTGTAGCCGCCGGTGTACACCTCTTCCTGGTCGATCGAGCCGTACGGCAAGGTGATGCCACCTTCGGACTTCAACGGATCGGTCGTGTTGAAACCGTTGATGTAGTAAGCGTTCTCGTTGGCGCCCGAACCGCCGAAGCTCACCAGGGAACCGCCCGTCGCACTGGTGAAGCCGCCCGAGTTGTTCACCACGCCGGGCGCGAGTTGCGCCACGGCTTCCGCCGAAAAGCTCAGCGGCAACCTGGCCAGTTGATCGGCGGTGATCACCGTGCGTGAGTCGACGCTGGTGACGTCGATGGCGGGCAAGGCATTGGCCGTCACCTTGACGCCTTCCAGTTCCCTCGCGCCGGTGGTCGCTTCGGCAAACGACACGTCGGTGGAGACGCCCACGCGCAACGCCACGTTGTTGCGTGTCTGCACGACCTCGCCATTGTGCTTGAGGGTAACCTTGTAGTTGCCCAGCGGCAGCTGGTTGGCCGCATAACGGCCGCGATTGTCGACAGCCACGTCGCGCTGCAGACCGTTGTCGCTCTGCACCGTGACCGTGTCTCCCAGACCCGTCGGCACCTGTCCGACGATGCTGCCGGTCGTGGACTGCGCATAGACGCCGCCACTGGCCAGGGCCATTGCGATCAGCAGGCTCAGCCTGCTTCTGCTCATCAACTCACGCTTGCTCATGTAGCAACTCTCCCCGTTGTTCGGATGGACATCGCACTGATTACGGAAGACCCTCTCCCCGCATGCCGACCGCGCCGGATGCGGTGTCCCCTGAAGGTCGTCAGACAAAACGATCCAGATGCAGCAAGGCCGCGCTGCCACGTGGCAGCACGACGCTGCAGCGGCCGTGCGTATCGACGGCCACGCTGCGACCGGCATGCGCGTCGTCGGTGCCGTTCTCGAAAACCACGCCGTTACGGCTATCGAGCGCCGGTGCGCTCAGCCGCATGAGCCGCCCCTTTCCACCGCCATGGAGGCCACTCAAGGACACCGTCGCGTCACGACCGGCGTCTTTGTTGATCAAGGCGATGAGCAGCGCGCGCTCGCGTCTCGCCACGTAGGCGGTGAGGTTGGCGCCGGCAACATCGAAGTCGGCGCTTACCATCTGCGCGCCGGCGAACTGCTGCGCCAGCTGCATGCCGTAGTAGAGCGGGCGTGGCTGGAAGCCGAACGCAACGTCGCCCGCAATGGCCGAATAGCGCGAGGTCACGGCATCACGGCGTGCCGCCTGGTCGGTGGACGTCGTGGAGCCGTCGGCCGTGCGCCCAAGCGACGCCTCGATCGAGTCGAGCGTGCCGCCGTGAAAATGGATGCCGGCCACGCCGCGCTGCGCCATGGCGAGCATGAAATCCGCGCCCCACAGCGCCGAAGCGAACACGTTGCTGACGCCGTCGCGGCCGCCAAGGTAGTACGAGTTGGCTTCGGTGAGGCGAAATGGCAAATGGCTCGCGTCGGCGGCCCGCATCGCCTGCTCGATCTCGATGTAGAACGCCGCGTCACCGGCCAGCAGATCCGCGATGGAACCGCGCGGCGCGGCTTCCTTATAGTAATGGCGGCTGAGGAACACGTTCTCGCCCGCATGGCGCTTCGCGTATTCGATCACCCAGTCGGTGTTCGCGCCGGTATCCGGCCCGGCGACGGGCACGCCAGCGGCACGGATGGCTTGCGCATACGGCGTCCAGGCCTGGTCGAACGCGTTGTAGTCGGCTTCGTAGTTGTTCGCCTCATTGCCGATCTGGATGGCGATGAGGTCATCACCGATGATCTGCCGCACAGCCTGCGCCAGCTCCACGGCCATCGCCGGCACGCCGATCTTGAGATTGACGCCGAACACCAGCTTCCAGCCGGTGGCACGCAGGAAGCCGGCCAGTGTATGCAGGGCCTCCGGCTTCAACATCACCGGTCGCTGCGGACCGCCCTTGTGCGTGCGTTGCGTGGGTACTTCGCCGCGATACGCGGTCCACACCGTGTAATCACTGCTGTTGCCCCCGATACGCAGCACGCCGCGTGGGCTCAGCTCGCGGAACAGGCGGACCAGCGCATGGTTGTCCGCGGAGAAGAACGCCGGGTTCTCCAGCTGTTGCGTCTCATAGCTGAAGCCGGTCAGCGAGTCGCTGACGGTGCGGCCCAGTCGGCCCGGGCGCACGACGAGCGACGCTTGCGCCGCGTTCGGAGCGACGCCGGCTGCGAACGCCAGGCGGCCGCATGCCGATGCCAGCGGCAACCAGGCGGCGGCTTTCAGCAGTTGGCGTCGTGTCGGATCGAAGGTGGTCATCGCTCCCTCCCCAGGGCGGCTGGTCCGCCGACGCCACGCGCCGGCGGACGTCGTGACTCAGTGATTGGGCGTCAGCTCCAGCGTCAACACCTGGAATGGCGCAAGCTCGATGGTCTGGGCGTGGTCGGCATCCAGTTCACGCGACGGCTGCGAGGCATCCGCCTGCCATGGGCTGCGCGCCTGGAACCGCCGCGCACCGCCCGGGGGCAATTCGAGCTGTTTGGCCAGGTCGACCACCGCCAGCTGCGGACGGTCGCTGGGATTGCGCAGCGTCAGGATGGCCTTGGCTGGCGTCCATGCGGCCCAGCCATAGACGTCCAGACGTCCCGGATCGCCACCGACCCAATGCGTATCCTTCAACACCTGCGCATTGGCGCGTGACCACTTGGCCGCCTCGGCCAGCATGTCCCAATCGGCGCTGCCCAGCAGCGACGGCGTGATGTACAGCTCCTGCAGCTGGGTGCCGGTGCCGAAGTAGGAATGCACTTCGTTGGCGAAGTCGTGCCCCGGATCGGTGTTGAGTCGCTTGTTCTCCTTCGCGTAGATGATGCCGTGAAGCATCAGCGAATTGAGCGGGAACAGCGGGCCCTTCACCACGATGTTGCGGTACGTCTCGCGGTCGCGATAGGTGATCCAACGCTCGCGCTCGGAGCCTACCCCGGCATGCCAGTCGTCTTCGCCATCACGCCAGATGGAATCGGCGTAGCGCAGCCAGAACGGCGAGGCCAGCGTGCCGGTGGTGAGGTTGATGTAGAGATCGGGCTTGGCCTTGCGCAGGTCGTCGATCAAGGCAATGGCGGCGTCGAAATCGCTGCTGAAACGACTGCCGGGGAAGACCTTGTCCGCATTGCCGGTGCCGTCGAACTTGAACTGGTTGACGCCGTCGTTGCGCACGAGGTCCAGCGTCACGTCATGGAAGCGCTGGTAGTACTTCGGACCGGACAGCGCGAGGCCGCCGTCGATGATCTCGTAGCCATTCGCCTGGCCGTTCTTCACGCGCTCCTGCTTCGGCGGGCCGTAGCCGCCCCACGGCGACAACCACATGCCCGGCGCCGCACCGTACTTCGCCGCCGCATCGCGCAGCGGTGCGAAGCCGTGCGGGAAATCCTTGCTGAAGCTCCAGCTGCCGCTGCGATCGTCCCAGCCGTCGTCGAACAGGAACGAATCAAGCTTCACGCCACGCTTGACCGAGAGCTCCTCGCCGAACGCATGGATGCGATCCAGCGCCTGTGCCTCGGTGTACGGCGTGAAGTAGCCGATGTCATACCAGGAGTTGTAGTGCAGGAAGGTGCGATAGGGATGCGCCCGCTCGCGCTCCACATAGGCGAGGAAGTCGCGACGCAGCTGGTTGCCGTGCGTCGCACCCACGACCGCCGAATAGGTCATCGACTGGCCCTTGGGCAGCGGCAGGCCGCGGTCGATCCACAGCTTGACGCGATTGCCCCAGGCCTCACTGGACGAGAGCGGATGTTCGAAGCCGAAATAGTCGGGGCCGGCCACCACCGGCGAGCCCGACACCGAGCCCACCACTTCGGTGCTCTCGGCCTTGGCCTGCAGCAGGTCGACACGCGAGATGTCCTCGTCCTGCTTGAGCGCGGTGACCGTTACGATCTCGCGCAGATAATCCGAACCTTGGCGCTGCACCCACTGCCATTCGATGCGCAGGTGGCCGTCGGCGTCGCCGAAGGTGGCGCTGATGGCGCGGCCTGGCACACGTTCGGCTTCGCGCGAAGCCTTGGGGTCGGCCTTGAGCTTGCTCTCCTTCGGCGCCGACAGCAGCTTCAGTTGCGTGGTGTCGAGCTTGCGGCCGTCGCGATAGGTGAGCACGAATGGTTGGCCGACCGGGATGTCGAGCGCATTGATGCGGTCGCGCACCACCATGTCGGCCAGCTTGCCGTCGGCGAGGTTCCAGCGCACGTCGATGGACGCGTTGCCGAAGGTCGTGCCGGCCAGTGCGGCCGAAGCAGCGCCCGTGGCCACGCAGAATGCGCAAGCCATCGCGATGCCCAGGCGTGCCGGCATGGATGACCACCGACCCTCTGTACGCATGGCCGCGCTCCTGCCCTGCACGACGCCGCTGTTGCGGCCTCCCCCAACCACTCCGTTCATGCCATCCACCTCGCTTGTGTCGTTGCCGGCTGCCTTCCCCGCAGCACGAAAGTCATCGATAGGCCGCGGCTTTTCGCGACCGTGGCTTGTTCTACGGGCGCATCAACCGTCCAGCCTCCGCACCCGTACCTGGCCCAGCAACGCGTCCACGCACTCGCGCCGCACGTAGCCCGTTTCTTCATCCATCGCATTCGCCGCGCCGCAGGCCACGCCCAGGCCCAACGCCTCATCCAACGGCTCGCCGCGCTTGAGCGCGACCGCCAAGCCCGCCAGCAGGCAATCGCCCGAACCCACGGTGTTCGCGCTATGCGTCACGGTGATCGATGCGTGCCACGCGGCGCAGCCGTCGAAAGCCACCGCACCTTCGGCGCCCAGCGTCACCACCGGCTGCGCGATGCCTTGCGCATGGAGTGCACGCGCGACATCGGCGGCATCTTTCAACGTGCGCACCGGAAATCCCGTGAGATCGGAAGCTTCGTCGCGGTTGGGTTTGAGCAGCCGCGCTTCGGAATCCGCCGCGTGGCGCAAGGCATCGCCGCTGGCATCGACCAGGCATGGCACGCCCATGCCGGCCGCCTGGCGCACCATCAGCGCGTAGGTATCCGCTCCGAAACCGCGTGGCAGGCTGCCGGACATCACCAGCAGTTCGCTCTCTTCAGCGCAGCGTGACCACGTGCGCAGCAATTGCTCTCGCGTAGACGCGGGCACGTTCGGGCCAGGGCTCAGCAGCTCGGTGAAGCGTCCTTCGCGCTCGCGCACGGCAATGCAGGTGCGCAGCGGCTGGTCGATCTCGACGCCATGGAACAGCACGCCGCGTTCGGCCATGCGGCGCGTGATCAGGTTGCGATGCGTGGCATCGGTAAGCCCCACCAGTTGCACGCGTTCGCCCAGCGCGGCGATGGTCTGCGCCACGTGCAGGCCTTTGCCGCCGGGGTAAAGTTCTGCGCGCAATGCGCGCTGCACGGCGCCGGGCACCAACGCATCGAGCAGGAACAGGTGATCGATCGCGGTGTTGAAGCCGGCGACGGTGATCATCGCGTTCCTGCCAGCAGGCGCTGCACATCCGCTTCGTCAGCCTGCGTTGCGGTGCCGCCAACGCCGCGCGTGGAAAGGCCGCCGCTCGCGGCGCCCCAACGCAGGCTTTCACGCAGCGGCAATCCACGTCGCCATGCATGCAGGAAGCCGGCGTCGAAGGAATCGCCTGCGCCGGTGCTGTCGACCGCATCGACGCGAATGGCCGGCACCGCCAGCACTTCGCCATCGTCGCCCAGCGTCATGGCGCCCTCGGCGCCGCACTTGATCACCGTGCGCGTCACGCCATTCGCAAAGGCCTGCAGTGCTTGTTGCGGAGTGGCCGCGCCACTGATGGCGCAGGCTTCCAGTGCGTTCGGCAGGAACACATCGAGCAAGGGAAGCAATTCGCGCAGCGCGCTTCCCCACTGCTGCGCCGGATCGAAGCCGGGATCGAGCGATGTGCTGACGCCGCACGCACGTGCTCGCGTCAGCAATGCGCCCAGTCCGGCTTGCAACCCCTGCTGCAGGTAATACGAGGACACATGCAGGTGGCCGGCCTGCTTCAACAGATCGTCGCCGATGTCTTCGGCGCGCAGCGCGGCGATGGCGCCGGTATAGGTCACCAGCGCGCGATCGTGCGCTGCCGACAAGGCCACGGTCAGGCCCGTGCGCAGCGTCGCATCACGTCGCACCGCATGCGTATCGATGCCCGCACCACGCAGTGCGTCGACGCAATAGTCGCCCCAGCTATCCTGGCCGGCGACCCCGGCAAACAGCACGCTGTCGCCCAGCTTCGCCATGCCCATCGCGCAGATCATCGACGAGCTGCCCGGTCCCTGGCGAAAGCCTTCCACCAATACTTCACGACCGAACGCCGGCAGTTCGTTGCACCCGGTGAACACCAGGTCGGCATTGATCTCGCCGGCGACCAGCACCGGTTTCATGCGTCGCCCTCGGCGTGGATGGCGAAGGATTCCACCACGCGCGTAAGCACGCCCTGCGCGGGTGCATCGGGTCGCTGTTCCAGCGCCAGGCAGCGGAAGAACGCGAGCAGCTGACCAACCACGACGTGGACCATCTGCTGCTGCGCTTCCTCCAGCGCATACAGGCCCGGCAGGTCAATGGCGATGCCATGGGGTCCGATCACGTCTTCGGGAATGGACTCGCCGACCACCACGCGTGTGCCACCCAGGCGCTTGCGATTGAGCTCGCGCAACAGGTCGTACTCGTACCCGCGCACACCCGGCTCACCGGAAAGGAACGCGACGACGAGGCAGTGCTCGTCCAGCCACGACATCGGGCCGTGGCGCAGGCCGAGGAAGGTTTCCGACAACACGCGCACGGCGCCGCCGGACATCTCCAGCATCTTCAGTGCCGATTCGCGCGCCGCGCCCAGCGCCGCGCCGCTGCCGAGGTACACGGCCGCAGGCGCGGCCTGCCCTGCGGCATGCGCCAATGCATCGCCGTAACGTGCGAACACCTGGCCGGCGACAGCGGCGGCCGCATCGGCCAGGCGCGCGTCGCCTTCGTTCGATGCGCCATGGCGCAGCCCGCTGCAGCCCAGCAACAGGTTGGTGAAGCTGCTGGTCATCACCAGGCTGCGGTCGTTGGTGCGCTCGTCCAACTGCAGCACGTGCATGCGTGGTTCGTCGCGGTAGCGCGTCGCCAGCTTGCCCTGCGCGTTGCAGGTGACCGCGAGGTGCGCATAGCCCGGCTCCGCCGCCAGCACCTGGTCGACCACGCCCGTGCTTTCGGGGCTGTCGCCCGAGCGCGCAATCGATATCAGCAGGCCGCGCCCACCCGGCATGACGCCGCGACGCGAGGTCAGCAGCGTGCCGGCGGGAATGGCCATGCAGGGAACGCCCAGCGCCGCCTGCAGCACCGGCGCCACGCACTCGCCCACGTAGACCGAGCTGCCCGAACCGGTCAGCACGATGTGTGCGGGCTGCGCGGCAAGCAGCGATTTCAGCATCGAGCGCATGCCCGCATCGGCGAGACGCGCGGCCGTATCACGCCAGGTGGCGGGCTGCTGGAGGATCTCGCGCAGCGTGTCCGCATAGCCCAGCCGCTGCTGTTCGAAAGCGGGGGCGGCTTGCAGGGATTCCAGCATCGAAACGTTCGCGGCGTGTTTGACAGGCATGGTCATCTGATGAAATATGATGTAAAACGAAATCTAACGAAACCTCAATACCACGGTATTCGAAATGAAACACAACTTGCAAGCACCTTCGTTCTCCTCCAGCAAGCTGGCTTCGTTGCCCCTCTCGCATGGCAAGCGCACCCGTCTGTGGCGCCTGCTGTACGGCAGCGGCCCGCGCAACGGTTCGTTGCTGGTATTGCCGCTGGACCAGGGCCTGGAGCACGGGCCGACCGATTTCTTTCCCCATCCGCCGGCTGTTGATCCGAGCTATCAGTTCGAGCTCGCGGAGGCCGGCGGCTTTTCCGCCATCGCGCTGGGCATTGGCCTGGCCGAGAAGTACATGACCGAGTACTGCGGCCGCGTGCCGCTGATCCTCAAGCTCAACGGCAAGACCAATATCCCCAGCGATGCGGAAGCGACGTCACCGTTGTTCGCCTCGGTGGAAGACGCGGTGCGCCTGGGCGCCGATGCGGTGGGCTACACCATGTACGTGGGCTCGCCGCGCCAGCACGACGAATTCCGCCAGTTCGAGAAGGTGCGCCGGGATTGCGAGCGCTTCGGCATGCCGCTGGTGCTGTGGTCGTACCCCCGCGGCAGCGCAGTGAACGCCAAGGGCGGCACCAACACGCTGTTCGCACAGGACTACGCCGCGCGCGTGGCGCTGGAACTGGGCGCTGACATCGTGAAGCTGCATGAGCCCAACGACAGCGTGGCCAATGTGCCGGCGCCGTACGACAAGCTGCAGGAAGACGCCGGTGCCCGCTGCGCGCGCGTGGTGCGTTCGGCCGGCCGCACGATGGTGCTGTTCTCCGGCGGCGAGAAGAACGACGACGACGATGCCGTGCTGCGCAAGGTGGAGTTCTACATGCAGAGCGGCGCCAGCGGCGTGATGTTCGGCCGCAACATGTGGCTGCGTCCGTTCGACCAGGCCGTGGCGCTCACGCGCCAGGCGCACGAAATCATGGCGCGCTACCCGCGCTGACGCAGGACGTGACGATGCTGCGCGCGACCCCACGCGACCGGCGGCGCTTCGACCCCGAGCGCCGCCGCATCCTCTCCGCCACGCGCACCGGCTGCGGCTGCTGCGCGCCGCCAATGCTGGCCGGCGGCAGCGGCAAGAATCCGCTGCAGACAGTGATGGCGCCGCAGGGCGAGCACCTTCGCCTCAGCGACTTCCAGCCACGCAGCATGCTGCACGTGCCTTCCACACGCGTGGAAAAGCCAGCGTTCCCGGTCATCGATGTACATACGCACCTGAGCTGGATGAGCGAAACGCGCAGCGGCGTGTCGCTGGGCGAAGCGATGAGCTACTTCGCCGATCCCGCCGAGCTGTTGCCATTGATGGATCGCAAGGGCATCCGCACCATGGTCAACCTCACCGGCGGCACTGGTCGCGGGCTGGAGGAAACCATCGCGCGCTTCGATGCGGTGGCGCCCGGACGCTTCCGCACCATGACCGAACCCTCCTTCGCGCTGTTCGGCGAGGCGGACTATCCGCGGCTACAGGCCGAGGCGATCGAACACGCGCATCGCGTGGGCGCCGCAGGATTGAAGCTGCTCAAGACGCTGGGCCTGTACCTGCGTGAAGGCATCGACCAGGGCGAGCTGGTGACCGTGGACGACGCACGCTTCGACCCGATGTGGGAAACCTGCGGCGCGCTGAACATGCCGGTCTTCATCCACACCTCCGATCCGGAAGCATTCTTCCTCCCCGGCGACAGCACCAACGAGCGCTATGAGGAACTGGCGCGCCATCCCGACTGGTCGTTCTACGGCCCGGAATACCCCAGCCACCGCGAACTGCTGGCCGCGCGCAACCGCGTGATCGCGCGCCACCCGGGTACGACCTTCGTGCTGATGCATGTGGGCAACCAGGCGGAAGACCTGGTCGCCATCGACGACTGCATGGCGCGCCACCCCAACGTGCAGGTGGACATCAGCGCGCGCATCGGCGAGCTGGGGCGCCAGCCCAGGACCGCGCGGCGCTTCTTCGAGCGCTATCAGGACCGTATCCTGTTCGGCACCGACGCCGTGCCACCGCCCTACGGCAACGACGTGCCCCAGCAGCTGCTGTGCGACGAGCTGTACGAGATCTACTACCGTTTCCTGGAGACAGAAGACGAATATTTCGATTACGCTCCTGCCGCCGTGCCGCCGCAGGGGCGCTGGTCGATCTACGGCGTCGGCCTGCCGCGCGAGATCCTGCGCAAGCTGTACCACGACAACGCCGCCCGTCTCCTAGGAATGGACCCATGACGACTCGACGCAAGGCTGCACCGCCGCCCAAACTGCTGGTGGAAGAGCGTCGCCGTCGCATCGTGGAGAGGGTGAACCAGCAAGGCCGGGTCACCGTGGACGAACTGGTGGCGCTGTTCGACATCTCCGCCGTCACCATCCGCGCCGATCTGGAGGCACTGGACCGCACCGGTTCGATCAGCCGCTCGCACGGCGGCGCCCTGCCTGCGGCGCCTGCCACGCTGGACACGCCGCTCAACATCAAGGAAACGCGCTACCACGCGCAGAAGCGCCGCATCGGCCAGGCCGCCGCACGGCTGATCGAGGACGGCGACACCATCATCCTCGACTCCGGCTCCACCACCGTGGAGATCGCGCGGCAGATCCGCCAGCAGAAGTGGACCGCGCTGACGGTGATCACCAACGCGCTGAACATCGCGATGGAGCTTTCCGCGCTGCCATCGGTGCGCGTGATGATGCTGGGCGGCCTGCTGCGGCAGACGTCCTATTCGCTGGCCGGTCCCGACGCCGAACAGGCGCTGTCGCGCCTTTCCGCCGACCGCCTGTTCCTGGGTGTGGACGGTCTGGACCCGGACGTGGGCGTGACCACGCCCGATCCGCTGGAAGCCTCGCTCAATGCGCTGATGATCCGCGTCTCGCGCCAGACCGTCGCCGTGCTGGACGCCAGCAAGTTCGGCCAGCGCAGCCTGTCGGTGATCGCGCCGGTCGGCGACCTGGATCTGGTGATCAGCGACGACGCCGCGCCCGCCGAATATGTGCAGGCGCTGGAAGCCAAGGGTGTGAAGACGCAGCTGGTGTAGCCGCGTCGGAGCGTCAGCGGGGCACGCGCAGCGCCGAGTCGCGCAGGGCGGCGTCGTGCTGAAGCTCGTCCTGGGCCGCGACCTCTTCGTTGTTGAGCAGACCCTGGCCCGGCTGATGCGGGTGCTTGGACGTGGCGTCGTCGGCAGGCAGGGAGGGGTCGAGAGGCTTGGTCGGATGCATGGCGGCTCCTGGGGTCCGCGCGATTCTAGCGGCGTTGCCGTCTCGCCGCGTAGGCGACGGCGGCTTCGGTACACTGGGCGTGTACCTACAGGGGGAACTGTCAGGGATGATCGTCGGCATCGATCTCGGCACCACGCATTCGCTTATCGGCACTTACGGGGAACAAGGCCCCGTGCTCTTTCCCAATGCCCTGGGAGGCTATCTCACGCCTTCCGTGGTGAGCGTGGACGACGCCGGACACGTGATCGTGGGCCAGGCCGCGCGCGACCGGATGGTGAGCCACCCGGCAGCCAGCGTCGCCACCTTCAAGCGCTGGATGGGCACGCCGCGCGAGACGCGATTGGGCCCGCATGTCTTCCGTCCGGAGGAACTGTCGGCCCTGATCTTGCGCGCCCTGATCGCGGACGCCGAAGCGGCCAGCGGCGAGAAGGTCACCGAGGCGGTGATCAGCGTGCCCGCCTATTTCTCCGATGCGCAACGCAAGGCCACGCGTGCCGCGGGCGAGCTCGCGGGCATCCGCGTGGAACGGCTGATCAACGAGCCCACCGCCGCCGCCCTCGCCTACGGTTTGCAGGAAAAGCATGACGGTTCGCGCTTCCTCGTGTTCGATCTCGGCGGCGGCACCTTCGACGTGTCCGTGCTGGAGATGTTCGAGGGCGTGGTGGAAGTGCATGCCAGTGCCGGCGACAACTTCCTAGGCGGCGAGGATTTCCTCGACGTGCTGGAAATGACCGTCTGCAGCGAACGGCAGATCGACCAGGCCAAGCTCTCGCCGCAGGAGCGCGGCCAGCTTCGCCGCCGCCTGGAAGTCGCCAAGCGACAGCTCGGCAACGGTGGTGCTGCGAGCGTCGAATGGCAGTACGGCGAGCAAGCCGTCGCCTGGGATATCGACGAAGAACGCTTCGCGCGCCTGAGCGAACCGCTGGTGCATCGCCTGCGCGCGCCGCTGGAACGCGCGATGCGCGACGCCAACCTTCAACCCACGCAACTGGACGAGATCGTGCTGGTCGGCGGCGCCAGCCGCATGCCGCTGGTGGCGCGCCTGGTCTCGCGCATGTTCGGCCGCCTGCCCTTGCGCCATGTGAATCCGGACGAGGCCATCGCCCTCGGCGCGTGCATCGCATCGGGCCTGAAGGCGCGCGACGCACGGCTGGATGAAATCATCCTCACCGACGTGTGCCCATACACGCTGGGCATCGAAGTGTCGCGACGCGACGAAGCGGGCGGACACCAGCAGGGATTTTTCGCGCCCATCATCCATCGCAACAGCACCGTGCCGGTGAGTCGCGCGGAAACCTTCCAGCCGGTGCAGGATCACCAGACGCAGCTGGAATTGAACGTCTACCAGGGCGAGAACCCGATGGTCGAGCGCAACATCAAGCTCGGCTCGCTCAGCATCGTGCTGCCGGCGCGACGCACCGCCATCGAGAATGCGGTGGAAGTGCGCTTCACCTACGACGTCAACGGCGTGCTGCAGGTGGAAGCCACCGTGCAGGCCACCGGCGCGCGCCACGAACTGGTGCTGGAACAGAACCCCGGCGTGCTCGACCCGGCCGAGATCCGCGCGCGGCTTGCCGCACTGGATGCCATCAAGATCCATCCGCGCGACAAGCAGGAGAACCTTGCCGTGCTGGCGCGTGCCGAACGTCTCTACGAGGAATACGTATCGGCGCGCCAGCAGTTGCAGCAGTGGATCATGCAGTTCCGCAGCGTGCTGGACAGCCAGGACGAGTCGCAGATCCGCGAACATCGCCGCCTGTTCGGCGAAGCGATGGACCTGCTGGAGAAATCGCTTTGAGTTCGCCACTGGAATGGTTCGGCCTGTCGGGCGACGCGGACGAGCGCGCACTCAAGCGTGCCTATGCGCAGCGACTGCGCGCGACGCGTCCCGACGAAGATCCGGAAGGTTTCCAGCAACTGCACGCGATGTACCAGCGCGCGCTGGCGCAATGCCGCTCGCAGGGCGGACAGGTGCCTGCGTTCCCGCTGGAGCAGGAAGCGGCGATAACGCTGCAGGAAAACACGCAGGAACCGGAGATCACCCAACACGCGTTGCTCGAGCCGCTGCTCTCGCAGGAAGCCGTCGATGCGCTGGCGCAGGAGGCGATTTCGCTCGGGACCAAGGGCGATGCCGAGGCCTTGCTGGCATGGCTGCGCACGCAACCGGCTCTCTGGTCGTTGCAGGCGAAGGCGAGAACCGGCTGGCGCTGCGTGGAACGCATGTTCCAGGAAGTACCGCCCATGCCGGTCGATTGCCAGGAAGCCTTGCTCGGCTTCTTCGACCTCGACCGCGTGCAGTCGCGCATCGATGCCGCGTCGCTCGCGCGCCTTTCGCGACGCATGCAACTGGCGTGGGAGATGCAGCGCGCGCATCACGAAACGCTGCGCCGCCGCGTCGGCATCGAGACCTTCACGGTGCCGAAGATCCGATCGCTGCTGGGCGAATTCACCCGGCCGTTCTCGTGGCCTTCGGTATGGATGGCGGGCTTCCTGCCGTCGGCCGCGCACAGACGCGCACAGTTCATCACGCGCCTGTGCCAGGGCCAGTTCAACGACCTGCCTGCATCGTTCGATCGCCGCCGCGTCCAGTTCTGGCTGGATGCCACGCAGGGCGGCGTCACGCGTGCGCGTCTGGCGCTTGGCGTGACGCGCTGGCTCACTGCGCTGTTCGTCGCGGCGATCATCGGTCTGTTGATCGCCATTGCGCCGGCCAATGGCAACGACGTCAGTCGTCAAGCCGTGTCCGTCGATCTCACGCCCGTGTACGTGCTGGTGGGGGTGGCCCTCGCCCCGGGCCTGCTTTGGGCGATGTGGATGCTGTATCTGCCACTGGACGCGTGGCATGGCCATCCCGAGCACGTGGCGGTGCGCTGGCCCTGGCTCAACCTGCTGCTGGTTCCTTTGCTTTGCGCGGCAGGCGCGGCCATCAAGCTGTGGCAGCCGGACAGCCTGGCCTTCCTGCTGCCACTGGTGCCCGCTGCGTGGCTCGCCCTGCGGCGGTTCTGGCGCCGTTCGGCCACGGGCGACTGGGTATCGCCCAATGTGTTCCGCGTCGGGATCTTCCTCCTGGTGCCGCTGCTGCGCGCCGTGGTGCAGCAGGACGTGACCCTCCCGTTCCTGCTGGTGCTGGCCATGGTGCCCTGGTGCTGGGACCTGTGGCGCCAGCGGGCCGTGCTTCGCGTCGCGGATCGACGGGCCGCCTGAGAACGCTTAACCAAAAGGTTGACAATCTTTCTTCATGGGCAGATATTCAACCTCATGGTTGAATCTTCCACTCCCGCCCTCGACGCCGTCTTCCAGGCCCTCACCGATCCCACCCGGCGCGCCATGCTGCGCAGCCTGGCAGCTGGTGAACGCAACATCGGCGAACTGGCCGCGCCGTTCGACATGTCGCTGGCCGCCGCTTCCAAACACGTGAAGGTGCTGGAACGCGCCGGCCTGGTACAGCGTGCCGTGCGCGGCCGCACCCACGTCTGCCGGCTCGACCCTGCGCCGCTGGCCGCCGCCGACGAATGGCTGCGCTTCTACGAGCAGTTCTGGAACCGCCAGCTCGATGCGCTCGACGCCCTGCTCAAGGCCGAGGATCTCGCCACGGCCCTTCCCCCACGCAAAGGTAAGCCGCGATGAACACCACCACCCTCCGCTCCCTTCGCCTCACCCGCCACTTCGACGCCAGCGCCGAGCGCGTCTTCGACGCCTGGCTCGATCCCACCACCGCCGGTCGCTGGCTGTTCGCCACCGACAGCGGCGAGATGGTCGACGTGACCATCGACGCCCGCGTCGGCGGACGTTTCAGCTTTACCCGTCGCGATGGCGAGGACGTGGAGCATGTCGGTGAATACCTGGAGATCGATCGTCCGCGCCGCCTGGTGTTCACCTTCGCCGTGCCGAAATTCGATCCCGCCGTGACACGCGTGACCCTCGACATCACACCCGTCGGCAAAGGCTGCGAGCTCGTGCTGACCCACGAGGACGTGCTGCCGGATTGGGCCGACGCCACGCAGCAGGGCTGGGGCATGATCCTTGGCCACCTCGAGGAGAACCTGCACCAGCAGCCGACCCGCCAGCTCGTGGCGCCGGACACGCTGCGCTTCGAACGACTGCTGCCCGGGCCGATCGAACGCGTGTGGGCCTATCTGACCGAGTCGGAAAAGCGGGGCCAGTGGCTGTCCAGTGGTGCGATGGAGCTCAACGTGGGCAGCCGGTTCGAGCTGCATTTCCACCACGTCGAACTATCACGCACGCCCGTGCCGGCGCCGCAGCGCTTCAGGGATCACGCGGATGGCGTCACATCGCAGCACCAGATCACTGCATGCGATCCGCCGCGACTGCTCGGCTTCACCTGGGGCAACCCGGCACAACCGTCCGAAGTCCGCTTCGAGCTGACGCCACAGGGCGACGAGGTACGCCTCGTGGTGACCCACAGCCGCCTGCAACCGGGCGATATACCGACCACTAGCGGCGGCTGGCACACACACCTGGACGTACTCGCCGACCGACTGGCGGGACGACAGCCGCAACCGTTCTGGCCGATCTTCAGCCGCCATCTCGCGCATTACGAACAGGCCGGCAGCGCCTGATCGCTGCCGAAACGGCATACGCAGGCGCCACGCAGCGCCTGCGGATCACTTCGCGCGCGGGCGGAATTCCAGCGGCTGCGCAGTGTGTGCGGCGGCGGGCGGCTTGGGCCCGCAGGCACCGCAGGTGCTGCAGCCGTCGCTGCAGTTGCCGCTGGCCTGCTTCGGTTGCAGGCGACGGCCCAGCGCACGCTGCCAGGCGGAACGATCGGCGCGGTCGAAATGCAGGGCCAGCGCCGCCAGCCAGCGGTTGGTGAGCTGCGGCGCCAGCTTGCGGAAAGTGATGAGCGCGCCGCACAGCACGACCACGCCGATGATCACGTACTGCACCAGCAGTCCGGTGCTCATGTGAGCAGGCTCGTGATCTGGTAGGTGAGGAACGAGGCCACGTACGCCACCACGAACATGTACCCGAACGAGATGCCCACGTTGCGCCAGCTGTTGGTCTCGCGACGGATCACCGCGAGCGTGGACATGCACTGCGGCGCGAACGCGAACCACACCAGCAGCGACAGCGCGCTGGCGAGCGAGAAATTGGCGGCCAGCGCCTGCTGCAAACCAGCGCCCTCGCCACCCACCGCATACACCGTGGCCAGCGCGGCCACCGCCGTTTCGCGCGCGGCGAACGCCGGGATCAGCGACACGGAGATCTGCCAGTTGAAGCCCAGCGGCGCGAAGATGACTTGCAGGCCGCGACCGATGTAGCCGGCCGCGCTGTAGTCGATCGCCGGCCCCGTCGCGCCCGCGGGCGGCGCCGGGAAACTGGAGAGGAACCACATCAGGATGGTCAGCCCCAGGATGATGCCGGTGAGGCGCTTCAGGAAGATCATGCCGCGTTCCCACAGGCCGATCGCCACGTCGCGCGGCTTGGGCAGGCGATAGGAAGGCAGCTCCATCAGCAGCGCATGCTCGCTGCGATCGCGGCGCAGCTTCTTCATCACCCAGGCCACCACCATCGCGCCGACGATGCCGGCGGCATACAGCGCGAACAGCACCAGGCCCTGCATGTTGAAGATGCCGAGCACCTTGCGCGTGGGAATGAACGCGCCGATCAGCAACGCATACACCGGCAGGCGCGCCGAACACGTCATCAGCGGCGCGACCAGGATGGTGGCGAGACGGTCGCGCGGATCGGTGATGCTGCGCGTGCCCATGATGCCGGGGATGGCGCAGGCGAAGCTCGACAGCAGGGGGATGAACGATCGGCCGGTGAGCCCCACCGACACCATCATCCGGTCGAGCAGGAACGCGGCGCGCGGCAGATAGCCGGATTCCTCCAGCACTAGGATGAAGAAGAACAGCACCAGGATTTCCGGCAGAAAGCCGATCACCGTGCCGAGGCCGCCGAACACGCCGTCGACGATCAGGCTCTGCAGCGGCCCCGCCGGCATCCACGCGGTGGCGTGTTCGCCCAGCCAGCCGAAACCATCGCCGATCAGGTCGGTCATCGGCTTGCCCGCGGCGTACACGGCCTGGAACACCAGGAACATCACCACCGACAGGATCGCCAGGCCGAACACCGGATGCAGCGCCCAGTGGTCGAGCGCGTCGTCGAGTTCGGCGGTGGCGCGCGGCATGGTCACCGTGGCCGCCAGCAGTTCGCGCACCTGCGCGTGCAGATCGGCACGGCTGGCCGCGTCGTCCGGCCGGGCGGGCGCGGCGTCGGGAATCTCGCCGTCCACGCGGGCGATCAGCGCCTTCACGCCATCGCGCTTCACCGCCACTGTTTCCACCACCGGCATGCCCAGCCGGCGCGAGAGTTCGGGGACATCGATGACGACACCGCGGCGACGCGCGGCGTCCATCATGTTCAGCGCCAGCACGACGGGACGGCCCAGCCGCTTCACTTCCAGCACGAAGCGCAGGTGCAGTCGCAGGTTGGTGGCGTCGGCCACGCAGACGATCAGGTCCGGCGCGGCTTCGCCCGGGTAGTTGCCTTCCAGCACGTCGCGCGTGATCTGCTCGTCGGGACTGGTGGCGTCGAAACTGTAGGTGCCCGGCAGATCCAGGATCTGCAGCACGCGACCCGAAGGCGCGGTGAAGCGGCCTTCCTTGCGCTCGACGGTGACGCCGGCATAGTTCGCCACCTTCTGGCGGCCACCGGTGAGCTGGTTGAACAGCGCCGTCTTGCCGCAATTGGGATTGCCCACCAGGGCGATGCGCACCGTGCCCGCGCTCATGCCGCGGCCTCCGCATGCACCGTCACGCGCGCCGCTTCGTTGCGGCGCAGCGCGAAACGGGTCGAGCCGATCTGGATCAGCAGCGGATCGGCGCCCATCGGCCCGACCGCCACCAGGCGCACCGGCTCACCCGCCACGAACCCCAGGTCGCGCAGGCGCTGCGCGATCGGGTCGGAAGCATGAGCATCGTCCACTCGGTCCACCACGGCAGTAGCCCCTTTCGGCAGGTCGGACAGGCGCACTGGTCACCAAATTCAAATAAGAATGGTTCGCATTGTATCCGAGTCGTCCCCCGACTGCAGCGTGGCCGGTTGCCGCTGGAAACCGTCGCGGTGCTCCGCGCGCCGGCTGCAGCTGCTTGCGCCCGGGCAAAAAACGGCGCCAGACCCAACGAACGGCACGGTGATCCTTCCGGCGCCTTGGGAAACCCACGCGCCACCCCGATAGCAGAACTACCCCATGCCGCAGCGCCGGCGCGTGACGTGCCCCACGTCCATGCGCCAAACCGCGGCATCACCCCACTCTTCCGTGAAGAGGTCTTCGATGGCTTGGTTTTCGCGACAGGCAACCGGTCTCCGGCTCGAACGCATGCAGTCGTCGGCGCAGTACGCCGAGGGCGGTTTCGTCAACACTTACCCCGCCAGCACGCCACGCGTGACGGAGGAGCGCCCATCGCTGGCCGACTTCGTGTTCCGCGGCGAAGGACGCACGCCTGCGCGGCCGCTGCCTGCGCTGGATCCGCGGCAAGGCTGGACGCGCCCCGTCCAGTCCGGCCTGCGTGCCACCTGGCTCGGCCATTCCACCGTGCTGCTGGAAATCGATGGCGTGCGCATCCTCACCGATCCGGTGTGGGGCGAGCGCGCATCGCCGTTCTCCTTCCTCGGGCCCAAGCGCTTCCAGCCCGTGCCGGTGGACATCAGCGCGCTGCCGCCGCTCGATGCCGTGCTGATCTCGCACGATCACTACGATCACCTCGACTACCCGAGCATCCGCGAATTGGCGAAGCTTGGCGTGCCCTTCATTACCTCCCTGGGCGTCGGTGTGCATCTGGAAGCCTGGGGCGTGCCGCCGGAGCGCATCACCGAGCTCGACTGGTGGGAACGCATCACGCTGCCACGCGGGCTCACCATCACCGCCGCGCCCTCGCATCATTTCTCCGGCCGCAGCCTGCGCGACCGCAATGCCACGCTGTGGTCGTCCTTCGTGCTGCGCGGCGAGCGGCACTCGGTGTTCTTCAGCGGCGACACCGGCCTCTCTCCGCATTTCGCCGAGATCGGCCAACGGCTGGGCCCGTTCGATCTGGTCATGATCGAAGTGGGCGCGTTTCATCCTTCCTGGGGCAGCGTGCACCTGGGGCCCGACAACGCCGTCGATGCATGGCGGCAACTCGGCAGCGGCAAGCTGCTGCCGGTGCACTGGGGCACGTTCAACCTTGCCATGCATCCTTGGGCCGAACCGGCGGAAGTCCTGCTCGCGAAGGCACCGGAGGGCCTGGTGATGCCTCGACTCGGCGAAGCCGTGGAGCCATCGCGCGTGGAAAGCGTGCAGCCGTGGTGGCGTGACGTGGCGCCCGGCCATTGGCAGGGATCGGCGCGGGAAGCCGCCGAATTCCTGGTATTGCCGGCGAAGGACTGACGCGGCACGCTCCATCGCGAGGGCTTGGTGCAAACAGCCGAGCCTTGCCGTGGCTGCACCGGAACGGCGCGCAGCGAACGGATCGGCCCTAAGATGTCGCGATCCCATGGAGCCGATCATGACCGACCACATCCATATCGCCGACCTCGCGGGCGTTCGCCGCATCACCCTGAATCGCCCGCAGGTGCACAACGCGTTCGACGATGTGCTGATCGCGGAACTCTCCGAGGCGCTTGCTGCCGCAGGCCGCGATGGAGCGGTGCGCGCGGTGGTGCTCACCGGCGATGGCGCCAGCTTCTCGGCGGGCGCGGATCTCAACTGGATGCGCGGCATGGCCTCGGCCGGCGAAGCGGAGAACCGCGAGGATTCGCTGCGACTCGCGAGCCTCATGCGCACGCTGCAATACCTGCCCAAGCCGACCATTGCCCGCGTCAACGGCGCCGCGTACGGCGGCGGCGTGGGGCTGATTGCCTGCTGCGATATCGCCATCGGCGTGGACAGCGCGCGCTTCGGACTTACCGAGGTGAAGCTGGGACTGGTGCCCGCGGTGATCTCGCCTTACGTGATCCATGCGATCGGCTTGCGCCATGCACGCCGCCTGTTCCTCACCGGCGAACTGTTCGATGCCGCCACCGCGCAGTCGATCGGCCTGCTGCACCGCTGCGTGCCTGCCGAACAGCTGGACGAAACAGTCGACGCCACGCTCGCCCTGCTCGCCAAGGCCGGCCCCATCGCGCAGGCGGAAGCCAAGCAACTGGCCCTGCGCATGGCGGGTGCCACCGAGGAAGCCGCCGAGCGCATCGATCGAGACAATGCCGCGCTGATCGCGCGGCTGCGAGTTTCGGACGAAGGCCAGGAAGGTCTCGGTGCCTTCCTCGGCAAGCGCGCGCCGCGCTGGTGCTGACAGAACATCGGTTTCCCGCTTCGAACGCCCACAAGGAGTGACGCCATGCTCGATCACATCGGCCTGCATGTTTCCGGTTTCGAACGCAGCCGCGAGTTCTATCGAAGGGTGCTGGAGCCGCTGGGCGCGACGCTGGTGATGGAAGTGACGTCCGAGCAGACCGGCGATGGCGATCACGCCGGTTTTGGGGTCGACGGCAAGCCGACGTTCTGGATCGGCACGTCACACAACGGTCATCCGGCCAGCCCGGTGCATGTCGCCTTCACGGCGCCCGATCGCGCCACCGTCGATGCGTTCCATCGCGAGGCCCTGGCCGCTGGCGCCAAGGACAACGGCGCACCGGGCCTGCGTCCGCACTATCACCCGTACTATTACGGCGCCTTCGTGCTCGATCCCGACGGCCACAACATCGAAGCGGTCTGCCACCGTCCGGAGTAAACGGCGGTTGCGGGCAACCGTGGCTTCCTGCACCGGCAGCATCGGCGCGTTGGAGGGATACTCGGGTTTCTCTTCCCCGAGGATGCCCGTCATGCCGCGCCCGATCATGAACATCGCCGACGTCGAACTGCAGCCCTTCCCGCCCGGCATGGGCCCTACGGGCGAGACCGCCGAGCGCTTTGAAGCACGCATGGGGCGCCTCTCGATGCAGATCGGCGCGCAGAAGCTCGGCTACAACATCACCGCCGTGCCGCCCGGCAAGCGCGCCTTTCCGCTGCATTGCCACCGCGTGAACGAGGAAATGTTCTTCATCCTCGAAGGCACCGGCGAAGTACGCATCGGCGAGGAGCGCCACGCCATCCGCGCCGGCGACATCATCGCCTGCCCGCCGGGTGGTCCCGAAGCGGCGCACCAGATCATCAACACCGGCGACACTGAGATGCGTTATCTCGCCGTCAGCACCAAGCAATCGCCGGAAATCTGCGAATACCCCGACACCGGCAAGTTCGGCATCATGGCCGAGTACCCGCCCACGGCCGACGGCAAGCCGCAAGGTTTCCGCCATGTGAGCAAGGCGGAACTCGCCGTGGGGTATTGGGAAGGCGAATAGCACCTCGCCGTTTCACTGTAGGAGCGCACCCAGTGCGCGATAAACCCACGAAGCGCTGACGCCTTATCCGGCACTTCTGCGCGAAAACCACGCACCATGATGTTGACATGGCGCTGCGGTCGCGCACTGGGTGCGCTCCTACAGAAGGCTTTTTTGCTGCGCCGCGCATCGGCTCCGCCGCGGCAATCTGCTAGTTTTGGCAGCTTCGCATCGACCCCGGAAGCCGCATGTTCCAGCGCGTACTCATTGCCAACCGCGGCGAGATCGCCTGCCGCGTGATCCGTACCTGCCGGCGCCTGGGCATCCACACCATCGCGGTGTATTCGCAGGCCGACGCCAACGCGCAGCACGTACGCCTGGCGGACGAAGCATGGCCCATCGGCGGCCCGCGCCCCACCGAATCCTACCTGCGCGGCGATGCCATCCTCGAGGTGGCGCGCAAGAGCGGTGCGCAGGCCATCCATCCCGGTTATGGCTTCCTTTCCGAGAACACCGCGTTTGCGCGCGCGTGCACCGAGGCCGGCATCGCCTTCATCGGTCCACGCCCGGAAAGCATCGATGCGATGGGTTCCAAGGCAGCCGCCAAGGCGCTGATGGAAAAGCACGACGTGCCACTGGTACCCGGCTATCACGGCGAAGACCAGTCCAATGAGGTGCTCGCCGAACAGGCGCGTCGCACCGGTTTTCCGCTGATGATCAAGGCGGCCGCGGGCGGCGGCGGCAAGGGCATGCGCATCGTGCGCAGCGAAAAGGAATTCACCGACGCGCTGGCTTCCGCGCAGCGCGAAGCGGCCAGCGCTTTCGGCGACACCCGCGTGATCCTCGAACGCTATGTCGATCACCCGCGCCATATCGAATTCCAGGTGTTCGGCGACACCCTCGGCAATGTCATCCACCTCAACGAACGCGAATGCTCCGCGCAGCGTCGCTACCAGAAGGTGCTGGAGGAAACGCCCTCGCCTTTCCTCGACGGCGCGCGCCGCGCCGCGATGGGCGCCGCCGCCGTAGCCGCCGCGAAGGCGGTGAACTATGTCGGCGCCGGTACGGTGGAATTCATCGTCGGACAGGACGGCGAGTTCTTCTTCATGGAGATGAACACGCGCCTGCAGGTGGAGCACCCGGTGACCGAGGAAACGCTCGGCCTGGACCTCGTCGAATGGCAGCTGCGCATCGCTGCCGGCGAAGCACTGCCGCTCGCGCAGGACCAGATCCACGCGCGCGGACACGCCATCGAAGTGCGCCTCTACGCCGAGGATCCCGACCAGAATTTCCTGCCCGGCTCCGGCAAGCTGCTGAAGCTTCGCCTCCCCGCGCCGTCGCGCCATGTGCGCATCGATGGCGGCGTGATCGAGGGCGACACGGTGACGATCTTCTACGACCCGATGATCGCCAAGCTGATCGTGTGGGACCAGGATCGCCCGCAGGCCCTGCAGCGTCTGCGCGATGCATTGATGGCCAGCGAAATCGTCGGCCCGAAATCCAACATCGCCTTTCTCGAACGGCTGTCCCGCCACCCGGTGGTGTTGGAAGGCCGCATCGACACGGGCTATCTCGATCGTCATCTCACGGAATTCCTCGCCGGTGACACCGCACCCGGCGCCCGCGTGCTTTTTGCCGCGGCGGTGTCGGCACTGATGGATGAAGAGAAGGCGGTCGTCACCGGATCGTCGAACGGCACGGATCCCCATTCGCCCTGGGCGCGTGCCGATGCGTGGCGCGTCGGGCACGCCGGCAAGCGCATCGTCGCGCTGTCGCTGCACGGCCAACGTCATGAAGTCGAAGCCTACGGTCACGATGGCGACTATCGCCTGCGCCATGGCGAAGACAGCGCTGGAGTCCGCGGCGCCCGCCGCGACGACGCCACCCTCAGCGCGCGTTTCGATGGCGAATCACTGCGCGTCCCGGTACGCGTCGATGCCGCGCGCATCACCGTGCACGACGCCGACGGCAACCGCCACGCGTTCGAACGCGCACCCGCCTTTGCGTGGCAGTCCAAGGAAGGCGGCGGTGGCAACCAGGTGGTGGCGCCCATGCCCGGCCGCATCGTGCTGGTGAAGGCCAACGCGGGCGACACGGTGGAAGAAGGCCAGGAACTGCTGGTGATGGAAGCGATGAAGATGGAGCTCGCGCTCAAGGCGCCGCGCGCCGGCACCATCGCCAGCATCGGCGCGGCGCAGGGCGATTTCGTCGAAGCCGACGCGATCCTCGTGCGCTTCGCCGACTGAACCCCACGCACGCTCACATTGCCCGTACCTCCCACGAGCTAGGCTTCGACCATGAACACGAGCAACCACGTACGCATCGTCGAAGTCGGCGCCCGCGACGGCCTGCAGAACGAGAAAACGCTGCTGCCGACCGACGTGAAGATCGCGTTGATCGACCGCCTCTCCGGCACCGGCCTCAAGTCCATCGAAGCCACCAGCTTCGTCAGCCCCAAGTGGGTGCCGCAGATGGCGGATGCGGCGGAGGTCTACCAGGGCATCCGCAAGGTGCCGGGCGTGAGCTTTCCCGTGCTGGTGCCGAACGAACAGGGGTACGAGCGCGCGCGTGCCGTGGGCGTGACGGAAGTCGCCGTGTTCACCGCGGCCTCCGAAGCATTCAATCGCAAGAACATCAACGCCTCGATCGACGAGTCGATCGAGCGCTTCATGCCCGTGCTCGATCGTGCGAAAGCCGATGGCGTGAAAGTACGCGGCTATGTCTCCACCGTGCTTGGTTGCCCCTACCAGGGCGAGGTGCCGGTGAGTGACGTGGTGCGCGTGGCTCGCCGCCTGCATGAGCTCGGCTGCTACGAGGTTTCGCTCGGCGACACCATCGGTGTGGGCACGCCGGCCAAGGCGCGCGCCATGCTCCATGCGGTGGCGCAGGAAGTGCCCATGGCGGCGTTGGCCGTCCATTTCCACGACACCTACGGGCAGGCGCTGGCGAATATCCTCGCGTGCCTGGAAGAAGGCGTGCGCGTGGTGGACAGCGCGGTGTCGGGTACGGGCGGCTGCCCGTACGCCAAGGGCGCCACGGGCAACGTCGCCAGCGAGGACGTGGTGTACATGCTGCAAGGCTTAGGGCTGCACACCGGCATCGACCTGGACATCCTGATCGCCACCGGCGCGTGGCTCGCCGGCCAGTTGCACAAGGAAACGGCAAGCCGCGTGACGCGCGCGCGCACCGCGGCCTAGCAGGCGAGTCCGTGGCGGTGAGACGGGGCGTGTGCATCCTGCCTCTCCTTGCGCAGCGCCACGAGCATCCGACCCTTTGCCATGGATGAGGAATTCACCGAACCACGCTTTGCCTCGCGCGGGCGTGCTTACGTCTACGTGTTGCCTTGTCGCGACGAGGACCTGCTGAAGATCGGCTTTTCCCGCGAACCGCTGCAACGCTTCCGCACGCTCCATCGCCGCTTCTTCGAGTTCTTCGACCTGGAACGAGGGCTGCTGGTCGAGGTGGATCGCGTGGCGCATGCACGCCGCATCGAGCGCCTGTTTCTCACCTCGTGGATCGAGCAGCGCGCACCCGCCCCGCTGGTGGTGCCGGCCTCGGCCGCGGGACACACCGAGTGGTATCGCGGCATCGGCGACGAGGTCACGTCGTTGGCACACCAGCTTGCACGGGACGAAGGCCTGACGCTCCATCATCCCTTGCGCCCCTGGCTGGCCGCCCAGCTGTCCCAGCGGGCCGACGCGCTTTACGACTGGAGCGAACGGATGCTGGCGGAGGCCTCGCTGGAGCGCGAACATGCCGGCTTGCCCGGCTCCGGCCCGATGGAACTGGCCTTGCTGGATACGCTGGCCATGTGCGAGGCCACGGGGCTGCCACTCACGGATCTGCTGCCCGAATCCGTCGTCGAGTGGTACCGCTACGGCCCCCATCGCGGGCTTTACGCTCCCTAGGGCATCCCCTGGCGTCCGTTCCGCTTCGCATTTCGTCCCGACGTTCCCCGGTTTCGTCGCCCGGACGCCCGTTTCATCGCCGGACCGCTTCCGGTGACGACGAGGCTGGGTATCCTCCTCCCCATCGCCATTTCACAGGGTCGTGTCGTGTTGAAGAGCCTGATGTTCGTTGCACGACTGGTCGTGGCCTGGTTCCTGGTTCTGCTTTTCGTGGCCCTCGTGCTCGCCGACAGTCCGCCGTTCCGGCATCACGATATGGGCGGCATGGTCGTGCTGCTGATCTTCATCGCCCTGTTGATGGTGGTCACCGGCGCCGTATCGCACCTGCGCCGCGTACGCCTGGTGGCCGGCCGCATCGATGACGACACGCTCGGCAACCGTCAGCGTCGCCGCGTGGAAATTCCCTTCGATGCCGACGAATCCTTCGATCTGCTCGACGCAGCCATCCGCGAGCTTCCACGTACGGAAGAAGTGGAAAGCGCGCGCGACAGCCTGCAGGTCCGCGCCAAGGTGCAGCGACCGATCACCTACGGCCACCGCTCGTTCGGAAAACTGGACCCCGGCACCTGGTTCGGCCACCTGCGCAACCAGATCTTCGCCACGGTGACGCCAGGCGACGGCAGCAGCAGCGTCACCTTGATCTGCGAGCCCGAAGCCGGCGCATGGAGCGACTGGTTCCGCGTGGATGACGGCACCAATCTGGAGAATGCCGAAGCGATCACCCGCGCCATCACCCGCCGCGTCGCCGAGAAGCGCCGCCACGAAAAAGCGCGGGCCGCGCAGTCGGAAAGCGAGAAGGAACGCACCGTCGCCCGCCTGAACCTGCTGCATGCGCAGGTGGAGCCGCACTTCCTCTACAACACGCTTGCCAGCGCGCAGTACCTTACGCGCACCGATCCCGCGCAGGCCGACCAGATGCTCGGCCATCTGATCCACTACCTGCGCCACTCGCTGCCATTGACCGAAGACGCGCTGTCCACCGTCGGCGACGAACTGGAACGCACGCGGGCCTATCTGGAAATCATGAAGCTGCGCATGGGCCCGCGCCTCTCGCTGGAGATCGACGTGGCCGACGTGCTGCGCCCGATTTCGCTGCCACCGATGATGCTGCAGACCCTGGTGGAGAACTCGATCAAGCACGGCCTGGAGCGCAAGCCCGGTGGCGGCACGGTGTGGATCCGCGCACGCCGCGACGACGGCAAGGTGGCGATCACCGTGGCGGATGACGGCCTGGGCTTCACCGGCGCCAGCGGGGGCACCGGCATCGGCCTCAAGAACGTGCGCGAACGCCTGCGCCTCATCTATGGCCCCGAAGCCTCGCTGTCGGTGGTGAGCAATGCGCCCGAAGGCGTGGCCAGCACCATCATCGTGCCGGTGCGCGTCGCCAAGGAGAGCGCGGAGGTATCGTCATGACCACCGCCATCATCGCCGAAGACGAAGTGCTGCTGCGCACGGCATTGCGCGAGTTGCTCGCCACGACCTGGCCTGAGCTGGAGATCGTCGCCGAATGCGACGACGGCGCCAGCGCGCTCGAAGCCATCGACCAGCATCGCCCCGACATCGCCTTCCTCGACATTCGCATGCCGGGCCTGAGCGGGCTGGAAGTGGCCGCCGCCGCGAGCGAAGCCAGCCCCGGCACGCAGGTGGTGTTCACCACGGCCTATGACCAGTACGCCGTGGATGCGTTCGAACGTGGCGCGATCGATTACCTGCTCAAGCCCATCACCACGGAACGACTGACGGCCACCGTGCAGCGCATCAAGGCGCGCGCCACGGCCGTGCCGGACGCCACGGCGCTCGCCGCGCTGCTGCGCGACCTGAGCGCCGGCGGCGGCCCGGGCCGGTCGCCGCTGACCTGGATCACCGCCAGCAACGGCCGCGAGACGCGACTCATCATGGTGGACGACGTTGCCTATTTCCGCGCCGACAACAAGTACACCGTGGCCATGACCGCCGATGGCGAAGCGTTGCTGCGCACGCCGATCCGCGAGCTGGCCGGCGTGCTCGACCCCAACACGTTCAAGCAGATTCACCGCTCGACCATCGTCAACCTGCGCGCCGTGGCGTCTATCGTCCGCGACGACACGGGCAAGGGCACGCTGCGGCTCAAGCAGCGGCCCGAGACGCTGGTGGTGAGCCAGCCCTTCATGGCTTTGTTCCGAAACATGTAAACCACCCGTCCACGACGCGCACCCCATCGCGCACGAGATGATCATGAACAAGTTCATTGCATCGATCTGCCTGCTGCTTTGCCTCACCGGCTGCGAACGAGGACGCACCGTCGTCGTGCATGCCATCGCCAACGGCCACGACGTGGTCTACAGCCAGGTGCACGTCATCGGCCAGCTCGCCACGTTCCGCTGCCTGCACAGCGAGAGCGGCCAGTGCCACTACACCGTGGTCGCCGACGATTGCGCGCCGGCCAGCACGGCCTGCCCGTCGCCGCCCAAGCGCTTTACCGTCGGCGAAGGCAATACCATGAGCTTCACGTCGCTGCCGTCCGGCTTCCGCAGCTGCGTCGCCGCCACGGCGGCTTCCGATGGCGATTGCGCGCCCTTCGCCGCCGCCATGGCCAGCGCATCCCCCTGAAGCCACCTCGCTCCGGCCTGTCCCATCTGGCTAGAATCGGGCCTTCGACGCATGGGGACCCGTGATGCGGTGGAATCGTTGGAAAGTGTGGGGTGGCGTGCTGGCGACCGTGCTGATGGCGGGTTCGTCCACCGTCACGGCGGCCGCGGCCAAGGGTGATGTCCTGCTGGTTCCCGACCGCGTTTGGACGGCCGAAGGCGACGCCGCCCATGCGGGCTGGGCCGTACTGGTGCATGACGGCGTCATTTCCGCGGTCGGCCCGCTCAGCTCGATCAACGCCCCTGCCGGCGCACAGCGCATCGCCCTGCCCGGCACCACGCTGACGCCGGGCCTGATCGACCTGCATTCCCATGTGTTCCTGCACCCCTACAACGAAACGTTGTGGAACGACCAGGTGCTGAAGGAACCGCAGGACTACCGCACGCTGGAAGCCGCCGCGCATGCGCGCGCCACGCTGATGGCCGGCTTCACCACGCTGCGCGACCTCGGCACCGAGGGCGCGGGCTTCGCCGACGTCTCGGTCAAGCGCGCCATCGACGAAGGCATGATCCCGGGGCCGCGCCTGTTCATTGCCACGCGCGCCATCGTTGCGACGGCAAGCTACGGACCGGGCCCGCGAGGCTTTCGTCCCGATATCGACCTGCCCGGCGGCGCGCAGGAAGTGAGCGGCGTGGACGAAGCCATTCGCGCCACGCGCGAACAGGCGGGCCATGGCGCCGACTGGATCAAGCTCTACGCCGACTACCGTGTCGGCACCGACGGCAGCACGCAGCCGACGCTGTCACTCGCGGAAATGAAGGCCATCGTGGATACCGCGCACCTCTCCGGGCGGCCCGTGGCCGCGCACGCTTCCAGCGATGAAGGCGTGCATCTCGCCGTGGAAGCCGGCGTGGACAGCATCGAGCACGGTTACGGCGCCAGCGAGTCCACCTTCAAGTTGATGAAACAGCGCGGCGTGGCCTACGAGCCCACGCTCACCGCGGTGGAGGCCACCGCGCAGTACTTCGAGCATTACGTGCCGGGCCAGAGCGAACCGACCGCACGCATGCGCGAAGCGGAGCGCGCGTTCCGCACCGCGCTCAAGCTGGGCGTCACCATCGGCAATGGCAGCGATGTCGGCGTGTTCACGCATGGTGACAACTGGCGCGAGCCCGCCAACATGGTGCGTGACGGCATGAGTGCGCCGCAGGCGCTGCATGCCGCCACCGACGTGGCCGCGCGCATCCTGCGCCAGCAGGACAAGCTCGGCCGCATCGCGCCGGGCCTGCGAGCCGATCTCGCCGCGTTCACCGGTGATCCCAGCACGCACATCGACGATCTCAAGCAGGCCGCCTTCGTGATGAAGGACGGCACCGTCTACCGCACGCCGCAGAACACGCCATGACCGATTACGCGATCCGCCCCATCGAGCCGCGCGACAACGCCGCCATGGCCCGCATCATCCGCAGCGTGATGCCGGAGTTCGGCGCCGATGGCCCGGGCTTCGCCATCCACGATGCGGAAGTGGACACCATGTACGAAGCCTATGCGCGACCGCGCAGCGCCTACTTCGTGGTGGAGCGACAGGGCACGGTCATCGGCGGTGGCGGCGTGGCGCCACTCGAAGGCGGCGAGGAAGACGTCTGCGAGCTGCGCAAGATGTACTTCCTGCCCGAGGCACGCGGCATCGGCGCCGGCAGCGCGATGATGGTGCGCTGCCTGGATGCCGCACGCGCGCACGGCTTCCGCCGCTGCTACCTGGAAACCCTGACCGGCATGGATGCGGCGCAGGCGCTGTATCGCAGACACGGATTTACCACCCTGTGTGCTCCCATGGGGGGCACCGGTCACTTCAGCTGCGATCAGTTCTACCTACGCGAACTGTGAGAAGAGAGCCTGTTCAATGGCCAGCCATGATCCACGCATCGATGCGTACATCGCCAAGGCGGCGCCGTTCGCGCAGCCGATCCTGGAGCACCTGCGCAAGGTCGTCCACGACGCCTGTCCCGACGTGGAGGAAGGCCAGAAATGGAGCATGCCCTTCTTCAGCTACAAGGGTTCGCTCCTGTGCAACATGGCAGCCTTCAAGCAGCACTGCAGCTTCGGCTTCTGGCAGCACAAGGACGTGGTGGGCGAAGCCGGCGACGGCATGGGACAGTTCGGCAAGATCACGACGCTGAAGGACCTGCCCGCGAAGAAGGCCCTGGTCGCATACGTGAAGAAGGCCATGTCGCTGATCGATGGCGGCGTGAAGCCGAAGCGCACCGCGACGGCCAAGCCACCAGCGGTGGTGCCGGATGATCTGGCCGCGGCGCTCGCCCAGCGCAAGCACGGCGCATCGCGCAGGGTCTTCGAAGGTTTTCCGCCTGGCGCACAGCGCGAGTACATCGACTGGATCAACGAAGCCAGGACGGATGCCACGCGCCAGAAGCGCCTGGCCACCACGCTGGAGTGGCTGGCCGAAGGCAAGCGCCGCAACTGGAAGTACGAATCATGTTGAACCCGCCCGCCCTGCAGTTCGACGTCGACGACCCGACTGCTACCGATGTCGCCCCGTTGATCCTGCAATTGGATGGCTATCTCACCGAGCTGTACCCCACTGGCAATATCCATCCCGTATCGGTGGATGAGCTTACGCAGCCCAACGTCACCTTCCTCACCGCGCGCGTGGACGGCACGCCGGTGGCCTGCGGTGCCTGCGTGCGGCATGAGGACTACGTGGAAGTGAAGCGCATGTACGTGCTGCCCGCCTGCCGCGGCCTCGGGCTCGGCAAGCAGTTGCTGGAAGCACTGGAGCGCGAAGTGAGGCGCAGCGGCAACACCACGATTCGCCTGGAAACGGGCACGGCGCAGACCGAAGCGCTCGAACTCTACGAACGCGCCGGCTACCGGCGCTGTCCGCCGTTCGGCGACCACCGCGCCAACCCTCTCAGCATCTGCATGGAGAAATCGCTCGCATGATCCGCATCGCCCGCCCCGATGACGCCGCGGCCGCACACGATATCTATACGCCCTCGGTGCTGCACGGCGTGGAAACCTTCGAGAACGAACTGCCGGGCGTCGACGCGATGCGCGAGCGCATCGTGACGCGACTGCGACAATACCCGTGGCTGGTGTGGGAAGAAGACGGCCGGGTGCTGGCCTACGCCTATGCCAGTCGTTTTCGCGAACGCGCGGCCTACGACTGGATCGCCGAGACGTCCATCTACGTTCACGCCGATGCGCGCCGCCGCGGCATCGCGCGCCGCCTCTACGGCGTCCTGTTGGATGTGATGAAGCTGCAAGGCATCAACCAGGCCGTGGGCGTGATCACCCTGCCTGGCGAAAGCAGCGTGGCGATGCACGATGCCATGGGTTTCACGCCGGCAGGCGTGTGGCGCAGCAGCGGTTACAAGCTGGGCCAATGGTGGGATGTGGGCGTGTGGCAGAAGGAATTGCAGCCACCGGAGAATCCGCCACGCCCCGTGACGCCCTTCCCCGCGCTCGCCGAAACGCAGGCCTTTCGCGAACGGCTCACACGATGATGCGGCGCCGTCGCGGCGCGCGGCGGCTCAGTGCAGTGTGTTGATTGCCTTCACCAGGCCGCCCACCCAGTCCCACGCGCTGGGCAGGAACACCATCACCAGGATGGAACCGAAGGCGAGCAGCTTGGGCCACAGCGCCGTCAATGCGCCGCCGAGCGTGAGGTGATCCTTGTCGGCGGTGAACATGCGACCAAGCAGCGCATCCTTCTCCAGCTGCAGCACCGCATACACGATGGCCGCGAACGACACGCCCAGCAGGACGGTGGCAACCGTAGTCTGCAGCCGCGGGTAGACCGGCGGATAGACCTGCATCAGCAGCAGGGCCAGCGTCGCCCCCAGCACGGCGCACCACGCACAGGTGCGCACGGCGGCTGCGGCCAGTTTCATCTCCGCCACCAGCTGTGCCTGCCAGATGACGAATGACGGTCCGCTGGTGTCGAAGGGCCACGCCTGGTCGAGCAGGCTTCGCGTCTGCGTGGCCCACTCGGACAAGGGCTGCTTGCGCCATGCATCGTAGTTGTCGCTGCGCATGACGATGTTGAACGGGCTGCGCGGACGCTCATCGAGCAGGCACGGCGTGGGCCATTCGGCAAGCTTCGACTCCTTTTCGCGCACGAGCGGAATCACCTTGGCCAGCTCCAGGCAGGTCCGCCGCCAGCGATCGAACGTTTCAGCCAGCAGCACGAAGAAGAATGCGCTGCCGCCCAACGCGAAGATGCCGCTCAACTCGGAAATCCATGGGCGATCGGTGGTCGTGGGCGTCATGTCGTTGACGCTCAGCGGCAGGCATATCAGCAGGATCAGCGCACCCGCTACGGCGTGCCAATGGCCCTGCTGCCTGAGACGCACGCCAAAGCGCGAGCCGTCACCCATCGCCTGGGCGAGCACGTTGCTGTGCGTGTTCCAGTCGAGCACGCGCAGGGCCGCGAACGCGACGAAACACCCATAGCCCAGGCACAAGGCCAGCAGCGCCCACAGATCGCGGCCATGGGCGAGATTGGTGTCGCCATAGGAAGGCGGCGGCAGCATCGTGAGTACCTTGCCACCTGCAATCACCAACCCCGCCAAGGCGAAGGTCAGCCACGCGAACAGCCATCCCGACGACGTGTTGCGGAACGCTTCCGTGGTGTTCGGCGTCACGCGCATCCATCGCAGGGCATGGCGGCAGACGGGGAACGACACCAGCGAGATATCGCGGCCATTCCACATGAGCCACGAAGCCACCGTAAGCATCACGGCGAAGAACAAGGTCATCGCCAGATACACCGGCTCCTGCAACTGGATGCGGGCGTCCGCAACGATGAGGATGTCCTGTCGACCCTCCGGCAACGGTGCGGTCTTGCAGGGATTGGTCGCGATGGCCGTGGCCGACGGCTTGCTCTTGGCATCCACGTACTGAAAGCCGGCCAGCGTGGCCACCAGCATCGGCGGTGCCAGCCAGGTCTCATCGGCTGCGGTGAACGTGTCCTGCTTCTCCGCGGGGAGATACTGCAGCCTCGCCAACCGCGTCGCGGCGCGAAACATGTTGGCGGCGTAATCCGTGGCGAACGCGAAATGCCGCGGGACCAGGGGGCATTTCCACGTGTCCTCGCCGGTCGATGACAGGCTGCGTTTCCCTTCGCCCGGTGGGCACGGCATCGGCTCGTTGTCGCTGTTGAGGCAGATCAGGCTCTGCCCGGCAGGCATGGTGATGCTGCCACGACTGATGTCGCGATAGTCCGGATGCGCCAGCAGGTTGTCCTGCTCGAGCACGATGGGCAGCGACCCCGGCAACAGGTCGCGCACTTCGCTGAGCAGGAACAACCGGTCGCGCACGTCGGTCGCCACGATGATCACGGCCGCGGGACGGATGTATTTCTTGAGCGCATCGAACGTCTGGTAAAGCATGAGCTCGTCCGAACGCGAGGTGAGGCTTGGCTGGTAGGTCGGCGGCTGGTCGGCGCTCTTGTCCACGCCAGTGAGATCGAGTTCGAGCAGGCGGTCGGGCAGCAATTGCTTGCGCTCTGCATCGTCGGCCTGCTTCGCCTTTACGTGCTCGGCGCGGATCGCCGCGATGTTGGGCGGAAACTGCACGTTGACGAGGTGCCCCCAGCAATGCAACGCGGCCGCGTTTCCACCGTCGCTGCGCCGTGTGCAGATGGCGTTGCGAGCACCAAGGCGATCCGTGGCGAGGTTGCGCGCACCTTCGCCGAAGCTCGATTCTTCGCTGAGCACGACGACATTGCCATCGGGGCCCAGACGCGGCTCCAGATAGTCCATCACCGTGTCCATCTGGTCGGCCACGCTGTACGCCAACGCGCGGTACTCGAACGACACCTTGAACGACGGCAGGTCTGACGGCGCAAGATACGCGTGGTACTTGATCTCGTCGTTGTTGTTGATGCTTGCCGAAGGCGACACCAGACGGATCCTGATCCCGCGGGGACCGGCGTTCGCGCATGGCCCGGCGGCGACATCGGCAGCAACCCTGCCAAGCGCAGCCGCCATCGATTCCATCGAGCCGGAAAAGGATGGACCGATGATGTCCAGCTGATGCTCGCAACCCGGCGGTTTCAGCGGTTCGCCGGGATGGCAATCGAGCGATGCGACATCGGCAGCCTGCCCCAGGCGCTGCATGCCATCCACGGCCATGGCGCAGCGCGCGGCCACCTTGAAGGCTTCGGGATGCACGCCGGAGGTTGGCGTTTCACCGACGACGAACAAGGCGTAATAGGTCGAACCGCAAAACGTCTTGGCGTCCGGCGTTGCGTGGCAGTCCCGCCAGTTGTCATGGCGGAACAGCATCACGCCGGGCAAGGTGCGTGCGGGATCACTGCTGCTGGGGTAGCTGTCACCATCGCTCGGCTTACGCGGCGGCCACGCCAACGCAAAACCATCCAGTGCATAACCGCTGGCCTGGAAGGCGCTGATCACCGCGCCAACCTCCACGTCGAAGGCGCGCCCAAGCCGTGTTTCCAGCGGGTCGGGAAGTGCAATGACGGCCGCCTGCACCCGCACCGACGCATGGCTGGGCAGATGCGCAAACGGCTTCAGCGGATCGGCCAGTTGCGAGGTGGTCATGAAATAGCTGGGGGGTGACGCGTCCGCTCCATGAGCCATACCCGCCAGCAACAGGCATGCGACGACCAGCGCGCGCCACCAGGGCATCGCCGGCGAGATAGAGGCAAGTCCCCTGCCGTATCGCGGCTGGTCGTCCTTAAGCTCCATGGCAGCCTTCCTCCGGTGGCGGCGCCCGTAGCCAACCCTTTAGGTTTTACTCCGCTGCACTGCAAAAAGAGCCCGGAAAATGGATATAAGCAGCGCCGACAAAAGCTCTAAGTACGGCTATCGGTGATAGGCCGACCGCCCATCCCGCCAGCCGCAGTGCGCCCTGCGGACCGGATGGCGCCCGCTGGGCTACCATTGGCGTTTTCCAACCGCTTTACGGACTTCCCATGCAGCTCAATCAGGTCAAGGCGATCATCACCGGCGGCGCCTCCGGTCTCGGCCACGCGGTGGCGCAGTTCCTGGTCGCCAACGGCGGCAAGGTCGCCCTGTTCGACGTGAACGAAGAAAAGGGCCAGGAAGCGGCCAAGGCGCTGGGCGGCCACTTCTACCGCACCGACGTCACCTCCGAGGAAGGCGTCAGCGCCAACGTCGCCGCCGCGCGCGAAGCGATGGGCGGCCTCAACGTGGTGGTGAACTGCGCGGGCATCCTGGGCGCCGGCCGCATGCTGGGCAAGGAAGGCCCGATGCCGCTCAATACCTTCGCCACCACCGTGATGGTGAACCTGGTGGGCAGCTTCAACGTCGCCAAGGCCGGCGCTTCGCTGATGCAGAACAACGAAGCGGGCGAGGACGGCGAGCGCGGCGTGATCATCAACACCGCCTCCGTCGCCGCGTTCGAAGGCCAGATCGGCCAGGCTGCCTACTCCGCCTCCAAGGGTGGCGTGGTCGGCATGACCTTGCCGATGGCGCGCGAGCTGTCGCGTTTCGGCATCCGCGTGGCGACCATCGCGCCGGGCATCTTCTGGACGCCGATGGTGGACGGCATGCCGCCGCAGGTGCAGGAGTCGCTGTCGGCCTCGATTCCGTTCCCCTCGCGCCTGGGCAAGCCCGACGAGTTCGCCAACACGGTGGGCTTCATCCTCGGCAACCGCTACATCAACGGCGAAACCATCCGTCTCGACGGCGCGGTGCGTCTGCAGCCGAAGTAACTTTTCCAGCCGTCGTTCCGGCGCTCGCCGGGATGACGACCATGAAACACATTCACGACTGGTCCCACACTCATGAAAGCTTCCGACGTCAAGAAAGGCAACGTGGTCGAACACGACGGCACCGTCTACCAGGTGCGCGACATCGAGCGCAGTTCGCCTACCGCACGTGGCGGCAACGTCACCTTCCGTTTCACCATGTATTCGATCCCCGGTGGCCGCAAGTTCGACCTGAGCCTGCGCGCCGACGACGATCTCAAGGAAATGGACCTGCTGCGCCGCGCGGCCAACTTCTCTTACATGGACGGCGACGCCTATGTGTTCATGGACAACGAGGACTACACGCAGTACACGCTCGGCCCCGAACTGGTGGGCGATAACGCCGGCTACATCGTGGAAGGCGTCGAGGGCTACTACGTGCAGGTGATCGACGATGCGCCGGTCGGCCTGCAGGTGCCCACCAGTGTCGTGCTCACGGTGGTCGATACCGCGCCGGAACTGAAGGGCGCCAGTGCCACCAAGCGCACCAAGCCGGCCAAGCTCAACACCGGCGTCGAGATCCAGGTGCCCGAGTACATCACCAATGAAGAGAAGGTGTGGGTGAACACGCTGACGGGCGAGTTCGCCGGCCGCGCCTGATCCTTCCAACTCGTTTGCGGCGACGACGGCGTCCGGTGTTCCGGGCGCCGTTTTCGTTTTGCTTGACCTTGCCCGCGCGGTGCGGCAGCTTCACACCATTCCATCGCGACGTGACCGCCATGCTGTCGACCCATGCCCGGCTTGCGCTGCTGTCCTCCGTGCTCCTGTTGCTGAGCGCCTGCGCGCCGGCCCCCGTGCGCAACCCTATCGCGCAGTGGGTGCCTTCGCCGAATTTCGACCAGCGGCGTCCCGTGCTAATCGTCGTGCACTTCACCGACGAGCAGTCCGCCGAGCAGGCGCTGCATACGTTGCGCACGGCGAACAGCGGAGGGCCGGTGAGTTCGCATTACCTGGTCGGCAACGACGGCCGCATCTATCAACTCGTGGCCGACAGCCAGCGCGCCTGGCACGCCGGCGCCGGGCACTGGGGCACCATTACCGACGTCAATTCGGCATCGATCGGCATCGAGCTGGACAACGACGGCCACTCGCCCTTCACGAAGGCGCAGATCGACAGCCTGCTGCACCTGCTCGCCGATCTCACCGACCGGCTGCGCATTCCGCGCACGCAGATCATCGGCCACGAGGATCTCGCCCCCGGCCGCAAGGACGACCCGGGACCAAGCTTCCCCTGGCAGCTGCTGGCCGACGCCGGCTTCGGCCTGTGGCCGCGCGGCGTGCTGGCCGATCCGCCGCCGGGCTTCGATCCGTGGATGGCATTGGGCCTGATCGGTTACCCGCTGGATGACCGGGCCGCCACGGTGCGCTCGTTCCATCACCACTTCCGCGGCATGGATGGTAACGAGCTGGATGCGCAGGATCTGCGCGTGCTCTATGCGCTGTCGCGGCAGCTCGGCGCCGGGGGCGACTGAGTCCAGCGTTGCCGGAATCGTCGCGCAGGCTTCAGGCACGGTGCGGCAGAATGGCGTCCGTTTAGGAGCGAACGAAGCGTCATGTCCACGAGCGGTTATTCCCTGCGCGCCACGGTCGTCGACAGCCTGTTGACGGCCAAGCGGCCCGACGTGCCCGTGCGCGTGGTGGTCCGCAACACGGCGGCGGTGATACTGCCCTTGGTCATCGGCCTCGCCAGCGGCCATCCCGGCATCGGCCTGGGCATCGCGGCGGGTGCGCTGGATACCATGTTTTCGGACCAGCCCGGTCCCTACCGCCAGCGCCTGGCCCGGCTACTGCTTGCCTCGCTCGCCGCCGGCCTGGCCTCGCTGATCGGCTTCCTGATCGGCGACCAGCTGGTGCCGATGCTCATCGCCACCGCCGCGTTCGGTTTCTTCGGCGGCCTGGTGGTGGTGTTCGGCCCGGACATGACCCGCGTGGGCATGACCAGCATGATCCTGCTCGTGGTCACCGCGGCCACGCCGCGTCCCTTGGGCGAAGCGATCGGCGCTGCCAGCCTGATCTTTGCCGGTGGCCTGCTGCTTACCGTGTTCTCGGTCGCCGCCTGGCCGCTGCAACGTTACCGGCCGGAGCGCCATGCGCTGGCCGCCGTGTATCGCGGCCTCTCCTCGCTGGCGCGGCAGCAGGCACATGACGATGCCGACGTGCCCGCGCTCACCGACGCCATGACCACGCTGCAGCACACGTTGCTCGGTCGCCACCACGCGCGCGGGCGGGCGATGGAAGCGTTCGGCGTCATGCTGGAACTGGCCGAACGCATCCGCCTGGAACTCACGGCGATGGCGGAGCTGCGCGCCAGCGCCTCCATCCACGCGATGTTCCGCGGCGATGCGGCGCGCGTGCTGGCCGCGATTGCCGACGCGCTGGAAGCCGGCGAACCGCCGACGCAGGCCGAACGCGCCCTGCAGACGCTGCAGGCCAGCGAAAACGCGCTGCTGGGCGATGGCGGCAACGCGGACGGGCTGGCCGCGCATATCCACGCGCTGTCCGGCCAGCTCGCCGCCGCGGTGCGTAACGCGAACTGGGCCGGCAGCCGTGGCGAACTGCGTGCGGCCGCCGCCGAAACACCGCTGCCCGCCGCGCTGCGCAGCAGCTCCGCACGCGCGACGTTGCGGGCCAACCTCACGCCGCATTCGGTGGCGTTCCGTCATGCGGTGCGCAGCGCCATCACGTTGAGCGCGACCTTGTTCGTCGCGCGACAGCTCGCCCTGCCGCATGGCTATTGGCTGCCGATGACGGCGGCCATCGTGCTGCGTCCGGACTTCGCGGCCACCTTCAATTTCGGACTGCTGCGCGTGGTCGGCACGGTGCTCGGCCTGGTGCTCACCACGGCGTTGCTGCACATCACGCCGCACGACACCTGGGCGCATCTCGCACTGATGGCCGTGCTGTGCATGTCGTTTCGCTATCTCGCCACGGCACACTACGGCGTGGCCGTCGCGGCGCTGACCGGCACGGTGGTGATCCTGCTCTCGCTGGAAGGCGTGAACTCGAGTGATGCCGTGGTGGACCGCGTGATCAACACCGCGCTCGGCAGCGGCTTCGCCCTGCTCGCCTACGTGCTATGGCCGACCTGGGAACGCGGCCGCGCCCGCGCCGCGCTGTCGGACATGCTCGACGCCTATGCCGATTACCTCCATGCGCTGGCGCGCCCCGAACGACGCGACGCCCGGCGCGAGGCGCGCACCGCGGCACGCACCGCGCGAAGCAATGCGCAGGCCTCGCTGGACCGCATGCGCTCGGAACCGGCCACGCCACAGCCGCTGCTGGAACTCGCCACCGCGCTGTTCTCCAACGGCAATCGCCTGGCGCGTACCGCGATGACGCTGGAAGCCCTGATCGACGATCACGACAGTCTGCCCGAGACGGCGGAGATGTGCGCGTTCGTCGACCACACGTCATCGGCCCTGCACGAGATCGCCTCCGCCTTGCGCATGCAACGCACGCCCGAGCGCCTGCCGGATCTGCGTGGTTTGCAGCGCACGTATGCGGCGTTGCTCAACATGGGCGAGGATCGGCAGGCGGCCGATCTGCTGATGCGCATCACCGACCGCCTGGTGGATAACGTGAATACGTTGGCGCATATCACGGGGCGCAACCGGCATAAGTCGGCGGCGACGGTGTGATATCGCAGGCGCCGTGGGCACTACCGCGGGCCGCAACGCCAGGTCGAAAACGAACGCAGTGACCGCGTGCAGGTTGCGGTCGCGCACTGGGTGCGCTCCTACAGGGGCTCCTTTCGTGGCGATGAGCCGCGCAGCGGCTCGAGCCCGTCACGGGTCCCTTATGGCCCGAGCGGTCGGGAGGCGGAACAGCCCGAAGGGTGGCCGGCATGGACGCCGGCCAGTGGATCGTCAGGGCAGGATGCCCTGTCGATCCACCCCGTCTCCCGGCCGCGCCCCCGCAGGGGCGGGACATCAGGGTCGCCTTTCTCTTGGTGACTTCTCTTTGGCGAGACAAAGAGAAGTTACCCGCTCGCCGGCAGGCGAGCGGAAGCCCGCGGCAGGCGAGCCCGGTCACGGAAACATCCAGAAGAACAATGCCCGCTCAAATCACCAACAACGGCAAGATCTGCTCCCTGCTCAACCTCGCGATCAGCAGATCGCCCGTCGCCGCCGGATCGATCCACCGGATCTCTTCAATCTCCGCCCGCGCCTCGATCGTCCCTTCGACGCGCACTTCGTATACCTCGGCCTCCACCACGTGACCCGGCTCATTGGCCGCCGGCGCGCTCAAGCATCCCAGACGATGCGCGCCCTCGCGCCGCATCGTGCAACCCAGTTCCTCGTGCAGCTCGCGCTCCAGCGTGTGCAGGTCGTCGCGGTCGCCTGGGTCACGCTTGCCACCGGGCTGCTGCAACACCTCGGCGCCACGCTTGCGCACCATCAGCACCCGCCCAGCCTCGTCGCGAATGACCGCCGCGACGATGCGGATCAGCTTCGTCGAACTCACAGCCGGGAGAACGCCCACGATTGCATCCGACCATCCTTGTACGGCATCACGCCATGGAACGGGCGCGGATCTTCGTCGAACACCAGCGGCAGGAAGTGGCGGTCGCCTTCCCACATCGGCAGGTCCATCAGGCGGTCCAACGGCACCCATTCCAGCGTGCCTTCGTGATTGCCCTGGTGCGGCGTGCCGCTGTAACGGTCGATCACGAAGATGAAGCCCAGCCAGTCCTCGCCATGCTTGCCGAAGCCGGGCCAGTTGAGCGTGCCGCGCAGCGACATGGACTCGCAGACGATGCCCGCCTCCTCCTGGATCTCGCGACGCATGCAGGCGGCGATGTCCTCGCCCGGGTCCATCTTGCCGCCCAGGCCGTTGTATTTGCCCAGGTGCATATCGTCCGGACGCGAATTGCGGTGGATCATGAGGACTTGCCGACGATCCGGCGACAGCACATAGCCGAGGGTCGCGACGATGGGGGTATAAAGCATCGGTACGCTACGCTTGCGAGGGGAAGTCGCCAGTATAGTCAGGTGCCGCTTTCAGAGATTCTGGCCGATCCGCCAGAGCACTCCACTGGGATCGACCAGCACGAAGTCCCTCATGCGCCAGGGCTGGTCCTGCGGTGCGATGGACCGTATGCCGTAGCGCTCGATAACTCCGCTGGCCTGTACATGCGCCCACCACGCTTCCACGTCGGCCACCAGCATATGCATCATGAAATTGGCTGCCAGCTCCTTCACGTAGAAGTTCTGCAGCAGAAAACTGGTGTTCCCTCGCCGGAAATACGTGAGATCGCCGTCGGACCAGCCTTCCTCGAAACCCAGGTCGCGATAGAACGCCTGGCTCAGCGCGTAATCCCGCGCTGGCACGAACGCCTTGATCTCCACGGTTGCCAGAGGGTCCACCTACCTGCTCCTTGCCTGTGTATGGACCACCATCCTATGCGGCTTCATTGAATGGAGCATGCACCGCGTTGGGCTTGCGCACGCCGGGCTTGGCCGGCGACCATCTGGGGTATGCCCACGTCTCACGACCGACGTCCGCTGCTTCGCCGCCTGCCCTGGCCACTGCTGGTGCCGCTGGCGCTGCTCGGCGGCCTGGCCGGCTGCGACCGGCAAGCCCGCGCCGTGGACAGCACCGAGCAGGTGTTCGAAGGCCAGAACTTCCGCGTGGTGAGCGTGGACCTGCGTCGCGAAACGCTGAGCCTGCACTGGAAGGACCCCGACAACGGCGAGCCCTACGGCACCATCAATGCCTTGCGCCAGTGGGGCATGTCGCACGGGCGGCGCATGCTGTTCGCCGCCAACGCCGGCATCTACGACCGCCAGAACGCGCCACTCGGCCTGTACGTGGAGAACGGCAAGACCGTCGTGCCGCTCAATCTCGCGCATGGCAACCCCGCGTCGGGCAATTTCTCGTTGCTGCCCAACGGCGTGTTCGCCGTGTATCCGGACGGCCACGCCGCGGTGCGTACCAGCGCCGATTTCAAGGCGGACCACAAGCCGGTGCAGTGGGCCAGCCAATCAGGGCCGATGCTGGTGATCGACGGCAAGCTCAACGACCAGTTCATCGACGACTCCAACAGCCTCAAGTGGCGCAGCGGCGTCTGTGCGAAGTCACCGCATCACGTGGTGTTCGCGGTGAGCGAGGCACCGGTGAACTTCCATACCTTCGCGCGCTTGTTCAAGGAAGAACTGGGTTGCCGCGATGCGCTGTATCTCGACGGCACCATCTCGCAGTTCTACGTGGATGGCGAAGGCTACGCCGGCGCACCCACGTTCATGGTGAAGCCTTACGCGGGCATCTTCGCCGTGTTCGCACAACCCACGCCCTGATCACGGCGCGCTCGCGCCGCCGGGATCGTTTCCAACGTCACCACCAACGGATCGAGCATCGCGCGCCATGACCCAACCACGACGTTTCCGCTGGCTTCGTTATCTCATCGGGACCCTGCTGGTCCTGATCGTCGGCGCACTCGCCGCGGTCTGGTTCCTGCTGGCCGGCAGCCGCGCCAGGCTCGATGGCGAAGTGCGCGTGGCCGGGCTCGGCGACGCGGTCTCGATCACGCGCGACGCGCTGGGCACAGCTACCCTGCAGGGCAAGAGTCGCGACGACATCAGCTATGCACTCGGCTACGTGCACGGCCAGGAACGCTTCTTCGCGATGGACCTGATGCGCCGACTGCCTGCCGGCGAGCTCTCCGAACTGGTGGGAGCCAAGGCGCTGGATACCGACATCAACCATCGCCGCCATCGCCTGCGCGCCGTTGCCCAGGCTGCCTATGCCGCGCTGCCGCCGGAGCAGAAGCACACGCTCGACATGTATGCCTCGGGCGTCAACGCCGGCCTCACGCATCTGCACGTGAAGCCGTGGGAATACCTGCTGCTCAACACCAGGCCGCAACCCTGGCGTCCGGAGGATTCATTCCTGGTAATCGCGGCGATGTACCTCGACCTCAACGGCGATGGCCGCAACGAGCGCGAATTGCACATGGCCGAGTTGCGCGCGACCTTGCCGCGCCCCGTGGCGGATTTCCTGCTCTCACCCGATCCCGACTGGGAGGCACCACTCAAGGGTGATCTATCGCGCCCGCCGGTGATCCCGAGCGCTGACGTATTCGACCTGCGCCATGCGCAGCCCACCACCAGCGCTGACAACACCGCGCTCACCGCCGCGCTGCTGCCTGCACTCGACCAGCCGCGCCCCGGCAGCAACAGCTTCGCCGTCTCCGGCAACCTCACCGAGAGCGGCTCGGCCATTCTCGCCAACGACATGCACCTGAGCCTGCGCGTGCCGAACATCTGGTTCCGCGCGCGCCTGCGCTATGCCGACCCGACCGCGCCGGGCGGCCAGCGCGACGCCAGTGGCGTGACGCTGCCGGGCACGCCGGCCCTGGTGGTCGGCTCCAACGGCCAGGTGGCGTGGGGCTTCACCAACAGCTACGGCGACTGGCTGGACTGGGTGCGCGTGCAGCGCGATCCGAACGACGCCACGCACTACAAGGTGCCCGAGGGTTGGGCCGCCATCGAGACGCACGACGAAGTCATCCGCATCAAGGACGCGCCCAGCCATACGCTGAAAGTGGAAGTGACGCGCTGGGGCCCGATCATGGGCAAGGACACCGACGGCACCTCGCTGGCGCTGGCCTGGGTGGGCGATCGTGCGCGCGGCTACAACATCAACGTGATGCAGCTGGAGCACGCCACCACCATGCATGCGGCGCTGGATCTTGCCTCCACCATGGGCATGCCGCCGCAGAACCTGCTGGCTGCCGACGCCGCCGGCCACATCGGCTGGACCATCACCGGCAACTGCATTCCGCTGCGCAAGGGCTTCGATCCGAGGGGCCCGGCGGATTGGTCCACACCCGACACCGGCTGGACGGGCTGTGCCGATGCTTCGCAGTACCCGCGCATCGAGGATCCGTCCGACGGCCGCCTGTGGACGGCCAACAACCGCACCATCGACGGCGCGGAACTCGAACTGCTGGGCAATGGCGGCCACGATCTGGGCGCACGCGCGCAACAGATCCGCGACGACCTGCGCGGACGCAACAGCTTCACGCCGGGCAACCTGCTGGATATCCAGCTCGACAACCGCGCGGTCCTGCTCACGCGTTGGCAGCGCCTGCTGCAGGATACGCTGGCCGGCACGCATGATCCCGGCCTCGAACAGTTGCGCCAGCTCACCGCCACCTGGACCGGCCGCGCCGCGCCCGAAAGCGTGGACTACCGGCTGGTGCGTGCATTCCGCGACCAGGTGAAGGAAGCAGCGCTGGCGCCGTTCGTGGCGCAGGTGAAGGCGAAATACGACGACTTCGCGTGGCCCGGCATGGTCGATGCGGAGGCTGCGGTGTGGGCGATGCTGCGCGATCGTCCCGCCAACCTGCTGGATCCGAAGTACGACAACTGGAACGCATTGCTCACCGCTGCAGCACATCAGGTGGTGGACGAACTCGGCAGCCAGCCGGGCGGCCTCGCCGCACGCACCTGGGGCGAATACAACCGCACGCAGATCCGTCATCCGCTGTCGCGCGCCCTTCCCTCCTTCATCGGACGCGTGCTGGACATGCCCGATGAACCCGTGGCCGGCGACCACAACATGCCGCGCGTCGTCTCGCCTGGTTTCGGCGCCTCCGAACGCCTGGACGTCATGCCCGGCCACGAAGCGCAAAGCATCCTGCACATGCCGGGCGGCCAGAGCGGCCATCCGTTGTCGCCCTACTACGGCGCCGGCGAAGAAGACTGGGTAAATGGACGTCCAACACCGCTGCTGCCGGGCCCGGACCAACACACGCTGACGCTGATGCCTGCGTCGTCATGAGCGACGAAGACGCGTGTTCGCCGTGGTGCGAACACGCGTCCACTTGCACATGCCCGCGCCGTGCAGCTAGCGGCCCCAGCGTCCTGTCGGCAGCGTCACGCTCTTGGGCACTGCAAACACCGCGTCATCGAGCGTGACCTGCTCGAAGCTCACGGTCTGCATGCGGTAGCGGTGTTCGGCGAGATCGCGCGCATCGAACGCGAGCACGACGCCCGTGGCGGCATCGATCCAGAACTCGCCCTGATCGGTGCCCTGCGGGCCGCTGCGTTCGGCGTGGCGGTATCGCCAGCCGGTGGCCTGTCGCCCGGCAATGGTCTTGTTCTCCAATTCCTGGCAGGGAAAGCCCAGGTCCCAACAGGGACGCTTGGGATCGAGCCTGGTGACACGGCCGATCGCCACGCCACCGGCCGGTATGGCCTGATGCGAATTCGGACGGATCAACCAGGCGTGATCCTTGTCGCGCAGGATGCGCCCGCGCATGCCCGGCCCCGCGTCGAAATCCACGCGCACCTTGTCGCCGCTGAGCCAGGTCGTCGTGACCATCGAGCCTTCGCGCGAAACGCTGGCCGTGGAGGACCGGATGCCATCGCCGGTGATGACGGACGCCAGCTTGATGTCCTTCGCCTCGTCCGCGGCCAACGCGCGTGGAAGCGCACAGGCCATGACGAGCAGCGCAAGACCGCGCAACGGCAGCCCATGGCTTCGCATCGTCACGGCAGCAAGCCGCTGTCGCGGATCGGCGTCTGCATGCGCACCATCGCTTGCGTGGCGATGGGCAGGCGGCCGCTTTCCAGCATGGCGACTTCCTGCGCGCTCATGCCCTGGTAGAACGCGAGCCGGTAGACGCTGAGGATGATCTTGTCGATCACGGGCACGATCATCTTGTAGCCGTACACGACGCGGATCTTCAGCACGTTGGCGTCCTGCACGGTCAGGCCGCTGCGTCCGCCCGTGCTTGTGGATCGATACGGCAGGCTGTCATTGGGTATGGCGTCCACGCCATCGAACTGGCGCACCTTCCAATCCGCAAACGCGGCCTTGGTCGGACTGACCACCTGGATCTGCGAAGCCAGCGGATTGATGGTGTCCGCGTACGCCTTGGCGTAGGCATCGATCAGCGCCGTCTTGCTCGCTTCCGTCGTGTAGAGCGGCAGCAGGCCACGCGCCAATCCCACCCGCATCGCATTCATCTCCACCCCGTGGGTGGCGCCGTTGCGGGCGGCTTCCAGCGCAGCGTAGTCGACCAGGCTCTTGGCGCGATAGAACAGGATCATCTGGAAGATGCCCAGCAGGAACGTGCCGAACACGGCCATCACCACGCAGGTTTCGATCACGCTCTGGCCGCGCTGGCGGCGCCCGGCGACGCGGCGTTTCATGGCCCGTGCCCCGCATCGGGCGCCGCAGGCGCACGGCTGTCGCCCAGTGGCGATGTAAGGCGCGCGATGCCGTCGACCATGTGCGTGCTCTGCTGCTGCAGCGTGGGATCGGCGCCATTCGCATCGACTGCGCTTTCCGAGAATGCCGCGGCCGCCTGGCGCAGGCGCAACACGCCCAGGTTGTGCCACGCCTTCGCATGCTTGGGTTCGATCTTCAGTACCTGCTCGTAGGCCGCCACCGCCTGCTCCGGCTGACCAACGCGCACATAGGCATTGCCGAGGCGGAACCAGGCATCGGCGTTGGTCGGCAACTGATGGGCGAGTTGCCGGTAGGCAACCAGGGCCTGCTCGGGCCGACCCGACGCCGCATCGCGATCGGCCTGCTCCTGCAGCGCCTTGACGCCTGCAAGCGTGGGCTTGGGCGCGCTGGACGACGCACACGCGGCAAGCCCCGCGCATGCCATCGCCGTCATCACCATGCGCATCATCGTGTTCATGCCAACTCCCATGTCCATGCGTCTCCCAGCCTGGGCTTCAGGCGACGCAACGCGCCGGAAGCGAATTCGATGGTTTGATGAGCGCCGCGCGCGCCTCGCACGCGCCAGGGCCCGACATGCTCGTGGCAATCGATCACGCCGCCCTGGCGATCAAGGAACACCAGATCGAGCGGGTACCCCATGCCGATGGTGTGGACACTGCCGCACGGCACCAGCCACAGCGCTTCGCCGCGGTCCGCTCGCAGCGGCTCGCGTCCCAGCAAACCGCGCAGACGCGACCAGGCCCGGTCCGCACGCCATGCCGTCGACACGATCAGCCGTCCGTCGCTGCGGATGACGCCGCACTTCACAGGATGCCCTCCTCCTGCATGCGCAGGAAAATGAAATAGCCGAGCATCAGGAAGATCAGCGGGAAGAAGAACATCACCAGCGGCAGCATCATCTTGACCGGCGCTTCCAGCGCGAGTTTCTCGGCACGCAGGAAACGCTCCTCGCGACGTTGCGACGCCTGGGCGCGCAGCGTATCGCCGAGGCTGGCACCCACGCGGTCGGCCTGGATCAGCGTGCCGGTGAAACTGGAGATCTGCGGCATGTCCATCCGCTCGGACATGCGCGACAAGGCCTCCGAACGCGGCAGGCCCGAACGTACGTCGCGCAGCAACCGGGTGAATTCCTGCGCCAGCGGTCCCGGCGGCCCCTTCTGCGTGGCCTGCTCGATGCCGCCGGTCACGTTGAGCCCCGCCTCCACCGCCATGGTGATGAAGTCCAGATAGACCGGAAGATCCTTGATCACCTGGCGACGCCGCTTGTTGCGGCGTTCGCCCAGCCAGAGGTTCGGGTAGAACCAGCCGAGCACCGCGCCCAGGCCGACGGCGCCGATGTAGAGCATCAGCCCGTGCGCCTTGAGCAGCCCCACCAGCAGCCACATGAACAAGGCCACCAGTGTGGCGCCCACGACGCGCAGACCGTAAAGCTGTTCCGGACTGAGCACGAAATCCTGCCCGGCCGTCTGCAGCTCGCGATGCGCGCGCTCCAGCTTGTCCGGCGTCAGGCGCGGCCCGATCACGAAGGTCGCCGCGTTGACCAGCGGCCAGATCATGCGCAAGCCGAACGGCAGCGGATCCTGGAAGTGCCGGTCGGCCAGCGGCACTTCGCGCATGAAGCCGTACACCGACCAGATGACCAGGCCGATGCAACCGCCTGCGCACACGGAAAGCACGATAAGCAGGAAGGTCATATGTCGATGCTCATGATCTTGCGGCACATGCGGTAGCCCAGGTACTCCATCACCACGCAGATCGCGATGACGACCCAGCCTATGGGCGTGTGGTACATGGCTCGCATCGTGTCGGGATAGGCAAAGGTGAGGAAGGCCACCAGGCCGGCCGGCATCATCGCCATCACGATGCCCTGCAGGCGGCCTTGCGCGGTGAGCGATTTCACCTTGCCTTCCATGATCTGCCGGCGCCTCAGCGTGTCGGACAGCGAGGCGAGGATCTCCGCGAGATTGCCGCCGACCTCGCGCGAAATACCCACCGCCGACACGAACAAAGCGACGTCCTGCACCGGCACGCGTTCGTTGAAATGCACGAGCGCATCGTCGAGCTTCACGCCCATGCGCTGCTCGCGAAGCACGAGTGCGAACTCCTGCGCCAGGGGCGGCTCGATATCACGCGCCAGGCTTTCCAGCGCGGGCGTGAAGCCCAGGCCGGCCCTCATGCTGCCGGCGATCATCATCAGGCCATCCGGCAGCTGGGCCTGGATGAGGTCCATCCGTCGCTGGCGCATCCACGTGTAGACCTTCTTCGGCAACACGTAGATCAGCACCAGCACGGCGCCCGACAACAAGGGGTTGCCCGTCGCCACCCACAGCACGGCGGGCAGCACCACCATGGCGATCACGTTGAAACGGAACAGGTTGCCCGTGTCCATGAACATGAACATGTCGGCGAGATTGAACCGCGCCTGTTCGGTGAAGGCCTCCTGGTAGCGCCCCCAGAACACCGTGGACGAGCGCGCCATCAGGAAACCCACCAAGGTGACGCAGGCAAACACGGCAATGGCGATGCCCAGCATCTCAGCGCTCCTCGCCTTCGGGACGGAAGATGCCCAGGTCCACCGACACGCCGCGCGCGGCCAGCTCTTCGTAGAACTCGGGGACCGAACCCGTGGCCATGAACTGCCCGCGCACCTTGCCGCCCGGGCCGCCCTGGTCGCGCGCGCGGAACACGAACAGGTCCTGCGTCTGGATGGTCCCGCTCTCGATGCCGGTGATCTCGCAAACGTGGGTGATCTTGCGCGAACCGCAGGGAAAACGGCGCTGGTGGATGATCAGATCGATGGCCGAGGCGATCTGCTCGCGCACCACCACCATGGGAAGGTCCATGCCCGACATCATCACCATCACCTCCAGGCGCGAGAGCGCATCGCGCGGTGAGTTGGCATGGGCTGTGGTCAGCGAACCTTCGTGACCGGTGTTCATGGCCTGCAGCATGTCCAGCGCCTCGCCGCCGCGGCACTCGCCGACCACGATGCGGTCCGGGCGCATGCGCAAGGCGTTGCGCACCAGGTCGCGAATGGTGATCAGGCCCTTGCCTTCCACATTGGCCGGGCGCGATTCCATCGCCACCAGGTTGGGCTGGTTGAGCTTGAGTTCGGCCGCGTCCTCGATGGTGACGATGCGCTCGTGGTCGGGAATGAAGTTGGACAGGATGTTCAGCAACGTCGTTTTGCCCGAGCCGGTACCGCCGGTGACCACGATGTTGCGACGCTCGCGTACTGCCACCTGCACGAACTCCAGCATTTCCTCGTTGATCGAGCCGTACTTCAGCAGATCGTCACCACTCAGCTTGCGCTTGCTGAACTTGCGGATGCTGATGCTCGGCCCGCGCAGAGCAACCGGGGGAATCACCGCATTCACGCGCGAGCCGTCGGCGAGGCGCGCATCCACCATCGGCGAGCTCTCGTCGATGCGGCGGCCGATCGGCGCCACGATGCGCTCGATGGCCGCGAGCACAGCCATGTCGTTGGTGAAGATCACCGGCGACTTCTCGATGCGGCCGGAGCGCTCGATGAAGATCTCGTCGTGGCAATTGACCATCACTTCGGTCACGGTGTCGTCTTCGAGCAGGTCTTCCAGCGGCCCGAGGCCGATGGCCTCGTCGAGCACTTCCTTGGCCAATCGGCGACGATTGATCGACTTGGGCAACTCCGCCACGAACTCCCGCTCGATGATCTCCTCGATCAGGGCGGCGGTCTTGCTGCGCAGTTCCTCGTCGGTCATGCCGCGCACGTCCACGCGGCGAAGATCCATTTGACGCACCAGCGACTGGTGCACGCGCGTGCGCCACTCCAGCATGTCCGGCGGCATCACCACGGTGGAAGGTACGTTGCTTGCCTGCGCCTTGACCGGCTCGGGTTCCGGCGAGGCCGCGGCGAGTTCGTGGTTCGACGCCGGCTGTGTCGGAACCTTCACGTGCTCGCTGGGCGCCTCCGCCAGAACACGCAGGCGATAGGCACCGATCAGCACGATGTCGTCGCGCTGCAGCGGCCCGTGCTCGCTCTGCACGCGCGCCCCGTTGACGGTGATCGGCGCACGGCTGCTCAGCACTTCGATGAACACGCCCATCTTGCGCGCGCTGAGCGTGGCGTGCTCCTTAGCGATGTTCCATCCCTGCAGGATGACCAGGTTGTCCTCGCCGCGCCCGATGCCGCAGCTGGTATTCAGGCATCGCACCTGGCGCGGATCGCGATTGGCCGTTTCGATCAGTACTTCGAACATGCATCCACCTCAATCGACGATGTCGCTGCCGGCCACCTTGCGCATGTCGTCGCGCAGGCGGTCGCTCTTCTCGATCAGCTCGTGGTTTCTGGGAGACGAGGCATCGATCACCACCGGCGTCACGAAGATCACGAGGTCGGTGCGGTTGCGCTGGAAATTGCGCGAACGAAACAGCGAACCGAGGATCGGCACGTCGCCCAGCCCCGGCACCTTGTCGAAGGTCTTGGAAGCCGTGGCGTCCACCAGGCCCGAGATCACGATGGAGTCGCCCTCGTGCACGTTGAGCTGCGCGCTGGCGCGGCGCGTGATGAAGCCGGGATAGCCCTGCACGTTGACGCTGGGATCGATGCGGCTGATCTCGGTCTCGATGTCCGTGGAAATGTCGCCGGTCGCGCTCACGATGGGCGCGATGTGCAGCTTGATGCCGTACTGCTTGTATTCCACCGTGGTCTCGCCCAGGCCCTGGGTGATCGGAATCGGTACTTCGCCGCCGACCAGGAAATCGGCGATGCCCCCGCTGCGCGCGGCCAGCTGCGGCGCGGCGAGCTCCCAGGCATTGCCGGTCTGCTCCATGATGTTGATCTGCGAACCGATCGACGTGGCGATGCCGAAGTACGAAGCCGTGCCCGGCACGCGCAGTGGCAATTGCACGGCCTGGCCAGCGGCATCGATGCCCTTGAAGGCCGGATCGGTGAGTCGATAGAAGGGATTGGTGACCCAGTCGTGCACCAGGCCGCCGCCGGGACCGGCGATCATGCTGTCCCACTTGATGCCAAGGTCGCTCATGGCTTTCTTGTCGAACTCCATGATGCGCACCTGCATCATCACCATCGGCTTCATGTCGACGGCATTGGCGCTGGTGAAGTCCAGCACCTGCGGATAGAGCTTCTTGATCGCGGCAACCTTGGCGACGTCACCGGGCGAAAGATCATTGCCGGTCATCACCACATTGCCGCCCACGGCGTTCACGCGGATGCCGCTGCCGTCGCCTACCAGCCTGCCGACCAGGTCCGCCGCCTGGTCGGCATTGCCGGCCACCACGTGCACGCTCACGCTGCGCTGCGTACCGTCGGTCATCCACAGCTGCACCGACGTATCGCCGGGTTCGTTGGCGATCATCACCATTTCCTTGGTGCCGATCACCTTGACCTGCAGCAGCTTGCCGTCGCCGACGGCGACGCGACTGAGCGCGCCCGGCGCCTGCTGCACCAGCGCCTGCCCCGCGTACATGCTCACCGTATCCGGGATGATCTTGGTCGCCGACGGCACAGCGGCCGTCGATGGTTCGGCCGACGCGCCCACACCTGCCACGAGCATGCCCAGCAGCAACGTTTTTCCGATTCGCTTGATCGCTTCCATGCTTACTGTTTCCCGCCGATGATGAATTGGATGCCCGAGCCGCTCACGACAGGCCGGCCCATCCGCAAGAGATCCGCCTTGCTGAGCGTCTCCAACCCGAATGCATCCTTGTTGCCCGCACTGCGCAGCATCACGCGCAGTTCGCCCACCTTCATCGCCATGCCCAGGCGTTGTGCATCACCCGGCGTGAGGCCCAGCGTGAGGTTGGAGTAGCTCTCGTCATCGCCGGACGGCTTCACGCCCTGCGCGCGCTTGCCGGTCGCCAGCACCAGCACATCGCCGAGCAGCGGCCGGATCTGGTCCTTGCCCGCGGCCTCGCCGGAGAGCAGCAACATGATGTCCACGTGGTCGCCCGGCACGATCAGGCCCGACACCGAGCCGGATTCGTCGACACTGATGGTGTAGGCGACCTTGCCCGGATCGATCACGGTGGAGAAATGATCGCTGACCAGGTCGATGGCGCTGCCCGGAATGGGCGCACCTTTGCCTAGCGGCGAGCGAAGCAATTGCCCGAGATAGGTCTGGTAGTTGTCGGGCGTGAGCGCGTCCGCCGGCACGAATTCCACCGGCACGTCACGCGTGGCCACGTCGTCATCGCTCAGCAGCACGCCTTTCTCCAGGTCGCGGACCGGCACCACCACGGTGCGTGTTTCCTGCGGCTTGACCTGGGTGCGCTCGGCCACCTTATTGTTGATGTAGTGCACCGCCATGAAACTGGCAGCGATGCCCAGAAGGATGGCAACCCCGAGAAAAAGCAGGTTGCGGTTGATCTTTGGCATACGAGTTCCCTTCCCTTAGATCCAACTGACGGATAATGCGTAGACGAAACTGCTGTAGGCCTCCTTGAGGCTCTGGATCAGCTTCGGGATGGCATCCGGATTGGCCATCAGCACCAGCACGAGGAACAGCACCACGATGGTGTATTCGGCCACCGCACTCCCGCGCTGGTACCGGCGCAGACCCTGTCGCGAAACATGGCTCATGGCCGCCCTCATCACGGTTGCAGCACGTTGATCAGCACCTGCGACTGGCTGGCGCTTTCGCGCATGACCAGCAGGGTGAGCTTGCTGTCGCCACGTTCGTAGCGCATGACGCAGTTGGCCGCGCCACAGGTGCCTGCGTCGTCCACCTTCCAGCCGTCCGCCACCAGGTGTTCGCGGAAATACGCCGTGTTCTGCGCGGGCGACAAGCTGTTGCGCATGGCCACCGTGCGCGCAGGCACGCTGTCGTCGGGATAGGCGATGTCGTTGAACACCTTGGATCCCGCGGGCGCCGGCAGGCCCTTGCCGGGCACGAAATGCTTCGGCGCATCGGCCACATCCACGATCCCGATGTTGCCCTTGCTTCCCGAACCGCTGCTGCTTACCTGCACGGTGATGTAGTAGTCGCCGTCGCGATGGCCGATGACCTGGGCCGGACCCAGGCGATTGACCACTACCTCCTTGTCCCAGGCTGTGCGGTAGAACTCGACCAGGTCGTCCTGGCTATGCGACGAGGTAAACGTCTGCGCACGCATGTCCAGGCCGTTGAAAACGATGTGCTGCGCGACTTCGTCCGTGCGCGTCCCGGCCGGCAGGGGCGCGCTCGGCCAGGAGCCTGCCAATGCGACAGAAGGCAGTGCCGTACAGGCCGCCCAGGCAAGCAGGTGTCTAGCGCTTGTCCGCATACTTCACCAGCTTGTCGGACGGGACCACGTCCGGTGCCATCTTGCCGAGCTCGAACTGGTCGAAGCCGGGCGTAAAGATGTCGTTGACGAACGGAATGCTGCCCAGCAGGTGCATCACGTTGTTGGTGGCGTCGTCGAACTTGTCGCCCACCAGCGACGTGGGCACCAGCGGTCGGATCACGTTGCGCACCGTGCGGTTGCTGGCACCACTGATGCCTTTGCCATTCCGATCCTCGCCGCCGCCGGCGGCATCCCATGCATCGGCCAACAGCACGGTCTTCGAGGAGAAGTCGAGCTTCATGGTGTCCAGCGGATCGAGATAGGCGAGCGGACTGCCGTCCCTGCCCAGAATCACTTCCGGCTTGGCGTGCACTTCGGCGGTGACCAGGCCCTTGGTGTTCGGCGGCAGATTGCCCAGCGACTTCGTCGCCTTGCCGACGATCGCCAGCCCCTTGTCGAGAAAGCCGGGCGAACTCTCCTGCTTGTATACCTGCAGGGTCACCGCGTTCGGCTTGAGCAGTTCGTTGCCCGCGAATGTGGTGAGCATGGCGTCGCTGAACTGGCGCGGCGCGCTTTGCCCGCTGCGAAGCTTTTCCTTGGCATCGCCATACTGGCGCACCCGAAGATCCTGCTCGACACGGCCTCGCGCCGGCAATTGCTCGCTAAGCAGCGTGCGGTCCGCCGTGGCCGCCCATGCGGCCTGGCGTGCGGCTGCCTGCGTCTGCTGCTTCACATGGATGTACTGGCCAAGCAACATCACGCCGGCGGCCAACGGCACGAGCACGATGCAGGCCACCGCCATCTCGACCAGGCTCTGCCCGCGCTCGCGACGCCCCGATCCTTGTCGCCTGTGTCGCCCGTTCCGCTGCTTCGCTTCCATAGCTCCCTCCCGGGACATCCAACGTCAATTCGTGGCGGACACCGCTATGCCGGACGGCACCTCGAACACCTTGCCGTCGATGGCTTCGCCCACCGTCATTTTTTCCGTGGTCCACTGCTTGCCGGTGCCCTGCGGCGGATGGCGCCACAGCAGGATGCTGTCGAGCCGGCCATTGAGCCCCTCGGTGTCATCCACCACATCGGACGAAAAGCCCCACTTCCTGCCGCCGCTCCACACGCAGGATTCACCGATGCCAGGCTGGTCGAGCCGCTTGCAGGGCTGGCCTGCGGCGGTATCCGTGCCTCCGGCATGCGCCATGAGGTCGCCCTTCCCCTGCTTGCTCAGCTGTGCTGCCACGGCTGCGCGCAGCGCCGCGTCGTCATCGCTGTCCGCCGGTTTGGCGGCCTTGTCGTCGCCGTCGTCCACCCTTGTTTCACGCATCACGCCGTCGGAAGGCTGCCGCGTGCCGGTCTTGCCGATCAGATCGACCGTCACCGCTTCGCCGGGTTTGATGATGGCCAGCGTCGACTCATGCACGAGTTTGAATTGGCACGTACCGGTCGTCTCGTAGTCCCAGCGCTCCGCATGCTCGGACACGCGCGCGCCCTCGTACCACACGTCGTAGAACGTGCGTCCCAGCTTGCCCGCCACGTCGTCTCCGAGCGGCTGCGTGGGGAACGGCCCCTTGCGGCAATCGGCGAGCGCCTGTCGATAGTTCTGTTCGCTGGCCGGCTGGCCGTCGCGCAGCACCACCATGGTCTGCCTGACGTGGATCGGCGGCGTGGCGCTGGCCGCGTCGGAGGAGCCGCTGGCGTTGTCGGTCGCCTCGTGATTGCTGCTGGCGGAGCAGGCGGCCAGCGGAAGAATGATCAGGGCGGACACCCACCAGGTCGTCGAACGTTGCGGCATGGATTTCCTCAAAGGCTTGGCCAGGGTTCACTTCGTCATTTCACGCACGGCGCCACGGTGCCGTAACTCACGGCTACTTCCTGGCGCACGGTGCATGGCGTATCGATCAGACGCACTTGCCAGTACGGACTGAACAGGCTGCCCAGTTCGCGGCGCGAATCGATCACGTTGGCGAACAGTTCGCGCGGACGGCTGAAATAGACCTGCGCGGAAGACAGCGCCGTCATGTTGTCGGCGACTGCCTGGTCCTTGGTCTGGAAATCGGGTGGACCACCGATGCCCTGCACGTTCTCGCTGGTGCGCACGGTGTTCATGGGCTGCTCGACCAGCACGGTGAAGACGGGCCCGACATCGACCTTGTTCACTCCGTTCTGCATGGCGCTGCGGCCGTTGTCGTAGGGTACGGTCGCCTTGTCGGCGGCCACGTCGTTGTAATCCTGCAGGCCGGGAGAAGTGCCTGAATAGCTCTTCAGCCATGCCTTGCTCGTGCCGCCCATCGCTGGCGACGACAGCACGCGCCCGCTCGCGGCGTTGTTGTCCAGGCCATCGGCATAGCGGCTGTAGTGGCCGCGATCGATTTCATAGGGCGAATCCCAGCCGCGGCCGTTGTTGATGCCGGGCGATGCCACCGAGCGGAACGACGCGGGCGTTCGTGCCACCGCGGCTGCGCCGCCCCAGGCCAGGGGCACGTCTATCTTCACCGGTGGAATGAATGAACGAAACTTCACGTTCAGCGTATCCACGCCCACCCAGTCGCGGTAATTGACCAGATCGGTACCGCCGCGCTTGTGGATGGGGCCGATGCCGCCGTCGCGCTTCTTCGAAAAACCATCGCGCGCTTCCATCACCACGTTCGCCAGGCGATCGGCATCCGCCGTGCGGCGACCCGCCGTGGGGATGGTGTACCGCTTGGCGTACTGCGCGGCCGCGATCGCATCGGTTTCGAGCAGCCCCATCCCTCGTACGCCGACCGTGGCCTTGTTGTCCGTATTGAGCTGGACGATCTTGCGCGCCAGCAGCAACGACGATTGCGGCTCGCCGATCGCGATCAGTTGCGATGCATCGGAATAGGCGGCGTCCAGCGCACTGATGGCGGTTACTCCCGCGGAGAACGCCACCTGCATGCCGTCGCGGAGCTCCTGCACCGCCGTCTTCACCTCGCTCAGCGCGGAGACGATTTCCTGCAAGGCTGCACCCACTTCCGCGCCGACGATACTGATGTCGAACAGGATCGCTATGGCCTGCACCGCATCCTTGAAGTTGTCCGTGCCGCGCAGCATGAAATTGGTCCAGGAATACCAGCTCACCATCTGCGCCACGGCGACCTGGTTCGCCACGGTGGCGCGGTTCATGTAGGCGATGAGGTTGAACGCGCGGGCCTGCTCCACGCCCACGCTGTAGGCAGCGGCGTCCGCGGTATTCACCAGCTCGACCTTCTTCGACACCGTCTGCCCGGTATTGAACAGCACGATCACGCCAAGGCAGAGCACCAGCAGGGACACGATGGCCAACACCAGGGCCTGTCCCTTCACGGTCCTCCGCTTTTCGAAGCCTGCACCCACAGGCTCCGCCCGTCGCAGCATCTTCATCTCGGTTCTTCCTGCATCCATCGCCCAGACGTCCAACAGAACGCTTCCCGCGAGGTCACGCTCGCGGTTCCTCCGGCAGTCGACCGGGCGCGGACAAAGCATCGCCCGGGCGCGCCGCCGCCTGGCGGCGCGCCATGACTAGCAACGGTGTGATGACGGAATTACTGCGCCGTCTCGTTGTTGTAGCTCTTGAGGGTCTTGTCCTTCGTGCCCTCGGAGTGCGCCTTGTTGCCCTGGTTGCCGGCGCGGTTGATGTCCTGCGACGCGCTCTGTCCTGACAACTCGCGTGCCATGCCACCAATCTGGGCGCGGGCAGTGCCACCAAAATAGGTTACGGCGGCAATCGCTGCGATCGCGATAAGTGCGGTGATGATGATGTACTCCGTCATGCCCTGGCCACGCTGACGGATGCGGTACGAGGTGTTGCGGTTGCTCTGACGCTTCGGGTCCATCGGACTACCCCTATCGATAAAGGTTACGGCTCGTCCTTGACGAGTCCGATCCACTAAGGATCAAAGGCAAGCGTCCCCTGTATCAGTCTTTCGACCACGCATTGCACTGAAAGCTACGCATGAACTTTCAGCGGCGTGCAAACTAACGAATCAAGATGTTCGCTTTGTGAAAACTTTAGAGCGAATGCCTAAAAATGTGACTTACTCCCCGCAAACGGCGTAAGTAATCCCTGACAAGAAAGTAGGAAAGTTCATTCGCATGCACGATATTCACATCGCTGAATGAATCTTCACGGTGCATCGCCGCGATCGTTCAAGAGCGCACGGGTTCGTTATCGTTAGTCACCCGAGAACGGAAATGGAGAAGGGATTCATGTTGTTCAGCGCGCGGCGCGTGATCTTCATTGCACTGACGGTGTTTTCAGCGACAGCCATGGCCGCCGACGTTTCCGGCGCACACGACCACCCGTTGGTGACGCGTTTCACGGACTCCAACATCATTGGTTACCAGCAGGTTTCCTACGACAAGGCGGTGCTGCCGCTGGGGCCACTCAAGCCAGGAAGCTCGGATCAGTTCACCGCAGCGGATGTCATCGAAGGGCGCGTCACGCGTATCGCGTACGAAGCGCCGGCAGGGAAATCCCTCGTCGAGGTCTATCGCAATTTTTCCCAGGCGCTCGCCAAGGCCGGCTTCAAGACACGCTTCGAATGCACCGGCTCATCGTGCGGCAACGGCGCGGATTTCTCCGATCGCGTGATCCAGCCATTGCTTGAACCGATGCATGCACGCAACGCCATGACAGCAGCGCTGTACGCCGCCAGCGGCGATATGCAGCAACTGACGGCGCGACTGGAGCGACCCGAAGGCCGCGTCGATGTTTCTTTGCTGGTGGCACAAGCCGATGAAAAACGTCCCGTGGGCATCCTGCTGCAGATCGTCGAAGCGCAGGCCATGGCGACGGGCCAGGTGAACGTCGATGCCAAGGCCATGAGCCAGGGCCTCAGCCAGCAAGGCCATATCGCGCTTTACGGCATCCACTTCACCACCGACAGCGCCAATCTGGCGGCGGATTCGGACGCCACGCTCGCGCAGATGGCGCAATTGCTCAAGAATGAACCAACGCTCAAGGTGTTCATCGTCGGCCATACCGACAACACCGGCGAACTCAACCACAATCTGGCGCTTTCGCAGCAACGCGCGGAGTCCGTCATCAAGGCGTTGACGACACGCTACGGCATTGCTGCACAGCGTGTCGCCGCGAAGGGCGTGGCGTCCTACGCCCCCGTCGCCAGCAATCGCGATGAAGCGGGACGTGCGCAGAATCGCCGCGTCGAGCTGGTTGCGCAGTAACCGAGAAGGCTTCGCACCCTGACCACAAGGCCTCAGTCCTGGAGATAGACCTGATGAACCGCAAGCCCACGAAGTCCTACCTGAAGAGTGTTGCGCTGGCCCTGTTGCTGCTTCCCGTCGGCCATGCGTTCAGCCAGGGCATCTCGTCCCATGCGCTTACGCCTGCCGACAAGACCGCGGTGCGCCAGTATGTGATCACCGAGGCGGTGTTCGACAAAGTGCGTGCGGCAAGCAAGGATGCGCAGACCAAGGGCGTCGAATTGAGTCCGTTCAAGCCGGGCGCGCATTCGCTCGATGAATCGGCGGCAGCACTCGATGCACAGCCCGCTGCGCATGACATCCTCAAGTCGCACGGGCTCACCTCGCACGAGTACGTGCTGGCGAGCGCAGCTACGCTGGGTGCGGTGATGACGCTGAAGTACGGCAAGGCGAAGTCCAAGAACAACGGCGATGAACTGGTGAACCCCGCCAACATCACCTTCGTGCAGAAACACATGGACGAACTCGGCGTCGACGACAACTGACCCGCCATTCAGGAACGCCACTTCCCGCGTGCGGCGGTGGCCGGCAAAATGCGCGTTCCGGTCCTTGCACGCCGGCACGCCACGAGGGAACGATGAGCGACGATCTGCATTTCTCCAGCAATTACCGCGACCTCAGCCAGCAGTACGGCACCGGATCGGGTTTCCAGTTCGAGTTCTATTGCCAGTCGTGCAGCGACACCTGGCGCTCGCCGTTCGCGCCTTACCGAAGTGGCCAGGCATCCGGCTGGGTGCGCGAGATCGGCAACTTCGCCAGCAACCTGCTGGGTGGACTCGGTAACGGGCTGGACAACGCCGTCGAGGGATTGGCCAAGGCCGGCTGGGGCGGTTCGCGCGATGAGGCCTTCAAGGAGGCCATTGCCGCGGCGCAGGCGCACTTCCATCGCTGCGCGCGCTGCCACAACTACGTGTGCGATCGCTGCTGGAGTACGGACAGCGGCCTGTGCCAGACCTGCGCGCCCGACCTGTCCACGCAGGTGCAGGCCGCACGCCACCAGGGCAAGCTCGAAGCCGCGATGGAGAACGCGCGCGAATACGGCAAGGGACAGGCCGGCCAGGTAGACGTTGCCACCGCGAAGCAGCTCGTGTGCCCGCAGTGCGGCTGCGAAGCACGCGGCGGCAAGTTCTGCCCGGATTGCGGTTTCCGCCTCGCTGCACCGGATGAGTGCAGCGGTTGCCATGCCAAGCTGCCTGCGGGCAGCCGCTTCTGCCCGGAGTGTGGCGAGCGCACCGGTGCATCCCTGGCCAAAGCCTGAGTACCGCAGGCCACATCACCGCGCAGGGCGTAGACCAGCGCTCAGCCCACGAGACCGTCACCACCGCTCCACGAAGCGGTGGTGACCTGCCGGCTCAATGGCCCGGCGTGCTGCCGGGGTGCGAGATGAAGCGTGGCGGCGTGGTTTCGTCCGCGAACTGCCACGCACTGAGGTAAGCCAGCTTCAGGATCTTCGCCATCTTCGGATAGTCGATCTTGTCCGCCGTGTCGCTGGGATGGTGATAGTCCGGATGGAATCCGGTGAACCACCAGAACGCCGGCACGTTGTGCAGCACGAACGGGAACTGGTCGGAACGAAAGAACACGTTCAGCGCGTACTCGTGGTCGAAGCGGTCGTCCAGCACGAGCCCGACCTGTTCGTTCTGCTTCGCCACCGTGTGCTGATAGCCGGGGCTGTAGGCGGCGCCGATCAGGTTGAGGCGATTGCTGGTATCGGCCGGCACGTCGATCAGGCCGTCCGTCTGCTGGCTCGGCTTCTCGTCGCGGCCGATCATGTCGAAATTGATCATGGCGCGCGTGGTATCGAGCGGTCGAAGCGGATGCGCCGCCATGTAGTAGGCGCCGAGCAGGCCGCGCTCTTCCGCGGCGAACACTGCGAACAGGATCGACCGCTTGGGCTTGACCGGATTGGACGCGAACGCGCGCGCCAGCGTCACCACGCCGACCGTGCCGGAGGCGTTGTCGTCCGCACCGTGCCAGATCTTGTCGCCGCTCTGGCCATCATGGTCATGATGACCACTGATGATGATGGTCTCCGGCGCCAGCTTCGGATCGCTGCCCTCCACCAGGCCCACCACATTCCAGGTGGTGGCTTCGCGGCGCGAGCTGTTGTGCAGGTGCAGGCTGATCGTGCCGTCCTGCAGGGCTTCCGAATGCGGCTTCAGGTCCTTGTCGATGGCACTCTGCAATGCCATCGGCGTTTCTCCGCCGGTACCGAGCAACTGCTCGGACACCGCCGACGAAATCACCATGGCGGGAATATGCACGGGGCTGTCCGCCAACGCCTGCGCGGGAATCGGATTGGCGGCATGCTCGGCGTGATGACCGATACGCGTGCGGATTTCCTGCGCGGAAGGATGGTTGTGCGACGGCTCGGGGGCCAGCAGCACCGCCACCGCGCCGTGCTCCTGCGCGTTGAGGATCTTCACGTAGCTGGTGGCGTAACGGGTGTTGCCGGTGCCGTTGAACACGGAGTTCGCATTCTTTTCCTGCGGCTCATGATCGAACACGACGACGATCTTGCCTTTCACATCCAGGCCGGCGTAGTCGTCATAACCGAGTTCCGGCGCCGTGATGCCGTAGCCGGCGAAAACCAGTGGCGCATCGACATCGCGATCCTCCGGAAACGAGCCGGCGACGTCCGGATCCTTCCACTCCACCACTTTCCCGTTGCGTTTCATCGCGAGGCGCGTGGCTTTCGCATCAGGCCGATACTCGACCAGCGGCACGGCCTGCAGATAGCTGGGCTTGCCCTGGGCATCGGTCGCGGCAGGCTTCAGCCCTGCCTTGGCGAATTCGGAAGCGATCCATTGCACGGCGGCATCGTCACCCGGTTGCAGCGAAAGCCTGCCCTGCAATGCGTCGGAGGCGAGGAACCCGATGTCGGCGCGTAGATCGGTTTCGCGAATCTGGGCAAGACCGGCCTGCTGTTGCGAAGGGGTGCCGGCGAAAGCCGTGGCCGAAAGCATCGTGGCGCATAGGGCCGCGAGTAGCGTGCGAGACATGGGGACTCCCGTGAAGTGGACTTCTGGATGTCTGGACTCCCCTGAGGGTGCCACGACATCAAGCCCCGGGCAAACCCGCGCCTGGTCAGGCCAGCAGCTTTTCGCAGACGGCCTGGTAGAGCGAAGGCAGCTTTTCGAGATCGGCCACGGCCACGCACTCGTCCACCTTGTGGATCGTCGCGTTCACCGGGCCAAGCTCGACGACTTCGGCGCCCAGCGGTGCGATGAAACGGCCGTCCGACGTGCCGCCGCCGGTGCTTTCCTCGGGTGAGATGCCACACAGTTCGCGGCATACGGCGATCACCGCATCGCGTACCGCGCCGCCAGGCGGGGTGAGGAATGGCTCGCCGGAGAGCGACCATTGGATCTGCCAATCGAGCCCGTGCTTCCTGAGGATGGCTTCGGTGCGCGCACGCAGGTCGTCGGCGCGGCTCGCGGTGCTGTAGCGAAAATTGATCAGCGCCGTGAGCGCGCCAGGAATGACGTTGTTGGCGCCCGTGCCTGCATTGAGGTTGGACACCTGGAACGAGGTCGGGGGGAAATCCTGGTTGCCTTCGTCCCATCGCTCGGCGGCGAGTTCGGCCAGCGCCGGGGCGAACGCATGGATCGGGTTCCTGGCCTTCTCGGGATAAGCCACATGCCCTTGTATGCCACGCACCGTGAGCGTGCCCGACAACGATCCGCGGCGCCCGACGCGAATCAGGTCGCCGAGGCGTTCCCTGGAAGACGGCTCGCCCACGACGCACCAATCGATGCGCTCGCCCTGCGCCCGAAAATGCTCGGCCACGCGACGCACGCCATCGAGGTTGTCCGGCCCTTCCTCGTCGCTGGTCAACAACAGGCCCACCCGCCCGCGATGGCGAGGGTGCGTCGCCACGAACGCCTCAAGCGCCACCACCATCGCCGCCACCGAGCCCTTCATGTCGGCCGCGCCACGGCCGTACAGACGGCCATCGCGAATGGACGGCTCAAACGGATCGCTGCTCCAGGTGTCGACCGGCCCTGTCGGCACGACATCGGTGTGCCCGAGGAACACCAGGGTAGGCGCACCTTCACCATGGGTGGCCCAGAGGTTGTCGACCTCGCCATAACGCAGCGACTCGCATTGGAAGCCGGCCCGTGCGAGCCGTTCCGCGATCAACGCCTGGCAGCCGGCATCGTCCGGCGTCACCGAACGGCGGCGGATCAGATCACGGGTGAGTTCGAGCACTTCGGTCATGGCGTGCGGGTCGCGGGATTAGGCTGCAACAGCATACCAAGCAGCGATCCGCCCGCCCGCTATCCGGAAATCGCCGCGCCAAGCAGATGGCCGACCAGGTAGGTGATGGCGCTGGCCGAAAGCGTAATGCCCAGCTGTCGCGCGATGGAGAACATCAAGCCACGACCAGTGAACAGCGAGGTGCCCAGCGCAATGAGCACCAGCCCGACCAAGGTCGAGGCGATGCTTGCCGCCAACGCCTGCGATCCATGCAGCGCAAAGTAAGGCGCCACGGGAAAGATGGCCCCGAACGCGAACAGGCAGAACGAAGAGATCGACGCGCTCCAGGCGGAGCCGCCAAGATCGGCGGGATCCACGCCCAGGTCTTCGCGCACCATCGTGTCCAGCGCGGCGCGCGGCGTATCCAGCAGGTGCTTGGCCAGCGCGTCCGCCGCCTTCGCATCCAGACCCTTCTCGCGATAGGTACGCGCCAGGTATTGCAGGCCGTCTTCCGGCGCCACGGCCAGGCGCTCGGCGCGCTCGGTGATCTGCGCCTGGTAGAACTCGCGCGAACTGTTCACCGACAACCACTCGCCCAACGCCATCGAACAGGCGCCGGCCACCAAGCCTGCGAGGCCTGCCAGCAGCACGGCATGGTCGCCGGTCGACGCACCGGCCATGCCCATCACCAGGCTGGTGTTGGAAACGAGCCCGTCGTTGGCGCCCAGCACGGCCGCGCGCAGGGTGTTGCCGCTCTGCGTGGCGTGGCGCCCATGCCGCATCGGCAGCGCGTCATCGGCGAAATGATTGCGCTGCCCCTGTCGATCCACCGGCGTGGCCAGGTGGTCGGCATGCTCCATGCGCACCACCGTCGGCATGACGAACTCGGTACCGAAACGCGCCGCCAGCCAGCTCAGCACGCGAACGCGAACGCTCGTCCGCGGCGGCGGCACGGTTTCGCCGTGTTCGCGCAAGCGCGCTTCCCAGAAACCCGCGTTGGTCTGCTCGATGTCGGCAATGCGGCGATAAGCGGTCGCCAGGCGTTCGTTTCGCGCAAGCTTGGCCAGGCGCCCGTAGAGCACGGCGTTGTCGCGTTCGATGCGCAGGTTGCTCTTGAAACGCTGTGTGCGGTGCGTGGTCATACCGTCCCTCGATGATTCACTCGTCCAACGGCTCTTCGCGCTGGCCGAGATAGAGCAGTGCGGCCAGCAACACGACCACGAAGCGGAATGCACTCTCCAGGCCGTTCCATTGCGTGGACATCCACATGCCGAACCACTCGCCACCTACGGCGAGGAAGCCGCCAAGCCACAGCAGCACGCCGGTCGTCATGCCGAGCACGCCCAGCCGCTTCGCCCGGTGGAAGCTCTCGCTGCCCGACATGCGGGCGCGCCACAGGCGCCAGGTGCCCAGGCCGCACAACACGGCAGCCAAGGTTTCCACCGCGATGATCAGCGCATAGGCGGCGCGTTGCAGCCATGGCGAGGTAATCGCCCGATAGTGAATGCCCGCGTTCGGAAAGATCGTGTCCATCGCGAGCACGTGTTGCACGAACGGCCAGTTGCTGCCGTAGTCGGTGAGGTTGCCGAAAGCCACCAGCGCCAGCCATAACGCAATGGTGGCCATCAGCAGGATCTTGGACAGGCGCACCACCATGGAGCGCCCCCCCTCAGCGTCCGAACAGCTTCTTGAAGCCGTTGTCGGTGAAACCGACGCTGACCGAACCGTCTTCCTGCAGTACCACGGGCCGGCGTACCAGCGCCGGATATTCCTTCAGCAGCAGCGTCCACTCCGGATCGCTGCCCGGGTTCTTGCGCTGCGGCAGCAGGTTGCGCCAGGTGGTCGAGGACTTGTTGACCAGCTTTTCCCAGCCACCCAATTGCTGCGCCCATGTCTTCAGCGTGGTGGCCGGCACCGGATCGGCGCGATAGTCGACGAAGGTGTACGGCACGCCGAAACGATCCAGCCAGTTGCGCGCCTTGCGGCAGGTATCACAGGTGGTCAGGCCGTACAGGGTCACGCTCATTCGGCGCTCCGCAACAGCTCGTTGATGCCGGTCTTGCTGCGCGTCTTCTCATCGACCTGCTTGACGATGATCGCGGCGTACAGGCTGTGCGTACCGTCCTTGGACGGCAGGTTGCCGGCGACCACCACGCTGCCGGCCGGCACGCGGCCGTAGCTGACTTCGCCGGTGGCGCGGTTGTAGATGCGCGTGGACTGGCCCAGGAACACGCCCATGCCGATCACGCTGCCCTTCTCCACGATCACGCCTTCGACCACTTCCGAGCGCGCGCCGATGAAGCAGTTGTCCTCGATGATGGCCGGGTTCGCCTGCAGCGGTTCAAGCACGCCACCGATGCCCACGCCACCGGACAGATGCACGCCCGCGCCGATCTGGGCGCACGAACCCACCGTCGCCCAGGTGTCGACCATGGTGCCCGCACCCACGTAGGCGCCGATGTTCACGTAGCTCGGCATCAGCACGGCGTCCTTCGCCACGTGCGCACCACGACGCACCAGCGCGCCCGGCACCACGCGGGCGCCGAGGCCCTGCAGTTCCGCGTCGTTGCCATGCGCGAAACGCAGCGGCACCTTGTCGAACGCCAGCGCCGGGCCGCCATCGACCACCTGGTTGCCGTTGATGCGGAAATACAGCAGCACCGCTTTCTTGATCCACTGGTTGACCGTCCAGCCGCCCTTGCCATCCGGCTCGGCCACGCGGCGCTCACCGCTTTCGAGCAGGTTGATGACCTGTTCCACGGCCGGACGCAGATGCGTCTCGATCTCCGCCTGGGTCAGTTCGTTGCGACGCTCGAAGGCGTCCTCGATGAGGGACTCGATGCTTTGCATGGGTGTTTCGCAGGACTGAGTGGATACCCGCGAATGCTAACGCAGGCACAGGGCCGACGTAACGAAAATGATCATTCTCCCGCCGAAAAACCGCCATTCGACGGCGGTCTCTTTGCCGCGCCGGCATCCCGGCCGGCGCGTTCAGGCCGCCCTGCTGGTTCCCAGCCGATCGAGCAATGCATGCAGCAGCCTGTCCTGCTGATCGATGGCAAGCGGTGCATCGTGGCGATTGGTGATCAGGAAGAAGTCTTCCACGCGTTCGCCGAAAGTGGCGATACGCGCGTCATGTACCCGCACTCCCGATTCGAACATCACCTGCGCCACGGCGGCGAGCAACCCGGGGCGATCACTGCATACCAGCGCGAGCCGCGTGCGCCCGCTCACGGTACTGAAGGAGATCTTGGGCGTCGCCTGGAAGTGCTTGAGATGGCGCGACATGCTGCGTCGCGACGGTTGATGCACATGGCCCGGCTGCGAGAGTGCGCGATGCAGACGCTGCTTCAGCTCCTCGGCACGCTCCGGCGAAGCCGGTTGCTGCGATTCCGATTCCAGCAGCAGGAAGGTATCCAGCGCCATGCCGGTGGACGAGCTCAGGATGCGCGCTTCCATCACCGAGAAGTGCAGCCGGTCGAGCATGATCGCCACCGCGGCAAACAGGCCATCGCGATCGGGTGTATAGACGAACAGTTCGGTCGTGCCGCGCACTGACTGCGGATGCACGGCGACCAGCGGCGTGGCGCCCCGTGCCTCCAGGATCGCAGCCGTCTGCCATGCGATCTGCTCGGGCCGATGGCGCAGGAAGCTCTGCTCCGGGAAACCGCGCCACACGCGTGCAAGCGCGTCGGACGCATAGCCGTCCTTGGCCAATATCGCCTCCGCCTGCTCGCGACAGGCGGCCACCCGCGCCGCGGCATCGGACGGCAACTCGTCTTCGCTGCGCAGCGCATAACGTGTGGCCGTATAGAGGTCCGACAGCAGGCGATCCTTCCATCCGTTCCAAAGCTTGGGACTGGTGCCGATGATGTCGGCGATGGTAAGCAGGTAGAGATAATCCAGGCGCTCGGCATCGCCTACCGTCTCGGCGAACCGCTGTACCACGTCAGGATCGGTGATGTCCTGGCGTTGCGCCGTAGTACTCATCAGGAGGTGCCAGCGCACCAGCCATGCCACCAGCTGCGTGTCTTCCTCCGGCAAGCCCAGGCGCGCGCCAAAGGCCAGCGCCTCTTCTTCGCCGAGCACCGAATGGTCGCCGCCGCGCCCTTTCGCGATGTCGTGGAACAACGCGGCCAGCAGCAGCAATTCCGGCTTGGGCAGCGTGGGCCAGATTTCGCAGGCGATCGGGAACTCCGTGGCTGCAGCGGGATCGGCAAAGCGCGCGACGTTGCGCAGCACGCGCAGCGTGTGTTCGTCCACCGTATACACATGGAAAAGGTCGTACTGCATGCGACCGAACACCTTGCCGAACGCGGGCAGGATCGCCGCCAGCAGGCCATGGCGATTCATCCGCCACAACGCCTCCACGGCCGGCGCACCCAGGCGCAGCAGCCGCAGGAACGCGACCAGCACGTCGTGATCATCCCCCAGTGAACCATCCAGCACGGCTGATGCCTGGTGCATGCGGCGCATGGTATCCGCCGTGAATCCCGTGATGCCCGGCTCGCCGAGTCGCGCAATGAAGGCTTCGACGAGCGCCGCATGACGACGCATGAAAATGTCGGGATCACGCGCGGCCAGTCGCTTGCCGTAGCGCACGAAATCCTCGCCGACCGGCTGTGCAGCGGTCGGCGGCTCCAGCATTTCCTCGAAACGCTCGGCAATCTGCACGCCAAGGCGCTCGACCTGGCTGGCCGCACGGTAATACCCCTGCATGAACTGTTCGACGCCGAGGTTCTTCTCGTGCTCGTCCTGGAAACCAAGGCTGGCCGCGAGCGCACGCTGGTAGTCGAACAGCAGGCGTTCCTCGGCACGGCCCGCTTCCAGATGCAGCGCGAAACGGTAGCGGCGCAGCGTTGCCTCGGACTGCTCCAGCGAATCCTTCTCCGCCGGATCGAGCAAGCCTTCGGCCACCATGTCGTCGAAGTCATCCGCGTGCGCAAGCCGCCGTCCCAACCAGCGCAGCGAATCGAGCGTACGCAGTCCGCCCGGACCATCCTTCAGGTTCGGCTCAAGGTTGTACGCCGTGTCGTTGTAACGCGCGTGCCGCGCATCGCGCTCGGCGAGACGAACCGCAAGGTAGGCGGCGGGAGGCCACAGCGCGGGATCGTTGATGATCGCCCGCAATCCTTCCTCCAGGGCGGGATCGCCGACCAGCCGTCGCGCGTCGAGCAGGCTGGTGAATACGCTGGCGTCCTGCGCAGCCAACGCACGACATTGCGCGAGATCGCGTACCGCATGGCCGACCTTGAGCCCGATGTCCCACAGCGTGGCGAAGCACTGCTCCAGCGCACGCAGCCGCGCCGGTTCGGACGGCCCGACCAGCGCCAGCAGATCGACGTCGGAATGCGGAAACAGCAGGCCTCGACCAAAGCCGCCCACGGCGAACAAAGCCGCATCGCTCACTTCGCCCAGGCAAGCCGTCCACACATGCACCACGATGCGTTGCACCGACTCGCTGCGTCGGTGCGCCAACGCAGTGGCGTCGGCACCCTGCCGAAACGCCGTCGCCAGCGCCCGATCCACGTCCCCCAGCAACTGACGCAACGCCCGACGCGCATCGCTCGACACACCCGAACGCGGCACCGCCACAGGCAGGCGCGGCAAGGGAGGCAGCACGATCGGGGCGACAGGCATGGTCAGCAGACACGTGTGGCAGTGCAGCAAGTCTGCCATGCATGGGGGCTAGAAGGGGTCATGCGTGGATGAAATTCGTGGCGAGACCTCCAAAGCCCCACGCAAGCCCCGCCCCTCACCCCAGCCCTCTCCCCGGAGGGGAGAGGGAGAAGGCGCGGCACTCATGCATTTCTCATCATCCAACGAAGCCGCTTTAAGTCCTCTTCGCTACGACGCGTTGCGGTGTAGCCACTTCGTTCGAGGTAGTAACGAGCACACCCCGGCTGGCCTCGGTCGACCGACGCTTCTATCCCACATATCGCTACGAGCCTTGGCTCTGAAGGCCACTACTTTGGGTTACTTTTGACGCGAAGCTAATCCCGTGGGACTTTGACTCCGGGCTAGCGCCCTCCGCCCTTCCTCGCTCCTCAAAGCCGGCGCCATCCATGGCGCCTCCCCGCGTGCGGGCCGGCTTCGCCGTTCGCACGCAAAGAACGCGTGCGTGGGCCAGCAAAAGAAAAGTGACTCGGCGGTCCCACGGGACTAGCTTCGCGTCGCCGGAAGGACGTCGAAACGCCCGCTGCGTCCCACAGGGACTAGCTTTACGTCGTAAGCGGCATCCTCGCGGCAGAGTGGCAGCCGAAGGCCATACCCAGCGCTCACAACAGCAAGAACCATTCAGCCCGTCGCGAAAGGCTGTCGCGCACAGGGTGCGCTCCTACAGGGGGGAGCGGGCGCCATGGTGCGTGAGGCGGCATTCGCCCAAAAAAAGAAGGGCCGCCGAAGCGACCCTTCCCAAACCTCACATCACATCAAACCTCAAGCCGCATCCGGCCAAGGCGTCAAAATCTCGAACCCGTCATCCGTCACCGCGATGGTGTGCTCCCACTGAGCCGACAGCGAATGATCCTTGGTGACCACCGTCCAGCCGTCCGGCAGCTGCTTGGTCTGCGGCTTGCCGGCGTTGACCATCGGCTCGATGGTGAAGGTCATGCCCTTCTTCAGCTCAAGGCCCGTGCCCGGGCGGCCGTAGTGCAGCACCTGCGGCTCGTCGTGGTAGACCTTGCCGATGCCGTGGCCGCAGTATTCGCGCACGACCGTGAAGCCGTCCGCTTCCGCGTGCTTCTGGATCGCCGCGCCGATGTCGCCCAGCGTGGCGCCGGGGCGCACGGCACGAATGCCCTGCATCATCGCCTCGAAGGTGGTCTCGACCAGGCGCCTGGCCAGCACCGAAGGGGTGCCGACGAAATACATGCGGCTGGTATCGCCGTGCCAGCCGTCCTTGATGACGGTGACATCGAGATTGATGATGTCGCCATCCTTCAAGAGCTTCGCCGGGCTCGGGATGCCGTGGCAGATCACGTGGTTCACCGACGTGCACAACGTCTTCGGGAAGCCGTTGTAGCCGACGTTGGCGGGAATCGCCTTCTGCACCTTGGTGATGTGCTCGTAGGCGAGGCGGTCCAGGTCCTCGGTCGTGACGCCGGGCTTGACGTGCTCTTTGAGCATGGCCAGCACTTCGGCGGCCAGCTTGCCGGCCTCGCGCATGGACTGGATGTCTTCGGGGGTTTTCAGGGTAACTGCCATAGCTGTGCTCATATGGCGGCAATTGCCCGGGACTCAACTCGTTGAATCCGCAGCAACTTGCCGCGCCGCCGGCGTACCGGCTACAATTTCGAAGTTTTGCTGACCCGACCTGTCCGTTTCAACGGACACATGCGGTAGTCGCAAAGCGGTGGAGATTGTAACCGCGTTGCGGTGCAAGCCCCACAAGTCCTTGATTGGACACTTTAAATCGCCACACACGTATCGGCACCGCCTTCGGGGTGCCTTGGTCAACCCTCCACATCATACGGGTTGCCAGGGTCGAAGTCGGGGATGCGTGGAGGTCCCAACCCCCCGGGCCTAGCCGGCCCAACAATCGGAGTTTTACCCATGGCTCAAGTCACCATGCGCCAGATGCTCGAAGCTGGCGTGCATTTCGGTCACCAGACCCGTTACTGGAACCCGAAGATGGCCCCGTACATCTTTGGCGCCCGCGGCAAGATCCACATCATCAACCTCGAGAAGACGCTGCCGCTCTTCACCGACGCGATGAACTTCCTGTCGGCCGTGGCCCAGAAGCGTGGCACCGTGCTGTTCGTCGGCACCAAGCGTTCGGCCCGTGAGCCGTTGGCTGAAGAAGCCGCACGCGCCGGCATGCCGTTCGTCACCGCCCGCTGGCTCGGCGGCATGCTGACCAATTTCCGCACCGTCAAGCAGTCCGTGGCCCGCCTCAAGGAGCTGGAAGCCGCCGAGACCGACGGTTCGTTCGACCGCCTGGTCAAGCACGAAGTGCTGGCCCGTCGCCGCGAGCGCGACAAGCTCGAGAACTCGCTGGGCGGCATCAAGGACATGAACCGCCTGCCGGACGCCCTCTTCATCATCGACATCGGTCATGAAGACATCGCCGTGCAGGAAGCCAAGAAGCTCGGCATCCCGGTGATCGCCGTGGTCGACACCAACTACAACCCGGAACTGGTCGACTACGCCATCCCGGGCAACGACGACGCCATCCGCGCCATCCAGCTGTACGCCCGCGCTGCCGCTGACGCCATCCTGGAAGGCAAGGCCGCTGCGCCGGCTGCCGCCCAGGGCGACGCCAACGAATTCGTCGAGCTCGACGAAGAAGGCAACCCGGTTGCCAAGGAAGAGCGCAAGGCTGCCCCGCGCCGTGACGACCGCAACAACCGCGGCCCGGCCAAGAAGGGCGCTGGCGCGCCGCGTGGCGACCGTGGTGGTCGCGGCGGCCGTCGCAACGAAGAGTCGGACGGCGAGTAAGCCCTCCCTGCCCCGGCCCGCAAGGGTCGGGGCGCATCAAAGTTTTTGAGGATTCCAGATGACTGCTATCACCGCAAAACTGGTTAGCGAACTGCGCGAGCGCTCGGGCGCCGGCATGATGGATTGCAAGAAGGCGCTGGTCGAGAACAACGGCGACATCGACGCCGCTGTCGAGTACCTGCGCAAGACCGGCCTGGCCAAGGCCGACAAGAAGGCCGACCGCGTGGCCGCCGAAGGCCGCATCGCCACCGCCCAGGCCAATGGCCAGGCCGTGCTGGTCGAAGTGAACAGCGAGACGGACTTCGTCGCCAAGGCGCCGAACTTCATCCAGTTCACCAACGACGTCGCCGAGGCCGTGCTGGCATCGGGCGCTGCCGACATCGACGCCGCCAAGGCTGCCGCCTTCCCGGGCGCCGACAACGTCGAGTCCGCCGCCAAGGCCCAGACCGCCACCATCGGCGAGAAGATCGAAGTGCGCCGCGTGGCCCGCATCGCGAACGATGGCCCGCTGGCCACCTACTCGCACGGCGGCAAGATCGGCGTGATCGTGGCGCTCAAGGGCGGCTCGGAAGAGCTGGCCAAGGGCATCGCCATGCACGTCGCCGCCATGAACCCGCCGCACATCAAGCCGGAGCACGTCCCGGCCGAGTTCGTCGCGAAGGAAAAGGAAATCGCGCTGAGCCAGATGACCGAGAAGGACAAGGCCAAGCCGGCCGAGATCCTCGAGAAGATCATCTCCGGCAAGATCAACAAGATCGTCTCGGAAGTGACCCTCGTCGGCCAGCCGTACGTGATCGACACCAACACCACCGTGGGCGACGTCCTGAAGAAGGAAGGCGCCGACGTGGTCGCCGTGGTGCGTCTCGCCGTGGGCGAAGGCATCGAGAAGGTGCAGGAAGACTACCTGGCCGAAGTCGCCAAGGCGATGCAGGGCTAAGCAGCTCGCTTCATGCAACATCGAAAAAGCCGCGGGAAACCGCGGCTTTTTCGTTGTCTCACCGCACCCGCCGGCCAAGGTCGCGGACATGTCGGCTATCGACGACATACAGTCCATAGTCGCTGCGATAGCCGATCAGCGCCAGTTCGACTCGACGATCGGGATGGGCGCGGTAGTAATCCGCGCCGACGCACAGGATGAACGCGCCAAAGTGATCGTCCAGGTGCGTACGGGCGCGATACCGACAACCCTTGCCACCACGCAGCTCCTCTGTTTCGAACACGGCGACCTTCACCGTGGGCGTACCGAACAGTCGGGTATAGGCACCGGGAATGCCGTCGGAAATCGGGTACCAGAGCATGAACGCGAATATGAACGCGTATACCGGCGTCATGAGCACGGCGACCGTCGGCGACATGCGGGCGGTCTTGATGCGCCCGGACACTATCAGCCAAGTCATCCAACATGCCATGGCCAAGCCGAGTACACCCGCGTACCACACTGCGTTGCGCGCTACCCATGGCTCAGATTCGAAATCGATCCACAGGCTGTAGCAGAGTGCGGCAAGCACGAGAAAAACTGCGGATACTGTGATCACCCCGCTGGCCGTGAGCTCCTCCGATCCAAGCACGTGCGTGCGCCAGCCCATGTCGTCCCTCCATGAATGTTGCCCGCTGCTCCATTCCCCCGAGCGGTCGGAGAAGCTTAACTGAGCGGCCACGTCCGGCTACAATGCGCGCGTTTTGCCACACACAATCCGGAGACCCCATGAGCAACCCGCTTAAGTACCGTCGCATCCTGCTCAAACTCTCCGGCGAAGCCCTCATGGGCGAGGCCGATTACGGCATCGACCCCAAGGTGATCGGCCGCCTGGCCGATGAAATCATCGAAGTGCAGAAGGCCGGCGTGCAGATCGGCGTGGTCATTGGCGGCGGCAACATCTTCCGTGGTGCGGGCCTCGCGGCCGCAGGCATGGATCGCGTGACCGGCGACCACATGGGCATGCTCGCGACCGTCATGAACGCGCTGGCCATGCAGGACGCCATCGAACGTCGCGGCGGCTTCGCCCGCGTGATGAGCGCCATCCAGATCCACGACGTGGCCGAGGATTTCATCCGTCGCCGCGCGATCCGCCACATCGAAAAGGGCCGCATCGCGCTGTTCGCCGCCGGCACCGGCAACCCGTTCTTCACCACCGATTCGGCGGCGGCGCTGCGTGCGGTGGAGGTCGGCGCGGATCTGCTGCTCAAGGCCACCAAGGTCGACGGCGTCTACACCGCCGATCCGGCCCGCCACGCCGACGCGACGCGCTACGACCAGCTCACCTACGACCAGGTGATCGAACGCAAGCTGGCCGTGATGGACACCGCCGCGATCGCGCTGTGCCGCGACCATGGCATGCCGCTGCGCATCTACGACATGACCGTGGCAGGCAACCTCATGCGCATCATGCGCGGCGAAGCGGTCGGCACCATCGTTTCCGACAACTGACGCTGCAGTGCCCTCCCTCCCCTCCGGGCGACGCGAAGCTAGTCCCCATGGGGGAGAGGGCTGGGGTGAGCGGTCGCCCTTGCCGTAACGCAACATCGAAGCGGGGCTTGGTTGAAGCGCTATCGCGAGCACCTTCCCTCACCTCGATCCTCTCTCCCACAGGGACTACCTTCGGGTCGCCCACAGGGGGAGGAAGAAAACGGCCAGGCCCCAATGCCTTGTAGGCCCCTGCTATACTCGCGGGCTTGCACGGTTCAAGGGGTGTACCCATGCTCAACGACATCAAGAACGATGCCCAGACCCGCATGGGCAAGAGCATCGACTCGCTCAAGCACAGCCTGACGCGCCTGCGCACGGGCCGCGCGAGCACCGCCCTGGTCGATGGCATCAAGGTGCCGTACTACGGCTCCGACATGCCGCTGAACCAGGTGGCCACGGTCGCTCTGGGCGACTCGCGCTCCATCATCATCACCCCGTTCGAAAAGACCCTGGTGGCTCCGATCGAAAAGGCCATCATGGCCTCTGACATCGGCATCACGCCGAACACCGCCGGCACCACCATCCGCCTCAACATGCCGCCGCTCACCGAAGAGCGTCGTCGCGAGCTGGCCAAGCACGTGGCGCACGAGGGCGAGGAAGCCAAGATCGCGATCCGCAACGTGCGCCGCGATGCCATGCAGCAGGTCAAGGACCTGCTCAAGGAAAAGCTGATCACCGAGGACGACGAGCGTCGTGCCGAGGACGAGATCCAGAAGCTCACCGACCGTTTCGTCAAGGATGTCGACGGTGTCGTCAAGAACAAGGAAGACGAGCTGATGGCGCTCTGAGGCGCCGTCATCCTCAGAGCCTGTCCATGACCAGCGCCGACTCCGCGCGAATACCGCGCCACATCGCCATCGTGATGGATGGCAACGGCCGCTGGGCAAAGCTCCGGCATCGGCCGCGCACCTTCGGCCACAACGCGGGCCGCAAGGCCGTGCGCAACGTGGTCGAGGGCTGCCTGCGCCAGGGCGTGAAGGTACTCACCCTCTTCGCGTTTTCCAGCGAGAACTGGAAGCGTCCGGAGGAAGAGGTCGGCGCGTTGATGGAACTGTTCGTGCGCGCGCTCGACAAGGAAGTGGACGAGCTGCACGGCAATGGCGTGCGCATCCGCTTCGTCGGCGACCTCAACGCCTTCGACGCCGGCCTGCGGCAACGCATGACCGGCGCGATGACGCGCACGGCGGCCAATGATGCGCTGCATCTGAACATCGCGGTGAACTACGGCGGTCGCTGGGACATCGTGCAGGCGGCGCGCAAGGCCGCCGAAGCGGTGTCGCGCGGCGAGCTGCGCGCCGACGAGATCGACGAAGCATTGCTGGGCCATTGGATGTGCCTGGCAGAACTGCCGCCGCTGGACCTGTTCATCCGCACCGGCGGCGAATACCGCGTCAGCAACTTCCTGTTGTGGCAGCTGGCTTACGCCGAACTGCATTTCACCGATACCCTGTGGCCAGACTTCGACCAGGCGTCCCTCAAGGACGCCATCGACGATTACGCCCGCCGCGAACGACGCTTCGGCAAGACCGGCGAACAAGTCGCCCGCCAGGCCAACTAAGGACCCGCATGCTGCTTCAGCGCACCCTCACCGCCTTGCTGCTCGCTCCGTTGGTGATCGCACTGATCCTACTGACGCCGACCTGGCTGTTCGCGCCGATCGTCGTCATCGCATTCCTGGCGGCCATGTGGGAATGGACCCGGCTGTCGGGCCTCAAGGAGACCGCGCCGCGCGTCGGCCTGCTCGTGCTGACGGCCATCGTGTTCGCGCTGTGCTGGTACGCGCGCGGCAGCGCATGGTGGCCGCTGGTGATCGGCATCGGCGTCGCCTGGTGGATCGTGGTCGGCCAGTGGCTGCGCCACTTCGCCTTCGCCGCCGCGCCCACGCGCGAGAACTGCCTGATGAAGCTGGGCGCGGGCCTGCTGGTGATCGTGCCGGCCTGGGTCGCGGTGGTCTCCATCCACGGCACCGGTGAGCACGGCCATTGGTGGACCCTGCTCGCGCTCTTCATCGTCTGGGCTGCCGACATCGGCGCCTATTTCAGCGGCCGCCAGTTCGGCCGCCGCAAGCTTGCCCCGACCATCAGCCCGGGCAAGACCTGGGCCGGCGTGTATGGCGCCTTCGTGGCCGGAGCGCTGGTTACCGTGGTCGGCGGGCTGATGCTCGGGGTCACGGGTGGCAAGCTGGTCGGCCTGCTGGTGCTGTCGGTGCTGACCGTGGTTGCGTCTATCGTCGGCGACCTGCTGGAGAGCCTGATGAAGCGCCACGCCGCCGTGAAGGATTCGGGCAACCTCTTCCCGGGCCATGGCGGCCTGCTCGATCGCCTCGACAGCGTATTCGCCGCCCTGCCCGTATTCGCTGCAGGCAAGCTTCTGCTGGGCCTATGAGCAGTCCCACGCTTCGTCACGTCGCCGTCCTGGGCGCCACCGGCTCGATCGGCGGCAACACGCTCGACGTGATCGCGCGCCACCCTGAGCGCTTCCGCGCCAGCGTGCTGACGGCGCACAGCAATGTCGCCGCGCTTGCGGAACTTTGCGTCCGGCATCGCCCGGACCTCGCCGTCATTGCTGACGCTGCGCTGGAAGGCGAACTCGCCCGCCGGCTCGCCACCGCCGGCGTGCGTTGCGATATCGCCAGCGGCCACGACGCGATCACCGCGGCGGTATCGGGTACGTTGTGCGACACGGTGGTCGCGGCCATCGTCGGCGCCGCGGGGCTCGACTCCACGCTGGCCGCCGCACGTACCGGCAAGCGCCTGTTGCTCGCGAACAAGGAATCCATCGTGATGGCCGGGCCGCTGCTGCTGGAGGCCCTGGCGGCCGGCGACGGCGACCTCATTCCGGTGGATTCCGAACACAACGCCATCTTCCAGTGCCTGCCGGGTGGCCGTCCGGACCTGAAGGGCAACGGCGTACGCCGACTGATCCTCACCGCTTCCGGCGGCCCGTTCCGCGGCCGCAAGCGCGCCGAGCTCGCCGGCGTGACCCCGGAACAGGCCTGCAAGCATCCGAACTGGGTGATGGGCCGCAAGATTTCGGTGGATTCGGCGACGCTGATGAACAAGGGCCTCGAGGTGATCGAGGCACATCACCTGTTCGGCGCCACGCCGGACACCATCGACGTGCTGGTGCACCCGCAAAGCCTGGTGCATTCGATGGTGGAGTACGTGGACGGTTCGGTGCTCGCGCAGCTGGGCAACCCCGACATGCGCACCGCCATCGCGCACGCACTGGCCTGGCCGGCGCGCGTGGAGGCCGGCGTGTCACCGCTCGATCTCGCCACCTCGGCGCCGCTGGCGTTCGAACAGCCCGATCTGGGCACCTTCCGCTGCCTCGCCCTGGCCTTCCAGGCCTTGCGCGCCGGCGGCGACGCGCCAGCCATCCTCAATGCAGCTAACGAGGTGGCGGTGGATGCGTTCCTGGGCGGCGGACTGTCCTTCCTCGGCATCGCCGATCTCGTCGAGAGCGTTCTTGCGGAACTGCCGTCTCAAGCTGTGGTCGATGTGCAGACCCTGAATGAACGCGACCGTGCGGCCCGCGAGGCTGCCCGCCGCGTTCTCCGCAACGCCTGCTGACAAGCCTGATAAGCTCTTGCCGATGAATACTCTTCTTGGATCCGTGTTTTGGTTGCTGGTCACGCTTGGCGTGCTGGTGACCTTTCACGAATTCGGCCACTACTGGGTCGCCCGCCGCTGCGGCGTGAAGGTGCTCCGTTTCTCGGTGGGCTTCGGCAGGGCCATCTGGAAGCGCATCGGCAAGGACGGCACCGAGTATCAGGTCGCCGTGATTCCGCTGGGCGGCTACGTGAAGATGCTCGACGCCCGCGAAGGCGAGGTCGATCCCGCGCTCGCCGGCCAGGAGTTCACCGGCAAGCCCGTCTGGCAGCGCATCGCGATCGTCGCTGCAGGTCCCGCTTTCAATCTCATCTTTACCGTGGTGGCGTTCTGGCTGATGTTCATGCTGGGCAAGCCGGACATCGCCCCGCTGGTCACTGCCGCGCCGCAGAGCATGGCCGCGCAGGCCGGCATCCACCCGGGCGACCGCGTGCTGCGCATCGACGGCAAGGCCGTCGCGACGTGGAGCGACTCCCTGGAGGCCGTGGCCAACGCCATGCTTGGTCGCGAGCCGCTGCCGATGGATGTGCGCGGCACCGACGGCGCCGAACGCCATGTCGTGCTGCCGCTGCAGGAACTGCCGGCCGGCCAGGGTATCGACCAGTATCTGGACAAGCTGGGCCTGAGACCCGCGCCGCTGCCGGCCGTCGCAGCCATCGTCACCGAGGGCGATCCGGCGCAGACCGCCGGCATGCGCGGCGGCGATCGGCTGGTCAGCGTCAACGGACAGCCAGTGGCCGACTTCGACGTCTTCGGCAACCTGGTGAAAGATGAAGCGGCCAAGTCGCCCAGGCTGACCATCGCCATCGAGCGGGCCGGCAAGCCCATGACGCTGACCGTCACGGCGGTCAAGAAGTCCTACGAAGGGCGTCCCCCGCAGTGGCTGATCGGCATCCGGCCACCGCAGCCTGAGGAAGCGCTGGTGCGCTATGGACCGGTCAAGGCCCTCGGCGCCTCCCTGAGCACTACCTGGGACCGCGCCATGTCGATCTTCAACATGATCGGCAAGATGGTCAGCGGCCAGGCCTCCACCAAGAACCTCTCCGGCGTGATCGGCATCGCCCAGGTGGCCAATGCCTCCGCCAGCATGGGCGCCACCTGGTTCATCGAATTCCTGGCGCTGGTGTCGCTCAGCCTCGCCGTGCTCAACCTGATGCCCATCCCCGTCTTGGACGGGGGTCACCTGCTGTATTACCTTATCGAGTTGGTCAAGGGCAGCCCCTTAAGCGAACGCGCAATGATGGCCGGTCAGTATGTCGGCCTGATCCTGCTGTTTACGTTGATGGGACTGGCTTTCTACAACGACATCCATCGCTTCCTGCCTTCGTGACGCGCGCTGACCTTGCTGGGAGTCGCGCCGTGTCCGAGGGCAAGGCGTACCTGCGGCGCGAGCCGCCGGTATGGCGCGATGGTTGACCCGCCGCATCCGGGGAAGATGCAAGCACCCATTCAAGGCTGGGCTCGTCCTGGCTTCACGCATTGATCGGGCGGTCCAGGCCGCCTCATCGGAATAAAAAACAACGGAATCGACGATGAAGCGTATCGCCGCCCTGATCTTGCTTGCCTCACTGTCCGCCAACGCACTCGCCTTCGAGCCGTTCGTCGTTTCCGATATTCGTATCGACGGCCTCAGCCGCATCTCCCAGGGCACGGTGCTCAACTACCTGCCCGTCAACCGGGGCGACCGACTCACCAACGACAGCGCGCAGCGCGCCATTCGCGCCCTGTACCAGACCAAGTTCTTCAGCGACGTGGAAGTCGATCGCGAAGGCGACATCATGGTCATCAAGGTGGTGGAGCGCCCGTCCATCGCCAAGCTCAACATCCGCGGCAACAAGGACATCAAGGAAGACGACCTGCGCAAGGGCCTGAAGGAGATCGGCCTGTCCGAAGGCGAAACCTTCGACCGCCTGTCGCTGGATCGCGTGCAGCAGGAACTGGTGCGCCAGTACTACAACCGCGGCAAGTACAACGTGTCGGTCGAGCCGCACGTGACCAACCTCGATCGCAACCGTGTCGCCATCGATATCGAGATCCGCGAAGGCAAGGTCGCGAAGATCAAGGAAATCAACATCGTCGGCAACAAGGCGTTCACCGACAAGGAAATCCGCAAGGGTTTCGAGTCGGACACGTCGAACTGGATGTCCTGGTATTCCAAGGACGACCAGTATTCGCGCGAGAAGCTTTCGGGCGACCTCGAGAAGCTGCAGTCCTACTACATGGACCGCGGCTACGCCGACTTCGGCGTCGACTCCACGCAGGTGACCATCGCGCCGGACAAGCGCACGATGTACATCGCCGCCAGCGTGAAGGAAGGCGACATCTACACCATCTCCGAGGTGCATCTGCTCGGTGAGCTGATCCTCCCCGAGGATTCGCTCAAGCAGCTGGTGTACGTGAAGAAGGGCGACACCTTCAACCGCAAGGCGATCGAGGCCAGCACCAACTCGATCAAGAGCATCCTCGCCAGCATCGGCTACGCGTTCGCCAAGGTGACGCCGGTGCCGAAGCTGGACAAGGACAAGCGCACCGTCGACCTCACGCTCTACATCGAGCCGGGCAAGCGCGTGTACGTGCGTCGCGTGATCTTCCAGGGCAACACCCGCACGGAAGACGACGTGATGCGCCGCGAAATGCGCCAGCTGGAAGGCAGCTGGTTCTCGCAGCCGGCGATCGACCGTTCGAAGATCCGCCTGCAGCGCCTGGGCTACTTCAAGACCGTCAACATCGACAAGGCCCTGGTGCCCGGCACCGAGGACCAGGTCGACCTGACCGCGAAGGTGGAAGAACAGTCCGCCGGCAGCCTGATGTTCGGCGTGGGCTACTCGCAGTACTCGGGCATCATCCTGTCCGCATCGGTGTCGCAGAACAACTTCCTCGGCACCGGTGACAGCTTCACCGTGGGCGCGTCGCGCAGCGACTACTCCACCTCGGTCAACGCGAGCTACTTCAACCCGTACCTCACCGACAGCGGCGTGGGCATCGGTTACAACGCTGGCTTCACCAAGAGCAATTACGCCGACACCAACAGTGACTTCGTGAACTACGAAAGTTCGATGAAGTCGTTCTCGAGCTTCCTCAGCTTCCCGATCTCGGAAACGGACAACATCCGCACCGGCCTGGGCATCAGCAGCAACAAGATCAACCTCGCCTACGAGTACCAGACGTTTGACGCGAACGGCAATCCCACCGGTCAGACGACGACGGTGAACTACTCGCCGCAGATCATGATCGACTACCAGAATGCGATCGGTCACAAGACCATCCATACCTGGGACGCGACCATCGGCTGGACCCACGACACCCGCAACGGTTACTGGGCGCCGACGCGCGGCGGCCTGATCTCGCTGTCGACCGACATCGCGCTGCCGGGCTCCACCGTGCAGTACTACAAGATCTTCGGCGAGGCGAACCACTACTGGCCGATCGGCAAGGGTTTCGTGCTGTACCTGGACGGCCAGGTCGGTTACGGCAAGGCCTACGGCCAGACGTTCGACTACAACGGCGGCACCAGCTACAAGGCGGGCGACCCGGTCACCTTCCCGTTCTGGGAGAACTACTACTCCGGCGGTGTGCGTGACGTGCGCGGCTTCCAGGACAACACCCTGGGCCCCCGCGTGTGTACCGGCACGAACGCCGACGGTTCTCCGATCCAGCCCAACAAGGACGGCACCTGTACCGGCGGCTACTACTCCTACGCACAGCCGATCGGCGGCGCGTTCAAGGTGCTGGGCACGGCCGAGCTGTACCTGCCGCTGCCGTTCCTCAAGGACATCAACACGGCCCGCGTGTCGTGGTTCGTCGACGTCGGCAACGTGTACCAGGACTACCAGAGCTTCAAGGCGAGCGAACTGCGCGCCTCGACCGGTATCTCGCTGCACTGGCAGGCGCCGATCGGCCCGCTGATCATCAACTTCGCGGTGCCGCTGCGCACCCAGCAGGCGGACAACCATTACGAGGAGCGCATCCAGTTCACCTTCGGCAGCCAGTTCTGATGGCGTAGCCGGGCTGGAACAGCCCACGGAAAGAAGGCGCGGCCCTGCCGCGCTTTCTTTTTTTCATGCGCCCGGTGGCGCCTCCTCCTACAATGGCCCGATTGCAGGGAGCCAAGCATGAGCGTCTTCAAAACCACCGTGTCCGAGCTGGCCGAACGCTTCGGCCTCGCCTTTCATGGCGACGGCGAGCGCGTCATCGATGGCGTGGGCACCTTGGCGGGCGCGGGTCCGAGCCAGCTCAGCTTCCTTTCGAACAGCAAGTACGCCTCGCAGCTTGCGTCCACGCGCGCGGGCGTGGTGGTCATGCGCGAGGAGAACGTTGCCGACAGTCCCGTCGCCGCGCTCGTGGCGCGTGACCCCTACGTGGCCTACGCCAAGATCGCAGCGCTGTTCGAACGCCTGCCTGCCTCGCCGCAAGGCATTCATCCCACCGCGGTGGTATCGCCCAACGCACGCGTCGCGCCGACCGCCAGCATCGGGCCCGGTTGCGTGATCGAGGATGGTGCGGTGGTGGAAGACGGCGCGATCCTCGGGCCCCATTGCATCATCGGACCGGACTGCACGGTCGGCGCGCAATCGCGCCTGGTAGCCCGCGTGACATTGGTGATCCGCGTCACCGTGGGCAAACGCGTGCTGGTGCATCCGGGCGCGGTGATCGGTTCGGACGGCTTCGGCCTTGCCTTCGATCGCGACCATTGGATCAAGCTGCCCCAGCTCGGCGGCGTGCGCATCGGCGACGACTGCGAGATCGGCGCCAATACCACCATCGATCGTGGCGCGCTGGACGACACCGTGCTGGAAGAGGACGTGCGCCTGGACAACCAGATCCAGATCGCCCATAACGTGACCATCGGCGCGCATACCGCCCTGGCCGGCTGCGCCGCCGTGGCCGGCAGCGCCAAGATCGGCCGCTACTGCATGATCGGCGGCAATGCCGGCGTGCTGGGTCATCTGGAAGTGGCCGACCGGGTTACCATTACCGCCAAGAGCCTGGTCACGCACTCCATACGCGAGCCCGGTGAATATTCTTCGGGCGTCCCGCTGCAGGAAAACCGACTGTGGCGCCGCAATGCGGCCCGATTCAAGCATCTCGACGAATACGCGCGCCGGCTCTCGGCGCTGGAGAAGGACAGCAACAATGAGTGACCTCACCGTGCCTTTCCACCTTCCTGTGACTGTGGAACATATCCAGCAGCTGCTGCCGCACCGCTACCCATTCCTGCTGGTCGACCGCGTGATCGAGCTCGTGCCCGACAAGAGCGTGGTGGCCCTCAAGAACGTGACCATCAACGAGCCGTTCTTCCAGGGCCACTTCCCCGGCCACCCGGTGATGCCCGGCGTGCTGATCGTGGAAGCCATGGCCCAGGCCGCCGGCCTGCTCACGCAGATTTCCAGCCGCCTCAAGGGCAACACCGGCAGCCCGCTGTTCTATCTCGCCAAGGTCGACAACGCGCGCTTCAACGCGCCGGTGGTGCCGGGCGACCAGCTGCGCCTGGAAGTGACGCTCAAGCGCCTGCTGCGCAGCATGGGCCTGTTCGAGGCGCGCACCGTGGTGGGTGACAAGGAAGTGGCGAGCTGCGAGCTGATGTGCGCCGCGAGGTCGGAGAAATGATCCACGCCACCGCGCAGATCGATCCGTCGGCCGTCATCGCCAGCAACGTCACCATCGGCGCATTCAGCGTGATCGGTGCCGATGTGCATATCGGCGAAGGCACGGTGATCGGACCGCACGTGGTGATCGAGGGTCCGACCCGCATCGGCCGCGACAATCGCATCAGCCAGTTCGCCTCGCTGGGCGGCGCGCCGCAGGACAAGAAGTTCCAGGGCGAGCGCACCGAACTGGTGATCGGCGATCGCAACCAGATCCGCGAGTTCGTCACGATCAATCGTGGCACGGGCGATGGCGGCGGCGTTACGCGCATCGGCAACGACAACTGGTTGCTCGCTTACGTGCATGTCGCGCACGACTGCCAGATCGGCAACAACACGGTTTTCTCCAACTACTCGGCGCTGGCCGGCCACGTCGAAGTCGGCGACTGGGTGGTGATGGCCGGTTTCTCCGGCGCGCACCAGTTCTGCAAGGTGGGCGCGCATGCGTTCATCGGCATGGGCTGCCTGCTGGGTTCGGACGTGCCGCCGTTCGTGATGATGGCCAACGAGCAGCGCGGCCGTCCGCGCGGCATCAACAGCGAAGGCCTCAAGCGCCGCGGTTTCGACGCGTCGCGCATCTCCGCGATCAAGCGTGCCTACCGCACGCTCTACATGGCCGGCCTTACCCTGTCCGATGCCCGCGAACAACTGGTGGCACAGGCCGCCGACAGCGAAGACGTGCGCGCCATGCTGGAGTTCCTCGATCGCAGCGAGCGCTCGCTGGCGCGCTGACATGAGTCGCGTATATGAGCTTCGCTCGTATACGCATTGAGGCACGGGGGTTTGCTGTTGTCGTTTTTCATAAGCCATGACTCCCACTGATACCGCAAACCTGGCTCCCCTCATTGCCATCAGCGCCGGCGAAGACTCCGGCGATCAGCTCGGTGCCGACCTCGTCACCGCGCTGCGCCGCCGCTATCCCCAGGCGCGCTTCGTCGGCATCGGCGGCGCGCGCATGCAGGCGGTCGGGTTCGATTCCTGGTACGACATCAAGGAACTGTCGCTGTTCGGCTTCGTCGAGGTGATCTCGCACCTGCCGCGCCTGCTGCGCCTGCGCAAGCAACTGGTCGCGCGGCTGGTCGATGCGAAGCCCGCCGTGGTGATCGGCATCGACGCACCCGATTTCAACCTCGGCGTGGAGAAGCGCCTCCGCGAGGCGGGCCTTCGTACCGTGCACTACGTCAGCCCGTCGGTGTGGGCATGGCGCGAGAAGCGTGCGGAAAAGATCGGCCGTAGCGCGGATCGTGTGTTGTGCCTGTTTCCGATGGAGCCGCCGATCTATGCCAGGCACGGCGTGGATGCCCGCTTCGTCGGGCATCCGCTCGCGGACCGCTTTGCGATGGTCTCCGACCGCGCAGGCGCGCGTGATTTCCTGCAGCTGCCGCACAACGTGCCGGTACTGGCCGTACTGCCTGGCAGCCGCGCATCGGAAATCGAGCGGCTGGGCCGCAGCTTCATCGAGGCGGCCGGCAAGGTCGCCGCCACCCTGCCCGGCCTGCGCGTCATCGTGCCGGCCGCGAACGAACGCGTGCACGCGACGCTGAAGGCCCTGTTGGGCGACGCCCAGGGCGACGACGCGCCGCTGTTGCTGGACGGCCATGCCCATGAGGCGATGCTGGCCGCGGACGTCGTCCTGCTGGCCTCGGGCACGGCGGCGTTGGAAGCCATGCTGGCGAAGCGGCCGATGGTGGTAGGTTATCGGGTCTCGCCGGTGAGCTATCGCATCGCACGCATGCTCAACATGCTGAAGACGGACGTCTATTCGCTGCCCAACATCCTCGCGCGCGCGGCTGGCATGGGCGACAAGGCCGTGCTCGTCCCGGAACTGATGCAGGACGATTTCACCCCCGACAAGCTCGCCGAAGCCACGCTGTCGCTGTTCCAGGACAGCGAGCGTCGCGGCGCGATCGTGACCGCGTTCGAACAGTTGCATCGCGCCCTGCGTGGTGACCTGGAAGGACAGGCAGGCGACATGGCGGCCGATGCCGTGGCGGAACTGGTGGAGGCCGGACGTGGCTAGCTCCAAGTTGAAGATGGACGCGCCGTCGTCGGTCGCGACTACCGAAACGGTCATCCGTCTCATCGCCGGCGTGGATGAAGCCGGGCGTGGTCCGCTGGCGGGCCCGGTCGCGGTTGCCGCCGTCATCCTCGATCCCTCCCGCCCGAAGATCCGCGGCCTGGACGATTCGAAGAAGCTCACCGAAGCCAAGCGCGAGGCGCTCTACGAGAAGATCGTGGATCGCGCGCTGGCCTATTGCATCGTGCTGGTCACGGCCGATGAGATCGATCGCATCAACATCTTCCAGGCCACCATGACCGGAATGTGCCGCGCGCTGGCCGGTCTCAATCCTTCCGCGCACGAGGCCTGGATCGACGGCAACGCCCTGCCGCGCGAACTGCCCTGCGCCGGTCGCGCCATCATTGGCGGCGATGCGCTGGAACCGGCCATCAGCGCCGCGTCGATCCTCGCCAAGGTGAGCCGCGATCGCTGGATGATCGAACTCGATCGCGAGTATCCCGGCTACGGTTTCGCCGAGCACAAGGGCTATGGCACGCCCTTCCATCTCGACGCGCTCAAGCGGCTCGGCCCCTGCCCCCAGCACCGCCGCAGTTTCGCGCCGGTGAAGATCCTCGTGGACCAGGGCGTACTGTTCTGAGCGCGTGATTGGACGTCCAAACGGACGCCATCCCAAGCATCAAGGAGGCCAAGAAGCGCGTGCGCGAGCATGCCCTATGGGCCACGTCATGCGCGTGCAACGGAGCTAGCATACAGTCGACTTCGCACGAGGCCGCGACCTGCGACGCGACTTGCGCAAAGCCGAAAAAGACAGCGGCGAAATCGATCCCGGGCGCCGGGCCGGCATTCCCCGTCAGGCAACCTTTTCCGCCGCTGCCGCATCCGAACGGATACAGGAAACGAAGTCACCGGGCCGCTACAGGTAGAGCCCACGGCGAAACACCGGCACGCACGATTCCGCGGCACGGCGCACTTCCTCCAAGGCATGGATGCATGGGTCGACCCGCATGGCCTCCATACCGTGCGGCCTGCAAATCATCGCGTGCATTAGACCGCAGGAGTGGTGCCATGACGCTTCCCAACCGCCCGCACGGCTATTCCCCGCAGCCGGACGACCATTCGACCGAAGCAACGCCGGAGCTGTTTTCCCTCGAGCAGCTCGCGGCCATCGTAGACGCGACAGACCGGCATATGGACTACGACCGGCATCCGCTGTCGGTACGCCGCTTCGACCACTACATCGAAGGGCCGCTAGGCGACGGGCGCTTCCACATCTCAGGCTGATCGAGAACCTGACCGACGGCGGCACCGTTGGGCGTGCCGTCGTCCCGGGCCGGCCTCAGCGGCGGCCGCGCAGCAGGCTGTGCCGGTAGCCGTAGCCGACGTAGATCAGCATGCCGATCGCCGTCCACGTCGCGAGCAACAGCCAGTTGCCCGCGTTCATCTGAGCCAGCAGGAACAGGCAGACCACGACGCCCAGCGAGCATACGACCGGCGCAGCCGGCACGCGGAAGCCACGCGGCAGTTCTGGATGCGTGCGGCGCAGCACCAGCACGCCGATGCACACCGTGGCGAAGGCCAATAGAGTGCCCATCGACAGCAGGTCGCCCAGCAGGCTGAGCGGGAATACCGCCGCCAGCACGCCGCCCACGAGGCCCACCAGCAGGGTCGTGCGATGCGGCGTGCGGAAACGCTCGTGTACGGCACCGAACATGCGCGGCAACAGGCCATCGCCGGCCATGGTGTAGAGGATGCGCGCCAGGCCCATGTGCATCACCAGGATGACCGAAGTGAGGCCGGCGACCGCGCCCACCTGGGTCAGCAGCTTGAGCCATGCCAGCGCCGGGTGTGCGGCCAGCGCGGTCGCCACCGGCTCTGCGGTGGCCAACTGCGGATAGGGGACCAGGCCCGTGAGCACGGCCGCGACGATGATGTAGAGCACGGTGCAGATCGCCAGCGAGATGAGGATGCCGGCCGGCACGTTCTGCTGCGGGTTGCGGGTTTCCTGCGCCGCGGTGGCCACCGCATCGAAGCCGATGTAGGCGTAGAACACGCTGGTGGCCGCACGGAACACGCCGGCCCAGCCGTAGTGGTCCCCGCCCTGGTTCGCCGGCACGTAGGGATGCCACAGCGACGGATCGACGTACTGCAGGCCGAACACCACGAACAACACCACCACCAGCACCTTAAGCACCACCACGAAGCTGGCGAACACCGTCGACTGGCGGGTACCCACGTAGAGCAGCGCGGTGATCGCCGCGACCACCAGCAGGGCCGGCAGGTTGATCCAGGCGCCGGTCATCACGAAATGGCCGTCCCGGAACGACAGCGGCGCATTGGCCAGGACCGACGGGATGTCGATGCCCATGCTGTGCAGCAGGCCGACGCCGTAACCGGACCAGCCCACCGCCACCGACGACACCGCCAGCAGGTACTCGGCCACCACGTTCCAGCCGATGAACCAGGCCAGCAGTTCGCCGAAGGTGGCATAGGCGTACACATAGGCGCTGCCCGACACCGGCAGCATGGCGGCGAATTCGGCGTAGCTGAGCGCCGCCAGCGCGGCGGCCAGGCCGGCCAGCACGAAGGAAAGCGTGAGCGCAGGGCCGGCATGTTCCGCGGCCGCCTGCCCCGTGATCACGAAGATGCCCGCACCGATCACCGCGCCCACGCCCAGCACGACCAGGTCCTTGAGACCGAGCGTGCGACGGAGGTTGTCGCCAGCCGAAAGCGACGCCTCGATGGGCTTGACCGAAAACAGGGAGCGGATCAGTGACATGGAGTGCCCTCGGAGGCCCGACACGGCCGCCGTCCTTGCGTGAAAAGTCCTGAACCATGCCAGTCGCGGCGGTCGCCCGCAACCGCCAGAAGTCCGGAACGATGATCCGGTCGCGATGCCATTGATCACCCGCGCTGTCACGTCGGAGCTCTGGACTCAACCGCCATGAGGTGGCAGACATGCTGGCCGCGTCGCGGGACCAGCCTGGGACGGTCAGCCACCGGTTCACGTCTGCTGCCTGCCTGGATCCGCTAAGCTGGTTCCAGGGGGATTTCTCATGAAACGCATCGCGCAACTCGCGCTGGCCATGCTCGCGCTCATGCTCGTTACCGTCTGCCAGGCCCGGCCCGGGCCCGGCGATGTACCGCCCGATTTCCTCGGTCGCGATCGCAACGGCCATGATCTGCACGTGTCCGATCTGCGCGGCAAGGTCGTCATCGTGACGTTCTGGGCCACCTGGTGCGGCTACTGCATGAAGGAGCTGCCCGTGCTCGCCGCGCTGCAGAAGATGAAGGGATCGAACGATCTCGCCATCGTCGGCGTCAGCCACAACGACGATCTGGAGGCGTTCAAGAAGGCCCGCCACAACTGGCGAAGCCTCGATGTCATCCTGACCTACGACGCCAAGGACCAGCGCATCGCCAAGCCCTACGGCGTCAATACCATTCCGCACATGGTGATCATCGGACGCGATGGCCGCATCGACGACGTATACGTCGGCTACGACGAAAGCATGCTGGACCAGATCCTCGCCGAGGTGGACGAGCTGCTGAAGCAGCCGGCTCCGCAAGCGCCTGCGGCAGCCGCGCCCTGAGCCGAATCGGCCCTCGCCGGATGTCAATTCTTGTCCGCCCGGGCCGGCGCCGGTAGGCTGGCGTTCCATCCTGCGCGCACGCCATGTCCGTCCGCTTCGCACACCTCCACCTGCACAGCGAATACTCGCTGGTCGACTCGACCATCCGCATCAAGGGACTGGTCGACTCCTGCGTGCGCGCAGGCATTCCGGCGGTGGCGCTGACCGACGACAGCAACATGTTCGCGCTGGTGAAGTTCTACAAGGCCTGCAGCGCAGCCGGCATCAAGCCGATCGGCGGCGCGGACCTGTGGGTGAGCTCGCCGGACGACCCGCGCCCGTGGCGTCTCACCGTGTTCTGCCAGAACCACGAGGGCTACCTCAATCTGTCGCGCCTGGTGTCGCGCGCCTGGCGCGACGGCCAGCACAGCGGTCGCGCCATGGTCGACATGGCGTGGCTTACGCCACAGGCGACCCGCGGCCTCATCGCCATGATGGGGCGCGAGAGCGAAGTCGGTCGCATCGCGGTGAACCAGGGCGTGGATGCCGCCGCCACACGTCTGCGCCCGTTCGCGCAGCAGATGGCCGACCGTCTCTACCTGGAACTCACCCGCACCGGTCGCGAAGGCGAGGAAAACTGGAACGCCGCCGCGCTCGGCCTCGCCGCGGAACTCGACCTGCCGGTGATCGCCAGCAACGACGTGCGCTTCCTCAAGCAGGAAGGCTTCGAGTCGCACGAAGCGCGCGTGTGCATCAACCAGGGCCGCGTGCTGGGCGATCCCAAACGCCCGCGCGACTACAGCGACCAGCAGTACCTGAAGACACCGGAAGAGATGGAGGCGTTGTTCGCCGACATTCCCGAGGCGCTGGAAAACACCATCGAGCTGGCCAAGCGCTGCACGCTGGAACTGAGCTTCGGCACGTACTACCTCCCCGACTTCCCGGTGCCCGAAGGCCACGACCTGGCCAGCTACATCCGCGAGCTTTCCCGCGAGGGCCTGAAGGAGCGCCTGGCGTTTGCCGGCGTGGCACCCGGCCGCACGCGCGAGGAATACGAGGAGCGCCTGGAGCGCGAGCTGGACGTCATCATCAAGATGGGCTTCCCCGGCTACTTCCTGATCGTGGCGGACTTCATCAACTGGGGTAAGCAGAACGGCATCCCGGTCGGTCCGGGCCGCGGTTCGGGCGCCGGCTCGCTGGTGGCGTGGGTGCTGAAGATCACCGATCTCGACCCGATCCAGTTCGACCTGCTGTTCGAGCGATTCTTGAATCCCGAACGCGTGTCGATGCCCGACTTCGACATCGACTTCTGCATGGATCGCCGCGACGAGGTGATCGACTACGTCGCGCGCAAGTACGGCCGCGACCACGTCAGCCAGATCATCACCTACGGCTCGATGGCGGCGAAGGCCGTGCTGCGCGACTCCGGCCGTGTGCTCGGCATGGGCTACAACGCGGTCGACCGCATCGCCAAGCTGATCCCCGCGCGCCCGCTCGACCTCACGCTGCAGTGCGCGCTGGGTCGCTCGGAGAAGGCGAAGAAAGAACCCGACCGCATCGTCAAGGATTTCTGCGACCTCTACGAGCAGGACGAGGAAGCGCGCACGCTGATCGATCTCGCGCTCAGCCTGGAAAGCCTCACGCGCGGCGTCGGCAAGCACGCCGGCGGCGTGGTGATCGGCCCCAAGCCGCTCACCGAATTCGCCCCGCTGTACTGCGAACCGGGCGGCGCCGGCGTCGTCACGCAGTACGACAAGGACGACGTGGAAGCCGTCGGCCTGGTGAAGTTCGACTTCCTCGGCCTGCGCACGCTCACCATCATCGACTGGGCGGTGAAGGCCATCAACGCGCGTCGCGCGGCCAGCGGCGAGGAAGCGCTGAACATCGCGGCGATTCCCACCGACGATCCGGCCGCCTACGACGTACTGAAGAAGGCGCAGACCGTCGCGGTGTTCCAGCTCGAATCCTCGGGCATGCAGCGCATGCTCAAGGACGCCAAGCCCGACCGCTTCGAGGACATCATCGCGCTGGTGGCGTTGTACCGTCCGGGCCCGATGGACCTGATCCCGAGCTTCTGCGCGCGCAAGCACGGTCGCGAGGAGGTGGAGTATCCCGACCCGCGCGTCGAACCGGTCCTGAAAGAGACCTACGGCATCATGGTCTATCAGGAGCAGGTGATGCAGATGGCGCAGATCATCGGCGGCTACTCGCTCGGCGGCGCCGACTTGCTGCGCCGCGCGATGGGCAAGAAGAAGCTCGAGGAAATGGCGAAGGAGCGCGCCAAGTTCCGCGAAGGTGCCGCCAAGGACGGACTCACCGGCGAGAAGGCCGACGAGATCTTCGACTTGATGGAGAAGTTCGCGGGCTACGGCTTCAACAAGTCGCACGCCGCCGCGTACGCGCTGGTTTCCTACCAGACCGCCTGGCTGAAGGCGCACTACCCTGCCGAGTTCATGGCCGCGACGATTTCGTCGGACATGGACAACACCGACAAGGCAGTGACCTTCATCGACGAATCGAAGGCGATCGGCCTCACGGTGCTGCCGCCGGACGTCAACGCGTCGGAGTTCATGTTCGTCGCGGTGGAGCCCAAGGTCATCCGCTACGGCCTGGGCGCCATCAAGGGCGTAGGCCAGGGCGCGTGCGAGGCGATCGCCGATGAGCGTCGCCGCGGCGGTCCGTATACCGACCTCGCCGATTTCTGCCGCCGCGTCGACTCGACCAAGCTCAATCGCCGCGTGCTCGAAGCGCTGATCCTGTCCGGCGCGCTCGATGCACTGGCACCCAATCGCGCCAGCCTGATGGCCCAGCTGCCGAACGCCATGAAGGCGGCCGAACAGCACCTGCGAAACAAGCAGTCCGGCCAGAACGACATGTTCGGCGCCATGATGGGGGCGACCGCGCCTACCGTCGAAGTCGACCTGCCAGTGGTGCCCGACTGGCCGCTGGAGCAGCTGCTGCAGGGCGAACGCGACACGCTCGGCCATTACCTGTCCGGCCACCCCACCGATCCGTGGAAGGAAGAACTCGCCCAGCTTTCCACCTGTCCGCTCGGCGAAATCGCCGATCGCTACCAGCCGCCCAAGCCGCGCAAGAACGACGGTGACGACAACCGTTTCCGCCGCGGCCCGGACACGCCGTGGACGGTGGCTGGCATGGTCACCGCCGTGCGCAAGCGCGGTGACAGCGATGCCTTCGTGCGGCTGGAAGACGGTACCGGCATCATCGAGGTGAGCTTCTTCGGCGAGCTGTACCAGCAGGTCGCCCCGTTGCTGGTGCGCGACGAGTTGCTGGTGGTGGAAGGCGGCCTGCGCATCGACGATTTCTCCGGCGGCGGTTTCGCCCTGCGCGCCCGCAGCGCGCTGAGCCTGGGCGACGCCTGCCGCCGTTACGCCCGCCTGCTGCGTTTGAAACTGAACGGCGTGGGCCCCGGCTTCATCGACGACCTGCGACGCACGCTCAGCGGTTACCGCGGCGGACGCGCCAGCGTGGTCCTGTACGGCTACCACAACAAGACCGCGCAGGCCGACCTTGAACTGGGTGAGGAATGGCGTGTGGAGGCCATCCCCGAGCTGCTGCGCGCCATCCGCGCGGTGCCGGGGGTGGAGGCGGCGAAGCTGCGCATCGTCAAGACGGACGACCGGCCGCGCGGCGGCGACTGACCGTCTTCTCACCTTTCCTGCCCGTCATTCCGGCGCAGGCCGGAATGACGGCAAGAAGCACGACTCCCACATGGTGAGGCACTCTTCACCCTTTCCTCACTCCCATACGCCCCCGTTTCCGCGAAATTTCCCGGCCCGGTATACTGGCGCGCTTCCGGTTTTGAACTGCACCGAATGAATCCCAACTTCCTCGATTTCGAACAACCCATCGCCGAACTGGACGCGAAGATTGAAGAGCTTCGCCATGCCAGTCATGGCCAGGCGTTCAACATCGACGAAGAAGTCGGACGCCTGCGCGAGAAGCTGAAGCTCAAGACCAACGAGATCTTCCGCAACCTCACGCCGTGGCAGGTGACCCAGCTGTCACGCCATCCGGGGCGCCCGTACACGCTCGACTACATCAGCGTGATCTGCGACGAGTTCCACGAGCTGGCCGGTGACCGCGCCTATGCGGACGACGCCGCCATCGTCGGCGGACTGGGTCGCATCAACGGCCGCTCGGTGATGATCATCGGCCACCAGAAGGCGCGCGACACCAAGGGCAAGGTGCGCCGCAACTTCGGCATGCCGCGCCCCGAGGGTTACCGCAAGGCGCTGCGCCTGATGAAGATGGCCGAGCGCTTCGGCCTGCCGCTGCTCACGCTGATCGACACCCCAGGCGCCTACCCGGGCGTCGGCGCCGAGGAGCGCGGCCAGTCCGAAGCCATCGCGCGCAACCTGCTGGAAATGGCCGACCTCAAGACGCCCATCGTCTGCACCGTGATCGGTGAAGGCGGTTCCGGCGGCGCACTCGCTATCGGCGTGGGCGACCGCACGGTGATGCTGCAGTACTCGACCTACTCGGTAATCTCGCCGGAAGGCTGCGCCTCCATCCTGTGGAAGAGCGCCGACAAGGCCAAGGACGCCGCCGAAGCGCTGGGCCTCACCGCGCCGCGCCTGCTCGAGCTCGGCCTGATCGACAAGGTCGTGCGCGAACCGCTGGGCGGCGCGCATCGCAATCCGCATTCGATGGCCGTGCGCCTGAAGGCGGTGCTGATGAACCAGCTCGACGAGCTGGAAGCGATGCCGATGAAGGATCTGCTCGAGCAGCGCTACAAGCGCCTGCGCGGCTACGGCGCCTACATCGAGTAAGCAGCGCCGCGAGCGCGCGTGGTGTCGCCGGTTCACGCCAGCGTCCGCCATGCGCTTGCGTGCACAAACCCGTGACCTGCAGTCCACGCGTTCGACGCATGGCTATCTTGCGCCTGAACAAGGCGCCGGCCGTTGTGAACCGAAGGCCGTGTATCGGGCATTCACCGCCTGCAAGGCCTCAAAAACCTTGTCCCCGTCACGGGTGACATCGATCGTTCGTGGATTCATGCAAGCCGTTGCCCGCGACGGCTGATCGGAGAGCCGACCCCAGCCATCCGCCCGGCCTGGAGCAGACGTGGGATCGCGCCCTCCGTCTCGCCACTCCCACCGAACGGAGGTGTCTGACATGGCACGCTTCCCACCCCGCATGACCGGATCCCGCCTCGTGCTGGCCATCGCCGGCACGATCGTGCTGGCGGGAGCCGGCCTCGCCGCGCCGGCGCGAGCCCAACCGGAAGGGCCCATCCTCATCGCCGATCAATTCAACAATCGGGTCATCGAAATCAACCCCGCCACGCACCGCGTGATCTGGCATTTCGGCAGCGGTTCCGACCTGCCCGGCCCGAACAGCATCGTGGGCGTCAACGATGCCGAACGCTTCGGCCCCTTCACCTTGATGGCAGGCACCGGCACGCCGCCTGGACTGCCGGGCTGCAGCGATACCGTCAACGGCTGTCCCGACAACCGCGTGATCATTGTCGATCCCAGCGACCACATCATCTGGCAATACGGCCAGGCCGGCGTCACGGGCGCAGGTCCCGACCAGCTCAACACACCGGTGCATTCGCTATTCCTCAGCAGCTTCCCGGGCCACAGGGGATTGCATGTGCTGATCACCGACCAGGGCAACCAGCGCATCATCCTGGTGAACCTCAAGCACCAGATCGTGTGGCAGTACGGCACCACCGGCGTTGCGGGCAATGGTGCCAACCAGCTCAACAACCCCAACAGCGCCGAGCTGCTCGAGAACGGGCATGTGCTGATCTCCGACGAAAACAACAACCGCGTGATCGAAGTCACGCCCGGGCTCGCCATCGTCAAGACCTTCACGGCGCAAGGCACGGTAAGCGGTGCGGCGTTCGCCAGCCGGCTGTCGAACGGCGACACCCTGATCAGCGATTCCAACAACAACCGCATCGTGGAAGTGAACGCGAATGATCAACCCGTCTGGCAGTACATCACCAACACGATGCCAGGCAGCAACCCATCGCCACTGCCGACGCGTGCCGTGCGACTGCGCAACGGCGACACGCTGATCAGCGACCAGTTCAACGATCGCGTCATCGAGGTGACCAAGGCCGGCAAGATCGTCTTCCAGCAGGGCACGCTCAATGCGCCCGGCGCCGGCTTCAACCAGTTGAACGGACCGTATGACGCCAAGGTCGTCGGCGACTTCACCGGACTCACGCCACCCTTCGACTTCGACGACAACCAGGGCAACCAGTGAACCCATGGCGGTTCCCCGGCCCCGGCTTGCGGGCCGGGGCCATGTTTTTGCCATGACCCGTCATCGCGAGGCGCTATCATCGGCGGCGCCCATCCCTGCGGAGCCGGTCATGGCCACCGACAGCACCAAGCTCGCCGTTCTCATCGACGCGGACAACGCGCAGCCAGGCATCGCCGAAGCTTTGCTCGCCGAGGTGGCGAAGTACGGCACGGCGCACGTGAAACGCGCCTATGGCGATTGGACGTCCAATCACCTGAAGAGCTGGAAGGAGCAGCTGCTCACCCAGTCGATCCAGCCGATGCAGCAGTTCGGCTACACCAGCGGCAAGAACGCCACCGATTCGGCGATGATCATCGATGCGATGGACCTGCTGTATTCCGGCCGCTTCGACGGTTTCTGCATCGTCTCCAGCGACAGCGATTTCACCCGCCTCGCCGCGCGCATCCGCGAGTCGGGCCTGATCGTCTACGGCTTCGGCGAGCGCAAGACGCCCGACCCGTTCGTCGCCGCGTGCGACAAGTTCATCTACACAGACATCCTCGTCGCCAAGCCCGACGAGGAACAACCGCTCAAGCCGCGCACGGCGGCGCAGCTGAAGCAGGATTCCAGCCTGGTGAACCTGCTGCGCAACGCGGTAGAAGCGGCCTCCGATGATGATGGCTGGGCTGCGCTTGGCGGTGTCGGCTCGATCATCACCAAGCAGCGCCCGAACTTCGACGCGCGCAGTTACGGCTATCACAAGCTCAGCGAATTGATCACCGCCACCACCTTGTTCGAGATGGACCGCCGCAGTCCGGGCGAAGGCCGGCCCAAGGTGATCTACGCGCGCAACAAGACGAAGAAAGCCGCGGTCCGTGAGTGAGCTCGCGTCGATCCTGCGCGACGCGTTGCGCAGGGAGCCGCGGGGGCCGTTGTGCGTGGCGTACAGCGGCGGCCCCGATTCCACGGCGCTGCTGCATGCACTGGCACAGCTGCCCGAAGCACGCGATCTCGGCCTGCGTGCACTGCATGTCGATCATGGCCTGCACGCCGACAGCCACGCCTGGGCCACGCATTGCCGCGAGCTCGCGCAGGAATGGCAGGTGCCCTGTCTGGTGCTGCGCGTGGAGGTGAACCATGCGAGCGGCTATGGACTGGAAGCGGCGGCGCGTGACGCGCGTTATCGCGCCTTCGCACTGTCGCTGCATGACGGCGAGCGCATCGTGCTCGGCCATCACCGCGACGACCAGGCCGAGACCGTGCTGCTCAAGCTGCTTAGAGGCGCCGGACCCGAGGGACTCGGCGGCATGCGCGTGGCACGTCCGCTCGGTCGCGGCACGTTGTGGCGCCCGCTGCTGGACGTGCCGCGGGAAACCTTGCGCCGCTACGTCGACGCGCAGGGCCTGCCGTGCATCGCCGATCCGTCGAATGCCGACCATCGCCTGACCCGCAACTTCCTCCGCCACGAGATCCTTCCCCGCCTCAGCGAGCATTGGCCGCAGGCCGTGGAGTCGATCGTGCACAGCGCGCGGCACAGCCGGGAGGCTGCCGAAGCCCTGTCGCAGCAGTGGCGTGCCGCTCGCCACGATTTGCTGGATGGCGCCTCCGGCAGCCTGGACGCCGCCGGCTGGTTGGCGCTCTCGCCCGCGCTGCGTCATCCACTGCTCGACGATTGGCTGCATGCGCGAGGCCTTCCGGCGCCCACCACCGCGCAGCGCCAACAGATCGAGCGCCAGTGCGTGGCGCGGGACGGCCAGCTGCCGTGCATCCGCTGGCCCGGGGCCGAGCTGCACGTGTGGAAGGGCCGCCTCTGGGCATTGCCGCCACAGCCCGCCATCGACCCGCAATGGCGCGCCGACTGGTCCGGCGCGCCGCTGGCCTTGCCCGACGGCGGCAGCCTGCAACTGGAACCCACGGGGCAACTTGCCGAACCCCTCAGCGTGCGCCTGCGCCAGGGCGGCGAGCACCTGCGCCCCGCGGGCAGCCCGCACACCCGCGAGCTGCGCGACCTCATGCAGCAGAGCGGCATGCCGCCCTGGCGCCGCCTGGCCTGCCCGCTGCTGTATGCCGATGGCGAGCTGGTCGGCGTGGGCGATCGCTGGCTGACCGAGCGAGGTGTGCAGCTGTTCGGAAAGCATCGACCGCTCTGGCATCCGGCCTTCTGAACACTGCGCCGGTCCGCCGCAAAAAGCGGCCACGGCGCCGCGTTTGTCTCGCCGCAGATTGATTCCGCACGGCCCCTGCGTTAGCTTTGCGGGCCATGGCCAAGTCTGCATCCGCCCCCGCCAATCCCGCTCCCGCCGCCGATTTCGAGCATTCGCTGGACGAACTCGAGCAGTTGGTGGCGCGCATGGAAGGCGGCGAGCTGAGCCTGGACGAATCCCTCGCCTCTTTCGAGCGAGGCATCGGCCTCTATCGCCATTGCCAGCAGGCACTGGAAAGTGCCGAACTGCGCGTGCGACTCCTGCTTGATCCCGATGCTCCCGACAACGCCGAACCGTTTGAACCCCAGCTTTAAGAGTCTGTCTTCACCATCCAAATGCGCCGCGTTGCCCTGCAGCGGCTGTCAGGTGGCAGACCAAGGCGCAGCCCATGCTGGCTGCATGGGTAAGCCGCGGGCTGACGCATGACGGCCGCTGCAGGGCAACCCGCAGGGCCGGGTCTGTTTGCCCACGGGACTGTGTCATCGCTCGGTCATGTATCGACATACACTCCCTCGCTCTTCCTTGTCCCGCGGGCAAACAGCTCCCGGCGCGGCGTATTTGGATGATGAAGACAGACTCTAAGCTCGGTGCTGCCCTCAAGTCGCTGATCGTGCGCGCCGACGAGGCGCTGGCCCGTTCGCTGCCGTCGGAAGACACCGCTCCCTTCGAACTGCACCGCGCGATGCGCTACGCCGTCCTCGGCGGCGGCAAGCGTCTGCGTCCGTTGCTGGTGTACGCCGCTGGCCACGCCTTTGGCGAGAGTGGCTCGCGGCTGGACGCGCCGGCCTGCGCGGTGGAACTGATCCACGCCTATTCGCTGGTGCACGACGACCTGCCGGCGATGGATGATGATTCGCTGCGCCGCGGCCGTCCCACTTGCCACATCGTGTTCGGCGAGGCGATGGCGATCCTCGCCGGCGACGCGCTGCAGGCGCTTGCCTTCGAACTGCTGGCGCACGACATCGAGCTGGGCGTGGCTCCCGCGCGCTGCGTGGAAATGCTGCGCGTGCTGGGTCGTGCCTGTGGCGCCGAAGGCATGGCCGGTGGTCAGGCGTTGGACCTCGCCGCCGTCGGTCGCAAGCTGACGCTGGCCGAACTGGAACACATGCATGCCTGCAAGACCGGCGCGCTGATCCGCGCATCGGTGCGCCTCGGCGCGCTCGCGGCCGGCGCACCCGATGATGCGCTGGCCGCGCTCGATCGTTACGCCCATGCGGTAGGCCTGGCCTTCCAGGTGCGCGACGACATCCTCGACGTGGAAGGCGAGGCTGCCGTGATCGGCAAGACCGCCGGCAAGGATGCAGCCGCCGACAAGCCGACGTTCCCCTCCATCATCGGCATGGAGGCATCACGCGAGCATCTGGCCCGCCTCACCAGCGACGCCCTGGAAGCCATCGCGCCGCTGGGCGAACAAGCCGCCCTGCTGGAAGAACTGGCGCGCTACGCCGCCGCCCGCCTGCACTGACCTGCCGAAGTCCCTTGTAGGAGCGCACCCAGTGCGCGACCGCAGCATCGGGGAATCACCCAGTCAACACCGCCAGCACTAGGACGTTCCCCTAGGAACCTCCGCTGACGCCCCGACGATGATCGCCACGCCTTCCCCAATCCAGCGTCTGCTGGGCTCGATCCTCCTGGCCACGCTGTACACGCTGCCTGGCCACGCGGCGCCCACCCAAAAACCCGACTTCACCGGCGCCTGGCGCCTCGACGACCGTAACAGCGACACCACCGACACGCTCACCACCGCCATGCGCAACGAAGCGCGCCATGAGCAGCAGGCATCGCTGCCCCAGAACCCCGGCGCGGGTAGCCCCGGCGCCCCCGCTGGCGGCGCCGGCAATGGCGGTGGCCACCGCGGCGGCGGCATGGGTGGCCACGGCGGTGGTATGGGTGGCGGGGGCATGGGCGGGCACGGCGGCGGCATGGGCGGCGGGGGACATGGCCACCATGGCGGCGGCGACAGCAGTACCGGCAAGAAGCAAGACGCCGACAAGGATCCCATCGCCACGGCGACCTATCCGATGCCGCCGATGCTGAAGGTGGATTCGGTGCTGCTCGTACAGCAGGACGACAAGACCTTCCAGGTGCGCCTCAACGACGGCAGCCAGCTCACCGGCAAGCTCGACGGGCAGCCACGCCAGTCGCTCAGCGGCAACGCCATGGTGCGTGGCCATATGGAGAATGGGCAGCTCCACGTCTCCGTGCAGTACGCCGACGGCATGCAACTGGAGCAGACCTGGGCAATGTCCCCGGACGGCCAGCAGATGGTCGTTACCGGCGCCTGGAAAGTGCCCACGCTGGAGCAGCCCGTCACCTTCAAGCGCACCTACGTCGGGCTTCACTAGGCATGAAAAAAGGCGGCCCGAAGGCCGCCTTTTCCTTACTTGCTGATCGGCCTACTTGATCAGCCGCAGCGTGAACGGGTAGCGATACCGCACGCCTTCGTTGGCGCGGATCGCGGCCAGGATGGTGAACACCAGCCAGGCGATGCCGACCACCACGCCGATGGGAATGGCCAGCAGCACGCCCAGCCCGAAGGTGATGGCAGTGAGTACCAGCAAGGCCACGCCGATGATGGCGATGGTGATGTTGAAGTTCAGCGCCTCCTTGGCCTGGTCGTTGACGAAGGGCATGGTGTCCTTCTTGACCAGCCAGATGATCAGCGGGCCAAGAAAGCAGCCCCAGCCGAACCAGGCGCCGGTGACGATGCAGCCCAGCAGCGCGGAGAGGTGGGCGAAGAGCGCCCACTGACGCTCATCGGCGGAGGGCGTGTCGGACGGCCCTGCGGGGCTCTCCGACGGCGGCGGTACGACGGACTCGGGCGGAACGCTCATGCGTGCTTCTCCTGTCGTGAACCTGTGTTGTCAGGGCCGGTCCCCAGAGCCGGCGAACACGATCCTAGCAAGGTCACGCAGGTTTTTCCGATGCCGGAAGTCCTATTTTTCCGACGCTGAAAGGGGCTACTCGCCGGCTATCGTCATCTGCTCCAGCAGGATCGAGCCGGTAAGGATGTGCGAGCGCGGGTCCACGTCGGCACCGACGGCCACGATGTTCGCGTACATGTCGCGCAGGTTCGCGGCGATGGTGATCTCTTCCACCGGGTAGGCGATCTGCCCGTTCTCGACCCAGAAGCCGGCGGCGCCGCGCGAGTAGTCGCCCGTCACGGTGGACACGCCCTGCCCCATCACCTCGGTCACCAGCAGGCCGGTGCCCATGCGCTTGAGCATCGCGGCGAAATCGTCCTGCCCGCCTTCGACGATCAGGTTGTGGATGCCACCGGCGTTGCCGGTGGACTCCAGGCCCAGCTTGCGCGCCGAATAGCTGCCGAGCACGTAACGCGCCAGCACGCCGTTCTCCACCAGCGAACTGTCGCGCGTGGCGACGCCCTCGGCATCGAATGCACCGGAACCCTGGCCGCGCATCAGGAACGGGCGTTCCACGATGTTGAGCCACGATGGCATCACCTGCTTGCCCGCGTGGTCGAGCAGGAAACTGGCGCGACGGTACAGCGCACCGCCGCTTACGGCGCCGATGAAATGACCGATCAGGCCTCGCGCCACTTCCGGCGCGAACATCACCGGGCATTGGCGCGTGGAAAGGCTGCGGGCGCCCATGCGCGACAGCGTGCGCTGCGCCGCCTTGTTGCCCAGCGCCGCAGCGCTCATGAAATCGTCGGCCGAGCGCACGCTGTCGTACCAGTAGTCGCGCTGCATGCCTTCGTCGTCGCCGGCGATCAGCGACAGCGACAACGAATGGCGGGTGCCGCGCTCGCGCCCCAGGAAACCGTGCGAATTGGCGTAGACCGCAATGGCCTCGCCCATCTGCACGCTGGCACCGTCGGAATTGGTGATGCCGGCGTGACTGCGGCCGGCGTCTTCGATCTGCTTGCCCAGCGCAATGGCGCCGTCGGTGTCGATGCGCCAGGGGTGCCACAGGTCCAGATCCGGGAACTGGGTGGCCATGCGCTCGGCATCGGCCAGGCCGGCCGCCTCGTCTTCCTCGGTGTAACGGGCGATCGCGCAAGCCTGGTCCAGCGTGGCCTGGATCGAATCGGGGTTGAGGTCGGCGGTGCTGGCCGAACCCTTGCGCTTGCCGAAGTACACGGTAAGGCCGAAACCGCGGTCGCGGGTGTGCTCTACCGTTTCCACCTCGCCCAGGCGCACGTTCACGTTCAGCCCGGTGTCGATGCTGGCCGCCACCTCCGCCTGGCTGGCGCCCGCGGCGCGGGCGCGGCGGATCACGTCCTCGGCCAGTTGGGCCAGTCGGTCGAGTTCTTCGAGGCTGCGGTCCTGGGTGGGGCTGAGTTCGGTCACGCGTGAAATTCCTACAGGCAATCGGCTAACGGGTAGAATACGCGGTCCAACCCGCGCAGCCTCCCGAGATGGGGGTGGCGCGGCCGAATGCAAAGAGCGTCCCGCGGAGATACGCCCATGTCACCGGCAGCCGGCATCTACCGCCACTACAAAGGCCAGCGTTATCGCGTCCTGGGCACGGCCCGGCACAGCGAGACGATGGAAGAGGTAGTGGTCTACCAGGCGCTCTATGGCGATTTCGGGCTGTGGGTACGCCCGGCCGTCATGTTCTGCGAAACCGTGGAACTCGACGGCGAGCCGATCCCCCGCTTTGCGCTGGAACAGGCCGAGCCCAACCCGTTCGATCACGCCGACGCCGCACGCTGAGTGACGCGCCGGCCCGCTGGAAGTTTTCCGTGAAACGCACCTATACCCACGATCCCGACCATGATTACGGCCCCACCCGCACGCAGCAGCGCCGCGACGCGCTGGCCGTGCTGGCGCTGGCCCAGCAGCTGATGGAAATGCCCCCATCGAAGCTGGCCAAGCTGGAACTGCCCGAGGACGTGGAACGCGAAATCGCCAACACGCGCCGCATCACCGCGCATATCGCGCGCAAGCGGCAGCTGCAATTCCTCGCCAAGGTCATGCGTCGCCACGAGTCGAAAGTGTTCGACGGTGTGCGCGCCGCGCTGGGCGAGAACAAGGAGCGTCAGCGCCAGGAAACCGCCGCCATGCACCGCATGGAAGCCCTGCGCGAACGTCTGCTCGAAAACACCGACGAGGCGATGAGCCAGCTGATCGCCGAGTACCCGAACGTGGACCGCCAGCACCTGCGCTCGCTGGTACGCCAGGCCAAGGCAGAAAAGGAAGCGAACAAGCCGCCGCGTGCGTATCGCGAGATCTACCAGCTGCTGAAGGAACTGGCGGCGGGTGGCGAAAGTGATGAGTTTGCCGATGAAGGCGGTGAAGAGCTGCCCGGCGACATCGAAGACTGAAGAAAAGTGATCGCGCACTGGGTGCGCTCCTACAGATGCAAAGCTTGTGTAGGAGCGCACCCAGTGCGCGATTCACGTTTACCTCAAACCTCAACCGTTCGAAACGACGAACAACCATCCTCCGGCGACACCCACGCATCGTGCACCTCGCACAACGCACTCGCTCCGATGCTCGCGCCATACGCCGAACTGAACGACACCAGGCCCGGCAAACGCCGCTCGATCTCGCGTGGATCGTCGCGGCGAAAACGGCAATGCTCGCAGCACGCCACGCGGCGATCGGCAACCTGGCTCATCCGCCTAGGCCGTTCCAATAATCGGCAAACACATGCACCGACAACACGTAGCCGATCACCACGTTCACCGCGACGCCGATGGTGAAAGCCAGCAGCGGACGCCAGCCGATCGCCGTGAGTGAACGCAGGCGCGTGGTCAGTCCGATGCTGAGGAAGCAGAACGTGAAAGCCCACGTGCGCAACGCGCTGATCGGCGCCACCAGATCGGGCGTGACGATCTTGCGGTAATCGGCCAGCGAGTAATGGCTGGCAATCCAGGTGACCAGGGCCGAGGCGAGCACGAAGCCGATCACGAACTTGGGAAAGCGCGCCCAGATCTCGCGCGCATCGGCCTTGGCCCGCACGCCGCTCTCGCTGTTCCATCGCGTCGCCGCCACCCACGCCAGCGCGAAAGCCCAGATGCCGATCCAGATATCGCGCCCCACCACCTTCATCAGCGTGAACGCCTGCACCGCTGCATCCGGCGCACCGGCAATGGCGCCGCCGGCGTTGCGCGCCACGTCACCATAAGCCTGCGCCGCGGCGATGCCGGCGGCATCGGCGAATTCGGAGGTGCCGATCCACGCGCCCGCCACCGCGGTCGAGAGACCCAGCGCGCGCGACGCGAAGGGCAACACGAAGATCATCACGATGGCCCACACCACAACCAGCGTGATGGCCATCGATGCATGCTCTCGCTTCGCGCGCACCGCGCCGCCCGCGGCAATCGACGCCGATACGCCGCACACTGCACCGCCCACGCCCAGCACAGCGGCAAAGCGCTTGTCCAAGCCCAGCGCCTTGCCGGCGAAGAAGATGGTGAAGAACGTTGCAAGCGAAACGATGGTCGCCTGGCCCACCGCCACGGGACCGGCCCAGACTAGCAAGGTCAGCGGCAGCGTCGCGCCCAACAGCACGATGCCGACCTTGATGTAGAACTCCACGCGCAAACCCGACTGGAACCACTCAGGCAGCGTCACCGTGTTCGACACCAGCAGGCCCAGCAGAAGCGCGATCAACGGTGCTTCCAGGTTATAGCGCGCTGCCTGGTTCCACGCAGACGCAGTGAAGATCAGCAGCGACGCGACAAACAGAATCAGGAAGCTCGGCAGGAAGCGCGACAACGATTGCCCGAGCACGGCCAGCGCCGTGCCTAACAAGAGCGCGAATGTCGCAAACAACGCCAGATAGTTCGGCCAATGGCTCGCGATGCCCTGCCCGGCTTCCGCAAGCGTCTTCCACTTTGCCGGTGCCACCGCGAGCCACTTCAGGCTGCTGCCGTTGGCGAACAGCACCCAGGCCACGACGATCACCGTGAGACCGATCCATACCGACCACCAGTCTTCGTTGGCGAAAAGTCCGCCGCGCGGCACGGAGGATTCGATCGCCCGGCGCTTCCCGGGCAACGCTTGCGTCACATCGCTCATCACAACGCCCCTCGTCGGAAGTGGTGTGGACATTCAGACGTCCATACGGCCGCGCAAGAATGCAAGGCCTGAGCAGGCACTGTCCGACGCGAAGCACGGAAAGCGAAATGAGCTTTGGTTCTATCGATATGCAGGAACGACATACCCTGCATTCGCCCACAAAAAAGGGGCGAAAACGCCCCTTTTCATGACCGGGTGACAGGGCGCCTCAGGAAGCGGTGCCACCCACCGTCATCGCATCCACCTTCAGCGTCGGCTGGCCCACGCCCACGGGTACGCTCTGCCCGTCTTTGCCGCACACGCCCACGCCTTCGTCGAGCGCCAGGTCATTGCCGATCATGGAGACGCGGTTGAGCACTTCGGGACCGGCGCCGATCAGGGTGGCGCCCTTCACCGGGCGAGTGATCTTGCCGTCTTCGATCAGGTAGGCCTCACTGGCGGAGAACACGAACTTGCCGTTCGTGATGTCGACCTGGCCGCCGCCGAAGTTCACCGCGTAGAGGCCGTTCTTCACCGAGCGGATGATTTCCTGCGGGTCGTGCTCGCCGTCGAGCATGTAGGTGTTGGTCATGCGCGGCATCGGCAGCTGCGCGAACGATTCTCGGCGGCCGTTGCCGGTGACCGGCATGCTCATCAGGCGCGCGTTGAGCGTGTCCTGCATGTAGCCCTTGAGGATGCCGTCCTCGATCAGCGTGGTGCACTCGGTCGGCGTGCCTTCGTCGTCGACGCTGAGCGAACCGCGACGCCCGGCCAGCGTGCCGTCGTCGACCACGGTGACGCCGGGCGCGGCCACGCGCTGGCCGATACGGCCGGCGAACGCGGAGCTGCCCTTGCGGTTGAAGTCGCCTTCCAGGCCGTGGCCGATAGCTTCGTGCAGCAGCACGCCTGGCCAGCCGGGGCCAAGCACGACAGGCATGCTGCCGGCCGGCGCATCCACCGCGTCGAGGTTCACCAGCGCCTGGCGCACGGCTTCATCCGCGAAGGCCATGGCGCGACCGTTGTCGATCAGTTCGCGGTAACCGTAGCGACCGCCGCCGCCCGCGCTGCCCTGTTCGCGGCGGCCGTTCTGCTCGGCGATCACCTGCACGTTCAGGCGCACCAGCGGGCGCACGTCGGCGGCGAGCGTGCCGTCGGACGCGGCCACCAGCACGGTGTCCATGGTGGCGGCGAGGCTCACGATCACCTGCTTCACGCGCGGATCGCGCGAACGCGCATAGGCGTCCACTTCGCGCAGCAGGGCGATCTTGTCGGGGTTGGGCAGGCTTTCGACCGGGTCGATGGCCGGATACAACTGGCGCGCTCCGTTCAGCGCCAGCGGCTTGCCGGCGCCGTTGCCGCCCTGCGCGATCGCACGCGCGGCCTTGGAGGCTTCCAGCAGCTGCGGCAGCACGATCTCATCGGAGTACGCGAAGCCGGTCTTCTCCCCACTGATGGCGCGCACGCCCACGCCCTGCTCGATGGAATGGCTGCCGTCCTTGACGATGCCCTCTTCCAGCAGCCACGACTCGCTGCGCGAATGCTGGAAATACAGGTCGGCCGCGTCGATCGACGGGCCCATCAGCTGGTTGAACACGCGTTCGAGATCGGTGGCGGCCAAGCCGCCCGGCGCCAGCAGGCGGCGTTCGGCCTGCGCGATCAGGGAATCCATGAAGTCATTGCCATGCGTAAAAAGGGGACTTTACCAAGGTGGGGCCGGCGACAGGGGTTTAAACCCTGGGCCGAAGCCCCCGTAGGAGCGCACCCGGTGCGCGAAAAGCCTACGGAGCAATACGCCGAGACGCCGCGGTCGCGCACTGGGTGCGCTCCTACAGCTGTGGCTCCTTCGCGGTCGGCGGCTCACCGGTCAACGGCGGCGTGACGGGCGCCACCGTCACGTCCTTCTTCTCGATCAGCGTGATCACCGGCTTGTCCCAGCTTCCGGTGATCTTGTAGCGAGCGCTGGCGGCGTGGTTGATGCCCTTGCCGAGAATGCCTTGCGCAACGAAGCCTGCCGCCACGCCAATCGGCCCGCCCACCACGGCGCCAACGATCGGCAGGCTGTTGCCCGCATGCGGGATGGCCTGCACCTGCAGGTCGTAATCCTTGGCGCGCACGCCCGTGCGCCCCTTCACCGAGATTTCCGCCGCCGGGCTGCGGATCTGCAGGTTGTCGGTATTGGCGTTGCCATCGCCCAGCTTGAAGTCGCCGGTGATCGCATCGAAGGCCAGCCCCTTGCCGAACACGTCACCGAAATCGAACGACAGGCGGCGCGGCAGCTCCAGCACGGACACCAGGCCGAACAGGCGCGCCACGCCGGGCGCGACTTCAGGCATGCGGCCATCGGTGATGTTGATGCTGAGCTTGCCGTCCATGTTGCCCATCTCCATCGCGGAGGGCGCGCCCGGCCAGGTGGCGTCGAGTTGGGCGCGCACCTTGCCGCCCGCCAGCAAGGCGTCATAGCCGAATGCGCCCAGCATCTCGCCGAGATTCTCGGCCGAGAAGTCGATGCGCATGTGCGAATGGCTGTTCCCGGCCGTGCCGTCCCAGTCGCCGGTGCCGTTGATCTGCACGCCGCGCGACAACGTGCGCAACTGCTCGACGTGCATGCCGCGATCCGTCGGCCAGGTTTCCAGCCGCGCGTCACCCAGCCTGGAATCGCCAAAACGCAGGTCGCTCACCCACAGGTGGAACGGCGGCAGTGCCGACGGCGTGATACCCGTCGCCGCAGGATTGGGCACGGGCGTCGCGGCGCCACCCGCCGTCGCGGCCGATGCCTCGGCCGTGGCCGCACCGCCTGACGCTGCTTCGGCACCGGTCTTCTTCGGCGGCACGACGTCCTTGGGCCAATACAGGCGCTGCAGGCGCGCGGTCACGCCACGACGGCTGAGATCGGCCAGCGGGATCGAGAATCGACCCGCCAGACCGGTGCTGTCCACATCCACCGTCAGACCGTCCGCCTGCGACGTCGCCATCAGGCGCATGTCGGGGAACGTGTGGCCGAACACCATGGCCTGGTCGGCATTCACCTCGATGCTTTCCAGGCCAGGGCCGCCGCTGCTGCTGCCGGAGGCGGCGTACTGCACCCAGCCGGTGACATCGAGCTTCGCTGGGCGCCCGCGGATGCGGATGCCCTTGTCGGGCACGGCGTCAGGCGCCTTCGTGCCGAAGGCGAACGTCGCAGCGAGCTGCTGGTTGTCGGTCTGCGGCAGGCGCAGCCGCGCGCGCACCACCTGGCCCACGCTGAGCTGCACGTCACTGCCCTGCATCGGCAGATTCATCTCCACATGCAGAGGCAGCGTCGCGTCCGCGGATTTCTTCAACGGCACGGGAAAATCCAGCGCCATGCCGTTCAAGGCCGAGTCGACGCTCAGGCGCTGCGTGGTCGCCGCCGAGCCGTTCGCGTGTGCGATATCGAAGCCGATGGTGAAGTCGCTGCGTCCGTCGGCCACCTGGTTCAACCAATCCAGTTGCTTGTAGCCCTGGGTCAGCTCGCCCATGGCATAGCGGCCGGTGAGCTTGGCGGCCAGCACCTTGTCCGGCTGGCCGGTCGCACCGGCAATGGCGAGGTCGAGCTGCGAAGGCTGCCCGCGAAAACTGGTTTCCAGCGGGCCGGCATGGAAGCCGGCCTTGTCGAACGTGGCGGGACCGGTGAGCTTGTCCAGCTTGAGGTTCCACTCCGGTGCGTCGAAGTCCACGCCCTTGAGCTGCGCCCGGCCGTCCAGCACGAATTCGCTGGACTGCGCGACCGGCAGCGACAGGTGGAAATCGAAGGCACCGTTGCCGCCGAGCTTCAGCTTGGACAGCACGTCGGCCTGGTTGCGGCCGATCGGGCTGCGTCGCACGAAGTCGATCATGCTGGCGCCGGTGCCCGAGCCGCTCGCGTTGAGATCGAGCACCGTGTTGCCAAACTCCGGAATCAGCGCGACGGCATGGTCCACTTTGTTGCCCAGCGACTGCCCCGCGCTCGCTTCCACCATCATGCCGCTGTTGATGAAGTTCGCCACGGCGGTGACGCCTTCGGCACGCGGCCAGTCCTTGCCGTATTCGAGCACCAGGTCGCTCAGCTCGGCGCGTGCTTCGAAGCGGCCCTCGTTGTGATGGAACGGCCAGTCCGCCAGATCGCCGTGGACCACCACGTCGCCATGGTCGACCTTGCCATCCACCAGCGCCTGGTCGAGCCACTGCACCGCGGCGGGCGACATCGAGTCGATCGGCCAGAACTGCTTTGCCGCCACCACGTCGGCGTGATCCACCGACGCATACAAGTCGAGGAACGGACGGCCGCCGGCATCGGGCAACGCCACTTCACCGCGGGCCGAACCGCCGAAACCCGCGCCCTCGAAGATGAACGGATCGGTGCCGATATGCCAGGCGTCATCCTCATGCCAGAACGCCACGTCACCGCCGAAGCGCGACATCACGAACGGCTGGCGGAACGTGTGGGGGAAACGCAGCGTAGTGGCCTGCAGTGGCAACGACAGTGACAGGGCTTGCGCGTCGCCACGCAACGCGCCCTTCAGGCCATCCACGCCCGGCAGCTTGCCGACCGGGTCGATCGCCAGGCCATTGAATTCGGCGTCGAGCTGTTGCACACCCGCCGCACGACTCCAGCCCACGTCGGCACGCTCGACCTGCCCTCGCGGCTTGCCGCTGCCTACCCACTGCGCGAGCGCCGGCGACAGCTGCGGCTTGAGCGCGAGCCAGGGCACGAATGCCGCCAGCTGGAGATCCTTCGCCGCGATCGAGGCCTGCAACCCTTCCGTGCCGATGCCCTGCACGTGCGCGACCAGGGCACCGCCGTCGTCGCCGGCCCATCGCACCCGGCAGGTGTCCTCGCCCATCACCACTTCGGCAAGTCCCTGCAGCGTGGGCACGCTCGCCCGCACGCCGTCGGGATTGGCGATGGAGAGCTGCGAGAGATGGAAGCGGGTGAGGCTGCGCACGATCTTCGCGTCGCGCCAATCCAGCCAGGAATCGAACGAGCCACTGCCGCTTTCAGCCGTATAGCCGGCCATATCCACACCGGACGACATGGCATGCAGATCCATGCCGGTGCCGCCGATCCACAGCTTTCCGTCGGCGCCGTCATCGCTGAAGCTGCCGGCGCCACGCAACTGTCCCGGCGCACCTTCGCGGCGCAGCAGCGCGCCGACGCGGATGCGCCGTCCCTGTCGGCTCAGGCGCAGCTGGTCGGCCACGAGGGTGTAGTGCCGCTCGAGCCGGTGGTCGGTGATTTCCAGGCGCGTATCGCGCAGCCACAGGCCCACCGACAGCTGTCCGAACGATGGATTCTGGCGTTCTTCGCCACCGGCCAGGCCGATGCCGTTGATATGCCATGCACCGTCGGCCTCGCGGCTGATGTCCAACTGCAGCCCGCGCGCCCGCAGGTTGACCAGGTGTCGCGCGGGCAACACCCAGCCGCCGAAGTCGAGCTTCAACTCCGCCTCGGGGATGCGCAACGGCGGCTCGCCATTGTCGGTGCCGATGCTCAGGCCATGCATGACGAACAGCGGACCGGCCGGCTGCGAATGGCCTTCCAGCGCGTCGAACTTCACCGGCCGCTTCAGCACCGCGCCCAGTTGTTGCGCCACCCACTCGGGATGGCTGGCCAGCGTCGGCAACAGCAACTGCGCCAGACCCATCAGCACAGCCAGCGAGATCACGCCCACGCCGACGATCCAGGCCAATGCCCGGAGACCCAGTTGCACCCGCTTGTGCCAGGGCGCGTTCATTCGACGCTCACAACGCAACCAGCCCAGCGACGCGCGTCACCAGGCTCTCAAAGCAGAACCACATCGAACTGTTCCTGCGAATAATGCTCTTCAGCCTGGAAGCGTATGCTCTTGGAGATGAACTCTTCCAATTCGGCCACCGCGGCGGACTCCTCCTCCAGGATGCGGCCGACGACCTTCGGACTGGCCATGACCAGTAGTTTTTCGGTGTTGAACTGGCGCACGGCACGGGTGATCTCGCGGAAGATCTCGTAGGTCACTGTCTCGGCCGTCTTCACCGTGCCGCGGCCGCTGCAGGCCGGACAGGGTTCGCACAGCTGGCGCTCCAGGCTTTCGGTGGTGCGCTTGCGCGTCATCTCCACCAGGCCGAGCGCCGACATCGGATAGACCGTGGTCTTGGCATGGTCGCGCGCGAGGCCTTTTTCCAGCGTGCGCAGCACCTGGCGACGATGCTCCTCGTCGGTCATGTCGATGAAGTCGATGATGATGATGCCGCCGAGGTTGCGCAGCCGAAGCTGGCGCGCCGCCGCCTGTGCGGCCTCCAGGTTCGTGCGGTAGACGGTTTCCTCCAAGTTGCGCGAGCCGACGTAGCCGCCGGTGTTCACGTCGATGGTGGTCATGGCCTCGGTCTGGTCCACGATGAGGTAGCCACCCGATTTCAGCGGCACCTCCTTCTTGAGCGCGCGCTGGATTTCGTCCTCCACGCCGTACAGGTCGAAGATGGGACGCTCGCCGCTGTAGTGCTCCACGCGGTCGTCCAGATGCGGCATGAACTTGTGCACGAACTTCACGACCTTCTCGAACGTTTCGCGCGAATCCACGCGGACCTTCTCGATGTCGTCGTTGAGCATGTCGCGCAGGCTGCGCAGCGGCAGCGAGAGTTCCTCGTACACGCGGTCGCCCACCTTCGCCTTGGCGATGTTCTCCTGCACGACGCGCCACACCTTGCCCAGGTAGGTGACGTCGAAGGCCAGCGATTCGGCGGTCTGCCCCTCGGCATTGGTGCGCACGATGTAGCCGAGCGGGTTCTCGCCGATCAGCGTGGTGAGCACTTCCTTGAGGCGCAGGCGTTCGGCCTCGTCCTCGATACGCGCGGAAATACCCAGCGTGCGGGCATGCGGCAGCAGCACCAGATAGCGCGACGGAATCGACAGGTGCGTGGACAACCGGGCGCCCTTGGTGCCGATGGGATCCTTCACCACCTGCACCACGATCTCCTGGCCTTCGTGGACCAGCTCGCTGATCGAGGGGATATGGCCGTGCCCGTTGCCGCTGGCGACCGGCTCAGCGCCTTCGACGGCGGCCGGCAACGGCGGGCGCAGGATGTCGGAGGCATGCAGGAATGCCGCGCGCTCCAGCCCGATGTCCACGAACACGGCCTGCATGCCGGGCATCACCCGCTGCACACGTCCCTTGTACACGTTGCCGACATAGCCGCGCCGGGACGCCCGTTCCACGTGCACCTCCTGCAACATGCCGTTTTCCACCACGCCGACGCGGGTCTCGCGTGGGGTCACGTTGATCAGGATTTCTTCGCTCACGGGCACTCCCCTGCATAGACAATCTTTATAACGGTAGTCCGCGCACACTGTCGATGCGTGTCGAGACACGCTGACGGCCAGTTCGGCCGAGCCGCCAACTGGCGCGCAGATTCGCAGGGAAACACGACATTTGATGTACTGGACAGTCTTCCTTTGAGGGACAGCGCCAGCGCACGCTATGCTGCACGACGATGCGTGAACCGATTCTTCCCGACCTGCTGCAGCCGGGCTTGCAACTGGTGTTCTGCGGCACCGCCGCGGGCCGTCGCTCGGCGCAGGCCGGCGCGTACTACGCGCATCCGGGCAACATGTTCTGGCGCACCCTGCATGCCGTGCAGCTGACACCCCGCCTGTTCGCGCCTGCCGAATACCCGCGGCTGCCCGCGCTGGGCATCGGGTTGACCGATCTGGCGAAGCACCACATGGGCAATGACGATGAGCTTCCGCGCGACGCCTTCGACGTGGAGGCCCTGCGGCGTCGCATCGCGCAGCATGCGCCGGGCGTGCTCGCTTTCACCAGCAAGGCGGCCGCACGCGCCGCGCTTGGGCGGCCTGCAGGTTATGGGCTGCAGGCGGAGCGCATCGGCGAAACCCGGCTGTTCGTGCTGCCCTCGCCTTCCGGCCAGGCGCGGGGGCACTGGGATCAGGCGCCCTGGCAGGCGCTGGCGGATCTCGTGCGGGCCTGACCTGCGGCCGCTCAGCCTCTCACGTAGGCTTCCAATGCCTCGGCGAGATGATCGAACAGCCGGCGAACACGCAGGCTCTGGCGCAGGTCCTCGTGCATCACCACCCAGGTTTCGAGCGCCAAGGACAGCGGGTCCGGCAGCAGGCGCACCAGCTGCGGATCGCGCCGTGCCAGGTTGACCTGCGCGAAGCCAATGCCAAATCCGGCACGCAACGCCGCCAGCGCGGCCAGGTCGCTGTCCGTGCGCAGCGAAAAGTGCTCGCGGGTGTACGGCATGCCCTCGGGACGCAACCGGCGGATATACGGCCGTTCGGTATCAAAGCCGATCAAGGCATGGCCGCCGAGCTCGGCGATGGTCGACGGCTGGCCATGCGCATCCAGGTACCGGCGATGGGCGAACAGGCCCAGTTCGATGCGGCCCACGTGCCGGGCGACCAGGGCCTCCTGGGTGGGCTGCACCATGCGCACGGCGATGTCCGCATCGCGGCGCAGCAGGTCGCTACTCTGGTTGGAGAGCACCAGCTCGACGACGACGCCGGGATGCCGTTCGCGGAACAGGGTGAGGATGGGCGGCAGCACTTCCGCGCCGATCACCTCGCTGGCGGTCAGGCGCACCGTACCGCTGATTTCCTCCCGGCCGGCCGATGCCGTGCGCTGCAGGGTTGCAGCTGCCGACGCCATGGCCTGAGCGTGCGGCACCAGTTCGCGTGCCAGCTCGGTCGGCGTCAGCCCCTGAGGCGAGCGCGCAAACAGGGCCGTCCCAAGGGCCGTTTCCAACTCGCGCATATGACGCCCCAGGCTGGGCTGGGTCATGCCAAGGGCGCGCGCAGCGGCGGACAGGCTGCCTTCGTGCATCACCGCGAGGAAGGATCGGTAGAGCTCCCATCCGGGATCGTTCGAGGTCATGCATATTTTTATAGCAGACCTTCGATATTCGGCAATTTTCTTTTACCCGGGCCAGCCGCAAGCTTTCCTCACCTTCCCTGAGGACCAACCATGACCATTCAGCGGACAGCCCTCGTCATCGGCGCAAACGGCGGCATCGGCCGGGAAACCTGCGTGGCCCTGCGCCGACATGGCTGGCAGGTACGCGCCCTGGTGCGCACGCCATCGGAAGCCGGCAAGGACGGCATCGACTGGCGCGTCGGCGACGCCATGAACGCCGAGGACGTGCTGCACGCGGCGGCGGGCGCCGACGTCATCGTCCATGCGGTAAACCCGCCCGGCTATCGCGGCTGGGGGCGCCTGGTGCTGCCGATGCTGGACAACACCCTCGCGGCAGCCAAGGCCAGCCGCAGCCGCGTCGTGTTGCCAGGCACGATCTACAACTACGGTGCCGACGCCTTTCCTGTGCTCAGTGAGGCGTCGCCGCAGCACCCATGCACGCGCAAGGGCGACATCCGCACGGAAATGGAGCGGCGGTTGCGTAGCGCCGCGAGCCTGGGCGTGCGATCGCTGGTGCTTCGCTGTGGCGACTTCTTCGGTCCCCGCGCCGGCAACAACTGGTTTGCGCAAGGGCTGGTCAAGGCGGGCAAGCCGGTGCGCCGCATCCAGTACCCCGGTCGCTACGACCTCGGCCACGCGTGGGCCTATCTGCCGGATGTCGGCGACGTGCTGGCGCGGTTGCTCGATCGCGAGCACGAACTGGCCGACGTCGACAGCTTTCACTTCGGCGGCCACTGGCTGGATGGACACGCGATGCTGGACGCGATCCGGCGTGTCGCCGGTGAACCGACGATTCGCGCCGGTGCGTTTCCCTGGTGGCTGGCTCGACTGGCGTCACCGTTCAACGAAACGCTGCGCGAGCTGTGCAAGATGCGCTATCTCTGGCGCGACCCGATCCGGCTGGACGACCGCAAGTTGCGGGCATTCCTCGGCGACGATCTCTACACGCCGCTCGATGACGCCGTGCGCGCCGCGCTGATCGGCGTCGACTGCCTGCCCCGTGCGGTGGCCGACGACACGCGACTGATGCAGCGCGCGTGAGGTCAGTCGATCGGCGTGTGGCGGTTCTTGATGACGTCACGCTCCATCACCAGCGACGCATGGTTCGACCAGGACTGGCGGATGTAGGTGACGACCGCGGCCACATCGCTGTCACTGAGCTGCTGGGCAAACGGCGGCATCGAATACGGACGCGGGTTGCCCTTTGTCACCGGCGGGAATCCGCCGAGCAGCACCACGCGGATGGCATTGATGCCGCTGGGCTCGTTCACCGACGAATTGCCGTTGAGTGGCGGATAGATGCCAGCCACGCCATTGCCGTCCTTGCCATGGCAATCGGCGCAGCGTTCCGCATAGACCTTCGCGCCTTGCGCGAGGATCGGCCTGGTATCGAGCGGTGATGTCGGCTCCGCCACGGCCACGCGCGGCGGCAGCGATTGCAGGTACACGGCGATGGCGCGCAGGTCCTCATCGCGCATGTGCTGCGTACTCTGCTGCACCACTTCGGCCATCGGGCCAAACGCCGTACCGCGCGCCGACTGACCCGTCCTGAGCAGGTCGACGATGTCCTGTTCGCTCCAGCCTTGCAGGCCACCGTTGGCCTGGGTGCTCAGGTCGGGCGCGTACCAGTTCTGCGAGGGAATCTGCCCGCCCGCGAGCGAAGGCTTGTTCTGCGAACCGCCGAACGAATCGCGCGGCGCATGGCATTCGTTGCAATGGCCAAGGCCTTGCACGAGGTAGGCGCCGCGATTCCAGTCATCCGACTTGGAGGCGTCGGGCTGGTATTCGCCTTCCTGGAAATACAGCGCGCGCCATGCCTTGAGGCTGTTGCGCACGCTGTAGGGGAAGCCCAGGCCCAAAGGCTTGGCCGCCTGGTTCGTGGCCGGCAGCGATTGCAGGTAGGCGAAGATCGCCAGCGCATCGTCGCGCGTGACCTTGGTGAACGACGTGTAGGAAAACACCGGATACAGCAACTCGCCGTGGCGACCCATGCCGCTGTGCAGCGCCTGCCAGAAATCTTCGAAGCTCCAGCCGCCCAGGCCGGTTTCGCGATCCGGGGTGATGTTCGGCGCGGGGATATTGCCAAACGGCGTGGGCAATACGCGCCCGCCCGCGTAGCGCACGCCGCCACGCTCCGTATGGCACGACGCGCAGTCGCCCACGGTGGCGAGGTACTCGCCCTTGGCGATGAGCGCCGGATCCTTCAGCGTGGCTTCCGTCACCTGGCTCGCCGACGGCGACACCGGCTGCCTGGCCTGCGTGTGGAACAGCGACCAGCCGCCCACCGCCAGCAGCAAGACGATCACGATCGCTATCACGCGCTTCATGCGCCGTCTCCCTTGTCGCCGAGCACGCCGCAATGCAGTGGTGGTGTCACCGAGCCCGCGGGCTGCGCATGCATGTCCGCCGGCAGTTCACGGCTGGCCAGCCACGCCGATACCGCGCTGATGTCCGATTCGCTCAGGCGGTTGGCGATCTCGGACATGCAGTCCGGCGCCACCGTGGCACGCGTCTTGGTGCGCCACGAACCCAGCTGCGAACTGATGTAGTCGTACGGCAAACCGACCAGGCCCGGGATATCCGGCTGCACACCGGTGAGCTGGCTGCCGTGGCACGCCGAGCACGCGGGAATCTCGCGCGATGGATCGCCATGCGTCACCAGTTCCTCGCCGCGCTTGAGCGTCGCCGCCGACAACGGCGGCAGCGGCGAGCGACTGTAGGGCACGTCCTGCGCGGCGAAGTATTCGGCGATTTCGTGCATGTATGCCGGGCTGAGCTGACGCGCCGTGTATTCCATCGGGCCGTACTTGCGCAGGCCGTCCTGGAAGTCCTTCAACTGGCGCGCGAGATAACCGGCCGGCTTGCCCGCCAGGCGCGGGAAGAAACCGCTCTCGGGGGTACCTTCGCCATGCACGCCATGGCAGGCCGTGCACGCGGCGATGCGCTGCTGCAGGGTGTCGGGAATCACCGGATGCGGAGCGTCCTGGGCCAAGGCACCAAAAGGCAGCAGGACGAGCATGCCCACCCATGCGCCAAGGACACGCCTGGCCAGCCACAGCTTCGCTGAGAGCGCTTTCATGATCTTCCCTAGTAAGCCTGGTGCGCTGCCGCCAGGACGGCGCGGCGATGTCGTTCGCTCATTATAGGCAGCGGCCCTCACCGGACCACGGCAAACTCCGATAGCCTGCCGTTTTGCGACATCATGTCGCACAACTTTGTCCGAGGCTGCCTCCATGCTCCGCCGCCCGCTGGTCCTCGCCGTACTTGCCCTGCTGACCTCATCACCGTTGATGGCAGCGGAAGCACCGGATGACGCATTCGCTTCCGTCGCCACGCTACAGCAGCACATGGACGCGGGCACGCTGACCAGCCGCGCGCTGGCCCAGCAGTTTCTCGATCGCATCCGCCGCATCGACCAGTCCGGCCCGACACTGAAAGCCGTGCTGGAAACCAATCCCGATGCGCTGCAAATCGCCCAGAAGCTGGACAGCCAGCGCAAGCGCACGAAGCGACGCGGCCCGCTCTACGGCATCCCGGTGCTGCTGAAGGACAACATCGACACCGGCGATCGCATGCTGACCACGGCCGGCTCGCTGGCGATGATGGACGCACCGGCGCCCCGCGACGCCGGACTGGTCGAGCGCCTGCGCAGCCATGGCGCGGTGATCCTTGGCAAAACCAATCTGAGCGAATGGGCCAACATCCGGTCCAACCACGCCAGCAGCGGGTGGAGCGGGCGCGGTGGGCAGACCCGCAACCCGTACGCGCTTGATCGCAACCCCTGCGGCTCCAGCGCGGGATCGGGCGCGGCGGTCGCGGCGGGACTGGTCACGGTGGCCATCGGCACCGAAACGGATGGCTCCATCATCTGCCCCGCGGCAGCCAACGGCATCGTGGGCATCAAGCCGACGCTGGGCCTGGTCAGTCGCAGCGGCATCGTGCCGATCAGTCACAGCCAGGACACCGCCGGCCCCATGGCGCGCAACGTGGCCGATGCCGCGGCCCTGCTCAGCGTCATCGCGGGCACCGATCCGCGCGACCCGGCCACGGTCGAGGCCGACCGCCATGCCACCGACTACACGCGCTTCCTCAACGCCGACGGCTTGCGCGGCAAGCGCATCGGTGTCGTCCGGGAAATGGCCGGTGCGGAGCCCAACGCCGACCGCGTCCTCGATGAGTCCATCGCGCTGATGAAGGCGCAGGGCGCCATCATCGTCGACCCGGTGGACTTGCCGCATCTGAAAGAGCTGGGCGACACGGAACTGACCGTGCTGCTCTACGACTTCAAGCACGACATCAATACCTACCTCGCCACCCGCACCGGCCTGAAGGTGAAAACCCTCGCCGACCTGATCGCCTTCAACCAGCGAGAGGCGGAGCGCGAGATGCCATGGTTCGGCCAGGAGTTGTTCGAACAGGCGCAGGCCAAGGGCGCGCTCAGCGACGAGGCTTACATGTCCGCGCTGGCAAAGTCCAAGCAGATCTCCGGCCCGGACGGCATCGACGCGGCCTTGAAGGCTCATCATCTGGACGCCTTGCTTGCCCCTTCCTGGGGGCCGACCTTCGTTACCGACCCCGTACTGGGCGACCACGTGGTCAGCGGCGACCCGACCGTCGGCGGCGCCTCGCAGCCGGCGGCGATGGCTGGCTATCCGTCCATCACCGTGCCTGCCGGCTTCGCGCATGACCTGCCGGTAGGCATCGTGATGTTTGGTACGCGCTGGAGCGAGCCGACCTTGATCAGCATAGCCTATGGCTTCGAACAGCACGCCAAGGCCTGGCAGCCACCGACCTTCCTGGACACCGTGGGCGGCATGCCGGTACCGCCGGCTCCCTAGATCGAGGCCGGCCTCGCGTAAAGCAGGTCAGTTTCGGCTGAAGCCTCGATGCGCAAGGCATCGTGCAGCAACAGCGCTACGCCAAGGTGGTGCTCGTCCTCGTGCTCGTGCACCAGGCCACCGTAAATCTGTGCACGCTCGCGCACCGTCGTCATGCCCTGCCCGTTGGTGCCCAACAGGGACACCAACTGCCGCCATTCGGGTGCGGGCCGGCCCCGTTGCGACGCCGCGGCGCGCACGGCAGTCATGCGCAACACCACCCAGCGCCGCCCATGCGTGCAGCCGCCGCGTATCTGCAATCGAAAGCGCCTGACCGGCTCGCGCGCGAGCAGGTACACCAGCACTTCGCAGGCCTGCCGGTAAAGCATCATGTGGACATCGGGCGCCAGCAGGTTCAATCCGGCACCGGAAAATTCACAGGCGTATTCGGCACCCGCCATCGCCGCCGCCTGGGCCAGTGGACCATCCTCAAACGTCGCGGCCAACCCGCGTTCTCGCCAGGAACGCGGGTGCAGGGCGTTGGCCAGCCGCTGCATCTCGCGCTGGGTCAGGTCCAGATGCCTCGCATAGGCGTGTTCCATGTTCGAAGGAAGCGCCGGCCCGAACCGGTCCATCATGCGCTTCTGGCCCATCAGCATCGATTCGCCCAATCGATCGAGCGAATCGGCCACGTAGCGAAGTCGCAGCTCCTCCTGGTAGAGCCCTTGCTGCGCGAGCTGGAATCCGCGCAACGATTCGCCCACGTCGCGTGCGTCCGCCCCAGCCGCCTTGACGACGCGCGGCAACCGGCCACCCAGCATGAGCAGGCTGGACACCGCGAAGGCGACCAGCGCCTGGGCCTGGATGACGGCGGGGTCACGGCTGACGGTGACGGTCACGGTGAACTCCACCGCGAAACTGGCAAGCAAGCCGGCGATCGCCGCGCCACGCCAGCCGTGGCGCAAGGTCATCCACGCCGCGGGCAAAAAGGCCGCCATGCGTGCGATTTCCACCACTTCGTCGTTCTTGCTGTAGGTGATGAGACCCATCAACAGCACCAACGCGGGGACCATGCCGATGGCGCTATCGCGAAGAAATGCACGATCGGTGGCAAAGCGCGACCAACCGGCCCCGGGCCGCCAGAGGGCAAGCACCGCGGGCACCAGGGTCAACGCACCCAGATAGCTGCCCAGGAAATAGGTCAGCACGATGTGGAAGGTGATTTCCGGCGCCGTCTCGCCCGGCGGCATATGCACCGTCGACAAGCCCCAGGTATTGGCCAATGCATTGACCGCGCCACCGATCAGGACGTAGGTCAGGATCGCCGTTACGTCGGGCTCCTCACCTCGGAACAAAGGCAGATGGCGCCGCGCGAGCTCCACTGGCGCTGCAGCCAGCAGCAAGGGAGGAAAGGTGATGACCGCCGTCCAGAGCCAGCCGAACTCCTCGTGATGCGCCCAGCCGTGATGGGCCAAGGCGATCATTTCGCCAACCATCATCGCCGGCCAGAAGCGATACGGCACCAGTAGCAGGCACAGCACGCGCAGGCCGGTGGGAAGGTTCCAGTTCGCGACCGAGATCTCGCGCATCAGCTCGTAGCAGGCGCCATAGATGCCCGCTACCCACACATGCTGGAGTCCCCTTTGCCCCATGAAGCGCCCCCACAAGCGCGCTAAACCGTTGCCTGACATCGCCACTGCCGAAAACCCGACCCCTGTTTGGAAAGCGCGGTCCCGTTCCGGGAATGCCGACGCCACCGCATTCTCGCAGGATTTTCATCACATATTCATCACGGACTCATCTTTCAGACGAATCCGCCGCCATATCCCCATTTCGGCCATGGAAAGCACGGCTGAAGCCGGGCCAGGGCCGCCTGCACCCCTCTCAGGCCGGGTGCGAACCGACGGACTTGCGCACGATCAGCATGGCCAGTTCCAGCGACTGTTCGTAGTTGAGGCGCGGATCCACCATCGACTTGTAGGCGCGATCCAGGTCGGCCTCGCTGAGGTCGCGCGCGCCGCCCATGCATTCCGTCACATCCTCACCCGTCAATTCCAGATGCACACCACCCAGACGCGTGCCTGCCGCTGCATGGATGTCGAACGCCTGGTCTAGCTCGCCGCGGATGTTGTCGAATCGACGTGTCTTGTAGCCGTTAGAGGTGGTCTCGGTATTGCCATGCATCGGATCGGCAACCCAGAGCACGCGACGTCCCTCCCGCTTCACCGCATCCAGCAACGGCGGCAGGGCGCGGCCGATCGGACCATTGCCCATGCGGTGGATCAGCGTTAGCCGTCCGGGTTCGTCTTCCGGATTGAGCGCATCGATCAGCGGCAGCAACTGGTCCGGCGTGACCGATGGCCCCACCTTCACCGCCACCGGATTGCGGATGCCGCGGAAATATTCCACGTGCGCGCCATCCAGCGCGGCCGTGCGCATGCCGATCCACGGGAAGTGCGTGGACAGGTTGAACCAGCCGCGATGACGCGGTACCTGGCGCGTGAGGGCCTCTTCGTAGTGCAGCAGCAGCGCTTCGTGCGAGGTGAAGAAATCCACGCGCGAGAACCCTGCGATCGGGCCTGCCAGGGTCTCCATGAAGCGCAACGAGTCGCCAATGGCCGTGACCATGCGTCGATATTCGGCTGCCAACGGCGAGTGCTCTACCCATGCGAGATCCCAGTACTCGGGATGATGAAGATCGGCGAAGCCGCCATCGATCAGCGCGCGAACGAAATTCATCGTCAGCGCGGAATGCGCATGCGCCTGGATCAGGCGCTGCGGATCCGCGCGGCGCGCCTGCGGCGTGAACTCGGGGCTGTTGACCAGGTCGCCGCGAAAACTCGGCAAGGTCAGGCCATCACGCGTCTCGGTATCAGCCGAACGGGGCTTGGCGTACTGACCGGCAAACCGTCCCACGCGAAGTACCGGTTTCTGCAGTCCGTGCACCAGCACCAGGCTCATCTGCAGCAGCACTTTGAGACGATTGGAAATGATCGGGCTGGTGCAGTCGGCAAAGCTCTCCGCACAGTCACCACCCTGCAGCAAAAAGCGCTTGCCGTCCTGGGCATCGGCCAACGCCTGCTTCAACGCCAACACCTCCCAGGAAGTGACCAGCGGCGGAAGCGCGGCCAACTGGCCCGTGGCACGGGCAAGCTCAGCCGGATCTTCATAGAAGGGCTGCTGCAGTGCTTCGCGTTGCTTCCAGCTCTCGGGCGTCCAGCCAGTGGGAACGAGTTGTGTCAGAGGTAAGGCATGGCTCATGGTGACGGCCCAATCAGGCGCGCTTGCGCGCGGCGGCATACAACGCAACGAAGACGAGCAGCAGGTACCACAGCAGCGTCCACGCGGGCATCGGAAGGCCAAACACCGGCTCGATCTTGGCGCACTCACCCGAACCGGTGAACACCATCTTCAGCACTTTGGCAAACGGAAACGTGTCCATCATGTAGCCGAGGTTCGGCCCGCATGCAGGGATCTGGTCGGCCGGCAGCGTCTGCAACCAAAGATGCCGCGCTGCCGTCGCGATGCCGCCCAGCGCGCCAAGCAGCACGCCGCCGGTATACACCCAACGCGCCCCGCCGCGCGGCGCATGTACGCCACCGAGCAGGAAAAACAGGCCCATCACCATGAATGCGATGCGCTGGAAGATGCAGAGCGGACAGGGAATCATGCCCAGCACGTGCTCGGCATACAGCGCATAGCCCAGCAGGGCCGCGCAAACAAAGAAACCAGCGAGATAAGTGGTGCGGTACGACCAGCGGAAGGGATTCATTGGCTCAGGGATGCTGCGTTGCGAAAGCGGACATTACCCGCTCGCCCGGCGACTGTCAGCCCTGCCGGATCACCCGTCGCGGTATCTGCACTCGTCAATCCGGCCAAGGCCGCGCCCGCCCTGACGTAGGAGCGCACGCGGAGGGGCCATGCGCGAGTTCTTGCCGTCCCCACAAACACAAAGGCTGCACCACCGTGCGCGCAAGCAAGGCATCTGACGCTCATAACGCAAAAACCCCGGCAGGTCGCCCTGCCAGGGTTTGCGAAACGCAAGATGGCACCGATTACTCGGCAGCCGCCTCAGTACGCGGACGATCGACCAGTTCAACGTACGCCATCGGGGCGTTGTCACCAGCGCGGAAGCCAGCCTTGAGGATACGCAGGTAGCCGCCGGGACGCTCGCGGTAGCGGGGGCCCAGCTCGATGAACAGCTTGCCCACGGCTTCCTTGTCGCGCAGACGTGCGAAAGCGAGACGACGATTGGCGACGCCATCGGTCTTGGCGAGCGTGATGAGCGGCTCGGCGACGCGACGAAGTTCCTTCGCCTTGGGAAGGGTGGTACGGATCAGCTCGTGCTTGATCAGCGACGCAGCCATGTTCTTGAACATGGCTTCGCGGTGGCTGCTCGTGCGGTTGAGCTTGCGACCGGATTTCTGGTGGCGCATGGCTATTACTCTCTATGTCTGTTGTTATGAAAAGTCGGCGGTTAGGTCCGACTTCCCGCGGTTACCCGCTGATGAAGCCCTTCGTGTTACGGGCTCTTGTTGAGCAAGACGGCAAGGTTGCCGTTGGGGCGCCTGCAAAATCCGAGGGATGAGCACTCGTCAGACCGCCAATACCAAGCGACTAAGTTAGTCACCCGAACATCACGCGACTTTTGTGAGCCGCTTTTGGAAGCTGGCGAGCGCACCGAAGTGCGCTCGCCAGTTTGCCGATACTACCGGCGACCGCGGACGGCCGCCTTGGAACATCAGCCCAGCTGCATACCGTGCGACAAGCCCGGCGGCGGCCAGTTCTCGAGCTTCATGCCCAGGGCCAGACCACGACCACCCAGCACGTCCTTGATTTCGGTCAGGGACTTCTTGCCGAGGTTCGGCGTCTTGAGCAGTTCGACTTCCGTCTTCTGCACCAGGTCGCCGATGTAGTAGATGCTCTCGGCCTTCAGGCAGTTGGCCGAACGCACGGTGAGCTCCAGGTCGTCGATCGGACGGAGCAGCAGCGGATCGAAACCGCCCTTCTCCGCCTTGTCCGTGGCGCTCTCGCGGCGCGAGAAGTCACCGAACACCGACAGCTGGTCGTTGAGGATCTCGGCGGCCTTGCGAACCGCGTCTTCCGCACCGATGGTGCCATTGGTCTCGATGTCCAGCACCAGCTTGTCGAGGTTGGTGCGCTGTTCCACACGGGCAGCGTCCACCTCGTAGGCCACGCGCAGCACCGGCGCGAACGACGCGTCGAGCTGCAGGCGACCGATCGGACGAGCTTCGTCGTCCGGGTGCTGGCGCGCGCTGGCCGGCTGGTAGCCGACACCGCGACGCACCTTCAGGCGCATGTTGAGCGCGATGTCCTTGGTCAGGTGGCAGATCACATGCTCGGGGTTGATGATTTCCACCGAGTGGTCGACGACGATGTCGCCGGCCGTGACCACGCCCTTGCCCTTCTTGGACAGGGTCAGGGTGACTTCGTCACCCGTATGCTGGCGAATCGCCACGTCCTTGAGGTTCAGCAGGACTTCGATCACGTCCTCCTGCAAACCCTCAAGGGTGGTGTATTCGTGCAGCACGCCATCAATTTCCACCTCGACGATGGCAGAGCCAGGGATCGAGGAAAGCAGCACGCGACGCAGCGCGTTGCCCAGGGTGTGGCCGAAACCACGCTCGAGCGGCTCGACCACCACCTTCGCGCGGTTGGGTCCAAGCTGCTCGACGCTGAGGCCGCGAGGCCGCAGCACGCTAGTTGACGAAACTGCCATGCAGGGCTCCGGTTGATTACTTCGAATAGAGCTCGACGATCAGGCTCTCGTTGATGTCGGTCGGCAGGTCGCCGCGGTCCGGCATCGCCTTGAAGGTGCCTTCGAACTTCTTGCTGTCGACTTCCACCCACTGCGGGCGCAGGTCCATGGTGTCGAACACGGTCGCCGCTTCCTGCACGCGCAGCTGGTTGCGGGCGCGCTCGGTCAGGGCCACCACGTCGCCGGAACGAACCTGGTACGACGGAATGTTCACCTTCTTGCCGTTGACCAGCACAGCCTTGTGGCTGACCAGCTGACGGGCCTGGGCGCGGGTGACCGCGAAGCCCATGCGGTAGACGACGTTGTCCAGACGGCTCTCGAGCAGGCGCAGCAGGTTCTCACCGGTGTTGCCCTTGAGGGTCGACGCCTTGGTGTAGTAGTTGCTGAACTGGCGCTCGAGGACGCCGTAGATGCGCTTGACCTTCTGCTTTTCACGCAGCTGCAGCGCATAGTCCGACAGACGGGCGCGCTTGTTGGCGCCATGCTGACCGGGCTTGTTTTCCAGCTTGCACTTCGAATCGATAGCGCGAGCGGGGCTCTTCAGACTGAGGTCTGCACCCTCGCGGCGGGCGAGCTTGCAGGTAGCTCCACGATAACGTGCCATGGGTATGCTCCTTAGACTCGACGCTTCTTGGGGGGACGGCAGCCGTTGTGCGGAATCGGCGTAACGTCAATGATGTTGAGAACCTTGTAGCCGAGGGCGTTCAGCGAACGAACCGCCGACTCGCGACCCGGGCCCGGGCCCTTGATGCGCACTTCCACCGTCTTCACGCCGTAGTCGCCAGCCGCGCGGCCAGCCTTCTCGGCGGCCACCTGGGCAGCGAACGGGGTCGACTTGCGCGAACCGCGGAAACCCGCGCCGCCGGCAGTCGCCCACGACAGGGCGTTGCCCTGGCGATCGGTGATGGTGACGATGGTGTTGTTGAAGGAGGCTTGCACGTGGGCCACGGCATCCGTGACAACGCGCTTGATCTTCTTCTTGGTCTTGACAGGCTTGGCCATGTTCGGAATCCGTTACTTCTTGATGGCGCGACGCGGGCCCTTGCGGGTGCGTGCGTTGGTACGCGTGCGCTGGCCGCGCACCGGCAGGCCACGGCGATGACGCAGGCCGCGGTAGCAACCCAGATCCATCAGACGCTTGATGGCAATACCGACCTCACGGCGAAGATCGCCTTCGACGACGTACTTGCCGATTTCGTGGCGAAGCTTTTCCACTTCACCTTCACTCAGGGACTTGATCTGCGTGGTGGGAACCACGCCTGCGTCCGCGCAGACCTTCTTGGCCCGGCTGCGGCCGATCCCGTAAATGCTCTGCAGGCCAACCCAGACATGTTTCTGGACCGGCAAATTGACACCCGCGATGCGCGCCATGATGTACTTTCTCCGATGCGTTTCGTGCGCGGTAAACGCGCAATTCTAACCGTAAATAACCCAACAGGAAAGCCCTGCGGCACCAGGGGTACCGCTGCCCTCCAATCCAGACCAACTTCCCACCACCCCAGCAGCCATCAGTTGCGGCGGAGGTTGGCCTTCTTGAGCAGGCTTTCGTACTGGTGACTGACCAAATGCGCCTGCACCTGGGCAGTGAAATCCATCACCACAACCACGACGATCAGCAGAGAGGTGCCGCCGAAGTAGAACGGGACGTGCCACGCTTTTTGCATAAACGAGGGAACCAGACAGACCAGCACCAGGTAGAGGGCGCCGACACCGGTCAGACGGGTCATCACGTTATCGATGTAATCGGCCGTCGAGCGGCCGGGGCGGATACCCGGAATCAAGGCGCCGGAGCGCTTGAGGTTGTCCGCCGTCTCCTGGGAGTTGAACACGATCGCCGTATAGAAGAAGGCGAAGGTGATCACCAGCACCGCGAAGACGATGTCGTACAGGGGTTCACCCGGGGTGAGCGCCTGGGTCAGCTCGGTCAACCAGCGCGACTGGTGGCCCTGGCCGAACCACGTTGCCGCGGTCGCCGGGAACATCAGCAGGCTCGACGCGAAGATCGGCGGGATCACGCCCGACATGTTGATCTTCAGCGGCAAGTGCGAGGTCTGGTTCATGTAGGCCCGCTGCCCGCCGGAACGTCGCGCGTAGTTCACCGTGATGCGCCGCTGGGCGCGCTCCATGAACACCACGAACGCCGTCACCGCGAGGATCAGGCCCACCACCATGATCATCTTGATCACGGAGAGCTCGCCGTTGCTGGCCATGGTCAGCGTGTGCGCCACGGCACCCGGCAGACCCGCGACGATACCGGCGAAGATCAGCAGCGAGATGCCGTTGCCGATGCCGCGCTCGGTGATCTGCTCACCCAACCACATCAGGAACATCGTGCCGGCGGTGAGGCCGACGATTGACGCCATGATGAAGCCGGCACCCGGGGTATAGACCACCGGTGCACCACCCGCTGCGACCTGCTTCTGCAGTGCCACTGCGATACCGAACGCCTGGAAGGCCGCCAAGCCCACCGTGCCGAAGCGCGTGTAGGTGGTCATCTTGCGACGACCGGACTCACCTTCCTTGCGCAGCGCCTGCAGGCTCGGGATCACCGAACCCATCATCTGCACCACAATGGATGCGGAGATGTACGGCACCACGCCAAGCGCGAACACCGAGAAGCGTGCCAGCGAGCCACCCGAGAACATGTTGAACATGTTCATCAGGCCGCCGCCCTGCTCGATCAGGTTCGTCATGGCTTCCGGGTTGACACCCGGGACCGGGATGAAGGAACCGAGACGGAAGACGATCAGCGCACCAATCACGAAGAAGATGCGCTGACGCAGTTCCGTCAGCTTGCCGAGCGATCCGAGCGATGTGCCCTGGGCTGACGCCACGTGATTACTCCACGCTGCCGCCGGCAGCTTCGATCGCCGCCTTGGCGCCGGCCGTGGCCAGCAGGCCCGACAGCTTCACCGCGCGGCCGATCTCGCCCTTGAGGACGACCTTGACCTTCTTGGCGTGGCTGTCGATCAGACCGGCCTGATGCAGGACGATCGCGTCGATCACGTCGGCCTTGAGAGCCGCCAACTCATACAGGAACACTTCCTGGCTTTCTTTCTTCTTCAGCGAGCGGAAGCCAACCTTCGGCAGGCGACGCTGCAGCGGCATCTGGCCGCCCTCGAAACCGTACTTGTGGGTGCCGCCCGCGCGAGCGTGCTGACCCTTGTGACCGCGACCGGCGGTCTTGCCGAGGCCCGAACCAATACCGCGACCCACGCGAAGGCGGGTCTTGCGGGCACCGGCGGCCGGCTTGATGTCGTTAAGACGCATGGTGATTACTCCTCAACCCGCACGAGGTAATAGACGGTGTTGATCAGGCCGCGCACCTGCGGGCTGTCCTTCAACTCACGGACGTCGTTGAGCTTGCTCAGGCCGAGCGCCTTGACGCTCAGGCGATGACGGCTCTGCACACCGCGCAGGCCCTTGACCAGGCGCACGCGCACGGTGGCGGCGGTTTCGTTGTTCTTAGCCATTGCCCAGCACCTCTTCCACGGTCTTGCCACGCTTGGCAGCGATCTGCTTCGGCGAGGCAACGGCCTGCAGGCCCTTGATGGTCGCGCGGACCAGGTTGATCGGGTTGCGCGAACCGACGGCCTTGGCCAGCACGTTCTTCACGCCCACCACTTCGAGCACGGCGCGCATGGCACCGCCGGCGATGACGCCGGTACCTTCAGAGGCCGGCTGCATGAACACGCGAGCTGCACCGTGGTTGGCCTTGATGGCGTACCACAGCGTGCCGTTGTTGAGATCGATGCTCACCATGTTGCGGCGGGCGCGGTCCATGGCCTTGGAGATGGCGACCGGCACTTCGCGCGCCTTGCCATAGCCGAAGCCCACGCGACCTTCGCCGTCGCCGACCACGGTCAGCGCGGTGAAACTCATCTGGCGGCCACCCTTCACGGTCTTGGCCACGCGGTTGACGGCAATCAGCTTCTCGAGCAGGCCGTCGGAATTTTCGCGATCGGTAGAAGACATGTTCTTTTCCGTATGCCTGGCGGACCAGGACTTTTGCTTGCGGCTGGGCCGCTTGGAGTTGTGGGTACTACATGTGGCTTCAAGTGCCGGGCGAACCCGGCACTCGATGCCAACCGGCTTAGAACTTCAGGCCGGCTTCGCGGGCCGCATCGGCCAGCGCCTTGATACGACCGTGGAAGCGGAAGCCCGAGCGATCGAACGCCACGGACTCGATACCGGCTGCCAGCGCACGCTCGGCCACGGCCTTACCGACAGCAGCAGCGGCGGTGAGGTTCTTGGTGCCCTTCAGGCCTTCGGCCACCGACTTCTGTACGGTGGAAGCAGCCGCAACCACGTTCTGGCCGTCGGCGGCGAACACCTGCGCGTACAGGTGCTGGCCGGTGCGATGGACCGACAGGCGAGCCACACCGAGCTTGCGGATGTGGGAGCGAGTGGCCTTTGCGCGGCGCAGGCGGGATTCGTTCTTGTTCATCGTGTTCTCTCCAGGAAGCGGATAGACCCTTAGGCCTTCTTGGCTTCCTTCAGGGTGATCTTCTCGCCCGAATAGCGGACGCCCTTGCCCTTGTACGGTTCCGGCGGACGGATCGCACGGATCTTGGCGGCCACTTCGCCCACGCGCTGCTTGTCCGTACCCTTGATCAGGATTTCGGTCTGCGACGGGGTTTCGATGGAGATGCCTTCCGGCGCGTCGAACACGACCGGATGCGAGAAGCCCAGAGCGATGTTCAGCGACTTGCCGGCCATCGAGGCACGGTAGCCCACGCCGACGAGCTCGAGCTTGCGCTCATAACCGTCGGACACGCCCTTGACCATGTTGGCCAGCAGCGCGCGGAGCGTGCCACCGAACTTGTCATCGGCGCCTTCGGCCACGGCGATGTTCGCCACGCCGTTGTCGATGGAAACGGATGCGCCCGGCAGGGCGTGGGTCGCCAGGGTGCCCTTCGGGCCCTTGACGGTGATGCCATTGGCGTTCGAGGTGATCTCAACGCCCTTCGGCAGGGTAATCGGCTGTTTGGCAACGCGGGACATCGTCGGCTCCTTATGCGACCTGGCCGATGACTTCGCCGCCCAGACCCTTGGCACGGGCCTGCGCGTCGGTCAGCAGACCGGCGGAAGTCGAGATGATCGAGATACCCAGGCCACCAAGGACCTTCGGCAGTTCGTCCTTGCCGCGGTAGACGCGGAGGCCCGAGCGGCTGACGCGGGTAATGGTCTCGATGGCCGGACGGCCTTCGAAATACTTGAGCTTGATCTCGAGCACCGGCTTGCCCTCCACGGCGGAGGACTTGGCGTCGAGGATATAGCCCTCGTTCTTGAGAAGGTTGGCGATGGCCACCTTCAGCTTCGACGACGGCATGTTTACGGTCTGCTTGCCCGTGAGCTGGGCATTGCGGATGCGCGTAAACAGATCGGCGATGGGATCAGTCATGCTCATGAAAACATCCTTCAGAGTGCACCGATATCCGAAAAACCGGAAATCAATTGAGTTGTATGCCGGCACAGTGACCGGTCTGCGAAGTGCAGACCATCGACTATAGCAGCATTTTTCCGACTTTGCGAATGTCGGCGCGTATTCGCGCCAACGGCGGCAGGCCGCAGGGCCCGCCGCCGCATCGAGCAAGAGCGGGTTTTCCCCGCCCTGCCCTGTTTGGGGTCTTACCAGCTGGCCTTGCGCAGGCCAGGAACGTCGCCACGCATGGTGGCTTCGCGCAGCTTGTTACGGCCGAGGCCGAACTTCTGGTACACGGCGCGCGGACGGCCGGTCAGCGCGCAGCGGGTACGCTGGCGAGCCGGGCTGGCGTCACGCGGCTGCTTCTGCAGCTTGGCCTGGGCCTCCATCTTCTCCTCGTAGGAGGCGGTGGGGCTCAGCACAATCGCCTTCAGTTCGGCGCGCTTGGCGGCGTACTTCTTGACGAGCTTGGTCCGCTTGAGGTCGCGGTTAACCATCGAGGTCTTGGCCATATGTCTCTCGCGACTCTCTTAGTTGCGGAACGGGAAGCTGAAGGCTTCCAGCAGCGCCTTGGCTTCTTCGTCGGTCTTGGCGGTGGTGGTGATGGAGATGTCCATACCACGCATCGCGTCGACGGCGTCGAAGTCGATTTCCGGGAAGATGATCTGTTCCTTGATGCCGAAGTTGTAGTTACCACGGCCATCGAAGGCACGACCCGAGACACCACGGAAGTCGCGCGTACGCGGCAGCGAGATGTTGATCAGGCGATCGAGGAATTCCCACATCTGGGCGCGGCGCAGGGTGACCTTGCAGCCGATCGGCCAACCGTCGCGGATCTTGAACGAGGCGACCGACACGCGGGCCTTGGTCTGGATCGGCTTCTGGCCCGAGATCTTGGCCATGTCGGCCACGGCGTTCTCGAGCACCTTCTTGTTGCCGGCGGCTTCGCCCACGCCCATATTCAGCGTGATCTTGGTGATGCGGGGAACCTGCATCACGTTCTGGTAACCAAAACGCTCGGTGAGCTTCTTGATGACCTGGTCTTTGTAAAACGTTTCGAGACGCGTCGTCATAACATTTATTCCTTACGCGTCCACAACTTCGCCGTTGGACTTGAACACGCGCACCTTGCGCCCATCGGAGAGCGTCTTGGCGCCAACGCGTTCACCCTTGCCCGTGGCAGAGTTGAACAGCTGGACGTTGGAGATGTGGATCGAAGCCTCACGCTCGACGATGCCGCCGGCCTGGTTGGCCTGCGGATTCGGCTTGGTGTGACGCTTGACCAGGTTCACGTTGGAGACGAACACGCGGTCGCCATCAACACGCAGCACGTCGCCGCGCTGACCCTTGTTCTTGCCGGTGATCACGAGGACCTGATCACCCTTGCGGATACGGTTCATGGTCTAGTCTCCGCTCAGAGCACTTCGGGCGCGAGCGAGACGATCTTCATGAACTTCTCGCTGCGCAGCTCGCGAGTGACCGGTCCGAAGATACGGGTGCCGATCGGCTCGAGCTTGTTGTTGAGGAGGACCGCTGCATTGCCGTCGAAACGGATCAGCGAGCCATCGGGACGGCGCACACCCTTGGCGGTACGAACCACCACGGCGTTGTACACCTCGCCCTTCTTCACCTTGCCGCGGGGGATGGCATCCTTCACGGTGACCTTGATCACGTCACCGATCGCGGCGTAACGGCGCTTGGAGCCGCCGAGCACCTTGATGCACATCAGTTCGCGGGCGCCGCTATTGTCAGCCGCGGAAAGCGTGCTTTGCATCTGGATCATGTCTGCACCCTCCCTTAGACGTTAGCGCGCGTGATGATTTCGACCACGCGGTGATGCTTGGTCTTGGACAGAGGACGGCATTCCGCGATGCGGACCAGGTCGCCTTCGTTGGCACCCAGGTCGTCCTGCGCGTGCAGCTTGGTCGAACGGCGGATGATCTTGCCGATCAGCGGATGCTGTTCCTGGCGCTCGATCAGGACCGTCACGGTCTTGTCCATCTTGTTGCTGATGACGCGGCCCTCGAGGGTGCGCGTCTGCTTCTGGTTGTCGCTCATATCGGCCGTCCCTTACTTCTTGCCGCCGAGCACGAACTTCGTGCGGGCGATGTCGCGCCGAACGCGGCGCAGCTGGTGCGGCTGGTTGAGCTGGCCGGTGCCCTTCTGCATGCGCAGGTTGAACTGCTCCTTGCGCAGGTCCAGCAGGTGCTTATTCAGCTCTTCGGCCGTCTTGTTGGTCAGATCTTTGATGGCCATATCACATCACCGCCCGGGTCACGAATTGGGTCTGGACCGAGAGCTTGGCAGCGGCAAGGCGGAAAGCCTCGCGTGCGGTTGCCTCGTCGATACCCTCGATTTCATAAAGCATGCGGCCCGGCTGGATCGGAGCGACCCAGTATTCGACGCCACCCTTACCGGCACCCATTCGAACTTCGATGGGCTTCTTGGTGATGGGCTTGTCCGGGTACACGCGGATCCACAGCTTGCCGCCGCGCTTGACGAAGCGGGTGATGCAGCGACGACCGGCCTCGATCTGACGCGCGGTGAGCGCGCCGAACGTGGTGGCCTTCAGGCCGAACTCGCCAAAGCTGACGAGGTTCGAGCTGAACGCCAGACCGTCGTTGCGGCCCTTGAACTGCTTACGGAATTTGGTTCGCTTGGGTTGCAGCATGGCAACTCTCCTTACTTCGCCGTCCGCTCGCGGCGGCCTTCACCGCCCTCGCGACGCGATTCACGACGACCCTCGCCACCCTCACGGCGCGGCTGGGACTGCTCTTCCTTCGGCTCCTGGTTGATCTGGGACAGATCGAAGATCTCGCCCTTGTAGATCCACACCTTGATGCCGATGATGCCGTAGGTGGTCTTCGCCTCGGCGAAGCCGTAGTCGATGTCCGCACGTAGCGTGTGCAGCGGAACGCGACCCTCACGAGCCCATTCGGAACGAGCAATCTCGGCGCCGTTCAGACGACCAGAGACATTGATCTTGATGCCCAGGGCGCCCAGGCGCATCGCGTTGCCGACCGAGCGCTTCATGGCGCGGCGGAACATGATGCGACGCTCCAGCTGCTGCGCGATCGACTCGGCGACCAGCTGCGCGTCCAGCTCGGGCTTGCGCACTTCGCTGACGTTGATGTGCGCCGGAACGCCCATCATGTCGCTGACTTCCTTGCGCAGCTTCTCGATGTCCTCGCCCTTCTTGCCGATCACCACGCCCGGACGGGCGGTGTGGATCGTCACGCGCGCGGTCTTGGCCGGACGCTCGATGAGGATCTTCGAAATGCCGGCCTGGGCCAGCTTCTTGCGCAGCATCTCACGGACCTTCAGGTCGGCCGCGAGGTACTGGGCGTATTCGCCCTTATTGGCGTACCACTTCGAGTTCCAGTCCTTGGCAATGCCGAGGCGGATACCGGTGGGATGAACTTTATGACCCATCGTCTATGTCCTCTTAGTTGCCAACGACCACAGTGATGTGGCTCGTGCGCTTCAGGATGCGGGAACCGCGGCCCTTGGCGCGGGCGTACATGCGCTTCATCGCCGGACCTTCGTCGACAAAGATGCGCGAGACCTTCAGCTCGTCGACGTCAGCACCGAGGTTGTTCTCGGCGTTGGCGACGGCTGACAGCAGCACCTTGCGAACAATGTGCGCGGCCTTCTTGTTGGTGAAATTGAGCACGTCGCTGGCACGGCCCACGGGCATACCGCGGACCAGGTCAGCTACCAGGCGTGCCTTCTGCGCCGAAATGCGGGCGCTGCGCAGGATCGCTTTGGCTTCAGTGCTCATCACTTGCCCTTCTTGTCGCCGCCATGGCCCTTGAAGGTACGGGTCACCGCGAACTCGCCGAGCTTGTGCCCGACCATGTTCTCGTTGACCAGCACGGGGACATGCTGACGGCCGTTGTGGATGGCGATGGTCAGGCCAACCATCTCCGGGAGGATCATCGAACGACGCGACCAGGTCTTGATCGGACGCTTGTTATTGGCGGAAACGGCGGCTTCCACCTTCTTTACGAGGTGCAGGTCGACGAACGGACCTTTCTTTAGAGAGCGCGGCATAGTCGTTTCCTATTACTTGCGGCGACGCACGATGAACTGCTGCGTGCGCTTGTTGTTGCGGGTCTTGTAACCCTTGGTCGGCGTGCCCCACGGGCTGACGGGATGACGGCCACCAGAGGTACGGCCTTCACCACCGCCGTGCGGATGGTCGACCGGGTTCATCACGACACCGCGGACGGTCGGACGAATGCCGAGCCAACGCTTCGCGCCGGCCTTGCCGAGCTTCTTCAGGCTGTGTTCGCTGTTGCCGACTTCACCGATGGTGGCGCGGCAGTCGACCGGCACCTTGCGCATTTCGCCGGAGCGGAGACGCAGGGTGGCGTAGCCGGACTCGCGGGCCACCAGCTGGACCGAGGCACCGGCGGAGCGTGCGATCTGCGCACCCTTGCCCGGCTTCATCTCAATGCAGTGGATGGTCGAACCGACCGGGATCGAGCGCAGCGGCAGGCTGTTGCCGGCCTTGATCGGCGCGTCGCTGCCCGACACCAGACGGTCACCCACCACCACGCCCTTCGGCGCGATGATGTAGCGGCGCTCGCCATCGGCGTAGCACAGCAGCGCGATGTGCGCGGTGCGGTTGGGATCGTACTCGATGCGCTCGACGCGGGCGGCGATGCCTTCCTTGTCGCGCTTGAAGTCGATGATGCGGTAACGCTGCTTGTGACCACCACCCTGGTGGCGAACGGTGATGCGACCGTAATGGTTGCGGCCGCCGTTCTTGGTCTTCGCTTCGGTCAACGCCGCGTACGGCGCGCCCTTGTGGAGACCCTCGGTGCGGACGCTGACTGCGTCGCGGCGTCCGGGGGAGGTCGGCTTATGAGTGATCAGTGCCATCTCAATTCAACTCCTGGCTCAGGCCTTGGACGACACGTCGATGGTCTGGCCATCGGCGAGGCGAACGTAGGCCTTGCGCTTGCCCTGGCGGCTGCCAGCGCGGAAACGGAAGGACTTGACCTTGCCCTTGGCATTGACGAGGTTCACCTGCTCGACCTTGACGTCGAACATCTGTTCCACCGCAGCGCGGACATCGGCCTTGGTTGCTTCGGGAGCAACCACGAAAACGTACTGGTTCTTCTCGGCGAGGCGAGCAGCCTTTTCCGAGATGTGCGGCGCGCGCAGCGTATTCAGGATGCGTTCGTTGCTCATGCGAGCCACTCCTCGATCTTCTTCACCGCATCGACCGTCATGACGATGTGGTCGGAACCGACCAGGCTGACCGGGTTCAGGGCCAGCACGTCAACGACGTGGATGTACGGGATGTTGCGCGCGGCCAGGAAGGTCGCCTCGTTGGCGTCTTCCGAAACCAGCAGCACGCGGCCGGAAACCTGCAGCTCGGCCAGCTTGGCAACCATCGCCTTGGTCTTGGGCGACTCGATGCCGAAGCTCTCGACGACCTTCAGGCGATCCTGGCGGATCAGCTCGGAAAGGATCGAACGGAGCGCGACACGGTAAGCCTTGCGGTTGACCTTCTGCTCGTAGTTGCGCGGCTTGGCTGCAAACGTGACACCACCGCCCACGAAGATCGGAGCGCGGTAGTCGCCGTGACGAGCGCCGCCGCCCTTCTGCTTCTTGAACTTCTTGGTGGTACCCGACAGCTCACCACGCGACAGCTGGGCCTTGGTACCGGCGCGACCGCCGGCCTGGTAGGCCACAACCACCTGATGGATCAGGGCCTGCTTGAACTCACCGCCGAACACTTCGTCCGACACGTTGAGCGGCTTGGCGCCAATGACATTGATTTCCATGGCGTCTCTCCTCAGCCCTTGGTCGTCGGACGGATGACGACGTCGCCGCCGGTCGCACCCGGCACCGCGCCCTTCACCGCGATCAAATGACGCTCGGCGTCGACCTTGACCACTTCCAGGCCTTGCTGGGTACGGTTCACCGCGCCCATGTGGCCTGCCATCTTCTTGCCCGGGAACACGCGGCCCGGGGTCTGACGCTGACCGATAGAACCCGGCGCGCGATGCGACAGCGAGTTACCGTGGGTTGCGTCACCCATCGTGAAGTTGTGGCGCTTGATGGTGCCCTGGAAGCCCTTGCCCTTCGACACGCCAGCGACGTCAACGATCTGACCCACCTGGAACACGTCGTCAGCCTTGATCTCGGCGCCCACGCTGTACTTGCCGAGGTCGTCGGCAGACACGCGGAACTCCCACAGACCACGACCCGGCTCAACCTTCGCCTTGGCGTAGTGACCCTTCAGCGGCTGGGTCAGCAGGCTGGCGCGCTTGACGCCCGCCGCGACCTGCACAGCGCTGTAACCATCGTTATCTTCCGTCTTCAGCTGCGTGACGCGATTCGGGGTGGCCTCAATCAGGGTCACCGGAATCGAACGTCCGTCTTCAGTGAAGAGTCGGCTCATGCCGCACTTGCGGCCAACCAGTCCGATACTCATCTTCGTATCCTGTCTATCGCTCAACCGAGCTTGATCTGAACGTCAACGCCAGCGGCGAGATCAAGCTTCATGAGCGCGTCCACGGTCTTGTCGTTGGGGTCGACGATGTCGAGCACGCGCTTGTGCGTACGGGTCTCGTACTGATCGCGGGCATCTTTGTCGACGTGCGGCGACACCAGAATGGTGTAGCGCTCGATCTTGGTCGGGAGCGGAATCGGGCCGAGAACCGTAGCGCCGGTGCGCTTGGCCGTCTCGACGATTTCGCTGGCCGAACGGTCGATCAGACGATGATCGAACGCCTTGAGCCGGATGCGAATCTTTTGGTTCGCCATAAACCGTGTCCTGTTATCGAAAGAACAAATACTGTGAACCGGATGGGCTTCTCACCCATCCGCACAACCCATTTACTGCAGCACTGCAAGCCGTAGTGACGGGCTAAAAACCACGCCGCATATCGACCTTAAAAGACTAGGCAGGCCCTGAACGGGCCCACCTAGACGAAAAAGTATAAAACGCGCGAAATGGCCAGGTCAACAAAGCGTCATGCTTTGTCGCCCAAGCCCTTTCTTGCGTATTGGCCATCCAGGCCAGCGAACTCGAAGCACTTCCTGTGCCTCATTTCGCTGTAAGGTCGCCGAGCACAAGGCACGTCGACAGGCAAGACGGTAACTATAGCTGCAAATTCAGTCGAGGAAAAGCCCTTAATCGTGCTTCCAGCTGAATTTGCTAAAAAAAAACCGGCCCGAAGGCCGGTTTTTTCAGGTTGTCACCTCAAGGGTGACTCCCCTCTTCTTACTTGATGACCTTGGCCACCACGCCGGCGCCGACGGTACGGCCGCCTTCGCGGATCGCGAAGCGCAGGCCCTGGTCCATGGCGATCGGGTGGATCAGGGTGACAACCATCTTGATGTTGTCGCCCGGCATGACCATCTCGACGCCTTCCGGCAGCTCGATGGCGCCGGTCACGTCGGTCGTGCGGAAGTAGAACTGCGGGCGGTAGCCCTTGAAGAACGGGGTGTGACGGCCACCTTCGTCCTTCGACAGCACGTAGACCTCAGCCTCGAAGTCGGTGTGCGGGGTGATCGTGCCCGGCTTGGCCAACACCTGGCCGCGCTCGACGTCGTCGCGCTTGAGGCCGCGGAGCAGCAGACCGGCGTTGTCGCCTGCCTGACCCTGGTCCAGCAGCTTGCGGAACATTTCCACGCCCGTGACGGTGGTCTTCTGGGTCGGGCGGATGCCGACCACTTCCACTTCGTCACCGACCTTGATGATGCCGCGCTCGATACGACCGGTCACCACGGTGCCGCGGCCCGAGATCGAGAACACGTCTTCCACCGGCATCAGGAACGGCTGGTCAATGGCGCGCTCCGGCTCCGGAATGTACGTGTCCAGCGCGTCCACCAGCTTGATGATCGCCGGCACGCCGATTTCCGACTGGTCGCCTTCCAGCGCCAGCTTCGCCGAACCCTTGATGATCGGCGTGTCGTCGCCCGGGAAGTCGTACTTCGACAGCAGTTCGCGCACTTCCATCTCGACCAGCTCGAGCAGCTCGGCGTCGTCCACCATGTCGCACTTGTTCAGGAACACGATGATGTACGGAACGCCAACCTGACGCGCCAGCAGGATGTGCTCACGCGTTTGCGGCATCGGGCCGTCTGCGGCCGAGCACACCAGGATCGCGCCGTCCATCTGCGCCGCACCCGTGATCATGTTCTTCACGTAGTCGGCGTGGCCCGGGCAGTCGACGTGCGCGTAGTGGCGGTTCGCCGTTTCGTACTCGACGTGCGCGGTGTTGATCGTGATACCGCGCGCCTTCTCTTCCGGCGCCGCGTCGATCGCGTCGTACGCCTTGAATTCGCCGCCGAAACGCTCTGCACCCACCTTGGTCAGCGCAGCCGTCAGCGTCGTCTTGCCGTGGTCCACGTGACCAATCGTGCCGACGTTGACGTGCGGCTTGGTGCGTTCGAATTTACCCTTTGCCATGACTTAAACCTCTAAAAGAACGGTATGTAGTGGAGGAAGAAGGCCTTATCAGGCCTTCTTCATGACCTGCTCAGCGATGTTGTTCGGCGCTTCGGCGTAGTGGTCGAACTCCATCGTGAAGGTGGCGCGACCCTGGGTCAGCGAACGAATGGTCGTCGCGTAACCGAACATCTCGCCCAGCGGGACCATCGCGTTGATGGTCTTGCCCGACGGCGTGTCGTCCTGGCCCTGGAGCAGACCGCGACGGCGGCTCAGGTCGCCCATGACGTCGCCAACGTAGTCTTCCGGCGTCACCACCTCGACCTTCATGATCGGCTCAAGCAGCACCGGCGACGCCTTCGCGAAGCCCTGCTTGAACGCCATCGAAGCGGCCAGCTTGAACGCCATTTCCGAGGAGTCGACGTCGTGGTACGAGCCGAACACCAGCTTCACCTTCACGCCCACGACCGGGAAGCCGGCCAGCGGACCGCTGGTGATGGTTTCGCGCAGGCCCTTTTCGACGGAGGGGATGAATTCCTTCGGAATCACGCCACCGGTGATGTCGTTGATGAACAGGAAGTCATCCTTGACGGCATCACTCTTGCGCTCTTCTTCGGTCATCGGCGACAGCTCGATCACGACGTGACCGTACTGACCCTTACCCCCCGACTGCTTGGCGTGCTTGTAGTCCGACTTGACGTCCGAGGTACGGATCGTTTCGCGGTAGGCCACCTGCGGCTTGCCGACGTTGGCTTCCACGTTGAACTCGCGCTTCATGCGGTCGACGAGAATTTCGAGGTGCAGCTCGCCCATGCCCGAGATGATGGTCTGGCCGGATTCTTCGTCCGTACGCACGCGGAAGGACGGATCTTCGGCAGCCAGGCGGTCGAGCGCGATGCCCATCTTTTCCTGGTCGGCCTTGGTCTTCGGCTCGACCGCCTGCGAGATCACCGGCTCCGGGAACGTCATGCGCTCCAGAGTGATGATGTGATCCGGCGAGCACAGCGTGTCGCCGGTCGTCGCTTCCTTCAGGCCGACCGCCGCGGCGATGTCGCCCGCGCGGACTTCCTTGATTTCCTGACGCTCGTTCGCGTGCATCTGCAGGATGCGGCCGAGGCGCTCCTTCTTGGCCTTGATCGGGTTGAGCACCGGGTCGCCCGCATTCAACGAGCCCGAGTAGACGCGGAAGAAGATCAGCTGGCCGACGAACGGGTCGGTCATGATCTTGAACGCGAGCGCGGAGAACGGCTCCGAGTCGTCGGCCGAACGGGTCGCTTCCTTCTCGTCGTCGTCCACGCCCGAAACCGGCGGACGTCGACCGGCGACGGCAGCAAGTCGATCACGGCGTCGAGCATCGCCTGCACGCCCTTGTTCTTGAACGCGGTGCCGCACAGCATCGGCATGATCTCGCTGGACATGGTGCGCGAACGCAGGCCGCCGATGATCTCTTCCTCGGAGAGGTCGCCCTCTTCCAGGTACTTGTTCATCAGCTCTTCGGAGGCTTCGGCAGCCGACTCGACCATGTAGGAACGGGCCTCGTCAGCCTTGTCCTTCAGGTTCGCCGGGATGTCCTGGTACTCGAACTTCATGCCCTGGGATTCCATGTCCCAGATGATGGACTTCATCTTGAGCAGGTCGACCACGCCCTCGAAGTTGTCCTCGGCGCCAATCGGCACCTGCATCGGAACCGGGTTTGCACCCAGGCGAGCCTTCAGCTGGTCCACGACCTTGAAGAAGTTCGCGCCGGTGCGGTCCATCTTGTTGACGAACGCGAGGCGCGGCACCTTGTACTTGTTCGCCTGGCGCCACACGGTTTCCGACTGCGGCTGCACGCCGCCCACGGCGCAGAGCACGAACACGCGCCGTCGAGCACGCGCATCGAGCGCTCCACCTCGATCGTGAAGTCGACGTGCCCCGGCGTGTCGATGATGTTGATGCGGTGCTCGGGCAGGTTGCGGTCCATGCCCTTCCAGAACGCGGTGGTAGCAGCCGACGTGATCGTGATGCCGCGCTCCTGCTCCTGCTCCATCCAGTCCATCGTTGCAGCACCGTCGTGCACTTCACCGATCTTGTGGCTCACGCCGGTGTAGAACAGGATGCGCTCGGTCGTCGTGGTCTTGCCGGCATCGATGTGAGCGCTGATGCCGATGTTGCGGTAGCGCTCGATGGGAGTGTTGCGTGCCACGGTCTTAACCTCTGAAAGTTCTAGCTGTACTGCTTACCAGCGGTAATGCGAGAAGGCCTTGTTGGCCTCCGCCATGCGGTGCGTCTCTTCGCGCTTCTTGATCGCGCCACCGCGATTCTCGGAAGCCTCGAGCAGCTCGGCTGCCAGCTTGCGCGGCATCGAGGTCTCGCCACGCTTGCGCGCGGAATCGATGGCCCAGCGCATGGCCAGCGCCATGCGGCGGCCCGGACGCACTTCAACCGGCACCTGGTAGGTGGCGCCGCCGACACGACGGGACTTCACCTCGACCGCCGGAGCGATGTTGTTCAGCGCCTTCTCGACCAGCTGCACCGGCTCGGCGTTCTTTTCGCCCAGATGGGCCAGCGCACCGTAGACGATGCTCTCGGCGACCGACTTCTTGCCGCTCTTCATCACCATGTTGATGAAACGGGCGATCAGCTGGCTGCCGTGCTTGGGATCCGGCAGGATCAGACGGGCGGGATGTGAACCTTTACGCGACATAGTTAATTCCTAAAGATCAGGACTTCGGGCGCTTGGCGCCGTACTTGGAGCGCGACTGACGGCGCTTGGTGACGCCGGCGCAGTCGAGACTGCCGCGCACCGTGTGGTAACGCACACCCGGCAGATCCTTGACGCGACCGCCGCGGATCAGGACCACGGAGTGCTCCTGCAGGTTGTGACCTTCGCCACCGATGTAGCTGATCACTTCGTAGCCATTCGTCAGGCGCACCTTGGCGACCTTACGAAGGGCCGAGTTCGGCTTCTTCGGGGTGGTGGTGTAAACGCGCGTGCAAACGCCGCGACGCTGCGGGCTGTTCTGCAAAGCCGGCGAAGCACTCTTGTAGGTCTTCGGGCTGCGGGATTTGCGAACCAACTGGTTGACTGTCGTCATTGAAGCTGTTCCTGAGAAACATAAAGGCAGACCGAACCGGCTCGGTCTGCCAAGAAGCGGGAATTTAACATGGGCAGCCTGCCACAGACAAGCTAAGTCCCTGTCGTCCTTGGCCCGAACACGAGGCGCACTCCTTGCGCCTCATTTCGTATGTCAGCGAGTAGAGCCCGAGAGGGGCTTACTCCACACCAATGTCGCTACCGGTGGTGGCTTCCGAGAAGGAAGCCGACGAGGCGGAGCCGGAGAGAGTTTCAAGCTCCGAGGCGGTCAGACCACCCTGGCGATGACGCGATGCGTGATACGCCAGACCCGTGCCCGCCGGAATGAGACGGCCGACAATAACATTTTCCTTCAGGCCACGCAAGGTGTCGCGCGTTCCGCGGACCGCGGCTTCCGTCAGCACTCGGGTGGTTTCCTGGAAGGACGCCGCCGAGATGAAGGATTCCGTGGCCAGCGAGGCCTTGGTGATGCCGAGCAGCACCGACTGGAATTCCGTCGGACGCTCGCCGCGCTTGACGGCACGCTCGTTCTCCGCGTTGATGCGGACACGCTCGACCTGCTCACCGCGCAGATAGTGGCTGTCGCCCGGCTCGGTGATCTCGACCTTGCGCAGCATCTGGCGAATGATCGCTTCGATGTGCTTGTCGTTGATCTTCACGCCCTGCAGGCGGTAGACGTCCTGGATTTCCTTCACCAGGTACGAAGCCAGCGGCTCGACGCCCAGCAGGCGCAGGATGTCGTGCGGACTGGGCTCGCCGTCCACGATGGTTTCGCCCTTCTCCACGTGCTCGCCTTCGAACACGATGACCTGACGCCACTTGGGAATCAGCTCCTCGTGCTCGTTGCCGTCCACATCCTTGATGATGAGGCGCTGCTTGCCCTTGGTGTCCTTGCCGAAGCTGACCACGCCCGAACGCTCGGCGAGGATCGCCGGTTCCTTCGGCTTGCGGGCTTCGAACAAGTCGGCCACGCGCGGCAGACCACCGGTGATGTCGCGGGTCTTCGACGTTTCCTGCGGGATACGGGCAACCACGTCACCCACGCCCACCTGTACGCCGTTCTGGATCGACACGATGGCGCCGGCCGGGAGCATGTACTGCGCCGGCACGTCGGTGCCGGGCAGCTTCAGCTCGCGACCCTTGGCGTCTTCCAGACGCACGATCGGGCGCAGGTCCTTGGCGGCCGTACCACGGCGCTTCGGATCGGTCACCACCGCCGACTCCAGGCCGGTCAGTTCGTCGGTCTGGCTCTGCACGGTGACGCCATCGATGAAGTCGATGAAGCGCACGGTACCGGCCACTTCCGACACGATCGGATGGGTATGCGGATCCCAGTTGGCCACGGCCTGGCCGGCCTTGACCGGATCGCCGTCCTTGACCGCGATGGTGGCGCCGTAAGGCACCTTGTAGCGCTCACGCTCGCGGCCGTTGGCGTCGATGACGCTGACTTCGCCCGAACGCGACACCGCCACCAGGTGGCCCTGCGAGTGCTGCACGGTCTTGAGGTTGTTGAACTTCAGCGTGCCGGTGGTCTTCACCGTCACGTTGTCCACGGCAGCCGCACGAGACGCCGCACCACCGATGTGGAACGTACGCATGGTCAGCTGGGTACCCGGCTCACCGATCGACTGCGCAGCCACCACGCCCACGGCTTCACCCATGTTCACCAGGTGGCCACGGGCCAGGTCGCGGCCGTAGCACAGCGCGCACACGCCATGATCGGCGGCGCAGGTGATGGGCGAGCGCACCTTGATCGACTGCACGCCGGCCTTGTCGAGCTTTTCGACCAGGGCTTCGTCCAGCAGCGTGTCGCGGGTGACGATCGGCTCGTTGTCTTCGCCCGGACCGTAGACGTCTTCCAGCGCCACACGACCCAGCACGCGATCGCGCAACGGCTCGACCACGTCGCCGCCTTCCACGATCGGCTGCATGGTGACGCCTTCGTCCGTGCCGCAATCGGGCAAGGTGATGACCACGTCCTGCGCCACGTCGACGAGACGACGGGTCAGGTAACCGGAGTTCGCGGTCTTCAGCGCCGTATCCGCCAGGCCCTTACGGGCACCGTGGGTGGAGTTGAAGTACTGCAGGACGTTCAGGCCTTCGCGGAAGTTCGCCTTGATGGGCGTCTCGATGATCGAGCCGTCCGGGCGGGCCATCAGGCCGCGCATGCCGGCCAGCTGACGGATCTGGGCGACCGAACCACGAGCGCCCGAGTCGGCCATGATGTACAGCGAGTTCATGGACTTCTGGTTGACCGTCTTGCCTTCGGCATCGGTCACCTTCTCGGTACCGATACCGTCGATCATCGCCTTGGCGACGAGTTCGTTGGTGCGCGACCAGATGTCGACGACCTTGTTGTAGCGCTCGCCGGCGGTCACGAGACCCGACTGGTACTGCTCCTGGATCTCGACGACTTCCTTCTCGGCTTCTTCCAGGATCGGCTTCTTCTCGGCCGGGATGATCATGTCATCGATGCCGATGGAGATGCCCGCGCGCGTGGCGAAGCGGAAGCCGGTATACATCAGCTGGTCGCCGAAGATCACGGTTTCCTTCAGCCCCAGGCGGCGGTAGCACTGGTTGATCAGGCGCGAGATGTTCTTCTTGGTCAGCTCGACGTTGGCCAGCGCGAACGGCAGGCCTTCCGGCATGATTTCGAGCAGCAGCGCGCGACCCACGGTCGTGTCGACCAGCTGGGTGGTTTCGGTGCGGTTGCCGTCCTCGTCGATCTGCACCTGGTTGATGCGGACCTTGACCTTGGCGTGCAGCTGCACGGCGCGGTTGTCGTAGGCGCGGCGAACTTCGCCGATGCCCGAGAACACCATGCCATTGCCCTTCGCGTTCACCAGCTCGCGGGTCATGTAGTACAGGCCCAGCACCACGTCCTGGGTCGGCACGATGATCGGCTCGCCGTTGGCGGGCGACAGGATGTTGTTGGTCGCCATCATCAGGGCGCGCGCTTCGAGCTGCGCCTCGATCGAGAGCGGCACGTGCACGGCCATCTGGTCACCGTCGAAGTCGGCGTTGAACGCCGCACAGACGAGCGGGTGGAGCTGGATCGCCTTGCCTTCGATCAGCTTCGGCTCGAACGCCTGGATGCCGAGACGGTGCAGCGTCGGTGCGCGGTTCAGCATCACCGGATGCTCGCGGATCACCTCTTCGAGGATGTCCCACACCTGGCCTTCCTCGCGCTCGACGAGCTTCTTGGCGGCCTTGATGGTGGTGGCTTCGCCGCGAGCCTGCAGCTTGGCGAAGATGAACGGCTTGAACAGCTCGAGCGCCATCAGCTTCGGCAGACCGCACTGGTGCAGCTTCAGCGTCGGACCCACCACGATGACCGAACGGCCCGAGTAGTCGACGCGCTTGCCCAGCAGGTTCTGACGGAAGCGACCCCCCTTGCCCTTGATCATGTCGGCGAGCGACTTCAGCGGGCGCTTGTTCGTGCCGGTCATGGCACGGCCGCGGCGGCCGTTGTCGAGCAGCGCGTCGACCGATTCCTGCAGCATGCGCTTCTCGTTGCGCACGATGATGTCGGGCGCATTGAGTTCGAGCAGGCGACGCAGGCGGTTGTTGCGGTTGATGACGCGACGGTACAGGTCATTCAGGTCGGAGGTCGCGAAGCGGCCGCCGTCCAGCGGGACCAGCGGACGCAGTTCCGGCGGCAGCACCGGCAGCACGGTCAGCACCATCCATTCCGGACGGTTGCCCGACTCCAGGAACGCCTCGATCAGCTTCACGCGCTTGGTGAGGCGCTTGAGCTTGGTCTCGGAGTTGGTGGAGGCGATTTCTTCCTTCAGGCGCACGACTTCGCCCGGAAGATCCAGGGACTTGAGCAGCTCGTAGACGGCCTCGGCACCCATGCGGGCGTCGAACTCGTCACCGTGCTCTTCCACGGCTTCCAGGTACTGGTCTTCGCTGAGCAGCTGGCCGCGCTCGAGCGCGGTCAGACCCGGATCGATCACGACAAACGCTTCGAAGTACAGGATGCGCTCGATGTCGCGCAGCGTCATGTCGAGCATCATGCCCAGACGCGACGGCAGCGACTTCAGGAACCAGATGTGCGCGACCGGCGAGGCGAGCTCGATGTGGCCCATGCGCTCGCGACGCACCTTCGCCAGCGTCACTTCCACGCCGCACTTCTCGCAGATCACGCCACGGTGCTTCAGGCGCTTGTACTTGCCGCACAGGCACTCGTAGTCCTTGATCGGGCCGAAGATGGCAGCGCAGAACAGGCCGTCACGCTCGGGCTTGAAGGTGCGGTAGTTGATCGTTTCCGGCTTCTTCACCTCGCCGTACGACCACGAGCGGATCAGCTCCGGCGAAGCCAGAGCGATCTTGATCGCATCGAAGTCAGGCGCGGTGCGCTGCTGGTTGAACAGATTGAGCAAGTCTTTCATGGATGTCTCCGAAGATCGGGAATGTGGAATGGAGAATCGGAAATCGGGAGAGCGAGGAATGGCGTTCCACTCCTCGCTTCCGCCTCAACTCACTTCACTTCGTCCAGATCGATATCGATACCGAGCGAGCGGATTTCCTTCACCAGCACGTTGAAGGATTCCGGCATGCCCGCCTCCATCTCGTGGTTGCCGTCGACAATGTTCTCGTACATCTGGTTACGGCCCTTCACGTCGTCCGACTTCACCGTCAGCATTTCCTGCAGCACGTACGACGCGCCGTACGCTTCGAGCGCCCACACTTCCATTTCACCGAAGCGCTGGCCACCGAACTGCGCCTTACCACCCAGCGGCTGCTGCGTGACGAGCGAGTACGGACCCGTCGAACGCGCGTGCATCTTGTCGTCGACCAGGTGGTGCAGCTTCAGGTAGTGCATGTAGCCGACGGTGACCGGGCGATCGAACGCCTCGCCGGTGCGGCCGTCGTACAGCGTCGTCTGGCCCGATTCCGGCAGATCGGCGAGCTTGAGCATCGCCTTGATCTCGGTTTCCTCGGCACCGTCGAACACCGGGGTGGCCATCGGCACGCCTTCCTGCAGGTTGTTGGCCAGCGCGAGGATTTCCTCGTCGGTCAACGACTTCAGGTCGACATGCTGCACGGCGCCCGCGACGTGGTGGTTGTACACCTGGTCGAGGAACTCGCGGATCTGCGCGACCTTGGCCTGCGCCTCGAGCATCTTCTGGATCTTCTTGCCCAGGCCCTTCGCGGCCCAGCCAAGATGCACTTCCAGAATCTGGCCGATGTTCATACGCGACGGCACGCCCAGCGGGTTCAGCACGATGTCGACCGAGGTACCGTCTTCGGAGAACGGCATGTCCTCCACCGGCACCACGTTGGACACCACACCCTTGTTACCGTGGCGACCGGCCATCTTGTCGCCCGGCTGGATGCGGCGCTTCACGGCCAGGAACACCTTGACCATCTTGAGCACGCCGGGAGCAAGGTCGTCACCCTGGGTGATCTTGCCCTGCTTCTCCTTGAAGCGCTTGTCGAACTCTTCCTTGTGACGCTTGATCTGATCAGCGGCGCGCTCGAGGAACTCGGTGACGTCCTCTTCCTTGACGTTGATCTTGAACCAGTCGTCCTTCTTCAGGCCGTCCAGGTAGGCGTCGGTGATCTCGGCGCCGCGCTTCAGGCCGCCCGGGCCGCTCATCGCGGTCTTGCCGACGAGCTGGGTGCGCATACGGTTGTAGATCGCGCCTTCCAGAATGCGGAACTGGTCATCAAGGTCCTTGCGGATGCGCTTGATTTCCATCTCCTCGATCTGACGGGCACGCTTGTCCTTCTCGATGCCGTCGCGGGTGAAGACCTGCACGTCGATGACGGTGCCGTCCATGCCCGACGGCACGCGCAGCGACGTGTCCTTCACGTCCGAAGCCTTCTCGCCGAAGATCGCGCGCAGCAGCTTCTCTTCCGGCGTCAGCTGGGTCTCGCCCTTCGGCGTGACCTTGCCGACCAGGACGTCGCCGGCTTCGACTTCCGCACCGATGTACACGATGCCGGACTCGTCGAGGCGGGCCAGCGCCTGCTCACCCACGTTCGGGATGTCGGCGGTGATTTCCTCGGCGCCCAGCTTGGTGTCACGCGCGATGCACGACAGCTCCTCGATGTGGATCGAGGTGTAGCGGTCTTCCTGCACGACGCGCTCGGAGAGCAGGATCGAGTCTTCGAAGTTGTAGCCGTTCCACGGCATGAACGCGATCAGCATGTTCTGGCCGAGCGCGAGCTCGCCCAGGTCGGTCGACGAACCGTCGGCCAGCGTGTCGCCCTTCGCCACGATGTCACCCACGTTCACCAGCGGGCGCTGGTTGAGGTTGGTGTTCTGGTTGGAACGGGTGTACTTGGTCAGCGTGTAGATATCGACGCCGGCATCATTGTCGCCGACCTCTTCCTCGTTCACGCGCACCACGATACGACCGGCGTCGACCTGGTCGATCACGCCGCCGCGCTTGGCGGTGACGATGACGCCCGAGTCACGCGCCACGGCGCGCTCGATGCCGGTACCGACCAGCGGGGTCTGCGAACGCAGGGTCGGCACGGCCTGACGCTGCATGTTCGCGCCCATCAGTGCGCGGTTCGCGTCATCGTGCTCGAGGAACGGCACGAGTGCGGCAGCGACCGACACCGTCTGCATGGGCGAGACGTCCATGTAGTCGACTTCAGCCGCCGGACGCAGCTCGGACTCGCCGCGGAAACGGCAGGACACGAAGTCTTCGATGAAGGCACCGTCCTTGAGCGGCGAGTTCGCCTGCGCGATGACGTGGTCGCCTTCCTCGATGGCCGAGAGGTAATCCACCTGGTCGGTGACCTTGCCGCCCACGACCTTGCGGTACGGCGTCTCGAGGAAGCCGTACGTGTTGGTGCGCGCATACACGGCCAGCGAGTTGATCAGACCGATGTTCGGACCTTCCGGCGTTTCGATCGGGCAGACACGGCCGTAGTGGGTCGGATGCACGTCGCGCACTTCGAAGCCGGCGCGCTCGCGGGTCAGGCCGCCTGGGCCCAGCGCGGAAACGCGGCGCTTGTGCGTGATTTCCGACAGCGGGTTGTTCTGGTCCATGAACTGGCTGAGCTGCGAGGAGCCGAAGAACTCCTTCACCGCCGCGGCCACCGGCTTGGCGTTGATCAGTTCCTGCGGGGTCAGACCTTCGGACTCGGCGAGCGACAAACGCTCGCGCACGGCGCGCTCGACACGCACCAGGCCGATGCGGAAGGTGTTCTCCGCCATTTCACCGACCGAACGCACGCGACGGTTGCCCAGGTGGTCGATATCGTCGACGGTGCCATGACCGTTCTTGATGTCGATGAGCACCTTGAGCACGTCGAGGATGTCGGAGCGGTCGCCCTGCGAGGCGACCAGCGCCTGGGCTTCCTCTTCCTTGCGGTCGGCGAAGTACTTCTTGTCGAACAGCACGCCCGGACCGACGATCTCCTGACGGCCCACGCGACGGTTGAACTTCATGCGACCCACGGCCGACAGGTCGTAGCGGTCGAAGGTGAAGAACAGGTTGTAGAACAGGTTCTGCGCGGCGTCCTTCGTCGGCGGCTCGCCCGGACGCATCATGCGATAGATTTCCACCAGCGCTTCGAGCTGCGTCTTGGTGTTGTCGATGCGCAGGGTATGCGAGATGTACGCGCCACGATCGAGATCGTTCACGTACAGGGTCGGCACGACCTCGATGCCCGCCTTGCGGAAGTTCTCGAGCTGCTCGGCGGTGATTTCGTCGTTGGCCTGGGCCAGCAGTTCGCCGGTCTTGGGATCGACCACGTCGATGGCGAGGATGCGGCCGACCGGATAGTCGTCCGGCACTTCCAGTGCGGTGATGTTTTCGGCGGCGAGCTGGCGCACATGACGCGCAGTGATGCGCTTGCCGGCTTCCACCAGCACCTTGTCACCGATCGTCAGGTCGAAGGTCAGCGTTTCGCCGCGCAGGCGCTCGGCGACGAGCTCCAGCGTGGTGCCGCCCTTCTTGCCCAGGTGGAACACGTTGTGCTCGAAGAACGTATCGAGCATCTCGACGTTGCTGTAGCCGAGCGCGCGCAGCAGCACGGTCACCGGCAGCTTGCGGCGACGGTCGATACGGGTGAACAGCGCATCCTTCGGATCGAACTCGAAGTCGAGCCACGAACCACGGTAGGGGATCACACGGGCGGAGAACAGCAGCTTGCCCGAGCTGTGCGTCTTGCCGCGGTCGTGATCGAAGAACACGCCCGGCGAACGATGCAGCTGCGAGACGATGACGCGCTCGGTGCCGTTGATGATGAAGGTGCCGGTCTCGGTCATGAGCGGGATCTCGCCCATGTAGACCTCCTGCTCCTTCACGTACTTCACGGCCTTCTTGGATGCCGGGCTGTCCTTGTCATAGATGACCAGGCGCACGGTGACGCGCAGCGGCGCGCCGAAGGTCATGCCGCGGTTGCGGCACTCGCGTTCGTCAAAGGGCGGCTCGCCCAGGCGATAGTCGACATACTCAAGCGCGGCGTTGCCCGAATAGCTCACGATCGGGAACACCGACTTCAGCGCGGCGTGGAGACCCTTGTCGTCGCGGGCCTTGGGAGCGACGTGCTCCTGCAGGAACTCGCGATAGGAATCGGTCTGGATGGTCAGCAGGTTCGGCACGCCCAATACAGGGGGACGCTTGCCGAAATCCTTGCGGATGCGCTTCTTCTCGGTAAACGAGTAGGTCATGGTGGGTACCGCCTCGGTTCGCAGTGACGCCGGTGGTGCACACACCGGCTGAATTGTGAAAGCTGTGTCTGCGGTCGACGGCCAGGTTGTGCTGCCCTGCCCGTCGATGCGTCAAAAAGACATGAGTCAAAGGTCGGCGGTGTTCTGCAGGCCTTTCAGTGTTGTCTTCCCGACGCGTAAAACACGAACCAATCAATAAAGATGACACTTTGTCGTTACAGCCTTCCATCGCGCGATGGAAGCCTTTTGCAACAGGCAAAGCCCGGGGGCTTACGCCCCCAGGCTTGGCTTGACGCTAGATCAAACTGACGGCGCGCAAGAGCGCCAATTACTTCAGTTCGACCGTGGCGCCGGCAGCTTCGAGGTCCTTCTTGAACTTCGCAGCGTCTTCCTTCGAAGCGGCTTCCTTCACGACGCCACCGGCCTCGGTCAGGTCCTTCGCTTCCTTCAGGCCCAGGCCCGTGATGGCGCGGACGGCCTTGATCACGTCGACCTTCTTGTCGCCGGCGCTCTTCAGGATGACGTCGAATTCGGTCTGCTCTTCAGCAGCCGGGCCGGCAGCGGCCGGGCCAGCAGCAACCATCACCGGGGCGGCGGCGGTCACGCCAAACTTCTCTTCGATGGCCTTCACCAGCTCCATCACTTCCATGAGCGACTTGGCGGCAACGGCTTCAACGATCTGTTCGTTGGTCAGGGACATTTTCATTTACCTCTGGAAATTGATTCGATGTAAGTAGGCGGCGAACTTAGGCGGGCTCGACTTCAGCCGGGGCTTCGGCGGCGACTTCGCCACCACCCTGCTTGTCGGCCACGGCCTTGACGACGCGGGCGAACATGGCGGCCGGCTCGGCCAGCACACGTGCCAGCATGGCCAGGGCCTGTTCGCGGGTCGGCAGCGAGGCCAGCACTTCCACGTGCGCGGCCGGCAACAGCTTGCCTTCCACCGACACGAGACGCGGCTTGAGCTTTTCGTTGCCCTTGGCGAATTCCTTGATCAGGCGACCGGCAGCGCCGGGCTCCTCCAACGAGAATGCGTACAGCAGCGGACCGGTCAGGGCGTCCTTGACGACCTCGAACTCGGTACCTGCCACGGCGCGCGAAGCCAGCGTGTTCTTGACAACCTTCAGGAACACGCCCGATTCACGGGCCTTCTTGCGCATCGCGGTCATCTGTTCGACCGTGGTGCCTGCATACTCGGCGGCGACCAAGGAGTGTGCCTTCGCAGCGACTTCTGCCAGCTCGGCGACTACTTCTTGCTTCTGCGAGAGATTCAGAGCCATTTTTCACTCCTCTTATGAACTCCGCTTACGGCTCCTGCCGCTTGCGGTCCTGAGCGACGCCATCCGTGACGTCGGGGACACGGAGTGTCCCGGGTGGTGGCCTTTCCAGAACAGATGAAGCAATTCCAGAAGGGGCAGCACCATCTACGCAGGCCAGATCCGCTGGGGACCCGATTAAGCGAACCCGCTAGCCACGACGGCGTTTCCTTGCCAACACGAGCTCCCTGCTCGTCGTCGTGGCGCGCTGATCGCGCCTGCGGTCTTTGACGGCGACTCCGGCTTTCACCGGGGCCTGCCTTCAAAAACGTGCCCGCACCGGCGTGATGCCGATGCGGGACTTCAACACTTACTTGGTCGACACCGACAGCGTCGATGCATCGACCGGAACGCCAACGCCCATGGTGGACGACAGCGCGATCTTCTGCAGGTACTGACCCTTGGCCGTGGCCGGCTTGGCCTTCAGCAGGTCGTTGACCAGTGCATTGAGGTTGTCAGCCAGCTGCGAGGCCTCGAACGTGGCCTTGCCGATGGTGGCGTGGATGATGCCCGCCTTGTCGTTGCGGAACTTCACCTGGCCGGCCTTGGCGTTCTTCACGGCCGTGGCGACGTCGGCGGTGACCGAGCCGTCCTTCGGGTTCGGCATCAGGCCACGGGGGCCGAGCAGCTGGCCGAGCTTACCGACCACGCGCATCGCGTCCGGCGTGGCGATCACGCGACCGAAGTCGAGCTCGCCAGCCTGCATGCGCTCGGCCAGGTCGTCCATGCCGACGGCATCGGCGCCGGCGGCCTTGGCGGCCTCGGCCTTCTCACCGGCCGGCACGAACACGGCGACCTTGACGGTCTTGCCGGTGCCGTGCGGCAGCAGCGACGAACCACGAACGCCCTGGTCGGACTTCTTGGCGTCGATGCCCAGACGGACGGCGACGTCCACGGACTCGGAGAACTTGGCCTTGGCGTTGTTCTTGACGATGTTGAGGGCTTCTTCCAGGCCATAGAGCTTGCCCGGCTGCACAGCGGCCTGGGCCGCCTTCATACGCTTCGTGATCTTTGCCATGTCTTAGCCCTCCACCACCAGGCCCATGCTGCGCGCGCTACCGGCAATGGTGCGCACCGCAGCGTCCAGATCAGCAGCCGTGAGATCCGGCTCCTTCTGCTTCGCAACGTCTTCCAGCTGCTTGCGGGTGATCTTGCCGACCTTGTCGGTGTTCGGCTTGGACGAACCCTTGGCGACGCCCGTGACCTTCTTGATCAGGACGGTGGCCGGCGGGGTCTTGGTGATAAAGGTGAAGCTACGGTCCGAATAGGCCGTGATGATCACGGGGATCGGCAGGCCCGGCTCCATCTTCTGCGTGGCGGCATTGAACGCCTTGCAGAATTCCATGATGTTCAGGCCGCGCTGACCGAGGGCGGGACCCACCGGCGGCGACGGGTTGGCCTGACCGGCCTTGACCTGCAGCTTGATGTAGCCAGTTACTTTCTTTGCCATTGGATTTTCCTCGCGAGTTCAAACGCCTTGCGGCTCCTCGCAGTGTTGTCGTCCCTGAGAGAGGAAGGCCCGCTGTCCTGCGAACCTCAAAAACACGGACACGCCGGGCTAAAAGGCCCCAGCGTGAACCGCGCAGTATAGAGACTGATCAAATTTTAAGCAAGCCCCGTGCCGGGGCCGTGATCAGGCCTTCTCGACCTGACCAAACTCCAGTTCGACCGGGGTCGAACGGCCGAAGATCAGCACTGCGACACGCAGGCGACTCTTCTCGTAATTGACTTCCTCGACCACGCCGTTGAAGTCGTTGAACGGACCGTCGATGACCCGGACCATCTCGCCGGGCTCGAACAGCACCTTCGGCTTGGGCTTCTCGACGCCTTCGCGGACGCGGCTCAGGATGGCGTCGGCCTCGGAATCGCGGATCGGCAGCGGACGATCGGCGGTTCCGCCGATGAAACCCATCACCTTCGGGGTTTCCTTGACCAGATGCCAGCACTCGTCGTCGATGCGCGGTGCCTTGCCCTCGGTGTCCGTCTCGATCTGCACGAGAACGTAACCCGGGAAGAACTTGCGCTCGCTGCGGCGCTTCTGGCCGCTGCGCATTTCGATGACCTCTTCGGTCGGCACCAGCACTTCGCCGAACTTCTCTTCCATGCCGGCGCGGCGAATCCGCTCGTCCAGCGAGCGCTTCACCTGGTTCTCGAAGCCCGAGTAGGCGTGCACCACATACCAACGCTTGCTCATGCCATCACCTCACGTACCGAGCTTGAGCAGCCAGTCGAGCACGACCGACTTCAGGATCAGATCGATCAGGCCCAGCAACAGCGACAAGACAATGACCACGACCATGATGATGCCGGTAGTCTTGAGGGTCTCGTCGCGGGTGGGCCAGACCACCTTGCGCATTTCGAACTGCGATTCGCCGAGGAAGCTGCGCACGCGGCGACCCGGAGCCGTGAAAGCGCCAATGGCCAGTGCAGCCACCAGCGCGACCAGTACGCCAAGCAGGCGCACCGACTGCGGGATGGAGCCGTCGGCACCGAACCACGAATACGCAAAAATGCCGGCAGCCAGCACCAGCACGGCCAGCACCAGCTTGGCGATATCGGCGCCGCTGGCGCCCTTGGTCGGTTCGGCCTTCGTATTCATGCGACAGGATCGGATGACAGAGGCATTGACCGGGTTACGGTCCGTATGCCATCCACCATCCGTCGTGGGTCCTCGGGAAGATGGCACGCCAGGAGGGACTCGAACCCCCAACCTGCGGTTTTGGAGACCGCTGCTCTGCCAATTGAGCTACTGGCGTATTCAAAAAATGGGTGAAGTCGCTCGCCTTGCCGCTGCAAGGTGGCGCCTTTCGGCCCCTTCTCAAGGCGAGGGACCGAAGCCTCTCACCCTGGATCCTTGCAGCCCGCGCAGCGGGCGACTTCCCAGTCTACAGCTTACTTGATGACCTTGGCCACCACGCCGGCGCCGACGGTACGGCCGCCTTCGCGGATCGCGAAGCGCAGGCCCTGGTCCATGGCGATCGGGTGGATCAGGGTGACAACCATCTTGATGTTGTCGCCCGGCATGACCATCTCGACGCCTTCCGGCAGCTCGATGGCGCCGGTCACGTCGGTCGTGCGGAAGTAGAACTGCGGGCGGTAGCCCTTGAAGAACGGGGTGTGACGGCCACCTTCGTCCTTCGACAGCACGTAGACCTCAGCCTCGAAGTCGGTGTGCGGGGTGATCGTGCCCGGCTTGGCCAACACCTGGCCGCGCTCGACGTCGTCGCGCTTGAGGCCGCGGAGCAGCAGACCGACGTTGTCGCCTGCCTGACCCTGGTCCAGCAGCTTGCGGAACATTTCCACGCCCGTGACGGTGGTCTTCTGGGTCGGGCGGATGCCGACCACTTCCACTTCGTCACCGACCTTGATGATGCCGCGCTCGATACGACCGGTCACCACGGTGCCGCGGCCCGAGATCGAGAACACGTCTTCCACCGGCATCAGGAACGGCTGGTCAATGGCGCGCTCCGGCTCCGGAATGTACGTGTCCAGCGCGTCCACCAGCTTCATGATCGCCGGTTCGCCCATCTCCGACTGGTCGCCTTCCAGCGCCAGCTTCGCCGAACCCTTGATGATCGGCGTGTCGTCGCCCGGGAAGTCGTACTTCGACAGCAGTTCGCGCACTTCCATCTCGACCAGCTCGAGCAGCTCGGCGTCGTCCACCATGTCGCACTTGTTCAGGAACACGATGATGTACGGAACGCCAACCTGACGCGCCAGCAGGATGTGCTCACGCGTTTGCGGCATCGGGCCGTCTGCGGCCGAGCACACCAGGATCGCGCCGTCCATCTGCGCCGCACCCGTGATCATGTTCTTCACGTAGTCGGCGTGGCCCGGGCAGTCGACGTGCGCGTAGTGGCGGTTCGCCGTTTCGTACTCGACGTGCGCGGTGTTGATCGTGATACCGCGCGCCTTCTCTTCCGGCGCCGCGTCGATCGCGTCATACGCCTTGAATTCGCCGCCGAAACGCTCTGCACCCACCTTGGTCAGCGCAGCCGTCAGCGTCGTCTTGCCGTGGTCCACGTGACCAATCGTGCCGACGTTGACGTGCGGCTTGGTGCGTTCGAATTTACCCTTTGCCATACGTCTAAAACCCCGATGGAGTCGAAAGAAGAAAAGTGGAAATACCCGCGGACCGCGGTGAGATGGTGCTCATGACTGGAATCGAACCAGCGACCTCTTCCTTACCAAGGAAGTGCTCTACCGACTGAGCTACATGAGCACGGAAACACCTTAAGACGACTTCAATGGAGCGGGAGACGGGAATCGAACCCGCACCATCAGCTTGGAAGGCTGAGGTTCTACCATTGAACTACTCCCGCCTGGTTGAATCAGCCTTTGCGGAAATCGTCTGGTGGAGGGAGGTGGATTCGAACCACCGAAGGCGTAAGCCAGCAGATTTACAGTCTGCCCCCGTTGGCCGCTTGGGTATCCCTCCAACAAAGAACGGCTATTGTGTGGATCAGGCCCGTGGCTGTCAACACCTGCCGCGGAAAAAATGACGCTTTCGCGCGAGTTTTTTCACGCAAGTCCGGTCTTGTTTTCAGACGCCCTCGGCCACGTGGCGGTCGACCAGCAATTCCATGTCTTTGGACAGCTCCATCAGCTTCATCGCCTGCTGCTGCAGCTGCTGTTCCTTCTCGTCGCGCGGCTGCCAGGCGGGCACCGGCGTGGGCTTGCCGTCGGGCGCATCGAGTGCGACGAACACCATCACGCAACTGGTGGCGAGATGGTGCTCATCCTTCTTCAGGTCGCGCGCCAGCACGTCCACCGCCATGTGCATGCTGGAGCGACCGGTGTGGATGAGGCGCGCGCGCACGGTGACCAGGTCGCCGATCAGGATGGGTGCGACGAACTGGATGCCGCTGACTGACGCCGTCACGCAGTACGCCCCGCTCCAGGCCACGGCGCATGCGTAACCAGCCTGATCGATCCATTTCATCACCATGCCGCCGTGCACCTTGCCACCGAAGTTGACGTCGGAAGGCTGGGCGAGAAAACGGAAGTTCACTTCGTGCTGCTTGCCAGGCATGGACCGGGTTCTCCAGGGGCGTGCGGGATGAGTGCGCGAATTATGCGCCCGGCTGCGACGGAAAAGGCCATGACGGCCTACCGCAAGGGGCCATGGCGATGCCTTGGCGCGCGTACCCGATAGATCATGGGCACGGTGACGAGCTTGCTGCGCGGCACTTTCGCCGAAGCATTGGGCTCGAAACCCAGACGCAGGTAGACCGGTACGGCACCGATGGCGGCATTGAGCGTGAAGTACCGCGTGCCGGCGCGGCGGACGCTGTCCGTCAGCACCCGCCGCCAGAGTTTCCTGGCGATGCCCCGCCCTTGATATCGCGTTCCGACGAACAGCTGGAACACATGACTGTCTTCACGTATGGCGACGACGCCGGCGAGCACATCGCCGACGAACGCGAGGTGGAAGCGTTGGCCATCGGCCATCTTCCGTCGAATCGCCCTGGCGCTCATGCCGGCCAGCAAAGGACCGGCCGCCTCGGCCGGTTGCTCTGGCAGGATCCATCGCCGGACCACGCGCCGCGCCAGCACGCCGATGGCTGGCGCATCCCCGGGGCCCGCCAGCCGCATGTGGAGGTTTTGCCTCATGCGCCCGATCTCATCATGCCGGGCCATGAAGCAACAAGACAAACGCAGCACCGCATGAACCGCGACGCGGCGCACAAACGGCCGTCCAAATGGCTTGCCGAAGCATGGCCGCGCGTGGCTATATGGGCGTGTCTGAGGGGGACCCCATGCTCTTGCGCAGCATCGCTTCGAGGCTGTCTCTGTGGGTGCTGGCCGGCTCCGTCTCGGTGCTGGCGGTGGCCGGCGGCGTGCTGTTCTATCGGGTCAGCCACCAGATCCTCGAACAAGCCCACGGCGAAGCCACGGCCATGGCTAGCGAAGCGGGCAACCGCATCGAGCAGCGGCTCGCCCGCGTGGCGGATACCGCGCAGACGCTCGCCGCCGTGATCGGTCCACGGCCGGACGACGCGGCGGTAATGCTTCGCGATGCACTTGCGCGCAACGCCGACCTGTCCGGCCTCGCGGCGGCTTTCGTGCCCATGGCAGACAATCCGCCGATCTCGCCATTCATCAGTCGCCAGGAGAATGGCTCGCTGGATGCACGCGATCTTCGCAAGGACGACAACCCCTACTGGGAAAAAAACTGGTTTTTGGCCGGCCTGAGCTGTTCGCAAGGCTGCTGGCAGCGACACTTCTATTCGCAGTCGCGCAAACGCGAGCTGATCAATTATTCCGTGGCGATCAGCCGTGCCGGCCACCCGGTCGGCCTGATCAATGCCGACGTTTCGCTGGACTGGTTGAGCCGCATCCTGCTGGACCTGAGCAAGCCCGCGGGCGCCTATGCCTTCGTGCTGGACGACAACGGCACCTACCTGGTCCACGACAACCCCGCCCTGATCGGCCAGCGCGGGCATGCCGAACTGCTGCAGGCGGCGGCGCAACACCAGGCTTCCCGCGTGCGCCTGGCCGTTGCCCAGAACCCGCAGGCCCGGGGCAAACCGGTGTGGATCTATTTCAGTCCCATCGAAGGCACCCGCTGGCGCTTTGGCCTGGTCATACCGGAGGCCACGATCTACGCCGGCGCACGGCAGGCGTTCACCCGCGTGCTGGCACTGGGCCTGCTGGCGCTGCTGGCGCTCGCGGTGGTCACCCTCGCGGTGACGCGGCGCATCCTTGCCCCGCTCGGCACCCTCGCCTCCCGCGCCGAGGAAGTGGCGCGCGGCGCGCTCTCCTTCGAACTGCCGCCTGCGCGTTTTCCCGATGAAGTCGGTCGCTTGACGCACGCTTTCGACCGCATGCGCACGGAACTGGCGCTGCATATCGCCGAGCTCACCCGCAATGCGCGCGAACAGCAGCGCCTCGCCAGCGAACTCGATATCGCGCACCAGATCCAGACCGCCCTGTTGCCGGGCGAGCACTACCTCGATGCGCATTGCGAGAATTTCGAGCTGCACGCCTTGTTGCGCCCCGCGCGGGCCGTCGGCGGCGATCTCTACAGCTACTTCATGCTCAACGAGCGGCGCTTCTGCGTGATGGTGGGCGATGTGTCGGACAAAGGCATTCCCGCCGCCTTGTTCATGGCCCGCACGATCACGCTCGCCAAGGCCCTGGCTCCCAGGGCGCGCACGCCACAGCATCTCCTGTCGATGCTCAACGTGGAGCTATGCCGCAACAATGACAGCTGCATGTTCGTGAGCCTGCTGTGCGGCATGCTCGATACGTTCACGGGCGAACTGGTCATGGCCAGCGCAGGGCACGAGCCGCCGGTGCTGTGCGATGGCGATGGCGCCCGCCTGATCGATCTGGATACCGGCGCCGCGCTTGGCCTCGACGACGAAGCCAGCTACCCGTCCCGCGCGTTGCGCCTGCAGCCCGAGCAGACCTTGCTGCTCTACACGGACGGCATTACCGAGGCGTCGGACACCCAGCAGGCGATGTTCGGCACCGAACGCATGCTTGCCTGCCTTGAGCGTTCGTCATCGCGCAGCGCGGCCGATCTGGCCGGCGGCCTGCTGGCGGAGGTGGATCGCTTTGCCGAGGGTGCGGGACAGGCGGACGACATCACCGTTCTCGCGCTGAGCTGGCATCATGCCCTCGACGACAGGAACTCGCCCATGCTGGACCTGACCATCAATGCGTCGATGGATGATGTGTTCGAGACGCTGGATCGTTGCGACGCGTCCCTGCAGGCCCAGGGAGTGACGCCGGACGTGCGCGATGACATCCGCCTGGTGCTGGAAGAATTGATGGTGAACATGGTGGAGCACGGCCGCATCCGCGAGACGGGCGAGACCATCGACCTGCACATGCGGCTGGGCGACGGCGCCGTATTCGTCGAGCTTCACCACGATGGACAACCTTTCGATCCGTTGCAGGCGCCCTTGCCCGCGCTGACCGGCGATATCGCCGACCAGGAAGAAGTAGGCGGCCTGGGCATTCATCTGGTCCGCGCCATGGCGAGCGAGCTCAGCTACAGCCATGACGAGCAAGGCAATCATCTGCAATTGCGTTTCCTCCATCCTGCACGTACGGAGCCACAACCATGACGCTCAGCCTGAGCACTGAAAGCGAGTCGCCCGACCGCACCACGCTGCACCTGCATGGCCGGCTCGACGCACAGACCTTTGGCGAGTTCGACCTCGCCGCCCTGGACCTGCTGCCGCGGGTGGCGGATGGCGGCACGGTGGTGCTCGATCTCTCCGCACTCGACTACATCAGCAGCGCCGGCCTGCGCAGCATCGCGAAGATCAGGAAAAGCATGCGTGCCCGCGGCGGCCATACCTTGCTGCTGAACCCGCAGCCGCAGGTGCAGAAAGTATTCGAGATCGTGAAGGCGGTACCGGTGAACGAGGTGTTCGCCAGCGCCAGGGAACTGGACGCCTACCTCGACCACATGCAACGCCAGATCACGGGCGACAGCATCGAAGACTGAAACGATAAAAAAAACGGGCCGCGATGCGGCCCGTCTGTCTGCTTGCCAGTGTGCGTCGCGCTCAGACGTTGAACAGGAAGTGCAACACGTCGCCATCCTTCACGACGTAATCCTTGCCTTCCTTGCGCAGGCGACCCGCCGCGGCGGCACCCGCCTCGCCCTTGTACTGGATGAAGTCGTCGTAGCTCATCGTCTCGGCGCGAATGAAGCCGCGCTCGAAATCGGTGTGGATCACGCCCGCCGCCTGCGGCGCGGTGAAGCCACGCTTGATGGTCCAGGCGCGCACTTCCTTCACGCCGGCGGTGAAGTAGGTCTGCAGGTTGAGCAGCTTGTAACCGGCGCGGATCACGCGGTTCAGGCCCGGCTCCTCCAGGCCCAGGTCCGTCAGGAATTCGTCGCGGTCGGCGTCGTCCAGCTGCGAGAGCTCTTCTTCGATGGCCGCACACACCGGCACCACTTCGGCGCCCTCGGTCACGGCGCGTGCGCGCACGGCGTCCAGGTGCGGGTTGTTCTCGAAGCCGTCCTCACGCACGTTGGCGATGTACATCAGCGGCTTGAGCGTAAGCAGGAACAGGTCGCGTACCAGCGCCTTTTCCTCGTCGTCCAGGCCCAGGCTACGCGCGGACTTGCCCTCGTTGAGACCGGCGGCGAGCTTCTGCAGCACCGGCTTCTTGGCGATCGCTTCCTTGTCGTTGGCCTTGGCGGAACGCTCGGCGCGGTTCAGCGCCTTTTCGACCGAATCGAGGTCGGCCAGCGCCAGCTCGGTATCGATGGTTTCGATATCGGCGATCGGGTCGACCTTGCCGGCCACGTGGATGATGTCGGTGTGCTCGAAGCAGCGCACCACGTGCGTGATGGCGTCCACTTCGCGGATGTGCGCGAGGAACTTGTTGCCCAGGCCTTCGCCCTTGGAGGCGCCAGCCACCAGGCCGGCGATGTCCACGAACTCGACGGCGGTCGGGATCACCTTCTGCGGATTGACGATATCCGACAGCGCCTTCAGGCGCGGGTCGGGCACCGGCACCACGCCCACGTTCGGCTCGATGGTGCAGAACGGGTAGTTCGCGGCGGCGATGCCGGCCTTGGTCAGTGCATTGAAGAGGGTGGACTTGCCGACGTTAGGCAGGCCGACGATGCCGCATTTGATGCCCATGGAAACTCCGCAAAGCTGTGTCAGGCAACGGACGATGGCTTAGGCGTGCGCCTTAGGCCTTCGTGCCCGCCGCCGGTGTGTGTAGTTGTTGCATGGCCTTGTCGAACTGGCCATCGACCGCCAGCGGCAGCACGTCGAGCGCGCGCGCGATGCCGTCGACGATGGCGTCCTCATCCTTGGCCGAGGGGCGACCGAGCACCCACGGCGTGACCTTGTCCTTGTGGCCGGGATGGCCAATGCCCACGCGCATGCGATGGAACTTGGCGTGCCCGAGGTGCGCGATGATGTCGCGCAGGCCGTTCTGGCCGCCGTGGCCACCGTCGAACTTCATCCGCACGGTGCCGGGATCCAGATCCAGCTCGTCGTGCGCGACGAGGCATTCGTCCGGCTCGATCTTGTAGTAGCGCAACGCCGACGCAACGGCGATGCCGCTCTTGTTCATGAAGGTGGAAGGCTTGAGCAGCCACACCGACTGGCCGCCGATGCGGACCTTGCAGGTCTCGCCATGCAGCTTGCCGTCGAAACCGAAGCGCTCGCCCTGCCCTGATGCCAGGGCGTCAACAAACCAGAACCCGGCGTTGTGCCGGGTTCGGAGATATTCGGCACCGGGATTGCCCAGTCCGACAATGAGTCGCAGACCCGCCATAGGATCGTGGCGGCCCGCGTTCGAAGGAACGCGGGCCGCTGCGACTTACTTCTTGGCTTCCGGCGCCGGAGCGGCGGCAGCGTCGCCCTCGGCCGGGGCTTCTTCGACTTCTTCCTTCACCGCGTTGGCGGTGACGACCGCGATGTCGTGGTCCGCACCCAGGTGCAGCGCGACGATTTCCACGCCCTTCGGCAGCTTCAGCTGCGACAGGTGGACGATGTCGCCCGGCTTCAGGTCGGTCAGGTCGAGTTCGATGAACTCCGGCAGGTCCTTCGGCAGGCAGGAGACTTCCACTTCCGTCAGGTTGTGCGAGATCACCACACCCGAGGTCTTGGCGGCGGCGGACTTTTCCTGGTTCAGGAAGTGCACCGGCACGTTGATGTGGATGGCCTTGTTCTGGTCGACGCGCTGGAAGTCCATGTGCAGCATCTGCAGCTTGTACGGATGCTTCTGCCAGTCACGCACCAGCACCTTCTCGACCTTGCCGTCGACGTTCAGGTCGAGCACCGAGGAGAAGAACCACTCGTGCTTGGCGGAAAGAAGGATGGTGTTGTGTTCGATCTGGATGCTCTGCGGGGCCTGGCCGGCACCGTAGACAACGGCAGGCACGAAGCCGGCATGACGCAGGCGGCGGCTCGCACCTTTCCCCTCGTCATTACGGGCCGTAGCCTTGATTTCGTGAGTCGTAGCCATGTTGGTATTGCCTATCAGTAGTGAACCGCCTCGCGGCGGTCGTGCGACTCCCCCGCGACCAGAGGAGCCGTGAAGCAGCGGCCGGCTGATGCCCGCCGCGGAAACTCAGTCGATGTACAACGAGCTCACCGACTCGCCGAAGGCGATGCGGCGGATCGTTTCCGCCAGCAGCTCGGCGACCGAGAGCTGACGGATCTTGCTGCACGAGGCGATGTCCGGCCGCAGCGGCAAGGTGTTGGTGACCACCAGCTGGTCGAGCTGGGAGCCTTCGATGTTCTTCAGCGCCGCGCCCGACAGCACCGGGTGCACGCAGTACGCCACCACCTTGCGGGCGCCGCGCTCCTTGAGCGCCGCGGCAGCCGCACACAGAGTGCCGGCGGTGTCGACGATGTCGTCGACCAGCACGCAGGTCTGGCCTTCGACTTCACCGATGATGTTCATCACTTCGGCGACGTTCGCCTTCGGACGGCGCTTGTCGATGATCGCCAGGTCCGCGTCGTCGAGGCGCTTGGCCATCGCACGGGCGCGCACCACGCCGCCGACGTCCGGGCTGACCACGATCAGGTCGTCCATGCTGTGGTTGCGCCAGATGTCCGCCAGCAGCACCGGCGAGGCATAGACGTTGTCCACCGGGATGTCGAAGAAGCCCTGGATCTGGTCCGCGTGCAGGTCGACCGTGAGCACGCGATCCACACCCACGGTGCCGATCATCTTGGCCACCATCTTCGCCGTGATCGGCACGCGCGCCGAGCGCGGGCGACGATCCTGGCGGGCATAGCCGAAGTACGGCATTACCGCGGTGACGCTGGCTGCCGAGGCGCGCTTGAGCGCGTCCACCAGGGTCAGCATCTCGAACAGGTTTTCCGCGCTCGGCGCGCCCGTGGGCTGCAGCACGAACACTTCCTGCCGGCGGACGTTCTCTTCGATCTCCACCTGGGTCTCGCCGTCGCTGAAGCGACCGACGAGCGCCTTGCCCAGGGGCACGCCAAGACGCTGGGCGACATCCTCGGCAAGCGCGCGATGGGCGTTGCCGGTGAAGAGCATCGGACCTGACGTATCGACAGTCATGTTTTAGGAACCTGATGAGCCACGTGTGAAATGGCTGGGGCGGAAGGATTCGAACCTTCGCATGCAGGAATCAAAATCCTGTGCCTTAACCAGCTTGGCGACGCCCCAGTAGAAACTGGATTTTCCTACCCTGCCGCTCCGTCGACGCCGCGATGGCGCGCCAGGGCGACAAGCAGCGGAGAGACGTCCTCGCCCTTGGCCACATGGGCCGTAAACCGGGCGGGACAGCGCTCCGCGATGGCCTCGGCACGTTCCGGGGAGTCCGTCTCCAGGAACACACACGCACCGCTGCCGGAAAGCCTTGCCCGGCCGAAGCCGTCGAGCCAGTCCAACGCCGCGGCTACGCGCGGGTGTCGCGCGCGAACCACGGGCGCGAACGCGTTCTCGACCGTTTCGCCCGAAGCAAAGGATGAAATTGTGGCGGGCGGAGCATTTCGTGTCAATTCAGACGCTTGAAAAAGCGCTCCGGTCGGCACGTGTTCGTGGGGGTCCAGTACCACGTACCAGCGCTCCGGCAGGGCCATGGGCGTGAGCTTTTCGCCAATGCCCTCCGCCCAGGCTGAACGGCCACGCACGAACACCGGAACGTCGGCTCCCAGCTGGCGACCCAGCTCGGCCAGGTCGTCCTCGTCCAGATCGGCGTCCCACAGGCGATTGAGGGCCACCAGCACCGTGGCCGCATCCGAACTGCCGCCGCCCAGGCCGCCGCCCATGGGGATGCGCTTCTCCACTTCGATGTCCACGCCGGAACCGGCCGGCGCATGGGGTTGCAGCAGGCGCGCGACGCGCACCACCAGGTCGGTCTCGGCCGGTACGCCGGGGACGTCGGTCAGGCGATGGATTTCACCGTCGCGCCGGGGGCGCAAACGGATCTCGTCGCCCCAGTCGAGCAGGCGGAACACGGTCTGCAGGTCGTGGTAGCCGTCAGGCCGACGACCGGTGATGCGCAGGAACAGGTTCACCTTGGCGGGCGCCGGCCAGACGGTCCAGTCGGCCGGATCGGGCGGCGGCAACGGCCGGCTCATGAAGACGCGCAAGTCGTCCGGAAAACCGTTCTCGCGGTCGCGTTCGCGGTAGAAGGCGAACTCGGGGAGGGTTTTGTCCATCACGGCGAAGCCGTGTTTCGCATAGAACGGCGCGTTCCAGGGCACGTCGGACAGCGTCCCGAGGTCGACCCGGTGATAGCCCGCCATGCGGGCCCAGCCGCAGGCGTATTCCAACAGGGCCGCGCCGATGCCGCGCTGGCCGTGCGAGGGGAGCACATCCATTTCGGCGACGCCGATGGCATGGCCGCCCTGCTCCGCGTCCAGCCAGATGAAGCCGACGGGTTCGCCCGAGCCGATCACGGCGACCCATACCAGGCCGCGCGCGATCGCTTCGCGCAGCACCTCGGGCGGCACCGAGACGTCGCGGTAAGAGCGCCAGGCGCGATGGCCGCGGAACAGCTCAACGGCGGCGCGTTCGATGGCGCAGAGGGCATCGACCTGATCGGGTTGGGCACGTTCGATGTGGAAGGTCATGCTATTTGCTCTTCCTCCTCTCCCCGCTGGGGAGAGGATCGAGGTGAGGGGTGGGTGCTCGCGGCAAGGGCGGCTACAAAGCGCTCGTCACTGGCGGGTTATCGCAAGATTGGCCCCTCACCCTGCCCTCTCCCCCGAGGGGAGAGGGAAAAAGATCGGATTACTGGAAGTTCCAGGATTCCACCGACAGCTTCACCTTGTTCGGCGGGTTTTCGGCGAACACCTTGCTCGGCACGGCCTGCGGGTGCGTGGTGTCCCAAGCGGGATAGCTCACGATCCAGCCATCCTGGGACAGCTGCGAAGGCAGGCCATCGGGGCCGAACTTCAGCTCGGCCGGTCCGCTGTCGGCACGCAGGCCCAGCGCCCAGGCGCGCAGGTCACGCAGCGGCACATGCCAGCCCAGTGCCTTTTCCACCAGCGATTCGGCGTCCGGGCTGCGTACCGGGCCGCCCTCCAGGCCATCAAGCACGGCGCCGTCAGGCGTCACGCTCAAGCGAAAGCTCTTGGCGCCCACCGGGCCCCGCACGACGAAGTCGTAGTTGTCGCCGTTCTGGGTCCAGGTCAGCGTGCCGCTACCGCCGTCGCTCTTGCCGTTGACCTGGCCGGACACGCCGATCTTGCCCTGCAGTACCCAGTGGTCGACCTTGGCCAGCTGATGTTCGCGGGCGCGTTGTTGATCGAGCAGCACGGCGTAGTCGGCCTGGACCGGACGCACGGCTTCCTTGTGGACGCACGCGGCCAGCAGCAGCGGCAACGCTGCCGCGAGTAGACGAACGGGGAGCTTCATGGATTGAGGCGCTTGAGAGTGTTGTGGAGGGTGGCGCTTTGCGGGTCGATCTTACGCACTTCGTCGAATACGCGCCGCGCATCTTCCTGGCGTCCCTGCTTCCACAGCACTTCACCCAGATGCACGCCGACATCGGCATCCTTGCGAGCGGTCCATGCCCCGCGCAGCGACTTTTCCGCCTGGTCCAGATGTCCGAGGCGGTATTGCAGCCAGCCCCAGGAATCCTCGATCGCCGGGTCGTTCGGACGTGCCGCGCGCGCCGATTCGATCAGGCGCTGCGCCTCCGGCAGGTCGCGATTGGCGTCGGCGAGCGTGAAGCCCAGCGCATTGCTGGCGTCGGTGTCGTCGGGCTTGAGTTGCAGCAGATGCCTGAAATCGCTCACGGCGTGATCGATGTCACCGGATTCGGCAAAGGCGAGGCCGCGACCGTAGAGCAGCGCAGGATCGTCCGGCGTCACCTGCAACGCGCGACTGAACGAGCGCTCGGCCTGGGCGTACTGCTGCTCGTTCATGTACAGCTCGGCGTCCACCTCGTAGGCGCGACGCAGCAGGGCCGGCTGGTCGAGATAGTCGGTCTGCATCTGCGCCAGCTGTTCGTGGGCTTCGGCGCTGCGGCCGAGGTCCTGCAGCAGCACGGCGCTGCGCACGTCCGCGTCGAAGGCATGGTCGTCGTCATCCGCGACCTGGTCGTACCACTTCAGCGCTTCTTCCTTCTTGTCGAGCATCTCGGCGAGCTGGCCGAGCAGGAAGGCATTGCTCTGGCGCACGTCCTCGGAGGAGCGCTGGATCTGGCCGTAGAGGCGCGTGATCGTCTTGGTGTCGTTGGCGCGCGCGGCCAGGGCGGCGCGCATGGCGTAGATGTCGGCATCCTGCGGGCCGTTGTCCAGCAGCTTCGCGGCCGCGGCGTAGTCGCCACCCTGCCCCAGCAGCGTGGCGTAGGCCAGGCGCAGGTGAGTGTTCTTCGGATCCTTGGCCATCGCCTTGTCGAACAACGCCTTGGCGCCAAGCTTGTCGCCATCGTGGTACTTCATCTGGCCCAGCCAGGCGTAGGTCTCGCCCGTGCCGAAACGCTTCACGGCGCCCTCAGCGATCTGCAGGGCATAGGCGTGGCGGCCGAGCTTGTCGCCCAGCTCGCTCATCGCCAGCCAGGCCTGCGGGTCGGCCGGCAATCGCTGGGGCGTCGCGACGGCTTCGAGCAGTTGCGCCGCCTGGGCCGGATCGCGGCTGCCGACCAGGACCCGCCCGAACTGGCGCCAGGCGTCCGGATCACCGGTGCCGACCAGCAGCTCGAGCTGACGGCGGGCTTCGTCGGTGTTGCCCTGGCTCAGCGCGAGCTGGGCGCGCGCCTGGGCCAAGCCGGCGGGCTTGGCTCCGAGCGCCTGCCAGCGGTTGATGGCCGCTTCGGCCGCCGGGGCGTCGCGTATGGCGACCGCCAGCGCGGCGGCCTGCTCGGCCACCTTGGGGTCGTTGGAGAGCATCATGGCCCGGCCGTAGGTCGCCGAGGCCGTCTTGAGATCGGTGCGGGTGAGCGCCATCTCGCCGGCAAGGAGCTGGGCGAGCAGGTCATGGTCTTCATCGGGGGTGACGACCACCAGCTTGTCCAGGGGCTGGCTGGACGCATTGGCCTGGTGCCTCGCTCCGCCCGGCACCGAAGCGCATCCGGCCAGCACCAGAGCCACCATGCCGCCGATCGCAAAATGCCGCACTTGCTTGAACTTGGACCACCTGCTCAGCACACTATTCTCCGCTCATCCGTCTGTGTTGGCCGCCACCACTGTAGAACGGCCGGTGCCAAAACCTAGTTTACGCTGCCGGATGCCCCCCCGCCTCGAATTGCCCTGAACCATGACGCTGATCGCCTTAGGGCTCAACCACCTCACTGCGCCGGTCAACCTGCGCGAGCAAGTGGCATTCGATGCGGATTCCACCGGGGCCGCCCTGGAGGCGCTTTCGCGCGAACCCGGGGTGGAGGAAGCCCTGATCCTCTCCACCTGCAACCGTACGGAGCTCTACGTGAGCGTCGCGGCCGGGGCGGAGGGCGTTCCACAGGCGTGGCTCAGCCGTCACCATCAACTGACTGCGGGCAGGCTGGACGAGTTCCTGTATCGCCACGATGAAGACGCCGCCGTGCGTCACATGTTCCGCGTGGCGACCGGGCTGGACTCCATGGTGCTGGGCGAGCCGCAGATCCTCGGGCAGGTGAAGGACGCCTACCAGCAGGCACGCGATGCCCGCGTGCTGCGCGCGCCGATGGAGCGCCTGCTGCAGCACACCTTCGCCGTCGCCAAGCGCGTGCGCACGGACACCCGCATCGGCGCGCACACCGTTTCCGTGGCGTTTACTGCCGTACGCCTGGCCGAGCAGGCCTTTACCGACCTGCGCCAGGCCTGCGTGCTGCTGATCGGCGCAGGCGACACCATCGAACTGGCCGCACGACACCTCGCCGACAAACAGGTGCGGCGCCTGATCGTCGCCAACCGCACGCTGGAAAATGCCCAGGAACTCGCCAGCCGCCATGGCGGCTATGCGGTCTCGCTGGCCGACCTGCCCCAGCATCTCGCCGAGGCGGACATCGTCATCAGCTCCACCGCGGCGCGGCAACCGGTCGTCACGCACGCGATGGTCGAGAAGGCCATCGCCACGCGTCGGCGCAAGCCGATGTTCATGGTGGACATCGCGGTGCCGCGCGACATCGAAGCCTCCGTGGGCGAGCTCGACGACGTGTTCCTCTACGGCATCGACGACCTGCGCCAGGTGATCGATGACAACCGTCGCCTGCGCGAAGCCGCGGCGCGTGAGGCCGACGCCATCATCGACCTGCAGGTCGAGCGTTACATGGCATGGCGCCGTGCGCTCACCGTGCGCAATCCGGCGGTGGACCTGCGCCTGCACGCCGAGGTCTATCGCGACGAAGTGCTGGAAAAGGCGCGCGCCATGATCGCCCGCGGCAAGTCGCCGGACGAGGCGCTGGCCTTCCTCGCCAACACGCTGACCAACAAGCTGCTGCATCACCCGAGCGCCCGCCTGCGCGAGGCGGCGCTGAGCGGCGACATGGACCTGCTGCATGCCGCCGGTCGTCTCTATGGCATCGTGGAAAAGCCGGAAGTGAGCGAAGAGTAGCGACGGCAGCGATAAGCCGGGCACGTCCACGACGCGCCGTTCTCTCGCTTCCCGTTTCCTCTGCACACTTTCGCCATGACGCCATCCATCCGCCGCAAGCTCGAAACCCTCGCCGAACGCCACGAAGAAATCGGCCTGCTGCTCGGCCAGCCCGACGTGCTCGCCGACAACAACCGCTTCCGCGAACTGTCGCGCGAATACGCGCAGTTGGAACCGGTCACCGCATCGCTGCGCGAGCGCGACCAGGCCGAGCGCGAGCTGGTCGAAACCCGCGCCATGCTGGACGACCCCGAACTGCGCGACATGGCGCAGGACGACGTGGTCCGGCTTGAACAACGCTTGATCGAGCTCGACGACGAGCTGCAGATCCTGCTGCTGCCCAAGGATCCGCGCGACGAGGCCAACCTGTTCCTCGAAGTGCGCGCCGGCACCGGCGGCGACGAGGCGGCGATCTTCGCCGGCGACCTGTTCCGCATGTACACGCGCTACGCCGAACGCCGCCGCTGGCACGTCGAAGTGCTCAGCGAGAACCCTGGCGAGCATGGCGGCTACAAGGAAATCGTGGCGCGCGTCGAGGGCAAGGGCGCGTATTCGCGGCTGAAGTTCGAGTCGGGCACGCATCGCGTGCAGCGCGTGCCGGAAACCGAATCGCAGGGCCGCATCCATACCTCGGCGGCCACCGTGGCGATCCTGCCCGAGATGGACGAGATCGACGACATCGAGATCAATCCGGCGGACCTCAAGACCGACACGTTCCGCGCCTCCGGCGCCGGCGGCCAGCACGTCAACAAGACCGACTCGGCCATCCGTATTACCCACCTGCCCACCGGCATCGTGGTGGAGTGCCAGGACGAGCGCAGCCAGCACAAGAACCGTGCCCGCGCATTGAGCCTGTTGAAGGCGCGCCTGCTCGACGAGCAGCGCAGCAAGCAGGCCGCCGCGCAAGCCGAATCGCGCCGCCTGCAGGTGGGCTCGGGCGACCGCAGTCAGCGCATCCGCACCTACAACTTCCCGCAGGGCCGCATCACCGACCACCGCGTCAACCTCACCCTGTATCGCCTGCCCGAAGTGCTGCAGGGCGACCTGGACGAACTGGTCGATACGCTGACGCGCGAGCACCAGGCCGACGAGCTCAAGGCTCTCACCGCCGGCTGAGCCAGCGCTGCGGGACACGGGCGGATTGGCAGCCACCACGCCCTGCGCTAGTTTGGGCGGATGACTGATCTCTTTACCCCTCCCGCGACCGTCTTTGCCCAGCAGATCGTCGCGCAGATCGAACGCGGCGACTTCGCCGGTGCCGAACAGGCCGCCATCGACGCCCGCGCCCACTATCCCGACCATGCCGAGCTGGCGCGCCTGCACGGTGTCGCCCTGTTGCAGCTGCATCGCCCGGCCGACGCCGTCGCGATGCTCGAAGAAGCCGCGCAGATGGACCCGCAGAGCGTCGAGGTGCAATGCAACCTCGGCAGCGCCCAGGTGGCCAATGGCGATGCCGACAACGCCATCGAGCGACTGCGTGCCGCGCTGCGCATGGCGCCCGGTCACCCGGCGGTGCTGCTGACGCTGGGCAACGCGCTGATGGCCGCCGCGCGCTTCCAGAATGCGCGCGACTCGTATGCCATGGCGACCCATGGTGCCCCGGCCCATCCGGGCATCCGCCTCAACCTGGCCGGCGCCGAACTCGAACTGGGCAACGTCGACCAGGCGAGACTGCATGCGGACGAAGCGCTGCAGCTGCATCCGCGCTTCGATGCCGCCCACGCGATGCGCGGACGCATCCTATTGAGCCAGGGCCAGGCCGACGAAGCCGGCGAATCGTGGCTGCTGGCCGAGCGTCTGTCGCCCCGCAATCACGAATATCCCTTCGCCGCCGGCCAGGCGATGGAAGACGCCGGCAAGCTGGAGGCGGCCACCAAGGCCTATGAGCGCGCGCTTGCGCTGCATCCGGACAATGGCCCGGTGCTCGGGCAACTGCTGTTCCTGCGCCGGCGGCTGTGCGACTGGCACGACCTGGACGACCTGAGCGCCCGGCTGCAGCAGGCCATCGCAGAAGGTGCTTCGCCGGTGAGTCCGTTCGTCATGCTGTCGGAGGATGTCGACGCCGAACTGCAACTGCGCTGCGCGAAGACTTATGCCGACGGCGTGGAGCAGCAGGCCGCGCCGTTGCGCAAGCAGCAGGCCTTCACGCACGCCAAGCCCGCACCGGATGCCGCGGCGCGTGTCGGCTTCGTCGCCGACGGCTTCAACGATCACGCGACCGGTCTGCTCGTGGTGGCGATGCTCGAAGCGCTGGCCGACGACGAGGACCTGGAACTGCACCTGTTCGCGACCACCGCGGATGACGGCGGCGCCATCCGCCGCCGCCTCGCGACGGCCACCACGCTGCACGACGTGTCCGCGCTCAATCACGCGCAGGTCGCGCAGCGCATCCACGACACCGGCGTCGAGATCCTGTTCGATCTCAATGGCTATTCCGGACGCGACAACGCCGAACTGTTCGCGCTGCGTCCCGCGCCGATCCAGGTGAACTGGCTGGCCTATCCCGGCAGCACCGGCGCGCCATGGATGGACTATCTGCTCGCCGACAAGACCGTGCTGCCCGACAGCCTGCGCGCCACGGTGAGCGAAAAACTGATCCGCCTGCCCCGTTGCTACCAGCCCAACGACAACACCCGCGTGGTGGCGCAGCCGCCTTCGCGCGCCGAGTGCGGGCTGCCCGACCAGGGCACCGTGTTCGCATGCTTCAACAGCAGCTACAAGCTGAACCCGGCGGCCTTCGCCCGCCTGATGCTGGTGCTGGAGCAAGTTCCCGACAGCGTGTTGTGGCTGCTCAGCGGCCCCGAAGGCGCCGACGACCGGCTGCGCGCCGCGGCGGGTGCCGCGGGCATCGCACCCGAGCGCCTGGTGTTCCTGCCGCGCCTGCCGCATGCGGAATATCTCTCGCGCTATGTGCATGCCGATCTTTTCCTCGACACGCTGCCATACAACGCCCACACCACCGCGTCCGACGCGCTATGGGCCGGCTGTCCGGTGCTGACCTGCACCGGCCGCACCTTCGCCGGCCGCGTCGCGACCAGCCTGTTGCTGCAGCTGGGCCTGCCGGAACTGGCATGCGAGGACGAGGAATCCTTCATCGCCATGGCCACGCAGCTGGGCAACGATCGCGAGGCGCTCGTCACACTGCGCCAGCACCTGTCGCAGCAGCGCACGCAAAGCCCGTTGTTCGACATGCAGGGCTATGCCAGCGACTTCAAGCGTGCGGTGCAGGCCATGAGTGCGCGGTACCGGATCGGCCGCAAGCCGGTGGATCTGGACCTGCCGTAAGCCGGAGGGCGCGCGCCGTTCGCCGGCGGGACAGGCGCGTGCGGCCTTCACCTGCCGCACGCGCGCTTCGCCCACAATGCAGGTTCCTTCCCTTCAAGGAGATTCCCGCCATGGCCAAGAAGGACAAGAGCTATCGCCGTGCGATGGAAGAACTGCAGCTGGAACTGGCGAGCCTCAACCGCTGGCTTCGGCACGGCGGGCAGCGCCTGGTGGTGGTGTTCGAAGGACGCGATGCGGCCGGCAAGGGCGGCACCATCAAGGCCATCACCGAATCGATGGACACGCGCGGCTATCGCATCGCGTCGCTGCCCAAGCCTAGCGAAACCGAAACCACGCAGTGGTATTTCCAGCGCTACGTGGAGCATCTGCCCAGCGCGGGCGAACTCGTGCTGTTCGATCGCAGCTGGTACAACCGCGCCGTGGTGGAACCGGCGATGGGCTTCTGCACCAAGGCGCAGTACAAGGCCTTCATGGCGGCGGTGCCGGCGTTCGAGAAGCTGCTCACCGACGATGGCATCATCCTGCTGAAGTACTGGCTGGCGGTGGACCAGGAGCAGCAGGAAGAACGTTTCTCCGAACGCGCCAAGGATCCGCTCAAGCGCTGGAAGCTGTCGCGCAACGACCTCGCCTCGCGCGAGAAGTACGAGGAAATCGGCCATCTGCGCGACGTGATGATCGAGCGCACGCATCGTCCGAACGCGCCGTGGTTCGTGGTCGACTACAACGACCAGAAACGCGGGCGCGTGAACCTGATCCGCCATCTGCTGGAACAGATACCGCGCCACGACGTCAACATTCCCGAACCCAAGCTGCCCAAGCTCAAGGGCAAGCCCAAGACCGAGCACGTCACCAGCAAGGCGCTGTGGGTGCCCGATACCGCCGGTTGAACCCGCCAGGTGGCGACCCGATGCAGTGCGCCGCGGCCGAGCTTCTTCATCTCGTGAAGGCGGCGGTCACCCGCGCGACCTTCGCCACGCCCGCCAGCCTCTAACTAAAGCCGACACGCCGGGCGCCGATAAGCCATGAGGGCCCGCATGGAGACCCGGGGGGAGGACGTATGCCGGCAAGGGGCCTGAGGGCCACGCTGGCCGGGCGGGAACGCGACGCGATCGTCGGTCCGTTCGTGCTGGTGATCGTGGTGATGATCCTGCTGTGCGTGGCCAGCCTGGACGTGATGTCCGCGGCGCGTGCCTTCGTGGGCGGCGAAAGCCACTGGTCGAAGGCCCAGAAGGTCGCCGTGTCGGAGCTTCAGCATTACCTCACCACGTTCTCCGAGCACGATTACCAGGCGTTCCTCAACGCCATCGCCATACCGCAGGGCGATCGTCGCGCGCGCCTCGAACTGAACCAGCCCTCGCCCGACATGTCGGTGGTCAGCCGCGAGTTCGTGCGTGGCGGCATCGACGAGGCCGATGTGCCGGGCATGACACGGCTGTATCGCCACGCGGGCGGCATGCGCGATGTCCACAAGGCGGTGGATGCATGGGTCGAGGGCGACGAAGTCATCGGCGAACTGGTACGGGCCGCCGACGACATCCATCGCCATGCATTGGCGGGCGAGCGCGACCGCCTGTGGATCGAGCAGTCTCGCGATCGCATCCGCGTGCTCGACGCGCGGCTGACGCCGCTGGAGTTCGCCTTTTCCGATGCGCTGGGCAAAGCGTCGCGCGAAACCGCCACGCTGCTGCGCATCTCGCTGTGCGCCATCGGCGCGCTGCTGGTGCTGGTGGCGACGCGTCGTGCCCGCCGACTGCTGGACGAGCGCGCACGCATGGTCGAGGAGCTGCGCGCGAGCGACGATCGATACCAGCTCGCCGTCGCCGGCAGCAACGACGGCCTGTGGGACTGGGACCGACGCAGCCGGCAGGTCTATCTGTCGCCGCGCCTGCGCCAGATGCTCGGCATGCCCGAGGAGCAGGGCCCGGCGCACGCCATCGACGTATTCAGCCGGCTGCATCCTGACGATCGGCTGGTCGCCAGGCGCGCGGTGGTGGCGCACGTGCGCCGCGGCCATCCGCTGGACCTGCAGTTCCGCGTCCCGCGTATCGATGGACGCATCCGCTGGTATCACGCACGCGGCGCGTCCACCCGCGCCGTCGACGGCATGGCCGTGCGCACGGCGGGCTCGGTCACCGACATCACCGAGCGCCGCGAAGCCGACGCCATGCTGTTCGCCGCGAAGGAACGGGCGGAGGTGACGCTGCAGTCGATCGGCGATGCCGTGATCACCACCGATGCGCGCGGCTTCATCGACTACCTCAACCCCAGCGCCGAACGCCTGACACGCTGGTCGATGGAACTGGCGCATGGGTTGCCCGTGGCCTCCGTCTGCCGCTTCGTGAGCGAAGCCAATCGGCAGCCGATGTCCGACCCGGTGGGCCAGGTACTGCAGCGACAGGCGGCATGGGGTTCGCCCGACAAGCTGCTGCTGATGCATGCCGATGGATGGTCGGTGGCGGTCGACCTCACCGTCACGCCGATCCGCGATCGCCTGGGTGCCACCAGCGGCGTGGTGCTGGTGATGCGCGACGTGAGCAGCGAGCGCGAGCACGCCGCGCAACTCAGCTATCAGGCCAGCCACGATCCGCTCACCGGTCTGATCAACCGCCGCGAATTCGAACGACGCCTGGCCCAGGCCATGCACGGCACACAGAGCGCAGGTTCCTCGTTCGCCGTGCTGTACGTGGATCTCGACCAGTTCAAGGTGATCAACGACACCTGCAGCCACGCCGCCGGCGACGAGCTGCTGCGCCAATTGGCGGCCCTGTTCGGCACGGTGGTCCGCTCGTCCGATGCCGTGGCGCGCCTGGGCGGCGACGAGTTCGTGTTCCTGCTGGAAAACTGCGAAGAAGAAGCCGCCTTGGCCGTCGCCGAAAGCCTTCGCACGGCGATTGGCGACCATCACTTCGCCTACCGCCAGCACAGCTTCGTGATCTCCGCCAGCATCGGCATGGTGAGCATCGATGCGACTCGCTCGATCACCGACGACATCCTTGGTGCCGCCGACGCCGCCTGCCATCTGGCCAAGGAGAAGGGCCGCAACCGCGTGCAGACCTATCACCTGGACAACGACGAAGTCGCCGTACGGCAGTCCGAGATGTGCTGGGTGGGCCGCCTGCAGCGCGCGCTGTCGACAGGCCAGCTGGTGCTGTACGCGCAGGACATCCTCGACCTGCGGCAGACGCGGAACCGGCGGCATTTCGAACTGCTGCTGCGCATGCGCGACGAGGATGGTTCGCTGATCCCGCCCCGCGCCTTCATCCCTGCCGCGGAACGCTACGGCCTGATGCCTTCGATCGACCGCTGGGTGGTGCACGCGGCCTTTACCGGCTTGCGCACCCTGGCCACGCGCGAGCCCACGAACACGCCGCCGCTTTGCTCCATCAACCTGTCCGGCACGTCGCTGTGCGACGTGGACTTCACGGCCTACCTGCGCGAGCAGTTCGCGCTGTTCGGCATCGCGCCTTCGACGATCTGTTTCGAGATCACCGAAACCGCCGCCATTTCCAGCCTCTCGCGCGCCATTGCCTTCATCGAGGACATGCGTGCACTGGGTTGCCGTTTCTCCCTCGACGACTTCGGCGCGGGCATGTCGTCTTTCACCTATCTCAAGCACCTGCCGGTGGACTTCGTGAAGATCGAAGGCAGCTTCGTGAAGGACATGCTGCACGACCCCATCGACTACGCGATGGTCGAGGCGATCAACAAGCTCGGGCACGCCACCGGCAAGCGCACCATCGCCGAATGCGTGAGCTCAGGCCCCTTGCTGGACGAAGTGCGGCGACTCGGCATCGATTTCGCACAGGGCTTTATCGTGGACGCTCCGCGCCCGTTCATGCCGATGGATCGCTCCACCACCGCGTAGGGCGGCTTCAGCGCGTGTGGAATGCATCGTCGACCGGCGCGTCGCAATGCTCGCGTCGCACGTCATCCACGCGTGCGCCCGACGGGCCACGCCACAACCACTGTTCCAGCGCATCGAGCGCGGCATCCGTGCCGCTCGCGATCACTTCGACGCGGCCGTCGGAGAGATTCTTCGCATGGCCGCGCAAGCCCAACGCCAACGCCTGTTCGCGGGTGCTGGCGCGGTAGAACACGCCCTGCACCCTACCACTGACGAGGAAGCGCGCGACCGGCATGACTATTTGCCGACACCGATGGCCTGGCCGAGCGAGGCTTCCGTCACCGGCCCGACGAAGCGCTTGGCCACCTTGCCGTCCGGACCGATCAGCCAGGTGGTGGGAAGACCACGCGGCTCGTCGAAATCCGTGAGCGGCTTGTCCAGCGTGACCTGCGCCACCGGATAGCTCACCGGATGCTTCGCCAGGAAGGCCTGGATATCGGCCTTCTCGCTGTCCTCGTAGGCAAGGCCGATCGCACTCACCTTGTCCTTGTGCGCGGCGGCGAAACGGGAAATGTCGGGCATCTCCTTGATGCACGGCACGCACCACGTGGCCCAGAAATTGACGATCACCCACTTGCCGCGCTGGCTGGCCAGGTCGTAGGGCTTGCCGTCGAGCGTGGTGACCTTGAGCGCGGGCTGCTCGGGCATCGCAGCCTGCACGCTGCCGGCGAACGCCAGCAGCAGCCCCAGCGTGGCAAGCGGTTTCAGCAATGTCATGGATGGAGATCCTCAGATGCATTCGTTGCCGGCGATGCCGGCGGATAAGCCGCGTCGAGCCGCGTGCGCAGGCTGTCGTGGAGCGACCGGGCGGCGCTGTCGAGCAGCGACACCAGCTCTACCGGCAGTTCCAGTCCGTATTCCTGCGTATCCTCGGAGGGACGCAGTGGCACGCGGTAATCGCAGTGAGCATACACGCGCAGCAAATCGGTGTTGTCGAGGCTGCGACACAGCACCCAGCCGCCGCCCTCCACGCGCCGGATCACGTCGGCGCGCTCCAGGTCGGCGAAATAATTCGCGATGACGCCGACACGCAGTTGCGGTACGCGGTCGCGCACGCGATCCGGGTCGAGCTGCGCACCCTCGCGATGCGCATCGATGAAATGCCCCAGCACCAGCAGCAGGCCGAGCAAGGCCGCGTCTTCGGGCAGGCAGGTCCTGGGCGGTTCGTAGTCGAACGCGGAAACCGACGCCGCCACCGAAGCGCACAGGATCACGATCACCCACGAGAGATAGATCCACAGCAGGAAGATCGGAATCGCCGCCAGCGCCGCACCGTAAACCTGCTGGTAGGTGTGCGCGTGATGGATGAAGCGCGCGAAACCCCAGCGTGCGATCTCGAACAGCACTGCGCCGAGCAGCGCGCCGGTCGCCGCGTTCTTCCAGCGCACCCGGCGGTTGGGCACCACCAGGTAGATCAGCATCAGGGTGAGGAAGGTGACGATGAACGGCAGCGTCGCCAACAGTCGCTGGCCCAACCCCAACGTGCCCGCCGCCTCGTTGAGGATCGGCAGCGCAGTCGCGTACGACGCCACCGCCAACCCGCCCACGACCAGCACCGGGCCGAGCGTGAGCGCCGCCCAGTACAGCAGCACGCGCGACACCCAGCTGCGCTGGCGCTGCACGCGCCAGATGCGGTTCATGCGGTCCTCGATGCTCACCATCATCGACAGCGCGCTGAAAAACATCACCAGCACGCTGAGGCCGGTGAGCTTGCTGGCGTTCTCCGCAAAGCCGTTGAGGTACTCCTGCACGCGCTCGCCGGCGGCGGGCACGAAATTGCTGAAGACGAACTCGATCAGCGTGCTCCGCGCGTCGGCGAACGCCGGGAATGCGGCGAAGATCGCCAGCGAAGCGACGATCAACGGTACCAGCGACACCAGCGTGGTGTAGGACAGCGCGCCGGCGGTCTCGAAGCACTTGTCGTCGATGAACCGCTGCCACAGGAAGTGGCTGAAACTGCGAGTGCGATCGCGATCGAAACGCAAGGCCATGGGGGTTCCTTCTAAGGCGCCAAGCAACGGTGCCCGCTCTGGCATCCCGCCGGGGTGGGCCGTGCGTGAACAGACGGGCTACACGAGCATCGTCGGCCGGTACACTAACTGATCACAAGCCATCGCCCAAACCATGAGCCACGACATCCTGGTCCTCTACTACAGCCGCACCGGCCATACCGCGCAGCTCGCGCGCCTCATCGCACGCGGCGTGGAAGAGGTCCCCGGCATGCGTGCGCGGCTGCGCCAGGTGCCGCCGGTGGCTCCCGTGACCGAGATCGCCCAGCCGCCCGAACCCGAAGAAGGCGCGCCCTACGTGACGCGCCAGGACCTGGCCGAGTGCGTCGGCCTGGCCATGGGCAGCCCCACGCGTTTCGGCAACATGGCGGCGCCGCTGAAGTACTTCATCGATTCCACCGGCGCGGAATGGGCCAGCGGCGTGCTGTCCGGCAAGCCGGCCGCCTTGTTCACCGCGACCAGCACCATGCATGGCGGCCAGGAATCGACCCTGCTGACCATGGCGCTGCCGCTGCTGCACCACGGCATGCTGATCGTCGGCCTGCCGTATACCGAGCCTGCGCTCACGGCGACGCTGAGCGGCGGCACCCCGTATGGCGCCAGCCACGTCGCGGGCCCCACGGGCGACAACACGATCACTGAGCATGAGCGCGAACTCGCCCGCGCGCTGGGCCGTCGCCTTGCCGACGTCGCGCGCCGCCTGGTCGCCAGCGCATGAGTACACCCATCACCCCGACCTATCGTCTGGGCCTCGTCGCGTGGGCCGCGCTGGTGGTATTGCAGCTCGCCTGGCACGGATGGCTGTTTCCCGCGCAGCACATGCCCATGGCGCTGGTTCTCGCCATCACCGTGGTCCCGCTGTTGCTGCCGCTGTTCGCGTTGCGCGACGTGCGCCGTGCCCTGCTGTGGGCCGGCATCCTCAGCCTGTTCTATTTCAGCCACGGCATCAGCGAAGCGTGGAGCGCGCCCGGCGAACGCTGGCTGGGCTGGATCGAAATCGTGCTCACCGTGACCTTGATTGGTGCGCTCGGTGCCGGTGTGAAGCGCAAGCGTACCGCCTGAAGCGCTCTTCGATCTTTTGTAGGAGCGCACCCAGTGCGCGAAAAGCCTACGAAGCGGTAACACCGCGACGCTGCGGTCGCGCACTGGGTGCGCTCCTACACTGAAAATGCGCGGCATTGGCTGAGTCGGCGCACACCCTCGTCGATCTGCGTCGGCGACACGCCGCCATAGCCGAGGATCAATCCGGCGCGTCCCGGCGACTCCAGATAGCACTGCGACAACGGACGCACCGAGACGCCATGCGTGGCTGCTTCGCGCGACAACGCGACATCATCCGTGCCTTCGGGCAACAGACCCACCAGTTGCATGCCGGCATCGGCGCCGATGATGCGCAACCTGTCGCCCGGCCATCGCTCGATGGCCTGGATCAAGGCCACCCGCCGCTCGCGGTAAAGGCCGCGCATCGCGCGGATGTGCCGCGCGAAATGCCCGTCGCGGATGAAATCGGTCATGGCGAGCTGGAACAGCGTGGAGGAGAACGTGTCGATGGCGTCGCGGCCCGCGTGGAAGGCAGGCACGAGATCCTTCGGCACCACCATGTAGCCGAGGCGCAAGGCCGGATACATCACCTTGCTGAAGGTGCCGAGGTAGATCACGCGACGCGCGGTATCCAGGCCCTGCAGCGACGCCACCGGCTTGCCGCCGTAGCGAAATTCGCTGTCGTAGTCGTCCTCGATGATCCACGCGTCGTCGCGCTCCGCCCACGCCAGCAGCTGCATGCGTCGCGCGGCGCTCATGGTGGTGCCCAGCGGAAACTGGTGCGAAGGCGAGATGTACGCGGCGCGCGCACCGCGTGCACGGCGCATGCCCGCTTCGACGTCGATGCCATCGCCGTCCACCGGCACGGGCACCATCTGCACGCCCGCCGTGCGGAACGCCTGGTGCGCGCCGGGATATCCCGGGTCTTCCATCCACACGCGATCGCCGGCATCCAGCAGCACGTGCGCGCAGATCTGCAGTGCCTGCTGCGAACCGGTGGTGATCAGCACCTGCGAGGCATCGCAGCGCACCGACCGCGACATGCCGAGGTAGTTCGCCACGGCCTCGCGGAGCGGCCAATGTCCTACGGGGTCGCCGTAGCACATGGTTTCCACGCTCGATGCCCGAGCGTGGCGGCTGACCAGGCGCGCCCACACCGAGGTGGGAAAACGATCCAGCGCGGGCAGGCCCACGCGAAACGCGCCGAGGCTGTCGAGCCAGGTCTGCTCGGGTGCTTCCAGCTGCACGCTGCGGTGGGAGATGCGTCGCGACGCGGGCGATGGCTTGCCTTCGTCGGCCGCCCGCTGGCGATGCACCACCGGCGTCATGCTGGGAATCGCCCTAGCCACCCGCGTGCCCGAACCGGCGAAGGTTTCGAGGTAGCCCTCCGCCAGCAACTGGTCGTACGCACTGAGCACCGGAATGCGCGAGATGCACAGTTCGCCGGCGAGATGGCGGGTGGACGGCACGGCCTGGCCCGGACGCAGATGCCCATCGAGGATGGCCCGGCGAAACCAGTCCGACAGCTGCTGGTACATCGGCGTGGCGGACGCCGGATCCACGGCGACCGGTGGCAGAAAGCTCGTGCTCGCGCGGGTCATCGCAATCTCCGGATAGCACCAGGGAGGCCCGGCCGTGTCTTCTACGGCCCCGCCTCCGAACGACATCGCCATGGACCTCAAGTGGTCATATCGAATCTTAGCAAAGTGGATATTTCAGGCGACCGCCCGGAGACATAGCGTGGCGCCCGTCCCGCCCATGGAAGCGCTTGTGAAGGTTCATCGCCCGGTCGTCCCCACCCTGTCCCGCCTGGCCGTCTTCGCGCTGGCCATGCTGCTGGAACTGCTTTCGTCGCCCGCGCGCTCCCTCCCCGCGGCGGAAGATGTCTACTGGCAGTCGCGCGAAGACGCGTGGTGGACAGGCCCCATGATGGCGAACTCACCGGAGACGGGGGCGCCCGGTCACTTCCTGGCCGAGCCCTACCTCTACGACGTGCGTACCTCGCACGCCAACAGCTACGGTTCGCGCACGTACCTGGTGTATGGCCTCGCCAACAACTTCAGCATCGGCGTCATCCCGGTGTTCGGCTATAACCGCGTCGATGGCGGACCCAACAGCAGCGGCGTCGGGCTGGGTGATTTCGTGCTGCAGGCGCAGTATCAGTTCACCCATTTCCATGACGACAGCTGGGTGCCGAGCACCGCCATCATGCTGCAGGAGACGCTGCCCACCGGTAAATACGACCGGCTGGGCAACCGCCCTGCCGATGGCATGGGTAGCGGCGTATACACCACGACGCTGGGCTTCAACGCGCAGACCTATCTGTGGATGCCGAACGGACGCATCCTGCGCCTGCGCCTGAACCTCACGGCGTCGTACTCCGGCGGCACCGACGTACACGGCACCAGTGTGTATGGCACCAGCAACAGCTTTCACGGCCACGCCCGGCCCGGCAACAGCTATGGCATCGACGTGGCGGCCGAATACAGCCTCACGCAGCGCTGGGTGCTCGCGCTGGATGGCCTCTACAACCACAACGGCAACACGCGCGTCACCGGCCAGGACCTCATCGATCCCTTCGGCGGCCCGCCGCTGCCACGCGATCTGCACATGAATTCCGGTACGAGTGACTATTGGGGCGTCGCGCCCGCCATCGAGTACAACTGGACGCCCAACATCGGCGTGCTGCTCGGCACCCGTGTGATCTTCGGCGGTCATCACACGCCGTCTTCGATCACGCCGGCGATCGCGCTCAACTATGTCCACTAAAGGAGTGTTGCCATGACTCGTCCATCGCGCGTGGTCCTGCTTGCTTCCTGTGCCTTCCTCGCCGCCACCGCGGCAATGGCGGTGGAACTGCCATCGCGCATCGGCCTGGCGATCGCCGACCCTGGGCGTCCCGCCGACGACCGCGCGCTCGACGACAGTCGCCACGTGGCGGAAGTGCTCGCCTTCGCCGATATCCGCCCGGGCGACAAGGTGGTGGACCTGATGCCGGGCAAGGGCTACTACACGCGCCTCTTCAGCAAGCTGGCCGGGCCCGACGGCAAGGTCTATGCGCTGCAACCAGCCGAGATGGACAAGGCAGCGCCCAAGGGCCTGCAGAGCCTGCGCAGCTTCGCGGGTACGCCCGCCTATGCGAACGTCGTAGTGCTGGTGCAGCCGGTATCCGCGATGAGCGTGCCTGAGAAGGTCGACGTGATCTGGACCTCGCAGAACTATCACGACCTGCACGATCCGTTCATGGGCTCGCCGGACATCGCCAAGGTCGACGCTGCGCTGTTCAACGCCCTCAAGCCCCACGGCACGCTGATCGTGCTGGACCATGCGGCCGCAGCCGGCAGTGGCGTCAGCCATACCGACGACCTGCACCGCATCGACCCCGCGACGGTCAAGGCGGAACTTACTGCCGCCGGCTTCCACTACGAGGGCGAAAGCGACGCGCTGCGCAATCCTGCCGACACGCACACGCTGGGCATCCGCGATCCGTCCATTCGCAGCCATACCGATCGCTTCATCCTCAAGTTCACCAAGCCCTGACATCGCCGCGATACGCTGGGGCTTCCCCAGCCCAGGACCGACGCGATGAGTGCACCCCGCGAGTTGCTCAAGGCCGACGACATTGAGGCCATGCCGGCCACGCGCAGCGTCCATCCACTCAACCCCAACGGCGTGCGGCACCGCAAGTCGCTGGACGATGCCACCGGACTCACGCAGATCGGCGTGCATCGCATCGAGCTGCAGCCGGGCCACGATTCCAGCGAGTACCACCGGCACCTGTACGAGGAAGAATGCGTGTACGTGCTGTCCGGCCGAGGCACGGCGGTCATCGACGACACGCCACACGCCATCGGCGCCGGCGATTTCCTGGGCTTCGCACGCAACGGGCCCGCGCACGTGGTGACCAACAGCGGCGACGAACCGCTGGTGCTGCTGGTGATGGGCCAGCGGCTGGCGCAGGACGTGTGCGATTACCCGCGCCGACAGCTGCGCCTGTACGTCAATGGCAAGCAGGAAGACCTGGTGGACTTCGGCGCGATCCGCCCGGGCTGAGCCCACGCCTCGCCAACACCTACGTGCCTATACTCGTGCGACCGATCCGCCGAGGGCCGACCATGGGATTCGTGCAAGATCCGCCGCAGCTCGCGAACCCGTACCGCGAAGACCGCCTGCTGCACGCCATGCTGGAGCGCGCCCTGCCACCCGTGCGGCGGGCGGCGCTGGAACCCGACCTGCAGGCACTCGGCGACTACGCGCAGATGGCCTGGCAGCGCGCCTGCCGCACCACGCGACGCAAGCCGGTGCTCACGCAGTGGGACGCCTGGGGCAACCGCGTCGATCGCATCGAACTCACCGAGGCGTGGCAGGAAGGTCCGCACATCACCACGCGGCACGCGGTACTTGCCGCCGGCCATGAAGCGAGCGAGCACGCGCGGCTGGAGGAATTCGCGCGCGTCTATCTCTATCACCTGGCCAGCGAGTTCTATACCTGCCCGCTGGCGATGACGGATGGCGCGGCCACCGCGTTGAAGGCGTCGGGCAACAAGGCACTGATGGATCGCGCGCTGCCGCATCTGTTGAGCCGCGATGCTTCCACCTTCTGGCTCAGCGGCCAGTGGATGACCGAAAACCATGGCGGCTCCGACGTCGGCAACACCGAAACGGTGGCGCGCCAGGATGCCTCCGGCCAGTGGCGCCTGTATGGACGCAAGTGGTTCAGTTCGGCCGTGGTGGGCGAAGTCGCGCTCGGCCTGGCGCGTCCGGAAGGGGCGGACCGCGGCGCGGGTGCGCTCGCGCTGTTCTACGTGGAAACGATGGACGGCGCGCGACGCAAGCCCGAGCTGATCATCGATCGCCTCAAGGACAAGCTCGGCACGCACGAGCTGCCCACCGCGGAGATCCATCTCGACGGTCTGCCGGCATGGCCTCTGGGCGAACTCGCCCATGGCGTGCGGCAGGTGGCGCCGATGCTCAACATCACACGCACCTGGAATGCGGTATGCGCGACGGCGAGCATGGCACGCGCACTGACCCTCGCACGCGACTACGCCACCCGTCGCGAGGCTTTCGGCAAGCCGCTGATCGCCCAACCGCTGCATGCCCAGACCCTGGCGGACATGCAGGCCGAATTCGAGGCCGCGTTCGCGCTGACCTTCGAAGTGGCCCACCTGCTCGGTCGCGTGGAACACGGCGCGGCGCAACCGCATGAAGCCGCCCTGCTGCGCCTGCTCACGCCGCTGGCCAAGCTGTGGACCGGCAAGATGGCGGTGAAGCTGTGTTCCGAAGCGCTGGAGTGTTTCGGTGGCGCAGGCTACATCGAGGACACCGGCCTGCCCCAGCTGTTGCGCGATGCACAGGTCTACGCGATCTGGGAAGGCACCACCAATGTGCTGTCGCTGGACAGCCTGCGTGCGCTCGCCGGCGATAACCTCGGCGCGCTGCGCACCGCGATCGAGGGCTGGCTGGCCGACAGCATCAACGCCCATGCGCGACAGGTCATCCACGCCGCGCTGGATGCCGCCACTGCCCACGTGAACCAACACGCCAACCAGCGCGATACGCTGGAAGCGAGCGCACGCGGCCTCGCCTTCACCCTGGCGCGCTGCGCCGCGGCGGCCTTGCTGGCCCGGCACGACACCTGGGCGGCGCCTCACGGCGGCGCACGCAACGGCGCGGCCCTGCGGCGCTTCGTGGCGCATGGGCTGCTACGCCTGGGCGCCACCGACGCCACCGATACCGCCCTGCTGCTCGGACCCCACTGAGCACGAAGGGCCGCCACCCGCTAAAATGCCCGCTTCCCCACCTTGCGGTTCCCGACCATGCAGCATCTGACCATCGTCACCACCGGCGGCACCATCGACAAGATCTACTTCGACGACAAGTCGGACTACAAGATCGGCGCGCCGCAGATCGGCGAGATCCTCGGTCAGCTCGGCGTGGCCTTCCAGTTCGACGTGATCCCGATCCTGCGCAAGGACAGCCTGCACATCACCGAAGAGGACCGCGCGCTGGTGCGTTCCACCATCGAGGCGCAGCCGCATCGCCATGTGCTGGTCACGCACGGCACCGACACCATGGTCGAGACTGCGCGCGAACTTTCCCAGATCAAGGGCAAGGTGATCGTGCTCACGGGCGCGCTGAATCCCGCGCGTTTCCAGGGCTCGGACGCGGTGTTCAACATCGGCTGCGCCGTCGCCGCCGTGCAGACGCTGCCCGACGGCGTCTACATCACCATGAACGGCCGCGTGTGGGATCCGCTCAAGGTGCGCAAGAACCGCGAAGCGAACCGCTTCGAGGAATCGGCCGGCTAAACTTCGTCGCCCCGTTTGCACGAGAAAGGCCCGGTCATCGCTGACCGGGCCTTTTTGTTGCCTCGAACGCTTGCGGCTTACTGCGCGATCAGGCTCGCGTCATCCAGCACGAACGAGGTCTGCAGCGACGAATCTTCCGTGCCGGTGAACTTGATCGTCACCGTCTGGCCGATATAGGCGCTGAGGTCGAACGTGCGCTGCGTATAGCCCGACGCCGCGTTGAGGTTCGAGTAGGTGGCCAGCGTCTTCAGCACCGTACCGCTGCTGTTGAGCACCTGAACCGTCAGCTTGTCGTACGCGGTGGTCGTGGTGGTTTCAGCCGTATCGACGTGCAGATAGAACGACAACGTCGCCGTGCTCTTGCCGCTCGGGATAGCGACCTGCTGCGACACCGTATCGGTATGCGACTGGCCGTAACCATCCAGCCACGCGAACCACGTACCGCCATGCGCCGTCTCGCCGCTGCACGTGCTGTTGCTGCACAGCACGCTCGCGCTCATCGACCATGGGCTCGCCGTGCCGCTTTCGAAGCCGGGATTGCCGAGCAACTGCGATGGCGAGCTGCCGGTCACCGTCACCGACGATGTCTTGCTCGACGTCTTGCCGCTCGCGCTGTCCGTCACTGTCTCGGTCACGTTGTAGGTGCCTGCCGCGGCGTAGGTGTGGCTGGGGCTGGTGGCCGTGGACGTGCCGCCATCGCCAAAGGTCCACGCGTGTGAGGAGATCGTCCCGCCGCTGTCGGTGGAGCTGTCGGTGAAGGTCGCGGTCAGGCCGTTGGTGACGACGCTGAAATTCGCCGTCGGCGTGCCGCCGGTCGAGCCGCCACCGCCCCAATACTGGGTCACGTAGCTCTTGAACTTGGCGATATCCAGGCTGCCCCAGCCGGTGGCGTTGTCGAAGCCGGCCTTGGCCGTGTAGCCGTAGCCGTTGTAGCCGTTGTTGCCCGAGGTGACGTCATGCAGCGGCGTCGCGTCGGAGGGGAAATGCGCATACATGTTCTGCGTCGGCAGGCCCAGCGTGTTGCCGTTGGCCGAGAGAATGCGCGCCCAGATGCCCACGAAGATCGGCGAAGCGAGGCTGGTGCCGCCGATCTGGTAGGTCTGGCCCTGGATGATGATGTTGGCGCCGGTGGACTGCGCGGCATCGAACGCGAGGTCGGGCACCTGGCGCTTGGTCACCGAGGAACCCAGCGCCGTGGTCTGCCACGCCGGCGCGGTCTCGAACAGGCTGACGCCACCCCCGGTGGCCCACAGGCGCTTGTTGTTGTCGCCGCCGGCCGCATCGATGGTCGCGAGGCCTTCGTTCCACACCGTCTCGCCGGTCCAGGTGGTGCCGCTGGTGCTGAGCGTGGTGCCGCCCACGGCGACGACGTTCGGCGAGGTCGCCGGCTCGCTCACCGAGTAATGGCTGAGCGAGATCTCCACGGTGCCCGCCGAGTTGGTGACATAGCCCGGCGCACCCTCGGTGGGATCGCTCGACCACTGATAGACGCCCGCGTCACCGGACGCGATCGAGAAGGTCTGGCCCTGCGCCACGGCCTGGGCAAAGATCTTGTCGTCGGCGGCCTGCGTGCCGGAGCTGTTGGCGGCGGACTCGTCCTCGCCCAGCGACACGTTGATCACCTTGGCCACGTTGTCGGTGACGGCGCGGTTGTAGGAAGCCGTGATGGCCGCGTCGGTAAGGCAGCTGTCGTTCGAGCAGTTCGGCGCGGAGTAGAAGATCAGCTTGCCCACGCCGCCGGACGTGCCGACGATGGTCTGGCTGTCCAGGTTCCACTCGCCATCGCCATTGGGATCGTCGGCATAGGTGTTGCTGCCCGTCTTCACCACCTGGGTGTTCACCGTGCCCATGCCGGCGTTGCTGGTGAACGTGCCGAGGTCGGTGATGGTCTGGGTCATGTCGCCCCAGGTGATGATGCCCACCGTAGTACCGGACGCTGTTGGCGTGCTGCCTGCGTCATAGATCGCCGGGAAATCGGTCGGACTGTGCGATACCTGGCTGCCGGTCGCCTGCACGCCCACGTGATTGGCGCCGGCATGCGGCTGCACCGGACCGAGGATGCGGTGCATGGTGTGCGGCACATTGACGTTCTGCAGGCCGAGCACCGAATCGACGATGCCACCGAGTGCCTGCGGCACCTGCACCGTGGAATCGTTGGCGATGCGCTGCTTGCCGCCAAACGCGAACGTGCGCATGGTGGTGCGGAACGCGGCATTCACCGTATTGGCATTGCCGTCGGCCGACACCAGCAGGTTGTTGGATGCCACCTGCACGTTGGTAAAGCCGGACTGACGCAGGTGCGCAGCAACCTTGGCCGCATCCGCATCCGTCGGCGCATAGCGCGCCTTGAACTGCGCGGGCGTCAGGAAATGGTGGTACTGCGGGCTCGCCGGGTCGTTGACGGCATGCAGGAACGCTTCCAGCTCATCCACGTTGCGCAGGTTCAAGCTCACTTCCACGTGCATGGGCTTGCTGGCTTCCAGCGGCGCCACCGTGGCGGCATCCACGGTAGGTGCACCGTGCAGGCTCAGCGTCCACGTCGGATGAGTGGTCGCCGTCGTCGCAGCCGTGGCAGGCGCCACGGTGCGTGTCATCGCAGCCTGCGTGCGCGTACCCACCCATGCATCGGTACCCGCCGCGTGCGCCACGCCTCCGACCATCGCGAACGACAGGGCCAGCGGCAGCAGCGCTTTTCGTACAGCCTTTCCCCGCAAATCGATACGAACAGTCATTCTTGTCTCCTTGACATTTTTTGAGGACAAAACCGTCCCGTGCAGCGCGTTTTTGCGCCACATGGACTCGGGTTGCCGCGATGGGCGCGGCCTCAGCTTTGGTGACTGTCTTGCGATCCGATAGGCGCCAGTACTCGCCTTCCCCCTGCCGTCCCTGGAACGTTGTGCGCTGGCGCAGACTCGCTAAACGACGCTCACGTGATCGAATGCCCGTGTTGGCATCGCTAATGGACCATCCGTCAACCCTCCCGTCGTCGGATCAATGGACGCTAATTAAGAAAATGCGGAGCGTCAATGTTGGCGAAAGGCTTTCGCAAAAAGCGAAAAAACAGGCAAATTGATGCGGTTTTTGCAGTTTGAAACGCCGGATTTTGCGTTTCTTGCGCGTAGCTTTCGATGCGCATCGAGGCACGCAAACGCTTCGATTCAAGGACTTACGCAAATAGGCAGAACAAGCCCATTCGTATCATCAAAAGCAGAGAATGTTGGCCTGCTTCATTTCCATCGATCTGAATTTTTTCGATCGTCGCGGCGCCGTGACGACGCATGCACGCCAATGAGCGCGAAAGAAATTGCGTGCATTTAGCGACTTCGATCACATCGTCATTTGACATAGATAAATCGAAATTAAATTCCGCCGTCATCGACTCGCAGGTTTCATCGTTCGCGAAGTGAGCGCTTCGGCGCTTCGGACATTCCATGCATGAAAAAAGGCGCGATGGTTTTCATCGCGCCTTTCTCGGTCAAGAAGGAAAACCGATCAGCCGAATAACGCCCGCCCCACGATCAGGGGATCGGCAAGGCCCACGACCTGGCCATCGCGATTGGCATACGACAGCCGATTGAGGACGTAGCGCATGGCATTGAGGCGCGCCCGCTTCTTGCAGTCGGAGCGGATCACGATCCACGGCGAATCCGCCGTGTCGGTATGCGCGAACATCGCTTCCTTGGCCCGCGTATAGGCGTCCCACTTGTCGAGCGAGGCAAGATCCACGGGGCTGAGCTTCCACTGTTTCAACGGATGCAGCCTTCGCTCGCCGAAGCGACGCCGTTGCTCTTCCCGGCTCACCGAGAACCAGAACTTGAACAGGTGAATGCCGCTGTTCACCAGATGCCGCTCGAACTCCGGTACCTGGCGCATGAAATCCTCGTACTCCTTCTTCGTGCAAAAACCCATCACGTGTTCGACGCCTGCCCGGTTGTACCAGCTGCGGTCGAACAGCACGATTTCACCGGACGTCGGCAGGTGTTGGATATAACGCTGGAAATACCATTGGCCGCGCTCGGCTTCAGTGGGCTTCTCCAACGCGACCACGCGCGCACCACGCGGATTGAGGTGCTCCATGAAACGCTTGATGGCGCCGCCCTTGCCTGCCGCATCGCGACCCTCGAACAGGATCACCACGCGCTGGCCCGTCTCGCGCACCCATGCCTGCAGCTTCAGCAGCTCCACCTGCAATCGGTATTTCTGCTTCTCGTAATTGCGGCGCGACATCTTCTGCCGATAGGGGTAGTCGCCCTTGCGCCAGCCCGGCGAGAGCTCCTCGTCCGGATGACGACTGCCGCCGTGCCGCAGGTTCGGGTCGCCTTCCAGCACCAGGGTGCGGAAACGCGAGGCATCGTCGGGCGACAGGCCATCGAGGATGGTCCTCACGCTGTCGAGCAAGGTATCCGCGTCGTGCGCGGCCGCCTGCATCAGCACGTCTTGCATGCTGTCGGCCATCTCGGCCTGCGCCGAGGCGATGGCGTCGTTGATGCTGCGGCGTTCGACGGCCTGGGCATTCCCTGCCGGCCACGTGGGGATACCGGTGGCCGCCGCATCGTTCGCTACGGCGTCGGCATCAATAATGGTGTGGTCTGTTTCGGACTCGTGCGGAAGCATGGTTGACGACATCTCGTCACCCCGAATGGTGGGTTGAAGGGAGGCACCGCGTGTGCGGCGCCATGCGCGCGACGGGAGTGCCGTTCAGGCGGCCGACGCGCGGCGGAGGATGACGTACAGCTGATCCTTGAGCAGCAGCTTTTCCTTCTTCAGCTGCTCGATGGCCAGCGCGCCGGCGGGCGAGATGCCCATTTCCATGTTCTTGATTTCCTGGTCCAGATCGTTGTGGCGATGGAACAGGCGAGAGAAGTGAGGATCACGGCCTTTAAGCTCGGTGATCAGATCGCGGAACTCAGGAAACATGTGCTCTCCATGACTTGGGTCAGACTGCGCTGCAGTCTGGCGTCGATGGGAGCGGGGGATGTTGATTTGTGGCAGGGATGTGCGGCGCTGTTTCCGTGCTCACGCACTCGTGCACCACTGTAGGAGCGCAGCCAGTGCACGATCGCGGCGCAACGAATTCAGCGCTCCATAGGCTTATCGCGCACTGGGTGCGCTCCTACAAAAGCAAGAGCTGACTTACAGCATCCCCGTTTCGAGCTTGGCGATATCCGACATCATGGAGTGGTTCCACGGCGGATCGAACACGAGGTCGACATCCGCCTCGGCGACCGTGGGAATGAGTTCCAGCTTCGTGCGCACGTCATCGACCAGGATGTCGCCCATGCCGCAGCCCGGCGCGGTCAGCGTCATCTTCACGTAGATCTTGCGCTTCTCCGGCTCGATCTGCTCGATGCTCACGTCGTAGACGAGGCCCAGCTCGACCACGTTGATGGGGATTTCCGGGTCGAACACCGTGCGCAGCTGTTGCCAGACGAGCTCTTCGACATCGGCGTCGCTGGCATCGCTGGCCAGCTCGATCGGCGGCGGCGGTTCCTTGCCCAGCGCGTCGGCGTCGTTGCCGGCGATGCGGAACAGGTTGCCCTCCACGTACACCGTGAAGCTGCCGCCCAGCGCCTGGGTGATGTAGCCGACCTGCCCGGCGGGCAGGCTTACGGTCTCGCCCTGCGGGACCATGACCGCCTGGCAGTCGCGCTCCAGGGTGAAGGGTTCGCTGCTAAGACTGAAACCGCTCATGCCAAATCTCATCGATGGGCGCGGTGAAAGGGGGGCGCGCCAAACCACATAGTATGCCGCCTCGCGGCCGCACATTCCCCACATCAGGCCAGATCGGCCCGAACTCAAGAGCCGCCGCGGCGCCGCGCTGCGGCGCCGCGCTATCATGGGGGTTTTACGCCAGAGAAGAACCCGTGCCTGCTGCCCTGCTTTTCCCTCGTATTTCATGAACGCTCGGGTCGCGTTCTCCTGGCTGTTCGCCGCTGTTAGCGCCGTCATGCTCGGCCTGGCTGCCGGCGCCGTGTGGATGGTGCCCACGCTTTACCTGCAGCGCCCGCTGCCCTGGCTGGCCATGGTGGCCGGCTGGCTACTGGGCAAGGCCGTCCGCCAGTGGGTACGCCCGCCGGGTGCTGGCGCAGCGCTGCTGGCGGCGATGGCGGCGCTGACCGCCGCGCTCTACGTGAACTTGTTAACCGCGGCCGCACGCATCGCCGGCCTGATGGGCCTGGGCCTCGTCGACACACTGCGCACGGCCGGTTTCGGCCTGCTGCTGCAACTGGCGGAACTCGGCAGCGCGCCCGCTGACGACATCTGGTACGCGATCGGCATGGGCCTGGCAGCCCTTGCCGCCGGGCGGGCGACAAGGGCCAAAGCGAGCGACTGATCGCCGGTCAGCTTTCCAGCGCCTTGAGCTCCGATACCAGCTGGCCCGCCGCGGCTTGGCCGTCGCCATAGAGCATGCGTGCGTTGTCCGCGTAGAACAGCGCATTCTCGATGCCCGCGAAGCCGGTGCCCTTGCCGCGTTTCACCACGATCACCTGCCTGGCGTCGGCCACGTCGAGGATGGGCATGCCGTAGATCGGCGATGAGGGATCGGTCTTGGCCAGCGGATTGACCACGTCGTTCGCGCCAATCACCAGCGCGACGTCGGTAGTGGGAAATTCCGGGTTGATGTCGTCCATGTCGGCGATGAGGTCATACGGCACGCCCGCCTCCGCCAGCAGCACGTTCATATGGCCGGGCATGCGTCCCGCCACCGGATGGATGGCGAATTTCACCTTCACCCCGCGCTCGATCAGCAGCTTGGCGAACTCCCACACCTTGTGCTGCGCCTGCGCCACGGCCATGCCGTAGCCGGGCACGATCACCACGCGTTCGGCGTACGCCATCATCACCGCCGCGTCGCTCGCCTCGATCGGCTTCTGCGCGCCGCCGATGGCCTGCGCCTCGCCGGTGGCCGCGCCGAAGCTGCCGAACAGCACGTTGCCGATCGAGCGGTTCATCGCCTTCGCCATCAGCTGGGTCAGCAACGTACCCGCCGCGCCCACCACGGTGCCCGCGATGATCATCGCCTCGTTCTGCAGCACGAAGCCCTCGAAGGCCACGGCCAGGCCGGTGAATGCGTTGTACAGCGAGATCACCACCGGCATGTCGGCGCCGCCGATGGGCAGCGTCATCATCAGGCCGAACATCAGCGCCAGCACGAAGAACGCCACGATCAGCGGCATCGACAGCTGGCCGCTTGCGATCATCGCGCCGAGCACCACCGCGCCCGCCAGCACCAGCATGTTCACCGCACGCTGGCCGGGGAACACGAAACGCTTGTCCAGCCAGCCCTGCAGCTTGGCGAAGGCGATCAGCGAGCCGGAGAAGCTCACCGAGCCGATCAGCGCGCCGAGCACGGCCAGCGTGAGCTGTGCGGTACCTGGCGTCGCGGCGCCGTTGGCGGTGAACTCGCCACCATCCAGCAGGGTGACCGCGGTACCGGCGTAACTGAACAGCTCGGCGGCGCCGATGGCCGCGGCCGCGCCGCCGCCCATGCCGTTGTAGAGCGCCACCATCTGGGGCATGGCCGTCATCGCCACGCGGCGGCCCGACCACCAGGCGGCCGCCACGCCGATCAACACGGCGGCCAGGATCAGCCCCCGGTTATGCATGTCCGGCAGGGCAAAGGTGGCGACGACCGCCACCAGCATGCCCGCGCCGGCCCACACGATGCCGCCCCGCGCCGTGCGGGGTGAGCTCATGCGTTTGAGTCCGAGGATGAAGAGAAGGGCAGCGAGGAAGTAACAGGCCTTGATCACGATCGGCAGCCAGGCCATTACTTCGCCTCCTTGCCGGGGGCGGGCTTGCTGGACTTGAACATTTCCAGCATGCGTTCGGTAACCACGTAACCGCCGGCCGCGTTGCCGGCACCCAGAAGTACCCCCAGGAAGCCGATGGCGATCTCGATCGGGGTCTGCGCATGCCCTAGCGCGATCATGGCGCCGACCAGCACAATGCCGTGAATGAAGTTGGAACCCGACATCAGCGGCGTGTGGAGAATCACCGGTACCCGGGCGATGATCTCGTACCCCGTGAAAGCGGCCAGCATGAAGATGTAAAGCGCCAGGAACCCGTCGATCATGACCCCTCCCCGCCAGGACACCGTTGTCCCCGCATCATACGGGCGCGGGTCAACCCGCGCGAGCCTCGGGCGTTGATGCACAGAGACGTACCAATGGAGTCCCAGCATGCCCGATCCGGCGAAGCGGACGATGACGCCATGACCAGCGCCGTATCCACTTTGGACGCCGAACTGCTGGCCGAAGACGTTCGCGCGGTGCCTGTTTCGATGGATGCGTTCCTGGCGCAGGTGGAGCGCCGCGCCTTCCGCATGGCCGAGTTGAATCTCGGTCATCGGGAAGACGCGCTCGATGCCGTGCAGGACGCCATGCTGCGCCTGGTCAAGCATTACAGCGACAAGCCGCCGCAGGAATGGACACCGCTGTTCTGGGGCATCCTGCGACGCCGCATCGTGGATCTGCAGCGCCGGCGCAAGGTGCGCTCGATCGTGGTGGGCTGGCTGGGCGGACGGGACGAAGACGGCGAGGACCTGCCGGCTTGGGAGCCGGCCGACACCGGGCCGGGTCCCCTGGAACGGCTGCACGACTCGCAGTCGTACGCGGACATGGCAGCGGCCGTGAAACGGCTGCCCCAGCGCCAGCGCGAGGCTTTCATGCTGCGCGTGCTGGAAGGCCTGGACGTGGCGGAAACCGCGCAGGCCATGGGCTGTTCGGAAGGGAGCGTGAAAACACATCTGTCGCGCGCGCTGCAACGTCTGCGCGACCAACTGGAGGACTGGCGATGAATGCGCCCGACAACCATCTCGAACGCCGCGCCCGCGAGCTTTATCGCGAGGCGGCGCGTCAGCTCGATCCGGCGACGGCCGCAGGGCTGCGCGCGGCACGGCGTGCCGCGCTGTCAGGCGCCGATGGCTCGTCGCTGGCCCAGCGACTGCTGCAGCTGCTGCTGCCGGCGGGCGCCTTCGCCGCCATCGCGTTTGCGGCGCTGATGCTGTCCTCGCCCGTGCAAGGCCCGACGGGCAGTGCGGCAGGCCCTTCACCGGTGAGCGAGGCCGATGGCGAGTTGCCGCCGGATGCGGCCGCGGCCGATCCGGCGCTCTACCAGAACCTTGATTTCTACGGATGGCTGGCCAAGAACGGCGACAGCCAGGCGAGCCGGTGACCATGCGTCGAAGTCGTTTGTTCCTGACGCTGTTGTTGGTCATCGGTCTGGGCGGTTTCGCTTCGTCCGGCCTCGCGCAGAGCGCTCCTCCCCCGCCTCCGCCGCCGGGGATGGTGCCGCCCCCGCCGCCAGGTCCGCCGCCGGGGCCTCATCCGTGGAAAAGCCTGACGCCGGACCAGCGCGACATCCTGTCGCCACTGGCCGACAAGTGGGATTCGTTTCCGCCCCAGCGCCAGGCGCGCATGCTGGAGCGCGCCCAGCAATGGCGGTCGCTGCCCCCGGACCAGCGCCGCGAGATCCGCGAGCGCATCGACCGCTGGCAGAAGATGACACCCCAGCAGCAGGAAGAAGCGCGCGAAAACAGCCGCCGCTTCCAGCAGCTGCCGCCTGAGGAACGCGAGCAGTTGCACGCGGCGTTCCAGCATTTCCAGGAACTGCCGCCGGACCAGCGCGACCAGTTGCTGCGTCGCTGGCACAAGGAAATGCGTGGCGGCCCGATGGGCGGTCCCGGACCGCACATGCCGCCACCGCCGCCGGGTGGTCCCAGGCACTGACGAAAAACCCCGCCTTGAGCGGGGTTTTTCCTGGGTGGCGCGGGTAGTGGCTTATTGCTGGAAATGCAGCTCGCCGTTGCGCGTCACGCAGCTCTTGGCCACCAGTTCGTCGTTGAAGTCGGGCGCGAGCGCATCACCCTGCACCAGCAGCTCCAGGAAGTTGTACACGTTGCGCGCGTACATCTCCGACGCGTGCAGCGGCGCGCCCGCGGGCAGGTTCAACGGACCGAGGATGGTCACGCCCTGGTGCTCGACGCGCTGGCCCGGCTGCGTGAGCTCGCAGTTGCCGCCGCCTTCCGCGGCGAGGTCGACGATCAGCGCGCCGGGCTTCATGCCGTCGACCATCGCGGCCGTGATGATCTTGGGCGATGGGCGTCCCGGCACCGCCGCGGTGGTGACGATCACGTCGACCGATTTCAGATGCTCGGCCAAGGCCTGTTGCTGCGCCGCGCGTTCCTCCGCCGTCAGCTCGCGCGCGTAGCCGCCGCTGCCCGCGGCGCTCACGCCCAGCTCCACGAACTTCGCGCCCAGCGACTCGACCTGTTCGCGCGTTTCCGGGCGCACGTCGTAGCCTTCGGTCTGCGCGCCGAGGCGACGCGCGGTGGCGATGGCCTGCAAACCCGCCACGCCGGCGCCGACCACCAGCACGCGCGAGGGCCGGATGGTGCCCGCCGCCGTGGTCAGCATGGGAAAGAACTTCGGCGCCGCTTCGGCGGCGATCAGCATGGCGCGATAACCGGCCACGGCGGCCTGCGAACTGAGCACGTCCATCGCCTGTGCTCGCGTCGTGCGCGGCAGCAGTTCGAGTGCGAACGCGGTAAGGCGGTGCTTACCCATCGACGTGATGCGCACGGGGGCACCGTAGGGACGCAGCTGCCCGATCACGATGCTGCCTTCGCGCAGACGCTCCCAGGCGGAGTCATCCGGTGGCAGCACGCAGGTAAGCACGTCGGCTTGCGCGAGCACGCTCTCGGCGCCTGCGAATTCGGTGTCCGCGTAGCTGCTGTCGGGGAAACCCGCTGCGGCACCCGCCCCCTGCTCAAGCAGCACGCGTATGCCCTTGCCGCGCAGCTTCTTGGCCACTTCCGGCGTGATGGCAACCCGGCGTTCGCCGGTGGCGGTCTCGCGCAATGCAGCCACGGTGATCGGCATCGTGCATCCCCTGCGGAAAGGTCCCCGCATCCTAGCCGATGCATCCGGGCATGAACCACCGGCCACTTGCAGCCGGCGCCGGCTCGGGGTTAACTGGCGCGCCACCGGTAACGAGGCCGCACCAATCGGCCGTGGCGATGGGGGTCCCGCCATGGAGATCCCGATGACCGAAGTCGTTGTTTCCGACGTCCTGCTGAACCTGGCGCGCCAGGCACGCGAAAACGCCTATGCGCCCTACTCCCGCTTTCTCGTCGGCGCCGCGCTGCTGACCCGCGATGGCCGCCATTTCACCGGCTGCAACGTGGAGAACGCCTCCTACGGCCTGTGCAACTGCGCCGAGCGCACCGCGCTGTTCAGCGCCGTGGCGGCCGGCTGCAAGCCGGGCGACTTCGTCGCGCTGGCAGTCACCGGGGATACGCCAGACCCGATCAGTCCCTGTGGCGCCTGTCGCCAGGTGATGGCCGAGCTGTGCGAGCAAGGCATGCCGGTGTGGCTTGGCAATCTCGAAGGCAAGGTACAGCAGACCTCGGTGGAAGCGCTGCTGCCCGGCTCGTTCAAGATGGTGGTTGCGGGCTGACACGGGCAAAACAGTCGCCTCCCACATCCGGGGGGTTTAGCATGACGGCTTTGCCTCACCCGACATCCGCCATGCCCCATCCCCTTTCCCTGCTGCTGCAACGCCATTCGACACCCTCGCGCCAGCTTGGCGAACCCGGCCCTTCCGGCGATGAGCTCGAAGCCCTGCTGCAGGCCGCCATCCGCGTGCCCGATCACGGCAAGCTGGTGCCGTTCCGTCTGGTGCTGTTGCGTGGCGACGCCAAGCGCAGCTTCGGCGAGCGACTGGCCCAGCTTTCGCTGCGCGTGAACCCCGACATGCCCGAGTCCAAGCGCGAGAAGGACCGTACGCGCTACGACTTCGCACCGCTGGTGGTGGCGGTGGTGGCGCACGTCGACGCATCGAGCAAGGTCCCGGTGATCGAGCAGGAGCTCAGCGCCGGCTGCGTGGCCTACAACCTGCTGCTCGGTGCGCAAGCACTGGGCTACGGCGCACAGTGGCTCACCGGCTGGGCGGCTTACAACCGCGAAGCGGCCGGCATTCTCGGCCTGGCGGACAACGAGCATGTGATCGGCTTCGTGCATATCGGCACGCCGCAGATCGAAGTGCCCGATCGCGAGCGTCCCGATCTCGACGACGTGCTGCGCGTATGGACACCATGAGCCGTCCAGCCGTCCATCTGATCGACGGAAGCCTGTACGTGTTCCGTGCCTGGCATTCGATGCCGGACGAATTCCATGACGCGGATGGCCATGCGGTCAATGCGGTGCATGGCTTCACACGGTTCCTGTGCGAGCTGCTGGAGCGCGTGAAACCCGAGCATCTCGCCGTGGCGTTCGATGCGTCGCTCACAACGTCGTTCCGCAACGCGATCTATCCGGCGTACAAGGCCAACCGCGAGTTGCCGCCGCCGGATCTCGAGCGCCAGTTCGTGCTTTGCCGCGAAGTGGCGGAGGCGCTGGGCATACCGGTGCTGATCGACCACACCTACGAGGCCGACGACCTCATCGGCAGCGCGCTGTGGAGCCTGCGCGGCCATGGTTTCCGCAGCGTGATCGTGTCCGCCGACAAGGACTTCGGCCAGTTGCTGGGCGAGTTCGACGAGCAATGGGACTATGCGCGCAACCTGCGCTGGGGCCCGGCCGGCGTGCTGGAAAAACTCGGCGTGCACCCGCACCAGGTCGCCGACTATCTCGCTCTGTGCGGCGACGCGGTGGACAACATTCCCGGCGTGCCCGGCATCGGCGCGAAGACCGCAGCTGCCCTGCTTTCGCATTTCGGCAGCCTGGATGCACTGCTGGAACGCGTGGACGAGGTGCCCTTCCTGCGCATTCGCGGCGCGGCCAGTTGCGCGGCGAAACTGCGCGAGCACGCCGACAGCGCACGCCTGTACCGGCAGCTCACCCGCATCGCGCTGGATGCACCCGTGGCGGAACAGGTCGAAGCCATGCAGCGCCAGCGTCGAGACGCGGCGATGATGGACGAGCTGAGCGAGCGGCTGCGTTTCGGGCCGCTGACGCGGACCCGGCTGAAGGCGCTGCTGACGTACTGATCGCGACACAACGCTGTTTTGTAGGAGCGCACCCAGTGCGCGAAAAGACTACGGAGCGGTGACGCGGTGACGCCGTGACTCTGCGGTCGCGCACTGGGTGGTGCACTCCTACAGGGGCTCGCGGCGCGGTAGCATGGGTGCATGCAAGGCGTGCCTTCCAAGCTCACTTCCCGACGCGACGCCGCCGAGTTCCGGCTGGCTTCGCATCGGGAGGGCGTGGAGCTCTATCGCGCGCATATCGTGCGGCATGCGTTCGAGCCGCACACGCACGACGGTTTCGGTCTGGGTGCGATCGAGTCGGGTGTGGAGCGCTTTCGCTATCGCGGCGCCGAGCATCTCGCGCCACCGGATTCGGTGGTGATGATGAATCCCGATGAGCTGCATACCGGCCACGCCGAAACCGAAGGTGGCTGGCGTTACCGGATGGTCTACATCGAGCCGCAGGCCGTCGCCGACGTCACCGGCGAACCGGGCTGGTGGTTCAACGATGTCGTGCGGGACGACCAGCCCAGTGCACGGCGCGTCACCCTGCTGCTGGATGCCTTGTGGCAGGCACGCGAACCATTGGCTTTCGACGGCCTGTTGCTGGAACTGCTGACGCTGTTTCGGCGGCACGCGCGCGTGCCGCGCAAGGCGGCGGATGGCGGCAGCGTCCGCTTCGCGCCGGTGGTGGATTACCTGCATGCGCATCTCTCGCAGCGATTGACGCTGGATGAGCTGGCCGATGTCGCCGGGCTGAGCCCGTTCCATTTCCTGCGGCAGTTCCAGGCCCATCATCACGCCACGCCGCAGCAGATGCTGATGGCGTTCCGGCTGGCCGAAGCGAAGCGGCAGCTGGCGCGTGGCGGAAAGCCTGCGGATATTGCCGCGGCCGTGGGCCTTGCTGACCAGGCGCATCTCACACGTGCATTTGCGCGGCGGTATGGCGTTACGCCGGCGAGGTACCAGCGGGAATTGCGGCGCTAAGACGGCCGTTCTTTTGTAGGAGCGCACCCAGTGCGCGATAAGCCTACGGAGCGGTGAATTCGCTGCGATGCGATCGCGCACTGGGTGCGCTCCTACAGAAAGCCCCAGAGGCGCAATCTGGTACAAGACGGCGCGCCCGTTTCGCGCCACGCTGCGTGCCATGTGGACAGGCATTCTCTACGCACTCGCCGCCGGCCTGATGTGGGGCCTGGTATTCGTCAGCCCGCTGTTGCTGCCGGACTATCCGGCGGCGCTGCAGTCGGTGGGGCGTTATCTCGCCTTTGGACTGATCGCATTGCCGCTGGCGTGGATGGATCGCCATGCGTTACGCCAACTCGGCCGTGCCGACTGGATCGAAGCGCTCAAACTGGCCGCGATCGGCAACCTGCTGTATTACCTGTGCCTCGCCAGCGCGATCCAGCGGGCGGGTGCGCCGCTGCCGACCATGATCATCGGCACGTTGCCGGTGGTGATCGCCATCTGCGCGAATCTTCGCAATGCGCGCCGCGATGGCCGGCTGCCATGGGCATGGCTCGCGCCATCGCTGTTGTTGATCGTGGCCGGCATCGCCTGCGTGAACCGCGCCGAGCTCATGGCGATGGAACGGCAGGCCACGGTCGATGTCGCGCGCTATGTGCAGGGCGCCTTGCTGGCCTGCGGCGCCGTGGCGTGCTGGACCTGGTATCCCTTGCGCAACGCCGACTGGTTGCGTCATCACACCGACCGCCGCCCGCGTACCTGGGCGACCGCGCAAGGTCTCGCCACGCTGCCGCTCGCGCTGGCGGGCTATGCGTTGCTGTGGATCGTCATGGGCACGCGCAACCAGCCGTTCGCCATGCCGTTCGGTCCGCATCCGCTGCGTTTCATCGGACTGATGGCGGCGATTGGCCTGTTCGCCTCCTGGCTCGGCACACTTTGCTGGAACGCCGCGAGCCAGCGCCTGCCCACCGCGCTGGCCGGCCAGCTGATCGTATTCGAGACATTGGCCGCGCTCGGCTATGCATTCGCGCTACGCGGCCAGGCGCCAGGACCGCTGACGCTGGCCGGCATCGCGCTGCTGGTGACCGGCGTGATGTGGGCTGTGCGCATACGGCCCCGCCCGGTCGAGGTGCTGGCCGAAGGTTGAACTGCGGGACGACGAGGTTGTGGCTGCCACATGCGCACGGCACCATGCGGGTTTCCCGATGACCGCGGCCATGCCCATGAATTCACCCGAGCGCAGCCCCCTTCCCGTCGACGCCAGCGCGCCGGTGGAGACCCTCTATGTCGGCAAATGGCTGAGCCTGCGCAAGCGCGGGCGCTGGGAGTTCGCCGAGCGCAACAACCCGGGCGGCGCGGTGATCATCCTGGCGGTCACGCCCGAGGACAAGGTGCTGTTCGTGGAGCAGTACCGCGTCTCCATCCTCAAGAACACCATCGAGATGCCGGCCGGCCTGGTCGGCGACCTGCACGCCCATGGCGACGAGGATGCCCTGCTTGCCGCACGTCGCGAACTGGAAGAGGAAACCGGCTACCGCTGCGGACGCCTCGACTTCGTGCATGAGGGCCCGTCCTCTTCCGGCATGAGCACGGAAATGATCGCCTTCGTGCGCGCCTGGGATCTGGAAAAGGTCGGCCCGGGCGGTGGCGACGAGACCGAGAACATCATCGTGCACGAGGTACCGCGCCAGGAGGCCGGGCACTGGCTGTTCGCGCGCGCCGCCGAGGGCTACTCGATCGACCCGAAGCTGTTCGCGGGCCTGTGGTTCATCGAACACACCGAGCTGCACCCGCGAAACTGAACGGCCCGGCCCGGCAGCCCTAAAGAATCCGGCGGGACCGCCGATGTTTGTCATGTCGTTCCTCTTTTCGACCTGACCCCATCGACGGATTCCGCCCATGAAGACCCTGATTGCCTCCGCGCTGCTCCTGTTCGCTCCGCTGGCCGCTCACGCCGCCTGCGCTCCTACTGACTTCGCTGTTGAAGGCTTCAAGATGAAGCTCGTCGGCAGCGGCATGGGCGCCCGCCTCAGCCTCGCCGGCCAACTGGTCAACCATTGCGCCGAACCGGCCGCCGCCCAGGTGGCCATCGACGCCAAGGACGGTTCCGGCAAGGTCCTGCAGTCCAAGAAGGGCTGGCCGGCCGGTACCACCAACATCGCCCCGGGCCAGTCGGTCGAGTTCGACCTGGGCCGCCTGTTCCGCTTCGACCCGGACATGCAGTCCTACACTGTCGGCATCGCTGACGTGCGCACCTGGTAAACCATCGACCACGTTTTCATACCTTGCCTTGCTTGAGGCCCCGGTCGGGGCCTCTTTTTTTGTCCGCGCTCCAATGGCAACCTCATGGGTTTGTGACGCAGTTCAAGTTTTAAGCGCCACAGTCGATAAACAGGCTTGACCGGTGGACATTGGCTCGATCCACCGGCCTCCACGCAGCCCAGCGTCCATCGAGGGATGGCACCAGGGAGACCCATGCATCTAGACATACCGACCCTGACCCTAGTCAGCCTGCTGATGGGCATAGGCGCCTCGATCGGTTTCACGTCGCTGATGACTGTCCTGCACACCCAGGTCGTGCTGCGCATCTGGGTGGCCGGCATCTGGATCAGTACCCTGGGCGTCATCCTGATCGGCCTGCGCAACCACATCCCCGACCTGCTTTCGATCGTGGTGGGCAACGGCCTGCTGGTGAGCTCCAACATGCTGACGCTCAAGGGCATTTCCGTGCACCTGGGCCTTCCTTTGCGGCTGCGCTGGCCGGCGGCGCTGGTGGTCGCCTATTGCTTCTGCATGGCCTGGTTCGCCTATGTGACACCAAACCTCGGTGCACGCCTGCTGGCCGGCAGCCTGCAGGCCATGGCGTTCAACTTCGCCTACGCCTACCTGCTGCTGCGCTTTTCCGAGCCGGCGATACGCATCAGCTGCCGCATCGCCGCGGCGGTGATGATCTGCAACGGCACGTTCTACATGCTGCGCGCCTTCGTGCCGCTCGACCCCAATTCGAGCCAGGACATCATGCTGGCCGGCACACCCGTGGCCGCCACCTACGTGATCGGCATCCTCACCGGGCTGGCTTCGTACTTCGCCCTGCTGCAGCTGATCACCGAGCGCCTGATGGTCGACCTGCGCCAGGCCGCGCATACCGACGGCCTGACCGGCCTGCTCAACCGCAGCGCCATCGTGGCCGAGGGGCGCGCCAGCCTCGAGCGCTGCCTGCAGCGGGAACAGCCCTTCGCGCTGCTGATCTTCGACCTGGACCACTTCAAGCAGATCAACGACCGCTGGGGCCATGACGCCGGCGATGCGGTGCTGCGGCACGTCACGACCATCCTGCGCGAGGTCACCGACTGGCCGGGGTCGCTTGCCGCCCGCTATGGCGGCGAGGAGTTCGTGCTGGCGCTCCCGGGTGCCGACCATGGCCAGGGGCTGGCCGTGGCCGAGCGTCTCCGCCAGGCCCTGGCGTATTCGCATGCGCGCATCGGCAGCCAGGACATCCCCGTGACCGCCAGCATCGGCGTGGCGATGGCGCGCCCGGGCGTACGCTTCGAGCAGCTGGTGCGGCAGGCGGACGAGGCGATGTACCGCACCAAGTTCGACGGCCGCAACGGCGTCAGCTCCGCCGAAATGGACGACCTGCGCCTGGCCGAGGCCGGCGACTCACGTTGCTGACAGCGACCTCAGGGTTCCCTTACAGGACCGCAAGTACCTGCCCCCTTTCCAAGTCGGCTTCTCGGCTATGCTGCCCTCGCTTCCGGGGGGAAGCCTAAAGGGGATCCAGAGCATGCATGACGAGACCATGGCCTCGGGCGTGTACCTGCCCGAATTGGACGTTATTCCTGCACGTGACACGAGGGAGGTGCATCGCCTGCGCTTCCACGGCCATGCAGGCGACTATTTCCGCATCTGGATCGTCAACGTGGCGCTGAGCCTGGTGACGCTGGGCATCTATTCGGCCTGGGCCACGGTGCGCACGCGGCGTTACATGTATTCGAACACGACGCTCGGCGGCTCGCCGTTCGATTACCTCGCGCGACCGGTGCCCATCCTCAAGGGGCGTCTGCTGACCGTCCTCATCTTTGCCATCTATGCATTCGCCGGACGCATCGCGCCCGCGCTGCAGGCCGTGGCGGTGCTGCTCGTGGCCGGCTTCATGCCGTGGCTGATCGTCAAGAGCATGATGTTCCGCGCACGCTATTCCTCGTGGCGCGGCCTGCGCTTCTATTTCAGCGACGACTACGCAGGGGCCTACAAGTGGTACCTGGGCGTGTACTTCCTGATGGGCATCCCGTTCCTGCTGATCCTGCTCGTCGCCATGATGGGACACCCCGGCTTCGGCATGCTGCTGGGATTCGCCGCGTTCACCGGCATCTATCCGTGGATCAAGGGACACCAGCAGGCATGGGTGGTGGACAACCACCACTTCGGCGGGAAATCGTTCTCCTTCGACGACGCGATCGGCAACTACTACGGCGTATACGTCAAGGCAGCCGGCGTCGCGCTGGTGTGGTTCCTGCCCTGCATCGCGTTGTTCTCGACGGCGGCCGTGCTGATCAACAAGGGCAATCCGCAGGCGTTCAACCCGAAGATGCCCTCGCCGTACTTCATCCTCGGCGTGTATGCGGTGATGGCGCCGGCCTACCTCGGCGTGTGGACCTTCGTGCACACGCGCATGACCAACCTGCTCTACAACCAGGCGCAGCTGGGCCAGTACCGCTTCCGCTCCACGCTGGCGTACTGGCCGATGCTCGGGCTGTACCTCACCAACGCGCTGGCGGTGCTCTTCACCATCGGCCTTGCGTTGCCGTGGGCACGCATCCGCACGGCGCGCTATCGCGCGGAGCATCTGGAAGTGATCGGCGAAGGCGATCTCAGCGATTTCGTCCGCGACGCCTTTGCGCATGGCGAGATCGGCGCCACCGCCACCGAAATGGACAGCCTGCTCGGTATCGACATTGGCCTGTGACGGCGATGGTCCCGGCGATCTATTTCGACGGCCGGTCGACGCACGCCACGCGGGTCGATGCATGGCGCGATGGCGACACGCTGCGCTGGCGCGGTGCGGACGGCACGCAGGAATGGAGCGCGCCATGGATCACGATCGAGCCGAGTGCACGCGTGACCGGCGTACCGTTCACGCTGCATGTGCGTGACGGCGGCCACTTGCAGATCGATCACGACGCGCTGCCTGCAGACTGGTTTCCACGCCATCACCTGATCGAGCGCGTGGTGGATCGACTGGAGCGTCGTTGGACGGTGGCGCTGGCTGGCATCGCGGTGGTGGTGGCATCGCTGTTCGTGCTATTCGAATTCGGCTTGCCATGGGCCGCCGACCGCGTGTCTGCGCATCTGCCGCGGGCCGTGGAACAGGCGATGGGCAAGCAATCGCTGGACGCGCTGGAAGGAAGGCTGCTGATGCCCACGGCGCTGCCTGCCGAGCGCCAATCGCACCTGCAGGCGGTGTTCCGTCATTTCGTCGGCGGCATGCCAGGCGTACCCGGCGTGCGCCTGGCCTTCTATGGATCGAAAGCCCTCGGCGCCAACGCCTTCGCCCTGCCCGGCGGCACCATCGTTTTCACCGACGCATTGGCTGAGGCGGTGCCCGACGACGACGCCTTCATCGCCGTGATGGCCCACGAACTCGGGCACCAGGCCAACCACCACATGCTGCGCCAGGTGCTGCGCAGCTCCGGTGTGCTGATCGTGGCGAGCATGCTGATGGGCGACGTGACCTCGATGGGCGGCGTGGCCGCGGGCATCCCGATGTTTCTCGTCGACAGCCATTACAGCCGTGGCTTCGAGGAAGACGCCGACCGTTTCGCGTTCCGCGCACTTGCCAGCCAAGGCATCGATCCGGAGGCCTTCGTGCACGCGATGCAGGCGCTGGAGCGCGCGCACCCGGAACTGAAAGGGCAGGAACTGCGCTACGCCTCCAGCCATCCGCTGACGGACGAACGCATCGCGCGGGCCCATGAGGCGTCGCTGCAGTTTCGCGCGGCGAAGGCGACGGCCGACGCACGCGCCGGTCGCTGAGCCGAAGCAAGCGCCGGCCGGCCCGTGCATGGGCCGACCGGTTTCTCGCCCTGCGGATAGCCGCCCTACTTCGCTGACTTCATCTCGACCACCAGCGCCTTGGTGGCCGCATTGCCGATGTTCTCGTTGCTGTGCGTGATCGGCTCGCTCCACACGGCTTCACCCGCCTTGTGCTCGGTCTCGGTCACCTTGCCATCGGCCGTGGTGGTCTTGGTCTTGCCGCCGGTGACGAAGTAGACGACGTTCCCCGGATGCGAATGCATGGGCAGCTTGTCGCCAGGCTTGAGCGATACCTCGATGACGCGCACCTGGTCGTTGTCCACCAGCACCTTGGTGTTCTTCGGCGCCACCTTGACCATGTCCTGCGCACACACCGCGCCGGCAAGGGCGACGGCGGCCAGGACCAGCATGCACTTCAGACTGCTTTGAACGATCTTTGCCATGACACGTCCCTCCAGCTGTTCGATGAGGTCGTCGATGGCCACCGATGGGAGTTGAAAGGTCGGAGGCCGGTCATGGGCTTCTCCCTTGCCCTGCGGACCCAACGGCGCCCGCGCCATGCCCCCGCATGGATCGACATCGCCGCCTGACGTCGGCAGACGATGGACTACGCACATGTCGCCATGTGTGCACGCACGCCGCAGGGCGGGGCGGCTTGGCATGCATAAACAAACGCGCCAGGCGACGAGGCGCCGGCGCGCGGGAAACTACGCCCGGGGTTGAACAGCGTCAATTGGGCAAACGGCCGAGGTTGGCGTGCCGGGGACGGCGGTTACCCCGCGGCGCGACAACCTTACGTTAGGGTGACGCTCGGCGCCGCGGTCGCGCACTGGGTGCGTTCCTGCAAGGAGCGCTTTGCTCAGTGCAGGACGAACAGCTTGTCGAAGCCGGCGACGCGCAGCGTGCCGCGCAGGCCGGTGTCGGCGTTGACGATGCGGATTTCGGCCCGGTCGGCGCCGGCGTGCTCGCGCAGAAGCAGTAGCATGCCTAGCGCGGAGCTGTCCATGTTGGACACTTCACCCAGGTCGATCACGTAGCTCCGCGCGGCGGAGCCGCTGAGGCAGGCGTCGTGGAAGGCGCGGTGCACGCTGAAGTCGAAGCGCTCGCCCAGTTGCAGCGTGACGCAATCGAGGTCGGGGTCGTGGTGGACGGTCAGGCTCATCGGGGGCGTTTCCTATGGCAATGCGATCCATGGATGGATCGCTCGCAAACCAAACACATCATGTTTGGTTTGGCGGAGCCAAGTCCGGGCATGTACCGGACTTGAGCGAGCCGGGAAAGTGCAGGAGCACTTTCCCGGGCTTCAAGATCAGAACAGTTCGATCTCGCCGGCATCCATCGAGTTCTGCAGCGCCGGGCCGCGCGAGCGCAGGCGGGCCTTCTCGCGCTGGATCGCCAGGCGGCTGCGCACGCGTTCGGCGCGCTGCTGCAGCGACTCGGCATCGATGGGGTTGCAGGCCAGCTCTTCGATGTCGCGCGTGCATTCGGTGGTGATGTCCTGCAGCTCCACCAGGCGAACACGCGTCTGGTTGATGAGCTGGCTGAGGATGTCCTCGAACTGCAGCGAGCGGATGGTGGTGGACACGTCGCTGCCGAGGCCGCGATTGATCTCCACCACCTGGTCGGCGACGGCGCTGGTGCGCGCATCGCTCTCGGTGACGTGGGCCATCATCGCATCGATGCCGCCCTTGGCCGACAGCGCGACGTTCAGATCCTGCGAGGCCATCGTGCCGACCAGTCCACGCAGCTGTTCCATCGCGGCACGGGCACGCTCGACGTGGCTGCCGATCTGTTCGTTGAACTGGTTGGAGTGGCTGGCGAGGTTGCGGATCTCACCCGCCACTACGGCGAAGCCGCGGCCGGATTCACCCGCGCGCGCCGCTTCGATCGCGGCGTTCAGTGCCAGCAGGTTGGTTTCCTCGGCGATGGTGTTGACGTTCTTCAAGAGGCCGAACACGGCATCCATTTCCTTGGACATGCCGTCGATGCGGTAGACGATGCGCAGGCTCTCGCGCGACATCTGCACCACCATGTGCACGAAGTGCTCCAGCAGGTCGCCGGTGCGCGCGGCGAAGTCCTGCACGGATACGCCTTCCTTCTGCGCATCGATGATCTGGCGCAGCAAGGACTGCTGCATGCCGGTCTTGCGCGAGAGGCCATCGAAGCCGCCGCCGAGTTCGGACACGGCGTCGCGCAGCAGCTCCAGCGCCTGGTGCAGTTCGCGCGTGGCGTGGCCGAGTTCGTCGACCAGCGAGCTGCGCACTTCTTCCAGCGCTTCGCGCACGGGAGCGTGATGCGTCAGCGATGCTTCCAGCACTGGCTCGACCTCGGCAGGTACGGCGCGGCGCATCTCGACGATCCACACCGCGGCGAGCACCACGATCAGCACCGGCGGCAGCCAGGCGGACGGCCACACGAGGGTAAGCAGCAAGGCCACGGCGCTGGCCACCAGGCCGATCACGGGGCGCACGCGCAGGAACGAGAGGAAGGCATCCATGGGTCTGTCCGTAAATCAGGCCGGCGTAGCGGCGCGGGGAATGGGTTGATGGGCCATCGCGAGCAGGCGCGCGGCGATATGGTCCAGAGGAAGCTTTTCGGTGGCGGCGCCGAGCTTCCACGCAGCGCCGGGCATGCCCCACACCACCGAAGACTCTTCGTCCTGCACCAGCGTGCGCGCGCCCGCCTGCTGCAGTTCGAGCAGGCCGCGCGCACCGTCGTCGCCCATGCCGGTGAGCAGCGCGGCAACCGTCGCCTTGCCGACACTGGCGGCCATCGAGCGGAACAGCACGTCGACGCTGGGCTTGTGGCGATTCACCGGCGGGCCGTTGTGCAGGCGGCACACGTACTTCGCGCCGTCCCACATCACCAGCAGGTGCTGGCTGCCGGGCGCGATGTACGCATGGCCCGACTGGATCGGCTGGCCGTCACGCGCTTCGCACACGCGCATCGCCGAACAATGATCCATGCGCGCCGCGAACGGGCCGCTGAAGGCGGCGGGAATGTGTTGCGTGATGACGATCGGCGGCGCGTCGGGCGGCATTGCCTCCAGCACCACGCGGATGGCTTCGGTGCCACCGGTGGACGCGCCGATGGCGATGATCGGACTGCCGCCGCGCGTGCCGGCGGTCTGCGCACGCGGCAGCACGGCATCGGCGGTGAGGCGCGGCGGCACGTCGAGCTTGCGCACCGCGGTGCGCTGGCGCGGCTTGGCCAACGCGGCGAGCTTCACCTTCGCGCAGATTTCCTGCGCGCCTTCGGCGAAGGTGCTGGCGAGATCGTTGCCGGGCTTGGTGAAGAAATCCACCGCGCCGAGTTCCAGCGCGCGCAGCGTCACTTCCGCGCCTTCCTGCGTCAGCGAGGACACCATCACCACTGGCATCGGACGCAGGCGCATCAGGTTCTCAAGGAAAGTGATGCCATCCATGCGCGGCATTTCCACGTCGAGCGTGAGCACGTCGGGGTTGAGCTGCTTGATCTTCTCGCGGGCGATCAGCGGGTCGGCGGCCGTGCCGACGACCTCGATGCCCGGATCGCACGAAAGCATGGTCGACAGCAGTTTCCGCACGAGTGCGGAATCGTCGACCACCAGGACACGTACTCTTTCCATCGCTTTGAAGTCTCTGCCCGTCGTGCTGGCCCAAAGAGCCTGTTCAATACCTTCTGATGGCCCGCGTTGCCTGCCTGAGCGCGTCAGGGAGTGGAGCGTGGCGCGGCGCCTGACTGGCTGTCAGGTCAAGCCGCGCACCGCTTCCTGGCGCGCTCAGGCAGGCAACCCGTCGGGCCGGGTCTGTTTGCCCACCAACCTGCGTCATCATTCGGTCATGTATTGACATACATTTCCTCATTCTTCCTTGCCTGGCGGGCAAACAGCTCCCGGCGCGGGTCATCAGAAGGTATTGAACAGGCTCTTGCCGATTACTGCTTTGGGGGAGCTGCGGCGCCTTCGCGTCAGAACAGCTCCACCTCTCCCTTTATCGGATCGTTTGCCAAACGCTTGAGATACTGCTTCTCGCCGTCCACCAGCACCGTGTCGGTGCGGCCACGCAGCTGCTTCACGCGCGCCTTGCCGGTGTTGGGGAAGAACTGCACATGGCGCGGATGCACGTCGCCCAGGTCTTCGGCGCGCACGGCCAGCCGCTCCGCGCCCAGGTAACGCCTGACGAATTCGATGTTGCGCTTGCCGATGTCGGTCATGGTCGCCAGCACGCGACCGCCGCCGAACACCTTCACTTCCAGGTTCGCGCGCTGTCCACCGGCCTTCAGGATGGCGTTGATCAGCTGTTCCATCGCATCGTTGCCGTAGCGCGCCGCGCGACCCACGGTATCGGCCCAGCTGCCGCGCTCGCCGCCCATGGGTTCGGGCAGCATGAAATGGTTCATGCCGCCGATGCCGCGCACCGGGTCGTAGATGCACGCGGATACGCACGATCCCAGCACCGTCGAGATCATTTCTTCCTGCGCGCTCACGTAATACTCGCCGGGCAGCACCTTCACGGTGACGCAGGCCTGCACGGGATCCCAGAAGCGGCGGAGATGTTCGAAGCCGGGCAACACCCGGGCCGGGTCATAGCTGGCGCCAGTGGGCAAATTGACGGCGGGGACGCTCATGCACTGCGTTTCCGGTAGACCGTGCGTCCTATCAGGTCGAAGTTGTCGTTGAGCCCATACATGGACTCGGAGTGGCCAAGGAACAGATACCCGCCTTCCGGCAGCAGTCCGGCGTAACGCTGGAACAGGCGCTGCTTGGTGGGCTTGTCGAAATAGATGACGACGTTGCGGCAGAAGATCGCGTCGAACGGGCCCTGCATGGGCCAGTCGTGCAGCAGGTTCAGCGGCAGGATGCTGACCAGTTCGCGCAGGCGCGGATGCACGCAGGCGTACTGGTCGTAGTCGCCTTCGCCACGCAGGAACCAGCGGCGCCGGCGCTCCACGCTCACTCCTTCGAGGCGATCGATCGGATAGACGCCCTTGCGTGCCGTTTCCAGCGCCTGCGGCGACAGGTCGGTGGCGAGGATCTTCGCGTCGACGTGGCTGCCATGCTTTTCCAGCGCTTCGGCCAGCACCATGGCGAGCGTGTAGGGCTCCTCCCCGGTGGCGCAGCCGGCGGACCAGATGCGCAGGCGGCCGCCGTTCTTCTTCTCGGCGATCCAGCGCGGCAGCAGTTCGTTGGTCAGCAGGTCGAAGTGATGCGATTCGCGGAAGAACGCGGTGACGTTGGTGCTGATCGCGCTGGCCAGTTCGCCCAGCTCGGCCTGCGGGTCGCGCCGCAACACTTCGCAGTAGGCACCGAAGTCGCGCAGTTTCAATGCGCGCAGCCGGCGTACCAGCCTGCCCTGCACCAGTTGGCGCTTGTGCTCGCCGAGCGAGATGCCGCAGTGTTCGTAGACGAACGTGCGCAGGAAGTTGAAGTCCGCATCGCTCAGCGACGGACCGTTCATGCCCGCCACGGCGGCGTTGCCATCGGTCATGGCGGTGGCGGGCATGCTCATGCTCAGAACTCCTTCCAGGCGCCGGCGTCAGCCGCTTCCGAACGCACCGGGCGCGCGGCGGCGGGCGTGTTGCGCACGGCGGCGAACACGGCCTCGGCTTCGGCCATCACGGTCTGCGTACGTGCCTTTTCGGTCGGCACTTCGGCAGCGTCCTGGCCCAGCTGGAAGAACGATACCTGGCGGGCCAGTTCGCCGGCCTGTTCGTGCATGGCACGAGCCGCGGCCGCTGCTTCTTCCACCAGCGCGGCGTTCTGCTGGGTCATCTCGTCCATCTGCAGCACGGCGTGGTTCACCTGGTCGATGCCGGCCGACTGTTCCTGGCTGGCCGCGGCGATCTCCGCCACGATGTCGGTGACCTTCTTCACGCTGTCCACGATCTCGGCCAGCGCCTTGCCCGACTGGTCCACCAGCGACGAACCCACACGCACCTTCTCGGCGCTGTCGTTGATGAGGCCCTTGATCTCCTTCGCCGCACCCGCGCTGCGCTGGGCGAGGTTGCGCACTTCGGTGGCGACCACGGCGAAGCCGCGGCCCTGTTCGCCGGCGCGCGCCGCTTCCACCGCCGCGTTGAGCGCCAGCAGGTTCGTCTGAAAGGCGATCTCGTCGATCAGGCTGACGATTTCGGAGATCTTGCGGCTGGAATCGTTGATCTCGCGCATCGCCGCACTGGCCTGCGAGGCCACTTCGCCGCCGTGCTCGGCCTGGCGGCGCGTGGCCGTGGCGAGCTGGTTGGCGTGGCTGGCGTTCTCGGCGTTCTGCTTCACGGTGGAGGTCATCTCCTCCATCGACGAGGCGGTTTCCTCCAGGCTCGATGCCTGCTCCTGCGTACGCTGGCTGAGATCGTCGTTGCCGCGGGCGATCTGCTGCGCGGCGGAACTCACCGAGCCGGCACCATGGCGCACTTCGCCGACGATGTTGCTGAGTCGATCGTCCATCGTGCGCAGTGCGGTGAGCAGGTCGCCCAGCTCGTCCTTGCTGCGTACCTGGATGTCATGGCCGAGGCGGCCGCCGGCGATCTCGTTGGCGACCTTCACCGCCACGCCCAGCGCATTCATGATCGAACGCATCATCAGCAGCGCCATGACGGCGGCGATGGCCAGGCCTGCGATCAGCGCGATGATGCTGACGAAGCGGATGAGGTGGTAACGCGATACCTGCGCGTCGTAGATGGCCTTGGCGTCGGCGCGCTGCGCATCCACCAGCTTCGCCAGCGAATCCTGGCGCTCCATCATCAGCGGGCGGACCTGCATTTCCAGCAGCTCGGACGCACCGGTGTCACCCTGCTTCAGCGCGTCCACCAGCGAATCCTTGGCGTCCTTGTAGTCGGCATCGCTGGAGCGCCACGCGGTGAAGTGCTTCTTCACCGCATCGCTCATCGGGATGGCTTCGAACTGCTTCTTCAGCGCATCCATCTCCGCCTGCATCTTTTCGTAGTCGGCCAGCTTGGCCTTCACCTGGTCGGACTTGCCGACCAGCGAGCTGGATTCGCCCAGCAGGATGAAGGACATCAGCGAGCGCTGCGAAATCTGCGAGATGAGCTGTGCGGGCACGATCTCCTCATCGTAGATCTTGCCCATGCCGTCGTTCTGCAGCTGCATGCCGCCGAGGCCGACGATGGCGCCGCCGATCAGCATCACGCCCAGCAGGCCAAGCACAGCGCGCATGCGGTTGCGGACGGACAGCGCGGGGACTTTCAGTGTGAACTTCTTCATGATGATTCCACTTTCCTGCGATAAACGATCAGGCCACGGCTTTCACATCGGAGGCGGCGGGGAGCACCGCTTCCAGCATCTGGGCATCCTGCGGCTGCAGCAGCTTGTCCACGTCCAGCAGCAGCACCATGCGCTCGCCGGCGGAGGTCAGGCCCTTGAGGTATTCGGTATCCACGGTGGTGCCCATGTCGGGCACGGGGCGGATGGCGTCGGCCGTCACGTCGAGCACGTCGGACACCGCGTCCACCACCACGCCGAAATTGCGGCCGGCCACGGTGATGATCACGGTGACCGTGGTTGCGCCGTAGTCCTCGCGCGGCAGGCCGAAGCGCAGGCGCATGTCGATCACCGGCACGATCGCGCCGCGCAGGTTGAGCACGCCCAGCACGTAGTGCGGCGCCTGGGGAATGCGCGTTACCGGCGTCCAGCCGCGGATTTCGCGCACGGCCAGGATGTCGATGCCGTATTCCTCGTGGCCGAGGTTCACGGTGAGGTATTGCGACTGGAGCGCCTCGCTCCGGATGGGGTCGGACATGGGTAGCCTCTTCGTCGGGGCCGGTTGCGGTGGCCCCCTCTCTGGGTCTGGATCGGCGGCGGGAGGGGAAACTTGAGCGGGATCAAGAGCGGATTCGGCGCCTGCCCCGCCTCTTATGTAGGAGCGCACCCAGTGCGCGAACGCGGCACCCGGGCCGCCTCGCCGTCCGGTGGTCGCGAGACCGATCGCAGCGCATCGGCGAGACCCGATCGCGCACTGGGTGCGCTCCTGCAGGGCGCGTCCTTGGCGCTTTAGAACTCCGCTCAGCCGCCGGCCGTGACCAGCTGATGCGCCGGCTTGGCCGTGGCAACCGGTGCCGCCGGACGTGGCGGGACCGGACGAACCGAGGCGGCCTTCGCGGTGCCCTCCTCCACGCGGAAGTACCGCACCTGTCGCTCCAGTTCGTCCGCCTGCTCCTGCATGGCGCGCGCCGCAGCGGCGGCCTCTTCCACGAGGGCGGCGTTCTGCTGGGTCACCTCGTCCATCTGCATCACGGCGCGGTTGACCTGGTCGATGCCGGCCGACTGCTCCTGGCTGGCCGCGGCGATCTCGGCGACAATGTCGGTCACCTGCTTCACGCTCTGCACGATATCGGCCAATACCTGGCCGGATTCCTCCACCAGCGTCGAACCGGCCTGCACCTTCTCCACGGTGTCGCCGATCAGCGCCTTGATCTCCTTGGCCGCGCCCGCGCTGCGCTGCGCAAGGTTGCGCACTTCGCTGGCGACCACGGCGAAGCCGCGGCCCTGCTCGCCGGCGCGCGCCGCTTCCACGGCGGCATTCAGCGCCAGCAAGTTGGTCTGGAAAGCGATTTCGTCGATCAGGCTGACGATGTCGGTGATCTGCCGGCTGGCCGCCTCGATCTCGCGCATCGCGCCGCTGGTGCGCGTAGCGACTTCGCTGCCACGTTCGGCCTGCGTGCGGGCGCTGCGGGCCAGCTGGTCGGCATGGCCGGCGTTGTCGGCACTCTGGCGCACGATGGAGGTCATTTCCTCCATCGACGCGGCGGTTTCTTCCAGGCTCGATGCCTGCTCCTGCGTGCGGTGCGAGAGGTCATCGTTGCCGCGCGAGATCTCCTGCGCCGCGGTCGATACGATCTGCGAGCCCTGCTGCACCTCGCTCACGATTTCCACCAGTTTGGTACGCATGCGCTCCAGTGCATCGAGCATGCTGCCGGCGGTGAAGCGCGCTTCGCCATGCGCGGCCAGGTCGCCATCGGCGATACGCGCAGCCATTGCGAGCGCGAAGGTCGGCTCGCCACCGATGCTTTGGCGGATGCTGCGCATCGAGCGCCACACCACGCCGATCACCAGCAGGCCGACGAGGCCCGCTTCCAGCAGGCTCACCAGCAACGCATGGTGGAACTGCGCGTTGATGTCGACGAAGTACGCGCCCGACGCCACGTGCAAGTCCCAGGGCTTGTACCAGGTGGTGTAGGTGATCTTGTGTTCGTCCTGCTTGCCGCCCGGCATCGGCCACATGTATTCGGTGGCGCCGAAGCCGTCGTGCTGGTCGGCCTCCATCATGTGGCGATACATGAAGGTGCCTTGCGAATCCGCTTCGTCGCGAATGCTCATGCCCACGCGCTTGGGCATGATGGGGTGCATCTGCATGACGAAGTTCGAATCAAACGCGAACACATAGCCTGCGCCCTTGTTCCAGCGCAGCTTGGCCACGACGGCGAGGCCGCGCTTCTTCGCTTCCTCGTCGCTCATCTCGCCGGCGAGCGCGCGTGCGTGATAGCTGTCCAGCAGCGAGATGGCGGTATTCACCTCGTCGCTCAGCGCGCTGATGCGCGCGTCCATTTGCAGGCGACGACTGTCGAGTGCGGACACCAGCGTCAGCGTCGCCAGGCCCGCCACCACGAAAGCGATGACCAGCCATACCTTGGCGGCGAGGCTGAGTTGGTCGAGGTAACGAAGCGGCGATGTCATGAGTTACGACCTTCAGAAATGAAATGGGCGGTTCTGCGATGGCCCGGATTCATTCCCTGCACTGCCATTCGCTGGCCGCACGCCAGCGGCCGCGGCTTCCTGTCGCGACTTGTTCGAGGTTGTCTGGACAGCGATGCCGATCGAGACCGGCATCGCCAGGAAAGACCAGGCCTGGGATCAGGCCGCCTTGCGTCGACTCTGCAGGCGCACGAGGCCTGCGATGTCCACGATCAGCGCCACTGAACCATCGGCGAGGATGGTGGCGCCGGAAATGCCCTGCACGCGGCGATAGTTCGCTTCCAGCGACTTCACCACCGCCTGCTGCTGGCCGATCAGGCCATCGACGAACAGGCCTACGCGGGTGCCCTCGCCTTCGACTACGACCATCAAACCTTCGTCGATGGCATGGATGGCGTCGCCGCAACCGAACACGTCGTGCAGGCGGATCACCGGCAGGTATTCGCCACGGAAGCGGAACAGCTCGCCGCCACCGGCCACGCTGCGCACCGCGTCGGCCTTCAGCTGCACCGACTCGACGATGGACACCAGCGGCACGATGTAACGCTCTTCACCCACGGCTGCGGTGAGGCCATCGATGATCGCCAGCGTCAGCGGCAAGGTGATGGTGAACACGCTGCCCTTGCCCTGCGTGCTGCGGATGACCACGGTGCCACCGAGATCGGCCACGTTGCGGCGGACCACGTCCATGCCCACGCCACGGCCGGAAAGATCGGTGGTGACGGCGGCCGTGGAGAAGCCCGGCTGGAAAATGAGTTCGGCCACGGCGTCGTCGCTCATGCCTTCGCCACTGGCGATCAGGCCGCGCTGTACGGCCTTGGCCACGATGGCGTCGCGGTTGAGGCCCGCGCCGTCATCGGACACTTCCACCACGATGCTGCCGCCGCGATGCGAGGCCGAGAGCGTCAGCGTGCCGGTATCGCCCTTGCCGGCGGCTCGGCGCTTGTCCGGCGTCTCCAGGCCGTGGTCGATCGCGTTGCGCACCAAGTGCACCATCGGATCGCCGATCTTCTCCAGCACCGTCTTGTCGAGTTCGGTCTGTTCGCCGATCAGCTCCAGCTTCACCTGCTTGCCGAGCTTCTGGCTGATGTCGCGCACCATGCGCGGGAAGCGGTTGAACACGGAGGCGATGGGCAACATGCGAATGCCCATGACGCTTTCCTGCAGCTCGCGCGTGTGGCGCGCCAGCTGGGCCAGGCCGTGTTCGAGCACGGCCATGCGCGCGGCGTCGAATTCGCCTTCGCGGAAGGTGTCGAGCATGGACTGGGTGATCACCAGCTCGCCCACCAGGTTGATCAGTCCGTCGATCTTGTCGATCGACACGCGCACCGAGCTGGATTCGGCGCTGGCTTCGCGTTGTGCACGCGCGGCGCCGGCATCGGCGACATTGGCAGCCGGCGCGGCAGCCACGGCAACCGGCGGCGGTGCGACCTCGGCCACGACGTGCTTCGCGTCGATGGACAGGTCGCATTCGTCTTCCACCCAGTCGAACACGCCTGCGATATCCGCGCGCTTGACCGGCCCCTTCAGCTCGATGGTCCAGCCGAGATGGCACTCGGTGGGTTCGAGCTTGGCGAACTCGGGGACGCGATCCAGCTCCGGCGTCACGGTGAGTTCGCCGAGGCCGGCGAGTTCGCGGATCAGGCGCAGCGGCTCGTTACCGCCCGCGAGCATGCCTGCGTGCGGACGGAAGCGGATGGTCCAGGCATCGGCCTGGTCCACGTTGCGACGCGCCTGCACGCCAGCGGCCGGCGCACCGCGCCCCATCATGGCGGCGAGTTCGTTGCGCAGGCTTTCGGCGACGGCGTCATTCAACGGCTCGCCGGCCTGGGCACGGGCGAACATGCTGCGCAGGCAATCGACCGTGCGCAGCAGCAGTTCGATGATGGCACCGTCGATGGTGCGCTTGCCGCTGCGCACCTCGTCCAGCAGCGACTCTGCCTCGTGCGTGAACGACGACATCTCCGGAAAACCGAAGGTCGCCGCACCGCCCTTGATCGAATGCGCCGCGCGGAAAATGGTGTGTACCAGTTCCCCGTCGCCACCGTTGTCGAGCGCGAGCAGCGACGACTCCATCGTGTCGAGTCCTTCCAGACTCTCCTCGATGAACACCTGTTGGAACTGCGCCAGACCGGCCTTGCTCATGGGGATGCTTCTCTAGTGGAACGGTGACTTGCAGATGTAGACCCTTCTCCCCTGGGAGAAGGTGCCGGCAGGCGGATGAGGGTGCGGGCGAAGCGCTTCGTTGAGGGATTCCTCAACTCTCAACACTGCGCAGGCGCCGTACCCTCACCCCAACCCCTCTCCCGGAGGGAGAGGGGCTAAAAGCATCAGCCCAGCACGCGCTTGACAGTCGCCAGCAGCTGCTCTGGATCGAACGGCTTCACCAGCCAGCCGGTGGCGCCGGCGGCCTTGCCTTCCATCTTCTTGTCGGTATGCGACTCCGTGGTCAGCATCAGGATCGGCACGCCCTTGTATTCGGGCATCGTGCGCAGCTCGCGCACCATGCTGAGGCCGTCCATCACCGGCATGTTCACGTCCGCCAGCACCAGGTCGTAGCGACCGCCACGGGCAGCGTCCAGGGCGAGCTGGCCGTTCTCGGCTTCGCTCACGTCATGACCGGCGCCGCGAAGGGTGAAGGCCACCATGCCGCGCATCGAAGCCGAATCGTCCACTGCAAGAATCTTTGCCATCTTCCACCTCAGTTTCAGGCCGGCATGGTTGCCGGCAATTCCAGTGCCTGCGTCAGGCCAAGCATGCCTGCCGCATCCCGCATCGTTTCGCTCACGCCCAGCCACGAGGCCGGCAGCCCCTGCGCGGAAGCCGCGCGGCGGAACGCCAGCAGCAGCTGCAGCGCGGCCGTGTCCACGCGCTCCACGCCGGCGCCGTCGATCTGCACGGACGGTGCTTCCAGTGCCTGCAACAGGCCGGCTTTCACGTCGGCGAGTTCGGTCAGGCGGAAATCCGTCGGCAGCGCGATCACGCGCGCCTCGCCTGCCTTGCGTTGGGGGTTCGACTTGCTTCCCATGGCCTGTCCTCGCTGCGCCCCACGGGCGTCTACGGGGTGCTTATCGGCCATATCAGCGACGGCTTTAGCGATTTTGGCGCCCGGAAAAGCTGTGACGGACCCGACAAAAGTCGCCCCTCAAGTTCCTGCTGGCACGGCCGATCCAGAGTGCACGGAAGGGGCGCGCGCGAATCCCGTCCGCAAGGAGTCTTGATTGGTCATCCAACCCACCAGCTTTGCCGCCCTCACCTGGGCCGGCGCCGCTTCCGGCAGTGCAGCCGAGAGTTGGCGCATCGGCACGGTGCTGGCTGCGCGGCCGCTGGGGCTCAATCCGGATGGCCTGATGGTGCTGCAGATCGGCGCGCTTGCGGTGGAAGCGGAAGCGCCGCGCAGCCAGCTGCCGTCGCAGTTCCAGGTGCGCGTGCTGACGCTGGGCGCGCAGCCGCAGCTGGAAGTGATCATGCCGCACACGCCCGAGCCGGCCATCCAGGTGGCGATGCGCGAGCGGCTGCCGCAGCAGAACGGCTACGCGCCCTTGCTCGCCACGCTGGATGCGCTCGCGCAGCGACCGGCGCTGCGCCAGCTCCCCCCCTACCTGCGCCCCGCGCTGGCACTGCTTGAACACGTGGTGCGCACGCCTGCGGAAGTCACGCGCGGCGAAGGCCTGCGCGAAGCGATCACGCGCAGCGGACTGTTCCTCGAATCCCAGCTGGCCCAGTCGCACCTTGATATGGCCGCGCTGAGCCAGGAGGACTGGAAGGGCGCCCTGCTGCGCCTGGCCAGCCTGCTGGACGACTACCTGCCCGCGCGACGTGCCAGCAGTTCAAGCGGCAGCGAAACGCCGCCGCCACTGCAGCAGCGCGGTCTGCTGCCGCAACCGCGCGTGGCGCTGCCGCCGGAGCTGCTCAACGATGACGTCGATGCACTGCTGAGTCGCCTGCATGGCGAGGTACACGCGGCGCTCGCGCGCGTGGAAGTGGCGCAGCTGGAAGCCACCACGGTGCCGGCGTGGATGATCGAGATTCCATTGCAGGGCGAAAACGGCCGGGACATCCTGCAGATCCAGCTTCAGCACAACGTCGAAGCCGACGAGGCATCCGCATGGACACTGGGCTTCACCCTGGACCTGCCGGCGCTGGGTCCCGTGCAAGGTGAACTGCAATTGCGCGACCTTCGCCTCGGTGTCCGCTTGTGGGCCGAACGCGCCAGTACCGTGCACAAGCTGGAGCATCTGTTCGGTCCGCTGCGCCAGCAACTGGCCGCCACCGGGCTGATCCTTGACCAGTTGAGCTGCCAGCAAGGCCTGCCGCACGCGAGCAGCCCGCACAGCGCCATCCTGCTGAAGACCATGGCATGACCACGCCGCTGCCTCCCGCCCGCCGACGCGTCACCCTGCGCCTTTCCGGTGGACCGGCTGAGTCTGCATCGAACGCCAACCTGCCGCCCGAGTCGCTGGAGACGTTGCTGGCGCGCGCACGCGCGCTGGGCATTCCGCTGCACCACGATCCGCAGATGGCCGGACTGCTCGCCTCGTTGCGGCTGCGCCAGGAAGTGCCGGCCACGTTGTATGCCGCGGCCGCCGCGGTGCTCTCGTGCATCTACGACGCCGCCGAAGAGCAGCACTGACTCGTCGACGCCGGCGACAAGCCGCCGGCATGTGACGCTTTCTTCATGCGGGGTCCGCGACAGTGCCGCGCTACCGTCCGAGAGCGCCCATGTCCTCGCATGCCACCGTTGCACCCGCGCGCCGACAGCGCGCGCTGATCGAACGCCGCAACACCAAGATGGCACGCTCCGCCCACGCATACGTGCGGGGCAATACCGCACGGTTTTACGAATGGCTGGATTCACGCGCGGCGCCTTCGCTTCCCGCCGGCCCGGCGATATGGATCTGCGGGGACTGCCATATAGGCAACATCGGCCCGGTGGCCGATGACGAAGGACGCGTGCACATACAGATCCGCGACTTCGACCAGAGCGTCATCGGGCATCCGGCGCACGACCTGATCCGGCTGGCCCTGTCGCTGGCGATGTCCGCGCGCGGTTCCGATCTGCCCGGCATCGCCACCGCCCACATGATGGAAGCGATGCTTGACGGCTATGAGGCGGCTTTTCCCGACAACGATCAGCCCGAACCGGACATGCCGCCCAGCATCAAGCTGGTGATGAAGCGCGCGCTGCGACGAAGCTGGAAGTCGCTGGCTCGCGAACGCCTGCCCGGGAACGAACTGGCGTTTCCGTTGGGCAAAGAGTTCTGGCCGCTGAAAGCGAACGAACGACGCGCGATCCGCGAGCTCGTGCGCGACCCCGGCATCGATGCGCTGCTCACCCAGCTTCGCCATCGCCAAGCGCAGGGCAAGGTGGAGCTGCTTGACGCGGCCTACTGGCGCAAGGGTTGCAGTTCACTGGGCAAACTGCGCTACGCCGTACTGGTGGATGTGGACGGCAACGTCGTCGATGGCGACGACCTGTGCCTTGTCGACATCAAGGAAGCAGGACCACCGATAGCCCCGCGTGCGCCTGGCGTACGCATGCCACGCGACCCCGCCGAACGCGTGGTGACGGCGGCTCGGCACCTGTCGCCCGCCCTGGGAGAACGCATGCGGCCGGCGCGCCTGCTCGACAGGCCCGTATTCGTTCGCGAATTGCTGCCGCAGGACCTCAAGATCGACATCGCGCGCCTCAAGCGCAAACGGGCACGCCAGGTCGCCGCCTATCTCGCCCACGTCGTCGGCCAGGCGCATTCGCGGCAGATGGATGCAGACACCCGCAAGGCCTGGTGCACCGAGCTCAGGCGCCGCCACTCGCGCACGCTGGAAGCGCCCTCGTGGCTGTGGTCAGCCGTGACAGGCCTGCTGCCAGTGCACGAGAAGGATTACCTCGATCATTGCCGCCGCTACGTCGGCAGCACCGGCTGACTGCGCATGCTCGCGTCCGCCATCACAAGGAGATCGTCGCCGACAGCATGAACGGATTGCCCTTGAGTCGGTTCTTCACGTCGAACTCGTGCAACCAACGTCCTGAAAACTCCACCTGGCCGCCCTGCCACTTCTTCAGGTAGTTCACCATCGGTCCCAGCGCCAGCGCACGGCCCTTGAAACCGTTGAGGCGATCGGCGGTCGGGCCACTGTCCTTCTCGATCTGCTCGATCCATCCACCCACGGCGCCCACGCCCCAACCCGACGGGAAGCGCTTGACCAGCAACGAGTCGATGCGGAACACCGCGCCGTTCTGGTAATCGGTGTCGTCGTTCTTCGTGTAGAAATCCACCGCCGAGGTAAGGCTCCACTCCAGCGTGCCCTGCTGGAACAGCTGCGTGTAACCCACGGTGGGCGAGAACGTCCAGTTGTTCAGGCTGACGTTCGCCAGCTGTCCCTTGTTGTAGCTGCCGGTGGGCGCATAGATATAGAGCGCGAGCGACAGGTGCTGCGTCTGGCTGAAGTGGTGGCTGGCGATCACCGGCACGAAGGTCATGTCGAACAGGCCGCTGTCGTGATCGCTCAGGCCACGCGAGAAATTGCCGAACGAGGTGTTCACGTTCGCATCCACATAGGCGAACGGCACGACGATCTCGCTGGCGAAATTCCATGCCGACGGCTTGGTGTCCCAGATGTAGACGCCGGCCAGGTTGAGCAGCTGGAATTCGGCCTTCAGGCCGAGCGAAACGCCGCCGCCGGTGATGGGCACCTGTTTTGATGCGCTGATCGAGCCACTGTAGTACGCATAGGCCACGCCCCAGTTCCAGCCGGGCGTGGGCGGAACGAGGCCGGAGTAGGACGTGGCCTGCACGCCCGTGATTGCACGTCCGAGCGCGCCTTCCGTGGCGTGGACAGGAACGGCCACAGCGGCCGCCAGCAGAAGCAGAACAAGCGCAAGTCGTTTTTTCATGGCATCTCGACGGATGGGGTGGGCCGGCCAGGCTTGCCGTGGGGCGGTAGGTGCCTGACGCCATGGATATGGGCATCAGGGTGGTTGCGCGCGCGATGGGGAACAAGCGCAATTCCACCTAGCCGGTCTACGTAAAACTACGGAGTGCGCTACCGAGGATTTGCGCTTATCGCGCCCTCGCGTGGCCGGCAGGCTTGGGCCAGGCGAACCCGTGCCGCGATGCCTGCGCTTGCCGACTGCGCACGCAGCGATCGCGACCACACGCCTTCTTCCCCCCGCCCAGGAAGACCCGCATGCCTATTGCCCGATCCGTGATCGTCGCCGGCACTGCCGTCATGTCCATCGCTGCACATGCGCAGGCGAACGAGGACAACGCGGAGCTCGCCAAGAAACTGTCCAATCCGGTCGCCGCGATGATCAGCATGCCGTTCCAGTTCAACTATGACCAGAACATCGGTCCGCTGGACGATGGTCATCGCACCTACCTGAACATCCAGCCGGTGATCCCCGTGCCCGTCGGCAACGGCTGGAACATGATTTCGCGCACCATCCTCCCGGTGGTCGACCAGTCGGACATGGCGCCAGGCGCGGGCCACCAGTTCGGACTGGGCGACATCACGCAGAGCCTGTTCTTCTCGCCAACCAAGTCCTCCGGCAGCGGCATCATCTGGGGCGCAGGCCCCGCCTTTCTCATCCCTACGGCCACCGACGATCTGCTCGGCAGCAAGCGATGGGGACTGGGACCGACGGCGATCGTGCTCAAGCAGGATCACGCATGGACGTATGGCTTCCTGTTCAACCACATCTGGTCCATCGCCAAGGTCGGCAACGACAGGACGCACCCGGACATCAGCAGTACCTTCCTGCAGCCCTTCCTCAGCTACAACACGCCCACGGCATGGACGTACGGGCTCAACGCCGAGTCCTCCTACGACTGGAAGGCGCACCGATGGGCGGTGCCCGTCAATGCCACGATCGGCAAGCTGGTGCGCATCGGTGGTCACCCGGTGAGCTTCACCGGCGGCGTGCGCTATTGGGCGCAGCACACGGACGCGGGGCAGAAGGGCTGGGGTTTCCGCTTCGTGGTCACCTTGCTGGTGCCCGAAAAACGTTGAGAAACACGCAAGGCAGCGTCAGCCAGAGAACTCGGTATCCCATGCGGACAGACCATCCATCACGGGGCGCAACGCCTGCAACACCGCGGCGAGCGAACGCTCGATGTCTTCTCCTGACGCTGGGTTGCGGCATGCTTGCTCAAGTTCGCCTGCCGCCGTCGCCACATCGCGCGCAGCGATATTGCCCGCGGAACCCCGCAGCGAATGCGCAAGCCGGCAGGCGGCGCCGGGGTCATCATCGTGCTCCGCTTCGCGGAACAGGCGATCGAACTCGGCGTAATTGCTACGAAACATCCGCAGCATGCGGCGATACAACGAAGGGATATCGCCGCACATGCGAAGGCCGGCCTGCGTATCGATGCCGGGAAGCGCCGGAAATCCCTCAGGTGACCCGCGGTCGGCCACGACCGGCCCGTCGTCGGTGACAAGCCGCGGCTTGATCCAGCGCGCCATGGTGGCGAACATCCCGTCCACGTCGAGTGGCTTGGGAATATGGTCGTTCATGCCGGACGCCAGCGCCTTTTCGCGGTCACCCGCCATGGCGTCGGCCGTCATCGCAATGATGGGCAGGCGCTTCATGCCGAGTCGTTCGCGGATGTCATGCGCAGCGGTATAGCCGTCCATTACGGGCATCTGGCAATCCATCAGCACACCATGGAACCTGGGTTCGGCCGCCAGCGTCTCCACCGCTTCCCTGCCGTTGCAGGCCACCACCACGTCGATGCCGGCGGACTGCAGCAGCTCCAGCGCCAGCTCGCGATTCAACGCGTTGTCTTCCACCAGCAGGATGCGGCAGCCCGCAAGTCTTGCCTTGGCATCATCATGGCGGTGGCGCTGGCGGTCCGTATGCCGCACCACCTGGATGCTCCTGCCAAGCGCCTGGGCGAACGCATCCATCAGTGATGAAGCGGTCACTGGCTTGGTCAGTACCTGGCCCAACTTCACCTGCCGCAGCTGCGCCTCGCTCAGGGCTTCGTCACGACTATACGCAGTCACCATCACCACCGCGGTCACCGGTCCGCCTTCGCCACGGGCGTGCAGGCGCGACACGGTCTCGATGCCATCCATGCCGGGCATCTTCCAGTCCATCAGCACCAGCTGGTAGGGACGCCGATGACGCTGCGCCCAGTCGAACAGCCTGAGCGCTTCCTCGCCGTCGCAGGCGATATCCGCTTCCAGCCCCATGCCGCGCACCATGCCCGAGAGCACCTCGCGCGCCACCTCGTTATCGTCGACCACCAGCACGCGAACACCCTGGAAAGTGTCGGCCAGCAGCACCGCCTGCGATGGTGCACCCGGCTGCACGCCGAGACGCGCCTTGAAGTGGAAGGTCGAACCCTTGCCGGGCTCGCTCTCCACCCAGATATCGCCGTGCATCCGCTTGACCAGCGTGCGGGAGATCGCCAGGCCCAGGCCGGTGCCGCCGTATCGGCGCGTAATGGAGGAATCGCCCTGCACGAAAGACTGGAAGATGCGGCTGCGCTGCTCCTCGGTCATGCCGATGCCGCTGTCCCTGACCCAGAAATGCAGTTCCACCTCGTCGCCGTCACTCGCCACCGGTTCGGCGCCGATCACGATCGCGCCGTGCTCGGTGAACTTGGCCGCGTTGTTGCCCAGGTTGAGCAGTACCTGGCCCAGTCGCAGCGGGTCGCCGATCAGCGCCGTGGGCAGGTCGGGCGCCGTCTGGAACAGCAGTTCCAGACCCTTCTCCTCCGCCTTGAGGCCCACGATGCTGGCGACGTGATCCATGACGTCGTCGAGCCGGAACGGTACCTGCTCCATATGCAGCTGCCCGGCCTCGATCTTCGAGAAGTCGAGAATGTCGTTGATGATGCCGAGCAGGCTTTCCGCCGAGCGATGTACCTTCTCGACGTAGTTGCGCTGTTTCGCATTGAGATCCGTCTGCAGGGCCAGGTGGCTCATGCCGATGATGGCGTTCATCGGCGTGCGTATTTCGTGGCTCATGTTCGCCAGGAAATCGCTCTTGGCCCGCGTGGCTTCCTCCGCCACCTCCTTGGCTCGCACGACGGCATCCTGCGCGGCCTTGCGTTCGGTGATGTCGATGAACCAGCCGAGCATGCCGCTTTCGCCGTCCCAGGTGATCGGCAGGTAGCTCGCCACGATGTCCCGCGGACGACGATCGCGGTCGTACATCTGTATCTCGATGCCGGAGATCGGCTCACCCGCGGCAAGGCGCTCGCCCAGTCGCTCGCGTTCGGCGGGATCGACGTAGAGCCGCATCACGTCGCCGCCCGTTTCCATGCCGAAGGTCTCGACGTATTTCGGGTTGGTGAAACGGATGCGTCCTCCAGTGGAAACGCCAATGCTGATGGGGCTCCGGTCGAGGATGTACTGCAGCCGTTCTTCGCTGCGCAGCAAGGCGGTTTCCATCATGCGCCGCTCGCTTACATCGCGCACCGAGGCGCACACGCACGTGCCCTGCCCGTCGAGCTCCGGCAGAAACGACAGACCGATCTCGACCGACAGTTCGCTGCCGTCCTTGCGCACCCCATGCAGGTCGACGTTGCCCGCGCCCATCTTGCGGCTGATGCCCTCGCCAAGGAACTGATGGCGCAGGCCGGCGTGTTGCGCCACCGACGCAGCGGGCACCAGTTGTTCGACACCTGCGCCGATCAATTCGCCGGTGCCGTAACCGAAGATCGCCTCCAGCTTCGGATTGGCGAGCACGATGCGCCCTTCGTCATCGACGATCATCATCCCGTCGGGCGCCGACTCGATGATGCCGAGATACCACGCGCGCGCTGCCTCGATCGTGCGTTGCTTGGTTTCCAGCTCCACGGTCTGCGCCTTGAGGCTGACGGCCTGGCGCGCCGTCACCTCGGCCTGGCGACGGCTCTCCTCGAGCAGCTTGTGCGTGCTGGCCGTGCGCTCGAGGATTTCCATGTTGGCCGCGAGTATCGGCATCAGCTCGTTCATCAGCTCGCGCCGGCTCGCATCGAATGGCGACAGGCTGGCCAGCTCGATCACGCCGAACAGGCGTTCGTTGCGCTGCACGGGCAACACGAGGATGTCCGACGGCGCCTTCTCTCCGAGCGATGAACTCACCTGTAGGTAACCGGCCGGCGGCTGCGCCAGCGTGATCGCAAGCCGATCCACCGCGCACTGGCCGGCCAAGCCCTCGCCCAACCGAAGCGTCGGCGGTGCCTGTTCCGCCGCGTAGTGCCCCGCCAGTCGCAACAGCCGCGCCTCTTCGTCATAGACGTACAGCGTGCCGTGGCCGATGCGAAGCAGCGGCGCAATGGTGGACAGAAACTGCCTGGCCAGCTCGTCGGCGCCGGTGGTGGCGCGCATTTCACGGCTGATGGAAGCCACGTGGGTCTTGACCCAACGCTGGCCGGCAACCTGGCGCGCCTCGTCCCGCAGGGTGACGATCGCCCGCGCCAGGTCGCCCGCTTCGTTGGGATAATCGGTGTAGGGAACGTCGACATCCAGATCGCCCGCACTCAAGGCGTCCAGCGCCCGCCGCAGGCCGTCCGCAGGCCGCCGGATGGAGCGGCTGATCATGCTGCCAAATACGATGCCGATGCCCACGCTGATCGCCAGCAGCCACAGCGTGATCTGGACCATGTGCAGGAATCGCGTCGAGACTTCATGCACCTCGTCGGTCGCGCCCTTCTGCTTGGCTTCCGCCAGGCTGGCCAACGTGGTCTTCACGGCGGTATCGCTGCGGCGAAACTCCGACGAAGTCAGCAACGCTGCCGCCCTGGCGTTGGGATCGGCGCGGCCCGGCTCCGCCGGTTCGCGCAGCGTCGCGACGATCTGTTGCACCTGGCTTCGGTAGTCGGTGAACGCCACGTCGAAAAGTGCGAGGTTGCGCAGGCTCTCGTCCCGGAAGACGTGCGGCCGCGCCAGCTCGATCTCCTGGCGCGTCTGTGTCGCCGCATCGGCGATCTGCTGCAGCGCCTCCTGCTGCGCCTCGCCCGGGCCCACCAGCACGGCCTGCCGCAAGTTCTGCCCCACATCGGCCTGGGCTGTCCGCGCCGCCGCGATATGCGCCAGCCCCAGCATGTCCTTTTCATAGAGGCGGCTGATCTGGTCCCGCTGCTCCTTCAGCACGCTTATGCCGAGGCTGCCGATCAGCACCGCAAGCAGCAGGATCCCACCAAAGCCCAACTGCAGGCGCAGCCGCAAGGGAAGTCGTTCCAGGCGTTCGAGCACGGCGTTCATGTGCGTCCCCTCCGCACCGGGCGAGATATCAGACAGCGCGACCTTCGTGCAGCGAATGCCCCGCCACGTCGTCGTGGAAGCGACGGGCAATGGCTTCGAATTCGCCCTGCAGCTGCAGGAAGGCATCGACGATGTCGGGGTCGAAATCGACGCCGCGCCGCTGTGCGATGAACGCCGTCGCTTCGTTGTGGGGCATGCCCCGCTTGTAGACCCGCGGGCTGATCAGCGCGTCATAGACATCGGCCACCGCCATCAGGCGGGCGGACAGCGGAATGTCCTCGCCGCTGCGACCTTCGGGATAGCCCGAGCCGTTCCATCGCTCCTGGTGGCCGTGGGCCATTTCCTTGGCCAGCCGCAGGAACGGCAGGTTCATGCCCAGCTGGTCCTCGGCCCGTTGCAGCGCATCGCGACCGATGGTCGTGTGGGTCTTCATGACCTCGTATTCCTCCGGCGTCAGCCGGCCCGGCTTGAGCAGGATGTAATCGGGAATACCGATCTTGCCGATGTCGTGCAGCGGCGCGGACTGGAACAGCAGCTTGCGCGTCGCGTCGTCGAGTTCCGCGGCGAAACGCGGGTGATCCTTCAGGTGGTCCGCCAGCGCTTTCACATAATGCTGGGTACGGCGGATGTGGTTGCCCGTTTCATTGTCCCGTGCCTCGGCCAGCGACGTCAGCGCGAGGATGGTCACCTCCTGGGCCGTCCTGGTCTGGACCGTGCGGCGCACGACTTCCTGTTCGAGGTAGGCGTTCTTGTCACGCAGGAACTCCGCCGCCGCCTTCAGGCGCAGGTGGGTAGCCACGCGCACCAGGACCACCGGCGGACTGATCGGCTTGGTGATGTAGTCGACCGCGCCCAGCACCAGTCCACGTGTCTCGTCCTCGGCGGCGTCCAGTGTGGTGAGGAAGATCACCGGGATATCGCGCGTGTCCTGTTTCGCCTTGAGCTGGCGACAGACATCGAAGCCGGAGACGCCGGGCATCATCACGTCGAGCAGGATGATGTCGGGTTTGTCCTCGCCGTTGGCGATGGCGAGCGCTTCCGCACCGTCGGCAGCCAGCTGGACGCGATACAACGGCTTCAACAGTTCGGACAACAGGAGCCGGTTGTCCGGCGTGTCGTCGACGATCAGCACACTCGGCACGGAGCCGCCTTCGGTCGCGCTCATCTCGACACTCCTTCGCATGACTCAGCGTGTGTCGCCGCCATAGGACGGCCCAGGCCAGGGCCGCGGTAAAGAGCATCGTTCCCCGTCAACTCGGCAGAGCACGCAGGCCCGCCCCGCCGCATCCTAGGAGACTGAGTCTCAACGACGCGCGAAGACGCGCGGACAATCGCAAGCGCCGTTGACGGGCTCGATGCCAAGGCACCGTTTGCGCGATCTTCACGGGCCAGCGCCAGGATAGTGCCGCCAGTGAGGCGGCGCTCCAGGGGCACGACATGTTGTTTCCGGCCACGTCCACCCTAGGTATTTTTACGGCATTGGTCGCCGCGGCACTGATTGGCCTGGGCGTCCGACGTGTCCTGCCCGAAGAGCACAAGGCGCAGGAAACCGTCCAGCTGGTGCAGCTGGTCAACGGCATGCTGGTAACGTTTGCCGCACTCATGCTGAGCCTGCTGACCACGTCCGCCAAGTCCAGCTTTGACATCGTCGCCGACGACTTCCATGTCTTCGCATCGGACCTGATCCAATTGGACTCCACCCTGCGCGCCTACGGCGATGAGGGCGACCAGGCGCGAGCGTTGCTGCGCTCCTATACCGCGGGCACGATCGCCAGCATATGGCCCCACGAAAGACGGCCTCCCGGCGACTATTACCCCAAAGACATTTCACCCAAGGACGTTACGGAGAACATCGACGACGCTCGTCTCGACCAGATGCTGAATGATGTAGGCAAGCAGGTGCGGCGGCTCCCTGTAACGGACCCCTACCACCAATCCCTGCGCAGCGAAGGCCTCGAACAGTTCGCTCGTGCGATGAGCGCGCACTGGAAGCTGATCGAGGAAGCCCACAGTTCCATTTCATTGCCGTTCTTCCTGACCCTGGCCTTCTGGTTGTTCGTGATCTTCCTCAGCTTCGGTCTGATCGCGCCGCACAACGCGCTGGCCCTGGTGACCATCGGCCTGGGATCGATCCTGCTCGCCTCGGTGGTCTACGTCATCGTCGATTTCGACACGCTGTTCCGGGGCTTCATCATCGTGCCGAGCCAACCGATGCGCGACGCACTGGCGCATATGTCGCTGACGAACTGATGCCACTGATCCGCGGCGGCCATCCGCAGGGGACGGTCCGCCGCGTTGCTGCCGCACGATGCGGGCTGCTCAGCGATCGCGCTCCACTTCGGCCGGCGCCCCATCACCCGCCTTCTGCGCCAGCGGCAGCACATCCGTCACCAGGTGCATCAGGAAGCGACCCGGCTGCTCCTGCATCATCATGTGTGCGGAATCGGCGAAGGACACCAGCTTCTTCGACGGCGCGTGGATGTTCGCGTACCACGCTTCGGTCACTTCGTGCGGCGTGGTGTAGTCGTGCGCGCCGACGTACACGATCACCGGGCAACCGAAGTTCGTCACATGGTCGAAGTCGGTGGCAAGCAACGCGGGCAGCAGGTGGTTGAGCGAGAACAGACTGCCCTTGTCGATCGCATCCAGGTCTTCGCGGCTGTAGTCGGGCGACAGTTCCTCGGCATCCACATCGAACTGGTAGTCCTTGCGGCCCCAGGCGAGGCCGCCGTAATACATCTCCCACTTGCTGCGCATGCCGATGCGATCGAGCGTCAGCGGACCATTGCCCGGATAAGGCGCCATCGCCTCCAGCTCGCGGATGGCCGTCTGGTTGCCTTCTTCCTTCGCCTTGCGCAGGGCGTAGTTGAAGCCCACCTCTTCGTTGCGGCGGCCGTTCACCACCTGCCCGGTCGAGATGTAGGCGTAGAACCATTCCGGATGACGCTGCGCCAGCGTGACGCCGAGGATGGAACCCCACGAATGGCCCAGCAGGAAGATCTTCTGCTTGCCGAAGCGCTCGCGCAGATAGGTCACCACCTGCTCGGCGTCGTCCGTCATGCCTTTCACCGACATGCCGGGCGCCATCGCTTCCTCGGTGTTGGCGCGATACGTCTTGCCCGCGCCGCGCTGGTCCCACTGCACCACGGTGAAGTAATCCTCCCACGGCGTCTGGAAGGTGTAGGCCTCGGGCATGGCCGGCGCGGCCGGGCCGCCGTGCAGGAACAGCAGGACCGGGTTGCGGCGATCCTTGCCGCGGATCGATATCCACTGGTCGATGCCGTTGATGTGCAGCTTGACCTTCTCATCCACGCCCTGCCCCGGCAGGATCATGCGATTGCTGTCGAGGATGCGCGTGACCTGGTCGCGCGACATCATCGATCTGTCCTTGGCCGGCGCGCTGGCCTCATCCGCCATGGCGGCGGGAGCGAATGCATGGCTGAGGACAACGCCGGCGGAAAACAGCAACGAAACGAGATACGACTTGCGGGACATGCGTAAGACTCCTGTCTGTTGTTCTTCGAGCCCGTCCGGTGATTCGTGCACCGACAGGCAGTGATCGAGGCATGTCGCTGGGACACGCTGTTGCTGACACCCATGGCAAGCGCCGTGCCAAGCCTCGCGCCACGCAAAAATCGTTTGGACACCGGCACTTGCACGGCGCGCGCTGAAAACGCCATGCGTCCGCGGACAAACGCACGGACGTCCGGCCTTCGGACGCCCGTCGCATTTAAGGCGACACTGACTAAGTATCGCCTTAACTCCGCGGACAGGTCCGGCAAGGCAGACTGTGCGGTCTCCATGCCAGAGTCAGTCACGTGCAGGCCACTGATACAGAAGCGAAACAGCTCAAACGCACACGCGTCCGCCGCCTGAGACTCGCACTGCTGGCTTGCGCTGGCCTGGCATCCGCCGCCATCGCGCATGGCGCCACGCCTGACAAGCGTGCGGACACGCCCGGCCAGATGGCCATCCAGGTCAATGCCGACAAGCTCACGCTGGCCGTGGCCAAGGTTCCACAGATCTATCTCTACGGGACCATCGACGCAGGCGCGGCGGACCGCTTCGAAGCACTGGTGCGTTCGGGCAAGGTGCCTGTGGGTTCGGACGTCTATTTGAATTCCCCCGGCGGCGACATGCGTGCCGGCATCGCCTTGGGCCGGCTGTTCCGCGCGCAGTCGATCGCCACGCACCTGGGCGTACCGCGCAAGCCCTCGCGCTCGACGACGCCGACCTCCAAGGTGGCGGTATGCATGGATGCCTGCACGCTCGCCTACATGGGCGGCCTGTTCCGCTGGTCACCCACCGGCAATGACCGGTTCGGCGCGCTGCCCCTGCGCACGCAGCCAGGCAACGCGGCGCAGGCACCCGACGATGTCGACGCCTATCTGAAGGAGCTCAACCTCACCGCCGAGGCGCAGTACGGCCGCAAGATCCAGGCCGATCCCGCCGTGCTGACGGGCGATGAGATGATCAACTCGGGGCTCGCCAACAACGGTCGCCTTGCGCCAACCGTCAGCTATCACATGATGGGCAATGCGCCCCTGCTGACGCTCGGGCAGAGCGCGCGCGACGGACAGTACCGCATCACCCTGCTGTGCAAACCCGACGGCCTCACGGTCACCGCCTATTACATGGTCGGCGTGGAACGTGCGCGCAAGCTGGTGTCGCGCGCCACTCGCTCCTACTTCGAGATCGACAACCAGCAGACCTTGCCGGGTGACCGCGACGCCTTCAGCGCCACCAGCGAATCGGTGATGATCAGCCGGCCCGTTCCCTTTGCGCAGCTCCCGCAGTTTCTCGCCGCACGTTCGGTCGGTGCATGGCTCGCCGATCGCGGCGGCGCGGTGCGCTATGGCTTCACCATCTACCTCGAATCGGTGCGCAACCGCCTGCAGAGCTACGGCGATGCCTGCGCGCAGATGGCGAAAGGCTCCGGCGCCACCAAGCGCTGAGCCGGGAAGAAGGGCCGATGCGTTCCACGCATCGGCCCTGTGCCGTTACGGCTGTGCGCCGGCGGCCTGCACCGCGGCGTAGGCGTTGACGATGCCCGCACCGATCGTCTTGCTTCCGCTGGGCTTCACGTGAGGCGCGGTCGCCGACGACTTCAGCAGCGAGGTCACCTGCGCAGGCGTCAGCAGCGACTTGCCGAGCGCGAGCCGGTAGCTCTGCATCAGCGCCACCACGCCGGCCACATGCGGCGTCGCCTGCGAGGTGCCGGCCATGCCGCCATAGGTTGCCGTGGTCGGCGTGGTCGTGCCTGCGTTGATGGTCGACCAGATGAAGCCGGTGGTGGCCTGCGTGCCGGTGGACGCATCGTTCTTGTAGACGCCGCCGCCCGGCGCGGCGATCGCGACGAGCGAACCGTAGTTGGAGTAGTAGGCACGCGTGCTGGTGATGCCCGTGGCCGCCACGGTCACTGCACCCGCGCAACTGGCCGGGGAATAGTTCGACGCATTGGCATTGCTGTTGCCGGCCGCGACCACCACGGTCGCGCCGCGCCCGATGGCGCCGGTGATGGCCTGGCCCAGCACGCTACCGGACGTGCACTTGCCGGAACCACCGAGGCTCATGCTGATCACCTGCGCAGGATGCGCATTGGCGGGCACGCCCGACACGCTGCCGCCCGACGCCCAGGTGATCGCATCGGCGATATCCGCGTTGGAACCGCCGCAATGGCCAAGCACGCGCACCGGCAACACCTGCGCACCGAACGCCGTGCCGACCATGCCGGTGCTGTTGTTGGTGTATTCGCCACCCGCCGTACCGAACACGTGCGTGCCGTGCCAGCTGCTGTCTTCGGCCGGCTGGCCGGTGCCGCACTGCCCGGCCGTCACCCAGTCGCCCGTATCCCAGCCGCCGGCCACACGGCCGTTGGTGGAACGGCCGGACACCGAGGCCGTGCTGATGAAATCGTAGCCCGCGTTGGCGAGCGACAGGTTGAGGTCGGGATGGTTCGTCACGCCGGTATCGAGGCTGGCAATGACGATGCCCGTGCCGTCAGCGAGGCTCCATGCCTGCTGGATGTTCGCGCCGCCCCAGTTGGCGACGTTCGCATTGAGCGTGTTGTCGAAGAAGTTTGCACCCGTCGCCGCCAGGTAGTCCCACTGGTACGACGCGTAGTACTGGTCGTTCGGCACGGTGAAGGTCGCCGCGCCAGCCGGCTTGATGCCGTCGACTTTCTTCAACAGGTACTCCGGCTCTACGAATTCCACGGCGGGGTCGGCGGCGATCTGCTGGATCAGCGCCGCCGCTTCGGTCGACGACAGCGCACGTTCGGTGCGCAGCAGGTCGGCGCCCGTCGCCAGCTTGCGGCCATAATGCACGTTGAGTCCGCGCGCGAAGGCTGTCGCACCACCGCCGAGCTTCGCGCGTCCCGCCGCGACGCCGACGTTCTGCACGGCGGCGTTGGCATTGCCACGCTCGCTGCTGCCGTTCCTGTAGGTGACGATGAAGCCGGTATACGTCTGGTCGCTCTGCAGCGGGCTCACGTCGAATTTCGAAGAAGGCGGCGGCGACGTACCGAAATCCGCAGCCATCGCCGAGGTGCCGAAAGCCAGCCAAAGCGAAGCAACCAACCATTTCCTGTGCATGCTCATGCAGATCCCCAAGTGTGGGTCGAAGTGGTCCCGTGACTTCCTGTCCGGACCCGACCGGCCATGGATGGCCGGCCGCTCGAGGCGTCGAGCCTGCGACGATGGTTTTTCCCCAACGGCGTGCCTCTCCCGGGCACGACGCAAGAACAGACGGCGTCCGGCCGCCGCGCAGCGTGGTATCGCCATGGCATTGCATGCGCGCAGCCGCCCGTAGCGGCATGGATGACCCACACCGGCATCGCTCCTTCCAAGATGACCAGCGGGACAACCCGCCTCCCCAGCGCGACCGAACGCAAGAAGTCACGGCCGTTCCATCATTCATTTGCGATGTGAAGGAGGCGCCAAGAAATCTCGACGACAGGCTGGCGTAAACCGATCCAAATCCGCGAGCCCATCAAACTGTGACGTGGCGCGTGAAATGCCCACGCATCCCACGGCCATCACCGATGTTCCGCGCAAAAAAAACGCCCCTGCCAAAGCGGGGGCGTCTGGACGGCCGAGGGCTTACTGGCAGCCGGGGAACTTGAACGATGCGATGCGCGTGCTCCAGTTGAACGCGCCGTTCGTCTTGAGGTACTCGTTGGTGTACCAGAACGTGCAGTCGTCCACCGGATCGACGGTCATCGCGCTGTAGTCGCCCCACCGCGCAAGGTTGCTGCCGGTCTGCGAGCCGAGGCCTTCCAGGATGCTGTTTTCGGCCTGCATGGTGCTGAGCGCGTCGGTGGCGAGGCGGCCGGTGTAGCGGATGGCCGGATGCAACGTGCTGCTCGACGTGCTGTAGCCCAAGGCCATGTTGCCCTGCTTGTCCATCGCCACCGAACCCATCCAGCGGTAGCTGGTATCGGGCGAGAACGTGGACTGCTGGTACACCGTGGGCGTCGTGCCCGGGCTGCGGATCTCGTACCAGCGCACGCCCGTGTACGGATTCTGCCGGCTGGTGCCGACCTTCACCGAGTGCGTGACCACCAGCGATTCGTGATCGGTGAAGTTGCGATAGGCCAGGCGGAACATCAGCCGATCACCCAGCGAATCCAGCTTCTGCTTCACGCCACCCTGCGGCACGCAGGTGCCACCGCTGCACGCAGCCGAGAACGAGGCCACCGGGATCGACGTCGGTCCGGTCAGCGTGGTGTTGGCGTTATTGCTCCAGTCCACGTGGAACTTCCACAGGTTGAGCGAGTTCGCGCCGAAGTTGAGCAGGTAGTTCGGCGAGCCGGCCGGCGGTGCGGTGCTGCCGTCCAGGTCCGACGGCAGCACGCCGCCATAGCTGGTCGACAACTGGAAGCACTGCTGCGTGGCGGCAGCGCCGCTCAGCATCGCGTTGCGGTCATAGGCGCACAGCTTCGCACCGGCGAAGGTGTTGCCGTTGAACATGTTGAAGGTTTCGTAATACGCATCGGGCCATACGCCCATCTTCGGATAGTCGGGGAACACGCTGCCGTAGGGGAACGCGTAGCGGTAATACGCGCCGGTCGCATCGCTCGTGGCGGATACGGCCACGCACTGGTAGTACGGCGCCGCCGTCACCGCGAACTGCGAGATCACCCAGCGATTGGCGGCCTTGTCGTACACCACCGTCGCATCGCCATCGTTGTCGGTTTCGCACGGGCCGCCAAAGCCCGACCACAACGTGTTGGATTGCACCGGGCCATACACCACCGCCTTGGTGGCCTTGTCGAACACGGCGAAACCGGTGTTGACGATCTGTACGTACTGCGTGGCGCCCACTGCGCCGTTGGTATCCGGCGGCGCGCTGTTCACGGTGAACGTCCCTTGCGGTCCACTGAAGCCGTTGCCGACGCCGTCCACGCCCGAACCCAGTGTCGGTGCGAACGTACCGCCGGGGTTGCCTTGCAGCGCGCCATCGGGCGGATTGCCCGGACCGTCGAGCCACGGCAGCGGATGCAACGGATGATTGCGTGGTCCCTTGGAAAAATCGTCGGGCCTGGGCATCGTGCCGCGCAACGAATGCAGCACATCGTGCTGCACGGCGGATGTCACCTCTGCATTGCCATTGCCGTCCGCGTGCACGTTGCCCGCGGCCAAGGCAATGACCGACCCCAGCGCCACGCTGAGCCCTGTGATGCGATGTAGTGCCATGTTCCCCTCCAGAAGATGCGAGTGATCTAACCGGTGACCTGGCTGCGCGCCACGTGCACGCAAAACCTAGAGCCGTGACTGACACAGCCGGGGATGCCTCGCCTTCCGCAGCCCATCGCTGCGCCCCAGAAGCAAGGTCCGGGAAACGTAATCGCAGGCGCTTTCGCGCGGCTTAGCCGGGCCGTGAAGGTTTCGCGAAACCGCCAATGGAAACGTGACGGCGGGCGCATGACAGCGATGTCGTGCGCTCTTCACATCCCATAGCCGCGACCGGGTGTGCAGTGCCGCGGGCAACAATGTGCGCGATCACGCGCATCACCACGAGGAGAGTCGCGTCATGTCCGAACACGTCTACAAGTCCGTCGAGCTGACCGGCTCTTCCAGCAAGAGCAGCGACGACGCCATCCGCGTCGCCATCGAACGCGCATCCAAGACCATACGCGACATACGCTGGTTCCACGTGACGGACGTTCGCGGCCATGTCGAAGGCGGCAAGATCGCGCACTGGCAAGTCACGCTGAAGATCGGCTTCACGCTCGAGGTCTGATCCTTCATCGCGTGCACAGCCATGCGCGCGCGATGCAAACTTTCGCGTCGCTTGCGCCGGTTCGAAAGACACGCGTCAGCCTTCCTCCACGAAACGTTTCAAACCCCACGTCCGCATGAAATTGCGAGCGCGCACGAGTGCGCACTTCGGAATTTTGCCTATGCGGTGATGCATGCGCGCCATGCTAGCGTCGAGTGGGGAGCGGACCTTCTTTCCAAAATAAGGAGCGTGCTGGGGAGCACGCCACGGAACGGCGGCCAAGGTGAGCAGCCTCTCGCCCGCGTTGGGCGATCACAACATTCCAGAGCTGGACATCAGCTCGACAAGAGGGAGAACAACTCATGCAGATGAAGAAATCCTCGCTGTGCGTTGCACTGGTTGCCGCGCTTGGTGTGATGACTTGTGCGCAGGCAACGGCGGGGACGCCATGGAAGACCACGGCGACCCATGCCCATGAACTCGCCGCCACCGCCACCGCCGCCGATCTCGCCGATGCGAGCACGCCGGTGCATATCGAAGTGGTGATGAAACTGCAGAACCGTTCCACGCTCGACGATTTCATCGCGGCCTCGCACAATCCGAACAGCGCCGCGTATCACACGAAGCTCAGTGCGTCGGACACCGTCGCGATGTTCTCGCCGAGCGCCGCACAGGTGCAGGCCGTGGTCGATCACCTGAGCAAGGCCGGCTTCAGCCACATCACGGTGGCGCCGAACCGTATGCTGATCTCCGCCGACGGCAATGCCGGCGCCGCGCAGACCGCGTTCGCCACGCGCCTGATCAAGGCGCACGATGCGGAAGGTCGCGATGCCTACGCCAACATCGATGATGCCAAGGTGCCTGCCGAACTCGCCGACAGCGTGCTGTCCGTGGTCGGTCTGCAGACCGTGTCGCACGCACACACCATGCTCAAGCCAGCCGATCGCGTCGGCACCAACGCCACCACCGGCGTCACCGGCCACAACCCGACGACGTTCCCGACGATCTACAACGCCGGCAGCACGCCGACGGCGTCGACCATCACGGTGGGCATCATCAGCGACGGCGACATGACGCAGCCGCTGAAGGACCTCACCTCCTTCACCACTGCCAACGGCCTGCCGGCCGTCAACACGCAGGTGGTCGTGGTCGGCACGCCCGGCACCGACACCAGCGGCACGCCGGAATGGGATCTGGACAGCCAGGACATCGTGGGCATGTCCGGCGGCGTCGCCAAGCTGATGTTCTATGCGGCCAATTCGCTGAGCAACAGCGCGCTGACCGCCGCCTACAACCAGGCGGTGAGCGACAACCAGGCGCGCGTGATCAACGTGTCGCTCGGCGAGTGCGAAACCAGCGCGCACAGCGACGGCTCGATGGCAGCCGACGACCAGATCTTCGCGTTGGGCGTGTCGCAGGGCCAGACGTTCTCCGTCTCCACCGGCGACTCCGGCTCCAACGAATGCAGCAAGGCACCCCGCGGCACCACGCCGAGCTATCCCGCGAGTTCGCCGTATGTGGTCGCAGTGAGCGGCACCACGCTCACCACCGGTACCGGCAACAGCTGGGCCGGCGAGACGCTGTGGTCCAAGGCCGGCGGCAGCCCGAGCACCGTCGAGCCGAAGCCGAGCTGGCAGACGCAGGGCGGCGGCACCACGCGCGACGTGGCCGACGTCGCGATGGATGCCGATCCGAATTCCGGCTCGATCATCATCGTCAACGGCAGCAACGCGCAGTACGGCGGCACCAGCCTCGCCGCGCCGCTGTTCGCGGCGACCTGGGCGCGCATGCTCGCCGGCCACTCCACGCTGGGTTTCGCCGCACCGCATCTGTACCAGGTCGCCACCAACAGCTACCACGACATCACGTCGGGCAGTAACGGCGGCGAGACGGCGACCACGGGTTGGGACTACGCCAGCGGCTTCGGCAGCACCATCGTGACCAACCTCAACAGCAACCTCTGATCGCGCTGCACGTGTAGCCATGCGCGGGGCCTTCGCATCGAAGGCCCCGTTTTTGGAAAGACGAATCGCCGACACGATCGCAGCACGCGATGCGCACGCGTCACATCGTCCGGGTTGATCCATAAGAAAAGCCACCGCCGTTGCGGGCGATGGCTCTGGTGTCGAGCTGATGGAGTCGCTCAGAAACCCGCGGCAATATCGATCACCACACCGCTGGAGATCAGCGTCAGGTACAACTGCCCGCCGTCGGCACGCACCCAGCGGTAGCCCGGATCGGGACGGCGCAGGTGGTAATGCTCGTAATCGGTCACGTAGTACTCGCGCGTGTAGTACTGATCAGGCAGGCGATCGCCCTTCTTGTACCAGCCCTTGTGCTTGCCGTTGTCGTGGCGGCCTTCGTCCTTGGGGTTATGGCCGTGGCCATGATCACCATCGTCCCAGCGGGCATCGTCGTCGTTGCCATGGCCATTCCCATGGCCGTGACCTTGCGGCGAGGCGAGGACCACTGCGCTACCTGCGAGCAAGGTCGCCGCAACGACGAGTGAAAATAGGCGCTTCATGTTGACTCCGTACTAGGGCGTGGAAGTGTTCTATGGACGTCGCCGGGTTTGACTCCGTTCGACGCGGCGACAACATCGCACAAAAATTCGATCGGCGCGCCATGCCTGCTAAGGAAGCGCTAAGCAAAGTCGCTATGTCCTCGCCCGACCAACGCTTCGTCGCGCACAGTTTCGTGCAAGAAAAACCCTTGTTTTCTGCGACTTCGCGCACGAAAGGAAGCGCTCTTTGACTCGCGGCTGAAGGGTTTTCTTCTGCTTGCTGAACTTGCGCGCGCACGCTCTTTTCTTGCGTGGTCGAGTCCGCCAGTATCCGCCGCCGAGGCCGTCGGAGTGAGCAGGGGTTGCTGCACAACCGCATGGCAGGTGCGGAGTTCATCTGATGCCCAAGGGCGCCTCGAAGGGAACGAATCATCACCTTCAAGGGGCAATCGATGAAGAAGCACCTACATGTACTCACCACGCTGAGCGTGGCCATCGGCCTGTGCATGGGCAGCTCGCTGGTGCTGGCCGACACCGCACCCACCACGCAGACGGCATCGACGAGCGGCCAGGAAAGCAGCAGGCTCGCCGCCTCGTACACCACGTTCGCCGGCTCTGCCACCAACGCGCAGTCGCTGGTCACGGGCCTGCGCAGCGGCACCGCCATCGTGCTGGTGACGCCGGCGACGGCGACCACGCCTGCCGTGCAGACGACGTTTACGCCAAGCACGCACCCGCTCGGCTACGGCAACGTGAATATCTCCCTCGCGTTGGCACAGGCCGAGCTGAAGGCCGCAGGCATCACCCAGCCGACCGCCGCACAGCTCGAAGCCGCATTGAACGGTGGCACGGTCACCGGCCCGAAGGGTCCGGTGCAGCTGACCGGTGTGCTCGCGCTGCGCGCCGAAGGCCAGGGCTGGGGCGCCATCGCCAAGACGCTGAACCTCAAGCTGGGCGACGTGATGAGCGCTGCCAAGGCGCACGGCCCCGTGCCCGACAGCGCGGATATCGCGCACGGCGACAACAGCGACAAAGCCAGCCATGCCGACAAGGCAGACAAGATCGCCAAGGTGGATCACCCCGACAAGGCCGATCGCCCCGACAAGCCGGATCATCCGGACAAGCCCGAAAAACCCGAGCGCCCCGACAAGCCCGAACGCGGCGGACGCTGATTACAACAACATCACCCACGACTTGCGTGGAGGTCTCTCTGAGGCCTCCCGCTCTTTGTTTGCTACGCCCTAGGAAGAACCCATGAATCTGAAGAACACCAGCACCCTTTGCGCCCTCGGCGTACTGGGCCTGATGGCGCAGGCTGCGCACGCCGACGACAGCTCCACCGTGAAGGTCGGCGCGGGCATCGACTACACCAGCGGCAAGTACGGCACCTCGACCACCACCGACATCACGCAAGTCCCGGTGACTCTCGGCTACGAGATCGACAGTTGGTCGTTCAAGCTGGATGTGCCGTATATCCATGTGTCCGGTGCCGACAACGTCATTCCCGGCATCGGTCCGGTGAAGAACAACAACCCGAAGGGTCGCGGCCACGGCAAGGGCAACGCGCAGGGTGGCACCACGCCGCCCACCGAGACGACCGGCTCGGCATCGGGCCTGGGCGACATCACCGCTGCGGCAACGTACGAGGCGTACACCAACAGCGCCGCGCAGTTCGGCGTCGATCTGACCGGCAAGATCAAGTTCGGTACCGCCGACGAGAACAAGGGCCTGGGTACCGGCAAGAACGACTACACCGTCAGCGTCGACAGCTACAAGGGCTTCGGCGCCTGGACCGTGTTCGGCGGCGTGAGCTACACCTGGCTCGGCAGCTCGCAGTACATCCAGCTCAACGACGTGTTCGGCGCCAACGTGGGCGCGGGCTACAAGCTCGACAGCCACAGCAGCTTCGGCGCGTACTACGACTATCGCGAGAAGGCGTCGGACACCAGCTTCGCGCGCAACGAACTCACCGGCTACTACGCCTACAAGTTCGCCAGCGGCTGGAAGGCCCAGGCCTATGTCACCAAGGGCTTCACCGACGGCAGCCCGGATTGGGGCGTCGGCGCCACGGTGGTCTACTCGTTCTGATCGATGCCACGCGACGGCGCCGTGTCGGCGCCGGTTGCGGGCTTCGCGGCGGCGCCTTCGGGCGCCGTTCGCGTTTCAGGCGTTCGACTCGACATATCGCTTGAACACCTCGAGTGTTCCCGCCCAATAGAACCTCAGATGTCGATAGATCGACTCCGTGGGAAAACCGCAGGCCGAGAGCGACAGCAGCGTGCCATGGCCGTCCGCCTCCATCACGAAGTCGAGCGTCGTATAGCTCGACGGTTCCTCCGGCAAGCCGGACAACGAACTGAGATGACTGTACGCCAGCCGCTTCATCGGCTCGAAGGCCAGCAGTACGCCGGAATTCTCGAAGGGCACATGGTGAACGCCGCGCACGACAAAGTGGGTTCCCACCTGCCACGTGGTTTCCACCCTCACGTCCATCGATGGATCGCCCATCCATGCACCCATGTGCTCGCTGGATGCGAGAGCGCCCCACACCGCCGCGACCGGCGCGGCGATGTGTACGGCTTCCGTGAAACACTCGGGAACAAGGCTCTCTGTCATTCGCTCGATCGACGCATGCAACGCGTTTTTCTGGAAGCGTCTTATAGCGCAATGACGTAGCCACTCGCTTGTGCCGAGGCAACGCGCTCGCGAGGGCGCGGCGCGAACCAACTCGACCGCCTGCCGTCATTCGCCGGCGATGGCATTCAATTCGGCCAGCACATCATCACTCAAAGCCCATGCAGGAGCCTGCATGTTCTCGCGCAGGTGCGCCATCGACGATGTGCCAGGGATCAGCAGCAGGTTCGGCGAACGGTGCAGCAGCCACGCCAGGGCAAGTTGCATGGGCGTCGCCTGCACACGCGCGGCCAGCGCGGACAATCCGGAGGACTGGATTGGCGAAAAGCCGCCGAGCGGGAAGAACGGCACGAAGGCAATGCTCTTGCCCGCCAGTTCGTCGACCAGCGCATCGTCCGCGCGCTGCACGAGGTTGTACTGGTTCTGCACGCATACGATCGGCGTGATGCGCTGCGCTTCGGCGACCTGTGCGGAGGTGACATTGCTCAGGCCCACGTGGCGCACGAGGCCTTCCTGCTGCAGGCGTGCAAGCGTCTCGACCTGTCGCGCGATGGAGCCTTCGGCGGGCTCATGGATGTTGCCCATCACGCGCAGGTTGACCACTTCCAGCGCGTCCAGACCGAGGTTGCGCAGGTTGTCGTGTACGGCACGGCGAAGATCGTCGGGTTCCTGCGCGGCAAGCCACGCGCCGTCGTCGCCGCGCACGGCGCCGACCTTGGTGACGATGAGCAGATCGTCCGGATAGGGATGCAGGGCCTCGCGAATGATCTGATTGGTGACGTGCGGGCCATAGAAATCGCTGGTGTCGATGTGGTCGACACCCAGCGCGACCGCTTCACGCAGCACAGCCAGTGCGGCGTCGCGATCTTTCGGCGGACCGAACACGCCCGGCCCGGCGAGCTGCATGGCGCCGTAGCCCATGCGGTTCACGGTGCGGCCGGCGAATGGATAGGTGAGTGTGGGTGCAGACATGGGGATCTCCTTGCGGTGGCACACCCAATATGAGAGAGATGGTCCTGTCCGATAATCCCATTGCATCCGCACGGGCTGTGCAAAAAGGCAAACAATGAGCGTGGAAATGAATGACCTCGCCGCCTTCGTGTCGGTGGCGCGGGCCGGCGGCTTCCGCGACGCGGCGCGTACCAGCGGCGTTTCCGCTTCGGCGCTCAGCACGGCGGTACGCCGGCTGGAGACACGCCTTGGCGTGCGGCTGCTCCATCGCACCACCCGCAGCGTCGCGCCCACCGAAGCCGGCGAGCGACTGCTGGAACGACTGATGCCCGCGCTTGCCGACATGGAAGCGGCACTGGATGTGCTCAATCATTTTCGCGATCGCCCCGCAGGTACCTTGCGCCTGAACGTGCCGGCCGGCGTTGCACGCACCGTATTGCCGCCGATCCTGTTTCGCTTTCTCAAGCAGTACCCCGACATCCGCGTGGAGATCACCGTCGAAGACAGCTTCGTGGATCTTCCATCGGCCGGTTGCGATGCGGGCATCCGCTACGACGAGCGCCTGGAGCCGAACATGATCGCCACGCCGATCGGCCCGCGCGTGCAGCGCTTCGCCACGGCCGCCTCGCCTGCCTATCTGGACGTCCATGGTCGCCCGCAGCATCCGCGCGACCTGCTCGAGCATGCCTGCCTGCGCGGTCGCTTTGCCGGCGGCGCCCTGCCCACCTGGGATTTCGAACGCAAGGGCGAGCTGCTGCGGCTCGATCCCTCAGGCCCGCTGGTGATGCGCCCCGGCGCCGCGATCGATATCGCGATCGGCGCGGCAGTGGCCGGTCTGGGCGTGATCCATCTCTACGAAGACATGCTGCGCCCGCATCTGGACAGCGGCGCGCTCGAGGCCATCCTCGAACCCTGGTGGCAGGATTTCACCGGGCCGTTTCTCTACTACGCCGGGCGACAACATCTGCCTGCGCCGCTGCGCGCCTTCGTCGATTTCGTCAAGGCAGACCTGGCTGCCCCGCTGCCATCCGGGCCCAAGACCAGGCTGCGCGATCGCTGAAGCACGTCACCATCACGTTCCCATGGCGCCCCTGCGCTACCCTTGGCGAACGGGAACTATCGGGAGTCTGCCGACATGCGTGCCCCCACCGGTTCAGTGGTCGGACTCTGTGCGGCCTCGGCCACCATGAGCGCGCTTGGCATGGCGTTTCTCGGCTATTGGGGCGTACACGAAGCATCACCCTGGCACTGGACCGACGTGGTCGCCGTCACCCTCGCTTTCCTCGGCTTTGCCGCACTGGCCTCGACGCCATGGATCGTCACCACGCCCGTCGAGCACGAAAGCGAGGAACGCATCGTGGCGGCGCGCCGCGCCTTCGCCATCGGCACGGCGATGATCTGGCTCGCCGCACTGATGACCGTGATCGGCTAGGCGCGGTATTTGGACGGCCATCCGGCGAAGATCCTCGCCGCCGCTTACATCACCGGCATCGTCATTCGAGGAAGATGTCGTCCTCGATCAGCACGGCGAGATGGCTGTAGCAGATGGGGCCATGCTTCAGGCGAAGCTCCACCGCTTCGGCCACGGCCTGGCAGTTGGCCGGCGTGACCTCGCATTGGTGGCATCGCAGGAAATCGATGACAAAACCCTGGATGCTCCAGGGAAGCCGGTCGAAAGGTGTCGCGCCTTCCCGAAGTGTCGTCCGCCTGAGCCGCTTCCTGATCGTCGCTCCCACGCCCGGCCTCCATCCCTTGGTCAGGATAGGCAAGCAAGATGCGCTCCAGCGCCGCTCTTCAATCACCTGCCCTGTCGCAAGAGTGTCCGCGGACACTGCGTGGACATGGACGGCCAAACGTCGGACACGTGCAGCGGACGGCTTGCACCGCACACCCGGCCACGCGTCCAGCCCTCTCGCTCAAGCCATGTGCAGATAGTCGTCCACCGCGCTGCCCACGGTGGGGTGGAAGCTGTGCTCGCCGATGACGTCGCCCAGTTCGAAGCGCCGGAGCTTGTCGCGCACCGGATCCTTCATCTCGGCGAAATGCAGCACGATGCCGCGCTCGCCCAGGATGCGGCAGAGTTCCCGCAGCATGTCGGCGGACGTGACGTCGACGCTGGTGACGGGTTCGGCCGCCACCACGACGCGCTTCACTGGTGAAGGCGACTCATCGACCGCCTGCAGCAGGCATTCCTGGAACAGCTCGGCGTTGGCGAAGAACAGCGGCGCATCCCAGCGGAACAGCACGAGTCCGGGAACACGCACCGCTTGCGGATAGCGCTTGGTGTCGTGATAGCCGCGCAGGTTGTCCACCCGCCCCAGCACCGCGTAATGCGGCCGCCAGCCGTCCCACAGGAACTCCAGCACGGCGATCACCACGGCGATGCAGATGCCCGGAATGGCGCCGAACACGGCTACGCCCACGAAGCACGCGATGGAGAGCCAGAACTCCCATAGCTGGATGCGATAGATCCGCCGCAGGTCCGCGAACTCGAACAGGCCTAGCGCGGCCGCAATGACCACGGCCGCCAGCGCGCTGTTCGGCAGGTGGCGCATCAGGTTGGGCGCCGCCACCAGCACCACGGCGACGGCGAACGCACCCACCACACCGGTCAGCTGCGTGCGGGCGCCCGCGGCTTCGGCCACCGGCGTGCGCGACGAACTGCTGCTGATCGGAAAGCCCTGGAAAAAACCCGCCGCCAGGTTGGCCGCGCCCAGCCCCACCATTTCCTGGTTCGGATCGACACGGACATGGAAGCGCGCCGCATACGTGCGCGACAGCACGCTGGTATCCGCGAACGAGATCAGCGCCACGGCGCAACCACCGAGCACAATCTTCATCACGTCGACACCGCTTGCCCACGGAACCACGAAGGCAGGCAAACCCTGCGGGACCTTGCCGAGTACCTTGACGCCCATCGCGTCCAGCTTGAACACGCTCACGCAAAGCGTGGCGAGCACGACCGCGATGAGAATGCCGGGCACCCGCTCGAAACGCTTGAGGACGAGGATGAGCACGAGGCTTCCCGCACCGACGGCGAGGCTGTATCCGTTGGCCTGGCCATCGGCGATCGCCCTTCCCAGGCTGATGATCTCGCGCAGTGGACCCTGGTCCTCGACGGAAATCGCGAACAGCTTGGGCAACTGGCTGATCAGTACTGTCAACGCGATGCCGTTCATGTAGCCGTAGCGGATCGGCTTGGACAGCAGCTCGGTGACAAAGCCCAGCCGCAGCACGCCTAGCACGATGCAGAACAGGCCCGAGACCACCGCCATCATGCTGGCGACGGCAACGGCGCGCGAGGGATCGCTGCCGGCGATCACCACCACGACCGCAAGGATCGGCGCGGCGAGCGAGGAATCGGGGCCGAGCACCAGGATGCGGCTCGGGCCGAATACGGCATAGGCAAGCAAGGGAACGATGGTGGCGTAAAGACCGTACGCACCGGGCACGCCGGAGGCCTCCGCGTAAGCGATGCCCACGGGCACGAGCATGGTCGTCAGCACCAGTCCGGCCGCGATGTCCTTGGGCAGCCACGCCGCCTGATAGCGCCGCAGCATCGACACGCCGGGCAGCCAACGCAACCAGACTTGCGTCGTGCGCGGCACCGGATCGTGGTGGGCGATGGAACTCTCGGAAGGCATGGGACCGTCCCGCATCGAGGCATCGAACGCCATCATAGGCCCGCCATCGGCTGGCGACCACAGCCATGAAGCGAGCGCTTGTGTTCGTCCGCAGGGGGCGCGTATCGGCCGTAGTTCTACCTATCCGGCGACCCGTAATTGTTCGGACGCCGCACGCGTCGCGTCGTGTTGTGATGCACCCGGGGCTCGGCAAGTACGCAGTTTTGCGCGCACCGCGGCGTTGCGCCGGCCGATCAGGAAAGACGTCGCGAGCCGCGCTACGGACGGCCAAACGAAAACCGGTGGCGCTTTCGCATTCCGCATCCCAAGGCGACGACGCTTTCTTGCTTCCCTTCACACAACCCAACACAACGCGGATGCTACAACGCATTCCCATGGCCGACGCACACACAAACCACGGAACGGTCCTCATCGTCGAGGACGACTATCTCATCGCCAGCACCATGAGCGCGGCGCTAGAACTCGCGGACTGGCACGTGCTCGGCCCCTTCCCCAGCGTCGCTACCGCGCGACATGCGCTGGATAACGGACAGGTCGCGTCCGTTGCCGTCCTCGACGTCAACCTCGGCGGCGAACGCGCATTTCCACTCATCGACCGGCTGGTCGAGAACGGCATCCCGGTCGTGCTCACCACCGGCTACGACGAAGACGCCATCCCGCCGGCCTACGCCGATCTCAAGCGGTTGCAGAAGCCGGTTCGCTTGCATGTGCTGATCGACTGCCTGAACTCCATGCTGAAGCACTAGGACGCGGCGGCCCAGCGGTATCGGGCCGTTTTCCCATTGAAATCGACGACAAGCGCCGGTTTGCGATGACCAGCGTGAAGTGATGCCGAACCACGCGGTGCAGTTGATGCCAGGAAGGCATGGGCTGCACGGACGATTGACATGGCAGCCCCGACCATCGGGGCCGATCGTTCATGCAAAGGCGCATGCCGCGCTTTCGCCCGCATGGCGATCGTCCTCCATGCCAGGGGTCGCAAGCCATGAGCCACCTTCGGACCGAGCTGAGGATACGCGCGCTGCGGGCACAACTGGGCGCGCAGTTTCGCCGCCATGGGCCGGTGATCGATACCCTGCGGCTGTCGGTCATGGAACTGGAACAGCAGACCGACGACCGTGACGTCGACTACCTGCATGAACGCCTGGCCGGCGTGCTGCACAAGTGGCGCATCAACCTGCTGATCCAGGCAAACCCGTGGCTGATCCTGCAACGCGCCTTCTACAGCCGGCCCTCGCAACTGGTGGGCCCCGACCTGCTGGGAAACATCATCGTCACCGACGACGGACGCGCCGCGCGCATCGCCGAAGTGGTGACCAGCGAAGCAGCGCCGACCGACAGCGCCTCCCTGCTGCCAACGGATGCGGTCGGGCAGCTGGTCGTATCCGCGGAAAGCCATGAACCCAAGGTGTGCGTGCTGTGCGGCCATCCGCCCGACACCTCGGCGGTCGCGCTCGCCAGCATCGAACCCCTGGAAGGGCTCGCCCTCATGGCGGCGCAGGCGCCTTCGACGGAAGCGGAGGCGTTCAATGGCGCATCCATCGTGCGCGCGCTGGGGCTGGAAGACCGCTCGCGCGCCATTGATGTCACGCATCGGCGCAGCGCCGTGCAGATCGCTTCCATCCTGCAGCCCGTGCCGCTGGCGATCGGACGGCCAAAGCGCAACCGGCGCAACGGCCATCCACGCGAATGGCGCTGGAGCATTGCCTCCCCCTAGGCCCGCTGAAGCAGCGGAAGCGCACGGCGCGTCTAGCTCATGCTCCGGGAAACCGGCAACGAAATGGTGCAGGTCAGGCCATCGGGACCAAGCACGTACGACGTGCTCGCATTGAGCTGGTACGGCAATGCCTGCTCGATCAGTTCCCTGCCCTGGCCGCGGCGCTTGAGCTGGGCATCGCCGCTGATCGGCATCTTCACGCCGGTCTCGCGCCACTCGACGTGCAGCCAGGGCTCACCCTCCGGACCCAGCGGCTGCATCGACCAGGTCACCGCAAGCCCGGCCCGCGTCTGGCTGAGCGCGCCATATTTCATCGCGTTGGTGGCCAGTTCGTGCAGGGCGAGCGCGAGCGTCTGCACGCTGGAAGACCGCAGGCGAATACCAGGGGGGCCGGCCAGTACCACCCGGTGGGAACTTCCATCCATCGCCGCGAACTCGGTGCGTATCACATCGTCGAAAGTCACCCGGTCGTGATCATCGAGCCGCGAAAGCAGGCTCTGCACGCGCGACAACGCAACGAGCCTATCGTTGAACCGCTCGTAGAAATCAGCGAGGTCGACGCTGGTGCTGGCGATCTTGTCGGCCATAGAATGGATCACGCCCATCAGGTTGCGGGTGCGATGGTGCAGCTCGGCGATCAACACCTGCTGCCGCTCTTCCACGCGCACGCGCTCTTCGTTTTCCTGGTGACGCGAGATGATGATCGCCGCCGCCTGCGTCATGGCCGCCGCCAGTTCGTAGTCGCTCGCCTCGGGCGCCTTCGGCTCCTCGAAGTAGAAGGCGAACGATCCGACCAGGCGACCGGTCGAGGTCTCCACCGGAAACGACCAGCAGCCACGATAGCCAAACTCGCCCGCAAGCCATGTCCATGGCGACCACCGCGAGTCCTGGAGCACATCGGGCGTCACCACGGGTTCGCCGGTCGCCACCGCCAGTCCGCACGCCAGGGATTCGGGCGAAATGACGAAGCCATCCACGGCGGCCGCGTACGATTCCGGCATGCCGACGACATGGGTGAGATGGCTGCCTGACACGTCGGCGATATAGAACGCGCATCGGCGTCCATCCGTCGCACTGCCGGTGGCCGCGGCGATAAGCACGCCCAGGGACGCCTTGAGCGATGCACCGTTCATCGCCGCCTTGAAGGCCTGTCTTTGCGCCGCGAACCAGAGGTCCTGCTTGCGCAGGCTCCTGCTGTCGATCAAGGCTTCTTCGGCACGGTCGAGTTCGTCGATCGCCTTGCGGAGCAGCGCGCCCGGCGACATGCGCAACGCACCACCTTCGTCGAACAACAGCGCCGCAAGTTCCGGGTGCAGTTGCATGTAGTCGACCATGTCCGGCTCGACCTCGAGCTCGGGATGCATCTCGGTCCAGTAGTGCGCGGTGTGCACGAAGGCGAGGAAGGCCGCCAGCCATTCGTAGTTGTGCACGCCGACGTAGCGACGCACCGCTTTGCGCGCACGCGTCGCACGCGTCGGCGCGAGGAACATCACGGTCAACGCATCGAAGAGTTGCCCTTCGGCTTCCGTGTCGGCCGCAGGCAACTCCACGATGTCGGCGCTCGTTTCCATGTGCAGCAGGATCCGGTCGAGCGCCGCGGCGTCGGGCACCGGCTTGCGCAGCAACCGCATCACCTGGGCCAGTTCGAGCGGGTGCACGGTGCCATCGCCGGCGGGTCGGCCCTGGCCGACCAGAAAGCCGACATGCCGCACGATGCAGTAATGCACCTCGCTGAAACGGGACAGGTGGACGAACAGGCGCTCCTTGAAGAGCGATGGCAGCGGATTGTCGAGGTAGCTCGATTGGGCGAGCGACCAGAGCGATTCGATCAGGCCGGGAGCCATCGGAACGCGGAAGAAATTCGGCCACATGCCGAGTCGGGCCGTCACTTCGTCGGCGAAGCTTTCGCGGGTCCACGAGTGTTCGCACGCGGTCATCCGGCCACCTCGACCTACGACTCTACGCTGATCAGCGTACAGGCGTGGTTTTCAGGCGACCATCGGACATTTGGAGGATCGCCGCCTCCCGGCGGTGGAGGCCGGCCATGTCAACGCGGCGTCACGATGACCATTACCGGCCGTGCCCTCCCTTACGCGAAGCATGCGACGCCGGTCAGCAGGGACGCACCTTCTCCTTATTCGGATCATGCCAGCCGCCGCGTTTCGCCATGATGGCCTGCGCCTCTTCCGGTCCCCAGCTGCCGGGCTCGTACTCGTGCACGGGCTCCGCGTTGTCCAGGACGGGGTCGAGCACCGCCCACGCCGCCTCGACGCAGGCATCGCTGGTGAAACGCGAGGGATCGCCGCGTAGCGCCTCGCCGAGCAGACGCTGGTAAGGCGACTCTTCGCCCACCGACTGGTGCCGCGCCACCAGCTCCACCGATTCGCCGCGCATCCGCTCGCCGGCGCGCTTCACCCGCGCGCCGACGGCGAGTGTCACGTCGGGGCCGAGACGGAAACGGAAGTAATTCGTCTGGGCCGCCGACGCGGCGTCGAACACCGCCAGCGGCGGCTCCTTCAAGGTGACCATGACCTCGCAGCTGGTCAGCGGCAGGCATTTTCCGGTGCGGATGAAGAACGGCACGCCCGCCCAGCGCCAGGTGTCGATATGCACGCGCAGGGCCGCGAAGGTTTCCACGCGGGAATCGGATGCCACGCCCTGCTCCCGGCGGTAGCCGCGGAACTGGCCGCGCACGACCTGGCCGGGTTTCAGCGGTCGCATGGCCTGGAACAGGCGAAGCTTCTCGGCACGCATCGCCGCCGGATCCTGTCCCAGCGGCGCCTCCATGGCGAGCAAGGCCGTGACCTGCAGCAGGTGGTTCTGCACCACGTCGCGCAGCGCGCCCACGTCGTCGTAGAAGCTGCCGCGGCCCTGGATGCCGAAGTCCTCGGCCATGGTGATCTGCACGTTGTCGACATAGGTGCGCGACCATACCGGTTCGAGAAAGGTATTGGCGAAGCGGAAGTACAGCAGGTTCTGCACCGCCTCCTTGCCCAGGTAGTGATCGATGCGGAAGATCGCCGACTCGGGAAAGACCCCGTGCAAGGTGCGGTTCAACTGCCGCGCGGATGCCAGGTCGCGGCCAAAGGGCTTTTCGACCACGATGCGTGCGCCCTTCGCGCAACCCGAGGTGGAGAGGCCTTCCACCACGGTGCCGAACATGTCCGGCGGGATGGCCATGTAATGCAGCGGATGGCGTGCCTTGCCCAGGGCCTGCTTCAACCGCGCATAGGTTTCCGCGTCGCCGTAGTCGCCCTGGATGTACTGCATCTGCGCGGCAAGGCGATCGTACGCCACCGCATCCACGCCACCATGCTCGCGCAGGCTGTTGCGCGCCCGCTCGCGCAGCTGCTCCAGGGTTATCCCGCTGTGCGCGACGCCGATCACCGGCATGCGCAGGTCGCCCGCGCGTATCAGCGCCTGCAGCGCGGGAAAGATCATCTTGTAGGCAAGATCGCCTGTCGCTCCAAAGAAGACGAATGCATCCGATGTGGGGACACTCATGTCGCAGCCTGGCTCCTTGTCGCCGATGTCCCCAACGAGGACGGGAACGTTCCATTCACCGTGGCCCGGGCGGCGTTAAAGACGGGCATCGCCGGCATCGCCGCAGCGTGATGCCTGGTGCGACAGTTCACGTATCTCAATGACGGAGACCGCGCTCGCCTAGCATGGCGGGCATGGTGGAAGTGAAGTGGGTACGCGCGAAGTCACGCGGCGATTCAGCGCCGGAACGCTGGCGTGCACACCTGGTGAAGCCATGGATGTCGTGCGAATTCGCCTGGCTCGTGCGGCGCGGCGATGGCTGGCACCTGGAGTTGATGACGCGCGACCTGCGCATCAGGGATGTGGCGGTCTACCGCGCGCCGGAGCACGCGATGCGCCACGTCGACCGCTGGATCGCCTCACGCTGGATGCATACCGTGCCCGCCAGCGACGAGGACGATCCAAGAGCGCGGTCGGAACGCCGGCAATCGAAGGCCCTGAAGCATTGGCTGGCCGTACTCGTGCACGAGACGGCCGGCGCATCGAGCTAGGCAGCTCAAGGCACGCTGGCCCGGAACGTGGCGTATCCGTGATCGGCGACCTGTCTCAGCACCGTTTGCGCCTCCAGCCCATGGAAATAGTCGCTCGTGGTCAGGTCGACGCCCTGGAGATGCAGCGCGAGGCCCGCATAATCGGGCCCCTTCGGAATGGTCGCGCTCGCCAACAGGCGTCCTGCGGGAATGGCAAGGAAGCAGGTCTGGTTGACTCCGCTTCGATAGACGTCGAGGAGCATGCCACCCTCCTGGGCAATCACTGATGCGCAGCGATATACACGATGCGCGTGGTGCGCCGTGTGATGAACGACTGCATTGTGAACGCCACGCACCAGTGAACGGGCTCCTGCATTCTCGTTTCATCCCTGCTGGACGGAAACCTGCCTAGATTGGCAACGCGTTCCGGCCGCCTGGGTGCTGGGGATCGCCCCTCCCAGCCATCTGCAGCCCGCGGCGAACGCATCGGGGCAGCGCGACCCTCGGTCCGCTGCCCCGACTTCTGTCCGACGAGTAGTGCACAAGCCATCCATGACGAACCACGCACACGACATCAGCATTCTCAATGGCCTGATCGAGGCCATGCTCGACAGTTGCGATGGTTACCGCGAGGCCGCGGAACAATCCAAGAACGTGATGATGGCCGAACTGTTCCGGCATTGGGCGACGCAACGGCGCCAGGCGACCACGGACTTGCGCGAAACGGTCCGCGCGCTCGGTGGCGAACCGCAGGAAGACGGCACGGTGCTCGCGTCCGCCCACCGCGTCTTCCTCGACCTGCGCGCGCACATGAGCAGGACGAACAAGGCGGTGGTGCAGGAGGTCGAGCGCGGCGAAGACCACATCAAGCACAAGTTCGAGCGCGCGCTGATGGATCGGAAGATCGGCGTCGTGGCGCGCCTCGCGGTGCAATCCGCATACGTGTCCGTCAAGTCCGGCCACGACGACATGCGGAACCTGAAGCGAAGCTACGATTAGATCGCGATATACAGACGGATCCAGCCCATGCAGAGTATCAGCAGGGCGGCAGGAAACGACCGCTCATGTTCTGCCATGGGACGACTCCGCGGCGCCGGCATACTGATCCACGGCCCCGCTCATTTCGACGAGCGTCTGCTCCATCGATTTCACGCCATAGGGATAGAACTTCGACTTGTCGCCGGCATCCCACTGCCGTTTCAGCCCGGCGTCGGAAAGCTCCCAGTCCGGTCGGATGGCATGCGTAAGCTCCCGCAGTTCCTGGTGCAGTTCGCCGACGGAAGGACGGCCCCAGTAGTAGTAGCCGTTCCAGACGCGCCGCACTTCGAGTTTCGGCGCCAGCAGGAACGTGTGCGGAATCATCGGGTCGTGTTCGGGGTCGGTGTATTCCCTGATGTCGAGATCGTCGCGCACCTGCTTCTTCTCGTCGTAGAGAAAGGGGTAATGCGCGCCCAGCTGCTGCCTGAGGTTGTTGGTGGTATGCCAGTCGTCGGTGGTGATCACCACGAGCTGGCAGCTTCCCACGACCAGCTGCGCGTGGAAGCGCGTGAGCTCCTTCAGCTGTTCGCGATCCTTGGGACAGAAGAATCCGCGTATCAGCACGACCAGCATCGGGTCCTGCTCGGTCTGCAGATCGGAGAGCCGCCTCGGCGTCTTCGTGTGATCGGGCAAGACGTAGTCAGGAAAAGGCTTGCCCGGGGCGATCTTCGGATTCATGGCCCGGCAAGCTAGGGCACGCGGCGTGGGCGAATGATCAACAGCACTGCAAGAAACCGTTCACGCCTCGCATGCATCCACGCGATGAGTGCGCGGCATGAACGTTCGCTGTGCGCAGCGCGAGCATTCGTGCGCAGCCGCACGCGCGTGTTCAACATCGCGCCGCGTCCGTAACGGCCGGTTCGCACCTGCATCACGCGCAGGGACCGACCATCGATACCCATGTCGAGACGCGGGGTGCACCATGTCGAGCAGAGATCGAAAAGACCTTGGCCATACCGACCCGCACAGGACGGAGACGCCGCAGGAGCGGGAGCGCCGCAAGAAGAAGGAATCGGAAAACCAGGAGGAAGCGCTGCAGGAGACATTTCCCGCCAGCGATCCGGTGTCGCCCTTCATTCCCGCCAAGGCGCCGGAGTGATGCGGGCGCTTCGCCGTAACGCATTGCCGGCGCGAAGCCCACCAACGCTCACACGGGAGGACACCTCATGGCCGAACAGATCAGGTCCGACGGCAAGCGCGAACAAGCCGTGGCGCATCGCATGCGCATCGACATCACCGAGGAAAACGAAAGCCGGGACTGGGCCGAGCGTTTCGGCGTGTCGGAGCAACGCCTAAGGGATGTCGTCGCGAAGGTCGGCCCGATGGCTGACGATATCGAACGCGAGCTTGCACGCGAACCGTGAAACGCGGACAGGCGATCGCACAGGGAGCGGGCTCCGGCCCGCTCCGCGCCGTCAGTCGAGGCCGTGTTCGTCTTTCGCCTTGATCGGCAGGCGGATCGTGCAATACAGGCTGTCGCTGCCGAGTTCGTAGGTCGTGTCGGCGCTCAGCGTATAGGGCAACGCCTGCTCGATGAGCCGACGCCCGTAGCCGCCCTTCAGGCCATCACCGTCCCCTTCGATCGTACGCGGCGGGAACCCTCGCTCGAACCATTTGAACAGCAGCTGCGGGCCGTTGCGTGCCTCTTCGTCGAGCTCCCAGCTCACCGACAACTCACCCAAGTCCGTCGCGAGCGCGCCGTACTTGCGCGAATTCGTGACCAGCTCATGCAGCGCCAGCGAGAGCGTCTGCACTGCCGACTTCCGCAGGGAGATATCCCGGCCGTTCACGAGCACGCGATCCTTCAGCCGGCCCAGCGATTCCAGTTCCAGGTCGAGCAGCGCGCCGATGGTGACCGGACCGCTGTCGGACTGGGACAGCAGAACCTGCACGCGCGCGAGCGCGGCGAGCCGATCGTCGAACAGCGCCTGGAACGCGTCCATCGACTGGGCTTCCTTGAGCGCCTGGGTGCCGATGGACTGCACCACGGCGATGAGGTTGCGCGTGCGGTGCTGCAGCTCGGCGACCATGACGCGCTGTCGTTCCTGCAGGCGACGAAGATCGTCGACGTTGGTCGACGTGCCCAGCCACTCGATGATCTGGCGCTGGTCGTCGCGCACCGGCATGCTGAGCGTATGGAACCAGCGATAGGTCTTTTCGGCGATGCTGTAGATGCGATGATCGACTTCGAAGCTGCCGTTGGCCATCGCGCTTTGCCACGCTTCGACGGTGGCCTTGCGATCGTCCGGATGGATGGCATTGAGCCAACCCGTGTCCCGGCTCTCGGCTTCGGTCTGCCCCGTGAACGCCGACCACTGCGGGCTGCACCAGGTCCAATGGCCACCGTCGAGCGAGCGCCACACGAGCTGCGCGATGCCTTCCATGAGCGTGCGCAGGCGACGCTCGCTGTCGCGCAGGGCCTGCTCGGCCCGCGTCAGCGGCGTCACGTCCATGAAGGTGACGACGGCGCCGCCGATGAAATTGTCGACGCTGCGATACGGCAACACGCGCACGATGTAGCGCGCCTTGGTCTGCGGGTTCTCCACTTCGCGATCGATCGTGCCCAGGGTCCGGATCACCCGCCGCACGTCGTCCTGCAGCTCGTCATAGACCACGTGCGACTTGATGTTGCTGATAGGGCGCCGGATGTCCGATTCCACCAGCGGGAACACGTCCACCACCGCCGGCGTGAAATTGGTGACGCGCAGCTCGTTGTCGAGGAACACCGTGGCGATCTGCGTGCTTTCCAGCAGGTTCTTCAGGTCGCTGTTGGCGTGGGCGAGCTCCTGCACGCGGTGCGCCAGCTCGCCGTTGACGGTGGTGACCTCCTCGTTGACCGACTGCAGTTCTTCCTTGGACGTTTCCAGCTCTTCGTTGGCGCTTTGCAGCTCCTCGTTGAGCGACTGGTATTCCTCGTTGGACGACTTGAGTTCCTCGTTGGTGCTTTCCAGCTCCTCGATCATCGCCTGCAGGCGTTCGCGGGTGACGCGAAGCTCGGTATCCAGCGACTGCACGTGCTCATCGTGCGACGGGTTGTTGCCGAGGATGACCGTGTCCAGGCCCGACGGCGGCGGCACGTCCTGGAAGAGCACGACGAAACCCCTCTGCACCTCGTCGCCATCGCCGGCGGGCTCGATGATGAGGTTGACGTAGGCCAGTCCGCGTTCGTCGTTCATCTGCAGGCCTTCGACCTGGACGGTCTGGTGCTCGGCCGATGCACGGTTCAGCGCGCTGCGCAGGTCGAGACGCAGGTCGCGATGCACGAGATTGAGAAGATTGAGCGTCGGCGCGCCACCGGCCGGGTGGATGTAGCGCCCGGCGCGCGCGGAGAAGTGCAGCACTTCGAAATGCTCGTCGACGATCGCATAGGCCGGCGCGAAGCGTTCGGCCACGCGTTCGCCGAAACGGGCGATGCCCTGGCTCGGCAGACGCGGCCGTGGCACCCCGCTGAGGTTGGGCGGCAGCGGCGATGCCGGTGACAACGGAAAGTCGGACAACAACCGCGTGCCGGCCTCGATGCGCTGGAAGATGCGCACGTTGCGCTCCACCGGCGAAAACAGCTTGGCGTGCCGCGAGACATTCTCCGAGCTGCCCAGGAAAAGATAGCCGCCCGGCCTCAGCGCGAAGTGGAACACGGGTATCACCCGGTTCTGCAGTTCGGCGCCGAGGTAGATCAACAGGTTGCGGCAGGAGACGAGATCCAGCCGCGAGAACGGCGGATCCTTCACGATGCTGTGCTGGGAAAACACGCACATCTCCCGCAGCTCCTTGGAGACGCAGTACGTGTTGCCTTCCTTGATGAACCACCGCGCGAGCCGCTCGGGCGTGACATCCTGCGTGACGGTGTCGGTGTAGCGCCCGAGGCGGGCCACCGCCAGCGCACGCGTGTCGATATCGCTGGCGAAGATCTGGATTTGCGGCGCCACTTCGAGCGTTGAAGCGTGTTCGCGCAGGAGGATGGCCAGCGAATAGGCCTCCTCGCCCGTGGAACACCCCAGCACCCATACGCGCAGCTGGTCGCCGCGGCCCTTGCCGCTGAACAGCTTGGGCACCACATGCGCCTCGAGGAAATCAAACTCGCGCTTGTCGCGGAAGAACTGCGTGACGCCGATCAGCAGGTCGTTGAACAACTGCTGCGCTTCGTCGGGCTGAGAGCGCAACACGTCGATATAGGCCATCGCGCTGTCGGCCTGCACCACTTGCATGCGGCGCTGCACGCGTCGCATGAAGGTGGCGCGCTTGTAGCCATGGAAATCGTGACCGGTGTGGTTGCGCAGGATGGCAGCGACCTGGTTGAGCTTTTCCGCTTCCGTGGCGCTGCGGGCGTCGTTCGCCGCCGCCTCGTTCAGGCGGTGGTAGTGCCGGATATACAGCGCCACCCGCTCCGTCAGTTCCGGCGCGGTAAGGATGTAATCCGCCATGGCCAGCGAACTCATCGAATGGATGTGCTCCAGCTCGCCATGGATCGGGTGGTCCACCGCCAGGGTGAGGCCACCAGCCTCCTTGATGGCCGTGAGGCCCAGCATGCCGTCGCCCTCGATGTGACCGACCACCATGCCGATGGTGTTGCTGTCCTGGTCCTGCGCCAGCGAAACGAACAGGCTGTCGATGGCGCCACGCGTCTCCTGCGCCTCGTCGAATCGCCTCAGGCGGATGCTGCCGCGATCGACGGTGAGCAACATGTCTTTCGGAGCGATATAGATATGGTCTTCCCGTACCGCGTCGCCATCCTCGGGAATGGTCAATCGCGCCGCATGGCTGCCCAGCGCGGCGCGAAGCTGCGACTCGTCGAAAACCTCTCGGTCACGCAGGGCCAGCACCACGATAAACCTGGCCGCATATGGAAGCGAAAGCAGGACGCGGGACAACTCCCCGGTCTCGGCCCCGGACGCGCCGATGGCCAGCATGACCGGCCGTTTCGGCGTCGCCTGGTCGTCGAGATCCTTGTCTTCGGATTGCTGGGCTTCTTCAGACATGTAGCGGCTCTAAGGCTTTCTGGCGACCCTCGGTAGTATGCACTCGCCCAACCATGAGCGGTATCCGATGGTTGCCCGATTAGTCCTCGGTGGAGCTGGCGATGGCATGGCGTAGAACCTCGATGTGCTTGCCGTATTCCTCGGCGCGACCGTCGTAGCTCTCTGCGGCCACCAGCCGATCGTTGGCACGATGATCCGCCGCCATGCGCTTCACCAGCGCCACGCGCTCTTCGATGGTCCGCAGGGCGACCGCCAGCGCCCGGTGCAACGCCTTGCGCTGCTGCGACTCCAGCACGTCGGCGGTCATGCCATGGCCGATCTGGCAGCGGTAGCGAAGCGGGCCTTCGTCATTCACCGTCGAGAGCACGCCGCCACACGATGGGCAGGTCAGCGGCGAAGGGCTGCTGACGCGAGCGGTGAGATCGACGTCGGTGTGAGCTCCGGCGGCGATGGCGACTTCGGTGAGTATCTCGCCTGGAACCGGTGCCGCTGCACCGGCGGGCTGGGCGATGAGCTCGCATAACGCCCCGCCGAGCAGCGCCGCTGGGGCGATCCGGTCGACGGCGATCGTCTGCAGCGCGCTCCTGGGCATGCTGCTCGCCGTGGCATCGATGGGATCCTGCACCATCGCCAGGCCGCCGCACCGCTTGATGGCATCCAGCCCCGCCACGCCATCGCTGAGCAAGCCGGACAGCAGCACGCCGATGACCCTGGGCCCGGCGGCGGCGGCGGCCGATCGGAACAGGGCGTCGATGGCCGGCCTGGACATGTTTTCCCGCGGCCCCGTGCCCAGCCGTATCAAGCCCTTGGCGGTCAGCAGCAGATGGTGGTCGGGCACGGCAAGGTACACATGGCCGTGCTGGAATGCCATGCCGTCCTCAGCCACGTGGACCGGGAGATGGCTGATCGCCGAGGTCACCGTGCGCAGGATGCCGCTGCTGCGGGCCGCCATGTGCAGGATCACGAAGAACGCCGCGGGGACCTCCGTGGGCATGTCGGCCAGGATGGTGCGCAGGGGCTCGGCAGCTCCCATCGAGCCGCCGATCACGACGACATCGTGTCCTGCGTGTGGATGGGTTTGCATGGCCATGTCCAGCTCGATCTCCGCTGCGGCGAAACCGCGCTCCGAGACGGGAATACGCTCGACCAGCGAGCTCAAGCAGCGCCAGCGTTTCCTCGCCCCTAGAACATACTTACGCCTGTGCACGGGGCGTCTGCCGCCTGCACACGCGCTCGTCACCGCCGTCGCGCGCCAGGCAATAAGACGTTAATGTTTGCGGCACGATCGCCAGCAAGGGACGACGGCATGGCTCCCGGCAAGTTAGAAGGTAAGGCGATCGTCCTCGTGGAGGATGAATACCTCATCGCCGATGTTCTGCGCTCGGCACTCGAGCTCGAAGGCGCCCGCGTGCTGGGGCCGTATCCCAGCGTCGACACGGCGCTCAAGTCGAGCGAGCGCCTCACTGAAGCCGACGTGGCGGTGCTGGATGTCAACCTGAAGGGCGGGCACGTGTATCCGCTGGTCGACCATCTGATGACGCAGGGCATTCCCGTCGTGCTGACGACGGGCTACGACGCCGACAGCATTCCTTCCGCCTATGCGCACTTGCCGCGCTTGCTGAAACCCATCCTTTCGCGCGAACTCGTCGAGTGCATCCGCAACGTGATCGCTGACGCCGACTGAGCGCCGTGTGCAGGCCGGCATCGGCGATCACGCGGGCGTGACCCTTTTCCTTATCGCACATCGATCCGGGGGATGATGCCCGGCTTCGGTCGAGCGCGAGGCCGGCCGCTCCGCACGCAACGGCGGAACGCACCACGCCACATGCCCTCGCCGGTCGCTTCGTCGCTTCGAAGCGATGCGCCCCGCCGCCCGCACCCTGCAAAACGCCCTGCGGATGCCCGCGCCACGGCACCCGCATCGTAGTTTTACGGATGCCCGGCCATCCCTCGCGGTGCGAAGATCCGAGGGCGGGTGGCTATTTCTTCAGGACCAGGGGTCGCTTCCAGGCAACTTCACGGCAAGAGGGGAAATCCAATGATCAAGTCTCCGATACTTTGCGTATTGGGCGCGGCGCTGTTGATGGTGGGCTGCGTATCGCAACAGAAGTACGACGAATCGCAGCAGCGTAACGCCGAACTCGAAGCGCAATACAAGCAACTCAACGACACCATGGGCGCGGAGGTCGCATCGCGCGACATGAGCATCCAGCGCATGCAGGACGCCATCAAGGTATCGCTCAACGACCAGCTGCTGTTTCCCTCGGGCGGATGGGAAATTTCGGCCCAGGCCAAGCAGAGCATCGCCAAGATCGCGGCCATCCTTGCCCCGCATCAGAAGAACAAGATCAACGTCAACGGCTATACCGACAGCACGCCGATCGGCCCTCAACTGGCGGCGCAGGGCGTCACCACCAACCAGATCCTGTCGCAGAAGCGCGCCGACAACGTGATGCAGTACATGCTCTCCCAGGGCGTGAAGCCGGGCCTCGTCGCGGCCCACGGCTATGGCGAACAGAACCCCGTCGCATCCAACGACACGGCCGAAGGCAAGGCGCAGAACCGCCGCGTGGAACTCACCATCGCGAGCAAGTAACGCTCGAGAAGGGGCAGCGCACCGAGTGGTGCCCTGCCCCTTTCCGCTACTGCCGAATCGACAGCCTGCGGTTGCAGTCCTTCGCTACCACGCCCAACGCAAACCGAGTTCGCCGTTGTAAGCATCGTAGCGGCCACTGAGTCCCGCCTCGTAGCCCGCCTTGGCGTAGAACGTGGCATGGCGGCTGATCTGCCAGGTCAGGCCAAGATTGAGTTCGCCCCAGGTGCCGGAGACATCGGCACGGAACACCACCGGCCCCTCCTGCGAAGAGAAGGTCGTCGTCGGCGTACCCTTGAATTCGTGCCACAGGTTGAGCCGCGCCCAGTAGGTCAGCAGTTGAGGACTGCCGTCTTCGCGGTTGGCGAGCTGTCTGGTCTGCGCAAAGCGGACACCGAGTCGCCCGGCCAGCGAGTCGATGTCGCCGAACGTCACCCGCGCCGCCCGGTCGGAGGACCGGGAATGGTCGACGGTCTGATACATCAGCTGAGCCTGTGGCTCGATGACCCAGTTGTCCTCATGAAAGGGGTAGCCGCCCTCCAGCGAAGCACCCCAGCCGAAACCGCTGCGGGGCTTGAGGCTTATGCCGCGCGTGGAATCGGCGTAGGCCTTGGCCCAGGTACCCTGCACGATGGTGTCCAGATAGGCACCGCGCTCGTTGAACCAGGTCCAATAGCCGCCCAACGAGGTGCCTTCGATGCGATCCGTACCCGCATCCACACCGGTGTAGTGGGTCACATCACCACGAATCCGTCCCTGCGCCAGGTATACGCCGGCGTGGTCGCGCGTACCGTCGTCGCCTTCGGCACGATAGACGTCCATACCTGCCTGCAGCGCGGCAATGTTGAAATCGGACTTGGGGCTGCCGCCGTAGATGCCCTTGGCATTGCCATCGAAGTTGCCATCGAGCCCAACCACCCGCGCCCATGCACCATTGAACCAATGTCCAGACTGGAGATCGGTGCGACCGCGCAACTGTTCTTCCTCGCCGACGCGATCATGGAGGTTGTCCATCAACGTGCGACCGTAGAGCAAGGCCATGGCTGGTACTGCGTCGTACAGCGATACCTCCTGGCGGTAATCCGGACGGGGCGGCTCCGGCGGTACCGGTGGCGCGGGTGGGCCCGGAGGATACGGGGGCGGTGTCGGCGGATCGGGTGGCACCGGCGGATACGGCGGAGGCGGCGGCGCGGGCTGCTGCTCCGAGCGCAGATACCAGTTGGCCGGGCCGCTGGTGTCCTTGCTGCCGTAGAACAGGTGGTACTCGTACGGGCCAGCTACCACCGGCGCACCCAGCGCGAACGCGCCGTAACTGGAGCGATTGGTATCGAGCTGCTCGACAATCAGGATGCCGTTGCCGCGGGTGAACGCGCCTTCGCCGCCCACGTCGTTGATGTCCACCTTGGTGGGGCCGCCGGCAATCGTGCCCATGGCATCCGCCACCAGCACGTCGGAAACGGATTGCGCACTGCCCTCGTTGAGCACGGTATCCAGCTTCAGCACACCGCCATTGGAAACGTAGACACCATTGCCGGCCACGCCCGCCACGGTGGAGCCGGAGATCAGCAACACATCGCCAGCCACACCATTGGCCTGCAGATCGATGGTGCCGGAGTTGATGAACTCGGCCACCCCAAGCAGCTGGCCCTGTACGGGCCCCTTCAACGCCATGGCGTTGGCTTGCTGCGCCTGGGGGAGGTACTCGCCCGTGGCATCGAGCACGACGGCATCGGGACTGCCAGGCAGGCGAAGCGTTCCCGAGTTGCCGACACGGTTGGCGACGCCATTGCCGAAGTGCGCCACTGCGACGGCCAGGGTGTCGCGTGCGCCATCGCCGTTCGTGTCGGCAAAGTGCCGAAGGTTCCAGGTGCCGGAGTTCACCAGCGTGTTGGTGCCACCGGCCAACGTGAGATAGCCATCCAGGGTCTGGTTGGCCGTATTGCCTATCGCAAGCGAACTGGCGGCATCACCTGTGCTGTAGATGGCCTGGTCGTTCATGGCGCCAAGCGTGCCGGCATTGTCCAGTGTGTTGCGTTGCGCGCTGCCATTCTGCAAAAACGCCACACCCGCCGATTGCGGAAGCGACCAACCACCGGTGACGACGGCGCCGCTCGCGATGCTTACCCGATTGGAACCGCCCATGTCGGCAAGGACGCCCGCTTCGCCTTGTGTGGCGTTGATCGTCGCGCCGGCCTGCACCGCCACCGTGCCCTGCCCGTCGACGCTGCCTCCCACGTGAATGCCGTTCGATGCACCGCCCACGGCCAGCGTCCCGCTGCCATAACTCACGGTTGCAGCGCCGCCTGAGCCAAGTGACAGGGCGGCAATGCCGTCGTTGCCGGTGCCGGCCGCCACGCTGATGGAACCAGTGGCGTTGACATTCGCCATGCCTGACGTGCCCGACGACGAAGCAAGGCTTTGGCCCACAATGCCATGTACCTGCGCACCACCGCCTTGAATCTGGATGACGCCGCTGGAAGTGACGTCGACGGTACCGCCATTGCTCGTGGCGACGACGCCTGAAGCGTTGGCGCCCGATGTGCCGATGGCCGCCTGGCTGGTGACATGAATCGAACTCTGCCCCGCAGAGACCGCCGTTATGCCGTTGGCGGTCGCGCCCGCTGTCTGCAAGGCGCCGTTTGCATTGACGCTGATGGGCGCGTCCCCCGATACCGACAAGGCCAGAATGGCGTGGGCGCCACTCCCTTGCGTTGTGATGTTGGACTGCGATGCGATGTCTATGGAGCCGGTAGCACTCGTACCCGCCACGGTTTGTGCCTGCAGGCCATAAGCATTCGCGCCCGACGTGCGTATCGCCGTGCCGGCATCAGTGGTGATGCTCGCTGCGCCCGACTGTGTCGAGGCATAGATGCCGACGCCGCCGTTGGTGGGATCACCACCGGCCTTGGTGGTTACCGTGCCCGAGTGATACGCCGCACTGGCACCACCCGTTCCTGCCGCTGCCACCACTACGCCACGGGTCACGACGTTGTCGGGCGAAAGATTGACCGTGGAGTTGGCGGTGACATCGCCGGTGACATCGGCAATGGCGTTACCCGCGCCGCCGCTCAGCGCAACGATGACCGGCGAGCCGGCGCCGTTGGTGACGATGCCGCCCGGCGTGGCGGAGACATCCAGCGTGAGGGCCGCAGCACCACCGATGGAGCGCGCCATCACACCGGGACTGCCATCACCCGACGTCACCAGTGAACGGGTGCCGTTTCCGCTGGCCTGAAGCGTGGCCGTTCCGGCACCCTGCGCGGAGGAGAGCAACGCCATGCTTCCGGCTGATTGCGTGGAGACCGTGCCACTGGTGAACGTCAAGGTGGCATTGCCCGAGCCCTGCGCGAGTGACTCCAGAGCATGATTGATGCCTGTGCCGCTCAATGTGGTGAACGTACCCGACGCATCGAGCGTGGCGCTGCCCGTTCCACTGGCCGTCGCTTCTGCGCCGATACCTCCCGCGCCGTGCGTGGTGATCGTGGTATCCGTCAGTGTGACTTGCGCGTCGCCGCCAGCCGTCGCCAGCGCATTGACGCCCCACGCTCCCGCACCCCAGGTTTCCACTCGTGACCCTTGCGCCGCGGTGGCGGTGGCTTTTCCGGAAGCCGACTTCGCCAGCACGCCATAACTGTTGGCTGCCATGGTCAGGGCAGATCCGCCAGCCAACAGGTTGGCGTTTGCCATGCCCGATCCCGAACCCGTGCTTCCGGAAAACGCTTCGATGGCATGGGCTATGCCCGACGTGCCGAGTGTCTGCACCTTGCCTGCAACGTCCACTTGCGCATTTCCGGCACCGGCACTGATGGCTTCCACGCCAATGGCACCATTGCCGCTGCCGTTGTCGCCCGTCGTGACGTTGCCACTGGCAGTGACTTGCGAGCTTCCACCGTTCCTTGCATTGGCCAATATGCCAAGGGCAGCCGCACCCTGCGTGCTTACCGTGCTAGCTGTCGCTTGAGTAACGTTGGCCGCGCCGGTATTCGCATCGGCAAGCAGACCCACTGCGCCTGCCGCCAAGGTGGATACCCCGCCGCCCTTCATGTTCACGGTGGCCGAACCGCTCCCCTGGGCAAACGCTTCGACGCCATGCGCCGTGCCGGTACTGCCGAGCGTCTGCACGGTTCCACTGGTGGTCACCAACGCATTGCCGGCACCCGACGCCTGCGCCTCGACACCAATGGCACCCTTCCCAGAAGCTCCGCCTCCGGTCGTCACATTGCCACTCGACGTTGCTTGTGCGCTGCCACCGCTGGTTGCAAATGCATAGATACCTACCGAACCTGTGCCTTGCGTTGTGACGCTGGCGCCGGCATTCGACGTTGCAGAGGCATTGCCCGTCGTACTTCTGGCGAGAACACCGACGGCACCGTCGCCCGCAGTGGATACCGATCCGCCGGTTTGCGTGATCGTAGCGGCCCCGCTTCCGTTGGCCAGAGCCTCCGCACCGTGCGCGCTGCCTGTACCGAGAGTCTGCACCGTGCCCGAAAACAACACGGTGGCGTTGCCCGCCCCTGCGGTTGACGCCTCTACGCCAATCGATGCACCCGTGCCTGTCGTGGTGACATCGGCGCTACTGGTGACGTTTGCATCACCCGCGCCCGTGGCGTTGGCCCAAACGGCCTGCGTCGAGTTGCCGACGGTGTTCACCGCGCCGCCGGATACCGACAAAGTGCCCGGGACGCCCCGGACGTCTGCACGAACATGCCGTACGCGCTGTTTCCCGTCGTCGTCACGTTGCTGCCGGTGGCTGTCAACGTGCCCGCTTGGGTCGATAAGACCGAAACGCCACGACGGCCCGAGGTGGTCGGAATCACCACGACACCCGGCGTCAGCGTCAAGTTGGCATCCGTCGTAATGGGCGCGGCCGTCGAACCAAGCGCGATGCCTGCCGTGTAGTTGTTGCCCGATGAAGTACAAGTGGCTGTAAGCGGGTTGCCGGATGCGCCGCATGTGGTTTGCGCGTGGGTCACCACAGGCAATGCGAGCGCCAGGGATACCGCCAGGCATAGGGAACTCCGTCGTGGAAACCTTCCCCTTGCGTGGGCGGCAGTCGCGTAGGGCTTGATGGATGTCTCGTTGCGCATGGAGGCCTCCCTGCGAAGCGCAGTCGCTCGCATTGATTTCCAGCACAGGGAAAGAGTCGCCCTTACCAAAGGCCGGCTACGAACCAGCTATTGCCCAATCTTCCGAACACGATGGGCGGGCAGAGCGTGACGCAAGAGTGACCACCCCTGGGCACTAGATTTCTTGCGGCGCCATAGTGACCGAGGCAGCGGCATGCACCAACCGAAAATCCACGGAAACGGACGTGCGTAGAACTACGGACTTCCCGCCTTTTTTGGCCTTTGCACACGAGTCGCTTGCAGCATTTCCTGCGTCGCAACCGTTACAGGCAAAGTCGCCTTGAACGTTTCCGATCTATAAACCTAGACAGGTTCCTTTTTGTGTCGGTGCTAACGCATCCTTCACTTGTGTGAAAGGTGGAAAGTCGTCGCGATCACGTTCTAAGATGCCGCACGTCTTCAAGACGAGGGAACCCGCATGGAACAGCGAGCTCACCCGGTCTCTTACGCACTGACGGTTACGCGCGCGATCAAGGAACTGGCGAGCGATGCCGTCAGCGAAGGAGTGCTGCCCGAGAGCATGGCGGTCACCATCTCAAAAGCGGCCACGGATGCGGCGCTGTCCCTCGGACTTTTCATCGTTTCCAAAGGCACGCGCCTCACTCACCAGACCGCGCGGGCGATCGAAAGCGCGCGCGTCGACATGGAAGCGCTGGCCGAACTGGCCGGCCTGGTCCGTACCTACAAGCTCACGCCGAAAAATGCCGTGCATCTCGCACTCGCCCTGAGCTACACGGTCGAGCAAGCGGAGAACCGCCTGCGACTGGCGGAAGACCTGCTGTCCTGAAGCACACCGCTGCCGCAGACCGCAGCACGGTAATCAAGGTCACCTTGGCAACAGCGCACCGGCAATGAGCAGCACTCGCCATGGAACACTCCGGTGCGGAACATGCCCCTGGCCTTCCGGAAAACGACGTCGAACAGTGCACGCGACGGCGTGCAGGAGCGCTGCATGAGCTACGACATCGTGTGGGAATTCCGGCTGCCGGCCACGCGGGCATCAGAGTTTGAACACGCCTATGGGCCACGGGGACCGTGGGTGCAACTCTTCCGTCGCGCACCCGGTTACATCGAAACGCAGCTGCTGCGCGACGCGGAAGACGCCGCTCGCTACCTGACGGTGGACCGCTGGGAATCGCGTGAATCCTTCGAGGCCTTCAGGCATCGCCACCGCGCGGATTACGACGCGCTGGACCAGCAGCTCGAAGGTCTGGCGACATCGGAGACGCGCCTCGGCGCGTTCGAGGCGATCCCGTAGCCTTGTGCGTACGACGGGCGACGTAGCGCACCACGTCACGCAGCGGCGGCACCTTCCGGGATCCGGTTGATGGCCTGCAAGGCCGCACTCTCGAAGGAATCCAGCACTTCGTCGACATCGGCTTCGGTCGTTGCCGGGCCCTCGACCTGGGCCAGCGGCTCGGGTAGCAGCAGCGCGGCAAGGTGCACGCCCGGCATGCGTTCGCGCATCTGCGCGGCCGCTTCGACCATGCCCTGTTTCTCATCGGAAAGCTGGGCGCTGACCAGATACAGCATCGCCACCGCATTCGGCGTCGCCTCGGGATGCGGCTCGGCCTCGAACGCGGCGAAGTCCTCGACGGAAATATGGCGTGCGTCCAGGTGCAGGTCGCGCAGGATGCGCGTCAACAGCTCCGTCGCCAGATCGTCGACCACCGTGCCCAGACCGACGCAAAGCACGATCGAACCCGGCGCCACGGTGAGCGGCCCCTGCCAGCGGCCGCTGATGTCTTCGCGCTGCTGGCGCAGGCGGCGGCCGATGCTCACGTCGTCAAGCACCGAGGTGCGGCGACGCCAGCGCATGTGCCGCTGTCCCTGGTTTCCCAGGGCGCCGATGACGGTCACGATGGTTTCGCGCACCGTGCCCTGCTGCTCGGCGCCGATGACGCCGCGCCGCAGGTCGATGCCGGCCAGTTGCAGCGCCGGCAGCAGCACGTTGTCGCAATAGGCGGCGAACGAACGGCGCTTCAGGAACGAACGCGCCTCGGTGATGATTTCTCCCGCATCGCCCGACAACGCGCGCTGGTAGAGGCGCTGCGGCATGGTCAACGCGGGCGCATCGCCGAGCAGCACGTTGAGCAGGCCCAGCGCCTTCACGTGACGACCGGCCACGACGAGACACAGCGTCAGCGGCGTGGACATCACCAGGCCCACCGGGCCCCACAGCCAGCTCCAGAAGATGGCCGCCACCACCACCGCCAGCGGCGAGAGGCCGGTGGTATGTCCGTAAAGGAAGGGCTCGATCAGCTGCGACACGAGCAGCTCGATCACGATGTACAGCGCGAGGGTGAGCAGCACCAGCGTCCAGCCCGGTACCACCGCCGCGGCAAACAAGGCTGCCAGCGCCGCCACCAGCCACACGCCCACGTACGGCACGAAGCGCAGCACCGCGGTGAGCGCGCCCCACAGCGGCGCATTGGGAACGCCGAGCACCGAGAGGCCCGCCCAGATGGCCAGCCCCACGCCGAAATTCACCGAGAACGTCGAGAGGAAGAAGCGCGACAGCCGCTCGCCCGCGTCGTTGATGGCGGCGGTGGTCGCGCGCAGGTCGTTGCCGCCGGCGAGGCGGATGAAGCGATCGCGCAGCGATTCGTGTTCGAGCAGCACGAAGACCAGCACGACCAGCACGATGCCTGCCGTTTCCACCGGCACCCATGCGGTGGAAAGCACGCGGCCGAGCACCGCCAGCGGCGTGGATGTCGCGCCTGCCGGCGCATGCGCGGCGCCTTCGTCCAGCCGCCTGGCGCTTTCGCCTGCCGCGGATGCACCCTGCTCCGTCGTGCCCTCGGACGAGGCGATGACCTTGCCGAACTCGCCCTGCATCGCCTGCAACTCGGCCAGCGTGAAGGTGCGAAGCGTCTGCACCTTGGCGTGGATGGTGGCCTCGTACTGCGGCAGGCTGCGTGCCATCGACACCATCTGCGAGCCGATCACCGTGGCCAGGCCACCGCCGATCACCACCAGCGCGAGCACGGCGACGAGCACCGAGGAGCCGTGGCCCATGCCCAGCCGCCGATAGATGCGCACCCACGGCGCCATCAGCAGGCTGAGGAACAGCGCGAGCACGATGGGCACCAGCACTTCGCGGCCGACATACAGCAATGCCAGCACGCAGGTCGCGGCGATGATCACCATCGCACGCTGGCCGGGCGACGCGGCAGCCGTGCTGGCATCGTCAGACATGGGCACTCTCCTCACCGTTCCATGCTGCAGGTGGATCGGAGCGACGTGGCCGCTTCCGGTTTCCCAGAGCATAGCCCGCCGGCCCTGCGTTGCCCTAGGCCGCCTCGCTTTCCAGCGGCAGACGGCACAGGCGACGCACGTCGAGCAAGGCGACAAAACCGCCTTGCCACGGCAGCACGCCGTGCACGGGATCGTCATGCCTTGCGGCGCCGCCGGGCGGAGGCGGCGCGATCTCGGCGCCTTGTGCATGCACGAGATCGCCGATGGCGTCCACGCGCAGGCCCACCAGGTGCGGACCATGCGACAGCATCACCAGGCGCACTTCATGCGCGTCGCCGCCATGGGTTTCCGGCAGGCCCAGCCGCCGGCGTCCATCGAGCACGGGCACGATGCGTCCGCGTAGGTGGCGGATGCCGAGCAGGTCAGCGGCGGCGCCAGGCACCGGCGTGAGTTCGCCGTCGCGGATCACTTCGCTCACCTGGTCGAGCGGCGCGGCATAAAGCTGCCCGCCCAGCCGGAACGACAGCCAGCGATCGGTGGTGTGGTTGGGGATGTCGCTCACATCGACTCCGCTGCATGCGTGGCGAAAACAGGATTCACGGCCCGTGCTCCGGCCTGGCGAGATGCGGCGCGGTGACGGTGATGGCGCCCGCTGCCGCCGGCGCGACGATCGGCGGCGTTCTCGCGACATCCGCAGGTGCGTCCGCTGCGGCCGGGCCGGCAAGGATCACCTTGTTCGGCGGCACCACGCCATCGTGCGCGGCTTCGGCCGGCCTCGACGACAGCGTCGGCACGGCAGGCAGCACGGCAGGCACTTCGGGTGCAGGCGAAGGTTCATCGCCGGCATCCGCGTACTGGTTCTTGCCGTCGCTGTCGTTGAACAGGCGCTTGGGCGCGCCGTCGTTGCTGAGGATGACGATCAACACTCGGCGGTTGTGGTTGCGGCCGTCCTCGGTGGTGTTGTCGGCCGCCGGGCGATATTCGCTCCAGCCGACGATACCCAGCCGCGAAGGCTCAACGCCCTGTTCGGAAAACAGGCGCGCCACGGCAGCGGCACGCGCCGCGGAAAGTTCCCAGTTGGATGGATACAGCGACGTGTTGATCGGGCGATCGTCGGTGTAGCCCTCGATGCGCACCGGATTGGGAAACGGCTTGAGGATGCCGGCCATTTCGTCGAGTACGCCGTTGGCCTGGTCGGACAGCTTCGCCACGCCACTGGGAAACAGGATATCCGTGCGCAGTTCGATTTCCAGCCACGTGGTGGTCTTGCGCACGATCACCATCTGCTTGTCGATCAGTGGCTGCATCGCGCGCTGGATCTGGTCGCGGATCAGCTCCAGGTTCTTCTGTTCGGTGCGGTCCTGCAGCGCCTGGCGCACGTCCATCACGCGCACCTTCTGCGGACGCGCGGGGATCGGCACGTTCACCGGCGTGGTCGCGGCGCCAGGCTGCCCCGCCGGCGTGGCCATGGCCGGATCCACGTTGTGCGGGGACGCGCGCGTCTGCGGCATCGGCGCAATCACGTGGCTGGAACCGTTGAAGGCCTCGATGATGGATTCGGACATCACGCGGTACTTGCCTTCGTTCACCACGGACACCGCATACATCACCACGAAGAAGGCGAGCAGCAGCGTCATCAGGTCGGCATAGGGAATCGCCCATGCCTCGTGATTGACGTGATCCTCGTGTTTTTTCTTCTTCCTGGCCACGGCAGCATCCGGTTAGGGCATATAGCCCTGCAGCTTGGCTTCGATCTGCCGCGGGTTCGAACCTTCGGCGATCGCGACCAGACCTTCGATGAGGATCTCGCGCATCTGCGTCTGCTTGTGAATCAGGCTCTTCAGGCGCGCCGACATCGGCAGCATCAGCAGGTTCGCCAGCGCGACACCGTAGATGGTGGCGACGAAGGCCGCGGCGATGCCGTGGCCCAGCTTGCTGGGGTCGGCCAGGTTCTGCATCACCGCCATCAGGCCCATCACGGCGCCGATGATGCCCATGGTCGGCGAGAAGATGCCGGCGTTTTCGAATACCTTGGCGCCGGCGAGGTCATGGTGCTCGCGCGCGTCCACTTCCACTTCGAGCACGCCGCGGATCGCTTCCGGCTCGCTGCCGTCCACCAGCAGTTGCAGGCCCTTGCGCACGAAGGTGTCGCTTTCCGAATCGATCTGCGGCTCGAGGCCGAGCAGGCCCTGGCGGCGGGAGATCTCGCTCCAGCCGACGATGCGGCTGATGAGGTCGCTGGGCTGGTGCTGCGGCGGCTTGTACACCATGGGAAACAGCTTCATCGCATGCTTGAGCACCTTGCCGGAGTTCTGCACGAGCAGCGCGGCGATGGTGCCGAGGAACACGATTACGAACGCAGCGGGGTTCCACAGCGCTTCGACGCTGGAGCCCTTGAGGATGGTGCCGACGATGATGACGATGAACGCCAGGATCGTGCCGATGAGACTTACCAGGTCCATGTCAGGCGCTCATTCGCAGTGAAGGGAGTAGTTGGCCATCGGCATCCGCGAGGCCGGCAAGGTCCATCACCAGCGCCAGGCGGCCGTCGCCAGTGACCGTCGCGCCCGCCACGGCGGGCACGCCTTCGAACAAAGGGCCGAGCGGTTTCACCATCACGTCTTCACGGCCCAGCACTTCGTGCACCAGGCAACCCAGGCGCAGGTGGCCGATGTGCAGCACCACCACGTGGCCGCCAGGCAGATCGTTCACGCCGACCCAGCCGGCGAGATCGGCCAGCGCCAGCGCGCGGCCGCGATGCGAAGCGACCACGCGGCCATCGAGCTGTTGCTGCTGGCCCGGCGCCATTTCGAACACTTCCTCGACGTTGCTGAGCGGCAGTGCGAGCAGGCGTGCACCCACGCGCACCATCAGCACGCGCTGGATCGCCAGCGTGAGCGGCACGGCGAGTTCCAGCGTGCTGCCGCGACCGAGCTGCGAGCGCACCTGCAAGGTGCCGCCGAGTTCGGCCACGCGTGTCTTCACCACGTCCATGCCCACGCCGCGACCGGAGATGTCGGAGACGGTGGCGGCCGTGCTGAAGCCGGGGCGGAAGATCAGTTCATAGCATTCGTTTTCGGTGAGGCGCGCGGCCTGCGCCTCGTCGATGACGCCCTTTTCCACCGCCTTGCGGCGCAGGACGTCGGGATTCATGCCGCGACCGTCGTCGGCCACGGAGATGACGATGCGCTCGCCGCGCTGGCTGGCCGACAGCGTGACCTTGCCCTTGCGCGGCTTGCCGGCGCGCTCGCGGTCGGCCGGCATTTCCAGGCCGTGGTCGAGTGCGTTGCGGATCAGGTGCACCATCGGATCGGCCAGCGCTTCGACCAGGCTGCGATCGAGATCGGTGCCCTCGCCTTCCTGCACCAGTTCCACTTCCTTGCCGAGCTGACGCGACAGGTCGCGCACGATGCGCGGGAAGCGCTGGAACAGGCGGCCCACCGGCTGCATGCGCATGCCGAGCACGGCGTTCTGCAGCGCGTCGGCTACGCGATCGAGTTCGCTCGCGGCCAGCGCGAGGGTTTCGTCGCCCTGCTTCGCGGCGAGGCTCAGCAGGCGATTGCGCACCAGCACCAGTTCACCGGCGCGATGCACGAGGGAATCGAGGCGCGCGGTATCCACGCGCACGGTGTTTTCCGGCGGCGGCGCGGCGTTGCGCGCGGCAGGTGCCGGTGCAGCCGCGGGAGCCGGTGCCGGCACGGGTGCTGCCGCCTGCATCGCACCGGGCGCCGAGCCCTTGCCATGCAGGTTGTCGAGCAACGCTTCGAATTCATCGTCGCTGATGCTGTCCGACGGGGCGGCGGCCGACGGTGCGTCGTACGCACCGGGCGTGCCGCCCTTGCCGTGCAGGTTGTCCAGCAGTGCCTCGAATTCGTCGTCGGAAATCGTGCCGGACTCGCTGGACGATGCCGCCGGCGCGCCCGGCGCACCGCCGTTGCCGTACAGGCTGTCCAGCAAGGCTTCGAATTCGGAATCGTCGATGCTGCCGTCGGCAGGCGGCGGCGCCATCGGTGCAGCGACCGGTTTGGGCGCAGGCGCGGGAGCCGCACGCTTGCCCGGCGACAGGCGGTCGAGCAAGGCCGGCGGTGGCATGGCCATCGCCTGGCCGCCGGCCAGCGCCGCGAGCATGTCGTTGAGCAGGTCCAGCGCTTCGAGCAGCGCGTCCATACGTTCGGCATCGATCAGCAGCTGGCCATTGCGCGCCACGTTGAGCAGGTCTTCGGCGTGATGGCACAGCTGCACCATCGGCTCGACCGCGAGAAAGCCCGCGCCACCCTTCACGGTGTGGAACGCGCGAAACACCGCGTTCAGCAGTTCGCTGTCGCGCGGTGAGCCTTCCAGCCCGATCAGCTGGTCGCCCAGGCGCTGCACGAGGTCCCCGGCTTCCACCAGGAAGGCATCGCGCAGCTCGCTGTCGAACGTGGGATCCATGCCAGTCCTTATTCTTTTTTTCTTTTAGAAGCCGAATTCGCTGAGAAGACGATCGGCTTCGTCCTGGCTGGTGACCTTGACCGGCGCCGCCGCAGCTTCGCCGGTGGCGAGCGCACCGGTGAGGCTCACCAGTTCCAGCAGCGAGTTCTCCACGCTGCCGATGAAGTTGACGACCTTCTTGATGCGCTGGCCGGCGAGGTCCTGCCACGACTGCGCCACCACGAAATCGGCCAGGCCTTCGCGGCACTCGTTGGCGAACGACTGCGCCTGCTTCGCCAGCACGTGGGCCACGTCGCCCTCGGGCGTGCCGTCGATCACGGCGTTGGCGTTCTCGGCCACGGCTTCGGCCTGCGGGCGCATGCGCTCGGCGAAATCCAGCGTGCGGTGCGCGGCCTGCGAACTCATCTCCAGCACGTCCTGCAGATGCTGGCGCGCGTCGGCCACGCTGCCCGGCACGCCTTCCTGCGCCAGGTCGCCACCGAGGCGGCGCACGGCGTCGTGCAGATCGCGGGCCAAGAGGCCCAGCGCGCGGAACATGCGCTGCTCGCGCTGGCGCACCAGCACGTCGAGCGCCTGCTCGAAGGCGGCGCCGTCAGAGCTGTTGAGGAGGTCGTGCAGTTCCTGCGGCAGCGAGCCGCCATCCATCAGGGATACTTGTGCGTTCATGCGGCGGCTCCGCTGGCGGCAAGCCGCTCGAAGATCTTGGTGAGTTTTTCCTGCAGCGTGACGGCGGTGAACGGCTTGACGATGTAGCCGTTCACGCCGGCCTGCGCGGCGGCGATGATCTGGTCGCGGTTGTTCTCGGCGGTAACCATCAGCACCGGCATGCCCTTCAGCGAGGGCTCGGCACGGATCGCGCGCAAGAGGTCGATGCCCGTCATGTTGGGCATGTTCCAGTCGGTGACGACCAGGTCGAAGGCGTTGGCCTTCAGCATGGTGAGCGCGTTTTCGCCGTCATCGGCTTCCTGGATGAGCGGGTTGCTGAAACCCAGCTCCACCAGCAGGTTGCGGACGATGCGCCGCATGGTGGAAAAGTCGTCCACCACGAGGATTTTCATGTTCTTGTCCAAACGCTTTCTCCGCTGAGCGTGTGTGGATGGTTTAAACAGGGACGAGGCGAGTGGCGAGAGCGCACCGACCGCGGTGGACGCGCGTCGGCTTCACCGGCATGCCCGGGCTTGCGCCTTCGCCGCTCACCCCTTCTTCTTTTGCTTCCGGCTCTGCTCGACCGCGTCGTGCCAGCCGCTCATGCGCGCCCGCAAGCGCACCACTGCCTGGCCGTGGATCTGGCAGGCGCGCGACTCGGTCACCCCGAGCACCGCGCCGATTTCCTTGAGGTTCAACTCCTCCTCGTAATACAGCGACATCACCAGCTGCTCGCGTTCGGGCAGGCTGCCGATGGCCTCGACCAGCGCACTGCGCATGCCGTCGTTCTCGACGCTCTCCTGCGGATTCAGGCTTTCGCCGTCAGCCACATCGAAGGCGGCGCCGCCCTCGGCGTCGTCCGGTGCCGAGAGGCTCAGCAAGCGGGCGCTCGCGGCATCGGCCAGCACCTGGTGGTATTCCTCCGCGCCCATGCCCAGTCGCCGCATCACTTCGGCGTCGTCGGCATCGGCGCCGGTCTCGATCTCGATCTGGCGCACCACCTCGGCCATCTCGCGCACCTTTCGGTGCACCGAGCGCGGCGTCCAGTCGGTGCGGCGCAGTTCGTCGAGCATCGCGCCACGAATGCGGATGCCCGCAAACGTCTCGAAGCTCGCATTGCGTCCCGTCGCGAAATTACGCGCCGCTTCCAGCAGCCCGATCATGCCGGCCTGGATCAGGTCGCTCACGTCCACGCTCGGCGGCAGGCGGCCCATCAGGTGATAGGCGATCCTTCGCACCAGCGGGGCGTGCTGGCGGACCAGCTCGTCGGCACTTTGGCGTTGCAGTTGCAGGTATTCGGAAGCCACGCTCATTTCTCACCACCCGTTGGCCACAGCGGCCTGCCTGCTGAAGAAGGCAATGCGGTCCAGGCCGAGTCTTTCGGGTTCACCCCATGTATCGACCGCACCTGCCAATTGCTTGAATGCCTGGCCCGACCGGCTGGACGGCCACAGGTCGACCACCGCGCTCTGGCGCTTGATGGCCTGCCGCAGGCGTTCGTCGTTCGGCACCATGCCCATGAAATCCAGGGCCACGTCCAGGAAGCGGTCGCTGACGCGCGCCAGCTTCTGGTGCAGCTGTTTCGCCTCACCCAGGTTGCGCACCATGTTCGCCACCATGCGGAAGCGGCGGACGCCGAAGTCGCGGCTCAGCACCTTGAGCATCGCGTAGGCGTCGGTGAGCGAGGCCGGCTCGTCGCAGACCACCAGCACCACGTCGTCGGCCGCCGCGGCGAACATCGCCACGTTGTCCGAGACGCCCGCGGCGGTATCCACCAGCAGGTAGTCCGGCGGCGACACCAGGTCGTCGAAGGCGCGGATGACCGCGGCGTGCTCGGTGTTGCTGAGCTGGGCCAGGCGGCGCGTGCCGGAACCGGCCGGCACCACCTTGAGGCCGTGCCGCGCAGGCAGCAGCAGATCCTCGATGCCACACGCGCCGTCGAGCAGATGACCGATATGGCGCGTGGGCGTGAGGCCCAGCAGCACGTCGATGTTGGCCAGGCCCATGTCGGCGTCGAGCAGGATCACGTCGTGACCGCCCATCGCCAGCGCCATGCCGAGGTTCACCGACACCGTGGTCTTGCCCACGCCGCCCTTGCCGCCGGCCACCGCGATGGCGCGACAGCGCTTGCGCGGCGGAGGGCTGGCCAGGCCGAAGGCCTGGTCCTGGCCGGGGTTCTGCCTGCCGTGCCGTTCCGCCAGGGCACGCAGCATGCTCTCCAGACCGATCGCCTGATTCATTGCGAAAGCGCTCATGCGTTTGCCACCGCCAGTCCGAACCGTTCCGCCATCACATCGTCGTCCGCCGTCGCGGCGGCGTTGCCCTTGAGCACCTGGGCGGCGCGGCACACCAGCACGCGCGCATCGGCGGCGGCGATGTCCTCGGGCACGCGCTGGCCGTCGGTGATGTAGTCGAGCGCCAGTCGGTGGCGGATGAGAACCGACAGCGCACCGCCGAGGCTGGGAGCCTCGTCGAGCTTGGTGAGGATGCAGGCGTGCGGCCGCAGCGGCAGGTAGGCACGCACCGCTTCGTCGAGCGACGGGGCCTGCGCGTTGGCCGCCAGCACCAGGCATGCGCGCAGGTCGCCACCGTTGGAAAGCACATCCAGCTGCTGCGCCAGGCGCGGATCGCCACCAGCCACGCCGGCGGTATCGACCAGCACGGTGTGGCAACCGCGCAGCAGGCCCAGCACCTGGCGCAGGCTGTCCGCGTCATAGGCCGGGTACACGCGCACGCCGAGCAGGCGGCCGTAATGCTCCAGCTGCGCGGCGGCGCCGATGCGGTAATGGTCGGTGCTGACCAGCGCCACGTTGTTGGCGCCATGGCGCATCACCGCGCGGGCGGCGAGCTTGGCAATCGTGGTGGTCTTGCCGACGCCGGTCGGGCCGACCAGGGCGGTGACGCCAGGGCGCTCGGACTGGTCGCGGCGGCTGATGGAAAGGCTGCGGCTCAGCATGCCCAGCGGCAGGTAGCGCGCCTGCTCGGCGCTGAGGTTGCTCGGCAGGTCGTCCACCAGCTGGCGGGCGACATCGGATTCGATGCCCAGGCGCGTCATCTCGCGCAGCACGCGAGCGCGCAGCGGCTGGCGGCGCTCCATGTCGTTCCAGATCAGGCTGGAGAGCTGCGTCTCCAGCAGGTCGCGCAGGCTGCCCAGTTCGGCGCGCACGCGGGCGGTGTCCTGCATGGCGCGCTCGAGCAGCGGATGGATCGGTGCGGACGGATCGAACGACGCGGCTGGCGCCACTGCCTCGACCGGCGCCGCAGGCACCGCCGGTGCGACGGATGCCTGTACAGGGGCGGCGGCCTGCATCGGCGGTTCGGCGGCACGCGGCGCGCCTGCGCGAGGCGGCACCGGTTCGGCCGCCGGCGGCATCGCGGGCGCACGACGCGACAGCGACACCGTCACGCCATCGTCGTGATGACGGCTCGCCGTCGGCAGCGGCGGCGGAGCGACGTCGCCGCGACGGATCGCCGCCGGCTTCGCCTCGACCGGAGCGGACTCGACCGGCCTGTGCGATTCCACGTGCAGCGGCGCGCCATGCCGGGCAGCCTCGCGCACCAGCGCCTCGTCGAAATCGACGGCGGCGATGATCTCGATGCCTTCGTCCATGCGGCGCGTGGAAAGGATCACCGCATCGGGGCCCTGCTCCTCGCGCACTTCACGCATGGCCTGGCGCATGTCGGCGGCCACGAAACGTTTGATCTTCATGCGTTGAAACTCCAGGAGCGCGCAGCGAAGACGGCGTGGAACGTGGCGTCTGCACGACGGCGGAATCCGCTCGTCGATGCGCTTGCGCTACCCATCTGCCAGCCCTGCTTCGTCATCGCTCTGTCCCTTGTCCTATCGGCCCAGCGCCTGCACCAGCCGCACACGGCGGTTGTCAGGCACCTCGTTGTAGGCCAGTACGTGCAGGTTCTGTGCCACGTGGCGCGTGAAGCGCGCGAGCCACGGACGAAGCTGCGGCGCGACCAGCAACACGGCCGGTTCGCCGCTCATTTCCTGCTTGCGCGCAGCGTCGGCGACGCCCTGCTGCAGGCGGTCGGCCAGGCCCGGTTCCACCGCGGCGCCCGCCACACCGCCGTTTGCGAGCGATCCCAGCAGGATCTGCTCCAGTTCCGGCGCCAGCGTGATGACCGGGATCTCGGTACCCAGGCCGGTGATCTCCTGCACGATCTGGCGGCCCAGCGCCACGCGCACGGCGGCGGTGAGCGCGCCGGGATCCTGACTCTGGCCCGCGTGCTCCGCCAAGGATTCGACGATGGAACGCATGTTGCGGATCGGCACCCGCTCGGCCAGCAGGTTCTGCATAACCTTGACCACCACACCCAGCGACAGGCGCTTGGGCACCAGGTCTTCCACCAGTTTCGGCGCGGTCTGCGCGAGGCGGTCCAGCAGCTGCTGCACGTCCTGGTGGCCGAGCAGTTCGTGCGCGTGGCCCTGCAGGATGTGCGAAAGATGCGTGGCGATCACCGTGGCCGGATCGACCACGGTGTAGCCCAGGCTCTGCGCCAGTTCGCGCTGGCCGGGTTCGATCCACATCGCCTCCAGGCCGAAGGCCGGATCGCGCGTGGGAATGCCGTGCAGGCCGTCCTGCACGCGGCCCGGGTTGATCGCCAGCAGGCGATCGTTGTGCACTTCGGCCTCGCCCATCGGCACGCCCATCAGGGTGATGCGATAGGTGTTGGGGCCAAGATCGAGGTTGTCGCGGATATGCACCGGCGGCACCAGGAAACCCAGCTCCTGCGAGAGCTTGCGGCGCACCGACTTGATGCGGCCCATCAGCTCGCCGCCCTGGTGCTGGTCCACCAGCGGAATCAGGCGATAGCCCACTTCCAGGCCGAGCGGATCGACGCTGGCGACGTCTTCCCAGCCCAGCTCGATGCGCTCCACCGGCGCGGCGGGAGGCGGCACTTCGGCGGCGATCTTCGCCACGCGTTCCTTCGCTTCGCGATCGCGCTTGACCATCAAATACGACGCGCCACCACACGCGCCGCCCAGCAACAGGAACGCGATGTTCGGCATGCCGGGGATCAGGCCCATCACGCCCAGCACCGCACCGGCCACGGCCAGCGCGCGCGGCTGGCCGAACACCTGGCCGATCACCTGCTTGCCCATGTCCTGCGACTTGGACACGCGCGTGACGATCACCGCCGTGGCGATGGACAGCATCAGCGACGGCACCTGCGCCACCAGACCGTCACCGATGGTGAGCAGCGTGTAGGTCTTGGCGGCTTCGCCGGCCGAGAGGCCGTGCTGCATCACGCCGACGAAGAAGCCGCCGACGATGTTGATGATGAGGATCAGGATGCCGGCGGTGGCGTCGCCACGCACGAACTTCGAGGCACCGTCCATCGAGCCGTAGAAATCCGCTTCCTCGCGCACTTCCTGGCGACGGTCGCGGGCCTGTTCCTGGTTGAGCAGACCGGCGTTGAGGTCGGCGTCGATGGCCATCTGCTTGCCGGGCATCGCGTCGAGGGTGAAGCGCGCCGTCACCTCGGATACGCGCGTCGCACCCTTGGTCACCACCACGAAGTTGATGATGGTGAGGATGGCGAACACCACCAGGCCGACCGCGAAGTTGCCGCCGATGACAAACTCGCCGAACGCCTCGATCACCTTGCCCGCGGCGCCGGGGCCGTCGTGGCCGTGCAGCAGCACCACGCGGGTGGAGGCGATGTTGAGCGCGAGGCGCAACAAGGTCGCCATCAGCACCACGGTGGGAAACGCGGCGAATTCCAGCGGCCGCATCACGTAGATCACCGCCAGCAGGATCACCAGCGACAACGCGATGTTGAAGCTGAAGAGCATGTCGAGGATGAAGGGCGGGAGCGGCAGCATCATCATCGCCAGCATGGCGAGCATGATGACCGGCGCACCTACGCCGCGGCGTCCGAGCGTCTTGAGGCTATCGATGGCGGTGGCTGTGGCCATGCGTTATTTCCGTCAGAACTTGTAGGGACCCATCAGGTCCGGATCGACATCGGGCGTGGGCGCCTTCGGCGCCTGCTCGCCACGGGCGACGGCCTGCTTGAGCTGGAACACGTAAGCGAGCACCTGCGCCACGGCGACGTACAGCGACGATGGGATTTCGCGATCGAGCTGGGTGGTGGCATACAAGGCGCGTGCCAACGGCGGCGCTTCCACCGTGGGGATGCGATGACTGTTCGCGACGAGGCGGATCTGCATGGCCATTTCGTCCAGGCCCTTGGCGATCACGCGCGGAGCGCCCATGCGGCCTTCGTCGTAGCGCAGCGCCACCGCGAAGTGCGTGGGGTTGGTGATCACCACGTCGGCCTTCGGCAGCTCCTGCATCATGCGCTTGCGCGCCATCTGGAATTGCATCTGGCGGATGCGTCCCTTGAGCTCGGGGTTGCCGTCGCTTTCCTTCGATTCGTCCTTCAGCTCCTGGCGAGTCATGCGCAGGCGCTTGGCGTGGTCGAACTTCTGGTACAGCGCATCGGCGCCGCCGATCAACGCCAGCACCGTACCGAACAGCAGCGCACCGTGCCCGAGCAGCCCCATGGCCTTGAGCATGCCGGCGCCGACATCGCCGTGGCCGGTCGACATCAGGTCGCTCTGCCAGTTCTTCAGCACCATCACCAGCACGGCGCCGATCAGCAGCAGCTTGAGCAGCGACTTGCCCAGCTCGACGAGGCCACGCATCGCGAAGATGCGGCCCAGGCCTTCCACCGGATTGAGCCGCTCGAACTTCGGCTGCAGCGCCTGGGCACTGAAATTGAGGCCACCCAGCAGCACCGGCGCCGCCAGCGCGGCGAGCACGGTCGCCAGCGCGACCGGTGCGAACAGCGACATCGCCTCGTGCAGCGCCAGGCCCAGCACGCGTGCGGGCAGCGCATCGCTGAACAACGCATCGCGGCCGTAGGTAAGGCCGAAACCGTAGATGCGACGCACATGCTCCATGGCACGGTCGCCGCCGCTGATGAGCGCCGACACGCCCGCCAGCACCACTACCGCGCCCGAAAGATCGCGCGATCGCGGAACATCGCCTTTCTCGCGCGCTTCGCGAAGGCGTTTTTCTGAAGGTTGTTCGGTGCGGTCTTCGGCGTCATGCTCGGCCATGGTGCGGACTCCTCAGCCACCCACCAGCTCGTGCATCAGCGTCCACGCGCTGTTTTGCAACGATTCGAACGCACCCGGCACGCTGCGCAGCGAGAGCCACAGCGCGACGAAACCCAGGGTCACCGTGATCGGGAAACCCACCGCGAAAAGATTCATCGACGGCGCCGCGCGACTGATCGCGGCGAAGCCGATGTTAACCATCAACAGCGACGTCATCGCCGGCAGCGCGACGCGCACCGCGCCGCCGAACAGGTGCACGGCGAACAGCAGGATCGCGTGCAGCCCGTTGGCGTCGATCACCGCCTGGCCCGGCGGCAAGCTATGGAAGCTGTCGGCCAGCAGGGCGATCAGGCGCAGATGGCCGTCCATCGCCAGGAACAGCAGGGTCACGATCAACAGGTAGAACTGGCTGAGCACGGGCGAGCTGCCGCCGCCACGCGGATCCACCGTTTCGGCGAAACCCAGGCTCATGCTCTGCCCCACCAGCTGGCCGCCGAACGACACGGCCTCGAATACCAGCTTCAGCACGAAACCCACGGCAGCCCCGATCAACACCTGGCTCGCCATGGTGGCCACGCCATCGGCGGACATCAGGTCGATGCTGGTCGGCGCGAGCGGCGCCAGCACGAAGGCAAGAATCAACATCACGCCCAGGCGGATGCGCTGCGGCACCACCTTGTCGCCGAATATCGGCGCCACCAGGCACAAGCCGCCGACACGCCCCATCGCCCACAGCAGCGAGCCCAGCAGGTGCTGGATCTGGGCGTAATCGACGCTGCTCACTTCACCGCCCCGGGCAGGCTCTCGATCAGCTGACGCGTGAACTGCACCAGCGTGCGCAGCATCCACGGACCGGCGATCAGCGCGACCGCGGCCATCGCGATCACCTTGGGGATGAAGCTCAGGGTCATTTCGTTGATCTGCGTGGCGGCCTGCACCACGCCGATGATGAGACCCACCAGCAGCGCGGTGAGCAGCAGCGGCGCGGCGACCATCATCGCCACGTACAGCGCGTGCTGGCCGAATTCGATGACGGACTCAGGCGTCATGGCGTACCCCTGCTTGTCTCCCTCTCCCCTCCGGGGGAGAGAGTTGGGGTGAGGGGTCGGGGCTTGCGAGAGAATGTGGTGTTTTCGCTCCGGCCCTGAAAATGAAACGCCACCGCGAGCACCCGCCCCTCACCCCGGCCCTCTCCTCGCTCCTCAAAGCCGCGGCCGTCCATGGCCGCTCCCCGCGTGCCCCAGCGGGGAGAGGGAGAAAATCGCGTCACGTCGCTCACGAGTAAAAGCTCCCCGCCAGCGTCCCCAGCAGCAGCGTCCATCCATCCACCAGCACGAACAGCATGATCTTGAACGGCAGCGAGATGATCGCGGGGGACACCATCATCATGCCCATCGACATCAGCACGCTGGCCACCACCAGGTCGATGATCAGGAACGGGATGAACAGCAGGAAACCCATCTGGAATGCGGTCTTCAGCTCGCTGGTGACGAAGGCCGGCATCGCCACGCGGAACGGCACGTCGTCCTTGCTGGCATAGGGCTTTTCGTTCGCCAGGTGCGTGAACAGCTGCAGGTCGGCGTCGCGCGTCTGATCCAGCATGAAGCGCTTGAACGGTGCGGCCGCAGCTGGCACAGCCAGCTCGGCGGACATCTGGCCGTCCATATACGGTTTCACGCCATCGGCGTACGCATGCGACAACACCGGCTGCATCACGAACAGCGTGAGGAACAGCGAGAGACCGAGCAGGATCTGGTTGGACGGCGTGGACTGCGTTCCGAGTGCCTGCCGCAAGAAGCCGAGCACGATGATGATGCGCGTGAACGAGGTCATCATCAGCAGCACGGCCGGCAGCAGCGTCAGCACCGTCATCAGTGCGAGCACTTGCAGCGACAGCGTCCAGTTCTGCGCGCCGCCCGGTGCGTTCTGCACGGTCAGCACGGGAATGCCGGCCGGCGAGGCAGGCATGGCCGGCATGGACGGCATGGACGGCATGGCAGGCGCGGCCCAGGCGAATACCGGCAGCAGCAGGGCCAGCAGGAGAATCCAGCGGCGGTACTTCTTCATGGCGTGCGCTTCCAGCGGGCGAGCACGTCGCCAAAGCCCGGCATCGGCGGCGCCGGCGTGTCTTCGGGCGCAGCACCGTCGTACACGTGCAGCGTACGCATGCCGCCCTGGCCCACGCCCACCAGCAGTCGCTTGCCGTCGGCATCGATCAGCAACAGGCGATCGCGCGCACCCACGGCCATGGTTTCCACGCAACGCAGGCGGCGGCCGCCCGGCGAGGTGCGCGCCTGCAGGCGGCGGCTCAGCCAGCCCGCGGCGAAGATCAGTGCGACGATGCCGGCAAGGCTCACCAGCACGCGGAGCAGTTCGCCGCCGGCATTGATTTCCGGCGCGGCGGCGGCCGGCAGCACCAAGGCAAGCATCATCGAACTCACCGCAGCTTGCGCACGCGCTCGGCCGGACTGATCACGTCGGTGAGACGGATGCCGAAGCGCTCGTTGATCACCACGACTTCGCCATGCGCCACCAGCGTGCCGTTGACGAAGACGTCCAGCGGTTCACCGGCGGAACGGTCCAGTTCCACCACCGAGCCCTGGTTGAGCTGCAGCAGGTTGCGGATGCTGATGCGCGTACGGCCGACCTCCATCGCCAGCGTCACGGGCACATCGAGGATCATGTCCAGGTTGACGTCGGCGCCTTCCACCACGGGGGCGGTCAGCGGGTCGAACTCGACGCGTTGGGTTGCGGCGTCATTGGGCGGGGTCATGCGAGGCTCTTCTCCGTGACAAGTTCGGTCGACAGGCGCATTTCGCGGCGGCCTGTCTGGGCATGGAATCGAATGGCGTTGTGGCCGCTGGCCTGGCCGTAGCGGCCGCGGAACACGGGCACGTCTTCGGCGAAGACGGTGCACAGTTCCGGCAGCTGGATGGGGATGACATCGCCGGGACGCATCTGCAGGAATTCGCCGATGCTCAGGCGCATTTCCAGCAGCAGCGCGCTGAGTTCGACTTCGGCATCCAGCACTTCGTCCTGCAGCGTCTCGGCCCAGCGGTCGTCGCGATCGACGCGATCGCTCTGCACGCCGGCATCGAGCAGCGTGCGGATCGGCTCGACCATCGCGTAGGGCAAGGTGAGATGCACTTCGCCGCCACCGCCGTCGAGTTCGACGTGGAACTTGGACACCACCACCGTTTCGGTGGGGCTCACGATGTTGGCGAACTGCGGATTGATCTCCGAGTTGAGGTACTCGAAATTGAGCGGCAGCACCGGCGCCCAGGCCTCGGTCATCGCGGCGAACAGCTCGGTGAGCATGATCTGGATGACGCGGTTTTCGGTGGCGGTGAAATCGCGGCCCTCGATGCGCGCATGGAAGCGCCCGTCGCCGCCGAAGAAGTTGTCGATCACGGTGAAGACCAGGCGCGGCTCCATCACCACCAGCGCGGTGCCGCGCAGCGGCTTGATGCGCACCAGGTTGAGGTTGCTGGGGACGGCCAGCGCGTGCACGTACTCGGCGAACTTGATCATCTTCACGCCGAGCACCGACACCTCGCAGGTCTTGCGCAGCACGCCGAAGATGGCGGTGCGGAAGAAACGCGCGAAGCGGTCGTTGACCATCTCCAGCGTCGGCAGGCGGCCGCGCACGATGCGGTCCTGCTGGGTGAAGTCGTACGAGATCACCGCATCGGGCGGCAACGGCTCGTCGTTGCCCGTCTCGACGGCGCCGCTGCCCACGCCGTCGAGCAGGGCGTCGATTTCTTCCTGTGAAAGCAGGTCGCTCATGGGCGTGGCTCCGTTACTGCATCACGAAGCTGGTGAAGTACAGCGCCTCGATGCCGGGACGGCCCAGGCGCTGCTCGACGATCTTGCGCACCGACGCCAGCGCCTCCGCCTGCAGCTTCTGCTTGCCGGCGGCGTCGCTGAGGATGGTGTAGTCCTGGCTGCTGAACAGCATGACCATCGCGTTGCGGATCACCGGCTCGGCCTCCTTGGCGGAAGCGAGCGCGGCGGCATCGTGGGACATCAGGCTCACGCCGACCTGCAGGAAGCGCATGGACTGGTCGTCCTTGAAGTTCACGACGAACGGCGGATCCATCGGGAGGTACTGCTCCTGCTTGGAGAGCACCACCTTCGGCTGTTCCGCGGCGTTGCCTTGCGCAGCCTTGCCCAACAGCAGGTAGGCGACCGCGCCTCCCAGCGCCAGCAGCGCCACGCCCATGATGATCACCACCTTCGAACCACCCTTCTTCTGGGGGGCGCCCGTGGTTTCCGTCGTCTGCTCGTTCTGAGCCATGCCAGTACCTGTCCGTTTTCCGAATGTCTTGGCGCGACCGATGCGGGCGCCACTGACAGTCGATAGCAAACGCCATGCCATCGATGAAGAACGTTGTGCGGACTGGGTTTGCGAGCCGGCGCGACAGCCAGGCGGCGCTTTCTTGACGCGCGACGGAGTTCACTCGCGTCGCGATGATGGCGGCCGTCGGAAGGCCGTCGCCCTCACCCGTTACCACTCATGTAGGAGCGCACCCAGTGCGCGACAGCCTTTCGCGGTGGGCTGCAGGTTTTCGGTTTTTTGCTTGTGCGCTTATTGCCTTCGGTTGCCATGCTGTCGCTAGGTTGCCGCTTACGCAGCGGGCGTTTCGATCGTCTGCCGACGCTCGAGTCACTTTTCTTTTGCTGGCCCACGCACGCGCTCTTTGCGTGCGAACGGCGAAGCCGGCCCGAAGGGCGGAGGGCGCTAGCCCGGAGTCAAAGAAAAGTAACCCAAAGAAAATGGCCTGAAGAGCTCGTAGCGATATGAGGGATAGAGCCTGAGGACGGAGGCCAGCCGGATAAGTTGCTTGCTACCTCGCGCGGCGCCGCTACACCGCAACGCGCCGTCGCGGAGAGGACTTAAAGCCACTTCGTTCTTCGCCCGGTCGATCACTTCTCCCTCTCCCCTCTGGGGAGAGAGCTGGGGTGAGGGGCGGGTGCTCGCGGTGGCACTACTTATCGCCACTGTAGGAGCGCACCCAGTGCGCGACCGCAGAGGCGGTGACCCACGCCGATCGCGCACTGGGTGCGCTCCTACAGGGTAGGGCCCGCTCTTGATCTCCCCTCCCCTATGCCGCGGCGGGCGGGTGGAGGAATAGCCCGAAGGGTGGCCGGCATGGATGCCGGCCAGTTTGTCGTCAGGGCAGGACGCCCTGTCGACAAACCCCGGAGCCCGCCCGCGTACCTTCCGGGCAAAAGCCCGGAAGGCGCGGCATCGGGGTGGCCTTTCTCTTGGTTACTTCTCTTTGGCCACGCAAAGAGAAGTAACCCGGGCCGCGGCAGCGGTCCGGAAGCCCGCCGCAGGCGAGCCCGGTCGCCGTATCGCTAAAATCAAACTCACCGCTCTGGGTCCCGGCCTGCGCCGGGACGACGACCATGAAGAACTGAGGCGAAAGGACTCGCGCACAGGGTGCGCTCCTACAGTCGGGGCTGGGCTCCGCTCAGGCGAAGGTATCCAGCAAGCCGATCGCCTTGATCACGGGAGCGGCGACGGCGCTGATGCCGCCGCTTTCCTGTGAATCGTCGGTGTTCGCATGAGCTACGCCCGCCGACGACGCACCCTGCCCGCTCTCGTTGCCGCGCCCACCCTGGCCGACCTCGGCGTGGCCCAGCGAAAGGCCATGGTGCGCCAGCAGGGTGTCGAGCTGGCCGAGCGTCTGCTGCACGGCGTGCACCGCCTGCGGGTGCTGGGCAATGAAGCTCACGTCGACGTGGTCCTGCTTGACGCTGACCTTCACATCGAGCTGGCCGAGGTCTTCGGGGTGCAGGCGGATGCGTGCCTGCTTGATGTCCTGACCACCGAGCCATGCAACCTGCTGGCCGAGCTCCTGCGCGAAGGCCGGCGTGCCGGCGCTGGACTGCATGGTCAATGCGTGGGCCGCCGGCGCGGCCGAAGCCGTCGGCTGTGCCGATGGCAGGGGTGCCGTCATCAACGAGTTCAGTGCATCCAGTGGATGGTCGTGGCTATTTGAGGCCGGCTGGGAGGCCTGGCTGGTGTCCTTCGCCATCGCCGACAACGCGTCGGCGAAGGTGGCCGGCGTCTCCTCGCTTTCGTCCGCCACGGCGGTCGTCGTGTCCGCGGCATCGTCCTTGAGCGCGCCGATGCCTTTCGAATCGAGCATGTCGTCGCCATCCGCCTGCAGACCTGGCGCTGGCGCGGCCTGTCCCTGCAGGTTCGGCATGGCCTGCAGGCCCGCGGGCAAGGTGGCGGCAAGCGGCGACGCCGTCGCCTCATCCTTCCCGGCGGTCTCGGCGGCAGGCGCGGCCGCGGCCTGCGCGGGGATGCTCTGGCCCAGCAGCGCCAGCATGGCCGTGGCGGGATCGGGCGCGACGGCCGATGGCGTCGCATCGTCCTTGCCGGACTTGTCCTGCGCGTCGGAAGACGCTTGCGCATCCGTGCCCGGTGCCTTGGCGGCCGGCTTGGCGTCATGGCCCACAGGTGCCTGCGAGGCCGGCGCCTGCTGCTGTTGTTGCTGCTGGCGTGCCTGCAATAGCGGCTTGCGGAAATCGCTGCGCGCGGCATGGCCCGGCGCATCGCGCGCCGACGATGTTTGGCTCGCGGCTGCATTCGCGGTCACGGCCGCATTCACGGACAGCACGGCGGCGGACGTCATGATGGAATCTCCAGAGTAAGGCGATGGCTCATCGACGGGGTTCTCCCATCGGGCGCCGGTGTTGCATGCGTTCGTCGATCTCGGCCTGCTCGCGCCGCTCCTCGACCTTGCGTTCCTGCTCGCGATAGCGATCGATCACGCTGCCCAGCGCCTGCTCGCGCGCGTGCGCGTCGCGCCACTGGCCGCGGACCTGTTCAAGCTGGCGCTGCTGGCGCGCCACTTCATTGATCTGCTGCGCGATGACGCTGTCGATGCGCTCGACGAACTGGCGGCGATTGAGCAAGGCGCTCACGGTGACGCCGCTGGTCGTTTCCGCGTATTCCTCGCGATAGCGACGCAGCTCGGCCAGCTGTGCCTCGGCCTTGGCCAGGCGTTGCTGCTGCTCGGCCAGCTTCTGCATGGCCGCCTCCTGGCGGTCATGCGCAAGGTCCGCCGCCGGCTGCAGGCGATTGGCGCGCGACTTCACGGCGTACCTCCGGCGGTCAGCTGTTCAAGCATGGCGATGGCGTCAGTAAGTGTGGTCGGCGCATCCACTTCCTGCTGCAGGAAGTCGCGCAGCTTGGGCCACATCGCGATGGCATGGTCCACCTGCGGGTCCGAGCCCTTCTGGTAGGCGCCGACCGCGATCAGGTCACGCTGCTGCCGATAGGCCGAATACACCTGGCGGAAACGCTGCGCCGCGCGCATGTGCTCGCGTCTGACGACAGCGGGCATCACGCGGCTGATCGAGGCTTCGATATCGATGGCGGGGTAATGGCCCGCTTCGGCGAGGTCGCGCGAAAGCACGATATGGCCGTCCAGGATGGCGCGCGCCGCATCCGCGATCGGGTCATGGCGATAGTCGTCGCCCTCGGCCAGCACGGTGTAGAACGCGGTGATCGAACCGCGGCCTTCGGCATCGTTGCCGGCGCGCTCCACCAGCGCCGGCAGCATGGCGAACACCGACGGCGGATAACCCTTGGTTGCAGGCGGCTCCCCAATGGCGAGCGCGATCTCGCGCTGCGCCTGGGCGTAGCGGGTGATCGAATCCATCAGCAGCAGCACGCGCTGGCCGCGATCGCGGAACCATTCGGCAATCGCCGTGGCGTACTGCGCGCCACGCAGGCGCTTGAGCGGCGGCGCATCAGCCGGCGCAGCAACGATCACCGAGCGCGCACGACCTTCGGGGCCCAGCGTGTGCTCGACGAATTCCTTCACTTCGCGGCCGCGTTCGCCGATCAGGCCCACCACCACCACGTCGGCGTCGGTATAGCGGGTCATCATGCCGAGCAACGTCGACTTGCCGACGCCGGAGCCGGCGAACAGGCCGATGCGCTGGCCGCGACCCACGCTGAGCAGCGCATTGATCGCACGTACGCCGGTATCCAGCGGCGTGTCGATCGGCTTGCGCGACATCGGGTTGATCGGCTCGCGCTTGAGGCCCGCGTGCTCGTCCACGTCGAGCGGGCCCATGCCATCCAGCGGCAGGCCATCGGCGCCCACCACGCGGCCCAGCAAGGCCATGCCCACCGGCAGCCCGCTGGTATGTGCACATGGACGCACGCGCGCGTTGGGCAGCACGCCATGCATCTCGGTCACGGGCATCAGCAGCAGGCGTTCATCGGCGAAACCCACCACTTCGGTATCGAGTTCACTGCCATCGGCGGTGGTGACCATGCAGCGCGCACCCAAGGGCGCTTCGCAGCCTTCGGCCTCCAGGGTGAGGCCGACCACGCGACGCAGGCGGCCTTCCACCGTAAGCGTGCGCGTGCCCTGGGCGCGCATGCGGCGGCGCGCCAGCCGTTCCTGCCAAAGCGCGGTGCGCGTCTGGCCGGATGCGGCCTTCATCCGCGCACCTCGTCGGCATCGGCATCGAGGTCTTCGGCTTCGGCGCCGAGCACGGCATCGACCACGGCAGCGAGCCTTGTTTCCAGACGTGCATCGAGTCGCGAGCGTTCGGTTTCCAGCATGCAGTCGCCGCGCTGCATCGCAGGATCGGCCACCAGCTGCCAGCTTTCCTCGGCCACGCCGAGCGTGCGCAACAGCGCGAGATCGTCCGCATGCAGGCGCACGCGCAGGTTGCCGGACGCGGCCGGCAGCGCGAGCGCCGCCTGGCGCACCGCCTCCACGACCAGATCGGGCGAGGTACGCAGTTCGTGCGACAGCACCTGGCGCGCAACCGTCATGGCCAGGCGCGCCAGTTCCAGTTCCACCCCTTCGTCCATGGCGTGCAGGGGACGCGCCGCGGACTCCAGCAACGCGTCGAGCTTCGCCATGCGTGAATTCATCAGGTCGCGCGCCGCGGCCATGCCTTCGGCGTGACCGGCGGCGTAACCTTCCTCGCGCGCCTGCTGCTCCAACGCTTCCAGATCGCGCACGGTCGGCTGCATCACCGGCTCGGCCGGCGCGGGCTCGGCCGCGGGCTCGCCCATTTCCGGCGGAAGCCAGCGCTCGAACTGCACGAGATTGTCGCGATTCATCACAGCGCTCATGCGACCAGTTCGTCACCTGTACCGGAAAGATTGATCTGGCCCGTATCGGCCAGCTTGCGCGCGATGCCCAGCACTTCCTTCTGCGCCGCGTCGACTTCGCTCAGGCGAACCGGGCCGGACACTTCGAGGTCGTCGCGCAGCATGTCGGCCGCGCGCTTGGACATGTTGGCGAAGATCTTTTCGCGTACGCCCGGCTCGGCACCCTTGAGCGCCGTGGTCAGGCGCGCCGTGGGCACTTCGCGCAGCAACGTCTGCATGCTGCGGTCGTCCAGGTCGGCCAGGTCCTCGAACACGAACATCAGCTCCTCGATGCGTCCGCTGAGGCCGGCGTCGTGGGTGCGGATGGCAGCCATCAACTCGTTTTCGCGCGCGGTCTCCATCGCATTGAGGATGTTGGCTGCCGCCTTCAATCCGCCCACGTTGGCGGACTTGAGCTTCTTGGTGTTGCCGGAGAACTGGCGCTCCATGATCTCGTCGAGTTCATTGAGCGCGTGCGGCTGCACGCCGTCGAGCGTGGCGATGCGCATCACCGCGTCGCTGCGCGTGCGCGGCGGCAGGTAGCCGATCACCTCGGCCGCCTGGTCGGGTTCGAGATGCGCCAGCACCAGCGCGATGATCTGCGGGTGCTCCTGGTTGATCATTTCGGCGATGGCGCGGCTTTCCATCCACTTCAGCGATTCCAGGCCCTTGCTGGAACGGCCGAGCAGGATGCGGTCGATCAGGCCACCGGCCTTGCTCTCGCCCAGCGCGTTGACCAGGATCTTGCGGATGTATTCCTCGGTGCCCACACCCAACGAGGTATGGCGGCCCATGTCGTCGTTGAGACGGGCAAGCACCAGCTCGACCTGCTCGCGCGACACGTTGGTGAGGCTGGCCATGGCCGTGCCCACCGCCTGCACATCGCGCGCGCTGAGGTGCTTGAGCACCTCGGCGGCGTCCTGCTCGCCCAACGTGAGCAACAGAATGGCGGCGCGCTGCGCGCCGGAAATGGGTGTCTCTGCCTTCATGATTCCATCCGCCCGAGTGGCTGCACGCGCGTGGCGGATACGCCAACCGCGCGTGCCTGTCCCAGCGATATCGGCTGCGCACGGTGTTTCCGAAGCGCCGGACGATGCGATGACGAGGCCATACGCTTAGCCACCATCTTCGCCCACCCAGCTCTTGACCACCTGCGCGACCTGTTTGGGGTTTTCGCTCACCATGCGGCGCGCCAGGCCGATGCGCTGCTCGTACGCCATCGCCGGCGCAATGCCGTTGTTGAGGCGTGCCAGTTCGTCGATGTCTTCCTTGTCGTCGATGCGCACCGAAATGGTGGGCGGCACCTGTTCCTGCGCCACCGCCAGCGCCTTGCCCGGCGACGGGCTGCGCGTCAGTCCGCGCAACAGCGGGCGCAGCAGGCCGAAGGCCACCAGCAGCGCCACCAGGATGCCGGCGCCCTGCTTGATCAGATCGAGCATGCCGGGACGTTCCCAGAACGCCACCGGCGGTTGCGTGGCATCGCCGGTCGTGTCCTGGTGGAACGGCTGGTTGATGACGCTGACGCTGTCGCCGCGCGTTTCGTTGTAGCCCACGGCATTGCGGGTCAGCGTGGTGAGGTGCTCCAGTTCCTGCGGCGTGAACGGCACGCTCTTGTTGCCCTTGTCGCCGGCGACCGTCTTGTTGTCGACCACCACGGCCACGGTGAGGCGCGCCAGGCGACCCGCCGGATCGCTCACATGGCTGATGGTGCGATCGAGCTCGTAGTTGCGCGTAGCGCTGCTGGTGTTCTCGGAGGGCCCCGTCGCCTGCGCCGTGCTCGTGGCAGCGCCCTTGCCCGCTGCACCCTTGCCCGCATTCGGCTGCGCGGCGGTGGGCTGCGCGACGGTGTTGGGCGGCTGGTTGCTGAGCGCGCCGGGAATACCGCCATCGGCAGCGTTGCCGGTGCGCGACTGGCTGTTGGTCTGTTCGCTGCGCAGCGCCGGATGATCGTGGCCGTAGGTTTCGGTGGCCTTCTCGGTCTCGCTGAAGTCGAGGTCCGCATACACCTGCGCGCGCACCTTGCCCGGGCCGACCAGCGGCGTCAGCAGTTCTTCGATGCGCTGCGCATAGGTGTTCTCGATGCGCGTGGCCAGGCGCAGCCGCGTATCGCCGATGGCGCTCGCGCTGCCCGGATCGGTCGTGGTGAGCAACTGTCCCTGCTGGTCGACCACCGAGACCTGCTTGGGATCGAGGTTGGGTACGCTCGAAGCGACCAGGTGCACGATCGCCGCGACCTGGCTCGCATCGAGCTGTCGGCCGGGATAGAGCGTCACCAGCACCGAGGCGCTGGCTTCATGGTTGTCGCGGATGAACGCCGATGGCTTGGGCAGGGCAAGGTGCACGCGCGCGGCGCGCACCGACTGCAGGCCCGCGATGGTGTTGCCCAGGTCGGTTTCCAGCATCTGCTGGTAACGCGTGCGCTCGGCGAGATCGCTCATGCCGAACGGCGAATCGGCGCCGGGCACGGCAGTCGTGTTGGCGCTGCCCTGCGGCAGGCCCTGCGAAGCGAGCTTGAGGCGGATGGCGGCGAGGTCGGAGGCCGGCACCATGATCGAGCCGCCGTCCGCGCTCAGCGTGAACGGCGTATTGGAAGCCTGCAGCGCCTGCGTGACGGCGGCGGCGTCCTTCTGTTCCAGGCCTGCGTACAACAGGCTGTAGTTGGGGCCGCGCGACCACAGCACCACCGCGACGCCCAGCGCCACGGCGGCCGCCACGCCGAACAGCAGCAACAGCTGCCGCGTCGCCGGCGTACGTGCGAGCTGCTTGAGGTCCAGGCGAGAACCGGCCTTGTCGTCGGTGGTCGCTAGGGCGTTATCGGCCATGGAAGGGGCTCGTGCGCGTCAAGAGCCGGTCAGACCGGCATGTTCATGATGTTGTTGTAGGCATCGACCAGCTTGTTGCGCACCTGCGTGAGCGTGTTCAACGAGAGATCGGCCTTCTGGACGGCCACCATCGTGCGACCGAGGTCGGCGCCGGCATCGCCGCGCTCGAAGCCAAGCGCGAGTTGACCCGCGTTGGTCTGCGCATCGGCCACCGAAGCGATGGACTGCTTGAGCAGGCTGGAGAAATCCGCCTGCCCGGGCTTCGCCGCGGTGAACGCCTGTTCGGCGGGTTTCACCTGCGAAGACATCTGGCGCATTTGCGACAACAGGTTGTTGACGTCGATCTGGCTCATGTCGGAATTCCAACGCGTGACGATGTTCTGGTGTGTAGAAGCACGATGCGTGCCACGCCATTTTTCCTGCGAAATCCCCTGTAGGAGCGCACCCAGTGCGCGACCGCGGACTTACGGCGTCACCGCTTCGTCGGCTTTTCGCGCACTGGGTGCGCTCCTACAAAAACGCTGTAAATCAGGGGAAATCTCAGGCCTGCAAGCTCGGCTGCAATCCGTACTTGCGCAGCTTCTCCACCAGGGTGGTGCGCTGCATGCGCAGCAGTTTCGCCGCGTGCGCCACCACGCCGCCGGTAACGTCAAGCGCTTGACGGATGAGACCCACCTCGATGTCGGCCAGGTGGTCCTTAAGATCCAGGCCGCCTTCGGGCAGCATCACCAGCGAATCGGTCGGTACCACGGCCATCGGCTCGGGCATCACGCTGGACTGGCCGGTCATCAGCGACAGCAGCGCGGTGCCACGCACTTCCTCGATCACCTGCTGGCCGCGATATTTTTCCGGCAGGTCGCTCACGCGCACTTCGGCGTGCGGGTAGAGAATGGACAGGCGCTCCACCAGGTTGCACAGCTCGCGCACGTTGCCGGGCCAGCCGTAGCCGTGCAGCGCGTGCATGGCGCCGGCGCTGAAGCGCACGTTGGCCAGGCCGCGGCGCGACAGGCGCTGGTTGAATTCGGCGACCAGCTCCGGCAGGTCTTCCAGGTGCTCGCGCAGCGCGGGCATCTCCAGCGGGAACACGCTGAGGCGGTAATAGAGATCTTCGCGGAAGTGGCCGTTGGCGATGGCGGCTTCGAGGTTGCGGTGCGTGGCGGCGATGATGCGCACGTCGCAGCGCTGCGTGCGGTTGCTGCCCACGCGCTCGAACACGCGTTCCTGCAGCACGCGCAGCAGCTTCACCTGCATCGGCAGCGGCATGTCGCCGATCTCGTCGAGAAACAGCGTGCCGCCCTCGGCCAGCTCGAAACGGCCCTTGCGGGTGGCGATGGCGCCGGTAAAGGCGCCCTTCTCGTGGCCGAAGAGCTCGCTCTCCAGCAGTTCCGCCGGAATGGCGCCGCAGTTGATCGCCACGAACGGCTTGTCGCGACGCGAGGAGCAGTCATGGATGGCGCGCGCCACCATTTCCTTGCCGGTGCCGGATTCGCCCAGCACCAGCACGCTGGAATCGAACGGCGCCACCTGGCGCACCAGCGCGTTGACCCGGCTCATCGGAGCCGAGCTGCCGACCAGGCGAAGCTCCGGACGACGGCTCGGTGCGGGTGCCTGGCCACGCAGCACTTCGGACAGCTGTTCGTAGCGCAGGGGGAATTCCACCATGCCGATGCGCGCACTGAAGGGCGAGGCATCGGTGCCCAGGCGGGCGATCCATTCCGAGTCGGTGGCCAGCAGCACCATCGCATGGGCGGCGGCGCCACCGAGCTGGGCGAACTGCTGTTCCGCTTCGGCATCGTCACGCACCGTGCCTACATACACAGCGCGCCACGCATGCGTCGACTCGTCCACCGTGGCGCACTCGTCGCCGCGTTGCGGCCGATAACCGAGAAACTCCAGTGCCGATATGACTGACTCCGCCCTGCGGTGATCGGACTCGATCACCAGTACGTCGAATTTCCCCAAGACCGACTCTCGTGCGTGCTGCTTCATCGTGGACCCCTGACCCGGACTGCGCTGCTCATGTGTCGACGGTCCGTCGCCGACTGTTGAACGGGAGGGAGCAAGAAGAAGGCCAGTGCGTAACAAATTTTCGACACTGGCTGTCAGGCACGTCTGCCGACCTGCGTCACCTCCGCGGACATGCGCTTACGCATGGCTTAGCTGTGCGCGCCATGTGGCTGAATCCTTTGGATTAAATCGTGCAAAACCGGGGCGGAGGAAAGTGACCTTGTACGGCAGTCGACTGAGATCGGCGTCAAAGAATTTTCGTGTCGACTTTTCGTAACGTGATGTCCATCACATAGCGAATCTCGGTGTCGGCACAGTCCTAAGAAGTTGTCAGGCGACGACCTGCCACTTTACGTCGGTGATGTCGGAACACGAGACGCTCAAGTGCGTCACATGTCGCTTCATCGATCGATTCAAACGCAACAAAAACGTGATCCATATCACGCTCTTGCACGAAGCGGGCCGGCAGCTCGAGCGGCAGCGCGAGGCAGCCGTCGAAGTGCAGCCGAAGCAGGCCATCACGCTGCCCCGCCGGCCAAAGCGAACGCGGCAGCAACGCCCCCATGGCGTTGAACGACACCGACTGCCGCGGCGGCAGCTCGGTTTCCTTGCGCAACAGCTGGTCCAGCATGGCCATCAGCACGTTGAGCTTGCTGTCCAGCCGCAGCAGGTCCTGCGATACCGGACCTTCTTCATCCAGCGCATCGACCCGTCGCTCGGTGAAAACGGCGAGCGTGTTCAACACGCTGAGGTTGCGTTCGCGCATGGCCGCCAGCTGGAGATCGCCCAGTGGCTGCGGCAGTGCCGTGCAGCTCGCGTGCAGGCCGTCCTCGTAGGTGACGCGTTCGGAAAAGGCGAGCCAGGATGGGTCTTGCATGGGTCCCCCGGTATGTCAGGACGGGGCGCGTTTCGGCCACCGGATTGCGTAGGGATTATGCGCTCAGTGCTCTCGGTGTCAGCTGGCGAAAGCGTCAGTCCGTAGCCGTCTGCAGATAGGCGTTCAGCGCGCGATGTCGCTGCTGGTGCTCGCCGAGGGCATCACCGAGGCGCTCGCGCTGTTGCTTCGCCAGGGCCCGCACTTCTTCCGTGTGGACCAGCAGGGCCTTGAACGTCGCCAGCGCCGCCGGGTCGCTCAACGACAGCGCGGCGATCAGCGGACTGCGCTCCCCCTCCAACCGGACGACGGCATCCCAGTCGCCGCCGCGCGCCGCATCGACCATGCGCGCACTGATACCGAGGAGCTCGTCGATCATCATGGGGTTCTCACGCCGCCGCGGTCGAGGCGCCGCCCTGCGAAGCCAGGAAGGTGTCACGAATCTGGCGCCAGGCATCGCGCACCGGCGTCAGCAGGTCGATCGCTTCGTCGATGGCGCGCTCGTCGTCGTTGAGCTGTGCGTGCAGCAGTCGGCGGGTCACGTAGTCGTACAGCGCATCCAGCCGGCCGGCCAGTTCGGCACCGCCCTTGTGGTCGAGGCTGCCGCGCAGTTCGTTGATGATCGCCAGCGCCTTCCCGAAGTACAGGCCCTTGGCCGGCACGTCGCCGCGGCGCATGGCGCCGCGCGCCTGGTTGATGCGATCGATCGCGCCGTCGAACAGCATGCTGGTCAGCTGGTGGCGATCGGCGCCCTCGACGCTGCCGCGTGCGCTGTTGTCCTGGTAGATCGCGCTGGCGTTGCGCGCGTAGCCGTAAGTCATGGTCACTTTCCCGTTCAGTTCTTCGAGCTGTTGGAGTTGTTGAGCTGCTCGAGTGCCGTGGTCAGGTAACTGCTGGTGTTGTTGAGCGAGGACATCAGGGTGTCCAGCGCGGTGTACTGGCTCTGCAGCTGCTTCTGGTACGTCGCCATGCGGGCGTTCAGCGCCGTCTGCTGCTGGCTCAGCTGGGTCAGCGTGTTGTTGAGGCTGTCCATCCGGGACGGAATGATGCCGCCCGTTGCCGTGTAGGCGCCGATGGTGCTGTTGAGCTTGGTGCCGTAGCCGTTGGTGCCGGTGAAGAGATCCTTCACCGCCGCGGCATTCGACTGGAAAGCGGACGCGAGCTTGGTCGTATCGAGGGCCAGCGTGCCGTCCGCATTGCGGGTAATGCCGAGGTTGGCCAGCGTACCGATGCTGTTGCCCTTCACGGCACCGCTGAGCACGGAGGCGATGCCGCGCTGCACCGAGGTCAGCGTCGAGTCGCCCAGCAGCACGCCGGCAGCGCCAGTGCTCTTGTCGTAGCTCGACAGCGAGGACACCGTGGTCACGTAACTGTTGTACGCATCGACCAGGCCCTGGATCGCGTTGGTCGCCGTCGTGTTGTCCTGCGCGACGGTCAGCGTGTTGGTGCCGGTACCAGTCAGGTTGAGGGTGACGCCGTCCATCTTGCCCGACACCGCGTTCGATGCGCTGGTGACGTCGATGCCGTCGATGGTGAGCTTGGCGTCCTGTGCCTCGTTGCTGCCGGCCGTATCCAGCTTGGTGGCCAGCGCCTGCAGGCCGCTGCTGCTCGTCGCGTTGGCGCTCACGCTGAAGCCGTTGGCCACGCCGGTCTTGCTGGAGCTGAGCACCAGCTGCTGGCCGTTGACGCCATTGACGATGGTGGCGGTCACGCCCGGGTTGGACGAGGAGCTGTTGATCGACGTGGCGATGTCGGCCAGCGTGTTGGTGGCGGACACCGCCACGTTCATCGTGTTGCTGCCGATCGTGATGCTCAGCGTGCCCTGCCCCACGGCCGTGCCGGTGGCGACGGGGTCGCTGGTGCGCTTCTGCGCCGTGGCGAGCTGGCTCACGGCGATGGTGTAGGTGCCCGGATGCGCGCTGGACAGCGTGGTCGCCGTGCCGATGCTGGAGCTGCCGCCGCTGGTCGTCAGCGTGGCGTTGTAGCTGTTGAACGTGTTGACCGAGTTCAGCGTCGCCAGTGCGGTCTGGATGCCGCCCAGCGCGGAGTTCAGCGACGACAGGCCGGTGAGCAGGTTGTTGGTCTGCGTGGTGCGCGTGTCGATCTGGTTCTGCGACGCCGCCTTGCGCGCATTGACCAGCGCCGTGACGATCGAGCTCACGTCCAGGCCCGAACCGATGCCGCTGGCGCTGAGGATGCCGCTGCCGGCGGAGCCGCTGCTGGACGAACCGCCCGAACTGCTCGAACCGGTGCTGCCGGTCGACGAACCCGTGCTGGACGAGCCGCTCGTCGACGAGCTGCCGGTGCTGTTCGCGGTGAGCGTATTGAGCAGGGAGCTCAGACTGTTGCTGCTGGTGGCACTGGTCGTGGTCATCGCACTACCTTGTTGGTTCCCGAATGAATCCGCCTCGCGGCGGCGTTTTCGAGCCCCCGGCAAAACCCTCGCACGCAAGGGCTTTGCCGGCGGCTCCCGTGACATCGGGCGGATCGGTACCGATCCGCCCGATGGTGTTTCCGGCCGAGGTGGTCACGACCCGGGAGAGTCGCGACCTGGCCTCAAGTCCGTTACTGCAACAGCTTCAGCACCTGCTGCGGGTTCGAGTTGGCCTGGGCCAGCACCGAGATACCGGCCTGCTGCAGCACCTGGGCCTTGCTCAGGTTGGCCGTCTCGGCCGCGAAGTCCGCGTCCTGGATGGTCGACTGCGAGGCCTGCAGGTTGGTCGTCTGCGCCGCCACCGTGGAGATGGTGGACTGGAAGCGGTTCTGCACCGCACCCAGCTGGGCAGCGAAGTCGCTGACCGTCTTCAGCGCCACGTCGACGCGGGAGATCAGGTCATTGGCCTTGTCCACCGTGGACACGCTACCCGTCGACAGCGAGCCGCCGACCGAGGCATCGGTGCCAGCGGTGTAGGTCGCGCCAGCGTTCACGTCCTTGGCGTTGGTGCCGATCACGCCACCCTTGGTGTCCGCGATCTTCAGGCCAGCGCTGGAGTAGAAGTTGATGCCCTTGCCGTCACCGCTGACCGCCGCGCTGACGCCCGAAACGCCAGCGGCGTTGATGGCGTCCGACAGATCCTGCAGGGACTTCACGCCGCTGGTGTCGATGGCGGTGCCGTTGATCGACAGGCCTTCGGTCGCGATCGTGCCGTTGGTACCAGCCGCCGGGGTCGGCGTGGCGCCGAACAGCGCACCTGCGTCGTTGGTGATCGCCGGCGCGGCCGAAGCCGGCACGCTGGCGCCCGTCTGCGCCGTTTCGGCAATGGTCAGGCCGTTGGTGGCGTCCCAGCTCACGGCGTAGCCCGAACCCAGCTGGGTCTGCACGTCGGAAGCGAGGGTGCTCTGGTCGGTGCTGTAGTCCTTGCTCAGCGTGACGGTCTTGCCGTCGACGTCGAACTTGCCATTGGTGGTGCTGAAGTCAGACGTGAACTTCGCAGCCGCACCGGTCACCGAAGCGCCGGTGGCGAACGCGCTGCTGATGTCGCCGGTGGACACTTCAGCCACCTGGCCCATCGCGCTCGACTTCACGCTGGTGCCCAGGCTCACGCTGATGGTCTGGCCGACGTCGGCGCCGATCTGGAAGCTCTTGGTCTGCATCGAACCGTCGAGCACCTTCGAACCGTTGAAGGTAGTCTGGTTGGCGATACGGGTGATTTCCGCCAGGCGCTGCTGCACTTCCTGGTCGATCGAGGAACGGTCGGCGTCGGTGTAGGTGCCGTTGGCGGACTGCACGGCCAGGTCACGGATGGCCTGCAGGTTGGAGGTCACCTGGTCCAGCGCGGAGCCGGCGGTCTGCGCCAGGTTGATGGCGTCCGAAGCGTTCGAGCTGGCCTGGCTGAGGCCACCGATCTGCGTGGTGTAGCGCTGCGAGATCGCGAAGCCGGCGGCGTTGTCGGCGGCGCTGTTGATCTTCAGACCCGAGGAAAGACGCGCCGTCGCCTGCGACAGGGCGTTCTTCGACTTGGTCAGGTTGTTCTGCGCGTTCAGCGACGAGACGTTGGTGTTGATAACGAGAGACATGGATTTCTCCTGCGTAAACCGGTGGCCGGTTTGATTGGCTTTGTTCCTGCCGGCGGCAACGGCCCGTCATGTGGTGTGCCATCCGCCTCAGTGAGTTTTTCGGCGCCTGCCTCGATTACTTGAGCCGATTCCCCGATTTCGTGACGGGGCTCACTTTGTCATGCCGTTCAAACCGTGTCGTACCGCTACGCTTCGCCTCCGTTGCCCGTTCTGGCTAGCGATGGCCGCATCCGGGCCATCATCCGCATGGTGCTTACTTGAGATAGTTGAACAGGCTCATCTGCTTCACCTGCGCAAATACCTGCTGCGATGCCTGCAATGCCGCCGACTGCAACGACAGGTTGCTGATCGCCGTATACGGATCGGCACCCGCCACGTCGGTGAGCGCCGATTGATAGGTGACGTTGAGATCCTGGTATGCACCCTGCTGCTGCGTGAGCGTATTCAGGCGCCCGCCGATGGCGACCTGGGTCGCGCTGATCGTGGACTGCGTCTGGTCGATCGATTCGATCTGACGGCTCATCTGGTTCGCCAGCTGCGTATCGGTGGTGCCGCTCTGCAGCGAGGAGATCATGTTGCTCAGCGTGGTGAAGATGTCCTGCTGGCCGCCGTTCGTCACCGACACGGTATCGCCGGCTGCGGGCGTGCCGCTCATGGCGATGCTCATGCCGTTGAAGCTGATCGAGCCACCATCCTGATAGGTGCCACCCACCGGATTGCCGCTGCTGTCGAGCACCGGGTTGCCGTTGGCGTCGGCTGCCGTCCAGCTGCCGCCGGTACCGAAGGTGATGGTGTAGCCGCCGCCGCTCGCGGCCTTGGTGCTGTTCCATGCGGCAAGATCGGTGACGCTGTTGGCGCCCACCACCAGCGTGCCCGTGTTGGCACTGCCAACACCGGTCGCGAAGGAGCCGTTGCCCGCGGGAACGTTCATGAAGAGGCCGGAGCCCGCATCGCCCGTCACCACCTGCAGGCCGGAACCCACCGATGCGTGCTGCGAATCGTCGTTGCCCACATAGCTCACCACGCCATTGGTACCGACCTGGAACGGTGCGCGCGTGGTGCTGGTACCGGCGAACAGCGCATTGCCGTTGCTGTCGGTGGTATTGGCCAGCTGCACGAGCTGGTCGCGGATCTGGCCGAGCTGGCTGGCGATGCTCTTGCGATCGCTGTCGCTCAACGTGCCGTTGATGGCCTGCAAGGCCAGCGTGCGCGCGCTGTCCAGCACGCTGTTCACCGACGTGAGCGTGCTCGCTTCGGTGTTGAGGCGCGTGTTCGCGCTGTCGATGTTGTTCGAATACTGCGTATTCGCCGCGATGACGTGGCTGAGGCTCACCACCTGCCCCGCACCGGCCGGATCGTCGGACGCCACGTTGATGCGCACGCCGGTGGTGACCTGGTTCTGCGTGGCCGCCAGCGCACTCTGCTGGTTGAGCATCGTGGTGAGCGACTGCTGGTACATCCAGCTGGTCGAAAGACGCATGGCGGTTTATCCCTTTATCCGTTGATGGCGCTGATCAGGCTGCTGAAGATGGTCTGCGAGGTGGAGATCACCTGCGCCGAGGCCTGATAGGCCTGCTGGAATCGCACGAGGCTCGCGGCCTCCTCGTCGAGGTTCACGCCTGACACGCTCTGCTGCGCCGACATCGCCTGGTTGTGCAGGCTGGTCTGCGTGGTGAGGTTGGTCTGTGCCTGGCTGCCCACGGTGCCGATGTTGGTGGTGAGCGTGCCGTAGCTGTCGATCACCGACTGCTTGCCGCCATTGAGCACGCCCTTGTCGGCGAGCGACGCCAGCGCCAGCGCATTGCTGGTGTCGTTGAGGCCATTCGAGTTGATGCCGATGGTGAAGCTGTCGTTCGCCGCCGGCGTGCCGGAAGGCGTCACGCTCCAGCCGTTCGCGCTGATGGTCTGCCCTGGCGCGTAGCTGCCGCTGCCGAGCACGTTGCCGCTGCTGTCGGTCACCTGGTAGGTGCCGGCCGTGGGGAAGCTCAGCGTGGCGTTGCTGAGCAGCGCCGCATTGGTCGGATCGTCCACCGTCACCGCACCGATGCTGCCGGTGCCGGTGTTGGCCGTGGCCGCCTTCGACGTGAGCGCCGCGGCCGCGGCGATGCCGTTCGGATCGGTCATCGTCAGCGTGAGTCCACTGGCTGCCGCGCGCGTCGGCTGGATCTGGAAGCTGTCGCCCTTCTGCGCCGTGCCGGACAGGTTGAAGGTCAAGCCATTGGCCGAATACGAACCGTCCGGATTGGTGGTCATCGGCACGCTCTGGCCGCTGGTCGTGGCCAGGTTCCAGTTGCTGCCGTCGTAGCTGAGCACGTAGTCGGAGGTGGTGAGCTGGGAGACATCGGTGATGCTCGCCGAGACGCTCGCCGTGCCCTTGTTGTTGGTATTGCCCATCACGGCCGGGGCGGGCACGCTGAACATCGGCCCGCCCTGGTTGCCGTTGAGGTCCAGGCCCTTGGACTGCTGCGTGTTGACGCTGGTGGCCAGGGCCACGGCCGCCTGGCCGAGCTGGTTCTGCACGCTGTCCAGCACGTTGCTGCGATAGTCGAGCAAGGCGCCCAGCGTGCCGCCGCTGATCTTGGTGGTGATGTCGGTGCCGGTGGTGTCGAGCACCGACGTGCGCGACGCATCGTACGCATCCTTGCCGGTCGACAGCGCGAAGGATTTGTCGCCGCTCACCAGCGCCTGCCCGCTGGAGGCATACACGCTGATGGTGCCGTCGGTCTGCTGGTAGGTGGATACACCCACGTAGCCCGACAGCGTCTGGATCATGGTGTCGCGCTGGTCCAGCAAATCGTTCGGCACGTTGTTGCCGGCCTGGCGGATCTTCGCGTTGAGATCCGCGATGCTCTTGGACACGCTGTTGATGCCGTCGACCGTGGTGCTGATCTGGCTGTTCACCTGGCCCTGCTGCGCGGTGAACTGCTGCGCCAGCGTGTTGAATGTGGTGACCATGGAACCGGCGCTACCCAGCAGCGACTGGCGGCTGGAGGCGACGCCCGGCGTGTTGGCCACGGTGTCGAAGGCGCCGTAGAAGCTGTCCAGCGAACTCTGCAGGTTGCCGCTCGCGCTCAGCATGCTGTTGAGCGTGGTGGTGAGGTTGTTGTACGTGGTCGCGCGCTGCAGGCTGGAATTGCTGCTCCACACCGCACTGGTGAGGAAGTCGCTGTAGGCGCGCTGTATCGAATCCACGTCCACACCGCTGCCGATGGTGTAGCGCCCGCCGTTGGGCGAGATGCTCTCATTCTGCACCACGCTCTGCCGGCTGTAGCCGGGCGTGTTGACGTTGCTGATGTTGTTGCCGACCGTGGTCAGCGCCACCTGGGCGGCGTTCAGCCCCGAGGCACCGATGCTGAGAAGGTTGGACATGGATCTTTCCCTGACGGCTTATTCGGAGGAGTTCGGCTGGTCGGCGACATTCTTGAGCGCGGCCAGCGCTTCTTTCATGGCGGGACTGTTGGCGATGGCCACGATTTTTTGCGCATAGGAGGGGTCGGTGGCATAGCCGCCGCTCACCAGGCCGCGCGCGAAACCCACCACGTCTTCGCCATGGTTCAGCGCCTTGGCGTAGCGCGGGTTGTCTGAAATGAGCTGGGCGTAGTCGTTGAACGATTCGCCCGGGTTGTTGTACGAGCGGAACTGCGCCCGACGGTGCACCGCCACGCCATCCTCGAATTCCAGCGTAGGCACGCTCACTTTCTGGCCATCCCAGCTGCTGCCGGCCTTCATGCCGAACAGGTTGTTGCTGGTGTCGCCGTTGGAATGGGACGGCATGTGCTTGCCCCACTGCGTTTCCAGCGCGGCCTGGGCCAGCACGGCGCGCACCGACACGCCGAGTTTCTCCGCGGCCTTCTGGGCGTAGGGCGCCAGTTCCTTCACGAATTCCTGGGCATCCTGCGGCAGCCATTTCACCACTTCGGCGCCGACGGACTTGGCGGCATTGGCGACGGAGCTCAGGCGCTGCTGCCAGTCGTCGCTCTTCGCGCCGTCGGCCGCGCCGGAGGGAGAGGAGGATGAGGAAGCGCCGCCCAACTGGCGCATCAACATCTGCGCGATGCCCAGGCCATTGCCCTGCGACAGGTTCACCGACAGCTGCTGGTCGAACATGTCGCGCCAGGCATTGCCCGCTTCGCTGTCGCCCAGCCCATCGCCCGGACTGGCCTCGCGCATCGACTTGAGCATCATCTGGGTGAAGATGGATTCGAACTGCTTGGCGACGGCCGGCAAGGCGGACTTCGCGTCCGACTGCGCCGTCTGGCGCAACGCTCCGAACCCGGACAGATCCGTCCAGGTGTTGAGGCTCTTGGTGGCATCACCCGAAATGGCCATGTCAGATCACCACCAGCTCCGCATGGAGCGCACCGGCCTGCTTCAAGGCCTGCAGGATGGAGATGAGATCGCTCGGCGAGGCACCGACCTGGTTCACCGCACGCACGATGGTGTCGAGGTTGGTGCCGGGGCCGAACTTGAACATGTGGCCGCCGTCCTCGCTCACCTGCACGCTGCTGTTGGGCACCACCACCGTCTGCCCCTTGCTGAAGGCTTCGGGCTGGCTGACGCTCGGCTGCTCGGTGATGGTTACCTGGATCGCGCCGTGCGCCACGGCCGCCGGGGTGACGCGCACTTCCGAACCGATCACCACGGTGCCGGTGCGTGAATTGACCACCACGCGCGCCGGTGCATCGCCCGGGTTCACATCCAGCGCCTGGATCGCTCCCAGCCACGCCACGCGCTGGGCCGGGTCGGCCGGGCCGCGCACGGCCACCGAACCACCGTCGACAGCATTCGCCGTGCCCGCACCGTAGGTGCGGTTCACCGCTTCGGCGATCCGCGTGGCCGTGGTGAAGTCAGGCGTGTTGAGGTTGAGCATCAAGTCGCCATTGCTGTTGGCGAACGACGACGCGACGCTGCGCTCCACCGTCGCGCCATTGGGCACGCGACCGCTGGCGGAAATGTTCACCTGCACGCTGGAACCACTCTTGCCCTGTGCGCTGATGCCGCCGACCACCACGCTGCCCTGCGCCATCGCATAGACGTTGCCGTCCGCGCCGCGCAGCGGCGTCATCAGCAGTTCGCCACCGCGGATGCTCTTGGCGTTGCCGATCGAAGCCACGGTGACGTCGATGGTCTGGCCGGGTTTGGCGAACGGCGGCAGCTGCGCGGTGATCGTCACCGCCGCCGCGTTCTTCAGCTGCGGACGCACATTGGCCGGCACCGTGATGCCGAACTGCACCAGCATGTTCTCCAGGCTCTGCGTGGTGAACGGCGCCTGCGTGGTCTGGTCGCCACTGCCATCGAGGCCAACGACCAGGCCATAGCCGATCAGCTGGTTGGTACGCACGCCACCGACCTGCGCGAGATCGCGGATCTTGTCGGCATGCACCGGCTGGTTCACCGAGAAGCTGGCGCACAGCACGATGGCCACGCCGCGCAGCACCGACCATGCGCGTTGGCGTGCGCGCGCCAGCGTGTAGCGATCGAAGCGCAGACCGTTCATCAGTAGGGCATCCACTTGGAATTGAAGAAGCGCGACAGCCAGCCCTGCGTATTCGCATCGGCCAGCGAACCCTTGCCGGTATAGGCGATCTGCGCGTCCGCCACGCGCGTGGATGGCACGCTGTTGTCCTGCAGGATGTCCTGCGGACGCACGATGCCCGAGATGCGGATCAGCTCCTGGCCCTGGTTGATGGTGAGCATCTTCTCGCCGCGCACCAGCAGATTGCCGTTGGAAAGACGCTGCGCCACGGTGACCGTGATCGAACCGGTGAGCTGGTTGCTCTGGCTGCTGTCGCCACTGCCGTCGAAGCTGCGGTTGCCTGCGGTGGAAATATCCGCCGCCTTGCCACCCACCTTCAGCGCATGGCCGAGGATGGTCGGCGCGGTGATGTCGGTGTTGTCCTTCTTGCTGGTGCTGGTGCTGGCCTTCTTCGACGCCTGCGTGCTCTCCACCAGCGAGATGGTGAGGATGTCGCCCACGCGATGCGCACGCGCATCGTTGAACAGCTCCATGCCCTGTTCGGCGTGATAGATCGCGCCGTCGGTCGGCGGCGCCGCCGTCTGCTCGGCAGGCATCGTGGCCGCCCACTGGTGATCGTCGCGCGGCGGCTGCATGGCGCAGCCCGCGAGAAGCGCGAACGCCAGTGCGGTGGAAAGACGGGACAGGGTACGGAAGGACATGGCGGTGCTCACATCTTGTCGGTCAGGTCCTGCAGCATCTGGTCGGCGCTGCTGATGGCCTTGGAATTCATTTCGTAGGTGCGCTGCGTTTCGATCATGTTGACCATCTCGGCCACCACGTTGACGTTGGAGGACTCCAGCGAGCCCTGCAGCAGCGAACCCATGCCGTTGAGCGCGGGCTGCCCGGTCTGGGGCGCGCCGCTCGAGGCGGTTTCGAGATACATGTTCTGCCCCATCGGCTGCAGGCCGGCAGGGTTGATGAAGTCGGCGAGCTGCAGCGTGCCCAGCGTCTGCGGCGTGGCAGATGCGGTGGTGGTGGCCGACACGGTGCCGTCGCTGCCGATGGTCAGCGATTGCACGTTCGGCGGCACGGTGATCGCCGGCTCGATCGGATAGCCGTCCGACGTGACGAGCTGGCCGTTGGCGTCGGTGTGCAGCGAACCATCGCGCGTATAGGCCACGGTGCCGTCGGGCATGCTCACCTGCAGGAAGCCGCGACCCTGGATCGCCACGTCCATCGAGTTGCCGGTCTGCGTGATGTTGCCTTCGGTAAACAGCTTCTCATTGCCCACCACGCGCACGCCGGTGCCCAGCATCAGGCCCGAGGGCGACAGCGTCTGCTCGGTGGTCTGGCCACCGGGCTGGCCCTTGTTCTGGTACATCAAATCCTGGAACGCCGCACGCGAACTCTTGAACGCGGTGGTGTTGGCGTTGGCCAGGTTGTTGGAGATGACGTCCATGCGCGTCTGCTGCGCATCGAGGCCGGTCTTGGAAATCCAGAGAGAAGAGAACATTGGCTACTCCGTAAAAGGTCTCAGGTCCGCAAAAAACTCAGCAAACTCTCAATGCCGTCATTCCGGCGCAGGCCGGAATCCAGTGGCGACACCGCCTGGCCTTTGCGAAGAGCTGATCGACGTCGTTGCGACAACCTGGCAGGTCGGCAACTGGATTCCGGCCTGCGCCGGAATGACGATCAAAAGCCGTAGAGGCAGCGGGTCGTTTCGTCAGCGCCACTTAGCTGGCCTGCAGCAGCTTGTTGGCGGAATCGGCGTTGTCCTCGGAGGCCTTGATGGACTTCACCTGCATGTCGTACTGGCGCGAGAGCGCGATCATCTTCACCAGCTCCGCGGACGGATTGACGTTGCTGCCTTCGAGCACGCCCGAGGCCACCGTCACCGTGGGGTCCGCATCGGCCGTACCGCCACCGGCCACGTGCATCAGGCCATCGCTGCCCTGCACCAGCTGCGCCGCATCGGGATTCACCAGCTTGATCCGATCGAGCGTGGTGACCGAGTTAGGACCCTGCCCCAAGGGCACCGAAGAAATCGTGCCGTCGCTGCCGATGCTCACTTCCGCGGCCGGCGGAATGGTGATGGGACCGGAGCCGCCCATCACCGGATTGCCGCGCGCATCGACCAGCCCGCCGTCGGCGGTGAGCTGCAGGTCGCCCGCACGCGTATACGCTTCCGAACCGTCCGGCGCCTGCACCGCGATCCAGCCCGCGCCGTGCACCGATACATCGAGCGGACGGCCGGTGTTGATCTGCGAGCCCTGCGTGAAGCTCTGGCCCACGCCCTGCGCCACGGCATTGATGCGCGAAGGCGAACCCTGGCCCAGCACCGGCACGCTCTGGAAGGCGGTGAGCTCGCTCTTGAAGCCGACCGTGGAAGCGTTGGCCAGGTTGTGGCTCACCGCTTCCTGCGCACGCATGATCTGCGTGGCGCCGGTCATCGAGACGTAGACGGAACGGTCCATGGCGTCGTTCTATTAACGGGAAACGGCGTTGAACAGCGCCGATGCCAGCGTGTTGTCGGTGGACAGCACCTGCGCGTTGGCCTGGTAGTCGCGCTGCGCCTGGATCATGTTCACCAGCTGCGCCGTGGTATCGGCCGTGTTGGAACTTTCCAACGCGCCCGACTGGATGGTGCCGAACTGGCCCACGCTCGCCGTGCCCATGATGGCCGGGCCGGAATCGGTGCTGGCCGCCCAGGTGGTGTCGCCCAACTGGCGCAGGCCCTGCACGTTGGCGAAGTTGGCGATCGCCACCTGGCCGATCTGCGTGGTCTGGTTGTTCGAGTAATAGGCGGTGATCACGCCCTTGGAATCGATGTCGATGTTCGACAGCGTGCCCGCCTCGAAACCGTTCTGCTGGATGGTGCCCGCCGAATAATCGGTGCCGTACTGCGTGGTATTGGTCACGTCGAGCGACATGGTCATCGGCGAGGCGCCGTTGCCTAGCGTCACCGTGTTGAATGCCAGCGAGCCGTTGGTCGGCGTGGCCAGCTTGCCGGTGGTGTCGAAGGTGAGCGGTTGCGTGCCGGCGCTCTGGCCATCCACGTAGAGGTTGGCATCCCAGGTGTTGGTGCCGGTCTTCACGTAGTAGATCGTCGCCTGGTGCGAACCGCCCTGCGAGTCGTACACGGTCACCGGCGCGGCGGCGTTGTAGCTGGTGGAATCGGTCGTGCTGAAGGCGTTGGTCGGCACGGTGGCGCTGGCCGGCAGGTTCGACGTCATGGTGATCTTCGAGGTCGCCGTGGCATTGCTCTGCGCCGTCACCCAGTTGAAGTCGGTGAGCGTGCTGGTGTCGAAGCCACCGGCGCCATTGGGCGGATACATCTGCAGGTGCGAGCCGTCCGGCGTGGTGATGTAGCCGTTCGGGTTCTTCTGGAAATCGCCCGCGCGGGTATACGTCGCGCCGTTGCCGCTGTTGACCACGAAGAAGCCGTTGCCGCTGATGGCGAGATCCAGGCTGTTATTGGTGGTGGCGATGTCGCCCTGGCTGAACTGCTGCGCCACTTCCTGCAGGCGCACGCCGCTGCCGGTGGCCGTGGAATTCAGGTTCAAGCCGGTCACCGCGAAGATGTCGGCGAATTCGGCGCGCGAGCCCTTGAAGCCCGTGGTGTTCGCGTTGGCGATGTTGTTCGCGATGACGTTGAGATCGGACTGTGCCGCGTTGATGCCGCTGAGCGCCGTGTTCAGTGCCATGTTCTATTCCTCGTGATGAGTGGACGCGCGAGGCGTCAGAGAATCTGTGCGACCTGGCTGAGCGACACACCGCCCACGCCCGCTACCTGCAGGTACGTACCCAGCGAGCTGCCGCCATAGCCGACACCGGTGACCGTGCCGGCCACATAGGTATCGAGCGATGCCGTGCCCGCGGTGGCCTTGAGCGTGTAACTGCCCTGGGCCACGGTGTTGCCGTTGTCGTCCTTGCCGTCCCAGGTGAACTGCGAAAGACCCGCGCTCTGCGCGCCCAGCGGCATGGTGCGAACCACGTTGCCGTTGCCGTCCAGCACCTGCACGGTCACGTCGCTGGCGGTGGTGACGTTTACCGCGCCCTTCATGCTCGAACCTTCGAAGCTCATCGTGCTGGACGGCACCATCACCTGGCGGTTCACCAGGTTGGACGAACTCAGCACCTGCGAGGTCTGCAACGCCGAATTGATGTTGCTGCTCAAGGTCTGCAAATCCGTATCGAGCTGCTGCGTGGTCGACAGCTGGCTGAACTGCGCCATCTGCGAAACGAACTGCGAGTTGTCGACCGGATTGGTCGGGTCCTGCGCCTGCAGCTGGGCCGTCATCAGCTTGAGGAAGTCGGCCTGCGTCATGGTCTTGGACAGTGCCGAGTTCACGTTGGACGTGTTCGTTGTGGAACTGTTGGTGCTGCTGTTGCCTGGAATCGTGGACACGGTGTTTTCCTCCCGGCTTACTTGCCGAGGTCGAGGGTCTTGAGCATCAGCTGCTTGGTGGTATTCATCACTTCGACGTTGTTCTGGTACGAACGCGAAGCGGAAATCATGTTCACCAGCTCGTCGATGGGATTGACGTTGCTGCCGTAGACGTAGCCGTTGCCATCGGCCATCGGATTGCCGGGCTCGTAACGCGCCTGCACGTCGGCCTGGCTTTCGGTGACGCCCTTCACCTGCACGCCCACGCTGCTATCGCCTTCGGCGTTGTTCGCGCCGCCCAGCGCACGCTGCACGGCGGAGAACAACGGCTCCTTCGCGCGATACGCGCCTTCGGGCGTACCCGACACGCTGTCGGCATTGGCGAGGTTGCTGGCCACGGTGTTGAGGCGCAGCGACTGCGCCGCCATGCCGGACCCTGCCACATCGAAGATCTTGAACATCGACATCACTGGCCTCCGGTGATGGCGGTGCGCAGCATGTGGATCTGCGCGGTGATGAAGCAGAGGCTGGCCTGGTAATGCACGCCATTGGCGGCGAAGTTGGCCTGTTCGGTCTGCGCATCGACGGTGTTGCCGTCCATCGTGGGCTGGGTCGGCACGCGATAAGCGAGCTGCGTCGCCGCCTGTGCCTGCGGGTTGATCTGCCCCGGCTGCGTGATGGTCATCGCCAACCCATCACTCTGCCCACTGGCACTCGCCAGCGCCTGCTTGAAGTTCACGTCGCGCGCGAGATAACCGGGCGTGTCCGCATTCGCCAGATTACTGGCCAGCACTTCGCTGCGACGCTGCCAGAGGTCCAGCGCCTGCGTGTGCAAACCGAACAGGTTGTCGTTGCTCGAACTCATCGCTCACTCCTGCGGCGGGGGCCGCGGGAAGGTTTGAGCAAGTTGCGTGCCACGGGTTTGGGTAGCGCGGGAGACCGCGCCGTTGTTGGGTTTGCGGGGAATTCGTCGTTGCCCCGAGAGCGGACTGACGGAAATCCGACGCGGTCGACAACGGCTTCCCGTCGCCCCGATTTCCCGACCTCGACCTCCCTCCTCTGTAGGAGCGCACCCAGTGCGCGACAGTCTTTCGCGCCGGCCTGCATGTTCTCGCTCTTTGTGGGCGGCTGTTCCTTCGGTAGCTCCGCAGCCGCGAGGTTGCCGCTTACGACGCAACGCTAGTCCCTGAGGGACGCCGCGGGCGTTTCGATCGTCCGCCGACGACGCGAAGCTAGTCCCTGTGGGACGCTCGAGTCACTTTTCTTTTGCTGGCCCACGCACGCGCTCTTGGCGTGCGAACGGCGAAGCCGGCTCGCACGCGGGGAGGCGCCATGGATGGCGCCGGCTTTGAGGAGCGAGGAAGGGCGTAGGGCGGAACGCCCGGAGTCAAAGCCCCACGGGATCAGCTTCGCGTCAAAAGTAACCCAAAGTAGTGGCCTCAGAGCCAAGGCTCGTAGCAGTACGTGGGATAGAAGCGTCGGAAGACCGAGGCCAGGCGGGATACGCTCGTTACTACCTCACACGGGGCCGCTACACCGCAACGCGCCGATGCCAAGAGGACTTAAAGCAGCTTCGTTGGAGGTGAGGGATGCATGAGCGCCGCGCGCCTTCTCCCTCTCCCCTCCGGGGCACGCGGAGAGCGGCCATGGACGGCCGCGGCTTTGAGGAGCGAGGAGAGGGTTGGGGTGAGGGGCGGGTGCTCGCGAAGACACCACCTACCTCTGTAGGAGCGCACCCAGTGCGCGACCGCAGCGTGACGGCGTGCCTCATCTCGACAACCGCAGACCGAGGCAAACATGCCAGTCCGCGGTCGCGCACAGGGTGCGCTCCTACAGAGAGACGGCGCACTCACGCTTGATGCCACATTTCACCCCGAGCCCCTCAAAACTTCTCAAAATTCTCCGGCAACAACTCCAGCACCGTCTGCGCCAGCAGATCCGGCTGGAACTTCGCCACGAAGCGGTCCGCGTTCACCTCGCGCACCATCGCCTCATTGAAGATGCCGCTGATCGAGCTGTGCAGCACCACCTTCAGCGGCCGCAGCTCCGGCGTCTCGCGGATGGCCCGCGTGAGTGCATAGCCGTCGATGCGCGGCATCTCGATGTCAGACACCACCAGGGTCACGCCCTCGCCTTCAGGCGCCTGCGCCAGCTCCTTCAGACGCTCCAAGGCCTCACGGCCGTCCTGCGCGACAACGCACTCCACATCCATCTGGCGGAACAACCCCACCAGCTGGTTGCGGGCGACCAGCGAATCGTCCACCACCATCACGCGCCGCGGCTGCAGGTCGTGGAAGCGGGCGATGCGTTGCATCGGTTCGGACAGCGTGGTGGTCGTCGCGTTGAGGCTGGCCAGTACCTGCTCCACATCGACCACCGCCACCAGGGCGCCGTCCACGCGCGTCACCGCGTTGACGCGCGTGCCGAAGCCCAGCGCAGGGGCCGGTGCTTCGAGGTTGTCGCCGTCGCACTGCACCAGACGCTGGGGTTCGGCCACCAGGAAACCCTGCACCGTCCGGCTGAACTCCGTCACCATCAGGTGCGCCGACGGATCGTCGCGCAGCGGGGCGTAGCCCAGCGCCACGGCCAGGTCGATCACGGGGATGGTCATGCCGCGGTAGTCGCAGCTGCCGGCAATGAGTGGGTTGGCGCCGGGCATGCGCTCCATCGGTGGGCGGCGCATCACTTCGCGAACCTTGAAGACATTGATGCCGTAGAGCTGCTCGTCGCCCATGCGAAACAGCAGCATGGCCACGCGGTTGTGACCCGCCAGCCGGGTCTGCTGCTCCACCTTGTCCATCCATGCGCTCATGCGCACTCCTCGCCAGGCGGCCGGATGCCGCATCACACCGGACATATCGGCACGCAAGGCACCTGCTTGAGCGTCGCCAGCAAGCGGTGGCACGTCGCTTGCTTCTCAAGTTCCGACGTTTCCCGCCGATGCCGGGGGCGAACCTTATAGGAAGGAACGATCCACCCATGAGTCTTATCTGGAGCCAGCCTCTCGCCGAGCTTGCACGCGCCGCCGCAGCGGGCGACCAGGCACGGGTGGCGCAATTGTCTGCCCGCCATCCTCGTGCTGCGCAGGCCCTGGCGCCGTTGCTGGCAGCCGTTTCCGCCACGCCTCCGCCCGCGGCCGTGGCCCTGCAGACGCTCGAACAGCAGGGGCTGGTGCTCAGCTCTGCCCAGCAGCTGTCCCGCGAGCAGGCGGCGATGCACCAGTCCGCGCAGGACAGCCGCGACGACGTCGGCCGATTGACGGACGGCAGCGCCGGAATCTCGACGGCGCTGCAGCAGATCGGCACTGGCCTCGACTACGCCCGACAGACCGGCCAGGCCAGCGAGCGCAGCGTCAGCGAACTCGATGGCCAGCTGCGCCTGCTGCGCACAGCCCTCTCCGCCATGAGCCGCAATCAGAGCAAGCTGGCCGAGGAAGTGGCCCAGATCCGCAAGCTCACCGGCGTTGTGCAGGAGATCGCGCACCAGACCAACCTGGTCGCGCTCAATGCGGCGATCGAAGCCGCACGTGCCGGCGAGGCGGGCCGCGGCTTCGCCGTGGTTGCCGACGAGGTGAAGCAGCTCGCCGAGAAGACCAGCCAGGCCACCGCGGAGATCGAGCAGGTCACCGGCTCCATCGGCGAATTCTCGCTGCAGCTCGACGGCGACGTGCAGCAGGGCCTGCAGCGCCTCGAGCGCGCGCAGTCCGGCGTCAGCCAGACCGAGAGTTCACTGCAGGACAGCGGCGAAGCCCTGCGCCAGGTCGGCGAGCGCATCGCCACCATGCACAAGAACCAGGACGCCCAGCATGCCCGCGCGGTCGCCGCGCAGGCCGCGCTCGGCGCGTGGCATCGCCGCGCCGCCGAAGCCAGCCGCCAGGCCGAGGCGCTGAGCCGTGGCGCGCTGTTGGCGCATCGCCTTGCGCTCGACTGGCTGGAAAGCGAAAGCGGCGACGATCCGGCCAGCCTCAGCCTCACCGTGCGCGAAGCAGCGCAGAGCCTGCGCCAGGCGATGGACCTCGCCCTGCAGGAACCGGCCGCGCTCGACCGCCGCTGGTTCGACACGCAGCCGCTCAGTCGCACGCTGCAGCGCCTTACGTCGCGCCGCGACGGGCATCCGGCCGCGTCTGCACTCAACGTCGCCGGCAACCGCCTGCGCGAGCACGGCAACACCTTCGCCACCCTGCTGTGCGACGGCCATATCGACCAGGCCAGCCAGCTCGTCGCGCAGCTGGAGAGCGAGCGCGAAACGCTGCTGACCCAACTCAACGCGCTGCTGGCCGACCTATGACCCATCGCCCGCTGGTCGCCCTGCTGCTGTGCGTGTTCGCGCTGCCCGCCTTCGCCGCGGAGCCGGCGCAGGCGGCGCGCGCCACCGCCGAGCAATGGCTGCGCGACCAGTACGCCACCCATGGCGCCCGCGTGGTGGCCCAGGCGGGCACGCTCGATCCGCGGTTGCAGCTCGCCCCCTGTCCGACCGCGCTGAGCGCGGGCCTGCAGGAGGGCACGCGGCTGATGCCGCGCATGAACGTCACGGTGCGCTGCCCCGTCGCCGACGGCTGGACCCTGCGCGTGCCGGTGCAATTGCAGGTATTCCACCAGGTGCTGGTGATCGCGCGCCCGCTTCAGCGTGGCGACGGCGTCAGGCCCGATGATGTGCGCAGCGAAGAACGCGACGTCACGCGCCTGGGCTACGGCTATGTCAGCGACCTCGGCGAAGCGGAGGGCCGTACGCTTTCCCGCGCCATGGCCGTCGGCAGCGTGCTGACCCCGGCGGCGCTGGGCGGACGCACCGCCGTGAAGGCCGGCGACCAGGTGCAACTGGTGTCGCGCCTGGACGGCATCGAAGTACGGGCGAGCGGCGTGGCGCTGGGTAGCGGCGACAGCGGCTCCCGCCTGCGGGTGCGCAACGGCAGTTCGGGCAAGGTGATCGATGCCATGGTCACCGCGCCGGGCGAAGTGCTCGCCCTGCCCTGAGAGCCAGATCCAAGGAATTACCCTAAAGTTTGGCGCCGCCCTGCCGATCCTGACGGTAACAGGGCCAAAACCACGAGACACGGACCCATGAACACCACCATCTCCAACAATGGCTTGCCCAAGCTTCCCCAGGCCCCCAGCGGCCAGGGCAGCTCGACGCAGAACGCCACCGGCACCACCGGCAGCGAGGCCGCCAGCGGCACCGCCGGCGCCGACGATCGCGTCCAGCTGACGGATTCGGCCAAGGCCATGCAGGAAGCCGCCCGCGCCCACAACGGCGCCGAGGTCGACACCAAGAAGGTGGAACAGCTGCGCCAGTCGCTGGCCAACGGCACCTACAAGGTCGATCCGAGCCGCATCGCCGATCGCATGCTCTCGCTGGAAAGCCAGCTCAAGCCATGAACACCTCCCTGCAAGCCGAACTGGACCATGCCCTGACGGCCGCGGTCGAGGAGATGCGGCTCGCAGTGGAGCAATTGGCCGACGCGCTCCACGAAGAGCGCACCGCCCTTGAAACGGCCAACGTCGACGCGCTGAACCACGCAGGCGCCGCCAAGCACTCGCTGATGCTCAAGCTGGAACAGCTCGACGGCGAGCGCGTGCAGCTGAGCCAGGGCGCCCCCGAAGCCGCCCGCGAGCTGGCCCCGGTGTGGCAGCAGATCCTGCAGTCGCTGCGCGCCTGCCAGATGCTCAACCAGCGCAACGGACAGCTGGTGGGTTTGCGCCTGCAGCAGGTGCGCAAGGCGCTGGCCGTGCTGACCGGCAACGACGCGGAAGCCAGCGTGTACGGCCGCGCCGGCGAACTGCACACGAGCCTGCGCTCGCAGACATTGGCCGAGGCATGACCGTCATGGCGCGCATCACGTTCACTTCGATGCGCATCCTTCTACCGGCGACCGTTGCCGGTTTCCCCCACTGCCAATACATCGACCGACCATGAGCGAAGCCGCGGCCATCCCCTCCGCCCACGAAGGCGCCAATGCAAGCGAACAGCCGCTGCCGGTCATCCGTCTGCCGATGCTGGACACCAAGCGCGAACTGTTCGCCTACGAAATCGTGTTCCAGAGCGAAGCCGAGGACGAAGCCACGCTGATGCGTCGCGCGCTCGCCACCATCACTGACGGCGCACTCGCGCGCCTCGTGCGTGGCAACCGCACCTTCCTGCGCCTGACCCGCGAGCTGTTGCTGGAAGAAACCGACGTACTGCAGCACCAGCCGCGCTTCGGCGTGCTGCTGCAGCCGGAGGTCGCCACCGACGCGGCCCTGCTCGACCGTCTTTCGCGCATGGCCCAGCGCGGCTGCCCGCTGATGCTCGACGCGGGCGATACGCCACTGGAATACAACGTTGCGGTGGAACCGCTGCTCAAGATCGTGCAGTACGTGCGCCTGGACGCCAGCAAGCTGGACCCGGCCGCGCTGCGCACGCGCAGCGAGTACCTGCACGCGCGCGGCATCCACGTGATCGCCGGCCACGTCGACGACCACGACACTTACCACCGTTGCGAAGCGCTGCCGGTACAGGCCATCCAGGGCCAGTTCCTGCTGAAGCCCGAGCCCGTCGCTGTTCCCGTGCTCACCGCCAACCGCCTCAGCCTGCTGCGCCTGATGAAGGCGCTGGAAGAAGGCAACCCCGGCCCGGTCGAGATCGGCCAGATCGTGCGCGACGACGCCATCCTCAGCTACAAGCTGCTGGGCTGCGTGAACTCCGCCTACTTCGCCCTGCCGCGACAGCTGAAGTCGGTGCAGCAGGCGGCGATCTTTTTCGGCGCCAACCGCCTGCGCAACTGGATCTACACCATGGCGCTCGGTGGCGTCGGCGATCGCCCGCCCGAACTGCTGCGCGCTGCGTTGATCCGCGCGCACATGTGCGAAAAGCTCGCCCAGCACATGCCAAGCGAACAGCGCGAAATGGCCTTCACCGCCGGCCTGTTCTCGCTGCTCGACACGCTGATGGAAGCCCCGATGGACTTCGTGCTGTGGCACCTGCCCCTCGCACGCGACATCAGCAGCGCCCTGCTGGAAAACAAGGGCCCGTTCGCTCCGTTGCTCGAACAGATCCGCGCCTGGGAAGCCGGCGACCTCCGCGGCGGCGAAACCCAGCCCCAAATCATCCGCCGCATGGCCGCCATCTACCTCGAAGCCACGCAGTGGGCCGACCACGTGTTCGCGTTCGCGGATCAAAGGCCGAATTGAGCGAGGGGGCCCTCATCTCAAAGTAATGAGGAATTGAAGCGTTCAAGGCATTCGCTAGAGCCGCCGGAATGCCTATCTCTGGTCGAAGCGGGACCGCAAGATTTGCCCCCGTGTTATCCCCTCGGAGGGGAGAGGGAGAAAGTGCGGCGTCCATGGATTCTCCCACGAAGCAACGAAGCTGCTTTAAGTCCTCTTCGCATCGGCGCGTTGCGGTGTAGCCGCTCCGTTCGAGGTAGTAACGAGCGCATCCTGGCTAGCCTCGGTCATTCGACGGTTCTATCTCTCATATCGCTACGAGCCTTGGCTCTCAAGGCCATTTTCTTTGGGTTACTTTTCTTTTGGGCCAGCAAAAGAAAAGTGACTCGAGCTCCGGCAGGAGATCGAAACGCCCGCTGCGTAAGCGGCAAGCTGGCGGCCGCGTGGCTATGAACGGAAGAATCATCCCTACAAAAGCCCAAATCATGCAGCCCGGCGCAAAAAGCCGTTGCGCACAGGGTGCGCTCCCACAATAAAGGGCGGCTCGAATGTGGAACTTGGGCAAGGGGTATCGCGCACTGGGTGCGCTCCTACAACGAGCGAGGAGCGAGGGAGCAGAAAAGCGGAAAGCGGAAAACAGGGAAAGCTAGCGAGCAACCCTCACTCCGCCGTGGCGCGAATCCTCCACACCGCCACCGCCAACCCCAGCAACGCCACCCCAAACCAGGCCCCACCCACCGCCATATCCGTCCCCAGCCACATCACGCAAGCCAACGCCCCCATCAACAGCGCACTCGCGCCCAGCGCCAGCAGAAAATCGTGGTGCGTACGCGGACGCTCCGGCAGCAACAGCAGGGCGCCCAACAATCCAAGCAGCACCGCCGCGACACGACGAGCCCACACGAACGACGGCGACTCCGGCACATCGGGCACGACGTCGACCAGCGCTCGATCACCCACCTGCACGTCATAACCCTTGCCGTCGGCTGCATGCACGGCGGGAACGAGGTGATCGCCATCGACCTGCGCAAACACCGTCACTTCCTGTGCAGGCACGGTTTCCCAGCTCACGCGCAGGTCGCCCAGGCGCGGCTGCTCGGGCTTGGCGCTCGTCGTCAGGTATCGATCGTTGAGCGAGAAGCTCGCGGCCAGATTCGGCGGCACCGCCTTCATGTCCGGCGTGAGCACGTCGCTGCCGGGCAAGGCATGAAGCAACGCCGGCGACAACACGTAACCGCCCACGCGCACCTGCCCGGCGTCGAACTGCTTGCCGAGTACCGGGAAATGCTCGGGATTGCCGTGACCCGACGGTTGCGCGAAACGGCTGGAGTCCACCGGACGATCGACCCAGTCGAGCTCGTAGTGCACGTCGCCGCCAACGCGCACTTCGCGCCACTGGAACATCTCCACGTGTCGGATCAGCACCGGCACCGCCGCATGCTGCCCGAACTCCGGATCAAAAGGGGCTTCCACCACCTTCACCGGGCCGGCCACGCGCACCAGGTAGCCGTGGCCGGCCTGCGCATCGCCGGTGGCGCCGAGATCGATAATCTGGCCGCCATGCTTTTCCGACGCGTGGTGATGGTCGAGCAAGCCCTGCTCGGTCATCGCCACCAGTCCAGCGCCGCCCAGCAGAAGCAAGGCACCCAGCACGCGTCGCGTCCATTGCCGCATATCGGTTTCTCTCCCCTGCCCCCTGGCCATCGCTAAGCGCCCCGCAGCTCGCGGACTTCGTCCGCCGTACCGTAGCGGCCTCGTTCGTCGCGCACCACGCGCGCGGCGGCGCAATCGTGGTCGTGCGTGAAAAACAACCGCACGCCACGCGCGAGCTTGTCCTCGAGGAACGCCCGCTTTTCGTCGATCAGCTTTTCCGGATAACGGTCATAGCCCATGGTGATGGGCAGGTGCACCCAGAAGCGGCCGGGAATCAGGTCGGCGCAGAACACCACGCCGGCCACTTCCGCCAGCATCAGTCCCGGCGTATGGCCGTCCGAATAGCTGAAGCGCACCGAATCGCCCAAGGTCTTCGAATGCTCGCCTTCGACCAGCTCCAGCCGGCCGCTCTGTTCCAGCAACGGCTGCAGCTCCGGCACGAACGAGGCGCGATCGCGCGGATGCGGCTTCTGCGCGCGGCGCCAATGTTCGGCTCCCACCAGGTACGTCGCGTTGGGAAACAGCAGGCGCGGCGACTGACCCTCTTCCCACGCCGCAAGCAGGCCACCGGCATGGTCGAAGTGCAGGTGCGAGAGCACCACCGCATCGATGTCTTCATGCGTGATTCCCGCCTGCGCCAGCGAATCGAGCAGCACGTGGCGATCTTCCACTACGCCGTAGCGCTCGCGCAGCGCCGGCTCGAAGAACGCGCCGATGCCGGTCTCGAACAAGACGTTGCGGCCGTCCATATCCTTCACCAGCAGGCAGCGACAGGCCAGCGGAATGCGGTTCTCCGCATCGGGCTGGATCCAGCGCGACCACAGCGCCTTCGGCGCGTTGCCAAACATGGCGCCGCCATCGAGCTGTTGCGAGTTGCCCGTGAGCGACCAGAGCTCCATATCAAATACCTCGCGTTGCCACGGATTCGCCGGGAGCGAATCCGGACGCCGCAGGCGGCCCCGCGCGACGCGCGGGGTGAGGCCCATGGACGGGCCGAACAAACATGGCACCGCCATCGAGTCGTTGCGAGTTGCCGGTGAGCGACCACAGTTCCATCGTCACTGCACCTTGCCGAGGCCCGACTCGCGGCGCGGATCGCTCGCGGCGTCGAGCTTGTTGTTCTTCAGGTCCCACGTCACCACGTTCATGAAGCCCCACGAGCTGCGTTCTTTCAGCGTGTGGCCCATGCGGGTCAGACCTTCGGTCGTGGCGGCATCGAACGTGCCCGACTCCACGTCCACGCGATCCGGCATGTACTGGTGGTGGAAGCGCTTCTGCCCGGCGATGCCGGCCGCGTCCTTGCCATCGATGAAGGCAAGAATGCCTTCCAGCACCTGCGTGATGATGGTGGAGCCACCCGGCGAGCCGATCACGCCCACGCGATCGGCGCCGAACACGATGCTCGGCGTCATCGACGACAGCATGCGCTTGCCCGGCGCCGGCGCATTCGCGTCGCTGCCGAGCAGGCCGTAGACGTTGGGCTTGTTGGGCACCAGGGCAAAGTCATCCATCTCGTCGTTGAGCAGCACGCCCGTGCCCGCTGCAACGAACGTCGAACCCATCGTGTAGTTCACCGTCTGGGTGATGGAGGCGATGTTGCCGTCCTTGTCGATGATCGAGAAATGCGTGGTGTGCATGCCTGGATCGGTGCCGGCGCTCACCGGCAGCATCGACGACGGCGTGGCCTTGTCCATCAGGATGGTCTGGCGCAGGCCCGCCGCGTAGTACGGCGACAGCAGCATGTCCATCGGCATCTTCACGAAGTCCGGATCGCCGAGGTAGTCGTTGTGATCGCGGAATGCGCGACGCATGGCTTCGATGACCAGATGCGTGCGATGCACCGTATCGAGCTTGGTGAGGTCGTAGCCCGACAGGATGTTGAGGATCTCGGCCACCGCCACGCCACCCGACGACGCCGGCGGCGCGGTCACCACGCGATAGCCGCGGTAGTTCACCACGATCGGCGTGCGCTCCTTCACCTGGTAGCTTTCCAGATCCTTCGCGGTCCAGTTGCCGCCGGCGGCGCGCACCGCATCCACCAGTTTCTTGCCGACTTCGCCGCGATAGAAACCATCGAAGCCGTGCTCGCCCAAAAGCTCAAGCGTGCGCGCCTGGTCCGGATCGCGCCATACCTCACCCACCACCGGCGGCTTGCCGTCCGGGAGGTACTTGGCAGCGGATGCCGGCCAGCGACGGATGTCTTCCGCGCGCTCGCTGATGGCGTTGACCAGACGGCCATCCGGTTTGAAGCCGTCGCGCGCGATACGCACGGCCGGCGCCAGCGACTCCTTCAGCGGCAGCTTGCCGTAATGCGTCGAGAGCCAGGCCAGGCCGGCAGCCTCACCCGGAATACCCGCCGAAAGCGGCCCGTTGAGCGCGGTGTCGCGGTTGGGAGTGCCGTCCTTGTTGAGATAGTCCTTGGCATTCACCGCCGCCGGCGCCGTCTCGCGCGCGTCGATGAACACCTCGCGGCCATCGGAGGCGCGATGCAGCACGGCCATGAAACCGCCGCCGATGCCTGAACTTTCCGGCTCGACCACGGAGAGCGTCGCGGCCACGGCAATCGCCGCGTCGAACGCATTGCCGCCCTTGGCGAGCACTTCGTGCCCCGCTTCGGTGGCGTGGAAATTGGCGCTGGCGATACCGGCATGGCCGGGTCGCTCGGTGATGACATGCGCGGAAGGCGCGGCAGGAGAGGAAGTCGGGCGGCTGTCGGCGGCGTATGCGGCGCTGGTGGTAAGCAGCAGGCCCAGCAGCGCTACGCGCCAGTTCAACGGGAACGTCATGCGTCGTCCTTTGCCATCAGATGTTGGTACTTCAGCGTCAGCTGCTCGTTCGTCTCGGTGTGCTCGGGATCGATGATGATGCATTCGACCGGACACACTTCCACGCACTGCGGCTGGTCATAGTGGCCGATGCACTCGGTGCACAACGAGGGGTCGATCACGTAGTACTCCTCGCCCAGCGAGATAGCCTTATTGGGACAGACCGGTTCGCAGACGTCGCAATTGACGCAGGTATCGAGGATTTTCAGGGACATTTGCGCAGTTTACATGCTGGGGATGCCTGATGCGCCGCAAGATTCCACTGCAGGAGCGCACCCAGCGCGCGACCGCAGAGACACGTCGTTACCGCTCCGTAGGCGTTTCGCGCACTGGGTGCGCTCCTGCAGGAACCACACGACCCCAAAAAGAAAGGCCCGCGGCAAACATGCCGCGGGCCCTCGCGTTCGCTCCGGAAACCGGAACTTAGAAGTTCACGTAGCGGATGGTGGCACCGGTCGGCTGCAGCGCGGTGGTCACCTTGTCCTTGTCACCGGCGTCGCCGATCACCAGCACGATCACGTCCTTGAACGAGCCCGGCTTGGCGTCCTTGAACGCCTCGGTCACGAAATCGGCGGTCTTGGCCGAGTCAGGGCCGGCGAACACCAGCATGTTGCCCGGCAGCACGCCGCGGGCCACGGTGTCCTGCACCTGCTCGAGCTGACGCTGGCGCACCGCGTTGGCGTCGTCGCTGTCGCCGGCCGGCACGAGGTACGGGAACGGACGGTCAGCCGTCATGCCCTGCATGTTCTTCTGGACGATCTGGCCCAGATAGGCGTTCCACGCCTTGGAGTCGTTCGGATCGGTCGGCTTGGAGACGGCGGCGACCTGTTCGGTCGGCTGCTGGGCTTCTTCCTGCTGGCTGCAGGCGGTGATGCCGGTAAGCGCGATGGCGGCGAGGAGGGCGTACTTGTACATGGTGGTCACCTTGGATGGTGGAATTCTTGGAATGACGAATCCATTGGATGACTGGACCATCCGGCCGTCGTACGACGGAGCCGGTAACCGGGAGCCCGGGCGGCAACATGCGACCCCTCGTTCCCCTGGTCCGCGGCGACGACTGTCCTGTCCGCAGGATGCCCGCGAGGATACACGACGACGACGCCCGCCGACACCGTAAGGCGTGCTGCAGTGCGACGAGCCCGACAGTGGCTTTTTGTAGGAGCGCACCCAGTGCGCGAAAAGCCTACGAAGCGGTGACGCCGAGATCGCGCACTGGGTGCGCTCCTACAAAAAAGCCGTGGATCTCAGCGCCAGCGCTGCCGCATCGCCTGCTGCACGGCCGGATGCACGAAGCCGGTGATATCGCCGCCCAGACGGCCAATCTCGCGCACCAGCGTGGAGGAGATGAAGCTGTACTGCTCGGCCGGCGTAAGGAACAGCGTTTCCGCCTGCGGGATCAGGTGGCGATTCATGCTCGCCAGCTGGAATTCGTATTCGAAGTCGGACACGGCGCGCAGGCCACGGATGATCACGCCGGCGCCCACTTCCTCGACGAAATGCGCCAGCAGGCCATCGAAGCCACGCACTTCCACGTTCTTCAGGTCGGCCAGGGCCAGACGCGCCAGCGCGATGCGCTCGTTGAGGCTGAAACCGGGGCCCTTGCCCTTGTTGGGGCTTTCGGCCACGGCCACGATCACGCGTTCGAACAGCGGCGCGGCGCGTGTGACCAGATCCGAATGGCCGTTGGTGATGGGGTCGAACGTACCCGGATAGACGGCAAGACGCTGGTTGACCGGAGGCTTGTTCACGAGACGGATCACCGGGGGTGCAGGGGCGGCTAGCTTAGGCTCGTTCGCGCCCATCGCCTAGCCTGCGCACGATATGGAAATCCATACGCCGCCGTCAGGTTGCCGCTGCCCGCCGATACAGCGCATAACCCACTTCGCCAGCCGTGCCTTCGCGATGAAGCATCCATGTGGAAGGCAGGGCCAGTCCGGCCTGCCGGGGCGACTCCACGTAGACACACGCCGCAGGCGTCAGCCATCCGCCCTGTTCCAACCGCTGGGACAGCGGCTGCCACAGGTTCTGCGCAAACGGCGGGTCGAGGAAAACCAGCCCGAACGGCTGCGGCGCACCTTGCAGATAAGCCATGGCATCGGCGGTGGTCACCTGCCCGCCCTGCGCCTTCAGGCGCGCGAGGTTGTCGCGCAGCGCCTGGGCAGCCCGCGCGTCGCGCTCCACGAACTGCACGCCGGCCGCCCCACGCGATAGCGCCTCGATGCCCAATGCACCGGTGCCGGCACACAGATCCAGGCAGCGCGCACCGGAAATCACCGGCGCCAGCCAGTTGAACAAGGTTTCGCGCACCCTCTCTGCCGTGGGCCGCAGGCCAGGCAGGTCGGGCACGTCGAGGCGAGAGTTGCGCAGCTGCCCGCCGATGATGCGGATGCGCCCCGGAGCGCGGCCCGTCATGGACGACACTGCTCAGCGGTGAGTACGGGTGGGGGTGGTAGCATGCCGCCCATTGTCTTTGAATCCCTGCCGCAATGCTCAAGTTCTGGAAGAAGAAACCCGCTGAGACGCCACCGGGCCAGCCTGCCGCACCTGTGGCGGACGAAGCACCGGCCGAGGGTTTCGCGCACGACACGGATGCCGCCTCGCTGGATTACGCCACGCCCGCGCTGGATGAGGCGCTCTCCGAAACGCCGCCACCTCCCGAGGCGCCGGCCGAGGACGAAGCCTTCGAGCGCGCCGCGATCGCCGAATCCGCCGCGCCGGCCAAGCGCAGCTGGCGCGAGCGCCTGTCCGGCAGCGCCTTCGCCCGCGGGCTTTCCTCGCTGTTCGTCCGTCATCCCAAGCTCGACGATGACCTGCTGGACGAGCTGGAAACCACGCTGATCACCGCCGACGTCGGCATCGAAGCCAGCACGGCGCTGGTCGAGGACCTGCGCAAGCGCATGCACAAGCGCGAGTTCGCCGACGCATCCGCACTGCTGGCCGCACTGCGCCAGGCACTGATGTCCCTGCTGAAGCCGGTGGAACAGCCGCTCGACGTTGCCGGTCGCAAGCCGTTCGTGGTGCTCACGGTGGGCATCAACGGCGTGGGCAAGACCACCACCATCGGCAAGCTGGCGCGCCGCTACCGCGACGAGGGCCGCCAGGTGATGCTCGCCGCAGGCGATACCTTCCGCGCCGCCGCGGTGGAGCAGCTCAAGGCCTGGGGCGCGCGCAACAACGTGCCGGTGATCTCGCAGGGCCAGGATGCCGATGCCGCCAGCGTGATCTTCGACGCGCTGCAGGCCGCGCGCTCGCGCAGCGCGGACGTGCTCATCGCCGATACCGCCGGCCGCCTGCATACGCAGGGCGGCCTGATGGACGAGCTGGGCAAGATCGCCCGCGTGATGAAAAAGCTCGACGCCGACACGCCGCACGAAGTGCTCATGGTGATCGACGGCACCACCGGCCAGAACGCCGTGAACCAGGTGCGCCAGTTCCGCCAGATCGTCGGCGTCACCGGCCTGGTGGTGACCAAGCTCGACGGCACCGCCAAGGGTGGCGTGGTGTTCGCGCTCGCCCGCGAGTTCGGCCTGCCGATCCGTTACGTGGGCCTGGGCGAAACCGCCACCGATCTGCGGGTATTCGACGCCGAGGCCTATGTCGACGGCCTCCTTCCCGCCAGCCTGGGTCAAGGCTGAGGGGGCCGGGCCGGTGCCGCGCTGGCTCCGAATCACCCTGTTGATCGCCAGCAGCGCCACCCTGGTGCTGGTGGCGGTGGCGCTCATCGCCGTGCACTTCCTGCTGCAACCCGAGCGCATCACCACCGTACTGCAAGCGCAGGCCCGCCAAGCCGGGCTGGAACTCAACCTCGCCAGTCCCGCGACGCCCGCGCTGTTTCCCCGTCCCGCGCTGGAACTGCAGGGCATCACGCTCAGTGCCCAGGGCGCCAACATGCCGATCCTGCTGGCGGCGCGCGGCACGCTCGCCCTGCCTTGGCGGACGCTGTTCCGCGGCGAGACGATCATTTCCCAGATGCAGATCGATTCCCCCCGCGTCGACCTCGATGCGCTGCAATCGTGGGCTTCCGGCCTGCCGTCCGGTCCGTCTGCGCCGCCGGCGGAAATCCCGCGCATCGACGCCGGCGTGCACATCACGCGCGGCAGCCTCGTGCGCGGCAACCAGATGTTGCTCGGGGACATGGAACTGGACGCCGGCAAGCTCGCCCCGCACCAGCCGTTCCTGCTCAACATCGTGGCCAAGGACGCGCAAGGCATCCCGACACAGCTGCGCGTGTCGCTGACGCCCAGCATCAACCGCGGCGCGCTGCAGCTCGACAACATCGCACTGCACTTCGCCCATAGCAGCGAGCTGACCCTGCAGCTGAAGGGCAGCGCGCGATGGCGCGGCGCCGCCGATGCCTCGGCGCATCTGGACGGCAAGCTCGATCACGCCAACTCTGGCGAGTACGCCACGTCGATCGAACTCACGCCGGCCAACGAGAACAATCCGCTGATGCTGAGGCTCAAGCTCGACGGCCCCGACAATCACGCCGACCTGCAGGTGCCGCCGCTCGCGCTCGCGGACTGGTGGTCGCAGCTCGATCACGACGAAGGCCCGCGTCTTGCCGTGCCGCCCGGCAACGGCCACGCCGAGATCGCCAGGATAGACACCGGCGATGTAAGCATCGAAGGCCTCACCATCCAGGCCGGCACCGACGTGCCTGCGCCCGCGAGCAGCAGCGCGCCTCCCGCCCAGCCAAGCGCAAGCAAACCGGCAAAACCCGCGACGAAGCGCAAATCGCCATGAACCCATTCGCTTCCGCACTGCTGGCCTGGTTCGACGACCACGGCCGCAAGGACCTGCCGTGGCAGCACCCGCGCGACGCGTATCGCGTGTGGTTGTCCGAGGTGATGCTGCAGCAGACGCAGGTGGTCACGGTCATTCCGTACTTCCAGCGCTTCGTGGCATCGCTGCCCACGCTGCGCGATCTCGCCGCCGCCGATGAGGACACCGTGCTCGCGCTGTGGTCAGGCCTTGGCTACTACCGCCGCGCGCGCTTCCTGCAGCGCGCCGCGCAGATCTGCGTCGAACGGCACGACGGCGAACTGCCGCGCGATTTCGACGCGCTGGCCGCCCTGCCCGGCATTGGCCGTTCCACCGCCGGCGCCATCCTCGCGCAGGCACACGGGTTGCGCTTCCCCATACTCGACGGCAACGTGAAGCGCGTGCTTACGCGTCATCTCGGCATCCATGGCCACCCCGGCCAAAGCGCCGTGGAAAAAGTGCTATGGCAGCACGCCGACGCGCTGACACCCTCGGAACGCGCGGCCGACTACACCCAGGCCATCATGGACCTGGGTGCCACGCTCTGCGCGCGTTCGCGTCCACAATGCGATGCCTGCCCGCTTGCGACCGATTGCGTGGCCAAGCGCGACAACCTCACCGCACAACTGCCCAGCGCGAAGCCGAGCAAAACGGTGCCGACGCGCGACACGGTGATGCTGATCCTGCGTGACACGCACGGCCGCGTGCTGCTGGAACGCCGCGGCCCGCAGGGCGTGTGGTCGGGACTCTGGAGCCTGCCGGAGGCCAGCGATCACGACGGCGCCTGGCGCGCCGCGCAGTCGTTCGCGCGCATCGACGACGCGCAGGCGCTGCCCTCGTTCGTGCACGTGTTCAGCCACTATCGCCTGCAGGTCGAGCCTTTGCTGTTCGACGAGGCGACAGCGCACCCGCGCATCGCGGATAATCCTTCCCTTCGCTGGTGCGGCGTCGACGAACGCGCTGCTCTCGGCCTGCCCGCTCCCGTCCGCAGCCTGCTGCAGGATCTTTGAACCCACATGAGCCGCATCGCATGAGTCGTATCGTTCACTGCGCCAAGCTCGGCCGCGACGCCGAAGGCCTGGATTTCGCTCCCTGGCCCGGCCCGCTCGGCCAGCGCATCTACGCCGAAATCTCCAAGGAGGCGTGGCAGCAATGGCTCGCCCACCAGACCATGCTGCTCAACGAATACCGCCTCAATCCGCTTGACCCCAAGTCACGCCAGTTCCTCACCGCCGAAATGGAGAAATTCCTGTTCGGCGGCGGCGCCGACACGCCCCTGGGCTACGTCGCCCCCGACGCGGAGTCTTGACGAAGCGCCCCGCTTCCGATTTAATGCACGGCTCCACGCAGCATCCTCGATGCGCGCAGCCATTCTGGCCGGGTAGCTCAGTTGGTAGAGCAGGGGATTGAAAATCCCCGTGTCGGCGGTTCGATTCCGTCCCCGGCCACCATCACTTCAGTGATTTACGAGAGCCGCACGTGTTGCGGCTTTTGTTTGCCTGCGGAAAAGAGCCAACTGCCAGGCCGGCGCAGACTCCATGTGTTGCCTTCGGGCTGTGGCCCGCCGGCCTTCGAATGGACGGCGACTCCGGTAGCGATTTTCAGAGCTGTCCGATCACGCCCCCGAGTGCGCGCATCTACGCTTGAGCAGATTTCCGTCGCGAGGCGCCCTGCGTGAAGCCACATCCTCATCTGCCGTCGAGAAACACGCCGAAACCCTTGTCCATCGCATTCGCGTCATGGTGGAGCGGCGTGATGATCCCCGGTCTGTTCCTGCTGAATGTTTCCCTGTGCTTCTTCCAGCATCCATCCGCGCTCGGCATGCTGCTCTCGTCAAGCGCCATGCTTGCGTATGTCCATGGCGGCAGGCGTTGCCGCCTGTCGCTACGTGATCCATACGACGTTTATCTTCCCGAGCTGTATCTGGGTCGGAATCGATTTATGCGAAACGGCAACGCGTGGATGCCACCAGGCCCGACGTGGATGCATTCCAGCAGTGACATCGTGGCAGTCGGCGAAAGCAGCATCAGCGGTCCGTACCTAGTCATAAAGCCAATCCAGCGCGACATCCGCAAGCAAACGTAGCCGCTACCCGCCAACCGCGGAATACAGCTTGACGGGCAAATGTCCGCGAATCTCCCCTGCCTTCCGCTGCACGAGGTTCTTGTCCACCTCCAGCGTGATGCGCTCTCTCGTCGGCTCGTCAAGACGCTCACGCAGTGCACCGAGGAATGCCGGCGCGGCCACCAGCACCAGCGCATCGAACTTTCGCTCGCAGCGTGCCTTGTGCAGGAAGCGGCTCAGCTGGACGGCGAAATTGGTCGCTTCCTGTTCGGTCGCCGCGGTGTCGGGATCTTCCGCGTGGCGACCGGCGCCGTAGCTGTCGAATGCGCGGCCAGGCCGGTCGGAGACCAGATCGTGTTCCTGCAGGCGGCCTTCGGGATGGATGAAGGCGTCGAGTTCTTCAAGGGGCCCCGTGGGCTGGGTGACCTGGAACAGCCGCGCCGCAGCGCGATTGGCAACCACGATCCAGACGATCTTTTTCATCACGCGCTCCCAGGATGATGTCACCAGGATGCCGTGGAGCTTTTGCGGCCTTCACAGGCAGGTATGCATCCACGCTGCGCAGGTTCCGCGCGTAGCCGTCAAGCCAGCGTGAGTGAATGCATACGCGGCCGATGGGAAAACGGTGTGTGCGTACTCCACCGGCGTGTCAGGCAGCGGACGCCTTGCGCAGGGGAATCCGCTCGAGCACTTCGAAGGCCGCGCCAGGCGACCGTTCCACGCAAATGGAAAGCGCATCGACGCGCGCGACCGGTATCGCGGCGGCACGCAGCGCCAGCCAGCGCTGCAAGGCATGCTCCTCCTCCACGGTGGCCGGTGCGGACAAGGTCATATGGAAACGATAGCGTTCAAACACGTAGGGATATCCGTAGCGTTGAAGGTAATGGGTTTCGATGGCGTCGAGCCCGCGGACACGACGCTGGAATTCCGGCTCGACCAACGGGGCTCGCAATGTCTCGACCGTTTCGGTGCAGGCGGCGGCCATCGCGCTGATCGCGACGCAATCGCCCACCGGACGCAGGGCCAGGAAACCGCCGAGGCGGCTCAATCGCAAGGTGACGGTGGTTGGTGCGACCGATTGCGCCACGGCGCTGACGGCACGGCGCAAGTCGTCGTACTCGGCGTCCGGCGAGAGCGTGAACGGCGAACGCACCGTCGCGTGCCAGCCATAACGCCTCACGTCGGCCAGCAGTTCGTTCCATCGCGACAGTGGAATGCCGGGAATGCCATCCGGTGCTGCTTCGCCGCCAAGCCAGTCGCGTCCAAGCGCCCCCAGCGCACTGGCCGGAGCCGGGCAGAAATAGATGGCGTACCGCATCAGCTGTCCATCCTCAACACGAACCGCCAGGCCAGACGGCCGGCAGGCCCCCTGTCGATCCGGCAATGCAAAACCGCATCATGCTCCCTTTCCCCCTGCGGACCCGGTTCACCGCTCCGGGCCACCATGGCGGCGTTCCGCGACACCGAAGCCGCCTAGATAACTAGACAAATGTGACAACACGTCGAACCGTGCATCGCCATGCACGGCCTGTCGTTGATGCAGCCCGATGCAGGACGTCGGGGCGGCCAGGCGTTCGCTGCATCGCGTTGCGCGCCAACCTTCAGTGCAGGCCCAAGGCCGGCGGCGTTCCACAGTTCAACATGGATACGTCACCGGAGACGCGATGCAGTGGGCAGATTGGGCAGCCAGCCAACCTGCCCGATGGCATGGTGCCAGCCACCGGCTTGGCGAGTTGCAGGCCTCGCTTACTTGGCGCCGCTGGAAGCACCCTGCTCGGCGGCCCACGGCCACATGCGCCCCCATTGCGCCATGGCGTCGGTCCACGGTGCGTTCGCGGCGCTGCCGAGGTCGGACATGCCGCCCAGCGCCCGCGCGGTATCCTTCTGCCAGGTCTGGACGGCCTCCTGCAGCCCCTGCGCGAAGTGCGCCTGGACGCTGGCGGCGATATGGTTGGTGACGTTGGCGTCGCCGAGTCGCTGCTGCAGCATGCGTCCGAATGTTTCTGCCGGCATCGACGCCAGCGCGGCCCAGTCCTGCGCCTTGAGCAATTGCTCCACGCGCGCCTGCGATTCAGCGATGCCATCGTCCATCGCACGGGTGGACAGCTCCAGCCACTTCTTCCAGTTCTCCATCACCAGTTTGCTGATGCGCAGTTGAAGTTCGCTATTGGCCTTGTACAAGGCCAGCGGTAGATCGTTCGTGTGGTTCATCGTGACGCCCTCGCTGGAAAGATCTCTGTCCCGGCCGCCTTGCTGCCCAGGGTCCATGGTCTTGCAGAATGCTCTGGCGGCCGTGTTTTTAATGACCACATCCGCTCCGGGCGGAGCATGGACTGTCACAGCTCAATAAAACGTGTGGCTGCCGACCGCTGCCGTCTTTCTGCACCGGGCACTGCGACTGCGTGATGGCGCCTGGGCGACATTGCCCTCCGGTCCGCTTCATCCCGCACCGCGACGCAGCCGCGATGAGGCATCCCCGCCGGCATGCTGCTTTCGGACCTCCAGCGGGAGGTGGTGGTGCATTGGCGGTCGTGACGACCTCTCCGCGCCGGCCCATCATTCAGCTCCCGGTCCGTTTGCATTCACCGCATGTTGTTTGCGCGCATGCCAAAACTCGAACTCCACGCCAACAAGAGGCATGTCCAATGAAGAAAATCGCTTCGTTGACCATCGCAGCGGCCCTGGTCTTTGCCGGCATGGCCATGGCGCAGGACGCGCTGACCGAACACGAGGTGCAGTCTTCGCTGGAGCGCCAGGGCTACAGCAAGGTGCGCGACCTCGATTTCCGCAACGGCGTTTGGACGGCCAAAGCGCGCAGTGCGAACGGCAAGAGCGTATCGGTCCGCATCGACCCCAGGACGGGCCAGGCGTTTCCGGACAAGCCGGTGTCGCGCCTGAGCGAAGCCGACGTGCGCGCCTCGCTTTCCACCCAGGGCTATACCCACGTGCATGACGTGGATTTCGATGACGGCGTATGGACGGCCAAGGCCGACAACGAAGCCGGCAAGAAGGTGCGCCTGCAACTCGACCCGGAAACCGGACGCGTGATCGGCTCGGATCGCCACTGATCCAGGCGGGGCGCGTGCTTTCCGCCCCATAAAAAAAGGCCGCCCGAGGGCGGCCTTTTCGACCCTGGCCAGCGCCCCGGAAGGAGCTAGCGGCCAGTGGACGGCAACGCTTACTGCGCGGCGTCCTTGAGCTTCTTCAGCGCGCGGACCTTCAGCTTCACCGTGGCCGGCTTGGCAGCGAACCACTGCTCTTCCTTGGTGAAGGGATTGATGCCCTTGCGCTTCGGCTTGGCCGGCACATTGACGGCGGTGATCTTCAGCAGGCCCGGCAGCGTGAAGTGGCCAGCGCCCTTCTTGTGCACCGAGGAGGTGACAGCGCCTTCGAGCGTGGCGAGCACGGCACGCACGTCCTTGGCTGCCACACCGCTGGTTTCAGCGATATGGGCAACGAGGCCCGACTTGCTCAGTGCTTCCTTGATCGGCTTCTGCACGACTGCCTTGGCGGCCGTCTTCGCTGCCTTCGGAGCGGCCTTCTTCTTTGCTGCTGCTTTCTGCGCCTTCGCCATACATTTCCCCGTGGTCATCGAGATGATGTGTTGAATGCCTTTCGGCATGCGGAATGTATGGCATGGCGAGCGCTACGCCAAGCTGCAGAACGGAAAAAATGCGGTTTTTTTGCCGCTTTGGCCTGACAGGGGTGAAGAAAGTCACGATCGGACCCTCAGAAAGGCTGTTTTTCAGGGCTTTTTCGCATCCCCCGTCGCCGTCTTTCCCACCCGGCCCGCACGAGGCTATGGACCGGCGCCAGCACCGCTATCTACTATCGGGCCTCGTTTAACCGCTAGGTGCCGCCTCATGAAGCGATTGGCCTTATCCCTGCTCGCCCTTTCCGTGTCGTCGGCGCTGTTTGCCGCGACCGCCCCGACCATCGATCCGCATCGCCTGTCGGACGACGTCAAGACGCTTTCCTCCGATGCCTTCGAAGGCCGTGGCCCTGCCACCGCCGGCGAGAAGAAGACCATCGACTACGTGATCTCGCAGTTCAAGGCAGCCGGCGTGCAGCCCGGTGGTGACCTCAAGAACGGCAAGCGCGAATGGACCCAGGCCGTACCGCTGCTGCAGTCGGATATCGCAGGCACGCCGTCGCTGTCCTTCACCGTCAACGGCAAGACGGAAAACCTCACCCAGGGCCAGCAGATCGCCGTGCGCGCGCCGCTGGATGGTTCCAAGGCCGTGTCGCTGAAGAACGCGCCGCTGGTGTTCGTGGGCTATGGCGTGAAGGCGCCGGAGCGCAACTGGGACGACTTCAAGGGCGTGGACCTCAAGGGCAAGATCGCCGTCGTGCTGATCAACGACCCCGACTTCGAAACGGGCGTTGGCGACTTCGGCGGCAAGGCCATGACCTACTACGGCCGCTGGACCTACAAGTATGAGGAAGCCGCCCGCCAGGGCGCGGCCGGCATGCTGATCGTCCACGAGACCGCGCCGGCCTCCTACGGCTGGGCCACCGTGGCCAACTCCAACACCAACACCCAGTTCGACGTGGTGCGCGACCATCCTTCGAGCGCACATACGCCGGTGGAAGCCTGGATCCAGCGCGATGTCGCGGTGGACCTGTTCAAGGCCGCCGGCCTGGATTTCGAGGCACTGAAGAAACAGGCCCAGACGCGCGACTTCAAGCCGGTGGCACTGAAGGGCGAAGGCTTCACGGCCGACTTCAAGGTCAACTCCAAGGTGATCACCTCGTACAACATCGTCGGCCGCATCGAGGGCACCAAGCGCCCGGACGAGACAGTGATCTACAGCGCGCACTGGGATCACCTTGGTATCGGCGCGCCCGACGCCAAGGGCGACAAGATCTACAACGGCGCCGTGGACAACGCGACCGGCACGGCCGCGCTGATCGAACTGGCCCGCGCCTTCGCCAGCCAGCCGAAGCCGGAACGTTCGGTGGTGTTCCTCAACGTCACCGCCGAGGAAAAGGGCCTGCTGGGTTCGGAGTACTACGCCTCCAAGCCGCTCTACCCGCTCGCCACTACCGTGGCCGACATCAACATGGATGCGCTCGATCCGCATGGCCCGGCGCGCAACTTCACCATCTCCGGCAGCGCCAAGCTGGACCTGCTCGACGAACTGACCGACACGGCCAAGAAGTGGAGCCTGGTCTACTCGGCGGATCCGAAGCCCGAAGCCGGCCACTTCTTCCGCTCCGATCACTTCCCGTTCGCCAAGCGCGGCGTGCCGGCGATCTCGTTCGGCTCGGGCAATGACTGGGTGGATGGTGGCCTCGCCGCCGGCAAGGCCGCCGAGGACGAGTACGTGGCCAAGCACTATCACCAGCCGTCGGACGAGTGGCAGGCGAGCTGGCCGTTCACCGGCATGGCGCGCGACCTGCAGATCCTCTACACGCTGGGCAGTGACCTGGCCAATTCGGACACCTGGCCGAACTGGAGCAAGGATTCGGAATTCCGCGCCGCCCGCGACGCCACGGCTTCGCAGCGCAAGTAAGCCGAGCACGGCAAGTGGAACAGAAACGGCCCGCGGCGATGCGGGCCGTTTTTTATGTGGTGAACGGCATTTTCACTTCTTGCTGAATCTCGTGACACCGCAACACAAACGCAGCCTGACCCTCATCTCCGATCCGGGCCGATGCCACGCAATCGTCGCGCGGGAATAACGGGAAAGTCATGCGCGATAGGCAGTCTATGCAGACCCGCAGTAAAAGAACGTCTCATACCATGCTGGCGCAATACGTTTACCCTTCGAAAATCGGCCTTTTCCGCATCATTCGCCACGGCCGCCAATGGCGCGTGCTCTGCGAAGGGCAGGAAGTGGGTCGTCACGACACCGCCGAGGCCGCACTGATCGCCACCCGCATTGCCTGTCCTCAGGCTCGCCTGCCGGGCGAACTGGACCAATGGCGTTATGTGCCCGAACTGGCGCTCGCCCATTCGCGCGTATCGGCCGAGGGCACGCATTGGCAATTGGCGGGCTGAGCTCTTGCCGCTCTCTCCCCTGCAGATCGAGCATGAAGTGCGGCCGTGTTCGCCGGGTTGGCGACACCACCTTGCGAATACCTGTAGAAAATGCGCACCGGCTCTGTCCGCGCCCAGGTTTCACTCGTGCGCGTTGATCACTGCCAGGAAGTCCCTGCCGTAACGCTTGAGCTTGGCTTCGCCCACGCCGCTGATCGCACCCATTTCCTCTTCGTTCGACGGTAGGGCGCGGAGCATCGCCAACAGCGTGGCATCGTGGAAGATCACGTAAGGCGGCACGCCATGCTGCTTGGCGAGCTGGGTGCGCAGCTTGCGCAGTTCGTCCCACAGCGGCTGCTCGTAGGCTTCCACGCCCAGGCTTCCGCCGGTCACCAGCTGGCTGTCGCGGCGTTTGCGCGACGCGCGTACCGGCCGCGCATCTTCACGCAGGCGCACGGAGCGTTCGCCCACCAGCACCTCGCGACTGGCCTTGGTGAGCCGCAGCGTGCCGTAGCCTTCGGCGTCGGCTTCGAGCAGCCCCATGGCCAGCAGCTGGCGGAACACGGAACGCCATTGCTTGTCGTCCATGTCTGCGCCGATGCCGAACGTGGAAAGGCGATCATGGCCCAGCTCGCTCATGCGCGAACTGTCTTCACCGCGCAGGATGCTGATCACATGGCCCGAACCGAAACGCTGACCGCTGCGATACACCGCGGACAACGCCTTTTGCGCGGGCACGGTGGCGTCCCAGGTCTTCGGCGGCTCGATGCAGTTGTCACAACGCCCACAGGGGCCATGGAAGCTTTCGCCGAAGGCTGCCAGCAGGAGTTCGCGCCGGCATTCCGTCGCCTCGGCGTAGGCCAACAGCGATTCCAGCTTCTGCCGCTCGACGCGCTTGCGATCGTCGGCCGATTCGGACTGCGCGATCATCTGGCTCATCGTCACCACGTCCGACAGGCCATAGATCATCCAGGCGTCGGCCGGCAGGCTGTCACGACCGGCGCGGCCGGTCTCCTGGTAATAACCTTCCATGCTGCGCGGCAGGTCCAGGTGCGCGACGAAGCGCACGTCGGGCTTGTCGATGCCCATGCCGAAGGCGACGGTGGCCACCATCACCAGGCCATCCTCGCGCAGGAAACGACGCTGGTGCGCGTGACGTGTCGCCGAATCAAGGCCCGCGTGATACGGCAGCGCGTCGATGCCCGCTTCCGCCAGCCACGCCGCCGTTTCATCCACCTTGCGGCGACTGAGCGCGTAGACGATGCCGGTTTCGCCGCGCCGGCGCTCGAGGAAGTCCATCAGCTGCCGGCGTGCGTTGTGACGCAGGCCGACCTGGTACCGGATGTTCGGGCGATCGAAACTGGAGACGAACTGGCGTGCCTGCTGCAACGCCAGGCGTTCCACGATCTCGTCGCGCGTGCGCTCGTCCGCGGTCGCGGTAAGCGCGATGCGCGGCACGTCGGGAAAGCGCTGGTGCAACACCACCAGCTCGCGGTATTCCGGCCGGAAATCGTGGCCCCATTGCGACACGCAATGCGCTTCATCAATGGCGAACAGCGCCACTTCGGTGCGTTCGAGCAGACTGAGGAACCGCGGCGTCAGCAGTCGTTCGGGTGCCACGTAAAGCAGGTTCAACTCGCCCGCCAGCAGGCGTCGCTCCACTTCGCGCTGGTCTTCCGCATCCAGGCTGGAATTGAGATAGGCCGCGGCGACGCCGGCCTCGCGCAACGCATCGACCTGGTCCTGCATCAACGCGATAAGCGGCGACACCACGATGCCGATACCCTGCCGGACCAGGGCGGGAATCTGGTAGCACAGCGATTTGCCGCCGCCGGTAGGCATCAGCACCAACGCATCGCCGCCTTCGATCAGGTGCTCGACGATGGACTGCTGCTGGCCGCGGAACTGGGTGTAACCGAAAACGCTGTGAAGAATGTCGAGGGGCGAGGAAGGCATCGGGAAATGCTAGCAAATGGAGCCCTGCTACCGGACCTCACAACGCCACACCCATCTGTAGGAGCGCACCCAGTGCGCGAAAAGCCTATGGAGCGAAGACGCGACAGACGATGGCCAAGGAGAGCATGCAGCCCGGCGGTCGCGCGCGAGTCGCGCTCCTGCCGGAACACTTCAGCCGGGCATGCCCCAGAGCGCGCGATCCAAGTTGGCATCGAGCCCGAAACTGGCCAGCGGCACCTTGCCGTTGCGTACGTCGACGCCCTCCGCCTTCAGGCGCTTGCTCTGCTCGCGAAAACCCCGGCTGCCCGCCGGAAAGGCGATCTGCCCGCTGGACCGCAGCACACGGTGCCACGGCAGCTCCATGCCGTCGGGCACCAGGCCCAGGGCTCTTCCCACCAGCCGCGCGCGCCCGGGCAGGCCGGCTCTCGTTGCGATCGCCCCATAGCTCGCCACACGCCCGCGGGGTATCGCCGCAATGGCGGCCCAGATGCGTTCATAAGGATCGTCGAGGCTGCGTTCCATGATCTTCAACAGGCCCTTTACGGCAGGTCGTGGCACAGTAGCGGTGCTCTCACCGCGTGCCAAGGAGACCGCACCCATGCGCCATTTCGAAGCCGTGCGTTCCCACATCGGCAGCCTGCACGAGCTGCGCCACAACGACCCTTACCTGATCAGTTTCGACCTGTCGCTGCCGCACGATCGGCACCAGGGCATCTATCTCGCGGAACTGGAAGACGAGGCGGGCCGGCGCTACCTGCGTATCTCCACCCCCGTCGGCCCGCTCGCCGGCGCAGACCCGCGGCGCTGCCTTCGTTTCAACTGGGAGCAGCGCAAGGGTTTCCTGGCCGTGGCCGACCTGGATGGCTCGCCTTACCTGCACCTGTGCGAGAACCGGCCGTACGAGCTGCTGGACGCGGCCGAGTTGAAGCGGCTGATCGATGAGCTGGGTGAGCTGGGCGATCAGCTGGAAAGGATCGTCGCCGTCGGCGGCGACGATCTGTAACGGCAGCTCTTAACTGCAGGAGCGCACCCTGTGCGCGACAAACCTACGGAGCACTGACTCGACGACCGTCCCCTGACGTGCTGACGATCCCTGCGGTCGCGCACAGGGTGCGCTCCCACAGGTCCGACATCCTGATCAGAACAGCTGGGCCAATCGCACGAAGCCGTAGGCCAGCAGCGCGGTGATCGGCAGCGTGAGGATCCACGCCCACACCATGCGCTCCACCACCGACCAGCGGATGGCGTTCCAGCGCTTGGCCGCACCGACGCCCATGATCGAGGCGGAGACGTTGTGCGTGGTCGACACCGGAATGCCGAACGCCGATGCGGTGAGGATCACCGCCGCCGAGCTGCCTTCCGCCGCGAAGCCGTTGATGGGATGCAGCTTCACCATCTTGTGGCCGAGCGTCTTGATGATGCGCCAGCCACCGCCGGCCGTGCCGCCCGCCATGGTCAGCGCGCACACGACGGCGACCCACGCGGGCACGTCGAAACCGCCGGTGGAGGAGCCGTGGATGCGCAGGAAGCCCAGCCAGGACGGCAGGTGGTCGAACTGCCCCGCCGTCGTGGCGCCGGCCAGCGCCAGCGCGATGATGCCCATGCTCTTCTGCGCATCGTTCATGCCGTGGGCCAGGCCCATGGCGCTGGCCGACACGATCTGCGCCTTGCCGAAGAACGCATTGACGAATGGCGTGCGGCCAAGTCGCCGCAGGAAGCCGGTGCGGCTGGAGAACCAGCTGAGCAGCGCATACAGCCCACCCATCAGCAGGAAACCGATGACGAAGCCCATCAGCGGCGAAGCCACCATGGGCACGATCACCTTCGGCACCACGCCCTTGCCGTCCCACCAGTGTGCGCCGCCCTGCGACCAGATCACCGCGGCGAAGTTGTTGCCGGCCGTGGCGATGGCCGCGCCTACCAGGGCGCCTACCAGCGCGTGGCTGGAGCTGGACGGCAGGCCCCACCACCAGGTGATGAGGTTCCATGCGGTGGCCGCCAGCAGCGCGCATATCAGCAACTGCGGGCCCGCATCGATCACGTGCGTATCGATGATGCCGGCCGCGATGGTCTTGGCCACCGCGGTGCCCCACAGCGCGCCGATCAGGTTGGTGATGGCCGCCAGCATGACCGCCTGGCCCGGGGTGAGCACCTTGGTCGCCACCACCGTGGCGATGGAATTCGCGGTGTCGTGGAAGCCGTTGATGTAGGTGAAGGCAAGCGCGATGAGCACCACCGCGATGGCGAGACCGATGCTCATGCATGCACTCCGTGCACCACGACGACAGCCCGGGCCAAGGCCGGGCGGCAACGAGAAGAGAGCGTCATCGTGCCGGCCTCAGGAGTTCTTCAGCACGATCGAATAGACGATGTTGCCGACGTCGCGGCACTTGTCGATCGCCTTCTCGAGCAGCTCGAAAAGATCCTTGGCCAGCATGGCGCGCATGGCGTCGTTGCCTTCCACGTAAAGGGTGCGGTACGGCGAAAGCAGCATGCGGTCGCCTTCCGATTCCAGCGTCTGCAGGCGATCCTGCAGCTTCTTCACCGGGTCGATGCGCAGGCCGCGACGCAACTCGCCGATCATTTCCGACACCACGGCGGTGGCGCGTTCCAGCACGACCGCACGCGCGGCGAAATCCACGTCGGAAACGCGCTCGGCGATGATCTCGTAGCGCTCGGCGAACTTCTCGATGGTCTTGGGGATCTTGTAGAGCGCCGAGTTCAGCGCCTCGATGTCCTCGCGATCGAGCGCGGTGACGAAGGTGTTCACCAGTTCCTCGCTGATCTGCCCGGCCAGTGCCTTTTCCCGCGCACGCGCGGCGGCAAAGGCGGCCATCACCGGAGCGTGATCCTTGCCCGTGACCAGTTCATGCAGGGCCTTGGCGCTCTCGCGCGCCGCCTCGGCGCTTTGCTCGAGCAGACCGTAGAACTTGTCGCCTTTGCCGAAAATCGTTTGCAATGAAAACATGCAGTTATTGCCTAGGGTGCGAGGGCTGAAATGACGGATATGTTACAGGACCGCCCTGCCGCACCGCATCACGGGCTTCGCGACAGGCTGCCGCGCTTCCGGCAGCCCTCTGGCCTTACACTCCGTCTCATGTCCCCACGCGACCTCTCCGGCTCCGCCCGGCCGCCATGCTGACCGAAATCGCGACCGTCATCGTCCTCTCGCTGTTCAACGGCTTCTTCGCCCTGTCGGAGATGGCCCTGGTGGCCTCGCGCAAGACGCGGCTGAAGCAGATGTCCCGCACCAGCCGCCGGGCACGGGTGGCGCTGCGCAATGCCGAGGCGCCCGAGCGTTTTCTCTCCACCGTCCAGGTCGGCATGACCCTGGTGATCCTGATTACCGGTGCGCTGGCCGGTGACGCTCTGGGCGATCACATCGCCCAGGCCATCCACGGGGGCCGAGCTGCCTGGCTGGAGCCTTACGCCAAGGTCGTGGGCCTGGTGCTCGGCTTCGTGCTGATTTCCTTCATCCAGATCGTCATCGGCGAACTGGTGCCCAAGCGCCTGGCGTTGTCGGCACCGGAGAAGATTTCCGGCTACGTCTCGATGCCGATGATGGTGCTTTCGCGCCTTACTGCGCCGTTCGTGTGGATGCTCAATCTCTGCAGCGGCCTCATCCTGCGCATGCTCAACGTGAAACAGCGCGGCAGCGACGTGGCGACGGAAGAGGAAATCCGCCTGCTGGTCGCGGAAAGCGCCGAACACGGCATCCTCGACCGCGACGAGCACAACATGGTCAACCGCGTGCTGCGGCTGGGCGATCGCACGGTGGAAAGCGTGATGACCCCGCGCACCCGCATCGTCTGGCTGGACCAGAACGCGGGCTACGAGGAGAACGCGGCGATCCTGCGCGACACGCCCTACTCGCGTTATCCGGTGTACCGCGGCGACGAAAGCGACATCGCCGGCGTGGTCGAGGTGAAGCGGCTGCTGCGTGGCTACGAGCTGGGCAAGCCCGATCTGTTCGGCCAACTGGTCAAACCGCTCTACGTGCCGGCGAAGGCGCGCGCGCTGGACCTGCTGGAAGAGTTCCGCGACGCCGAAACGCAGCTCGCCCTGGTGGTGGACGAGTACGGTGACATCGTCGGCCTGGTCACGCTCAACGACCTGCTGGCCGCCATCGTCGGCGCCACGCAGCTGGGTGGCAGCGGCCCGGAGGAGACTCCGCTCATCACGCAGCGCAGCGACGGCAGCTGGCTGATCGACGGCTCGCTCTCCATCGACGACCTGCGCGAACTGCTGCAGGTCGACGCACTGCCTGGCGAGGAAGAGCACGAATACCGCACCGCCGCCGGCATGGTCATGGCCGCCCTCGGCCACATCCCGCAGACCGGCGAGGTCTTCGAATGGCACGGTTTCCGGGTGGAGGTGATTGACCTCGACGGCGCCCGCATCGACAAACTGCTGGTCATGCGCAAGCCGCAGATCGATGTGGAGGAAGACGGGTTTTAGCCGTGGCGCCCCACCAGCTCTTCTGTAGGAGCGCACCCAGTGCGCGACCGCAGAGATACGTCGTTACCGCTCCGTAGGCTTTTCGCGCACTGGGTGCGCTCCTACAAAAAAGCCGGTGGCGAGGGATCAATCCTTCTTGAGCTTGCCGCTCGCGATCGCCGCCATGCGCTGCGCGTCCGCGAAAATGCCGTGCATCACGCGCAATTCGCGCTCATCCGGCTGGGCGCGCTGGAACAGCTTGCGTAGCCGCAACATGATCGTGGTCGGCGCACGACCCTTGTGGAAGTCGATGTCATCCAGCATCTGGGACAGGTGCTCGAAGAAGCGCTCCATCTGCGCCGCGTCCGCGGGCGGTTCGGCATCGGCGCGCACGGGCGCGGCGACTTCGCCCAGCGAAGCCACGCGTAGCTCATAGGCCATCACCTGCACGGCCTGCGAAAGATTCAGCGAGCTGAAATCGTCCACGCTCGGAATGCGCACCATGGCATGGCAGCGCGCCAGCTCCTCGTTCTCCAGGCCGGTGCGCTCGTTGCCGAACACCAGAGCCACCTGCTCGCCACGGGCGGCGGCGGCCAGTGCGCGGACAGCGGCTTCACGCGGCGTGATCTCCTCCAGGTCCACGCCACGGCGGCGGGCCGACAGGCCCAGCGCCAGGCTGGTGCCGGCCAGGGCGTCGACCAGGCCCTCGCTGATCGTGGCCTGCTCCAGCACCTCGTCCGCGCCGGCAGCCAGGGCCGAGGCTTCCTGGTCGGGGAAACGGTGCGGAGCGACCAGCGCCATGCGGTCGAAACCCATGGTGCGAATGGCGCGGGCAGCGCTGCCGATATTGCCGGGGTGCGAGGTGCGCACCAGCACGTAACGGATGCGGGCGGCGAGGTCGGAGGAGGTGGTCATGCCGGGGAAGGCTCGTACAAATGGTCGCAAAGCTTGGAAATTGTGGGCCGCCGTGTCAAACCGTTCATCTTCCCCACCTGAACCGGAGCGGCTCCTCTGCTAGACTTTGCCGCCGAAACCCCGCTCTTTTGAAAGCCGAAGCCATGCCAAGACCCGCCGTCAACGTCGCGGTGCGCGCCGCGCGCTCCGCAGGAAACATCATCCTGCGCTACATGAATCGCATCGACGGACTCAACGTCGTCGAGAAGCAACGCATGGACTTCGCCTCGGAAGTCGACCGCCTGGCCGAAGCCGAGATCGTCAAGGAACTCAAGCGCGCCTACCCGACCCATGCCTTCCTCGCCGAGGAAAGCGGGGCCACGGGCAAGGGTCCGCTGGTATGGGTGATCGATCCGCTCGACGGCACCCACAATTACCTGCGCGGCATCCCGCACTTCAGCGTGTCCATCGCCCTGCTCGACAAGGGGGAGCCGGTGTACGCCGTGGTGTTCGATCCGCTGCGCGACGAGCTGTTCACCGCCAGCAAGGGCGATGGCGCCTACCTCAACGACCGCCGCATCCGCGTCAGCAAGCGCGACAACCTGGGCGGCGCGATGATCGCCACCGGTTTCCCCTACCGCCAGCGCTCGCACCTGGATGCGCAGCTGGACATGACCCGCGCCATCCTCGGCCAGGCCGAGGACATCCGCCGCTCGGGCTCCGCCGCGCTGGACCTGGCCTACACCGCCGCCGGCCGCTACGACGGCTATTTCGAGATCGGCCTCAAGCCGTGGGACATGGCGGCCGGCGTGCTGCTGGTGCGCGAGGCGGGCGGTCGCTACTGCGACTTCGCCGGCCGCGATGGCATCCCGGAGAGCGGCAACATCATCGCCGGCAACCTGAATGTGGTGCAGGCGATGGTGGATGCGGTCGGGGCGAATGCGACGCCCAGGCTGCTGATGGCCTGATGGATACGGAAAAGGCGCCGCGAGGCGCCTTTTTTTCTTTCCCGCCGCTCTTTTGTAGGAGCGCCCCCAGAGCGCGAAAAGCCCACGAAGCGGTGATGCCGTGATCGCGCACTGGGTGCGCTCCTACAGAATCGGCGGCATCACTGCCCCGGCTCCGCCTCACGCAGAAACCCTCGCAGGAACGGCACCGTGATCTTCCGTCGCGCCGCCAGCGACGCCTGATCGAGTCGATCGAGCAGATCGAGCAAGGCGCCCAGGTCGCGTGCGTAGCGGTTGAACAGCCAGTCGAGCACGGTGTCGTCCAGCTCGATGCCACGCGAAGCGGCCTGCCGGCGCAGCACGTCGCGGCGCTCGGCGTCGTCCAGCGGCTTGATCAGCGCCTGCTGGCAGGCGCCCAGGCGCGAACGCAGGTCCGGCAAACCAAGGCCGAGCTGCGACGGCAACGCCTCGGCGGCGAACAGCAGGGTCGCGCCTTCCGCCTTGGCACGGTTGTAGACGTCGAACATGGCGTGTTCCGCCTCGCGATCACCCGCGATCGCGCCAAGGTCATCCAGGGCGAGGAACTCGCTGCCAGCCACACCACGAATGGCGACAGCCTTGGCGACCAGGCTGGCCAGCGGCAGGTATTGCACGGTGCGTCCTCCGGCGAAGGCCGCCTGGCAGGCCGCCATCAACAGATGGCTCTTGCCGCTGCCGACCGGGCCCGCGAGATACAGCCATGACGCGCCCGGCGCCTGTGCCAGCTGTTCCACCGCGGCGAGCGTGGCCGCGTTGGCACCCGGGTGGAAATGTTCGAAGCGCTGGCGACGAGGCCAGCGCAGGGCGAGCGGCAACTGCGGGATCATGCGGGAGGTGTTGCGTCCTTCGTTTTGTCGCGTGGTGTCACGACCGTATCGGTTTCCACCGTGCCCTGCGGCGTCTCGACCACGACGTCCACTTCGGAGAGCACCGGATCGCCGCGGCCCTCTTCCGTGTACAGATCGCTCTGGCGGTAGCGCTCGCTAAGGTACCGCAAGACGACCAGGATCACCGAGGCGGCAGGCAATGCCAGCAGCACGCCGAGGAAGCCGAACAGGTAGCCACCGGCCAGCACGGCGAAGATCACCGCCACCGGGTGCAGCCCGATCTTCTCGCCGACCAGGCGCGGCACCAGCACGTAGCCTTCGAGCAGCTGGCCGACGGTGAAGATCGCCACCACGATCAGCACGTGACCCCAGTCGCCATACTGCACCAGCGCCGCGACCAGCGCCGAACCGAAACCGACGATGAAACCCAGGTACGGCACGAAACTGAGCAGGCCGGCCACCATGCCGATCAGCGGGCCGACCGAAAGGCCCATGATGGTGAGCGCCGCACCATAGAAGATGCCCAACGCCAGCATCACCGCCAGTTGGCCCCTCACGAAGGCGCCCAGCACGCTGTCCGCCTCGCGCGCCAGGTGCGCCACGGTCGGCTCGATCGAGCGCGGCAGCATGCGGTCGATCCACGCCACCAGCCGGTCCCAGTCGCGCAGCAGGTAGAACGCCACCACGGGGATCAGCACGAGATTGGTCAGCCAGGCGATCACGCCGAGGCTGGAGCGCGAAATCTGGCCCAGCACGGTCGAGGCGGCGTCGCCGATCGAACCGATATGCGCCTTCAGTTGCTCCACCAGGCGATCCGTGTCGAACGCGCTGGGGTCGAGATGCAGCTTGGCCTGCACCCAGGGCAAGGCTACGTTGCGGGCCCAGTCCACATAGCGCGGCAGGTTCTGCACCAGGTTGTCGACCTGCCGGGACACCAGCGGGATGAGCAGCAACAGCGCACCCACCGCCAGCAACAGCAGCACGATGAACACGATGCTCACCGCCAGCGTGCGCCCCAGGCCCAGGCGTTCGAGACGGTCGGCCAGCGGGTCGCCGAGATACGCCAGCATCCCGGCGAAGGCGAACGGCATCAGCACCGGCGCCAGCAGCCAGAGCAGATAGAGGATGACGGCGGCGATGGCGAGCATCTGCCAGCGCCGGGAGGTGTCATGAGTCATGGCATGGCTCATCGGGCGGAACGGGTCAGTGTGACCCATGCATCCGGGCATCGCCAGCGCAGTGGCGACGCCCGGGCTCAAGCCGGGAGATTTTCCCGGCGCTGTTCAGTGCACCCAGCGCAGGCTGATATCTGCGTCGCTGTGCGACTCACCGCGCAGCAGTCGCCCGCTGGCGGCAAGGTTGGCCGCCAACACGTCCATCGGCAGGCTGGCCTTCACCGCGAACAGCATGCCGTCGCCCTGCGCACCGACCGTGGTGACCTGGCGCACCGACGGGTCGGCGCGCAGCGTGGACAGCAGGTTGGCGTAGTCCATCGCGGAATTGACCTGGGACACCCACAGCTTGCCGTCCACCGTGGCCGAGCCGATCACGTTCAGCTGCTTGCCGAGGCGGTCGGCCAACCCGTTGCCGGCGTCGGTCAGTACGGCGCCGGTGTTGGCGCCATTGTTGTTCCAGCGCTGCTGCGGGCCGCCTGACACCAGCATCCAGTCGGCGCTGTTGCCATGCAGCTGGCCCAGCAGGATCAGTCCGGTCTTGTACTGGCGGGCCAAAGCGGCCACCTGGTCAGGATCGGCCGTGGTCAGGTTCGGCGTATCGCCGGTCTTGCCCGGATCGGCCAGCACAGTGGCATAGCCACGGGCCGCCACGGCCTGGGCCAGCGGCGCCAGCGCATCGCGGGTCAGCACGCTGCCATCCTCGTCGCGCACCACCAGCAGCACCGGCGGCTTTGGTCCACTACCCGCCACGCCAAGCTGCGCGATCGTGCGCTGGACGGCCGCCTCGTCGAAGGTCACCTGCAGGCTCATGCCGGTCGCGGCGCGCTGGTACTGGTACTGCTTGACGATGCCACTGGCACCCTTGAGCACGTCGGAATAGCCCGGCTTGCTGCTCAGGTCCTGCCCGCCCGCGGTTCGGGCCAGCACCTGGGCCAGCGCGTCGCTGAAGGCGTTGTTGCGAGCCACGTCGCTGGTGTCGGCCACGGACACCACGACCGTGTAGGGCGACACTTGCCCCTGGGCGTGCACGGACAGCAGCGGGGCCAGGCCCAGCACGAGACAGACGAGCAGCAGGCGGGACAGGCGCATGGGGAAGCGATATCCGGTGGGGAAACGTCGGAAGTCTGCCCAATCCGGCCCGCAGCGTCCATCGAAGCGGTCCCGATTCCGCTCATGCTTTTCGGCCCATGCTCAGGCAGGGCGATGCCTTCACTGCTACACTTTGGCGTTTCTCCACGCCGGGTTTCCCTCATGTCCGACGCCCTCACCTATCGCGCCGCTGGCGTCGACATCGACGCGGGCAATGCCGTGGTCGAACGCATCAAGCCGCTGGTCAAGCGCACCTCCCGTCCTGAAGTGATGGGCGGCCTGGGCGGCTTCGGCGGCCTGTTCGACCTCTCGGGCAAGTACAAGGAGCCGGTGCTGGTATCGGGCACCGACGGCGTGGGCACCAAGCTCAAGCTGGCCCAGCAGCTGGGTCGCCACGACACCATCGGCATCGACCTGGTCGGCATGTGCGTGAACGACGTGCTGGTGCAGGGCGCCGAGCCGCTGTTCTTCCTCGACTACTTCGCCTGCGGCAAGCTGGACGTGGAGACCACCGTGGCCGTGGTCGGCGGTATCGCCAAGGGCTGCGAATTGGCCGGTTGCGCGCTGATCGGCGGCGAAACGGCCGAAATGCCGGGCATGTATCCGGAGGGCGAATACGATCTGGGCGGCTTCACCGTGGGCGCGGTGGAGAAGTCGCAATTGCTCAGCGGCGCCGCCATCGTGGCCGGCGACGTGATCCTGGGCGTGGCCTCCTCCGGCCCGCACTCCAATGGCTACTCGCTGATCCGCAAGATCCTCGAGCGCGCCGGCAACCCGCTGGACCTCGACGTCGGCGGCGTGAAGCTGGCCGATGCGCTGATGGCGCCGACCACCATCTACGTGAAGCCGATGCTCGATCTTTTGAAGTCGGGCACGGTGCACGGCATGGCCCACATCACCGGCGGCGGCCTGAAGGAAAACATCATCCGCGTGGTGCCCGACGCGCTGGGCATCCAGCTCGACGCCGCGGCCATCGTGCTGCCGCCCGTGTTCGAGTGGCTGATGCGTGAAGGCAACGTGGCGCGCGAGGAAATGTGGCGCACTTTCAACTGCGGCGTGGGTTTCACCGTGATCCTGCCGCGCGACGCCGTCGAAGCTGCCTCCACCCTGCTCGCCAAGCACGGCCTAGCCAGCTCGGTGATCGGCGAGATCGTGCCCGCCCAGGGCGACGAGCGCGTCCACATCGGCTAAGCCCGTGGCAACCCAGCGTCTTCGCGTCGCCGTGCTCGCCTCCGGGCGCGGCAGCAACCTGCAGGCCCTGATCGTCGCTCGCGACGCGGGGCAGCTGCCGGTGGACTTCGCGCTGGTCGGCAGCGACAAGGCGAACGCCGGCGCGCTGCAACTGGCGAAGGACGCGGGCATTCCCACGTTCACGCTCAACCCGAAAGATTTCGCCAACCGGCGCGACTTCGACCTCGAACTGTTCCGCCAGCTCGATGCCAGCGGCGCCGACGTGCTCGTGCTGGCCGGCTTCATGCGCGTCATCGACGGCGAAGCGCTGAAGCCGTGGGTGGGTCGCATGATCAACATCCACCCTTCCCTGTTGCCCAAGTACCGCGGCCTGCATACGCACCGGCGCGCACTGGAAGCCGGAGACGTGGAACACGGCGCCAGCGTGCATTACGTGACCGCCGAACTGGACGGCGGTCCGGTGATCGCCCAGGCCACCATCGACATCCGCCCCGGCGACGACGAGTTGCAGCTCGCCCAGCGGCTGCTCAGCTTCGAACACCAATTGTTGCCCGCGGTGCTGCGACTGATCGCCGAGGGCCGTCTGTCGCTGCTGCCACCCGATCGCGTCGCGCTGGACGGTGAGCCCCAGGATGCGCCACTGCAACTGCGCAACGGCCGTTTGGTTGACTGAGCGCTCCGCGGCTTCTCTACAAGTCGTTCAGGCGGGACACGTAGACTGCGGTTCCCATGACCCAGTCCAACACCCTTCGCACGTTCGCCGCCGGCCTGGCGCTGGCGTTCTCCGCTCCGGCCGCGTTCGCCGCAACCACGCCGGCAGCGTTCACGGCGACCTACCAGGTATCGCAGGGCGGCCAGGCCATCGGCGAGGCCGTGGTGACGCTCAAGCCTGCCGGTGACGGCCAGTGGGAATACAGCAACCAGACCAAGGGCACCTCGGGCCTGGCCGCTGCACTGGGCGCCAACTCCAACGAGACCACGCGCTTTCGCTGGAACAACAACGCGCCGGAAACGGTGAGCTACGACTACCGCATGGATGCGGCGATCAAGAGCAAGCAGCGTCATACCAACGTGAACTGGACCACCAACCAGGTCACCGTCGACGAAGGCAAGGGACCGATGAATTACGCCAGCGTACCCGGCCTGGTGGATCGCAACACCGCGCCCTACGCCATCGGCCTCGCGCTGCGTGCCGGCAAGCAGAGCGTTTCGCTACCGGTCGCGGTGAAGCGCAACGTCGAGACGCAGACCTTCAAGGTGGCCGGCAAGGACACGGTGAAGGTACCGGCCGGCAGCTTCCAGGCGGAGCGCGTGGAACGCAGCGACGATACCAAGGCCTTCAGCGCGTGGTATGCGCCGCAGAAGTATCCGGTGCCGGTGAAGCTGGCGCAGAGCGATGGCGGCAACCTGACGCTGGAGCTGGTGAGTTACAAGAACGGTAACTGAGCGCAACCGCCGCACCTGTAGGAGCGCACCCAGTGCGCGATCGCGGAGGCACGTCGTTAACCGCGTCGTAGGCTTTTCGCGCACTGGGTGCGCTCCCGCAAAAGACTCGCGCAAAGAAAAAGGCCGCTGACGCGGCCTTTTCTTTCTTACGGCGAAATCGCCGGGATCAGGACGGCAGCCGACGGATCTTCGCGCCCAGCGTGCCCAGCTTTTCCTCGATGTTCTCGTAGCCACGATCGATGTGATACACGCGGTCCACCGTGGTGTCGCCTTGTGCCACCAGGCCGGCCAGCACCAGGCAGGCGGAAGCGCGCAGGTCGGTCGCCATGATCGGTGCGCCGCTCATCTTCTCCACGCCCTTGATGATCGCGGTGTTGCCTTCGAGGCGGATGTCCGCGCCCAGGCGCTGCAGTTCCAGCGCGTGCATGAAGCGGTTCTCGAACACCGTCTCGGTGATCACGCCCACGCCCTCGGCCACGCAGTTGAGCGCGGTGAACTGCGCCTGCATGTCGGTCGGAAACGCCGGGTACGGCGCGGTGGTGATGTTCACCGCCTTCGGGCGACGGCCACGCATGTCCAGCTCGATCCAGTCGGCGCCCGTGGAGATGTGCGCACCGGCTTCTTCCAGCTTGGCCAGCACGGCGTCCAGCGTGTCGGCGCGTGCGTTGCGGGCGCGCACCTTGCCGCCGGTCATCGCTGCACCGACCAGGAAGGTGCCGGTCTCGATGCGATCAGGCAGCACTTCGTACTCGGCGCCATGCAGGCGCTCGACGCCGTGGATGGTGAGCGTGGAGGTGCCGGCGCCTTCGATCTGCGCGCCCATGGCGATCAGGCAGTGCGCCAGGTCGACCACTTCGGGTTCCTGCGCCGCGTTCTCGATGATGGTGGTGCCCTGCGCCAGCGCCGCGGCCATCATGATGTTCTCGGTACCGGTGACGGTGACCATGTCCATCGAGATGCGCGCGCCCTTCAGGCGCTTGGCCTTGGCCTTGATGTAGCCGTTCTCCACGACCACGTCGGCACCCAGCGCCTGCAGGCCGCGGATGTGCTGGTCGACCGGACGCGAACCGATCGCGCAACCGCCCGGCAGCGACACTTCCGCCTCGCCGAAGCGCGCCACCAGCGGGCCCAGCACCAGGATCGACGCGCGCATGGTGCGCACCAGGTCGTAGGGGGCGAAGTAGCGTTCGGTGGAGCGCGGGTCGATATGCATCTTCATGCGGTCGTCCAGCACCAGCTGCGTGCCCATCTGGCCCAGCAGCTCGATGAAGGTGGTGACGTCGTGCAGGTGCGGAACGTTGCTGATCGCCACCGGCTCATCGGCCAGCAAGCAGGAAGCGAGGATCGGCAATACGGCGTTCTTGGCGCCGGAAATACCCACTTCGCCGTGTAGCGGCTCGCCGCCGCTGATCAGGATCTTGGCCATCGTAGTCCTTGCGAATGCAGTGCTTGGGAGTGGCGGCGCTGCGCTCAACGGCGCGCCGCGATCTCCTGCGGGGTAAGGGTTTTCAGTGCCAGCGCGTGGATCGCACCGCCCATGAGATCGCCCAGCGTGGCGTAGACCAGGCGGTGGCGCGCCAGCGGAAGCTTGCCGGCGAACTGCTCCGCCACCACTTCAGCCTCGAAATGCACGCCGTCGTCGCCGCTTACGGCGACCTGCGCACCCGGCAGGCCCTGTTCGATCATTGCCTGGATGGTGGCAGCGTCCATGGGTTTTCCACTTGCAGGAGTTGGGTCGGCGCCGGGTTCGGAGACGATCCAAGCCCATTGGCACCGACTATGACGTTAAAATGCGAATATGCCATGTTAATGGAAAACCTCTGTCGCAGAAACGACACGTGTTGCCGGCGCCACCCTCACCATGGCCCGCGCAACTGCCCAACCCCATGATTCAACGGAATATCCACCCTGACCGGATCGTTCAGGGTCATGACGACATTCCGGCACGGACCCCCGAGGACGCATGAACGCCCACGTCGCCACCACCCCTCACGCGATCAACGATGAAGCCCTCGTGCGCAGCGCGCGCACCGTGATCGCCACCGAGGCGGCCGCCATCCGGGCGCTCGAGCCGCGCGTCGGCCCCGAGTTCGTCGAGGCCTGCCGGCTGATCATGGCCTGCGCGGGTCGCGTGGTAGTCACCGGCATGGGCAAATCCGGCCACGTGGCGCGCAAGATCGCCGCGACGCTGGCGTCCACCGGCACGCCGGCCTTCTTCGTCCACCCGGGCGAGGCCAGCCACGGCGACCTCGGCATGATCCTGCCGCAGGACGTGGTGCTGGCGCTGTCCAACTCCGGCGAAACCGACGAGGTGCTGTTCATCCTCCCGGTGATCAAGCGCCAGGGCATTCCGCTGATCGCCATCACCGGCAACGCGCACTCCTCGCTGGCCGACCAGGCCGATGTGCACCTGGACGCCAGCATCGCCGCCGAAGCCTGCCCGCTCGGCCTGGCGCCCACCGCCAGCACCACCGCGGCGCTGGTGATGGGCGATGCGTTGGCCATTGCCCTGCTGGAGGCCCGCGGCTTCACCTCCGAAGACTTCGCACGCTCGCACCCCGCCGGCAGCCTCGGCCGTCGCCTGCTGCTGCACATCAGCGACATCATGCACACCGGCGAAGGCATCCCGGCGGTGCCGCCGAATGCCTCGCTGACCCAGGCACTGATGGAAATGACCCGCAAGCATCTGGGCATGACCGCCGTGATCGATTCCAACCGCCGCCTGCTCGGCGTGTTCACCGACGGCGACCTGCGCCGCGCGCTGGACGACGACGGCGTGGACCTGCGCGGCGCCACCGTGGCCGAACTGATGACCCGTGGACCCAAGACCATCGGTACGGACAAGCTCGCCATCGAGGCTGCCCAGCTGATGGAGAAGCACCAGATCCATGCCCTGCTGGTGGTCAACGACGACCAGCAGGTGGTCGGCGCCCTGAACATTCACGATCTGCTGCGCGCACGCGTGGTCTGATCGAAAGGTTCGCGGGACACCATTCCCCTCACGTCCACCGTCGCGCCCGACCGGCGTTTGACGGTATCGCCCTCCTGCCCTTGCCGAACGTGCCCATGACCCTGGCTGACATCCCTGCTGACGTACTCGCCCGCGCCGCCAAGGTCCGCCTCGCCGTGTTCGACGTGGACGGCACGCTCACCGACGGCCGCCTGTGGTACGCCGAGGACGGGCACGAAACCAAGGTCTTCCACGTGCATGACGGCCTGGGCCTCAAGCGCCTGATGGCCAACGGCGTGCAGGTGGCGATCATCTCCGCACGCATCAGCCATCCAGTGGCCCTGCGTGCCGAAGAGCTGGATATCGCCCATGTCTACCAGGGCCAGGGCGACAAGCGCGCCTGCCTCAACCAGTTGCTCGAAGCGCTGGCGCTGGCCCCGGATGAAGTGGCCTTCGTAGGCGATGACCTGCCCGACCTGCCACCGATGCGGAGCGCAGGCCTCGCCATCGCCGTTGCCAACGCCCACCCCTGGGTGGCCGAGCAGGCCCACTGGCGCACGAGCCTGGCCGGCGGCATGGGCGCGGCTCGCGAGGTCGCCGACATGATCCTGGTCGCCCAAGGCAAGGACGCGGCCGAGCGGGAGCACTGGAAGTGAACTTGCGTACCTACCTGCGCGACCGCGGTCTCCTGGTCGCGATCGCCCTGGTCGCCGCCGCGACGGGCGCCACCCAGGCGCTGTACTGGTGGCTCGCCCCGGCACCGAGGGTGAGCGACTTTGTGGGTCCGCCGCGCTCGGGCTATACGCTCACCAACTTCCGGCTGTGGTCCTACGACGTCGATGGCCAGCCGAGCTTCAACATGGTTGCGCCGCACCTGGAGCGCCGCGAGAACGACGAATCGCTGTACATCAACACGCCTAAGTTCGAACTGCCGTCGAACCAGGAAGGCGTGCCGCCCTGGCTGGGTGACTCGCTGTATGCGTGGGTGGACAAGAGCGGCACCCTGTTGAAGCTGCAGGGGCCCGTGTACATGCACCGTACCGCCTTCCAGGACACGCCCGCCGCCGAGATCCACACGTCCGACGTCACCGCGTGGCCCAAGGAAAACCGCATGGAGACGGCCGCCGCGGCACACATGGTGCAGGGCGACAGTACAATGAGCGGGGTTGGCATGCGCGCCAACCTCAACACCAATCATCTGGAGCTGCTCGATGAAAGCCACGGCTCGTTCCCGCCGCGCAAAAAGAAGTCGTCTTAAGCTTTCCCTCGGGCTGCTCTGCCTCGGTGTCTTCGCCCTGCAACCGGCGCTTGCCAAGCAGGACGATCGCAACCAGCCGATGAATTTCCAGGCGAAGACCACCGACGCGTACAACGCGCCGAACACCATCAGCACCCTCAAGGGCAACGTGATCCTCACCCAGGGCACGCTCAAGGTGACGGGCGCCGTGGCCAAGGTGCATCTGGATGCCGATACGCAGATCGCACGCGTCGTCGTCACCGGTACTCCGGCGCACATCCAGCAGCTGGATGACAACAACAACCTGATGCAGGGTGATGCGGCGACGCTCGACTACGACAACATCAATGGCATTGCCGTGCTCATCGGCAACGCCTCGGTGACGCAGCAGGGTCGCGGCGAGTTCCACGGCGACAAGCTCACGTACAACACGAACACCAGCCTGATCACCGGCGAAGCCGGCGGTGAAGGCGTGGTGCATGGCACGTTCCTGCCCAAGCAGAAACCTGCCACACCGGCGCCCAAGCCGGCCGAGGGCCACTGATCGATGCTGTCCGCCGAAGGTCTGCAGAAAAGTTTCAAATCGCGCCAGGTGGTGCGTGACTTCGCCTTCTCCATCCGGGAGGGCGAAGTGGTCGGTCTGCTTGGCCCCAACGGCGCCGGCAAGACCACCTGCTTCTACATGGTGGTGGGCCTGATCGAAGCGGACGCGGGCGTCATCAAGCTCGACAAGCAGGACATCACCGGCCTGCCCATGCACCAGCGCGCGAAGCTCGGCATCGGCTACCTGCCGCAGGAGGCGTCGGTGTTCCGCCGCCTCAGCGTGGCCGACAACATCATGGCCGTGCTGGAACTGCGCGAAGGCTGGGACGAAAAGCGCCGTGCCAACGAGCTGGAAAGCCTGCTGGACGAACTGAAGATCGCGCATATCGCCGACCAGAAGGGCATCAGCCTGTCCGGTGGCGAACGTCGTCGCGTGGAAATTGCGCGCGCGCTGGCCGCGCATCCGCGCTACATGCTGCTGGACGAACCGTTCGCCGGCGTCGACCCCATCTCGGTGGGCGAGATCCAGCGCATCGTGCGGCATCTCAAGGAACGCGGCATCGGCGTGCTGATCACCGACCACAACGTGCGAGAGACGCTGGGCATCTGCGATCGCGCCTACATCCTCAACGACGGCGAGGTGCTGTCCCGCGGCACGCCTGCCCACATCCTGGCCGACGAGAAGGTCCGGGAAGTGTATCTGGGTCGCGAATTCCGCCTTTGATTCTTGCGCTGTAACAGCTCGGCTACAACGCTAAACCGGAGGTAGTACGCGATTCGGCCTTTGACCTATGGCCGACCCTCCGACCACGCGTTACGATGCCTTTGAGTTCATTCCGACCGCCAGGCATGAAACCCGGACTGCAGTTTCGCCTCAATCAACAGCTCACGCTGACCCCTCAGCTGCAGCAGGCCATCCGCCTCCTGCAGCTGTCTCAGCTGGAGCTGGAAGCGGAGTTGCGTCAGATCGCCGAAAGCAATCCGTTGCTCGAGTTTTCCGACGACAATCCGGAGAACGCGGATGGCGACGAGCACGAAGTGGTTGAGCCCCTTCCGGCCAGCTCGACCAGCACCAGCAGCGACACGGTCGACGACGCCGAGGCGCCGGATTGGAGCGACGGCGATGGTGGGAGCGAAGATCCCATCGATTTCTCCAGCGGCGGCACCTCGTCGCGCAACAGCTCCTCCAACGACGAAGACGGGTTCGAACCGCAAAGCGCCGCGCCCGAGACGCTGCAGGAACATCTCCTGTGGCAACTCAACCTCACGCACATGAGCCCGCGCGATCACGCGATCGCGGAAGTGCTGATCGATGCGCTCAATCCGGACGGCTATCTCACCGAAAGCATGGAATCGCTGATCGCAGCGCTGCCGGCCGACATCAAGGCCAGCGCGGCCGAGTTGGAGCACGTGCGCCGCCTGCTGCAACGCTTCGATCCCACCGGCGTCGCCAGCCTGGACCTGCGAGATTGCCTGCGCGTGCAACTGGAACAGTTCGATCCGGACACGCCGCATCGCGACCTGGCCCTGCGCATCGTCGACAGCGAACTGGAACTGCTCGCGCGCAACGACATCGCGCGCCTCGCGCGCAAGCTGCGGGCGAACGAAGACGACACCGCCGCGGCCGCCGTGCTGATCCGCAGCCTCGATCCGCGACCCGGCGCCGCGCTGGACGTGACGCCGGTGGAATACGTGGCGCCGGACGTCTACGCCCGCAAGGACAGTGGCCGCTGGCGCGTCAGTCTCAATCCCGATTGTCAACCGCGGCTCGGTCTCAACCAGCATTATTGCGGCCTTATTGCCCAGGCGCGAGGTACCGACGCCAGCTGGATGCGTGGCCAACTGCAGGAGGCGCGCTGGCTGATCAAGAGCCTGGAATCCCGTGCGGAAACCCTGCTCAAGGTGGCCGAGGCCATCGTGCGGCGCCAGAGCGCCTTCCTCGACTATGGCCCCGAGGCCATGCACCCGCTGGTGCTGCGCGAAGTGGCGGAGGAAGTGGGCATGCACGAGTCGACCATTTCACGTGTAACCACGCGCAAGTACATCCATACGCCGCGCGGCACGTTCGAGCTCAAGCACTTCTTCTCCAGCGGCGTGTCCACCGAAGACGGTGGCAGCGCGTCGGCCACCGCCATCCAGGCCATGCTGCGCAAGCTGGTCGATGCCGAAGACCCGCGCAAGCCGCTGTCCGACCAGGCGATCGCGGAGGAATTGCACCGCAAGGGCATTCAGGTTGCCCGACGCACCGTGGCCAAGTATCGCGAAGCCATGCGCATTCCCAGCTCCAGCGAGCGCCAACGCGCTGGCTGAACGAGCCAACCCCATCTGTGGCAAGACGCCCCAGGAACTTGGGGCCAAAAAAGCCGTCTCCATATTTCACAGTGACTCGGTGCGAGTGGAAACCTGTCACGTCCGCACCCTGAAGGTCTTTCTAACGCGGACATGACGGCAAAGGCGCATAGTGACCATCCCGACTTGGTGAGGAGGCCGGAAAAAACGCATCGAACATCCCCAGGTTCTTGAAGGTGTGTCGGTCACGCGGCAAGCGCCCGGCGCATCGATTCCAGTCGCTTCGGCGACATGTACCAAAGGAGGCGCAACATGCAAGTTCAGCTCAGCGGTCAGCAGATTGAAGTCACCCCGGCACTGCGGGATCACGTGAACAGCCGGCTCGACCGCCTCACCCGCCTCGACGAACGAATTCTCAGCCTCAGCATCGTCCTTTCCGTGAACAAGCTGCAGCAGCGTGCCGAAGGCACGATGACCGTCAGCGGTTCCACCCTGCACGCCGAGGCCAACGAGAATGACATGTACGTCTCCATCGATGTCCTGTTCGACAAGCTGGTGACCCAGCTGCGTAAACACCGCGAGAAGGTCTGCGACAAGCACCAACGCGCCTCGCGTGAAGAGCGCCTTTACGGCTGACGCTCCCTGGCCCGCCCGCATCCGGGCGGGCCTTGCCGCTTCCATGTCCCCGATCCAAGGCAGCTGCCTGTGCGAACTGGCACAATGCCCATGTAGCCGCCCGTAGCCATGAAGGCTCGCCATGGCGGCCCAAAGGAATTGGCTTGGATCGGCTGACCGCCCGACAACTCTACGATGGTGTCCACGAGCGCATGGCGCTGCGCTGGGTTTCCGGCATGCGCGGCGAATCGCGCGTGCTCGAACAGGCGGCCACCACGACCCGGCGCCCGTCGCTGATCGGGTATCTCAACGTCATTTATCCCAACAAGATCCAGATCATCGGCACCGAGGAACTCAACTTCCTCGACGGGCTGGATTCGCGCCAGCGCTGGGAGGCCATCAACAAGATCGCGGCCTACCAGCCGGTGGCGATCATCGTCACCAAGGACCAGGCGATCCCCACCGACCTGCGCGAAGTCGCGGAGGAAACCAACACGCCGCTGTGGATCAGCTCCAAGCGTGGGCACGAACTGCTGACGTGGATGCAGTACCACCTCGCGCGCATACTCGCGCCGAAGATCACCTTGCACGGCGTATTCCTCGAGGTGTTCTCGATCGGCGTGCTGATCACCGGCGAATCGGGCTCGGGCAAAAGCGAGCTGGCGCTGGAACTGATCAGCCGCGGCCATCGCCTCGTAGCCGACGATGCCACCGAGTTCACCCTGATCGCCCCCGACGTGATCGACGGCACCTGCCCCGAACTGCTGCAGGACCTGCTGGAAGTGCGTGGCCTTGGCGTGCTCAACGTGCGCGAGATGTTCGGCCATACGGCCGTGAAGCCGTCCAAATACCTTCGCCTGGTAGTGCATCTCAAGCCGTTGCGCGAAGGCGAGGATACCGATGGCCTCACCCGCCTGACCGGTGACATCGGCCATCGCGAGATTTTCGAGGTGAAGGTGCCGATGATCACCATACCGGTGGCGCCTGGCCGAAACCTCGCCGTGCTGGTCGAGGCCGCGGTGCGCAATCACGTACTCAAGAGCAAGGGCATCGACCCGGCCCAGACCTTCATCGATCGCCAGGCGCACCAGATGCGCCGACTGCCTCCCTGGTGAACCATGAGCGAGAAGACTCCCCTCCTTCCCTCCTCACCCGACGCGACGCATCTCATCGTGCTCACCGGCATGTCCGGTGGCGGCAAGACCGTGGCACTGCGTGCGCTGGAAGACCTCGAGTTCTACTGCGTCGACAACCTGCCGACCGTCCTGCTGCCGCAACTGGTCGCCTCGGTGCGCCGCGACGCCGGTGAGAAACGCCGCCACGTTGCCGTGGGTGTGGACGTGCGCAATCCCAGCGAAGACCTGCGCCGCATGCCGGCGATGTTGTCCGAGCTGGCGGCGGCGGGCGTGCATGCACACCTGATCTTCCTGGACAGCCGCGACGAAGTGCTGATCAAGCGCTATTCGGAAACGCGTCGCCGCCATCCGCTTTCCTGGCAGGGCCTGTCGCTGGCCGATGCGATTGCCGAGGAACGTCGCCTGCTGCGCCCGCTTGCCGCCATCGCCGACAAGGTGATCGATTCCAGCGACCTCAACGTGCACCAGTTGCGCCGCCTGTTCGCCACCGGCTATGCCGATGCGACCGAGGGGCTGACGCTCATGTTCCAGTCGTTCGCCTTCCGGCGAGGCCTGCCGCTGGACGCGGACTTCGTGTTCGACGCGCGCTGCCTGCCCAACCCGCACTGGGATCCGACCTTGCGTCCGCTCTCCGGCAAGGATGCAGCCGTGCGCGACTACCTGGATGGCCAGCCCCTGGTCGGCGAGTACCTGGCCGACACCATGCGCTGGCTCGACACCTGGCTTCCACGTTTCGAAGTGGATGATCGCAGCTATGTGACCATCTCCATCGGATGCACCGGCGGGCGGCACCGGTCGGTCTACCTGGTGGAAAAGCTGGCCTCCCACTATCGCGAGCTACGCAACGGCGTGCTCACCTTCCATCGTGAACTCGAGTGATCGCCATGCTGTCCTTAGCCATGAAACGGACCGGCACGCCGTCATGAGCGTCGGTGTATTGCTGATGACGCACGAGGCGGTCGGCCAGGCGCTGATCTCCGCCGCCCACCACGTGCTGCCCAAACTGCCGCTGCAGGTGGAGGCTGTCGAAGTGCCTCCTCAGGCCGACCCCGACGTGATGCGCACGCTCACCGCCAAGCATGCGCGTGCCCTCGACCAGGGCGACGGCGTGCTGGTGCTGGCTGATCTGTACGGTGCGACGCCGTGCAACATCGGTCTGTCATTGGGTGCGCTGGGCGTGCGACTGCGCTGCGTATCGGGCCTCAACCTGCCGATGCTGCTGCGTGTACTCAACTATGCTGAAAGACCGCTGGATGAGCTGGCGGAAATAGCGGCCAGTGGCGGTCGCGGGGGAATCTTCATCGACCATGCTTGAACGAGACATTGTGGTATCCAACAAGCTCGGCCTGCACGCGCGCGCGTCGGCCAAGCTGGTGCAGCTGGTGCAGGGTTTCAAATCGACGGTGTGGCTGGTCAGCAAGGGGCGCGAAGTCAACGCACAAAGCATCATGGGCGTCATGATGCTGGCGGCGGGCATCGGCACACCGCTCACCGTCCGCGCGGATGGTCCGGATGAGGAATCCGCCATCAACGCCGTGGTGGAACTGTTCGATCGCAAGTTTGACGAAGGGGCCTGAGTGGGAGGATGGATCGCTCGAACGTCGCATCCTGAGGCTGTATTCACGGCCCGGTTTGCTGCGTCATGCGATCTTTCCCGATCGGGATTCGCGATGCTGGCCGGATGCCGGCATCGATCTTGGCCTGACCGGCCATCCCACCACGGAGGGTTTGCATGAGACAGATACTGGCAGGTACCACGGCCGCGAAAGGCATGGCGCTCGGCCGTGCCCGCCTGGTGCAACCCAGCCGCTATCTGGTCGACACGCGTCCGCTCAACGAGGACGAGGTCGACGTCGAACTCGCGCACCTTCATCGCGCACTGGAAACCGCCCGACAGGAGCTGCGCGAATTGCGCGGCAAGCTGCACGGCGCGCTCGCGCGCGAGGTCAACGAGTTCATCGATGCGCACAGCCTGCTGCTGGACGACCCGGAACTGCTGCGCGGACTGGACGATCTGGTGCGCATTGGCCACTACCGTCCCGGCGCTGCGCTGAAGAAGCAGCGTGATCGCCTCGCCGCCGTGTTCGAAGCAATGGATGACCCCTACCTGCGTTCGCGCAAGGAGGACGTCGACCAGGTGATCAGCCGCGTCATCTCGGCCCTGCAGCGCCAGACCAGTCGTGAGGAACGCAAGCTGGCCGCACGTGTGGGCGAGATCCTGATCGCCGACACCATTGCGCCAGCGGACATGGCGCACCTGGCCGGCGCCGGCTTGCTTGGCGTGGTTGCCAGTTCCGGCAGTCCGTATTCGCACAGCGCCATCCTGGCGCGCAGCCTCGACCTGCCGATGCTGGTGGGTGCGCGCGACGCACTGTCGACCATCCACGACGACGACCTGATCCTGCTGGATGCGGAACGTGGCGAAGCGGTGGTGCATCCCACTGCGCAGGATCTCGCCCGCTACCGCGCCTGGCAGCGCGAGGCGGCGCAGGAAGGACGCCGCCTCGCGACCCTGGCCAACGCGCCTACGCGCACGCGTGATGGCGTCGACATCCGGCTGTTCGCCAACGCGGAAATGCCCGCCGACATCGCCATGGCCCGCTCGCGCGGCGCCGACGGCGTCGGCCTGTACCGCACCGAATTCCTGTTTCTTCGCCAGAAGGGACTGCCGACCGAAGACGAACAGTTCAACGCCTACCGCGATCTCGTGCTGGGCATGGGCGGCCTGCCGGTGACCATCCGCACGCTGGACCTGGGTGCCGACAAGGCCGACGCCGCGGGCCTGGTGTTGCGTGGCGAAGACAATCCGGCGCTGGGCGTGCGTGGCGTGCGGCTTTCGCTGCGCTACCCGGCGGTGTTCACCACGCAGATCCGCGCGATTCTCCGCGCCGCCTGCTACGGCCCTGTGCGCGTGCTGGTGCCGATGGTCACGCAACCCGACGAACTGATCGCGGTGCGCACGCTGTTCAAGCTGGCTCGCCAGGAGTTGAAGCGCGAGAACATCGACCTGCCGGAAAAACTGGCGCTGGGCGCCATGGTCGAAGTGCCCGCCGCAGCGATCAATGTTCGCGCGCTGCTTGAGCATGCGGACTTCCTCGCCATCGGCACCAACGATCTCGCGCAATACGTGCTTGCCGCTGATCGTGGCAACGATGCGCTGGACAACATCTACAACCCCTTGCAGCCGGCGCTGCTGCGCCTGCTGGCCTATGTGATCACCGAAGGCCGCCGCGCGAAGAAGCCGGTGAGCCTGTGCGGCGAGATCGGCGGCGACACCAGCTTCACGGCGTTGCTGCTCGCGCTGGGATTGTGCGAATTCAGCATGCACCCCAGCCAGCTGCTGCACGTGCGCGATCGGCTCAACGCGCTCGATCACGGCGCACTGCGTGCACAGGCACCGCGCATCCTTCGCGCGCGCACGCACGAGGAAGCCGAGGCGCTGCTGGCTGCGATCACCTGTTGAACTGCCGGTTCGTCTTTTGTAGGAGCGCACCCAGTGCGCGATCCATTCGCGTCACGACAACAACCATGCGCCGCGGTCGCGCACTGGGTGCGCTCCTACAGGGGCTCGCCCGAGCTCAATGCGCGCTGTCGAGGAATGCCTCGATCAACGCCCCGCGGTAGCGCTGCCGGTGCAGCAGCAACGACAACTTGCGTCGCAAGTCGAGGAACGGCGTGCGCAGCACTTTCAACCGCCCCGCGGCCACCGCATCGATCACCGCCACTTCGGGCACGCAGGCGATGCCAAGGCCCGCGATCACGGCCTGCTTGATCGCCTCGGCCTGATCCAGTTCCAGCACGGTTTCGCCTGGCGGGAGACTGGCTATCGCGCGCTCGCTCAAGCTGCGCGTCGCCGAACCCGGTTCGCGCAATACCCAGCGTGCGCCGGCGAAATCGTCGGGCTGCAGGCGGCGTTTGCGCGTGAGCGGATGATCGGGCGGCGCGCAGACCACCAGCGCGTCGTCGCGCCACGGACGTACTTCCAGCGATGGATGCGCCACCGGGCCTTCCACGCAACCCAGTTCCAACGCGTGATCGAGCATCGCGGCGACGATCTCCGCGGTGTTGGACACGCGAAGCCGTACCGAGACGTGGGGATGGGTGCGCACGAAGTCGCCCAGCAATTCGCCCACGCGATAATTGCCCACGGTGTTGCTCGCGCCCACGCGCAGTTCGCCGCCAAGCTCGTCCACGCCACCGCTGCCGAGCCGACCGAATTCCGCGTAGCGCTCCAATAGTTCCTGCGCCAGCGGCAACAGCTCGCGACCGCGCGTGTTGAGGCGCAAGCGCCCCCGTTCGCGGGCGAACACCGGGGCATCCAGCTGCCGCTCCATCTCCGCCAGCGCCATGCTCGCGGCGGGCTGGGTCAGGTGCAGCACCTCGGCGGCCGCGCGGACGCTGCCCAGGCGGGCGATCTGCACGAATACCTCGAGCTGGCGCGGGCTGACGTTGATCATCAGGCTATCTTATAGCATGAATCAATAATTCCAAATTTTCCTGATGGACTATGCAGCGGACAATGGCGCCATTGCAGGAGCACGCCATGAATGCCACGACCACCGCCACCGCCACGCCCTCGTTTTCCCAACGCCTGCCCGGCTTGCTGCTTTCGGTGGCCATCGCGCTGGTGGCATGGGGCCTGGGTCGCGGGCTGCCGCTGATCGGTGGTCCTGTCTTCGGCATCGTGCTCGGCATCCTGGTGCGCAACCTCACTTCGCCGAGCGGCACGTACACGCCCGGCATCCAGTTCGCCGGCAAGCAGGTGCTGCAGTGGTCGATCATCGCGCTGGGCTTTGGCCTCAGCCTCAACCAGGTGGCGAAGACCGGGCTGGAGTCGCTGTCGGTCACACTGGTGACGATGACGGTCGCCTTCCTTTCCGCCTGGGCGCTGGGCCGCGCGCTCGGCGTGCATGACAAGCTCAAGATCCTGATCGGCGTGGGTACCGCGATCTGCGGCGGCTCGGCCATCGCGGCCGTCACGCCCATCATCAAGCCGGATGAACACGACACCGCGTTCGCCATTTCCACCATCTTCCTGTTCAACCTGGTGGCTGTGCTGCTGTTCCCACTGCTGGGCCACCTGCTGCATCTCTCCGACCTCGGCTTCGGCCTGTGGGCGGGCACGGCCATCAATGACACGTCGTCGGTGGTGGCCGCGGGCTACAGCTTCAGCAAGCAGGCTGGCGATTACGCCACCATCGTCAAGCTCACCCGCGCCACGCTGATCATTCCGATCTGCCTGGTGCTCGCCTTCGCCACCGCGTGGAAGCAGAAGAAGCAGGGCGCCACCGATTTCAGCCTGCGCCGCATCTTCCCCTGGTTCATCCTATGGTTCCTGGTGGCGTCCGCGCTGCGCACGGCGGGCCTGGTGCCGGTGGTGATCCAGCCGGCGCTGCACGTGGCCGCCGAGTTCCTGATCATCGTGGCGCTCACTGCCATCGGTCTCTCCGCCAACCTGCGCAAGATGACGTCGACCGGCGCGCGCCCGATCCTGCTTGGCCTTGGCGTATGGGCCGCGGTGTCGGTGAGCAGTCTGCTGGTGCAGCTGATGATCGGGCAGCTCTGAGGATTGCTCCGCACCGCGACGACGCGGCAGACTGGACCTTCCGCCGTTCGATGGCGACTGCACAGGGATGTGGCATGCGAACCCTATGGCGCAACGCATGCGTCGCCCTGCTCACCCTGCTGTTGACCTCGACGTCCATGGCCTCCGCCCGAGGCGATACGGAACAACGCGTACTGTTCGTCGGCAACAGCCTGACCTACGTGAACAGCTTGCCGGTGATCTTCGAACTCACCGCGCAGGCCCAGAGCGGGTCGCCTCGTTACCGTGCCGACATGTACGTGCGTGGTGGCGCCAGGCTATCGGAGCTGGCGCAGGAACCCAAGCTCAACGCGCTGCTCGATTCGGGCGTCTACCAGATCGTGGTTCTGCAGGAGCGCGGCGGTGACGTGCTGTGCCTGCGCGAAGCCAGCGGAACGGAGGAAGACGCGCGCGAACGATGCAATCACATGACCGCGGCGCATCTGACGTTGGCCCGGCAGGCACGCGAACACGGCGCGCGGGTGCTCTATATGGGCACCTACCAGTCTGTCTCCAGGTTCTCGCAGATGCTGGTGAGTGCGGAGGCGGAACTCGGCCACAAGATGGGCGCACCTGCGCTGGAGATCAGCGAGACGCTGCGAAGTCTCCAGCAGCAGCACGCGGATTTTCCCTGGCTGTATGTCGACAACAGTCATCCCGGCATCGCCACCACCGCGCTGATGGCGCTACGCGCGTACCAGGCGCTCCATCCAGACGAACCGCTCAAGCCTTACGCGTTGTGCACCGGCATCGAGCTGTATACGAATCACCTGGGTGACCGCACCTTTGTCACCCACGACGACCTCAAAGCCAAGGCCGGCCCAAGACGTTGCCTGTTGAGCGAAGCGCAGACCGGCGCGATCATCGACGCGCTGTCTACGCCCGCCGACTGATTTCATACTTGGAATTGCGCGCATGCTGATCGAAGGTCGATGCCACTGCGGCAACATCAGTTTCTCGCTGCGCTGGGAACCCGATCCCGAGGAGATCCCCGCGCGCGCCTGTGACTGCTCGTTCTGCGCCCGACATGGCGGCGTGTGGACGTCGTGTCCGGACGGCTATTTGCGTGTGTCAGTGCAGGACGCCGCACTCGTATCGCGCTATGCCTTCGGCACACGTACCGCGGAGTTCCATGTCTGCGCGCGCTGCGGCGTGGTCCCGTTGGTGACCAGCACGATCGACGGGCATGGCTATGCCGTGGTCAACGTCAATGTGTTCGAAGGCGTCGAGCCGGCGCGGTTGAAGCACAGCGCGGCGAGCTTCGGCGAGGAAGAAGCGGACGTGCGATTGGCGCGGCGGCAGCGTTACTGGATCAGGCACGTGGAATTCGTCTGAACACGGCGCGACGCATACACCATGCAGCGCACGAAACCGCTCTTTACTTCCGCGCGAACTGTTGCAGGAGGGCCATCGCCGGTGCGAGCTGACTGGCGGTTTCCGGTCCGAGTTCGTGCCGGCCGACGATGTATTCCGGCGTGTTGCATGCGATCCACGCGTCGCCGTGTTCGTCTTCCCACACCAGGGCCTTCAGCGGCAGATCGAGTCCGATGGCGGGTTCCATCTTCATCAATGGCGTGCCCGATTTCGGGTTGCCGAAGATCAACATCTTCTCGGGACGCATGCTCAGCCCAGCCCGCTCCGCGTCGCCGCTGAAATCGATGCGCGCGAATATGGTGAGGCCACGCGAGGTGATGGCCTCTTCCAGCCCTTCGAAGGTCTTTACGAAGTCGAACGATGAGCGGAAGCGAATGACGCCGAAGTGCGGAGCACCGAGACTGGAGACGTCCTGAGGCATGGCCCACCTGGTTCGATGAGGAATCGAACGAGATGCTCCGACCTGTTCCGTCAAGACGATGCATGCGGCGGTGCGCCCCGTGAACGGAAGCGCACCGCCGCCAGGGCTCGCCTCAGCGCACGCCGCCGCCGGCGAACAGGCGCTCGCCGGTCAGCCAGTACGAGTCGTCCGAGGCCAGGAAGGTGACGATGGAGGCGATGTCGTTCGGCTGGCCGATGCGGCCAAGCGGAGTCTGCGCCACGGCGTGGGCGTGGAAATCCGAGCCGATGAAACCGGCTGAATGGGTGCCCTCGGTCTCCACCATGCCCGGATTCACCGCGTTGACGCGGATCTTGCGGGGGCCCAGCTCGCGCGACAGCACGCCGGTGATCGCGTCCACCGCGCCCTTGGTACCGGTATAGACCGCGCTGGTCTCCGGCACGATGCGGGTCACGAGCGAGCCGATGTTGATGATGCTGCCGCCTTCGCCGAGGTGCTTGACGGCCGCCTGGGTGGTCAGCAGCAGGCCGAGCACGTTGACGTTGAACTGCTTGTGGAAGTGTTCCTCGGTGATCTGCTCGATGGCGCCGAACTCATAGACGCCGGAGTTGTTGACGAGGACGTCCAGGCGACCGAAATGCTTGACTGCGGCATCCACGATGCCCTGGGCGTCGGCTGCCTTGGAAACGTCGCCGCCGACGGCCACGGCCTTGCCGCCGGCCTTTTCGATCTCGCTGACCACGACGTCGGCGCCAGCCTTGCTGGAGGCGTAGTTCACGACGACGGAGGCACCTTCGGCGGCCAGCGATTTCGCGATGGCGGCGCCGATACCCTTGGATGCGCCGGTAACGACGGCGACTTTGCCTTTGAGCTTGCTCATGACGGGTCCTGACGGGAGTTGGGGAGAGGACAACTGGGAGTTCTCAACTCCCATAGTTCGCAACATACGAACTTATGAACTAGTTTTCAAGAGCTGGTAAAATGACGGCATGCGTCCGTTGACCCACCCCTCGATCGACGACATCACCGTGGAGGGCATCCTCCATGCGCTGTCCGATCCCGTACGCGTCCGTATCTACGCGCAGCTGGCCTGCGCGGAGGGCGCCAACAGCAGTTGCTCGGCCTTCCTGCAGGTCGAAGACCGCTGCATCCCCAAGTCCACCCTTTCCCAGCACTTCCGGGCGCTGCGCGAGGCGGGGCTGATCCGCAGCGAGCGGCGCGGCGTGGAGATGCTCAATACGACCCGCTGCGACGAGATCCAGCAGCGCTTTCCCGGCCTGCTACCGGCGATCATGAACGCGCACGCGATCCAGTCAGGCAAGCCGCTGCCGCCCGCTCCGGGGGATCCGCCCGGGGACAAGTCTCCCGGCTGACGGCCTCAGGCCATCCAGATGTCGCGGTAGACGCGACTGAAATTGAGGCCCAGCACCTTCTCGATGGTGCGCGAGCCATAGCCCTGCTTCTGCATGGCATCCGCCACCCGCTCAAGCCGGCGCGGCGTATTGAGGTCCGGAATGTAGAGCGGCCGATTTTCACCGGGGGCGGCAATACCCTTCTTCCGGCGCTCCTCCAGATACTTCATCACGTAGGCGATGTCCTCGTCGGTGAGCGCGGCCACCGACAGGTCGGTGCCGATGCCGACGTGATCCTCGCCGCACACGTCCAGCGCGTGCGTCAGGTGCCGCATGAAATCCGCGAGCATCGGCTGGCGTGTGTCCTCGGTGAGAAAGGGCAGCATGTAGATGCCCATCACGCCGCCCTTGTCCGCCATCGCCTTCATTTCGCGGTCGTTCTTGTTGCGGGGATGATCGAACACGGCGCGGCAGCCCGCGTGGGTGATCACCACCGGCTTGGTCGATGCGGCGATGCCGTCCATCGTGGTCGCGACGTTGGCATGGCTCAGGTCCAGCGCCACGCCGAGTGCATTCATCCGCGCGATCGCCTCCCGTCCCAGCGAGGTGACGCCGTCGGCATCGCCGTCGAGGCAGCCACAGCCAAACGGCGACCTGCGGTTGTAGGACAGCTGCATCACCAGCACATCGAGGTTGCGGAAGGTCTCGATGCGATCGGGCTTGTCGCCCAGCATGCTGGCCGCCTCGAACGAAAGGATGAGCGCCAGCTTCTGCTCGCGCTTGGCGCGATCGAGATCGTCATGGCGAGCGACCCGGAGAAAACGATCGGGGAAGTGCCCGACCAGCTTCTGCACGGCGGCGATCTCGGCCACCGTCTCTTCGAAGCTGCCCTCGAAGCCACCCATGGTGGTCTTCATGGCGGTGACGCCACTCTCGCGGACGATCTTCAGCGCTTCGGCGGTGTCTTCGCTGCAGCAGATGCCGCCGATGCCGGGCGTGCTGTTGCCGTCAAGCACGAACGCGTTGTCGTAGAGGTTGCCGGCGACTTGCCTGCGGTGGAAGCGGCGCCATGGCTGCCGGCAGCGGCGAACGTCGCGGTGGGTGCCAGCATGCCGGCGACCAACGCGCGGCTCGACATCGAAAGGAATGCCCTGCGATCCCCCGGACGACTCATGCGGCGTCTCCCCTCAGGTCGCGGCGCGAAGTGAATCGTGGCCATCCGTGGCCGGCGGTCCCGTCCGTGTTTCCCCTGGGACCCGGCAACCATAGCGGGACAGACGCCGGAACGGCATCTCATACAAGTCGTAGGAAAATTCCTACAAAACGCGGCGTCAGGCTTTGCCTTGCTCCACCAGCGTGAGCGCCACCTTGTCGCGCAGGTATACCGGTAATGCATGTTCGGGCGCCGTTGCACCGCCCGCCGCGAATTCGCGCGCGGCCAATTCCGCGACATGTCGCGCCTGCGGGTAGCGCGCACCTTCAGCAGACAGCAGCTCACCGGTGAGACGAGGACGCAACTCGCCGGCATAGGTGGCCCAGCCGGTGCCGACCACATGCCACCGCACCTGCTCGGGCAACGACAGCGCTTGCGGCAGGCACACGCGTTCATCGTCGAGCGCGATCAGGCCACCGTTGTCGTCGCGACGAAAACTGGCGGCGTAGATCTCGCCCATGCGCGCATCGATCACGGCGAGGATCGCCGATTCGTCTTCTGGCGCTTCCAGTGCGAGTGCAGCGAGCGACGACACGGTGACCACCGGTACGTCCAACGCCAGCGCCATGCCCTGCGCCAGCGAGATGCCGAGACGTACGCCGGTGAATGCGCCAGGGCCGCGGCCCACGGCGATCGCGTCAAGCGCGTGGCGCCCCAAGCCGGCTTCGGCCAGCAGGTTGTCCGCCATTGGTAACACCAGCTCGGCGTGGCGACGAGGCGCGATTTCGCTGCGCGCGATGATTTCGTCGCCATGGATCAGGGCGACGGAACAGGCTTCGGTGGAGGTTTCAATGGCGAGCAGATTCATGAGGACTCCATGGTAATGGCAAGCATCGCCCCGGACACGTCTGGCAGGTTCACCGGCCCTGCCGCCATCGAGAGGGCCCGACGGCGGCAAGGCCGGGCACGACGGAGGCAAAAGCAGGACAACGATCCATTACCTGCCAGGTAATCGCTTGTGCGCTCGGGTGGCCGCAAGCTGGACTCACCCCAACGAACACGAAGAGGAGAACGAAGATGCCCACCGATGCCTATGCCCTCGCTGAACGCTATATCGCCAGCTGGAACGAGACCGACACCCTGCGTCGCCGCAACCTCATCGAGGATGTCTACAACGAGCATGCGCGCTACACCGACCCGATGGTGGATGCCAAGGGTTGGGAAGCCATCGATGCCACCGTCGCCGCGGTGCAGAACATGTTCCCGGGTCACCGGTTCACTTTGGCCGGCGATGTCGACGCCCATCACGACACGCTGCGTTTCCAGTGGCATCTGGCCGCGCCGGGTGCCGAGGAACCGCTGGTGATCGGCTTCGACGTGGCGTCGCTGCAGGACGGCCGCATCCGCCAGGTGTTCGGCTTCCTGGACAAGGTTCCGCAGATGGCCTGAGCGCCATCGGGACGGCGGTGCGATGCGCCGTCGTCCCCGCCTCCGGTTGCGCTCGCATGGGAAGATGACGCGATCACCCGCCTGGACCGTCCACGCCGATGAGCCATACTGCCGCCCTGCCCGCCGCTTCCCCACGCCCGATCGGCGACCTGCTGCGCGAGTGGCGGCGGCATCGGCGCTTGAGCCAGCTGGACCTCGCCAGCGGTGCGGAGATCTCCACGCGCCACCTCAGCTTCATGGAGTCGGGTCGCGCGCAACCGAGTCGCGACATGATCGTGCGCCTTGCCGAGTACCTGGAGATTCCCTTGCGCGAGCGCAACCAACTGCTGATCGCCGCGGGCTTCGCACCCGCCTATCGCGAGCGCGCGCTAGCCGATCCCGCGCTGGCTTCCGTGCGCGACACCATGCGCCTGCTGCTGCAGGGCATGGAGCCCTATCCAGCCCTGGTGGTCGATCGCCACTGGCATCTGGTCGACTGCAATCAGGCCACGCAACGCCTGCTCGCAGGGCTCCCGCCGCAGTGGCTGCAGCCGCCCATCCACGTGCTCAAGCTGAGCCTGCATCCGACAGGACTCGCGCCGCGCATCCGCAACCTGCCGGTGTGGCGTGCGCACCTGCTCGAACGCCTGCGACGGCAGATCGATGCCACGCAGGATCCGGGGCTGATGACGCTGCTCGCCGAACTGCGCAGCTATCCGGGTGAGGAGTCGGCGTCTTCGCATACCAACGATGCGATCGCGGTGCCGATGGAACTCGAACTCGGTGATGCCGTGCTGTCGATGCTGAGCACCACGACGGTGTTCGGCACGCCGATGGACATCACGCTCGCCGAGCTGGCGCTGGAAGCCTTCGTGCCTGCCGATGCGGCGACAGCGGCATGTCTCCGGCAACTCGCCGCCGCTTAGCGCCTAGGCCGGCGGCTGCCACAGTTCGATGCGCGTGCCTTCCGGATCCATGATCCAGCCGAAACGCCCGAACTCGCTTTCCTCGACACGGTCATCCACCGTCACGCCGCCTTCGCGAAGCCTGGCGAGCATGCCGTCGAGATCATCCACGCGGAAATTGATCATGTACGGTTGCGCGCTGGGCGCGAAGTAATCGGTGTCCGCGGCGAACGGGCACCAGACGGTGTAGCCGCTGCGCGCGGCATCGTCGTCGAAACGCACGCCGCCCCATCCTTCGATCGACAAGCCCAGGTGCTGGGCATACCACTCGCCCAATGCCTTGGGATCGCGCGACTTGAAGAAGAAGCCGCCCATGCCGGTGACCTTGGCCATGCCGTCGCCCTCCACGCGGTGGAATGTCGGGACATCGTCCAGCGACCGGGCGCAGAAAACCAGTGCCGGCCTGACGGGATCACCCGACCGACGATGCACCGCCGGCGAAGAACGCCTGCACATCGCCCAACACCCGCGTGCGCGGCATGGGCGGCAGGCTGCCCAGGAACAGACGTCCGTATCCCTTGGTGGTGAGGCGCGGATCGCACAGCACCAGTACGCCACGGTCGTGCACGTCACGGATCAGGCGTCCCGCGCCCTGCTTGAGCGCGATCACCGCGCTGGGCACCTGCCAGCCCATGAAGGGATTGATGCCCGAATGCTCCAGTGCTTCCAGGCGCGCCTGCAGCACCGGATCGTCCGGCGCCGCGAAGGGCAGCTTGTCGATCACCACGACGCTCAGCGCCTCGCCCGCCACGTCCACGCCCTCCCAGAAACTCGCGGCGCCCAGCAGCACGCCATGGCCGCTCGCACGGAACTCTTCCAGCAGGCGATGGCGCGGCGCGGTGCCCTGCACGAACAGCGGCCATGGCACGCGCTCGCGCAGAAGCTCGGCGGCGCGACGCAAGGCCCGATGCGAGGTGAACAGCAGGAAGGCGCGCCCATTCGATGCATGCAGGACAGGCAGCACGGCCTCGACCACGCGATCGGTGTAGTCGCGAACGGAGGGATCGGGCAGGTTTTCGGGCAGGTAGCACAGCGCCTGCTTCGCATAGTCGAACGGGCTCTCGACATGCAGCGTCTGCGGATCTTCCAACCCGAGCTGCCGAGCGAAATGATCGAAGCTGCCCGCCACCGAGAGCGTGGCAGACGTATGTATCCAGGCCGCCTGCGTCTGCTCTCGCATCGCGCGCAACGGCGCGGCGAGATCGAGCGGTGTGGCATGCAATGCAAAGCCGCGCGGAAACAGTTCGAACCAGCGCACGTCCCGTTCGCTCTCGCGCTCGGCGATGCGATCGAGACGTTCGCTCAGGTGTGCGGCGCGCTCGTGCGCATTCGCAAACCCGCGCGAACGTTCCGCCTGTGACGCCAGCACGTCGGTCAGCGCCGCCAGCACGTCGCGCGTGTCGTGCAACGCCGCGTTGATGGCGTCGCTGGCCTCCAGCAAATGGAATGGGCCGCGCTCGGGCAGCACATCCATCGCCAGGCGCAGCTTGCGCACCGTTTCCTGCAAGGCTTCCACGGGTTCGAGCAGCAGGCCGATGGCGCCGGTCACGCCATTGCACTCATTGAGGCTGTCCTGCGCCAGCTCGGTGAGCTGTCGCGCGCTGATGCTCTGCGAGAAGAACTGCCCTGCCAGCTCGGGAATCTGATGTGCCTCGTCGAGAACGAAGGCCTGCGCACCCGGCAGGATCTCGCCGAAGCCTCCCTGCTTCAGCGCGAGGTCGGCAAACAACAGGTGATGGTTGACCACCACGAGATCGGCTTCCTGCGCTTCGCGCCGCGCCTTCACCACGTGGCAGTCGTCATAGAACGGGCATTCCACGCCCAGGCAATTTTCCGGCGTGGACGTGACGCGCGGCCACAACGGCGATTCTTCGGGCACCTCCGCCAGTTCCATGCGATCGCCACGCCGCGTGCGCGCCGACCACGCGCGAACCGCAGCAAGCTGCGACGCCTGCGTGCGATCGAACGTGGCACCTTCGCGTACGGTCTGGTCCAGGCGATACAGGCACAGGTAGTTGGAACGTCCCTTCAGCAGCGCCGTCTTCAGGCGCGCATCCAGCACGGAGCGCACGCGCGGGAGATCGCGGAAATACAACTGGTCCTGCAGCGCCTTGGTGCCGGTCGAAACGATCACGCGCTCGCCAGACAACAGCGCAGGCACCAGGTACGCGAAGGTCTTGCCGGTGCCGGTACCAGCTTCGGCGACCAAGGTCTCGCGCTCGGCGATGGCGTGCTGCACCGCGCGCGCCATCGCCTGCTGGGCGGCGCGCGGGGCGAAATTGGGTAGCTCGCGGGCGAAGGGGCCTTCCGTGCCCAGCAGCGCGGCAACGTCCTCGTTATCGATCATCCGGCAAGTATGGCCGACCTTCCGCCGGGCTGCGAATGCCCTAGACTGCGAGTGGCCTCCCGCGGAGCATCGCCATGTCCACGCCCATTAATGGCATCGGCCAGATTGCGATCACCGTCAGCGACGTCGATGCGGCGCTGTCCTTCTATCGCGACATCCTCGGGCTGCCCTTCCTGTTTCGCCCGGCGCCCAACCTCGCCTTTCTCGACAGCGGCGGCGTGCGCCTGATGTTGTCGACCCCGCAAGGCGCGGGCGCCGTGGGCGGCAATTCCATCCTGTATTTCAAGGTTGGCGACATCGAACACGCCTTCGCTTCGCTGCTCGATCGCGGCGCGGTGGGTGAACGCGAACCACAGGCCACCGCGGAGCTGTCCGACCACACGCTGTGGCTGGCGTTCCTCCGTGACCCGGATGGAAATCTGGTGGGGCTGATGGAGGAGCGTCGGCGCTAGGGCACCGTCTTTGCTGTAGGAGCGCACCCAGTGCGCGATAGCCTACGGAGCGGTGAAGCGACGCCACTTCCATACCGCTGGCGAAAAGCAGTCACTACCGTGAGACGTTACTCTGCGGTCGCGCACTGGGTGCGCTCCTACAGGGTATGCGTGACTCCCGCGCTCAGTAGCGCTGCAACCCTTCCACATGGCACTGCGACACCCACTTGCTGGCGCTCGCGGCGCCGGCCTGGTCATCGGCGCGCTGGCGCAGTTCGACGATGGTCTGCCAGTTGCGGGCGCACAGCGGACCGAGGCGCGGGCCCAATTCCCACGAGCGGTGCGCGAGCTTCTCGGCGTTGCCGTAGTCCTTCAGGCGAATGGCCAGCTCGGCGCGGTCCTGCAGCAGGTCCGGTGAATCCGGGCTGATCTTCAGCGCCTGGTCGAGCTTGGTCGCCGCATCCTGGTATTTGCCGGTACGCAGGTCGCCTTCGGCGGCGTCCTGCAGCGCGGCCACGCCCGGATCGCGCAGCGGGTTCACGTCGATGGCCGACTTCTCCTTGTCGCCCGCCGCCCGGATCGACGCCAGCATCTGCTCATCCGAAATGGTCGGACGCGTGGCCTGCGCCGGAACGCTGGGCTGGCTGCACGCGGCGAGCAGCAGGACCGCCAACGTGGCTGGGGCGGCGGAGAGGCGAAGAAGACGGCTCGACATGGTCAATCTCGTGCGGGTTCGGTGGGCGTGGCTGGCGCGGGAGGCGTATCGGCGCTGCCGAAAAGATTGCCGACGTGCTGCCAGAAGCAGCCTTCGGCGTCCTGCCCAAGTGTACCGGCCACCACCGGCAATTGGCGCGCGCCTTCACATCCTTCTTCCGAACGGTGGCCGTTGGACGTATTGATCCATGCCATCTCCAGGCCATCGCCAGGCGCCGCCGACAATGGGCGCGTGGGCAGCTTGCGGAACAACTCCTGCCAGGCGCGCAGGCTGCCCGTGGCGCCGTACAGGCCGCTGGGCTTGTTGTCGTCGCGGCCCATCCAGAACAGCGCGAGGTGATCGCCGGTGAAGCCCGCGAACCAGCTGTCGCGCATGTCATTGCTGGTGCCGGTCTTGCCCGCGGCATTGAGGTAGGCGAGACCCGAACTGCCGATCGAAGCCGCCGTGCCCGAACGCGCCACCTGCTGCATGGCCCACGTCACCAGGCGCACGGCGGGCTGGTATTCGCCGGGGCCGGTCTTCACCTCATAGCGCTTGATGGTCTGGCCCTTGTTGTCGACCACGCCACGCACGGCCAGCAGCGGCAACGCGTGGCCGTCGGCGGCGATGTACTGGTAGAGCTGCGCGGCCTGCAACGGCGACATGTCTTCGGCGCCGATCAGCAGCGACGGACTCGGGTTGACGTCGGTGAGCCCGAACGACTCGAGGAACGCCTTGATGCGCGCGACGCCCACGCTCATGCCGAGGTTGATCGTCGCCAGGTTCCAGGAATGCACCAGGCCGTCAACCATCGGCACCGAGCCGTGCACGTCGCCTTCGTCGTTCTTCGGCGTCCAGTAGCTGCCGTCGGGCTGGCGCATGCTGATGGGCGAATCCTCCACGGGGCTGCCGAGATTCCAGCGCTCGGGGTTGGCCAGTGCGACGAGGTACACGAGCGGTTTCATCAGCGAACCGATCGGACGACGCGCGTCCATCGCGCGATTGAAGCCCTGCTCGCCCGGCGTCTTGCTGCCGACCATGGCGAGCACGGCACCGGTCTTCGCCTCGGTCACCACGGCCGCGGCCTGCGCGGCTTCGCCACGCTTGCCGAGGTTGGCCGCCGTCGAGGTGATCGCCTGCTCCGCATACAGCTGCGCCGCCGGATCGAGCGTGGTGAAGATGCTCAGGTTGCCGTTGGAAAGCGTGTCGTCGTCGAAGTCACTGGTGATCTGCGCACGCACCAGCTGCATGAAGGCCGGGAAGCGGTTGTGTGGCAACTGACCGTTGCTGACGATGCCCAGCGGCGTGCTCTTGAAGGCTGCGGCCTGGTCGGGCGCGATCAGGCCCGTCTCGGCAAACTGGTCGAGCACGAGGTTGCGGCGCACCAGTGCACGATCCGGATAACGACGCGGATCGTAGTAGCTCGGCCCCTTCACCAGGCCGATCAGCAACGCCATCTCCTGCGGCCTGAGGTCTTCCATGCGACGACCGAAGTAGAACTCCGACGCGGCGGCAAAACCATGCACGGCCTGGTTGCCCTGCTGGCCCAGGAACACCTCGTTGACGTAGGCCTCGAGGATGCGGCTCTTGTCGTAGTGCGTTTCGATGAGGATCGACATCAGCGCTTCGTTGAACTTGCGCGTGAGGTTCTGCGAGCGATCCAGGAACAGGTTGCGCACCAGCTGCTGCGTGAGCGTGGAGCCGCCCTGCACGGTATGGCCCGCACGCAGGTTGGCGAACGAGGCGCGCAAGATCGCGGTGAAGTCGATGCCGATGTGATGCTTGAAGTCTCGGTCTTCCACCGCCTGCAGGCCGCTGATCAGCAGCGGCGGCACGTCGGCCAGGCGAACGATGCGGCGCTCTTCCTGTTGCGAGCCGTACACGGTGGCGATGCGTGCCGGATCGAGATGGGTGAGGTCCAGCGGCCGGCCGTTGGCCGTGTCCTTCACGCTGGCGACCTGGCCCTTGCCCAGCACGACGCGGATGCGCTTGGGCAATTCACCGCCGTCCGGCCCTGCATAGCCACGCGAGGCGATGTTGTAGGTGCTGCCCTCCTTCGCCCAGGTTCCGGCCACCTGGCCGCGACCGTCGTTGCCGTAGCCGGCAAAGGTCAGCTCCAGTTCCAGGGTCGCCGGATTCATCGGCGTGCCGGCGGACAGCGGCAGCGGCCGCGCATAGATGCGCGTGGGCACCGCGAACACGAGGTCGTTGAAGCGATCCTGCACCCGCTTGTTGAGCACCAGGGTATAAGGCAACACGAAGCCGAACAGCAGACCCATGCAGATCCAGAACGGAATGCGCACCCAGGGCCAGACAGCGCTGGCGAACGAACGGAGGCGGGTCAAGAAGGCCAAAGAGGGGAGATCCTGAACGGAAGAGGCCACGGGATCATAGGGCCCGCTTCCCCGCGGGTATCTGAACGCCAGCGGCGGTTTGTGGCGCGGATGAGGCCGAAGCGAGGCACCGGCGGGTTTGTCGCGGCCGGCCAACCACTGTAGGGGCGCACCCGGTGCGCGACCCCAGGGCCGGGTCGTATCCCAATGCACGCGTTCGCCGCGGAATCCCGCCAGGCCAATCGCGCACTGGGTGCGCTCCTACAGCTGAGGCTCCCAGCAGGCGGCATCCGGCTGGAAGGGCCGCGGTGAGACGCCCAGCAGCCGCTGCAGCTCGCTATTGTCGGCGACGAGATTGGCTTCCAGCCGCGTCAGCGGACCGCGCAGCCTGGGCACGGCGTGGCGGCCCAGGCGCAACAGCGGCGCCGGAACGGGAACGGGCAACGTGCCGATCGGCAGGCTCCGGCGGACCCGGGCGAACATCTCCCCGGCCGTGAGCCGCTCGCCCCCGCCCAGGGGCAGGATCCGGCCGGCCGCTTCGGGATGGTCCAGCGCCGCCACGACCGCCGCAGCGATGTCGTCTGCATGGACCGGCTGGCGCAGGCCTCGGCCTGCCGGCAACGGAAACACCCTGAGCCGCATCGCGCGACGGGCGATCGGCGTAAGGCTCTTGTCCAGTCCTGCGCCGTAGATCAGTGTGGGACGGAAGATTGTCCACAGTGCTCCCTGCTTCTCGCAGGCGGCGGCCAGGGCGATTTCGCCATCGCGCAGCGACTGCGAAATCGCACGCTCGGCGGGCACGTCGGAATCCTGCTTGGATTCGGCGCTCATCGAACTGGTCGCAATCACGCGCGTGCCCGGCGCCAGCACCAAGGACGACAGCCACTGCGCGAACGGCAGCAGCGGACCGAAGCTGATGATCACCAGCGGGCGCCCCACATCCGGCACGCGGTCGGGCAACTTGCCGTGCACCCACGTGAGGCCCGGTTCGCTGGCGCGCTCCGAGCGGCTCAGCGCCTTTACGGTTTCTCCGCGCGCGAGCAGGCGCGGCAGCAGGAAGCGGCCGATCTGACTGCTGGCCCCGAACACCATCACCGTCATGGGCGATTCCTCAGGAACCGGACTGCAGGCGTGCCATCAAGGTGGCCAGGCGTGGATTGCCCGGCATGAGTTTGCGTGCGCTGTCCAGCGACTGGGCAGCACCGGCGCGATCGCCACTTTGCAACTGTTGTTCGGCCTGGTCCATCCACGCACTGGCCAGGCGTTGGCGCAGTACGCCCTGGTTGGTGTTGCCCGGCGACAGGTCACCCAGATCGGCGAGGCGGCTGTTGGCGACGGACAGATTGCCGTTCATCAACGCCTGGTTGAACTGGCCGATGGCGATGTTGGGCAGGTTTTCGAGGCCGTTGCGGGCGGTCACGTTGTTGCCGTCGATGGCGAGCGCCTGCCGATAGAGGTCATACGCGCTTTCGCCCGGCGGCAACATGAGGTTGCCCTGCCGTGCCGCGTTGTCCGCACGCAACAACGTGCGCGAGAGCTCGGCGCTTTGCTGCGGCGTAAGCGGCGGATGCTCCAGCGGCGCTTCGCCAGTGTCCTCGTCTTCGCTGGGCGTCTGCGATGCGGCGGCTTTGCGTCGGTCGCTCCTGGTGTTCGCCGGCGTTTGCTCAGGAGCCTTGTGCTTTTCGTTCGCGCTCGCGGCCTGCGCGGCCGCGACGGACTTCTGTTCATCGGTAAGGCGCGCGCGCGCCGACGCCAGGTCCGCGGAATGCGGCGCCAGCGCCTCGGCCTGGTCCAGCAGGCCGCTGGCATGCGCCGTGTCGCCGCTGTCGAGCGCGGCGTTGGCCTGCACGATCAGGGCCTGTGCTACTTGGCCGAGACCCGTTTTTGCGTCGTCATTGTTGGCATCGATCGCCAACGCGGCCTTGAAGTGCGCGAGCGCGGTATCGTCGCCTTCGCCGGTGATGCGACCGGCGCGCAGCGCATCCTGGCCCTGCTTGATCGCGTCGGTGACCTGGCTGTTGTTCTGCTGGTCGGCTTGCACCAGGGCGGCACGCAGCGCCGGCAATTCGCCGTAATTGGGCAGCATCGCGGCGATGCGGTCGACCAGCGCGGCCGCTCCCGCGCGATCGCCGGCATCGAGCGCCTTGTGCGCCTGCGCGGCGAGCGCATCGGCAACCTTGTCCAGCCCATGCAGGGCCACGGCATTGCCGGGATCGGCGGCCAGCACGCGCCGATACAGCGCAGCCGCGCCGTCGTCGCCGTCGAGCTTGCCCGCCTCGAGTGCCTGCTGGGCCTGTTCGACGAGGCGGTCGGTCTTCACCGTGCCGTTGCGCGCGCTGGCAATCGCCTGGCTCAGGCGATCCACGTCGGTGCCGCCGCCCAGCAGTTCGCGCGCCGTCGCCAGCGCCTGGTCTGCTTCGTCCAGTTTGTGGGCCTGCAGCGCGGCATCGGCCCGGGCGATCTCGGCCTGGCCGACCTTGCGCAGGCCATCGCGGGCGCGGTCGTTGTCCGGCTGCAGGGCGCGCGCCGCTTCGAACAATTCACGTGCGCTGGAACCGTCGGTACCGTCCAGGCGTCCTTCCTGCAGTGCGATTTCGGCACGACCCAACACGCCATCGAGCTCGGTGCTGGGCACCAGTCCGCGCAGTTTGTCCTGTCCCATCCACACGCTGGTGCCGATGCCGATGACCACCAGCAACGCCAATGGCACCAGCCAGCCTCGCTTGCGGGGCGGCGGCATCGGTGCACGCGGCGGTGCCGGACGACGCATGTCCGGGGCGAGGTTGAACTTGGGCAGGCCGTCGTCGTCCCGCGGCACCTCTCTCGATGGGCCTGAGCCGGGCGCGTCCAGATTGTCGAGGCTACCCAGGGTCGGCTCGGTTCGGCCTGGCGACCCTGGGTCGTACTGGTCTTTGCGTCCGTTCATGGGCATGGGGAAGTGGAGTTTCTCAGCCGCAGCTTAGCATCGCGGCGGGCCTGGGCCGGGTTGTTAAGGCCAGCCGTTCAGCCAACGCTGACGCGGCGCGCGTCGACCACGTTGGGCAGCGCTACCAGGCGATCCAGCAGAGTGGACAGCTGTTCGAAGTCCCGAACGCGCAGGGTGAAGCGCATTTCCACCTCGCCCGTGCGCGTGAATACGCGACTGGACGACGCGATGATGTGCACGCTGGCATTGCTGATGACGCTGGTGACGTCCTTCTGCAGGCCCTTGCGGTCGTAGCCTCGCAGTTCGATGTCCACTTCGTACGCGCGCGCAGCGGCCTTGCCCCACTCCACTTCGATCACGCGGTCCGGATCGCGACGCGCCAGGCGCGCCAGACTGGGGCAATCCGCGCGATGAACGGATACGCCGCGCCCCTTGGTGACGAAACCCCGCACCGGATCACCCGGCAAGGGCTGGCAGCAGCGCGCCAGCGTGGTCAGCAGATTGCCTACGCCCTCGATGCTGAGCGCGCTGTGACCGTGCGTCGCCTGCCTGGGCGGCGCGGCGGTTGCCGATTGCGTCACGGGTGGCGGCGGCGCAGCGGCCTCCTGCAGCACGCGTGCGATCTGGCCGGGCGCGACTTCGCCCAGCGCCAGCGCGACGAGCAGCTCATCGTGCGACTTCAGGTGGAAATGCGCCGGCAGCTTGCTGATGTCGGCCGAAGGCAGGGCCAGGCGCTTGATCTCCTTTTCGAAGATCGCGCGGCCCGCGGCGACGTTGGCGTCGTGCGCGATGCGGCGGAACCACGCGCGTACCTTGTCCTTCGCACGCGACGTATGCAGGTAGCCATGATGCGGCGACAGCCAGTCACGGCTGGGCTCGGCAATTTTGGCGGTGAGCACTTCCACGCGATCGCCGCTGGAGGGCTGGAAGGTGAGCGGCACGATGCGGCCGTTGACCTTGGCACCGCGGCAGCGATGACCCACTTCCGTATGCACGTGGTAGGCGAAGTCGAGCACGGTGGCACCGTGCGGCAGGTCCACCACTTCGCCCTTGGGCGTGAGCACGTAGACGCGGTCTTCCAGCAGCTCGGTGTGCAGGTCGGCGGCAAGATCGCCTTCGCTGTCCTGGCGCGGCTCAAGCAGCTGGCGCATCCAAGCGATCTTTGCCTCGAACTCGCTGTCGCCCGCGCCGCCTTCCTTGTAGCGCCAGTGCGCGGCCACGCCCAGCTCGTTGATGCGATGCATCTCGTGCGTGCGGATCTGCACTTCCAGCGTCTTGCCGCGCGGGCCGACCACGGCCGTATGCAGCGAGCGGTAATCGTTGCCCTTGGGCCGGGCGATGTAGTCGTCGAACTCGCCCGGCAGGTGCGGCCACAGCGTATGCACGACGCCGAGCGCGCCATAGCAGTCGGCCACGCTGTCGACCAGCACGCGCACGGCGCGGATGTCATAGAGATCGGAGAACTCCAGCGACTTGCGCTGCATCTTCTTCCAGATCGAATAGATGTGCTTCGGCCGACCCGCCAGCTCCGCGCGAATGCCCGCCGCGTCAAGCGCGCGATGCAGCACGTCGAGCGATTCGCGGATGAACTCCTCGCGATCGACGCGGCGCTCGTCCAGCAATTTGGCGATGCGCTTGTAGGTCTCCGGCTGCAGGTAGCGGAAGCTCAGGTCTTCCAGCTCCCACTTCAGCTGCCAGATACCGAGACGATTGGCGAGGGGCGCATGGATGTCGCGGGTGAGCCGCGCCAGCGACTGGCGCTCGGCCTCCGGCCAGCTGCTGGCGACGCGCATGCGGGCCAGCTGCCGCGCCAGCAGGATGAACACCACGCGCACGTCGCGGATGATCGCCAGCAGCAGGCGGCGCAGGCCTTCCGCACCGTGATCGGCGCCATGCTGTGCATGCAGCGCCCATACCCGTTCGGCGGCCAGCTGGCCGGCGACCAGGCGCTGCAGTTCGGCCGGCAATAGCGGCTCGCGTTGCGCCCACAATGCCGGATCGGTGCGGGACACCTCGAACCACACGGCCGCTGCCTGGGTCTGCGCGTCGGAACCCAGCATGGCGAGCAGCTCCAGCGCGTCGGCCAACTCGGCCTGGTGAACCGCCAGGGACGCGCCGGCATCCAACGCGTCGCCCAGCACGGGCGGCACGTAGCCGACGCGTTCGCGCCACTGGGCGAGACCCGGGCTTGCGTTGAGGGCGGCTTGGACCATGCCGCCATTCTAGTGCAGGCCGCTCCCGCGACCCGCCTTCCGCATGAACCGGCGGTTCATGCCGTGTATGCTGCGGCGGCGACGTCACTCCCTTGCCCCTGAGGACATTTCCATGCGTCTGGCCCGACTGCTGCCGTTGTTCGTGAGTGCCGCCCTGATCGTCCCTGCTCTTGCCTTGGCCGCCGACCAGTACGTGCCGCTGCAGCAGCGCATGTCGCCGGCGGAGTTCAAGGCCGCGGGCCTCGACAAGTTGTCGGCCGACGAACTGAAGAACCTCGACGACTGGCTGAGCGGGCACGGCAAGGTGATCACCAAGGTGGTCGATTCGTCCGGCAAGCCGGTGTTCTACCCCGAAAGCGGCAAGCGCACGGCGGTGACCGCGCGCCTGAAAGGCTCCTTCAACGGCTTCGCGGAGAACATGCAGTTCCCGCTGGACAACGGCCAGGTGTGGAAACAGGCCGGATCAGGCAGCTACGTCTGCCCGCATGCCGAAAACCCGAACGTCACCATCAAGCCGATGATGATGGGCAACTGGCTGATGTACGTGGAAGGCTGCGGCGAAAGCATCAGCGTGAAGCGCGTCCGCTGATGCGAATGGCTCACGCGAGCGCCTCCAGCGCCCGCGTGAGCCGCTTGGCCGACACCGGTTCGGCCGTCTTCAGTTCCTGCGCGAACAGCGACACGCGCCATTCCTCGATCAGCCAGCGCAATTCGTCCAACGCATCGGTGCCTGCCGCGCGATGCTTGAGGTAATCGCGCCAGAACGGCAGCACCTGCAGCATGCGCTGCTGGTCCTTGGCCGGGTCCTGGCGCAGGCGCTCCGCGCGCAGACGCATCGCTTTCAAATAGCGCGGATAGTGCGCCAGCCGCGAGGTGGGCAGCTCCCGCAGGAAACCTGCCGTCAGCAAGGATTCGAGCTGTTCGCGCAGGTCGTCGTAGCTGGCGCGGGCAAAACCCATCAACGGCGGTTGCAGCCACGGCTTGAGGTCGGCCTGCGCCTCGATGATCGGCTCGGCCAGCTTGAGGCGTTCGACCGCTGCACCAAACAGCTCGCGCGCCATCAGGGTATGCAGCGACTGGAACGCACCGGCCGTTCTCGCGTTGAGATCGTGAGGCTCCAGGAGGTCGGTAAAACCGCCTTCCACCAGGTCTTCGCGCAAGCCATCGACACCGCCCAGCGGGGCATATTTCAAGGCGAGCGGATTGGCGATGGGCAACCGGCGGCGTGCCTGCTTCATGTCGCTGGCGAGCGCGTTGCGTAGCAGGCGAACCACGCCAAGCACGTGTGCCTCACGTGCTTCGTCGCTGCGCTCGAACACGCGCAACGCCACCGCGTCGCCCAGATCGACCAGGGCGGGGAACGCGAGCAGGCCGCCCGCCGAACGCACCTGTGCCGGGATCTCTTCGAAATCCCAGCTGGCGATGTCTTCGCGCGTGAGTTCGATGTCGGTCTTGCGCGAAAACGCTTCGCGCGCCCGCCCCTCCCATTGGCCTCGCATCGCCGCGAGATCGCGCCCCGTGGCGAGCGTCTTGCCGTTCTCGTCGTGCAGGCGATAACGCATGCGGAAATGCGCGGGCAGTTCCACGGCGTCGAAATCCGTCGCCGCGATGTCCACGCCTGTCGCACGCTTGAGGAACGCGGCGAGCGCCTTGTGCAAAGACTCGTCGCGCGGTGCCTCGGCCTCGACGAAGGCACGCGCAAAGTCCGGCGCCGGCACGAAGTTGCGGCGCAACGCCTTGGGCAAACCACGGATCAGCTCCGCCACTTTCTCCGCCAGCAACCCAGGCACCAGCCATTCGCAACGCGCGGCAGGCAAGGCATTCAACATCGCCAGCGGCAGGTGCAAGGTCACGCCGTCGGCATCGTCGCCCGGCACGAAGCGGTATTCGAGGCGGTATTTCTGCGGCCCAACATCCAACGACGACGGGAACGCCTTGGGATCGAGCCCGGCGCCACCGCTCATCACATCGTCCAGCGACCAACGCAGCGCCGCCTGCTCCGCGGGACGCGCCTTGCGGTACCACGCGTCCAGTGCACGGCTGTCCGCGATGTCGCCAGGCAGCTTGCCTTCGAAGAAGCCGACCAGTTCATCCTCGGAACGCAGCAGGCCTTCGCGACGCTGCTTGGCTTCGATGCCGCGCGCATCCTCCAGCACACGCTGGTTGGCGCGGATGAAGTCGGCGCGGGCGTCGATATCGCCGCGGGTCAGCGCTTCTCGCAGGAAGATCTCGTGCGCGAGCACCGGATCCTGCTTCTGGAACGTGCCTGGGCGCCGCTCCACCAGCGTCAATCCGAACAGGCTTACCTGCTCGTATGCCACCACATGGCCACGCTTGCGCGACCAGTGCGGATCACGCCACGCCGAACGCAGCAAATGCGCTGCCTGCTGCTCGATCCACAGCGGTTCGACGCGCGCGCACATCATGCCCCACACGCGGCCACCGACATCGAGGATCTGCGCGGCGAAGATCCAGTTCGGTGGCACTTTCGACAGCGATGAGCCCGGAAACACCTGGAAGCGACGCTCGCGCGTGCTGCGGTAGATGCCCTTTTCGTCCTTGTGTCCCACCTGCGTGGGCAGGCCGGCGAGGAGGCTGCGGTGGATGGATTCGTATTGGCGGGTGGCTTCGTCTTCACCCCCTCTCCCCTCGGGGGCGAGGGCCGGGGTGAGGGGTGGGTGCTCGCGGGTGTCTTGCCTATTCCGCTTGTTGGAAACAGCAACACCTCGCCCTTTTCCCGCCTGAGGCGAGATTGCCCCCTCACCCCGGCCCTCTCCCCGCAGGGGAGAGGGAGTCGAAGCGTCCAGCTTCCAGCCCAGCTCCTGCACTACCAGCAAGAGCTGTCGATGCAGCTCGCGCCATTCGCGCATGCGCATGAAGCTGAGGAAGTGGCGCGAGCACCAGTCGCGCAGCTTCGATTGCGTGAGGTCTTCGTGTGCCTTGCCGTAGTCACGCCACAGGTTCAGCACGCCGACGACATCGGACTTGGGATCGGCGAACGCCGCATGCGCCGCATCGGCCTGCTGGCGCGCATCGGCGGGGCGCTCGCGCGGGTCCTGGATGCTGAGGAAGGACACGACCACCAGCAGCTCGCGCAGGCTGTGCAGCTTCTCCGCTTCCACCAGCATGCGCGCCAGTTGCACGTCGATCGGCAACTTCGCCATCACGCGGCCCATCGGGGTGAGGCGACGGGCGTCGTCGATGGCCGAGATTTCGGCCAGGCGCCGATAGCCATCGGCCACCACGCGCGGATCGGGCGCTTCGAGGAAAGGGAATTCGTCCACTTCACCCAGCTGCAGCGACAGCATGCGCAGGATCACGTTGGCCAACGACGAGCGCAGCAGCTCCGGATCGGTGTAGGCCGCACGGCTCTCGTAGTCAGCCTCGTCGTAGAGGCGATAGCAGGTGCCTGGACCCACACGGCCGCAGCGGCCTTTGCGCTGGTCGGCAGCAGCCTTGGAGATCGGCTCGACATGCAGGCGCTCAAGCTGGCTGCGTTGGCTGTAGCGCTTGACGCGCGCCTGGCCCGAATCGATCACGTAACGGATGCGCGGCACGGTGAGCGAGGTTTCGGCCACGTTGGTGGCGAGCACCACGCGGCGCTTCGGCCCCGGCTTGAACACGCGGTCCTGGTCGCCGGCGGAAAGGCGCGCATACAGCGGCAGCACTTCCGTCTCGCGGTACTGGCGGCGCGACAGCAGCAGATGAGCGTCGCGGATCTCGCGTTCGCCCGGCAGGAAGATCAGCACGTCGCCACGCGGGTCGTCGTGGGTGATTTCGTCCAGCACGGCGGCCACATGATCGGCGCCCCCCTGCTGCAGGTCGCCCGCACGCTGGCCGCGGCGCGCCGCCACCTCGTCCACCGAACGCCAGCGCACTTCGACCGGATAGGTACGCCCTTCCACCGACACGATGGGCGCGTTGCCGAAATGCTCGGCGAAACGCTCGGTATCGATGGTGGCCGAGGTGACGATGATCTTCAGCGTCGGACGCTTCACCGCCAGCCGCTTGAGATAGCCCAGCAGGAAGTCGATGTTGAGGCTGCGCTCGTGCGCCTCGTCGATGATGATGGTGTCGTACGCGCTCAGCCACGGATCGCCCTGCGTTTCCGCGAGCAGGATGCCGTCGGTCATGAACTTGACCAGGGTGCGGTCGGACACCTGATCGGTGAAACGCACCTGGAAACCCACCTGGTCGCCCAGGCCGGTGCCCAGCTCTTCGGCCACGCGGCGCGCCACCGAACGAGCGGCCAGGCGGCGCGGCTGGGTGCAGCCGATCATGCCCGCTTCGCCTCGTCCTGCGGCCAGGCAAAGCTTGGGCAGTTGGGTGGTCTTGCCCGAACCGGTCTCGCCGGCGATCACCACGATCTGGTGCTTGCGGATCAGCTCGACGATCTCGTCGGCGCGTGCCGTGATGGGCAGCGACTCGTCCAGCGTGATCGCCGGCTTGGCCTCGGCGCGGGCGCGGCGCTTGGTCGCGGACGCCTCGATATCGCTGGCGAGCGCCGCCAGCTTCTTTTCGTCGAAGCGGCGCGACAGTTCGCGCCAGCGGCCCTGCAGGCGGCCGACATCGCGGCTGGATACCGTGTCCAGCGCCTTGCGCAGGTCGCGCAGCCGCGGATCGGCACTCTGGGAAGGTGTGGTTGCCTGTGTCATCGGACCGCACATGATAGCTGGTGACTATCACCGGCATCGGCACGATTCATTTCACCGCCAAGGGACGGCTCGCTAAGCTGGTCCCAAGTTTCATCCCCACCCTCGCAAAGGAGTACTCCATGGCCATTTCCATCGGCATCGCCAAGAAGGACCGGGAACAGATCGGCGGGCAGCTGTCCAAGCTGCTTGCGGACACCTATTCGCTCTACCTCAAGACCCACAGCTTCCACTGGAACATCACCGGCCCGCACTTCAACAGCCTGCACACGATGTTCGAGACCCAGTACAACGAGCTGTGGCTGGCCGCCGACGAGATCGCCGAGCGCATCCGCACCCTGGACGTGTTCGCCCCCGGCTCCTACAGCCAGTTCGGCAAGCTCACCTCCATCAAGGAGGAAGCCGGCGTACCGGACTGGAAGGACATGGTCGGCCAGCTGGTCGAAGGCCACGAGATCGCCGCCCACACGGCCCGCGAAGCCATCAAGGTGGCCGATGCCGCCGGCGATGAAGGTACGGTCGACATGGTCACCGGGCGCCTGAAGGATCACGAAAAGACCGCGTGGATGCTGCGCTCGCTGCTGAAGTAAGCGCGTACGCCCCGCTCCGGCGGTGAACGGGGCGGCAGGACGGCTGATCCCGACCATGCCTCCTCCTCACCGTCATTCCGGTGCAGGCCGGCATCCAGAGCCTCAGGCCTCGGCCGTGTCGCAAAAATCACGGCCCGCAGCTGCTGGACCCGGGCCTGCGCCGGAATGACGGGCATGCAGGTGCCTGGATCGCCTGAAGTGGCGGACATGCAGCCTTAATCAGGGCCTTGCCTCCAGCACGATGTTGAACGGCGTCTCCGCCGCGCGCCGGAAGCGCTGGAAGCCTCCGCCGTCCACCACCACTTGGCGCAGCCTCGCCTCACCGGCCTGCGCGCCCAGCGCGGGCCCGTGGCGAGCCAGCGAGACCGGCACGCAGATCTGCGCCGAGGCGCCGAAGTAGACCCGTCCGACCGGGTTCAGGTTGTCCTGCACGCGGTCGCCCGCGAAAGGCTCGACGATCATGCAGTTGCCGTCGGCCTTCAGGGCCTGCCGCGCGTGCCTGGCGACGCCAACCGGATCGCCCATGTCGTGCAGGCAATCGAAGAAGGCGATCAGGTCGAAGTCTTTGCCTTCGTAGCCCGTGGCATCGGCCACTTCGAACGATGCATTGGTGACGCCCGCCGCCTCGGCGCGCTGGCGAGCCACCTCGATGGAAGGCCCGTGATAGTCGTAGCCGACGAATTGGGCGTTGGGGAACGACTGGGCCATCAGGATCGTGCTGGCCCCGTGGCCGCAACCCACGTCGGCCGCCCGCCCTCCGCCACGCAGCTTGTCGACCACGCCTTCCAGCGCCGGCAGCCACGCGCCGATCAGGTTTGCGTTGTAGCCCGCGCGGAAGAACCGCTCCGTGCCATGGAACAGGCAGGGATGATGCTCTCCCCACTCCATGCCCTGACCATTGCGGAAGTGCTCCAGCGTCCGTTCCTTGGCATGGAACATCGCTTCGACGATCGAATACGCGCCCGCGAGGTCCACCGGGCCATGCGGGTCGGCCAGGCACAGCGCCTGTTCCTCGTTCAGGCCATAGCGCCCGGTGGCTTCGTCGAAGTCCACGTAGCCGCCCGCCGCCTGGTTGCCCAGCCACTCGCGCGCATAGCGCTCGTGCGTGCCGGTCCGCTCGGCAAGCTCGGCAGACGTCAGCCGTTCGGCGGCAAGCGCCTTGTAGAAACCCAGTTCGTCGCCGATCTGGATCAGGGTGGCGCTGATGGCGGCGCCCAGGTCGCCCACCGCCTTTCCTAGGAATGCATGAAGTCGTTGCTCGTCGATGGCCATGGCAGTGCTCCGAGGCTCGCTCCGCACGACGGCGGAGTAGGATGGATCTACCTGCATACGCCACCGGCCACGCGCTCGCCTGTCCCATACCGGACAGCGCGAAAGCATTAGGCCGGCAGCGGGAGTTCGTCATGTCCCGCCCGTCTCGACGCCCGTCCGCAGGGGGATCCGATGTGCCGACACCTGCCGGCGCGCATGCGGCTCTGTTGCCGCAGTTGCTCGACCAGTTGCTGATCGGGGTGATACTCGCCGACGACCAGGCCCGGCCCTGCTACATCAACCGCGCCGCACGCGAGCTGCTGGCCCGGCACGACGGGCTGGAAGACAGCCCCGCGGGGCTCACGGCCGCAACGGTTGCCCAAACCCGTCGCCTGAGGCACACCGTGGCGCTGCTGGCCGCGCAGGACATCGATGCGCCAGCCAGCGCCGTTCGCTATCTGGGCCTGCGCCGGCGAGCTGCGCACGCTGCGCCCCTGCTCGTGCGATTGACCGCTCTGCCCGGTCCGCCGCGCGGCGTGGCGATCTTCGTCACGGCACCTGAACATTTTCAGCCCGTGCCCCGCGAAGCGCTGACGGTGGCGTTCGGCCTCACGCCGCGCGAAGCCGCCCTGGCCGGCCTGCTTGCCGACGGCCATGAGCTGCGAGATTGCGCCCGCCTGCTCGCCATGGGCGAAGGCACCGCACGCAACCACCTCAAGCATGTCTTTGAAAAGACCGTCAAGCACAGCCAGGCCACGCTGGTCGCCACGCTGTGCCGCATGGCCGGCCCGTGCCAATGATGGCCGGTCACATGCGGGTGGCCTGACCTTGCGCTGACCATCCCGGCTCGCCTTGATTGAGCCCAATGCGCTCCCTCGTTAAGCTCTCAGGGCTTTTTGGCCTCGTGTGAGGCAGCCACGGGGATCGTTTTGAGCGCGACAGCAACCACCCAGGATAGCCGGCATCCGTTCCTAGCAGCCATCCTGCTCGCCCTGATCGTGGCGGCCATGAACATCGGCCTGTGGTGGTGGAGCAACCTGCCCCATGGCCCCGAGGACTGGAAAGGTCCCATCGGCGGCTTTGCGCTGTCCGCCTTCCAGCGCTACCAGAACCCGCTGAAGAACGATTTCCCGTCCGACGAGGAAATCAACAACGACCTGAAGCTGCTCAAGCAGTACACGCCGCGCATCCGCACCTACTCCACGCTGCAGAACCCGCAGGTGTATCGCCTGGCCGACAAGCAGGGCCTGCAGGTGATGGCCGGCGCGTGGATCGATCGCCGCCTCGACAACAACGAGAAGGAGATCGAGACGCTGATCGCGCAGGCGCGTCGCTACCCGAACTCGATCAACCGAGTGATCGTCGGCAACGAAGTGCTGTTCCGCAACGACATCCCGCCCGAGCAGCTGATGGCGTACGTGGACCGCGTGCGTGCCGCGCTGCATCAGCCGGTGTCCATCGCCGAGCCCTGGCACATCTGGGCGAAGTATCCGGAGCTCGCCGAGCACGTCGACTTCATCACCGTGCATCTGTTTCCGTACTGGAACGGCATCGACCGCAAGGACGCCATCCAGGACGCGCTGGGCAGCTATCGCACGCTCAAGCAGATGTTCCCGAACAAGCTCATCGTCATCGGCGAGATCGGCTGGCCGTCCAACGGTGATCGCTACAAGTACGCCGACCCGTCGGTGTCGAACGAGGCGATCTTCCTGCGCCAGTGGTTCAACGTCGCCAAGCAGAACAACATCGACTACTACGTGATGGAGGCGTTCGACCAGCCCTGGAAGGAAAAGCTGTCGGGTCGCACCGAAGCCTACTGGGGCATGTTCAACGCCGATCGCCAGCTGAAGTTCCCGTTCACCGGCCCGGTGACCGAAGACACCGCGTGGCCGTGGAAGGCGCTGGCTGCCAGCTTGCTGGCGCTGCTGCCGATGATCTGGTTCGCACGCCACTACAGCCGCTTCAAGCTGATGGGCCGCTTCTTCTTCTGCGCGCTGATCCAGCTCGCCTGCGGCCTGATCACCTGGTCGGCCACGCTGCCTTTCAACTTCTACCTGAGCTGGATCGACTGGACCATGCTGGTGCTGCTGTTCCCGGCCCAGATCGCGATCCTCGCCATCCTGCTCATCAACGGCTTCGAGTTCACCGAGGTGCTGTGGCGCCGCGGCTGGGTGCGCCATGCGGGCCTGCTCACGCCTGATCCGGTGGAGAAGCAGCCGTTCGTGTCGATCCACCTGGCCTGCTACAACGAGCCGCCGGAGATGGTGATCATCACCCTCGACTCCCTGGCCGCGCTGCAGTACGAGAACTACGAAGTCCTGGTGATCGACAACAACACCAAGGACCCGGCGATCTGGAAGCCGGTGCAGGACTACTGCGAGAAGCTGGGCACGAAGTTCCGCTTCTTCCACCTGGAGCCGTGGCCGGGCTTCAAGGCCGGTGCACTCAACTTCGGCCTGAAGGAAACCGACCCGCGCGCCGACGTGGTGGCGGTGATCGACGCCGACTACGTGGTGCGCGAAGACTGGCTGTCCACGCTCACCGGCTACTTCCACGACCCGAAGGTGGCGGTGGTGCAGTGTCCGCAGGCGCATCGCGACTTCGAGCACAACCGCTTCCGCCGCATGACCGCATGGGAGTACGACGGCTTCTTCCGCATCGGCATGCACCACCGCAACGAGCGCAACGCCATCATCCAGCACGGCACCATGACCATGGTGCGCCGCTCGGCGCTGGAAGGTACCGGCGGCTGGTCCGAATGGACCATCTGCGAAGACGCCGAGCTCGGCCTGCGCCTGATGCACGCCGGCTATGAACTCGTGTACGTCGACGAGCTGATGGGCAAGGGCCTCACCCCGGCCGACTTCAAGGCATACAAGAGCCAGCGCTATCGCTGGGCGTTCGGCGCCATGCAGATCCTCAAGGGTCGCTGGAACTGGATGACCAAGAAGGGCCCGCTCTCCAGCGGCCAGCGCTTCCACTTCCTCACCGGCTGGTTCAGCTGGTTCGCCGATGCATTGCACCTGATCTTCACCATGATGGCGATCTTCTGGACCGCGGGCATGGTGGCGTTCCCGACCATCTTCAGCCTGCCGATGCAGCTGTTCCTGATCCCGGTGATCGGCTTCTTCTTTGCCAAGGCGATCTTCGGCATCGTGCTTTATCGCGCACGCGTCCCATGCAGCTGGTACGACACGCTGATGGCGTCGCTGGCCAGCATGGGCCTGTCGCACGCCATCGCACGCGGCATCCTGCACGGCCTCACGCGCGAGAAGACCTCGTTCGTGGTGACCGCCAAGAGCCGTCGCCTCGGCGGCAGCAACTTCGCTGCGTTCGCGCCGGTGCGCGAGGAGCTGCTGATGGCGATCGCGCTGACGGCCTGCGTGATCGGCATGGCGCTGAGCTTCGGCACGCAGTACGTCGAGGGCCAGTTGTGGATGTTCATCCTCGCGGCGCAGTCGATTCCGTACGTTTCCGCCGTGGTGGGCGCATGGATTGCGCACAAGGCGGGCGACAAGGCCGGTTGATGTCGCATTCGCTGACGCCTCATTCACCAGTGCGCGCGAGGTGATGGGCTAAGCTTGGGCTGCACGTGTCTACCGACGCGTTCATCGCCCCACTTCCAGGATGGAAAAGAGCCTGTTTATGTTCTCGCCGCAGTCCGCGTTGCCGTTGAGTGGTCGTCAGGTGATAGTGCGTGGCGCGGGCCTGACTGGCTGTCAGGCCAAGCCGCGCGCTGTCGCATGGCGGCCACTCAACGGCAACCCTCCGGGCCGGGCCTATTTGCCCGCATGCCGGCGTTATCGCTCGGTTGTGTATCGCCATACACCTCCTCGTTCCTCCTGTGCCTGCGAGCAAATAGATCCCGGCGCGGGCTGCGGGGAGAGCATAAACAGGCTCTAGACTGCATGCGCCGAATCAGCCGCCTGACGCTGCTGCCGCTCCTGCTGGCCCCGTGGCTGGCGCACGCGGGTGTCCAGCTCTCGGTGGATGGCGTGGACGATCCGCTGAAGCTCGCCGTCACCTCGGGCGTGGATATTTCGCAGTACGCCAATCGCGATGTGACCGAGGCGCAGGTGAAGCGCCTGTACAACCAGGCGCTCGATCAGGCGAAAAGCGCACTCGAGCCTTACGGCTACTACGAGGCGACGGTGCAGGGCCAGCTCGAGCCCGTCGGCACCGACTGGCGCGTGACGCTGCACGTGAAGCCGGGACCACCGGTCACCGTCACGGCGGTGAACCTCAAGCTCGACGAGACGGCCGCGTCCATCCCCGCCATTCGCCGCGCCAAGCGAAACGTCGAGAACCTGAAGGGACAGACGCTCAACCACGGTGAGTACGACTCCACGCGCGATGCACTGAGCGGCGCGCTGACCGCCAACGGCTTCCTCGATGCGCGCCTGGTCACGCATCGCGTCGAAGTGAATCGCGCCGAACGCACGGCCGTGATCCAGCTCGCCTGGGAAGCAGGCCCGCGCTATCGCTTCGGCGAGGTGCATTTCGAAGGCTCCCAGTTCAAGCCGGGGTTCCTGCAGCGCTACGTGCCCTTCAAGTCAGGCGATTACTTCGCCCAGGACAAGCTGCTGCAGCTGCAGCAGGCCTTGAATGGCGCGGACTACTTCTCCGTCGTCAACGTGCTGCCCGATGTCGACGACAAGAACAACGGCGTGGTCGCGGTGAAGGTGGAACTGGTGCCCGCCAAGCGCACGATCTACACCGGCGGCCCGTTCATCGGCACGGATACCGGCGTGGGCATACGCGTGGGCAGCGAACGCCGCTGGGTGAATCGCAGCGGCCACAAGTGGAAGAACGAGCTCGTCATCGCGCAGAAGCTCAAGACGCTTTCCACGCTGTATTCCGTGCCGATGCCCGGACCCAACCAGCGCAGCTTCAACTACGGCGCCACCTATCGCGATTCCGATACCGACACGTCGCATTCCAAGACACTGGAGCTCGTCGCCAACGAAACGCGCCAGTGGCATGGCTGGGTACGCACCATCGGCATTCATGCGCTGGACGGCACCTTCACCGTGGGCCAGAAGAATGGCGAGCCCGACAACGCGCCGGGTATCGAACACGGCCGCAGCGACCTGTTCTATCCCGAGGTGTCGCTGTCGCGCAAATCCGGAGACAACCCGATCTTCGTGCGCAGCGGCTGGTCGTTGACGTTGGCGGCACGCAGCACCGTAGGCGGCCTGCTGTCGGATGCGGCCTTCAGCCAGGTCACCGCCGACGCGAAGTGGATCACCTCGTTCTGGGGCCGCAATCGACTGATCCTGCGCGGTTCCGCCGGCATGACCTGGACCAACGATTTCAGCGACCTGCCGCCGCAGCTGCGCTTCTTCGCCGGTGGCGACCGCTCCGTGCGTGGTTACAGCTACCAGAGCATCGGCCCCAAGAATTCCTACGGTCGAGTGATCGGCGGCAAGAACCTGCTGGTGGGCAGCACCGAGGTCGAACACTACTTCACCAAGAATTGGGGCATGGCGGCCTTCGTCGACGCGGGCAACGCCTTCGACAACACCGACTACCGGCCGAAGATAGGCGCCGGCCTGGGCGTACGCTGGTTGTCACCGGTGGGTATGATCCGCGTAGACCTGGGCACACCGGTGAGCAATCCCGATGAGCATGGCGTGGAGCTGCATGTCGTGATCGGCCCGGATCTATGAGAACGCCGCGATGAATGCCGCCACGCCTGCCACTGCGCCCAAGCCCCGCCGCCATTGGCTGCGCTGGACGGTGCTGTTGCTCGCGGCACTACTGCTGTTGCTGCTGCTCGCCGTGGGCTGGCTTGTCGGCACGGCCTCTGGCCTGCGTTTTGCGCTGGCGCGCGCCGAAGGATTCACGCAGGGCGCGCTCACCGTGCAATCCGCGCAAGGGCGCCTGCTCGGCCCGCTGGATCTTGCCGACGTGCGCTACGCCGACGGCAAGGGACTGGACGTGAAGGTGGCGAAGGCGCATCTCGATTTCAGCGTCACGACGCTGTTGCACAAGCGCGCACATGTATTCGACCTCAACGTGGACGGCGTGGATGTCGCCCTGCCCAAGAGCGAAGAGACACCGGACAACCAAAGCAGCTTTTCGCTGCAGCCGCCGCTCGATATCCTGCTCGACCGCGTGCACGTCGGTACGGTGAAAATCACGCAGGCGGGCAAGCCGCTGTTCGCTTCGAACACGCTCGACCTCGCCGGCAGCTGGACCCGTCGCGGTATCGAGCTGCGCCAGCTCGCCTTGCGCGCGCCGGACGGCCATGCCGATCTTACCGGCACCATGGGCATCGGCAGCAAATATCGCGGTGACAGCAAGGCGGCCTTCGCGTGGACGGTCAGCGGCACGCAATACGCAGGCGAAGTTGCCGTGCACGGCGACGGCCAGCAGGCGCGTCTCGACCTGCAGCTCACCCAACCCATGGCGACGCGCCTGCAACTGCAGTGGGCACAGGGCGGCGATTACGCATGGACTGCGCGACTCGATGCGCCGCGTTTCGACCCCAAGCCGCTGATGGGCGAACGCTCGCTGACCGGACTGGCCGTGGCGCTCGACGGCAAGGGTGATCGACGCAGCGGCAACCTGCAGGGCCAGCTGGACCTCAACGACTACCAGCTGCAGCTGCGGCCCCTCACCGCGCGCTTCAGTGAGGACCTCAAGACGCTGACGATCGAGCAGCTCGCGCTCGCCTCGCCACAGTTCAAGGGCGACGTCGGTGCGCATGGCGTGGTGGCTCTGGGCGCGCAGCCGTTGTCGGCCGACCTCACGCTCGACTGGAAAGATGTCGAATTGCCCGAGAACCTGGTTGGCCAGGTACTGCAGAGCCACGGCAGCCTCAGGGCCAAGGGCAGCGCCGACCAGTTCCACGCCAGTGGTGACCTCGCCATCGGTGCACCGGGCAAGCTTGCCGATGTCACGCTCGATCTGGATGGCACGCAGAAGCAGATCGACCTGCACGCGCTTACCGTCAAGCAACCGCAAGGGCAGATGCAGGCCAAGGGCACGCTGGTGCTGCAACCTGCGCTTGGGTGGCAGGTGGAAGCGACGGCGAATCGCTTTGATCCAGGACACGTGCTGGCCAAGTGGAATGGCTCGCTCGATTTCGACATCGCGTCACAGGGCACGCTGCCGCAAGGCCATCCCGACGTCACGCTCGATATCCGCAAGTTCGACGGGCGCCTGCGCGAACGCACCGTGCATGGTGACGGCAAGCTTCACCTGCCGCCGGAAGGCGTGGTCGACGGCAAGCTGCATCTCGTCTCCGGCGGCAGCGACGTGCAGATCGATGCGAAGCCTGGCGCCAGCAACGACGCCACCATCAAGCTCGCCGTGGCCACGTTGGGCGACTGGCTGCCCGATTCCGCCGGCCGTCTGCAGGGCACGATCCGCGTGCAGGGCAAGTACCCGAAGCTGGCCGTGGACACCCACCTGCAGGGCAGCGCGCTGAGTTATGCCGGCCAGCACATCGACAGCCTGCGCCTGCTCGCCAACGTACCCGACATCAGCCGGCCCGGCGGCAAGCTCGACCTGCAGACGAGCGGCGTCAACGCGGGCGGCCTCGCCTTCACCCAGGTAAACGTGCGCGGCGATGGCACGGCGGAGCGACACAGCCTCACGCTCGATGCGCATGGCTCGCCGCTGTCGACCGATCTCGCGCTGAGCGGCAGCCTCAAGGGTTCGGCGTGGAGCGGCACGCTCTCCACGCTCAACATCGATCTCGCCGGCCTGCCTCGCTGGCGGCTGCAGCAATCCACCGCGCTGTCGTACAACGACGGCGCGATGAGCCTGTCCGAGTTGTGCCTGACCGCGGGTGATCCGCTGTTGTGTGCCGCCGCCAAACAGGACAAGGCCGGCAACCTCGACGCCAGCTATCGCCTGCGCAGCCTGCCCATCGCCTTGCTGATGAGCGCGGCCAGCACGGCCAAGGTCCCGATGCGCGTGGAAGGCTCGCTGGAGGGCGATGGCAACATCCGCCGCAACGCGGCCGGCGCGCTCAGCGGCAACGCGTCCATTACCTCGTCGCACGGTTCCATCGCCTATGCCGACCGCCCCGACGAACCGCTGGTCACCTACAACAACCTCGCCGCCAATGCGCAGCTCAGCCCATCGAGCCAGCGCATCGACCTGCATGCGGGGTTGACCAACAACGGACGTCTGGACGGCCAGGTGAGCATCAGCGGTGCACAGCAGGCGCTGGCCGGGCAGGTGTCGCTGCACGTGAGCAACCTTGCCCTGCTCGAGATCTTCACCACCGAAGTGGTGAATCCCAAGGGCGCCATCAACGCCGACTTCGGTCTCGGCGGCACGGTGTCACAGCCGGCGGTGAACGGTCAGGCGACGATCAGCGATTTCGCCGCCGAGATCCCCGCGATGGGCCTCAAGCTGAGCCAGGGTCGCGTGGCGGTGAGCACCACCGACGCACGGCATTTCCGCCTCGATGGCACGGTGCATTCGGGCGACGGCAACCTGGTGCTTGCCGGCAGTGCGGCATTGGGCAGCGATGCACAAAGCCTGCTTTCGGTGAAGGGCAGCAACTTCAAGGCCGTCGATATTCCCGCCGCAAAGGTGGCGATCTCGCCCGACCTCGCCGTGCGGCACGACGCCAAGGGGCTGGACATCACCGGCAGCGTCGCGCTGGACAGCGCCGACGTAAACCTCGACAAGCTGCCAGGCGCGGGTGCCACCAAGGCCTCGCCGGACGTCGTGGTGATCGACGACAAGCAGCAGGAGGAACAGGCCAGCCACATGCCGATCACCGCCAGTGTCACGGTGAAACTCGGCGACAAGGCGCACCTGGTCGGCATGGGGCTGGACGGTCGACTGCATGGCCAACTGGTCGTCAGCGAGCGCCCCGGTCGCGCCACCACGGGCCAGGGCCAGATCGAAGTCGATGGCACCTACAAGGCCTACGGCCAGAACCTGCAGATCGAGCGCGGCCAGCTGCTGTTCGCCACCACACCGATCGACAATCCCGGCCTCAACATCCGCGCCGTCCGCAAGCTCAATCCCAACGCCACCATCGACGATGGACAGAAGGTGGGCCTGTATGTCGCCGGCACCGCACAGCGACCGACGCTCACGGTGTTCTCGCAGCCGGTGATGGAGCAATCCGACGCGCTTTCCTATCTCGTTACCGGCAAGCCGCTGTCGCAGGTAAAGGGCGGCGAAGGCAACATGGTGGGCGCCGCGGCCCAGGCGTTGGGCTCGGCCACGGGCAACCTGCTGGCCAAGAGCATCGGCTCGCGCCTCGGATTCGACGACGTAGGCGTCAGCAGCAGCGATGCGCTGAACGGCAGCTCCGCCTTCACCGTCGGCAAATACCTCTCGCCACGGCTTTACCTGAGCTACGGCGTCGGCCTGTTCGATCCCGGCCAGGTCATCACCCTGCGCTACCACTTCAGCCAGCACTGGAACTTCGAGGCGCAGAACGCCACCGAATTCAACCGGGCGAGCCTGAACTACCGTTACGAGCGGTAGGGTTCGCGAGTTTTCTGTAGGAGCGCACCCAGTGCGCGACCGCAGCGTTCCAGCGTCACCGCTCCGTTGGCTTATCGCGCACTGGGTGCGCTCCTACAGATGGAGTTGCCCCTAGCCCAAAAGTCATGCCCCACCCGACAGGCCAAGGGACTATCGTTGCTGTCTTTTCATGACCCCAGGAGACCGCTCATGCGGCAATTTCGTTGGATTCTCACGGCGGCTGCGCTGACCAGCACCTGCGCGCTGGCCGCTTCGCCGGCCGAACCCGTGGCGGCCCAGGCTCCGGCTCGCAGCGCCAGCGGCATCGATCTGGCCGGCATCGACCACAGCGTCAAGCCGGGCGACGACTTCGACAACTATGCCAATGGCGCCTGGAAGAAAACCGCCGAGATCCCGGCCGACCGTTCCAGCACGGGTGTGTTCCTGCAGGTATTCCTGAAGGCCGAACAGCGCAATGCCGACCTCATCAAGGAAGCGGCCGCCAGCAAGGCGCCGGCCGGCAGCAACGAGCGCAAGATCGCCGACTACTACGCCGCGTTCATGGACGAGGCGACCATCGAGAAACGCGGTCTGGACCCGCTGAAGCCCGAGCTGAAGGCCATCGACGGCATCGCCAGCAAGACCGATCTCGCCCGCGTGCTGGGCGAAGGCCTGCGCGCTGATGTCGATCCGGTGAACGCCACCAACTTCGAGACCGAGCACCTGTTCGGCCTGTTCGTCTCGCATGGCCTGGAAGACGCGTCGCGCAACATCCCCTACCTGCTGCAGGGCGGCCTCGGCATGCCCACGCGCGATTACTACCTGTCGCAGGACAAGGCGATGGTGGATACGCGCTTGAAATACCAGGTCTATGTCGCGGCCCTGCTCAAGCAGGCCGGCATCGCCGATGCGGAAGCCAAGGCCAAGAACATCCTGGACCTGGAAACCAAGATCGCCAAGGCGCAGGTCGACATCGTCGACAGCCAGGATATCCACAAGGCCAACAACCCGTGGGCGCTCGGCGACTTCGCCAAGAATGCACCCGGCCTGGACTGGAACACCTACTTCAAAGCGGCAGGTCTGGACCAGCAGAAGATCGTCGACGTGTGGCAGGTGCCGGGCATCAAGGGCCTGTCCGCGCTGACCGCCAGCGAGCGGCTGCAGACCTGGAAGGACTACCTTGCTTTCCATGCGCTCAATGAAAGCGCCAGCCTGCTGCCCAAGGCGTACGCCGACCTCAGCTTCGGCTTCTACGGCCAGACGCTGTCCGGCACGCCCAAGCAGCGCGACCGCTGGAAGCGCGCCATCGCCAGCACCAACGTGTCGCTGGGCGATGCGGTCGGCCAGATCTACGTGAAGAAGTACTTCCCCGCCTCGTCCAAGGCGCAGGTCGAGCAGATGGTGAAGAACATCCTCGCCGCCTTCGACGAGCGAGTGGATCACCTCGACTGGATGACGCCCGCCACCCGCCAGAAGGCCAAGGCCAAGATCGCCAGCATCCGCGTGAGCGTGGGCTATCCGGAAACCTGGCGCGACTACGGCACGCTCGAGATCAAGGCGGACGACGCGCTGGGCAACCTGCAGCGGGCGAAGAAACACGAGTACGAGCACCAGCTCGCCAAGCTCAGCCAGCCGGTGGATCGCGGCGAATGGTGGATGACGCCGCAGACGGTGAACGCGGTGAACCTGCCGCTGCAGAACGCGCTGAACTTCCCCGCTGCCATCCTCGAAGCACCGTTCTTCGATCCGAAGGCCGACGCGGCTGCCAACTATGGTTCGATCGGCGCGGTGATCGGTCATGAGATCAGCCACAGCTTCGACAACCTCGGCGCCGAATTCGACGCGCAGGGCAACCTGGCGAACTGGTGGACGCCCGAAGACCAGGCGCACTTCAAGGCCGCCGGCCAGAAGCTGGTGGCGCAGTTCAATGCGTATGAAGCCCTGCCCGGCCTGCACGTGAATGGCCTGCAGACGCTGGGCGAGAACATCGCCGACGTGTCGGGCCTCACCATCGCCTACCTCGCCTACCACAAGTCGCTAGGTGGCAAGCCGGCACCGGTGATCGACGGACTCACCGGCGACCAGCGCTTCTTCCTGGCCTTTGGCCAGAGCTGGCGCGAGAAGATCCGCGACGCCGCGCTGCGCGCCCGCGTGGTCGGCAACGAGCACGCGCCCGGCCGCTTCCGAGCGCAGACCGTGCGCAACATCGACGCCTGGTACGACGCGTTCCAGCCCAAGCCGGGCGAGACGCTGTACCTGGCGCCGGCGGATCGCGTGAAGATCTGGTAAGCGTTCGAGTGAGTGCGTAGACCAGAGCCACGTCTCGCATGGGGCGTGGCTCTTTCGTTTCGTGGATCGCGCACTGGGTGCGCTCCTACAGAGGCACCGCTCTTTTGTAGGAGCGCACCCAGTGCGCGATTCAACACTTCGATGCCTACACTTTCGCCGGCCTCGGCATCAACACCGCCAGCACGATGGCCGCGATGAACAATGCCGGCACATCACCCCACAGATGCCCCATGTGCTCCGCATGGCTCAACGCCTGCACCGCCATGATCCCGCCATGCACCACGCTGGACCACACGGTGAACCAGATCAGGCTGAGGTTGGCGAACGGATCGCGTGCAGCGCGTATGAGAAACACACCCAGCGTGGCGTAGATGCCCACGATCATCATCGGATAGTCCGAGTAGCCCTCGTGCCACGCCCATCCGGACGGCCAAACCCGCATCAGCGGATAGAGAGCCAGACATAGAACCCCTAGCACCACGAGGGCGATGCGCAGCCACTTCAAACGCGATGGATCGCTCATGACAATCACCTCGGCAACGGCGGCGAGACGCCCAGTGTATGCCTGCCGGTTGGGTGTCGCCTTCAGAGCTCGCGCGTCATGAACACGCTGTAGGGATCGTCCACATAGTCGGCAAACGGACCGCAGTAGCGGAAGCCGAACCTCGCGTACAGCTCACGCGCGGGCGCGAAGGCTGCGGGCGAACCCGTTTCCAGGCTCAGGCGCTGGTACCCGCGCTGCTTCGCTTCATCCAGGATGTGCTGCAGCATCGTCGCGGCCACGCCCTTGCGACGATGGCGATGCGAGGTGCGCATCGACTTGATCTCGCCTTGTGTGGCATCGAGCCGCTTGAGGGCACCGCAACCGAGCAGTTCGCCGTCCTGCCACAGCGACCAGAAGGTGATCTCCGGACGTCGCAACTTCTCCAGATCGAGCGCGTGGATGCTTTCCGGCGGCGAGTGCAGCTTCATGTCGTCCAGGTGCTCCTGCAGCAGCGCCGCGATTTCGGGGCCACGCAAGTCGTCCAGGCGGATCTCAGAAACCACGGGCATGACGCGGGCGCTCCAGTAAGGTCGACACCGTTCGATGCTAGGCCTTGGCAACGGCCGCGGGCAACGCCCTTCTTGCATGGCGATGCGTGCGTGATGGCAGAATCGCTCCATGCGCCGCCTCCTTCCCATCCTCTCGTGCCTGCTCGCCCTCGTCGCCGCCGCGGCCATGGCGTCTGAGCCACCGCCACGCATGCTGATCTTCAGCAAGACCGCCGGTTTCAGGCATGCGTCGATCCCCGCCGCCGTAGCCACGCTGCAACAGCTGGCCGCCGATGAAGGCCTCGCCGCCGACCACACCGAGGACGCCGCCGACTTCACCCCGGCGAACCTGGCCCGCTATCGGGTCGTGGTGTTCGCCAGCACCACCGGCGACGTGCTCGACGCCGTGCAGCAGAACGCCATGGAAGGCTTCATGCGCCACGGCGGCGGATTCCTCGGCATCCATGCGGCCGCCGACACGGAATACGACTGGCCGTGGTATGGGCAACTGGTCGGCGCCTACTTCCACAGCCATCCGGCCGGCCTTCAATCCACGCGCATCACACCTGAGCCCAAGGGCGCGCCGTGGTCGATCCGCGACGAGCTCTACAACTACCGCAGCAACCCGCGAGGCCACGTGCGCGTCGTCGCCACGCTGGACGAAAGCCTCTACCAGGGCGGCACCATGGGCAAGGACCATCCGATCACGTGGTGCCACCCCTTCGACGGCGGGCGTGCCTGGTATACCGGACTGGGACACGATCCAGCCGTCTATACGGATGCCAACTTCCTGTCGATGCTGCGGCGCGGGCTACGCTATGTCGCGGGGCGCTCGAACGACTGTTGATGCAAGGCGCCAGTGTGCGTCAGTGCACGCCCATGCCGTCGATGCCGGTGATGTCGTGCCCGTCGAAGCCCGCCAGCTCGGCGAAGCGACGGCCACGTTCGGCGTAGTCATGGAACTGGTCGAAGCTCGGCGCCCCCGGCGACAACAGGATCGTGCCGCCTGCAGGAGTAATGACGCGTGCGCGCTGCGCCGCGGCGGCGAGCGTGTCGGCCTCTTCCACGGCAACACCCGCATCGCGCAGCGCCTTCGCGATGCGCGGTCCATTGGCTCCCTGGGCCACGATCGCATGCGGCGCATGCGCCTTCATGGCCGCCACGAAGTCGTGCCAGTCGAGCCCACGGTCATGACCGCCCACGATGACCGTGACCTGCTTGCCGGCTAGGCTGCCCAGCGCGGCCAAGGTGGCCTGCGGCGTGGTGGCGATCGAATCGTTGATCCAGGCAAAGCCATCACGCTCGCCCAGCGGCTGCAGGCGATGCGGCAACGGCCGGAAGCTGGCCAGCGCTTCGGCGGCGGCGAGCGCGTCGAAGCCCATGATGTCGAGCGCCGTCAATGCCGCGCAGGCGTTTAGCGCATTGTGTTCGCCTGGCGCGCGCAGCCGCGAAATATCGAATACCGGTTGTGCGCCGCGACGGACGAAGCCACCCGCCACATGCCAGCCCTCGACCTGCCCGAACAGGCGCCGACGCGGATGCAGCGCGGTACGCTCCAGCAGATACGGCTGCCCCGCATTCACCAGCAACTGCCTCGACGCATCGGCGAGCTTCAGCTTGTCGGCGATGTAGCGCTCGCGCGAACCGTGCCAATCGAGATGTTCTTCGTAGAGGCTGGTGATGACGCCCAATTCGACCGGGCCGGCTTCGCCCGTCTGGAAGCTGGAGAACTCGATCGCCCACAGCTCGGCCGAGGCATCCACCAGCTCCAGCAGTGGCATGCCGATGTTGCCGGCGAGCGCCGTACGTACGCCAAGGCTGCGCGCGAGGTGCGCGAGCAAGGCCGTCGTCGTGCTCTTGCCCTTGGTGCCGGTGATGGCGACGACGCGCGCATCGGGTCGCTCGGCGAACCACAGCGCCGTGCCGGACGTCACGCGCACGCCTGCTTCCTGTGCGGCCACCAGCGCCGGCTTGTAAGCCGAGATGCCAGGCGACTTCACCACCACGTCGAACGAGGACAGTGCGATGGCATCGGGCTCCTGCGCGCGCACCACGAGCAGTGGATCGAACGCTGACGCAGCGGCCGTCTCGGCCTCGCCGCAGAACAACGTCAACGACAGCTGCGGCAGGCGTGAGCGGATCGCCGTGATGGCGGCACGTCCTTCCCGGCCAAAACCCCAGATGGCAACGCGCTTGCCATCGAGATCGGCGATGCGCAGCGGTTGACTCACTCGAAGAACGCCAGCGCCGGCTGCAGGCGTTTCGGGATGCGATGCTCCGGCGAAGGCTGCAACCACGGTTCGATCGCAAGTTCCTTTTCATCGAGCTGCGGCAGTATCTCGCTGCGGAAGCGCGCCACCAGCGCGTCTTCCTGCCATTCCGAGCGCTGGTTCAGCGCATACATCGCCGCGCGCGCTTCCGCGCCCTCACCCACGCATTCGAACGGCTTGTGGTCCTGGTATTCAAGCAGCGCGTCGAAACCGGCAGCGAGGTTTTCGTCGTCGAGCAGGTTGCGCCCGAAGATCGACAACAGTCGCGGCTTGGCGAGGAACGGCGCCAGCGCGAGAAACACGAAGTGGCACTTCGGGCACTGCCCGCACCAGCGATCCGCCGGCTTGGGACCGAGGATCTTGAAGTTGCGGTTGCAGCTGGAGAACGCATCGAAATACGGCGTGAGCTTGGCGAACGTGCGCGTCACCGCCAGCTCCGAATACGGACGCAGCAGCGAGCAGTAGTCGAGATCGGCGGCCACATGCCGATGCAGCCAGTCGCCCAGCAGCGCTTCGAAGGTGTAGCCCTTGCTCCACTGGTGGTTCACCAGCTGGCCTTCGTATTCCAGCGTCGCGGCGGACGCCGAACGCTCGTTGGCGAAAGCGATGCTGTCGAAGCCGTACAGGATGGCGGCCACGGCGAGGATCGCCGAGTTCACCGCCGTCACCGGGATATGGCCGTTCCACGCGCCCAGCCGGTTCAGCTCGAACAGACCCGGTGCCAGTTCTCGCTGGATATTCAGTAGGGGCAGGCCCGTGCGCTCCGCGCAGGCCGCGATCAGCGGAGAGTTGCCGACCCACACGGCGGTCGCTTCGCCGCCGATGGACTTGATGGCTTCCACTGCCACCAGCGAATCCTTGCCGCCCCCGATGGGCACCAGCGTGCGATGCGGCAGGCTCAGCGCCTTCGCTTCGGGCTTCGCGGCACCGCCGCGCGAGCTTGTCGATGTTTCCGCGCCAAGGCGCGGAAAGGCGATGCGGCCACGCAGGTCCAGCCCGTTGCGATAGGCGAACTCGGCCAGGCCATGCAGATACAGCGCGTCGAGCAAGTTGGCCGTGGTGTCGTCCAGCGGACCGCCAGCCACCTCGATGCGCGGCGGCACGCCCGCCTTGTAGTAGCTGACGCCAGCGATCAGGTGCAGCAGCTTCAGCGCCTCGTCGAAGGCCGCCTGGTGGCTGGCAGGGAGAGCCGGCGCATGCGGAAACGTCACGCGCTCGGTCAGCTCCTCGCCATGATCAAAGGCGTACACCAGCTCGGCCACGCCGTCGGCGTAGCTGCAGCGCACGAAGCGGAATACCTGGGTCAGGCGGGGGTTGATGTTGGTCGTCACGCCTCAGTCTCCATTGCATGCTCCCCCTCCCCTCCGGGGAGAGGGTCGGGGTGAGGGGTCGGGGCTGGCCAAAGCCTCCAGAATTGCCTCTAGCACGCTGTCAGTGTTCTTCAGGACATCATTGTTCCAGAAACGCAGCACGCGATAACCCTCTTCCTGGAGCTTTCGCGTGCGCGATTCGTCATATGCCAGCTGCTCGCCATGCTGCCCACCGTCCAGCTCCACCATCAGGCCAGCATCAGGACAGGCGAAATCGGCGATATACGGACCGATTTCGTGTTGGCGGCGGAATTTCCAGCCTTGGAGGTGACGATTGCGCAGATGACGCCACAGCAGCTGTTCGGCATCGGTTTGACCTGCACGCAATCCACGCGCCCGGTCTACGTTCAAACGCTTCATCCTTGAGCGTCCCTGATTGTTGCGTAGTGGCGAGCACCCGCCCCTCACCCCGGCCCTCTCCCCACAGGGGAGAGGGAGAAGTGCGGCTTTACTCGAGGATAATCTCCTCAGCCTCGTCCCTGAGGTTGTACGGCGAGGACATCACCTTGCCGTATGCGCCGGCCTGGGCCACCAGCATCACGTCGCCTTCCTGCGGCTCCGGCAGGCGGCGATCGGTGCCGAGCACGTCGCCGCTTTCGCAGATCGGCCCCACCACCTGGAACAGCGCAGTGGCTTCCTCGTCCAGGCGAGAGAGGTTGACGATCTCGTGCCAGGCCTCATACAGCGCAGGGCGGATCAGGCTGTTCATGCCGGTATCCACGCCGAGGTAGCGGATGGTGCCGTTGCCCTTGCCCTTGGTCTGGGTGACACGGGTGAGCAATACGCCAGCCTCGGCCACCAGGTAACGACCCGGCTCCATCCACAGCTGGTAGTGCGGATAGGCGGCCTTCACCTCGCGCAGCACCTTGTCCAGCGCGGCGATGTCCAGCCGCGCCTCGCCCGGATGCGAGGGCACGCCGAGGCCGCCGCCGATGTCCAGGAAGGTCACGCTGCCGATGCGCTCGGCGATGCTGGCAAGCTGGCCGTATACCTCGCCCCAGTGCCCGTCATCGAGGATGCCCGAACCCAGGTGCGCATGCAGGCCGCGCACGGTCACGCCATGCGTATCGGCCAGGCGCAGGAACGCGTCGAGCTGCTCCACCGGCAAGCCGAACTTGCTGCCGCTGCCGCCGGTGCGCACCTTCTCATGGTGACCTAGGCCGCGGCCGAGATCGAGGCGAAGCACGACCTCGCGGCCGCGGAACACTTCGCCCCAGTGCTCCAGCTGGTAGATGGAATCCAGCGACAGCGTGGCGCGGGTGGTGAGTGCCCATTCGTAATCCTCGCGCGGCGCGAAGTTGGGCGTGAACAACAGCGGCGCCGATTCGGGCACCACGGCCATCACCGCCTTCAGTTCGCCCGGGGATACGCATTCGAATCCGAAGCCCTCTTCCGCCAGTGCCTTGAGGATGGCCGGATGCGTGTTGGCCTTCACCGCGTAATGCAGGCGATCGACCGCCGCCAGCGTTTTCAGCTCGCGCGCCTGCTGGCGCACGGTGGGCAGGTGGTACACGTACCGCGGCGTGTGCTCGGCGCCCAGCTTGAGCAGATCGGCACGGCGCCCATCGCGCCACCACGAAGCCGCCGGCGGCAGGACTTCGCCACTGCCGTACAGCGCCTGCCAGCTCGGGCCGAACAGCGCGCTGTCGTCGGTGCGCAGCGCGCCCGCGGTGATCAGCAGCTCGTGCAGATGCGGCAACAGCTCGTCGACGACGCTTTCATCGACCACGAAGGTCAGGTTCAGATTGTTCGACGACTGCGAAATCATGTGCACGCGCAACTGCCCGAACTCGGCGAGCACGGTCGACAGCGTGTGCAGCATGGAACGCATGCCGCGGCCTACCAGGGTGATGGCGGCGCACGGGGCGATCACCTTCACGCGGCACACCTTGGCCAGGTCGCTGGCCAGCGCGGCCAGCGCGTCGGAATCGAGCAGGTTCTCGGTGGGATCGAGCGAGACCGTCACGTTGGTTTCGGCCGAGCCGATCATGTCCACCGACAGGCCGTGCTGCTTGAAGTTGGCGAACACGTCGGCGAGGAAGCCGACCTGCTGCCACATGCCCACCGATTCCATCGACACCAGGGTGATGCCCTTGCGCGCGCTGATCGCCTTGACGCTGGGCGCGTGCTCGCGCACTTCCGGACCGATGAAGGTGCCTTCCAGCTCCGGCCGGTTGGTGTCCTTGATCAGCAATGGCACGCGCGGTTCGCGCAGCGGCGAGAGGCAGCGCGGGTGCAGCACCTTGGCGCCGGTGGAGGCGATTTCCTGGGCCTCTTCGTAATCCAGGCGCTGCAGCAGGCGCGCGCTGGGCACCTGGCGCGGGTTGGCGGTGAACATGCCTGCCACGTCGGTCCAGATCTCCACGCGCTGCGCCTTCAGCAGGGCGCCGAAGTACGAGGCCGAGGTGTCCGAGCCGCCGCGACCGAGCAGTACCGTGCGGCCCTGCGATTCACGTGCGATGAAGCCCTGCGTGATGAACACCTCGCCCAGCTCGGCGAGCCGTGCGTTCAGTGCCGGGTCCGGCTTGGCCTCGACCATCGCCGAGAGCAGCTTGGTGCGCTCGTTCTGGTTCGGCAATGCAATGGCGGAGAGGCAATCGCGCGCGTCCACCCACTGCGTGGGCAGGCCACTGTGGGTAAGGAACGCCGAACCCAGCGCGCTGGACATCAGCTCGCCATGCGCCTGCACCAGCGCCGACCAGGCGAGTTCGCCCAGCAGCGAGGGGCCGTCCTCGGCGAGCTGTGCAAGCTCGGCGAGGCGGTCAGCCAAGGTACCCGGAACCGCCAGCTGCATGTGATCGAGCAGGTCGTAATGACGCTGTGCGATCGCCTTGGCAGCCTCGATGCGTTTGCCCTTGTCTTCCTGTGCGCACATTTGTTTGAGTGCGTCGGTGATGCCGGAGAGTGCCGAAACGACAACGAGCACGCGTGCGCCTTCGGCACGACGGCTGGCTACCAGCTCCAGAATGTTCTGCCAGCGCGGCAGGGTGGCGACACTGGTGCCGCCAAACTTCATCACGATCCAGGATGCGTCTGCAGGAAGCGACGCGGGGCTCTGCGGGTTCACGAGTACCTTCGTTGGTGGTTGGAGTAAGCAATTCCGTGAGTGTTGCGCCGCAGCAGGCGGAATGCAACTGCTGCGGGCGATGGACGTTTGGATGGCTAAATGCGGTGGGGTGCGGAGCGCCTCGCCTTTGCAGGTAAAGCCCCTCTCCCTGCGGGAGAGGGGTTGGGGTGAGGGTGCGGGGCTTGCGTCAGATTCCAATCCTCGCTCCGGCCGCACCCTCATCCGCCTGCCGGCACCTTCTCCCGAAGGGAGAAGGGTTGCTTCGTTGTGGCCTTACGCAACCACCACAGGGATTTTCCCGATCCGCGCCTGCCACTCCTTCGGCCCCGTCTGGTGCACCGAGGTACCGGCCGAATCAACGGCGACGGTCACTGGCATATCCTTCACCTCAAACTCGTAGATCGCTTCCATGCCGAGGTCGGCGAAGCCCACCACGCGGCTGGCCTTGATCGCCTTGGACACCAGGTAGGCGGCACCGCCCACGGCCATCAGGTACACCGACCGGTGCTTCTTGATCGCCTCGATCGCCGCCGGGCCGCGCTCGGCCTTGCCGACCATGCCCAGCAGGCCGGTCTGCGCCAGCACCTGTTCGGTGAACTTGTCCATGCGGGTGGCCGTGGTCGGGCCGGCCGGACCCACCACCTCGTCACGCACCGGATCGACCGGGCCGACGTAGTAGATCACGCGGTTCTTGAAGTCGACCGGCAGCTTCTCGCCCTTGTTGAGCATGTCGACCATGCGCTTGTGCGCGGCGTCGCGGCCGGTGAGCAGCTTGCCGTTGAGCAGCAGCACTTCGCCCGGCTTCCAGCTGGCGACGTCTTCAGGCGTGACCGTGTCCAGGTCCACGCGACGGCCCTTGCTGGCGTCGTAGGTGAGCTTGGGCCAATGCTCCAGCGACGGCGGATCCAGCGCGACCGGGCCCGAACCGTCCAGCGTGAAATGCGCATGGCGCGTGGCGGCGCAGTTGGGGATCAGCGCCACCGGCAGGTTGGCCGCGTGGGTCGGGTAATCCTTGATCTTCACGTCGAGCACGGTGGTGAGGCCGCCCAGGCCCTGCGCGCCGATGCCCAGCGCGTTGACCTTCTCGTACAGCTCGATGCGCAGCTCTTCGATGCGGTTCTGCGGGCCGCGGGCGATCAGCTCCTGGATGTCGATGTGCTCCATCAGCGATTCCTTCGCCATCAGCATCGCCTTCTCCGCGGTGCCGCCGATGCCGATACCGAGCATGCCCGGCGGGCACCAGCCGGCACCCATGGTCGGCACGGTCTTGAGCACCCAGTCCACGATGGAGTCGGACGGGTTGAGCATGGCGAACTTCGACTTTGCCTCCGAACCGCCGCCCTTGGCGGCGACGATCACCTCGACGGTGTCGCCCGGCACGATCGACATATTGATCACCGCCGGGGTGTTGTCCTTCGTGTTGGTGCGCTTGCCGGCCGGGTCGGCCAGCACGCTGGCGCGCAGCTTGTTGTCCGGGTCGTTGTAGGCGCGGCGCACGCCCTCGTTGATCATGTCTTCCAGCGACAGCGTGGCGTCCCACTGCACGTTCATGCCGACCTTGACGAACACCGTCACGATGCCGGTGTCCTGGCACAGCGGGCGGTGGCCCTCGGCGGCCATGCGCGAGTTGATCAGGATTTGCGCCATCGCATCTTTCGCGGCCGGCGACTCCTCGCGCTCGTAGGCGGCGGCGAGGTTGGTGATGTAGTCGACGGGGTGGTAGTAGCTGATGTACTGCAGGGCGTCGGCGACGGACTGGATCAGATCGTCTTGCTTGATGGTGGTCATGGCGGCTGCTTCGACTCCGGGGTTACGGCGTCGAAACAAGGGATGTCCACGACGCACAACCCTCCTATTGTGCCGCAAAACGTCCCCGCACCCCGGAAACCGCCCCTGGTCCCGCTCGCCTGCCGGCGCGGCACGGCACGGCCACGGCTAGTGTTTCGGCCAAAAGTCGTAGGCGCAATTTCTTCCGCCCGAATGTCAAGCCCCGCGCAAGCTTCGAAATTTCTTGCGTCAAATCAGCCACTTCCCAGAAGGTCGACGGAGCGCTAGTTTCCGTTGGCCAGCGCGATGTTCTTCAGGGGGCGCCTGGGCTGTTGGGGAATGTGTTCACGACCGTTTGGCTCACGGCCTGTCCGTGGGGCGTGGCGTGCATCACTCGCGCAACGCCTGTCGGTACGGCTGTTTCTACCCTTGGAGAAACTGAACATGCATTCGAACTTGCATCGCAAGTCGCTGGCGGCTTCGCTGGCTCTGCTGCTCTGCGGCTTCACCACGGCGACGTTCGCTGCCAATTCGCCTACGGATCTGGGGCCAAGCGACCAGAACCAAAAAGTCAACGTCACGCTCGTGCTTGGCCTGCGCAACCAGGCTGCCCTGGAAAGCTTCATCGCCAGCACGGTGACGCAGGGCAATCCCAACTATCACCGTTTCCTCACCACCGATCAGTTCGCCGACCGCTTCGGTGCCAGCGCCAGCGATATCAGCAAGGCACAGGCTTTCATCAAGCAGGCAGGACTGACCCAGGTGGAACTGCTGCCCAACCACCTCGCCATCAAGGTGAACGGTACGGTGGGGCAGTTCAACAAGGCCTTCCAGACCTCCATTCACGACTTCAAGGCGAACGACGGCTCGACCTTCCGCCGTCCGAACGCCACGCCGACCCTGCCCTCGTCGCTCAGCGGCACGCTGGTGGTGGCCTCGGGCCTTAGCACCGAAGCACGCTACCGCTCGCATCGCATGCGGGCGGTGGATGCCCCGCAGCAGGGCACGACGGCCAATACCTTCGCCAAGACCGCTTCGACAGCAGCCGCTCCTGCGACGACACCCTGCACCGGCAATGCAACGGCTACGTGCACGCCAGGCGAATTCACGGTCGGCGACGTGGCCAACCGCTACAACGTCAACCCGCTCTACAAGGCGGGCGTCAACGGCAAAGGTTCGACCATCGGCATCGCCACGCTGGCCGATTTCCTGCCGGACGACGCCTATGCGTACTGGAGCGCCATCGGCCTGGCGGTCAAGCCCAATCGCATCACGCAGGTGCATGTGGATGGCGGCGGCGTTCTCAGCGGTGCGGCGGGTTCCGGCGAGACTTCGCTGGACGTCGAGCAGTCGGGCGGCCTGGCGCCGTGGGCGGACATCATCGTGTATGACGCGCCCAACACCGACGCCGGTTTCTTCGACGTGTTCAACCAGGCCGTTTCCGACAACAAGGTCGACAGCCTGTCGGTGAGCTGGGGCTCGCCGGAAATCTTCTATTTCCCGCAGCTCAACGGCGGCGTGGATTTCACCGATGAGCTGCGCGCCTTCCACCAGGTATTCCTGGAGGCGGCGGCACAGGGCATCTCGATGTTCGCCACCTCCGGCGATTCCGGCGCATACGACACCGTGCGCAGCCTGGGCGGCCTGCCCAGTGATCCGGTCCCGCCGCCGCTGACCGCGGATGCACCGGGTTCCGATCCGTACATCACCACCGCCGGCGGCACCACGGTGCCGTTCACCTATAGCTTCCGCGGTGGTCCGTCGGTATCGCTCACCAAGGAATCGGTCTGGGGCTGGGATTACATCAACAACTACTTCCAGACCTACCTCGGCATCGACCTCACCAGCGGCGTGTTTTCGGTGGGCGGCGGTGGCGGCGTGAGCGTGTTCTGGCAGGAGCCGGCCTACCAGATGTTCACCTCGGGCATCCGCAAGAGCGAGAAGAAGCAGACCCTCTACCTTCCTCAGTACGGCATCAACTACACGCTGCCGGCCAACTATCGCGGCCGCAACGTGCCTGACGTGTCGCTCAATGCGGATCCGGAGACGGGCTACAGCTTCGTGTCGTCGCTGGACGGCCCGGGCCTGCTGACCTTCGAAGGTGGCACCAGCTTCGTGGCGCCGCAGCTCAACGGCATCAGCGCGCTGCTGAGGCAGTCGACCCACGGCCGCGTGGGCCTGTGGAACCCGCAGATCTACTTCCTGCAGAACGTGTTCGGCTATGGGCCGTATTCGGCCTTCAACGACATCCGTGCGGGAGACAACTGGTTCTACAAGGGCGTGTCCGGTTATGACCCGGGTGCTGGCATCGGCACCTTGAACGTCACCAACCTCGCACTGTTCCTCAGCGTGTTCTGAGCCATCCCCGCAGCGGGATGCAAAGGCCGGCGTCGCAGGGCGCCGGCCTTTTGCTTGGAGCCTGCCGGCGGCGCGGCCATCGGGGGTTGCTGCCGGCGATGGCAACCGCCATGCTCGCCGGAACCATCCGCATTGCAGGGCTCCATGAGCGACACCACGACGTCCGGCGGCTACGTTCGCCGTCTCCGCCCGTTGGACGCGGCCATGATCGTGGTCGGCGGCATCATCGGCGGCGGCATTTTCCTGAACCCTTACGTCGTGGCGATGCGCACATCGTCGGGTTTGTCGCTGCTTCTCATGTGGGTAGGCGCGGGCGTGCTGACCCTGATCGGTGCGCTCTGCTACGCGGAACTGGGTGCTCGCCGCCCTCACGCGGGTGGCAGCTATGTGTACCTGCGCGAGGCGTTCGGCCCGCTCGCCGGCTTCCTGTTCGGCTGGAGCATGCTGCTGGTGATCTATTCGGGATCAACCGCGGCGGTGGCGACCATCTTTGCCAGCTACGCGACGGCGCTGTTCGGCCTGCCGGCCTCGGCCACCACGAGCCTGGCCATTGGCGCGCTGGTCTTCGTGGCTCTCATCAACCTGTTCGGCTTGCGACTGGGCGCGCAGGTCCAGAACCTGTTCACCTTGCTCAAGCTGCTGGCGGTGGCGGTGCTGGTGGTGTGCGGCCTGTTGCTGGCCGGCGTCAACACCAACGGCATTCTGGCCACCGACCCCCAGACGGCCGACGTGGGCTTCATGGGCGCGGCGCTGCCGGTGCTGTTCGCCTATTCCGGGTTCACCTATCTCAACAATCTGGCCGGCGAGGTCAGCGACCCGCAGCGCACTCTGCCGCGCGCCCTGTTGATGGGAATGCTGCTGGTGATCGCCGCCTATGCGCTGGTCAATCTCGCCTATCTTGCCGTGCTCGGCCATGCAGGCCTCGCTGCCAGCCGGGCTCCCGCCGCCGACGTGATGCAGCGTGTATTCGGCACCGCCGGTGCGAAGCTGATTGCCGTGGGCGTGGCGATTTCCGCGCTGGGATTCTGCAACATCACCCTGGTCTCGGGCGCCCGCGTGCTGCAGGTGATGGGCGAGGATGGCCTGTTCTTCCGCAGCGTGGCCAAGCTGCACCCGAAGCACCACACGCCGAACATCGCGCTGCTGCTCCTCTCGGGCTGGGCCATCGTACTGGTATGGTCCGGCAGCTATAGCCAGCTGCTCGACTACGCCACGTTCGGCGACTGGCTTGCCTGCGCCGTGGGCGTGGGCACACTGTTCTGGTATCGCAAGCATGGTGGGACGGAGGTCAATTTCCGCGTGCCGGGGTATCCGCTGCTTCCGCTGCTCTTCATTGCCATGATCGGCCTGGTGATGGTGCAGAGCCTGCGCGCCAGCCCGATGAACACCGGCATCGGCCTGCTGATCATGGCCGCCGGCATCCCTGTCTACATCGTGTGGCGACGCCTGTTCAGCCGCGTGGCGTCGTAAGGCGCAGCCAGCAATGCGACAATGACGGGATCACGAGGGAGAGCTTTACCGATGGCGCACGCGCAAGACCAGATCCTCACGCCCCGTCCTACCGGCAGCACCATCGTGCCGGAGAAGATTCGCGAAGGGATCGATCTGGAGATCAACGGCCGGCCCTACCGTCACACCGGCGACGACCAGATGCCGCTGCTGTGGTACCTGCGTGACGTGCTGCGCCTTACCGGCACCAAGTACAGCGGTGAGCACGGCGAAGGCGGCTACGACCTGGTGCTGGTGGACGGCAAGCTCGCCTCCGCCATCTCGCTCCCGATGCTCCATGTTGCAGGCAAGTCCATCACCACCGTGGAAGGACTGGCCGGCGCGGACGGCAAGCTGCACCCGTTGCAGCAGGCCTTCATCGATGAGAACGCCATCGGCTGCGGCTACTGCACGCCCGGCTGGCTGATGGCCTCGGTGGATCTGCTCAACCGCCACTCGCAGCCCAGCGACAACGAAATCGACCAATTGCCCAACCTCTGCCGCTGCGGCTGCCAGACGCGCGTGCGCCGCGCGATCAAGCGTGTTGCCAATGGAGCACGCGCATGAGCCTGCAGAACGACAACACCATGCAGCTCTCGCGCCGCCGCTTCCTGCAGGTGCTGGCCGGCACCGCCGGCGCGCTCATCGTCGGCATTCGCGTGGCTGAGGCCACGGACCTGCCCGTACCGCCCGCTTTCCTCGGCGACACGCTGTATGGCCTGGGCGCCTATGTGCGCATCGACGCCGATGGCAACGTGATCATCGGCGCACGCGATCCGGATACCGGCACGGGCACCGCCACCGCCGTGCCGCGCATCATCGCCGACGAACTCGATGCCGATTGGAACCGCGTAAGCGTGGTACCGATGGGCCTGGGCGTGGAAGACGACAACAGCAAGCCGCGTTGGATCTACGGTCACCAGACCGGCGGCCTCGGCGATTCGATTCCGGCCGCGTGGGCCGATCTGCGCCAGATCGGCGCTACCGCGCGCTGGCTGCTGCTGCAAGCGGCTGCGCCGCGCCTTGGCGTGCCGTCGGATCGCCTGCGCTGCGAAGCGGGCAACGTGATCGCGCCGGACGGCCGCAAGCTCGGCTACGGCGAGCTGGCCGAAGCCGCCGCGAAGATCGCTCCGCCGACCTCGCCCGTGACACTCAAGACGCCGGATCGCTACACGCTGATCGGCAAGCCCGCCGCCGACGTCGATGCCCGCGCCATCGTGACCGGCCAGGCCGCCTTTGCGCTCGACAACTATGCCGGCGACACGCTCGTCGCCGTGCTCAGCCACTGCCCATGGACCGACGGCAGCGTGGAGAGCCTGGATACCAGCGAAGCCACCACCGTGAAGGGCGTGGTCAAGGTGTTGCAGCTCAAGCCCGAAGCGGGCATCGCGCTGGGACAGACGGTACGCGCGCCCGCCGTGGCGGTGATCGCCGAAAACACCTGGGCCGCCCTGCAAGGTCGCGCCAAGCTCAAGCTGAAGTGGAAGGCCGGCAGCCAGAACGAGAGCAGCGCCTGGTTCGAACAGCAGGCGACCGACCTGGTCAACGACAAGAACGCCGCGCCCACCACGCGCGTACGCAACGACGGCGACGTGGATGCCGCCGGCAGGAAAGCCGCGCGCCGCGTCGAAGCCACCTACGTGCAACCGTGGCTTGCGCACGCCACCGCCGAGCCGATGAACTGCCTCGTGCGCGTGGACAAGGACGGCGCCACGCTGGTGGTGCCCACGCAGGCACCGCAGCAGGCGTGGCAGGTGGTGCAGCGACTCACCGGCCTTTCGCCCTCGCAGATCACCATCAACGTGCCGCGCGTGGGCGGCGGTTATGGCCGCCGTCTCGATCACGACTACGTGGCCGAGGCGGTGATGCTGGCCAAGGAAGTCGACAAACCGGTCAAGCTGATGTGGACGCGTGACGAGGACCTCGCGCAGGACTATTACCGCTCCGCCAGCGTGCACAAGTTCTCCGCCACGCTCGACGGCAAGCGCCAGGTCGTCAGCTGGAACCAGCGCATGGCGAGCGCCTCGGCGCTCGCCCAACGCGGCATCCCGGACAACCGCCTGTGGGTGTCCGAAGTCGACGCGCACCAGTTGCCCGCGGGCCTGGTGCCCAACCTGCGCAACGACTGGTATGGCCTGCCCTCGGTGATGCCGCGCGGCTTCGCTCGTGGCATGCCGCACGTGAGCAATGCGTTCGCCGTCGAGAGCTTCGTCGACGAGATCGCGCACTCGCTGAAGGAAGACCCGCTGGTCACGCGCCTGCGCCTGATCGGCGAGCCACGCCAGATTCCGCTGGGCAACGACCGCGTACTCGACACGGGCCGCCTCGCCAACGTGCTCAAGCTGGTCGCCGACCGCATCGAGTGGAAGAACTGGCTGCGCACGGTGAACGGCCTGGGCATCGCCTGCTGGTACGTGGACGGCGCCTATGTGGCGCACGCCATCGAGACCTCGCTGCAGGGCGATCGCCTCAACATCGAGCGCGTGGTGTGCGCGGTCGACGTGGGTCGCGTGATCAACCCCGCCGGTCTCGAAGGCCAGGTCGCGGGCGCCACGCTGGACGCGCTCTCCTCGGCGCTCAATTTGCAGGTCACCTACAAGGACAGCCAGATCCAGCAGCACAACTGGAAGGACTATCCGCTGGCCAGCATGGCGCAGTTGCCCGACACCACCGATGTCATCGTCGTGCCGGGCGACGGCAATCCCGCCGGCGCGAGTTTCCTCGGCATGCCGTCGGCCGCGCCGGCCCTGGCCAATGCCGTGTTCCGCGTGAGCGCGGTGCGCGTGCGCCGCCTGCCGCTGCTGAAGGAAATGCTGCGCATGCTGTGATGCGATCGCGGCGTGTCATCGCCGCGATCCGCAGACAGTTTTGTGATGGAAATGTGTAGCGTCATGCGTCACGCATGACGCGCGCGTGCATGCACACACGCTGCATTCGATATGTCTTACGATGCCGTGCCTGCAGCGAAGTTGGGGTTCGCTGCCACCACGCGCCCGAAGGACCGTCAATGCGCCTCCGCCTCGCACTGATCGCCTCGCTGTTGCTGTGCACGTCCCTCTCCGTTTCGGCGCAAGCGTCCGGCGCCGCCACGACGGCGCCATGCATCGGCGTCGTGCTCGGCGGCGGCGGCGCGCGTGGCGCGGCCCACATCGGCGTGCTCGAAGTGCTGGAGCGCGAACATATCCCGGTCTGCCGCGTCGCCGGCACCAGCATGGGCTCCATCGTCGGCGGTCTCTACGCTGCCGGTTATACGCCAGCGGAGATGCACAGCATCATCACCTCGCTGGACTGGAACGACCTGTTCTCGGACGACCCCGCACGCATGGAAATGCCCATGCGCCGCAAGGACGCCGATTACCGTTACCTGCTCAACTTCGAGGTCGGCTACAAGAACGGCCACATCATCACCCCCGCCGGCGTGGTGCAGGGCCAGAAGCTGCTGCTGTTGCTGCGTCGCCTGCTGATTTCCACGTGGGACGTGCACGACTTCGACAACCTGTCGATTCCGTTCCGCGCGGTCGCGACGGACATCGTGGCGGGCAAGCCCGTGGTGTTCGGCTCGGGCGATCTTGCCCTGGCCATTCGCTCCAGCATGTCGGTGCCGGGCGCGTTTGCGCCCACCTACGTCGACGACAAGCTGCTGGTCGACGGCGGCCTGATGGACAACGTGCCCATCGACGTGATGCGCGACATGGGCGCGCAGAAGCTCATCGTCGTCGACGTGGGTTCGCCGCTGCTCAAGCGCGAGCAGCTGAGCAACCCCGTCGCGGTGCTCAACCAGATGGTCAGCGCGCTGATGGACGAAAAGACGCAGCGGCAACTCAATACGCTGGGCCCGGACGACATCCTCATCAAGCCTGAGCTGGGCGACATGAGCGCGAGCGAGTTCAATCGCGGCGAAGAGGCCATCAAGATCGGTCGCGCCGCGGCGGAAGCGGCGCTGCCGCGGCTGCGGGAACTGGCGGTCGCCCCGGACCAATGGCAACAGTTCGTCGCCAGTCATCGCCAGCGGCAGTTCGATCCGGCACTGGTGTCCTTCCTGAAGGTCGACGCCGCGCACACCGATACCGCCAAGTACGTGGAGGAACGCCTGGCCAAGGATGTCGGCAAGCCGTTCGATCCCCAGAAGCTGGAAGCGCAGATCGGCAGCATCTACGGCCGCGGCAACTACCAGCAGATCGACTATCACCTGCAGCAGGACGACAACCAGCGCGGCTTGCTCATCATCCCCCGCGACAAGCCGTGGGGCCCTGTCTACGGCAAGGTCGGCTTCCAGCTCGACGATGATTTCCAGGGCCGCAGCGAATACCTGCTCTCGGGCGAACTCACCGCCACCAATGTCAATCGCTACGGTGCCGAATGGCGCAACACATTGTGGGCGGGACGCATCGGTGGTCTCGCCAGCGAGTTCTACCAACCGTTCGGGCAAGGCGCGTCGGCTTATGTGATGCCCTCGCTGCTGTTCCGCAACGAGGACATTCCCTTCTTCGACGACAGCGGCAATCACCAGTTGGCCGAGTACCGCGTGAAACGGCGCAGCGCCGGCCTGGAAGGTGGATGGTCGCCCACCAGCACGTGGCGACTGCTCGCCTCGGTGACGCGTGGCAGCGACAACGGTGACCTGCGTATCGGCATACCTTCCGCGTCCGTCCCATCGGGCGACACCGGCAACAACATCATCTTTCCACCCAGCCAGACCAGCGAATACAGCGTGGTACGCGTGGGCACGGACTGGGATAGCCTCGACAACGCGCAGTTCCCTTCGCGTGGCGCGCACGTCAACCTGTATTACGACATGTATCGCCCGTTCCTTGGCGGTCGCCAGGAAGGCGACGTCGCGCGATTGGTGGCGGACTGGGTGCCCGACCTGTGGCCGCAGAACGGGCGCTATCGCCTGCTGCTGGGCCTGCGTGCGAGCAGCGCGCTGGACAACACCAAGTTCTTCGAGGCGCAGAGCTTTCTCGGTGGATTCCTCAATCTTTCCGGTTATTCGGAGCGTTCGCTCTATGGCAATCAGTCGGCGCTCGCACGCGCCGTGCTGTACCGGCGCACCGGCAGGATGGACGCCATCTTCTCCACGCCCGTCTACATCGGCGCCAGCCTGGAAGCCGGCAATACCTGGCACGACAAGAACGATGTGCAGCTCAATTCGCTGATCTACGCCGGCAGCATGTTCCTCGGCATCCAGACGCCGCTGGGGCCGCTGTTTTTCGGCTACGGCTATGCGCAGGGCGGGCACAACTCCATCTATCTGACGTTCGGATCGCTGTTGCGCCCGCAGCTGTAACCCGCGGCGACGCAGCCGGCACTTACTTAAGTAAGTCAGCCTGCCGGATCGCAATCGCGTGGCCTCCACAAAGCGCACCGCACAATCCGGCCGACGCCCGCCGTTTCGCGCGGGCTTTCTGCCATGGAGCCATGCCATGAAACTCCTGCGTCTGTTCGTCATTGCCGTCAGCGTAGTGCTTTGTGCGTGCTCGACCGTCAGCGTCACCAACCAGTGGCGTGATCCCTCATGGGCCGGCCCGCCGGCATCCAACGTGGTGGTCGTGGGCATTTCACGCAGCGATACCATGCGTCGCGTTTTCGAAGACACCTTCGCGCAGCAGCTGCAGGCTGCCGGTGTGCAGGCTGCCGCCAGCTACACGCAGATTCCGCCCGGCAACGGCGGCAGCGTGCGACTGCGCGACCTGGTGAAGGGCACGGGCGCGCAGGCTGTGCTGGTGACGCGCGTTGAGCGCGTACAGCAAAAGGTCAACGTGACCCCGAGCGGCCCGTATTACGGCGGCTTCTACGGCTGGTACGGCGGTGCCTGGGCATCCACGCCGGACATCCACCAGTATGAAGTGGTCACGTTGGAAACCAGCGTTTGGGATGCGCGCAGCGAAAAGCTGATCTGGACGGTGACCACCGAGAACGTGGCCACCAGCGACATCCCCAAGACGTCGACGCAGCTTGCGCAGACGCTGATTCCGAAGATGAAGGCCGACGGCGTCCTGCGCTGATTGTCACTCGTCATTCCGGCGCAGGCCGGAATCCAGTTGCAAAGCGATCGGTTGTCGCGTGTAGCAAATCCGCGAAGGTTGATCGCGACAACCGAGCCTGACCGCCACTGGATTCCGGCCTGCGCCGGAATGACGGCAATAGAAGGCACTGCAGCCGAGCGACCGCGAGGCTCAACGGCGGAACCCGCCCCCCATTCGTCCGCCACCGAAGCGCCCGCCACCGGCTGATCCGCGGAAACCGCCCATCTGGCCGTGATAGCGACTGTTGTAATTGCTGCGGTCGAACTGCTGGCGTTGTTGCGGGCGTGCCTGCTCGCGCTGCTGGAACGATGCACTGTCCGCACTGCGATCGCGCGCCATGCGATCACGATTCGTGTCGGCGCTGTCCGGCCCGTTCACCCGATTGAAGTCGCCCTTGTTGTCGACCTTCTGCCAGCCCTGGTCCTTGTCGTAGCGATAGACGTTGCCGTCCTTGCCGGCGTACACCTTGTCGTTGATGTCCACCACGCCGCCGCGGCTCACGTCGCCGGTCGCCTTGTCGTAGTGCACATAGCCCGCACCGCGCGCGTCGCCACCCGCGCCCTGTGAATTGAATGCACCCGCGGCGCCTGCGCCTTGATCGGTACGGCCGGCAACACCTGCCTGTTGCGTGACGCGCCCCGTGTTCGTGTTCGCCACGGTGCGTGTGCCACCGGCCACGGCGTTGCCGGTATACGGATTCACCGCCGCCCCGCCCTGGCCGCCGACCACGCGGCCGGTCTGCGGGTTGTAGCGGATGCCGCCTGCGGCCGCCGTGGTGGTGCCGGTATAGATGTTGGTGTTGCGTCCTGCATAGCCCACGCCGCGACCGCCGGTGGCTTCGTTGTAGTAGCCGCCGCGACCCGCGCGGCCGACGTTGCCCGTCCACGGATTGGCCCAGCCTGCGACCTGTCCCGACACCACCGCGTTGCCCCAGCGACCGTACACGTTGGCTGCCGCGATCGCGCCGCCCCAATAACCGGGGTAATAGCCGGGGTAGTAACCCCAATAACCCCAAGGGCCCCACCACGGTCCGTACCACGCGGAAGCCCACGCCCATCCCCATGCGTAGCCGAAGCCCCAGCCGGCCCATGGCGTCCAGCCGAAGGACACGCCGAAACCATACGTGGCCGGGCAGCCGTACCAGATGTCATTGCCCACCCACGGATCGCACGCGTAACCGGTGCCGTACACCACCACGCCACCACTCACCACGGTGCCGTAGTAGCCCGGCGAATAACCGACGTAGACATCGTTGCCTTCGTGCCCGTAGACGAATACGTAGGTGACGTAATGCAGCGGCGAACTGGGCGGAATCGAATAGATCACAGACGGCACTTCCAGCGCCACCGACCACGGCCCGTTGGGATTGCCCGCGGTGAACCACACGCCGTTCTGCACGGCGTAGTACGCGGTGTTGTCCACGCGGATCACCGGCGCCTCGGTATTCCATGCATACGACAGCGTCGTGCCTTCGATGGGACGGAACTGCGGCGCGCCGTCATAGCGCAGATGAAGCACCGCCGTGTGGCTGTTCACCGTGGCTGTCTGCGGGATGCTGTTGGCGATCAAGGCCTCACGCGCCTCCGGCGTACCGGGAATCGACGCGAGCGCGGCACTCTTGGGGCTGTCCGGCGGGATGTTGGCGAAATCGGCCGGCAACGATTCACCCGCCACGTAGCGCCAAGGTCCGTTGGTCGACTCGGCGGTGAACCAGCGGCCGGAAATCAGCACGTACCACGTGAGGCCATGTGCCTGATCCACGAACACGTCGGACGCCGTGTTGCTCACGTAAGCGAGCTGCGTTCCTTCGATCGCCGCGAACTGCGGGTCGCCGTCCACCATGATCAGTTCCGACGGCTGCGAACGCACGTAGATCTCCGGCAACTGCCCGGAGTCGAGCACCTTCTTCAGTGCTTCCGATGGATTCTCCAGCGTGTCGACCTGCTTGGCGTTCGCCGGCGCGTGCGCGGCCTGGGTGACGGCCGGAGGCGGCGCCTTGGTCAGTGTCCATGGGCCATCCAGCGACGACGCCCTCACCCATCGACCCGCGAACGTGAGGTAGTACTGCGAGCCCACCTGCAGTATCAGCGAGCGCGTATTCACGATGCGATTGACGCCGGCCGTACCCGACGGCTTGCTCGCCGGCGCGCCATCGATCAGCACGAGCAGCGCGGGCTTGAACGAGAAGATGATCTGCGGCGGATCGTTGCGCACCGCCTCGTTCTTCACGTCGTTCTCCTGCTGGCTGATCGCCAGCGAAGCTTCCATCGTGTCGAGGTTGGCCACCTGGTGGCTGCGTGCGGCGATCTTGCGCAACACGTCGAGATAGCGCGACTGCTGCGCGGCCTCGGTGGGAAACGACACCTTGTCGACGGTGACCTGGGACAACGTCACCTGGCGCAGCACCTTGTCCGTTTCGGTACGCGCAGTGACCCAGGCGACGCCGTACGCCATCACGTCATGCGACTTGCCATCGCTGCCGACCTGCATGCCGGTCTTCACCGCCACGGCGATGCGTCCCTTGAGCTGGCCATTCACCCAACTGTCGAGCTGCGGATGATGCAGCACCATATGCACGCCATCGATATCGAAGGTATGCGGCCACTCGCGGAAATCCGCATTGCCTGGTGACGGCGCGGCCTTGCCGCCCTGTTGCGAATGAACGGGCATGCCCGCCAGCAGGGCAAGCGCCAGCATCAGGCCTAGCCAACGCATCGCGCGCATGCTGCACCTCACGGCTGATCGTCATGATGATGTGCACGAGCATGAACTGCGGGCATGGCGCCCGGTAGCGCAAAACTTCGCAGCGCGACCGCGTAGTTTTACCTAGGGCAACACTGACTTAAGTATCGCCATCGTCATGATGCCTGGAAGGCTCGCCGGCTGTGTTGCGTGGCGCCGGGAAGACTGGCCGTCTTGCCAAGCCTCGCGGCGCAGCCGGCGAGCCTTCCAGGCATCACCCTATGATTGAAAAATTCGACCGGTTGGGCCCGCCCTGTCTGTTCGCACGCCTTCGGTCCGTTGGCTCGACAGACGGCCAGTCTGCCTTCGCCAACGGCCCTATGGCTTGCGAACAGACAGGGCGGGTGACGACGGCGATATTTAAGTCAGTGTTGCCCTAATGAAACTGGTCGCTCGCCGGCACCCATGACGTGCTGCCGGAACGCGCGGGCCCGGTGGGCACCGTGACCGGGTCGAGGTTGGTGCATCCGGCCGGCAGCGGGCCACCGGCCACGCGCGCCGCGGCGCATTGCGCGCTGTTGTCCAGCTTGACCGTCGCCATGGTGGGCGCACCTGCCGTGGACGGCGCGGGCGGCACCAGCGGGTTGGTGGGAGCCAGCTTCATCCTGTCGTAGACCACGTCGTCGACGGGCTTGGGCGGCGGATTGCCATCGCCGCAACCGAACAACGCGACCGGGAACAGCGGCATCACCACGCATTCGACGCGCACGCCGCGCGGCAGGTTGAAGGTGTGGCGCAGCGTGGTCTTCTCCACCGCATGTCGCAGTGCGGTGTCGATCGAGCTTTCGCCTTCGGGCGTCCAGTCCTTCTCGAAGCGCGTGGCCTGATAGCCGATGTTCGGCGTGCCATGCGACATGATCTCGGTATTGCCGTGCGGCTTGAGCTGCACATACGTGCCAGTCACGCCCTGCTCGCCCTGCCCCGATGGCGAACCCTGCCCGTGGGAACCTTGGCCGCTGCCCTGTCCCGGTGGCAGCGAGAGATTGAGCCCGTTGCCCTGCGTCGTTGCGGTGGACTGGTTGCTACCGTTCGGTTGGCCCGGTGTTCCCGTGTTGCTGCCTTGCGGCGTGGCGTTGGGCGCACTGCTCACGCCCTGCTCGCCGGTCGACTGGCTTGTCTGATTGCCGGTGGCGCTGGCCTGCGCGCTCGACGCGTTCTGCGCCTGCGACGAAGACGGCGACGAGGCTGCACTCGGCTGGTTCGAGGGCGCCTCCGACGGCGTCTCGACCGAAATCTGCGGGCGCGCGATGGAGGGCTTGTTGTCCACCGCGATCGCCGTCGGCGCCACGGCCTGCAGGCGCGGCGCCTGGGGGCGTTCCAGGCTCGGCTGCGGATGGGGCGGAAGCGGTACCGCCTCCAGTTCCGGCTCGGCGACGCGAATCGCCGGCGATTCCACCTGGGGTTGCTCGCGCGGCACCACGGCGGTGACGGTGCTGGGCTGCGGCTGCAGGTTGACTGTCGGCGCTGCCTGCGCGGGCAGCGGCACGGCCTGCATTTCAGGCTCCGGCGGAGCCACCGGCTCTTCGGCACGCGTGACCGGCGCGATGCTGGGGCGGGTGTTGGCCGGCACCGCCTTCTCCATCGCGATGGTGGGCGGCGTCACGGTGGGCGCGGACTGCGGCGGCAGCTCCTCGATCGCCATCGATGCCGGTGGTGGCGGCGGCTGGTTGCCTTCGGCCTGCGGCTTGCGCACGGGCTCCGGCTGGAACTTCGGCGGCGTCGGTTTGGCGGTGGGCGGCGTTTCCAGCGTCACCTGCGGCGGCTCCGGCGCGGCGGGCACCGGCTGCAGGGTTTCCGTGGGCGCCGGCTTGGGCACGCTCACCGGCGGCAGCGGCGCCGCCGTGATGGTGGGCTTGGGTGCGCTCGCCGTCGGCGTCTCCGCGATCACCGGCGTCTGCAACGCCGGCACCGGCACCGGCGAGAGTTCGGTGTTGGTGCGCGTGGACGAACTGCTCTGCCTCGCCGTGCGCGGCGCATTGCTGGCGTTGCCCTTGTGCACCGGGCCGACCTGCTTGGGCGGCGTACCGCGAACGGGCGGCGGTGGAGGGGGTTCCTCCTTGGGCTTTTCGATCAGGCGCACCACGAGCGGCGTGTTCGCTTCCTCGCTTTCTTCCATCTCGTACGCCGAGCCGAGCACCGCGCCAAAGAGAAAGGCCAGGTGCACGAGCAGGGCACCGACGAGGCCGAGGATACGCAGCCAGCGTTCACGCGCGCGCTCCGTGCGGCGCCGGCGATAGACGAACGCACTCTCCGCCGCCGACTTAGGCGATGGCAACGTCACGGTCAGCCGGCTTACGGATTCCCTCTCCATGCGCGCAGTGTAGCGGGCACCGCCGACATTCTGTGTGGGCCGGGCATGTTACGGCGCCCTATCGGCGCTCAATGGCCTGCAGGATGGGCGGGAGGTTGCGAGTGCTCGCGCATCTCGGCATCGACGGCACGCGTGGGCGTGTCGACAGGACAGCCCTGCGGCAGCGGCTTGTCCGCGCGATAGATGGCGATGCATTCCTCCACGCTCGGCCCCTTCGGCGCGGGCATATCGGGCACCAGCGGATTGGCGGGTGCCATGTTGAGGCGCATGTCGGCGCTCTTGCTCGTGGGCTTCGGCGGCGGATCGCCGCCGCAACCACCCGCGAGCGCGGCCAGCGCGACCGCACAGTGGATGCGCACGCCGGGCGCGATGTGGAACGTATGTGTCACCGTGGTCTTGTCCACCGCACGCTTCAGCGCATCGTCGACGGAACTCGCGCCATCGTTCCAATCCTTGTCGAAACGCGTCGCCTGGTAGGTGATCGGGCTGTCGTGCTTCATCACCTGGGTATCGCCCTGCGGCGTGCGCTGCACGTAACCGGGAGCGGGCGTTGCCGGTGCGCTCGTGGCGGAGGCGGGCAGCTTCGGCTCACCGGTGGCGTCGTAGAGCTGCGGCGCTGTCGCCACCGTGGCGGGCGGCGCCGGTGGCGGCCCGGGCAAGGTCACGGTCATCGCCTGTTTCGCCGGCGGCTCGCGCACGACAGGCTTGGGCGGTGGTGGTGGCGGTGGTGGCGCCATCTCCGGCACCGCGGACGGCGCTGCCGGCGCCGCCGCGGGGATCAGGCGCACCTGCAGCGCGTCCCGCCGGCCAGCGTGGGTCTCCTCAAGCGCACGCAGCCGCAGCTCATGCCAGGTCAGCAGCGCGAACAACACATGCAATGCCAGCACGAGGGCGAGCGCCACCCGGCGGCGCCCCCGATCGGGCGGCGCCTGGCGCCAGCGCATCTGGTGCAACAGCGCGCGCGTGGGGCCATCGAGGGGCGCCAATCCGCGAGTCGACGGCCCGGGCGGCATCCAGCGATGATGTTCGACCTGCTCGGTACGTTCGATGGGGGATTCCCTTCTTGGGGCGGAACAACCGCATGGCCAGGTTCCTTCCTGCCATGCGAGGGGAGACTTCAGGTGACAAGCTGCGCGCCGTCGGGTTCCCTCTTCCCCGCACTGCAACTTGACCCTTCGAGGCATTGGGGAAACCCTAGTCAAACGGCCTCTCCGGCCGTATCCGCCATGACCGCCCCCGCGTCCTGCACGCCTGGACGACCATGACGGCCCGCCATCGTCAGCCGCTTGCGCGGCTTCGTGCGGCGCCGCAGGTCATCGTCGGCACGATTCCGCGCCCAGCCATGGGAGGGTCGCATCGTGTTAGTGCCTGTCTGGACATTCATCGCAATCCCCGTTGCCCCGCCAGCGCGGGCAGGTGATCGTGCGGGGCGCAGGCCATGGTGGCGCCATGGTCAAGCCACGCGCGGCCGCATGCCCGCACTGGCGGGGCAACCCTTCGGGCCGGATCTGTTTGCCCGCCATCCTGCGTCATCGCTCGGTCGCGTATCGACATACGCTTCCTCACTCTTCCTTGTCTTGCGGGCAAACAGCTTCCGGCGGGGATCGCGATGAATATCCAGACAGGCACGCACACGGAAAACATCCGCAACATCGCGCTCGCCGGTCACGCCGGCAGCGGCAAGACCACGCTGTTCGAGGCCCTGCTGCACGCCGGCGGCGTCATCCAGACCCAAGGGTCGGTGGAGCGCGGCACCACGCAATCGGATACCGATACCCAGGAAAAGGCGCGCGGCCATTCCATCGACACTGCCATCGCCGCCGTCCCCTTCGGCAACAGCCACGTCAACCTCATCGATACCTCGGGCTATGCGGATTTCCGCGGCCCCACGCTGTCCGCCTTCGCCGCCGTGGAAACCGTGGCCATCGTGGTCAACGCGTCCAACGGCATCGAATACGGCACGCGCCGCATGATGGAGCGCGCCGACGAACGCCGCCTCGCGCGCGTGCTGGTGATCAACCGCATCGACGTCGAAGGTGCGCGCCTCGCCGCGCTGGTCGATGCCTTGCGCGACGAATTCGGCACCCAATGCCTGCCCGTGAACCTGCCTGCCGATGGCGGCAAGGCGGTGCTCGATTGTTTCTTCCACGGCGATGGCGCCACCGATTTCTCCTCGCTGGCCGAAGCGCACCAGCGCATCCTCGATCAGGTGGTGGAGATCAACGAATCGGTCATGGGCCACTATCTCGATGCCGGCGAAGAGGAACTGAGTCCGCAGGAACTGCACGACGCCTTCGAGCAATGCCTGCGCGAAGGCCACCTCGTGCCCATCTGCTTCGTCAGCGCTCGCACCGGCGTAGGCGTGAAGGAATTCCTTGAGCTGGCCGACCGCCTGCTGCCCAATCCCAACGAGGGCAACCCGCCGCCCTTCCGCAACGGCGAGGACGAGCTCATCACCGTCAACGCCGACCCCACGCAGCATGTGATCGCCGACGTCTTCAAGATCGTCAACGATCCGTTCGTCGGCAAGCTCGGCATCTTCCGCGTGTGGCAAGGCACGATCCGTCGCGACACGCAGCTCTACATCGACGACAGCAAGAAGCCGTTCAAGGTGGGCCACCTGTTCCGCCTGCGCGGCAAGAACCACGACGAGATCGAACAGGCGATTCCGGGCGACATCGCCGCCGTCGCCAAGGTCGAGGAAATCCACTTCGACGCCGTGCTGCACGACTCGCACGACGAAGACCGCATCCATCTCGCGCCGATGCGTTTTCCGCAACCGATGTTCGGCCTGGCGCTGGAACCAAGCCACAAGGGCCAGGAGCAGAAACTCTCGCAGGCGTTGGTGCGACTGGCCGAAGAGGATCCGTGCTTTCGCGTGGAGCACCACAAGGAACTCAACGAGACGGTCGTGCGCGGCCTTTCCGACCTGCACCTGAAAGTGATGCTGGAACGCATGCGCGAGCGCTATGGCGTGGAGGTGAATACGCACCCGCCACGCATCGCCTACCGCGAGACCATCGCCAGCCGAGCCGACGGCCATCACCGTCACAAGAAACAGACCGGCGGTGCGGGACAGTTCGGTGAAGTGTTCCTGCGCGTGGAACCGCTGGAGCGCGGGGCCGGTTTCGAATTCGTTGATGAGGTCAAGGGCGGCGTGATTCCGAACCAGTTCCTGCCGGCCATCGAAAAGGGCGTGCGCCAGGCGATGGAGTCGGGCGCGATCGCCGGCTACCCGATCCAGGACCTGCGCGTCACCGTGTACGACGGCAAGTACCATCCGGTGGATTCGAAAGAGGTGGCTTTCATCAGCGCCGGCAAGAAGGCCTTTCTCGATGCGGTGAGCAAGGCGCGCCCGATCGTGCTCGAACCCATCGTCGACGTCGAAGTGGCGATTCCCGAGGCGAACGTGGGCGACGTCACCGGCGGCCTCGCCGGCAAGCGTGCGCGCATCCTCGGCACCGATACGCTGCGTGGCGGCGAACTGGTGATCAAGGCGCAGGCGCCGCTGGCCGAACTCACCGATTATCCCACCGAGCTCAAGGCGATGACCGGCGGCCGCGGTCGCTACAGCCTGGATCTCAGCCATTACGAAGCCGTGCCGCTGCCGGTACAGAAGCAACTTGCCGAGGCCTGGAAGCCTCACGTGGAAGAAGACTGATCCGCACGCGCCAGTCGACGTGTGTGGCAGATGCCATGCACGTCGGGACGGCGCGCACCGCTTGATGCGCGGCCGCGACGCCGCCATGTCCTACCTATGCATGTGCGCCGGCAGTCCCGGCGCGGGAGGCACGATATGAGCCGCTCCTTCGTCAAGGACGCGGACGAGTCCGCTGGCGACAGGCTTCCGGACATCCCGCTGAGCGAACACGCCAACTATGTGACGCCACGCGGACTCGCACAGCTGCGCGAACGGCTGATCGCCGCGCGCGAACGGCGCGACGCGCTGCGCGTCGCCGCGGATACCTTGCCGCAGCAGAGCGAACTGGCCGCTCTCGAGCGCGAACTGCGCTGGCTCAATGCGCGGGTGAGCAGCGCCATCGAGGTGGACCTGTCGCAGCAGCCGCACGACCGCGTGGCTTTCGGCGCACTGGTGATCGTGGACAGCGATGAAGGCCAGGCACGCTACCGCATCGTCGGCGAGGACGAAGCCGACGTGGAGCACGGGCTGGTGAGCTACGTGTCGCCGCTGGCCGCGGCATTGCTGGGCGCACGCGTAGGCGACGAGGTCGTTTGGCAGCGCCCGGCGGGAGACCTCACGGTGGAGATCGTCGCCATCGACTATCCCGCTGACAAGCGCGACGCCTAGGTCCCGCTATCACTAGATCACGCTCTCACTAATCCACCCTCTCAACTGTAGGAGCGCACCTTGTGCGCGACAGCCTTTCGCTCCAGTCTTCACGTTTTTTCAGCTTTACTGAAGCGCTTGCGCCCTTCGGTTGCCGTGCTTTCGCTAGATTGCCGCTTACGACGCGAAGCTAGTCCCTGTGGGACGCTCGAGTCACTTTTCTTTTGCTGGCCCACGCACGCGTTCTTTGCGTGCGAACGGCGAAGCCGGCCCGCACGCGGGGAGGCGCCATGGATGGCGCCGGCTTTGAGGAGCGAGGAAGGGCGGAGGGCGGAACGCCCGGAGTCAAAGTCCGACGGGATTAGCTTCGCGTCAAAAGTAACCCAAAGAAAACGGCCTTCAGAGCCAAGGCTCGTAGCGATATGAGGAATAGAGCCTGACGACCCAGGCTAGCCGGGATGCGCTCGTTACTACCTCAAACGGAGCCGCTGCACCGCAACTCGCCGTAGCGGAGAGGGCTTAAAGCAGCTTCGTTTAACGGCGAGGGAATCTTGATGCCGCCATGCGTTCTCCCTCTCCCCTCCGGGGCACGCGGAGAGCGGCCATGGACGGCCGCGGCTTTGAGGAGCGAGGAGAGGGCCGGGGTGAGGGGCGGGTGCTCGCGACGGAGCCACCTACCTCTGTAGGGGCGCACCCGGGGCGCCGCCCCAGCCCGCGACCGTCGCCGGCCGTGGCTGCGACAACCTCCCAACGAGATAATCCTCACCTCTGCGGTCGCGCACTGGGTGCGCTCCTACAGTGATACGGAAGTACGCCGCTCACGGCAAAACCCCAACCTCTGTAGGAGCGCACCCAGTGCGCGATCGCGGCGTGGGATAACCCATGCATCCCGTCTTCGCCCATGCCAGCGCATCAGCGTATAAAACAAACGCCGCGCGAGAACCGCGCGGCGTAGCAGATTTCAGCCCGGCGGTCGCGCACAGGTGCGCTCCTACAAGGTATGCGGCGGTGATTGCTCAGCGCTTGGACTTCAACAACGTACCCGTACAGTTCTTCGAGCCGCACAGGCACTTCCACAGCTTCTTGAGGCGTGCGGTGTGCGGCACGTCCAGCGTGATGCCGTAGTCGTAGGTCAGCTCTTCGCCGGGCTTGATGTTGCGGATGGCTTCGATCAGCACGCGGTCCTTGCGCGGATCGCCGTTTTCGGCTTCCTCGATCAGCGCCTGGCAGTTGGGATCGCAGCTGTGGTTGATCCAGCGCGCCGTGTTGCCCTTGCGGTTGGCGTCGATCAGGTAATAGTCGTTGAGCGTGAACAGGAAGGTATGGCCCGTCTCGCCACCGTCGCCGTACATCGTGTCGGCTTCGACGTGGGTCATCAGCGTGCCCTTGTATTCGATGATCTCCTCGCCCTTCTTGATCGGGGCGACGGCGAAAACGCCATTGCCATGGATGGGAGAGCGGCGGGCAACGATACGTCGGGTCATGGGCAGGCTGAATTCGGGTGGGAGAGCCCGCGATGATGCCTGTTGCGATGCGCCATGGGAACCTCCCGCACCGCCGTCACACCCGCGTGATCGCATACCGGATGAGATCGCCAGGCGTATGGATGCCCCCGTGACAGAGGGCAAGGTCATCCTGCTAAGATTCAAACAATCGTTTGAGGTGAACCCATGGGACGACTGCTTCGTGGTGTAGCGCTCGGTGCTCTGGTGGCTGGCCTGGTGGCTTGCGGCCCGCCGAAGAAGAGCGTGTTTCCGCCTACCGTGAGCATCCAGGAGATGACCACGCGGCCGGACGGCCAGTGGCGCCTTACCGTGCGCATCCAGAACAACAGCTACGGCAGCATGGATTTCAGCTCGCTCGACGGCGAACTGAAGGTGGCGGAACTGGTGCCGGTACGCCTGCACAGCCGCTTCGACCTGGACATCCCGCCGTTCGCCGCCGACGTCACCCAGATCGACGTGCTCCCCACCCCTGAGATGACGGCCACGCTGAAGACCGCGGCGGCCAAGGGCAGCGCCGGCAGCGTGCCCTACAGCGTCAACGGCAATGCGCACGCCAAGCCGGAACAGGAAGACAAGGCGCGCGATTTCACTTTCCACGGCAACGACTGGCTCTCGCCGGTGCCGGGCATCCCTAACACCTGGCGCTGAACACCGCGCCCGCATCACCAACGAAGGAACTTCGCCATGACGATCTACAAGGCCCCCCTCGACGACCAGCGCTTTGCCCTTTTCGACGTGCTTGGCGCCGAAGCCGTTCTCACCAAGCTGCAGGGTGGTGATGGCCACACGCGCGACCTGCTGGACGCCGTGCTGGAGGAAGCCGGTCGCCTGAGCGAAGCCGTGCTCGCGCCGTTCAATGCCAGCGGCGACCAGGAAGGCTGCGTCTACGACAAGGCCACGCAGACCGTGACCACGCCCAAGGGCTTCAAGGAAGCCTTCAAGGCCTTCGCCGAGGGCGGCTGGACCGGCCTGACCCAGGCCGAGCATTTCGGCGGCCAGGGCCTGCCGAACGTGATGGGCACGGCCACCACCGAAATCTTCCAGTCGGGCAACCTGTCGTGGAGCCTGTACCCGCTGCTGTCCGAAGGCGCCTGCCACGCGATGGAGGTGCACGGCACCGAAGAGCAGCAGCACACCTACCTCAAGCCCATCGTGGAAGGCCGCTGGACCGGCACCATGTGCCTCACCGAGCCGCAGGCCGGTTCGGACCTGGGCTTGCTCAAGACGCGCGCCGAACCGGGTGAGAACGGCAGCTACCAGATCACCGGCACCAAGATCTTCATCAGCGCCGGCGAGCATGACCTGGCCGAGAACATCATCCACCTCGTGCTGGCCCGCCTGCCCGACGCACCGGCCGGCAGCCGTGGCATCTCGATGTTCATCGTGCCGAAGTTCAAGGTGAACGCCGATGGTTCGGTGGGCGAGCGCAACCGCGTCGCCGCCGGCGCCATCGAGCACAAGATGGGCCTGAAGGGCTCGGCCACCTGCGTGATGAACTTCGACGCCGCCGAGGGTTACCTGATCGGCCAACCGCACAAGGGCCTGGCGGCGATGTTCACCATGATGAATGCCGCGCGCCTGGGCGTGGGCGTGCAAGGCCTGGCACTGTCCGAGCGTGCGCTGCAGAACAGCCTCAACTACGCGCGCGAGCGCCTGCAGGGTCGTTCGCTGTCGGGCGTGAAGTTCCCCGAGAAGCCGGCCGACAACCTGCTGGTGCAGCCGGACGTGCGCCGCATGCTGCTGACCCAGCGCGCCCTGGTGGAAGCTTCGCGCACGCTGCTGCTGTACACCTCGCTGCAGACCGACATTGAAGCACGCGGCGCCGACGAAGCCACGCGCAAGGCCGCCAGCGACCTGGTCGCCTTCCTCATCCCGATCGCCAAGGGCGTGGTGACGGAACTGGCGCAGGAATGCACCAAGGAAGCACTGCAGGTATACGGCGGCCACGGCTACATCGGCGAGAACGGCGTGGAGCAGTTCGTGCGCGACGCCCGCATCATCACGCTGTACGAAGGCACCACCGGCATCCAGGCGGCCGACCTGCTGGGTCGAAAGATCCTCCAGCTGCAGGGCGCGGGCTTCAAGATCTTCGCCAAGGAAATCCAGGCGTTCTGCCAGCAGCACCTGCAGGACCCGGCGCTCGCCGGCCTGATCGCTCCGCTGGCCACCTACACCAAGGAATGGGCGGATCTCACGCTTTCGGTGGCCCAGCGCGTGATGGCCAACCCGGAAGAGCTCGGTGCCGCCGCCAGTGACTACCTGTATTACTCCGGCTACATCACGCTCGCCTACATGTGGGCGCGCAACGTGGCCGCGCTCGCCGGCAGCAGCCAGCAGGAGTCGTTCAAGCAGGCCAAGCGCGACACGGCGAAGTTCTACTTCGCGCGCATCCTGCCGCGATGCCTGATGCACAAGGCGGCCATCGAGGCCGGCGTGGACACCCTCCCCGCCATCGCCTGATGACAAAAGGCCCTCTCACCGAGAGGGCCTTTTTTTGCGGCCAAGCCCTGTGGGAGCGCGCCCTGTGCGCGACCGCCGAGGTGGGTGACCGTCAAACCGCTTGCGGCCAAGGCGAAATACCCTGTCCCAAGGCATCTCATCCGTGCGGGACAAATCTCCGCCTCGTCGCGCACAGGGTGCGCTCCCACCGATCCTGCATGGCATCCAGGTACTACCCGCCGACCCGCGGCGGGTGTAAAAACGGCAAACCCTCTCGCTAGTCCGGTCAGCCCGCATGAGCGATGCCACGTACCTGATCCGCCTCGCCGATGACGATGACGACTTCATCCTTGGCCTGGTGCCCCGCTTCGTGGATTTCACCCTGCCGCCGTGGCGAAGGCGCCACGAATGCATCGAGGGTATCCGCAACGACCTGCGCCACCACCTCGACGATCAACCCGCCAACAGCTTCCTGTTCGTGGCCGAGGACGACGACGGTGAACCGGTGGGTTTCATCCATCTGCAGAAGACGCAGGATTACTTCACCGGCCGCAGCAACTGCCACATCTCGGACGTCGCCGTGGCGCAGCAACACGAGGGCCGCGGCGTGGGTCGCGCCTTGCTCGAGCATGCCGAAAGCTGGGCGCGGGAACATCGCTGCCATCTGGTGACGCTGGCGGTATTCCCCGGCAACGAACGGGCGCGGGCGATCTACGAAAGCGCCGGCTACGCCGCCGACCTGCTGCGCCTGGCCAAGCCCGTCCGCTGACACGCAGCGCTACGCACGGGGGCGCATGACCGCGGCGCGCGCGGCCGCTGCACGAGGTGGAGTGCCATGAGCCAGCCGTTGCATACCGTGCGATTTCCCGGGGAAAGCCTCGCCTACCGTGTTGCACGCGATCGCCTGCTGCATGCGGAAATAGAACTGCGTCGCCAGGTGGAAGGCGTCGCCGCACTGCGACGTGCCCTGCCTCTTGGTGGCGAAGTACCGGTCGATTATTTCTTCGACGATGAAGGCGACACACCTGTCGATACCGATGTCGAACGGCGAGTGCGGCTTTCCGACCTGTTCGAAGACGGCAAGAACAGTTTGGCCGTCTATAGTTTCATGTTCGGTCCGGCGATGGCGCAGCCCTGCCCTTCATGCTCGTCCATCCTCGATGCACTCGACGGCGAAATGCCCCATCTGCGCCAGCGTATCAATGTCGCCGTGGTGGCGAAGTCGCCGATCCAGCACATCCGCCATTTCGCGCGCGAACGCGGCTGGCGTCACCTGCGCCTGCTGTCGTCCGCGCACAACACGTACAACACCGACTACCACGGCGAAACCGCCGACGGCCGGCAGATGCCTGCGCTCAACGTGTTCACGCGGCGCGATGGCCGCATCCATCACACGTGGTGCAGCGAGCTGATGTTCGTGCCATCGGAGCCTGGCCAGGATCCGCGGCACGTCGATCCGATCTGGCCGCTGTGGAACCTGCTCGACTGCACGCCGGAAGGGCGCGGCGCGGATTGGCGTCCCAGCCTCCGGTACGAAAGGCAGGCTGATCCGGCGCGCTAGCTCAACGGCAAGCCCAGTTGTCGAAACATCGTCGCGGCATCGCGTGCGCCCCAGCGGCGCTCGATGTGGCCTTCCCTCACGGCGAACCATTCCATCGCGACCATTTCGTAGTCTCGCCCGGTAACCGGCCCACCCTGGAACGAATCCACCGACCGGCCACGTTCGGTATAGCGCACGGCAACCGTATCGCCTTCGGCGACCATGCCGTCGACTTCCAGGCTTACCTGGAAGCAGCGCATCAGCTCACCCCAAAGCGGCCTGGCGATATCGAGGCCGCCCCAGCCGAGGGCGCCGTGGATCAGTGCATCCGCGGCGAACAGCGCGCACACCGCGTCGAGATCGCCGCGATTGAACGCATCCACATAGTCCAGAACGACTCGCTTGTTCTGCTCCGACATGCCGGTGTCCCATGGGGAAACCGCGGAAGCGCTGCTGCGTCCAGTCCAAGGGCGCCGAGGTCCCGCGCGGAATCAGCATATCGCTTGCGCATGCTTGGAAGATGTGAGGACCGCATCGCGGAGGCGAGGCGGCAACGCGGTGCCTTGCGCACCACGGGCACGACGCCGCGGCACCTTTCGATGCCGCGGCGACGGGAACGTCAGTTCTTGATCGCGGCAGTGGCTTCTTCGGCCTGCTCGCGCTGGCTGAGCCGCTGCGACACGCGGTCGATGTTGCTCAGCGAGAGCAGGTGCGCGTAGATCCAGCCGAACACGCCCTCGCGCAGGAATTCCAGCGAGGTCTTTTCGTCGAGCTGGCGCAGCTTCTCTTCGCTGACCACGAACAGGCCATTGAGATTGATGGCCTTGCCGTCCTTTTCCAGGCGGATGTTGCGCGGCTCAAGCAGGTCGTGCTTGCGCAGCTGCTCCATGAACCACTGCGTGCGCGTCACGTGCTGCTGGAATTCGCCGAGGAAACGCACGGCATTGGCCAGCATCTCGGTGTCGCTGCCGTCTTCCTTGAAGAGGCGGTCGCCGTCGGTGGTGCCGAAGCCTTCGTAGGCTTCGTCGAGGAATACGGTGAAGTCATCGCCTTCCGCACCCGCCGGCTTCTCGGCCAGCACGAACGGATAGCGGCGCACGAAGGCCGGGATGTAGATGTTCTGTTCCCACACGCCGTCGGCGTCGACGAACAGGTTCTCGTTCTGGCGCAGGCCCAGCAGGGCCATCGGGCCGGCGTCTTCCGCCGACTGGCCACCGAACAGGATCGGCAGGTCGCGCGCCGCAGCGGGGAATTCCACGCCGGTCAGCGGGACCGAGTGCACGGTCTTGGCGAACTTCAGGTTCGGGATCGGCCTGATGCGCAGATCCTTGTGGTCGTTGCGGTTGAGCGGAACGGGACGCTCGTAGAAAAGAACTTCAGCCACTTTGATACCTCTCCCTGCCGTGCCGGGGTCGCCACCCAGGCTCCCCCTCCCAAACCCGGCCCCGGGTTACAGATGAACGAACACTATATCAGCGCCCGGCGCGCCCCGCGAACCCCCTTCCCGGACCCGGTTCTCCCTGCCGCGACAATCATTTGCGTGTGTTCTGTCATGGATATGGTCTATGCTCAAGCGAATAGAGCCTGTTCCGTGCGCGGAGGCAGGCAGGCTCCAAAGCTTCGTTGCATCGCCCGAACGTTCATTCGCATTGGTTGAAGGACGGTTTTGCATGCTGATGGAAGTACCCAGCCGCGTTGTCGATCTCCATTCGACCCGCGTGCTTTCGCTGGATGCCGCTGGCCGAATTCTCGACTGGATCAGCTGGCAGGAGGCGGTTTGCCTCTACGTTCGCGACGCCGTCGCCTGGACGCTTGGCGACCCCTGCCTCACCGTGCACGGCGGCCATAACCGCGCCAGCGGCACGCAGAGCAAGTTGTCCCTGCACCCGATCATCGCCAGCACCGGGCATTGCCGGGACCACGCGATCGATCCCGCCCCCGCGCTCACCAACACCGCCCTGTTCGCCCGCGACCGATACATCTGCATGTACTGCGGCGACCGTTTCAGCCGCGGCGAGCTGACCCGCGACCACGTGCTGCCGATCTCCAAGCGCGGCAAGGACACCTGGGAAAACGTGGTCAGCGCTTGCCTGGCCTGCAACCTGAAAAAGGCCAACCGCACCCCGCAGCAGGCCAACATGCCGCTGCTGGCCGTGCCCTACCGCCCCAGCTGGGTGGAGCACCTGATCCTGTCCAACCGCAACATCCTGGCCGACCAGATGGAGTTCCTGGTGAGCCACCTGCCACGCGACCGGCGGGAACACATGGCCTGACCGCGTCCCGCGCTCAGGCCCCTTCGTCCTCTATTTTCTTCAGTTCGCGCTCGATATCGTCCACGGCCGTGACCGCGGCGTCGTGGGCCAGCCGGCAATAGTGACGGCGGATGCGGTCCAGGGCGACGTCGTCCAGCTCCTCCAGGTTCAGCAACGCGTTATGCGCCGCCGAGCTTCGAATCAGCTCGTCCAGCTTGATCTGCAGGGCCACCGAGTCGCGGTTCTGGGTGTTCTGGATCAGGAACACCATCAGGAAGGTGACGATGGTGGTACCGGTGTTGATGACCAGCTGCCAGGTGTCGCCGAAGTGGAATATCGGGCCCGTGACCGCCCAGGCCGCGACCACCAGCACCGCCAGCCCGAACGCCGCCGGACGGCCCGACCACCGCGCCACGGCCTCGGCGAAGCCCTGGAACACCTTGGAGGCACTCATGTGAAGATCCTTTGCCGGGAAACCTGGCCCGAGCCTCGCGCCCCCGGCGTCAGCGCCATGTGCATGGATCAACAGCAAGTTTTCACTTGGTCGCCCTTGCTCCGCCCTCCGTCAGGTCCAACAATATGCCGATGAACGACCTGTCCCGCTTCCCCCACCTGGCCCCCATCGAGACGCCCGCCGACCTGCGTCGCGTCCCCGACGAGGAGCTGCCTGCCGTCGCCGACGAGTTGCGCCAGTACCTGATCGAAGCCGTGGCCAGCTCCGGTGGTCATTTCGGTGCCGGCCTGGGCGTGGTGGAGCTGACGGTCGCCCTGCACCACGTGTTCGATACGCCGAACGATCGCCTGGTCTGGGACGTGGGCCACCAGTGCTACCCGCACAAGATCCTGACCGGCCGCCGCGATCGCATCACCACCATCAAGAAGAAGGACGGCCTGGCGCCGTTCCCGCGCCGCGAGGAAAGCGAGTACGACACCTTCGGCGTCGGCCACTCCTCCACCTCGATCTCGGCCGCGCTGGGCATGGCCATCGCCGCGCAGCGCAAGGGCGACCCGCGCAAGTTCGTGGCGGTGATCGGCGACGGCGCGATGACCGCCGGCATGGCGTTCGAAGCGCTGAACCACGGCGGCGACGTGGAGCCCAACATGCTGGTCGTGTTCAACGACAACGGCATGTCGATCAGCGAGAACGTGGGTGCGCTGACCAAGATGGCCGCGCGCGCGATCTCCAGCCGCCGCCTCAACGCGCTGCGCGAGCGCGCCAAGCGCGCGATCCCGAAGCAGTCGATGTTCGGCCGCTTCTTCAAGCGCTGGGAAGAACACGCCAAGGGCATGTTCGTGCCGAGCACGCTGTTCGAAGAGCTGGGCTTCCACTACACCGGCCCGATCGACGGCCACAACATCCCGCAGCTGCTCGCCGCGCTGCGCACGGTGAAGGACCTGCCCGGCCCGCAGCTGCTGCACGTCATCACCACCAAGGGCAAGGGCTATGCGCCCGCCGAGCAGGCGCAGATCGAATACCACGCGGTGGGACCGTTCGATCCCCAGGCCGGCCTGGTGAAGAAGTCCGGCCCGTCCAAGCCGACCTACACCGACGTCTTCAGCGACTGGCTGTGCGACCAGGCCGCGGCCGACGAGCGCCTGCTGGGCATCACGCCCGCCATGCGCGAAGGTTCCGGCCTGGTGCGTTTCTCCAAGGAATACCCGCAGCGCTACTTCGACGTGGCGATTGCCGAGCAGCACGCGGTGACGCTGGCGGCCGGCATGGCCTGCGAAGGCGCGAAGCCGGTCGTGGCGATCTACTCCACCTTCCTGCAGCGTGCGTACGACCAGGCCATCCACGACGTGGCGTTGCAGAACCTGGACGTTACCTTCGCCATCGACCGCGCGGGCGTGGTCGGCCCCGATGGCGCCACGCACTCGGGCAGCTTCGACCTCAGCTTCCTGCGTTGCCTGCCGAACATGGTGATCATGGCGCCGGCGGACGAAAACGAGTGCCGCATGATGTTGAGCACCGGCTTCCAGTTCAACGGACCGGCCGCGGTGCGTTATCCGCGCGGCACCGGCATGGGCGTGCCGCTCGGCAAGGGCCTGGACACGCTGCCGATCGGCAAGGCCGAACTGCGCCGCCGTGGCCGCGGCCTCGCGCTGCTGAGCTTCGGCGCCATGCTGGCCCCGGCCGCCGAGATCGCCGCCGAATTCGACGCGACGCTGGTCAACATGCGTTTCGTGAAGCCGCTGGACGAGGCGATGATCCTCGAGCTGGCGAAGACGCACGACGCCTTCGTCACCCTGGAAGACAATGCCATCGCCGGCGGTGCAGGCAGTGGCGTGGCCGAGTGCCTCGCGGCGCATGGCATCGTCAAGCCGATCCTGCACCTGGGTCTGCCCGACGTGTACCTCGAACACGGCAGCCGCGAGGAAGTGCTGACCATGGCCGGCCTGGACCTGCCCAGCATCCGCCACGCGATCCGCGCGCGATTTCCACAGTTGACGGCAGCGAGCATCGCGAGCGCGGGCTGATCGGAAGCTGGCGCTACTGCAGGTGCACAACCAGTACGCGAAGGGCGACCGCCGGGCGGTCGCCTTTTTTTGGGCGTCTGGATGGCCAAACCTCGGAGGATATCGAAGGCCAATCGCACGCTGGGTGCGCTCCTACAGGGCCGCCGTCAGGCTTGGCGGCCGCCGCTGACGCGATCGCGTTGTTCCAGGTCCTGTGCGGTGAACACTTCCCGGTAGCCGGAAGCCTGCAACAACGCGCGCACCGCCTCGCCCTGATTCCAGCCGTGCTCCATCAACAGCCAGCCGCCGGGTTTCAGGTGCGCGCGGGCGTCGGTCACGATGCGGCGGATATCGTCCAGGCCATCGGCGCCCGAGGCCAGCGCACTCATCGGTTCGAAACGCAGGTCGCCCTGGCCGAGATGGGGATCGCCGGATTCGATGTACGGCGGATTGGAAACGATCACATCGAACACCTGGCCATGCAGTGGCGCCAGCCAGTCACCGTGCGCGAACGCCACATTGCCTATGCGCTGCGCGATCGCATTGCGTTGCGCGACCGCCAAGGCATCGGCGCTGGCATCGGTTGCCACCACGCGTACCGCCGGGCTTTCGCGGGCAATGGCGAGCGCAATCGCGCCGCTGCCCGTGCCCAGGTCGGCCACGCGCGCAGCGCCGGTGGCGGGCAGACGATCCAGCGCCAGCTCCACCAGCAGCTCGGTTTCGGGCCGGGGAATCAGCGTGGCGGGCGTGACTTCCAGGTCCAGTGACCAGAAGCCGCGACGACCGGTGAGATAGGCGACCGGCTCGCCGTCGCTCCGACGCTGCACCAGCGCTTCGAAGGCTGCGGCGTGGGCGGCGTCCAGTTCATCGTTCGCATGCGCGATCAGCCAGCTTCGCGGTTTGCCCAGGACGTGCACGAGCAACAGCTCCGCTTCCAGCCGATCATTGAGCGTCGCCGCCGCATGGGCCAGCGCCTGGCGCACCTCAGCCATGCCGCAAAACCACGCAGCGGGTGATCGAGCAGAACGGCTGGGGCGGCATGACGGCTTCCTGGATCGAAAGGCCGACAGTGTAGTGCGTATGCACCCGCGCTCAGACCGCTTCCGGATGCAGGTAATGGTGCACCGCCTGGATCACCACGGAACCCTCGCCGACGCCGGACGCCACGCGCTTGACCGAACCGGCGCGTACGTCGCCCACCGCGTAGATGCCCGGCCGCGTGGTGGCATAGGGCGATTCGAGCAGGTGTCCTTCCGCGCAGCGGCCGGTGAGCACGAAGCCCTTGTCGTCCAGTGCCAGGCAGTCCTGGAGCCAATCGGTATTGGGTTCCGCGCCGATCATCACGAACATGTTGCCCGCGTCGCAGGCCGTGAGTTCGCCGCTGTCGCGGTTGCGCCAGATGATCTGCTGCAGGCGCGGATCGCCATGCAACCCCACCACTTCGCTGCGCGTGTGCAAGGTGATGGATGGCGATTGCGCGATCCGCTGCACGAGGTAGTCGGACATCGTGGCAGCCAGGCCGTTGGAGCGCACCAGCACGTGCACGTGGCGGGCGATGCGCGACAGGAATACCGCGGCCTGTCCCGCCGAATTGCCGCCGCCGACCACCACGACTTCCTCGTTCGCGCACAGCTGGCCCTCCATCGCCGTGGCGGCGTAGTGGATGCCCTCGCCTTCGAAGTGCGAGTAACCCGGCACGTCCAGCTTGCGATAACGCGCGCCGGTGGCGACCACCACCACGCGCGCCGTGACGATCTGCCCATCGTCCAGACGCAGGCGATACGGTTGCGTGGTGCAGTCGATGTTGGCGGCCTGTCGCGACACGGCCAGCCGCGCACCGAACTTCTGCGCCTGTGCCTGCGCACGGCCCGCAAGCGCCTGCCCCGAAATGCCGGTGGGAAAACCGAGGTAGTTCTCGATCTTGGACGACGTGCCCGCCTGCCCGCCCGGCGCCATGCCTTCGAGGACGATGGTGGAAAGCCCTTCGGACGCGGCATAGACGGCGGCGGCCAACCCTGCCGGCCCCGCGCCCACCACGGCCACATCGTAGACATGGTGTTCATCGATGACTTCGGTGAGCCCGAGTTCGTCGGCGAGTTCGGCGGTACTCGGATTCTGCAGGAAGCATTTTTCCGGACAGATCACGACGGGCAACTGCTCCTGCCGGAGCTGGAAGCACTCGATGAAGCCGCCGGCGTCCGGGTCGACCTCGGTGTCGATCAGGCGATGCGGGTAGCCGTTGCGCACGAGGAAGCGCTCCAGGCGGAGCGTGTCCGCGCTGTGCCCGGGCCCGACCAGGACGACACCGCCGTAACCCATGCGGATCAGGCCCACGCGCCGCAGGATGAAGGCGCGCATGATGATCTCGCTGATGTCCGCCTCGGCCGCCACCATGCGATGGAAATCCGTGGCAGCCACGCGGATCACGCGGCTGTCCATCGCGGCGCGCGCGGAAGCCATCACGGCGCGGCGGTTGAACATGTTCATTTCGCCGCTGAACTGGCGCGCGGCATACATGGTGAAGACGTTGGGATGGCCATGCTTGTCGAGATCGAAAATCTCGACAAGGCCATCCAGCACGAGGAAGAAATCCACGCCCCGGTCGCCGCGCTGGAACAGCACGGTGCCCGCCGCAACGTGTTCCTCATGGCCGTACAAGGCGATGCGCTGGACCATCGATGGATCCAGGCGCGGAAACATCTGCTCCTTGCGATTCATCGGATCCGTCGGGTCGTAGACGACCTCGGGCGCTGACTGCTCGGACATGCGAAACCTCGTCATGGCATCGGCCCGGCGTGCCGCTGCCAGGCGCATTCTGGAATCATCTCAGCGCGTGCAAGGGTCATGTGCAGCGCTCTTCCGCATCGTGCGCCCGCGGGTATGTCGTCCGCAAGTCATGCCGGAGACGGCCGCATGGCCCCGGTAATGGACTTGACGAGCCGTTCACGGAACCAGGCATGCGCCGGATCGTTGTCCTTGGAGTCGTGCCAATACGCGAGGATGGGAATGGCCTTGATGCGTATCGGCAAAGGCTGCACCGCCATGGGCAGCAAGGGCGCCACGTGCTCTGCGTAGGCCCTGGGCACGGTCAGCAGCAGATCGCTGGCGGCTGCGATCTGGCACGCGGCGAAATAGTGCTGCGCCACCATCCGTACTTCACGGAACACGCCCTTCTGGCCCAGCAGGGTATCCAGCGCATTCGTCTCGCCCAGCGGCGAGACGACCACGTGCGCCGAAGCAAGATAGCCGGCACGCGACCACTGCCGGGCACAGGGATGATCGCGCCGCATCGCCACCACCAGCGTCTCATCGAGCAGGTGCTGGGACGAGATGCGCGCGCCGGCGCGCAGTGGACGATCGACGACGAGATCCAACGTGCCCGCGCTCAGCTCGCGCTCCATGTCGTCGGCCGCGACGCGGCGACTGACCAGGCGCACGCCGGGCGCCTCCTCGCTGATTCCGGCGACCAGCCTGGGGAGCGCGATGGATTCCAGGATGTCGCGGAAGCCGATGGCAAATTCCATCTGCAGCTGCGCCGGCGTGAACTCCGCCTGCGCATGCGCACTGGCCAACAGGCCCTTCAGGTGCGACTGCACGGACGGCATCATCGCGCGCACCTTGTCCGTGGGCAGCAGGCGGTTGCCCTGGCGCACGAACAGTGGGTCGCCGAGGTGGTCGCGCAGGCGGCCGAGCGCGTGTGTGACCGCCGGCTGGGTCAGGTGCAGCGCACGTGCCGCGGCGCTCACGCCGCCATGGGTATAGATGGCGTCCAGTACGCGGAACAGGTTGAGATCGATGCGTTCCATGGCGGCTCATCATTAACCAGGCTTATGACCTGTCATAAAGCATATTCATTTCAATCATTGGATGTCACCGGCGTAGGCTGCGTTGGAATCAGGAGAACCCTCATGGACTTCACCCCTTCCGAACGCACCCAGATGCTGGCCGAGCGCCTCGGCCGCTTCATGCGCGAGGAGATCGCACCCGCCGAAGCCGTCTACGCGGCCCAGCTGACGGGCAGCGCCGATCACCGCGATTGGCGCCAGCCGGTGGTGATGGAGCAGCTCAAGGCGAAGGCGCGCGCCGAAGGGCTGTGGAACCTGTTCCTCCCCGATCTCGAAGGCGGCCCGGGCCTGAGCAACCTGGAGTACGCGCCGCTGGCAGAACTGATGGGCCACTCCTTCATCGCGCCCGAGGTGTTCAATTGCAGCGCGCCGGACACCGGCAACATGGAAGTGCTGCATCGCTACGGCTCACCCGCGCAGCGCGAACGCTGGCTGCAGCCGCTGCTCGACGGCGGAATCCGTTCCGGCTTTGCGATGACCGAGCCGGATGTGGCTTCCTCCGATGCCACCAACATGCAGGCCACCGCGCGCATCGAAGGCGACGAGGTGGTGCTCGATGGCCGCAAGTGGTGGACCACGGGGCTCGGTCATCCGCACTGCCGCTTCGTGATCTTCATGGGCCTGAGCGACGCGCATGCCGAGCCGCACCGCCGCCACAGCATGGTGATCTGCCCGCTCGACGCACCAGGCGTACACATCGAACGCATGTTGCCGGTATTCCACGATTACGACGAACCCTCGGGCCATGGCGAACTGAGCTTCTCGCACGTGCGCCTGCCCGTGGAGAACATCATCCTCGGCCCGGGACGCGGCTTCGAAATTGCGCAGGGCCGGCTCGGTCCCGGCCGCGTGCATCACTGCATGCGCGCATTGGGTGCGGCGGAACGCGCCTTGTCCTTGCTATGCCAGCGCGCGCAGTCCCGCACGGCCTTCGGCAAACCGCTGTTCAAGCTCGGCGGCAACGCGGACATCGTGGCGAACCTGCGCATGGCGATCGAGCAGGCGCGACTGCTGACGCTGAAGACGGCGTGGATGCTCGACACGCAAGGACCGAAGGCGGCGCTCAGCCTGATCTCCCAGATCAAGGTGGTGGTGCCGGCCGTGGCGCAGCAGGCCGCCGATGCGGCCATCCAGATCCATGGCGGCGCGGGCCTCACCGACGATGTGCCGCTGGCCCAGCTCTACGCCTACGCGCGCGTGCTGCGACTCGCGGATGGTCCCGACGAAGTGCATCGCGCTGTCGTCGCCAAGCTCGAAGCCAAGGCGCAGCTCGCACGGGAGCAGCACGCATGACCGCGGTTCCCGATCAGGCCCGCGACGTGCGCGACGAAGATGCGTTCGATATCGCCCGTGTCGATGCCTTCCTCAAGCAACACATCGATGGCCTCGAAGGCATGCCGACGGTAAAGCAGTTCCCCGGCGGCGCCTCCAATCTCACCTACCTGCTGGGCTACGCGAATCGCGAACTGGTGCTGCGCCGCCCGCCGCGTGGCGCGAAGGCGAAATCGGCGCACGACATGCTGCGCGAGGCACGCGTGATGCACGCGCTCAAGCCAAGCTATCCGTACGTGCCCGCCATCCTCGCTATCTGTGACGACGCAGCGGTGATCGGCCAGGACTTCTACGTGATGGAACGCCTCAACGGCACCATCCTGCGCCGCGACCTTCCAGCGGAGCTGGGACTGGACCGCGATGGCGTGCGCCGGCTCTGCCTCGCCTTCGTGGATCGATTGATCGACCTGCACCGCGTCGACACGCAGCAACCGGCCTTGCGTGAGCTCGGCAAGGGCGAGGGTTACATCGCGCGCCAGGTGGCAGGTTGGAGCGAGCGCTGGCGACAGGCGGCGACCGAAGGCTCCGATCCATGCGAGGACGTGATGGCGTGGCTGGCCGCGAGCCAACCGCCGCATGACAACGCGAGCTGCGTCATCCACAACGACTACCGCTTCGACAACGTCGTGCTTGCGCCAGAGAATCCACTGGACATCATCGGCGTGCTGGATTGGGAAATGGCCACCATTGGCGATCCCTTGATGGATCTCGGCGGCTCGCTGGCCTATTGGGTTCAGGCCGACGACGACAAGGTGTTCCAGTCGTTCCGCCGCCAGCCCACGCACGAGGCCGGTATGCTCTCGCGCGCGGAAGTCGTGGCGTATTACGGCAAACGAAGCGGGCTGGACGTCTCGCGCTTCGGCTTCTACGAAGTGTTCGGCCTGTTCCGCCTGATGGTGATCATCCAGCAGATCTACCGACGCTATGCGCTGGGCCAGACCAACAACCCGCAGTTCGCCGGCTTCGGTGATGCCGCGCGTTACATGGGCATGCGCTGCCGTCGCCTGATCGCGGCCGAAGGCTGAGCCATGGCGGAGCTGCTGTTGATACGCCACGGCCAAGCCAGCTTCAGCGCCGAAGACTATGACCAGCTGTCGCCGACCGGCGAGCGGCAATCGGTGTTGCTGGGCGAGTGGCTGGCGACGTGCAGCCCGGCGCCGGATCTCGTCGCCATAGGCCCCCGTGTCCGCCATCGCGATACGGCCATGCATTGCCTGCATGCTGCAGGCCTGTCGCTGTCGCCCATGCCGCTGCATGGTTTGGACGAGGTCGATCATCTCGAGTTGCTGGCACGTTTGCGCCCCGATCTGGCCGCACCGGGTGCGCTGCGCGCCGCCATGAAGCAGAGCGACGACCCACATCGCGCCTTCCAGCGGTTGTTCGTGGAAGCGCTGGAGCGTTGGTCGAGCGGCGCGCACGACGCAGAGTACAGCTGCACCTGGGCAACGTTTCGCGCGAATGCACTCGCCGTGCTGAAGACGCTGGGGGATCACCCGTCACGGATGATCTGGGCGTTTACCTCTGGTGGTCCCATCGCCGTGATCGCCGGCTCCTTGCTGGACGTGCCGCCTTCGCAGGCCTTTCGCCTCAGCTGGCCCCTCGTGAACACCGGCGTGACACGCATTCGCCTGGGTTCGCGCGCATCCACGCTGGTCACCTACAACACCTGGCCGCATCTGGAACGTATCGGCGATGCGCAGCTGGTGACCTTGCGATGACATGCACTTCCCATCCCACGCCATCCCACTCCATCGGACATCAGTCATGACCGCATCGAACCCATTCGACCTCACCGGCAAGGTCGCCATCGTCACCGGCGCCAGCCGTGGCATTGGCGAGGAGATCGCCAAGCTGCTGGCCGCACAGGGGGCCCACGTAGTGGTCTCCAGCCGCAAGCAGGCCGACTGCCAGGCGGTGGTCGATGCGATCACCGCCGATGGCGGCTCCGCCGAAGCCGTGGCCTGCCACATCGGCGAGATGGAGCAGATCGCTTCGCTCTACGAACAGGTGGAGAACAAGCACGGGCGCCTGGACATCCTGGTCAACAATGCGGCGACCAATCCGTTCTTCGGTCATATCCTCGATACCGATCCGTCGGTGTTCCAGAAGACGGTCGACGTCAACATCCGCGGCTACTTCTACATGTCCACGCACGGCGCCCGCCTGATGGCGAAGAACGGTGGCGGTTCCATCGTCAACGTCGCCTCCGTGAACGGCGTGGTGCCGGGCTTCCAGCAGGCCATTTACTCCATCACCAAGGCGGCCGTGATTTCGATGACCAAGGCGTTCGCGGTGGAGTGCGCCGAACAGGGCGTGCGCTGCAATGCGCTGTTGCCGGGTCTCACCGATACCAAGTTCGCCTCGGTGCTGGTGAATACGCCGGCCATCCTCAGGCAGGCATTGGCGCACGTGCCGATGCGCCGCGTGGCGCAGCCGTCCGAAATGGCCGGCGCCGCCTTGTATCTCGCATCCAACGCCGCTTCGTACACCACCGGTGCGGTGTTGAATGTCGATGGCGGCTATCTCAGCGTTTGATTCCCAGGGGACAGGCATGACTTCACCGCAACCTCTGCGCGTCGCCGGCAAACGCGCCTTCATCACCGGTGCCGCCGGCGGCCTGGGTTCGGCCATGGCACGGTTGCTGGCGCGTCACGGCGCCAAGGTATTTCTCACCGATCTCGACGGCGATGCAGCCGCGGCAGTGGCCGACGAGATCAACCGTGAGGCAGGCCACCAAGTCGCCTGGTCGGCGCCGCAGGACGTACGCGACGAAGGCCTTTGGGAGCGCCTGCTCGCCGAAGCAGCGCTGGCGATGAGCGGCATTTCCGTCCTGGTGAACAACGCCGGCATCGGCTCGCTCGGCGGCATCGGTGCGATCGAGCTGAAGGAGTGGCGGCGCGTCATGGGTGTCAACGTGGAAAGCGTGATGCTCGGCTGCAAGCACGCGATGGCTTATCTGCGTGATGCCCAGCCGGCCTCCATCATCAACATCTCGTCGCTCGCGGCGTTCAAGGTCGACCCGGACTACACGGCGTACAACACGTCCAAGGCGGCGGTGGCGATGCTCACCAAGTCCGTGGCGGTGGATTGCGCGCGACAGAAGATCGACGTGCGCTGCAATTCGATCCACCCCGCGTTTGTCCGCACCGGCATCGTCGCGCCCTTCTTCGACGCGCTCGGCGAAGAAGAGGCCACGCGCAAGCTGGTGCGCGGCATTCCCATGCACCGTCTCGGCGAGCCCGATGATGTCGCCTACGCGGTGCTCTATCTCGCTTCCGACGAAAGCCGCTACGTCACGGCCGCCGAGCTGGTGCTCGATGGCGGCGCCTGCGCTATCTGATCCACGGAGTCCACACCATGAGTTTCACGAACCGACAACTGCTGTTGAAGACGCGTCCGGAAGGCCTGGTCAGCCGGGACAACTTCGAACTGCGCGAACAGGCCACGCCCGAACTCCAGGACGGCCAGGCGCTGGTGCGCGTGCTGTACCTGTCGATGGATCCGACCAATCGCGTGTGGATGAGCGATGTACCCCAGTACATGCCGCCCGTCGCGATCGGCGAAGTGATGCGCGGCATCGGCATCGGCCGCGTGGTGGCCTCCAAGGCCAGGCACTATGCCGTGGGCGATCTGGTGCAAGGCCTAGTTGGCTGGCAGGACTATGCGCTGCTGGACGAAGGCAAGACCGGCTACTGGGCGAAGCTGCCGCCCAAGCCGCCGGTCGCACTGCCTACCCTGCTCGGCGCCTGCGGGTTCAGCGGCATCACGGCGCACTACGGCCTCACGGAGATCGCCCCCGTGCAGCCCGGCGAAACGCTGGTGGTGTCCGCGGCGGCGGGCTCGGTGGGCTCGATTGCAGGGCAGATCGGCAAGCTGCGCGGCGCACGTGTCGTGGGCATCGCGGGCGGCGCGGAGAAGTGCCGCCATCTCGTCGATGATCTTGGTTTCGATGCGGCCGTCGACTACAAGGCTGACGACTTCAAGCAGCAACTGGCCGCAGCCACGCCCGACGGCGTGCACGTCAACTTCGAGAACGTCGGCGGTGCGGTGATGCGTGCGGTGCTCTCGCGCATGGTCAATGGGGGCCGTGTCGCGCTGTGCGGGCTCATCGCCAACTACGCCAGCGGTGGCAAACCCTCGGACGATTACAGCGTCATCATCGTCAAGCGCCTTACCGTGCGCGGCTTCCTCGCCTTCGACTACAAGGACCAGCAGGGCGCCGTGCAGGACCTGGTGGGCTGGGTGGTAAGCGGCAAGATCAAGGCTGGCGAAACCGTGGCCGATGGGTTGGAGAATGCGCCCGTGGTGCTCAACCGGCTGTTTGATGGCAGCCATACGGGGAAGTTGGTGTTGCGTGTTTCGGGTGAGGAATGAGGTGCGTTGAGGAACTGCGGTCGCGCACTGGGTGCGCTCCTACAACGTCTTGGCAACCTGTATTGCCCGTGCTCCTTGGGTGACGCCCGGAGGCGTTGGTATTGCGCGTTGTGGATGGAGATTGAGGTACGTTGAGAAGGTGCGGTCGCGCACTGGGTGCGCTCCTACAACGTCTTGGCAACCTGTATTGCCCGTGCTCCTTGGGTGACGCCCGGAGGCGTTGGTATTGCGCGTTGTGGATGGAGATTGAGGTACGTTGAGAAGGTGCGGTCGCGCACTGGGTGCGCTCCTACAACGTCTTGGCAACCTGTATTGCCCGTGCTCCTTGGGTGACACCCGGAGACGTTAGTATTGCGCGGTGTGGGTGGAGATTGAGGTGCGTTGAGAAGGTGCGGTCGCGCACTGGGTGCGCTCCTACATGATTACAAAGCTGTTTGTAGGAGCGCACCCAGTGCGCGACCGCAGACTCCACGAAAACGCCACGGCTTCTACCGTGGCGTTTCCTTTACTCCGCGGCCTGCGGCACCGGCGGCGGCTCCACTGCCTTGGGCTTGCGCGGGCGCCAATAGCCACCGCGACTCCACGCCTCGAAGCCCCAGCGCAACCATCCGATGAGCGCGTTCGCCAGCCACAGCGCCCACAGCAGCATGGCGATCTTGTAGACCCATATCGATACGCTGAGCACGCCGGCGTGCGGCAAGGCATCGTCGGTGTGGTCGGCGAACCAGTCCAGCTGCCAGGCGGTGGAGTGGTTGCCGACCACATGCATGTCGGGAAGGCCGAGCAGCCCCTTCGGCACCGCCGACACGAGCACGGCAAGCGCTGCAAGTGTCACCACCGCCAATGCGCCTTGGCCCAAATTGAAGCGCATGCGGAAGTGATCGGGCATCACGTAGCGCGCGCGCAGACCCAGCAGGATCAGCCACGCCACCACGAACGCATAGGCACCCCAGGCGAAGGCGGAGAATCCCAGCCCCAGCAATAGCCATTGATGAAAGCGCAGCGGCGTGGGCGCATAGCGCGCGAGCAGCCAGGCGGCGATCAGCAGCACGATCAGCTGGGACCAGTACAGCACCGCCGGCCCGGAGGTCGGTCCCCAGGTCCACAGCACCCACCGGTTCTCCGGCAGCGTATGCAGCTGCGTGATATTGGCTGCCGGCGCGCCGAGCGAGAGCGATGGCGTACGCGTGCTGAAGCTCACGCCTTGCGGCTCGCGCAGGCGCAGCGAGTACTGATGCGTTCCCGGCAACAGTGGCAGGCTGAGCTTGCCGTCGCGAATGGCAAGGTTGAGCGGCGCTCCGTCGCGACGCGCGTCGAGCAACTCCGCTCCCGCAGGAAGCCCGATCGCATGCTCACCGCCTCGCGTGCTGCGCGCCACGAGCGTCAGCTCCGACTCCGTCACGCGGTCGCCGGCATGGCTCGCGACATTCACCAGGTCGAACGCCAGGCTATCGCCGGGTACTGCCTTGGGCTGGGTGATCACGACCTGCAGGCTTTCGCCCGGCAGGGGCTGGAAACTCCATCCATTGTCGCTGACGGAGCCGGGCACGCCCTTCGCGTCCACATGCCACATCGGTGCCGACTGCAGCACCCATTGCTCCGCGCGCTCGCCCAGGGCCGGTGCACTCAGGGCCAGCGTGTCCGTGCGATCCAGGCGGCTCGTCCAGCTCACTTCGCGCTGACCGGCCGTGAAGGTGATACCGACGCGGCCATCATGCACGCGCGCGTCGTCCCCAAGCGGATGCTCGCCAGGAAGCAAGGGTAGATCGAGGCTGAAGCCGCCCTCCTCCGGTGCAATGCGCTCCACGGTGTTGCGCACCGTCCACTGCGTGCCCAGTTCCAGCGTGCGCGTCAGCTTGACGTACGGGGGAAAGGTCTGCGCGACTACGTCGACGCCCTTGCCATCGCTGCTGGCACGCACGCGATTGAGTGCGAGGCTGTCGCCGAGCAGGCGATCATCGTCCATGCCATCGGCTTTCCAGCCGTCGCCGTTGAAGACGACACGTTGCGGGCGCAACGGAAAGCGCAACGTCGCGGTGTCCGCCGAGGTGACGCCAAAACGCAAGGCGACGCGATGCACGCCACGGTCGAGCTTGACCAGCAGGTTGTCGTCCATGCGCAGCAGCTCCGCGTCGCGGCCATCCACCGCCACCGACTGCAGCGACACGGCACCGCCACCTTGCGGCATCGGCACGGCGATCGCGGCGCCCGCATGTATATCGAGATCCAGCGCGAGGTGATCGCCATTCGCTTGCACCGAAGCCTGTGCGACGGATACACAATCCGGCGCGCACGGCGGTGCCTCGATCAGTCGATCGTGATACTGCCTGAGCAGCTCGCTGCCTGGTGTCGACTGCGCGTGGGCTGCATGCGGCAGCAGCATCAGCGCCAGCAAGGCCACCGCTCCACCGGTCCTCAAGCCAAGCCATGGCGCCTGTCGTGTCCGGATCAGAATCAAGGCCAGCTTGCCCAGCAGGGCCGCCAGCATCGCTAGCATGGCGATGCGAAGCAGGCGAACCAGCCACGCCGGCGCGATCACCAGGCGCGTGGTCTGGCCGCTGGTGATGGGTCCGGACCAACCCAGCACGTAGTCGTTGCGATTGTCCCACTGCGGCACACCGCGCCCCGCCTGGACGATGCTGTGCGCATCCATCTCCTGCCCAATGGTGTTGGCGGCCGTGATCCGCGAGCCGGTCACGGTGACGGAGCTCAGCGGCGCGGCGCGCAAGGCGGAGGGCGCCTTGGCCTTCTGCATGACCACTGGTGCCATCCCTGCCGCGACGATGTCCTGCGGCGGTGCGGGAGCAGCGGGCGGTGGCGGCAGCGCGTTGGTCGATGCCTCTTCCACGGCAGGTGCCTCCGCAGACACGATGCGCTCTTCATCCAGGCCAGCTGCCGGCGCGTATTGCAGCGTGCCGCGCTGTTCCAGTTGCGGATGCAGTGCGTAACTCATCTGCGTGCTGGCAAAAGGCAACGCCCACAACACCGCCAGCGCAAGCAATGCACCCGCACCGATGCGCGCAAACCCCCGCAGGCGCCCCTCGGGCAAGGCGCGCATCAGCAAGGCCAACGCCAGTGCGGCAGCAAGTGTCCACCGCGGCGCACCACCTTCGTGTTGCGACAAGGCGAGGAAGCCAAGCGCGACCAGCGCCCACGGCCAACCCACCAGGCGACCCGCAAGCAAGGCGATCAGCGCCACCACGAACAGGTCGAGCAGGCTCCATTGGGCGATCCACGAATCCGGCGAGCGATCCACGCCCGACGCGCCGATCAGTCGGTAGCCATGCGGCAGGTGCAGCGTTGCGTTGATGGCTTCCAGCGGCGCCTGCCAGCCACCACTGGGCATGACACCCCGTTGCGGAAAGCGCAGGCCGGCCGAGAGATCCACCGCCGTTTCGCGCAGCTCCACGCCGGAAGGCGACTTGTCCCTCGACGTCACCAGCAACGGCATCCCGCTCTGCGATGCGTTGAGCAGTTGCCACGGCGCCGCCACGTCGAGACGCAGGCTGCGGCGTAGCGTGCCGGCGAGATGATCCGCCACGGTGAAACCGCCGCCGTCGAAATCCAGCCAGAGCTGGCGGTTCAAGGTGAGCTGGTCGCCCTGCCCGCCTTCGCCGCCGCGTGTCCCCTGCTCGATCGTCAGGCCATCGCCGTCGTCGAGCACATACGCAGGCAGCGCGCTCCAACCGCCGGGCACGTCGGCTTGCGCCGCATCGGTGGCCTGGCCTTGCACGCGCGTGCTGCGCAGGCCCGGATCATCGGCATAGCTCCAGATTTCCTGCCGTGGCCACGGCTCGGCCGGAAGATGCAGTGCGATGCGCGAAAGCACATCGGTGCCACGCGCGTCCACGTTCAGCTCCCACTGACCGGGCCGCAGCTGGATGCGCAGGCGTCCGTCGTTCTCCAGTCGTGCCGGCACGTCGCCATCCAGCGACGTGGCGACAAAGCCAGCGGGCAGCGCCGGGCCCAACAACAGCTCGCGCGCACTGCCGGTGACGTTGAGCTCCAAATGTGTTTCCAGCTTCGGCGGCATGCCATCGGCAAGCCGGCGGAACACGCGCACCGACAAGGTATCGGCCGCGCGCTGCGTGGCCGCCGCTTCGCCCAGGGTGAGCTGGTCGCCGTTGCGCTCGATGCGGCTTACTGCGTTGCCATCCAGGGTCAATGCCACAAGGCCGATCGACTCGGGTACGCGCAGGCGCGCGGGCCGACTGCTCCACGGCAAGCTGCCGCGCAGCGCATAATCACCGGGTTCGAGCTGCAAGGCCGGGGCATTGTCGTGTTCCAGCACGGCCACCGGTTTGTTGTCGGCGCTTACCTGTTGCGGCCAGTGCTTCGCATCGCCCGGCAACGCAACCCAGCTGCGCGCATCCACATGCACCTGGAAGCTGAAGCGCGCGCCATCCTTGTTCGCGTCCAGCGCGAGGCGACCGGGCCATGCACAAGGCCGCTCATCGGAACCGCCTATACCCGCAGCCAGGATCGGACACGCGTGCGTGGGCACATCGTGCAGAACCCACTCCTTCCAGTCGCGCAGCGCGGGCGGGGCTTCCTGAGCCAACACCGGCGTCGCCAACAACACGAGCGCACCTAACCATTCCCACGGACGACGCATGTCTTTCTCCCTGACTACCCGGGTGGGTCGGCCCCAATGTAGGGGGCGAACGAAGCGCGCGACAAGCGCCTTCGAACGTCTAACGGGAAAGATGCGTCGCCGGGGTTAAAGCGTCATCGGATGAATCCTGTGCGCCGGCCAGCTTCCGTGATGCCCACCATGCTCCTCATGGGGCTCCCCAGTTTCCACGCGCTGAAACCCGGATACGCATGCCTGCACGCCGGGAAAACAGCGCACTTATCATGGCGCCCTCAGCCCACCGGGCCGGTCATGATCAGCTTGTCGACCGTGTAGCCGCGCAGCACGGCGCGATCGCACAATTCGTCGAACAGCGACTTGTCCATGCGCGGCGTGCGCGAAAGAATCCACAGGTATTTCCGGCTCGGGCTGCCGACCACCGCCCAGCCGTAATCCGGATCGAGATCGATCACCCAATAGTCGGCCCACACGAACGGCACCCAGGCGAGCCATGCAGGAGCAAAGCGTACTTCCAGCGCGCCCGCGCCGCCTTTCCCAGGACGGGCCAGGCCTTCGACGACATCGGCGACGTCATGGCGCGTGCGGCATACGTTGCGCACGTCGAGCTTGCCGTCGGGACGCAAGGTGTAATCGGCCGTCACGTGGTCGACGCACTGCCGCTGGAAAACCATCGGCAAGTGCGCGATCTCGTGCCAGTGTCCCGCGTAACGCGCCAGGTCGATCCGAGGGATGGGCTTGTTGACGAGGCCATCGGCCAGCGAAGGTACGGTCGTTGCGGCGGACATGCGTCTCTTCCGAAGCGTCGGCAGCATTCGATATAAGAGGCGCCTGGTCGGCACGGCGTGACGGACGGGCGAAAGCGCGGCGAACGCCTGGGCCGCACATAAAAAAACGCCGGACGGTTCACACCGCCCGGCGTTTTCATTCACCAGGACCTCAGCGAAGAATCGCGGCAGCGTCCTGCTTCTGCGCCAGCGAGTGACACAGCACGGTGGACTCGGTGGCCTGCGCGAGGCCACGCTCGGCACCGCTCACCTGCTTGGCGCGATCCTTGAAGAAGGACTGCAGGCGATCGGCTTCGTCCTGCGAGCAACCGCCGCCACCGATGAGTTCCGGCAGGCGACCGCCAGAGAAGCTGCCGGTGCGGTCCACGATCTTGTCGTAGTGGGTGGTGGCCCACTGCCACGATTCGTCGCGTGCCTTGCGGGTGTCGCGACCACCGCGCAGCAGCATGCTCATCTCGCCCACCTTCACCTTCTTGTCGAGGGCAAAGTCGCGCACCTGGTTGGCCAGCGCGGGATCGTTCACTTCGCTCAGGCCGGCGAGCATGGCGTTGCGGAAGGCCGGATCGCTGGTCTGCGGCACTTCGGCGATCAACGCATCCACCGCGGGCTTGCCACGTTCCTGCACGGCCACGCCAAGCGCGGCGCCAAGCAGGTCGGAGTCGGCCGCCGTGAGGTCGAGGTGACCATCGGCCTTGCGCTTGAGTGCGGCGTCGCCCTGCTTGAGCAGTTCGGCGCGCACTTCCGGCAGCTTCACCGTCAGCGCGAGTTCGTCGGCCAGCGTATTGCGCAGCAACGAATCGGTGTCGGCCTCGTTCGCCTTGCGGTGGTAGCCCAGCTGCTGCATGCGCGGCAGGTAGGCGGCCTTGGCCCACGCGGCGAGCTTGGCCCGCTGCGCATCGGTCTGCGCCAGGTTGCGGTAGATCCAGTTGAAGCTGGTCAGCGGTGCGGTGGCCACTTCGCGCGTCCTGGACGAGGTCAGCGGCTTGAGCGCAGCGAGCACATCGGCGGCATCGAGGTCGCCGTGCTTGAAGCTGGCGTATACCGCATCGGCGTAGGCGAGCTGCTCGGCATCATCGAGCTTGTTGATCTGCTTGCCGAGGTTGGCCAGGTCGTTCCTGGCCATCGCGAAACGGTAGTAGCCGCTGCCATTGGCATTTGGCAGCACCCAGGTGCCCTTGCTCGCGCCTTCGAGCACCATGCTGCCTTCGGCCTTGTCGAACAGTTCGCAGCTCACCTTGGTGCCGCTAGCGGTCGCGAAGCGCACGCACATCGGCACGCCCCACACCTGGTTCGCTTCACCCTTGCTGCCCACCGGCAGGTAACGACTCTGCGTCAGGTGCAGCACGGTCTTGCCGTTCTCTTCCGTCAGCCTGGTCTGCACGTACGGCACGCCCGGCTGGTTGAGGAAGCTCTTGAAGGCCTGCTTGAAGTCGTTGCCCTTGTCGGCGGCCTTGGCGATGGAATCGATCAGGTCATCGGCGGTGGCGTTGCCGAACTTGTGCTCCTGGATATACGCGCGCATGCCCTTCTGGAACACCGGCTCGCTCACATAGCCTTCGAACATGCCCAGCACCGCGGCACCCTTCTGGTAGGTGATGCCGTCGAATGCGGTCTCGATGTCACCGTTGCCAGTGATCGGCTGGCGGATCTTGCGCGTGGTGACCAGGCTGTCGCCGTTCATCGCGCCCTGCGCGCCGCGCACGCGGTCGAGGTCGGCGCGGTATTCCGGATGCACCTTCTGCGTCACCTTCTGCTGCATCCACGTGGCGAAGGCTTCGTTGAGCCACAGATCGTCCCACCACGCGAGCGTCACGGTGTCGCCGGTCCACTGGTGCGCGAGCTCATGCGCGGTGACGTTGAACGAACCGCGCACGTAGTTGGCCGGGGAATCCGGATCGAGCAGCAGCAGCCAGTCGCGGAAGGTCACCAGGCCCGGGTTTTCCATCGCGCCCGCGGAGAAGTCCGGCGCGGCGAGCAGGTCGAGCTTGTCCCACGGATAGCCGAAGCCGTAGTAGTCCTCCAGCGTGTGGATGATGCTCGGCGTTTCGCCCAGCACGTGCTGCATGCGATGACCTTCGCCCTGTGCGGCGATGCCGCGCAGTTCCAGGTTGCCCTCGCGCTGCGCGGTGGCCGAGATGTCCGGGCCCTTCACCACGTCCCACGGGCCCACGCCGAACGCGACGAGGTAGGTCGGCAGCGGCTTGGTGGTGGAGAAGGTCAGCGTCTTCCAGCCGTCGCCGGCCTTCTCTTCCTTCACCTGCTTGGTGTTGGCCACGCCCACTTCATCGCTGGGAATGGTCAGGCGAATGTCGAACGGCGTCTTGAAGCCGGGTTCGTCGAAACCGGGGAATGCGAAGCGCGCGCTGATGGGCTCCATCTGCGTCATCGCATACGGCTGGCCCTTGTGGCTCACCTTGTACAGGCCCTGCAGCTGCTGGTTGAGCGGTGCGGTGTACTCGAATGCCACGGTCAGTTCCTGCGGCTTCAGCGTGGTGCCGAAGTCGATGCGCACCACGCCTTCCTGCGGCGCCACTTCCACGTACTTGCCGGCGTGCTTCTTGCCGGCGGCATCGGTCACCGTCACCTTGCTCACCTTCAGCTCGCGACCGTGCAGCCAAAGGTGATCGGACGCCTGGTCCAGCTTCACCTTGATGCTGGTGGTGCCGGAGAAATCCTGCTGGCGCGGATCGACCTTGAAGGCGAGCTGATACGACTCCGGCACCGCCCAGCGCGGCAGCTTGCCGTGCGGTTGGTCATCGGCGGCCGGCGCGGCCAGCGCGGCGGCGCAGCAGGTCGCGAGAGCGGTGAGAACAAAAGGACGAACGAGACGATGCATGGTTGGGTACTCCCCTGGAACAGACACAAACGCTGACGCTAGGCTGACCCGTGACGAACGACACAGTGCCAGAAGGCATGGATGATCCTGGCGCTGCGCCCAAGGCGGGACGCATATCACCGGGCCAAGATCTTGCGGAAGCCGCGCGATGGCTTGCTATAGTCTGACGACAGCCCGCACGACGAGCGCGATTCATGAAGAATCCCGACCACACCACGCACCGCAGAAGCGCCACACCGGCGCGCGTGGCCGTGCTCGAGGATGATCACGACCTGCGCGAAGGCATCCTCGTCCCGGGCCTGCGCGACTTCGGTTTCGACATCACGTCCGCCGGCACCGCCGCCGAGCTGTATCGGCACATGCTCAAGCAGTCGTTCGACATGGTGGTGCTGGATATCGGCCTGCCGGACGAAGACGGACTGAGCGTGGTGCGTCATCTGCGCGAACTGTCGGACCTGGGCATCGTGATGCTCACCGGCAACCACGGTCGTCTCGATCGCATCCAGGCGTTGCGCGACGGCGCCGATGCGTATCTCTCCAAGCCGGCGGATGTCGAGGTGCTGGCTGCCACGCTGCACAGTCTTTCCCGTCGCCTGCGCGGCGGCACCGTGGAGACACCCTCGACGGTGGCCGCCATGGGCGACAGTGCGCGCGGACGCTGGCATCTGGATACCGATGGCTGGTGCCTGGTGTCGCCGCGCAACAGCGTCATCGCACTGACCGTGCCCGAGCGCAGCCTGCTCAATGTGTTGATCGCCTCGGCCGGCGCGCCGGTCGGTCGCGAAACATTGATTGCCGCGCTCACCGAAGACGTCTACGACTTCGATCCGCATCGGCTGGACATGCTGATCCATCGCCTGCGACGGAAGATCGACGACCAGACCGGCGAAGCCTCGCCGCTGCTTACGGCGCGCGGCACCGGCTACGTGTTCGTGGCGGAGATGCAGCACTGAGATGGCGATCGCCGCGAGCGCGGCGATGCTTCCTCACGCGTGAAGTTCGGTTTCCCCGGAGCGGTTGCGCACACACGGCAGCCCGATGCGGAAACGCGTGCCCTGCCCCGGAGCGCTATGCACCTCGATGCGTCCGCCCGCCGCCGACACCAGGTCATTGACCACGGCGAGGCCAAGCCCCGTGCCGCTACCCGCGGGCTTGGTGGTGAAGAACGCTTCAAAGATACGCGCCTTCACCTCTTCCGACATGCCGATGCCGCTGTCGGCCAGCACCAGCTCGACCGTGTTCGACGCTTCGTCACGCTGCGCGCCCATGCGGAACACGCCGCCATTGGGCATCGCATCGCGCGCGTTGGCCGCGATGTTGAGCACCAGCAGTTCGAACTGCGTGCGATCGAAACGGATCGACAGCGGCTCGTCGCATTCATCCAGTTCCACGCGCACGTTCGCCGCGAACAACTGGCCCACCATCGGCCACAGTTCGCGCAAGGCTTCCTCGACGGAAAGCACTTCCAGCCGGGTCGGCTCTTGTCGACTGAAGGTCAGGAGACGTCCTGTCAACGACATGCCACGGCGGGCGGCTTTTTCCACGCCCTGCATGGCATCCACCAGCGCGTTCGTGCCGCTGTCCGCCAGCCGCTCGCGCCGCTGCGCGTAACCCAGGATCACGCCGAGCACGTTGGAGAAGTCGTGCGCCACGCCGCCGGCGACGCGTCCCACGGTTTCCAGCTTCTGCGCATGGATCAGCAGTTGCTGCGCACGTGCGCGGTCTTCCATCTCACGATGCAGGCGCGCGTTGACCACCTGCAGCATCTGTCCGCGAGCATTCGATTCGGTCAGGCTCTGGCGCAGCGCGGAAATGGTCCGGTCCAGCATCAACCCGACGATCAGGTAGCTGACCGCCATCGGCGCCTTGTTGTTGAGCTCCCACTGGAGCGGGCCACGCGCGATGTGCTGGGCAAGATCCGAGGCAATGCCGAGCCCGAAGATGGCCATCAGCACGGCAAGCACCAGCCACAGCGCGCGACGCCCCAGCGCGAGGCCGCCGAGGCCGAGCAGCAACAACGGGAAGGGATCGTTGGTCAGGCGCTCCAGCCCGATCTGCGAATACGCCAGTGCCGCCGCGGACAACATCACCACCAGGTACAACCGCACGCCCGGCCGGAAGCGGCCCGTGCGGACGAGGTAGAAGCATCCCCACGCGGCAGCCGTCATCACGGCGTCGGTGACGATGTCCATGATGAAAGCCTGGGCCGACATGCTGTGGCGGTAGCCGGTGAATTGCAGCTGGATCAGCTTGTTCAGCGGCACCACGCAGCCCATCACGATCAGCAGCACATGCACGAAGGGTGAGTTGCGGCGATCGACCGGATCAGACAGTGGAACCCCTGAGAGCCATGCTCCGATGGCTCGCCATGCCTGTTTGACCACACTAGCCCCCGACCTGACTGCTCCCCCGACAGTTGTCGCATGTGTCGGCGCCGTGAGCAATGGTGAGTTTGCGTGATCTTGCAAAACTCACTGCAAGCTCGCGTGGAGAAACGTGCGTGACTCCACACCCTCGCCTACCGAATCTTCGCTCCGACGATTTCCTGACGTTCGACGTCTAGACGTCCATGCATCGCCAACGGGCAATGGGGATTGCCCGCGATGCTGAAACGCCGCGAATGCAGCCGCCTGAGCAGACGGCAGCTGCTTCAACCATCACCGGGGAGTGAAGCGTGAACAAGATCCACAGCAAGATCTGGAGCAAGTCGCTCCAGCAGCTCGTCGTTGCCTCTGAATGGGCCAAGGCCAATGGCAAGGGGCGCGTGAATCGTCGCCTGCGTGCCGCGCTGGCTTGCGGCCTGAGCATTGCCGCCCCCATGGCGGCCCAGGCAGCGGGAGCCGGTGCCACCGCCTTCGGCACCGTGCCGTGGATCGCCGCACTGTCCACCTCGGTTGCGCCGGCCTCCGGCAATGTCCCGGTGGGCTCCGGCTATTTCGTGGGCACCGGCCTGAACGATGGCAGCGACGACGTCGCGGCGGTGGGCAACACCGCCACCGCCGCGGGCGCCTCAGCCATGGCGGCGGGCGATGACAGCGTGGCGATGGGCGCACGCAGCCTCGCCTTGGGCACGGCCTCTACCGCCGTGGGCGCGGACAGCCTGGCCCTCGCCGACCAGAGCGTCGCGCTCGGCAACAGCAGCAACGCCACCGGCGTGCAGTCCACCGCCGTGGGCAACCAGAGCTACGCGCAGGCCGACTACAGCACGGCCGTGGGTGGCGGCAGCTTCGCGCTGGCCACCGGCGCGACCGCGCTCGGCAACGGCGCCAACGCGATCGGCGAGTTCAGCACCGCCACGGGTTATGGCGCGGTCGCCACCGGCGACCATTCCAGCGTCTTTGGCGAGAACGCGCAGTCCGCGGGCGTCTCCAGCGTCGCCATCGGCAGCAACAGTCTTGTCCAGAACGACAGCGGCACCGCCATCGGCGCGAACAGCCAGTCGTACAACGGCGGCATCGCCATCGGTTACAACGCCATCAACAACGCCGCCCTGGGCACCGCCATCGGCAACGGCGCGCAGGCCAATGGCGCCTTCAGCGTAGCCGTGGGTGCGGGTGCGGAAACCAATGGACCCGGCGGTTCGGCCTTCGGCACGTTTGCGGCCGCCGACGGTTGGCAGAGCACCGCGATCGGCAGCGGCGCGTGGGCGCAGAGCTTCAACTCGCTGGCCGTCGGTGCCGGCGCCACCGCGGATGCGGGTTCGGCGGCGATGGGCACCGGCGCCAATGCGGCCGGCGGCTCGACCGCAATCGGCAACGGCGCCTTGGCGGGCGCCAATATCTATGACACCAATGGCAACCTGATCGGCACCAACTCCGCCACGGCCGTGGGCCAGGGCGCGTATGCCTCGGGTGCGGACAGCACGGCGATCGGTGGAGTTTCCAGCGCGTCGTGGAGTGCTGCCGTCGCGACCGGCAACAGCGGCACCGCGCTGGGCGCGGGCTCGATGGCCGGCGCCGATGCCAACAGCCTCACCCACGGCGACTACACCACCGCACTGGGCACCGAAGCGTGGGCCACCGAAGACGGCGCCACCGTCGTGGGCTACAACAGCTACGCGCAGGCGGTGAATTCCGCGGTGCTCGGCAGCAATGCGTGGACGACCAAGGACGCCACCAACAGCGTGGCGCTCGGCGCCGGCTCACTGGCCGATCGCGCGAACAGTGTGTCGGTCGGTGCAGCGGCTGACTGGCAGGATGCCGCCGGCGTGATCCATCCGGCGATCAGCCGCCAGATCACCAACGTCGCCGCCGGCACGGCAGACACCGACGCCGTCAATGTCGCGCAGCTCAACCAGGTTGCGGGCACGGCCAGCCATTACCTGCAGGTGTCGGGCACGGGCGATGGCAGTGATGACGCGATTGCCAGCGGTGACCTGTCGCTGGCTGCAGGTTCGGGCGCGGCGACCTACGCCACTGGCGGCACTGCCGTCGGCACCGGTGCGGTGAGTCTGGGCGAGTTCGGCACTGCGACGGGTTATGGCGCGCTGGCACTGGGCGACCATTCCGCAGCTTTCGGTGAGAACGCGCAGGCCAATGGCGTGCAATCGACGGCGATCGGCAGTAACAGCGTGGCCGATACGGACCAGGCAACGGCGATCGGCAGCAACGCGCAGGACTATGGTGCCGGTGTCGCCGTGGGCGCGAACGCCGTCAACAACGGCGCGGCCGGCGTGGCCGTGGGCAATGGCAGCATCACCAATGGCGCCTACGCGGTTTCCATCGGCTTCCACGCGGAAACGGATGGGCCGTTCTCCACGGCGGTGGGTGGTTTCTCGTTGGCGGGTGCATGGCAAGCGAGCGCGTTCGGCGTGGGCGCCTATGCCGCCGCGTGGGAAAGCACCGCACTCGGTTCCAACGCCTACGCCAATGGCGGCTATGCCACGGCGGTGGGTGCGGAGTCGTCGGCCACCGGCCAGTCGAGTACCGCCGTGGGCAGCATCTCCGGCTTCTTCGGCGGCGGCGCGAATGCGTCGGGCGCTTACGGCACCGCCGTGGGCGCAGGCACCAACGCCAGTGGCGCCAACAGCACGTCGGTCGGCGTGAACGCGCTCGCCGGCATCGACGGCAACTCGACCAGCAACGCCGACTACACCACCGCGCTCGGCTCCGAAGCGTGGGCCACGGAAGACGGCGCCACCGTCGCCGGCTACAACAGCTACGCGCAGGCGGTGAACGCCACCGTGCTCGGCAGCAACGCGTGGACCACCAAGGACGCCACCAACAGCGTCGCGCTCGGCGCTGGCTCGCTGGCGGATCGTGCGAACACCGTGTCGGTCGGTGCATCGGCCGACTGGCAGGACGCGGCTGGCGTCACCCACTCGGCGATCAATCGCCAGATCACCAACGTCGCCGCCGGCAGCGAAGACACCGACGCCGTCAACGTCGCGCAGCTCAACCAGGCGCTGTCCGGCATGAACGGCAACCTGGGCGGCACGATGGACAGCCTCGGCGGCGGCATCGCGCAGATGCTCGGCGGTGGCGCGTCGTACGGCACGAATGGCTTCACGGCGCCGGCGTACCTGATCCAGGGTTCCACCTATGCCAACGTCGGCGATGCACTAGGTGCGCTCGACAGCGCGATGAGCGGCGCCATCAGCAACATCACCAACCTGACCAACCAGGTGAACGGCATGGCCGGCAACGGCCAGCTGGAAGCAGGCACCGGCAACGGCCTGGCGGTGGGCCACGGCAGCGTGGCGACCGACGGCCGCGATACCGCCATCGGCAACGGCGCGGTGATCGGTGCGGATGGCAGCACGGCGGTGGGCAACAACGCCACCATCGCAGCCAGCGCAACCAACGCGGTAGCCGTCGGCGCCGATTCGAATGTGAGCGCTGCTTCCGGCACGGCCGTCGGCCAGGGGGCATCCGTCACCGCGAATGCGACCAACAGCGTCGCGCTGGGCGCCAACTCCGTGGCTGATCGCGCCAATACCGTGTCGGTCGGCAGTGCGGGTGCGGAACGCCAGATCACCAATGTGGCCAGGGGCACGGCGGCGACCGACGCGGCGAACGTAGGCCAGGTGGACGAAGCGCTGCAGACGGCCAAGACCTATGCCGATGCCGGCGACCAGGCCACGCTCAGCAGCGCCAAGGCGTACACCGACAGCAAGCTCGCCAGCGGCGTGAGCACCAGCGACTTCAACGCCTTCAAGGACCAGGTGAACGACCAGTTCCACACGGTCAACACGCGCCTGGATCGCGTCGGCGCGATGGGCTCGGCCATGGCCGGCATGGCCGGCGCGATTGCCGCCGCGCCAGGCACCGACAACCGCGTCAGCGCAGCCGTGGGCGGATACCACGGCCAGGGCGCGCTCGCCGTGGGTTACGCGCACAGCCTGCCGGGCAATGGCGCCGTGATCGTGGGCGGCACCGTCGCAGGAGGCGGCGAATCCAGCGGCACGGTCGGCGTCAGCTTCGGCTGGTGACGACCACTGGCGGCCTTTCGCGGGGAGTCGAAGGGCCGCCCTCTTCGTTTCAACCTTCATCATCCGGGGAACAACGCATGTCCTATGTCTGCCTTATCCGGCGCTCCGCGCTGGTCGCCGCGCTGTCGATGTCCATATCCGTGGCGTTTGCCGCGAACACGACGGCACCCGTGGCGAAGACCACGATCAACGTGACGTCCGTCAACGCAACACATGACCGCTTCATCGTCACCTATCGCTCCGGCACCACCGAGCGCGCCAACCACGCCGCCGTCGTGCAGAACGTGGCCGCCGCACTCACGCGCGCCGGCGTCAAGCTCGCCGCCACGCGCACGCAGTCCACGCCGGTCACCTATCAGCGCAAGCTCGGCACCGGCGCGGAACTGGTGCGCACCAGCCGCAAGCTGAGCCAGCAGGAAGCCAATGCGCTGATGCAGCAGCTCGCCGCCGATCCGGCCGTGCTCAGCGTCCAGCCAGACGTGATGATGCACAAGACCGCCGTCACGCCGGTGGTGCCGAACGACCCGAAGTACGCGACCTACCAGTGGCACATGCGCGCCGGCGACGGCACGATGGAAACCATCGGCCGCGACACCACGTCGTTCGCCAACCGCGGCGGCGCGAATGTCGCCAACGCATGGAATCTCGCCGACGGCACGGGCATCACCGTGGCCGTGCTCGATACCGGCATCACGCAGCACTCGGATCTGGACATGTCGCTGGCCGCATCGGGCTACGACTTCATCAGCGATGCGTTCGTGTCCGGTCGCGCCGACAACTCGCGCGTGCCGGGCGGCTGGGATCTGGGCGACTGGACGACCGATCCGGTCTACACCGATCCCACGACGGGTTGCGTGGACGCCTCGCAGGCGGAAGACAGCAGCTGGCACGGCACCCACGTGGCCGGCACCATCGCCGAACTGACCAACAACAACCTCGGCTTCGCCGGCGTCGCCAACAAGGCGCGCGTGCTGCCGGTGCGCGTGCTCGGCCATTGCGGCGGCTATACCTCCGACATTGCCGACGCGATCACCTGGGCCTCGGGCGGTCACGTGGATGGCGTGCCTGACAACACCACGCCCGTGCAGGTCGTCAGCATGAGCCTGGGCGGCGAAGGCAGCTGCACGGCGGACGACGCAACGGGCTCGGCGATCGCGGGCGCAATCAGCCGCGGCGTGACCGTGGTGGTCGCCGCCGGCAACAGCAACAGCGATTCCGCCTACTTCTCGCCCGCGAGCTGCCCCGGCGTCATCACCGTGGCTTCCAACGGCATCACCGGCAAGCGCGCGTTCTATTCCAACTACGGCACCGGCATCACGGTGTCGGCACCGGGTGGCGGCGGTTACGCGAACGACGCCAGCAGCGGCACCATCGTCGATGCCGGCTTCGTGTGGTCGACCATCAACACCGGCACGCATGCACCGGTGGCCGAAGGCTACGGCGGCATGGCGGGCACCTCGCAGGCCACGCCGCACGTGTCGGGCGTGGTTGCGCTGATGGCCAGCGCACGCAAGACGCTGGGCCTGGCACCGCTGACGCCTGCGCAGGTGCGCAGCGTGCTGATCGGTACGGCACGCGCGTTCCCGAGCAAGCCCGACCAGACCATCGGCGCCGGCATCGTGGATGCCTACGCCGCAGTGGTGAAGGCCTCCAACCCGGCCACGACCGATCCGACCGCCGTGCAGCTGATCAATGGCACGCCGGTGACTGGCCTTACGGGCAGCGCCAGCGACACCCTGTTGTACGCACTCGACGTTCCGGCCGGCGCACGCAGCCTCAACCTGCGCACGCTCGGCGGCACCGGCGATGTCTCGCTGTTCGTGAAGGTGGGCACCGCGCCCGCGTTGGACGGCTCCGACGCCACCTACAAGTCGGTGAAGCCGGGCAACAGCGAGTCGGTGGTGATCAGCACGCCGACCGCCGGCACGTACTACATCCGCGTGGTGGGCGTGGCCGACTTCAACAAGGTCACCCTGCTGGGCAGCTTCATCGCCCCGTAAGCGCTCTCCCTTGTTGTCCCCCGAGGCCCTGGCGTTCGCGCCGGGGCTTTTTTTTCGGGCGGAGCCGACTATTGTTATCACCGATGGAAGCCACCACAATCATAGATATAGCCTATGAAATGGGTGGATGCCTGATGAACCTGCGCGACCTGCACTATCTCGTCGCCCTTGCCGAGCATCGGCACTTCGGCCGTGCCGCCGAGGCCAGCTTCGTGAGCCAGCCGACGCTGTCCACGCAGATCAAGAAGCTGGAAGACGAGCTGGGTGTCGCGCTGGTGGAACGCACGCCTCGCAAGGTGCTGCTCACCGAAACCGGCCGCGAGATCGCCCGTCGCGCGCGGGGCGTGCTGTCGGAGATCGACGAGATCAAGGCCATCGCGCAACGCACCCGCGATCCGGAGTCGGGAACGCTGCGGCTGGGCATTTTCCCTACGCTTGGCCCTTACCTGCTGCCGCATCTGGTGCCGCTGGTGCGCAAGCAGTTTCCGCGGCTGGAGCTGCTGCTGGTGGAGGAGAAGACCGAGCAGGTGATCCGCATGCTGCGCGAGGGCTCGCTGGACGTGGGCATCCTCGCCCTGCCCTTGCACGAAGACAGCCTGCACACGGAGTTCCTGTTCGAGGAACCGTTCGTGCTCGCCGTGCCGGAGGAGCATCCGCTCGCGCACAAGCAGAAGCGCCTGAAGCTGGACGATCTCGAAGACGAAAGCCTGCTGCTGCTGGAAGACGGCCACTGCATGCGCGACCAGGCGTTGGAAGTCTGCCAGCTGGCAGGCGCCGGCGAACGCTCGGGTTTCCGCGCCACCAGCCTGGAAACGCTGCGCCAGATGGTGGCGGCGAACGTCGGTATCACGCTGCTGCCGACACTGGCGATCAAGCCACCGGTAGCGCGCACCGACAACGTGCATCTGCTGGAATTCGCCGGCCATCCGCCGAGCCGGCGCATCGCCCTGGTGTGGCGCAAGAGTTCGTCGATGGCGCCGTTCCTCAGCCGCTTTGCGGAAGTGATCCGCAGCCTGCCGCCCGACCTGCTGCAGCCGGACGTGGCGGAAGCCAAGCCGGCCAAGCGCGGACGCTGACCGCCGCATGCAACGCTTCCTGCTGATCGCCGTGGCGCTGATCGTGGCGCTGGGCGCTGCCCACTGGTGGCGCCATCGCCCGCTCGCGCCCTCACCCGGCATGCTGGCTGCCGGCGTGCCCGAGCAGATCGATCTCGACGATGGCGCGTCCTTGCAGCGTGGCGACGTCATGCTGCGCACACGCGCGCATTTCGCGCTGACGGCACGGGTGTTGTCGCGTGAGGACTATCACCTGGACGCCGGTGCCAGCCTGGCGCCGGTCGACCTTGCGCTGGGCTGGGGCCGCATGTCCGACAGCGACGTGCTGAAGGACATCACCATCAGCCAGGAGAACCGTTTCTATCACTGGCACGTCGATCACTTTCCGATCCCGCGCCGCGAAATCGAAACCTCCAGCGCCAACATGCACATGATTCCCGCCGACGACACCGTGCGCCGCGAACTCGAACGCGTGCGCACCGGCGAGGTCATCCATCTCGAAGGCTTCCTGGTCGACGCAAGCCGCCCCGATGGCTGGCACTGGCATACATCGATGACGCGCGACGACACCGGCAATGGCGCGTGCGAGCTGGTGTATGTGGAGAGCATTGCGCCGGCGACGCCATAGCCACCCCCTGTAGGAGCGCACCCAGTGCGCGAAAGCCTACGGAGCCCGGACCGCAAGAACCCGGCAATCACTCACCCTGTGCGCGACAAGCCTACGCAGCCACACCACCGATGCGCCGCGGTCGCGCACTTGGTGCGCTCCTACAACAGAGCGCGTAGCAGCTTGCCGAAGCGTGAAATCGCTTTTCCTGTGGGAGCGCACCCTGTGCGCGACAAGCCTACGAAGCCATGCCACCGATGCGCCACGGTCGCGCACTGGGTGCGCTCCTACAACAGAGGGCGTAGCAGCTTGCCGAAGCGCGAAATCGCTTTTCCTGTAGGAGCGCACCCAGTGCGCGAAAGCCTACGGAGCCATACCACCGATGCGCTGCGGTCGCGCACTGGGTGCGCTCCTACAACGAACGGGGACTCAATAACGCAGCAACGCCTGCAACATCGCACCGTCATCCCGCCAACGCGCGCGGCCCTGCAGCGCCGCCAGCTCGATCACCACGCTCGCGCCTACCAGCTTCGCACCAAGCCTCTCCACCAGCGCACGTGCCGCGGCCATGGTGCCGCCGGTAGCCAGCACGTCATCGACGATCAGCACGCGCTCGTTCGCGTGCAAGGCATCGTTGCGCGCCTCCAGCCTGTCGACGCCGTATTCGAGCTCGTAGTCGATGTGTACCACCGGAGGCGGCAGCTTGCCGGGCTTGCGCAACGGCACGAAACCGGCGTGCAGCTTCTGCGCCAGCGCGGCACCGAAAATGAAACCACGCGATTCGATGCCACACACCGCCTGCACGCCGCTGCCCTGCCAGGGCTCGGCCAACGCATCAATGCAGCGGGCGAAACCGCCGGCATCGGCGAGCAGCGGGGTGATGTCGCGGAACACCACGCCCGGCTTCGGAAAATCCGGCACGGCGCGGATCAGCGATTCGATCTGTTGCAGGGAAATAGCCAAGGACGACTCCGATGTCCGCGCGCGGCGGCGCTGTTCACCGCTCAGGATAACGTCCGCACCGACGAAAAACTCAGCCGAACGCCGGCTGTGGTGCGTCCGGATCCTCGTCGGGATCGTTTAGCGCCAGCCGTGCCTCGGACAGGTCGCGCTCCACTTCGCGCACCACCCGTTCCGCCGCGGCGAGACTCGCTTCGGGCACCAACACCGCGACGTAGTCCAGTGCCGGCAGCTGGCCCACGCCGCCGGTGAGGTATTCGCCGGAAACGAAGGCGGGAATCTCCGCGCGCTCCAACGCGTCCTTCATCAGGTGGGCGTCGATGAGGCTTTCGGCTCGGTAGGCGATACGCATGGGGCCACGCTAGCGCTGAAGGGGTACGAGGAGCAAATTCAGGCGTGGCACGTGTCGGCCAGGTGAAGAGACGAAAACCGCCTCCTGTAGGAGCGCACCCAGTGCGCGACCGCAGCGGGTCGGCTTCACCTCTCCGTTGGCTTATCGCGCACTGGGTGCGCTCCTACACGTGATCTGAGGTGACTCAGTCGATGGCCCGCACCAGCAAGGTGGTGCCGTCGACGCCCACGACCTCCACCATGCTGCCCACCGGCAGGTCCGGGCCACGTACCAACCAGAGGCTGTCGCCAACCTTCGCCTTGCCGCGCCCGTTGACGATCGGCTCGGCCAATACGTAGCGCTGGCCGATCTTCTGTTCGCCACGGCGATTGAGCTGCGCACTGCCCGGCTCGTCGTGCATCAGCCGCGGACGCAGCCAGTACCAATAGGCGGCACAGGAGAGAAAGGCCAGCACGGCGAACGACACCGCCTGGGCCAGTGCGGACAAGCCTGGCAACACCAGCACGACCAGCCCGGTGACACCGGCCGCGATGCCTATCCACAGCATGAAGTAGCCCGGCAGGATCACCTCGACGGCGATCAGCACCAGGGCGAGGATCCACCACCAGTAGTGCAACGCGACCTGTTCCATCATGCGGCTCCGCTCAACGCACCGGTGGCGGCACGCGGCGCGTGTCGCCCTGTTGCTGGCCCAGCGACTCCTTCGCCAGCTCGGCGATTCCCGCCAGCGAACCAAGGATGCCGGTGGCTTCCATCGGCAAGAGCAGCATCTTCTGGTTGGGCGAGTTGGCCATTTCCTTCAGCGCCTCGACGTACTTGTTGGCGACAAAGTAGTTCAGCGCATTGATGTTGCCGTTGGCGATCGCGTCCGACACCAGCTTGGTCGCCTGCGCCTCGGCCTCGGCCAGGCGGATGCGCGCCTCGGCTTCGCGGAACGCGGCTTCCTTCTTGCCTTCGGCTGCCAGGATCGCCGACTGCTTTTCGCCATCGGCCTTGAGCACCGCGGCCTGGCGGAAGCCTTCGGCCTCCAGGATGTTGGCGCGCTTCTCGCGCTCGGCCTTCATCTGGCGTGCCATCGAATCGACCAGGTCGCGCGGCGGCGCAATGTCCTTGATCTCGATGCGATTGACCTTGACGCCCCACGGATGCGTGGCCTCGTCCACCACGGTGAGCAGCTTGGCGTTGATGGCGTCGCGCTGGCTCAGCGATTCGTCCAGGTCCATCGAGCCGAGCACGGTACGGATGTTGGTCATCACCAGCGCCAGCGCGGCCTGCTCGAGGTTGGCCACTTCGTACGCGGCCTTGGCGGCGTCCAGCACCTGGTAGAACACCACGCCGTCCACGCGCACCACGGCGTTGTCCTTGGTGATGACGTCCTGCGACGGCACGTCCAGCACCTGTTCCATCATGTTCATCTTGCGGCCGATGCCGTAGATGAAGGGCATCAGGAAATGCAGGCCCGGCGACAGCGTGCGCGTGTAGCGACCAAAGCGCTCCACGGTCCATTCGTAACCCTGCGGCACGATGCGCACCAGTTTGGCGAGCACGATCACCGCGACAACGACGACTACCAACGCAAAAAGCTGACCCACGGCCCTGTCTCCCGATCCATGAAAACTCTTCGGAGTATAGGCGAGCTGCGTCGCCGGGAATAACGGCTCAGCGCCCCAAGGGAAGCATCAGGCTGACCCGCAGGCCGCCCTCTTCGCGGTTCGCCAGCGCGATACGTCCGCCATGCGCCTCGACGATCTCGCGCGCCAGCGCCAGGCCCAGGCCAGTGCCCGAGCGCTTGGTGGAATAGAACGGCAGCAGCGCCTGCGCCAGCACCGTTTCGCTCATGCCCGGGCCGCGATCGGCCACTTCGATGCGCATGTCGCGACCGATGGCGGCCAGCGACAGCGAGACCCCATCGTCCGCGCTGCCCGACTCGTGCGCGTTCTTGATCAGGTTGATCAGCACCTGCTCGATCTGCCCCGCATCGAACCAGCCCGGCTGTTCCGGAATGGACCCGCGCAGCTGGAATTTGCAATGCAGCGACAGGCCATCGAGGAACGGCTGCCACGCGATGGCCACCGGCTGCGGTGCGGGCAGCTTGGCGAAGCTGGCATAGCCGGCGATGAAGCCGTGCAGATGCCGTGCACGCTCGCCGATGGTGGCAAACACGCCAGGCAGTCGCGTGGTGTCGCCACGTCGCGCCAGCTCGGCACCCGAATGCGCCAGCGAGGAAATCGGCGCCAGCGAATTGTTGAGCTCGTGGCTGATCACGCGGATCACGCGCTTCCACGTCGCCACTTCCTGGCGCGACAGCTCGCGCGTCATGCGCCGGAACAGCTGCAGGCGATGCGGGCGCCCCTGCAGGCGGAAGCTGCGCTGGGAGAGATGGAAGGTCTCTTCGCCGCCATCCATCTCCACGGTGAGCAGGGCATCCTCGCCCCCCTCGACGGCGCGCCGCAGTGCCTCGGGGCTGTCGCTCAGCAACTCGATGAAGCTGAGCCCGTGCAGCGTGCGGCCTTCGTTGAACAGATGGCGCGCCGCGATATTGGCATAGGTCACGCGTCCGCTCGCATCGGTGAGCACCAGCGCGACCGGCGTGTTCTGCACCACCGTATCGAGCAGCAGTTCGCGCTGCGCGAGGTTCTGTCGCTGCTCGCGCAAGGTCTGGCCCAGCGCGTTGTGCATGCGGATCAACTCGCCGAGTTCGTCACGTCGCGTCGCGGCAATGGAGAAGCTGAAATCGCCGTCGCGATAGCTGGCCACGGCGCCTTCGAGTGCGCGCAGCAGCTTGGTGACCGGCGCCATCACGTAGTGACCGAGCCATAGCGACACCGGCAACAGGAAGGCCACCGAGATGACCAGCGCGCTATAGAAGCCGAAATGCGCCGGCGCACCCAGGTTGATGCCCAGGTCGTGCTTCAGCCAGACCAGCAGTTGGGGCAAGGGCCATTGCGTGACGCCGGCAAAAACCAGCGCCCCGGACAGCCCGGCAAAACCGAGCAACAGCACCATGCGCGATTCGAGCGATCGCAGGCCACGCAGCATCAACGGATTTCCTTGAAATGAAACGGCATCAATGGCACGTACCGGCTCCCATCGGCACGCAATTGACGTGGGGTCCGTGACCGTTGTTGATGATCACGCGGATCGGCGACTGGTCCGGCGGTGCCTTGTCCCTGGCGGGCTGATGGCTGAAGTTGAAATGCTGGGCCTGCTCGGCCGCCGTGCTGAGTGCATCGTGGTAGCCGCTGTTCGCGGTGCTTGCCGCGGCGGGCGGCGTGCTCCAGCGATCGCTCGGCGGTGCAACGTCCTGCGCTGCCGCGCTGGCGCACAGCAGACTGGTCACGAGCAGCAGATGTCGATAGCGCATGGTGCGGACTCCATCGGCACAGGGCACATCATCCTCGGCCTGCCGTGCGACGGCAATCATGACGGATGGGAGGCGCCATTCCCCAACTGTGGGAGCGCACCCTGTGCGCGACAGCCGACGGAGCGGAGCAGTTATCGCGACAGCCGGACATGGTGGATACACCGCAGCGCCGCGGTCGCGCACAGGGTGCGCTCCTACAACGATATGTCCCCACAATGGAGGGCGGGACGGTTATGACGCCTGCGCGAGGCCGTAGCGTTCCATGCGGCGGTACAGCGCCTGGCGCGAGAGGCCCAGGGCCTGCGCGGCGCGGCTTACGACGCCACCGGCATGCTCCAGCGCAGCCTCCACCGACTCGCGGCTCGGTTCGTCGAGGTTGCGGTTGGCGGCGGGCGCCATCTGCGGCAGGTTGAGCTGCTCGGGCGTGATGCGGCCGTCGCCGGCCAGCAGTGCGGCGCGCTCGATGGCGTTCTTCAGCTCGCGCACGTTGCCCGGCCAGGGATAGGCCAGCAGCGATTCGCGCGCGGCTTCGGTGAGTTCGGCGCGGCCGCCCAGGAAGTGATCGGCCAGCGGCAGGATGTCGTCCACGCGCTCGGCCAGCGGCGGCAGGTTCACTTCGATGACGTTGAGTCGGTAATACAGGTCTTCGCGGAAGGTGCCCGCGCGGATCATCGCCTTGAGGTCGGCGTTGGTCGCGCTCAGCACGCGCACCTTCACATGACGCGTGCGGCCCGAGCCCAGGCGTTCGAATTGTCCCGTTTCCAGCACGCGTAGCAGCTTCACCTGGCCCGACAGCGGCAGGTTGCCGATTTCGTCCAGGAACAGCGTGCCGCCATCGGCCATCTCGAAACGACCTTCACGCGCCTTGTTGGCGCCGGTGTACGCGCCGGCTTCGGCGCCGAACAGCTCGGCTTCGATCAGCTCGCCCGGCAACGCGCCGCAGTTGACCGCGATGAACGCACCGCGCTTCACCGCCGAGTTGGCGTGGACGATGGCCGCAATGCGCTCCTTGCCGGCGCCATTGGGACCGGTGATGAGCACGGGTACATCCGAACGTGCCACCTGGCAGGCGAGGTCCAGCGTGCGGGCCATCGCTTCGGAGGCAAACACGAGGCTGTCGAGGTCGTAGCGACGCTGCAGGTCTTCACGACGCTTGCGACGCTCGTTGCGGGCGCGCGTCACTTCGCGCGTGGATTCGGACAGCTCCAGCAGGTTTTCCACCGTGGCCAGCAGCTTGGCGTCGTCCCACGGCTTGGCGAGATAGTCGGCAGCACCGGCCTTCACCAGTTCCACCGCGGTTTCCAGGTGCGTCCAGGCGGTGAGCAGGATCACCGGCAGGTCCGCATGGCGCTGGCGGATCGCACGAAACAGCGCGATGCCCTCCTCGCCCGAGGTGGTGTCGGCGGTGAAGTTCATATCCTGGATCACCACGTCGACACGGTCGCGCTCCAGCATCTCCAGGCCTTGCTCGGGCGTCAGCGCGATCAGCGGGCGGATTTCATGCAGGGACAGCGCCAGCGAGAGCGCCTCGCCCACGGCCGGGTTGTCGTCGATGATCAGTACGGTTCGCATTCGTCGCTTGCACATGTAGGCGTGGATGCAGCTCCACGCCAAAAGGTTGCCATCTTTCGATGAATTCGTCTCGAAAGCCTGAATTGGCTCCCTCTCCCCACTGGGGTGAGGGGCCAATCTTGCGGGATGGTGGGATCGAGGCGGGCTCCGTCTCGACCCTATCGCGAGCACCCGCCCCTCACCTCAATCCTCTCTCCCACGGGACTACCTTCGGGTCGCCCGGAGGGGAGAGGAAGCAGAGCGGGTTCAGCCCTTGGCCGGATGTGCCGGTGCCTTGCCCGACTTCAGGTCGGCGATCCAGGCGTCGGTACGCGCTTCCAGCACGTCCAGCGGCAGTGCGCCGCCGCCCAGGATCTCATCGTGGAAGGAGCGGATGTCGAACTTGTCGCCCAGCTCCTTCTTGGCACGCTCACGCAGCTCCAGGATCTTCAGCTGGCCCATCTTGTAGGCCAGCGCCTGGCCCGGCCAGGTGATGTAGCGGTCGGTTTCGGCCTGCACGTCCGGCTCATCCTCGCTGGAGTGCTGGTGGAAGAAGTCCACCATCTGCTGGCGCGACCAGTGCTTGTAGTGCACGCCGGTGTCGAGCACGAGGCGGTCGGCACGCAACAGTTCGTCGGAGAGGCGGCCGTAGTCGGACAGAGGGTCCTTGTAGAAGCCGATGTCCTTGCCCAGGCGCTCGGCATACAGCGCCCAGCCTTCGATGTAGGCGTTGTAGCCCGCCTGCTGGCGGAACGGCGGCAGGCCCGGCAGCGTCTGCGCGATCGAGATCTGCATGTGATGGCCCGGCACGCCTTCGTGGTAGGCGGTGGACTCGATGGTCAGCACGCTGCGGTTGGCGAAGTCACCCGTGTTGACGAATACCTTGCCCGGACGCGAACCGTCCGGCGTGCCCTGCTGGTACTCGGCGGCGGCGGCTTCCTTCTCGCGGAAGGCTTCCACCGGCACCACCTGCACCTGGGTCTTGGGCAGCAGGCCGAACAGCTTGGGCAGCTCCGGCTGCATGCCGGCGATGTAGGTGCGATAGCGGTTGAGGATGTCCTCGCGCGAGGTCGCGTGGGTCTTGGGGTTGGTCTTCAGCGATTCGCGGAAGCTGGCCAGGTCCTTGAAGCCCTGCGACTTGGCGATGGCGGTCATCTCGCCTTCGATGCGCTTCACCTCGGACAGGCCGATCTCGTGGATGCGCTCCGGCGTTTCCTTGGTGGTGGTCATCTGCTCGGCCTGGAAGCGATAGATCGCATCGCCGTTGGGCAGCTGCCACACGCCCGGCTCGGTGCGGCCGTGCGGCGCGTAATCCTTGGCCACGAACTGGCCGAGCTTCTGGTAGGCCGGACGCACCTGCTGGTCGATCGCGGCGAGGATGGCGTCATGCAGGCGCTTCTGGTCGGCCGCGGACACCGACTTGGGGAAGTGCTTCAGCGGCTCGGCGAACACGCTGTCCATGCCGGCGGGCTTGGCGATGCTGTCGATCTGCACCACCACCTTATCCAGCAGGTACTTGGGCGGCATCATGCCGTCCTTCATGCCCTGGCGTGCGACCTCGGTCACCTGGTCGAGCAGCTTCGGCACCGCCTTCAGGCGCGCCAGGTAATCGTCGTACTCCTTGGTGGTGTTGAACGGAATCGAGCTGACGAAGCCGGCCAGGCGCAGGTGCACGCCGCTCATCTGCTCCAGCGGCATCTCGTCGATCTTCAGGTCGTGCGCTTTCAGCGAATCCTGCAGCTGGCGGACCATCAGCTGCTGGTTGAGCTTGTCTTCTTCCGAAAAGCCGGTGGTGTCGATGGCCTGGAAGCGGCTGAGGAAATCCTTGGTCTTGTTGTATTCGGCCTGCTGGTTGGCCAGCGAGGCGTCGCTCCAGCGGTCGTTGTAGCGCAGGTCGCCAAGGATCGTGGCGAACTCCGGCGAGTTTTCCAGCGTGTGCTGCCACTGCTCGGCGAGCAGACCGTTAAGGGCCTTCACGCGGGTGGGCACATCCGCCGTGGCGGCTTGCACCGAGGCGGCGCAGGCCACCGACAGCACGCCCATCACGAGCATTCGCGGTCCGATCTTCATGGGTTGATCCCTTGGGTGGAGAGGTGCCTATTCTGCACGGGACGCAACGCCGTGCCCGTGCCGAAGCGCATGTCTGGTCGTTCAGGCTACACCGAGCGCGTGGCTACCACCGGCGGCACCGCCGCCGCGCGCAAGGCCGGGCCCAGCACGGCGAGCTGGCCCAGCAGCCACAGCACCACCGCGCTGATGGGCAGGTAGGCCACCGGCAACCGGGGCAATTCATAGAACTTCATCAGCACGGCATTGAGCACGACGGCCATGGCCAGGCCGACGGCGATGCCGCCGGTGACGATGAGGAAGTTCTCGGTCTGGAAGTAGCGCAGGATGTCCTGCCGCGTCGCACCAATGGCGCGGCGGATGCCGATCTGCTTGCGCCGCTGCTGCACCCAGAAACTCGCGAGGCCGACGATGCCCAGCGCCGTCACCAGCAGCAGCGCCACGATCACGCCCACCAGCATGCCAGCCATGCTGCGACTGGGTCGAAAGAAATCGCTGCGAAGGTCGGACACCGTGCGGCTTTGCGTCAGGTCGAGCACCGCTTCGGGCGCCGCCTTCTGTGCTGCCTCGCGTGCCTCGCGCAATACGCGTGGAAGGTCGGCGGGCGCGGCGCGAATCGCGTAGCTGCCATTCAACACCTTGCCCGGCGCCATCGGTGCGAACACCGACCATTCCGCGGCACCGCTGCCACGCGTTCCGCCGGGGTCGGGCCGCACCAGGTGTGCCAGCACGCCGACCACGCGGAAATGGAACTTGTCGGTGACCCAAAATTCCTTGCCCAAAGCGGATTGCCCTGGCCACAACTTCTCGGCCAGCGTGCGGCTGATCCACACCGGCGTATCGGCCGGCACCCAGACATCGCCCGTGCGGAAATCTTCCGGTTGGAAGGGCTGGCCTTCCGCGAGATGCAAACCGAGCGTCTCGGCTGCGCCAGGTCCACCGAGATAGAAATGAGGCACAGCAACGTAATGCTCACGATCGATGGTGACGCCGTTGTCGCCGGCGCGCTCGCCGAACGGCAGCGTGTTGACCGCGGCCACTGACTGCACGCCAGGCACGGCGCGCAGTGCCGCCATCACCCGCGCATTGAGATCGCTGCTGTTGCAGTCGTCGCAATCGAGCTTGACCAGGGCGAGCGAGGATTCGTCCACGCCACTTTCGATCTGCATCAGGCCGATGCGCGACGCAATGAGGAAACATGCATTGCACAGCACGGCGCAAGCCAACGCGATTTCCAGCGCGATGACCAGGGTCGCCGTGCGATGACGGCGCAACGCGGCGAGGATCGGGGCAAAATCCATTATCGGCTCCTCACAGGGTCTTCAACTGCCACGCCGGCGCCACGCGGCAGGCGCGCAACGCAGGAAGCACGCCGGCCAGCACGCTGGTGCCCACGGCAAGCGCGAAGGTGAGCAGGAACATCGGCACGTCCAGCCGTGCGAGGTCCGCATAGGCCACCGGTTGCTGGCGCACCAGCCACAAGCCCAGCAGCGTCAGCAGCAAGCCAAACAGGCCGCCGATCAACCCGATCACCGCCGACTCCACCATGCATTGCGCGAACACCGCGGCACGGCTCGCACCGAGCGCGCGTCGCACGCCGATCTCGCCACTGCGGCGCAGGAACTTCGCCAGCAGCAGGCCGACCGTGTTGAACAGGCAGATGGTGAGGAACGCAAACGACAGCCAGGTCTGCAGGCGCACATCCGATGGCACCACGCCGTTGAAATCCAGCCACTCCATCAGGCTGCGCATGCGCGCATTGCCCGCATGCGTGAAGCGGCCCAGCGATTTCTGCTGTGCCGCATAGTCGGCGACGAAGCGACGGTAGCCGGCGACCTTGGCCGCGTTGTCGAGCTGTACCCACAGGCCCAGCCACACACAGGGCGCATCCTGCAGATGGCCCGTGCGGGCGGGCAGGCTCCAGCAGGTGAACTGCCAGAAGCTGCCGTCGTTGATGTCCAGGCCGGTGAAGAACGGCGTGATGACGTCTTCGGTCTTGCTGTAGTAATCGGCGGTGTCGCCGTTGGCGAAGCGGCCGCCCGCGACCATGTAGAACTGCGGCGACGGCCGCCATGGCTTGAGTACGCCGACGATGCGCACGTCGCTGTTGCGCAGGCGCAGCGTGCGGCCGACGCTGTTGGCGCCGGCGAACAGTTTCTGGTTGAGATCGGCGCTGATCACGGCGACGCGTGCGCGCGACGCATCGTCCTGCGCACTCCATCCCGCACCGTATTGGAAGGGCACGTCGAACATCGGAAAGAAGTCCGCCGTGGTGGACAGCATCATCGCCATGATCGGCGGCGCGCCGCTGGCGGGATCGCTGAGTTTCAGCCGGCTGTCGACGACGATGGCCTGACGGTCCGCGCGATGCGCGCTCCACAGGTCCACCGCCGACTGATAGTCGAGCTTGTCGTAGGGCTCCTTGTCATCCGTGCGCTTCGGATCGGGATCCACCTGCGGATAGAAGATGTGTTGGCTGCGGCCCGGCAAAGGATCGCCGGACAACAGATGCGTCACCGTCAGCGTTGTCATGCTCGCGCCGATGCCCACGGCGATGGCCAGCACCATCAGGGCCGTGAGCATCGTGTTGCGACGCAGGCTGCGAAACGCCAGGTCAAGGTAATAAACGAACATCCACTGCGCTCCTTGTCTTTCCTACTCCGTGCGGCCGGTGGATCACACCGACCGCGTCGCCACCACCGGCGGTACCGCTGCCGCGCGCATGGCCGGGCCGAGCACGGCCAGCTGTCCGATCACCCACAGCAGGAGCGCCCCCACCGGGAAGTAGATCGCCGGCAGCCGCGGCAGCTCGTAATGCACCATCAGCAGCAGGTTGATGCCGTAGGCCAGCACCATGCCTAGCGCGATGCCGATGGTGGCAAGCAGGAAGTTCTCGGTCTGGAAGTAACGCAGGATGTTGCTGCGCGTGGCGCCCAGCGCGCGGCGCACGCCGATCTGCCGCCGGCGCTGCGCCACCCAGAAGCTGCCCAGGCCGACGATGCCCAATGCGGTCACCACCAGCAGCGCCACGCACACGCCCACCAGCAGGCCGGCCATGGCGCGGTCGTTCTGGAAGAAGTCGTGGCGCATGTCGTCGAAGGTGTGCTTCTTCAGCACCACGCGATGCGGATTGATTTCCTTGAGCTTGGTCAGCGCCGCCGCCAGCACGCGATCGCGGTCCTGCGGCGTCTTGGTGCGGATCATGTACTCGCCCTGGGCTTCACGCATAGGCAGGATCATGCTGTAGCTCTTGGCCGAGTCGTCCCAGATGGACGGCCGCACCAGCTCCTTCACGACGCCCACCACCGTCAGCGGGATATCGGACAGATAGATCTGCTTGCCGAGCGCCTGCTGCCCCGGCCACAAACGCTGCGCCATGTTCTCGGTGATCATGATCACATGGGGAATCGACTTGGTGTCGCGCTCGTGCACCGCACGCATCACGACGTCGGAGTCCATGTAATCGTCGGGCTGCAGCTCGCGGCCCGCGACCAGCTGCAGCCCCAGTCCGCGCACCAGGTTCTCGCCGGAATACATGGTGGCATTGAGCGTGGACAGGTTCTGCTTGGGGTCGAGCTTGATGCCCCCGTTGGACGAGGAATTGCCGAACGGCACCTGGTTCAGCGAGGCCACCTCGGCCACGCCGGGGATCTGCCGCAAGGCGGCGATGTCCTCGGCGGTGCGCGCCTTCTGGTCCTTGGTCACGCCGATGTCCGCCAGCCCGATGTGCACGAGCCGGTGCTCGTCCACGCCGCTCGGCATGTTCATGCGGTCCAGCCGCTGATTGATGATGAACACCGCATTGCACACGATGGCGCAGGTGAGCGCGATCTCGATGATCACCAGGAACGCGGTGATCTTGTGGCGGCGCAACGTGGAAAGGATGGGCAGGATTTCCATGGTTAGGGCCTCTTCCTCACTGGCTCTTGAGTTGCAGCGCGGGGGTGATCTGGCACGCTCGCCATGCCGGCAGCAGGCCCGCCAGCAAGGTGGAACCGATGGCCAGCACGAAGGTGATCAACAGCATCTTCAGGTCGAGATGGGCCAGCGATGCGTAGCTGGACGGCTGCAGCCGCACCAGCCACAGGCCGAGGAAGGCCAGCAGCAACCCGCCGATGGCGCCTGCCAGGCCGATCACGCCCGACTCCACCAGCAACTGCGCAAATACTTCGCGCTTCGATGCGCCCAGCGCGCGACGCACGCCGAGTTCACCGGCGCGGCGCAGGAATTTCGCCAGCATCAGTCCCACCGTATTGACCAGGCACACCAGCAGGAAACCAAAGGCCAGCCAGGTCTGCAGGCGAACATCACCCGGCACGACCTTGTTGATGTCCAGCCATGCCATCAGGTCGGGCAGACGCACGTTCGGCGGACGTTCGAAGCGGCCGAGGCTCTTCTGGTCCTGCGAGTAATGCACCAGGAATTCCTTGTAGGCAGCGACCTTGGCGGCGCTGTCCAGCTGCACCCAGAATTGCAGCCACACGCAGGGCGAGGTCTCGGCATGCTCCTGGTCGCCACCGCCGGTGCCCCAGCAATCGGTGGAACCGTTGTGGTCGAAGTGCGCATCGCGCGAGGTCGACAGCGGCACGAACACGTCTTCCGCGGCCGCATAGTTGCCCATGTACACATCGTAGAAGTGCGGATTCGGACGCCACGTATCGAGCACGCCGATCACCTGGAAGGCGAGGTCCTTCATGCGCAGGGTCTGACCGGTGCTGTCTTTGCCGCCGAACAGCTTGTCGTTGAGCGTACGCGTGATCACCACCACGCGCGCCTTGCTTTCGTCGTCCGATGCACTCCAGCCATGGCCGTAGAGGAACGGCACCTTGAACATCGGGAAGAAGTCGCTGGTGGTGTAGCGCGCGTCGCTGTAGAACGGTTCGACGCTCGACTGCGCAGGCTGCACGGGCACGGCGCCACCGGTCATCAATGCCTGTCGATCGCCGCGCTTGGCGCGCATCAGGTTCTGCCCGTCCGTCCAGGTCACCTGGCGCGGCGGCTCCTTGTCCGGCTCATAGCCGTCCATATCGCGTGGATCGATCTGCGGATAGAACAGCGTGCCGCTGGAGCCGGGCAGCGGATCACCCGACAACACGTGCAGCACGGTCAGCGTGGTCATGCTGGCGCCGATGCCCAGCGCGATGGCCAGCACCATCAGCGCGGTCAGGACCCGATTGCGACGCAGGCTGCGCAGCGCGAGATCCAGGTAATAACTGAACATAGGCTTCCCCTCTTTCCCTCGTATGCCGCGCGGTCACACCGACCGCGTGGCTTCCACCGGCGGCACGCGCGAGGCGCGCATCGCCGGCGCCAACACCGCGCCCTGCCCAAGCAACAACAGGATCACCACGCCGACCAGCACGTACACCAGCGACAAGCGATGCATCTCGAAACGTGTGACCAGCCACAGGTTGATCGCCACCGCGAGCAAGGTGCCCACCACCACGCCGCCGCAGCTGATCAGGAAGTTCTCGGTCATGAAGTACTGCAGGATGTCCTGCCGCGTCGCGCCCAGCGCACGGCGCACACCGATCTGCTTGCGGCGCTGGCCCACCCAGAAGCTGGTGAGGCCCACGATGCCCGCCGCGGTGATGGCCAGCAGCACCACGCAGATCACGCCCATCAGGATGGCCATGCCGCGATCACGCTCGTAGGCGCGCGAACGCACTTCGCTGAAGCTCAGCACGCCATCGTCGTCGTTGATCACGCGACGCGGGTTGTGCTCGAACAGTGCCTTGGGCGCCGCGCGCATGACCGCATCCAGCTGGCCTGGTCGCGCACGCACGATGTACCAGCCACCCAGCGAGATCGCCAGGCGCTTGGGCACGATCACCGAGCGATAGGCGAACGCAGCCGCCCAGCGGTCCACGCTTTGCGATTGCAGCAGCTGGACCACGCCGACGATGGTGGTCGGCCCGCCCACCAGGTAGATCGTCTTGCCGACCGCATCGCCGCCGGGAAACAGCTTGTCGGCCAGCGCCTTGGTGACGATCACCACGGGCGGGCTCAGGCGATCGCGCACGTTCATCGACGTGATCTCCTCGGCGCGGAAGTTGCGGCCGGCGATCAGCTTGATGCCCAGCGTCTCGATGAAATGGTCATCGCCAAAGTAGATCGCCGCACCGGAGGTGTCCTGCAGCTGGTCGGGCGTGAGCTTGATGCCGTCGTCCCAGCCGCCGCCACGCAGCGGATAGGAATTGCTCGTCGTGGCGTCCTGCACGCCGGGCAAGGCGCGCAGCACGCTGACGTCTTCGCGCATCTTCGCGTCGACCTGCTCGGCGTTGGCCTGGCCCACCCATTCGTTCTGCACCACGAAGATGTCGGGCTCGTCCAGGCCCGTGGGTTCGGACAGGTGCGCCAGGCGCTGCTGGATGATGAACAGCGCGTTGCACACGATCGCCAGCGTCAACGCGATCTGCATCGCGATCAGGAACGTACCCGCCTTGTGGCGGCGCAACGCGGAGAGAATCGGCTTGATCTGCACGGTCATCTCCTTGCCTCAGTTGGATTTCAGCTGCCACGCAGGCTGTACCTGCGCTGCACGCCATGTGGGATAGAAGGCCGCCAGCACGGTCGCCGTGATCGCCAGCAACAGCGTCAGCAACACCAGCGAGATGTCCAGATGCGCCAGCCGCGCGATCTGCGGCTCGAACACCAGGCCGACGCCGAACATGCCGGCGCCGGTCAGCACGAGGCCGAGCACGCCGCCGGCGAAGCCGACCATCGCCGCCTCCGCGAGAAACTGATGGTAGATGTCCGCGCGTGACGCACCCAGGGCGCGACGCACGCCGATTTCAGGAGCCCTCCGCATGAATTTCGCCAGCAGCAGGCCGATCGTGTTGACCAGGCAGATCACCAGGAAGCCGAGCGCCAGCGACAGCGAGATGCGGCTTTCCGGCGGCACCGCATGCTCGTGCTCGAGCCACGCATGCACGTCGCGCAGGCGGTTGTTCGGCGCCCAGTTGAAGCGGCCGGCCTTGCGCTGCTCTTCGGCATAACCATCGAGGAACTGGCGGTACGCCTGCACCTGATCGGCGGTGTTGAGTTCCACCCATGGGCTGATCCACACGCATTCGCCGCGCAGCCAGCTGTCGAAGTCGTCGCCGCGCTTGCCATCGCTGCCGCAGTTGTTGTTGCCGTAGGTATCGATGCGCTGGTCGATCGCGTAGGTGAACGGGATATACACCTGCGGCGGATCGGCGTACGCGTTGCCGCTGAACATGTCGAAGAAGCGTGGCTTGGGATCCCAGTTCTCGGTCACGCCGACGATACGGTACTGGCGATCCTCCAACGTGATGCGACGCCCCACGCTGTTCTCGCCGCCGAACAGCTTCTGGTTGAGCGCGCGGCTGATCACCACCACCGGCTCGCGTCCGTTGTCCTGCTCCGCGCCCCAGCCGTTGCCGTACTGGAATGGCACGTCGAACATCGGGAAGAAATCGCCGTAGGTCGCATAACCCAAGGCCTTGAATGGCATGCGGTGCGAGTCTTCGGGCGTCACCGACAGACCGACCTGGAACAACAGGGTCTGCCGCGGCGCCTTGTGCGCGCGCATCAGCGCCATGGCGTCGGTGTAGTTAAGGGCATCGGGCGGCTCGCCCTCGCGGTTGTACTGCGGGCCGCGGTTGTCGATCTGCGGCGCGAACAGCTGGGAAGACTTCTGCGGTATCGGGTCACCCGATACCGCGCGGAACACGGCGTACGTCACCATCGACGCTGCCACGCCAAACCCGATCGACATGATCATCAGCGCCGTCAGCAGCGGATTGCGCCGCAGGCTGTGGGTGCCAAGCCGAAGGTTGTGGACAAACATGCCGCTCATGGATACCTCATTGCGCTTGCGGACTCCGCCGATGACATTCTTCCGTGACATGCGGACGACGCCTCGTTACACCGAGCGCGTCGCCTCCACCGGTGACACGCGCGAGGCGCGCATGGCCGGTGCCAGCGTGGCGCCCTGCCCGAGCAACAGCAGGGCAGCGACGCCGACCAACACGTAGGGCACGGAGAGACGCGCCATCTCGTACTGCGTCACCAGCCACAGGTTCATGGCGATGGCCAGCAGCGCGCCGATCACCACGCCGGCCACACCGATCAGCAGGTTCTCGGTGAGGAAGTAGCTGAGGATGTCGTGCTTGGTGGCGCCCAACGCGCGGCGCACGCCGATCTGCTTGCGGCGCTGTCCAACCCAGAAGCTGGTGAGGCCCACGATGCCCGCTGCGGTGATGCCCAGCAGCACCAGGCACACCACGCCCATCAGGATCGCCATGCCGCGGTCGCCCTTGTAGGCGTGCTCGCGTACTTCGGCAAAGGTACGCACACCGCGATCGCTCGGAATCACACGCATGCGGTTCACCTTCACCAGCGCCGCCGGCGCCGCCTTCAGCACGTCGCCCAGCTGGCCGGGCTTGGCGCGGATCAGGTAGTTGGTGAACGCGCTGGTCAGCTGCACCGGCTGGATCAGCGAGTTTTCGTAGAACGAATCGGACCAGGTGCCATTCCAAGGCACTTGCAGGCGCTCCACGATGCCGACGATGGTGCTCGGCTTCTTGGAGTCGCCGATGTAGAGCGTCTTGCCCAGCGCGTGGCCGTCGGGATACATCTTGTCGGCCAGTGCCTTGCTCACGATGATCGCCGCGGGATCGGGAATGGCCTGCGGATCGGCTTCCACGATTTCGTCCGAGCGGAAGTTGCGCCCTTCGACAAGGCGGACCCCCATGGACGCCAGGGTATGTTCGTCTCCGAAGTACTGCGTGGTATGCGCCTTGGAGTCCTTCGCGTCCACGTCGGTGCGCACGCCGGTCGACCAGCCGCCGCCACGCAACGGATAGGAGTTGATGGCCACCACGTCCTGCACGCCAGGGAGCTGGCGCAGCGCGACGAGGTCTGCCTTGATCAGCGGCGCGGCGTTGTTTTCCTCGGTGCCGACGAAGCGGTTCTGGATCGCCATCAGATCGCTCTCCACCAGGCCGGTGGGCCGGTGGACGCGGTCCAGGCGTTGACTGATGATGAACAGCGCATTGCAAACGATCGCGAGTGTCAGCGCGATCTGCAGGGCGATCAGGACGGTGCCGGCCTTGTGGCGCTTGAGGGCGGCGAGAATGGGCTTGATCTGCAACATGGTCATCGCCTCAGTTCGATTTCAGCTGCCACGCCGGCTGCACCTGTGCGGCGCGCCACGTGGGATAGAAGGCCGCCAGCACCGTCGCCAGGATGGCGACCAGAACGGTCAGCAGCACCAGCGATACGTCCAAGGTGGCGAGCTTGGCGATGTCCGGTTCGAACACCAGCGACACGCCCATCACGCCCAGGCCCGTGAGCAGCAGGCCCACCACGCCGCCGGCCAAACCGATGGCCGCCGCTTCGATCAGGAACTGGATGTAGATCTCCTTGCGCGTCGCACCCAGTGCGCGGCGCACGCCGATCTCCGAGGAGCGACGCATGAACTTGGCCAGCAGCAGGCCCACCGTGTTCACCAGGCAGATCAGCAGGAAGCCCAGCGACACCATCAGCGAAACCTTCGCTTCCTGCGGCACGACCTTCTGGTAGTCCAGCCATTCCACGACGTTGCGCAGGCGCGTGTTGGGCGCCCAGCGGAAGCGGCCGGCGCGCTGCTGTTCGGCGGAATAGCCATTGAGGTACTGGCGATACGCATCGGCCTCGGCCTTGGTCGGCAGTTCGGCCCAGAAGCCCAGCCACACGCATTCGGAACGGATCCACTCGTCCCAGCCCTTGCCCGGATCGTGGTTGCAGTTGTTGTTGCCGCTGGTCGGCGTTTTCAATTCCACGGCGCGCGTGAACGGGATGAACACCTGGATCGGATCATCGAAACCGTTGGTATTGGTGACGTCGTAGAACACCGGCTCGGGATTCCACTTGTCGGCCACGCCGACGATGCGGTAGTCGCGGCCATTGAGGTTGATGTTCTTGCCGACACTGTTGCCGCCATTGAACAGCTTCTCGTTGAGCGCCTTGCCGATGACGGCCACCGAGGCGTGGGATTCGTCCTCGCCGGCTGTCCAGCCCTGGCCGTACTGGAAGGGAACATCGAACATGCCGAAGGCATCGGCGTACCAGCCGTAGCTGGTTTCGCGGAACGGCAGCATCGACGCATCGGCCGGCACGATGGATATGGCGGTCGGATACAAGGCCGTCTGGCGTTTCGCACGCTTGTCGCGCATCAGGTTGATGGCGTCGGTGTACGTCATCGCATTGGGCGGCTCGCCCTTGTTGTCCTTGGAGGAGTCCGGCCCCCAGTTGTCGATCTGCGGCACGTAGAGCTGCGACGACTTCTGCGGGATCGGGTTGTTGGACGTCGCGCGGAACACCGAATAGGTGGTCATCGATGCGGCCACGCCGCAACCGATCGCCAACACCATGAGCAGAGTCAACAGCGGGTTTTTCCGGAGGCTGCGCAGGCCAAGCTGGAGGTAGTAGGCGAACATGGGCGTCCTTCAGGGGGCTAACGCCTCCCGCTCGCGCGGGAGGCTGGCGTTGGGATCAGGCCGGCGAGTTGGCGCGCGCCGAATGCACCGCGTGGTGGAAGCGCGGGTCTTCCGCCAGATCGACCACCTGGCCATCGATGATGTGCACGTTGCGCTGGGCGCGTGCGGCGAGTTCCGGATCGTGCGTCACCATCACGATGGTGGCGCCTTCGCGATGGATCTCCTCCAGCAGCTCCATCACGCCGCGGGCCATCTGCGTGTCCAGGTTGCCGGTCGGTTCGTCCGCCAGCAGCAGGCGCGGCGAGCCGGCCAGCGCGCGCGCGATCGCCACGCGCTGCTGCTGGCCGCCCGACAGCTCGGCCGGGTAGTGCTTGGCGCGCGACGCCAGGCCGACGCGCTCCAGCGCGTTCATGATGCGGTCCTTGCGCTCCGGGCCCTTCATGCCGCGATAGCGCAGCGGCACTTCGACGTTGTCGTAGACGTTGAGGTCGGGGATCAGGTTGAACGCCTGGAAGATGAAGCCGATCTTCTCGTTGCGGATCTTCGAGCGCTCGTTGTCGTTGAGGTTGCTCACCTCCACGCCATCGAGGTGGTACTGGCCGCCAGTGAAGGTTTCGAGCAGGCCGGCAATGGTGAGGAAGGTGGTCTTGCCCGAGCCGGACGGTCCGGTCACGGCCACGAACTCGCCTTCGTTCACGTTGATGTTGAAATCGCGCAACGCATAGGTCTCCACCACTTCGGTGCGGTAGACCTTGGACAGGTGGGTCATCTTGAGCATGGGTTCTTCCTCAGTGGTGGCATCTCTTAAGCCCCTCTCCCATCGGGAGAGGGGTTGGGGTGAGGGTTCGGGTCCGCCGCTATTCGCAAGCCCCGTACCCTCATCCGCCCTTCGGGCACCTTCTCCCGGCGGGAGAAGGAAAAACACGTCAGTTGCTGATGGCGACGCGCTGGGCGCCCTTGAAGCTGTCGGTACCGGAGATCACGATGTTGTCGCCTTCCTTCAGGCCATCGAGGATCTCCACCTTGTCGATGCTGCTGGTGCCGACGCGGATCGGATGCTTTTCGGCGACGCCGTCGCGCACGATGTAGGCGTAGCTGCCGCCGGACTCGTCGACGAACGAACCGCGCTGCACGGTGAGCACGTTGTCGCGCTTGTCGAGCAGGATGCGCACGGACAGGCGCTGGTTCTGGCGCAGCTGCTTGGGCGTGGTGCCCTCAAAGCGCAGGCGGGCGGCGACTTCACCGTTCACCACTTCGGGCGAGATGGCGCTGACCAGGCCCTTCCACACGCTGCCGTTGCCGCTGATCTCGCCGGCCATGCCGATGCCCAGGTCACGCGCGAAGCTTTCCGGCACCTTCATTTCCACTTCCAGCGCGCTCAGGTCAATGACGCTGAGCAGCTGTGCGTCCTTGGCAACCGTGGCGCGCTCGGCGATGAAGAGCTGGCCGACCTGGCCATCCACCGGCGACTTCACATTGAGGTCGTCCACTTGGCGCTGCAGGTCCTTCACCAGCAGCAGCTGGCGATCGTGCGCGAGCTTCTTGGACTGGATGTCGAAGTTGAGGCTGTCGGTATTGGTGGCGAGGTCGGCCTTGGCGTGGGCCAGCGTGATGCGCGACTTCTCCAGCTCGTCCTTGGCCTTGTCCACGTTCATGCTCGGCACGGCGCCCTGGGCGAAAGCCTTCTGGTAGCGCGTGAGGTCGCGCTGCGCGCCCTGCTCGTCGATCTGCGCGCTGTCGTAGGCCTTCTGCAGTTCACCGCGGGTCTTGCGGGCATCGATCTGCGCGCGCAGGTAGTCCACCTGCATCGCATCGGCGGCGCTCTGTTCCTGCGCGAGCTTGTTGGTGAGCTCCGGGCTGTCGATCACGGCGAGCACCTGGCCCTTCTTCACCGCGTCGCCGGCATGCACCTTCAGCGTGACCGCGCCGCCGTAGGTGGCATACATCGTCGGGCTCACCGCGGCGACCACCTTGCCCTCGGCGGCGATGTCGCGCACGAACGGGCCGCGCGTCACGGTGGCGAAGGCAAGGCGCGAGGCGCTGACGGATGCGTCCGCTGAAAACAGGCGGCCGATGCGCGGGCCGAAGATCGCCAGCAGCGCCAGTACGGCGACGCCGGCGCCGATCAGCACCACGCGGCGCTTGCGATTGGGTTTGACTTCGACCAGCCGGTCTTGCGCGGAGGTGTCACGAATCATCGATGTGTCCCTGGCCGCGGACAATGCGGCCCCTGGTTCCCTGTCAGCAAGCGGCGTGCCAACCGGGAATCGATGATTTAATCGCTTACTTTCAGCGACTTAGCAGAGTCGCCTCGGCGCGGACAGTTGTCCGCGGACACCGGCACGGACAGACGGACAAGCGTCCGCGGACGATCCGGCAGTCGTTCTCAACCGCGCGCGGGCTCCAGCTCCACCGCCGCCGTGCGCGCGGCCTCATGGGCGATGTGCCGGCCCAGCGCCGACAGATGGCCGAGCCGCAGGGTTTCCAGCAGGTCGAGTTGGCCGAGGCGGCGCGTGCGGAAACACACCAGCTCGGCGCTTGCTGCACGGCACGCCATCTGGTCCGGACACAGCGGCGTGGCGGGCAAGGGCTGGCTTCCCGCAAGCAGGGCGTCCCAGGCGAGGTAGTCGGTGTCGGGCAGCAGGTGCACGCGCGCGCAGAAGCGGCCTTGCCCGTCCACGCAATCGATCCATTCGCGCGGGCCGTCCGCGCCGATCATGCTCGACACGATCAGCGCGTCGCTGCGCAGCACCGGCGCGAGTTCGCAGCGCGCGGCCAGCCAGCCCGCGGGCACGGGCCAGGGTTCCTGCACCACGCAACGGGCCGGCAGGTAGAGCACGCTGCCGAGCATCGGCAGGCGTTGCGCCAGTTCGGTGCCCGCGATCGGCACCCTGCAACGGCTGATGGACCAACTCGCCGCGTCGCATGAAGGGCGCAGCGAGGCAAAGGCATGCGCGAGCCAACCGAACATCGTCAATCTCCTGGTGGGAGCGACCCGGCTGGCGTTCCGCGGGAACGGCGTGGCGATAGGCCTGGTGGTATCCGGCGCAGTGCCGGAACGGGAAGAAGGGGCATCCATGCCCTTGCGGCTGTCCTGGGGAGATCCGCTTACTTGGTGAGGATCAGCTTGTCGTTGCGCGTGAGGCGCAGGTGGTATTCGCTGCCCTGATGCTGGATCACCAGCTCGCGCTCGCCGTTGAGCAGCGCCTGGCTGGACACGCGACGCGTCAGGGCAGTGTCCGCCGCGGGCGCTGGCGCCTTGAGGCTGAGCAGGCGGAACGAGCGCGCCGGGGCATCGTCGCCGTGCGGCAGGGACAGGACGCTGGTCGTCATGGTGAGGCTCCGCGGTCAGTGGGGTGACGGTCAGATGATAATAATTCTCATTTGACTGTCAACCCGCTGATGCAGCGATGCGACGTCCTGTTCAGCGGCCGCCCTTGCCGCCCGCGGCGGTGGCCTTTTCCTTGGCCAGCCGCGCCTCCAGCTTCGCCCGGCCCTCCTCCGCGTAGGCACGGCAGGCATGGCCGTCGACCACCGGATCGGGTTTGGTACCGGCATCCCGCTTGGCCACGCGTTCGAGCAGATCGCTCTGGTCCGGGTGGGGTGACAGCAGGATGTCGCAAGGCAGCGACGCGATCGTTTCGATGCTGCGTCGATAGTTTTCCAGGCGCTCGGGATGCGCCGGATCACTGAACCGATAGCCATCCGCCGCGTACGCGCCGAGGCTGTCGGCAAACACCATGTTCATGCAGCGACCGGCCTCGCATGATCGCCAGGTCCAGGTTGTCGCGCCCGGCGTGTGACCGGGCGTGTAGTGCGCCGTTATCGCCACGTCGCCCACCTGCACCACGCCGAGATCGGGCACGGTGGCGACGTGGGGAACCGGCGCGTACGGCGACGCCTCGCCGTACTGCGGGTCAGCCGGATCCTTGCCGCCGAGCATCAACGCCTTCGCCCCTGCGCTGCTCGCTTCGACACGCGCGCCGGTGTCGCGCGCGAGTTCGGCGATGCCGCCAGCATGGTCGAAATGCGCGTGCGTGTTGAGGATCACCTTCACGTCGGTGAGGCGGAAACCCAGCGCCTGGATGTTCGCTTCGATCTGCTTCACGTTCTGCGGCAGCGTGCCGTCGATCAGCACCAACCCCTGCGGTGATGTGATGAGGATCGAGGTGAGCCCGCGGGTTCCCACGTAATAGGTGTTGCCGTAGATGCGGAACGGCTTCTGCGGCTGGGACCATTCCGGCGGCTGACCGGCCCAAGCGGAGAGGGTCGCGAGCGTGAGCGCGGCGAGGAGCGCGCTGCGGAGCGAGGGCTTCATGCGTGGTGAGTTCCTTGATGGGTTCCGACATCTTGGCCACACGGAGCGGCACGCGCCGGGCGATATATGGCAATGCGAGGGCGTGACACAGGCAATGTAGGAGCGCACCCAGTGCGCGATAAGCCGACGGAGCGGTGATGCCGAAGGCCGCGGTCGCGCACTGGGTGCGCTCCTACAGAGAGGGAGAGGATTCGTCAGGCCAACGCCTGCTCGATCCGTTTCAACACATCAGCATCCAGTCGAGGCAGCACGTCGAGTGCGGCGAGGTTGTGTTCGAGCTGCTCCAGCTTGCTCGCACCCAGCATCACCGTGGAGACATGCGGATTCACCAGGCACCACGCGACGGCGAGCTGCGCCATCGATACGCCGAGGTCGGACGCGATCGGCGCCAGGCGGCGCACCTTCTCGATGCGATCGCCGCCCTGCTCCAGGATCGCCTCGCGCAGCCATTCGTAGCCCGGTTGCGACAAGCGGGTATCGGACGGCACGCCATCGTTGTATTTGCCGGTGAGCAGGCCCGAGGCCAGCGGCGACCAGATCGTGGTGCCCATGCCGTATGCGTCGTACAGCGGTGCGTATTCCTGTTCGACGCGCTCGCGATGCAACAGGTTGTACTGCGGCTGTTCCATCGTCGGCGCGAACAGGTGGTTCTCGCGCGCGATGCGGTGCGCCTCGACGATGGCATCCGCCGGCCATTCGCTGGTGCCCCAGTACAGCACCTTGCCCTGGCGCACCAGCATGTCCATCGCGCCGACGGTTTCCTCGATCGGCGTATCCGGATCGGGACGGTGGCAGAAGTACAGGTCCAGGTGTTCCACGCGCAGGCGCTGCAAGGCCTGGTGGCAGGCTTCGATCACGTGCTTGCGCGACAGGCCGCGCTGCGTCGGCAGCGGGTTTTCCGCGGAGCCGAAATACACCTTGCTCGACACGCAATAGCTGTCGCGTGGGAAACGAAGGTCGGCCAACACGTCGCCCATCAGCGTTTCGGCCACGCCGTGGTTGTAGGTTTCGGCGTTATCGAAGAAATTCACGCCATGGTCATGCGCCATCGCCAGCAGATCGCGCGCCAGCGAGCGCCCCACCTGCCTGCCGAACGTGACCCACGCGCCGAACGACAACGCGGACAGTTGCAGGCCGGATTTTCCGAGACGTCGATAGTGCATGGGGTCGCTCCGGTGGAAAGGGGATAGGGCAGCATGCCAAGAGCACGCCCGCTGCGTCCATCACTGCCGCCTATACGTGGCGCCGACGGCACAGGGTCTAGCCTTGAGTGTTATCGTCCATTTCTTTCGATCGGAGCGAAGCCATGTCGCAGATGCACGGTTGGTCGGCGCGCGAGGCAGGCAAGCCGCTGGTCCTCGAACAGTTCGACCTGGGGCCGCTCGGTGCGGAAGAAGTGGAAGTCGCGGTCGACTACTGCGGCATCTGCCACTCCGATCTTTCGATGATCAACAACGAATGGGGCATGGCGCGCTTTCCGTTCGTTCCGGGGCATGAAGTCATCGGCCGCGTGACGGCCTTGGGTGAATACGCCAAGGGACTGTCGGTGGGGCAGCGGGTCGGCATCGGCTGGACCGCCAGCAGTTGCATGCACTGCCATCCATGCCTGTCGGGCCATCAGAACCTGTGTCCCAGCTCGGTCGCCACCATCGGCGGCGGTCATCAGGGCGGCTTCGCCGACAAGGTGCGTTCGCATTGGGCATGGGCGATCCCGTTGCCGGAGGGCATCCACCTGGCCAGCGCCGGACCGCTGCTGTGCGGCGGCATCACCGTCCTCAAGCCGTTCCTGGCCTACCGCATCACGCCCAACGCACGCGTGGGCGTGGTCGGCATCGGCGGGTTGGGCCACATGGCCGTGAAGTTCGCACGGGCCTGGGGTTGCGAGGTCACGGCGTTCACTTCCAACCCGTCCAAGGCGGATGAGGCACGCTCCTTCGGTGCCCACCACGTGGTGTCCAGTCGGGATGCCGATGCCATCAAGGCGATCGCCGGTTCGCTGGACCTGCTGCTGGTGACCGTCAACGTGCCGCTGGACTGGAACGCCCTGCTCTCCACGCTGGCGCCGCTTGGCCGCATGCATGTGGTCGGCGCCGTGCTCGAGCCGATCCCCATTCCCGTGTTCACGCTGATGATGGGCGAGCGCGAAGTATCGAGCTCGCCTACGGGTTCGCCGGTCGACATCGCCACGCTGCTGGATTTCGCCACACGCCACGACATCCGCCCGCAGGTGGAAATGTTCCCGATGGACCAGGTGAACGAGGCACTCAAGCATCTTGCCGACGGCAAGGCGCGCTACCGCATCGTGCTGGAGGCGAAGGCGAGCTAAGCTCGCGCGCATCCTACCGCGAAGGCAGAACCATGAGCCTCGAATTGCTGCGCGCCGCGCTTGGCTGGTCGGCGATCCTGAACCTGCTGTTCGTCAGCGTGTGGTTCGCGCTGTTCCGAAGCATGCACGACCGCATGTACGCCATGCACAGCCGATGGTTCCATCTGTCCGAAGAAACCTTCGACGGCATCCACTATGCGGGCATGGCCGGCTACAAGGTCGCGACCTGGCTGCTGTTCATCCTGCCGTACGTCGCGCTGCGCCTCGCCGCCTGATGCGCGGCGAGGCCGACGAGGTGAATGCCTCGCCGGCTCCGCGTTTTCTTCAAGGCAGCAAATGGACGTCCATACGCTTGTCGATGCCCTCGTCCGCCTCGGGCCGCGTGACGCTCTGGCGCAACCGGTCGCTGGTGGCCCAGGCCTTCAGCGCGGCGACCACGGTGTCGTCCTGGCTGTCCTTGCGCATGTAGATGTCCACGTGCCGATAGTCTTCGCAGCCGGTCTCGCAGTGAAAGCTCGAGAATCCCAGCCCTTCGATCTGGCCGTACTGGTTGACCACGATCGCCGCGGCGCTGCCGCCGCATTCGCGCGACGGACACGCCGCGAACAGATAGCGGTTGTCGGCCAGGGGCACGACGTGGTCCGCCGCACCGCCAAAGGCCGACAGCGCCTGTGCGCTCACCGTGCGGTCGGTACTGAAATAGCTGGCCTTCACGCCGCCCGTGAAGTGGCTCAACGCCTGCGTGAAGCCATTGGCGCGCGCGAGTTCCTTCGCGTCCGCGCAGGTCGATGGATCAATCAACCTGCAGGGCCCCGTCGCGGTCGCGGCCGCCACCGTGAACGACGCGCTCCAAGCGAGCGCGACCAGACATGCCAACGTGAATAGCTTGCGCATGACACACCCCCTGATTGTCGAACCCCATCATGCCGGCCATCGCCGGCCTTCCCCTGCCGCCCTGCTCAGGCGGCGTCTGCCTGCGCAGGTACGGTGCCGGTGAAGGAACGGCGGGACCGCAGCCCCACCACATGTCCCCGCAGCTTCAGGAACGGTCGCTCCACCGCATAGTGCAACACTGCGCCCGTAGCCAGCACCGCCAACGCATATCCCGCAAACGTCGCCAGGCCATGGCCATCCAACCAGCGTCCGGCAGCGGCCTCCACCCCATGAAACACCAGCTTGTGTGACAGGTACAAGCTGTAGGACGCCATCGCGAGCCATCCTGCACCCGGTACCCTGGCATGCGCCAGGACACTGTTTTCGTGGGCGCCGGCCCAGACCAGCAGGCCCATGCCCAGCGACAACAACGGGTAGCCCAGCAGCGTCGCCGCGAAGCCGGTGCGGTCCTGGAACAGCCAGATCGCCAGGCCCACCACGACCATCCCCGCCAGCAGCACCCCGTTCGCTCGCCGCCCCCACCGCGACCACCAGGCCGGCCGATAGGTGCGCAGCACGGCTAGCACCACACCGGTCAGCAAGCCGTCCAGGCGCGACCACGTGGGGTAGTAGATGCCTTCGAGAAACGCCTTTCCATAGGAATTTTGGTCAACGTCCTTCACCGGCTCCATGAAATGCAGCCAGATGTAACCACGCAAGAACATGCCGCCGACCACCACCGCCACACATACGGCGATGAATCTGGGCGCCGACGGCCTACGCGCCAGCCACCACGCCAGCAGCGGAAACAGCAGGTAAAAGTGCTCTTCAACGCACAGCGACCACACGTGTGAAAACGCGAGGTTGTGCTCCACGTCGATCAGCAGGTTCACCGTGAAGGTGAGGAACTGCCACAGCGGCTGGATGCCCGGATACTCGCGCATGGACGGCCAAATGAAATAGACGGCCACCACCAGCAGGTACACCGGCAGGATGCGGAAGGCGCGGCGCAGGTAGAAATCGGCGAAGGAAAACGCGTGGCCCTCCGCGAGCGGCTTGAGCACCTGCGAACCGATCAGGAAGCCGCTGAGCACGAAGAACAGGTCCACCCCCATCCAGCCGATCTTCTCGATGCCGCCGTAGTGGCCCCAGCCACCGATGATGTATGAATGGAAGATCATCACCCACGCGATCGCGATCGCGCGCAGCAGATCCAGGCCCGGCAAACGGTTCATCGACTCTCCCCTTCCTTGTCATCCGTGATGGCGCAGCCGAACGCGTCACCGCGCGGCACGAGGCGAGACTACCGACCGCTTATGGCGAAAAAGAGGCTGCTCGGCGAAGCGCCTAGAAGCGCAGCAGGAAGGCCAGCACGATGGCGGCGAACACGCCGGCGACGACGTCATCCATCATCACGCCGACGCCGCCCTTGAGGCGCTGGTCCAGCAGGCGGATCGGCCAGGGCTTCCAGACATCGAACAGGCGGAACAGCAGGAAACCGATCACCACGCTCGACCACGATGCCCAGAACACCGGCATGACCGCGGGAATGAGTGCGATCCACATGCCGACGAACTCGTCCCACACGATGCTGCGGTGGTCTTCCACGCCAAGGATGCGTCCGGCGATGCCGCAAGCCCATACGCCCGCCACGAACGCGACGACGATGGCGAATACGTAGAGCTGTAGCGGCAACGTGCGCAACAGCAGCCACGGGATGATCGCCGCCAGCGAGCCGGCCGTGCCCTGCGCAAACGGCGCGAGGCCGGAGCCGAATCCGCAGGCCAGCCAGCCGGCCGGCGTGGCCAGCAGCAGCCGGCGTTGCTCTGCGCTCAGCGTCTTCTTGTCGGTATCGACGTTGTCGTTTTCGTTGGCGCTCATGCGAAGTGATCCCAGCCGCGATGCGTGGTTTCCAGCCATTGGCCCTGCTCGTCGCGCACACGCACGCCGGTGCCCTCGACCATGCGCCCGATGCGGGTGGCCCCGCAACCCAAGCGCGCCAGGTCGCCCTGCACTTCGGCAACCAACGAGGGCGGTACGGTGAAGCAAAGCTCGTAGTCGTCTCCGCCGGAGAGTGCTAAGTCGCGCGTCATGGTTTCGTCGAAGGCGCCCAGCAGCATGGACGAGCGAGGCAGCAACGAGGCGTCGATTTCCGCACCCAGTGCGCTGGCCTCGCAGACATGGCCGAGGTCGGCGAGCAGCCCGTCGGACACGTCGATGCACGCGGTGGCGCGGCCACGCAGGGCAAGGCCCGCCTTCACCCGCGGCGTGGGGCGATGCAGACGCTCGATCAGGTAGGCCGCGCGGCCATCGCCCTCTGCCACCCGCGCCCCCGCCTGCAACAGCCGCAGGCCGGCCGCCGCGTCGCCCAGGGTGCCGGTCACCAGCACCACGTCGCCTGCACGTGCACCGGCGCGCGTGAGGGCCTGGCCGGGCGGCACGAAACCATGCACCGCCACGCTCACCGTCAGCATGCCGCGCGTGGTGTCGCCGCCGATCAAGGCCAGCCGATAGGACTGCGCAAGCTGCGCAAAGCCCTCGGCATAGCCGTCGATGAACGATTGCACCTGTTCCACCGGCTGCCGTGGCAGCGTGAGCGCGAGCAGGGCCCAGGACGGCGTGGCACCCATCGCGGCGAGGTCGGACAGGTTGACCGCCAGCGACTTCCAACCAATATCGGCGGGGGCTATGCCCTGCGGGAAATGCACGCCCTCGACCATGGTGTCGATGGCGATGGCGACCTCCTGCCCGGCGGGCGGCGCCACCAGCGCGGCGTCGTCGCCTATGCCCAGGCGCACGTCTTCGCGGCCTTGCGCGGTGCGCTCGCGGATGCGGTCGATCAGGCGAAATTCCATGGTTGCGGCCCGCGCGAGTGAAGGGTCGCCGTCGATGCTACCGGCTGAACACGATGGTGGGACCGCCGTGGTAGGTCGTCTCCTGCCAGCGTTTGAAGCCGGCCTTCTCGGCCACGCGGATCGACGGCAGGTTGGCAGGATCGATGATGCAGACCGCGCGCAAGCTGGGCCGATACTGCTCGGCCCAGCCGATGGCGGCGGCCACCGCCTCGCTCGCATAGCCCTTGCCATGGGCGTGGGCTGCCAGCACCCAGCCGAATTCCAGCATGCCTTCCAGCGAGGGCTGCAGGTCGCGCTTGAAGTCAGCGAAACCGATGTCGCCGATGTAGCGGCCGGTGGACTTCTCTTCGACGGCCCAATAGCCGTAGCCAAGCACGTCCCATAGGCCCATGTACTGCAGGAAGCGGCGCCAGACCTCTTCACCGGTCAACGGCCGTCCGCCGATGAATCGGGTTACCTCGGGATCGGACCAGATCGCGACCCGCTCGGCGTGCTCCTCGGCGCGATGCGCCCGCAGGCGCAGCCGCGCGGTATCGAGGACGGGAACGGAAGACAACCGCTCCGCGCCGCCCATCAGCCGCGCTTTTCCGTGGAGCGCAGCGAGCTGGCGAGCTTGTCCAGCACGCCGTTGACGTAGCTGTGGCCATGGTCGGCGCCGAAGCGCTTGGTGACTTCGATGGCCTCGTTGATGATCACGCGGTACGGCACGTCTGGACGGTACTTCAGCTCGTACGCGGCCAGGCGCAGCGCGGCGCGTTCGATCGGGTCGATCTGGCCGACTTCGCGATCCACGTACGGCTTCAGGCTGTCGTCGATGGCTTCGACATGGCGCTCCACGCCGTGCAGCAGGTCCTCGAAGTACTCGAGGTCGGCCACTTCCATGTCCTGTTCATGGCGGAACTGGTCGATCACGGCATCCATGCGGCTGCCGCCGATCTGCCACGCGTACACGGCCTGCAGCGCGCGGCGACGCGCACGCGAGCGGGCGGCCAGGTCGATGCCTTCGGGACGTTGATTCATTACAGCTTTCCGTACAGGTTGACCATTTCGAGCGCGGCCAGCGCGGCGTCCGCGCCCTTGTTGCCGGCCTTGGTGCCGGAGCGCTCGATGGCCTGCTCGATGGTGTCGGTGGTCAGCACGCCGAACGCCACCGGCACGCCGGAGCTGTAGGCGGCCTGGGCCAGGCCCTTGGCGCATTCGCCGGCGACGTAGTCGAAGTGCGGCGTGGAACCACGGATCACGGCGCCCAGCGCGATCACCGCGGCGTACTTGCCGGAGTTGGCCACCTTGTTGGCGGCCAGCGCGATTTCCCAGGCGCCCGGCACGCGGATCAGCTCGATCGCGTCGTCCTTTACGCCATGGCGCACCAGCACGTCACGCGCGCCGGCCACCAGGGGCTCGACGACGAAGCCGTTGAAACGGCCGGCGACGATGGCAAAACGGCCTTTGGGCGTGGCGAAATCGCCTTCGATGGTCTTCATGAATCGGGGGTTCCTGTGGGCTCGGTGGCCCATGTGGGCCAGCTATTTTACGGATTTTGGGGGCGCTTGGCCGGATCGGGCCTCGGAACGTCCCCGGACAGGTGCGGATGGCCGCGGAAGGTCAGGCTGGCCTGCCCGTCGGCCACGCGCAGCCGCGAGGGCACGCCGAACGGCAGGGTGAACTTATTGGTCTCGTGCCCGAACGGCAGGTCGCGCACCACCGGGATATGCGCCACGCGGCCGATATGGTCGAGCGCGGCGGCGGTGTCGTAGCCGTTGTCGTAGCCGTGCGGCTTGCAGTTGGTGAAGTGGCCGAACACCAGCGCCCGCTGCCGGTCCAGCACGCCGGACAGGTGCAGCTGGTACAGCAGGCGCTCGATGCGGAACGGCGGCTCGCCGACGTCCTCCACGAACAGGATGCCGCCGTCGATGCGCGGGAAATACGGCGTGCCGATCAGGCTGCACAGCATGGCGAGGTTGCCGCCCCACAGCGGGCCTTCAACGTCGAGCATCGCCTGGCTCGTCGTGGCCCAGCGCGCCGTGGCTTCCGGCTCGGTGACCGTGCGCCAGAAGTGTTCCCACATCAGCTCGTTGAGCTCCGGCGCGCCGAAATCCGGGCCCAGCATGGGGCCGCCGAACGTGGCAAGGCCGCTCTTCACGTAGAGGGCCATCTGCAGCGCGGTGAAATCGCTGTGACCCACCAGCAAGGTCGACGAACCCGCAAGGCGCTCGCGCAGCGCGCCGTAGTGGATGTGTTCGAGCAGCCGTGTGACGCCATAGCCACCGCGTACCGCGAGCACAATGTCCGGCAGGGACGGATGGATGGCCAGATGGTTGATGTCGGCCGCGCGTTCCGCATCGCTGCCCGCAAAGCGGTGCTCCGTCCGATCCAGCACGTCGAGCCCGTCGATCGTGCAGCCCGCCGCGCGCAGACGCGCCACGCCGCGCGCCATGGCGTCGTAATCGTGCGGATAGCCGGACGGGGCGATCAGGCGGATGGTGGTGGCGGTCATGGCTGGCCGATGGTGGGAGGAAAGCCCGAGTATGCCGGGGATGGCATGGCGTGGAAGTGGCGAAGCACGGCAAAGCCGCTGCCTGCCTGTGTAGGAGCGCACCCAGTGCGCGAAAAGCCTACGGAGCGATCACCCCGAAATTCCGCAGTCGCGCACTGGGTGCGCTCCTACAAGGGAGTGGCCACCTTTAAACGTACTCGACCACTTCCAGCCCAAACCCGCCCAGCCCCACCATCTTGCGCGGCGTACCCAGCACGCGCAGCTGATGGATGCCCAGGTCGGCCAGGATCTGCGCGCCCAGGCCCAGTTGGCGCCACTCCTGCTGCTGCGCCTCTTCTGGCGCCTGCGCCAGCGGCTGGCGGTTGAGGCGGCGCAGCAGCGCGTCAGCGGTGTCCTCGCCCGACAGCACCAGCAGGGCGCCACGGTCCTCGTCGGCAATGCGTCGCAGCGCCGAAGTGACTGTCAGGCCCAGGTCGTCGCGTTGCAGATGCAGCACGTCCGACAGCGTGTTTCGTACATGCACGCGCGTGAGCACCGGCGCGCCGTCGTCCACCTTGCCGCGCAGCAGCGCGAAATGCAGGCCATGGCGGATCGCATCGCGGTAGGCCACCAGGCGAAACGGCCCGAACTCGGTCTGCACATCTTCCTCCACCACGCGCTGCACCGTCTTCTCGGTTTCCAGGCGGTAGCGGATCAGGTCGGCGATGCTGCCGATCTTCAGGCCATGCTTCTTCGCGAAGACTTCCAGCTCGGGGCGGCGCGCCATCGAGCCGTCCTCGTGCAGGATCTCGATCAGCACCGCCGACGGTTCCAGCCCCGCCAGCGCGGCGAGATCGCAGCCCGCTTCGGTGTGGCCGGCGCGCGTGAGCACGCCGCCCGGCTGCGCGGTGAGCGGGAAGATGTGGCCCGGCTGCGAGAGGTCCTGCGGCTTCGCGTCCGACTTCACCGCCACCTGGATGGTTCGCGCGCGGTCGTGCGCCGAGATGCCGGTGGTGACGCCTTCGGCTGCCTCGATCGAAACGGTGAAGTTGGTGTGGTACGGCGAGGTGTTGTCCACGACCATGGGACGCAGGCCCAGCTGGCGCGTGCGCTGTTCGGTCAGCGTCAGGCAGACCAGGCCGCGGGCCTCGCGCACCATGAAGTTGATGTCCTCCGGCCGCACCATCTGCGCAGCCATGATGAGATCGCCTTCGTTCTCGCGATCCTCGTCGTCGAGGATCACGACCATGCGGCCGGCGCGGATGTCGTCGAGGATTTCGGGGATAGTGTTGAAACTCATGGATCGGATTCCGTGTTGTTTTTCCTTCTCCCCCTGGGAGAAGGTGCCCGAAGGGCGGATGAGGGTGCGGGCGGAGCGGCACATGACAAGTCACGCAAGCCCCGCACCCTCACCCCTGCCCCTCTCCCGACGGGAGAGGGGTTCTAGGCGAAGCCGTGCTGCCGGAGGAACGCCTCATCGAGCTTCGGCGCGTCGCCACTGGCGATCAGCCGCTCGATGTAGCGCGCCACCACGTCCACTTCGATGTTCACCGCATCACCTGCCCTGCGTGCATGGAATGCCGTGTGTTCCACCGTGTGGGGGATAAGGTTCACTCCGAAGCGATGGCCGTTCACCTCGTTCACGGTGAGGCTGGTGCCGTCGATGCAGATCGAGCCCTTCGCGGCGATATAGCGCGACAGGTTGGCCGGCACTTCAAAGGTCCAGCGCTGTGAGCGGCCGTCCGGGGTCACCGATACGACCTTGCCCACGCCATCCACATGCCCGGAGACCAGATGGCCGCCCAGGCGGTCGGCCAGGCGCAGCGCCTTCTCCAGGTTCACCGGATCGCCGGCCTTCAGCTTGCCCAGCGTGGTAAGCGACAGGGTCTCGTTGGAGACATCCGCGCTGAAACCACGTGCCTCCAATGTGACCGCCGTGAGGCACACCCCCGACACGGCGATGCTGTCGCCCAACTGCACGTCGGCGAGATCGAGGTCGGCGGTATCGACATGCAGGCGCACGTCACCGCCGCGGGGTTCCAGCCGCACGATGCAGCCCACGCTCTGGATGATGCCGGTGAACATCAGCGCACCTCCCGGACGGAGGCGGCGAAAGAACAAGAACGATGCTTGGTCATGAAACGTTTCCCGCGTGAATAGCTGCGAAAAACGCCCCAAGGCGTCAGGCAGGCGCACGCCCCCGAGGGCCTGCGCCGTACCGTCTTCTCTCATCCGGACTTTCTGGAAGCCATCGCTGGCTGCCAACCGTCGGCTCCGGCATTGGACCGGATCTGCTGACCTTCCGATGACACCGGAAGCGCTCGCGGGCTCACCCCGAAGGGTCTACCGCCGGTGGGGAATGTCACCCCGCCCTGAAGACGTCGTTTGTGGTTTTGCCGGCGAACCGGCCGGGGGAGTTTACCACCATCTCGGGGTATGACTCCCGGGAGCATCGTGCAGCCAGTGGAACGATGTGTCGTGGCGATCGCGCACTGGGTGCGCTCCTACAGGGGACTACGGTGCTTCTGTAGGAGCGCACCCAGTACGCGATCACCGCCCCTCAGCCCCCGACAGCCTGCCCGGTCTCGCGCCGGTAATCCCGCAGCACCTGGTCCATCACCCAGCTGGTCCGCGCGCCGGATTCGGCGGTGGAAGGGCTGGCGCCTTTCTGCCCGGTAAGTTCGGCCACGATGGTCTCGATCAACGGCTGCTGGATGTGCAGCGGGTTTTCCACATGATGCTCGTGCGAGTCCCGGGCATTCTCCACCGTGATGGGACCGTTGCCGAACGTGGCGAACGCAATGCGCCCTTCGTCACCCACCACCTCGATCTGGTCGTGGTGCTTGTAGCTGTCGAAATTCCACAGGCCCGTGCCCAGCATGCCGTTGCCGAAAGCGAATGACATCGCCACCGTATCCTCCGGCGGATACGCGCCCAGCTGGTTGCTTGCATGGCCGCTCACCGAAACGATCGGACCGAACAGCCAGTCGATGATGTCCAGCGTGTGGCAACCGATGTCCATGAACACGCCGCCACCTGAAATACCCGGCTGCACGTGCCAGGGCAGGTTCTTCGGATCGTGGTAGCGCGGATGGTGTGGCTCGTGCAGCACGGTGTTGACGATGCGCGGCGTGCCGATCGCGCGCTGGCCGAAAATGAGCTCGCGCACCTTGTGGAAGCGCGGCAGCGCGCGACGGTAGTAAGCCACGAACACCGGCACGTTCGCCTGGCGCCCTGCGTTGATGATCGCCTCGCACTCGGCGTGGTCCATCGCCATGGGCTTTTCCACGTACACCGGCTTGCCCGCGGCGATCGACATCAACGCGTACTGCTTGTGCGTGGAAGGCGGCGTGGCGACGTAGACCGCATTCACCTCCGGATCGGCGATCAGCTTCGCAGCGTCGTCGTACCAGCGCGGCACGCCATGGCGCTCGGCATAGTCGCGCGCCTTGTCGCCGTCGCGGCGCATCACCGCCACCAGCGCGGAGTTCGGCGTCTTGCTGAAGCCCGGGCCACTCTTCACTTCGGTGACGTTGCCGCAACCGATGATGCCCCAGCGTATCGCTGCCGTCGTCATGTGGTCTTGAACTCCTTTTTCAGGAACTGCTGGTGATAGGCGTGGAAGACGTTCACTTCCGGATAGCGCGCGCGCTCGACCAGATGCGCGCGCAAGGCTTCGCGCACGCACGGTTCCAGTGACGCGAGATAGTCCAGCGTGTATTCGGTGTGGTCCAGCACGCCGAAATGCAACGTCGGGGCGTGCTCGGCGGAATGGAAACCCAGATGGATGGTGATGCGCCGGTCCTTCAGCACAGCGCCGTAACCGCGGTGCACGGCGTAGTTGTTGTAGAACACCGCCTCGCCCGGCTGCAGCACGAGCTGCCTGCCTTCGCTGAGTTCCGCGCCATCGACGGGCGCCATCTTCTCGGTGTTGCCGAAAAGCGCACGCTCTTCGGCATTCAGCTGGCGCCGATGGCTGCCGGGCACGATCCACAGACAGCCGTCCACGGTGAGCGACAGGTTCATCTGCACGTAGTTGTAGTGGTAGTCCTCGCTGAACCAGTTCGGATCCACCTGGTCGTCCGGCACCTGCAGGACATCGCGGTGCCAACCCTGGCGGTAATCCACGCCCGCCTCGCCATAGAACAGCGATGCCCCGTCGACGATGATGCGCTCGCCCAGCAGGTCGCGGCAGACCCCGAGGATGGCTTCGTTGCAGATGACATCCTGGATGCCGGGAATCGCCTTGCCGGGCTGGAGGAACTGCAGGTTGCTCATCCGCTGGGTGTCGCCGCGCTCGCGGCGCGATGCATCGACGGCATCGACGTAGCGCGCCACGGCGGCGTCATCGAGGATGCGGCGAACGAGATAACCCTGTTCGCGGAAATGGCGTCGCTCGGCTTCGTTCAAGGCGACAGCGATGGAAGATGGCGATGTCATGGCTAGGTCACAGGTATCAGGTCGTCGGGCGCAGTTGCAGCCGCAGGTCATCGCCCAGCACGCGGCGATCGAGTGTGCGCAGCTTCCAGCGCTCCGCCATATCGTTCAGTGACGGCAAGCCCAGCAGCGGGCGTGCGCTGTCGCCAAGCAGCACCGGCGCGATGTAGAGCAGCAGCTCGTCGACCAGGCCCGCGGCGAACAGCGAGCCGCACAGGCTCGGACCGGCCTCGACGTGCAACTCGCTCACGTGACGCCGCGCGAGTTCGGCCATCGCGGCATGCAGATCCATCGCACCGCCCTGCTCCGCCACCACGGCCAGCTCGACCGCCTGGAAGCGCGGATCGACCGGCGCGTACTGTTCGTTGTGCAGCACCAGCGTCGGCACCGAGCCGTCGAGTACGTGGCTACCCGATGGCGTACGCAGCCGATTGTCGAGCAGCACGCGCCACGGCGGCGTAAACGCCTCGCCTTCGGGCAGGCGTACGGTCAACCGGGGGTTGTCCGCGATCACCGTGCCCGAGCCGGTGAAGATCGCCGAGCTGCGCGCACGCCAGCGTTGCACATCGGCGCGCGCAGCCTCGCCGGAGATCCACTTCGACTCGCCGTTGGCCAGCGCGGTGCGGCCGTCCAGGCTCATCGCAAGCTTGACGCGCACCCAGGGCCGGCCACGCTCGATGCGGCTGAAGAATCCGATGTTGAGCTCGCGCGCCGCATCCCGCATCAAACCGGCTTCCACCGTGATACCCGCGTCGCGCAGCTTGCCGATCCCGCGGCCCGCGACCTGCGGGAATGGATCTTCCGCGGCGATGACCACGCGCGAGACACCGGCGGCGATCAAGGCATCGGCGCAGGGCGGCGTGCGGCCGTGATGCGCGCAGGGCTCCAGCGTGACGTAGGCGGTGGCGCCTTGAGCCTTCTCGCCGGCCTCGCGCAGTGCGAACACCTCGGCGTGCGGTTCACCAGCGCGCCGGTGGAAGCCGGTGCCCACCACCTGTTCGCCATGCGCGATGACGCAACCGACGCGCGGATTGGGGTGCGTGGTGTAGAGCCCGCGCTCGGCCAGGCGCAGGGCATGCGCCATGTGGGCGTGGTCGATGGCGGTGAAGGTGGAAGGCATAGGGAGGCTCTTGCTTCCTCTCCCCTCCGGGCGACCCGAAGGTAGTTCCGTGGGAGAGGGGACTGAGGTGAGGGTGGCTGCTCGCGAGACACTATCAAAAGCACCGGCTCAGATGAGCGCTACCGCAAGATTGGCCCCTCACCCAGCCCTCTCCCCGGCGGGAGAGGGTAGTCAGGAGGACTTCTTGCGCCGCGCCACGCTCTCGCCCAGCAGCGACAGCTGCAACGCTTCCAGCTCCGGCAGGTCGCGCTCCAGCTTCTCGATTTCCTCGCGGAAGGCCTGCACGTCCTCGAACTTGCGGTAGACCGAGGCAAAGCGCACGTACGCCACCTGGTCCAGCTTCTTCAGCTCGCGCATCACCAGTTCGCCGACCTGCCGCGAAGGCACCTCGCGCTCACCGCAGCGACGCAGGTCGTTGATGATCTCGCGCACCGCGGTGTCCACCGAATGGGTGGGCACCGGGCGCTTCTGCAGCGCGCGCTCGAAGCTCACCCGCAGCTTGTGCTCGTCGAAAGGCTCGCGCCGTTCGCCACTCTTCACGATGGAAGGCAGCTTGAGCTCGGCAGTCTCGAAGGTATTGAAGCGCTCGCCACACTTCGGACACTCGCGACGGCGGCGCACGGTGGCGCCATCCTCGGCAAGGCGCGAATCGATCACGCGGGTGTCTTCGTGCTGGCAGAAGGGGCAATGCATCAGAGGGCGGGGAATAGGGAAAGGGGAATAGGGAATAGGAAAAGCGCGGCGCGCTCCGGGAATCGGGCTCTTGCGATTCCCGATTCCCGATTCCCTATTGCCGGCTTCTCAGCCATACACCGGGAACTTGTGGCACTGCGCGGTGACCTTCTCGCGCACCTTGGCGATGACGGCGTCATCGTTCGGCGCGTCGAGCACGTCGCAGATCCAGTTCGTCAGCTCCACCACGTCCGCTTCCTGGTAGCCGCGGGTGGTGACCGCCGGCGTGCCCACGCGCAGGCCCGAGGTGACGAAGGGCTTGCGGGGATCGTTCGGCACGGCGTTCTTGTTGACCGTGATGTGGGCCTTGCCCAGCGCCTCTTCCGCATCCTTGCCGGTGACGTCGCGACCGATCAGGTCCACCAGCATCAGGTGGTTCTCGGTGCCGCCGGAAACGATCTTGTAGCCGCGCTCGATGAAAGTCCTGGCCATCGCCTTGGCGTTCTTCACCACCTGCGCCTGGTAGGTCTTGAAGTCCGGCTCCAGCGCTTCCTTGAACGCCACCGCCTTGGCGGCGATCACGTGCATCAGCGGGCCGCCCTGGATGCCCGGGAACACGATCGAGTTGATCTTCTTCTCGATCTCTTCGCCGGCGTCCTTGGCCACGATGATGCCGCCGCGCGGACCGCGCAGCGTCTTGTGCGTGGTCGACGTCACCACGTGCGCGTGCGGCAGCGGGCTGGGGTACACGCCGGCGGCGATCAGTCCGGCGACGTGGGCCATGTCCACGAACAGGTAGGCACCGACCTTGTCGGCGATGGCGCGGAAACGCGCCCAGTCCATCACCTGCGAGTAGGCGCTGAAGCCGGCCACGATCATCTTCGGCTTGTGCTCGACGGCGAGGCGCTCGACCTCGTCGTAATCGACCAGGCCCTGCTCGTTCACACCGTACTGGATGGCGTTGAACAGCTTGCCCGACACGTTGACCTTGGCGCCGTGGGTGAGGTGGCCGCCATGGGCCAGGCTCATGCCGAGGATGGTGTCGCCCGGATTCAGCAGCGCGAGGTATACAGCCTGGTTGGCCTGCGAACCGGAATGCGGCTGCACGTTGGCGTAGGTCGCGCCGAACAGCTGCTTCAGGCGGTCGATGGCGAGCTTCTCGGCGATGTCGACGAATTCGCAGCCGCCGTAGTAGCGCTTGCCGGGATAGCCCTCGGCGTACTTGTTGGTGAGCACGCTGCCCTGCGCTTCCATCACGCGCGGGCTGGCGTAGTTCTCCGAAGCAATCAGTTCGACGTGGTCTTCCTGACGACGGGCCTCGTCGGCCATGGCCTGGGCCAGTTCATTGTCGTAACCGGCGATCGTCTCGTGCTTCGGGAACATCCTGACCTCGTTGGGGTTGGTTGCAGGGATTAGAACGCGAAATTGTAGCCCTCATGTGCTAAGGCGGCCACCGCGGGCACTTGCAGGATCATAACGTACAACGTACCGTACGACGCACGCTACCGCTCACCTGGAGTCTGGCCATGCCCCACGCCGTCGTCCGCGCACCTGTGCGCCTGTTCCACCGGCTCGTGCTGTTGCTGTTCCTGCTGGCGCCCTGCGCCGTCCTGGCTGATGCCAGCACGGGCGTGGGCATCGCGCGCATCAGCATTTCCGACCCGGTCAGCGGCAAACCGACCGAGGGTTACGTGTTCTATCCCTCCTCCCAGCCGGCTCACGGCACCACGGCGCTGGGCCCCTACGACGTTGCCGCCACCATGGATGCCCCGGCGATGCCCGGCGCAAAGCCGCTGGTGGTGATCTCGCATGGCAACGGCGGCAGCAACCTGGGACATCACGACCTGGCGACGTATCTCGCCAGCCATGGTTTCGTGGTCGCCACGCTCAATCACCTTGGCGACTACTTCCGCGACACCAGTGGCGTGGGCCGCATCGAGGTGCTGGCCGGGCGTCCGATCCAGGTCAAGGCGACCATCAGCATGCTGCTGGCCGACGCACGCTGGAAAACGCTGATCGACCCCGACCGCATCGGCATCGCCGGTTTCTCCGCCGGCGGCTACACCTCGCTGATGATTGCGGGCGCCAAGCCGCGCTTCGTCCGCTTCATCGCCTTCTGCGACCGCTACCCCGACGACAAGGACGTGTGCGGGCATCGCGCTGACTTCGAAGCGTCGGCCAGGAAGCAGGGCAAGACGATGGAACAGGTGCTGGACGAGATGCAGGGTCAGCTCGGCCGCTATGGCGATACGGCCGATCCGCGCGTGAAGGCGGCCTTCGCCATGGCACCGCTCAGCCTGATCTTCGACGAGCACAGCTTCGACGATGTGCACATCCCCGTGTACCTGTATTACGGCCAGAACGACCATGTGCTGCCACCGGAGGCCAACGCCAGGCATATCCAGCCGCTGATCCCCACGCTGGCCGGCGTGAAGGAAATCCCGAAAGCCGATCACTGGGTCTTCCTGCCGCCCTGCTCGGACGAACTGAAGAAGGAGATCCCGGCGATGTGTCGCGACCCGCAGGGCGTCGACCGCGCCAAGGCGCACGCGCAGATCAACGCCGATGCCCTCGCCTTCTTCCGCAAGACACTGGACGTGCGCTGACGTGCCGCGTGCATTGAGCGAGCAGGAAACCGAAGCCTTCCGCGAACGCATCTGCCAGGTCGCGGCGCGCCTCTATGTCGATGAAGGCCCCGCCGCCGTCACCATGCGCCGCATCGCCGCCGAACTCGGCAGCGGCACGATGACGACGTACCGCTACTTCGCCAACAAGGACGAGATCCTCACGGCAGTAAGGACGCGCGGCATGCATCGCTTCTCCGAAGCGTTGGAGCGCGCGCTTGATTCGCCCGGGGACGGCAGGCGGCGTTCTCGCGCCGTGCGCGATGCCTATATCGCGTTTGCGAGGGAAAACACCGCCACCTACCGGTTGATGTTCGAGTACCCCGAATCCAATCGCGACGATGCCGACTATCGCCAAGCGCACGAACGTATGTGGCGCACCGTGGCGGCGCATGTGGAGGTACTGATTGCCGAAGGCGCCATCGATGCCGACCCGGCCATTCTCGGTCACCAGATATGGGCGGCCTTGCATGGCGCAGTGATGCTGGAAATAGCGGGCTTGTTGCCGGAAGGATATGACGCCGCGTCGCTGCATACGCGCACCGTGGCGGCGTTGTTTGAGGTGGCCAGGGTGAAGAGGTAGAAGGAGCAACCAGAAACCGAGGCTCTGGGTTCCGGCCTGCGCCGGAACGACGAAAATGAAGCCCGAGGCGAAAGGCGGTCGCGCACTGGGTGCGCTCCTGCAGAAGGGCGACCAACGGAGGCGAAAGGCGTCGCGCACGGGGTGTGCGCCCACAAGTCACCGCGAAACCACGCCACCCAAATCCCTCCGGCACATGGCCTACACGCCACCCCGATGCACCATTAGGGGCCCCCAATCTCCGCGGAGTCCCAATGAAATACCGCCCCCTGGGCCAGAACGGCCCCAAAGTTTCCGCCCTCGGCCTCGGCTGCATGGGCATGTCCGGCATGTACGGCGCGACCGATCGCGACGAGAGCATCGCCACCATCCATGCCGCGCTCGATGCCGGCATCACCCTGCTCGATACCGGCGATTTCTACGGCATGGGCCACAACGAGATGTTGATCGGCGAGGCGCTGGTCGGCCGCTCTCGCGACAGCTATCAGCTCAGCGTGAAGTTCGGCGCGCAGCGCGGCCCGGCGGGGGACTGGCTGGGTTACGACGCGCGTCCCGCGGCGGTGAAGACCGCGCTGGCCTATACGCTGCAGCGCCTGCGCACCGACTACGTCGACATCTATCGCCCTGCCCGCCTCGATCCCAACGTGCCGATCGAGGAGACCGTCGGCGCCATCGCGGATCTGGTGAAGGCAGGCTACGTGCGCAGTCTCGGCCTGTCCGAGGTGGGCGTCGACACCATCCGCCGCGCGAACGCGGTGATGCCGGTGTCGGACCTGCAGATCGAGTATTCGCTGGTCTCCCGCGGCATCGAGAAGGAGATCCTGCCGGTGTGCCGCGAACTTGGCATCGGCATCACCGCGTACGGCGTGCTTTCACGCGGGCTCATCAGCGGTCATTGGTCGAAGAACAGGCAGACCGACACGCGCGACTTCCGCACGCACAGCCCGCGCTTCCAGGGCGCCAACCTCGAGCACAACCTCAAGCTGGTCGATGCGCTGCAAAAGCTTGCATCGGTGAAGGGCTGCAGCATCGCGCAGGTGGCGATCGCCTGGGCGCTGGCGCAAGGCGAAGACATCGTGCCGCTGGTCGGCTCGCGCACCCGCGAACGACTCGACGAGGCGCTTGGCGCGCTGGACATCGTGCTCACCGCGGCTGACCTCGCCACGCTGGAGCAGGCCTTTCCGCCTGGCGTCGCCGCCGGCGACCGGTACAACACGCAGGGCATGGCGTCGCTGGACAGCGAGCGCTGAGGCACGCCGCCCCCCTGTAGGAGCGCACCCAGTGCGCGAAAAGCCAACGGAGCGGTGAAGCCGTTGCGCCGCGGTCGCGCACTGGGTGCGCTCCTACAGAGAGCGTGCGCAGCACCTTCGCGCCACCGCGGAAACCATCACATAACTGATCACCATCAACAGCAGCCACGCACCGAGCTTGCCGAGCGGCACCATCGCCCAACCGTGCCGTTGCGTCGGATAACGCCACGCGGCCGCAAACGTGCCCACGTTCTCCGCCAGCCAGATGAACAGCGCCACCAGCACGAAACCCAGCAACAGCGGCATGCGACGGTGGACGTCGCGGATGCGGAACAGGATCCAGGTGCGGCCGAACAGCCATGCCAGCGCGCCGAACAACAGCCAGCGCAGGTCGGGCAAGAAGTGATGCGCGAAGAAGTTCACGTAGATCGCCAGCGCCAGCCACACCGTCGCGGCAAACGGCGGATGCCGCACGAAGCGGAAATCGAACAGCCGCCAGGCCCGCGCGATGTAGCTGCCCACGGCGGCGTACATGAATCCGGTGAACAACGGCACGCCGCCGAGACGCAGCACGGAGGGCTCGGGATAGAGCCATGAACCCATCGCCGTCTTGAACACCTCCATGGCCGTGCCGACCACGTGGAAGCCGAAGATCACCAGGGCCTCCTCCCGGGTTTCCAGGCGGCTGGCGATCAGCACCGCCTGCAGGGCCAGCGCCGTCAACACGAGGAAGTCGTAGCGCGCCAGCCACGCATCCGCCGGGTACCACGCCCAGGTACCCAGCAGCAGCGCCAGCATGCAGCCGCCGAACAGGCATGCTCGGGCCTGCTTGATTCCGAAGCACACGAACTCATGTACGAAGACAGCGAGTCGCCCGCGCTGCATCGCCCATTGGGCCGCCCGGTCACCCAGCGACGCCCAGCGTAGTGCCACGTTTGCCGCCAGCACGCCTATCCCTGCCATATCCTTCTCCCACCCGAAAAGGACAGGGTGGACGCGGGATCGGGCCCTTACGGGGCGGCGGGAGGCGGGGTTGGGGCGAAAGGGTCGCCAACGAAGGACGCGCCGGTCACCGGGACGCCGCTCCGACCCGCTATAATGCAAGGTTTGATACCCACTCTGACGCACCGCCAGCCCTGCCGGCAGGTGTCGTGCACGCCGCCGGAGGCTCAATGAGTTCGCAATTCATCTACACCATGAACGGGGTCAGCAAGATCGTTCCCCCGAAGCGCCAGATCATCAAGGACATCTCGCTCTCCTTCTTCCCCGGCGCCAAGATCGGCCTGCTGGGCCTGAACGGCGCGGGCAAGTCCACGGTGCTGCGCATCATGGCCGGCGTCGACAAGGACTTCCAGGGCGAAGCCCGCCCGCAGCCTGGCATCAAGATCGGCTACCTCGCGCAGGAGCCGGAGCTCGATCCCGAGAAGACCGTGCGTGAAGCGGTCGAGGAAGGCGTCTCCGTCGTCCTCGACGCGCAGAAGCGCCTGGAAGAGGTCTACGCCGCCTACGCCGAGGAAGGCGCCGACTTCGACAAGCTGGCCAAGGAACAGGAACAGCTGGAGAACATCCTGGCCGTGAACGACGCCCACGCGCTGGAGCGCCAGCTGGAAGTGGCCGCCGACGCGCTGCGCCTGCCGCCGTGGGACGCGAAGATCGGCACGCTGTCGGGCGGCGAAAAGCGCCGCGTGGCGCTGTGCAAGCTGCTGCTCGAAAAGCCCGACATGCTGCTGCTCGACGAACCGACCAACCACCTCGACGCCGAATCGGTCGACTGGCTCGAGCAGTTCCTGCAGAGCTACCCGGGCACCGTGGTGGCCGTCACCCACGATCGCTACTTCCTCGACAACGCCGCCGAGTGGATTCTCGAACTCGACCGCGGCCACGGCATTCCGTGGAAGGGCAACTACAGCAGCTGGCTCGACCAGAAGGAGGAGCGCCTGAAGCAGGAAGACCAGCCGGAAACGTCGCGCCAGAAGGCGATCAAGAAGGAACTGGAGTGGGTGCGCTCGGAACCCAAGGGCCGTCAGTCCAAGGGCAAGGCGCGTCTCAACCGCTTCGAGGAGCTGAACTCGGTCGAGTACCAGCGCCGCAACGAAACCAACGAAATCTTCATTCCGCCGGGCGAGCGCCTGGGCCAGGAAGTGATCGAGTTCAAGAACGTCACCAAGGCGTTCGGCGACCGCGTGCTGATCGAAGACCTGTCGTTCAAGATCCCGCCGGGCGCCATCGTCGGCGTGATCGGCCCGAACGGCGCCGGTAAATCGACCTTCATGAAGATGATCATGGGCAAGGAGCAGCCCGATGCCGGCGAGGTGAAGCTGGGCCACACGGTCAAGCTCGCCTACGTCGACCAGTCGCGCGACGCGCTCGACCCGAAGAACAACGTGTGGCAGGAAGTGTCCGGCGGTTCGGACATCCTCACCATCGGCACCTTCGAGATCCAGTCGCGCGCCTACATCGGTCGCTTCAACTTCAAGGGCGCCGACCAGCAGAAGATCGTCGGCAAGCTGTCCGGTGGTGAGCGCGGTCGCCTGCACCTGGCCAAGACGCTGTTGCAGGGCGGCAACGTACTGCTGCTCGACGAACCGTCGAACGACCTGGACGTGGAAACCCTGCGCGCACTGGAAGACGCGCTGCTGGAGTTCCCGGGCTGCGCCGTGGTCATCTCGCATGACCGCTGGTTCCTCGACCGCATCGCCACGCACATCATCGCGTTCGAAGGCGATTCGCACGTGGAGTTCTTCCCGGGCAACTACAACGAATACGAAGCGGACAAGAAGCGTCGTCTCGGCGATGAAGCGGCCAAGCCGCATCGCGTGAAGTACAAGAAGCTGGCGTAATGCTGTAGCCCCTCTCCCACTGGGAGAGGGGTTGGGGAGAGGGTGCGGGGCTTGCGCGAGATTTCAACGAAGCGCTCCGCCCGCACCCTCACCCGCCTGCCGGCACCCTCTCCCAAAGGGAGAGGGGATGCACTAAGCAAGACTTCGCAGTCATTCCACTGCGACGCTGTACCGACGAGGAGATCCCGATGCACTTCATGCAATCCCTGCAACAGGCATGGGCCCGCCACCACTCCCTCGTCTGCGTCGGCCTCGATCCCGAACCAGCCAAATTCCCCGCGCACCTCAAGGGCCGCGCCGATGCGGTGTTCGAGTTTTGCCGCGACATCGTCGACGCCACCGCCGACGTGGTGTCCAGCTACAAGCCGCAGATCGCGCACTTCGCCGCCCTGCGCGCGGAAGATGCACTCGAGCGACTGATCGCGCACATCCACGCCAAACATCCCGGCGTGCCGGTGATACTCGACGCCAAGCGCGGGGACATCGGCAGCACCGCCCAGCATTACGTCACCGAAGCGTTCGAGCGTTACGGCGCCGATGCAGTCACGCTCAATCCATATCTCGGCCGCGATTCCATCCAGCCCTTCCTCGATCGCGCCGACAAGGGCGTGATCCTGCTGTGCCGCACTTCCAACCCGGGTGGCGCGGATTTCCAGGCGCTGGATTGCGGCGGCCAGCCGTTGTATTTGCGCGTCGCCGAAACCATCGCGCGCGACTGGAACGCCAATGGCAACTGCGCATTGGTGACCGGCGCCACGTGGCCGGAAGAACTCGGCAAGGTACGCGCCATCGTCGGCGACATGCCGCTGCTGGTGCCGGGCATCGGCGCGCAGGGCGGCGACGTGGAGGCGGTGCTCAAGCATGGGCGCAGTGCGAATGGCACCGGCCTGATGATCTCTTCTTCGCGTGCCATCCTTTATGCGGGGAATGGCGAGGATTTCGCGCAGGCGGCGCGTGCCGCGGCCATCGAGTTGCGCGACACCATCAATCGCTATCGCTGACTCGGCGCAATACCGCCGTGGCGTAAGCGAGGCAATAGCGCATCTCCACGCCACCCCTCCCTATAGGAGCGCACCCAGTGCGCGACAGCCTTCGCCCCATACGTCACACCCGCGCCACTGTTCATTGAGTACACCCTGTGCGCGACAGCCTTTCCGCGCCGAGCTGCATGGTCGGCGATCTTGCAGGAGCGGGCCTGGCCTTCGACAACCATGCGGCCGCCAGGGTGCCGCTGCCCTCCTCCACGCTTGCCATACCGCCATCCCGGCCGGACCATCATGGCCATGGCCTCCTCCATCGATTTCCGCCCATCACGCCGCCGCCTGCTGCAGGCGGCCGGACTAGCGCTGGCCGCGGGCGCACTATCGCCATGGCGCCTGCGCGCTGACCCGACGCATCGCTCCCGCCTGATCCTGCTCGGCACCGCCGGCGGTCCTACGCCGAAATCCGATCGCGCCGCACCGGCGAGCGCCATCGTGGTCGATGGCGTGATCTATGTGATCGACTGCGGCAACGGCGTGGCGCGGCAGATGGTCAAAGCCGGCCTGGACCTGGGCGCGCTGCGCCACGTCTTCATCACCCACCAGCACTCCGACCACAACGCCGATGTCGGCAACCTGCCATGGCTGGCCTGGTCGGGGCCGTTGCATACCCGCGTGGATCTGTGGGGGCCGCCGCCACTCACTGACATGACGCGGCAGTTCCTCGCATTGAATGCCGTCGATATCCACATCCGCGAGAAGGACGAAGGCCGTCCACCGCTGGCGCCGGTGCTCGTGCCACATGATCTGACCGAACCTGGCGTGGTCATGCACGACGAACGCGTCAAGGTCACTGCAGCGCTGGTGCAGCATCCGCCAGTGACGCCTGCATTCGCCTATCGCTTCGATTGCCCCGACCGCAGCATCGTGTTCTCCGGTGACACGAGACCTTCGGACAATCTCATCAAGCTCGCGCATGGCGCTGACGTGCTGGTGCACGAAGTGATGTATCTGCCTGCGCTGGAGAAGCTGATCGGCAGCGAGCCGAACGCGGCGCGACTGCGCGAGCATCTCCTCGCCAGTCACACGACTACCGAGCAGGTCGGCCGCGTCGCGACCGAAGCGGGCGTGAAGACCTTGGTGCTCAACCATTTCGTGCCCGGAGGAGGCAATCCACCGGTGCCGGACGACGTGTGGCGCGATGCGGTGGCACCGCACTTCAAAGGCCGACTGATGGTCGGCCACGACCTGATGGAGCTTTGAAACGCTAAGCAGTGGCGGCAACCGGCACGGCCCGCCTGGCCAGCATTCGCTCGCGCAGCCAGCGCTCGGCCGGCGTCGACACGTAACGTTCCACCCACCTGCCCAGCAGCCAGCACAACGGCAACGCCGGCAGGTACCACAGGAAACCAAAGGCAGGATCGACTTCGACCGCCCTGTGCAGGCGCACCACGGCGAACACCACGAACATGTGCGTGAGGTAGATCTCGTAGCTGAGCCGCCCCCAGGAGCGCAGCCAACCAACACCGCGCCATGGGCGATGTCCTTCCGACGTGGCCGCACCATGGCTCGCCAACACCAGGCAAAGCGATGCTCCTGTCAGCACCAGCATGTAGCCGTTGTGGACGAGGTGCCAAAGCCACGCGCCTTCGACCATCACCAGATAGAGCCCCATCACGCCAACGGCGCCGAGCAGCCACACCATGCCACCTGACATGCGATTCCATCGCCGTGCCAGCAGCGCGCCCAGCACGCCGGTGGCGATGGCGGACATGCCAGGCAGATAGGCCTTCTCCTGCCATATCTCGTTGCCCGCGAGCGCCGCGCGCGTCCAAGGCAACGAGAGCGCGAGCACGATCAGCATCGGCACGAGGATCCACGTACGGCGCGTGAGAAGGCAGACGAGCGGAAACCCGAGGTAGAACACTTCCTCGATCGACAACGACCACAGCACGTCCCAATTGCCGGGCAAGTAGCCGGTCACGCCTTCATACCAGTTCAGGTGAAAGCCCAGCGCCGCCACGATGGCGCGTGGCAACGACTGCCCTTCCCGCTTGATCACGTAGTCGTCGGCGCCCAGCCCATGCAGCACGCTGAGCACGGCCACCAACAGCAGCAGGCACGGCACGATGCGCGAGAAGCGACGTACGTAGAAACCGCGCAGATCGATCCGTGCCAGCGCACCGTCGCGCCGAAGCGCGTGCCGAGTGATCAGGAATCCGGAAATCACGAAGAAGATGAAGACCGCTTCGTAGCCGTTGAAATTCAGCGCACGCAGCAAGCTTCCGGGCAACACATCGGCCAGCAGGGTCTTCTTCAGCGGAATGCGCAGCCCGATATGGTGCAGCACCACCAAAAGGATCGAGAACCCGCGCAGCAGGTCGATTCCGCTGTTGCGTCCCGCATCATCAGACGTCTGTTCCATCAGCCAGGCTCCCCGCCGCAAGATCGACGAAAGTGCGCAGCGCCAAGGCCGCGCCTTACGTCAGAACGGCAGCCAATGTAGCGCACGGTTCGTTGCTTGTGATGGTTCGCGCAGCACGACCCTCTCTCTAGGAGCGCACCCCGTGCGCGATGGGCATGGCGCGGAAACACCGTTGAGGTCGAGCGACAAGCGATGACCGGAACGACCGGACATGCTGCGGTCGCGCACGGGGTGCGCTCCTGCAACAACGGGCGGTGATCAGTGCGCCGGCAGGTCCTGGATCATCTGCTGCGCCAGGCCTTCGTAGTTGTAGTCGAAGTGATGGTCACCCTTCTTCGCATAGACCTTGATCCATGCGGGGAGGTCCGGCTCGGCGCAGATGGTCTCGTCCTTGTCGTCGAGACCGTAGTAGCAGACCACCGGGGGATGGCCGTCCAAGGCCAGCAGCGGCGCGCGGGCGTCGTAGTGCTTCACCGGATTGAGCCACTGGAAGAAATCCTGCGTGTGGGTCTTCCACCAGCCCTCGCGCATATAGCCTTCCATTTCGATCTCGAAGTTGACGTCCTTGCTGGGCGACAACATCACGATCTGCGCAATCCGGGCGCGCCCCTCGGGGCTGAGCTTGTCGACGATGGAAGGCAGCACGTCGGCGCCGAACGAGAAGCCGATCAGCCAGATCCGCTTCTTCTCGCCCGACGCCACCAGGCGCGTGATCAACCCATCGAGGTCGGCGGCCGACTCGTCCGCGCTCTTCTCGCGCCAGTAGTACTGCAGCAGGCTGATGCCTTCGACCGGGATGCCGTGCGAGGCGATGATCTTGCCCAGCGACTGGTCAAGATCGCGCCAGCCGCCATCGCCGGAATAGAACACCGCCACCACGTCCTCGCGCCCCGCCAGCGGCGTGACGCCCGGCTTGGCCGGCACCGTGACGATCGATTCATCCAGCGACGCGTGATGCCACGGCTGCCAGGCCCACAGGCCGATGCCGGCGGCGATCAGGATGACCAGCGCAATCCACTTCCAGAGTCGTTTCAACGGCGCACCATGCCAGACAGTCCACCCGAGATAAGGCTCGCCACGTTGGCGAACACCAGCGGCAGGGCGATGCCGTTAGGCACCGCGAGGTAGCGAGGTTCCCACACGGGATCGAATTTGTCCTTGTATTTGTGCAGCCCGCGGAAGTTGTAGAAGCGCTCGCCACGGCCGAACAGCAGGGCGCCCAGGCGGCTCCACAGCGGCGCGCTGCGGCGGTTCTGCAGGCCGGAGAACGGTGCCATGCCGAGATTGAACCAGCGGTAACCTTCGCGCTTCGCCCACTGCATCAGCTCGATGAAAAGGAAGTCCATCACGCCAGCCGTGCCTTCGGGCAGGTGACGCATCAGGTCGAGCGAGGCTTCTTCCTTGCTGTCGGTGAGGAAAAGGTTGGCGAACGCCACGAGTTGATCGTTCTGCCAGACCAGGGCCATCGGCGTGCGCTGCAGATATTGCGGATCGAAGGTGCCCAGCGAGAAGCCCTTTTCGCGCACGCCCTTGTCGCGCATCCATGCATCGGAGATCGCCTTGAGCTTCGGCAGCAGCGGCGCCACCGCCTCGGCGGGGATGATCTCCAGGCGCATGCCTTCGCGCGTGAGTTTGTTGACCGTGTTGCGCAGGACCTTTTTCGACTTGCCGTCGAGATTGAACTCGGCCAGCGGCACGCGCGCTTCCTCGCCGATCTTGATCAGGTTCATGCCCACTTCGAGATACAGGTCGAGGTCTTCCGGCCGCACCTGATAGAACAGCGGCCAGCCTCCCGCGCGCTCGCACAGATCGCGGAAGCTCCATACCAGCTCGCGGCGCGCCTCTTCGTCTTCGCCCACCGGATCGCCCATGGCGACCCAGCTGCGGCCTTCCACGTCGTACATGATGAAGGCCTTGGCTTCGGCGTCGAACAGCAGCGTCTTGTCGGCCATCAACGCCAGATGCGCCTGCGCCGAGCTGTATTGCTTGATCAGCGGCAGCGCTTTCTGCAGATCGGGCTCGCTGGGCAATTGCAGGTGCGGGCGCGCAGGCCGGATCAGGTTGGCCAGCGCAAACAGCAGGCCCGCCGCCGCCGCGCCCACCAGCGCGCGCAATGCGCGTGGCGCACCGCCGTGATAGAAGCTGAACTCCCACCACAGGTTGGTGCTGTATTCCACGTGCTTGTAGCTGAAGCCGACCAGCCAGCCGGCGCACACCAGCACGGCGACGATCGCGATGATCCATCCCCACGAGAAGCTTGCGCTGAACATCGAGGCGCGTCGATAGAACAGCTTGTGCGCCGGCGCGAGCGCGAGAGCGAGCAGCGAAAGCAAGGTCGCTTCTTCGTAGTCGATGCCCTTGAGCAGCGACAGCACGGCGCCGAGCACCAGCAGGATGAGCGTGAGCACATAGGCCGCATCGAGGCGACGCTGCAGGCCACGCGCGAGGATCAGCAGCATCATGCCGACCACGCTGGAGAGGAAGTGCGAGACTTCCAGCACCGCCAGCGGCAACACATCACGCAGGATCGCCATGCGCGCCGGCAACGCCGACGTCGCGCCGGAGAACAGCAGCACCGCGCCCGACACCATGGTGAGGCCGGCAAAGAACGGCGGCAGCAGGCCGGTGAACCACGGCGCCAGCAGCGCCTTCTGGCGGAGCCCGCGCGCCTCGCGCCACAGCACCACCAGGGTGGCGGCGAACAGCGGCAGGAAGTAGTAGATCAGGCGATACGCGGCAAGCGCGCCGAGGATCGGCGCTTCCAGCCCTTGGTTGCCCGCTGCGCCGAAGCCCGCGAGCATCACCGCCTCGAACACGCCCAGGCCGCCGGGAACATGGCTCACCAGGCCGGCGATCTGTGCCAACACGAAAATGGCGAGGAAATGCCCGAAGCCGGTGTCGACGTCGTTGGGCATCAGCAGGTACAGCACGTACGCCGCCAAACCCCAGTCGATCGCGCCCACCAGAATCTGGCGCGCCGCGACCCGGGGCGACGGCAGGTGCACGCGCCAGCGCCACAGGCGCAACGGACGGCCCAGCAGTTTTCCGCCCACCAGCCAAAGCAGCGGCACCAAGGTGAGTACGACGGCCACCGGCAATCGCAGGCTCGCCAACGGCAGTGAAGATGGCACCGGCACCAGCAGCAGCGTCACGCCCGTGAGCGCACACAGGCCCAGCCAGAAACTGAGCGTCGTATAGACCACCACCTTCGCCACTTCGGCGGTGGTGAGCCCGGCCTGGATATAGAAGCGGTAGCGGATGGAGCCGGAGATCAGCAGCGCCATGCCCAGCGCATTGCTGAAGGCGTAGCTGATGAAGGAGATGAGGCTGACCTGCGGCCCGGGCAGGCGCTTGCCGATCGTGGCGAGGCCGAACCAGTCGTACAGGATCATCATGCCGTAGCTGCCCGCGGTGAGCAGCACGGCCAGGGCGATGCGATGGTTCTCGAGGCCATGGACGTAGCGGGCCACCTCGCGGTAACTCACTTCGCTGGCCAGGCGGTGCAATGCCCACAGCGCCAGGCAGAGCATGGCGACGGAAAGCAGAGGACCGGCAAGACGACGCAACCGGGCCGCCAGGCCAGGGCGAGTCGTCACCTCACCGGGAATCGAGGCGTTCGCCCCAGTCTGCTCCACCACGCGTTCAACGCCTCCACAAACCCACCGCGCAGTACGTTACCTGCGACCGCTTAGGATAGCCTGTCGCGGCTATCTCCTGTTCGATCGTGGCATGAGGAGATGACATTCGGTTGCGGCCGTCTGGCGCGGCCGCAACCCCGGCATTACGCCTTGTTCAGGCCCTTGGCCATCCGGGCTATCCAGCGGTACATGACGAACACGACCGCCGCGAAGGCAATGCCGCCGATCCACTGGGCGGCGCCCGCGAAGCCCTCGCCAACCAGCGCCAGCGGCGCGGCCTTGCCCGAGAAGCCGACGATGAAGGCAATCACCACGCCGATCACGCTTTCGCCCACGATCAGGCCGGAGGCGAGCAGCACGCCGAGCTGCTTGGTGGTCTCCGGCTTGGCCGAGCGATCTGCCCGACGGTCGAAGTACCAGCCCACGATCGAACCGACCACCACCATCAGCGTACTCACCGTGGGCAGATAGATGCCCAGGCCGACGGCGAGCGGCGGCATGCTCATGTGCTTGGTGGTGCGGCGAAGGATTTCGTCGATCAGGATGATCGCCACGCCGATCCAGATGCCCGTGATGATCAGGCTCCAGTCGATGTTGTTGGTGATCACGCCCTGCGCAAGCGCCGAGATCAGGCCGGCCTGCGGTGCCGGCAGCGCGTGCGCACCCGCACCGGGCACGCCCACGAAACCGTAGGCCTTGTTGAGCAGGTCCAGCACCGGCGGAATCACTGCCGCGCCAGCCACCACGCCCACCACCAGCGCCACCTGCTGGCGCCACGGCGTGGCATCGACCAGCTGGCCGGTCTTCAGGTCCTGCAGGTTGTTGTTGGCGATGGCCGCCACGGTGAACACCACCGAGGTGATGAACAGCGCGAAGGCCACCAGCGCCTTGCCCTCTTCCGGACCGACGTGCGGCTTCACGAACGCTACCAGCAGCAGCGCCGCGGCGATCACCACCAGAATGCCCACGCCCGACAATGGGCTGTTGGACGAACCGATCAGGCCGGCCATGTAGCCGCACACGGTGGAGACAAAGAAGCCCATCAGCACCACGAAGGCCACGCCGCCGATGGCGAGCACGCCAACGTGATCACCCAGGCCGCTGGTGGTGCCGAAGTAGCCGAGCAGCCAGCCGATCGGCACGAAGCAGGCGACGGTGATCAGGCCCACGATGCCGATCGGAATGTCACGCTCGGTGCGCGGCAACGTGTCGGCCTTGCCGGCCTTGCGTACACGCGATGCGGCCATGGCGCTCGCCAGGCCGCTGATCACCGGTTTCACCAGCTTCGCCAACGTCCAGATCGCCGAAACGCCGATGGCGCCGGCGCCCACGAAGCGCACCTTGTGACTCCACGTGCCCTGGGCGAGATCCGCCACCGAGGCGGTGAGGTCACCCATCAACGAGTAATGCGGCACGCCCCAGCCCCAGCCGATCAGCGCGCCGATCAACATCGCGATGCCGACCGAGAGGCCGACGAGGTGGCCGATCGCAAACAGGGCGAACGACAGGTTGAAGTCGAAGCCGCTGACCGATCCCTTGTTGCCCACGCGGAAGTACTGCACCACGTCGCTGGCGAACACCTGGGTGGCCACGATCACGGCGAACACCGCCGAGACGATCGAACCCCACAACACGGCCAGCAGACCGGCGCGACCTTCTTCCACGCTGTCGGCATCCGCCTCGTCGCCGCTGCCGACCTTCAGCACTTCGGCGCAGGCCAGGCCTTCCGGATACGGCAGGTCGGTGTCGGTCACCAGCGCGCGGCGCAGCGGGATCGAGTACATCACGCCAAGCGTGCCGCCCAGCGCGCACACCGCGAACGAGGTCCAGAACGGGAAGTCCGCCCACCAGCCGATCATGATCATGCCCGGCAGCACGAAGATGATCGACGACAGCGTGCCCGCCGCCGAGGCGATGGTCTGGACGACGTTGTTTTCCTGGATCGTCGAATCCTTGAAGCCACGCAGCAGGGCCATCGAGATGACCGCCGCCGGGATCGAGGTAGCAAAGGTAAGACCGGCCTTGAGGCCGAAGAAGACGTTGGCCGCGGTGAACACCACCGTGATCACCACGCCGAGGATGAGACCGCGGACGGTCAGCTCTTTGCGCGAATCCGCGCTGGGATGGTTGCCGCTCACGAGTTCATGCCCGTCATATTGGTGCTCCCCTGGTGATCCATGGATACGTCACCCCGACCGGTCGGGTCAGGGCCAGCGCGTAGGGTTGCCGCATTCGGCCGGAGAAGCAACGGGGTTGGGTCTGTTGGGCGGGACTGGAAGCCAAGCCGCAAGACACGTGTTGCGTTGCAAAAAGAACGTGTTTGCCACCCACTCGCGAGCACCCGCCCCTCGCCCCAGCCCTCTCCCCGGAGGGGAGAGGGAGAGAGGGTATGGCATCCGATCCCTCACCGCGGAACAAAGCTGCTTCAAGTCCTCTCCGCTATGGCGCGTTGCGGTGTAGCCGCGCCGTTCGAGGTAGTAACGAGCGCACCAAGGCTGGCCTCAGTCGCCCGACGCTTCTATCCCACGTACTGCTAAAAGCCTTGGCTCTTAAGGCCATTTTCTTTGGGTTACTTTTCTTTTGGGCCAGCAAAAGAAAAGTGACTCGAGCTCCGGCAGGAGATCGAAACGCCCGCTGCGTAAGCGGCAGGCTCGCGGCAGCATGGCAACCGAAGGCCAAAACCCGCTCTCGCAAAATCCGAAAACATGAAGACCGGCGCGAAAGGCTGTCGCGCACAGGGTGCGCTCCCACAATGTGAAAGAGCGGCGTTAGCGTGGCGACCGAGGCAAAAGGCGATCGCGCACTGGGTGCGCTCCTACAGGTGAGGCTGACCGCCAATGCATCGCGACAGCGGCAGCGGCAGCGGCAAACTATCGCTACTCGTCCGCCCCCGCATCCATCCCCGGGAACAACACCTCCGTATACCCAAACTTGCTGAAATCCGTGATCCGCGACGGATAAAGCCGCCCGATCAAGTGATCGCACTCATGCTGCACCACCCGCGCGTGAAAACCTTCCGCCGTGCGGTCGATCTGCGCTCCCTTCGGGTCGAATCCCTGGTAACGGATCAGCGTGTAACGGTTCACCGCACCACGCAGCCCTGGCACGGAAAGGCAACCCTCCCAGCCTTCTTCCATGTCCTGCGAGAGCGGCGTGATCACCGGATTGAGCAGGATCGTGCGCGGCACCGCCGGCGCGTCGGGATAGCGGTCGGAGCTGTCGAAGCCGAAGATCACTAGTTGCAGGTCCACGCCGATCTGCGGTGCGGCCAGCCCGACGCCACCGGCGTCATGCATGGTGTCGAACATGTCGACGATGAGCGCATCGAGCTCCGCACTGCCAAACATGGCGTCGGGCACCGCGGGAGCCACCCGCAGCAGCCTCGGATCGCCCATCTTCAGGATCTCGCGGATCATGAAAAACCTCGCTTGTTCATCGGTTTGGCATCGGCCTTGAGGCCGCTGCCGGGTGAATCAGTGTACGCGCCGGGCATGTCCGCGAGGTGTACCCAAGCTCGGCCCGCATTCGACCAATGGCTAATATTTGCCGGCGCATAATGCCATTGACCCCCGGAGTCGCCGGGACGACCCTGTCAGGGGACTGTCCAGGAGCCAATCCGCATGTCAAGCGCCGTCGTCAAACCTAGCCCGGCAGGCAAGATCCTGTGGGCCGCCATCGCCATCGTGGGCGCCTGGTGCCTGGGCGTCGTCGCCCTGCGCCGCGGCGAACCCATCAACGCCATCTGGCTGGTCGCCGCCGCGATTGCCGTGTTCGTCATCGGCTATCGCTTCTACGGCAAGTTCATCAACGACAAAGTGTTGCGCATGGACCCCTCGCGCGCCACGCCGGCCGTGCTGCGCAATGACGGCCTGGACTATGTGCCGACCGACAAATGGGTGGTGTTCGGACATCACTTCGCCGCCATCGCCGGCGCAGGTCCGCTGGTGGGACCGGTGCTTGCCGCGCAGATGGGCTACCTGCCCGGCACGCTGTGGATCCTGTTCGGCGTGGTGTTCGCCGGCGCGGTGCAGGACTTCATGATCCTGGGCCTGTCGGTGCGCCGCGACGGCCGCTCGCTGGGCAACATGCTGCGCGACGAGCTGGGGCCGGTCGCCGGTATCGTCGCCATGTTCGGCGTGCTGGTGCTGATGATGATCGTGCTGGCGGTGCTGGCGCTGGTCGTGGTCAAGGCCCTGACGCACAGCCCGTGGGGCACCTACACGGTGGCCTGCACGATTCCGATTGCGCTGCTGATGGGCGCTTACCTGCGCTGGTTCCGCCCGGGCAAGATCCTCGAAGTCTCGATCATCGGCCTGATCCTGCTGCTGCTGTCGATCTGGAGCGGCGCCTACGTGGCCGCCTCGCCGACGCTGGCGCCGATGTTCGACTTCGACGCCAAGGCGCTGGCCTGGCTGCTGATCGCCTACGGCTTCTGCGCGTCGGTGTTGCCGGTGTGGCTGCTGCTGGCGCCGCGCGACTACCTCTCCACCTTCCTCAAGATCGGCACCATCCTGCTGCTGGCGCTGGCCATCTTCCTGGCCGCGCCGACGCTGCAGATGCCCGCGTTGACCAAGTTCGTGGACGGTACCGGCCCGGTGTTCCAGGGCAACCTGTTCCCGTTCCTGTTCATCACCATCGCCTGCGGCGCGGTGTCGGGCTGGCACTCGATCATTTCCTCCGGCACCACGCCCAAGCTGATCGCCAATGAAGGCGAGGCGCGCATGATCGGCTACGGCGGCATGCTGATGGAGGCCTTCGTGGCCATCATGGCCCTGGTCGCCGCCGCGTCGCTGCACCCGGGCGTGTACTTCGCGATGAACTCGCCCGCCGCGCTCATCGGCACCACCGCGCAGGATGCGGCCACGGCCATCAGCCAATGGGGCTTCGTGGTGACGCCTGACGAACTGCTGACGACCGCGCAGAACATTGGTGAGAAGACCATTCTGAGCCGTGCCGGCGGTGCGCCGACGCTGGCGGTGGGCATGGCCCAGCTGCTGCACGGCATCATCCCGGGCGAAGGGATGATGGCGTTCTGGTACCACTACGCCATCCTGTTCGAAGCGCTGTTCATCCTCACCACGGTGGATGCCGGCACGCGCGTGGGCCGCTTCATGATCCAGGAGATCGCCGGCCTGGTGCACAAGCCGCTGCAGCATACCGAGTCGTGGACGGGCAACCTGCTCGCCACCGCCATCTGCGTGGGCCTGTGGGGTTACTTCCTGTACCAGGGCGCGGTCGATCCGCTGGGCGGCATCAACACGTTGTGGCCGCTGTTCGGCATCGCGAACCAGATGCTGGCCGCCGTCGCTTTGATGCTGGCCACGGTAGTCACGGTGAAGCTGAAACGTGAGCGTTACGTGTGGGTGCCGGGCATCCCGGCGGTCTGGCTGGTGGTGTGCACGCTCACCGCTGGCTGGCAGAAGCTCAGCGGCCCGATCAGCTTCACTGCCGCCGCGAACAAGTACGCGCAGGCAGCGGCCGACGGCAAGCTGCTCGCGCCCGCCAAGACGGCCGAGGAGATGCAGCGCATCGTCACCAACAACTACGTCGACGCCGCGCTCACCGGCATCTTCATGCTGCTGGTGCTGACGATGGCGGGTTTCGCCATCAATGCGATCATGAAGGCCTGGCGCATCAACCACCCGACCGCGCACGAAGAACCATACGTGGCGCTGGGTAGCGCGCCCACCCATTGAGGGCTTCGATATGAACGTCCCTAACCTGCAAGCGATACGGAAGTGGGCGGTGCAAACCGCCCGCCTCTGCTGCGGCATTCCGGACTATGACGTCTATGTGAACCATCTGCGCACGCATCACCCGGAACGGCCGGTACCCAGTTACAAGGAATTTTTCCGGGAACGGCAGATCGCCCGCTACAAGGGTACCGGCGGACGCTGCTGCTGACTGGCTTCAAAGCGAACCCGAGGCCATGCTCCTTGCCGGGGCATGGCCTTTGTTCGTTATATCCATGACCTTCGCCGCTGTGCTTTTCGTAGCGCTGCATTCATCATTCCGCGGCGACCATGTAAGGCCAGCCCATCGTTGAGCCATGACCGAGCACCACCTTACCCAGCCCTCATCCGACGTGGAGGCACAGCACAGCCTGGGCCTGCGCATCATCGCCATCTACAAGGCGATCAAGACCGTGGGTCTGTTGTTCGCCGCCGCCGCGGCCTTCCATCTGGAGCGCGAGCAGAACTTCGATCGCTTCGTGCACTGGCTTGAGCATCTCTCGCTCACCGACACCAACGGCCTGCGCTGGCAGCTGGTGAGCCTGCTGCAGCAATGGGGACACAGCCGCTTCATCGCCGTGGGGCTGGTCGCGATCGGTTATGCCGCGATCTTCGCCACCGAAGGCACCGGCCTGTGGCTGCGCAAGCACTGGGCGGAATGGTTTACGGTGATCGCCACGGGGTCGCTGGTGCCGCTGGAGTTCTATGAGGTGTTCCACCACTTCACATGGCTGAAGCTGCTGGCGCTGCTGGGGAATATCGCGATCGTGGTTTACCTGGTGAGGATTGCGATGCAGCCGCGGCCGAAGAAGGGGCATTGAGGTCTGCTTTTGTGCCCGCTTTGGCGGGTGCTTCGCTGACTGTTGCCTGCCTGCTTTTTTGGTCACCTCCTTATGTGATCACCGCCCTTTTGGGTTGCGTCCTTTTTGTAGGAGCGCACCCTGTGCGCGATAGCCTTTCGCGGCGGTCTTCATCTTGCTCGTCATCCCGGCGTAGGCCGGAGACGCTTCACAACAGCCGCAGGCTGGTGATCCAGCAGCGTCGGTTTTGGGTTGTCGCGATACGGCGACTGGGCACTGGAACCTCGAAACGATAGACATGTGGGCCGGCGCAAAAGGCGGTCGCGCACAGGGTGCGCTCCTACAGGGGGGAGAGCCCTGCGACCCCAGGGCTCCGCCGAATCGCACAGCCAAACCGCGGAAATACTGATCCTTCAAAGCCTTAGCGCCACACCTGCCCGAGCGCGCGGCCGCGCGCTCCCAGATCACCCCATTGCTGCGCCGCAGAAACCCTCACCCGCCTTGGGGTACAATAGGCGTTTTCGCATAGCCCCCGTTCCCCGCATGATCGCACTCGACGGGCAGAGCGCCCTCTCGCTTTTTCGCCTTGAACGCCTGAACGCGCGCCTGGAAGCCATCCATCACGGCACGCGCGTCCAATCGTCCTGGTTCATCTATTTCATCGACGCCGACCGCATGCCCGAGGGCGAGCAGCGGCGTCGCTTGCTGGAAGTGCTTGAGGCGAAGGACGCAGCGCCGGAGACGGCCTCGGTATGGGTCGTGCCGCGACTGGGCACCATCTCGCCGTGGTCGAGCAAGGCCACCGACATCCTGCATGGCGCCGGCTTCGACGTGCGCCGCGTGGAGCGCGGCGTGGCCTGGCAGGTGGCCGGACTGCCGGCCGCCGACATGCCGCAGTACGACGCGGTGATGAACGTGCTGCACGATGCGATGACGCAGTCGGTGCTCACGAACCTCGACGAGGCGCAGCACCTGTTCCTCGGCGGCAAGCCCGGTCCGCTGGTGTACATCGAGCTGGGTGGCGACGCCAAGGCGGCGCTGGACAAGGCGAACAAGGAGCTGGGCCTGGCGCTGGCCGATGACGAGATCGAATACCTCGTCGATCGCTACGCCGAGCTGGGTCGCAACCCGACCGACGCCGAACTCTTCATGTTCGCGCAGGCCAACTCGGAGCACTGCCGCCACAAGGTGTTCAACGCCAGTTGGACGCTGGACGGCGAGGCACAGGACAAGAGCCTGTTCGCCATGATCAAGAACACCCACCAGCACTCGCCCGCCCACACGCTGTCCGCCTACAAGGACAACGCTGCGGTGATCGAAGGCTATGAGGGCAACCGCTTCTATCCCGACCAGGACGGCGTGTGGCATCCGCACCATGAGCGTGTCGAATACGCGATCAAGGTGGAGACGCACAATCACCCGACCGCCATTGCACCGTGGCCGGGCGCAGCCACCGGCGCCGGCGGCGAGATCCGCGACGAGGGTGCGACCGGTCGGGGTGCCAAGCCGAAGGCGGGCCTCACCGGTTTCTCGGTATCGGACCTGCGCATCCCGGGCAAGCCGCGTCCGTGGGAAGTGGAACGCCCATTGCCGCCGCACATGGCCACGGCGTTCGAAATCATGCGCGATGGTCCGCTGGGTGCCGCCGCGTTCAACAACGAATTCGGCCGCCCTGCCCTGGGTGGCTATTTCCGTACCTACGAGCACGAAACCGGCGAAGCCGGCGTGCGCCGCGGCTACGACAAGCCGATCATGATTGCCGGCGGCCTCGCCAACATCTGCGCGAACCACGTACAGAAGCGCGACGTGCAGCCGGGCAACAAGGTGATCGTGCTGGGCGGCCCGGCCATGCTGATCGGCCTGGGCGGCGGCGCTGCCTCGTCGGTGTCGTCGGGCACCTCGAGCAAGGAGCTGGACTTCGCCTCCGTGCAGCGCGACAACGCCGAGATGGAGCGTCGCGCGCAGCAGGTGATCGACAGCTGCTGGGCCCGCCGCGACCAGAACCCGATCGTCAGCGTGCATGACGTGGGTGCGGGCGGCCTGTCCAACGCGATTCCGGAACTGCTCAACGACGCCGGCGTCGGTGGCCGCATCGACCTTTCCAAGGTGCCGTGCGACGACCCCTCGCTGTCGCCGATGCAGCTGTGGAGCAACGAGTCGCAGGAGCGCTACGTGCTCGCCATCGGCGCGGCCGATCTCGAGGAATTCGAGGGCTACTGCCAGCGCGAGCGTTGCCCGTATGCCGTGGTCGGCGAAGCCACCTCCGAGCGTCGCCTGGTGGTACATGACCCGCGCACCGATACCACGGTGATCGACCTGCCGATGGACGTGCTGTTCGGCAAGCCGCCGCGCATGCATCGCGATGCGCATCACGTGAAGCCGCGCGTGGACCTGGTGCCCGACCTTGCCGGCATCAGCATGGACGAGGCCCTGCTGCGCGTGCTGCGCCTGCCCACGGTGGGCAGCAAGAGCTTCCTCATCACCATCGGCGACCGCACCGTCGGTGGCCTCAACCACCGCGACCCGATGGTCGGCCCGTGGCAGGTGCCGGTGGCCGATGCCGCCGTCACCATCACCGATTTCGACGGCTACACCGGCGAAGCGATGGCGATGGCCGAGCGCGCCCCGGTGGCGCTGCTCAATAGCGCCGACGCCGCTCGCCTTGCGGTGGGCGAAGCCATCACCAACCTCGCCGCCGCGCCGATCGCCTCGCTAGGCGAAGTGCGCCTCTCGGCGAACTGGATGGCCGCGGTGAACTACGGCAGCGAAGATGCCGCCCTGTTCGACGCCGTGAAGGCCGTCGGCATGGAACTGTGCCCGGAGCTGGACATCTCCATTCCGGTCGGCAAGGACTCGTTGTCCATGCAGACCGTGTGGAAGGATGGCGACACCACGCAGCGCACCGTGTCGCCGGTATCGCTGGTGATCACCGGCTTTGCCCGTGTCACCGACGTGCGCCGCACGCTCACGCCGCAACTGCGCCTGGATCGCGGCGACTCCGAACTGTGGCTGCTCGACCTCGGCGCCTGCCGCGACCGCCTCGGCGGCTCCGCGCTCACGCAGGTGTTCAACCGAGGCGGTGGCGTGCCGCCGGACCTGGACGACGCCAAGCGCCTGAAGTCGCTGTTCAACCTCGTGCAGGAAGCGAACGCCAACGGTCTGCTGCTGGCCTATCACGATCGTTCCGATGGCGGCGTCATCGTCACGCTGCTGGAAATGGCCTTCGCCGGCCATTGCGGCCTGGAAATCCATCTCGACGGCTGGGCCGAAGCCGCCTTGCGCGCGCTGTTCAATGAAGAACTCGGCGCGGTGGTGCAGGTGGGCACGGCCAATCGCGAAGCATTCGAAGCGCTGCTGGTGAAACACGAACTCACCAGCATGGCCTATCGCATCGGCCGGCCGAAGGAAAAGCTGGGCATCAAGCTGTTCCACAACGGCGAGACGCAGTTCAAGTGGAACTGGCGCACGCTGTTCGAAGCGTGGAACGAAACCAGCTACGCGATGCAGCGCCTGCGCGACAACCCGATCAGCGCCGACGCCGAGAACGAATGGCGCCTGGACGATGCCGATCCGGGCATCAGTCCCAAGCTCACCTTCGACCCGTCCGACGATATCGCCGCGCCCTACATCAACAAGGGCGCGCGTCCGCGCGTGGCCGTGCTGCGCGAACAAGGCGTCAATGGCCAGGTGGAAATGGCGGCGGCGTTCACGCGCGCCGGCTTCGACGCCGTGGACGTCCATATGTCCGACCTCGCCAGCGGCCGCATCAAGCTCGCTGATTTCCGCGGTCTTGCGGCATGCGGTGGCTTCTCCTATGGCGACGTGCTGGGCGCAGGTCGCGGCTGGGCCACGTCCATCCTGTACAACGAATACCTGCGCGCCGAGTTCAGCACGTTCTTCGCCGACGCCCAGCGTTTCGCGCTGGGCGTGTGCAACGGCTGCCAGATGATGAGCCAGCTGAAGGACATCATCCCTGGCGCCCAGCATTGGCCGAAGTTCCTGCGCAATGCGTCTGAACAGTACGAAGCGCGCGTGGCCACGCTGGAAGTGCTCGATTCGCCGAGCATCTTCTTCAAGGGCATGGCCGGCTCGCGCATTCCGGTCGCGGTGGCGCACGGCGAAGGCCGCGTGAGCTTTCCGCACAGCTGCAGCCCGTCGAAGTCCGGTGGCGCGCTGCGCTACGTCGACAACCGCGGCCGGCCCACCGAAGACTACCCGCTCAATCCGAACGGCTCGCCCGGCGGCCTCACCGGCTTCACCGCCGCGGATGGTCGCATCACCATCATGATGCCGCATCCGGAACGCGTGTTCCGCACCGTGCAGATGAGCTGGCATCCGGAGAAGTGGGGCGAGGATTCGCCGTGGATGCGCATGTTCCGCAACGCCCGGGTGTGGTGCGGCTGATGACGCGCCGCCACGCCAGGCCGCTGCTGCCGACCTGACGTGGCCACCCACGCGAGCCGCCGGTGGGTGACCCTGCTGCCGGCGGCGGCGTGGACGATCGCGATGGCGCTGCTGCCCTGGTGGATGGGGCTGCCGCTATGGCTGCTGCTGGTACTGGGCGCGGTGATGTTCCGTCACCGCATCGAGCACTATGCCGAGCTCAGTCGGCGCGGCCTGTATTGGGGACTTCCCGGCGTGCTGTTCGCGGCGCAACGTGCCTGGGGTGGCGGCCCGCTCACCTGGGCTGCGGCCTTGCTCGGCGCGCTGGTCGCTTATTCCCTGCTTGCGCTGATGGAATCACTGCTTGACCGCCGCGTCAGGCGCGCGCCAGCGGCAGCGGCCACGCCGGAATGGAGCGAGCTTGCGTTGGCGCCGATCGGTCCGCCCGCGCACATCATCGAGCTCACCCGCGTTGCCTGGAGCGAGGCACGGGAGGCATTCACCGATCCCGACGGCGAATCCGTACGGTACGAAGCACGCGGCCCCGGGCGCGGACGCTACGTGTTCGCGCAAGGCCGCGTGATCGAACGCGCCAGCCCCCGCTGCTGCTTCGGCCCGGGCGGTCGATGGTTCGCCGCCCGATTGCCGGGGGACCGGGGCGAAATCCTGTGGGACAGACGCAGCGACCATCTTTATCGGCTGGCCGGATGGGTGCTCAGCGGCTGGGAAGGCGAGCAGCCCTGGCTGGCCCGCGGCGAGGAGGGCGTACCGGCACCACTCCACGAAGTGCTCGGGCGCGGTCGCTCGCACTGAAGCCGACTTCGGGCAAGATCGACGGTCTTTCACATCCAGAACACGCATCACCTCACGCATACTTGTCGCAGTGAATACCGATACCACCCAAGCCGTCTCTTCCCTGCTGCCGCTCAGCGTGATCGTGGTCGCCGCCGACAGCGGGCCCACCCTGCGCGACTGCGTGCGTCGCGTGCTGGCGTGCGAACTGCCGTTGGAAATGATCCTGGTCGACAACGCGTCGGCCGACGGCATTCCGCAGGCCATCGCGCGTGCGCATGAAAATGACGCCCGGCTGCAGGTGGTCTACAACCATGCAAACCTCGGCTTCGGCCCGGCCGTGAACCGCGGCGTATCGCACGCGCACGGCAAGACGGTGCTGGTGCTCAACCCCGACTGCCTGATCGACAACGCGACGCTGGTCCGCCTGCTCGACGTCCTCGCCACGCAGCAACGCGTCGGTCTTGTCGGCGCCGTGGTCTGCGACGAGAACGGCGAACCCGATCCGGCCTCCTACCGCCGCGACCCGCTGCTCAAGCGTTCCTTGAACACCATGTTCAACCGGCCCGGCGAAGGCGTGAACATCGAAGGCCCGATTCCGCACGAGCTGGTGGAGGCGGAAGCCGTGTCCGGCGCGCTGATGGTGCTGCCGCGACGCCTCTTCGATTACCTGGCGGGCTTTGACGAAGCCTATTTCCTGCATTGCGAAGACCTCGACCTGTGCCGTCGCGTTCGCGACGCGGGCTACAAGGTGATGCTCGCCGGCGACGTGCGCGTGCTGCACGGCAAGGGCAGTTCGAGCCGGCATCGCCCGGTCTTCGTCAGTCGCCACAAGCATCGCGGCATGTGGCGCTGGTTCCGCAAGTTCGACCCTGAAGCACGCAAGCCGTGGGTGTCCGCCCTGGTGTGGCTTGGCATCTGGTCGCATTTCCTGCTGCAGATTCCCGGTCAGTGGCTGCGTCTGCTGCGACGCCGGCTGGCCCATGGGAACAACGCATGAGCGCGACGGACAAGCGCACCGCGGCGCTCGCCACGTTCGGACTGATCAGCGTCACCGCCATCTGGGGCTCCACCTTCTTCCTCATCAAGGATCTGGTGGCGCGCATGGCGGTGGCGGATTTCCTTGCCGTGCGTTTCGTGATCGCCGCCCTGGTGATGATCGCGCTGTTCCATCGCCACCTGCTGCGCCTGGGCCGTCGCGAATGGCTGCAAGGCATCGCGCTGGGCGCCATGTATGGCATCGCGCAATTGCTGCAGACCTCGGGTCTGGAACACACCTCGGCGAGCATCAGCGGTTTCGTCACGGGCATGTATGTGGTTTTCACGCCACTGCTCGGCACCGTCCTGTTGCGCCAGCGCCTGCCCTCCATCACGTGGATCGCGGTACTGCTTTCCGTGGGCGGTCTCGGACTGCTCGCGCTGCACGGCTTCAGCATCGGCTACGGCGTGTGGCTCACGCTGATCTCGGCGTTGCTGTATGGCCTGCACATCGTCGGCCTCGGCGCCTGGTCACGGCCGGGCAACGCGTTCGCACTGTCCGCCGTGCAGATGCTGGTGATCGCGCTGATCTGCCTTCTCGCCACGCTGCCATCGGGTCCAAGCCTGCCGCCAGACGGCGGCGCGTGGCTGGCGGTGATCTACATGGCGCTGGCTGCCGGCGCGGGCGCCATGCTCGTGCAGACCTGGGCGCAGGCACACCTCTCGCCGACGCGGGCGGCCATCGTTATGACGATGGAGCCGGTATTCGCCGCAGGCTTCGCGGTGACCTTCGGCAACGATGCGCTCACCTGGCGCATGGTGGTCGGCGGCACGCTGGTGTTGGCGGCAATGTACCTGGTGGAGCTGGTGCCGCGTGGCGGTGCTGCGGTGCAGGCAGAGGGATTGCATCACGAGGTGTAACAGTCGCGGTGTCACGCGACGGTTTCCGCACGCGCCGCTGCTCGTGCCTCCCCCCTGTAGGAGCGCACCCAGTGCGCGACCGCAGCGTATCTATTACCTCTGCGGTCGCGCACTGGGTGCGCTCCTACAGGGAAGAGAGCCCCGCTCTTGGCTCTGGTCTTTGACCTTCCCTCCCCTATGCCGCGAGCAGACGGGAGGTGGATCAGCCCGCAGGGTGGCCGGCAGGACGCCGGCCAGTGGATCGTCAGGGCAGGACGCCCTGTCGATCCACCCGCCTCCCGTCTGCGACCCCGCAGGGGCGCGGCATCGGGGTGGCCTTTCTCTTGGTTACTTCTCTTTGGCCTTGCAAAGAGAAGTGACCCGGCCTCCGGCAGGAGGACGGAAGCCCGCCGCAGGAGAGCAACCTGCCGGTATCGCGACAACCGAAAAATGATGCTACTGGTGATTGCTTCGCTCGCCCCTTCGAGCCGCAATTCAGGCGTTCTGCGCGCGCCGCGCTCCGTCCCGCCTACGCCGGGACGACTGCAGATGAAAACCGGCGCGAAAGGCGGTCGCGCACTGGGTGCGCTCCTACATGGAGGGGCAAGAGCTGCGGCGCGGGACAAAGGCGCGCTGGAGAACCGCGCCAACACGAACGACCCCGAACGCCTCAACTACCCTTGCTGAGCCGCTGCAGCATTTGCGACGGCGTCATGTAGCCGCCCAGCATCGTGCCGTCTTCACCGATCACGGAGGGCGTTCCATTCACGCCCAGCTTCACGCCCAGCTCGAACTCGTCCTTCACCGGGTTGGGGCAGTTGGTTGCCTTGGGCGCCTTGCCCTGCTTGGCGGCGGTGAACGCGGCCTTGCGGTCGGCCGAGCACCATACCGACACCATCTCGTTGTAGGTCTGCGTGGTGCGGCCGGCTGCATCGGTCACGCCTTCGCGCGGCCATGCCACGTACTCGATCGCGATGCCGGCCTTGTTGTAGTCGGCGATGTGCTCGTGCAACTGCCGGCAGTACGCGCAGTTGACGTCGGTGAACACGGTGACGCGATAGCGCGGCTTGGCCGGCGAGAACACGATGCGATCGGTTTCGGGCACCTTGGCCAGTTCGGCCTTGCGGAAGTCGGCCCAGCCGTCGATGTTGTGCTGGTTGGCGAGGTCGATCACGTCGCCGTTCAACATGTACTTGCCGTCGTTGCTCACGTAGACCAGCTGTCCCGACGCGATCACCTGGGTGAAGCCCGGGAACGGCGCGGGCTTCACCGAATCGATGGTCACCTTGGGTGCGAACGACAGCACGGCCTTGCGCACGGTGCTTTCCGGACCGGCCGCGGTACTGTCGGGAGCCGCACAGGCGCTGAGCGCGAAACCGCTGACGCACAACGCCAGCAACCATTGCTTGAACATCGTCTACCTCATGGATCGGCGTTTCCGCCTGGCGGAAACACGGGGAAATGCCATTCTCGCACAGCCGGATGAACCGGACTGCCGGCGGATTTGCACACCCGGGAAACGCCTCAGCCGCGCGGGTGGTGCTGCGCGTGCAGGCGCTTGAGCCCTTCCTTCGCCACCAGCGTATAGATCTGCGTGGTGCTGAGTGCGCTATGGCCCAGCAGCATCTGCAGGGCGCGCAGGTCGGCGCCGTGGTTGAGCAGGTGGGTGGCGAAGGAATGGCGCAGCACGTGGGGCGAGATGCGCTTGGGCACGATGCCGACCGTCGATGCGTGGCGCTTCACCAGGGTCCAGAACATCTGGCGCGTCATGCCCTCGCCGCGATTGCTGAGGAACAGGGCCCGCGGTTGCCGGCCCTTCGCCAGCGCAGGCCGCGCGGTCGCCAGGTAGGCCTCGATACGCTCGGCAGCGACCTCGCCGATCGGCACCAGCCGATCCTTGCCGCCCTTGCCGGTGACGCGGACCACGCCCTGACGCAGATTCAGCGCGCTGAGGGGCAGTTCCACCAGCTCCGAAACGCGCAGGCCCGAGGCATACATCAGCTCCAGCATGGCGCGGTCGCGCAGGCCCAGGGTGGTGGTGACGTCCGGCGCATCCAGCAGGCCTTCGATCTCCCGCTCGGCCAGTGCCTTGGGCAGGCTGCGCGGCGTCTTCGGGCGTTCGATCAGCAGGGTCGGATCATCGAACCCCGGCTCGGTACGCGCGAGGTGGGCGTAATAGCGGCGGAAGGCCGACTGGCGCCGCGCCAGCGAGCGCACCGCCACCGGCTGGCTGCCGTGGTAGGCGGACAGATGCTGGCGCTGCGCGCTACGCAAACCGAGGCCCTGCGTGGCGAGCCAGCGCGCCAGCGCCTCCAGATCCTGGCGATAGGCCTGGAGCGTGCGCTCGGCCAGGCCATCCTCCGACCACACGCGCTCGATGAAGGCATCGATGCTGAGACGGTCCGCTTCGGCGATACTTGGGAATTCCTGTTGCATGGACGCGATGCTCGCCGCCGGCCCCGTCGCGTGCAAGCGATCCTTCCTACCGGCTGCCTGTTCGATGACTTCCATCACCGCTACCGTTCCTGAGTACTGCCCGTTGTGGCGCCGCCTGATGGCGCTGCTCTATGACCTGCTCGCCGTGGTCGCGATCGTGATGGTGGTCGGCTATGTCTGCCAGCGCGTGACCGGCGGCATGCTGATCACCAGCAACGGGCACGCGCATATCGCGTGGTGGTATCAGCCGCTGCAGGCCCTGGTCGTGTCCGCCTACTTCGTCGCGTCGTGGATGCGTGGCGGACAGACGCTGGGCATGCGGCCCTGGCGCATCCGGGTCACCGGCGCCGATAGCGGTCCGCTGACGTTTGGCCAGGCGCTGGTCCGCCTGCTCGCCGCTGCACTGCCGCTGCTGCTGCTCGGGCTGGCGCCCTGGATGGGCACGCGTGGCGCGCTGTGGGCGGTGGCCATCGCATGGGCCGTGTGGTTTGGCATGGCGGCGCTCGATCCACGTCGTCGAACCGTCCACGATGTGATGGCGCGCACTGAATTGCATACGCGCACTTCACGTTGACGTCAGCCTCATGCGCCACACTGCGCGCATGCCCAGCCTCGCCCTTCCCCAACGGACCGCTGCGGACCTCCGTCGCATCAATGCAGATTTCTACGAGTCGCTCTGGGCGGGCTCGCGTCTGGTCGACCCCCGTCGTTTCAATACGTGGCCGATGGTGCGGGACCTCGCCATGGCGCTGCCGCGTCGCCTGGAGGTTGCTCCCGGACTTCGTCCGCGACTGCCATTGGACGGCACGTATTTCGTCGACCTGAGCCCTTCAGCCACCAAAGGCCTGCGCGCCCATGGCGCGAGCGCGATGCGCGGCTCGCTGAGTGCCCTGCCCTGCCCGACCGCCGGGTTCGATTTGATCTGCGCGCTGGACATCCTGGAGCACCTGCCCGACGACGAACGCGCCTTGCAGGAGCTCTCGCGCGTGGCTGCGCCAGATGCGCGCATGCTGCTTTCCGTTCCGCTTCATCCGGAGGCGTGGACCGACTTCGACGATTTTGTCGGGCACGCCCGCCGCTACGAGCCGGTGATGCTGGTGCGCCGCCTCGCGGCCCACGGCTGGACCATCGAGCAGAGCGCGGTCTATGGCATGCAGGCCAATTCGTCGCGACTGCTCGCCATCGGCCAGTGGTACCTCACGCACCATCGGGAGCGGGCGCTGTGGTGGTACAACCACGTGCTGATGCCGCTCGGCCTACGCCTGCAGAAGCCGTTGCAATGGCGGGCCGGCATGGGTTCGACCCAGGGCGTGGATGAAGTGGTATTACTCTGCCGCCGGACGTAAGCGGCTGATTCATCAAGATTGAGACGATGCGGCGGCGCAGCACGGCTTGCGCAAACCGGGTAACATGCGGCATTCCGACGCTTCCGGTTCCACCGCATGCTCTATCAGATTCATGAGTGGCAGCGCGCCATCCTTGGCCCACTGAGCCACTACGCCGAAGCCAGCGCCAAGATGTTCAGCGACGTGACGAGCCCGTTCTCGCATGTGCCGGGCGCGGATCGGCTGGCGGCCGGCTATGAGCTGCTGCACCGGTTGGGAAAGGAGTACGAAAAGCCCGCCTTCAATCTTCCGCAGGTGACCGCGCACGGCCAGGAAATCGCCGTGATCGAGCGCGTGGTGCTGGACAAGCCGTTCTGCCAGCTCAAGCGCTTCAAGCGCTTCAGCGACGACCCGGACACCATCGAGAAGATGAAGAGCGACCCGGCCGTGCTGGTGGTCGCGCCGTTGTCGGGCCATCACGCCACCCTGCTGCGCGACACCGTGCGCACGCTGCTGCAGGACCACAAGGTCTACATCACCGACTGGATCGACGCGCGCATGGTGCCGGTCAGCGAGGGCCCGTTCCATCTCGACGACTACGTGGCCTATATCGAGGAATTCATCCGTCACATCGGCGCCAAGAGCGTGCATGTGATTTCCGTGTGCCAGCCCACCGTGCCCGTATTGGCTGCAGTGGCGCTGATGGCCGCACGCGGCGAAGACACGCCGCTCAGCATGACGATGATGGGCGGCCCGATCGAGCCGCGCAGCAACCCCACCGGCGTCAACAACCTCGCCACCACGCGCCCGCTGAGCTGGTTCAAGGGCAACGTGATCCATACGGTGCCGGCGAACTATCCGGGCGAAGGCCGCCAGGTGTATCCCGGCTTCCTGCAGCATGCGGGCTTCATCGCGATGAACCCGGGCCGCCACCTCAATTCGCACTGGGACTTCTACGAGAGCCTGCTGCGCGGCGACCAGGACGATGCCGAAGCGCACCGCCGGTTCTACGACGAATACAACGCCGTGCTCGACATGCCGGCCGAGTACTACCTCGATACCATCGCCACCGTGTTCCAGCAGTTCCTGCTGCCGCGCGGCCTGTGGGACGTGGCAGGTGAACGCGTGCGCCCCGAGGCCATCAAGGACACCGCGCTGTTCACCGTGGAAGGCGAACTGGACGACATCGCCGGCCTGGGCCAGACCGAGGCTGCCCACGACCTGTGCAGCGGTATTCCGGCGGGACGGCGCGCGCATCGCGTGGTGGAAGGCGCGGGCCATTACGGCATCTTCAGCGGACGCCGCTGGCGCCAGACGGTCTATCCGCAGGTGCGCGAGTTCATCCGCAAGTTCAACACGCCGGTAAAGCAGGGCGCCTGAACTCGCGTTCTGCCCTGTAGGAGCGCACCCAGTGCGCGAAAAGCCGACGGAGCGGTGATGCCGTAGTCTGCGTTCGCGCACTGGGTGCGCTCCTACAAAAAAGAAAGTGGCTTCAGCGCGTGAAGAAGCTGCGGAACGCAGCCACCGTGCGCGCAACGCCCTCGTCATCGACATCCAGGTGCGTCACCAGGCGAAGCGTCGGCAGATAACCGATGCTGATGCGCACGCCGGCACCGCGCAAATGGACGTCCAGTTCGCGCAACCGGTCAGCCGGCACGTCGATGAAGACCATGTTGGTGAACTGGCCGAGCAGCTTCACCCCGGGAATCTCGCCAAGGCCCGCCGCGAGCGCCGCCGCGCGTGCATGGTCCTCGGCCAACCGATCGACGTGGTGATCCAACGCATACTGGGCAGCGGCGGCCAACAAGCCAGCCTGGCGCCAGCCGCCGCCCGCCACCTTGCGCCAGCGCCGCGCCTTGTCGATCAACGCCGTCGAGCCCACCAGCACCGAGCCGACCGGCGCACCCAGGCCTTTTGAAAAGCACACCGACACGCTGTCGAAATACCGCGCGATCTCGCCCGCCTTCACGCCGCTGGCTATCGCGGCATTGAACAGGCGGGCGCCGTCGAGATGCAGGCCCAGGCCGCGCTCGCGCGCAAAATCATGCGCGGCGCGCAGGTAGTCCGCCGGCAGCACGCGGCCATGCCAGGTGTTCTCCAGCGCCAGCAGTCGCGTGCGGGCGAAGTGCGGATCGACCGGCTTGATGGCAGCCGCCAGCTTGTCGAGCGGCAGGCTGCCGTCGACGTCGTGCGGAATCGGCTGCGGCTGGATCGAACCCAGCACGGCGGCACCACCACCCTCGAACTTGTAGGTGTGCGCGTCCGCGCCCACCAGGTACTCGTCGCCGCGCTCGCAATGGGACATCAGCGCCAGCAGGTTCGACTGCGTACCGGTAGGCACGAACAGACCAGCCTCGAAGCCCAGCTCCTCGGCGACGCGCTGCTGGAAGGCATTGACGGTGGGGTCCTCGCCGTACACGTCGTCGCCAACCTCAGCGTCCAGCATGGCGGCGCGCATGGCGGGCGTGGGACGGGTAACGGTGTCGCTGCGCAGGTCGATCGTGTCCACGGTGGTCGCTCATCGGAAAACAGACGGCCAGCTTGCGCACTTGCGGTCCCCGAGGCAAGCCGGCGTCAGATCAGGGCCGGCGCGAATCGCCCAGCCCATGCTTCCAGCCCCCAACGAAAGGAGATAGCCATGAGAAGGGCCGAAGTGACGGCGCAAGTCGCGGAGCGGACCCGGCTGGCCCCGCTGGCCTGCGAGAATGTGCTGAACACCTTTGCGGCCATCCGTGGCGACGCATGGGGCCGTGCGTCCAAGGGCGCACGGCGCAACCACGCCTATGTCATCGCTGAAATAGCCAGGCGCACGGGCGAGAGCGAACGGACATGCGGCGACATCATGACGGCCTTCGAGCAGGTCGTTGAAGACGCCTTCCGCGGCAAGCTCGATGTAGGCCGCAAGAAGGAGCGCTAACGGCTGGCCCGCCATCGCGGCACAGAGGGTGCGCCCGTCATCACGTCGGCATGCCGCCGAGGCAGACCGTTCGCGATTGGGCTAGCCTCTCCATCGGCACCATCCGCCAGGATGGACCGAGGACGGAAAGGAGCCGCGTTCATGTCGTTTCTGCGTCTGTACCTGCGCGTGATCGGGCTGCTGGCGCCCGAGCGGCGTTTGGCGATCACGCTGGCACTGGCGAACCTCGCGCTGGCCGGCGTGTTCTTCCTGGAACCCGTGCTGTTCGGTCGCGTCGTCGATGCGCTGACGGCGGACAACGGGCGCGCGGCACGGCTGATCGGACTATGGGCGGGCGTCGGCTTCGCGGGCGTACTCGCCAACGTCTGGGTATCGTTGCATGCCGATCGCCTCGCGCACCGACGCCGGCTCGCGGCCATCGCCCTGTTCTTCGAACATGCCGCCTCAATGCCGCTGTCCTTCCATGGCGAATACCACACGGGCCGCCTGTCACGCATCATGAATGTCGGCGTCAGCAACCTGTTCAACCTGTGGCTGAGCTTCTTCCGCGAGCACCTGGCAACACTGCTGTCGATCATCGTGATGATCCCTGTTGCGCTGTGGCTCAACTGGAAACTGGCGTTGCTGATGATCGCGCTGCTGCTGTGCTTTTCCATTTTCAACGCCGTCGCGGTGCAGCGCACGCACAAGGCACAGGGTGAAGTGGAGGAACTCCACCACGAGATCGCCACGCGCGCTGGCGATGTGTTCGGCAACGTCACCGTGGTGCAGAGTTTCACGCGCCTCGCCGCCGAGTCACGCGCCCTGCACGAACTGATGACGCGCACGCTCAACGCGCAATATCCCGTGCTGCGCGGCTGGGCGATTCTTTCGGTACTCAACCGCGCGGCCAGTACGCTGACCATCGTGGCGATCTTCGCCGTCGGCGCGGCACTGCATGCGCGCGGAGAGATCAGCGTCGGCGGGATCGTCAGTTTCGTCGGCTTCTCGATGCTGCTGATCGGGCGGCTGGAACAGTTCGCCACGTTCCTTTCCAATCTGTTCTTCCAGTCGCAGTCGCTGCGTGATTTCTTCGTCGTGCTCGACCGGAAGTCAGAAATTGAAGACCGACCCGGCGCCATTGCCCTGCCCCGCGTGCAAGGCGACGTCGTCTTCGATCGCGTGAGCTTCGGTTACGACCCGGTGCAGCCCGCGCTGCATGGCCTCAGCTTCCATGCGCCACCCGGCAGCACCATCGCGCTCGTCGGCCCGACGGGCGCCGGCAAGAGCACCGCCCTCAGCCTGCTCTATCGCGCCTACGATCCTTCCGAGGGGCGCGTCACGATCGATGGCCATGACGTGCGCGACGTGACGCTGGAATCGTTGCGCCGAAACATCGGCGTGGTGTTCCAGGATGCAGGCATGTTCTATCGCTCGATCCTCGACAACCTGCGCGTGGGCGACCCGGAAGCGGATGCGGCGGCCATCGAGAAAGCCGTGGCGGCGGCGGAAGCGGCCACCTTCATCTCGCGCAAGCCCGAGGGATTGGACACGCTCGTCGCCGAACGCGGCCGCTCGCTCTCCGGCGGCGAACGTCAGCGCCTGGCGATTGCGCGCGCCATGCTCAAGGACGCGCCGATCCTGATCCTCGACGAAGCGACGAGCGCGCTCGACAACGCCACCGAAGCACGCATCCAGCGAGCGCTCGACCGGCTCACGCAGGGGCGTACGACGTTCGTGATCGCGCATCGCTTGTCGACGGTGAGGAATGCCGATTTGATCCTGGTGTTGGATCAGGGACGGCTGGTGGAACAGGGCAAGTTCGACGAGCTGGTTCGTCAGGGCGGGGGGTTTGCGCGTCTCGCTGAAGAGGGGAAATTTGCGCCCGATGCAGAGGTGGCGCAGGAGTAGCCCTCTCTACTCTTTCGACACATCCCATGATGCTTTTCGTGGGAGCGCACCCTGTGCGCGACAGCCTTTCGCCTCAGTCTCCCCTTGTCATCTTCCCGGTTTGAACCGGAGACGCGTTTGAATGGCTGGAGGCTGGTCACCAGCCGGTGTCTTCCGTTGCAGTCCTCGCGCCAGTCTTGCCTACCTCTGTAGGAGCGCACCCAGTGCGCGACCGCAACGCATCAACGACCTCTGCGGTCGCGCACTGGGTGCGCTCCTACAAGGGAGAAAATCCGCTCTTCGCTCTGGCCTTTGCGTCACCGTCCCTTTTCACACGAATTCCGCCGCTACCCGTGCTTCCTGAAATACAGCCAGGCAATCACCGCCAATATCACCGCCGGCAACAGGTTCGCCATCAACGGTGGCACGCCGTACACGGTGCCGAAGCTCACCATGGCCTTCTGCAGGAAGTACCAGCCGATCGCCAGCAGCATGCCGATGAACATGCGCTTGCCCAGGCCGCCTGAACGCAGCGTGCCGAAGGAGAACGGCATAGCGCACAGCACCAGCACCAGCACGTTGAGCGGATACAGCGCGCGCCCCCAGAACGCATTGGCGTAGGCGCCGGGGTTCTGCCCGTTCTGTTCCAGGTATTTGATGTTGCGTCGCAGGTCGCGCATCGGCTGGTACTGCGGCTGGATCACCGACAGCTCCAGCACCTGCGGATTGAGCCGCGAATCCCAGCGCTCGCTGTCGACGGTGGTGCTATGCGTGCCCTTGTCGTCGAGCGTGGTGCTGCGCACCTTGTCCATCACCCACTGGTGACCGTCGTGCTCGGCGGTCTGCGCCCAATCGAAGCGAGAGACCTGGCCGTCCGGCGTCAGCGTGAACACGCGCACGTCGTGCAACTGCACGACGTTATGCGTTTCGGTGCGCTTGACCGTCACGCCCTTGGCATTGATGACGCGCGCGCCATCGCGCGCCCACAGACCCGACGCACCGCCCATGCCCACGCTGCTGGAACGCATGCGCAGCTGCATGGCCTGCGCCTTCTGATCACCCCACGGCGCCGCCGTCTCGCCCAGGATCACCACGCCGAGAATCAGGATGGCCACCACGCCCACCGCCGATACGGCGATGCGCAGCTTGGAAAGTCCACACGCACGCAATGCCGTGAGCTCGTTCGTGGCCGCGAGGCCACCCAGGCCCAGCAGGCCGCCGATCAGGGCCGCGTTGCCGAACATCTCGTACAGGCGACGCGGGAACGTCACCAGCACGTACACCACGGCGCTGGTCACCGTGTAGCCGTTCTTGCCCACGTTGCCGAGCTGGCGCATGAGCTGGACCACGGCATCGAGGCCGGTGATCACCAGCCACACCATCAGGATCGATGCCAATACCGCCGTGCCGACCAGCCAATCGACACGCTTGACGCGCAGCGTAGCCATCAGGCACCCGCCCTTCGCGGCCTGCGCTCGACGTACTGGCTACGGAACATCCAGGCGGCAACGCCGAACACGATCAGCGACAGGAACCACATCGGCGCCGAATGGTGCCAGTGGCCCTTGATGATCTGGCCGCGGCACAGCGCCATCAGCAGGTAATACAGGTAGAACGCGAGCACCGCGAGCAGCAGGCGGCCGAAGCGCGGTTCGCGCGGGCTCTGGCGCGACAGCGGCAACGCCAGCGCGAGCAGCACTAGCGTCATGGCCGGTGCAATGGTGCGCCAGGCGAATTCCGCGCGCGCATCGGGATTGTCGACGCGCAGCAGCGCCAGCGTGGTGAGCGAGTGCGCGGGATCTTCCTCGTCGTTGTCCGACTGCACGTTGGACAGCGAGGCATCGTTGCGCTCGTACTGCATCTTGCGCCAGTTGTCCGCACCCAGCGGGATGTCGTACTGGAAGCCATTCCACAGCGCGAGGAAACGGCCGCTGCCGTCGGTCTCCTGGTAGAGCTGGCCGCGCTTGCCCGTCACCAGCTTGATATGCGGAACGTTGTCCTTGCCGGCACGTTCGGTGGCGATGAAGGTGCTTCCCAGCGTGCTGCCGTCGCGGCTGAGCTGGTCGACGAAGATGATGCCGCCCTTGCCCGGCAGTTCGGTGAAGCGACCGGCGTCGAGGCCTGCGGCGATCACCGATCGGTTCGCCGCCGCCACCAGCTGGTCGGAGGTGCGCGCGGCCCACGGGCCGAGCCACATCGAAACGAGGCCGACCAGCAGAGCCACGCTCGCAGCGAGCATGCCCATGGGGCGCAGCAGGCCCGAGGCTCCCATGCCCGAGGAAGCCAGCACGTGCATCTCGCTCTCGCGCCACATGCGACCCAGGGCCAGCAGCACGCCGAGGAAGGCCGACAGCGGCAGCAGTGTGGTGAGGCCGTCGAGCATGTTCAGGCCCAGCACCTGGAACATCACGCTGGCCGGAAAGCTGCCGTTCGCCACCTGCTGCAACACGTGCGCGAACGAGATGCCGGACATGATGGCCAGCAGCACGATGGCGGTGGCGGCTACGGTCTGAGCCAGCTCACGCAAAAAATAACGATCGAGGATGCTTAGCACCGGCCCTCACGCACGCAATGGCCCGCGCGGCAAGGTCGCGCGCGAGCCGACAAATAACGGTGAAGTGTAAGCGCTCTCGCCCCGCTCATGGGGACAGGTCCTCGACATGGGATAAGATGAAGGGCTTGACGTAGCCCTTCCGGGGGCCCGTCAAACCCCAAGTCTAGCCTGTCCAGACCTTTCTGGACCTTTCTTGCAGGACACGATATGACTCTCCAGTTCAGCCTCGGCTCCGCCGCTCCCGAAACCGTCGAAACCCCCTGCGTGGTGGTCGGCGTGTATGAGAACGGCATGCTTACCAGCGCCGCTGCCCGCGTGGACACCGCCGCGCATGGCGCGATCAAGCGCCAGGTCGAGAGCGGCGACATCACCGGCAAGGCCGGCTCCACGGCCGTGCTGTATGCGCCCGAAGGCGTGGCTGCCAAGCGCGTGCTGGTGGTGGGACTGGGAACGCAGAAGACCTTCGACGGTGCACGCTTCCAGAAGATCGCCATCGAGGCCGTGCGCGCGCTGGGTCGCCTGCCGGTCGACAGCGCCGTGTCCTACCTGGCCGAAGTCGACGTGCCAGGCCATGACGCCGCCTGGCGCGTGCGCACCGCCGCGCTGGCCGCCGACTATGCTGCCTATCGCTACACCGCTACGTTCAAGCCGCGCGAGAAGAGTGCACAGCCGGAACTGACCGCCATCACCTTCGTCGCGGGCGACGACGCACAGGGCGGCCTGCAGCAGGCTGCCGGCATCGCCGAAGGCGTGCGCTTCGCACGCGAGCTGGCCAACCTGCCGCCGAACATCTGCAACCCCGCCTACATCGCCGCGCAGGCCGAGCAGTTCGCCGCCGCGCACGACAAGGTGAGCTGCACCGTGCTGGACGACGAGAAGATGGGCGAGCTCGGCTTCGGCTCGCTGCTCGCCGTGGGTCGCGGCTCGGCCAACAAGCCCAAGCTGGTGGTCCTCGAATACACCGGTGGCGTGGAAGGCGACAGGCCGTACGCCTTTGTCGGCAAGGGCATCACCTTCGACACCGGCGGCATCAGCCTCAAGCCCGGCCCGGGCATGGAAGAGATGAAGTACGACATGGGTGGCGCTGCCGGCATGCTCGGCAGCTTCGTCGCCGCAGTGAAGCTGGGCCTGCCGGTGAACCTCGTGTGCGTGGTACCGGCGGTGGAAAACATGCCCGACGGCGACGCCTATCGCCCGAGCGACGTGCTCACCAGCCTCTCCGGCCTCACCATCGAAGTGCTCAACACCGATGCCGAAGGCCGCCTGATCCTCTGCGACGCCCTCACCTACACGGCGCAGACGTACCAGCCGAAGGTGCTGATCGACGCGGCCACGCTGACCGGCGCCTGCGTGATCGCGCTGGGCAAGCACGCCAGCGGCCTGATGAGCAAGCACGACGACCTCGCCGCCGAGCTGCTTGCCGCCGGTGAGCACACGCTGGATCGCGCATGGCGCCTGCCGCTGTGGGACGACTACCAGGTGCAGCTGGAATCGGGCTTCGCCGACGTGGCCAACATCGGCGGCAAGAACGCCGGTGCGATCACCGCGGGCTGCTTCCTGTCGCGCTTCACCGAAGGCCAGCGCTGGGCGCACCTGGACATCGCCGGCACCGCATGGGACGAAGGCCGCAAGGGTTTGGCCACCGGCCGCCCTGTGTCGCTGCTGGTGCAATGGCTGATCGATCGCGCCGCATGATTTCCCATCCCGTCACCCCAGCGCGGGCCGGGATCCAGCGGAGATACAAGACGGCTTTCGCGAAAGAACGACACTGCTTTACGTCATCGCGTCACCGTATTCTCCCATCACTGGATTCCGGCCTGCGCCGGAATGACGATCACCGAAGGCTTCCACCATGCCTCGCGCCGACTTCTACCTGATCGACAAGCCGCGCTTCCGCGAACAGCCGTTGCTGCTGGTATGCGAACTGGCCAAGCGCGCCTTCGCCGCACAGCAGCCCACGCTGGTGCTCGCACGCGACTTCGCGCAGGCCGAGGCCATCGATGAGCTGCTGTGGGAATTCGACCCGGACGGCTTCATCACGCATCAGCTCGCTGGTGACGATGACGACGAGTTCACCGCGGTGCTGATCGTGCCGCCTGGCGTGGAAACCGCGGACCGTCCGCTGCAGATCAACCTGCGCGAAGAATGCGCACCCGGCCGCTACGACCGCGTGCTGGAAGTCGTCGCCGCCGATCCCGCCGAACGCGATGGTTCACGCACACGCTGGACCGAATACAAACGCCGCGGTTTCGAGGTCAACAAGTTCGACATGTAGACGGGCGCTTCGGCGCCCTTCTTCTTGCCTGTTGTCCGCCGAGCGTTTTTTGTAGGAGCGCACCCAGTGCGCGAAAAGCCTACGGAGCTGTCACGTCGGCACTCGGCGGTCGCGCACTGGTGCGCTCCTACAACGGCGGGAGTGGCGACATCGTCGCTAATGGCAGTTCCACGGTGACGAGCTCGACCTGCACGTGGATCATTGGATGTCCCATTCCCTGTAGGAGCGCATCCAGTGCGCGAAAAGCCTACGGAGCGGTGACACCGTAGCTCTGCGGGCGCGCACTGGGTGCGCTCCCACAACGGCGGGAATGGCGACATCGTCGCCAATGGCAGTTCGCTGTGCCGAGCTCGACCTGCACGTGGATCATTGGATGTCCTATTCCCTGTAGGAGCGCACCCAGTGCGCGAAAAGCCTACGGAGCGGTGACACCGTAGCTCTGCGGTCGCGCACAGGGTGCGCTCCCACAACGGCGGGAATGGCGACATCGTCGCCAATGGCAGTTCGCTGTGCCGAGCTCGACCTGCACGTGGATCATTGGATGTCCTATTCCCTGTAGGAGCGCACCCAGTGCGCGAAAAGCCTACGGAGCGGTGACACCGTAGCTCTGCGGTCGCGCACAGGGTGCGCTCCCACAACGGCGGGAATGGCGACATCGTCGCCAACGGCAGTTCGCTGTGCCGAGCTCGACCTGCACGTGGATCATTGGATGTCCTGTAGGAGCGCACCCAGTGCGCGAAAAGCCTACGGAGCTGTCACGCCGATACGCAGCGGTCGCGCACTGGGTGCGCTCCTACAAGTGGAGCAAAGTGCGCCTCGAGGGGCCGCTAAAAGACCGTCTTTTCGATATCAGCTTGCGTCAATGTCGCGTCCGTTTTTTGTGGGAGCGCACCTTGTGCGCGACAGGCCTACGGAGCGGTGATGCCGTCATTCCGCGGTCGCGCACAGGGTGCGCTCCTACAAGTGGTGCGAAGGTGCGCGTCGAGAGGCTCCTACGAAGTCGCCTCGTCCGCGCGTGCGGCCAGTTGTTCGTTGATCGCATCCAGCAGTTGCTCGCCGGTCAGCGGCTTGCGCAGGAAACCGTCCATGCCTGCGGCTTGCGCGCGGCTCTCTTCGTCGCCGCCGGAGCGGGCGGTGATCGCCACGATGGGGACGTGCTGTCCTGCTTCTTCACGCTGTCGGATCAGGCGCGCGATCTGGAAGCCGTCGATGCCCGGCAGGTCCAGGTCGAGCAGGATCACGTCGCAGGGTGCGGAGGCGAGTTCGGCCAGTGCGGCCAGGCCGTTGCCGACGTAGTGCACGACGTGGCCGGCGCGTTCGAGCAGGCCGCGGATCACTGCGGCGACGATGGCGTCGTCTTCCACCAGCAGCACCTGCAGGCCGCGTCCCCGCGGAGCATCGCCCTGGATGGCCGCGGCAGGCACCGGCTCATGCGCTACCGACAGCGGCAGGCGAACATGGAAAGTACTGCCGAAGGCAACCTTGGATTCCAACTCGATGCTGCCGCCCATCATCGCCACCAGTTCGCGGCAGATCGCCAGGCCCAGCCCGCTGCCCGCGCGACGTTGCGGGCCGGTCACCTGCTCGAAGCGCTGGAACAGACGCGTCTGGCTCGCCTCGGGAATGCCCGGGCCGGTATCGATGATGCTGAAGCGCAGGCCCTCGTCGGTACGGCGCACGCGCAGCGTGACGCCGCCGCGCTCGGTGAACTTCAGCGCGTTGTTGGCGAGATTGAGCAGCACCTGCTTGATCCGCAAGGCGTCGCCGATCATGCGATGCGGCAGATCCGGCGGCATGTCGATGTCGAACCTCAGGCCCTTCGCGCGCGCCTGCCCCAATTCCAGCTGGGCGACGTCCTCGACCAGCGTGCGCGGATCGAACGGCGCGCTTTCCAGTTCCAGCTTGCCCGCTTCGATGCGCGCGAGATCCAGCGCATCATTGAGCAGCTTCAGCAGCATGCCGCCGGATCGCTGCATGGCTTCGGCGTACTCGCGCTGCGTGGCGCTCAGCGGCGTGCTCAGCAAGAGTTCGGCCATGCCCATCACGCCCGTCATCGGCGTGCGTATTTCATGGCTGAGCGTGGCGAGGAATTGCGTCTTCGCCGCGCTCGCCTGCTCGGCCAGGCGGCTGCGCTGTTCGGCCAGCTGGATCTGGTGGCGCTGCGCGAGTCGTCGACGCCAGGCCTTCAACGCAAGCCAGACGAGCAAGGCGATCAGCAACGCATAGCCGCACCACGCCCACCAGCGCAGCCACGGTGGCGCCTGCACATGGATCTTCAGCGGCGATGACAGATGCGACCACAGGCCATCCGCACCGGCCGCCATCACGTCGAGTGTGTAGTCGCCATGGCCGAGTCCCGCGAAATCGCGTTCGCCCCGGCCACCCATGTCGACCCATGCCGCGTCGAGGCCCGAGAGGCGGAACCGGTAGCGATTCGCCGCGGGGTCCACGTACGAGAACATGCGCGCCTCGATCACCAGCCCGGTGTCCCGCCAACCCAGCGACAGTTCGCCGGAGGACGGCATCGGCATGTCCTGCACGATGCCGTGGCGCCGCACGCTGATGCGGCTGATCGCTACCGGCGATGGCGACACGTGCTCATCGATGCGGTTGGGATTGAACGCCATCACGCCACCCAGCGTCGGCGCGTAGATGGTGCCGTCGCTCATGCGGCTGAAGCCGCGCAGGAATTCGCCGTTGCTCAAGCCGTCCTGCAGACCCAGTTCGTGGAAGCTGCCATTGGAGGGATCGAAACGCCACAGGCCATCGCGCCCGAAGATCCACACGCGGCGATGCTGGTCCACCGCCAGATCCACCACGTTGATGGATGGCCAGCCATGCGCGGCATCGACCTTGCGATCCAGCACGAGCGCATCGCCCGCGTAGTGATAGAGCTCCAGCCCGTCGGGACGCGCCAGCCACATGCCGTCGTCGGTGAAATCGAAGGCATCCACCGCGCGATGGTTGTCCACGCCGGGCACGGGTTCGAAGTGGTCGTGGCTGCGATCCAGGCGCATCAGGCCGCCGTCGCTCGCATACCAGAACGCGCCGCGTTTCAAGGTGATCTGGCTGCCCCAGCGCGCTTTTTCCTGCGCGGGGAGCACGGGCACCGGCGTGATGTCGAGGGTGTCCTGGTCGATGCGGAACAGGCCTTCGCCGAACGTGCGCGCATACAGCTTGTCGTCCGGCCCCGGCTCGACCTCGAGCGGATGCTTCAGGCCGTGGGCGCCGAGCGGCACCTGGTCCAGCTTGCCGTCGACATAACGGAACAGCGCGCCCTGCACCGTCACCCACAGGCGACCCGGCCGGTCTTCGGTCATGCCCAGCACATCGCCGCGCAGGCCCGACAACACGTGTTCGACCTTGCCGGTGGAAGGCATCAGCCGGTCCACCCGGCCGCTGCGTTCGCCGACCCATACCGAGCCGTCGCTGCCCCGGGCGACCGAGTAGGCCACCGAGTCGCGCAGGCTGCTGTCGTCGTCGGGAATGTGCGTGAAGCGGCTGACGCTGTTCCAGCCTGGCGCGAGGTAACCGACGCCGCCGTCGAACAGCGCGATCCACAGGCCGCCTTCGTTGTCCGGTCGGATCTGCCACACCCAGGTGCCGGGCAGGTTGCCGTGCAGTACCGGCTGGTTGGTGACGGCCCGGATCGGCCCGTCCCTGTGTTCCTGCAGGTAGAGGCCGCGCTGCGTGCCGATCCACAGCCGCCCGGCGCGATCGCGCGTGCTGCTCAGGATGTTGGTCACGGGCAGTTCGCCGCGGCCGACCTGTCGCGCGATGTCGTCGGCGCCCACCACGAACAAGCCATATGACGAGGCGATGCGCACTTCATCGCCCTCGCCCTCGATGCGCCACGCATCCAGCGGCTGGCCCGGTTCCGCCGCACGGATCAGGTGGAACTCGCCGGTGTCATCGCGGCGGAAGATGCCGTTGTCGCTGCCCACCCACAGCTGGCCGCGCGCATCCACGAACAATGCGCCCACGACGCCGAGATCCTCCGGATGCGAACCGGTGACGACGATGTGGTCGAAGCCGCGGCCGTCCTGGCGCATGCGATCCAGTCCCTGGGCCGTGCCGATCCACAGCGCGCCGTCGCCGGTCTGCGCAAGGCTCCAGGCCTTGTCGCTGGCGAGACTGGCCGGGTCGTTGGCGTCGTGGCCCCAGTGGCGGAAGGTGTTCGACCGCTCGTCGTAACGGTTGAGGCCAGCCTCCAGGCCCGCGGCCCACAGACGCCCGCCGTGATCGAACAGCAGCGAGGAAATACCGTTGTTGAACAGCGATTGCGAATCGCCGACCACATGGCGGAAAACCTTGAAGTTGACGCCGTCGTAGCGCGCGATGCCGCTCTTGGTGCCGAACCACATCACGCCGTCGGGTGCCTGCACCGCCGTGTACACGCTGCTGCTGGGCAGGCCCTCGGCCGTGCCGTAGCGGCGGAACTGCGGCGTCGGCAACGCGGCGCTGGCCGCCACGGGCGTGGCCGGCGAAGCGGCGGGCGCGGCAACGGGCAGGCCTGCAGACAGGAACGCACTGAACAGCAAGGACGGCAGCATGATCTCCCCCGAGAGGGTTCGATCATGCCAGAGCAACGATGTCAGAACGAGGGAAAACACGCTCCGAAAGCGCTGACGCAACGACATAAACAGGCTGTTAAGGGCCGCCTGCGGAAACAATCCGTTCCAGGATGGCCGCTGGCGCCTCCTGCACGGATCATCCAGACTTCCGCCCATGCGCCTCTTCCGCCCCATAAGACGGTTCGTGTTCGTCATCGCATGTGCCTGCCTGCCGCTCGCAACCTTGCAGGCAGCGCCGGCCACTTACCGCTATGACACCACGCATAGCCAGATCGTCTTCAGCGTCGACCACAACGGCTTTTCGCGCCCGTTCGGCCGCCTGCACATCGCACGCGGCTGGCTGCGTTTCGATCCAGACGACTGGAGCCAGTCGGCGACCGAGCTGGACATCGACCTGGACAGCCTGGACATGGGCGATGCCGCCTGGAACGACGCCGTGAAGAAGCCCGCCTTCCTCGACGTCGCAAAAGGCCGTTACGCGCATTTCGTCAGCACCTCGGTGGAACGCAAGGACGACACGCACGGCGTGCTGCGTGGCAACCTCACCCTGCGCGGCGTGACGAAACCGGTGGAGCTGGCGTTCACCGCCAACCGTCGAGGCACCACGATCTATGGCATGCACACCACGGCGGGGTTCTCCGCCACGGCGACGCTCAACCGCGATGATTTCGGCATGACATCCAATGCCAACTCGGTCGGCCACGGCGTGAGCGTGTGGCTGGAACTGGAAGCCGTCCAGGACGACAAGGCACAACCCAACAAGGAGTCTCCATGAGCCTGCGCAGCAACGACCGCCAATGGGGTTCGGTCGCGAAATTCCTTCACTGGGCCACCGCCCTGCTGATCATCGGCAACGGCATCTTCGGCCTGATGATGGACCTGGCCAGTTCGCCGATGCAGAAGATCAACTGGCTGGCGCTGCACAAGTCGATCGGCCTCACCGTGCTCGCGCTGCTCATGCTGCGGCTCGTGTGGCGCCTCGGCGATCGCCGCCCGGCGGAAGATCCGGCGCCGCGCTGGCAACAGCTCGCCGCGCATGGCGTGCACCTGCTGCTGTACGTGCTGATCGCCGCCATTCCGTTGAGCGGCTGGTGGTTCAACTCCGTTACCGGCAAGCCGCTGCAGTTCTTCAAGATGTTCAACCTGCCTGCGCTCGGCGGCGCCAATCCCGACCTGCGCCATCTCTCCCACAGCATCCACGAGAACCTGTTCTGGATCCTGGTGGCGTTGCTGGTGCTGCACGTCGGCGGCGCGCTGAAGCATCACCTGCTCGATCGCGACAACACCTTGTTGCGCATGCTCCCCTTCCGCCGCCTGCGCAACAACGCCCCTTCCCAAGGAGAACGCTGATGACCTCCCTCAAGCTTGCCGTCCCGCTCCTGCTCGCCTTCGCCCTGCCGGGTTTTGCCAGCGCCACCGACTACACCGTGCAACCGGCCAGCAGCAAGCTCGGTTTCAGCGGCACGTTCCAGGGCCAGGCCTTCAACGGCACGTTCGGCAAATGGACGGCCAATATCAGCTATGACCCGGCCAAGGTCGCCACCTCGAAGTTCGACGTGGAGGTGGACCTGGCCAGCGTGAAGACCGGCGACAGCGACCGCGACGGCGCACTGCCCGGCGCCGATTTCTTCAACGTGGCGAAATTCCCCAAGGCGCACTTCGTGACCACCGGTTTCCGCCAGAACGGCGCGGAGGTGATCGCGGACGGCAATCTCACGCTGCGCGGCGTGACCAAGCCGGTGAGCCTCAACGTGACGTTCAAGTCGCAGGGCGCTGGCGCCACGCTCGACGTGAGCGGCACGGTCAAGCGTCTGGATTTCGGCGTGGGCGGTGGCGAATACGCCGACACCTCGGTGATCGGCGCGGAGGTCAAGGTCAACGCGCATCTGGTGCTTGCCGCCAAGTAAGCGCTTCGCCTTCGATGATTGATATCCGGCGGGCCCGCGTGGCTCGCCTTTTTGTAGGAGCGCACCCAGTGCGCGAAAAGTCTACGGAGCGATGACGCCGCAACGTCGCGGTCGCCCACTGGGTGCGCTCCTACAAGGGCGGCGTCGTTCCTGCCAGGAATTGCCGCACGGCCGTCGCATCGAACGGCCAATCGAGTTCGCGACCGTCCTGCTGGTCGCGCAGCACCGGCACCCTCGTGCCGTAGCGCACCTCCAGCGCTTCGTCGTCATCGACCCATACGCTGTCGAAATCCGGCGCACGCGCCTCGGCCATGACGGCCAGCGCCTGATCGCACAGGTGGCAGTAGTCCCGCTGGTAGAGCACGTATCGCATCGACATAAGCGGCGGACGATACCCCAGCGCCGTCGTGGATCGCGAGCCCGGCGCCGGCCGGTCAGCCCCCGTGGCATCTCGTCATCCCGGAGACTGGTCAACTCAAATGATAATAACTATCATTTACTAAATGGGGCCCAGCCATCGCCATGCCCTCGGCGCATCAGCGCCGAACTCCGATACCAACAAAGGGCTACCTCGATGTCTTTCCCCGCCTCGCTCACGCGACGCCATCCCCTGCGCTGCCGTGCCGTCGCACTCGCTTTCGCGCTCGCCGCTCCCTTGTCCCAGGCCGGGGATGCCCCCGACGCGCCCGATGCCGCCAAGGTGAAGAATCTCGAAGGCGTGCAGGCCACCGCCACCGTCACGGGCGATGGCGACTCCTACACCACCAAGGCCACGGACAGCGCCACACGCCTCTCGCTGTCGATGCGCGAGACGCCGCAATCGATGAGCGTGGTGACACGCCAGCAGATGGACGACTTTGGCCTCAACAACATCAACGCCGTGCTGGACAACACCACCGGCGTCAACGTCGAGCGCGTGGAAACCGATCGCACCTACTACAGCGCGCGCGGCTTCGACGTCACCAACTTCCTCATGGATGGCGTGGGCCTGCCGTTCGCCGATGGCAACCAGCAAGGCGATATCGATACCGCCGTCTACGAACGCGTGGAAGTGCTGCGCGGCGCGAACGGCCTGCTCTCCTTCACCGGCAATCCGTCGGCGACCATCAACTTCGTGCGCAAGCGTCCCACGGCGGATTTCCAGGGCGACGTCGGCGTGACCGTGGGCAGCTGGGACAACCGGCGCCTCGACGTCGACCTCTCCGGACCGTTGAACGAGTCACACAGCGTGCGTGGCCGTCTCGTGGCCGCCGACCAGGACACCGACAGCTACCTGGACCGCTACAACCTGCGCAAGCAGGTGATCTCCGGCATCGTCGATGCGGACCTCACCAGCAGCACGCTGCTCACGGCGGGCGTCACCTACCAGAAGAACAAGACCCACGGCGGCATGTGGGGCGCGCTGCCGCTGTACAACACGGACGGCACCGCCACCGACTACGACCGCTCTACCAGCACTTCCGCCGACTGGTCGCACTGGAACATCGCCGATACGCGCAGCTTCGTCGAACTCACGCAGGAGCTGGGCAGCGAGTGGCGCCTGAAGGCCGCGCTCAACTATCGCCGCGTCACCGAGGACAGCAACCTGTTCTACGTCTACGGCACACCGGATGCGCAGACGGGGCTCGGGCTGTTCTCCTATCCGTCCGCCTACGACAGCACCGAGAAGCAATACGTGGCGGACCTCTACGCCACCGGCCCGTTCGATCTCGCGGGGCGTCGCCATGAACTGGTGGTCGGCGCGAACTGGGCGAAGGATGACGTGCACCAGCTCTCCGGCTACGGCGTAGGCATCGGCACGCCGCTGCCGCCGTTGGGCGAGTGGACCGGCAACTATCCGATGCCTCCGTTCGATGCCTACTACGGCAACGGTGATTTCCACATCAAGCGCAAGAGTCTCTACGCCACCGCGCGCTGGAGCCTTGCCGATCCGCTGACGCTAATCACCGGCGCCAGCCTCGTCCACGTCGAGGAAACCGGCGTGAACTACGGCACGCCAAGCAACTATCGCAAGACGGAAACCACGCCGTTCGTTGGCGCCGTGTACGACCTGTCGAAGAACTACTCGCTGTACGTGAGCTACGCCAAGCTGTTCAACCCGCAGACGCAGACCGACGTCAACAACAAGGTGCTCGATCCGGTGACGGGCGCCAACCTGGAAGCGGGCATCAAGGGCGAGTGGTACGAAGGGCGCCTCAACGCCACGTTTGCGCTGTTCCGCACGCGTCAGGATGGCCTCGCCGAGTATGCGGGCCACAATCTTGCGACCAACCAGGACTACTACACCGGCATCGACGCCACCGCGAAGGGCTTCGAATTCGACGTGAGCGGACAGCTCACCGACCACTGGCAGTTGAGCGGCGGCTACACGCAGCTCGGACTGCGCGATCCGGATGGCGCCAATGTGCGCACCTACGTACCGCGGCGGACCTTCCGCCTGTCCACGGTCTATCGCGTGCCGGCACTCGAAGGCCTTCGCGTGGGCGCAACGCTGCGCTGGCAGGACCGCATCTACCGCGACCAGCAGGACGTCGCGCTCGATGGCAGCGAGATCTACACGACCCAGGGCTCCTACGCGGTGATTGGCCTCATGGCCGGCTACGACTTCAACCCGCACTGGAGCGCGACGTTCAACATCGACAACGTCACCGACCGGAAGGTCATCACAAGCCTCTACTGGTCGCAGGGCTTCTACTCGGCACCGCGCAATTACATGTTGAACGTGCGCTACCGCTTCTGAGCGTGCCGTACGCAAGGCGGGAGGCGGGGCTTCCCGCCTGGCGCGGCCCTACTTGGTGGACTTCGATGAAGGCCGCGTGCCCTTGCGCCGACCGTTCGCCGTCGCGCCCTTCTTGTCGACATCGGTGTTGTCGCGTTCCAGGTAGCCGGCGAAGTGTTGGCGAAGACGGTTGATCTCGGTGATGCGATCCATCACGTCACCCTGCTCCTGCACCATCGCCGTGGTCAGCAGGCTGAACAGGCTCGTGTACGCGCTGAAGCTGTGCCACGCGCGATCGGCCTGGATCATCAGTACGTTCGGGGTCAGCTCGCGGGCCCAGTAGCACTCGGTGTCGGTGATGAGCACCAGCGGGATGCCGCGCTCCACCACTTCCTCCGCCAGCGTGCGGAATTGACGGAAGTAACGGCGCATGTCGATCAGCACCACGCAGCTGTTGCGCGTGGAATCGAGCAGCATGTCGGCATACGCGCCATCGATGCCCGAGTTGAACGAGACGTGCGGACGCACCTGCTGCAGCATCGCGGCAAAGCCCAGGCCTAGGAAGGTACCGTGATGGAAGCTCGACACCGTCACGCGGTCGGCGGAGGTCAGCAGCTTCACCACCGACTTCCATTCCTTCGTGCCCGCGAGCGCATGCGTGCTGGTCAGCGCACGGATCTCGGCATGGAGATGCCCGGCCAGCGGATCGGCATCGCGCGATTTCTCCACGTCCTTGTAGAGGTGGCGCCATGACGTGTCGGTGCGCAGCTCTTCCTTGAGATCGTTGACGCCTTCGTAGCCGAGGCTGCGGAAGAAGCGCCCCACCGTCATCTGGCTGACGCCGACGCGCTTGCTCAACGAGGCGGCCGTTTCGAACGGTACGTCGCGCATGTTCTGCAGCAGGTAGCTGGCGATCTTCTGTTCGGACGCCGTGAACGTTTCCCAGCGGTCCTTGAGCTTTTGTTGGAGATCCTTGGTCATTGCCGCCTGCTTATCGGGAAAGCACCATGGCTGCGCTCGCGTCCTCGCGTGTTTCAACGTGGCCCAGGCGCAGGCCTAGGATATACAAAAGCGCCGCCGCCAGCCCTGCCACCAGGCCGATCAGCACGAAGAACCAGCCATGCGTCAGGCTGCTCCAGAGCGTGCCCAGCGCACCGGCCAGGAGGTTGCCGAAGAAGCCGGCGAAGAACCAGGTGGCGATGCTGGTCGCGCGAAACCCTTCCGGCGCCATGCGGCCGAACAGGCCCAGGCCGATCGGCAGGATGTACAGCTCGCCCAGCGTCATCATGATGAACCAGCCCAGCAGCCATACCCAGCTGGCGCGCGTGCCGTGCACCTCCGACCAGGCGGCGACGGCAGCGAGAATCAGGTAGGACGCGCCCACCACCGCCGCGCCAAACGCCATCTTCTTCAGCCATGGCGTTTCGATACCGCGCTTGGCCAGGCGCGCCCAGCGGATCACCAGCAGCGGCGTCGCGGTGAACACTACCAGCGAATCCAGCGACTGGAACCACGTCATTGGAATGCTCCAGCCCGCCGTCACCTGGCGATCGACGCCTTCGCTTGCCCACAGCGCGATGGTATTGCCCACCTGTTCGTAGGCGCCGCGAAACACCACGACGATCGCCGCCACGGTGATGAGGAAACCAAAGCGCTGCATCACCGCGCGATCCACCGGATGCCGCGTACGAATGGCCGCCTCGCTTCGCACAGGCTCCGGCGGCAGGTAGCGACTGCCGCCCAGATAGATCACCAGCGACAGCAGCATGCCGAGGCCGGCCGCGGTAAAGCCCCAATGCCAGCCGAACGCTTCGCCCAGCGTGCCGCACACCAGCGGTGCCAGGAACGCGCCGAGATTGATGCCGATGTAATAGATGTTGTAGGCGTTGCCGGCACGCGGATCGTCGTGCCGGTAGAGGCCCTCGATCTGGCTGGCGAGGCTGGGCAGGAACAATCCGTTGCCGAGCGCGATCGTCGCCAGCGCCGGATAGAACAACGGCTCGGACGCCATCATGAAATGGCCCAGCGCCATGGTGGCGCCGCCGATGACGACCGAGTTGCGCTTGCCCAGCCAGCGGTCCGCGACGATGCCGCCAAAGACCGGCGTGAAGTACACGAAGGCAGCGTACACGCCATAGATCAGCGACGCATGCTCCTGGCCGATCCTCAGGTGCATGGTCATGTAGTAGACCAGCAACGCGCGCATGCCGAAGAAGGAAAACATCTCCCACATCTCGGTGAGAAACAGGATGCTGAGGCCGGCCGGATGGCCGAACCAGTTGCTTTCCCGTGCCGGAACTTCCGCTTCGGACATGCGCGACATCACTCCCCTGCCGGCTTACGCATCGACGGCGATGGCGCCGCCCCAGACTTCTTCCGGGCACCAGATGCGCCCGTCTTCGTAACGCACCGCAGGCTCGCGGTCCGACACCAGGAACAGTGGCCCATCGAGGTCGACCACCATGCACAAGGCGCCGACCACGAAGCCCGGCCCCATCGACCACGACGTGCCACCCATGTTGCCCACCATCAATTTGAAGCCCAGCTCCTGCGCGCGCCTTGCGAGGATCAGCGCCTCGGTGAGACCGCCGCACTTGTCGAGCTTGATGTTGATGACGTTGACACGGCCGACCAGTTTTTCGAGATCGCGATGGTCCTGCACGCTTTCGTCGGCCGCGAGCGGAATGGGGCTGTCGACGTCGTCCAGCCATGCTTCCTTGCCCACCGGAAACGGCTGCTCGACCACGGCCACGCGGCTTTCCACCAGCGCAGGCAACAGCGACGCGAGGGTTTCCGGCGTGAAGCCCTGGTTCGCGTCCACCATCAGCCACGCGTCCGGACGGACCGCGCGCACCGCACGCACGCGATCCGCATTGCGATCGTCGTCCGTCAGCTTGAGCTTGAGCGCGCGTGCCTGCGTGTAGCTGCTCGCGCGCTCGGCCATCGCCTCGGGCTCGTCGGCGCCCACGGTGAACGTGGTCAGCAGCGGCTCGGGCGGGTTCAGCCCGGCCAGCTGCCACACCGGCTTGCCTTGCTGCTTGGCTTCGAGATCCCACAATGCGCAGTCAAGCGCATTGCGCGCGCCACCAGGCGGCAGCAGCGTCAACAGCTGCTGCCGCGTGATGCCGCCCTCGATGATGTCGCGCAATGCCTCGACCTGCCGCAGCATCGAAGGCGGCGTGTCCTGGTGGTAGTACACGCCGAGCGCCTCGCCGTGCCCCACGTGGCCTTCGCTTTCCAGCCGCACCACCAGCATTTCGTTGTGGGTGAAGACGTAACCGGTGATGCGGAACGGCGCGGTCATTTCGACCCGCTCGATCGACGCCGTCAGCTTCACCCGCTTGATACCGTGCGTTGTCATCGACGACCTCCCGCCTTAGAAACGCACGTTGAAGCTGACCATCCCGAACGCCAGGATGAACCACGCCAGGTACAAGGCCGCGAGGCCAAGCAAGGTTTCGCCCACACGCACCCACAGGCTGCGCCTCGCCAACTGCCAGTTGCGCACGGTGTGGAACAGCACGGCCAGCGCACCCACCAGGGATACCGCACCCAGCACGTACAACAGATAGAACCAAGGCGTCGCCGAACCACGCAGAAGCAGGTTTTCGTCGGCCGAGATCGCGACGATCATCAGCACCCAACCCAGCACGTCGGCGAACAGCAGCAATGCACCGACGCGCGACCACAGGCGGCTGCGGCGAAGCTCGTGGGTGATCTCGAACGAGCGGTGGTAATGACGGCGCATCCACGCACCCAGCCACCAGAACAGCAGCGCGCCCAGCACCACGACCAGCGAGAGACTGGCCCACAGGCTCACCGAACCCATGCTCTTCGCCGCCGGCACGCGGTTGAACACGAATACCGGCGAGATATGGTCCGTCGCCCAGTACTTGATGTTGCCGTTGGCGTCGGCGATGAAGTCCAGCTTGCGCTGGCCGTTCTCTTCGACGTAGTGCAGCGGGCTCACTTCCCGCCAATGCAGCGGCTTGCCGGCGTAGTCGCTCAGCGCGGCGATGGTCAGCGTGCCGTCCGGCATCGCGTTGACCTGCATCTGGCCGAGCAGGTTGAACGGACGCAGCGCACTCAGGTTGACGCGGCTCGACTCGTACCAGCCCGCCACGCGCGCGGCATCGGCCTTGGCGGATGCGATGGCCGGCTGATCCTGCAACGGATGCGGGAAGTAGCGGTCCAGGAACGCGTAGAAGATCGCGCCACGAATCGTGTGTGCGCCGCCCACTTCACTGCCGAGGCTGTTGAACGACATGAAGATGCCAACATCCTTGTCCAGCAGCAGATGCAGGTCGCTGTGGAACACTTCGGTGTCGCCGCCATGGCCGATGATGCGCAGGCCATTGCGGTCTTCCTGGTAGAAGCCCAGGTCGAATCCCACCATGCCCTTCGACGCGGTGTATTGCTGCGAGTGCATCAGCTTGGCGGTGTCTTCCTTGAGGATGCGCGTGTCGCCGTAACGGCCGTTCTGAAGCTGGGCGATCATGAACTGCGCCATGTCGGTGCCCGACGAGCTGAGCGCGCCGGCCGGTGCCGGATCCACCCATTCGAACGGCTGCGCCACGCCATCGGACGCGGTCTTGTAGCCCTTCGACATCAGCGGCGCGAGCGCCGAAGGCAGCGGCTGGTCGAACGACGAGTGCGTCATGTTGAGCGGCTGCAGGATGTGCTTCTGCACGTAATCCTCGAAGCGTTCGCCGGATACGCGCTGCACGATGTAGCCGGCCAGGCCGCAACCGTAATTGGAATACGCCACCGTTTCGCCCGGCGGAAAGATGCGCGCCGGCAGGTGGCTCTTGAGGTAGCGCTCGATGTTCACTTCGTCCGACGTGGCCGGCAGCAGGTCGCGCGCCACTTCCTCGAAGCCCGCGGTGTGCGTCATGAGGTTGCGCAGGGTGATCGGCTTGCCTTCGTACGGCGGGATCTTGAAGTCGATGTAGTCGTTGACGTCGTGATCCAGGTCGACCTTGCCCTGCTCGACCATCTGCATCACCGCCGTCCACGTGAACAGCTTGGACGTGGAGCCCGGGCGGAACAGCGTGGTTTCCGGCGAGACCGGCTGACGCGTCTTGAGGTCGGCGTAGCCGTAGCCGCGCGAGAACAGCACGTTGCCGTCCTTCACCACGGTGATCACGCCGCCGGCGATATCACCGCGCTGGATGGCGAATGGCACGAGGCCATCGAAGAACGTGGAGAGATCTTCGTTGGTCAGCGCGTGCGCGGATGTGTCCTGGCTGGCCGGCGCGGCCGGCATTGCCTGTGCCGGCTGCGCCGGTGGCACGGTCGGCACCTGAGCGAAGCTCAGTGTCGCCGTTGCGCAGGCAGCCAGCGCAACCAACCGTTTGACTAGGTGCTTCATGGAACGCTCCAAGTTGGATGCGGGGAATGGCTCAAAGCTCGACGCTCGCCGACACGCCGATGGTGCGCGGCGTCTGGTAGGTGGCCTGGAAGGGGCTCGCGATGGGGTCCAGCGTCTCGCTGCTCATGGCGGTGATGCCGTGCTTGTTGCCGAGGTTCTTGGCGTAGAGCGAGAAGGTCCACTTGTCGACGTTGGCGCCAAGGTGCACATCCACGCTGGTGAAGCTGGGCAACGTGAACTGCGGTGCCGGCACGGTGTTGAAGTCCGACTTGCGCGAACCGACGTAGCTGACGTTGCCGCCCACGAAGCCCGACCAGCCCGAGCCCAACGGGAAGTTGTAGTCGGCGCCGAGGTTCGCGTTCCACTTCGGCACGTACGGCAGGCGATCGCCGTTGTAGCCGTACAGGCCGCCGGGCGGCGTGTCGGCGGAGAGTTCCGCCTTGGTGTAGGTGGCGTTCGCCCATACCGTGAAGCCCGCCACCGGCGTGAAGCGCCAGTTGGCTTCCAGGCCCTTGCTGCTCGCCTTGCCGCCGTTGCCGAGGAAGCTGAAGCCGCCCGCGGTTTCGGCCAGCTGGATCTTGCTCCAATCGATGTAGAACACGTCGACGTCGATGCTCATGCGCTTGTCGAGCATCAGCGACTTCAGGCCCAGCTCGTAGCTCACCAGCTTGTCCGCATCGAAGGTCTGCGGCGCGCCGAGTCCCGGCGGCACGCCCACGTTCGGGCCACCCGGACGGAAGCCCGAAGCAACGCGCAGGTACGCCATCAGGTCGTCGCTGAACTTGTAGCTCGGGTTGAACAGATAGGTGACCGGATGGTCGGTGCCGTTCGTGGAAAAATTGCTGTCGCCGGTGAGGATGCCCGTACCGGTTTGCTTGTAGGTCGTCTTGTCGAAGCTGTAACGCGCACCGACCAGCACGCTGAGGTTGGACGTGGCGTGCCAGGTGACGTCGCCATAGCCGGCCCATTCGGTAAACACCGCCGGACCGATCGCCAGGTCGGCCAACGTCGGCAGCGCGATCGGCGCGCCCGTGTTGGCATCGAAGCTCAGCACGCTCTGGCTGTCGGTACTGCGCTCGTGCGTGTAGAACAGGCCGACGCGCCACTCGAGCAGTTGTTGCTCGGGTGATTGCAGGCGCAGTTCCTGCGTGACCTTGTTCATCGACACCGGCTGGTGGATGGAATAACCGCCGGTATCCAGCCCGAACGCCGGATTGAGGATCGGACCGTAGGCGTTGGTGACGTCGGTGTTTTCGTTGAGCCGCACCGTGCCGTAACTCGTGGTGGATACCAGCTTGGCCCAGTCGAAATCCGCGTTCACCGTCAGGTCGTAAAGGCGGTACTTGAGCTTGAGTTCGCCCGTGCTCGCCGCCCTCGCCTGCTTGTTGTCGCCATAGATCGGCTTGAGCGTGTCCGGATCGATATCCACGCCACCGTTGGCGAGGCCATCACTGCTCAGGTTCTGCGCCAGCGCCGCGAACCGCACCGAAACCTTGTCGCTCGGCGTCCACAGCACCTGCGCACGCGCGCCGGATACCTTGGCCTCGTTGACCTCGGTTTTCCCGGTGGTGACGTTGTCGATGTAGCCCGGATCCGTGCGGTCATACGCGTTGACGCGCAGCGCGAGCGTATTGGCCAGCGGGATGTTCACCGTCGCGTGCGCACCGAAACCCGTGCCGCCGTTGTCGACGCCGCTGGTATCCACGCCGATGCGGCCACTGGCCTGCGTGGTATCCGGTGGCGTGGTGACGAACTTCACCAGGCCGCCAAGCGTGTTCGAACCGTACAGCGTGCCCTGCGGCCCACGCAGCACTTCGATGCGCTGCAGGTCGTACGGATCGATGTCCGGCGTAAGCAGGCTGCCGAGCGCGTAAACGGTGCTCGATCCATACGGCGCATCATCGACATACGTGCCGACGGCTGCATTGGGCTGCCCGCTGCCGGACGTGATGCCACGAAGCACCAGCTGCGTCTGGCCCTGGCCGGTGGAGATGGTATTGAGGCCGGGAATCTGCGTGGCGTAATCGGCGAAGCTGGTCGCGTTCTGGCGCTCCAGCTGCGGCCCTGCCATCACCGAAACGCCCATCGGCACGTCCTGCAGGCGCTCGCTGCGCTTGTTGGCGGTGACGATGACGGTGCCCAGTTGTCGGGCCGATGCCTCGGCGGCCGATGTCGATGAAGCTTGCGCCGCATCCGATCCGGCCTGCGCGGCGGCATCGCCGCCTGCCGCGTCGGTACTTGCGGCTGCCACGGGCATGCCGGCATCGGGCAGCGCCATGGCACAGAGCGGGCCCATCAACACGGCGGCGATGGCCGAACAGATACAGCGACGGCTGAACTGCGTACGACGAAGTTCCATCACGTTCTCCCCCCGGAGAGTCAGGTACTCGCCCCTACAGTGTTATCAGTATACCATTTTTGTGTCAATGGTATTTGTATACCTTAACGCTGCGTGGCGCCGGCGACGCGCAGCACGCGATATGGACGTCCGAAACGACTTGGGTCGCGCACTGCCGTTGCGTCATGCAGGCGAATGCGAGGCACCGATGGAACGCGCACGCGCCGTTCAGCAACGCAAGCACGCCGAACCATACGCATGCGCACCGATGACATCGCTGCGGCGCGGCAAACATCCGTTGGCAGGCCGCGTAGAATGTGCGGTTCTCCCCGCCCACTCCGCGTGTTTTCCATGGCTGTCAGCGTATTTGACCTGTTCAAGATCGGCATTGGCCCCTCCTCCTCGCACACCGTCGGCCCCATGCGCGCCGCGGCGCGCTTTGCCGAGCGCTGGCTGGAAGAAAAAGGCGTGCTCGATCGCGTGACGCGCGTGCGCGCCGAACTGTACGGCTCGCTGGCCATGACCGGTCGCGGCCACGGCACCGACAAGGCCGTGCTGTTGGGTTTTGAAGGCGCGCATCCGGACACGGTCGATCCCGACCAGATTCCGGAGACGCTCTCGCGCATCCGCACCACGCATCGCCTGCGCGTGCTGGGCAAGCACGAGATCGACTTCGAGGAAAAGCGCGACCTGGTCTTCAACAAGCGCCAGAAGCTGCCGTTCCACACCAACGGCATGCGCTTCTCCGCCTATGACGCCGAGGGCCACGAGCTGGCCACGCGCGATTACTACTCGGTCGGCGGCGGCTTCGTGGTCAACCACGACGAGGCGGCCGAAGACCGCATCGTGGCCGACACCACCGAGCTGCCCTATCCGTTTTCCACCGGCGACCAGATGCTGGAGCTGTGCCACAGGCACAACCTCTCCATCGCGCAGCTGATGATGGAGAACGAGAAGGTATGGCGCAGCGAAGCGGAAGTTCGCAGCGGCCTGCTCACCATCTGGAAAGCCATGCAGGATTGCGTGAACCGCGGCCTGCGTTCGCCGGGCGTGCTGCCGGGCGGCCTCAAGGTGGCGCGCCGCGCGCCGGCCATGGCCGCGGATTTGCGTGACCAGCCGGAGGCCTCGCTGAAGGACCCGCTGACCATCCTCGACTGGGTCAACCTCTACGCGATCGCCGTGAACGAGGAAAACGCGGCGGGCGGCCGCGTCGTCACCGCGCCGACCAACGGCGCGGCCGGCATCATGCCGGCGGTGCTGCACTACTACCACCGCTTCTGCCCCAAGTCGGACGAGAACGGCATCATCGACTTCCTGCTCACGGCGGGCGCGATCGGCATCCTCTACAAGGAAAACGCCTCGATCTCCGGCGCCGAAGTGGGCTGCCAGGGCGAAGTGGGCGTGGCCTGTTCGATGGCCGCCGGCGGCCTCGCCGCCGTGCTCGGCGGCACGCGCTGCAGGTGGAGAACGCCGCCGAGATCGGCATGGAACACAACCTCGGCCTCACCTGCGATCCGGTCGGCGGCCTGGTGCAGATTCCCTGCATCGAGCGCAACGCGATGGGCTCGGTGAAGGCCATCAACGCCAGCCGCATGGCGCTCAAGAGCGACGGCAAGCACCGCGTCTCTCTCGACAAGGTGATCGCCACCATGCGCGACACCGGCCGCGACATGAAGGATAAGTACAAGGAAACGTCGCGCGGCGGTCTGGCGGTGAACGTCATCGAGTGCTGATGCGCTGGCGGATTACCCGCCAGCCCGGGCTCTTTCCCGCCGTTTGTTCCCGACGTCATCCCGGCCATGGCCGGAATGCGATATCGGCGATCTCTTCTGCACAGGGTCCATTTACGGACCCGGCGGTGCCGCGGGCAGCTTCGCAGCGTCGGCATCCACCCGCGCCTTCAATTGCGCCAGCTGCGCCGGGGTGAGCTTGGCCGCCGCCTTGGCGAGATAACCGCCCGCGCTGGCCAGCCCCTGCTGGCTGTCCATGCGCTGTGCGATCGAAATCTGGTACCAGCCTTCCGCCAGGTTCTCCGCCACGCCGACACCTGTTACGTACGCCACGCCCATCGCGTAATGTCCTTCCATGGCGTTGCCCGCCATGGCCTTGCGCGCCAGCGCCACGCCGCGTGCCGCGTCCACTGGCACACCCTCCTTGCCGGTGATGAACAAGTAGCCGAGGAAGCCAGCGGCCTCAGCACTGCCCGCATCGGCGGCAGCCTGCAGCCAATGGACACCGGACGTGGAGTCCTCTCGTCCGAACGCATCGGAGAAGTACAGCTTGCCGAGGGCGACCTGGGTATTGACGTCACCCTTCTGCGCCGCCGTCGTGAATAGCTTCTCGGCCAGCGCAGGGTCCTTGGGCAGACCCCACTTTCCCGAGAGCCTCGCCATGCCCAGCACCTCGAAGCCCTTGGGCGAGCCCTTGTCCGCTGCCATCTGCGCCCATTGCATGGCTTCCTTCTGATCACCACCGGTCGTGGCCAGCAACATGGCCAGCGCGGCCATGTGGTCGGCGTCCTGGCTGATGTTCACGCTCTGCCGCAGCCATTCGAGGCCAGCAGGAACATCGCGTGCGGTGCCGGTGCCCGCCATGAGGGCGAAGCCGAGGCGCCAAGCGCCATCCGCACTCCCGGCCATCGCCGCCTTCCGGTACCACGCCGTGCTGGCCGCCTTGTCCGCAGGCGCGCCGTCCTCTTCCAGCGCACGGCCCAGCTCGATCTGAGCCTTCGCGTCGCCGGCCTCGGCGCGTTTCTGCAACGCCTCGCCCGCCGCATCGCCGGAAACCGCCGTCGCGGGCATCGAGAGTGCGGCCACCGCCACCATCGCCACCAGCCACGTCACGCGGATCATGGAGCGCCCTCCTTCATGGAGAACCCTGATACTAGCGGGCCTGCCGATCGCGGCCAATTTGCGTGTCGCCGGAAGGGCTCGACCGTGCGCCGCCGTACCGTTTCATTCGTCGATTCAATGACCTGCCTGCTGCGCTGCGCCACGACTCATGACTCCTGACGGGCTGACAGGCGCCGGACCGGTCTGTCATCATCCCGGCCTTGTGTCGCCCAGGTGGCGGCTCGTTGATCCACTGACCTGGGGACCTGCATGTCTCATTCCTCGATCCGGCGCGATGTCGGTCCGTTCGCCCTCATGCTTACCGGCCTGGGGTCGATCATCGGCTCAGGCTGGCTGTTCGGCGCCTGGCGCGCCGCCGGTCTGGCCGGCCCCGGCGCCGTCTGGGCGTGGGTGCTCGGCGCGGCGATCATCATGACCATCGCGCTGACCTACGCCGAACTCGGTGCCATGTTCCCCGAGTCGGGCGGCATGGTGCGCTACGCGCGCTACTCGCACGGCTCGCTGGTGGGCTTCATCAGCGCATGGGCGAACTGGATCGCCATCGTCTCGGTGATCCCGATGGAAGCGGAAGCCTCGGTGCAGTACATGGCCTCGTGGCCGTGGCAGTGGGCGCAGAACCTCTACGTGCACATGGCCGACGGTCACGGCGAGCTCACCGAGCCCGGCCTGATGATCGCGGCCGTGCTGGTGCTGATCTATTTCCTGCTGAACTTCTGGAGCGTGAAGCTGTTCGCCCGCTCCAACACCGCCATCACCGTGTTCAAGCTGGTGGTGCCGGCCGCCACCGGCCTCGCCTTGATCGCCAGCGGCTTCCACACCGAGAACTTCTCGGTCGGCGTGCACGGCGATGCGCACGCGATCGATTTCGCCGCCGTACTCACCGCCGTGGCCACCGCGGGCATCGTATTCAGCTTCAACGGCTTCCAGAGTCCGGTGAACCTCGCCGGCGAGGCGCATAACCCGGGCAAGAGCATTCCGTTCGCGGTGATCGGCTCGATCCTGCTCGCCACCGTCGTCTACGTGATCCTGCAGGTGGCCTACCTCGGCGCGGTGCCGCCGGAGATGCTGGCCAAGGCCGGCTGGCACGGCATCGACTTCCGCTCGCCGTTCGCCGAACTCGCCATCATCGTCAACCTGCACTGGCTGGCGATGCTGCTGTACGTCGATGCCTTCATCAGCCCCAGCGGCACCGGCATGACCTACACGGCCACCACCGCCCGCATGATCTACGGCATGGAGCGCAACGGCACGATGCCGAAGATCCTCGGCCGCATCCACCCGAAGTGGGGCGTGCCGCGTCCGGCGATGTGGTTCAACCTAGCCGTTTCCTACCTGTTCCTGTTCAAGTTCCGCGGTTGGGGAACGCTGGCTGCGGTGATCTCGGTAGCCACGATCATCTCCTATCTCACCGGTCCGGTAAGTGCGATGACGCTGCGCCGCACCGCGCCGAACCTGCATCGTCCGCTGCGCATCCCGGGCCTGCCGATCCTCGCGGGCGTCGCCTTCATCATGGCGACGGAGCTGCTGTACTGGGCGCGCTGGCCGCTGACCGGCGAGATCATCCTGCTGATGGTGGTCGCGCTGCCGGTGTACCTGTTCTACCAGCTCAGGGCGAACTGGCACGACTTCGGTCGCCAGCTCAAGGGCGCCTGGTGGTTGATCTTCTACCTTCCCGCCTTGGCCCTGGTGTCGTGGCTGGGCAGCGCCGAATTCGGTGGCCAGGGCTACCTGAGCTACGGCGTGGACCTCGCCGTGGTCGCCATCATCGGCCTGGTGTTCTACGTGTGGGGCGTGAAGTCCGGCTGGCGCACGCCGTCGGTGGAAGAGGCGGAAGCGAATCCGCACGTGCACGACTGATCGCACGGCCCTTCGGGAAAGAAAAAGACGCGCGGTGTGAGCCGCGCGTTTTTTATTGGGCGATGAGGTAGTCGCGCATAAGGTGCGCTCCCACAACAACGACGCAGATCTTCTGTAGGAGCGCACCCAGTGCGCGATTCAAGCCGCGCTACGCTCACGCCAGCGCGAGCACATCCCCCAGCAACGCCTGTGCTGTTACCTCCGGCCCCGCACCGGGCCCCTGGATCACCAGCGGCTGCGTGTTGTAGCGCGTGGTGCTGAGGGCGAACTGGTTGTCGGTGCCGTAGAGGCGCGTGGCCGGATGGTTGGCCGGTACCTCCACCAGGCCCACGCGGGCACGGCCGCGCTGGTTGAGGCGCGCGAGGAAGCGCAATGCGCCGCCGCGCGCTTTTGCTTCGGCATGACGGGCCGCCAGCGGCTCGTCCAATTCTTCCAGGCGCGCGAGGAAGGTTTCCACATCCACGCCACGCAGGCTTTCCGGCACCAGGCTTTCCACTTCCACTTCGTCGGGACGCAGTGCGAAACCCGCGCAGCGCGCGAGTATCAGCAGCTTGCGCGCGACGTCCTCGCCCGAGAGATCGGAACGCGGATCGGGCTCGGTATATCCCAGTTCGCGTGCACGACGCAGCAACGCCGAAAACGGCTGGCTTCCGTCGTACTGGTTGAACAGGTACGAGAGCGAGCCGGAGAACACGCCTTCCAGCGTGAGCAGCGCGTCGCCGCAATGACGCAGGCGGCGCAGCGTGGAGATCACCGGCAGGCCGGCACCCACCGTCGCCGAATCGCCGTAGCGGCCGCCCTGCGCCAGCGCTGCCTGCAGCGCACGCCAACCCGGGAGATCGCCCCCGGCAAGGGACTTGTTTGCGGTCACCACGTGGTAGCCACGCGCCAGCCATTCCGAGTGCCGCGAAGCGAGCGTGCCGCAGGCGGTCGCGTCGATGATGACTTTCACTGCCGCATCGTTCGCGTCCAGCGCGGACAACAACGCCGCATCGTCACGCACGTCGCCATGGCTCTTCAGCTTCTCGCGCAATGCGCGGTCGGCCAGCAGTTCGGCCTGCGTCTGCTGACGGCGCGAATTGGCCGCGCCCACCAGGCGGATCGACGATGCCGCCGGTGTATTGAGCAACTTGAGAAAGGCGCCGCCGACCACGCCGGTGCCGAGCAGCACCGCGGCGATGGACGAGGACGCCTGCGGTTTCGGTGCGATTGCAGCCTCCGCCGCCAGCACCGCGCTCATGCGCTCACCCGGCGTTTGCCTTCACCCACGGCCAGCGCGCGCGACAGCGCTGCATCGAGATCACGCAGCAGGTCGTCGCCATCCTCGATGCCCACCGACAGGCGCAGCAGGCTGTCGGCAATGCCAGCCGCGCGACGGGCCTCCGGCGCCATCGACGCATGGGTCATGGTGGCCGGATGCGCCACCAGGCTTTCCACGCCACCCAGCGATTCGGCCAGCGAGAAGTAGCGCAGGCCATCGACGAAGGCTTCGATATGCGGCACGTCGCCTTCGATCTCGAAGCTCAGCATCGCGCCGAAGCCCAGCTGCTGGCGCGCGGCGAGCGCGTGGCCGGCGTGGCTTTCCAGGCCCGGATAGTAGACCTTGCGTACGGCCGCATGGCCGTCCAGACGTTCGGCGATGCGCACCGCGTTCTCCTGGTGCTGGCGCAGGCGCACGCTCAGCGTGCGAAGGCCGCGCAGGGTGAGGAAGCTGTCGAACGGCGCACCGGTGAGGCCATTGCAGTTGCCCCACCACTTCAGCTGGTCGGCCACGGCCGGGTCACGCGCCACCACGGCGCCGCCCACCACGTCGCTGTGGCCGTTGATGTACTTGGTGGTCGAATGCACCACCACGTCGGCGCCCAGCGTGAGCGGCTGCTGCAGCGCCGGCGAGAGGAAAGTGTTGTCCACCACCAGCAGTGCACCGGCGGCGTGCGCGGCCTGCGCCACGTGGCGGATATCGGTGATGCGCAGCAGCGGGTTGGACGGCGTTTCCACCCACACCAGCGACGGCTTCAACGCGAGGCCATCGGCCAGCGCATGGCTGTTGGTGAGATCGACGAAACGCACCTGGAAGCGGCCCTTCTTCGCCCATGCGTCGAGCAGGCGCCAGGTGCCGCCGTAGCAGTCATGCGCGGCCAGCACCAGCGAACCGGCCGGCACCAGCTCCAGCGCCAGCGCCACCGCGGCCATGCCGCTGGCCGTCACGACCGCGCCGGCGCCCTGCTCCAGCTCGGCGAGCGCTTCCCCCAGCAGATCGCGCGTGGGGTTGCCGCTGCGCGAGTAGTCATACGCACGCTTGTTGCCGAAGCCGTCGAACGCGTAGTTGGTGGACAGGTGCAGCGGCGGCACCACGGCGCCGTGCTGGGTGTCCGATTCGATGCCGGCGCGCACGGCGCGGGTACAGGGGGCGGGGGTGTCGCTCATGGTGAATCTCCGTGCGTGATGCGTATGCGGTATGGGGTCAACAGCCGGCCAGTGCTTCGCGCAGCAGCGGCGCGAGGCGGTCGGTTTCCTTGAGGAAGGCGTCGTGGCCGTAGGGCGACTCGACCACTTCGAGCGTGGCCGGACCATGCAGGCGGCGCTGCAGCTCGCACAGGTCGGCCAGCGGCACCAGGCGATCGGACGGGAAGCCGATCAGCGTGGACGGCGCGGCGATCTGCTCGGGCTGCACGTCATGCAGGTCGATGGATTCGGACAGCGCGAGGAAGCGCTCCACGTCGAAGCGCTCGACGAAGCGGCGACCGGCGTGTTCCAGGTAGTCCTCAACCGGGAAATGGAAGCGGCCTTCGCGGAATTCCGGCGCGGCGGCAAAGCGCTTGGCGAACTCCTCGCTGCCGCGGTAGGTGGTCATCGCCAGCTGGCGAGCGAGCGCCAGCGCCTGCTCGGGCTGGCCGCAATCCTGGCCCAGGCGCACGATGCCGCGCTGCACGGAGCGCTGCGCCGTGGCCAACGGGTGCGGGCGATGGGCGCCCGCCAGCAGCACCAGGCGACCCAGCGCATACGGATGGCGCGCGGCAAACGCCAACGCGGCCATGGCGCCGTAGGAAGACCCGATGAAGGCATGCACGCGGCCGATGCCCAGCGCGTCGACCAGCGCGGCCAGCGCGTCGGCCTGGTCCTCGCTGGATACGGCCTGCACGTCGCCGAAGTCGGCCGGGGTGATCCAGTCGATCGACAGCACGCGGCAGCGATCGAGGTCGACGGGGCGGCCTGCGCCCACCTGGTCCTGCCACCAGCCCGCCGCGCTCTCGCTGTCCAGCGCCACCACGTCACGGGTGGCCGAGATGCCGCCCTGCACGATGACGGTGGGCGCATCCGGCGCGCCGCACCACAGGTAGCGCACGTCCACTTCGCGCGGCGTGCTGCCGTACTTGGGGGTGAGCGTGACGCGGCGGGCGCTGCGCTGGGTGGTGAGGTCCGGCCGCATGGCGCCGGCGGCCGCGACAGAGTCGGACACAGCGGGCGAGACGGGTTGCGGCTGGCTGGACATCTCGATCTTCTCCGGTCGTGGCATCGACCTGCGGACCGGAGAGGAGAGCCGACGCACGGCCGGCGGATGCGCGGGCGGTGCGGTTCTGCCCTCATCTCGCGGCTGGCGCCGTAGCGCCGCCGCAGGAATTGGCACCGTTGCGGAAGGTTCCGCAGGTTGCCCCGGCTTCAAAGGGCCTGTCCCTCAGCCGGTCTCGATGAGTGAAGGAGAATCTACCGGCAGGCGTTGCCGCGTGTCAATAGACGTCTAAACGTCTATGCACCTAGCCATCGACACTTATGTGATGCAAATCGTCGGTTTCGCGTGAAACCTTGCGGCGCCAAGGCCCTGGATGGCCCTGGCGCGGCATCGCGTCACTGCTTGACGGCCTCGAAGCTCATCGTGCGATCGCGCAGCTTGTCGTCGAACAGCACATGCATGGTCTTGCCATCGGCGGACACGGTGGAGGTGAGCACCGCGACCACCTTGCCGTCGCGCTTGTCGGTCTCGACCATGGAATGCTTGCCGGTCTTCTTCACCGTGACGGCGTTGATGCCGGGGTCGCCCTTGTACGGCGCCTCGGTGCCATCCATCTTCGCCTCGTACGACTGCCCCGTCGGCGCACTCATGCTCAACATGCCGGCCTCTTCCTTGTAGGTAATCGCGGTGGCGTTGTCGGACATGTCACCCATGCTTGCCGTGATCCACGAGCCCGACAGCGCATGCGAACCCGCCGGGCCCGCCGCCACCCGCTTCAGTTCCGCGCTGCCGGTGACCGGCGCGCCGTTCGAATTGCTGCTGTCGCTGAATTCGACGTGCGCATGCTTGCCGTCGGGCGCCACGGTGGTGGTCGAGGTGGCGACCACCTTGCCGCCCTTCTTGTCGGTCTCCTTCACGGTGTGGGCATCCACCACCTGCACGGCCATGACGTCGAAGTACGGGTGGCCGGCCACCGGATGGTCCTGCCCGTCGGCCTTGATGCTGACCGGCGGCACGCAGGTCTTGCACTCGTACATGCCGTCCTTGAGCACCAGCACGTCGGGCTTCCTGGGCATCTGCACCTTGCTCATGTCGACCTTCCAGGTACCGTCGAACGGCCCTTCGGCCATCGCCCCGACCGGATACAGCAACAGCAGGCACAGGCCCGCGCACAGTGGCTTGTTCATGGTGATGACTCCCCGGAGTTGGATTGGCCGGGTAATGCCCTTGCCGCAGGCGCGACGTCACTGTCCTTGGGCGCGACTCCCTCCGGACCCAGCTTGACGAACCTACGCCGCACCCGCGGGCCGAGCCATTGGCCGGAAGTGTTAGCGCCGGGGTTTGCCGGGCCCGCCGGGGACTGCAACACTTCGCGCCTCGTTCAGCCACTTTCGAACCCATGTCCCTGCTCGCCTTGCTCGTCGTCGCCTTCATCGCCCTGCTGCACCTGTGGTTCCTGGTGCTGGAGATGTTCCTGTGGACCCGACCGTCGGGCCGGCGCGCGTTCGGTCTCAGCGAGGAATTCGCGCAGCAGTCGAAAGTGCTCGCGGCCAACCAGGGCCTCTACAACGGCTTCCTGGCTGCCGGCCTGCTGTGGGGCCTGTGGCTGGGCGCCAGCGGACGCCCGGTGATCCTGTTCTTCCTGGGCTGCATCCTGGTTGCCGGCGTGTTCGGCGGGCTGACCGCCACGCGCAAGGTGTTGTGGATCCAGGCGCTTCCGGCCTTCATCGGCATCGTGCTGATGCTGCTGGCCTGACCGGCGCCTTCGCGTGCCTCCGACGGACCCCGCAAACATGAGCCATCCTCGCCAGGAAGCGGTCGGCGACCGCTTCGATCCGCAACTGATGCAGCACGCCCGTGAACGCACCTGGGCCGCGCTGCAGGGCATCCGCGCGCGCATGCAGCCAGGCATCAGCGAGGACGAGGCCAAGGCCATGGCGCTGGAGGTGTTCCAGAAGCTCGGCATGGAGCGCCTGTGGCACCCGGTGATCATCCGCATCGGGCCAAACACGACCAAGACCTACCGCGAGCGCTCCGAGCCCGGCGTGCGACTCGGCGAGAACGACATCTACTTCATCGACCTCGGCCTGGTGTTCTCGGGGCACGAGGGCGACGCGGGCGACACCTTCGTGACCGGCCACGCTCCGCAGCAGCAGGCCTGCGCCGAGGCGGCGCGCCAGCTGTTCCATCTCGTCGCCGACGCCTGGCGCTCCCGCGGCCTCAGCGGCGAGGCGCTGTACGCCTTTGCCGAGCGGCAGGCCGAGGCGATCGGCTGGCGGCTCAACCATGAGATCAAGGGCCACCGCGTCAGCGATTTCCCGCATGCGGTGCACAAGGCGGGCGACCTGGGCGAGCTCGGGGAACGGCCTTCCAGCGGGCTGTGGATCCTGGAGATACAGATCGCCCATCCGACCGAGCCGTATGGGGCGTTTTATGAGGACTTGCTGACGGCCTGAGCCGACGAAGCCCACCCGCTGTAGGAGCGCACCCAGTGCGCGACCGCGAACCACGCTCACTCTCAGTGGCAGGTCTTCGCCAAACCCTCGCGCGCTACCGCCCGGTAAGGCCATCGCGCACTGGGTGCGCTCCTACAAGGGCTCAGGCTGCCCGCACCCCTCCTCCGCCCTTGGTACAATGGCCGGTTCGCGAGCCCAGAAACCGCCATGTCTACCCATCTCACCGAAACCCGCCGCCGCCGTACCTTCGCCATCGTCAGCCACCCTGACGCGGGCAAGACCACGCTGACCGAAAAGCTGCTGCTGTTCGGCGGCGCGATCCAGATGGCCGGCTCGGTGAAGGGCCGCAAGGCCGCCCGCCACGCCACTTCAGACTGGATGGCGCTGGAAAAGGAGCGCGGCATCTCGGTGACCTCCTCGGTGATGCAGTTCCCCTACGAGGGTCGCATCGTCAACCTGCTGGACACCCCGGGCCACGCGGACTTCTCCGAGGACACCTACCGCGTGCTCACCGCGGTGGACTCGGCGCTGATGGTGATCGACTGCGCCAAGGGCGTGGAGGAACGCACCATCAAGCTGATGGAGGTGTGCCGCCTGCGCGACACGCCGATCATGACCTTCATCAACAAGCTCGACCGCGAGGGCCGCTCGCCGATCGAGCTGCTGGACGAAGTGGAATCGGTGCTGGGCATCGCCTGCGCGCCGCTGACCTGGCCGATCGGCATGGGCAAGCGCCTGAAGGGCGTGTACCACCTGCTGCTCGACGAGGTGCATGTATTCGAGCAGGGCAAGAATTTCACGCGCCAGGATTCGACCATCTTCAAGGGCCTCGATGCCCCGGGCCTGGAAGCGGCGATTGGCGCCGAGGCGCTGGCCGAGCTGCGCGACGAGCTGGAGCTGGTGCAGGGCGCCTCGCATCCGTTCGATGTCGAACAGTACCTGGCCGGCAAGCTCACCCCGGTGTTCTTCGGCTCGGCGGTGAACAACTTCGGCGTGCAGCTGCTGCTGGACTTCTTCGTCGAACACGCGCCCTCGCCGCGTTCGCGCGCCACGCTCTCGCGCGAAGTGAAGCCGGACGAAGGCGACCTCACGGGCTTCGTGTTCAAGATCCAGGCCAACATGGACCCGGCGCACCGCGACCGCATCGCCTTCATGCGCGTCTGCTCGGGCACCTACAGCGCCGGCATGAAGATGATGCAGACGCGCACCGGCAAGGAGGTGCGCATCGCCAACGCGCTCACCTTCATGGCCAGCGACCGCGAAATCGTGGAGAACGCCTATCCCGGCGACGTGATCGGCCTGCACAACCACGGCACCATCGGCATCGGCGACACCTTCACCGAAGGCGAGATGGTCAGCTTCACCGGCATCCCCAACTTCGCGCCGGAACTGTTCCGCCGCGCGCGCCTGCGCGATCCGCTGAAGATGAAGGCGCTGCAGAAGGGCCTGGCCCAGCTGTCCGAGGAAGGCGCCACGCAGTTCTTCCGCCCGCTGATGAGCAATGACCTCATCCTGGGCGCGGTGGGCGTGCTGCAGTTCGACGTGGTGGCCTATCGCCTCAAGGACGAATACGGCGTGGATGCCACCTTCGAGCCGGTCACCGTGGCGACCGCGCGCTGGATCCACTGCGACGACGCCAAGAAGCTCGAGGAATTCCGCGAGAAGAACGCCAACAACCTCGCCATCGATGCGGCGGGCGAACTGGTCTATCTCGCCCCCTCGCGCGTGAACCTGCAACTGGCTCAAGAGCGCTCGCCGGCCGTGCGTTTTTCGGCCACCCGCGAGCACGCGACGTCGGTCGACCTGTAAGCGTACTGGCCGCATGCATCGTCACCCGGCTTGCACCGGGATGACGATGCATCGTTCTTGCGGGCACCCGCCCAGATCCGGCAACTCGAACTGGTAACCTCCCGCTGTCACAGGGAGCCCAACCGCATGTCAGCCAGCCAGATCGCCTTCACCACGCCGGTTACCGCCACGCCATGGCAACGCTGGATGGTGTTCTCGCCCATCGCGCGTATCGTCTTTTTCATTGCGCTGTTTCTCATCCTGTTCAAGCTGAGCTCGACCGCAGCAGCCGCATTGGGCTTCTTCGGCCCCGGCACCTCCCGCCTGACACACGCGTGGGGCAACCTCTTCGTGCAACTGCTCTCCACCGTGGTCAGTTACGTCATCCTGGTGAAGGCCGTAGAGCGACGGCCCCTGCGGGAATTCGCCCTCCGCGACCTGGCCATGCTGGGACCGGCAGGCCTGTTGCTGGGCGCCGCGCTGTTCAGCACGGTGGTGCTGATGCTGTGGCTGGCGGGCAGTTACCACGTGACCGGCATGAACCCCGGCGTGGATTGGCTGCCAGCCGTGCTGACCGTCGGGTTGTCGGCCGGCATCGGCGAGGAAATCATCACGCGCGGCGTGCTGTTCCGCATCGTCGAGGAAGGCCTGGGCACGTGGTGGGCACTGGCCATTTCCGCGCTGTTCTTCGGCGCGGCGCATATCTTCAATCCGGGCGCCACGCTGTGGAGCTCCCTGGCCATCGCCATTGAAGCCGGCGTGCTGCTTGCCCTGCTTTATCACGTCACCCGTTCACTGTGGCCGTGTATCGGTTTGCACGCGGCGTGGAACATCATGCAGGGCACCGTGTTCGGCATTCCGGTATCCGGCACCAGCGCCCAGGGTTGGCTCAGCTCCAGCCGCAGCGGCCCCGACTGGCTGACCGGCGGGGAGTTCGGCGCGGAGGCCTCCGTGGTGGCGTTGCTCATCTGCTCATGCTGCTCGGCGTTGCTGTTGGTCATCGCGCTACGCCGCGGCACGATCGTGCCGCCCGCGTGGCGTCGACGCGGCCCCGTCACGCCCTGACGGCTATGCTCGCCTTCACAAACGTGTGACTACCCTCAGCGCCACCGCCCGGCCAGCACGACACAGGTCACGATGAACCAGACACGTACTGCCAACACCCGCAGCAGGTACTCCTGGCTTGCGCACCAGCCGATGCAATACAAGATCCTCATGGCGATCGGCACCTTGCTGCTGCTGTTCGTCATCTCCGGCATGGTCACCCTGCAGTCGGTCGGTCGCCAGACCACGAGCTGGCATTGGGTCAGGCATACCTATGACGTCCAGTTGAAGCTGGATGACCTCACGGAATCGCTGCTGCGCAGCCAGCTTTCGGTTCGCACCTATGTGCTGACCCGCGATCCGAAGCAGCTGGATGCGTTCCATCGGTACAACAACGAAAGCGCGACGAATATCGCGGAGCTGCGGCGCGTCACCGCCGACAACGCCTTGCAGCAATCGCGCATCGACCAGTTGCAGGCGCTCAACCTCAAGTGGCAGCAGGAGATCACCGCGAAGGGCGTGGACGCGATCCACAGCGTCAGCAATGCCGATCCGCTGGCTGCCGCCATGCAGCGCGAGCGCATCCAGAGCACGTACCTCGGCGAGCTGTCGGTGCCGATGGACGAGGTGCTCGACGTGATCAAGCAGATGGACGCGACGGAGCAGTCGCTGCTCGACGAGCGCGAAGAAGCGCAACGGCAGGACCTGCGCTTCGTGCAACTCGTCACCGGCCTCACGACCCTGCTCTGCCTGCTGCTGGGCGCGTCCGTCATCCGTATGACGTTGCGGCTCATCACCCGCCCCATCCGGCGCATAACCGACCTGATGACGCGCCTGGCCAATCACGACCACACCATCGAGATCCGTTCGGTCGAGCGTCGCGACGAGATCGGCGAGATCGCCCGCGCCCTGCAGGTCTTCAAGCAGATGGCGATCGAAACCAGCGAGCAGACCTGGGTGAAGACGCACGTCTCGCAGATTGCCGGCGACCTGCAGACGGTGAGCGATCCACGCGCATTCGGCGATCGCCTCACCGGGACGCTGGTGCCCCTGCTGCAGGCCGGCGTGGGCGTGTTCTACCTTTTCGACGAGGAACACGACCATCTGCGCCTGTCGGGCAGCTACGGCTACCAGGAGCACGACCATCTCAGTGCCGGGTACGCGCTCGGCGAAGGCCTGGTAGGCCAGTGCGCGATCGGGCACAAGCCGATCACCTTGCAGGAGGTGCCCGAGGATTACGTGCGCATCCGCTCGGGCACGGGCGAATCGTCACCGCGCTCGATCACCGTGATGCCGCTGGTGCTGCGGGACAAGCTGCTGGGCGTGCTGGAGATCGGCAGCTTCCGGCACTTCACCGAGACCCAGCTGCGCCTGCTCGAGGAACTGCTGCCGATCGCCGCGCTGTCGCTGGAAAACCTCGGGCGCTCCCTGCGCACGCAGGACCTGCTCAAGCGCACCAGCGAACAGGCGGACGAGCTGCGTGCCTCGGAGGAAGCCCTGCGCCGCCAGCAGGAGGATCTGCAGGCCACCAACGAGGAGCTCAGCGCGAAGACCCACGAGCTGCAGGAGCAATCGCAACGCCTGCTTGCCTCGGAAGAGGAGCTGCGCGTACAGACCGAAGAACTCCAGGCGTCCAACGAAGAGCTTCGCCAGAAGACCGACACGCTCAACAGCCAGAAGCAGATGCTCGAAGCGCTGCAGCGCGAAACGCAGGAGAAGGCCGAGGAGCTGGCGCGCGCCAGCCAGTACAAGTCCGAGTTCCTCGCCAACATGTCGCACGAGCTGCGCACGCCGCTCAACAGCCTGCTGATCCTTTCGCGCAGCCTCGCCGACAACCGCGAGGGCAATCTCGACACCGACCAGGTGGAATCGGCACGCATCATCCACGACTCCGGCAGCAACCTGCTGCGGCTCATCAACGACATCCTGGATCTTTCCAAGGTGGAAGCCGGCAAGATGGAGGTCGTGCTCGACGACTTCCCGCTCGCCGATCTCGAACGCGCGCTGCGCCGCACCTTCAACCACGTGGCGCAGGACAAGCAGCTGGGCTTCCACATCGATATCGATCCCTCGCTGCCGTCGGTGATCTGCACCGATGCGCCCAAGCTCGAACAGGTGGCGAACAATCTCATCGGCAACGCGTTCAAGTTCACGCACCAGGGCGCGGTCAACGTACGCATCGGACGTCCAACGGCCGCGATGGCGTTACCGGAAGCACTGCTCGGCAAGGACCTGGTCGCCATCGCGGTGAGCGACAGTGGCATCGGCATTCCGCAGGACAAGGTGCAGAAGATCTTCCATGCCTTTGAACAGGTGGACGCCAGCACCAGCCGCCAGTACGGCGGCACCGGCCTGGGCCTGACCATCTCCAAGCGCATCGCCGAGCTGCTGGGCGGCGATATCGTGCTGGAAAGCGACATCGGCCACGGCAGCACCTTCACCATCCTGCTGCCGTTGCAGGGACCGTCCTCGACGGCCGTCGCGCCGGCTTCGGTACCTGCACCGGCGCCCGCCGTGCCGCGTCCGGCCAAGACCTCGGCGCTGCTGCCGGAAGCCGTGGAAGACGATCGCGACAGCATCGTCGCGGGCGACACCGTCATCCTCATCGTCGAAGACGATCCGGTCTTCGCGCGCATCCTCGCGGACATGGTGCGCCGCAAGGGATATCGCGTGCTGGTGGCGATGGATGGCGAATCGGGCCTGCAACTGGCCGTGCAGCACGCGCCCACCGGCATCCTGCTCGACGTCATGCTGCCGGGCATGGACGGCTGGACCGTAATCGAGCGCCTCAAGGAGAACCCGGCGACGCGCCACGTGCCGGTGCATTTCATCTCGGCGGTGGACGAAGCCAGCCGCGGCCGCGATCTCGGCGCGGTGGGCTTCCTCACCAAGCCGGTGAGTCGCGAGGCCATCGGCAGCGCGTTCGACCGGTTGCTGCACTTCGCCGAAGGCCATACGCGCCACCTGCTGATCGTCGACGACGATGCCGACTCACGCACCGCGCTGCGCACCCTGCTGCGCCAGGACGACATCGTCATCGACGAAGCCGGCAGCGCGGAGGACGCGCTCAAGCAGCTCGGCGATAACGCCTACGACTGCATCGTGCTGGATCTCGGCCTGCCCGGCATGTCAGGCATCGAGTTCCTGGAGCAGCTGTCGGCCAGCGGCCGGATTCCGCCGGTGGTCATCTATTCCGGCCGCGAACTCAGTCGCGAGGAAAGCCTCAAACTGCGCCAGTACACCGACAGCATCGTGATCAAGGGCGCGCGTTCGCCGGAACGGCTGATGGATGAAGTGAGCCTGTTCCTGCACAGCATCCAGGGCGGGCAGCAACGCCGTACGACATCGGCGCCGGCCAACGCGGCCGCCATGCCGGACGCCAGCCAGCTGCGCGATCGCAAGGTGCTGCTGGTGGACGATGACATGCGCAACCTGTTCGCCCTGTCCAAGGTGCTGCGTGGCTGGGGCATGCAGGTGAGCATGGCGCAGGACGGGCAGAAGGCGCTGAAGGTGCTGACCGACCACGGCGACGTCGAGCTGGTGCTGATGGACGTGATGATGCCGGTGATGGACGGCTACGACACCATCCGGGAAATCCGTGCGCAACCGAAGTTCACGCGCCTGCCGATCATCGCACTGACCGCCAAGGCCATGCGCGGCGATCGCGAGAAGTGCCTCGAGGCTGGCGCCAACGACTACCTGTCCAAGCCGATCGACATCGACAAGCTGTCGTCGATGATGCACGTGTGGCTGTATCGATGAACGGGCCGGCCCACCAGGCGCCGCTCGCGGATGCCGACCTCCTGGATATCGAGGTCGAGCTGTTCGTGCGCGCGCTCAAGCTGCGGCATGGTTACGACTTCAGCCAGTACGCGCCCGCGTCGCTCAAGCGGCGCATCCTGCAGCTGGTGCAATCACAGCAGACGGGCACCGTGAGCGAACTCACGGCGCGCCTGCTGCACGAACCGGCGTTTCTCGCCATCGCATTGGAAGGCCTGTCGGTGCCGGTATCGGAGATGTTCCGCGATCCCGACGTGTTCCGCGCCCTGCGCGAACAGGTGTTTCCCGTGCTCGCCTCCTATCCGCAGATCAACATCTGGCAGGCCGGCTGCGCGCACGGGCAGGAGGTGTATTCGCTGGCCATCCTGCTGGAAGAGGCCGGCCTGTACGAGCGCGCCCAGATCTACGCGACCGATTTCAACGAGAACGCGCTGCACCATGCGCAGGAAGGCATCTATCCGGCGAAGGAGGCGCAGCTGTGGTCGCGCCATTACCTGGCCGCCGGCGGCAGCCAGTCGCTGGCCGACTACTACAGCGCGCGCTACGAACTGATCAAGCTCGACCAGCGGCTGCGTCGCCACGTGATCTTCGCCAACCACAACCTGGTCACCGATGAAGTGTTCTGCGAAGCCCACCTGGTGCTGTGCAGGAACGTGCTGATCTATTTCTCCGATCCGCTGCAGGATCGCACCCTCGCGCTGTTCCGCGACAGCCTCGTGCGCGGCGGCTTCCTGTGCCTGGGCACGCGCGAGAGCCTGGACTTCGCGCCCTCCGCGACCGATTTCTCCGCCGTCAATGCGGCCCTGCGCATTTATCGCCTCGGCTCGCGCAACCCGGGTACGGGCTGACATGGCCGCACCGCAGGCCATCGTCATCGGCTGTTCGGCGGGTGGCCTGACCGCGCTGGAGACGCTTTTTTCCGCCCTGCTGCCCAATCTGGAACAGGCCATCGTCGTATGCTGCCACACCGGTTCGTCGACAGTGGAGCTGATGTGTGAACTCCTTGCGCAGCACGCCACGTTGCCCGTGGTCGAGGCAAGCGAACGCGCACCGCTGGAGGGCGGCGTCATCCATGTCGCGCCCAGCGGCTACCACCTGCTGGTGGAAGCCACCCGGCGCTTCGCGCTGTCGGTCGATGAACGCGTGAGCTACGCCCGCCCCTCGATCGACGTGCTGTTCGATTCGGCGGCCGAGGCCTACCGCGACGCCCTGATCGGCGTGGTGCTTACCGGCGCCAACAGCGACGGCGCCCACGGACTCGCATGCGTGCGCAGCAACGGTGGCCTCGCCATCGTGCAGGACCCTGCCGACGCCGAGGCGGCGGCCATGCCCATGGCGGCGCTGGAAATCGCCGGCGCCGACTACTGTGCTCCCCTGGCGGCCATCGCACCGCTGCTCAACCGTTTATGCCTGCCATGAACATGCATGCTCCCAAGATCCTCGTCGTCGACGACACACCGGCCAACCTGGTCGCCATGCGCCACCTGTTGGCCGACAGCGGTGCGCAGCTGTTCGAGGCCGGCAGCGGCAATGAAGCGCTGGCGTTGTGCCTGGACCACGAGTTCGCGCTGATCCTGCTCGACGTGAACATGCCCGAGATGGACGGCTTCGAGGTGGCATTCCTGATCGGCGAAGACGAGCGGCTGCGAGACACGCCGATCATCTTCGTCACGGCGGCCTATGCCGATGACATCAATCGCGTGCGCGGCTACCACTTCGGCGCGGTGGATTACATCGCCAAGCCCATCAACGACATGATCCTGCAGTCCAAGGTGCGCGTCTTCCTCGAACTGTACCGCGCGCGCGCGGCACTGAAGGCGACGCTGGAAGAGCTGGAAGAGCGCAACGACCAGCTCAATTGGGAAATCGGCGAGCGCATGCGCATCGAGGAGCACATCCTGCACCAGGCCACGCACGACACGCTTACCGGCCTGCCCAACCGTACGCTGTTCCACGACCGCCTGACCACGGCCATGCAACGCGCACCGCACCACCTGACGCAGTTCGGCCTGGCCCTGCTCGACATCGATGGCTTCAAGGGCGTGAACGACAACCACGGCCACCCTGCCGGCGATGCCCTGCTGCAGGCCATCGCCCATCGACTCAGCGGCGAAGTACGTGCCAACGATACGGTGGCGCGGCTGGGCGGCGACGAATTCGCGGTGATCCTGGAGGACATCGATGGTGCGTCCTCGCTGGTCAGGCGCTGCGAAGAGCTGTGCGCGCTGCTCGCCCGACCTTATCCGCTGGAAGGACGCCACGGCCCGTTCGTGGCCAACGTGAGCGCCAGCATCGGCGTGGCGCTGTGGCAAGGAAGCACGCAAGGCGACGAAGAACTGATCCAGTGCGCCGACCGCGCGCTCTACCAGGCCAAGGACGCGGGCAAGAACCGCTGCGTGCTGGCCTCCTGACGATCAGGCGTCCTTGCGCGGCGACACCCACATGTCGATGCGTGCACGGAACACTTCTTCGCTAGCCGCGTTGCGCACGCTGACGTTGACGGGCCACGCATAGCCGCTGGTCGCTTCGGCGGCGGCGGATACCGGCGTCGCTTCCGCACGCAGCGTGCCCTTCGCCTTGGCCAGGTATTCCACCGCCATGCTCCTGGGAATCCAACGCATGCGCGACGGAATGGTGACATCGGTCATCATGCCGGCGGTGAGTTCCGCGGCGTTGCACAGCGCAATCGCGTGCACCGTGCCGATGTGGTTGTGCACGCGGCGGCGATCGCGGATGTCCACCGCGCAGCGCCCTGGCTCCAGCGCCACGAAACGCGGCGCGATGGTGGCGAAGTACGGTGCCTTGAAGCAGATCAGGCGGCCGTACAACCAGCGTCCGCCCGGCAACGTCACCAGCCGACGATACAGCGACAACGCCTGACTCATGGCAAACCTCCCGCGCGGGCGGAGCCCTTGCTCCGCCCTGGTCGTACGACGATGGGAATCAGGCCGCGTCGGCCAGCTTCTTGTTGCGATCGGCGCGCGTCACGGCCGAGCGCAATTCCGCCGGATCGAAATCGTCCACCGCGATGAACTCAGCCACGCCATCGCGCACGCGCTTCAACAGGTCGTGTTCGGGCGCGGTGATCACGCCGGCCTGCAGCGCCTCGGCGAGTTGGCCGTTGTAATCGTGCGACTTGAACTGGCCCGCCTTCTGCGCCTTGCCGAACTTGCGCTCGACCGGCTCGGCCGCGATCACGTCGGGCAGCAATGCGTTCATGCGGCCAATGGTGTTGTTCGCGGTCGGCGCGAGATACACCCATTCGGTGAGGCGATCGCGCGCCTCGCCCGGTGCCGTGATGATCGCGGCCACGCGACGGCCCAGGCGATCCGACGGTGGCACTTCGCGGCGACCGAACGGGAACACCAGCGCACGCAGCAGCCACGCCACCGGCTTCACCGGGAAGTTGCGGATCGCCCCATCCAGTGCCATCTGCGTGCGCCACATGCACTCGTGGAACGCCCAGGCCAGCAGCGGACGATCCGCTTCTGGACGGCCGGTGTCCTCGTAGCGCTTGAGCATCGCACTGGCGATGTACAGGTAGCTCAGCACGTCGCCCAGACGCGCGGAGAGCTTTTCCTTGAACTTCAGCTTGCCGCCCAGCACGCCCATGAAGGTGTCGGCGCACAGCGCCAGCGCCGCCGAGTAGCGGTTGAGCTTGCGGTAGTAGCGGCGCGTGTACGCATCGCCCGCGGTGTCTCCGATGCGCGAACCGGTGATGCCCAGCGTGAAGCTGCGCACCGCGTTGGAAATGCCGAAGCCGATATGGCCGAACAGCGCGCGGTCGAACGTGCGCAGGCGGTCGCCGTAATCGGCGATCGACAGTGCCTGCATTTCCTTCAGCACGTAGGGATGGCAACGGATGGCGCCCTGCCCGAAGATCATCAGGCTGCGCGTCATGATGTTCGCGCCTTCCACCGTGATGGCGATCGGCACGCCCTGCCATGCGCGGCCCGCGTAGTTCTTCGGGCCGAGCTGCACGCCCTTGCCACCATGCACGTCCAACGCATCACCGGCGATCACGCGACCCCATTCGGTCGCGTGGTATTTGGCGATCGCCGACGGCACCGCCGGCTTCTCGCCGCGATCTACCGCCGCCGCCGTGGCGCGCGACAGCGCAGCCGTGGCGTAGGTCAGGCCGCCGATGCGCGCCAGCGCTTCTTCAACGCCTTCGAAACGGGCGATGGAAAGACCGAACTGCTTGCGCATCCGCGCATACGCACCCGTGGCCGCCACGGCAGCGCGCACGCCGCCCGTCGCATTGGACGGCAGCGAGATCGCGCGACCCACCGAGAGGCATTCCACCAGCATGCGCCAGCCATGGCCGGCCATGTGCGGGCCGCCGATCAGCGTCGACAGCGGCACGAACACGTCCTTGCCGTGCAGCGGACCGTTCTGGAACGGGATATTGAGCGGGAAGTGGCGGCGCCCGATTTCCAGGCCTGGCGTGCTGCGCGGCAACAGCGCCAGCGTTATCCCCAAGTCTTCCTTGTCGCCCAGCAGCTTCTCCGGGTCATACAGGCGGAAGGCAAGGCCCACCACCGTGGCGATCGGCGCCAGCGTGATGTAGCGCTTGTCGAAGGTGAGCTTCATGCCCAGCGTCTCGACGCCATCCACTACCTGCTTGCAGACGATGCCGAAGTCGGTGATCGACGTAGCGTCGGAGCCGGCGTACGGACCGGTGAGCGCGAAGCAGGGGATTTCCTCGCCCACCGCCAGGCGCGGCAGGTAATGGTTCTTCTGCTCGTCGCTGCCGTAGTGCAGCAGCAGTTCCGCCGGACCCAGCGAGTTCGGCACCGCGACGGTGGAGGCCACCGTCGCCGACATGGTCGCCAGCTTCTGCAGCACCGCCGAATGCGCCAGCGCCGAGAAGCCCAGGCCGCCGTACTGCTTCGGGATGATCATGCCGAAGAACTTGTGCTTCTTGATGAAGGCCCAGACTTCCGGCGGAAGATCGGCCAGCTCGTGCGTGATCTGCCAGTCGTCGATCATGCCGCACAGCTCTTCGACCGGACCATCCATGAACGCCTGCTCCTCCACGCTCAGCTCGGGCTTGGGCTGCTTGAGCAGCTCGTGCCAGTCGGGCTTGCCGGAGAACAGTTCGCCTTCGAAGCCGACGGTGCCCGCTTCCAGCGCGGTCTGCTCGGTTTCCGACAGCTTCGGCGTCACCTTGGCGAACATCTTCAGCAGCGGCGCGGTGATCTGCTTGCGGCGGAAGGTCTTCATCAGCAGCGGCACGGCGATGCCGAGCTCGATCACCAGCAGGACGAAGGTAGTCCACGGCGCGCCGGTGAGCGCACCGACCACGACGGTGGCCACCACCGTCACGATCGCCCACGTACGCAGGCTGCTGCGGTGGTAGGCACAGGCGCCGGTGGCAATCAGCGCCGCCAGCAGGGTCAGGATCACGGACATCACAACACCTCGTTACGGATGACGACTTGGTTGTTCGGGGGAATCACGCAGTCAACGCATCGCTGCGGTCGGTACGGGAAAGCTCGCCCACGAAACGTGCGATTTCGCGGGTGAAGGCATCGTTGGCGTCGCCGGCCACCATATGTGTCGCGCGTGGCAGTTCCACGTGCTCGGCATGCGGCACCAGCTTCAGGAATTCATCGACGGTATCGCGCGACACCACGTCGCTGCGTCCGCCCGAGAGCAGCAGCAGCGGCACGCGCACCTTCGCCGCCGCGGCCATCAGGCGCGGCTGGTAGCGTTCGCTTTCGTGGATCAGCTGGCCGCCCAGCAACGCAGGATCCCAATGCCACCGCAACCGGCCATCGCTGCCTTCGCGCAGCAAGGGACGAAGCTGGTCTTCGGATTTGCGGCCGGCGCGATGCGGCAGGTAGCGGGCGATTTCCTCGGCCGCCTCGGCATAGCTGGCGAACCCATCGGGATGGGCCTGCATGAAGGCTAGGATGCGTTCGACGCCGGCGGTTTCCCAGCGTGGCGTGATATCCACCAGGACCAGCGCCCGGAACGCCTGCGGGTCGATCTCGCCGGCCAGCATCAGCCCCAGCAGGCCGCCCATGGACGCACCGACCAGGATCGGCTTGCGCAACTCGGCATGCGCCAGCAGGCGCAGGTCGCCGACGAACTGTTCCATGTGGTACTCGCCGCCCGGCAGCCAGCTGCTCTCGCCGTGGCCGCGCGCGTCGAAGCTGACGCAGCGATATCCCTGCTCCGCCAGGGCGGCCGAGGCGCCACGCCAGGCGCCACGGGTCTGGCCGAAGCCGTGGGCGAACAGCAGCGTGGGGGTTCCCGAGGGATGGCGGACCTCGACCGACAGCTCCAGGCCGTCAATCGAGGCCATCCGCGTCACGGTCTCTTCGATGGGTGTCGTTACCATACGCATGAGTATGGATTGCGGCAAACCGCCACGTCAATATGCGCCGCCGCAGCCGTCTCCCGGTTCAACGATGTCACCCGCCGGGCGCCGTGCAAGGTCCCCGACTGCGTTAACATACGGGCATGAATGCAAGCGCCAAACCTGAACGTACCCGTCTTTCCGCCGAAGATTGGGAAGATGCGGCCCTCAAGCTGATCGCCGACCAGGGCGTCAATGCCCTCGCCGTGGAAGCCCTGGCCCGCCAGCTCGGCGTGACCAAGGGCAGCTTCTACTGGCACTTCCGCACCCGCGAAGCCCTGCTTCAGGCCGCATTGGAACGCTGGGAGCAGTACGGCGAGCGGGAAGTCATCTCGCAGATCGAGGCCATGCCCGATCCGCGCGCGCGCCTGCCGGAACTGTTCCGCCGCGTGGCGCACGAGCTGGCGCCCCACCGCGTGTATGCCGCCCTGCTGAAGGCGTTGGACCATCCGCAGGTGGTGCCGGTGATGGCCCGCGTCTCGCAGCGCCGCATGGAGTTCCTCACCAACATCTACAAGGAAGCCGGGCTCGAGCCGGTCGAGGCGCTCAACCGCGCCCGCCTGACCTATGCCGCCTACGTGGGCTTCCTGCAGCTCAACTTCACGCTGGGCCTGCCGCGGATCAGCCACGAGGAGTTCGACGCCTACGTTGAGCACATGATCCGGACGCTCACGCCGAACTGAGCTGGGTCGGTGTCCGCTGACATGAAACGCCGCCCTTGGGCGGCGTTTTTTTATGGCGTCCGCCCACTGGTAGCAAAGGCCGCAAAGTGGTCTGCAACGAGGCTTCTAACTGCTCGCCCGGGCAGCGATTTATGGTGCGCCCAGTTGCCTTTTGCTGCGTTACAGCTTGCGATGCCAGTGTTCGTAAGTTAGCGTTTCTGCTCTTTTTTGGCTTAAGACCAGAGTGAGGAACGTGATGTCGAGCAAGCTGGAATCGCTGCAACGCTGGGTTGACGAAGTGGCGGCCCTGACCCGCCCCGCGAAGATCCACTGGTGCGACGGCTCGGACGCTGAATACCGCCAGCTCGTGCAGCAGATGCTGCAGACCGGCGACTTGATCGAGCTCAATCAGGAAACCCACCCGGGCTGCTACCTGCACCGCTCAAGCCCCTCCGACGTGGCCCGCGTCGAACACCTCACCTTCGTCTGCACCAAGGACGAACAGGACGCCGGCCCGAACAACCACTGGATGGCCCCGGCCGACGCGCACGCCAAGATGGACGCGCTGTTCGAAGGCAGCATGGAAGGCCGCACGATGTACGTGATCCCTTATTGCATGGGCCCGATCGATTCCCCGCTGGCCCGTTGCGGCGTGGAAATCACCGACAGCCCGTACGTGGTGGCCAACATGCGCACCATGACCCGCATGGGCGCCGCCGCGCAGGCGCGCATCGAGCGCGAAGGCACGTTCGTGAAGGGCCTGCATTCCACCGGTGAGCTCGATCCGGAGCGCCGTTTCATCATGCACTTCCCGGAAGAACTGACCATCAAGTCGTACGGCTCCGGCTACGGCGGCAACGCGCTGCTGGGCAAGAAGTGCCACGCGCTGCGCATCGCCAGCTTCCAGGCCAAGTCCGAAGGCTGGCTGGCCGAGCACATGCTGATCGTCGGCATCGAGAATCCCAAGGGCGAAACGCACTACATCGCCGCCGCGTTTCCCTCGGCCTGCGGCAAGACCAACCTCGCCATGCTCATTCCGCCGGAGGGCTACCGCAAGGACGGCTGGAAGGTGTGGACCGTGGGCGACGACATCTGCTGGATGCGCCCCGGCGCGGATGGACGTCTATACGCGATCAATCCGGAAGCGGGCTATTTCGGCGTTGCCCCGGGCACCAGCGACGCGACCAATCCGAACGCGCTGACGACCATCGCGCGCGACACCATCTTCACCAACGTCGCCGTCACCGCCGACAACCAGCCCTGGTGGGAAGGCCTGCCGGGCAAGCCGGTCACCGACTGGCAGGGTCGTCCGTACGATCCGGCCAACGGCCCCGCCGCGCATCCCAACTCGCGCTTTACCGTGAGTGCCAGGCAGTGCCCGACGTGGTCGCCGCGCGCGGAAGATTCGCAGGGCGTGCCGATCAGCGCGATCGTCTTCGGCGGCCGCCGCCCCTCGCTGGTGCCGCTGGTATTCGAGGCGCGTGACTGGGCGCACGGCGTGCTGGTCGGCGCGGCCATGGGTTCGGAAACCACCGCCGCCGCCACCGGTGCGGTGGGCGTGCTGCGTCGCGATTCGATGGCGATGAAGCCGTTCGCCGGCTACCACTACGGCGACTACTTCCGTCACTGGCTGTCGTTCGACAAGCCGGGCGCGAAGCTGCCGAAGATCTTCCACGTGAACTGGTTCCGCAAGGGTGAGGATGGCCGCTTCCTGTGGCCCGGCTACGGCGACAACCTGCGCGTGCTCGAATGGATGATCGACCGCGTCGAAGGCCGCGCCAAGGGCCGCCAGACGCCGATCGGCACCGTGCCCTCGGACGGCGAACTGAAGCTGGACGGCCTCGCCCTGGATCGCCGCACCGTCGACGCCCTGCTCGACGTCGACCACGTCGGCTGGAGCGACGAACTCGCAGCCATCGGCGAATACCTGCACAGCTTCGGCGATCGCCTGCCGGACCAACTGCGCGCCGAACAGCAACGCATCGCCAAGGCCCTGAAGACCGCCGAGGCCGCGTAAGCGCACGCCGGCCCGGGCGGCCGGCGCATTCCCTTCGGGGAGCATGCTCTTCTGTGGGAGCGCACCCTGTGCGCGACGGGCACACCGCAACGTGGCCGTCGTACACAGGGTGCGCTCCCACCGTCGTCTCCGCCGGCTCTAAACCCTTCCGCGCCTGCCCGCATCCAAGCTGGCAAGATGACCGCAGCCTGCCCAGCCACCGATACCTTGATGACGCCAGCGCCCGCCGCGGAGCCTACAGACACGGACGACGTCCGCGCGGCTGCCGCCGGCGACAGGCAGGCCTTCCATCGGCTGTACCGGCTGCACGTCGATCGCGTGTACGGCGCGGTCTATCGCCTCGCCGGCTTCGACCATGCCCGTGCGGAAGACCTCACGCAGGATGCGTTCGTGCGCGCCTGGCAGAAGCTTTCCGGGTTTCGCCATGAAAGCTCGTTCGGCACCTGGCTCTACCGGCTGGCAGTCAACGTCGCGCTGATGGACATCAGGGCGCGCGGCGCCGATCCGGTGAGCATGATGGCCGAGGACGACCTGCCGGATCGCGGCGAAACGCCGTTCTGCGCAGCCGAACGCGAAGAACTGGAGCGTGCCATCGGCAAACTGCCGCCACGGGCACGAGCAGTACTGGTATTGCACGACATCGAAGGCTGGCGCCACGAGGACATCGGCGTCGAGCTGGGGATGGCGGTGGGCTCGTCGAAAGCGCAGTTGCATCGCGCGCGTGGCCTGCTGCGAAAAGTATTGGGAGAAAGCGCATGAACGAATTCGAATGGCTCCGCCAGACCCGCGCATTGCGCGAACCGGTATCGCCACGCCACGACCTGTGGCCGGCGATCGATGCCGCGCTGGATGACGCCACCTCGAAGGCGCCCGAAGCGCCTCGCCGCAGCACCGCGCAACGTGCGCAAGGCTGGCTGCTGGCTGCCAGCTTCGCAGGTCTGTCGGTGTTCGCCGGTAGCCTCGCGGTGCATCTGCGCGATCGTCCGCTCGCCACGGCGGCAGCTTCGGTCGCGCCGGATCTCGAGCGGTGGCGTCCGTCCGATCCACGCCTCGCAGGCGCCGCCGTGGAGTTCGACGCCGCCAGCATGGAACTGCGCCAGGCCATGGAACAGGCACCCCATTCACCCGCACTGCAGCGCCTGCTATATCGCATGCAAAAACAACAGTCGCAGCTGCGACAGTTGGAACACCAGGCTGGTTGAGTCCAGCGGAGCCTTCACCATGAAAACCGCACGCATCCTTCCACTCCTGCTCAGCCTGTCGATCGGCCAAGCCCTGGCCGATACGCCCATCAACCTCAGCCACGACGCAACGCCCAACGCGCGCATCAGCGTCAGCAACGTGAAGGGCGCGGTCACCATCACCGCCTGGGATCGAAACCAGGTGCAGGTGGGCGGCCGACTCGGCGAGGGCGCGAAGCCGCTCGCCATCGAAGGCAGCGACAGCAGCATGACGATCCGTGTCGAATCGCAGGGCAAGTCCGGCTGGTTCAACTGGAACAACGAGAACTCGATGGGCTCCACCACCCTCGACATCCGCGTGCCCAAGGGCGCCTCGCTCGACGTGGACGTGGTGAGCGCGCCGCTCAGCATCGACGGCATCGAGGGCGGCAAGATCAAGGCCAACACGGTCAGCGGCAAGGCACGCGTGAACGCACGCTCGCCCAGCATAGACGTGGACAGCGTGAGCGGCAGCATCGAGCTCGCCGGCAATGCCGATCGCGTGGCGCTGCAGACCGTGAGCGGCGACATCCTTGCGCCCAACGTGGGCAGCGACGCGGAACTGCAGACGGTCTCCGGCCGCATCCGCGTCAGCGGCGGGCCATGGCGCAAGCTCAACCTCAGTACCGTCTCGGGCGATGTGCAGCTCGCGGGCGGCCTCGCCCCCAACGGCACCTTCGACGTGGACAGCATGAGCGGCGACGTGCAGGTCCAGGTGCCATCCAATCTCTCGGCGGTGATCCACGCCAACACCTTCAGCGGCGACCTGCGCAGCGACTTCGGCACCGTGCAGAAGGTGGAACACGGCCCTGGCAGCGAACTGCAGGCGACCGCGGGTTCGGGCAGCGCCAAGATGAAGATCGAAACCTTCAGCGGCGACCTGCGTATCCGTCGACAGGACTGAGCAGACGCGTAACGGAAAACGCCGGGCAATGCCCGGCGTTTTTTTGTCGATTCGCCGAATGGCTGGCGCCGATCAGAGATCCTGGTGGTACTGCACGTACGGCGTGCGCGACTGATCCGGTTCCGGTCCGGCCGGCGTATTCACGCTGTTGCCGGACGACCACAGGTTCTGGGCGCCGATGCTCAATTGACCCTGCCACGGCAACCGCCAGGTGACGCCGAGATCGATGCTGCTCCAGCGGCGATCCGGGTTGTAACCCGCGCCCGGCACACCGGCCTGCGGCTGCATGGTGCGGCCAACGATGCTGCCGCTCAGCGGACCGCTGTCCACGCCGAAGCTCAACGCCTTCTGGTCGAGTGCATTGATGCCAAGCAGGTTGCCCGGAAGCAACCGCACGCGGCCCACGCTGGCGCCCACGTCGATGCCGCTCTTGGCGTCCAGCGCCAGGCGGCCGTGCGCGTTGAGCTGGGTGCTGCTGTCGAAACCGGCCAGGCCGTTCACGCCGGGCGTGGCGCCGGGAAGCAGGCGAGGCAGGTTCGCATTGCCCGGCACGGTGTCCGTGCCGACGCTCAGGCCCAGGCTGTAACGGCCCTGGCTGTACGTGGCGCCCACTTCGCTTCCGACCACGCGCGGTGCCTGGTTGTTGGCCCAGTCATGCTCGCTGACGCCAAAGTGCGCCTGCAGGTTGGGCGCCAGGCCGTACTGCACGTCCGAGGACTGCACCGTCCCGGCATCGAGCGCGCGGAACTGCAGCGGCGCACCGGCCTGCTGCGCGGCCGCCAGCGTCTCGCTGCGGCTCTGTACCGCCAGCCACTGCCCGTTGGCGCCGCGCCACAGTGGTACGGAACCCATGTTGGACGAATCCTGTGCGATCAAGCGGTTGGCCGTACTGTCGCGCCAGTCACCGGCCGCAGTCTGCCCTGCCGCAACAAACGGCACGAACAGCAATGGCAATGACAAGATCAAACGACGCATGTACGCGATAACTCCCGCGGCACCTGGATAACGGGCTGGAAGTCGCCCCCTCCCAGAGACGATCACGCCGTAACGATACCACGTTTTACTTTTTACTAACACCCAAATGTTGGCTTTGTGAAGCACGTCCGGTTGGGGGCGGATCACGTTTTTTTGACATTTTGGAGCGCAATTGGTTCCACACGCAGCGCAGCCAGCGACAAAGCTGAACAGAGGCGCTATATAGTCGTTTCTGTCGACTACGCGCGGACTCGCCTGCGACTGATGACTTCGGCCCCGACCAGTAAAACGCCCGTGCCATGGCCGGCAGAAAGAGGTGTCGCCGCCATGCATGCCGCCGTGGAACGCCTGTTCCGCGCGGCGGATGCTGCCAGCGTGCTGGAAATCTGCGAGGCCATGCTCGGGGAACTGGGCGTGGAGGGACGCCTGCATTGGCGCCTGCTGGGCGATCCCGTCCACCTCGACAAGGAGGTGATCCAGCTGGACCTGGCGGAAGATCCCCAGGCCCTGCGCTCGCTGGTGCTTGAGCTGCCGGCCACCGCCGCCTACGACGCCCAGCGTGACCACATGGCCTGGATCGGCCGTCTGGCGGCGACGCGCCTGCGCCAGCTCGCCGAAACGTCCCGCCTGTACGAAGCCATCTCGCGCCTTGCGCTGGCCGAGCGCCTGCAGCGCGCGCTGTACGCCATCGCCGACCAGGCCGGCGCCGAGCACAACATGACCGAGATGATGCATTCGCTGCACGCCATCCTCGGCAGCCTGATGTACGCGGAAAATTTCTACATCGCGTTGTACGACCCGGCCACCGACGCGGTGCGCTTTCCGTACTACGTGGACACCATGGACAAGGAGCCGCCCTCGCCCGACGAGACGGTGCCGCTCCAGGAAATGCGCCACAGCCTGACCTGGAACCTGCTCCAGTGCGGCCAGGCGGTGATGGGCTCGTTCGCCGAACTGGCCGAGCAGTTCAAGGGTCGCTTCATCCAGGTCGGCCCCGTCTGCGAACACTGGCTAGGCGTGCCATTGCTGCGCGACGGTCGCGTGGTGGGCGGCATCGTGATGCAGAGCTATCGCGAGGACACGCATTACACCCAGCACGATCGCGAACTGCTGAGCTACGTGGCCAAGCACGTGCAGACCGCGCTGGAACGGCGCGAGGCGCACGAAGAACTGGAGCGGCGCGTCTCCAGTCGCACCGCGGCCCTGCGTGAAGCCAACCGCGTGCTGCGCCAGCAGGTGCTGCAGCGCCAGCGAGGCGAGCGCCTGCAGGCCGCGCTGTTCCGCATCGCCGAGCTGGCGAATGCCTCGGAGAGCCTGGACAACTTCTACGCAGCGGTACACCGCGTGATCGGTGGCCTGCTGTACGCGCGCAATTTCTACATCGCGCTGCTGGACGAAGAGCAGAAGACGCTCACCTTTCCCTACTCCGTCGACGAGTTCGACACGGTGCGCGTGCCCCGCGCCCACGGACGGGGTGTCACCGAATATGTCTTGCGCCATGGCAAGCCGCTGCTGGCCAATCCCGAGGAATTCGACCGGCTCGAACGCGAAGGCGAAGTCAGCCATCGTGGTTCGCGCTCGGTCTGCTGGCTTGGCGTCCCGCTGATCTGGGGCGACCGCGCGATGGGCGTGCTGGCGGTGCAGAGCTACTCGCCCGAACATACCTACGACGTGCGCGACCAGGAACTGCTCACCTTCGTGGGCTACCACGTCGCGAACGCGCTGCAGCGCAAGCACACCACCGAATCGCTGAAGCAGGCCTATGCGAGCCTGGAGCGCCGCGTCACCGAACGCACGCGCGCGCTTGCATTGGCCAACCGCGACCTGCGCGAACAGATCGCCGAGCGCGAACGCGTCGAGCGTCGCCTCAAGTACGAAACCCTGCACGACTCGCTGACCGGCCTGCCCAACCGCACGCTGCTGCTGCAGCGCCTGGAGCAAGCCCTGCAGCGCTATCACGGCGACACGCAGGAATTGTTCGCCGTGCTGTTCATCGACCTCGACCGCTTCAAGGTCATCAACGATTCGGTCGGACATCTGGTCGGCGACGACCTGCTGTTCCAGGTAGGCGGCCGCATCCGCGCGTGCCTGAAGACGCGCGACGTGGTGGCGCGCCTGGGCGGCGACGAGTTCGCCGTGCTTGCCGAAGGCATTACCGATCCGAAGATGGCCCTGCTGATCGCCGAACGCATCATCGACGAGCTGCAGGCGCCGTTCCGCCTCGGCGCGAAGGAGATCTTCACTTCCGCGTCGATCGGCATCGCCCTGCCCAGCCCGCATTACCAGCGCCCGGAAGAACTGCTGCGCGACGCGGACGCCGCGATGTATCGCGCCAAGGACGAAGGACGCCACCGCGCCGCCGTGTTCGACGATCGCCTGCGCCGCGAGGCGCTGTCGTTGCTGGAGATGGAAGGCGACCTGCGCCGCGCGCTGAGCCGCAACGAATTCGTGCCGTTCTACCAACCCATCGTCGCGCTGCAGACCGGCCGCACGGTGGGCTACGAAGCGCTGCTGCGCTGGCGCCATCCCGATCGCGGCCTGCTGACGCCGGCGGATTTCCTCGCCGTGGCGGAAGAAAGCGGCTGCGCGGAAAGCATCGACTGGCAGATCTTCGAGCAGGTCTGCGCCCAGGCCGAAGCGCTGGCGGGGCCCGACGGCTTCGTCAGCATCAACGTTTCCGGCCGGCATTTCCGCTCGGCCGATCTGGATCGCCAGCTGCTGGACCTGATCCAGGCGCATCGCCTGCCGCCGCGCTGCCTGCGCATCGAAGTGACCGAGCGCGCGCTGCTCGAGAACGCCATGCAGGTGAAGCGCATCCTCGACAACCTGCGCTCGCACGGCGTCAGCATTGCGCTGGATGACTTCGGCACGGGTTATTCGTCGCTGAGCTATCTGCACCAGTATCCGATCGAGACGCTGAAGATCGATCGCTCCTTCATCGTCGAACTGCCGCGCGAAGGCGGACACGGTACGGCGGTGGTGCGCGCGATCCAGGCGCTGGCCAACTCGCTGCAGATGCAGGTGATCGCCGAGGGCATCGAGGATGAGGACCAGCGCCAGGCCCTGCTGCGCATCGGCTGCCGTTTCGGGCAGGGCTTCCTGTTCGCCACGCCGAAGATGGCCGAGGTGTGGCTGCAGCGCGAGCATCACTTCGCCTTGCCCTGAGCAAAGATCGGCCTCAGCCTTCTTCGTCATTCCGGCACAGGCCGGCATGACAGGCAAAAAAACGGGCCCTTGATGGGCCCGTTTTTCGAGACAGCGATCCCTGGATTACTGCGCCGTGCTCGGCGCGCTGGCCTGCGGGCTCGGGCTGAGCAGGTGTTCGGCATCGATGCGGTCGAACGTATAGCGCTGGGCGCAGAACTCGCAGATCACTTCGATCTCCCCTTCACGCGCTTCCAGCGCCGCTTCCACTTCGTCACGACCGAGCGAGCGCAACACCGCTTCCACGCGCTCGCGCGTGCAACTGCAGCCGAAGGCCAGCGGGCGCGGTTCGAACAGGCGCACCGATTCCTCGTGATAGAGGCGATACAACAATTGTTCCGGCGCGGTGGTCAGCAGCTCCTCCTGCCCCAGCGTCGCCGTGAGGTGCTGAATGCGCGTCCACGCGTCCTCGTCCTGCACGGCGTCGATGCCGCCTTCCTCCGGCAGCTTCTGCAGCATCAGGCCGACCGCGTGCTCGCCATCGGCCGCCAACACAATGCGGGCCGGCAACTGCTCGGACTGGCTGAAGTAATTTTCCAGGGCCGACGCCAGATCCGGATGCTGCAGGTCCACCAGGCCCTGGTAGCGCTGGCCGCGCTCGGCATGGCCGATGGTGATGGCCATGATGGCGTTGGGCAGCGCGGCCAGGTCAAGCGTCTCCGGCAGCGGATCGCTCCAGCGCGCCAGGCCGCGCAGGCGCCCCTGGTCCGTGCATTCGGCGAACAGCAGGCGCAACGGACCGGTGCTCTTCAGTTCGACCGAGAGCGCACCTTCCAGCTTGATGTTGCCGGTCAGCAGCGCGCTGGCGGCGAGCGTCTGCCCCAGTACCGAGCGCAAGGCGGCCGGATACGCCGAGCGGCCGGCGACCTCGCGCCAGGCCGCGCCCAGGCGGACCAGCACGCCGCGCACGCCGGCGCGTTCGAGCATGAATCGATGCAACACATCTTCGACAAGCACGGTTTCCACAGCGCGGGACCTCTCAAGGGCAATGCCGTTATATGGGGGACGTTTGGCCAGGCTCAACTCGCAGGCGCGGCAGGGGAAGGATGGCCCTTTATACTGCCGCGACCTTCGTCCATGCACCGCCATGACCTCACGACGCCCGCTGCTAGTCCGCCTGCTCCGCCCGCTTGCCCTGCTCGTGCTGTCCTGGCTGGCCTTGAGCTTGCTGATGGTGCTGGTGCTGCGCTTCGTGCCGCCATGGACGTCGGCGGTCATGATGGAACGCCAGCTTGGCGCCTTGCTGCATGGCGAGAAGGATTTCCACGTGCGCCATCGCTGGGTGCCGTGGAATCAGGTCTCGCCATACGTGCCACTGGCGATGGTGGCGGGCGAGGATCAGAAGTTTCCGTTCCACCATGGTTTCGATTTCGATTCGATCCAGGATGCGATGGACGCCGCCGACGAAGGGCGGCGCCTGCGCGGCGCCAGCACGATCAGCCAGCAGACCGCCAAGAACCTGTTCCTCTGGAATGGGCGCAGCTTTGTCCGCAAGGGCCTGGAGGCGTATTTCACCGTGCTGATCGAACTGACCTGGCCCAAGCAGCGCATCCTCGAGGTGTACATGAACATCGCCGAGCTGGGCGATGGCATCTACGGCGTGGGCGCGGCCAGCGATGCGTACTTCCGCACACCGCCGTCGCGGCTGAGTCCTGCGCAGGCGGCCCGGCTCGCGGCCGTGCTGCCCAGCCCACGCCGCTTTCATGCCGATCGCCCCAGCGCCTATGTGCAGGGGCGCGCGAACTGGATCCAGCAACAGATGGGCCAGCTGGGCGGTCCGGGATACCTGGAAGGCCGCCAGGCCATCCGCGAAACCCGCCGGCGCTGACCCTCGCGCCCGTGCGGGCCCTGCACTAGCATGCGGCGACCTTCCGGGATCATTGCAGCGACATGCCACGCCTCACCATCGTCGTGCCCGCCTACAACGAAGCCGCGGTGCTGGAAGCGTTCCACGCCCGGCTCAATCGCGTGCTCGACGACCTGCCGATGGACTGCAGCGTGCTGTATGTCGATGACGGCAGCAGCGACGACACCTGGTCGTTGATCGAAGGAGTGGTCCACCGCGACGCGCGCACCGGCGCCATCAAGCTGTCGCGCAACTTCGGCAAGGAAGCGGCGCTGACCGCCGGCCTCGACCATGTCGACGCCGATGCCGCCGTGGTGATCGACGCCGACCTGCAGGATCCGCCCGAGTTGATTCCCTCGCTGGTGGAACGCTGGCGCGAGGGCTACGACGTGGTCTATGCGACGCGCACGGCCCGCGAAGGCGAAACGGCCCTCAAGCGTCTCACGGCGTCGCTGTTCTACCGCAGCATGGAGCGACTCTCCGACACCAGCGTGCCGCGCGATACCGGTGATTTCCGCCTGCTTTCGCGCCGGGCCCTCGAAGCGCTGCGCCAGCTGCGCGAGCGGCAGCGTTTCATGAAGGGCCTGTTCACCTGGATAGGCTACCGCCAGACCGCGGTCTACTACCTGCGCGAACCGCGCCAGGCCGGGCGGACCAAATGGAACTACTGGCGATTGATGCAGTTGGCCATCGAAGGCATCACGTCGTTCTCCACGGCGCCGCTGCGGCTGGCGACCTGGGTCGGCCTGCTGTCGTCGGTGCTGGCCTTCCTGTATGGCACCTGGGTGTTCGGCAAGGCCGCGCTTTATGGCGATCCCGTGAAGGGTTATCCCTCGCTGATGGTGGCGATCCTGTTCCTGGGCGGCGTGCAGTTGCTGGCCCTGGGCGTGATCGGCGAATACCTGGGCCGCAACTATGCGGAAGCCAAGCAGCGCCCGCTGTACTTCATCGAAGAACGGCGCCGGCCTCGCGCGGAGATCCGCAGCCCGCTCTAGCTGCGCTTCACATCCCCCCAACACCACGCCGACGATGCGGCGCTAGACTCCTCCCATGCGGCCTGTCCGCGGCCGCCTGGGAGGTTCAAGCATGCGCCAGGTCAAGCATTTGCTGGAAGGCAAGGGCACCGACATCTACAGCATCGCACCGGACGCGCCCGTACTCGAAGCGATCAAGCACATGGCCGAGCGCCGCGTCGGCGCCCTGCTGGTGATGCGCGGCGAACGGCTGGTAGGCATCGTTTCCGAGCGCGACTACGCGCGCAAGGTCATCCTGCAGGGCCGCTCTTCCGCACAGACCGCCGTCTCGGAAATCATGAGCAGTCCCGCGCTTACCGTGGGGCCGGACACCGACGTGTTCGACTGCATGCGCCTTTGTACCGACAGTCGTATTCGCCATCTGCCGGTGGTGGCCGGCGACGCGGTGGTCGGCGTCATTTCGATCGGCGACCTGGTGAAGGAAGTCATCGACGCGCAGGCCGAACAGATCGAACAACTGCAGCGCTACATCACCAGCTGAGTGGGGTCATGCCCCGGCCGTCCGCACGGCCTGAGGCGCTGCCGTCCCGTCCTGTTGTTCCGGCAGCAGGTCGGGCGAGCGGCCGGCGCGTGCCGCCACCCACGTGGCCAGCGCGGAAATGCCTGCGCCGATACCGGCCATGCCGGCCACCGCCACACCCAGCGATCCCAGCAAATTGACGCCGGTGGTGACCGCGAGGTCACCGAAACGCCAGATGGTGGTCTCCACGAAGTTCTTGCCCTTGTAACGCGTCTCGCGCGGTACGCGCGTATACAGCGCGTCGGAAGCCGGCTTGGTCATGCCATAGGCGAAGCCGCGGGTACCGGCCATCATGATCGCGAGCATGGGCACGGCGAATCCGAACACGCTGATATTGCCGATGCCCAGCACCATCACGAGCAGCAGCAGCGCGAGATTGACCAGTGCCGGCACCACCAGGCCCCAGCCTGCCCCCTTGCGCACCAGCAGCCAGCGCGTGACCGTGAGCTGCAGCACCGCGCCCAGGATGTTGGTGGCCCAGTCCAGGTTGTAATAGAAATTGGTACGGGCGACGCGATCGGGATAATGCGAGTACGTGTAATCGGCCATCAGCGCATAAGCCAGCGTGCCGATGCCATCGCCCAGCACCATCAGCACGGCCATGTAACGCAGGAATGGCCGCGTCCACGACTCCTTGATGCCCGCCCACAGCGAGCCGCCCACCGCCTCGTCGTGCGCACCGGGCGAGCAATGGTCGTAGCGCGTGGACAAGGTGAGCAGCAGGCCCAGCGCAAGGAGCAAGGCAATGGCCGACACCACGAGTAAAGCCGGCACGCCGATCAACCCGACCAGCAGCTTGCCGAATCCCGGGCCGGTGACGGCACCGGCCATGCCGCCAAGCGCGATGGTGGGAAAGACCCGCCTTGCCTGCTCGCTCTGGAAGATGTCCGCCATGAGGCTCCAGAACAGCGAGACGACGAACAGGTTGAACACGCTCACCCAGACGAAGAACACCGAGCCGAGCTCGCGCGCCCCGATGCGATCCTGCAGCACGAAGGCCGGCACGAACGCGACGAGGCAGAGCACGAAGAAGCTGTAGCTCCAGCCAAGCAGCCGCTTGCGCGGGAAACGCGCCACCATGGCACCGAACACGGGTGTCAGCAGCAGCATCACGACGAACGTGATGCCGTAGAACAAGGGCAGTTCTTTTGATCCGACGGCGCCGCTGAGTTGTTCGCGCACGGGCCGGATGATGTAGTAGGCCATCATCACGAAGAAGAAGGCCACGGTGGAAAGCACCGATGCAAGGCCTTCGTTCGCTGTGGCAGGTCGGGTGGTATTCACCGGCATTTCCAGCAAAGGTCCGCATCAGACTAGCATGCGGTCGTGACAGTCATGGGCAGGGGACGAAGTGACGTACGACTACATCATCGTGGGTGCCGGTTCGGCCGGCTGCGTGCTGGCCAACCGCTTGAGCGCCCATCGCGGCAAGCGCGTACTGCTGCTCGAGGCGGGACCGAGCGACTGGCATCCGCTGATCCACATGCCTGCCGGCATCGCCCGCCTGGCCAACAACCGCCATTTCAACTGGAACTACCACACCGAGCCCGAGCCGCAACTGCATGACCGACGGCTGTGGTGGCCACGCGGCAAGACGCTGGGGGGTTCCAGCGCCATCAACGCGATGATCTACGCGCGCGGCGTGCCCGGCGACTACGACCGCTGGGCGCAGGCCACCGGCGATGCGCGCTGGTCGTGGGAACAGGTGCTTCCCTGGTTCATCCATAGCGAAGACAACACCCGCGGCGCCAGCGCACTGCACGGCGCAGGCGGGCCACTTGGCGTGAGCGACCTGCGCCATCACAACGAACTGTCGGCGGCGTTCATCGACGCAGGTGTCAGTGCCGGCCATCCGCGCAACGACGACTTCAACGGCGCGCGGCAGGAAGGCTTCGGCCTGTACCAGGTCACGCAGCGCGATGGCCGGCGCTGCTCGACCGCGGTGGCCTACCTGCAGCCGGCACGACAACGGCCGAATCTCGAAGTGCGCACCAAGGCGGCGGTCGCCCGCGTGGTGATCCGCGATGGACGCGCCGTGGGCGTGCAGTTGCAGGGTCATGCGGCGATCCTCGAAGCGGGCGAAGTCATCCTCGCCGGCGGCGCCATCAATACGCCGCAGTTGCTGATGCTCTCCGGCATCGGGCCGGCGGATCACCTGCGCGAGCATGGCGTTGTGGTGCAGGCCGATGTGCCGGACGTCGGCGCGCACCTGCAGGATCACCTGGACATCTGCACGCTCGACGGCAGCACGCGGAAGGTTTCCTACGATCATCTCAACGAGCTCGCGGCGGGCTGGCGATTCCTGCGTCATCGCGATGGTCCCGGCAGTTCCAACGTGGCGGAAGCCGGCGGCTTCGTGCGCAGCCGGCTGGCCACGGACGAGCGCTGTGACATCCAGTTCCATTTCGTGCCTGCGCAGCTGGACGACCACGGTCGTCATCGTCTGCCCGGCTACGGCTATACGGTGCACGCGTGCTATTTGCACCCACGCAGCCGTGGCCAACTGCGTCTGCGTTCGGCGGATCCTGCGCAGCCGATCGCCATCCATGCGAACTACCTCGGCGATGCAGAGGGACACGACCTGCAGCGCATGGTCGAGGCCGCCCGCCTGTCGCGCGAAATCCTTTCGCAGCCGGCCTTCGCGTCCTATCGCGGCGCGCCCGTCTTTCCCGAACGAGCGCTGCAGACCGATGCGGAGTACATCGACTTCATCCGGCGCAAGGCCGAGACGATTTATCACCCCGCGGGCACCTGCCGCATGGGCGACGACGCAGCCGCCCCGCTCGACAGCGAACTTCGCGTGCGCGGCATCGAGGGACTGCGTGTGGTCGATGCCTCGGCGATGCCGAGCCTGCCGAGCGGCAACACCAATGCACCGGTGATCATGATGGCCGAACGGGCGAGCGAGCTGATCCTGGGCGCAACATGACGTTCCTCACGCGGTCTTAATGGAAGCCTTCCCCGACCGCCGCGACAGGGACTTTTCAGCCATTCCTGCGGTACTCTCGCGCGGCGTCATGGAAGGATTCCGGCTCGCAATCCGACTGGCCCGGCAGCGTCCGGTGCCGATTCCATTCCATCGGTGTCCCTCGGGCGCCGCCAACGTTCAGGCAACATGACGTTTCGCACGATTTCATTGGTCGTCGTCGCGGCACTGGGATTGTCCTTCGTCCCGTTGCATGTGCGCGCCGCCACGCCCCCCGCCGACTCTGCCGCGGCAACCCCACAGACGCTGCCGCCCGAACGCCTCAAGGAAGCGCTGAGCGCCTACCAGCAGTGGCTGGATCGCCTGGACCAGCGCAATGAAGTGGCCGGCCTCGCCACCGCGGTGGTGGTCGACGACAAGGTCGTCTTCGAGGACACCATCGGCTACGCCAACGCCAGCACGCGCGAGCCGATCACACCGGAAACGGTATTTCGCCTTGCCTCGCTCTCCAAGGCGTTCGCCACCGCCCTGACCGGCGTGCTGGTAGGCGACGGCAAGCTGAGCTGGGACACCAAGCTCGCTGCAGTGCTGCCGTTCTTCCATCTCAAGAGCGACAGCGCCGCCGAACAGGCCACCGTGCGCGACATCCTCGGCCAGCGGCTGGGTCTGCCGAAGAACACCTACGACAACATGCTCGAGGAAAACATCCCGTACGAGGAGCTCGCGCGCAAGCTCGACGAGGTCACGCTCACCTGCGACGTGGGCCAGTGCTACGGCTACCAGAACATCGCCTTCAGCCTGATCGGCGACATCGTCTATGCGCAGACCGGCGACTTCTTCAGCCGCCAGGTCGACAAGCGCATCTTCTTTCCTCTCGGCATGAAGACGGCCAGCTACGGCCGCGAAGGCCTGGAGGAGAGCAAGAGCTGGGCGCGTCCGCATCGACAGACCAGCAACGGATGGATTCCCTTCGAACCCAAGCAGGCCTATTACCGCGTGGCGCCCGCCGCCGGCGTCAACGCCAGCCTGCGCGACATGGAGCAGTGGCTGATCGCGCAGATGGGTGGCCGGCCGGACGTGCTGCCGGCCAAGCTGCTGGACACCCTGCACACACCGGAAGTCGCCACGCCCGTGGAACTGCACTCCTCACCCTGGCGTCGCGCGCGATTGTCGGATGCGTCCTATGCGCTCGGCTGGCGCGTGTTCGACTACGAAGGCGAGACGATGGTGTTCCACGCCGGCGCCGTCGAGGGCTACCGCACCATGATCGGCTTCCTGCCGAAGTACCGCATCGGCGTGGTGACGATGTGGAACTCGTCGGGTCCGACACCCGCCGGCCTGATGCCGATGGTGTTCGACGAACTGCTCGGCCTTCCGCACGTGGATTGGGCCGGCATCGAAGGCAGCGCGCCGAAGACCTCGGCCATCGCCAAGGGCAAGACACGCAGCAAGGGCAGAACCGCCGCCAGCGGCCGCGGCCACAAGCACGATCTCCCGGCGGACCACGATCTCTCGGGGAATTGACGCGACACTTGAGCAAGAAGAAGGCGCCGCGTGCTTCCACGCGGCGCCCCTGGTCCTGCAGGTGGCCACGCCGTAGCGTGGCGCCTTCCGTCAGTTGAGCTTGAACACGATGCGGCGCTTGTCCTGCGACGCGATCGGCGTGCCGTTCTGCGTGGCCGGCTGGTACTTCCAGCGACTCACCGCTTCCACGGCAGCGCGGTCGAACACGTGGCGCGGCTCGGCATCCACCACCTTGACGTCATCCACGTTGCCTTCCGGCGTGATGGTGAAGGTCACCTCCACCCAGCCTTCCTGGTTGGCGCGCACCGCCGTCGTGGGATAGCGCGGATTGACGTTGCGCACCAGCACCGGCCCGTGCGTGCCGCCGGCAGCACCGCTGTCGCTCGCTGCCGCCGTGGTGGCCGCCGCCTGCTGCTGGCGCGCCTCGCTCTGCTGTTGCTGCTGCGCCAGGCGCGCCTGCGCCGCGCGCTGCTGCTGCTCGGCCAAGGTGCGCTGCTGCGCTTCGGCCGCCTGGCGATCCGCCTCGGCCTTGTCCGATGCCGCCTTCTGCGCCGCCAGCTGTGCCGCCTTCTCCTTGTCCGACGCCTGCTGCTGCTCGCGATCCTGCAACTTGCGCTGGGCATCGAGCTTGGAGCGAAGGATGGTCAGCGTGTAGTTGGCCGGGTCGGCCTTCGCCAGCAGGTCGATCTGGCGCTGCGCGTCATTGAAGTCGCGCTGGTTGATGGACTGTTCGGCCACGCTGGCACCGACCGGGAAGGTCTCGCGCAACGCATCGGACGCCACCTGGTTGCCTGGCTGCTTCTCCAGCACCTTGAGGTAGAACTCGAAGGCATTGTTGCCGGCAGGCGCGAGCAGTCGCTGCTCATTCACCGCCTTGCGTGCCTCGGCGAGCAGCTGGTTGATGCTCATCGCACCCACGTTGGCCGGCGGTGGCGGCGCCACCGTGCCGGCCTGCACCGGTGTCGACGGATGGCCACCGGCTTCGGTGTCCATCAGTTCCTGGTGCGGCTTGATAATGAGGAACCACGACGCTGCCGCAAGCACGGCGACGACAGCAACAATGGCGATGGCAGCGGGCCGAATGGCCCCACGCGCACGACGGCGCGCATGACGTGTGTATCGGGTATCCATGATCTCTCACCGAGTGGCATCAGATACCCGCGCTTTTTCCCCCTGTGAATCCAGGAGCGGGAACCTCCCCAGGTTCCCGCGGCGCGGATGTGCGAAAGGTAACCGCAATGCAGCACTACGGCAAATCGCACGTAGCTTCGCGGCGCACACGCACACTTCGGAGAGTCGTCACACGCCACCTGCATCGCGGTGGCGCCGGCAGGCGACACGTTAGGAATTTTTCGTACCCCGGAAACGAAGCGTCCCGGCACGGGCCGGGACGAATCGCTCTTTCGAAGGACTCCCCCCGCGCTGGGCACCGCGGGGAGAAAAGTCGGTGTTGCCTGTTATTGGTGAAGCTTACTTCTTGGCAGCCTTGGCCGCCTTGGGGGCCTTGGCAGCCTTGGTGGCCTTGACCACCTTGGCAGCAGCGGCCTTCTTCACGGTGCGCTTCTTGGCAGTGGCCTTCTTCGCCACCTTCTTGGTAGCAACCTTCTTCACGGCAGCCTTCTTGGCGGCAGCCGGGCGCTTCTTAGCAACGGCCTTCTTGGCGACCTTCTTGGCAGCCTTCTTGGCGGCCGGCTTACGGGCAACCGGCTTCTTCGCGGCGGCCTTCTTCACAGCGGTCTTCTTGCTCGCCTTCTTGGCGGCGGGTTTCTTTGCGGCTTTCTTGGCAGTGGCCATAGTTCGTCTCAGCTCCTCATCAGTTGGCAGTGGTTGCCCAGTAAAAGCATGCAGGAACGCCTCCACAAGCAGATCGCTATTGGTGGCGTGCCGAAGATTGTTTACCTGACGCCGGGTGCGTTCGTCAGATAGGGGCCTCAACACGTGCAATGGAATCGACACCGTGATCTTGCGTACTGCGCCGGCTTTCTCTCCATGCTCGATATAAGGTTTGATGAATTTCGATGTTGCCATGGCACCCGTTCTCCGTGTTCCGATGCGAAAGCTATTCCTGAAGATTTCAGCTGTCAATTGATTTTAAACATGAAATCGATCCGTTTCACCCACCCCCAGGAGGGTCCAAACCCCCGCCCGGCAAGGCCTGGAGGGGGTCTTGGTGCATTTTTGATCAGACGTCCATACCGCTAAACGAAAACGTTCGCCGATTATCTTGGAATGCATAAAACCACTTAAAAAAAGGCATATAAGTCAAATACGGCCAATCGGACGCGTTCGACTGTCTCATTCATCCTGGAGCGACTGTCTCACGCGATGCGCGCCTCTGCGCACCCCCATTTTGGATGAACAAAACACGACTGAATTTTTCTTCGGCCGGAGGGGACAGAATGCCGCCCGACCCTGCCCCGACCGACACCCGGGGTCGCCGGACGGGTGGCGCGAAGGTTCGCCCGGCCCCGATCGCCTACTTTCGCCTTGGCCATCTATCGGCATGGACGGCGAGATGCAAAACGCCGATTTTCGAACTCATCCGGCATCGATCACGCGGCGCATCGAACGTGATGCACGGCACGTCGGTACCTAAAAAGACGCCGGCCGCTTGAGGCGGCCGGCGTCGGGCGAAGCGTCGAGCAGCGATCAGTGGTCTTCGTTTTCGACCAGCTCCGCGTAGGCGTCGGCGTCGAGCAGCTCGTTCAATTCGGCACGATCGCTGGCGCGGACCAGAAAGATCCAGCCGTCGCCGAAGGCGTCTTCATTGATGGTTTCCGGCTTGTCGTTGAGGGCTTCGTTGACCGCAACGATCTCGCCCGACACCGGGGAGTAGATGTCCGAGGCGGCCTTGACCGACTCAACCACCGCCACGCCATGGCCGGCCTGCACGGCGGCACCGATTTCCGGCAACTCGACGTAGACGAGGTCGCCCAGCTGGCCTTGGGCATGGTCGGAAATACCCACGCGAACCAGGCCGTCGTCTTCGACGCGAGCCCATTCGTGGGACTTGAGGAATTTCAGATCGCCGGGAATCTCGCTCATGATCGGATCCAGTCGTTGATGTCGGGTGATGGTGGAGCGGCAATTCTAGCCGCTTCACCCGTTGGGCAACATGGGATGCATGTCGCCATGGAATAAGGCGAGGTCAGATGCCTTCGCAGGGCTTGCCGTCGCGCACGAACGGGTACTTCACCACGCGCACCGGCACTTCCTTGCCGCGGATGTCCACCCGCACGTCGCCCGGCTCGCCCGCTGGAATGCGCGCGAACGCGACGGCCTTGTTGAGCGTGGGCGCGAAGCTGCCGGAGAGGATCTCGCCGTTGCCGTTGGCGGTGAGCACGGCCTGCCCATGGCGCAGCACGCCCTTCTCGTCCAGCACCAGCCCCACCATCACGCGCTTGACGCCCGCGGCCTTCTGCGCTTCCAGCGCCTTGCGGCCGATGAAGTCGCGACCTTCGTCGAGCGAGATCGTCCAGCCAAGGTTGGCCTCCCACGGGGACACGTCGTCATCCATGTCCTGGCCGTAGAGGTTCATGCCCGCTTCCAGTCGCAGCGTGTCGCGCGCGCCGAGGCCGGCCGGCGCGACGCCGGCGGCAGCGAGCGCATTCCACAGGGCGACGGCGTGCTCCTGCGGCACGATGATTTCGAAGCCGTCCTCGCCGGTGTAGCCGGTGCGCGCCACGAACAGCGGCATGCCGTGCGGACCCTGCGCGGCTGCCGCGGCGAACTTGCCGAGCTTGCCGATGCGCTCGTGGTCCACCTCCGCCAGCAGGCCGATCACCTTGGCGCGGGCGTTGGGACCCTGCACGGCGATCATGGCGAAGTCGGGGCGCTCCTTGACCTGCACGTCGAACGCCCTGGCATGCTGTTCGATCCACGCCAGGTCCTTCGTGCGGGTGGCTGCGTTCACGACCAGGCGGAAGAACTCCTCGCCCAGGAAGTAGACGATCAGGTCGTCCACCACGCCGCCCTGCTCGTTGAGCATGCACGTATAGAGCGCCTTGCCCTGCACCTTCAGCTTGTCGACATTGTTGGCGACGAGGTGGCGCAGGAACTCGCGCGTGCGCGGGCCATGCAGGTCGACCACGGTCATGTGGGAGACGTCGAACATGCCGGCGTCGCGACGCACGACGTGATGCTCCTCGATCTGCGAGCCGTAATTGATCGGCATGTCCCAACCGCCGAAATCGACCATGCGCGCGCCGAGCGCACGATGGGTGTCGTTGAGTACGGTCTTCTCGGTCATCGCAGTCGAGCTCTGGGGAAAGCGACATTATCGCCGGGGGCGTGGATACATTCCAAGCCGAGTGCGGTGCGACGCGCCGTGCGCGGGCGTATCGCGAACTCGTGCAGCGCAGCATGCGCGTCGTTGCGGCAAGGAACCCACCCGGCCGTCGTTCCGGTCTGCGCCGGAGCGACAGCGTGCGGTATTGCTTATGCGTGCGGGCGGTCTTCGCCCATGCCATGGAGCAACTGCTCCACCACCTGCTCCGCCAGCTGCTCCGGTCGCAATCCGCTGGTACGCAGGTGCAGCTCGGCCTGTTCCGGCGCCTCGTAGGGAGAGTCGATGCCGGTGAAGTTGAGGATCTCGCCGGCGCGCGCCTTGCGATAGAGCCCCTTGGGGTCACGCCGCTCGCATTCCTCCAGCGTGGTGTCGACGAACACCTCGATGAACTCGCCTTCGTCGAACCGGCCGCGCGCGAAACGCCGCTCGCTCTGGAAAGGCGAGATCACGCAGACGAGCACGACCAGGCCGGCATCGACCATCAGGTGCGCCACCTCGGCCACGCGACGCACGTTCTCGACACGTGCCTCGGGGGTGAAACCCAGGTCCTTGTTCAGGCCATGGCGCAGGTTGTCACCGTCCAGCATGTAGGTGTGATAGCCCAGCGCGTGCAGCCTGCGCTCGACCAGGTTGGCGATGGTGGACTTGCCCGCGCCCGACAGGCCGGTGAACCACAGGCAGCGTGCCTGCTGGCCCTTGCTCAGGCTGCGGGCCTGCTTGTCCAGGTCGGTGTGCTGCCAGTGCACGTTGGCGGCGCGGCGCAGGGCAAAGTCCAGCATGCCGCAGCCGACGGTGGCGTTGGTCTGGCGGTCGATCAGCACGAAGCCGCCGAGCGTGCGGTTGTCCGCGTAGGACTCGAAGGCGATGGCATGGTCGAGGTCGATATTGCAGTAGCCGACCTCGTTGAGCTCCAGCCGGCGAGCGGCCAGTTCGGCCTGCGTGTTGACGTCGACCTTGTGCTTGATGGTGGTGACGCGCGCATTGACCGTGCGCGTGCCGATCTTCAGCCAGTAGGCGCGGTTGGGCAGCAAGGGCTCATCGCCCATCCACAGCACGTGCGCGGCGAACTGGTCGGCGACGGGTGCCGGGCGCGCGGCGTCGGCGATGACATCGCCGCGACTCACGTCGATTTCACGGTCCAGCGTCAGCGTCACCGCTTGACCCTCGGACGCATGCGGGAGATCACCATCGGCGGTCACGATCCGCTCGATGCGCGCGCGGCGCATGGCCGGCTGTACCACGACCTCATCGCCGACTGCGACGCGGCCGCCACAGACAGTGCCGGCGTAGCCGCGGAAGGAAGCATCGGGGCGGTTCACCCACTGCACCGGCATGCGGAACTCGGTGCCTTGCGCGGGAGCGGTATCGGCCGACTCCAGCAGTTCGAGCAGGCAGGGGCCCTCGTACCATCCCATGCGATCGGAGCGGCGCCCGACGTTGTCGCCACTGGGCGCCACCGCGGGCAGGCAATGGACCTGGGCGATGCCCAACTGGGCGGCAAGCTCGCGGTACTCGTGGGCGATGGCGGCGTAGATGTCCTCGCGCCAATCCACCAGATCCATCTTGTTCACCGCGACCACGACCTGGCGGATGCCCATCAGCGCGCAGATATAGGTATGCCGGCGTGTCTGCGGCAGCACGCCCTTGCGCGCATCGATGAGCACCACGGCAAGCCCGGCGTTGGAGGCGCCGGTGGCCATGTTGCGGGTGTACTGCTCGTGCCCAGGGCAGTCGGCCACGATGAAGCTGCGCCGCGCACTATGGAAATAGCGGTAGGCCACGTCGATGGTGATGCCCTGCTGGCGCTCGGCGTCGAGGCCGTCGGTGAGCAGGGAGAAATCCAGCGCATCGGGCGTGTCCGCATGCAGCTTGCGGCTGTCGCGCGCCAGCGCGGCGAGCTGGTCGTCCGGCACCATGCCGGTGTCGTACAGCAGGCGCCCCAGCAGGGTGCTCTTGCCGTCATCGACGCTGCCGCAGGTAATGAAACGCAGCAGCTGGGTGGAAGCTTGCGAGGTGGGTGTGATGTCCAGGGTCGCCATCAGAAGTAGCCCTCCTGTTTCTTGCGCTCCATGGAGGCGCTGCCGTCATGGTCGATCATGCGGCCCTGGCGCTCGGAGCTGCGCGATGCCGCCATCTCGTCGATGATCTTGTCCAGGGTATCGGCCGAGGACTCCACCGCGCCGGTCAACGGATAGCAGCCCAGCGTGCGGAAGCGCACCTCGCGCATCTGCACCGCCTCGCCCTCGCGCAGGGTGAAGCGATCGTCGTCGACCATGATCAGCGCACCGTCCCGCTCCACCACCGGACGCGGCTTGGCGAAGTACAGCGGCACCACCGGGATGGCCTCGCGCCGGATGTACTGCCACACGTCCATCTCGGTCCAGTTGGACAGCGGGAACACGCGCACGCTCTCGCCCTGGTGGATCTGCGTGTTGTAGGTGTGCCACAGCTCCGGGCGCTGGTGCTTGGGGTCCCAGCGATGCTGCGCGTTGCGGAAGGAGAACACGCGCTCCTTGGCGCGCGACTTTTCCTCGTCACGACGGGCGCCGCCGATGGCCGCATCGAAGCCGTACTTGTCCAGCGCCTGCTTAAGGCCCGCCGTCTTCATCACGTCGGTATGCACGGCCGAGCCGTGGGTCAGCGGCGAGATGCCTTGGCGCAAGCCTTCCTCATTGATATGCACCAGGACCTCGACGTCTCCTTCGGCCGCCACCTGGTCGCGGAAGGCGATCATCTCGCGGAACTTCCAGGTCGTATCCACGTGCAGCAGCGGCATCGGCGGGCGCGCCGGATAAAAGGCCTTGCGCAGCAGGTGCAGCAGGACCGAGGAATCCTTGCCGATGGAATAGAGCATCACCGGGCGCCCGAACGCGGCCGCCGTCTCGCGGAAGATATGGATGCTCTCGGCTTCGAGTGCGTCCAGGTGGGACAGGAAGGACATGTGTGTTCTTCTATCAATGACCGCAAAGCACCCAGGATGGGTGCCGATTCCATTAAATCTAGCTGAAAACGGCCAGCGGGACAGGAAGCCGCGTCGCTACCTGTGAGGAAACGCTTCAGGGTCCTCGGCGTTAACCATCCCGTCGTTTCGTCACCTGACCTGCGCAAGACTCCACTACCATCGGCCCCATGAACCCATCGATGGCGACAGGAAGCGCACAACTCGATGCCAGCACCTCGCCGCCTTCCCTGCGCGTGGCAGGTGACTGGACGCTGGTACATTACGCGACGCTGGAGCGCAACACCGCCGCGCTGAAAAGCCGGTTGGACACGGCCACGCCCATCGACCTGAGCGGCCTGGGCTCGCTGGATACCGCCGGCGCTTCGCTGCTCGCCGGCCTGCTGGGTGCGGCACGTCTCGGCGACCTGGCCCATGCCGATCCCACGTTGCCGGCCGCCCAGCGTGCCCTGCTGCAGACGGTCGGCAAGGCCATGGCCGACTATGTCGAGCCGAAGCCGCGCACGCGCGGAAACACCTTCATCGAATTGCTGGCGCGCATCGGCGCGGCGATGGAAACGGTCTATCGCCAGCAGGTTCGCCTGCTGGGCTTCGTCGGCCTCACCCTCGAAACCTTCGCGCGCACCGCGTGGCGCCCGCGCCGCTGGCGGGTGACCTCGCTGGTGGCGCACGTGGAGGAGATCGGGCTGGATGCCGTGCCCATCGTCGCCCTGCTCACCTTCATGGTGGGCGCGGTCGTGGCCTTCCTCGGCTCCACGGTGCTGAAGGATTTCGGCGCCACCATCTATACGGTGGACCTGGTCGCCTACTCGTTCCTGCGCGAGTTCGGCGTATTGCTGACGGCCATCCTGATGGCCGGCCGCACGGCCAGTGCCTTCACCGCGCAGATCGGCTCGATGAAGGCGAATGAGGAAATCGACGCGATCCGCGCACTGGGCCTGGACCCGATGGAACTGCTGGTGCTGCCCCGCGTACTCGCCATGCTGGCCTCGCTGCCCATGCTCACCTTCCTGGCGATGATCGCCGGCCTTGTCGGTGGCGGGCTGGTGTGCGCGCTGGTGCTGGATATCCCGCCGGTGATGTTCCTCAACCTGGTGAAGTCGGACATCGGCGTGCAGCACTTCCTGGTCGGCATGGCGAAGGCGCCGGTGTTCGCCTTCCTGATTGCGGTGATCGGCTGCCTGGAAGGTTTCAAGGTCAGCGGCAGCGCCGAGTCGGTGGGTGAACACACCACCTCCTCGGTGGTGCAGTCGATCTTCGTGGTGATCCTGCTCGATGCGCTGGCGGCCTTGTTCTATATGGAGATGGGCTGGTGAACGCCATGACCAAACCGCAGCCGCAGGACGACGTGATCCAGGTACGCGACCTGGTCAACCGCTTCGGTACGCAGACGGTGCACGAACACCTGGACCTCGACGTGCGCCGCGGCGAAATCCTCGGCGTCGTTGGCGGCTCGGGCACTGGCAAGTCGGTGCTGTTGCGCAGCATCGTGGGCTTGCGTCGCCCCACCTCGGGAAGCGTGCACGTGTTCGGCCAGGATCTTCTCCGGCTTTCGCCCGACCAGCGCTCACAGGTGGAGCGTCGCTTCGGTGTGCTGTTCCAGAACGGCGCCCTGTTCTCCTCGCTCAACATCGTGGAAAACGTGGCGATGCCGCTGATCGAACACGCCGGTCTCACGCGAATGGAGGCGCATGCGCTCGCCGGCGTGAAGCTCGCCCTGGCCGGCCTGCCTGCGGGCACGGAGACGAAGTACCCCTCCGAACTGTCGGGCGGCATGGTGAAGCGTGCGGCGCTGGCGCGTGCGCTCGCGCTTGATCCGGAGATCCTCTTTCTGGACGAGCCCACCGCGGGACTCGACCCGATCGGCGCCGCGGCGTTCGACCAGCTGATCCTTACCCTGCGCAACGCGCTGGGGCTCACCGTGTTCCTCGTCACCCACGACCTGGACACGCTCTACACCATCTGCGACCGCGTGGCCGTGCTGTCGCAGAAGAAAGTGCTGGTGGTTGGCCCGCTCGACGACGTCGCCAAGACCGACGACGCCTGGGTGCAATCGTATTTCCACGGCCCGCGCGGCCGCGCTGCGGAAGAAGCGCATGAGCGCGAACCATCGCCCGAGGTGAAGTGATATGGAAACCCGCGCGCATCATGTGCTGATCGGCCTGTTCACCATGATCGTGGTGGTGGCCGCCTTGCTGTTCGGCCTGTGGCTGGCGAAATCGAGTTCGGACCGCCAGTTTTCGTATTACCAGGTGGTGTTCAACGAAGCCGTCACCGGGCTCTCGCAAGGCAGCGCCGTGCAATACAACGGCATCAAGGTCGGCGACGTCACCCAGCTCAAGCTCGACAAGCAGGACCCGCGCAAGGTGCTGGCGTGGATCCGCCTTGGCGGCGACACGCCCGTGCGTCAGGACACCCACGCCAAGCTCGCGCTGACGGGCGTGACGGGCCTGGCGGTGATCCAGCTCAGTGGCGGATCGCCCGGCAGCCCGCCACTGGAAAGCAAGAACGGTGAACTGCCGGTGATCGTGGCCGATCCTTCGCCGCTCAGTCGCATCCTCGCCAACGGCGAGGACCTGGTGATGAACATCAACGATGTGGTGGCGCGCGCCAGCACCCTGCTGTCGCCCGAGAACATGGACCGCATCGGCCGCACGCTCGATCACCTGGACAAGGCCACTGGCGCCATCGCCGACCAGCGCGACGACATCCGCACGCTGCTCAAGCAACTCGCCGAGGCCAGCAGGCAGGCCAACGACACCCTGGCGCAAACGCAGAAGCTCGTGCAGTCCGCGAACGGCCTGGTCGACAACCAGGGCAAGGCCACGCTCGACAGCGCCAGGAATGCGCTCGCCTCGGTGGAGCGCGTCACCGCCAACATCGACCGCCTGGTCAACGACAATCGCGCCTCGATCAATGGCGGCATGCAGGGCTTCAGCGAACTGGCGCCCGCCATCCGCGAATTGCGCGACGCCGCCGGTTCGTTGCGCGGCGTCGCGCGCCGGCTCGACGACAACCCCACCGGCTTCCTGTTGGGCCGCGATCGCAGCAAGGAGTTCGTGCCATGAGGTTGTATGCCCGCCTTTCCAGTTGCATGGCGCTCATTGCGCTGGGCGCCTGTTCGGTGCTGCCCAAGGCGGAAACGCCTGAGATCTATCGCCTGCCCGCGACACCGCTGCCACACGCGCAGGCAGCTTCGGCGAACTGGTCGCTGCGCATCAACACGCCGCAGGCCGAGCGCATGATCGACAGCTCGCGCATCGCCGTGATGCCGCAAGGCGACCTGGTCAGCGTGTACAAGGGCGCACGCTGGAGCGACACCGCCACGACGCTGCTGCGCAACCGCCTGATCGATGCCTTCCGTGACGATGGCCGCGCGGCATCGGTGAGCAGCGATGACAATGGACTGCCCGCGAGCTACACGCTGGCCGGCGACCTGCGTGCCTTCCAATCGGAATACCAGGGCAATGCGCCGGTGGTGGTGATCCGATACGACGCGCGGCTCGTGCAGAACAGCGGCTTGCGCGTGGTGGCGACGCGACGCTTCGACATCACGCAGCCCGTGGGTGGAACGTCCGTACCGCAGGTGGTCGCCGCTTTCGGTCAGGCCAGCGATGCGCTGGCGTCGCAGGTGGTGGCGTGGACGATGCAGCAATCGCTGGCATCGCCGGCAGCACCCGCCGAGTGACATCGACGTTCAACGCGGCGAGGGATCGATCCAGCGGAACGTCAGGTTGATGCGTGGCCCGATGGCGGCGTTCGTCTTCGGCAAGTCGTGCACATAGTGCCGCTGCGTGTCGCCGGCCATCCGGAGCAGGCTGCCGTGACCGAGCGTGATGACGCGCATGTCCCCACGCGTCCCGCCTTGCCTCGGCTTGAGCCGGAACCGCCGCTCGGCGCCGAGGCTCAGCGAGGCGATCACCGGACGTTTGCCCAGCTCGGGCTCGTTGTCGCTGTGCCACCCCATCGAGTCCTGTCCGTCGCGATACAGGTTGGCGAGCACGCTATTGAAGCGGGTACCGCACGCCTGCTCCAGGCGGCTTCGCAGATTCGCCAGCGACGGCAGCCACGGGCGCGGCACGAAGCGCGTGCGCGAATACACGTAGGTCGCGTCAGGATCGCCGATCCAGCAACTCAAGCGCGGCGAATCCACCTCCCGGCCATGGATGCGGATGCGATGGACTTCCCACGGCACCGTGGCCTGCAGGTCGGCAAGCAGCGTGGCGGCTTCTTCCATCGCCAGCCAGTGCGGCCATAACGCGAGATCGGCGCCTGGCAACGGCAAAGGCTGCCAGCCAGTGGGCGATGCATGATCGAACAAGCTCACACCATCACCGGCATCAACGGATGGCTGGGTACGCCGGCTCGACGTCCAGGGTGGCGGCCAACACGGAGGCAAGCTCGAGCAGGCGCAGGTCCGAACCACGCGCGCCCACCAGCTGCAGGCCCACAGGCATGCCATCGGGCAGGTAACCCATCGGAATATTCACCGCGGGGCAACCGGCCAGACTGGCGAAGCTGGTCAGGTCCGCCTGCGAATCGGGCACGGGACCATCAAGCGGGAACGCACCCTGCGGCGTGGTGGGCAACACCAGCACGTCGATCTGCGCAAACAGGCGGCGCATCTTGAGCGTGGCCGCGTCGAGCACGCGGTCGGCGCAGGCATAGTCGGCCGCGCTCTTGCCCGCCGCGTAGCCAAGCAACCGGCGGAAGTGCTCGGACACGCGCGCCTCGGTATCGGCCAGATCCGCGGCGAACGTACCCAGCATCTCCGCCTCCATCAGCAGGAAGCCGGCGCGACGCGTGCGTGCAAAATCCCAATCGGAAAAATCCACCGTGCGACGTTCGCCCAGCTCACGCGGCCAATTGGCCAAGGCCGCCTCGAACACGGTAATGACGTCCTGATGCACGCCCAGCGCGGCGAGGTCGGGCAGGAAACCGGCGCGCAAACGGCCCGGCTCCCAGTCCGGCGGCGACAAGGCCACGCGACGGCGGCGCGAGCGCGGATCGTCGGCGTCGTAGCCGGCCAAGACCTGCAGCAACACGGTGAGGTCATCGGCGCTGCGCGCGATGAGGCCGACCGTGTCGAGTCGCCGCGCCGCAGGCACCATGCCGCGCGCCGAGATTTCACCATGCGTGGGCTTGAGCGCATACACGCCGCAATAGCTCGCGGGGATGCGGATGGAGCCCAGGCTATCCGAACCCACCGCGGCCACCGCAAGGCCAGCCGCCACGGCGGCAGCGGCGCCGCCCGACGAACCGCCCGCGGTATAGCCATGGCGATGCGGATTGTGGGTGGCACCGTAATGCGGATTGTCGGTGGTCGCGCCCAGCGCGCCCTCGTCCATATTGGTCTTGCCGATGATCACGGCGCCCGAGGCGCGCAGCCGCGACACCACATGGGCGTCATCGGCGACCGCCTGCCGACGACCGGCCAGGCCGGCCCGGGTCGGCCAACCGGCCACGTCGAAGTTGTCCTTCAGCGCGATCGGAATGCCGTCGAGCCGCCCGATCACGCCGTCGCGGCGGCGATGCTGGGCCGCCAGCGCCTGCTCCTGCAGCATGGCCGAGCTCAGGCTGACATAGGCGTTGAGCTCGGGGTTGAGGCGCTCGATGGCCTCCAGGTAGGTCTCGGCCAACGACTGCGGCTGCACCCGATCGACCGCCAGCCAATGCAACAGCTGACACATCGTCGCCCGGCGCTGGTCGAGATCATTGATCGGGGGTTGCAGGTTCATGTTCTTCTTCCCTGGGTCTCACGGTCGATTATCACCACCGGAGATGAAGGGTTTGCAAGATTCAGCCCCACGTTGCCCGGCAAGCCCCGAACCCGGACAATGCCGGTTTGCCCGTTTCCATACGTGGGGGAACGGAATCGTGCCGCACCAGCCAGTTGGAGTTACGCCATGAGCGACCGCGAATTGATGGAATACGACGTCGTCGTCGTCGGCGCAGGCCCCGCAGGCCTCTCCTTCGCCATTCGCCTCAAGCAGCTCAAGCCGGACGTGAGCGTGTGCGTGATCGAGAAGGCATCGACCATCGGCGCCCAGATCCTTTCCGGCGCGGTGATCGAACCGCAGCCGCTGGACGCACTGCTGCCCGGCTGGCGCGACAACCCACCGCCGATCTGCGTGCCGGCCACCGAAGACGAGTTCTGGCTGCTCACCAAGACCGGCGAACGCAAGCTGCCGGTGCCGCCAGGCATGAACAACCACGGCAACTTCATCGTCTCCCTCGGCGCCATGTGCGCCTGGATGGCGCCGCAGGCCGAAGCGCTGGGTGTGGACGTGTTCCCGGGCTTCGCCGCCGCCGACAATGTCTACAACGACGACGGTTCCGTCGCCGGCGTGCGCATCGGCGACATGGGCGTGGCGAAGGATGGTTCGCACAAGGCGGGCTACACCCAGGGCATCGACATCAAGGCCAAGGTCACCGTGCTGGCCGAAGGCGCGCGCGGCAGCCTCACCAAGCAGCTGATCAAGCGCTTCGCGCTCGACAAGGACAGCGACCCGCAGGGCTATTCCATCGGCATCAAGGAACTGTGGCAGGTGCCGGCCGGCCGCGTGCAGCCGGGCAAGATCGTGCACAGCTTCGGCTGGCCGGCCGACAGCCACACCTACGGCGGCAGCTTCCTGTACCACCTGGACAAGGACCGCATCGCGCTGGGCTACGTCAGTGGCCTGGACTACACCGACCCCAACTACCAGCCGTGGGAAGCCTTCCAGCAGTGGAAGAACCACCCGACGGTGAAGTCGTTGCTGGAGGGCGGCACGATCCTTTCGGCCGGCGCACGCGCCATCGTCACCGGCGGCTACCAGTCGCTGCCCAAACTGGACATGCCGGGCGCGCTGCTGATCGGCGACACCGCCGGCCTGCTCAACGTGCCCAAGATCAAGGGCACGCACCAGGCCATCAAGAGCGGCATGCTCGCCGCCGAACACCTGGCTGCCACCGAGCTCAACCCGGCCGGCTTCGACGCCAAGCTGCGCGCCTCCGACGTGATGGCCGAGCTGAAGAAGGTGCGCAACATCAAGCCCGCCTTCAAGAAGGGCCTGTGGTTCGGCATGCTCAACGCCGCCTGGGAAACCGTCGTGGGCGGCGCCTCGCCGTGGACGCTGAAGAACAAGGCCGACTGGTCCTCCCTGCACAAACTCGGCCAGCAGGAAGAACCCAAGCGCGATTACGTGCAGCGCGAACTGCCGCCGCGCGACCGCCTGGCCGGCGTCTACTTCGCCGCCACCGAACACGACGAAGACCAGCCCATCCACCTGCAGGTCGCCGACACCAACGTCTGCATCACCCAATGCAGCGTCGAATACGGCAACCCCTGCACCCGCTTCTGCCCCGCCGGCGTCTACGAGATCGTCGACGACGAAGCAGGCAAACGCCTGCAGATCAACGCCGCCAACTGCGTGCACTGCAAGACCTGCGACATCAAGGACCCCTACCAGATCATCAACTGGGTAACGCCAGAGGGTGGGTCGGGGCCGAATTATCAGAATCTCTGAGGGCGCGCCGCTGTCCGCTAGATTGACTTGGCGCCTCCGGCGCTTGCATTACACGCTGCAACGATTTCGTAGCAGCGTGGCATTGCGTGGCTGGCGAGGCACCTTTGCTCGTGTCAGACAGGAATTCAAGCAACGCCCCGCCGTTGATGATTCGCTGCAAGTCGATGCGTTGGACGTGCCCTTCTCGCCGTTCGAATTCCCGAGCGCTGCCGAACCGCTGGTCTCAATGATCATTCCGGTCCACGGAAAGATTGCGTATACGCTGGCTTGCCTCCGCTCCCTCCTGCGAAACACATCCGCCCCGGCTTTTGAAGTGATAGTCGTGGACGACATGTCCCCAGACGACACCGCAGAAGTTCTCTCGCAAATTGGTGGACTACGCCTTATCCGCAATGCGGCGAACCTCGGTTTTGTCGGCAGTTGCAATGCTGGCGCAGGGGCTGCTCGCGGCGAGTTCCTGCTGTTCCTGAACAATGACACGCAGGTCATGCCCGAGTGGCTGACTGGATTGCTTGCGTGCTTCGCGGACAGGCCAGACTGTGGCATCGCGGGTAGCAGGCTCGTGTATCCGGACGGGCGATTGCAGGAGGCCGGCGGATTGGTTTTTGCGGACGGCTCAGGCTGGACCGCAGGTCGCTTCGAACCCAGGGATGCACCTGCTTGGAGATGCCGCCGCGAGGTCGATTACGTGAGCGGAGCATCCCTGATGATCCGCAGGGAGATATTCAATCGGGTAGGCGGATTTGATCTACGTTACGCGCCCGGGTACTACGAAGATACTGACCTAGCATTCGCGGTCAGACAATTGGGCCTGAAGGTTTACTACGAACCATCCAGCACGGTCGTCCACTACGAAGGCATCAGTGCAGGCACCGACCTGCATTCGGGCATGAAGCGCCACCAGCTTCAGAACCAAGCGAAGTTCGCGGCCAAGTGGAGCTCGTTATTGACCCAGCAGCCACCCAAAGGCACATCACTGATACGGGCCTTGAACTGGCGGCGACGTGGAAGCGTTCTGGTGGTAGACACCATGACTCCGGATCCAACACGCGATTCGGGCTCTTTGCGTCTGTGCGCCATTCTCAAGATCCTCGATGACCTGGGCTGGCACACGCTCTTCCTCCCCGACGACGGCCACGCAAGCGAGGAAGAAATTGCAACGCTAGGCTGTCTTGGCACAGAAGTACTGGACCGCCCATGGGTTCCCGATCTGCTTTCATGGTTACGAGAAAATGGTGACCAGCTACATGCCGTAATGCTTTGCCGGCATACCGTTGCAGGGCAGTACATTTCGCTTGTACGCAAGTATGCGACCAAGGCACGCGTGCTCTTTGACACCGTGGACCTGCACTTCCTACGCGAGCAACGAGCAGCCGAAGTCAGCGGTAGTCCGGCCATGGCTCGCCAGGCACTCGTTTCGCGCAAGAGTGAGCTGGCCCTGATTCGAGAGGCGGACATTACCTTCGTGGTCAGTCCTCATGAGCAGGACCTGCTGGCCACGGAGGTGCCCCAGGCACGAGTGGAGCTGCTCTCCAACATCCACCATGTGCACGGCTGCAGCCGATCCCAGGGCAAGCGCGGCGATCTCGTTTTCATTGGTGGGTTCGGCCACCCGCCCAATGCCGACGCCATCCGATGGATGTCCACTGACATTCTGCCGGTCTTGCGCGCCCACATCCCCGGTATTTGCATCCATGTGCTGGGCGACGTCCCGGCGTCGGCACGCGACGAACTCGCCATGCCTGGGCTAGAGCTGCACGGGCGCGTTCCCGACCTAACGCCCTGGCTGGAGGGGGCGCTCGCTTCCATCGCACCACTACGTTTCGGCGCGGGCGTGAAAGGCAAGATCAACATGGCCATGAGCCATGGGCTGCCGGTGCTGGCCACCTCATTGGCGGTCGAGGGCATGAAGCTGAGGGATGGTATCGACGTCCTTGTCGCAAACGATGCCGCTGGCTTCGCCGAGATGACCCAGCGCCTTGCCAACGACCCGGAACTCTGGGCCACCCTGTCGGTAAACGGGATGGACAACGTCGCAACCCATTTCTCGCCTGCTGCAGCCGGCCGGACACTGCAAAAGGCGCTGGACTAACCCCGGGTCAGCGAGGCTCAACCGCCATTCGTGTGCGGATGGTCCATCGGCTAGAATGGCCATTCGCACAACCCAAGGCGCCCATCAGGCGCCCGACAGAGGAACCGCAATGAAGATTCTGGTCGGCTACAAGCGCGTCGTGGACTACAACGTCCGCATCCAGGTGAAACCCGATGGCACCGGCGTCGTGACTGATGGCGTGAAGCTTTCCGCCAACCCGTTCGACGACATCGCCCTGGAAGAAGCCCTGCGCCTGCGCGAAATGGGCGTGGCCGAAGAGGTCGTGGTGGTCGGCATCGGCCCGGCGGACCTTACCGCGCATTTGCGCAACGGCCTCGCCATGGGCGCCAACCGCGCCATCCACGTGGTGACCACCGACGCCGTGCAGCCGCTCACTGCTGCCCGCATCTTCCAGAAGCTGATCGAAAAAGAACAGCCGGGCCTGGTCATCCTCGGCAAGCAGGCCATCGATGACGACGCCAACCAGACCGGCCAGATGCTGGCCGCGCTGTGGGACCGTCCGCAGGCGACGTTCGCCAGCAAGGTCGAGATCGCCGACGGTAAGGCCATGGTGACCCGTGAAGTCGACGCGGGTCTCGAAGTAATCGAAGCCGAACTGCCGGCCGTGATCACCACCGACCTGCGCCTCAACGAACCGCGCTTCATCAAGCTGCCGGACATCATGAAGGCCAAGTCCAAGCCGATCGACACCATCGAGTTCGCGTCGCTGGGCGTGGAAGCCAATGACCATCTCAAGACCACGCACTACGCCGCACCTGCCAAGCGCAGCAAGGGCGTGATGGTGAAGGATGCGGCCGAGCTGGTCGCGGCGTTGAAGCAGAAGGGTCTGCTCTAAGCAGCCTCAAGGAGACATGACATGAGCAAGATTCTCGTCATCGCCGAACACCTGGACGGCAAGCTGAATTCCTCCACCGCACGCGCCGTGAGCGCAGCCGCGGCGATCAAGCCCGAAGCCATCGACGTACTGGTGCTGGCTGACAACGTCGACGCCGTCGCCGCAGAAGCCGCCAAGATCGAAGGCGTGAGCCGCGTGCTGACCATCGCTCGCGCCGAGAACGTGCATCCGCTGGCTGCCGTGCTGGCCCCGCAGATCGCCAAGGCCGCCGCGGGTTACAGCCACGCGTTCGCCCCGTCGACCACGTTCGGCAAGGACGTGCTGCCGCGCGTCGCCGCCCTGCTCGGCGTAGCCCAGGTCAGCGACGTGATGAGCGTGGAAGGCGCCCACACGTTCAAGCGCCCGATCTACGCCGGCAACGCGATCATCACGGTCGAAGCCGACGCCAACACCACCGTGGTCGCCACCATCCGTACGGCCTCCTGGGCCGCCGCGGCGACGGGCGCCAACAACGCCCCGGTCGAAGCCCTGTCGGTGGACGTTGCCCTGCCCTCACACACTCGTTTCGTCGAGTTGCAGTCCGGCAAGAGCGATCGCCCGGACCTGCAGAGCGCGTGCAAGGTCGTCTCCGGTGGTCGCGGCGTGGGCTCGAAGGAAAACTTCGAGATCATCTTCAAGTTCGCCGACAAGATCGGTGCGGCCGTGGGCGCTTCGCGTGCCGCTGTCGACGCCGGTTACGTGCCGAGCGACCTGCAGGTGGGCCAGACCGGCAAGATCATCGCCCCCGAGCTGTACATTGCGATTGGCATCTCCGGCGCCATCCAGCACCTCACCGGCATCAAGGACGCCGGCACCATCGTGGCCATCAACAAGGACGGCGAGGCACCGATTTTCGAGATTGCCGACATCGGCCTGGTCGGTGATCTGTTCAAGATCATTCCGGAACTCGAACAAGCGCTCTGATGCCCGATGAGTGAAATCAACCTCAAGAGCTTCAAAGCCTACGATATTCGCGGTCGTGTACCGGACGAACTGAACGAAGACCTCGCCCAGTGCATCGGCAATGCCACGGCCCAGTTGCTGGGTCCAGGGCCCATCGTGCTCGGCCGCGACGTGCGGCTGAGCAGTCCTGCCCTGCAGGACGCGTTGGCTGACGGCATCACGGCCAGTGGACGCGATGTCATCGATATCGGGCTTTGCGGCACCGAAGAGGTTTATTTCCAGACGGCCCATCTGGGTGCGGCTGGCGGCATCATGGTGACCGCCAGCCACAACCCGATGGACTACAACGGGCTCAAGCTCGTGCGCGAAGGCGCCCGGCCCGTCAGCGGTGATTCGGGCCTGTTCACCATCCGCGACCACGTTGCCGATGGTCGGTATGTCGAGTCTGCCGCTCCCGGGACCGTGCGGATTGCCGCCGACAAGAGCGCGTATGTCGCGCACCTGTTGACCTATGTCGACGCGGCGTCGCTCAAGCCGCTGAAGATCGTCACCAACCCCGGCAATGGCGGTGCCGGTCTGGTGATCGACGAGCTGGCATCGCATCTGCCCTTCGAGTTTGTGCGTATCCAGCACGAGCCGGATGGCCATTTCCCCCATGGGATACCCAACCCACTGCTTCCGGAAAACCGGCAGGCCACCGCCGACGCCGTCCGCGCTCACGGTGCGGACTTCGGCATCGCCTGGGACGGCGACTTCGACCGCTGCTTCTTCTTCGACGCCTCGGGCCGATTCATTGAGGGCTACTACCTGGTCGGCCTGCTGGCAACAGCGCTGCTGGCCAAGCACCCAGGCGAAAAGATCATCCACGACCCGCGATTGACGTGGAACACGATCGAAATGGTGAGCGCGGCGGGCGGCATCCCAGTCCAGAGCAAAACCGGCCACGCCTTCATCAAGGAGCGCATGCGCGCGGAGAACGCCGTCTACGGCGGCGAAATGAGCGCGCATCACTACTTCCGTGATTTCGCCTATTGCGATTCCGGCATGATCCCGTGGCTGCTCATCGCGGGTCTCGTATCGTCCACTGGCCAGTCACTTGCCGGCATGGTCGAAGATCGCATGAGCGCCTTCCCCTGCAGCGGCGAGATCAATTTCGTTGTCTTCGACGCAAAGGCTTCCATCGAACGTGTCATGGAGTACTTCGCCGGTCAGAATCCTGTGCTCGATGACACGGACGGTATCAGCGCGGATTTCGGCGACTGGCGATTCAACCTGCGCAGCTCAAACACTGAACCGCTACTTCGCCTGAACGTCGAGGCGCGCGCTGATCACGCCTTGATGATGCGGCAGACTGATGAGATTCGCGCGCAGCTTCAGGCTTGAGCCCCGGCCTGAAAGTTAGCGTGATCGCCGCTGCCGCCAGCTTTCGCTCAGACTTGCCCCGCCTGGCCAGGCCACCCTGTTGCCGCCGGGGCCCGGGAAAATCCCGCCTCTGGTCACGGGCCGACTGCTGAACCCGGCCTTTCGGCACACTGGTGGTTTCCCCCGGGGCCGGTTCACCGCCCTGCCCCTGCTCAAGTAGCATATTGCGGATTTTGCGGGGAAGCTCAGCTATAACATCGTCGACGATCCGGATCTTTCGACCGAAACCCTCCCTTTTGGTGAAGGAAAGCGACTGATCTTGTCCCGCTTTCAGACAGGAAGCGGCCGGGAAATAACCAACGATTTTTCATGGAGAAGATTTTGAGCCAGATTCTGGTTACCGGCGGCGCGGGATTTCTTGGCTCCCACCTGTGCGACCGCCTGATTGAAGCGGGACACGACGTTCTCTGCGTGGATAACTTCTTCACGGGCTCGAAGGACAACATCCGGCATCTTATCGGCCACCCTTCCTTCGAGCTGCTGCGCCACGACGTAACCTTTCCCCTCTATGTAGAAGTGGGGCAGATCTACAACCTGGCTTGCCCGGCGTCGCCCGTCCACTACCAGCACGATCCCGTCCAGACCACCAAAACAAGCGTTCACGGTGCCATCAACATGCTTGGCCTCGCAAAGCGCACAAGAGCGCGCATTCTCCAGGCGTCAACGTCTGAGGTATATGGTGATCCGGAAGTCCATCCTCAGCCCGAGTCTTACTGGGGTCGCACCAACCCGGTGGGCATCCGCAGCTGTTATGACGAAGGCAAGCGGTGTGCGGAAACGCTCTTTTTCGACTACTGGCGCCAACACCAGCTCGAAATCAAGGTCATGCGTATCTTCAACACGTACGGCCCACGTATGCACCCCAACGATGGTCGCGTCGTAAGCAACTTCATCGTCCAGGCGCTCAAAGGGGAGCCGATCACCATCTATGGCGATGGCACTCAGACGCGCAGCTTTTGCTACGTTGATGACCTCATCGAGGGTATGCGCCGCCTGATGAACAGTGCAATTGACATCACAGGCCCGATCAACATCGGCAATCCTGGCGAGTTCACCATGCTTGAACTAGCCGAGAAGGTCGTATCACTGGTGGGCGGCAAATCCAAGATCACCTACCAGCCACTGCCAAGCGACGATCCGAAGCAGCGCCAGCCCGACATCACGCAAGCCAGGACAAAGCTCGACTGGAGCCCCAAGGTCTCGCTCGACGATGGCCTGAAGGAAACTGTTGATTATTTCCGCAAGCGCCTCGGAGTCTGAGTCGCGATGCGCCACCCCAAGCTCATTGTCGTCACACCGGTGTTCGAGGACACTGAAGCTTCCACCATTCTTTTCTCCGAACTGGCAAAAGCCTGCGGTACGGAGATCCATGTCGTGGCTGTGGATGATGGCTCGGTGCGGCAACCATTGACGCTGCAAGGCATGCTCGACGCCAACGTGGATGGCACGGTGATTCGCCTCAAACGCAACGTCGGGCATCAGCGCGCCATTGCGGTGGGCTTGGCCTATGTCGCTGACAAATTTAGCGACATCGATCGTGTAGTCGTCATGGACTCCGATGGCGAAGACCTTCCTGAAACTATCGGCAGCTTGCTCGATGAGCTGGACGCGTCCGAGGTCGATGTGGTCGTCGCTCAGCGGAAGAGCCGCGTCGAGACGTTGCGCTTCAAGACGTTCTACGTGGTTTACAAGTGGCTTTTCAGCTTGCTCACGGGACGCAGGATCAGCTTCGGCAATTTCATGGCGCTGAACGGTACGGCCACACGCCGCCTGGCTTCCATGGGTGAACTGGCCACCCACGTAGCCGGCACGGTTCTCGTGTCGCGCCTGAGGTGGCGCACGTGCGCCCTTGACCGCGGGCCGCGCTATGCGGGCAAAAGCAAGATGAACTTCGTGGGCCTGGCGCTGCACGGTTTCAAGGGCCTGATGATCTTTGCCGAAGATGTCCTTGTCCGGGTTGGCATCGCCTGCACCAGCGTCGCGGTTCTTTCACTGCTGGGCGTTAGCGTCGCCATCGTGCTCAAGACCCTTGGCTATGCCACGCCGGGCTGGTTCTCGGTCGCGCTTGGGCTGTTGCTGCTGGTCTTCCTTCAGACAGGCGCCATCACGCTGATGACGCTCATGCTTACCGGTATAGCCCGCGGTAGCACGGTGCTCCCGCTGGACTATCGCCTGCTGGTCGACCAGATATTCGCGACGCGTCATGACCAGCGCGACCTCTAGCCTCCTCAGGCACCAACCGGTCCGCTACGTCATCAACGGGATGGCGGCCACTTGCATTAGCTACGCCGTCCTGGGCGCGTGCATCCATGTTGCGCATGTGCCGTCGGCAGGTGTCGCCAACTTCATCGCCGCTGTCATCGGCATCACGGCGTCGTTCCTCGGAAGCCGCCACTTCGTGTTTCCGGGCACCAAAGAATCGGTCTGGCACCAACTGGGGCGCTTCTGGCTGCTGTATGCAGCCCTTGCTTTGTTGCAGGCCGCGGTGCTGTTCGCCTGGACGGACATGGCCAAGCTCGACTATCGCACGGGCTTCCTGATCGGCACGTTCCTGCAGATGGTTTGCAGTTATTTCGGAGGAAAGCTTTGGGTATTCAAGCAATAAAGATCGGCCGCCTCGTCGCAATCACGGCGGTCTTCGTGGTCGTGCTGCTGGCAACCTATGTCATCCACTCGCTGTATCTGCGGGTGAACGTAGTGTTCTACAGCGCCATTCTCGATGGGATCATCGCTACCACCCTATGCAGCGCACTGTTGTGGGGAGGCCACTGGTTCAAGGTGCTTGGGCCGGTGGAGAAACTCCAGCTGATCGTCATATGGTTGCTCCTTGGTTACGGCTTCGCCATTTCGGTACCCACGGTGCTTGATCGCTCACTCTCCTTCTATATCCTCGAGAAAATGGAGCAACGCGGTGGCGGCATCCGCGAAAATGCTTTCGAACAAGTTTTCACCAAGGAATACGTCAAGGAAGACCGTCTGGTGGACGTGCGCCTCACCGAGCAGTTGCAATCAGGCACCATCGTAATCCGGGATGGCTGCGTGCTGTTGACGGACAAGGGCCGGCGGCTGGCTTCCATCAGCCGCTTCTTCCGCAACAACCTTCTACCAAAGCATCGCCTGCTGATGGGGACCTATACGGACACCCTGACCGATCCGTTTCGCGACAGCACATCCGACGTCGATTACCGCTGCCAGTAGCGGCAATCGACGCTGTGCGGCGAAAGGAACTTTCGTCATCCCATGCCATGGGCAGGTTTCGCAAGCTCCACGCGACCTATTCAACATCCGGCGTTGCTTCTCCCGTGACCAAGCCCCAGAGGTAATGGGCCGCACGACTTACCCTATTCATCTCAACGAGGTCTTCTACAAGGCCCGCAGGTAGTCGAACGATGAAAATCACCGTTGTTGGAACTGGATACGTGGGCCTGGTGACCGGCGCCTGCCTTGCCGAAATGGGTAACGACGTCCTGTGCCTGGATGTGAACCCCGAGAAGATTCGCGTCCTGCAGGAAGGCGGCGTCCCCATCCATGAGCCCGGCCTGGACAAGATCATTGCCTCCAACGTGGCGGCAGGCCGGCTTCACTTCACCACGGACATCGACCAGGCTGTCGCCTTCGGCACCGCGCAGTTCATCGCAGTCGGCACGCCACCTGACGAAGACGGCTCTGCTGACTTGCAATATGTACTTGAGGCGGCGAAGAACATCGGCCGGCGGATGAACGAGTACAAGGTAGTCATCGACAAAAGCACGGTGCCGGTTGGTACGGCAGACAAGGTCCGCGCAGCAATCGCGGAGGAGCTGTCCGCCCGCTGCGCGGTCATCGACTATTCCGTCGTGTCCAACCCTGAGTTCCTCAAAGAAGGATCCGCGGTGGACGACTTCATGAAGCCGGATCGAATCGTCGTGGGCGCCGACGACGAGCGCGGCATCACTCTCATGAAGGCGCTTTACGCGCCGTTCCAGCGCAATCACGACAAGCTGGTGCTGATGGACGTGCGCTCAGCGGAACTTACCAAGTACGCAGCAAACGCCATGTTGGCTACGCGCATTTCGTTCATGAACGAACTTGCCCTGCTCGCGGAAAAGCTCGGTGCGGACATCGAGCTAGTACGCCGCGGCATCGGCTCGGATCCGCGCATCGGCTATCACTTCCTGTATGCCGGCTGCGGTTACGGCGGCTCCTGCTTCCCCAAGGATGTGAAGGCACTGATTCGCTCAGGCGAAGAGGCAGGACAAACGCTACGCGTGCTGCAGTCGGTGGAGGAGGCCAACGATGCGCAAAAACGTGTTCTGACCGAAAAGATCTGCAAGCGCTTTGGCGAGGATCTGAAGGGCAGGCATTTTGCCGTCTGGGGGCTGGCGTTCAAGCCGAATACCGACGATATGCGTGAAGCAACGAGTCGCGTCCTCATTGGCGACTTGCTGGCCAGAGGCGCCACGGTCGCCGCCTATGATCCGGTGGCGCACGAGGAGGCACATCGTGTCTTCGGCGACGCACAGGGCCTCGAGCTAATCAGGTCGCAGACGGACGTGCTGCGCAAGGCGGACGCGCTGATCGTGGTGACCGAATGGAAGGAGTTCCGGTGCCCCGATTTCGTCGAACTGAAGCAACTCCTCCGCACGCCTGTCGTCTTCGATGGCCGCAACCTCTACGAGCCAAGTGAACTCCGCGCACTCGGTTTCGAACACTATCCCATCGGCCGCTGAGGTAGTACGGCTCAGTCACTCCGAGCCTACGCTCATTCGTCATGTTACGACGGAAGACATCATGATTTTGGACAACCCCAACTCGATCGTGGCCACCTCCTCGGTCAAGCGCAGCTTGCTGTGGCCTGTTGGCCTGCTGGCTATCGGATTCGGGCTGGTCATCCTGCGCCAATCCGACTACTTCCGATCCATGCCAGGTGACTTGCTCGACGGTCGGTTCAACAACCTGATCCTTGAGCATCTATATCGCTGGGTGGTGGGGTTGGATCCGAAGTTGTGGAGCCCGGGCTTCTTCTATCCCTACGAAGGAACGCTGGCGTTCAGCGACAATCACTTCGGCACAGGGTTGGTCTATATCGCGATGCGCATGCTGGGTCTGACACCTGAGCAGGCCTTCATCGGCTGGTTCACTGTCGCCCCAGCACTGAACTTTACGGCGTGCTATTACACCTTGCGTCGAATGGGAGGCACCGTGAGAGGCAGCGCCATCGGCGCGTTCATCTTCACCTTCTCTTTCGTTGTAAGCGCGCAGGTTGGTCACGCCCAACTGTCCTACCGATTTGCCGTCCCACTGGCAATGCTGGCATGGCAACGTTTCATCGAGCAGGGCCATGGCCGGCACTTTGCCCTGGCCACGCTCTGGCTCACCGTGGAGTTCTACTGCTCGATCTACCTCGGCTACTTCCTGCTCTTGCTGATCATCGGCTATTTCCTCGCGCAGGCGTTGTTGCGCAAGGACCAGGGCCCATGGCGTCCCCTCGCATCCCTGCTCGGAGATGTGCGCAAGCTGATTTTGGGACAGACCGTCGGTAGCGTTTTGACAATCGTTGCCTGCGCCGTCGCACTGCTCGCGCTGTTCTATCCCTATCTCCATTATTCGCACCTGTTTGGGTTCCACCGCGACTACAGCGAAGTCAGCACGATGTTGCCCAGGGTGGCCAGTTATGCGCTAAGTGATCAATCGCTACTGTGGTCCAGATTCACCACCCGCATACACAGCGTGCCGATGCGATGGGAGCACCAGATGTTTTTTGGTGGCTCGGCGATCGTGCTCACCATCATCGGCATGGCTCGTCAGCCCGGCCGTCGTAACCTCGCCATGTTTGGAGCCATCGCCTTCCTGGTGGCTCTCACGCTGTCCGTCCACAACCACAGCCTCTATACGTTCGTCTACCACCTGCCTCTGGCGAATGCTGTGCGGGCCGTAACTCGGATTGGCATGGTTATGTTGTTCCCTTTGGCCGTCCTAGCCATGAGCGGCTATGACTGGCTGGCCTTATCACCGGACAGACAGGCCATCAAGGCAACGGCAGCCGCGCTACTGACAATCCTGATGATTGTGGAGTACGCGGCTTACAACACGCCCAAGGTACCGCTTGTCGAGGCGAACCAACGAATCGAATCGCTATTAGCTCGCACACCACCTTCGCTCGCCCCGGACGCCATTCTGTTCGTGCCAATCCGCACCGACGAACGCCCCTTCCTCACCGAAGACGATGGCATGCGCCTGGCCCAGCTCATGAATCGGGTAACTCTGAACGGGTACTCTGGCAACTGGCCAGTAGGCTACGTGGAACGCGACACCGACCCCTGCACCGTGGTCAATAACCGGCTGATGGGTTATGCCGCCTTCGCCGGACTGGACTATCAGGCTTATGTGGCATTGGTGAAGCGAACCGTAGTGGTCGGTAGTGACGTGCGCTGCTCACCACTGCCCACCCTCCTTGGCCGCACGCGCTTTGTGGGCAAATTGCCAGAAGACCTCATCAAGGGACTGGTACCGTCAATTGACCGGATCACGCCGGAGAAGGGCAAGCTGCATGTTCGCCTGACCCTGCGGAACAACTCCAGGGAGTTGCTCCCATCCGTTTCGGACGACGACCACCCCGTGCGCTTCTCCTGGCGATTCTCGCCGACCCGTGCCCCTCTCCCGTCGGGTGCAGGCTGGGATACGCGCAAGGACGTTTCTGGCGACGTCAAGCCCGGCCAAAGCCAAGAATTCGACTTGCTCATTGAGCCACCGGCGGCTCCCGGCGAATACCAGCTGGAGGTGAACCTGGTGCAGGAGACCGTTGCCTGGTTCCATCCGCTAGGCATGCCGATCGCCACCGGAAGCCAGATCATCACGACTCAGGCAGATGGGGCTGTGCGAGTAGAACCTTGAATGGATCTGGTCTGGGCGGGAGCAGCCTAACCGGACCATGAAGAAAGCCTCTTTTACGAAGAAGTCCCCAAGCTCAAGATGAGGCGCGACATGCTGCAAAAGGCCGCGGCCTATTTCGCCAGGGAGTCGACGCGAAGTTCTGCTTTGTGGTGAAGCGCCGAGGAGCCTGATCTGTGAGGCACTCGGTGTCCCGCGCAGCGGGTTCTACGCATGGCTCGTTCGGCCGCGGAGTCGGCGCCCATGTGATGTGACGAGGTACCGTCGCAACAAGCTCGCCAGAGCCTTCTCGAGAGCGTTCAGACTTAAGGTTCACGCCATTTCTGGCTCGGTGTACTCGAAGCGGGGCTTCGGTGTGACCCACTGCCGACGGACCGAAGCGACTGAGCCGAATCTGCTCGATCGACAACCCCAAGGCGAACGCGCCGAACCAGAAGTGGGTCGCCGACTTCATGTGCTCGTGGACGAGCGAAGTCCAGCGGTATGTCGCTATGGTGCTGGGTCAGTGTCCGCTTCGCGTCGTCTGGTCGATGCAGTCGTGGATGACGGCGCAACTGGTGCCCGACGCGCTGGTGAAGGCTGTATGGCGTCGACCCGAGCCGGCGCTGCATCATTCGGATCGTGGCAGCCAATACACCAGCACTCGCATTGAGCACCTGCTCGGCGAGCTTGACATTATCCTCAGCAAGAGCCGCTCGGGTAAATGCCGGGACAACTCGGCGATGGAAAGCTTCTTCAAATCGCTCAAGACCGAACGCACTGACGCCCACGCGTATCGAGCCGGCTCAAGGTAAAGGCCGATGTGTTCGACCACATCGAACGGCGCTACAACAGCAAACGACGCCACTCGACCATCGGCCACATCAGTTCAATACAGCTCGTGCAAGAGCCAGCGCTAGTTTTAGGCCGCGTCAACTAAATGAGCAGCAGTCCGCATCATCTCCGATAACTGCTGGTAGACAGCCTGGCAGAGGCCTCACCTGCAAATGTTATCTCCAAGGGGTCAGACTACTTCCGGCTGCCCAGTGGCCGCTTCCAGGGCAGCCCTACCTTTTTATCTCCCTGTTCGATGCCCATCCCCGGCGCCCCTCAGGCAGCCGTCATACTCGATTTCCAAGGCCCGAGCGGGTTTTATTCAGCCAAAACAGGGCTTCAGCCTATTTGGCTCCGCCATGATCCATGGGATCATGGGGAGCTAGGAGACCTGATCATGACCACGCGTTCACCAGCCAATGCCAGCGATTTTCTCAGCCGGTTAACACGGGGGATGCGTCTTCGCACCGTAAACATCGTCGACAGGATCTATCGTTGGACGCCGCTGGCCCCGGCAAAGAAGCTGGCGGTCAAGCGCGTGATCTTCACATACACCGGAAAGGTGTTCGAGCGCACAGGCGCCTACCAGCGCTGGGCGGCTTATGAGCGCACACATGCGCCATGCCCAACGACAACGTCTGCGGAAAAGGGTATCTACTCCACCGCATCGCACGCGCACAATATCCTGTGGCGTGCTGACGGCACTCAGGAGTGGCTCGATTACCGGGACGTCCGCGAGCGCATCGACGCTACCTTCACGGAGCAACGCCTGTCGAAGAGCCCCAAGAAAGTTGCTGTCCTTGACTTCAGCCAGCAATCCCCGGATGCCTCAGCCAACGGCATCCGCCTGCCAGTTCCCTCCGAGTGCCCGGATGTCACCATCTTGGTGCCCGTGTACAACCATCTCACGACGACGCTGGAATGCCTGGCCTCCATTGCAGAAACCGCGAGAGATGCGGGGCCGTCGTTTGAAGTCCTGATTGCCGATGATGCTTCTACGGATGAGAGTGCTCGGGTACTGGGCGCGATTCCTCACGTTCGCATTGTCTCCCAACCCGAAAATCTGGGCTTTCTTCGTAACTGCAACGCCGCATCGAAATTTGCCAAGGGGCGCCTGCTCGTCCTTCTGAACAACGACGTGCAGGTAACAAAGGGCTGGTTGTCAGCGCTTGTCGCGTGCATCGATGGCTCCGCAGATATCGGGGCTGTTGGTCCACGCATTGCCTATCCAAATGGCTGGTTGCAGGAGGCTGGCACGACTTTGCACGCCGACGGCACTTCCGAAATGGTCGGTCTCAACGACCTTCCGGACTTGCCTCGATACTCGTACGAGCGGGACGTGGACTATTGCAGTGGTGCTTGCCTGCTCGTGCGTAGGGAGGATTTCGAACGACTGGGCGGTTTCGACGAGACCTTTGCTCCCGCGTACTGTGAGGACTCTGACCTTTCCATGCGGTTACGCGCCGAAGGCAAGCGCATCGTCTACTGCCCAAATGCAACCGTTCTCCATCACTTGAGCCGTACGTCAGACGGTTTGGAGAGCGACTACAAACTTCGCTGCATCTCAACCAATTTGGCCAAGTTCACCTCCCGCTGGAGAGCCGAACTTGATCGTATGGACGATGTCCGCACCATCGCCTTCTATCTCCCGCAATTCCATCCGTTTCCAGAGAACGACCTGTGGTGGGGCCCCGGTTTCACTGAATGGACGAATGTCACCAAGGCACAGCCAAATTACGTCGGTCATTATCAGCCTCGCCTGCCGGCGGACCTTGGCTTCTACGACCTGCGCGTTGCCGAAGCGATGGAAATGCAGGCCGCCCTTGCCCGACGGTACGGCCTGGGTGGCTTCTGCTATTACTACTACTGGTTTGCCGGGCATCGGCTACTAGAGCGGCCTCTGGAAAACATGCTGAAAACCGGTCGCCCGGATTTCCCATTCTGCCTGTGTTGGGCCAATGAAAACTGGACGCGTCGTTGGGATGGCCAAGAGCATGATGTGCTCATGGCTCAGAGTCATTCCGATGAAGACGATGAAGCTGTCATTCGCGACCTCATTCGCTACTTCCGCAGTCCCAATTACATACGGATCAACGGCAAGCCCCTCATACTGGTCTATCGCATAACGCTGTTCCCCGATTTCGCTCGCACCGCCGCCATCTGGCGCAAAACCTGCCGTGAAGAAGGCATTGGCGAAATCTACATCGCCCAGGTGGAGTCGTTTGAGCTGGTCTCAGCAGGCACCCATCCAAGCGAGCTTGGTTGCGATGCGGCCGTGGAGTTTCCCCCGCAGGGCATGGCCGAGCCACGACCCGTCTCCACGCCGCTGTTGAATGCTGACTTTCAGGGCGCAGTGGCTGACTATCGCGACATCGCCGTGCGCTATGCAACGCGTGAACTGCCCCCCTACAAACGCTTTCTAGGTGCGATGCCGGGCTGGGACAATACTCCCAGAAGGCAAAACAACAGTTACGCCTTTGACAACGCTACGCCTGGGGCATTTCAAGCGTGGCTGGAAACGACGATTGCCCGCACTAAGCAGCAATACACAGGTGATGAGCGGCTCGTCTTCATCAATGCGTGGAACGAATGGGCGGAGGGCGCCTACCTGGAGCCCGATCGTCGCTTCGGACATACCTTCCTGGAAGCACTTCGCAATGCCCGGGATTACGACCGCCTCATTCGAAAGACTCGTTATTCACTCGGGTAAGCGCACACCATGACAGATATTTCCACGTGTCTTGTGGGACACCCGTTTGCCCCCATCGGCAGGGGCGAGGACGTGCGATGCACCTTTCGTGCACTGCGCTCCGTGGCCGTTCGGCCAGGCGTCCTTGATCTGTATCGAATCAATCGTCCCGACTCGGATGTGCTGGAGGAACTTCAACCTTTCCTCACCACCAGTCCCGGCAAGCTCAATATTTTTCATCTGAACGGTGATGAAATTGAGCAAGCACTGGAGACGCTGGGCGACAGGCTGCCTAACGATTCATACAACATCATCTATCCCGCATGGGAGCTGAGCCAGTATCCCAGTGCCTGGGCCGAGCAGCTTAATCGCGTCGATGAGATCTGGGCTCCGACCCAGTTCATCTTCGATGCGCTCCGTCCGGTTATCAACAAACCACTTATACGCATGCCCCTGGCCTGTGAGGTGGTACTTTCATCGTTTCGATCGCGACGCTACTTCGGCATTCCCGAGTCAAGCTACGCATTTCTGTTTTTCTTCGATTTCCGTTCTTACGCTGCTCGCAAGAACCCTGGCGCGGTTATCAAAGCCTTCGAATTGCTCCGCAGGCAGAGGCCAACCGCTGACGTGTGCCTTGTCATCAAGACGCACGGTAGCCACGCTGCGCCGCAGGCACTGGCGGCACTGATTGAGGCAATTACCCCGCTTCGGGATCGTGTGGTCCTGGTCGACCAAGCCATGACAGACAACGACACGAAGAATCTGGTCCACTGCTGCGATGCCTTTGTGTCCCTGCATCGTTCCGAGGGTTTCGGTCGCGGCCTAGCGGAAGCCATGTACCTCGGCAAACCAGTCATAGCGACCGCCTACTCCGGGAATCTCGATTTCATGGACAGCGACTGCGCTTATCTCGTCGACTACAACCTGGTACCCGTGAAGCCGGGTGAATATCCCCATGCGGAAAATCAGGTATGGGCCGACGCCAATGTCGAACAGGCCGCTGGGCATATGGTGACGCTTGCAGATTCACCTGATCAAGGGCGCCAACTAGGTAGGCGCGCCAGCCAAAAGGTCCGCGATAGCGTTGGCCACCGCGCCACCGGCATCCGGTACCGAGATAGGCTTGATGAACTACATTCAATTATCGCCTCCTGGCAACCTGTGTGAGAACTCATGTTTTAATGTCTCACCGCCACCATTAGTGGTGCTGACTGTCCAGCAAGCGGGACCAAGGGGAACGCCGCCCGGTCCATGGCTGGTCCCATTTTCGTGAAGAGGTAGAACCTGATGAAGGCAGTGATTTTCGGTGGCGGCGGTTTTATCGGCTCGTCCATTGTGGACCGCCTGCTTGCTGATGGCCATGAGCTGCGTATCTTTGAGCGTCCGCGGGTCGAGCCCTATCGCTCCTTTCTTCCATCCGAAAAGGTCGAGTGGCTGACGGGTGATTTGCTCAGCCAGCATGAGGTGGCCGAGGCCGTTGATGGCATGGACGCTGTCGTCCATCTCGTATCATCGACTCTTCCGAAAAGCTCGAACGACGACCCCATCTACGACGTCCAGAGCAACTTGGTAGCAACGCTTCAGATGCTGAACGCGATGGTTCAAAAGGATGTGCGGCGGATTGTCTTCATCTCTTCAGGCGGCACTGTGTATGGGAGTCCCGTCTACCTGCCCATTGACGAGAACCATCCAACTGAGCCACATGTTTCATATGGCATTACTAAGCTAGCCATTGAAAAGTATCTGCTCATGTATCAGAGGATGTACGGAGTCAAGGCCACTATCCTCCGCGTCACCAATCCTTTCGGCGAACGGCAGCGCGTAGAAACAGCACAAGGAGCAGTGGGTGTATTCCTGCACCGGGCGCTAAATAATCAACCCATCGAAATCTGGGGCGATGGAAGCGTCACGCGCGATTATATCTATGTGCGCGACGTTGCTGAGGCCTTCGCCAGAGCGATCCGCTACGAAGGTCCTCACAGCGTATTCAACGTCAGCTCAGGACGAGGTACAGATCTCAACGAGCTCATCAGCTTGATTGAGCAAGTGATCGGGCACGACGTTGAGCGTCGTTATCTACCTTCTCGGCCTTTTGATGTGCCGACCAGCGTCCTTTCGCCTGAACTAGCACTTCAGGAACTGGGCTGGGCACCTCGGACCTCGCTGAAGGAGGGCCTTGCATCGACGGCTCAATGGATCTCTCAGAAGATTGAGCATGTCCCTCACTGAGCGTATGACGCGGCACGGCCATCAGGAATGATCCGGCTCAGCGACGAGTAGCCCCAACTCCGGCACAGGCTGCCCTGCTGGATCCGGTGACCCTACGGCGATAGCGACGTTGCCGCTACGCACGTCCGAATGCCCCATGCGTACATCGCGCAGCTTGATGTACGGTTGTTCCACAAGCAGATAGGTCAGATTTGCGAAGGCGTAGTAGAAAATGGCCAGTGCGATGTACAGCAACGCGGTTCGGTGTAGCGAATCTGCCACCCAGCCAAACTGGTCCATGATTCCTAGCACCAGAGTCAGCATGCTGATATGGCCCAAGTAGAGGGAGTACGACACCTTGCTGGTGTGCGAAATAAAGACATCGAGCACCGAAAGCCCGGTCGAACGCAGCTTACTAGCTGCCGGCACCATGCACGCGATGCTGAACGACAGCAACGGGAGATAGGCCGCCTGGGCCCATGCGCTGGCCGGATTGAAGTAGTGAATGACCGACAGGATCATGTAGAGCAGCGCAAACAAGCCAAAGCCCACCCACCAGAATTTTACGCTTCGCTCAAAGAAACCCGGGTAATGAATGCGCATATAGGCGCAAAGCACGCCCATAAAAATAGAGTCGAGTCGACAGACCACTGTCTGGCGAATATAGCCATCGTAACCAGGCCAATCGGTGAGGTGGTGCCCGATCACCAATCGACTCGCCAGCGGAACGAGCAGGAAAACCAGGGCCGTCGCAAAAATCGCCTTTCCGTCAGACTTGAGCAACCAATGAAATGTCAAGAAGACGACCGGTAGTAGGAGATAGAACCACTCTTCAACCGCCAAGCTCCACGAGTGGGTGAAGAATGGCGGGATCTGCCACGCAAAATTCTGCAGGAACGCGAAGAACGACCAGACCTGGCGAAGATCACCCGGGCCGTGATAATCAAATCGCAAGTACACCAACAGGAAGAACATATAAAGCGGAAGCGTTCTCGCCCAGCGTCGCTTCCAGAAATCTAGGATGTCCGTGGGGTTATGCAACTTGCCCGAAGCGACGGAGCGCAAAAGGATATGCCCGATCAGGAAGCCGCTTAGTACGTAGAAGATTTCCACGCCGTAAACAGCCAGGGGAGCAATGTAACGAACCATCCAGACCGGCGCCTTGCCATGATCCAAGCTATGGCCGGCAAGCACCGATAGCACGGCGATTGCGCGCAGCAAGTCCAGACCAAATACACGGGCACTCCCCCCACGGGCCGGGGTCGTCGACACCATCATATTGCATTCCCAGATTCGAGATAAAAAAGCGCTCGCCCTACGGAGCAAACGCTGCAAAGCGCACGTAATGGAGCGTCCTCAGAGCACTGAATGGCCAAGCCTGTCGCCGGACAATAGCCTCCCCACCAACACCGTAAAGGGCCGTGTCGGCTCCGAATTGTAGCCGGTTAACCGGCCTGTATTGACGCTTGGTCGCAAGATTGCATCTTGGCGAATGACTGGCATTGCAAGGACCCCGTCAACTTGGCAAGGTAGTCGGGCAGTACTGAGACGCTCAACCAAACATGACGTCTATCGTGCCCTGGCACCTTCTCGCTGACCAGGGCGCGACTGTCAAGGCCGTGGGCGAGACCAGGGATGCTATCCCAATATGGCTGCCCAGCGGGTTCCGAAACGATCAGTCGAGGACTAGTCAGTGGCGGATATAACTTGGGAAGACATGATTTCCATCAATTCACGCGCGGAGACACGCGGCGAGAACGTGGGAATCGCACGTGACCACCTGGGGCAAGACACCGGTGAAGTTCCTTGGGATCGCTCTCGCATTCCCCTCGAAGCAGCCCTCGAGGCCGACACCTATCCCATCCCATCGACAGAGCAACGGGAGGGCTACTACGGCCCCAATCACTTTAATTATTGGGCATCCGGCCTGCGTGACTACTGCCAGTTGATGGAATGGCTAGAACGCAAGGGCGCACGGCATGGGAGCCTTCTGGACATAGGTTGCGCCACCGGGCGATTGATCCGCCATGCGAACAAGGACTTCCCGGAAGTCATCGGCTGCGACATCAACCGCGCACATGTCGACTGGGTCGGAAGGAATTTGCGCCGTGATATCAAGGTCTTTCAAAACACCAGCGTGCCAACCCTGCCACTGCCGGACAATAGCATCGACGTCGTCACTGCATTCTCCGTCTTCACGCATATCGAGTGCTTCGATACAACCTGGCTCATGGAATTACGCCGGATACTTCGTCCCGGCGGCATCGCCTGGCTGACCATCCACGAAGAGCGCACATGGCGCGAAATGACCCCCGCGTGGCCCATCTACGGAGCGCTCATCGACCACCCGGACTACGTGGCCGCCAAAGACAGCCCCACGTTGCCCAACGACAGGACGGTCTTTCGTTGGCATACCGAGCGCTCGTACAGCTCGAACGTGTTCTATACGCAGAACTACATCAAGGACATCTGGGGCCGCATCTTGTCGGTCAAGGACATTTTTCCAGCCATTCCTTTTTTCCAGGAAGTCGTCGTTCTGCAGAAGGAATGATGCGATAGTCTGAATCAGGCACAGTCGCATCACGATCAATCCGCAGGACCATTTCCTAAATGCCGTGCCGTCCAGGCACGGCGAGAAAGCGGGCAATGGCAATGTCCTTCAAACGCCCTGCGTCGACTCGGACGAGTGACCTTCGAACTCCAACAAGCGTGCCGCAAACGCCTTGGCCTGCAATTCCCAGGCCTGCCGTTGTGATTCCAGCCAGGCGTTGCCCTCTTCGTACTTCTTCAGTGCCACAGATAGCTCGGCTATGCGCTGGTCCCGGCTTGCTGCCAGTTTCTCCCACGCATCGCGCTGAGACTCCAGCCACGTGTTTCCATTGAGCAGCGCGTCATAGGCCACCTCCAGTTCCGTCAGGCGACCGCGCACCTCCGGCAGGGCCGGGTGCTGCGCCCGATCGAACTCTTTGACCAATGCGGAAAGTTCGGCGATACGCTGCTCCCGGATTGCGGCCAACTTCTCCCATGCGTCGCGCTGGGACTCGAGCCATGCCTGTCCTTCCGAGAGCGCTTGATAGGCCGACTCGAGTTCGGCCACGCGACTGGTCAATTCCGCCGAAGACGTGTACCGAAGCTGCTCGCTTACCTTTATCGACTCAGTAAGCTCAGCCACATGTTGCTCTCGGCTCTCGGCCAGCTTTTCCCATTCATCGCGCTGGGATTCGAGCCAGGCTTGTCCTTCCGCGAGCTTCTGGTAGGCCGACTCCAGCTCAGCGATCCGGGCCACCGCTTCTGTCGGAATAGTGTGCAGCAACTCCTCGTTGCGCTCCTCCAATCGATCGATGTAAGCAAGGCTGCTCTCCATGCCGGAGAGATATCTGTCGACCTCAAGGAAGAGTTCGTAGATCGTCGAGTCGCCGTCAGAAATCGCGTCACTGGCCATGCCTCGCAGCGCCGCATAGACATGCCGGAGTTGGACAGGCACGTCGTCGCCGGCAACATCGAGCTCGTCGACGGTGTGGTGCTCATGCTGCAATTCCGGGCTGAGAAAGTTTCGGGTGTAATCGAGAAACGCGCTCGACTCTTCGTTCAGGGGCATATCCAGGCCAGCAGCGATCCGGCGCAGCTGCACCTCCGGATCAGCCATCATCCGTTCATAGCTGACTACGACCCGGGGCAACCCGCAGGTATCCAAGAAACTGGGCACGACGTGCCTTAGCCAAAGCAAATGGCTGCGAAACTCGGCGAAACCATTTCGACGCTTCAGCGATGCCGCAACGCTGAGTGGATTGCGCACCACCAGCACATAGTGCACATCAACGCCAAGCTCCCGAAAAATCGGCTGCCAGAACGGCAGGAGCCTAGTCAGACGCGGATCCTTGAGGCCAAACGCGGGCACGTCCTTGAGTTTACCGATCAGGAGCTCCATGGCCTGCAATCGGAACTCCTGCATCTTGTCCGCATCGATCCTGGACCATCGATACGGGCTCAACGGGCACCAGCTGACATCCAGTGCCGACATGATGTCTTGGTTGATCGACAGCGTATCTGCGTCTTCCCAGAATCCCTTGTCGTTGTCACCGGCCACGGCAGGAACGAGTGCATCCCCCAGATCCACCCCCAAGGTCTGGAGCGAACGAGTGACTGCACTCGTACCGCTACGGTGCATACCCAGGACAACAATCAATTTCTTGTTCTGCATCTCTTGCATACGTAGTTTTGCCGCTTGCGAAAAGTGGTACCAGGCGGGGTGGCGACTGATGTACAACCCATGCGCAATCTAGCTCACGACGGCAGATCAGACCGTGAACAGCACCATGTCTGTTGGCCACGGCACTACGTCACTGCTGTTCGCTCTGGCGCTTTGGGAACCAAGGCGCCGACGCTTCATGTGAACCGTATCCTGCACTGGCTTATGCGGGTAGCCCTTGGACAAGGTCAAACAGTTCCAGTGCCAATCCTCATGCCCATATCCGGTCGAGAGCTCATTCTTATGAAACGGAATATCCTGGAAGATGTGCCGTGGCGCAAAAGAAAGTGCGTCCCAGTAATTACCTATTTGCAAGTAGCCAGGATCAAAGTCAGGGTGCTCGGAATCCACATGCAGCCAGTATGCGCGCTCACGCCCAAAGATCATGTTGAGTTGAGAATGCGCAATGACGTCCCGGTTTTCACGCACGCAAAGCGCGTGAGCTGCCGCAAGCCAGTTGAAGCTCCATAAGTCATCTGCGTCGAGGAAAGTGACAAAGTCTCCCGTTGCTTGCACCACGCCATGATTCCGCGCCAAACCAGGATCACCAAATTCAGTAGTGAATAAGGTTCCGCCCCAAGACTTGGCGTCCACGAACATCTCTCGAGTCAACGCACTGGGACGATCTAGGATGACAATGGGCTCAACAGAAATGCCCTGGCCACGGGCGAAGTCAATCGCTTCGCGAAAACTCGCTATGGACGGGCCGCTAAGCAGACCTTCCGAGTGGCCCGTCAAAATGGCTGAAATCTGCATCAAACCGCACCCTCGTTGTTCAAAACTTCAGAGATCTGCTTTACATACGACGCCATGCTATGGCGTGCACGGGCACGCTCCCGAAGCTTCACGGCCCGCGCCACGCGCTGTGCGGGCGAAGCCAGCGATTCTCGAATGGCCGACACATAGGCATCAATACTGCGCACTTGGTTCACCGGCCAGCCCGTTTCCTCATCAATGAGTTCGGGCACCCCGCCAACTGCGCTTGCGACGATGCTTACGCCTCTGTGAGCCAATTCGACAAGAAGGGTTGGCATGCCCTCCCATTCGGAGGTGAACAGCCATAAATCCGCATCATCCAACGGCAGCTCATCGTATGATGAGAACCCCTCATGAAGCTTCAGGTTGACAGGGGTTTTTTCATGATTCGGCGGCGCATCCAGAAGCGCCGAACCCCAACAAAGGAAATCGACGTCTGGCATGGCCTTCGCGATCTCTTGGACAAGGTCGAACCGCTTTTGACGATCAAGCCTTCCGGCCCACAAAACTTTCCAGCGACGTCGATGTTTAGCCCGCCCCACGCTTACTTCCACCATGGCTGGCCCGATGACGTCAGTCTTCGCGGGAGAAAAGAGTGGAATGATCCGATCACGGATGGAGGCAGGAGGCCGGTAAATGCCGTCCAACTCGTTCTTCAAATACACCGTGTCCGTGAAGATCGCGCTGAGATTGTGCGCGGTCTCGGGGAAAAATTCGCTGGGATAACCTGCACGAAAGCCGCGCGGTGTGTGGTCCCAACAAAACAGGTAGGAATACAAATGAATGCTATTTGATAGCCGCGAACCAAATCGAGCCAGCGTGTCCCAACACAGGCGACTGTTGACATTGACCACCCGCGTCGGCGCGAGCCCCATCAGCATGCCGTATAGCAACAGTTGCGCGTCAATGGGCGGCAGACATTTGAAGATGTCCGACGCATCAATGACGCTCACACCGTGTGGCACCCATTCCGGGCGATCGAAATGAGGCTGATCCGTACGCACGATGAGTACGGACTCGTCCGGGCGGGCGTCGCGGATGGCTTGGCTGATCTGGCAGGCAACGAGGTCCGCACCTCCCGTTCGAATCCACGGCACGCAAACGACGGTATCGTAGTGAGCCTGCAGCAACCGTTCGCGCAGAGCGCGCCGCGCCATGTCACGTGCATCATGAAAGGGCGGGACAAGTACATCGCTAATATCCTCCGGGTCACCGATAGCGGGCTCGATGCGAACGGCCCGCCTCATGGTCTCCCCGAATGCGGAGGAGCGGAAGATGTCGTCGACTACTTTTGCGTAATGGGATACGCGCTGATAGACGCCATCCAATTCCAAAGACTCGCCGCAGGATGAAAGGAAGTACTTCCAGTTGTTGATACGCGCTTCACGATCATTTCCCTGCATCATGAGTTGCGCAATTACCGGGCGAGGAGCGCGAGTCGAACGACGGCCTTCGAACACGCCATTCTTGATGAAGTGTTCGAACCCCCAACAGAACGATGGGTCTATATCGGGATTCTGCTGATAGTAAGCAGCATCGTCGAAATTGGCGGTGGGTACGAGGCGCAGATCAAACCCGGCGCGAAGGTAGTGCTGCAGCAATGTTTCGCCCGGCTGCCGCACGATTCCCCGATTCCACAGGACGCGCTCGTAATAGCTTTCCTGGAAAAGTGGGCCCGGGGGTGCATTCTCGGTCCATGCGAGCTCAAGGAAACCTATGAACTTCTCTATCGCATCACTCCCCGCGTTGGACAGCAACGAACTGTCTTCATAGGGACTGTACAAGGCCGCGAGTATGGCCACTTTTGCTCGGCCAAATCGTTCCCACCACGGCCGCATCGCAGCAACCAGTCGCTTGTACTGGCCGTACGCATCGGCGGGCACGTCTTTTCTTGCCCAATAAAGTGGTTGCAGCTCGGGCAAAGGGGAGTGACCAGATGCCAATCCACGCTTAAGGTAAATCGCGTAGGAGGTCAGATCCTTTTCGTCAAACTCACGCTCGATCGTACCTATGTACCACTCATCGTCGAAGAATGGGTTAGGCATTCTCCCTTCTGCAAAACCATTGGACAGATAGTGATTGAGCGGTTCGACCGATGCCTCCATCACGTCCTTGTAGTGATAAAGGTACCATCGGGCGTCGAAGAACGCGCTTGGCGACCGACCCTCTCGCCAACCGTTGTTGAGATAGTGATCCAGTGGATCAACCCCATGACGCGCAACATCCTCATACATCGACAGATACCAGCCCCGGTCGAATAGTCCGGAATCCGCTAGCGATATGCAGGCCAGCCCCTCACCGCCCCCTGCGCGGCTCTCATCTGTTCTCACAACCATTCCCTCTACATCAGCCCCAGACGCATTTGCCCGCAGTTTGCCTTTAACGCTGCGCACCAGCCGCTCTAGCATTCTGCCAAGTGTTGAAAATTGCATACCATACCTTGCTTCAAAAGCGTACCGAGGCGTTACCGGTCGAACTTGAGCGATGAAAATCGCTCGTTTAGGCGCCCACGCGGCTCCATACCGTGCCGGGCACTGCAAATTCATCTCAGGGAAAGCCGGCGTCTAGCCATGCCATGTCCGCGCACCAAATGCGGTTATGACGGCCATCCGCCGCTAGCGAGCGTGCCTAAAAACAAGTCTAGCCCAGGCTTACGTGTGCGGCTTTACTGAAATAATTGAACGAATAAGCTGAACGCGTACAGGTAAAGGGCGGGGAGTCTACTCCTCCCGTTGCTGCCAACGCTGCGGGACAAGCCTGTCAGAATTCAACCGAAGGGCTAATCTCGAAGTCCACCATTGCAGTGGCCAGACGCTGGGGATCAGGCATCACCCGGAACATCGCCACGTCGATCTGCCGGTTGAGGTAGACCTCGCCATCCCCCACCCTGCCGAGCACTCCGGCATTGAGGAAGTACGCACCAGGAGCCATCAAGCAACGGAACTGGAAACGCACGGTCAGGACACTCCCCCCTTCAACCAACGGCAAGGTGTCCTCGAGTGTGGCGGACTGCCCGCCTCCCAACTCGAGTCCGGTCACACTCTTTATCAACATGCCGAAACGCACGGCCTCGGCCGCCACATGAAAGCGCACGTTGTAGACGTATGTATATCGGTTACCAGACTTCAGGACATTGACTCGACGCCCACCGAGGGTCTCGATGTGAGCATCCTCGATGACTGCGCCCAGGTCCTCATAAGAAAGCGTGCTTTTGGGCACGAGTCCCTCGTCTAGGTAAGCCTCACTATCGTCGTCCGCAACCGTCGCACCACCGGGGACAGCTTCGATCCTCGCGTCGCCGTCAGACGAATGCGCCGCGCTCAGGGAGTATGGGCTTTCGTCTTCGTGGTTGCGAATCGACTCGCGGATCGCGGCAACGCGTTCCGCTGGCGCATATAGCATCTTGTGATATCGCGACACCACGAACTTTGGCGCGCCTTGAAGCAAGAGCTCACCGTGATCCAGCAGCAGTGCTCGATCACACAGCTCGGTTACCGCGCCAGCTGAGTGAGATACAAAAAGCACAGTGGCCCCAGCATCCCTGATCTTGTTAATGCGCGCGAAGCATTTGCGCTGAAAAGCTTCATCGCCAACTGAAAGTGCCTCGTCGACAATCAGGATTTCCGGATCGACGTTGATAGCAACCGCAAATGCCAAGCGCACATACATGCCGCTCGAATAGCTCTTTACAGGCTGCTCGATAAACTCGCCAATCTCCGCAAATTCAGCGATTTCGTCAAAGCGTTCGCGGATTTCTTCTTGAGTTAGTCCCAGCACTGCACCGTTGAGGTACACATTCTCGCGACCGGTAAAGTCGGGGTTGAAGCCCGACCCGAGTTCCAATAGTGCAGCGATGCGCCCTTGCACCTCCACCGTTCCGCTTGTGGGAGTGAGAGTGCCGCAGATCAACTGCAACAGCGTCGATTTGCCCGAGCCATTTCGCCCGACGATGCCAAGCGTTTCGCCACGAGCGACGGAAAGGTCGACGCCCTTAAGGGCCTGAAACTCCCGGAACCAGCGCTGTTTCGGGCCAGGCGCCACCATTTGAAGTAGGCGATGATACGGCTTGTCATAGATCGGGAACGACTTGCTCAGGTTGTTGACGCGAATGGCGCATTCAGAGGACATCGCCAAAACCCTTACGCGTTGCTTTGAACCAGGCGTAGCCAACGTATGACACGAAAAGTCCCCCAAGGGCGTAGAGGAACAACCCCAGCCAGTTCGGGGAATGCCCCCAGAGCCCAACCTCACGCGCCTGATCGATGATAAACGTCAGGGGATTGAGCTCGAAATAGAAGCGATATCGCTCGGGCACGGCCGACAAAGGATACATCGCCGATGACAGAAACAAGAGAGCCGTCGCGAGCACTGGGGTTATCTGCCCGATATCTCGCAAATAAACACCAAGCGCGGCCAGTAGCCAGGATATACCTAGCGTCAGCAGGATCAACGGCAGCATCACCAGCGGCAGATAGACCACTGTCCAAGCGATCGTGCCCTCCATGGCAAGCCTTAGGAGTATGAATGCAAGCACATTCATGAGCGAGTGAAACAATGCCGAGAGCAACATGGACCAGGGCAAGATTTCCAAGGGGAAGATCACCCGTTTCACGAAGTTAGGCTGCGACGTGATGAGCGAAGGCGAACGATTGAGGCACTCGGAAAAAAAACCATGGACGATGAGCGCAACGAACAAGATCACCGAGAAGTGCGTGTCTGTGCCGTTAGTCTGAGGCCAGCGACTCTTCATGATGAAGCCGAAACCAAAGGTATAAACCCCCAGCATCAAAAACGGACTTATGAGCGACCACAGCAAGCCGAAACTCGCGCCGCGATAACGCCCAAGAATGTCGCGCTTGGCCAGCTCGATGGTTAATGATCGATGTTCAATCAGTGCGGAAAATGGGCCTCGCAGTCGCTTGCCCGCCGCTTCAATCAATGAACTCATGTAGCCAGAGTTTCCCTGCTGTACTTATCGAAATGACTTAATGACGAAATCAGGACAGAGCAACGGAGAGTTCCGCCCTGAGATCTTCAACATCCTCCACACCGACGGACAGGCGAATGAGACCATCGCTGATGCCCAACCGCTTTCGATTGGCTGCAGGAACCGAGGCGTGAGTCATGACGCCGGGGTGCTCAATGAGGCTTTCGACGCCACCCAGCGATTCGGCCAGTGCGAACAGATGGCAGCGCTCAAGCATACGACGCGCCTTGCGCAGACCACCATACACCTCAATGCTGATGATGCCTCCAAAACCGTCCATTTGCCGGCGGGCCAGTGCATGCTGTGGGTGGCTCTTCAGGCCAGGGTAAATCACACGATTGACGGCCGGGTGCTTTTCCAGCCATCGCGCGAGCTCCAGCGCGTGCTCGCAGTGAGCTTGCATGCGCAAGTGCAGCGTCTTCAGTCCGCGCATGGCCAGGAACGAATCGAACGGACTCGCCACCGCACCCACCGAGTTCTGCAGGAAGCCCATGCGTTCCTCGAGGACAGGGTCATCGCCCACCACCACAATGCCGCCGACCATGTCGGAATGGCCATTGAGGTATTTCGTCGCTGAATGAAGAACCAGATGCGCGCCGAACTCAAGTGGGCGCTGCAGCATGGGAGAGCAGAACGTGTTGTCAACGACCAAGATCAGCCCATGCTTTTTCGCGAATGCGCCAAGTTTGGCAAGGTCAACCAACTTGAGCATCGGATTGGTCGGCGTCTCCGCCCAGATCATGCGTGTATTCGGACGAAGAGCCGCCTTTAGCGCACCCAGATCATTGAGGTCTAGGAAACTGAAATCCAAGCCGGCGGAATGGCGACGGACTCGCTCGAAGAGGCGGTAGGTGCCACCGTACAGATCGTCCATCGCAATGACATGACTACCGCTCTCGAGTAGGTCGAGTACGGTGCTCGCCGCCGCAAGGCCAGAAGCGAATGCATAACCGGCCCGCCCTCCTTCCAGGTCAGCCACGCAGCGTTCATAGGCCATTCGGGTGGGATTTTGGGTGCGTGAGTACTCGTAGCCCTTGTGAACGCCCGGGCTGCTTTGCACGTAGGTCGACGTCGCGTAAATGGGCGTCATGATGGCGCCGGTGGCCGGGTCCGCATGCTGCCCAGCGTGGATGGCCCGAGTACCCAGGCCGAACGGGGTGGTGGTCTTTTTCGCCATGAATTCCGCCAGTTATGAGTCGACAACACGTTTTTGGGACATGGCCGACAATGATCCCCTACCAAAGCTGTCGGGACCGGCCCGGGCCGTGGCAAACCTGCCACTTCCTTACCGCGAAAACCGTTCAGCATAGGCTTGTGGGCCGTCAAATAGTAAGCTTTTCCTTCAGTTGAGTCATGACACAACCGCGGTGCACCACCATGCCGCCATCAGGGATCTATGAAGACATTGCTAGTAACCGGCGGAGCCGGGTTCATCGGGGCCAATTTCGTGCTTCAGGCCGTGCGCCAGGGGAACCGGGTGATCAATCTGGACAAGCTCACCTATGCTGGCAACCTGAGTACCCTGTCCTCGATCGGGGCTGACACCAGGCACGTTTTCGTGCAAGGGGATATCGGCGATCGCACGCTATGCCGGCGGCTGCTGGCCGAACACCGCCCCGATGCCGTGGTGAATTTCGCCGCCGAATCGCATGTTGATCGCTCCATTGATGGACCCGCCGCCTTCGTCGAAACCAACGTAGTAGGCACGCTCGGGCTGCTTGAATGTACCCGCGACTACTGGCGCGAACTCGAAGGCCAGGCACGCGAATCGTTCCGTTTCCTGCACGTATCCACCGACGAGGTCTACGGTTCGCTCGGCGCCGAAGGCAAGTTCAAAGAAACTACCGCCTACGCCCCGAACTCGCCCTACTCTGCTTCTAAGGCAGCGTCCGATCATCTGGTGAGGGCGTTCCACCATACATATGGCCTGCCAACCGTCACGACCAATTGCTCCAACAATTACGGGCCATATCAGTTCCCCGAAAAGCTCATCCCACTGATCATTCAGAAGGCGTTGGCCGGCGAGCCGCTGCCTGTATACGGCGACGGCCTGAATATCCGCGACTGGCTGTACGTAGGCGACCATTGCTCTGCAATCCAGCGGGTGCTGGAAGCTGGACGCATTGGCGAGACCTACAACGTCGGCGGCAACGCAGAGCGCGAGAACATCACGGTCGTGAAGACCATTTGCGCACTCATTGATACCCGACGGCCACTTGCCAGTGGCCATGAGCGCGAATCCCTGATCACGTTCGTCAAGGATCGCCCGGGCCACGACCGCCGCTATGCGATCGATTCGAGCAAATTGCAGGATGAACTCGGCTGGCGCCCGTCGCAAACCTTTGAAAGCGGCATTGAACTCACTGTCGACTGGTACCTGTCGAATCATAGTTGGACGGACCGCGTGCTCGATGGCAGTTACCGTATGGAGCGCCTCGGCGTATGACCACCACCAAGGGCATCATCCTTGCCGGTGGATCCGGCACCCGGCTTTATCCAATCACCCAGGCCGTCAGCAAACAGCTGTTGCCTGTCTATGACAAGCCCATGGTGTATTACCCCTTAGCGACTCTGATGCTGGCTGGCATCAGGGAGATCCTAGTGATCAACACGCCACACGAGCAGGCACTGTTCCAACGACTGCTCGGCGACGGCTCGCAGTGGGGTATCAAGATCAAATATGCCGTGCAGCCATCGCCCGACGGCCTGGCGCAGGCCTTCGTGATCGGTCGCGATTTCGTGGGCACCGACCCAAGCTGCCTGGTGCTCGGCGACAATATCTTCTACGGCGTTGGCCTCACCGAACGGCTGCGTCGCGCAGCGTCCCGCGAGCACGGTGCGACCGTGTTCGGTTACTGGGTGCGTGACCCCGAGCGCTACGGCGTAGCCGAGTTCGATGCAAGTGGCAAAGTCATCGGCCTGGAGGAAAAGCCAGCCAAGCCCAAATCCAGCTATGCGGTAACTGGACTGTATTTCTACGATGGCCGTGCCTGCGAGTATGCCAGCCAACTGAGACCGTCGCCCCGAGGAGAGCTCGAGATCACCGACCTCAATCGTTGCTATCTGTCCGACGATTCGCTTCACCTGGAGCAACTCGGTCGAGGCTACGCTTGGCTGGATACCGGCACGCACGAATCACTAATGGAAGCCGGCAATTTCATTCAGACCATCGAACACCGTCAGGGCCTGAAGGTGTGCTGTCCCGAGGAGATTGCCTTCCTCAGCGGCTGGATCAACGCCGAGCAGTTGTTGCAGCTGGCAGAACCTCTTTCCAAGACTGGCTATGGTCAATATCTGCGCAACCTCACCCAGCAGGGCTACGTGGCATGAAGGTGATCGAGACTACCCTTCCTAGTGCCATGGTCATCGAGCCACAGGTATTCGGTGACTCGCGCGGTTTCTTCTACGAGAGTTACAACCAGGCGAAGTTCCACGAGGCCGGCATTACAGGCGCGCTCGTGCAATCCAACGTTTCGCGGTCGGCCAAGGGCGTGTTGCGCGGGTTGCACTATCAATGGCCAAACCCGCAGGGCAAGCTGGTAAGCGTGCTCGAAGGCGAGGTTTTTGACGTCGCCGTCGACATCCGACGCGGCTCACCCACCTTCGGTCGATGGGAAGGAGTCGTGCTGACGGCGGAAAATCATCGGCACTTCTGGATACCGGAGGGTTTCGCCCACGGCTTCTGCGTGCTGTCGGAGTTCGCCACCTTCGCTTACCAATGCACAGCGCTGTACGACCCTATCGCCGATGCCGGCGTGCGCTGGAATGACCCCGACATTGCTGTGGACTGGCCCATCAGCCATCCATTGCTGTCCGGCAAAGACGAAAAGGCCTTGCTACTCAAAGAGGTTCCTCAGGACAGGCTGCCGGAGTACCAGCGTTGAGGATCGCCCTGCTAGGCGCCAATGGCCAGCTAGGCCGCAGCTTCCTTCGTGACGGTGGGCTGGCGGCTCTTGGCACGCTGTTTCCGGTTTGCCGCAACGGCCAGCTCATCGACGGTGGCGAAGGCGAGGCAGGGGACCTGACCTCTCCCTGCCACCTGTGCGAACTGCTGGATCGTCTTCGTCCAGACGTAATCGTCAATGCCGCGGCATATACCGCTGTGGACAAGGCGGAACTAGAAGAAGGCCTCGCGACTCAGGTCAACGGCACCGCCGTCGGCGCGATCGGTGAGTGGGCCGCGCGTCACCATGCACTGGTCGTGCACTATTCCACCGACTATGTGTTCGACGGTTCATCCCAACGCCCGTATGCAACGAACGCTGTCACTTCGCCACTGGGAGCCTATGGTCGCAGCAAGCTCGCCGGCGAGCAGGCGCTGCGCGATAGCGGGGCGCACCACCTCATCTTCCGCACGGCTTGGGTCTATGCCCCGTACGGGAACAACTTCCTGCGCACGATGCTGAGGCTTGGCGCCGAGCGAGACCACCTAAAGGTGGTTGCCGACCAGCATGGCGCACCGACCTCCACGGCCTTGATCGTGGACGGCACCCTGATCGCACTGCAGCGTTGGCTTGCCGCCAACGGTGTCGAGCGCGAGGCGCTTGAGGGCATCCATCATCTAGTTGCCAGTGGTGCGACCACCTGGCACGGCTTTGCCTCAGCCATCTTCGAACAGGCCGCCGATGCGGGTCTGCTCTCGTGCAAGCCCGATGTGCAGGCCATAGGCACCACCGACTTCCCGACGCCTGCCAGGCGCCCGGCCTACTCAGTGCTGGACAACTCGGGCTTTCAGCGGCAGTTCGCGGTTACGCTGCCCGACTGGGATGAAGGGCTGGCCCAAGTCATTCGCGAACTTGCATCCAAAGGATTGTGAACCATGTTGATTCCACTGATTCTCAGCGGCGGCAGCGGCACTCGGCTGTGGCCTGTGTCGCGCAAGAACCTGCCTAAGCAGTTCCTGTCGTTGACCGGACAGGGAACGCTGTTCCAGCAAACCGTCGCACGCACTCAGCAGTTACCCGACGCTGCCTCGCCGGTCGTGGTAGCTAGCGAGGATCATCGCTTTCTTGCCGCCGAGCAGCTGCTCGAATCCGGGATCGAAGGCGCCACCATCGTGCTCGAACCGGTCGCGCGCAATACCGCCCCGGCAATTGCCCTGGGTGCTCTACAGGCAATCGAACGCGATCCGGAGGCAATCCTGCTGGTGTTGCCGGCAGATCACCTGATTGGTGACGCCAAGAGCTTCACTGACGGGGTGGCAGCCGCCTTGCCCGCAGCCAACGAGGGCTGGCTGGTTACCTTCGGCATTCGCCCGGACCGCCCTGAAACCGGTTTCGGGTACATTCGCCGCGCCGAGGCAATCACTGATGGCGCTTTCCGCGTAGCCCAATTCGTCGAGAAGCCCGTCCTCGCCACGGCGCAGTCGTATTTGGACGATGGCAGCTACGACTGGAACTCCGGCATGTTCATGTTCAAAGCCTCCGTATACCTGGAGGAACTCGGACAGCATGCGCCGGATATGCTCGCGGCAGTAAGTGCCGCCCATGCCTCGGCCAAATCGGACCTCGATTTCGTTCGCATTAGCACCGATGCTTTTTCCAAGGTGCCGGACAACTCCATCGACTACGCCGTGATGGAGAAAACCCAGCGCGCCGTGGTTATCCCAGTGAAATGCGACTGGAGCGACATTGGCTCATGGTCCGCGCTGTGGCTCGCGGGTGCGCGTGATGCACAAGGCAACCTCCGCGAAGGCGACACCATCGCCGTCGATACTTGCAACTCCCTGCTTCGCTCGCATGACCATCATCTGCTGGCAACTGTCGGCGTTCATGACCTGATCGTGGTCAGCACGCCGGACGCCACCCTGGTGGCCCACCGCGATGCGGCTCAGGACGTCAAGCGCGTGGTAGACGAGTTGAAAGCCGCTGGGCGCCCAGAGCATTCCCTCCATCGTGTGGTTCGCCGTCCCTGGGGCAGCTATGACTCGCTCGAGTCGGCAGATCGATTCCAGGTCAAGCGCATCGTAGTCAAGCCAGGCGCAGCACTTAGTCTGCAGAAGCATCACCACCGCGCCGAGCATTGGATCGTCGTTTCCGGCACCGCCGAAGTAACTTGTGACGACCGGGCCTTTCTCCTCGGCGAAAACCAGAGCACCTATATTCCACTGGGTAGCGTTCATCGCCTGCGCAATCCTGGCAAAGTGCCACTCGAGATTATCGAGGTGCAATCAGGCAGCTATCTCGGCGAAGACGATATCGTCAGGCTGGAGGACGCTTACGGGCGATCTTGAACCGCTTGAGCCATAGGACATCAAAACAATGCCGCGCAATCGCGCCGCATTGTTTTGAGCATTACTCCACCGTCACCGACTTCGCCAGGTTACGCGGCTGGTCCACGTCGGTGCCGCGCAGCACGGCCACGTGGTAGGCCAGCAACTGCAACGGAATGGTGAATACCGCGGGCGCGATGAAGTCGCCGCCGCCGTTGATGCGCAGGGTGACGCCGCGGGTGCCGTTGCCTTCGAGGCTGGCTTCGCCGTCGGCGAAGACGAGTAGCTCGCCGCCACGGGCGCGCACTTCCTGCAGGTTGGACTTCAGCTTGTCCAGCAGCGGGCCGTTGGGCGCCACGGCAATGACCGGCATGTTTTCGTCCACCAGCGCCAGCGGGCCATGCTTGAGCTCGCCGGCCGGGTAGGCTTCGGCGTGGATGTAGGAAATTTCCTTGAGCTTGAGCGAACCTTCCAGTGCCACCGGGTACTGCACGCCGCGGCCAAGAAACAGCGCGTGCTGGCGGTGGATGAGGTGCTCGGCCAGTTCGATGACCTGGGGCTCGAGCTTGAGCGCGTTCTCGATGGCGCGCGGCATATGCTGCAGCTGGGTGCACAGGTCGATGTAGCGTGCGCGGTCCAGGCCGCGCTGCTGGGCCAGATGCAGCGTCATGAGCGCCAGCGCGGCGAGCTGGGTGGTGAATGCCTTGGTGGAAGCCACGCCGATTTCCGGGCCGGCGCGCGTCATCAGCTTGAGGTCCGCTTCGCGAACCACCGAGGACTCAGGCACGTTGCAGATGGCCAGCGTGCCGAGATAACCGCGACGGCGCGATTCGCGCATGGCCGCCAGCGTGTCTGCCGTTTCGCCGGATTGCGAGATGGCGACGAACAACGTGCCATCGGGCACCACGGCTTCGCGATAGCGATACTCGCTGGCCACTTCCACCGCCACCGGCAGGCGCGCGTGTTCTTCGAGCCAGTACTTGGCCACGAGGCCGGCGTGATAGCTGGTGCCACAGGCGATGATGTGCACGCCGCGCACCTTGGACAGCATCTCGTCGCCATCGACGCCGAAGATGGCCGGCAGCACGCCATGCGGCCCGATGCGCGCTTCGAGCGTGGCGGCCACGGCGTTGGGCTGCTCGAAGATTTCCTTCTGCATGTAGTGGCGGAATTCACCTCGCTCCACCGCATCCGCGGAGAGCTCGCTCTCGTTCACGGGGCGCTCGACGCGGTCGCCGTCGAGCGTGTAGATGGTCACGCTGTCGCGGGTGATATCCGCGACATCGTCCTCATCGAGATAGATGATCTTGTTGGTGACCTGGATGAGCGCCTGCGCGTCCGAGCCCAGGAAGTGTTCGCCGATGCCCACGCCCACCAGCAGCGGCGCGCCATGGCGCGCGCCCACCACGCGCCCGGGTTCCTTGCTGCTCACTACGGCGATGGCGTACGCGCCTTCCAGCTCGCGCACGGTCGCCAGCACGGCTTCGCGCAGGCCCAGGCCGGCTTCCATGTGTTCGTTGATCAACGCGGCCATCACCTCGGTATCGGTTTCCGAGGTGAAGACATGGCCGCGCGCCTGCAGGTCCGCCCGCAGCGTCGCGTAGTTCTCGATGATGCCGTTGTGTACCAGCGCCACGCTGCCGGCCATGTGCGGATGCGCGTTCGCTTCGTTCGGCACGCCGTGCGTGGCCCAGCGCGTGTGGGCGATGCCGGTGCTGCCTGGGAACGGATCGGCCAGGTACAGCGATTCCATCTCGCGCACCTTGCCCTTGGCTCGCACGCGGTGGATCTCGCCGCGGTCGAGCACGGCCAGGCCGGCGGAGTCATAGCCACGGTATTCCAGCGCCTTGAGTCCGACGATAAGCAGCGGTGCCACGTCACGTTGGGCGGCGGCAGCAACGATTCCACACATACCTCTTACTCCTTCGAAAGGGCGCGAATATCCCATCGCGGGCAGCGACTTTGGACGCGCGCGATTTCAACAAACTTATCATGGCGAAGGATCGACGATGCGATGCGCCATCGTGGACGCATCGGTCGCCGCCGATCAATGCACCTTGCGTCGTAGGTAGTTCAGCAGATCGATCCGCGTGATCAGGCCAAGGAACTGGTCGCCATCCACCACGATGGCCACGTGGCCGCGATCGAACACCGGCAGCAGCGACTCGATCGGCGAGCGCACGTCCAGCATCTGCAGGTTGGTGATCATGGCGGTGGACACGGCATCGCGGAACTTGCTTTCGTCCGCATGCACATGCATCAGCACGTCCGACTCGTCGAGGATGCCGACCAGTCGGTTGCCGTCCATCACCGGCAGCTGCGACACGTCGTAAAGCTTCATGCGCGTATAGGCCGTCATCAGCAGCTCGTTCGGGCCAACTACCACCGTGTCGCGCTGCGCGAAGGGGCGCAGCAGCAGGTCACGCAGGTCACCATGTTGCTCGCGTTCGAGGAAGCCGTTGTCGAGCATCCAATAGTCGTTGTACATCTTCGACAGGTACTTGTTGCCCGTGTCGCACACCAGCGTCACCACCCGCTTGGGTGTGGTCTGCTCGCGGCAATAGCGCAGTGCGGCGGCCAGCAGCGTGCCGGTGGACGAACCACCGAGGATGCCCTCTTTCGCCAACAACTCTCGCGCCACCAGGAAGCTCTCCTTGTCGGGAATCGCATAGGCCTTCTTCACGCGGGTGAAGTCGCTGATGGAGGGAAGGAAATCTTCGCCGATGCCTTCCACCATCCAACTGGCCGACTTGGTCGAGAGTGTCCCGTCGTTGATGTACTGAGCAAGAATGGAACCGACCGGATCGGCCAGCACGAACTCCGTGTTTGGCGACCGCTCAGCAAAGAACTTGGACAGGCCGCTCAACGTGCCCGACGAGCCGCAGCCGACGACAACGGCGTCGACCCTTCCGTCGAGCTGCTCGAGGATTTCCGGGCCCGTGGTCGCGATGTGCGCCGCCGGGTTGTCCGGGTTGCCGAACTGGTTGATGAAGTACGCGCCCGGTGTTTCGCGCGCGATACGCTCGGCCATGTCCTGGTAGTACTCGGGGTGGCCCTTCGCCACGTCCGAACGGGTGAGCACGACTTCGGCACCCATCGCCTTGAGGTTGAAGATCTTCTCGCGGCTCATCTTGTCGGGCACCACCAGGATGAGGCGGTAACCCTTCTGCTGCGCGACGAGCGCAAGGCCGAGTCCGGTGTTGCCGGCGGTGCCCTCCACCAGCGTGTCGCCGGGGCGGATCTTTCCCGCCTTCTCGGCGCCTTCGATCATCGACAGGCCGATGCGGTCCTTGACCGAACCGCCGGGGTTGGCGCTTTCCAGCTTGAGGAAGAGTTCACACGGTCCGACGTCCAGGCGCTGCGCGCGTACCATCGGGGTACGTCCGATCAGTTCGAGGACACTCTGGTGGACCGTCATGGGAACTCCTTGGGTTGTGCGCCGGCGCTACCGGAGCGGCCGACAAGGGGCACGATCATAACCGAGGCATCGTGACCCTCGACTTTCCCCGGAAATACTGCGGCCCCGGAAACCGTTCCCTTGCGGGAGGCTTCCGGGGCCGCGTTCATGCGAAACCTCGCAGATTCAGTTGATGCGGTGCGCTCGGGTGTCCCACATGCGCTGGAGTCGCTCCTTGGCGTGGAGCTTCTCCTTCTTCATGCCCGATAACGTCATGTCATCGATGGGAAGTACGCCGATCTCGGCGTCGTGCACCTTGCTGTCGAGCTCCCGATGGTGCTGGTACAGCCGACGGAACTCCGCGTCGGCCTTCATCAAAGCTTCGACATCATCACGCTGCTGGTTTTCAAACATGATGCAACCTCCTCTGGAGAGAACGGCGAGCACTTGTGAGCGGCGCCCGCTGACGAGGAATGCACGCACACACCCGCGATCCATGCCGTTTGACCGGTCCATGGAGAACGTTTGGAGGGGAAGGATGAGTGCATGATTCAGGTCGGTGACCCAGGGTGCGAAGGTGCCCCCTGGGAACTTGACCCTACTCCCGGCCATGGAGCCATGCAAGCGTCATATTCGGGATGGGATGACGCAGTCGATCGGCAGAAAAAAGCTGCCAGAACAGTCTTTTGCGGAACCCGAACAAGCGCTTGCCGATCCTTGAACAATGCGCTCGCCAAGCCGCTTCGCACAGGCCCGGAGCCCCAAAAACGAAGGCCGGCGGGGCCAAGCCCGGCCGGCCTTCGATGGCAACGGACACGGCCCGCGGGGCTTACTTGCCCTGGTCCTTGTCCGAGGAACCGTTGTCGCCCTGCTGCATCTGCGAACGCATCAGCTTGGCGGCCTGGGCGGCCAGCTCGGCCTGCTTCTTGGCGGCGTTGGCTACGCGGGCCTGGGCTGCCGCGACCTTCTTGGCCTGCTCGGCCTGGGCCTGGGCCTGGGCAGTCGCCTCGGCACCGGCAGCCAGCTGGCGGGCGGATTCCTCCTGCTCCATCTGGTATTGCAGGCGCTGGCGCTCCAGCTCGCGGCGGGCCATTTCAGCCTCGCGGCGGCTGCCGTCGAGCTGGATCTGGTCGTGCTCGCGGTCGAGCCGGTTGATCTGCTGCTGGGCGTCCTGCAGCTGCGCCGTGGCGCGCGCCAGGTCGACGCGACGCTCGGCCAGGTACAGGGCGTGTGCGCGGTCACGCGAGCGGGCCTGGGCCAGCTGGTTCACGGCATCGCGGGCGCGGGCCTGCTCGGCCTGGGCGTAGGCGCCCAGGCTGGGATCGCCGGACAGCTGGTCAAGGCTGTTGGTCAGGCGAGCCACGTCCATGTCTTCCTTGGCGGCCTGTGCCACGCCGGTGGCGGCCAGCGCCAGGAGCACGGCGGAGAGTCGTAGGGTCAGGGATTTCATAGGTGGCCTCCCTGGTCGTCACGGTTCACCTGGGGTACGGGCTGGGGATTGTTCTGCGGCAGCGTCTGGAAACCCTGGCCCTCCGGCATGGGTTCGAGCGAAGAGCTCGGCGGCGCCGGCATGTCCTGGGTCTGCTGCTGCGCCGGCAGGCCCGAGTTCTGCGACTGGTCCTGCTGTTGCTGCTCGGAAAGCGATTGCTCGATCTGCTCGCGCAGCTGGCGATTGGCGTTGGTCTTGCTCTGGATCTGCGACCGGGCGGCGGCCAGGCGCGCCTTGGCGCGGGCCAGTTCGGCGTCCGCGCGAGCCTCGTCCGCCAGGGTGGCCGCGTCGTCGTACTTGCGGCTGGCCATGGCGTTCTGGGCCTGCTGGAACTTGTTCTGGGCAAAGCCCAGGTCGACCGGCGCGTAATCGGCGGCATCGGCATCGCGTGCCGCCTGCAGCTGGACCTGCGCCTGATTCATGGCCCCGTCCGGTGGCGGCACGCTCGCGCAGCCGAAAAGCGCCAGCGTCGTGGCCAGCGCCAGGGTCGAAACCGCCGAACGGACGCCTTTCGGGCGGCCAGACAGCGGGGAAAAGATGTGCACCATCACTCAGTCCTCTCGGAGTGTCGCAGCGTATTGTGGGCGGGCATAATCGACTTTAGCAATGCGCACGAAATTAGGGGATTCGAGTGGACATCGGTTACTTCCTCAAGCTAATGGTTGACAAGGGCGCGTCGGATATGTTCCTGACGACGGGCGCCCCTGTGAACATCAAGGTCGAGGGCAAGCTTTACCCGCTAGGCAATACCGGCCTGCCGAGCGGCATGGTGAAGAAGATCGCCTACTCGCTGATGGACGAAGGCCAGGTGCCCCAGTTCGAGCGCGACCTGGAATTGAACATGGCGCTGGCGGTGAAGGAAGCCGGCCGCTTCCGCATCAACGTGTTCAAGCAGCGCGGCGAAGTGGGCATGGTGATTCGCGCGATCAAGAGCGAAATCCCCAGCATCGACCAGCTGCAGCTACCGACCATCTTCCGCGAGCTGATCATGGAGCCGCGCGGCCTGATCCTGGTGGTCGGCGCGACCGGCTCGGGCAAATCGACCACGCTGGCCGCGATGATCGACCACCGCAACCAGAACTCCTCGGGCCACATCCTCACCATCGAGGATCCGATCGAATACCTGCACCGCCACAAGAAGTCGATCGTGAACCAGCGCGAAGTCGGCCTGGACACGCACAGCTACCACGAGGCCCTGCGCAACGCGATGCGCGAGGCGCCGGACGTGATCATGATCGGCGAGATCCGCGACACCGACACCATGGAAGCGGCCATCGCGTTCTCCGAAACCGGCCATCTCTGCCTGGCGACGCTGCACTCGAACAACGCCGACCAGACGCTGGAGCGCATCCTCAACTTCTTCCCGGAATCGGCGCACAAGAACGTGCTGATGAACCTCGCGCTCAACCTGCGCGCGGTGATCAGCCAGCGCCTGGTGATCGGCAAGGACGGCCGTCGCCTGCCGGCGGTGGAAGTGCTGCTCAATACGCCGCTGATCCGCGACATGATTCGCCGCGGCCAGGTGCACGACGTGAAGGAAGCGATGGACCGCAGCCTGCAGGAAGGCATGCAGACCTTCGACCAGTCGCTGTATCGCCTGTACAAGGAAGGCCGCATCGAACTCGACGAGGCGCTCAACAAGGCCGACTCGCGCGATGGTCTCGCCCTCAAGATCCGCCTGTCCGAAAGCGGCAACTCGGAATCGGCCGAACTGGTCGGCAACGATCCGTACGGTCTGGGCTTCTGATCGACCTTAAGCCGCGGGGCGGGTATCGCCGCCCCGCGCGCCACGTACCCAGCCGATGCTGAGCACCCAGCGGGTGCCTTCGTCGATCGTCGTGACGCTGTGCTCTTCCACGTCCGGTCGAAACAGCTTGATGCGGCGACTGGCATGGATGGGCCGCGCGCACACGAACTCGCCACCGCGGCGCGGCGCATGCAGGATGATGTTCAGCCGGTAGTGCCTGCCCTGCGCCACGCGGTCGGTATGCGGCGGCACCGAGGCACCGGTCGGAAAGCGCAGCAGATAGCAATCGCATGGCAGCGGCCACAGCGTGCCGGCGAGCAGCAGCTTGTCGTAACCGCTGCCCTGCCTTCCGCGCTGCCAGCACCACAGGTTCCCCCAGAAACCGGCCACGACGGCTTACGTCGCCGGGGCGTCGGGTTGTGCCTCCGGCGCCGCGCGCTGGAACGCCTCCAGCGCCTGGCAGGCGTCGTAGATGCGCTGGATGGTCGGGTAGTCGTCGAGCGACAGTTTCCAGCGAATGGCGTTGTAGAGCTGCGGAACCAGGCAGATGTCGGCCAGCGTCGGCGTATCGCCGTGGCAGAAGCGCCCCGTCGCCACATGGCCGGACAGCGTCGCCTCCAGCGCGCGCAAGCCTTCACCGATCCAGTGCCGCGACCACACGCCCTTGGCGGACTCATCCAGGCCCATGCCGTTCACCAGGTACTGCAGCACGCGCAGATTGCCCAGCGGGTGCACGTCGCAGCCAACCACCTGCGCCAACGCCCGCACACGAGCGCGTCCGGCAGGGTCCGCAGGCAGCAAAGGCGGCGTCGGATGCGTTTCATCGAGGTATTCGACGATGGCCATGGACTGGGTGAGCACCTGTCCGCCATCGACGAGGCAAGGCACGAGCTCCTGCGGATTGAGCGCCCTGTAGTCGGGTGCGTGCTGCTCCCCGCCGTTGTTCACCAGATGCACCGCGCGCGACTCGTAAGCGAGCCCCTTGAGGTTCAGCGCGATGCGCACCCGATAGGCCGCGCTGGAGCGCCAATAGCCGTACAACACCCGATCCTGGCCCATATCCATGTCCTCGAAGGGAAATACCCGCCGCCTAGGATACCTGCCGCGTGGTTTGCATAGCCGGGGAGCGGGCGGGACAATACGCGATTCGCGCCTGCCGGCGCCCATACGAATCCAAGCCAAGGGAGTTCCGCCGTGTCCGTTACCCGCATGAGCGATCTTGATCTGCGCGGCAAGCGCGTGCTGATCCGCGAAGACCTGAACGTGCCGATCGAGAACGGCCACATCACCTCCACCCAGCGCCTGGATGCCGCCCTGCCCACCGTCAAGGCCGCCCGCGATGCCGGCGCCAAGGTGATGGTGCTGTCGCACCTGGGTCGTCCGAAGGAAGGCCAGTTCGACGCCGAATCCTCGCTGGCGCCGGTCGCCAAGTGGCTGGGCGACAAGCTGGGCCAGCCGGTGCGCCTGGTCGCCGATTACCTCGACGGCGTCGAGGTGGCCGACGGCGAAGTGGTGGTGCTCGAAAACTGCCGCATGAATGTCGGCGAAGGCAAGGATGACGAAGCCCTGTCGAAGAAGTACGCGGCGTTGTGCGACATCTTCGTGATGGATGCCTTCGGTACCGCGCACCGCGCCCAGGCTTCCACGCATGGCGTGATCAAGTTCGCCCCGATCGCCGCCGCCGGCCCGCTGCTGTCGGCCGAGTTGGACGCGCTGGGCAAGGCCCTGGAACAACCGGCGCATCCGCTGCTGGCGATCGTGGCCGGCTCCAAGGTTTCCACCAAGCTGACCTTGCTGGAAAACCTCATCGGCAAGGTGGACCAGCTGATTGTGGGCGGCGGCATCGCCAACACCTTCATCGCGGCCATGGGTTATTCGGTCGGCAATTCACTCTATGAACCGGATCTCATCCCGGCCGCCAAAAAGGTCATCGCCGATGCCAAGCGCCGCAACGCCGACGTGCCGATTCCGGTCGACGTGGTGGTGGCGCCGGAGTTCTCCGCGCACGCGCCGGCCACGGTGAAGCCGGTCGACCAGGTGAAGGACGGCGAGATGATCCTGGACATTGGCCCCGAGACCGCGCGCCGCTACGCCGAGATGATCGCCAAGGCCGGCACCGTGGTGTGGAACGGCCCGGTCGGCGTGTTCGAGTTCGACCAGTTCGGCCATGGCACCGAGACGCTGGCCCGCGCTGTGGCGGCGTCGCCGGCCTTCTCCATCGCCGGCGGCGGCGACACGCTGGCGGCCGTGGACAAGTACGGCATCGCCGATGAGGTGTCCTACATCTCCACCGGCGGCGGCGCCTTCCTCGAATTCCTCGAAGGCAAGGAACTCCCGGCCGTGGCGGCCCTCAAGGCGCGTGCAGGCAAGTAATGCTCTGTCTGTTCGACCTCGACGGCACGCTGATCGATTCGGAAATCGGCATCCTGGGCAGCGTCCGCCATGCGCTGACGCAGCTGGGCGTGGAACATCCGCAGGAAATGCGCCACTGGATCGGCCCGCCGCTGCGGCACAGCTTTGCGCCGCTGCTGGACCATGATCACGATCGCATTGAACTCGCTGTGGATTACTACCACGAACGCTTCCATGCCATCGGCTGGCAGGAGCACACGGTATATCCCGGCATCGACACGATGATCGAGCGCCTGCAGGCCGCTGGCCACACACTCGCCGTAGTGACCAGCAAGCCGGAGCGGCATGCCCGGCCGATCATCGAGCACCTGCCGTTCGGCGGTGCGTTCAGCCGTCTATACGGCCCGGATCCGTCCAGCGCGCATAGCGAGAAGGCGACGATGATCAAGGCTGCCCTCGAGGATTTCGGCGCGAGGCCGGAAGAGACGGCGATGATCGGCGACCGTCATTTCGACATCGACGGTGCGGTGGCCAATCGCGTGCGTGGACTGGGTGTGTTGTGGGGTTTTGGTAGCCGCGAGGAGCTGGAGAAGGCCGGAGCGCATGCGCTGGCGCGGGATCCGGAGCATTTGGCGGCGTTGTTGGCGGCGTAACAACGCCACTTCTGTAGGAGCGCACCCAGTGCGCGACCGCAGTGTTACGGCGTGCCGCTTCGTAGGCTTTTCGCGCACTGGGTGCGTTCCTACAGTTGAAACTGAGGCACAAAAAACGCCGTGATGATCACGGCGTTTTTTGTGGGCTTGAGGCGAGACCCGCCCCTCACCCTGCCCTCTCCCCAGAGGGGAGAGGGAAATGCACACTCAGCCGATCACGCGCTTCACCGCATCGACCACATGCGCCACGGTGAATCCGAAGTGCTCGAACAGCTGCGGCGCCGGCGCCGAGGCGCCGAAGGTGGTCATGCCGATCACGTCGCCGTCGAGGCCGACGTACTTGCGCCAGAAGTCGGACGTGGCCGCTTCCACCGCCACGCGCGCGCGGCACCAGCCCGGCAGGATCGCTTCGCGGTATTCCAGCGGCTGGGCGTCGAACACTTCCGTGCAAGGCATCGACACCACGCGCACCGGCACGTTCTGCTGGGCCAGCGTGCGGGCCGCTTCCATCGCCAGTTCCACTTCCGAACCGGTGGCGATCAGGATGGCCTTGAACTTGGTGTCCTGCGGATCGGACAGCACGTAGGCGCCACGCGCGATGTCGGCCACCTGCTGCGCGCTGCGCTGCTGCGGCTTGAGGTTCTGGCGCGAGAACACCAGGCACGCCGGATTGCCCTTGCGCTCGATGGCGAGCTTCCAGGACATGGCCGATTCGACCGCGTCGCACGGACGCCACACCTGGTTGTTCGGGATGTAGCGCAGCGAGGCCAGGTGCTCCACCGGCTGGTGGGTCGGGCCATCTTCGCCCAGACCGATCGAGTCGTGCGTGTAGACGTGGATGGCATGTGCCGGGATCAGCGCGCTCATGCGCACCGCGTTGCGGGCGTAGTCGGAGAACACCAGGAAGGTGGCGTCGTACGGGATGAAACCGCCATGCAGCGCTAGGCCGTTGGCGATGGCGCTCATGCCGAACTCGCGCACGCCGTAGTAGACGTAGTTGCCCTTGGCGTCGTGGCCATTGCCGGCGTCGACGCTGCCCTTCCACTTGGTGAGGTTGGAACCGGCCAGGTCGGCCGAACCGCCGATCAGCTCCGGCAACAGCGGCGCGAACGCCTCGATGCTCATCTGCGAGGCCTTGCGCGAAGCGACGTCCACGCCGTCCGCCTGCAGTTTGTCGACGAAAGCCTGCGACTTCTCGGCCCAGTCGGCCGGCAGCTCACCGGCGACGCGGCGATTGAACTCGGCAGCCAGCTCCGGGAACGCCGCGGAGTACTTGGCCACCGCGTCGTGCCAGGCCTGCTCGCGCGCGGCGCCCGTCTTCTTGTGGTCCCAGCCGGCGTAGATCTCGGCCGGGATCTCGAACGGGCCGTAGCGCCAGTCCAGCGCGTCGCGCGTCTTGGCGACTTCGTCCTTGCCCAGCGCGGCGCCGTGGCTCTCTTCCTTGCCCTGCTTGTTCGGCGAACCGAAGCCGATGATGGTGCGGGCGCAGATCAGGGTCGGCTTCTCGCTTTGCGAGGTGGCCGCGGCGATGGCCTGCTTGATGGCGTCGGGGTTGTGGCCGTCGACACCGCGGATCACGTTCCAGCCATAGGCCTCGAAACGCTCCGGGGTGTTGTCGGTGAACCAGCCGTGCACGTCGCCGTCGATCGAGATGCCGTTGTCGTCGTACAGCGCGATCAGCTTGTTCAGCTTCCAGGTGCCGGCCAGCGAAGCAGGCCTCGTGCGAGATGCCTTCCATCAGGCAGCCGTCGCCGAGGAACACATAGGTGTGGTGGTTGACGATCTCATGGCCCGGCCGGTTGAAGTGGTCGGCCAGCACCTTTTCCGCCAGCGCGAAGCCCACCGCATTGGCGAGGCCCTGGCCCAGCGGGCCGGTGGTGGTTTCCACGCCGGGGGTTTCGCTGGCTTCCGGATGGCCGGCGGTCTTGGAATGCAGCTGGCGGAAGCGCTTGAGCTCTTCCATCGGCAGGTCGTAGCCGGTCAGGTGCAGCAGCGAGTACAGCAGCATCGAGCCGTGACCGTTGGACAGCACGAAACGGTCGCGGTTGAACCACTTGGGGTTGGTCGGGTTGTGCTGGAGGAAGTCGTTCCAGAGCACCTCGGCGATGTCCGCCATGCCCATCGGCATGCCTGGGTGGCCGGAGTTGGCCTGTTGCACGGCGTCCATGGCGAGGGCGCGCACGGCATTGGCGAGTTCGCGGCGGGTGGTCATTGAGAGGGTTCTCCGGGGGCGATGGCGGCTAAAAACGCTCATTGTCGCCGATTGCCGGGCCCCTGTCCCACGCCCAAGACCTTAATTTGTCCTTAATTTTTGGATAAGGGGTACGGAAACCCTTCAGGCTCCCATGGTTCTAATCCCCTGGCACCCATGGAACGGGTGTGACTGCGATCAGCCTTTCCCCCGGCCCGCAGATCTTTCAGGGATCGATCCCAAAAAAGATCATATGGAGTACTCCCATGAAGAAGACGCTACTTGCCATTGCCATGGCCACGACCGGCTTCATCGCCGCTCCCGCCTTTGCCCAGGACACCAGCTCGTCCACCAGCACCGCCGCCAACGGCAACTACCAACCCTACCAGCCGGTGGGCAGCGGCAACTGGTTCATCAACGGCAGCGTGGGCGAGGGTCATGTGGCAAACGGCCCCTACAACGACCATCCGACCACCTATGGCATCAACGGCGGCTACCGCTGGAAAGTGGGCCAGGACATGGGTCTGGGCGTTGAGGTCGGCTACAACGACCAGGGCAATTACAAGCTGAAGAACATCTTCAACAGCCAGCCCGTCAACCAGACCAGCGAGAAGAACGACCTTCGCGGCTGGACCGCCGGCGTGAACGGCAAGATCAACGTGTGGGACGGCCTGTACGTCAGCGGCCGTGCCGGCATCTATGGCTGGAAGGGCCATGGCTACGACAACAACTCGATCAACCGCCATCACCTCGATGACGTCAGCTGGTACGGCGGCGCCGGTGTGGGTTACGACTTCAACCAGCACTTCAGCCTTGGCGTGAGCTACGACTATTTCGACGCCAAGAAGAAGGGCGTGGACCTGTCCACCGATACGGCCTCGGTTACGGCCGAATACCGTTTCTAATCAACTTGTTGTGAGAAGCATGTGGGCGCCCTCGGGGGCGCCCGTTCTTTTTGGTGCGCCGGCTGGAAGCGGCCTGAACCTTAATGCCTTCTTAATTGTGTACTAATCGGTATTGAAACTCCTCAGGGCCGCCCTATCTAAGGGTCAGCACCGTCGGCACGAGGTGCCCAGCCGCGAACGACCGAACCCCCGGCGCTGCGGACTGGCCCAAATAAGACGAAGAATCGAGGAGTACCCCCATGAAGAACACCATGCTTGCCCTTGCTTTCGCCGCCGCCGGTTTGGTGGCTGTTCCGGCCGCCTTTGCGCAGGACGCCGGCCAGAACGCCCAGCAGGGCTGGTATGTCGGCGCCAACGCCGGCTACGGCCAGATCAAGAAGGGCCCTTATGACAACGGCGATTTCGCCGGTGGCGTGAAGGGTGGTTACCGTTTCGCGCTCAACCCTGAGTTGTCGCTCGGCGTCGAAGCGGGTTACGTCTACCTGGGCCGAGCCGATGCGCGTGGCCTGTATACCCAGAACTACGGCGGCGACGCCAAGTCGAAGCTGCAGGGCGCTACCGCCGGCCTCGACCTGCGCTACAGCTTCAGCCCGAAGTGGTACGGCGAAGTGCGTGGCGGTGCCTTCTTCGCCAAGGGTGAAGGCCTGACCAACGACAAGTTCAACCCGCAGTCGGTGCGCTTCAACAGCACCAACTACTACGCCGGTGCAGGCGTGGGCTACAACATCACCCCGCAGTGGAGCGTGGGCCTGAACTACGACTACTACCAGGCCAGCGACAGCGACAAGAACATCCACCTGCCGACCAACCTGTACACGGTCAGTGCGGAATACCGCTTCTGATCGGTTTTCAGGAACACAGAAACAAAAGACGGGCGCCGCGAGGCGCCCGTTTTCTTTGGTCCATCAATGCCCCGCTCTTTCTGTAGGAGCGCACCCAGTGCGCGAAAAGCCTACGGAGCGGTTTCACCCACTCTGCGGTCGCGCACTGGGTGCGCTCCTACAGAAGAATGGCTGCTTCTTACTTGCCGCTCCACTGACCCAGCGCGGCGAGACCGTTGTCCTTCGCACGGGCGTGGACGGTCTTCTGCGCGTCGGCGTAGTTGGCCTTCATGTCCTTGGACCACAGCTTCAGCGCGGCCTGCTGCATGGCGCGGCCGTAGGAGAACGACAGCGGCCACGGGTGCGGGCCCATGCGGTTCATGGCGTTGAGGTGGGCGGTCGACTGCTCGTCCGACTGGCCGCCCGAGAGGAACACGATGCCCGGCAGCGTGGCCGGCACGGTGGTCTTGAGCACGCGCACGGTGGCTTCGGCGACTTCCTCGACTTCAGCCTGCTCGTCCGCATCCTTGCCCGGGATGACCATGCTGACCTTCAGGATGGTGCCTTCCAGCATCACGTTCTGCTCGTACAGCGCATTGAACAGGCTGCGCAGCACGGCTTCGTGCACTTCGTAGCTGACTTCGATGCTGTGGTCGCCGTCCATGATCACTTCCGGCTCGACCATCGGCACTAGGCCGGCTTCCTGGCACAGCGCGGCGTAGCGGGCCAGCGCATGGCAGTTGGCTTCGATGGCGGTGGAGGACGGGTTGTCCTCGGAGATGTTGATCACGGCGCGCCACTTGGCGAACTGGGCGCCGAGCTTCACGTATTCCTGCAGGCGCTCGCGCAGGCCGTCGAGGCCTTCGGTCACCACGTCGCCCGGGAAGCCGGCCAGCGGCACGGGGCCCTTGTCGACCTTGATGCCCGGGATGATGCCGTTCTTCTTCATCAGCGTCGTGAACGGCACGCCGTCCTTGGTCGACTGGCGGATGGTTTCGTCGTACAGGATCGCGCCGGAGATGTGCTCGTTGAGGCCCGGCGTGGTGAGCAGCAGCTCACGGTAAGCGCGGCGGTTCTCTTCGGTGTTGTCGATGCCGACGGCCTCGAAACGCTTCTTGATGGTGTTGGTCGACTCGTCGATGGCGATGATGCCCTTGCCGGGCGCAACCATAGCGAGGGCAACGCTTTCGAGATCTTCGATGCTCATGACAACTCCGGTACTTAGGCGGTGTGGGCCGCACAAGGTGGAAGCCGCCCTGGAAGGGGGCGGCTAGGCTTAAAGGCCCGCAAGTATATGGCATCTGGCCACGAGGGGCCCTGAGCGCCCCTGAATGGCCATGGCGTCGAGACTCAGGCCTGGTTGTAGCCCGGCAGCTTGCACGCGTCGATGATGGATTGCCGCTGCGCAGCATCCGCCGGCAGGTTGAACGGCACGATGAAGTACGTATTGACCGGCTCGTGCGTCTTGTTGGTGAGCGAAGGCCCGTAGCGGAAGTTGCCCGCCACGCTCTTGGCCACGGCGCCGAGGTCGCTCTGCGGCACCACCTTGGCCACGTTGACGTTCTGCGGCACGCCATCGGAACCGATCATGTAGGTCACCGCCACGCAACCGGGCTTGTCCATGTTGGAGCCGCTGTTGGGGACGTCGGCATCCACCTTGGTGTTTAGCATGATCCAGTACGACTGGATGCGGTCCGGGCCGACCATGCGCGCCTGCGATTGCGCCAGCAGCGGTGCGGCCACGCCCATGGCAAGGGCCAGGGAAATCGCCTGGATGTGGCGACGCGACTTCATGTTCATGGAAAACCTCCTGCGCATGGGTTGGGGGACGTCGACCCGGATTCTAGCCTTACGGGCTGCAGGCCGACGTCGCTACCCTGCTTACAGGTCGCGCAAGCACTCCACCACGCCCTCGGCACCCACCGACAGCAGCTTGAGCGTATTGGTGCCGCCGCCCTGGCCGATGTGGTCGCCGTGCGTGAGCACCACGCGATCGCCTTCGGTCAGCTTGCCTTCGGCGAACAGCTGGCGCACGGCGTCGCGTGCAGAGCCGGCCGGCGTCTGGGAGACGTGGGTGAACTTCACGGCCTGCACGTCACGCAGGATCGACATGCGGCGGCGTGCATCGTCGAACGGCGACAGCGCGTAGATCGGCACCGCGCTGCGATAGCGCGACAGCCACTGCGCGGTGGCGCCCGACTCGGTCAACGCGACGATGGCGCGCACGCCGAGCTGGCTGGCCAGCACCATGGCGGCGAGCGCGATGGCCTGGTCGGTGCGATCCAGGTGATGCCCCTGCGTCGCCGGATCTTCCTTCGGTTCGAACTGGCGTTCGGCGCCGAGGCAGATGCGGCGCAGTGCCGCCACGGCCTTGTCCGGGTGTGCGCCGGCCGCCGATTCCTCGGACAGCATCACGGCGTCGGTGCCGTCGATCACGGCGTTCGCCACGTCCATCACTTCGGCGCGGGTCGGGATGGGCGAGCGCACCATCGACTGCAGCATCTGCGTGGCGGTGATCACGGCGCGATTGCGCTGCACCGACTCGCGGATGATCTTCTTCTGCAGGCCCGGCAGCTCGGCATCGCCGATCTCCACGCCCAGGTCGCCGCGCGCCACCATCACGACGTCGGATGCATCGATGATCTCGCCGAGCACCGGAATGGCATCGGCGCGCTCGATCTTCGCCACCAGCGAGGCCTTGCCACCGGCTTCCTCCAGCAGGCGGCGCGCTTCGTTCATGTCGGCGGCCGAACGCACGAAGGAGACGGCGAGGAAGTCACAGCCGATCTCGGCGGCGAGCTTGATGTCAGCCTTGTCCTTGTCCGACAGCGCGGACACGGAGAGGCCACCGCCCTGGCGGTTGAGGCCCTTGCGATCGGACAGCTTGCCGCCGATCAGCACGCGGCAGCGGATTTCCGCGCCCACGACGGATTCGACGGTCAGCGCGACCAGGCCATCATCCAGCAACAGCACGTCGCCGGCGGACACGTCCTTCGGCAGGTCGTAGTAGCTCACGCCAACGCGCGTGGCGTCGCCCAGCGGCGCCCCCGGGCTGCAGTCCAGCACGAAGCTATCGCCCACACGAAGCTCCACCGGACCATGGGCAAACCGCTCGACCCGGATCTTCGGGCCCTGAAGGTCCGCAAGGACGCCGACTTCGCGACCGAGCTTGGTCGCGGCATCGCGCACGGCGACGGCGCGCGCGCGGTGATCGTCCGGCTGGCCGTGCGAGAGGTTCAGGCGAACCACGTCGACGCCTTCGGCGATGATTTTTTCCAGCATGCCAGGAGCGTCGGTCGCGGGACCGAGGGTGGCAACGATCTTTGTGCGGCGCAGCGTAGATTCAGTAGTCATCGTTCCACGCTAGCAGAATTGGATCGATCTGCCAGAGGGTTTGCGCAGGCATTTTTCTTGCCAACCACGGTATGCAAGTGGACTGCTTGTGGCATGCGGACCAGCCGCTACCAGTGGTATTACGCAAAGACAACCAAGAATGCGCCGAGCTCAAGCCACTGGTCTGCTTCACTGGCGTTCGGACGGCCAAATACTGGTGTCATGGCATGCAAAATGCGAGGCCACTCTGAAGCCAGGGCATCGGCGCGCCGGTAGGGGCACCTGGGCTCGCCTGCACGTCCGTGAAGCATGCGCGTGCATGATTTTGCATCGCAGCAATTCTTTCTGGCCCTGCTGAAGTTTTGATCAGAAAAAGGCCCGCGCAGTGGCGGGCCCGTGGGAATCGCGAAGCGAACAAGCGTCACCGCGCCAGCGCGAGGTTCAACACTTCCGCCAGGCGACGCCCCGCTTCGCGCAGGCGCAGTTCCGCCACCGGCAATGCCTTCTGTACGTAGGCCTGATCGAGCTTATGACCCTCGGGATAGATGTCGCGGGAGATCTGGCACGACTCTTCCGCCCACTGCGCATAGGCGTTGTCGAAGGGGGCGATGGGCTTGGGCAAGGTCACCGTGCCGCGGGATTCCAGCTCGTCGGCGTACGCCTTGTCATCCAGGCCACGGGTCTTGAGCAGGCCCGAATCCCACACGCTGTGCAGGTTGGTGCCCTTGTCCTGGAACTGGACCTGATAGGCGTTGCCGCCCTTGTCGTCGCGCGAACCGCCATGCAGCGGCTGGTGCTCGTCGCCGATGAAGTGCACCACGAACTTCAAGGCTTCCAGGCGCGTGGCGTCGGGCTGCGATTTGTCGGCGAGGATCTGCGCATAGTGGTCGATGCCAGCGACCACGCATTGCCCATCCTTGCAGTCGCGCGGCGGCGTGTAGTTGCAGTCGCCGTGGGTGAAGTCGACATAGTGCAGCGCACGCGTCTGCTTCCACAGTGCGTCTTTGCCGGGATCGTTGCGGATCTCGTCCGGCCAGCTGGCGATATCCGCCAGCGACTTGGTGTTTTCCGGCGCCAGCAATCGCTCCACCTCGGCCTCCGCCGCGGGGCTGAGGTGGCGCTGGGCGAGGTCGGCCACGATGCTGTGGCCAAGCTGGCCCCAGGCGTGCGCGGCGGGCGTCAGGACGAAACAGGCGAGAGCAAGTGCGGCAGAGAAGCGCGGAAAGGACATGGATAGGTTCGAATGTGTCAGCGAAAACGGAAAGTCTGCCACAGCTCCATGACAGCTCCGCGCCGGCAGGCCTCAGCTTTCGCCCGGCACCGACAATCGCTTGCCTTCCCCGTCCAGGACGCTGACATCCACCTTGATGCCCTGGCGGACGCTCTGGGTCACGATGCAGAAGTCCTCGAACTGCGCCAGCACGCGATCGAGGTAGTCGAGCACCTCGGCCTTCTCCGCGAGTTGCAGGTCCACGCCGATATGCGCGATGCGCAGACGGCCATGCTCATTGCGCTCCAGGGTCAGCCGGGCCTTCGCGCCCATCCTGCCCGGCGTGTTCTTGTACTTGCGCAGGGCAAACAACAGGCTCGCGGCGAGGCAGTTGGCCACGGCGACAGCAAGGAGGCGCGAGGGATTGGGCCCGGCATCGCCGCCCAGGGGCGCACCTTCATCCACGATCAGGTCCGGAACCACCGTGTCGTCGAAGCGCACCCGGAACTCGAAGTTCTCGACCTGCTCCAGGGTGATGCCGAAAGTCTGTCCCGTCTCGCTCATGCCAATCTCCTGCTGGGCGCATGCGCCCGAAAGAAAAGTTGATTCAAGCGCTTCCGGCCTCCGCTGAACAGCCCCAGCCATGCCGCAAGGCGGTGGATGGGCCGGAGAGCCCGTTCAAGCTAAAATGACGCTTTTACGGCGGTCCCACAGCCGCCAATTCCGTCACCTCACTCCGGAGGACGCTGTCACATGGCCATCAAGGTCGCCATCAACGGTTACGGTCGCATCGGCCGCAACATTCTGCGCGCACTGTACGAAGCCGGTCGCACCAACGAGATCCAGATCGTTGCGATCAACGACCTCGGCAACGCCGAGACCAACGCGCACCTGACCCAGTACGACACCGCGCACGGCAAGTTCCCGGGCACCGTGTCGGTGGACGGCGGCGATCTGATCGTCAACGGCGACCGCATCAAGGTATGCGCGGAGCGCGACCCGTCGAAGCTGCCCTGGGGCGCCCTCGGCGTGGACGTGGTGCTCGAGTGCACCGGCCTGTTCACCTCCAAGGCCAAGGCCAGCGCGCACATCGCCGCCGGCGCCAAGAAGGTCATCATTTCCGCGCCGGGCGACAAGGACGTGGACGGCACCTTCGTCATCGGCGTCAACACCGACAAGCTCACCTCCAAGCTGGAAGTGATCTCCAACGCGTCGTGCACCACCAACTGCCTCGCTCCGCTGGCCAAGGTGCTGCACGAGAAGATCGGCATCCAGCGCGGCCTGATGACGACGATCCACGCCTACACCAACGACCAGGTGCTGACGGACGTCTACCACTCCGACCTCCGCCGCGCCCGTTCGGCCACGCATTCGCAGATCCCGACCAAGACCGGCGCCGCCGCCGCAGTGGGCCTGGTGCTGCCGGAACTCAACGGCAAGCTGGACGGCTTCGCCATGCGCGTGCCGACCATCAACGTGTCGGTCGTCGACCTCACCTTCGACGCCTCGCGTCCGACCACCAAGGAAGAGATCGACCAGGTCATCAGCGAAGCCGCCAATGGCCCGCTGAAGGGCATCCTGGCCGTCAACACGCAGCCGCTGGTGTCGATCGACTTCAACCACAACCCGGCCTCCTCCACCTACGACGCGACCCAGACCCGCGTCATGGAAGGCACGCTGGTGAAGGTGCTGTCGTGGTACGACAACGAGTGGGGCTTCTCCAACCGTATGCTCGACATGACCGTCGCGCTGATGGCGGCCAAGTAAGTCCGGTACGACGCACCAGGAAAAAGGGCCGGTTGATCCGGCCCTTTTTTTGTTTCTGCAAACGCATGCGGTGCAATGTCGCTATGCGGGCGGTACACGCATCGATCTGATCCAGATCAACGCCGGGGCGATCAATCGCGAATCATTATCGTCGCGCCTTTTCTGACTTTAATGACGGAGATGTCCCCATGATCCGCAAGACCTTTGCCCTCGCCTTGCTCGGCCTGTTCGCTGCACCGCTGTGGGCGGCCGACTGCAGCACGACCATCGAGGGCAACGATGCGATGCAGTTCAACCAGAAGAGCATCGAAGTACCCAAGACCTGCAAGCAGTTCACCGTCACGCTCAAGCACACGGGCAAGCTGCCCAAGGCATCGATGGGCCACAACTGGGTGCTGGGCCACTCCGCGGACGAGGCCGGCATCATCGCCGATGGCATGAAGGCCGGCGCCGACCAGAATTACGTGAAGGCTGACGATACCCGGGTCATCGCCCACACCAAGCTGGTGGGTGGCGGCGAGTCGGACACCGTGACCGTGCCGGTGGCCAAGCTCAAGGCCGGCGAAACCTACGCCTACTTCTGCACCTTCCCGGGCCATGCCGCGCTGATGAAGGGCACGCTGGCGCTGGGCAAGTAACAAGCGTGAGCCCCGGTGGGCCGGGGAAGCAGCCAGCTTCGGCTGGCTGCTTTTTTATGCCGGACGACCTAACAGAAAAGGGCCGGATCATGGCCGGCCCCTTTCCTGTCTGCGAGCTACAAGCCTTAGCCCAGCGAGGCTAGCGCCGAATCGTAGTTGGGTTCATGCGCGATCTCGCCGACCAGCTCGCTGTGCACGACCTGATCATTGGCGTCGAGCACCACGACCGCACGCGCGGCCAGGCCAGCCAACGGGCCGGAGGCAAGGGCGACACCGTACTGCTTGAGGAAATCGTGGCCGCGCAGGGTGGACAGGGTGACCACGTTGCTCAGCCCTTCCGCACCGCAGAAACGGGCCTGTGCGAACGGCAGATCGGCGGAAATGCAGAGCACCACGGCGTTGTCGAGCTGGCTGGCTTTCTCGTTGAAGCGACGCACCGACGTGGCGCAGGTTGGCGTGTCGATGCTGGGGAAGATGTTGAGCACCTTGCGCTTGCCGGCAAAGCTGGCGAGTGTCACATCGGCCAGATCCTTGCCAACCAGCGAGAACGCCGGCGCGTGCTCACCCTTGGCGGGAAAATGACCGTCGACCTGGACCGGTTGGCCCTTGAGCGTTACCTGGGACATGGGGACACCTCGTTGGACAGGGCCTACAAGTAGAACATGGCCTTGGCCAGAAAAACGATGCCCACCATGAGCACCAGCACGATGCGGTGGGTATGCCGGAAGCCGCACGGGTCGACTCGCCGGTCACCGGCCCGCACGGCCCGGATGAAGATCACCAGCACCGCCAGCGCCAGGGTCACCTTGGCCAGCAGCAGCCAGCCGAAATGGGTCGGCAGGCAGCGTAGCCCGCCACAGCGGACGGTGAACATGGCGATACCGCTCGCGTAGAGCGTGCCCACGACCCACGGCATCACCCGGCGAGCACGCTGCATCACCGCCTGTTCGATGCGCCCCATCGTGGCCCGGTCGAACCTGCGGTGCAATGCGTCCAGGATCACGACCTCGAACACCACCGCCCCCACGAACGCGATGGCGCAGGAAAGCGAGATGGAACACCGCCGCGTGCTCACCGCGTTCTTCTGGTGGACCAGTTGGGCAGCGGCCGCGGAACACCCGGGCCATGCCATCAGCTACACGCAGAACTGGCCGTACGATCCGCTGGTCGGCAATACACCCACGCCGACGGCGTGGTCGTACCTTCGACAGTTCACCTACACCAAGTTCGTGATTGTCACGGACGAGGACATCGACGTGCGCGACTGGTCGCAGGTGCTGTGGGCCATCGCCACGCGCGTCGATCCCGCACGCGACGCGATGCTGGTGGAGAACACGCCGATCGACTATCTCGACTTCGCCAGCCCTGTGGCGGGTATCGGTTCGAAGCTTGGCCTGGATGCCACCAACAAGTGGCCGGCGGAAAGCACGCGCGCCTGGAGCCGACCCATCGTGCCCGACGATGCCGTGGAACGTCGCGTCGATGCGCTGTGGTCGGCCTTGCGCACCACGACGTCGGCGCGGGACGTCGTCACCTAGCTCGGCGCATCAGTGGGTGGCGGGCTGTGCTTCGTCCGGCACTTCAAGCACGACGAGTGCTTCGCGCAGCTCTTCCTGAAGCGCGACCCACGAACGCCCCCACTGTCCTTCATGAGGCTTGGCCAAGCCGAATCGCTGGAGCATCGCGTGCGCCTTCGCCAGTTGGGCACGCAACGCGTCGATCTCGCCCTGCGCGCGCTCGTGATCATCCTTGCCCACCATGAGGACCTTGCGGTCCCGGCATACGCCGATGCAGGGCTGGGGCGCCTCGATCTTGCCGCAACCGATGCATTGCCAGGCCTGAATGTAGTCGATCATTGCGAGGGCTCCTTATTGCCGATGCGCCATCCTGTGCCACGCGGCGCCTCCGCTCACTGACATTCATCAGACACCTGCTATGGAACCTATCGCGCCGCGACGGCATGCCACATCTGCGGCGATCGTTCGCATGGGATGATGCAATCGCTACGCAAGGTTGCGACACCCTACAGGGATTTGAGTGATACGCCCGCGAACACCACGCTGGATAGCCTGGCTGGCCATGACGGCCATCTGGCTTGCCGTGGTGGCGCCGATGATTTCGCAGACCCTGGCCGTCGCCGATACACCAGCGATGACGATGGGCATGGACTGCGATGGTCCCCACGACCATGCGCCTCCTCTCGCGCCGCATCCATCGTCGATGGAGAAGTGCGGTTACTGCGGCCTGCTCAGCCATCAGCCGGTGCTGCTGGCCGCCTCCTTGCCGGCGGCCCTCAACCAGCCTCCGGCAGGCTTGCCTGTTGCCTACCGCGCGCCGCTCAGCGCGGAACCTTCCGTACTGGCCGCCGCACCACGCGGCCCTCCCGTTTTCCCGCAGCGTTGAAACCCATCACCTCGCTCTCGCGGCTCATGGCCGCAAGGCGTCCTGCGGCCTGCGAAAACGGAAAACGTCCATGTCTGAACACCCCTCTTGGGAACACGCGCCCGTCAAGGCGCGGCCGCTCCCCTGCCTGATTGCGCTTGCGCTCTACGCCGCAGCGTCGCCAACGCTGGCGACCGACGCGGTGCTGACCTTCCCTGCCATCGTGATCACGGCCCCGATGCAGGAAAGCCCGCTGACCGTCGTCACCGATCCCAAGGCGCCACGCCAACCTGTACCCGCCAGCGATGGCGCGGATTTTCTCAAGAGCATCCCCGGCTTCTCGACCATCCGCAAAGGTGGCAGCAACGGCGATCCCATGCTGCGCGGCATGGCTGGCTCGCGCCTCAACCTGCTGGTCGACGGTGGGCAGATCGGCGGCGGCTGCCCCTCGCGCATGGATCCGCCCACGGCCTATATCTCGCCGCAGCTGTACGACCGCGTGACGGTGATCAAGGGTCCGCAGACCGTCCTGTATGGACCGGGCAATTCCGCCGGCACCGTCTTGTTCGAACGCGATTTCAAGCGCTACACCAAGGCGGATGCCTCGCTGGAGGGCAGCCTGCTCGGCGGCTCGGCCGGCCGCAACGATCAGATGATCGATGTGCGCGCCGGTACGTCGGACGTCTATATGAATGTCAGTGCGAACCATACGCACGCCCAGGATTACGAAGACGGTGATGGCAACCGCGTGCACTCCTCCTGGGACCGATGGAATGCCGATGCCGCCGTGGGCTGGACGCCGGACGACAATACGCGTGTGGAGCTTTCCGCGGGCAAGGGCAATGGCCAGGCGGCCTACGCGTTCAGCGGCATGGACGGCGCACAGTTCCTGCGCGAAAGCGCGGGCCTGAAGATCGAGCATGATCGGCCCGACGCCGTGTTCAGTCATCTCGAGGCGCAGCTCTACTACAACTACGCTGATCACGTGATGGACAACTACACGCTGCGCCATCCCGATCCGTCGAGCATGATGCCCATGGCCATGGCCAGCGACGTGGATCGCAAGACCGTTGGCGGTCGTGTCGTCGGCACCTTCGACTGGACTGAGGCGTGGAAACTGCAGGCCGGCATCGACGGCTCTTCCAGCGTACACACCAGCCGCATGGGTGGTCCGCCAGGCGGCATGCTGCCGGACTACCGCACCCAGCCACGCGTGCGTGATGCGCGCATGGACATGCTGGGTGCGTTCGGCGAGCTCAACTGGAACGTCGCCGAACGCGAGCGATGGATCGCCGGCGCACGCATCGATCGTGCGCAGACGCGCGGCTACGACCTGCCTGACAACACCTCGATGTCAGGCATGGGCGGCATGATGAACATGGGGGGCATGGGGCCCGCCCGCCACAACGTCGACGCCAGCCGGTCGCAGACGCTTCCCTCGGGATTCCTCCGCTACGAACGCGACCTGGCGGCGATGCCCGCCACCTTCTACGCCGGCATTGGCCACGTGGAACGCTTTCCCGATTACTGGGAGCTGTTCGGCGGGCACGCCGACAAGACGCTCACCAGCTTCGAGCAGCTCAAGCCGGAAAAGACCACCCAGCTCGATATCGGCCTGCAGTACCACGACAGCCAGCTCAAGGCCTGGGTCTCCGGTTACGCCGGCGTGGTCAACGATTTCATCCTGATGGACTACGGTTCCGGCATGAGCGCCGGCAAGGCCAGCAATGTCGATGCACGCATCGCCGGCGCCGAAGCCGGCCTGGTCTACAGCCTTGCCGAACGATGGAAGGCCGATGCGACCCTGGCCTGGACATGGGGCGAGAACCGCTCGGAGCGTCGCCCCTTGCCGCAGATGCCTCCGCTGGAAGCGCGCTTCGGCCTGACCTACGACACCGGCGTGTGGTCGGTCGGCGGTCTCTGGCGCCTGGCAGCTGCGCAAAACCGTGTCGCCGTGGGCGAAGGCAATATCGTCGGGCAGGACCTGGGGCCCAGCGCCGGCTTTGGTGTGTTCTCGCTCAATGGCGGCTATCGCATCGACCGCGCAACGACCGTGACCGCCGGCATCGACAACCTGTTCGACAAGACCTACGCCGAACACGTCAATGCCGCGAGTGCGGGCCTGGTGGGTTACGTCAATACGGTGCGGGTGAATGAACCGGGCCGCACGTTCTGGCTGAAGCTGGACGTGAAGTACTGAGCCAAAACGGAGGACGGTGCACGCCGTCCTCCGTGACCTTGCTACTCGTGGTGCGCGTGTTCCGCGGCAGCGTCCGCTGCCCAGGCCGGATCATCGAAGTAACGCGGATAGTCCGCCGCCGCCTTGCGCATGGCGGCCACTTCGGCCACGTCCTGCGGCTGGTCCTTGAGCTTCTGCGCCGCCGACAGCAGCGGCACCAGCATGCTGTGCAATACCGCGTCCTGCTGCGGCTGGAGCTTGCAGTGGGCGAAGATGTAGGCACCTGCATCCAGGATAAGGCCGGCGCGATCCTGCGCCATCGCATCGCTCATATGACCCATCTCGTGGTGACGGAGCTCATCGAGCGCCTGATGGATGCGTCCCATGCCGTCGCGCAGCGGTTCATCGGCCGCCCAGCGCGGCGACGGTACCGGCACCTGCGTGCCGTCGAAGGCAGCGTGAGCGGCATGGTCATGCTGGGGAGCGGCGCACACCGGGCCGGCTAGCGCGAGGGCACCGCACAGCAACAGCGCCATTCTTGATTTGAACATGCGGGTGACTCCTGCATCGTAGTGAAGTCGAGCATAGGTCCGGGTATCGGCCTCTCCCCTGACGCATGTCAGCGACGCCCTGGCCCGCGACAATCAGGATGCAGCCCGACGTTCTGGGTATCGAGGTCTGCATGCAACTGGTCTGTCCCGCCGGCAACCTGCCGGCCTTGAAAGCGGCGGTGGATGCCGGCGCAGATGCGGTCTACGTCGGCCTGCGCGACCAGACCAATGCACGGGCCTTTCCCCGGCCTCAACTTCAACGACGAGGAGCTGCGGCAAGGCATCGCCTATGCGCAAACGCGCCAGCGCAAGGTCTACCTCGCACTCAACACCTATCCGGACAGTGCGCGTCTGCCGCACTGGTACGCTGCAGTGGACAAGGCGGCATCGCTCGGTTGTGACGCCATCATCGCCGCCGAGATGGCCGTGCTCGACTATGCCGCGCGCCATCACGCCAAGCTCGCCCGGCATCTGTCGGTACAGGGCTCGGCCACCACCGCGCCCGCGCTTCGCTACATGTACGAGCGCTTCGGCATCAGCCGCGCCGTGCTGCCCCGCGTGCTGTCGGTGCAGCAGGTGGAACGGTTGTGCGAGCAGGCGCCCGTGCCGCTGGAAGTGTTCGCCTTCGGCAGCCTCTGCATCATGGTCGAAGGACGCTGCCAGCTGTCCAGCTATGTCACCGGCGCCTCGCCGAATCGCCATGGCGTCTGTTCACCGGCGAGCTTCGTGCGGTGGGAGGAACACGACGACGGCGGCCGCAGTGTGCGCCTCAACCGTGTGCTGATCGACCGCTTCGATCCTTCCGAGCCCGCCGGCTACCCCACCGTATGCAAGGGTCGCTACGCCGTAGGCAGCGAGACTTTCCATGCGCTGGAAGAGCCGACCAGCCTCAACACCCTCGAATTGCTGCCGCGCCTGGCGAGCGCCGGCGTGGCCGCGCTGAAGATCGAAGGACGCCAGCGTGGCGTGGCCTACGTGGCCTCGGTGACGCACACCTGGCGTGAAGCGCTGGATCGCTACCACGCCGCACCCGAGCGCTGGCAGGCGCGCCCAGAATGGCAATCCGCGCTTTCCAGGCACGCGGAAGGCCATCAAACCACGCTTGGCCCCTATCACCGCCATTGGCACTGACACGATGCATGCCATGAAACTGAGTCTCGGCCCGCTGCAGTACTTCTGGCCGCGCGAACGCACGTTTGCGTTCTATCGCCAGGCTGTCCAATGGCCGGTCGACATCATCTACCTGGGCGAGACGGTATGCAGCAAGCGCCGTGAATTGCGCACGCTGGACTGGATCATGCTGGCCCACGAACTCGCGGAAAGCGGCAAGCAGATCGTGCTGTCGTCGCTTGCGCTGATCGAAGCCGAGTCCGAACTGGGCGCGCTGCAACGCCTGATCGAGCAGGGCCAGGGATGGATCGAGGCGAACGACCTCTCCGCGGTCCAGCTCTGCCGCGCACGCGGCGTGCCGTTCGTGGCCAGTCCCACGCTCAACGTGTACAACCATCGCGCACTGGCCATGCTCATGGAAGACGGGTTGCTCCGCTGGGTGCCAGGTGTCGAGCAAGGGGCCGCGCTGATCGACGAGCTGCGCAGCGCATTACTCGAAGACGGCGGCGACATGCCTGAAGTCGAAGTCATCGGATTCGGCCGCCTGCCGCTTTCCTACTCTGCGCGCTGCTTCACCGCGCGTGCGTTGGATGTGGCCAAGGATCAATGTGGCTTCCGCTGCATCGACTATCCCGATGGCCTCCCGCTGGCCACGCGCGAAGGCCGTCCCTTCCTGCGCATCAACGGCATCCAGATCCAGGGCGAGGAAATCACGGACCTGGGCCCCGAACTGCCTGCCTTGCGCGCGCTCGGCGTGGACGTGCTGCGTCTGTATCCGCAAGCGGAGGGCATGGATGAGATCGTGGCGCACTTCGACCTGGCGCGCCGCTCGGTCACCCCGCCTCCGCGCATCGGCGCACGCAATGGCTATTGGCACGGTACGGCGGGCATGCGATCCGTCGATCTGCCTTGAATGGCGACGGCCGACCAGCGAGTGACGCATCGATGCCGGCGTAGATCCTTTCCGCCAGCGACGCACGCTGGATGGGGGATGTCGCCAAAGGAGAAGAGGCCCTGCGGGGCCTCTTCTTCAACTCGCCTGGTTCAAACCTTCGCGAACACCAGACTCGCGTTGGTGCCACCAAAACCGAAGCTGTTGGACATCACGGTGCGCAAGGCCGCATCACGCGTCTCGCGCAATATGGGGAAGCCTTCCGCTCGTTCGTCAAGCTGCTCGATATGGGCCGATCCGGCCATGAAGCCGCCCTTGAGCATCAGCAGGCTGAAGATCGCTTCGTGCACACTGGCTGCACCCAACGCGTGTCCGGTGAGCGCCTTGGTGGACGACAGTGGCGGCACGTTCTGGCCGAAGGCTTCGCGCACTGCGGTGAGCTCGATGATGTCGCCCAGCGGCGTGGCGGTACCATGCGTGTTGAGGTAGTCGATCGGCGCCTCGCGGCCGGCCAGCGCCATGCGCATGCAGCGCACGGCACCTTCGCCGGAAGGCGCCACCATATCGGCGCCGTCGGACGTCACGCCGTAGCCGACCAGTTCGGCATGGATGGTTGCCCCACGCTTCCGCGCGTGTTCGTAGTCTTCCAGCACCAGCATGCCGCCACCGCCGCCGATGACGAAACCGTCGCGCGAGGCGTCATACGGCTTCGAGGCGGATTCCGGCGTGGCGTTGTACTGGGAGGACAACGCGCCCATCGCATCGAACTGCGCGGTCATGCCCCAATGCACTTCTTCGCCGCCGCCGGCAAAAACGATGTCCTGTGCGCCGTGACGGATCAAGTCGGCCGCCGCACCGATGCAATGTGCCGACGTGGCGCAGGCGGCGGCAATCGAGTAACTCAAACCCAGGATGCCAAACGCCGTCGCCAAGGTCGCCGACACCGTGGAACACATGGTCTTCGGCACCATGCATGGACCCACACGGCGCACGCCCTTTTCGCGCAACAGGTCGGCCGTCTCGATCTGCCACTGCGCGGAACCGCCGCCCGAGCCGGCGATCACACCGATGCGTGGATGTCGAATCTGCTCGAATGCGAGCCCCGCGTCCTCGATCGCCGAACGCATGGCAAGGTACGCATAGGCGGCGGCGTCACCCATGAAGCGGCGCAGACGGCGATCGACCAGGGCATCCAGATCGATCTTCGGCATGCCGGCGACGTGACTTCGCAGACCCTTGGCCGCGTACTCGGGCATCGCGCAGATGCCGCTCTTGAGGTCCTGCAATGCCCGCTGCACCACGCCGGAAGCATGGCCAAGGCAGGACACGATGCCCATGCCGGTAACGACGACGCGGCGCATCAGAAGCCCTCCGTCGACTGGAACAGGCCCACGCGCATGTCGGTGGCCACGTAGATCTGGCGTCCGTCGACGTGGACGGTGCCGTTGGCGACCACCACATTCATGCGGCCCTTGATCACGCGACTGATGTCCACCTGATAGCTCAGCAGCTGGGCACTGGGCAGCACCTGCCCGGTGAACTTCACTTGCCCGACGCCAAGCGCACGCCCGCGTCCTTGCAGCCCCAGCCATGGCAGGAAGAACCCGCTGAGCTGCCACAAGGCGTCCAGGCCCAGGCAGCCGGGCATTACCGGGTCGCCATCGAAGTGGCACGCGAAGAACCAAAGGTTCGAGCTGATATCCAGCTCGGCGCGAAGCGATCCTTTGCCGAAGGCGCCGTCATGCTCGTCCACGTGCGTGATGCGGTCGAACATCAGCATGGGCGGCGATGGCAGGCGCGCATTGCCGGGACCGAATAGTTCGCCGCGGGCGCAGGCGAGGAGCTGCTCGCGATCAAACGAGGAGGCGCGTGTCATGTCATGTCCGCAGAAGAAGGGAATGACGAGTCTGGGCAAGCTCTTCCCACCCGGCCCTGACGCGGATCAAGAGGGCGCGACGCAACGCGGGGTTGCGTCAATACGATCCGTCGAATCGCTCGCGATGCGCTTCTCGCGCCATGCGAGCAAAGCCGGCACCTCGATGAAGCGCGATGCGCAGCCCTAGCGGGACGTCTTCCCAGGGCAGGCGCTCAAGCAGATTGCGCGCCGTCAGCCCAAGTTCGGTATCACCGGTGAGGACGAGCGCGCGCTGGAAGAACAGCGTGTCGGCATCTTCCCGTCGCCCCGCCAGCAGGAGCAGATCCGTAGCGCTACCGCGCACGCTGGCTTCGGGTTCATCGGTGATCACGCGCAGGGCTCCGTCCGCCCAGGTCAGCACCCAACGAAGACCGAGATCGCTGACTTCGATACCGAGGCGACGCCCCTTCATGAAATCGAGCGAACCATCGCGGAGGGGCAAGGCCAGTACGCGGCTGATCGCCTTCTCCAGCAGGGCATGCTGCCAGCGGCCCGGGATGGCACGAACCAGCGGTGCCACGCGACGCGGCGGCGGCATCCAGCGCAGCAGGTGCGGCGCCAGCGTGGAGGGAGCAAGGGAGATCGGCATGGGCGGGATCATCGACCGGCTCATTCCCACCCTGCCCTGACCAACATCAAGGCCGTGAACGTCGCCAGCGATGCCTTGCTGCATGCAGGCATCGTCAATGGCGAGGTTCACCAATGTGCGCACCGTGGCATCCGGCACACCCACGCGAGAAGCAAGCGTCTGCGCACGCGCATGCATGTATTTCTCGCGATGGGGATCGCGCCCCGTCATGCCGGTGCGCGCCTTCAACCACGCCACGATGTGCACGAGGCGTCGCCGTGCCGCCAACAGCAGGATCAAGCCGTCGTCGACACCATCGATGGCACCGCGCGCACGATCCAGCAACCAGCGCTCACGCGGAAGCGACAACATGGTTTCTCTCCTCATCGACAGCGGCCAGGGCGTGCGCGGCGGGCAGCACGGCGTCGACGTACACACGCCTCGCCTCATCCGGTTCGAAGTCGACATGCTGGCGTTTCTTCACGCCATGCTCGGACAGCACAAGATGCGCGTCGGCGACCACGCCCGCCCTTGCCAAGCAGGCGACGGCGCAACGCATCTCGCATCCATCGAGCGCGAGTATCCGGCGTCCGCTTTGCGCCGTGCGCACCAGTCCAGGCACGCCACCGCCCACGCCGGCGATGCAAGACATCTTCGCCACGCGCTCGCGATCGAGGCGCAGCGCGAAGTGATTGGCCATCTGGGCCGCGCTCGATCATCCCGAGCAGGCGTAGACGAGCATTCCCTTGGGCATGTTCATCGCTCCGATTTCCATTGATCACGCAGGAACCGCTGCACGCGCCGACGTGTGCCGTGGAAGACGGCTGCAACGCCTCCCCATGCCATGCACTGAAGCAGCCCGGCAGCTCGGGCGAGCCAGGCATCCGGATGTACGGTTGCCAGCACGACGGCCGCGCCAGCGCTCCCCAGAGCCATGACTGCCGCACCACGTTCGCGTGCAGGCATCAACCGCTGCACGCCAGGCAACTGCACGCCCCGACCAACACGCCGGTGCAGCTCGATCCAACCGAGGAAGGCCACGATTTCCAACGCCATGCCGACCACCAGCAGGGGCAACGCCACACCCAGGGCGAGCGCAGCGGCAAGCAACGGCTCGCGGATCTGCCAGGGCAGTGCCACTGCCGAGGCAACCAGCACGAGCGCACCTGCTCGCCAGCTCCACCACAACGGACCGCGACGCGCCGCCGCCGTGCGCTTCTGCAGCCATACCACCGTGAGTGCGAACGACACGCCGAAGCATGCCAGTGTCGCCTGCAAACCGGCCTCGCCATCGCCCACCAAGCGCCACGCAGAAGCAAGCGTCAACAGCACGACGAGGCTGGCGAACCAAACCCCATGCCACTTCACCGAGCTCATGCCGGTTCCCTGGAACATGGGCATCACCACGCGTCCCACGCTGGCCAGTAGCAATATCACCCAGCCAAGCACACCGAGCGAGGCGTGGACATCCACCCAGGGCGGCATCACCAGCGCCAACCGGCCACCGCTACACAGCGCCAAAGCGCCGCCAAGCACAGCCGTGATCAGCCCGAACACGAGGGAGCCGCCGATACCCGCACGCAGCAACCGCTGGCCCGCGGCTCGGCATACGGCGGGCAAGGTCATGCCCACCAAGGCCAGAAAAGCCAACGGCAACAGCAGCCCTGCAAGCGACAGCAACACGGCCGACCCGAAATGGAAGCCAGCCACCAGCAGCAGCACACCCGTGTTCAATGCGATGTGCATCCAGGCGCCCAGCCGGCCGACGCGAAGCGGAACACCGGCGGCGGCGGGCAGGAATTGCAGCAGGCTGCCGAACATCGCATTGCCAAGCACACCCAGGGTGAAGGTATGCACGAGGGCCAACGTACCGGGATGCCAACGAGACCGCACCAGGCTATCGCCGTCGATCACCAGCAGCAGCCCCGCCAGCACGCCCCAGATCGGCATGGAGCACAGAAACCGGCGCGGAAGCGAGACGACTGGTGCCTGATCAAGCGCCAGTCGGGCCATGACTGGTCGACGCCCACTGCGGAATGCAACGAATGGCCACTCTCGCGCCGCCTTCGGGAAGCATGGTCGCTTGTGCCTGGAACCCGCGCTCGGCCAGGGCGGACAACAGGGGCATCGGCATCAGCGGGGTCAGAACCTCCAGCACTTCACCTGGCGCCAATCGATCGGCCGCCGCCAATGCCTGCCGCATCGGCTCCGGCGGTTGCAGGGAGCGAAGATCGAGCAAGGCCGTGGCCGCCGGCCTGACCGCATCACGGCAGTGGCAGGTATGGGTAGACGTGTTCATGCCGCCATTTCACCGAATGCGGCACCGCGATGCGCTGACTTGAGTCAGCGCATCGATGAAGCCATCACTGGACGCACGTAACGGCCGCGTCATCACAACCGCTGCTTGCCCTGCCATTCCAGTTGCAGCCAGACCTTGGTGTCATCGTGCGCATAATGATCGGCACGGTAGCTGGCGACCTTCACCAGTCCGGTCAAGCCCGGCACCAGCGGGAACGACAGCGACGCATTCCACTCATCACCGTAGCGCGTGCTGCCCTTGTCGGCGTGGTAATCGTGATAGGCCACGACCCAACCGAGCTTGCTCGCCCAGCCCTGCTTGCCGAGCTGGCCGTTGAGGGACAAATAGTAATCCTCGAGGCCGTTCACCGGCGTCACGGTGAACTGGTCATCCCAGCCGTTGAAGGCATGCAGCGTGGCCAGCGGCGTCTGCATCGCGGTATGCCCATCGCCGCCCAGATGCTCCCAGGCCAGCTTGCCCGTGACGCCCCACCGCGTCCATGCCGGCTCCAGCAGCCAATAGCTGTGGCTGACGTTCTGCGGGTTGTTGGCATAGTCGTACTGACGCGCGCCTTCCAACGCCCAGCCGAATCCGCCTTCGGGCGAGGGCTTGCCAACCCAACGCGCACCATAGGTCGCGGTGGAGGCGGCAGCGACATCCTTGTCCTTATGCAGATACGCATAGCCCGACACTTGCTGATTGCCATGTACCCACGCGGCATTGAACAGGTGTGTATTGAGCAGCCGCTTGCGAGCCAGGGGATTGAGCGCATCGGGTCCGGCCACGCGATTCACGCGGTCGAGCCAGTCGTAACGCAGGGTCCAGTCAGCGGCCGGCTTCCATTGCAGGGCGACGGCGTCGAAGGTCTGCTCGAACTGGCGCCAGGCCACATTGCCGACCCAGCGCTGGTTGTCCAGCACGATTTCCTGTCGACCGACCTTGGCGCCGAAATCGCTGCCCTGCCACGCCAACCAGGCCTGGTTGAGTTCCGTGCCATGCGGATCGGTAATGCCCGGGTACTGCGCCTGGCCATTCGCACCGCTGTTGTAATGATCGTTGGCGCTCGCTACACCCGCGCCTTCGATGAAACCACTCCATCCGCTACCGAAATTGGCCCGCAGTCCCAGTCGAAGGCGCAAGGTGTCCGCCTGCGCGTCGCGGTGGAAAGCATCATCATCAACTTGCTCGTGACGAAGGCGTGCGTTCCATTCCACTTGCAGCGGCGGTGATGCATCCGTGCCTGACTGGGCATTCGCTGCGAAGGAAAATCCAAGCATGGCCAAACCACATGCTGCCAATGAACGACGATGGCATGCCCTTTTCATCCAACCACTCCTGTCGACCTACTCCCCATTGAGTGAAGTCAGTCTCGACAGGTGGGCATCGGTCCGGCCTGACCGTTGTCAAGCCATTGGCACATGAAGACTTACTGTGACAACGCGCCACGTCGATGGCAGGTGCTTGCGAAAGGAATCTTTGCCGGGATGATGCAGGCGATTTCCGCGTACACGTTGCGCATGACATCCACGCATGCAACGCGGATGCGCCGGGATCCGCGCCCATACATCACACGTCCCACGCGAAGATCAGGGCACACGCGCAGGGCGATCAAGCTCGTCCACCACACATCCACCCATGATGGCGATCCGCCTATGTCACGACGACAAGGCTACGGCGTGCGAAGCGCCTTCTCCACAGCCTGCACGAACTCGGGATCGAGGCGTCCGATGATGGCCGTGCGAGCCACGATACGACCTTCTTCATCCAGAAGGAGCAGTTCGCTGGAGTGGTTGAAATCGCCATCCGGCAGGGGCCGGTATTGGACGCCGAGCAGTGCCGCCAGCTGTCGGGTGGAGGCCGGCTCGGAGCGAGCCAACGTCCATCGTGGTGCGTCCAGCTTGCGCCGCTCGGCGTATTGACGAAGCACCGACACGCTGTCGCGCGCGGGATCGAAACTGATCAGCAGAAGATCGAGTCGGCCACGATCGGACTCGTCTACCGCCTTCTGGGTCAGCTTCAGCGTATCCACGATCATCGGGCACACCATCGTGCACGAGGAATAGAACATCGACACCAACTGTACATGACCGCGACGTGATGCCAGGGGCCATGTCTTGCCACCCTGGTCGGTCAGCTTTACATCCAGCTGGTAGATCGAATCCCTGGGCAACGGTGTCTCTGCATGTGCCGCGGCGAAGAAGAGAAGGCATAGCAACACGAGCAGCCGCTTCATCGATCATTCCTCAGTCGGACTTTGCACAGCGGAAACCAAGATTCGTGGTGGTGTTGGATGCCTTGAGCGAGGACAACATGGCGACGCGCATCAGCGTGGCGTAGTTCTCCTTCTCCTGCATATTGAGCGCGCCGGCGCCGCAGAACTTGAATTTGTCTGCGCCATCCTGGTCGCGGCTATCGCTGCCCACCAGCAGCGCATTGAAGTCATCGACCCATTCCCATACGACGCCATTGAGGTCGCGCACGCCGTGGACGTCGGCAGCTCCACCGATCTCCGGCAGCGGCGCATTCGATGGACGGCTGTACCAGATCAGCACACGCTCTCGCCATGCAGGATCGTTTCGCGCATCGGCACGCTGGTTGTCGGCGGCGGCCGCATACTCCCACTCATACCAGGTGGGAAGGCGCGCCTGTTCGCTCTCGCAATAAGCTTCCGCTGCAAACCAACTGACGCGGGTGACCGGCTGTGAAGGCGATATCGCCGCGCCCAGCGAGCCGTCGCCGGCCCAGTGGGAAAGGTATCCGGCGTCGGCAAACAGAGCTGGCACGCGATCACGGCGCCATGCCGGGTGTTTCTGCGTGAACGCCAGGAACTCGGCGTTGGTGACCGGCTCGGTACGCAGATGGAAGGGCGCTATACGCGCAGGCGCCACTTTGCCATCCGCCGGAAGGACGCTGGAAAAGCTGCCTCCCGGCAAGGCGACATAATCTGCCGCCGCTGCCGGGAGGGCTAGCAGCAGGCCGGAAAGGATCACGGCCAGCCGTTTCATCTCAGTGTCCCGTGGCTGCCGGCGCCGGCGTGGCGCGTACCTTGGACACTTCTTCCTTGCTTACCTGTCCACCCGGGTTGCCCCAGCTGTTCAGCACGTAGGTGAGGATGTTGGCCACTTCGTCATCCGTCAGCTGGCTCATCGGTGGCATCACCGAGTCGTATTCCTTGCCGTTGACGGTGACCTTTCCGGTCAGGCCATGCAGCGGAATGCCGATCAGGTGATCCTTGTCCTGCTTCGCCAGGTAGTCCGACTTGGCCAGCGGCGGGAACACACCCGACAGGCCTTCGCCATTCGCCTGGTGGCAGACGGAACAGGTGCCGGTGAACAGCTGCTTGCCGGCGGCGATCTGGTCGTCCTTGCTCAGCGTGCCGGTAGCGTTGGCCTTGGCAGCCACGGCCACGGCATGCAGGTTGGGGTTGGCGCGATCACCCAGATATACCGAGTCCACTTCCTTGCCCGAGTAGATCGCCTTGTTCTCCGGACCATCCACCTTGAGGATGCCCAGCGCGCCCTTGTTGAAGGCACGGAAGATGGAGTGGTCGACCAGCACGTAGCTGCCTGGCACGTCGACGTGGAACTCCGCCATCATCGCGCCACCGGCAGGGATCAGCGTGGTCTGCACGTTCTCTTGCGCGTGCGTGCCGCCTTCGTAGTAGACCTTGTCGAAGATCTCGCCGATCACGTGGAAGCTCGACACCAGGTTCGGGCCACCGTTACCGACGAACAGGCGTACCGACTCGCCCACCTTCGCCGTCAGCGCATGGTCACCGGTAAGCGAACCCTCGTGACCGTTGAACAGCACATAGGTCGGACGCTCCTCGATGGCCTTGTCCATATCGAACGGCTGATGGCCCTTCTCGCGATACTTGCCCGTGGTGTAGAAGTCGCCCTGCATCACGTAGTACTCGTGATCCACCTTCGGCAAGCCTTCCGGCGGCTCGACCAGGATCAGGCCGTACATGCCGTTCGCGACATGCATGCCCACCGGCGCGGTGGCGCAGTGATAGACGTACAGGCCGGCATTGAGCGCCTTGAAGGTGAACTGGCTTTCATGACCCGGCGCGGTGAAGCTCGACGCCGCGCCGCCACCCGGACCGGTGACGCCGTGCAGGTCGATGTTGTGCGGCATCTTGTTGTCGGGCGAGTTCTTGAGATGGAACTCGACCGTGTCGCCCTGGCGCACGCGGATGAAACTGCCGGGCACGGTGCCGCCGAAGGTCCAATAGGTGTAGGTAACGCCTTCGGAGATCTGCATCTCCTTTTCGATCACTTCGAGATCGACAATCACCTTTGCGGGATTCTTGCGATGGATCGGCGGCGGCACATTCGGCGGGATGCCGAGCACCGCGTGGATGGGCTCGCCCTGCGGCGGGCCGAAATCGACCGGCGCGGCGAGCGGTGCCGGACTGGCCGTTGCAACGATGGCCAGTGGTGCCGTACCTGTCGCCTTGCCGGCGAGTACGGCGCCGGGCAGCAAGCCAGCGGCGATGAGTACAGTGGCTAACAGACGTGACATGGGGTTCTCCCTTGATTCCCGACTCAAGCCTAGGCAGCGTCGTGGATCTCCGCTTGACTGATGTCAGAGACGGATAAACCCATGACCAAATGCGTCAACCTGCCACGGCGTTTCCTTCAATTCGCGCATTCGTCGCGCGACAGATCGCGAAGCGCTTTTCGATCGAGCAACGTGACTGAGCGCCCGTTGATGTCGATGAGTTTCTGGCTGCGAAAACGGCCCAGTACACGACTCACCGTTTCGGCGGCGAGGCGTAGATAGTTGGCGATATCGCCGCGCGCCATGCTCAGTCGAAATTGCGTGCCCGAGAAACCGCGCGCCTGATAGCGATCGCCCAGGTCCAGCAGGAACGCGGCCATGCGCTCGTCCGCCGTGTGATCAGCCGCGAGCAGCGTCGCCGTGCCAAGCTCCTTGCTCAACAGGCGGAAAAGATGCTGTTGCAGGGCCGGCATGCGTGACGCCAATGCACTCATGGCGGGAAACGAGAAGCGACAGAACTGTGCCGCTTCCAATGCCACTGCATCGCAGGGAAACTGGTCCGGATAGATCGCATTGAGCCCGATCACTTCGCCCGGCAGGTAAAAGCCCAAGACTTGCTCGCGGCCGTCCTTGTCGACCACACACGTCTTCACCGTGCCGGCGCGCACCGCATAGATTGCGCGGAACGGATCGCCCGTGCGGAACACGTGCGCTCCCGTGCGATAGGGCCCCACGTGTTCGACCAGGCAATGGAGCGCGGACAGTTCAGGCTTGCCGTAACCCACCGACAGGCAGGCATCGGAGAAGGCGCAGGTGCTGCAGAAGTGGACCTCGTCACCATCAACCGCGATGGGATTGCACGGTTGGAGCGTGCAGTCGATGGACTTCCCGGAAAGCATGTTCAGCCCCCTAGCTGGGTGCATCCGTCAGATCGTGCGCGAGTAGCGGGACGTTTCTGCCGGGTTGTTGAGATAGGCGTCAAAGTTCATGGCGATATTGCGCAGGAGCAACCGGCCGCGTGCGGTGATGCGAATGGTGGCGTCGTCCACCACGACCAGACCATCAGCGGCCTGCTCACGAAGCCGATCCAGTTCCATCGCGAAGCGATCGCCGAAATCCAGCTGGTGAAGATCCCCGAAACCGTGCATATCCAGCTCGCCATGGCACATCAGCTCGCTGATCACGGCGCGGCGGACAATGTCGTCGCCGCTCAGCGAGATGCCGCGAGCCACGGGAAGTCGCCCCGCCTTGATCGCCGCTTCGTAGCCGATGAGGTCGCGTGCGCTCTGGCTGTAGCTGTCGCCGATGCGACTGATGGCGCTGACACCGAGACCGATGATGTCGCAATCGCCGTGCGTCGAGTAACCCTGGAAATTGCGCTGCAACGTGCGGCTGCGCTGCGCGCGTACCAGCTCGTCGTTCGCGCGGGCGAAGTGGTCCATGCCCACATAGACGTAGCCCGCATCGCACAAGCGCTTGAACGCGCGACCGAACAGCGCCAGTCGCGTGGCCGGGTCGGGCAGCTCGTTGGCGTCGATCTGCCTTTGCGCCTTGAACAGCTTGGGAAGATGGGCGTAGCCGTAGACGGCGATGCGATCGGGAGCGAGGCCAAGCACCTCGTCCAGGGTGCGGTCGAAGCCATCGAGGGTCTGCCGGGGTAGTCCATAGATGAGATCGACGCTGACCGAGCCGTAGCCCGAAGCACGTGCCGCGTCCAGCACTTCGCGCGTCTGTTCAACGTTCTGGACGCGGTTGACGGCTTGCTGCACGGCCGGGTCGAAGTCCTGGATGCCCACCGAGATGCGGTTGAAGCCCAGCGTGGCCAGTTCCTTGATGTAGCGGCCGTCGGCGAAGCGCGGATCGATCTCGATGCCGTACTCGCGCTCGCCCCGGCGGCGGTAATCGAAGTGGCGCTCCAGCGTCTCGATCACCGACGTCATGCGCGGCAGGTCGAGGTAGTTCGGCGTACCACCACCGAAGTGGAGCTGCTTCAACGGGCGGTCTCGATCGAACATCGGACCCACCATGGCGATCTCGCGGAACAGCAGCTCCAGGTAGTGGTCCGCCTTGGCGATGTCGCGCGTGATGACGCGCATGCATCCGCAGTAGAAGCATGGGCTGAAGCAGAACGGCACATGCACATAGACCGAGAGCGGCCGCGGCACGAGGTCTTCATTGGAAGCTTGCGCCGCCGCTCGGAGGGCGCCTTCATCGAACCCGGTGTGGAACTGCGGTGCCGTCGGATAGCTGGTATAGCGTGGGCCAGCGACGTCGTACCGGGCGATGAGATGGGCGTCGAATTCGGGGACGATGGTATCGGTGCGCATGGGCGGCAGTATCTAGCCGCCCATGCGAGACCCATCTGACGCCAGTCAGGCGCCTGCGACATTTAGTGTAGGTTTTCGGCGCAAATCCCTGTGGTAAAGCGCCGCAGGTTTTCCTGTCGCCGCTCAGCGCTTCTGCGGCGCAATCACCTGTTCGATGGAACCGAAGATCGAGGCGCCGGACGCATCGGTCACGTCGATGCGCAGGCTGTCGCCGAACTTCAGGAACGGCGTGCTCGGCTTGCCGTCACGCAGGGTTTCCACCGTGCGCTGTTCGGCCAGGCAGGACGCTCCCTTGCTGGTGTCCTCATTGGCGATGGTGCCTGAACCCACGATGGTGCCGGCCGTCAGCGGGCGCGTCTTGGCGGCGTGCGCCACCAGCTGGGCGAAGTTGAACTGCATGTCCACCCCGCACTCGGCTTCGCCGAACCATTGGCCGTTCAGCCAGGTGCGCATGGGCAGATGCAGTTTCTCGTCCTGCCATGCGTCGCCCAGTTCGTCCGGCGTGACGAATACCGGCGACAGCGCCGAGCGCGGCTTGGACTGCAGGAAGCCGAAACCCTTGGCGAGTTCGGCCGGAATCAGGCCACGCAACGACACGTCGTTGACCAGGCCGACCAGCTGGATATGACCCGCGGCCTGCGCCGGCGTCACCGCCATCGGCACGTCGTCGGTAATCACCACCACCTCGGCTTCCAGGTCGATGCCGTAGTCCTCGCTGGGCACCACCACCGGGTCGCGGGGACCGAGGAAGCCGGCACTGGTGGCCTGGTACATCAGCGGATCGACGTAGAAGGATTCCGGCACCTCGGCGCCGCGCGCACGACGCACGCGTTCCACGTGCGGCAGGTAGGCGCTGCCATCGACGAATTCATAGGCCCGCGGCAACGGCGACGCCATTGCTGCGATGTCGAGCGCAAAGGCATCGGCCGCTTTGCCGGCGTTGAGGTCGGCGGACAGCGCGTTGAGGCGGGGCGCCACGTTCGACCAGTCATCCAAGGCGGCCTGCAGGGTGGCGGCGATGCCGGTGGCCTTCACGGCCTTGGTCAGGTCGCGGCTGACGACGATGAGCGTACCGTCGCGGCCGCCTTCCTTCAGGGAACCCAGTTTCATGTTTTGCTCCGAAGACAGCGCAGGGCGGTCTTTTCGTTCTTGGTTGATTCGGTGGCGTGCTGCTTACTTGCCGCTGAAATGCTTGCGGATGCCCTGCCAGCATTCGTAGTAGTTGCCCTGCAGTTGCTTCGATTCCAGCGCCTGCCTGGTCGGATGGATCACCCGGCGCGTCTCGAACATGAAGGCCATCGTGCCGGTGATCACGTCCGGCTGGGACAGGTCGCGGGTCGACGCCTTCTCGTACGTCGCCGCATCCGGCCCGTGGCCGCTCATGCAATTGTGCAACGAGGCGCCGCCCGGCACGAAACCCTCAGCCTTGGCGTCGTAGGCGCCGGTGATCAGGCCCATGAACTCGCTGGCGATGTTGCGGTGGAACCACGGCGGGCGGAACGTGTTCTGCGCCGCCAGCCAGCGCGGCGGGAAGATCACGAAGTCGATGTTGTCGACGCCCGCGGTGTCGCTGGGCGAATGCAGCACGAGGAAGATGCACGGGTCCGGATGGTCGTAGCTGATCGAGCCGATTGTGTTGAAGCGCCGCAGGTCGTACTTGTACGGCGCGTAGTTGCCGTGCCAGCCGACCACGTCGAGCGGTGAGTGATCGATCTGCGCGCGCCACAGGTTGCCCTGGAACTTGGCGACCAGTTCGAAGTTGCCTTCCACGTCTTCGTAGGCCGCCACCGGCGTGAGGAAATCACGCGGATTGGCCAAGCCGTTGCTGCCGATCGGGCCGAGGTCCGGCAGGCGCAGCAGCGCACCGAAGTTCTCGGCGATATAGCCACGTGCGGTATCGTCCAGCAGCTCCACGCGGAAGCGCACGCCCCGCGGAATCACGGCCACTTCCAACGGCTCCAGCTCGATCACGCCCAGCTCCGTGGCCAGACGCAGGCGCCCCTGCTGCGGCACGATGAGCAACTCGCCGTCGGCGTTATAGAAGAAACGCCCCTGCATCGAGCGATTCGCAGCATACAGGTGGATGCCAACGCCCGACTGCTCGGACGAAGCACCGTTGCCGGCAATGGTGACGATGCCATCGACGAAATCGGTGGGCTCGACGGGCAAGGGCAGCGGATCCCAGCGCAACTGGTTGGGACTGGCTGGCACTTCGTTGAAGCGATTGTGGAAGCGGCCGTCCCGCATCGCCTCGAACGGGTGATGCATCGCCGCCGGACGGATGCGGTACAGCCAGCTGCGGCGGTTGCTGTGGCGCGGCGACGTAAAGGCGGTGCCAGACAGCTGCTCGGCATACAGGCCATGCGCGACCTGCTGCGGCGAGTTCTGTCCTTCGGGCAGCACACCGGGCATGGCCTCGGTGGCGAATTCGTTGGCGAAACCCGATTGGTAACCCTTGCTGACCTTTTCAGACATGCATCCGCCTTGTGCTTTCTGCTTGAGCCCCTCTCCCTCCGGGAGAGGGGTTGGGGAGAGGGTGCGGTCTTGCGCGGCGCCAAGGATAGCCTCGAGCACCGCAGCCGTTTGTTGCAGAACCTCATTGTCCCAATAACGCAGGACCTTGAGGCCAAGCGATTCAAGAAAACGAGTGCGGGTTTCGTCCACGCCCTCGTTGTGCTGCGAACCGTCGAGCTCGATCACCAGCCTCACCGACTCGCAGTAAAAATCCGCTACGTAGGGAGGGAGGGGATGCTGCCTGCGGAATTTCAGGCCGTTCAAGCGTCCAGCCCGAAGGTGTAGCCAGAGGCGCTGTTCGGCTTCCGTACTTGAATGCCGAAGTTCGCGCGCATGACCGCGCGTTCTGGTTGGCAACGGTGGCTTCCTGCCTCCTCGCATCTCCGCACCCTCTCCCCAACCCCTCTCCCAAGGGGAGAGGGGCTTTAGAGCAAAAGCGTTACAGCACGCCGCGCTTCATCTGGTCGCGTTCGATCGACTCGAACAGCGCCTGGAAGTTGCCTTCGCCGAAGCCCTCGTTGCCCTTGCGCTGGATGATCTCGAAGAAGATCGGGCCGATGTTGTTCTGCGTGAAGATCTGCAGCAGCTTGCGCTGCTTGGTCTCCGGGTCGGCGTCGATCAGGATCTTGTTCTTCGCCAGGCGCGGCACGTCCTCGCCATGGTTCGGGATGCGCATGTCGATCACGTCGAAGTAGGTGTCCGGCGTGTCGAGGAATTCCACGCCCTGCGCGCGCATCGCTTCCACCGTGTCGTAGATGTTGTCGGTGAACAGCGCGATGTGCTGGATGCCTTCGCCGTGATAGGCGTCGAGGTATTCGTTGATCTGCGACTTCGGATCGCTCGATTCGTTGAGCGGGATGCGCACGATGCCGTCCGGCGCGGTCATCGCCTTGGACACCAGGCCGGTCTTGGCACCCTTGATGTCGAAGTAGCGGATCTCGCGGAAGTTGAACAGGCGCTCGTAGTAGTCCGACCACTTCTGCATATTGCCGAAGTAGAGGTTATGCGTGAGGTGGTCGATGAAGGTCAGGCCGAAACCCTTCGGGTTCTGGTCGGCCCCCGGGATCGGCGCGTAGTCGTCGCCATAGATGTTGCCGCCATCGCCGTAGCGGTCCACCAGGTAAAGCATGCAGTCGCCGATGCCCTTCACCACCGGTGCGTTGATCGCCTTGGTGGCCTCGGCCTTTTCGCTCATCGCCTCGCCGCCATTGCCGAGCACGGTGGCGCGCACCTCGTCGGCAGGCTTGCGGAAGCGGATGGCAAAGCCGGCTGCGCACGGCCCATGCGCCTTGGCGAATTCGGCGGCGAAGGAATCGGGATCTTCGTTGACCAGCAGGTTCACGTCGCCCTGGCGGTAGACCGTGATCGGGCGGCTCTTGTGCTTGAGCACGGCACTGAACCCCATGCTCTTGAACAGGTCATGCAGCTCCTGCCCACAACCCGCCGGGGCGGCAAACTCGACGAACTCAAAGCCGTTGATGCCCATGGGGTTTTCGAAGGTGGTGACCTGCATGCCAAGATTGGGCTGCGCGCTCATGGGAATCTCCTGATCGACTAATGCTCAATGGCCCTACGCCAAGCGTGCGACCATCCTCATAATCCTGACGTTATAGTTACATATGAAACCAGTTGCAAGGAGCATCGCATCAGTGTCCGAAGAACGCCACCCCGACCATGCCCCGCTGGAGCTGGAGCACTTCCTTCCCTACAGGCTCTCCATCCTTTCCAACGCGGTCAGCCAGGCCATCGCCGACGATTACCAGCGGCGCTTCGACCTGAGCATGACGGAGTGGCGCGTGATGGCCGTGCTGGCCCGCTTTGACGGCCTGTCGGCCCGTGAAGTGGCCGAACGCACCCTGATGGACAAGGTGGCGGTGAGCCGGGCCCTGGCCAAACTGGTCGAGGCCGGTTGGGTCACCCGTGCCACCCACGACGGCGACAAGCGCCGCTCGGTGCTGGGCCTGAGCGAGGCCGGTTGGGCGATCCATGAGGTGGTGGCGCCGATGGCGCGGGCGCACGAGCGCAACCTGCTGGAGAAGCTCGACGACGAGGAGCGCACCTGGCTGGTGCGCATCCTGGACAAGTTGCAGGCGATCGAGCCGAAGTAATCGGGAAGCGGCTGGGAGCGCGCTTCCCGGCTCGTTACTTCACGCCGTGCATCAGCCGGTTGATCAGCGGTGCGATCAGGAACAGCAGCGCGCCGGCGCCTGCCAGCAGCCAGAAACTGAAGGTGAAGCCGCTGAGCGCGGAGGCGACGGTCATGCCGGTTTCGCCGCTGACGTGGCCGGCGAAGATGCCCGAAAGGTTGTTGCCGATGCCGGTGGAGAGGAACCAGCCGCCCATGGCGAAGCCGACCAGGCGCACCGGCGCCAGCTTGGTCACCATGGAGAGGCCGATCGGCGACAGGCACAGCTCGCCCAGCGTCTGCAGCACGTAGACCACCACCAGCGGCCAGAACGGGATCAGGTGGCGGCTGTCGACCAGGCTGGACAGCGCATACATCAGCACCACGAAGGCCAGCGCGTTGCCGAGCAGCCCCAGGCCGAACTTGCGCGGGATGGACGGCTCCATGTTGCGCTTGTCCAGCCAGCCCCAGGCGATCGACACGAACGGCGCCAGCAGCACCAGCGACAGCGGCGCGACCGACTGGAACCAGCCCACCGGGAACTCCCAGCCGCCGAACATCTGGCGGTCCACGATGTTCTGCGCGAGGAAGTTGAACGAGCTGCCGGCCTGTTCGTAGAACATCCAGAACAGCACGTTGAACACGAAGATGATCAGCATCGCGATCACGCGGTTGCGCTGCACCTTGCCCTCGCGGATGCCTTCGACCAGCAGCAGCAGCGAGAGGCCGACGAACAGCACGCTCAGCATCCACTGCAGCACCACCGCGCCCGCCTTGGCCATCACCAGGTACACCAGCGGAATGGCGAGCACGCAGCCGATGAACACGTAGACCACGCGCATCCGGTTGGCCTGCTCCGGCGTCGGACGGCCCACGCCCTTGAGCTGGCGGCGGCCAATCCAGAACCACAGCAGGCTGATCAGCATGCCGATGCCCGATGCCAGGAACACCAGCTTATAGTTCTGCTGCATCGGGGTGTCGGTGAAGTAGCTCGCCATCCAGCCGGTGACCAGCGGCGACACCAGCGCGCCGGCGTTGATGCCCATGTAGAACAGGGTGAAGCCGCGGTCGCGGCGCGCATCGCCCACGCCGTAGAGCTGGCCCACCATCGAGGAAATGTTCGGCTTGAACAGGCCGTTGCCCACGATCACCGTGGACAGGCCAAGGAGAAATACCTGCTCGTTCGGCACCATGATCATGAACAGGCCGGCCGACATCACGATGGCGCCGACCAGGATCGATCGCTGGTAGCCGATGATGCGATCGGCGACATAGCCGCCGAACACCGCCGCCGCATAGACCAGCGCGAGATACGCGCCGTAGGTGCGGCTGGCGAAACCCTGTCCCGACGGATCGTTGTTGAAGAACTCCGCCACGATGTACAGCGTGAGCGCCCAGCGCATGCCATAGAAGGCGAAGCGCTCCCAGAACTCGGTCATGAACAGCATCCACAACGGACGCGGATGGCCCATGGTCTGCGGGTAATCGGGCGCCGACGTCGTGCCGGTCGAGGTGGGATAGGTCATGCGTTCCCCTGTTGGGTGCGGGTCGGCACGTCGCGTGCGGACCGGTTGAAGCCAACGGGAGATGTAACCGGCCTGAGCCGAGCCCGTCAAATGCACCGCAACATTTTACGAATTCGTAAAAAGCGCCACGGAAAGGGAGGCCGTGGCGCTCTTCGCTTAGCGCACGCCGTGCATCAGGCGGTTGATCAGCGGCGAAATCAGCAGCAGCAGCACGCCGGCACCGGCCAGCAACCAGAAACTGAAGGTGAAGCCGGCCAGCGCCGAGGCAGCCGTCATGCCGCTGTCGCCGCTGATCTGGCCCGCCAGCAGGCCCGACAGGTTGCCGCCCACCGCCATCGACAGGAACCAGCCGCCCATGGCGACGCCCACCACGCGCGGCGGCGCAAGCTTGGTCACCATCGAGAGGCCGATCGGCGACAGGCATAGTTCACCGATGGTCTGCAGCACGTAGCAGGCCGTCAGCGGCCAGAACGGGATCAGCCCATGGCTGTCGACCGAATAGGTCAGCGCGTACATCAACGCCGTGAAGCCGAGGCCGTTGAACACCAGGCCCAGGCCGAACTTGCGCGGGATCGACGGCTCCTTGTGGCGGCGCGCCAGCAGCGCCCATACCTGCGTCACCAGCGGTGCCAGCACGATGATCGCGACCGGACTCACCGACTGGAACCAGCCCACCGGGAACATCCAGCCGCCGAACATCTCGCGGTCGACCATGTTCGCCGCAAGGAAGTTGAACGAGGTGCCGAGCTGGAAGTACATCATCCAGAACAGGATGTTGAACGCGAAGATGATCAGCATCGCGATCACGCGGTCGAGCTGCACGCGATCATGTCGCGCAGCCTCCACCACCAGCATCGCGGCCACACCGACGAACAGCAGGCTCAGCAGCCACTGCAGGCCATTCGCGCCGATGAACGCCAGCAACAGGTACACCAGCGGCACCGCGACCGCCACGGCCACCAGCACCCACACCACGCGCATGCGGTTCGCCTGATCGGGCGCGGGCCGGCCGACGCTCTTCAACCCGCGTCGGCCGAACCAGAACCAGAACAGGCTGAGCGCCATGCCCACGCCGGCGGCGCCGAACACGATGCGATAGTTCTCCTGCGTCGGCGTATCGGTGAAATAGCTGGCCAGCCAGCCGGTGAGCAGCGGCGCCAGCAACGCACCGCCGTTGATGCCCATGTAGAACAGGGTGAAACCGCGGTCGCGGCGCTCGTCCTTCGGGCCGTAGAGCTGGCCGACCATCGAGGAGATGTTCGGCTTGAACAGGCCGTTGCCGACCACGACCATCGCCAGGCCAAACAGGAAGATGTCCTTGCTCGGCAGCATCACCACGAACAGGCCAAGGGCCATCACCGCCGCGCCGATCAGGATCGAACGCTGGTAGCCGATGACCTTGTCGGCCACGTAGCCGCCGAAGATGCTGGTGGCGTAGATCAGCGCGGTATACGCGCCGTAGATCTTGCTGGCCCAGGCCTCGCCGGCCGGGTCGCCGTTGAAGAAGTGCGCCACGATGTACAGCGCCAGCGCCCAGCTCACGCTGTAGAACGCGAAGCGCTCCCAGAACTCCGTCATGAACAGCATCCACAGCGGGCGCGGATGCCCCATCGTCTGCGGGAAATCGGGCACCGTCGCGGGTGCGGTTTCAGCGGTGTTGCTCATGCAGGCCCCTTCAGAGCAGACCGGCGCAACCCGCCGATCGGGTGATGATTCGCAAGTGTTGGCGTCGATGCGCCGCGAAACGAAAGGAATGGCTCAGCTGCCCAGCTCCGTGCGCACGTCGAGCAGTTCCGGGAAAAACTCCAGTTCCAGCGCTTTCTTGAGGAAAGCCACGCCGGAGGAACCACCCGTACCGCGACGGTGTCCGATGATCCGTTCTACGGTTTTCATATGGCGGAAACGCCAGAGCTGGAAACTGCCTTCCATATCCACCAGTTGCTCGCACATGTGGTACTCGGGCCAATACGTCGAACGGTTCTCGTAGATGCGCTTGAGCACCGGAAGCAGATCCGCATGCCGCTTGTACGGCTGCGACCAGTCGCGGTCGGTCAATTCGGCGGGCACCGCATGACCGCGGCGCGCGAGATACATGAGGAATTCGTCGTACAGGCTGGGCGCTTCCAGCACGGCTCTCAGATCGGCCTGCGCCGCCTCGTCGTACGCAAACACCTGCAGCATCTGCGCGTTCTTGTTGCCGAGCAGGAACTCGATGGTGCGGTACTGCAGCGACTGGAAGCCCGACGAGGAGCCAAGCACGCCGCGAAACTCCAGGTATTCCGATGGGGTCAGCGTTTCCAGCACGCCCCACTGCTCGAACAGCTGTCGCTGAACTTGCTTCACGCGCGCCAGGATCTTCAGGCACGGGTCGAGGTCGTCGCGGCGCAGGCTGGCGATGGCGGCCTTCAGTTCGTGGATGATCAGCTTCATCCACAGCTCCGCCACCTGGTGCTGCACGATGAACAGCATCTCGTCGTGGTGCGGCGGGTCGCTCAGGGGGTGCTGCGCGGTAAGCAGCTGGTCCAGCCGCAGGTAGCCGCCGTAGGTCAGTCGCCCGTTCAGGTCGAGTTCGATACCGGCCTCAAGGTCGCGCTGGTTCTCGGTCATGTCGATCCGGGTGCGGAAAAGTCGCATGGTAACCCGTGTGAAGGCCGGCCCCGTACGAGGGCGCATGCTGCACCGTGCCTTGCGGCGCAACATGGCCCCCTGTAACAATTTTGGTCTTGCTCAGGGCTTTAGAGCCTGTTCAAGGCCTCGGCGCGGCCCGCGCCGAAAGCTTGAACAAGCGCTTGTCCGCTGCTGGCCCCACTGGATGGGCCGCCGCTTCCAGCATCCCAGATCTCCATTAACTCTCTCCGGGAGCGAGTTGTGTCCATCGCCGCCAAGTTCGAAATCGAATACCTGCAGTATCTCGATGCGGAAGGCAAGCAGGTCCGTGACGACCTGCCTGCCTTCGCCAATGACCTCGACCACATGGTCGAGCTGTACAAGCTGATGATGTCGACCCGCGTGTTCGACGCCAAGTCGGTCGCCCTTCAGCGCACCGGCAAGCTGGGCACCTATGCCAGCTGCCTGGGCCACGAGGCCGCCCACGTGGGCATCGGCAGCGCCATGAAGCCCGAAGACGTGTTCGCGCCGAGCTATCGCGAATACGGTGCGCAGCTCTACCGCGGCGTGCAACCGCGCGAGGTGTACATGTACTGGGGCGGCGACGAGCGCGGCAATGACTACCAGAAGGAACCGGCGCGCCACGACTTCGCCTGGTCGGTGCCGATCGCCACGCAATGCCTGCATGCCGCCGGCTCCGCGCTGGCGTTCAAGATCCGCAACGAAAAGCGCGTGGCCGTGTGCACCATCGGTGACGGTGGTTCATCCAAGGGCGACTTCTACGGCGCCATCAACATCGCCGGCGCGCAGAACCTGCCGCTGGTCGCCGTGATCGTAAACAACCAGTGGGCCATCTCGGTGCCGCGCAAGATCCAGTCGGGCGCCCCGACGCTCGCGCAGAAGGGCATCGCGGCCGGCCTGTACTGCATCCAGGTGGACGGCAACGACATCATCGCCGTGCGCAAGGCCATGGGTGATGCCCTGGACCGCGCACGCAACGGCGAGGGCGGCAGCGTGCTGGAACTGGTGACCTATCGCTTGAGCGACCACACCACCGCCGACGACGCCCGCCGCTACCGCGGCGAGCAGGAAGTGAAGGACGCCTGGGCGAAGGAGCCAATGAAGCGCCTGCGCGCCTGGCTCGTGGCCAAGGGCGTGTGGGACGACGCCAAGGAAGAGGCCTGGAAGAACGAGTGCGACGAGTGGATGGACAACGAGGTGAACGCCTACCTCGAGACCAAGACGCAGCCGGTCACAGCGATGTTCGACTACACCTTCGCCGACGTCCCCGCCGACCTCGCCAAGCAGCGCGACCTCGCACTCCAGCTCGACAAGAAGGCCCACTAAGCCATGGCACAGATCACTCTCATCGAAGCCGTCACCCAGGCGCTTGCCTATGAAATGGCGCACGACGACAGCGTCGTGGTGCTGGGCGAAGACGTCGGCGTCAACGGCGGCGTGTTCCGCGCCACCCAGGGCCTGCAGGAAAAATTCGGCGAGCTGCGCGTGCTCGACACGCCGCTGGACGAAACCACCATTGCCGGCGTCACCGTGGGCCTCGCCGCACAGGGCATGAAGCCGGTGGCCGAGGCGCAGTTCGAAGGCTTCATCTACCCGATGATGGAGCAGATCGCCTGCCACGCCGCGCGCCTGCGCAACCGCACGCGCGGCCGCATCACCGTGCCGGCCGTGTGGCGCGCCCCGTGGGGCGGCGGCATCCGCGCGCCGGAGCATCATTCGGAAGCGAACGAGCACCTGTTCACCAATATCCCCGGCCTGCGCGTGGTGATGCCGTCGTCGCCGGCGCGTGCCTACGGCCTGCTGCTCGCCGCGATCCGCGATCCGGACCCGGTGATGTTCTTCGAGCCCAAGCGCATCTACCGCCAGTACAAGGAAGAAGTGCCCGATGACGGCGAGGCACTGCCGCTGGACGTGTGCTTCGTGCTGCGCGACGGCACCGACGTCACCATCGTTACCTGGGGCGCCCAGGTGAAGGAAGCACTGGAAGCCGCCGACGAGCTCGCCGCCGACGGCATCAGCGCCGAAGTGATCGACGTGGCCACGCTGACCCCGCTGGACTTCGACACCATCGCCGAGTCGGTGCAGAAGACCGGCCGCTGCGTGATCGTGCACGAAGCCCCGAAGACCGCCGGCTTCGGCGCGGAAATCGCCGCGCGCATCGCCGAGGAATGCCTGTACGACCTGCTGGCCCCGGTCGAGCGCGTCACCGGTTTCGACACGCACATCCCGTTGTTCCGCCTGGAAATGAAGTACTTGCCGAGCACCGAGCGCGTGGTGGAGGCCGCCAAGCGCACGCTGGCGGCGTCGTAACCTTTTCTACGGAGCGTCATTCCGGCGTAGGCCGGAATCCAGTCAAATACGTCGTGCGAAGCACGCATAACCTTCCGCCACGACTGTGCATCACTGCTACTGGATCCCGGCCTGCGCCGGGATGACGTTCAAAAACCGAAACACTCAAGCCTGATTACCGGAACCAACCCCATGGCCGACATCAAGACTTTCTACCTGCCCGACCTCGGCGAAGGCCTTCCCGACGCAACCATCGTCGAGTGGCACGTGAAGGAAGGCGACACCATCAAGCTCGACGCCCCGCTGGTGTCGATGGAAACCGCCAAGGCCGTCGTCGACGTGCCCTCGCCGTATACCGGCAAGGTCACCAAGCTGCATGGCGCCGCCGGCGACATCATCGAAACCGGTTCCGCGCTGGCCGAGTTCGAGCCCGACCCGAACGCCAAGCAGCGTGCCGAAGCCGAATCCACCGGCCATCACCACGGCCCGAAGAAGGGTGCCGGCAGCCCGGCTCCGGACCAGGGCAAGAAGGTGGTCGCTTCCGACGAAGGCGGCGAGATCGACAGCAACGGCGCGGCCGATCGTGAAGACGAAGGCACCGTGGTCGGCGCGATGATCTCAGGCAGCCACGTGCACGTGGAGCAGGCTTCCAGCGTCGGTGGCGTGAAGGCCGTGCCGGCGGTGCGCGCACTCGCCAAGAAGCTGAAGGTCGACCTCACCCGCGTGAAGCCGACCGGCGCCGATGGCGTGGTCACCCTGGCCGACGTGAAGAACGCCGCCGCCAACGGTTCCGCCGCGCTGGGCGCTGCCCCGGCCCGTGCTGCCGTGCCGGCGTCCGCCGGTCGCCATCTTGCTCCGCAGCTGCCGGAACCCGAACCGGCTCGCACGGCCACCTCGCTCGCCGGCAAGCCGGTGCGCACGGCTCCGCCGAGCGTGCAGGCCAGCGGCCAGCCGGAACAGCTCAAGGGCGTCCGCCGCAACATGGCGCGCGTGATGGCCGAGGCCCACGCCAACGTGGTGCCGACCACGCTGGTCGATGACGCCGACCTGCACGCCTGGATCGGCAAGCAGGACATCACCGCCCGCCTGATCCGCGCCATCGTCGCCGCCTGCAAGGCCGTGCCGGCGCTCAACGCCTGGTTCGACGGCAAGAACCTCACCCGCACGCTGCATCCGCACGTGGACATCGGCATCGCCGTCGATACGGAAGAAGGCCTGTTCGTGCCCGCGCTGCGCAACGCCGACGTGCTCGACGGCGCTGGGATCCGCGCCGCGATCAAGCGCCTGCGTACCTCGGTGGAAGATCGTTCGATCCCGGCGTCGGAGCTCTCGGGCTACACCATCAGCCTGTCCAACTTCGGCATGTTCGCCGGCCGCTACGCCACGCCTGTCGTCGTGCCGCCGTGCGTCGCCATCATCGGCGCGGGCAAGCTGAGCCACGACGTGGTGGCGGTGATGGGCGGCATCGAAGTGCATCGCCGCATGCCGATCTCGCTCACCTTCGACCATCGCGCCGCCACCGGTGGCGAAGCCGCGCGCTTCCTCAAGGCGCTGCTCGACGATCTGTCGCTGCCGAACTGAGGTTCGACGCTCCACGAAAAGCCCCGGCACGCCCGGGGCTTTTTTTCGCCTCCGGGTTTTGGCGACGCTGCCGCACTAGCTACAACGACATGGGGCGGCAGGCGACAGATGCGGGCTCCGCGGCCAGTAAGGATGCGCTGTGGCCGAGTGCGAGCACCCAAGGCAGATCGGCAGGACCGATCTATCGCCGGTGTTGGCGTCGAACCGGCTTACTCGGATTCGCCGAGTGCCGATTCCAGCGCAAGGGCCGCCGCGATCACCACGCCCGCCGTATAGCGAACCGAAGGCGCATAGTGGGCTGCATTGCTTGGCGTGATGCCTTTCTTGACGATCAATTCGGCCAACTGAGTGAGTGCATCGAGATCAACGAGGCAGCCCTCCATGAGTCGACGGGCGCTCGGTGACAATCGCGGGTTCGCATGAGCAAGCGCCGTTCGCAGGGACGCCGCCGTTTCGCTTGCTTCCTTCGCAATGCCTGAAGCCATCCCCTGCGGAAGCTTCCCGTACGTGATGGCCTCGTCAGCCAGTTCGACGAAAGCCCGCCCGACGGCCAGGGCGCGCGCTGCTACCACCATCGAGACCATATCTTCCCGGAATCCTCTCAGCAGCCAATACATGATGGCGGGACCCTGCGCGTCCCTGGTCGGAACCCCGACCCGCCTTACAATCGTGCAGGAATTCCGTTTCTTTGTATACGGGTGTATACGTGCCGAGCCTGACCACGTCGGAGAAGATCCTCAAGGCCACCCGGACCCTCATCGAAAACGAGGGTGCGCCGGCGGTGTCCATTCGACGCATTGCAGCCGAGGTCGGCATCACGCCGATGGCCATCTACCGTCATTTCGAGGATCTGGCGGCGATCATGCGCGCCGTGAACAACCAGCTGGCGCACGAGGTGGCCACGGCCTGGGCCACCTCGGGCCTGTCCGAGGGCATAAAGCGGGAATATGCGCCGCTCGGGTACTACCTGGACTACGCGCTCGCCCACCCCCATTTGTTCGACTACGTATTCGGTGCCAGGCAGCCGCACGCGCGACGCTATCCCGAGGACTTCCGCGATAGGCAGTCGCCGGCCTTCAACGTGATGGTCGACTCGCTGGCCGCGGGTATACGCGATGGACTGTTAGCGAAGGGCGACCCATACGACTACGCCATGTCCCTGTGGGCTCATGCGCACGGCCTCGTATCGCTGTACCGCGCAGGTCGCTTCAGCTACGAAGAAGCGGAATTTCGAGCCTTCTTCATGGCCTCGATGGAAATCATGTTTCGTGGCATGAGAGCCTAGCTCGCGCTTCACGCCTGGCGTTCGGGTCCGACTCGGCTCGTGTTCCGCTGCTTATGGCGAAGCCGCATGGAATGTCGCTCCTGTCCGATGGCGGACACCCGAAGTCTCAGTAGTGCTGGATGAAGTACGACGTGGTGTGATCCAACGCCTTGCGCCAGCGCTGCTCAAGCGTGAAGTCGTACTCCGGATCGTGCTCGGCAATGGCCCGCAGCAGGCTGTCGGACCAATACGGGTAAAGATGCGGGGGCACCGGCGCCCTGCCCTTGCGGCCGTGCACCTGCGCCATCTCGGTCATCGTACGTCGCGTGAGCGTGCTGCCACCTGCATGCGCGATGGCGGCGCTGATGCCGCGACGCAGGGCCAGGTGCTGCACGCTGAAATCGGTATGGCTGAACATGCCGGGGATATCCCGGTGGCTCGCCATGAAGATCTCGTAGAAGCGGGCGATGAATCCGCCATGGCGCAGGCAGCGTCCATAGCTGGTCTGCAGATCGTCGAACGTATCGGTCATCCCTGCTTCCTGCACCTTCCGAGACCGAGGAAGCTAACACGCGTTTTTGCGCGTACCGTAGAGGCGCATGGTCGCAACGCCAGCGTCTTTCCATGTTGACGGCACCTCGACCGGTGCACGGCTATACGGACGCCATTGCCGTACGACAGGAGTCGCCACCATGCACCATAGCCGCCTGTGCACCGTCGTCATCGATTGCAAGGTCGATGACCTCAAGGACGCTGCCACCTTCTGGAGCCGCGCACTCAACAAGCGCATCGCCACGGTCGACCAAGATGGTGATGGTCGCTATGCGGAACTGGTCACCGAAGCGGACGAGCCGATCATCCTGCTGCAGCGCGTGGAACATGAGAGCCGCGTCCATCTGGACATCGAAACCGACAATCTCGATGCGGAAGTGGAACGGCTGGAACAGCTGGGAGCGACGCGCATCGCCTTCGTGCGCGATCGCTGGTGGGTGATGCAGGCGCCGAGTGGCCATCGATTCTGCGTGGTCCGTCCGCAACGGGAAAAATTCGGCCCGCATCTGAATCGCTGGGAGTGAGGCGGAACAGTCCTCCCCTGTAGGAGCGCACCCAGTGCGCGATAAACCTATCGCGCGCAGGTGACGCCGGGTTGCGGTAACCCTGCAACGCCGCGGTCGCGCACTGGGTGCGCTCCTACGAGAGAAGGCAGGCCTTGCTCAGACCGCGCGCTTCGAAAAGATCAGGTGGAGGCCGAACGCCACGAACACGGCGCCGGCTAGGCCATCGATCCAGCGCGAAAGGCGCAGGTAGCCACGGCGCATGGCAGGCAGGGCAAACACGCCGGCCACCACGGTGAACCACAGCAAGGTTTCCACCACCACCATGCTCCACAGGCCCCAGCGCGCGCCCGCGCTCACGCCATCGCCCAGAAAGGCGGAAAACACGCTGCCGAAGTAGATCACCACCTTCGGGTTGGACAGGTTGGTGAGCAAGCCCGCGCGCAGTGTGGCCCAGTCACTCTGCTGCAGCACCTGCTGCGGTTCGCCGGCCGTCGTGGCGGGTGCGCGCAGTGCGCCGCGCAGCATCTTCACGCCCATCCAGGCGAGGTAGAGGCCGCCGGCGACGCTGATCAGCCGCTCCAGCCAGGCCAGCCGCTGCAGCACCAGTTGCAGGCCCGCCAGCGCCAGCGCCGACCACACCACCACGCCCAGGGTGATGCCGATGACGCCGAACATGGCCTGGCGGCGCGTGCGGCTCACGGCGGTCTGCGACACGAAGAAGAAGTCCGGGCCGGGGCTCAGCAGGGCCACCAGGTGCACGACGGCGATGGTCAGGAACAGGTTCACGGGCGCTCTCCACGATGGCGGAACCGTACTTTCTCGCGGCGCCGCAGCTTGTCGCCACAGCGGTGGTTCCTCTAGGCTGCTATTTTTACACGTCCTCGGGACACCCTTGGCCGTGCAGGGGATCTCCGCCTCTACTAGACAGGCCCGGCTTCGGCCCGGCCTGCCGCTAGACGCGTGCCTCCCGGACCGACTCCACCGCTTTTGAACCAACGACGACGCTGATGAGCCTGCGACTCCGCCTGATTGCCATGAACTTCCTGCAATTCTTTGTATGGGGGTCGTGGCTGCTCACCATCGGTGCCTACTGGTTCCAGGACAAGCATTGGTCGGGCGCGCAGTTCGGCGCGATCTTCTCGACCATGGGCATCGCCTCGCTGTTCATGCCGTCCATCGCGGGCGTGATCGCGGACAAGTACATCAATGCGGAGAAGCTCTACGGCATCTTCCACCTGTGCGGCGCCGCCGTGCTGTTCTGCGTGCCGATGGTGCAGTCGCCCAGCCTGATGTTCTGGGTGATGCTGCTCAACATGATGTTCTACATGCCGACCATCTCACTCTCCATCGCAGTGGCCTACAACGCCCTCAAGAGCGACGGCAAGGACATCGTCAAGGACTACCCGCCGATCCGCGTGTGGGGCACGGTCGGCTTCATCGCCGCACTGTGGACGGTGAGCCTGCTTCGCCTGGAAACTTCCTCGGGCCAGTTCTACGTGGCGTCCGGCGCGGCACTGTTGCTGGGGCTGTACGCCTTTACGCTGCCGGCCTGCCCGCCGCGCTTCCAGCGCCGCGCGAACCAGTCGTGGCTCGATACGTTCGGCCTCACCTCGTTCAAGCTGTTCCGCGAAGCACGCATGGCGATCTTCTTCATCTTCGCCATGCTGCTGGGTGCGGCGCTGCAGCTCACCAATGCCTATGGCGACACCTTCCTGCACGACTTCGCGCAGATGGGCGAGTACAAGGAGCTGGTGGCGGTGCGTTATCCGGCCATCATCATGTCGATCTCGCAGATCTCGGAAACGCTGTTCATCCTGGCCATTCCGTTCTTCCTGCGCCGCTTCGGCATCAAGACGGTGATGCTGATCAGCATGCTGGCGTGGACGCTGCGCTTCGGCCTGTTCGCCTACGGCAACCCGGGCTCGGGCCTGTGGATGATCGTGCTGTCGTGCATCGTGTATGGCATGGCGTTCGACTTCTTCAACATCTCCGGCTCCTTGTTCGTGGAAGGCCAGAGCGACCCGTCGATCCGTGCCAGCGCGCAGGGCCTGTTCATGCTGATGACCAACGGCATCGGCGCGGTGTTGGGCAGCTCGATCAGCGGCGTGATCATCGAGGCGTTCTTCACCCATCCGGACCAGAGCAAGGACTGGCACGGCATCTGGATCACCTTCGCGACCTATTCGCTGGTGGTGGCGGTGCTGTTCATGCTGCTGTTCAAGCACAAGCATGAGCCGATGCAGGCGCAGCAGCTGGCAGCCAGAGCCAGTCACTGACCAGCCCCGTTTTTCTGTAGGAGCGCACCCAGTGCGCGATAAGCCTACGGAGAGGAAACGCTCAAGCGCCGCGGTCGCGCACTGGGTGCGCTCCTACAAGGGTAGCCTGCCAGCCGCATTCACCGGGCCAAACCGGGGCCCGCTACAATACCCGGATGCAGATCGGCCCCTACCGTATCGACCCGCCCGTGGTGCTCGCGCCCATGGCCGGTGTCACCGACAAGCCTTTCCGCCTGCTGTGCAAACGGCTGGGCGCGGGCTTGGCCGTGTCCGAGATGACCAATGCCGATCCCCGCCTGTGGCAGACACGCAAGTCGCGGCAACGCATGGACCACGCGGGCGAGCCCGAACCGGTCAGCGTGCAGATCGCCGGTTACGACCCGACGATGCTGGCCGAGGCCGCGCGCTACAACGCCGACAACGGTGCGCAGATCGTCGACATCAACATGGGCTGCCCGGCCAAGAAGGTGTGCAACGTGTGGTCCGGTTCCGCCCTGCTGCAGGATGAGCCGCTGGTCGCGCGCATCGTGAAGGCCGTGGTCGATGCCGTGGACGTGCCAGTGACGCTGAAGATCCGCACCGGCTGGGATCGCCAGAACAAGAACGCGCTCACCATCGCGAAGATCGCCGAGGACGCCGGCATCGCCGCGCTCGCCGTGCACGGCCGCACGCGCGCCGACAAGTACGAAGGCGAGGCCGAATACGAAACGATCGCCGCCGTGAAGGCAGCCGTCCGCATTCCCGTGCTCGCCAACGGCGACGTGCTCACGCCGAAGCAGGCGAAGCACGTGCTCGATGTCACCGGCGCCGATGCGGTGATGGTGGGTCGTGGCGCGCAAGGGCGCCCATGGATCTTCCGCGAGATCGCGCATTACCTCGCCACGGGTGAAACGTTGCCCGAGCCGGCACCCGCCGACGTGCGTGACATCCTCGTGCATCACCTGGAACAGCTGTACGCGTTCTATGGCGAGCTGCAGGGCGTACGCATCGCGCGCAAGCACCTGGGCTGGTATGCGAAGGATCGCCCGGAAAACGCCGCGTTCCGCGAGGTGGTGAATCGCGCCGAGACTGCCGCCGACCAGCTTCGGCTCACCCGCGATTACTTCGACGCGCTGCAGGAAGGCATCCGCCTCGCGGCGTGACCGGGCCGGCCTCGAAGGGCATCGCAACCCCTTGCGATAACGCTCAGGGCATCATGACGCTTGGTTTCCATTGGCAGGTCCATGCCCTTCATGCAGTCGATCCAAGTGAAGTGCCGGAAGGCGCGACTGGTGCCGCTGCTGGCCTGTAGCTGCCTGCTGCTCTCGGGCTGCGAAGCCACGCTGTTCGCGGGACTCAATGCCACCGACCAGCACCACGGCATCACCGAGCAACACGGCGTGGTGTTCGACACAGAACATGCGCTGGCTCTCGACGTGTACGCACCCGCGCAGGCGAATCACGCACCGGTCGTGGTGTTCTTCTACGGCGGTGATTGGGCGCGTGGCGAACGCGCCTGGTATCGCTTCGTGGGATCGGCCCTGGCCGCTGAAGGCGTGGTGGTGGTGATACCGGATTACCGCAAGGTGCCGAAGGTGGCGCTGGATGGCTTCATGAGCGATGCCGCCAGCGCCGTTGCCTGGGCGCATGCCCATGCCGACGAATTCGGCGGCGCCGCGAACGACATCTTCGTGATGGGCCATTCCGCAGGCGGCCAGATTGCCGCCCTGCTCGCCACCGATCCGGAATGGCTGGCCGCCTCCGGCATGCGTCCGCGTGACCTGGCTGGTTTCATCGGCCTCGCCGGCTGCTACGATTTCGTGCCCGTGCCGGACGACGACGAGGACATGATCGCTGCGTTTGGTGACACGCCCGAGGCACAGCGCCGCGGGCAGCCGGTGTCCTACGTGCAGGGCAACGAGCCGCCCATGCTGTTGCTGCAAGGCGTGGATGACCGCGAGGTCGTGCCCTCCAACGCCATCTCGCTGACGCGGGCGATGGATGCGCGGCACGAGGATGTCACCTTGAAGCTGTATCCCGACGTGGGACACGAAGCCGTGCTGCTCGCGCTGTCACGGCCGATGCGCGGCGATGCACCGACACTGCCGGACCTGCTGACGTTCATCCACGCGCATCCGGCGGCGCGCTGATCGCGACCTTCCATCCACACGCCGGCGCGTAGGTTGAGGCATCCGATCCACGCGCCCGGGGTGGGGCTGCCTCCGTGAACAGCATCGTGACCGGCGAGTTTCCCTATATCCACGGCTTCTCGGCCGAGGAGCAGTCGCGGCTGATCCGGCAGGCCCGCATGTTCGAGACCATCCTGTTCAGCCGCATCGACTACAGCGAAGCGACGCGGCTGCTGGAGATTGGGTCAGGCGTGGGCGCGCAGACGGAAATCCTGCTGCGGCGTTTTCCGAACCTGGAGGTGACGGGCGTGGATCTCTCCGAAGCGCAGCTCGCCGCCGCTGAACAGAACCTCGCGCAGACAGCCTGGTGCAGCTCGCGCTACACGCTGCAGCAAGCCGACGCCACCGACCTCCCCTTCCCCGACCGCAGTTTCGATGCGGCCTATCTGTGCTGGGTGCTGGAGCACATGCCCAGCCCGGCACGCGTACTGAGCGAACTGCGTCGCGTGCTGAGCCCCGGCGCGGTGGTCTACGTGACCGAGGTGCTGAATTCGTCGTTCTTCCTCGACCCATATTCACCGAACCTGCTGCGCTACTGGATGGCGTTCAACGACCTGCAGTACGACAGCGGCGGCGACCCGTTCATCGGCGCCAAGCTCGGCAACCTGCTGCTGGCCGGCGGCTATCGCGACGTGCAGACCGAGGTGAAGAGCTTCCATCTCGACAACCGCCAGCCCGGCAAGCGCAAGCAGATGATCGAGTTCTGGGAGGAGTTGCTGCTGTCGGCGGCGGAGCAATTGGTAGCCACCGGCAAGGTGGACACCGCGACGGTCGAGGGCATGCGGCAGGAATTGCAGGCCGTGCGCAACGATCCGAACGCGGTGTTCTTCTTCGCCTTCGTGCAGGCGCGTGCGCTGGTTTACTGAACGGGCTTGGTAACGAAGCCGTACTGGGCGAGCACGGGCTTGAGCGCGGCGATCCACAGCGCATAGCCGGCCGGCACCATGTGCAGGCCATCGGGGCGAAACAGTTCCGGACGCGGCTTGCCGTTCGCGTCGACCATCACCGGCGCGATGTCGACGAAGCGCACGTCCTTCTGCGTGGCAGCCCAGTCGCGGATCTTGTCGTTGGCCGCCTTCATGGTCGGCCATAACTTCAGGCGCGCGATGCTCGGCTTGATCGAGATGTAGACGATGGGCACGCCCGGGACGCCTTCGCGCGCACGCGCCACGAACGTCTGGAACGAAGCCAGCACCTGGTCCGCCGTGGCGCCGTCGTTGACGTCGTTGTCGCCGGCATACATCACGATCAGGCTCGGCTTGTATGGCCACACGATGCGGTCGGCGTAGTACGTGGAGTCGGGCAGCGCCGAGCCACCGAAGCCACGGTTGATCACCGGAATGCCGGGGAAATCCTGCGCCAGCGACTTCCAGTACTGGATGGACGAGCTGCCGATGAACAGCACGCCGTGTGGTGCCGGCGGATGCTCGCGGTCGGCGGCGACGAAGGCGTTGATGTCGGGCGCCCAGTGCGAGGGCGGCGCGCTGTCCGCCATGGCGCCCGACGACAGCGGGCCGAGCAGGAGCAAGGTGGCCAGTACGCGCCAGATCAGTGACTTCATTCTCGTCATCCTCTTTGCGGCTTTCGGGAGGCTGTCGATTATGGAGGCCGCGGCAGGTATCGCCAAACGCGCGACGGCAAGGCTGACCGAGGCCTTCGGCGCTTTGGCATTCGCTCCGCTCCGTCCCTGCTCACCCGCATTTCGTCCCTGCGCCGCCTCACCTCGTCACCTGGCGCTTGTTCCTCGCCGCGGCCGGCGGAAAGTGGCGGCATCCCGACTGATCCGGAGTCCACCATGCGCCGTCGCGACCTGCTCAAGGCTGCACTCACGCTGCCCCTGATTCCCTGGGCGGCATCCCCCTCGCTCGCGTTCGCCCGGGAGGCGATGGCAGCCGTCGGCACCTGGCGCGCGCGCGTCCGCCCCGGCCAGCCGGGCTGGCCAAGCGAAGCGCAATGGGAACAGCTGCGCCACGCAGTCGGCGGACGCCTCGAACGCGTGCAGTCGCCCTTCGATGCGGCAGCCAGCGCGGCCGCCCGTGAGGAAGCGCTCGCCCAAATCAAGAATCCCTACTACCTCGGCGACACGGCCGCGCTCACCCAGACCAGCGGCTGGGTCGATGCCTGGACCTCGCGACCCAGTGCCTACGCGGTGGCTGCGACGACGACAGCCGACGTGGTCGCCGCCGTGAACTTCGCGCGCGAGCACCATCTGCGCCTGGTGGTAAAGGGTGGCGGCCACAGCTACCAGGGCACGTCGGATGCGCCTGATTCGCTGCTGATCTGGACGCGCCACATGAATGCGGTGAGCCTGCATGACCGATTCGTCCCGCAGGGCTGCGAAGGGCTGCAGGCGCCGCTGCCGGCGGTCACGGTGCAGGCGGGCGCCATGTGGGTGGATGCGTACGGCGCCGTCACCACCGAAGCCGGCCGCTATGTGCAGGGTGGCGGCTGCATGACGGTGGGCGTGGCCGGCCTGGTGCAGAGCGGCGGATTCGGCAGTTTTTCCAAGCGGTTCGGTACGGCGTCAGGCAGCCTGCTGGAGGCGGAAGTGGTGACGGCGGATGGCAAGGTGCGCGTGGCCAACGCACGCCAGGAGCCGGAACTGTTCTGGGCCATCAAGGGCGGCGGTGGCGGCAGCTTCGGCGTGGTCACCCGGCTCACGCTGCGCACGCACGAGCTGCCGGAGATGTTCGGTGCCGTGTTCGGCGTGATCCAGGCGGATTCCGATGACGCCTATCGCGCACTCATCGCCGAGGCGATTCGCTTCTACCGCGAGGCGCTGTTCAATCCGCACTGGGGCGAGCAGATGGTCTTCCGCAGCGACAACGCGCTGCGCCTGTCGATGGTGTTCCAGGGGCTGGACCAGAAAACGGCGGAGCAGACCTGGGCGCCATTCTTCGCGTGGGTGCGTGCGCGCAAGGACTGCCGCTTCAAGGAAGAGCCCCACGTGATCGCCTTGCCTGCGCGGCATTTCTGGGACGCGGAATTTTTCCGCCAGCACGCGCCGCAGCTGATCGTTCCCGACCGCCGTCCCGACGCGCCGCGTGACCACGTGCTGTGGGCGGGCGACGAAGGACAGGTCGGCCAGTTCATCCATGGCTATCGCTCCGCCTGGCTGCCGCAATCGCTGCTCGATCCACAGCGGCAGGCCGCGCTGGCCGACGCGGTATTTGCCGCCACGCGCCACTGGGGATTTTCTCTGCACTTCAACAAGGGGCTCGCCGGCGCGCCGGCCGATGCGTTGGAACGATCGCGCGACACCGCCACGAACCCGCAGGTGCTGGACGCCTTCGCGCTGGCCATCACCGGCGGCGAAAGCGGCCCCGCCTTCCCCGGGATGCCCGGCGCGAGCCCCGACCTCGCCGATGCACGTTCGGAAGCCAGGCGCATCGACGCCTCGATGGACGCCTTGCTGAAGGTCGCACCAGGTGCCGGGTCGTACGTGTCCGAAAGCAACTACTTCGAGCGCGACTGGCAGGCGTCGTTCTGGGGCAGCCACTATCCGCGCCTGGCCGCGGCCAAGCGTCATTACGACCCCGACGGCCTGTTCTTCGTGCGCCACGGCGTGGGCAGCGAGGCCTGGAGTGACGATGGCTTCACCCGGCGCTGAGAACGCGCCACGCCCCTGACGCTCCGGGCCGCTGCGACCCGGCTGGGCTATGCTGAGACGGCGCTGGTGGCCCGCGGGCCGCCGGCGCGCCCGTTTTCTGGCGGTGGCAAAAGGCCGCAAAGCCGTCCAAACGGCTGAATCGGCATGAAATCGTCATGTCCCGACCCCATGCTGAGGCTGCAAAGCGGGGGTGGGCCGTGTATCATGCGCCACCCCTTTTATCTCTTTATCCGTAAGGAAGGATATAACCCGCGATGAGCAACTTCCTCTTCACCTCCGAATCGGTCTCCGAAGGCCATCCGGACAAAGTCGCCGACCAGATCTCCGATGCCGTCCTCGATGCGATCATCGCGCAGGATCCGCGTGCGCGCGTGGCCTGCGAAACGATGGTGAAGACGGGCGTGGCGATCGTCGCCGGCGAAATCACCACCAGCGCCTGGATCGACCTGGAAGCGCTGACCCGCAAGGTCATCACCGACATCGGCTACGACTCCTCGGACGTCGGCTTCGACGGCGAGACCTGCGGCGTGCTGAACCTGATCGGCAAGCAGAGCCCGGACATCAACCAGGGCGTGGACCGCAAGAAGCCCGAAGAACAGGGCGCCGGCGACCAGGGCCTGATGTTCGGCTACGCGACCAACGAGACCAAGGACTACATGCCGGCGGCGATCTACTACTCGCACCGTCTGGTCGAGCAGCAGGCCAAGGTCCGCAAGAAGAAGAACTCGCCACTGCCGTGGCTGCGTCCGGACGCCAAGAGCCAGGTCACCCTGCGCTATGAAGACGGCGTGGCGACCGCCATCGACGCGGTGGTGCTGTCGACCCAGCACGACCCGAACGTGAAGCAGAAGGACCTGATCGAGGCCGTGCGCGAGCACATCCTCAAGCCGGTGCTGCCGGCCAAGCTGCTGCACAAGGGCACCAAGTTCCACATCAACCCGACCGGCAAGTTCGTGATCGGCGGCCCGGTGGGCGACTGCGGCCTGACCGGCCGCAAGATCATCGTCGACACCTACGGCGGCTGGGCCCGTCACGGCGGCGGCGCGTTCTCGGGCAAGGATCCGTCGAAGGTGGACCGTTCGGCCGCCTACGCCGCCCGTTACGTGGCCAAGAACATTGTGGCCGCCGGCATCGCCGACCGCTGCGAAGTGCAGGTGAGCTACGCCATCGGCGTGGCCGAGCCGACCTCCATCTCGGTCACCACCTTCGGCACCGGCAAGATCGCCGACGAGAAGATCGAGAAGCTGATCCGCAAGCACTTCGACCTGCGCCCGTACGGCATCATCAAGATGCTCGACCTGGTGCACCCGATGTACCAGCAGACCGCCAGCTACGGCCACTTCGGCCGCACCCCGTACGAAGTGAAGGGTCCGGACGGCAAGACCTACACCGCGTTCTCGTGGGAAAAGACCGACAAGGCCGAGGCGCTGCGCGCCGATGCCAAGCTGAAGTAAGCCATTTGCTTTGCTTCACATGGGAACGGGCCGCGAAAGCGGCCCGTTTTTTTTGCGCCACCTCCACACCCCTCCTGTAGGAGCGCACCCAGTGCGCGACCGCAGCGTTCCGGCATCACCGCTCCGTAGGCTTCTCGCGCACTGGGTGCGCTCCTACAAAGAGCTCGCATCCGGGATGACGAACATTGGAGACCGCGGCGAAAGGCCGTCGCGCACAGGGTGCGCTCCTACAAAGAGCCGCTTCGCCCTGCTTCAACGAAAACGGGCCGCTTGCGCGACCCGTCTGCTGCATCCTCGTTGTCCCATCGCCTCACTTGTCCGGCGACGAACCCACCGAGGCCACCTTGCGCGCCGTCGCCTTCGGCGCCGGGCAGGTCACGGCCTTCTTCTTCGAACAGGTCGCCGTACTGCGAGCCGCCACCGCATCGGCCTTGCTGCGGCGATGGTGGCGTCGCGAGGACGGCGTGGCGTCGGCCACGGCGGTGGCCTTCGCAGCCGAACGGCGGCCCTTGGCGACGACCGGGGCGGCGCCCACCTGCGCGACCAGCTCGGCCGGCGTCTCCTGGTTCTCGAAGCCGTCGTCCAGCAGACGCGCCATCAGGCGATCACGGGTCGAGGCAGTACGGCCGCCCAGCACGACGCTGAACAAGCGACGGCCATCCTTCACGGCGGTCGAGGCCAGGTTGAAGCCTGCGGCATTGGTGTAGCCGGTCTTCAGGCCGTCCATGCCCGGGTACTTGTCCATCAGGTTGTTGTGGCCGCGCACCAGGCGACCGCGGAACATGAATTCCTTGGTCGAGAAGTAGTGCGAGTACTGCGGGAAGTCGTGGTACAGCGCCATCGCCAGCTTGCTCATGTCGCGGGCGGTGGTGGTGTCTTCCGGATCGGGCAGGCCCGAGGCGTTGGCGAAGCGGGTGCTGCTCATGCCCAGCAGCTGGGCCTGGGCATTCATCATCTCGACGAAATGGCTTTCCGTGCCGCCCATGCCTTCAGCCACCACGGTGGCCGCGTCGTTGGCGGACTTGGTGATCATGCCGAGCACGCAGTCTTCGACGGAGATGGTCTGGCCATTGCGCAGGTCGAGCTTGGTCGGCGCCTTGGAGGCAGCCCACGAGGACACCGGCAGTTCCTGGTCCATCTTCAGCGTGCCGTTCTGCACCGCCTGGAAGGTGAGGTACAGCGTCATCATCTTGGCCAGCGAGGCCGGATGAGCAGCTTCGTCGGGGTTGACGGCGGTGATCACCTGGCCGTCGGTGTCGTCCACCACGATGGCGGAGGACCCTGCATGTGCGATACCCATGACACTGCCGGCGACAGACACCAACAATGCGATCAGGCCTCGACGCCAGGTACCCCCCCTGGCCGGCGTTTCGGACTTGATAGCCACCCCGTTACCCTCGCTTCCAGCTCGCCGACAACAGGGCGATGCGAAAGCTTCTTCGCAGCGCCAGCCATGGGCAGAGACAATACTTGAATTAGCACGCATAAGTCCATGTTTCCATGGACGATAAATCATGACGGCGCCATTGGCGCCGCCTTTACGCAGATTTCACCGTGAAAACGGCGTCTACGTTGCCAGTCGAGTGTGCCCGCAAAAGGCCATAGGCGAAAGGCTTTTTTCCCTATCGGCGGCTTCTTTTTTCCCTTGAGGGGCATGGCCTCGGAGCTCGGCGGGCACACCGGCAGACCGCTAGAATGGCGGGATGTCACTGATCCAACTCCAGCGCGTCGATTTCAGCATCGGCGGTCCGCTCCTGCTCGAACATGTCGACCTCGCCATTGGCGCCAACGAACGCGTATGCATCGTGGGCCGCAACGGCGAGGGCAAATCCACCCTGATGAAGCTGATCGCCGGGGAACTCAAAGCCGACGACGGCGAAGTGCGCGTGCAGACCGGCGTCGTCGTCGCGCGCATGGCGCAGGACGTGCCTCAGGACACGTCGGGCAGCGTATTCGACGTGGTGTCCGAAGGGCTCGGCGACCTTGGCCATCTGCTTGCGCGTTATCACCACCTGCTCGCCGAAGGCGACATGGATGCGCTGGGCGATGTGCAGTCACAGATCGAAGCCCGCCATGGCTGGGACCTGGATCGCCGCGTCACCGACGTGCTGACCCGCCTTGAATTGCCATCCGACATCGACTTCGCGGCGCTGTCCGGCGGCATGAAGCGCCGCGTGCTGCTGGCGCAGGCGCTGGTGCGCAAGCCCGATGTGCTGTTGCTGGACGAGCCCACCAACCATCTCGACATCGAGGCGATCGGCTGGCTCGAAGGCTTCCTGCGCCAGTTCGACGGCAGCATCGTGTTCGTTACGCATGACCGTAGTTTCCTTCGCGCGCTCGCCACGCGCATTGTCGAAATCGACCGCGGCCAGCTCACCGATTGGCCGGGCGACTATGACAACTACCTGCGTCGCCGCGAGGAGCGCCTGCACGCCGAAGCGCAGGCCAATGCGCTGTTCGACAAGAAGCTCGCGCAGGAAGAAGTGTGGATCCGCCAGGGCATCAAGGCACGCCGCACGCGCAACGAAGGTCGCGTGCGTGCACTGAAGGCGCTGCGCGTGGAGCGCTCGCAGCGTCGCGAGTTGTCCGGCAACGTGAAGATGACGCTGGCCAACGCGCAGGCCTCGGGCAAGAAGGTCATCGAGCTCGAACACGTGCACCAGAGCTACGGCGGCCGCGTGCTGATCGACAACCTCAGCACCACCATCATGCGTGGCGATCGCGTCGGCATCATCGGCCCCAACGGCGCCGGCAAGAGCACGCTGCTCAAGATCATGCTGGGCGACCTCAAGCCCGAGCGCGGCCACGCCACGCTCGGCACCGGTATCCAGATCGCCTACTTCGACCAGCACCGCGTGCAGCTCAACGACGAACTCAACGCACTGGACAACGTCGCCGAAGGACGCGAGTACATCGAGCTCAACGGCTCGCGCAAGCACATCATCGGTTACCTGCAGGACTTCCTGTTCTCACCGGAACGCGCGCGCGCGCCGATCACGCGGTTGTCCGGTGGTGAGCGCAACCGCCTGCTGCTCGCCAAGCTGTTCGCGCAACCGTCCAACCTGCTGGTGATGGACGAACCCACCAACGACCTCGACGTGGAAACGCTGGAGCTGCTCGAAGAGCTCCTTACCGAATACCAGGGCACGCTGCTGCTGGTTTCGCATGACCGGGAGTTTCTCGACAACGTGGTGTCGAGCACGCTGGTGCTGGAGGGCGACGGCAAGGTCGGCGAATACGTCGGCGGCTACAGCGACTGGCTGCGCCAGCGCCCTGCCCCGTCGGCTACTCCCGTATCAAGCAGCAAGCCCGCGGACACGAGGACAGCGACACCGGCGACAGCACCCGCTTCCGAGCCGAAGAAGAAGCTGAGCTACAAGGATGCGCGCGAGCTGGAGCAGCTGCCGGCGCGCATCGAAGCACTGGAGGCGGACATCTCCGCGCGCACCGAGGCCATGAATGATCCGGACTTCTTCCGTCAGGACAACGCCGCGGTGATGAAGGCCAACGAGACGCTGGCGGCGCTGCAGCGCGACCTCGATGCCGCGTATGCACGCTGGTCGGAGCTGGACGGCTAAACGCACCTGACCCATGTGGGAGCGCACCTTGTGCGCGACTGCGGAGCGGCGTGCTCGCCGCTTCGTCGGCTTGTCGCGCACAAGGTGCGCTCCCACAGTAGAGCTACGCCACACACTAGCGCGACCTTGCAGGAGCGCACCCAGTGCGCGACCGCAGAGCCAATGCGTCACCGCTGTGTAGGCTTTTCGCGCACTGGGTGCGCTTCTACAGAAAAAGACCTGCAGAGGCCGGTGACGCTCAACCCGTATTCTGCAAACCCTGCGATACCCCATTGACGCAGGCCACCAGCGCCGTGAGCAGCGCATCGTCGCTCTCGCCACCCTCACGCCAGCGCTTCAGCAGATCCACCTGCAACAGGCTCATCGGATCGACATAGGGGTTGCGCAGGCCGATCGACACGGCCAATCGCGGCTCATGCTGCAGCAGGCTGTCGCTGCGCCTGAGGCGCAGCAGCCAGCGATGCGTGCGCTCGAATTCGTCGCGGATCAACCCGAAGAACGGTTCGTGCAGCGGGCCGGCCAACTGCGAGAATGCCTCCGCGATGCCGAGGTCGCTCTTGGCCAATACCATCGCCACGTCATCGAGCATGTTGGCGAAGAACGGCCAATCACTCGCCATCTCGACCATCGCGGCTTCGCCGTATGCCGCCGCGCCAAATTCGAGCGCCGAACCAAGGCCATACCACCCCGGCAGGATCGACCGGCACTGGGTCCATGCGAACACCCAGGGAATCGCGCGAAGGTCCTGCACGCCGCGCATGCTGCGTCGACGTGCCGGACGGGAGCCGAGCGTCATGCGCTCGATCACGTCGATCGGTGTGGCGGTGCGGAAGTAGTCCACAAAGCCTTCGCGATCCACGAAGGCGCGATAGTGCTGACGGCTGTGTGCAGCGAGCTTGCCCATGCGTTCGCGCCATGCCTCTTCGCGCGCCTCGCTCGTGCGCGGACGCAACGAGGCACGCAGCACGGCGCCCACGGTCTGCTCGAGATTGCGCAAGGCGAGCGCGCGGATGCCGTATTTGCGATGGATGACTTCACCCTGTTCGGTGACGCGCAACACGCCGGCCACCGATCCACGCGGTGACGACATCAGCGCCGGCGCGATCCGCGCACCGCCGCGGCTGGCTGAGCCACCGCGGCCATGGAAGAACGACAGGCGGATGTCGAACTCCGCAGCCACCTCCAGCAGTTCCACCTGGGCGCGCTGCAGTCCCCAGCGCGACGCCAGCGTGCCGCCATCCTTGCCGCTGTCCGAATACCCGAGCATCACCCACTGGCGTCCACCGCGCGAGGCCAGATGTTCGCGGTACACCGGATCCTCAAGCAGCGCACGCAGCGTGGCCGGCGCGTTGGTGAGATCGTCTACCGTCTCGAACAGCGGCGCGATATCCAGCGGCACCTTGTCGTGCTCGACGAGCCCGCCGTAGCGCGCCAGCGCCAGCACGGCAAGCACGTCTGCCGCCGAACGCGCCATGCTGATGATGTAGAGACCCAGCGCGTCGGCGCCGTACCGGCCACGGGATTCGCGCAAGGTGGCGAAGACGTCGTGCAAGGCCACCACCGACGCGTCTTCGTTCTCCGCGAGCGCCTGCTCGCCGCCCGCAAACGGTCGCAGCTGCTTTGCCTTGTCGGCTGCGTCACGCGTGGACCAGTCGGCATGGCCGAGCAGCAACGCCAGCGCGTCGTCGTGCGCGCGCGAATCTTGGCGCACATCCAGGCGTGCGAGATGGAAGCCGAAGGTGCGCACGCGCCAGATCAAGCGACGCACGGCATAGGCACCCGCATGCAGGCCGCGATGATCGATCAGGCTTGCCGCGATGAGATGCAGGTCATCCAGGAGATCCCGCACCGACGTATAGGCTTCCGGATGCTCGTCGTCATGCGTCGCATCCAGGCGCGCCCTGATGATGGTCAGCAGGCTGCGATACGGCATGTCGGCATGACGCGGACGAACCCGCGCCGCCGCTTCCGGATAGCGCACGCGATAGTCGAACAGCCGCTGCGCCAGCGCGCTTCCGACATCCACGCGGTCCTCTGTCTGGCTGAGCAGGCGCGCAAGGCCGGACAAGTCTTCGATGTAATGCTCCAGCACGTGCGCGCGTTGCGTCGCGAGGCTGTTGGCGATGGTGGCCGCGCCGACGTTGGGATTGCCGTCCATGTCACCACCGACCCAGGTGGCGAAGCTGAGCAGTCGCGGGATCGGCACGGCCACGCCGTACACCGTCTGCAAGGCGTCGGCGAGCGATTCGTACAGCGCCGGCACGATGCGGTAGATCGGGTTGGCGAGATAGAAGCCGACGTGATGGTGCTCGTCCTGCACGGTGGGACTGATGGTCGATGCCTCGGCCGTCTGCCAACCGGCGCTCAGCGCCATGTAGATGCGGTCGTCGTCTTCCTTGCGCTCCTGCGGCGTGCGCGTGGGATCGAAGTTGTCGACCAGCGCCCGCACGATGGATTGTTCCTTCTCCAGCAGCGAGCGACGCACGGCTTCGGTGGGATGCGCCGTGAACACGGGCTCGATCTGCAGGCGTTCGAGCCACTCGAGCAGCTCGCCCGCTTCCACGCCTTGCGCCTTCAGACGCGTCAGCGCATCCAGCAGCGATTCCGGCTGTGGCGCGCCACCTTCGCGCTGGTAGTCACGACGGCGGCGGATGCGATGGATGCGCTCGGCGATGTTCACCGCCTGGAAATAGGTGGCGAACGCGCGGGCCAGCGATTCCGCATGCCCGGTGTCGACGCCGGTCAACAAACCGGAAAGCGCATCGAGTGGCAGGTTCTCCTGCCTGCGTTCGATCGCGGCCATGCGGATGCGCTCGATCTCGTCGAGAAAGTCGGGAGAAATCTGTTCGGCCAGCATGTTGCCGACCAGGGCGCCAAGGCGGCGGACGTCTTCGCGCAGGGGCGCGTCGTGTGGAGCGAACTCAGGACTGCGGTGCTGGTTCATCGATGCCACGGTGCAGATGTCTGGACGTCCAAGACTACTCGAAGCGAACAGGTTTTGTGCACCGCCACAAAAGACGTTCCGCCGGCAGTAACGAAAACGGGGCGCCCGGCGCCCCGTTTCACTTGCAACCATTCCGCTCAGTGCGAGCCGGCGCCACTGCCTTCCGCGGGCTTGGCCTGCTTCACGTAGCGCTCCAGCCACGCGTTGCTCTCGGCCAACATCTGCATGATGGATTCGCGCGCGCGATACGCATGGGCTTCATTGGGCAGCATCACCAGTCGCGCCGTGCCGCCCAGGCCCTTGATGGCCGCATACAGTCGTTCACTCTGTACCGGGAACGTGCCGGAGTTGTTGTCCTGTTCGCCGTGGATCAACAGCAACGCATCCTTGATGTTCTCGGCGTAGTTGAACGGCGACATCGCCTGGTACACGTCCTGCGCCTGCCAGTAGTTGCGTTCCTCCGACTGGAAGCCGAACGGCGTGAGCGTGCGGTTGTACGCACCGCTGCGCGCGATGCCCGCCTTGAACAACCGCGTGTGCGCCAACAGGTTCGCGGTCATGAACGCGCCGTACGAATGCCCGCCCACGGCGATGCGGTTGCGGTCGGCCACGCCACGGCGCACCACTTCGTCCACCGCCGCTTCGGCGCTCGCCACCAGCTGGGGGACATACGTGTCGTTGGGCTCCTTGTTGCCTTCGCCCACGATCGGCACGGAGAAGTGATCCAGCACGGTATAACCCATGGCCAGGAACGCCTGTGGCCCCCAGAAGCCGATGCTGTTGAAGCGATAGGGCGAATCGGTGACCTGGCCCGCCGCGTCGGCCGACTTGAACTCGGTGGGATAGGCCCACATCAGCATCGGCCGCGGACCGTCCTTCTTCGGATCGTAGTTCGGCGGCAGATACAGCGTGGCCGAGAGTTCCACGCCGTCCTTGCGCTTGTAGCGGATCTGCTCCTTCTGCACGCCCTTCAGCTGCGGCAGCGGATGGGGGAAATGCGTAAGCGCACGCGGCGGGCCGTTCGACGCCAGATCGCGCACGTAGTAGTTGGTCGGCTCGCTGGGCGATTCGCGCGACACCAGCGCCCGCTTGCCTTCGGCGTCCAGCAGCACCAGGGCCGCTTCGTAGTACGGCGCCTGCGAGCGGAACAGGCGCGTGCTCTGACCCGTGGCGAGATTCACCTTGTCCAGGAAGGGGCGATCGCCTTCGGGCGAGGCGCCATCGCCGAGGCGGTAGATGCTTTCGCCATCGGCCGCTGTCAGCAGCCGCGATTCGCCGCGCTCATCGATCATCGTCGCCGGCTTGCCGGGGTTGCGATAACGATCCTCCGACGATCCTTCGTGCACCAGCGAAGGGGCCTGCGACGGCTGGTCCGGCGCCACGCGCCACTCTTTCACCTTGCGCGTCTTCCACCAGAACTCGTCGATCAGCGCGAGCTTGCCGTTGCCCCAATAGGCGCCGGCGTAACGACTGCCGAGTTTGGCGAGCGTCACCGGCGCCTGGTCGAACGGCGCAGCCTGCATCAGCACCAGGTCGCGAATCTCGACCGCGCGCGCCGGGTCCCCGCCATCCTGCGCTTCGGCCCACACCAGCGTGGCCGGCGCATCCGCGCGCCAGTCGATATCGCGCACACCCGTGGGCACGGCGTCATTGCCGGTCGGCAGGCCTTCCACCAGCGGCAGATGCGCGATCTCTTTCACCAGCTTGCCGTCGCGATCGAGCACTTCGATGCGGCGCGGGAAACTCTCCACCGGCACCAGATACGAGAACGGCCGCTCCACGCGTTCGCGCAGCAGGTAGCGACCATCGGGCGAAGGACTGATCGCCAGCGTGAGCGCCGGCTCGCCCAGCGGCGTGACCTTGCCATCGAGGTCCACCAGCGCGGACTGCGAACGCAGGTAATACTCCAGCTGTCGCGCATCATCTTCGTTGCGCAACATGTCCTGATAGGTGCGGATCGCCTTCACGCCGCTGCCTGCCTGCGTCTGCTGCGTGTTCGGGCCGGTCGGAATCGTGCTGGCCACCGGCGGCGCGCCCTGCCCTTCGGGCTGCAGCTGCACCAGCAGTTGCTTGCTGTCGGGCATCCAGCGATAACCGCGGCCGGCCACCGTGTTGAGCGGCAACGCGGTCAGGCGGCGTGCCGTATGCGTGGCGACATCGACCACCCACAATTCGTTGCGTCCCTGCGCGGCATCCACCTGATTGAACGCCAGGAAACGCTGGTCCGGCGACCAACTGGACGTGGCGATCGACAACGGCCTGGGCAAACCCTGCAGGCGGATGTCCTTGCCACTGGCGATGTCGAGCAGCCACAGGTCGGTGCCGAACAGGAATCGGCTCTGTGCATGGACGCGCGGATTGATGCGCAAGCCCGCCAGCTTCAGTTCGGGCTGCGCCACGACGTCGATGCCTGGCAACGCCGGCGCCTGGGTCAAGGCAAGCAGGTCGCGGTGGGGACTGATCGATACCGCCGGCGGGCGTGGCGCATCGACCAGCGCCTGCAACGGCGCGGGCGGCGTGAGGTAGCCGCTGGCTTGTGCCGTAACAGCAGCCGGTGGCGTATCGGCCATGGTCGCCAGCGGCAGCGCGGCGAGCAGGAAACCCACGAGGGCAAGGCATCGGAGCGAACGTTCCATGGCGTGGCAAGGCCTCCAATCGTATGAACTTGCGACATTAACGGTCTCGGTGCCCGTGAGCCAAGCCTGTCTATCGGCAGGGCGCATGCCCCTCATCGCCCAAAACCGCGGGTGCCTGACGCTATACTCCAAGGTCCCGTCGAGGGGCGCTGCGACCGGACACGGGCGAGACCGCACATGCCTGTGCTGTTCCCGCCCACCGGCCAGGCTCGATGGATTTCCTTTGCAACGGCGCCCGGACAACGATGCGGCCTTCTGGTCGCAACACCCGGAGCTACGCCATGAACGCAGTTACCAAAGATCCGTCCTTCCAGGACTACAAAGTCCGCGACATGTCCCAGGCCGAGCTCGGCCGCCGCCGCATCCGCATGGCGGAAGAGGAAATGCCGGGCCTGATGCAGATCCGCGCCCGCTACGCCAAGGACAAGCCGCTGAAGGGCGTGCGCCTGTCCGGCTCCCTGCATTGCACCAAGGAAACCGCTGTGCTCGCCGAAACGCTGCGCGAGCTGGGCGCTTCGGTGCGCTGGGCTTCGTGCAACATCTTCTCCACCCAGGACGACGTCGCCGCCGCCCTGGCCGCCGGCGGCCTGCCGGTGTTCGCCTGGAAGGGCGAGACGCTGGAGGAGTACTGGCAGTGCACGCTCGACATGCTCACCCATCCGGGCGAGCTGGGCCCGCAACTGATCGTGGACGACGGTGGCGACGCCACCCTCTTCATCCACAAGGGCGTGGAGCTGGAAGACGGCAGCGACTGGGTCAACACGCCCAGCGGCAACCACGAGGAACAGGTCATCAAGGACCTGGTGAAGCGCACGGAAGCGGAGCGTCCGGGCTGGTTCAAGAAGATCGCCGCCGAGTGGAAGGGCGTCTCCGAGGAAACCACCACCGGCGTGCATCGCCTCTACCAGCTCGCCGAAGCCGGCAAGCTGCTGGTGCCGGCCATCAACGTCAACGACTCGGTCACCAAGTCGAAGTTCGACAACCTGTACGGCTGCCGCGAGTCGCTGGCCGACGGCATCAAGCGCGCCACCGACCTGATGGTCGCCGGCAAGGTCGCCGTGGTGTGCGGCTACGGTGACGTGGGCAAGGGCTGTGCGCATTCGCTCAAGGGCTTCGGCGCCCGCGTGATCGTGACCGAAATCGACCCGATCAACGCCCTGCAGGCCGCGATGGAGGGCTTCCAGGTCACCACCATCGAAGACACGCTCGGCATCGGCGACATCTACGTCACCACCACCGGCAACAAGGACATCATCACGCTGGAACACATGGCGGCGATGAAGAACAACGCCCTGGTGTGCAACATCGGCCACTTCGACAACGAGATCCAGATGGACCGCCTCAACGCCGCCAAGGGCGTGTCGCGCGAAACCATCAAGCCGCAGGTGGATCGCTACACCTTCGAAAAGACCGGCCACAGCATCTACATGCTGGCCGAAGGCCGGCTGGTGAACCTGGGCTGCGCCCACGGCCACCCGAGCTTCGTGATGTCCAACAGCTTCTCCAACCAGACGCTGGCCCAGCTCGACCTGTGGGCGAACAAGGACTTCTACGACAAGACGGTCTACCGCCTGCCGAAGAAGCTGGACGAGGAAGTGGCCCGCCTGCACCTTGAGCAGATCGGCGTGAAGCTCACCAAGCTGACCGCGGATCAGGCCGCCTACATCGGCGTGCCGATCGACGGCCCGTACAAGCCGGACCACTACCGCTACTGAGCGGCACCGGTCTTTGCTTCAAGTGAAAGGGCCGCCCATGGGCGGCCCTTTTTCATGCATGGACGAATCGCGCGCAGGACACGCCCCCATCGAGCGTGCCCTGCGCGCAATCGCTCCCCTAACCGCTCGCCGGGCCGCAGCCCAGCATGCCCAACACGCCGTGCAGCGCCCGCACGTGCATCAGCCACGGCGCCGACAATGTCAGCACGCCTGCACACATCACCAATGCGGCGGCACCTCGGCGCAAACCCGGCCGCTGCAGCCAACGCCCCACCCGCGCGCCGGACCACGTCAAAGGCAACATCACGGGCAAGGTACCCAGCCCGAAGGCCGCCATGATCAGCGCACCATCGCGCGCACTCGCCGACAACCAGGCCGCCGCCAGCACCGTGGTGCTCAGACCGCATGGCAGCCATCCCCACAACATCCCCGCCGCCAGGCGGCGTACCGGCGTATTCGCCGGAACCAGTCGCCGCTGCAGGGGCTGCAGCCATGTCCAGATACGCGCGCCAGGCCGCGCAAGAAAACCCAGGCGCCCGCTCCGATCCAGCAGGCGCAACGCCATCACCACCAGCACCAACCCGACGGCGGTGCGCATGGCGAGCGCCAGTGCATCCAGCTCGAACACGCGCAGTACGCCATCGCCAATGCCGCCTACAACCGCACCGGCCAGCACGTAGCCCATCACCCGGCCCAGGTTGAGCTGCAGTGCATTGCCCCAACCCATGCGCGGCGACCACATCGAGAAACCCGTGGCGATGCCGCCGCACATCGCGGCGCAATGCGCGGCACCAAGCAGGCCGGTCAACAGCACGGCCGATAGCGCTGCAGCGTTAACCATGGCCGCGCCCCTCCGTATGTTCGGCATCCGGCGGGAAAGGCCGATCCTCACGCAGGATGTCGATGGCCGGCGTTTCCATGTCGTCGAACTGCCCCTTGCGCACGGCCCATACGAACGAACCGATGGCGACCGCCAGCAACATCAGGCTCAGCGGGATAAGCATCAGCAGAATGATCATGGCGACGACTCCGGCACGGACACGCGCATCAGGCGCAGCGCATTGGCGGTAACCATCAGCGACGACAGCGCCATGCCAAGCGCAGCCAGCGACGGAGTCACCTGCCCCATCACCGCCAGCGGCAGCGCCAACACGTTGTAGCCGACAGCCCAGGCGAAGTTCTGCCGGATGATGCGTTGCGTGCGCCTCGCCAGCTGCACCGCCGCTGGAATGCGCAGCAGCGACGGCGCCGTCAGCACCATGTCGGCCGCGCGCTGCGCCAGCGACGCGCCCTCGCCCATCGCAAGCGATACGTCCGCACCCGCGAGCACGGGTGCGTCATTGAGCCCATCGCCCACCATGGCGACCACACGCCCCTCCGCCTGCAGCTTGCGCACCAGCGCCAGCTTGTCCTCGGAGCTCTGCCTCGCATGGGCATCGTCGATATCGAGCTGGCGCGTCAGGCGTTCCACGGCGCCGTAAGCATCGCCGCTGGCGAGATGGAGGCGCAGGCCCAGTTCGCGCAGCGCGTTCACCGCGACGCGCGCTTCGGCGCGCATGCGTTCCTCCAACGTGAAACGCGCAACAGCAGTCGTGCCATCACCGAGCCACAGCCGGCCATCGTCATCCTGGTTCGCCGCGAAAGGGCCGCGTCCCAGTCGCCATTCCGCACCGTTTACCCGGCCGCTCAAGCCTTGCCCTGCATGCACCCTCAGGCCACTCGCCGTGCGTAGTGTCAGCACGGACGCAAAAGCCGCCGCGATGGGATGGCCGCTGTCGCGTTCGAGCCCAGCGGCGATGGCCAAGGCTTCATCCGCGGACATGCCGCCGAACGTCTGTACCTCGCCGATCGATGGATCGATGCGCGTGAGCGTGCCCGTCTTGTCGAACACGATATCAGTCGCACGCGCAAGGCTGTCGAGCCCTTCCGCGCGCAACGAAAGCACGCCCAGCCGCGCGAGCGCACCATGGCTCGCAGCCAATGCTGCGGGCACGGCGAGCGACAATGCGCACGGGCAGCTGATGACCAGCAGCGACAGCGTCACTTCAAAAGCGCGTGACGGATCGTGGATGCGCCAGCCGATGAAAACCGCCACGGACGCGATCAACAACGCCACCACGAACCCGCTGCCGACGCGATCCGCCACGCGTGCAAGCGGCGGCCTATGAGCCTGCGCCTGTTCGACCAGGCGCGTAAGCTGCGACAGCCGAGTGGCGCTTCCCACGCGAGTGATCTCGATGCGCGCGGGCGTTTCATGGCAAACCGTGCCCGCGAATACCGGGGCACCCTGCGCTTTGGCGACGGGGTGCGACTCACCCGTCAACAGCGCTTCTTCGAACATCGCCTGCTCGTCCAGCAGCACGCCGTCGGCCGGCACCGCTTCACCTGCGGCCATGCAGGCAACGTCGCCGACCTGAAGCGCCGTCAGCGGAACGGATTCGCGCGTGCCATCGGGTCGTTCGCGCACTGCCAACGCCGGGCGTGCCCGCGCCAACGCATCCACCTGCGAGCTCGCGATGCGCCGCGCACGTTGTTCCAGCATGCGCGCGCACAACAGCAGGAACACGAACATCGCCGCCGCGTCGTACCAGACATGCTCACCGCCGCGTACCGTCTCCACGGCACTCGCCAGATAGGCCAGCAAGGTCGAGCCCGCCACCAGCGTATCCATGCCCGGATGGCGCTCGCGCCATTCGCGCCACGCACCAAGCAGGAAGGGCCAGCCGGCATAGAACACCACCGGCGTACAGACGAGAAACGTCACCCAGCGAAAGAAATCCCTGGTGTACAGCGCCATGTGATGATTGACGTCGAGGTAGAGCGCCTCCGACAGCATCATGGTCTGCATGGCGCCAAGCCCCGCGATGCCCAGCCTCAGCAACCAGCGTCGGCGGTCGGCCAGCTTCTCGCGTTCCTGTACGGCACCGCTGGCCAGATAGGGCCGATAACCGAGAAAGGTGAGTCGTTCCAGCACCGACGACAGCGGCACGCGCGCCGGATCCCAGGCGAGGCGGATGCGCCCCGTCACCGCGTTGGCACCAACGTCCAGCACACCATCCACACGTTGCAGGGCGCGATCGATCAGCCAGGCACATGCGGCGCACCGCATGCCATCCGTCAGCAGTGTGATCTCCAGCCCCCCGGTCACGGGAGATGCGTGATCTGCCAATACATCGTCACGGTCCCACACGGCCAGGTCGGATAGTTCCACATCTACCCGTGCACCGGCGGCGCTACGCAACCGGTAGTAGTCACCGAGATCGGACGACCGAATCCACTGCGCTGCGGCGAGGCAACCTTCGCAGCAGAAACCCTTGACGCTGCCATCGACGTCCAGCAATACAGGCGACGCCGGCAAAGCCTCACCGCAGTGGTAACAGGTCTCGAAGCCGACCTGGTTGATGGCATCGACCGCGCAATCCACGTTCAGGGCATCAATCGGATGGACCGAGCCTGCGGTGCCCAACGTCCATGCATCAGCCAAGCGCCGCTATCGGACGCGAGCCGTACCGTCCAGTCGCGATCGCGATCCAGCGACCCGACTCCACGCCAACCCAGCTCACTCGGCGAAAGATGCACGATGCGCTGTTCGCCCGACGAATCGGACAGGGTCAAGGTCAGCCTGCCGCCGCGAGGGAAATCCCCGTCCAACGGCAAGACCTCGACCATGTCGCCCTTGGTACGCAGCACCACGCCTTCGGTGGACACCTCGGCCGGTGATTGCGCGGCCTCGGCGGATACCAGCAGCTTGCCCACCTTGGTGACCCGGCCGACCGTTTCCATGTCCTCGCGCCCCGGATGGACGGCGGCAAACAGCAGGGCGAAACCGATGGCGACCGACGCCAGCGGCAGGCCCACCAGCATCCACACCATGGGTTCGCGCCATGCGCTTCGTATCGTGTTCATAGCGAAGGTCCGAAGAAACTGCTCTTGATGGCGGTGTCGGCGTCCACGTCGGCGCCCCGCACCACGAATTGCACGTCGTGCCGCCCAGTCACCTCGGACGAGGCGCTGACCGTGAGCGGAATAGACAACACTTCGCCACTCTCGGCTGCCACCGTCCGTGCGCCACCGCGAAGTGCGATACCGGGCATGTCCGTGGATGCCACGTCAATGACGAAATGGTGCGTCTGCTGCTCCTTGTTCACCAGCTTGAGCGTGTAGCTGTTTTCGATGCGGCCGTCGCTCGCCTGGCTGTACATCGCATTGCGATCGCGCAGGACCTCGGCAAGCAGCACACTGCGATGGGTCACGCCATACATCCAGCCGCCCAGCAAGGCGAGCAGCAGACAGGCATAGACGATGATGCGCGGCCGCAGTACGTGGGTAGACTTGCTGTCGATCTGGTTCTGCGTGGTGTAGCGGATCAGGCCCTTGGGGTAGCCCAGCTTGCCCATCACGTCGTCGCAGGCATCGATGCAGGCACCGCAAGCGATGCACTCGTATTGCAAACCGTTGCGGATATCGATGCCAACCGGGCACACCTGCACGCAGATCGTGCAATCGACACAGTCGCCCAGCAGTTCCGGAGCGAATTTCGGTAGCGGCTCGGCGACCATGCCGGCACTGGCCAACGCGATGGTGCCGCCGGCCTGCGCACGATTGTCCGCCGCCGAGGGATGCTGACTCGCGCGGAATACGTAATCGTAGGCCGTGACCTTGTCGAGCAGGCCACGCGCCCGTTCCAGCACACTGGACAGGCCACGCTTGCGCGGACCGCGCGGCTCGCCTCGCATGGGATCGTAGGCAATGATCAGCGTGTTGCGATCGAACATCGCGCTCTGGAAGCGCGCGTACGGACACATGTACTTGCACACCTGCTGGCGCAGGAAGCCTGCATTTCCCCAAGTGGCAAACCCGTAGAACAGGATCCAGAACGTTTCCCAGCCGCCCAGGCCAAACGGCGTGCGATGCGCCAAGCCCACGATCGGGCTGAAGTAGCCGACGAAGGTGAAGCCGGTCCACAACGAGAACAGCGCCCACAGGCCGTGCCTGGCCGTCTTGCGGAGAATCTTCTCGCGCGTCCAAGGGCCTGCATCGAGCTTCATGCGCTTGTTGCGGTCGCCTTCGCACCAGCGCTCGATCCACAGCGAGACTTCGGTCCATACCGTCTGCGGACAGGCGTAACCGCAGAACAGGCGACCCGCCAGCGCCGTAAAGAAGAACAGCGCCAGCGCGGCGATGATCAGCAACGTGGAGAGGAACAGGAAATCCTGCGGCAGGAACATCCAGCCGAACACGTGGAACTTGCGCGCAGGAAGGTCCAGCAGCACGGCCTGCTTGCCGTTCCAGTGCAGCCAGGGAAACAGGTAGTACATGCCGAGCAGCCAGATCACCGCCGCCACGCGCAGCCGGTTGAAGGTGCCCGACACCTCGCGTGGATAGACCTTGCGCTCGCTGACGTAATAGGAACTGCTTTCGTCGTCGACGACATGCAGCGGTATGCGACGACTCATGGTGCGTTCCCGGGGTGGAATCCGCGCTTCACCTGCCAGGATGGCCGCAGCAAGATCCAGGTGAACAGGCTGGACGAGGCGGTAGCCAGCCAGAAGAGGAAGAAGCCCAGGGAATAGCCCAGTTCGCGACTGAGGCGCAGCGACGGGAAGGTGATCTCCCTGAGCCGCTCGGGATCGACGATGGTGAAGAACGCCGCCGTGATGACCCCGGCGACGAAGAAGATCGGCCAAAGGATGGCGCCGACGCGCTGAGAAGCAGGCGTCGGCTCCTGTTCCGGAGGTTTGGCGGAACGCGCGATCATCATTCGGCAACCACGGCGCCAGCAGGCGGTGGGTCCTTGTGCGGCGACAGCGTCCACACATAGGCACCCACCAGTCGCGTGCGGGTGTCGCCCAACTGATCCTTCCAGGCCGGCATCACACCCTGACGACCTTCGGCCAGCGTCTTGTGCAACGACGCCGCGCTGCTGCCGTACAACCAGTAGCTGTCCGTGAGATCCGGCGCGCCCATGACCTGGTTGCCCTTGCCCTGTGGACCATGGCATGCGGTGCAAATGCCAGCGAACAACTTCTCGCCTCGCGCAGCCGCATCCTTCGGCTGGTCCGAACGCGACAGCGAGAGGACGTAGGCAATGGTGTCATCCACCGCCGTGGCGCCACCTTGTGCGGTGAGCGTATCGGCCCAGGCCGGCATCACGGCGTGGCGGCCGTTCTGGATGGTGTCCAGGATGCGCGCAGGCGTTCCGCCCCAGTGCCAGATGTCGTCGGTGAGATCCGGATAACCGGCCGCACCGTGACCGCTGGAACCATGGCAGGCGGCGCAACGATTGATGAAGATCGCGCGGCCGATCGACACGGCGCCGGCATCCTTGGCCAGCTCATCGACGGGCTTGCCCGCGTAGAGCTTCAGCGTGTCATCGAGGCGCGCGTTCTCCGCCGCCGTCTCCTTCGCCCATTCCGACCGCGAGCTCCAATGACCCCACCCCTTCAGCGTGCCCAGCCCATACCAGATGAGGTAGCCGACGGAGAACACCAGCGTGATGTAGAAGAGGTTGATCCACCACCGCGGCAGCGGCTTGTTGTATTCGGTGAGGTCGCCATCCCACACGTGTCCGGTTTCATCCGGTCTGGGGTCGGTTGGGCGACGCTTGATGTTGGCCCTGAGCAGCCAGACGCAGCCCAGCAGGTTCAACACGGTGATGGCCACCACGTACCACGTCCATGCGGAAGTCATGCCCTCTCCTCCTTGTCGTCATCCAGAGGCATACGGGCAGCGGCATCCAGCACGGGCTTCACACCCGGCCTCCAGAGCAGGATGCAGCCCACGATAAACAGCACCAGCAGGAAGGCTGTGATCAGACCGGGAATCATCACTCGGCTCCTTCTGCGACCTGCATGTCTGCCTGCGATACATGCGTACCGAGGCTTTGCAGGTAGGCCACGACGGCGTCCAGTTCGGTCTTGCCTTCGACAGCGGTCGGTGCGGCGGCGATCTCTGCATCGCTGTATGGATCACCGATGCGCTTCAACGCGCGCATGTGCTGGGCGACTTCCGCGCCATCGAGCTTCGCCTTGGCCAGCCACGGATAGGCTGGCATGTTCGACTCGGGCACCACATCGCGCGGATTGTTGAGATGCGCGCGATGCCAGTCGTCGGAATAGCCACGCAAACCCACGCGTGCCAAGTCCGGACCCGTGCGCTTGCTGCCCCACTGGAATGGATGGTCGTACACCGATTCGCCCGCGAGCGAGTAGTGACCGTAACGCTCGGTCTCGAAGCGCAGCGTACGTACCATCTGCGAGTGGCAGTTGTAGCAACCCTCGCGGATGTAGACGTCGCGCCCGGCCAGCTCCAGCGCGGGATACGGCTTGATGCCCGGCAGCGGCTTGATGGTTTCGGCCTGGAACATCAGCGGGACGATTTCGGCGAGACCGCCGAACGACACCGCCACGGCCACCAGGATGGCCATCAGGCCGATGTTCTTTTCGATCTTTGCGTGCATATGGCTCATGTCTGTTCCCTCAGGCACGCGCATCGGCAGCGTCAGGCGGCAGCACCGGCTGCGGCGCCGTGCTCGCAGCGGACAGCCGGAAGGTCCGCAGCACGTTCCAACCCATCACCAACATGCCGCTCAGCACGATCAGTCCGCCGCCGAGGCGGAACAGGAAGTACGGCTTGGTGGCGTTGAGCGCTTCGACGAACGAGTAGACCAAGGTGCCGTTCTCGGGATCGGTGGCGCGCCACATGAGTCCCTGTGTGACGCCGGCGATCCACATCGAGGCGATGTAGACGACGAGGCCGATCGTGTGCAGCCAGAAATGCAGGTCGATCAGCTTGGTCGAGTACATCTTCGGCAGGTTGAGCAGGCGCGGCAGCATCGCGTAGATGGAGCCGATCGAGATCATCGCGACCCAGCCGATGGCGCCCGAATGCACGTGGCCGATGGTCCAGTCGGTGTAATGACTGAGCGAATTGACCGTCTTGATCGACATCATCGGTCCCTCGAACGTGCTCATCATGTAGAACGAGAGCGAGACGATGAGGAACTTCAGGATCGGGTCGGTACGCAGCTTGTGCCACACGCCCGAGAGCGTGAGGATGCCGTTGATCGCGCCGCCCCACGACGGCGCCAGCAGCACCAGCGAGAACACCATGCCGAGCGACTGCGCCCAGTCCGGCAGCGCCGTGTACTGCAGGTGGTGCGGACCGGCCCACATGTACACCGCGATCAGCGCCCAGAAGTGCACGATCGACAGACGGTAGGAATAGATGGGACGGCCGGCCTGCTTGGGCACGAAGTAATACATCATGCCGAGGAATGCGGTGGTCAGGAAGAAACCGACCGCGTTGTGGCCGTACCACCACTGCACCATCGCATCCACCGCACCCGAGTACACCGAGTACGACTTGAACCAGCCGGCCGGAATGGCGAGGTTGTTGACGATGTGCAACAGGGCGATGGTGATGATGTACGCGCCGTAGAACCAGTTGGCGACGTAGATGTGCTTCACCTTGCGCTGGGCGATGGTGCCGAAGAACAGCACGCCGTAGGCCACCCACACGACGGTGATGAGCAGGTCGATCGGCCATTCCAGCTCGGCGTACTCCTTGCCCTGGGTGAGGCCCAGCGGCAGGGTCACCGCCGCCGCCACGATCACCAGTTGCCATCCCCAGAACACGAACGAAGCCAGCTTGTCCGAGATCAAGCGGACATGGCAGGTGCGCTGCACCGTGTAGAGGCTGGTGGCGAACAGCGCCGATCCGCCGAAAGCAAAGATCACCGCATTGGTGTGCAGCGGGCGCAGACGTCCGTAGCTGAGCCACGGCAGATCAAAATCAAGGCCTGGCCAGTACAGCTGGGCGGCGATGATGACGCCGACCAGCATCCCGACCACGCCCCATACCACGGTCATCACGGCGAATTGCCGGACGACCTTATCGTTGTAACTCCCCTCGACGCCCACCATGAGGCCCACTCCTAGGCTTAACTGAACGGCGGGAAGTCTGTGGGCCGGGCCTCACCTCACAGTTGATCTAGATCAACTGGAGCCCAGGGAAAGGCTGTCGCGGTTTGTCGCAGGTCAAATTTGAGGGACGTCATATCTCTTCATCGCGAAAAAGAGATATATACTTGGAACGACCCCGCCAGGACCCTCGCGATGCCCTCCATCAGCTTTGAGTTCTTTCCGCCCAAAACCGACGAGCAGCGCGCCCAGCTGGACCAGGCCGCCACCCTGCTCAAGTCGCTTTCGCCCGAGTACGTCTCGGTCACCTTCGGCGCCGGCGGCTCGACGCTGAGCTATACCGGCGAAACCGTGGCGAGGCTGCATGGCAATCACGGTCTGAACGTGGCGCCGCACCTGTCCTGCGTGGGCGGCACGCGGGCCGAACTGGCCGAACTGCTGGATGCGTACCGGGCCGCCGGCTACCGCCGCCTCGTGGCGCTGCGCGGCGATCTGCCTTCGGGCATGGCCAGCCCGGGCGATTTCCGCTATGCCTCGGAACTGGTGCGTTTCATCCGCGAATACACAGGCGATCACTTCCACATCGAAGTAGCGGCCTATCCGGAAACCCATCCACAGGCCGACGACGCCCTGGCCGATCTTCGGCACTTCAAGGCCAAGGTGGATGCCGGCGCGAATGGCGCGATCACGCAGTACTTCTTCAACGCGGATGCCTATTTCCGCTTCGTTGACGACGTACGCCGGCTTGGTGTCGAGGTGCCGATCGTCCCGGGCATCATGCCGATTTCCAACTTCTCGCAGCTCAAGCGCTTCTCCGATCAGTGTGGCGCGGAGATTCCTCGCTGGATCGTCAAGCGCATGCAGGCCCATGGTGACGATGCCGCATCGGTCCGCGAGCTCGGCGCCGACGTGGTGGCCGAGATGTGCCGCCGCCTGCTGGACGGCGGTGCACCGGGACTGCACTTCTACACGTTGAATCGGGCCCGGGCCACGCAAGCAGTACTGAACCGACTGCACAGTTGAGTGATGCCGCCGGGCGTAAGCTCGGCGGATGCTTCGTTATGGCCTCTTGCTGTTGCTTGTCTGTCTGTCGCTGGGCGCCCGGGCGCAGGACGGTATCCACCGCTGCGTAGGCCCCGAGGGCACGCCGCTGTTCACGGATCAACCGTGCGCGGCGCTACAGGCCACACCGGTCACGCCGCCGCGGGACGAGCCTCCTGCCACGCTTACCGCTCCCACCACAGCTGCCACGCCACCACCCGTGCTCTGCGCCGCCACGGTGTCGGAACTGCGCCAGAGCGTGCTTGATGCTTTCTCCGCTCGCGATCCGAATCGACTCGCCGGCCTGATGCTATGGGGCGGTTATGGGCGTGAGAGCGTCGTGGCGGACATACGTTCGCTGGGCGGCCTGATGCAACGGCCACTGCTGGGCATTGGGGACGATTCCACCGGTGACGACGAAAGCCCCGCCACGACCGCATCATCGGCGGCAGTGCCTCCGACGTCGGCCGGTGAAGAGCGCCAGCTGGTGGTGCGGACGGCCGCCGGCGACGGCAGCGGCCAAGCCCATGAAACGCGCTTCGATGTCGTGCGGCGTTCGGGGTGCCTGTGGCTGCGGGGACGCGGCTGAAAGGTGATCACAACGCTGCCGGGGTTATCATGGTGCGATTTTTCCCCGGAGCATCGACATGGCGCAGCAGTACCCCGAATGGATCTGGCAGAACGGCGTGATCAAGCCCTGGCAGGAGGCCACCACGCATGTCATGGCCCATGCGTTGCACTACGGCTCGTCCGTGTTCGAAGGCATCCGCAGCTACGCGACACCCGATGGCGCGGCGATCTTCCGCCTGACCGACCATCTCAAGCGCCTGTACCAGTCGGCCAAGATCTACGACATGACCCTGCCCTACACGCAGGACGAACTCGCCGCCGCCTGCCGCGAAGTGGTGCGCAAGAACGGCCTCAGTGCCGCTTACCTGCGTCCGGTGGCGTATCGCGGCCTGGGCGGCTTTGGCCTCTCGGCGGAAACGCCGATCGACGTGGCTGTCGCGGCATGGCCGATGGGCCCTTACCTCGGTCCCGAGGCGCTGGAAAACGGCATCGACGCCTGCGTGTCGAGCTGGCAGCGCTTCGCGCCAAACACCATTCCCGCAGGCGCGAAGGCCGGCGGCAATTACCTCTCCGGCCAGTTGATCGCGCGCGAGGCGCGTCGTCTGGGTTTCGGCGAGGGCATCGCCATGGCATCCACCGGCCTGCTCAGTGAAGGCGCGGGCGAGAACCTGTTCCTGGTGTTCGACGGTGTGCTGCACACCACGCCCGCCAGCGCCTCGATCCTCACCGGCATCACGCGCGATACGCTCAAGACGCTGGCGCGCGAAGACGGCATCGAAGTGATCGAGCGCGATATCCCGCGCGAATACCTGTACCTGTGCGATGAGTTGCTGATGTGCGGCACGGCGGCCGAGATCACGCCCATCCGCTCGGTCGATGGCAAGAAGATCGGCAACGGCAAGGCTGGCCGCGTCACGCGACGACTGCAGGAACTGTTCTTTGGCCTGTTCAACGGCAAGACCAACGACCAGTGGGGCTGGCTGGAACCGCTGTAAGCAGCAAGACCCTGCATGCGCGATCGGCCTGCTCGGCGCCGATCGCGCACTGGGTGCGCTCCTACAGGAGACCTGAGAACCGATCAGGCGAAGACGATGCTGGCGATCGCACCATTGGCGCCGGTGCGCGGACGCATCGACACTTCCCAACCGTAGAGGTCGCACAGGCGACGCACGATGGCCAGGCCCAGGCCTGCACCGCTGCCGCCGGCACCTTCGCCGCGCACGCCACGCTGGAACAGGCGCTCGGCGTCTTCCGGTTTGATACCAGGGCCCGTATCGATGATCTCGATGCGATCGCCCGTTATTTCCACCGTCACCGTGCCTTCCAGCGTGTACTTGATCGCGTTGCCGATCAGGTTGGTCAAGGCCACCGACAATACCGACGCCGGCGCGTTGACGCTCAACGGCTGCCTCGTCACCAGCTCGATGCTGATCGGCTTGTCGCGCATCTGCGGACGCTGGCTCTCGATCACGTCGGATGCCACCTTCGCCACCTCGGTGGTCTCGCCGCGCGTAGGGCCGCGGCGCTCCGCACGCGACAGCAGCAGCAGGGCTTCAATGAGCTCGGTCGCCTGGCGTGACGAGCGCTCGATGCGCTTGAGGCGCTCGCGCAGCTTGTCGGTGAGGTCGGGCGATCCCTGCAACAGTTCGGTGGTGCTGGCGATCACTGCCAGCGGCGTACGCAGTTCGTGGCTTACGTCGGAGTTGAATTCGCGATCGCGCTCGACCATGGCGGTGAGGCGGTGCGAGTACTCATCGAGCGCCAATGCAAGCTCACCGACTTCGTCGTCGGCGAAATGCGGCGCGAGCGGTTCGGCCTTGCCGGTCTTGCGGAAGTCGCGCAGGCGACGCGCGAGCTCGCTGACGGGCTTGAGCACCTTGCGCGAAAGCCACAGACCGAGCACGAGCGAAAGCAGACCGAACAGGAAAACCGCACCGATCACGCTGAACAACAATTGTTGCTTCCCGAGCTCCTCGCGCGACACGTCATAGCGCAGAAAACTGATGATACCGTTCTCGCGATAGACGGCCAGCTTGTAATGGTGGCGCTGACCATCGGGTTCGTTTTCGTAGATGTCGTGCACCCCCGTATCCAGGTTCTGCCACGCCAGTGGAGCGCGGTAGAGGGTGCGATCGCTGTACATGCTGCCGGTCAGCAGGCGTGAGCCCTGCGGTGCGCCGGGATGTTGCTGAGCCTGCTGGTTGGCCCATCGGGCGTCATCCAGCAGACTGGAATTGACCAGCTGATCTTCGACGCGGCTACGAATGTTGAGTGCCGCAAACGCAAACAACGCGCTGAGGCCAAAGCCGAACAGCGCGAACGAGACAACCAGGCGAAACCTGAGCTTACGCCTGGACTGCATCCGGTTCGACCATTCGGTATCCGATACCGTGCCGCGTGTGGATCAGCGGCTTCTCGAAGGGTTTGTCGATCGCCGCACGCAGGCCGTGGATATGCACACGCAACGAATCGCTGTCGGGCAGTTCCTCGCCCCACACGCGCTGCTCCAGGTCCTGGCGCGTCACCACCGACGGGCTGGCTTCCATCAGGGCCTGCAGCAGCTTGAGGCCGATCGGGTTGAGCTGGATCGACTTGCCTTCCCGAGTAACGGTGAGCGTGTCGAGGTTGTAGGTGAGATCACCCACCTTGAGCACGCGGCTCTGCGGACCCTTGCCTCGGCGCGCCAGCACTTCCAGACGCGCGGCCAGTTCCTGCAGCGCGAAGGGCTTGGTCATGTAGTCGTCGGCGCCGGACTCAAAACCCGTGAGCTTCTGCTCCAGCGCGTCGCGCGCGGTCAGCATGAGGATCGGCGTCTGCTTGTGCGCCTCGTGGCGCAACTTGCGTGCGACGTCGAGGCCGTCCATGCCCGGGAGGGTCAGGTCGAGCACGATGACGTCGAAATCGTGCACCACGGCCAAGTGCAGGCCGGTCACGCCATCGCCGGCAAAGTCGACCACATGCCCGCGGTCTTCCAGATAATCGCCGATGTTGGTTGCGATATCGCTGTTGTCTTCGATTACCAGTACGCGCATGCGTCCTCCATACGCAGCCGGCATAGGGGCCGGCCGAGGGCCCAAGCTTAACAACTTGGATGACGGGAGAGGGGCTTCCGACGTGCGCCAAGCTGAATAAACCTGTCGACCGGCAAGAAAAAAGCCCAGGCTCGCTGACATGACGTCGCTCGCCTGGGCTCAAGCTACTGCCCCGATACCGTAATCTGCTGTCACCAGACCTTTCGGTTGAAGTGCCGAGCAAATTGCAGTGGGGACTTTATAGGGGTCGCAGAGTTACGGTGCGGTTAATCGGTCCTCACCCACTCGTTAACCTTCAGACGGCAGTTATGCAATGCGTCGTCACGCGACGCTCACGCACTGCTGCTCGCTCAGTTAGACGAACCTTCGATCGCCCCCTGGCGTCCGGTTTCTTCCGGCCAACGGCAGATGTGCGTACCGGTGACCACCTGGCAACCGACGCGCGCCTGGATTTCCCGGCTGTTGGCGCTACTTGCACCACCATCCAGGCTGAAGGCCATCACTTGGCGATAGCGTTCGGAGAGCAGATGGCCGGGCGGCACCGAATACACCCATCCGCGCATGGCCACCAGCGCCGCCTGCTCGAAGACGCCCGCAGGATCGGCGTTGACCACTCGCATGTCCTGCACGGAGCCGTCACTCGCGAGACTGAACTCGATGACGACCTTGCCTTCGATACCCTTCTCCAGCGCGCCTGCAGGATAGATCGGCTTGCGCATCCGTAGCGGCGTGAGGGCCGGTGAACTGACTTCCGTCGCCTGGATATGTACGGGTATCACTGCTGCCCGATGCGGCGCGAGGTTGGCAACCGCCAGCGACAAGGCACCAGGAGCTGCCATCTCCGGCGCTGCGCCAGGGAAGCCGACGGGCGCCAGCGATTCGTCCGGAGATTCCGCATCCATCGCCACCGGGCGCTGCAACAGCGCGCTGGTCGGCCTGAGATTGGCGGGGTGCCAGGCCTGCTGCAGCGACTGCGCCAGCGGCAGCACGATGAGCGACGCCGCACGCGGCACCGGCCCGAGCAGGTCGGGCACGCCTTCACGCTTGAGCGCCAAGCCAAGCACCAGCGTGGCGACCATGCCCACCGCCAGCAACGCTCCCGAATAGGGCCGCGAGGGTGGCGCCGCCATGGCGCCATGGTCGGAAGCCATCTGGTGGACGCGGTCCAGCAACACGCCGCCGCTGGCCGCAAGCATCATGGGCGCCGCCTCCCGCATGCTGCCAAGCGCCGAGAGCGCCCTCGCCAGATCACGCCAGTTGCCGCCATGAACGGAGAGCGCCATCTGATCGCAGCAGATTTCGCGCTCGTTGCGCACGTCGGTGGAGATCCAATGCACGACGGGATGGAAGAAGAACAGCGTTTCCAGCACGACCTGGAAGAAATTCACCAGTGGATCCAGGCGTTTCAGGTGCGCGAGTTCATGGGCGAGGACCAGCTCCAGCTGAGCGCGCGGAAAACCGGTCGCCATGGCCAGCGGCAGCACGATGACAGGCCGGAACCAGCCCACCAGCAGCGGTGTATCGACCACGCTGCTCCACACGAGCGAGATGCGACGGCGCATGCCGAAGCGCTCGGTAAGCCGCAACAGCATCCGCACCATCGGGCCTTCGTCTTCGAGCCCCGAAGCCACCAGTCCCTTGAGCCCACGCCATTGGCGCCACACGCGCACCGACAGGACGAGCACACCGGCCAGCCAGAGCACGGCAAGCCAAGGCGTGATGCCGAATCGCCCGGTGACGTGATCGAGGATGGATGCCGGCGATTCGCCCAGGCTGCCCGCCGCGATCACGACCGGATCGAGCATCACATGCTGCGAAGGCAGCGCTTCGGGCTGCCGCAGCAGCCACGCCATGGTCAGCGCGGGACATGCAGCGAGCACGGCCATGGTTGCCACGCCCAGCCGGTAGCGTGCCGCGCCCCTGGGCAGCGCCGCGCGCAGGGCGGCATACGCCACGCCAACCAGCAGGCCCTGCCACAGGAAATGCAGAAGCGTCACACCCAGCAGCTGCAGGGTTTCCAGGAAAATATGCGAGGAGGCCATCATGGCGTCTCCTGATCGAGTTTGTTCAGGAGATCGCGGATCGCGCGCAATTCCTCGCGCGTGGCGCGCTGCGTGCCCAGGGCATGCAACACCAGCTGGGACGACGACCCGTCGAAAACGCGATTGACGATGTCGTACAGGAAGCGCTTCTGCGTCCTTTCCTTGCTGACCGCAGGACGATAGACATGGGCGCGCGCCGCATCGTCGCGTTCCACCAGTCCCTTGCCATGCATGACCTGAAGCAACTTCAAGGCCGTCGTATAACCACCGCCCTCGCCCAAGGCTTCGTGCACTTCGCGCACCGTGCACGGCCCCAGCCGCCACAGCACGCGCAGTATCTCAAGCTCAGCCACCGTGGGCTTGGGCGCGTCTGGCTTGGATGCTTTCATGTGCCTCCCCCAGCGCCTAGTCAAGGCATCAGGCCCCGGCGCATACCGGGGCCTTATTCAACATCAACCGCCGTTGCGGTTCTGCACGGCGTGCGTCGCGGTGTCCTGCATGAACTTCTGGCTGTCGCGGCGGCTGCGCTCGATCTCACCATAGGTACGGCAGGTCGACTTGGGCAGCAACGAGCCGGTCGGTGCGGCGCGTTCGCAGATCACCTTGTTGCCGTCGCGCTTGGTCAGGATGGCATTGATGGCCTCCTGATCATTCACCAACTTGAGCTTGGTGTTCTGATCCATCTTGTCCGTGGTGTCGTACTTGTCGAACGCCGCCTGCATGTCGCTGAAGTGCGAATCGATGGCAGTACGCTCTTCCGTGGTCACGAATTCGTAGCGACCACCCGGCTCCATCAGTTTGTGCACCGCAGCCGTCTGCGCGGTGAAGTCTTCCTTGTCCTGCGCCTTGACGACCACTTCGTCCTTGCTGGCAAACGCAGAACCGGCCGCCAGGCACATTCCCAGGCCGAGCATCCAGATCTTGAACTTCATACTTCTCCCCTCCGCGACCATGCCGTATCCCGACATGGGATAACACGCAGTATCGTCCGCAACCATCCTAATCAGGCTGTCAGGCGGCTGTCAACGAAGATGTTCGTACTACGGATGTCGTAGTCCGCAAGCCTGTTCAGCGAGCACGACCGACGTTCTGTTCCAGCAATTTGACGATCTCAGCGGACACATCCACGCCCGTGACCGTCTCGATGCCTTCCAGGCCTGGCGAAGCATTCACCTCAAGCAACAGCGGGCCACGGTTGGAACGGAGAATATCCACGCCCGCGACCCCCAGGCCAAGTGCCGAAGCTGCCTGAACGGCGATGCGACGCTCCTCCGCGCTCAGCACTGCCACGCTGGCCGAGCCGCCCCGATGCAGATTCGCCCGGAATTCGCCCGGGCTGGCCTCGCGCTGCATCGCGGCGACGACCTTCTTGCCGACCACGAAGCAGCGCAGGTCGCTCCCCTTGGCTTCGGCAATGAATTCCTGCACGAGGAAATTGGCATAGAGGCCGCGGAAGGCTTCGATCACGCTTTGCGAGGCGCTGCGTTTTTCCGCCAGCACGACGCCGGTGCCCTGGCTGCCCTCGTTGAGTTTGATCACATGGGGCGGCTCACCGAGCGTCGCAAGCACGTCGGCGGTGTCATCCGGATTGTCGCCAAACACCGTGGCAGGCATATCCAGGCCCTTGGCAGCGAGAATCTGCAGGCAACGCAGTTTGTCGCGTGCACGCAGCACGGCATCCGATGAATTGGGTGTGTAGACGCCCATCATTTCCAGCTGGCGCAACACGGCCGTGCCATAGAACGTGCTGGTCACGCCGATGCGCGGGATGACGGCATCGATACCGCGCAGGGCCTTGCCCTTGTAGCGAATCGACATGTTGCCGGGCGCGATGCGCACGTAGCAGCGCAGCGGATCGAGCACGCGCACCACATGCCCGCGCTCGCGCGCGACGTCGACCAGGCGCTGGGTGGAATACAGGCGGGCGTTCCGCGACAGGATGGCGATCTTCATGAAACACCCATGGGGTCGACCAGCACCGGTCGCGGCTGTGTATAGGAAAGAGCGGGGTCGACCGCAAAGCGCCCTTCCAGCGCAGTGCGTCCCAGCAGCATGGGAAACAGCATATGGCGGCGATCAGTCAAATTGATGTCGACCGCGAAACGCCTGCCCGCCAGCAGCACATCGGTACGGATGAACCAGCGCAGGGTCCGCCGCCCTCCCGTGTCCGTCACGGCGCGGCGGTCGAGTGCCGGGGTTTCGCAGGCGATGGCGACGCGGTGGCGGCCGCCCACGTTCACCGCAAACCGCAGCCAGGTGTCGCCGTCGCGATCGAAACTCTCCAATGCATCCACATGCAGCGAACTGCTGCGCGCCCCGGTGTCGAGCTTGGCTTTGAGCAGACCGATGCCGAGTGTCGGCAACGCCAAACGCTCCCGCCAGCCGAGGGTGATCACATCCGCCATTATCAGCGCACGCCGCAGGGTTACGTGTAAGGGAGCTCGGTGGGGTCGAGTTGGAGCGGGTGAAGGGAATCGAACCCTCGTCGTAGCTTGGGAAGCTACAGCTCTACCATTGAGCTACACCCGCATCGTCGGGCGATGGTAACCCGGCACTGCGGAATTTTGGAACTGTCCATGCAGTTCAACACCGCATGAACCGGACATGGCGGCCCGCTGAATCGTCGATGGCCCGGACTCCCGCCAGTCCTTGCTAGCGCCGGACCGGCGGTCCGCATAATGCGTACGTCGACGCCCGGCCATGCTCATGCGTTTTACGGACTACGACACCTGCCGGCGCGCAGGCAGCGCGCCATGTTCCGGAGAATTCCATGCGTGCGTTTTCCACCTTGCTCGCACCGACGCGAAACTGGCGATGGATCGCCGTGGCCCTGCTGGCCTGCGTCAGCTGTCTGGCCCAGGCGCAGACCCAGGCGCCGCCCGACGATGGCGGCGCCGGCGATCCGCCGTCCCGCGTCGCCCGCCTGTCCTATCGAACCGGTGACGTGAGCCTGCTCCCAGCCGGCGAGAAGGATTGGGGCGACGCCAGCGTCAACCGCCCGCTGACCACGGGCGATCGCCTGTCCACCGGCCAGGCCGGTCGCGCCGAGCTCGAGCTGGGCGGCGGTACGTTGCGTATCGCCGACGACACCGACTTCGGCTTCCTCACCCTCAACGACCAGCTGAGCCAGGTGGAACTCACCCAGGGCACGCTGAACCTTTCCGTACGCGGACTGGCCGAAGGACAGAGTTACGAGATCGACACGCCCACGGTAGCGCTGGTGGTGGACCAGCCGGGCACCTATCGGGTGGATATCAGCGACGACGGCAAATCCACGCGCATCACCGACGTCGATGGTCGCGCGGTGGTCTACGGCGAAGGCGGCGCCCAGCGCACCCTGGTGGGCGGACGCACCTACGAGTTCGGCGATTCCGCGCTAAACAACGTGACGATCAGCGATAGCGACGGCGGCGACGACTTTGACGCGTGGTGCAACAGCCGCGATCGCCGCTATGCCGCTGCCTCCGACACGGTGCGCTACGTTTCCAACGAAGTCGTGGGTTACCAGGACCTCGATCAATACGGCAACTGGCAGTCCGATCCGGACTACGGCCAGGTCTGGTATCCGAGCAACGTCGCTGCCGACTGGGCACCGTACCGCGACGGCCACTGGGCTTACGTCGGCCCCTGGGGCTGGACCTGGGTGGACGATTCTCCGTGGGGTTTCGCGCCGTACCACTACGGTCGCTGGGCCTACGTGCGCAGCCGGTGGTGCTGGGTGCCGGGCCCGGTATCGGTGCGGCCGGTCTATGCGCCCGCCCTCGTCGCTTTCGTGGGTGGCGCCGGCTTCGGTGTGTCGGTAGGTATCGGCGCCGCGCCGGTGGGTTGGTTCCCGTTGGGTCCGGGCGAAATCTACAACCCGTGGTACCGCGCCAGTCGCGGTTACTACACCAACGTCAACATCACCAACATCTACGTGCGCAACAACCGCCAGGTGGTGATCAACAACATCAACAACCATTACAACTACTTCCGCGAAGGCCGGCCGGCGCCTAACGAGCGGTACTTCAACCGCGGAGCACCACGCGCCTTCACGGCGATGTCCCGCCAGGATTTCGCCTCGGCACGCAACGCCGAACGCCACATGATGTCGGTGGACCCACGCCACGTCGCCAATGCACCGGTGATGGCGCGAGGTGTCGACGTGCAGCCGGGTCGCGCGAGCTTCGTGCCGCCGCGCAATGGCAACGGCCGGAACCTGCCGACCGGCGGCTTCAACCGCGAGGTGGTCGCCCGCAACGCGCCCGCCATGCCGTTCGCGGGGCGTGGCCCCGGTCCGTCCAATGCGGCCGCAAGCCGCAATGTGCCGACTCCCACCAACGTGCGCATGCTCAATGGGCCTTCCAACGCCAATCGCCCGGGCGCACCAGGCCGCAACTCGAACTCGCCCGAAGAGCGCGCCTTCTCGGCCAATCGCAACAACGCCGCCCCGGCCCCCGGTATGAACCGACCGGGCACGCCGAACAATGAGCCGCCCGCCGCCCGCTTCAATCGTCCGCAACCCGAGGACACCCGCGCAGCCACCGCACCCGACGTGCGTCGTCAAGCTGCGCCCAACGAATCCCCCGCCATGCGGCCGGGCGAGCTGCCGTCGGCGCGGTTTGCCCGTCCGCAGGGGGGCGAGGGTCGCGTTCCGCCAAACGAACGTGCCTCTCCGAATAACCAGCCTCGTCCGGGCGTGAGCTACATCCCCAACGCGGACGCCGATCGTGCGGCGCGTGCCCAGCCGCAACCCGGCACGCTGCCCAATACGCCACGTTTCGAGCGCGTGCAGCCGACGCCCCAGGACAACGCCCGCCCGGCGCCAAACCAGGACAACGCCCAGCGCTTCCAGCGCGAGAACGCAGCGCCCCGGCCCGAGCCCCAGCAGCCACGTTTCGTCCAGCAGCCACGCGAAGTGCAGGCGCCACGCGAGGTGCCGCAGCCGCGTGAAATGCAGGCGCCTCGGGAAATGTCGCCGCCGCGGGAAATGCAGGCGCCCCGGGAGATGCCGCAGCCGCGTGAGGCGCCACAGCAGCGAAGCTATCAACCGCCTCGCGGATACGAGCCACCACGCCCCAACCCGCCACCGCAGCAGGCGCGACCGGCCCAGAACAGCCAGCCGCAGCAGCACCCCTCGGGCGGCCATGAGGACCGCCGCCCGCCGAAGAAGGACGACCAACACAACTGACGCGCCGACTCGCTGTCGTTAGCACGAAAGAGCCCGGTTATGCCGGGCTTTTTCGTGCGATTCGGGCATCCCCGGTCGCAGGCGCTACAATGCACGGATGTACATCACGCTCAATGGCAGTCCGCGTGACTGCGCCCCCGCCACGACCGTCGCCCAGTTGCTGCAGGAAGCCGGTTACGGCAGCCGTCGCGTCGCCGTGGAAGTGAACCACCAGATCGTCCCGCGCAGCCAGCACACCAGCTACGTGCTCGCGGAAGGCGACCAGGTCGAGATCGTCCACGCCATCGGCGGCGGTTGATCGCCGCAATCCGCCACTTGCGGCGCCCGTGGGCGCCGCGCGCAGCCTGAAGACACACGATGAACATCAAGACGTTCGATTCCGCCGATCCGCTCATCATTGCCGGCAAGAGCTATGGCTCGCGCCTGCTCACCGGTACCGGCAAGTACAAAGACTTCGACGAAACCCGTCGTGCCTCCCAGGCTGCCGGCGCCGAGATCGTCACGGTGGCGATCCGCCGCGTCAATGTCGGCCAGGACGCCGGCCAGCCGAATCTGCTCGATGCGCTTCCGCCCGAGGAATTCACCCTCCTCCCCAATACCGCCGGCTGCTACAACGCGGTCGACGCGGTGCGCACCTGCAAGCTGGCCCGCGAACTGCTGGATGGTCACAAGCTGGTAAAGCTGGAAGTGCTGGGCGACCAGCGCACCCTGTTCCCCGACGTGGTGGAAACCCTCAAGGCTGCCGAGACGCTGGTCGCCGACGGTTTCGACGTCATGGTCTATACCAGCGACGATCCGATCCTCGCCAAGCGCCTGGAAGAGATCGGCTGCGTCGCCGTGATGCCGCTGGCCGCGCCGATCGGCTCGGGCCTGGGCATCCAGAACCGCTACAACCTGCTCGAGATCATCGAGAACGCCAAGGTGCCGATCATCGTCGACGCCGGCGTAGGCACGGCCTCCGATGCCGCCATCGCGATGGAACTGGGCTGCGACGGCGTGCTGATGAATACGGCGATTGCCGGCGCCCAGGACCCGGTGCTGATGGCGCACGCCATGAAGCTGGCGATCCAGGCCGGACGCGCGGCCTTCAAGGCCGGCCGCATCCCGCGCAAGCGCTTTGCTTCCGCCTCGAGCCCGATCGACGGCACCATCGGCTGAGCAAGTTCTTCGCGGTGCGCCCGCCTGGGTGCACCGCGAAGCCACAACGCAAAGGCCCGCCACCCCGCCTGCGGGGTGGCATTCGTTTGTTTCCGGACTCCCCCATGACCCACGACCACGACGACGCCAGCAAGCCCGAATACATGCGCCGCATCCGCAGCTTCGTACTGCGAGAGGGCCGCATGACGCCGGCGCAGCAGCGCGCTTTCGATGACCATTGGGCACGCTTCGGTATCGACTATTCGGCAGCCCCGCAGGACTTCGCTGCGCGATTCGGCCGCACGGCGCCACTGGTGCTGGAGATCGGCTTCGGCAATGGCGAAGCGCTGGCGTGGGCGAGCGAGCACGATCTCGATCGCAACTTCATCGGCGTGGAAGTGCACGGTCCCGGCGTGGGTCGCCTGATGAACGCGCTGGCGGCCCGCGATGCGAAGAACGTTCGCCTCTACAAGCACGACGCCGTGGAAGTACTCGAACACGAGATTCCCGAAGGCACGCTGGCCGAAGCGCGCATCTGGTTCCCCGATCCCTGGCACAAGAAGCGCCATAACAAGCGACGCATCATCCAGCCGGAGTTCGTTGCCCAGCTCGCCTCGCGCATGGCGCCCCATGGCCTGCTGCACCTGGCCACCGATTGGCAGCCCTACGCCGAACACATGCTCGAAGTGATGGAAGCGGCGCCGGCATGGCGCAACGCCATTGCTCCCGGCCAGTACGCAGAGAAACCCGACTGGCGCATCGAAACCCATTTCGAACGCCGCGGACTCAAGCTCGGCCACGGCGTGTGGGATCTGCTCTACCGCACGTGATACGCAGTACCGCGTTTTGCGGACTTGTCGGCGATGCGCTTTCGATCATCGATGAAAGCGCTCGCCAGACAGACGGAAACCGACCGCACCTAGGTCACTGATAGTCCATCGTAAAGGTCATCGCGCTGCTCACGCTGCCAGCGTTGAGCGCCCCGACCGTGCGGATGTAGCGGACGTAGTAGGAATGATCGAACGTGACATTGGCGCTGATGGAGCCAAAGTCGTTGCGTACCTTCATCGCCAGCGGACGCTGATTCTGGTCGAGCACCTGCACACCGATGCCGGTCGCGCCGCCCGTGCCAGCCTGCAGGTCCAAGATTCCATTGCTGGCATCGATCATGTTGATTCCCGGTGCGGCATCCACGGTAATGCCGACCACGGTATTGCTATCGCAATTCAAGCCGATCTGGAAAAGGGTGGAGCCCGCCCCGCCACCGGCCAGACTGCGCGTGGAAACGCTTGGCAGCCGCACGACCGACGGTGCCGTCACATTGCATGCGATGTTCTTGAGCGTGATGTTCCCTATCGGGTAAATCGAACTGCTGCCCGAATAGATATTGCCGTTGTCGGCGTTGAGCACGACGTTGGTGTTGTACACGCCGAATGCCCACGCGCCCGCGCCAGTTGGCCCACCCGAAAGACTTGCGCCGTTGGGGATTGTCCCGGCAATGCGCACCAGCTCGTATGTTCCGGAAAAACTAAACGAGCCGCCTGCGCCTATCTGCGCTATCACCGAGTAGCAGTTCTGGCCACTTCCATGCTGCACGGGGTTGCCCGCACCGTCGCGCAAGCGCATGCCGACACCACTCACCGTAGTCGTGTAGATGCCTGGCGATATCTCTGTTGAGCCCGAATCGAGCGTGCACGCCACGATATTGCTTCCGACCTGGATCGTGCTGGGCGTGCCTTTCCCCAGCGTGCACATGCCCGCGATGGTGAACGGCCGGGACGTGCCGGGGATGGTGTCGCCCGGCTGCAACGAACTCGACACCGCCACGGTAGGGGTGAAAGCGAACGGACCGGGCAAGCCTGTCGTCGCCGCGCACAACTGCGTCGCATGCGATGTGCCATGGAATCCCAGCCCAAGCAGCAGCACGGCCACCAGCCGTACGCAGAATAGTTTCAGGGAGGGTTTCGCCCGGCTCTCCCGCGGAACGTTACCGCCGCGCCGCGCACCTGCGATCGCGGCCCAACAATCTTGGAAGGACCGGCGAGGCCTGTTGAATAGATGAAGGTTCATTTGATTCTCCTCTCGCGCACCTGAGCTGATGCGCTCGATTGGTTGCTAGCGGCAGACCGCATCCGTCGTGGCCATGGCTTCGCTGCCGTTGGTGCGTGCAGGCAGCACGTATTGGATGTGGCATTGCTCGTCGGCGCCGCTACCCCAGCGCACTGCCAGCACGCCACCATCTTCCGCACCGCGAACGAACAGCTGACCGCCCTGCCCCATCGTGCCGACGCTTTGGCCGTCGGCGTCGAGCACCTCGGCGCCGAACGGGATGACTTTGCCGTCTGCCTGTGTCGCGTGGATCAGCACGGCTCGTCCGCTGACCGTGTCGAACTTGAGCGGGATCACCGCGCCCGCGCGTGGTGCGGTCTGCAAGCGCGTGGTCTGCAGTTCGACGTCGCTGGACGTGCCAGACGGGTCCAGCGTGACGTCATTCATGCGGTACGGCATCAGGTTGCTGGCCACGGCGTAGCCGCGGCCGTCTACGGTCGCCTGACCACTGCTGGAAACCCGCGCTCCCTTGGCGTCGGGTGCTTCCACGATGCCGATCGCGCTGTTGGGATCCAGCTGCGGCGCCAGGGTGATGCCACCGCGATGGACCACGAGGCCACCTGCCGCGCTTACCGACGCCTGCTGGTAGTGGTCGGAGTACGAGTAGCTGCCGTTGAGGTTGGCGTATGGTGCCTGCCAGCCCAGGTTGCCGCTGGCGGTGGTCTGCGCACGGCTGTTGCTGTAGTCGTTGTAGGAGGCGTACGCACCATAGTTGAACTGGCTTTCCTTGCCGAACGTGCCGTTGATTCCAGCGCGGTCGCTGTCGCCCATGACGTCATCGTGCATGGCCGAGAACTGAAGCATCGGCGTATTGCGCGAAGAGGGCCCGCCCAGCGGGATGGACACATTGAGACCGAACTGGTTGTCATAATGGGCGCCGTTGTACATCGGCCCGGCCGTATAGCTGCGACTGGCAGTAATGCCGAAATTCACGCGGCGGTAGGTGTTGCTGTAACCGAGCTGGTACGTCGTGGCGCTCGGCATGCCTTGCCAGTAGGTATTACGCGATCCGCTGAAATACAGCTGGCCGGCCCTGCCCCCGAAGTTCTGGTTCACCGTCACGTTGAGCCGTTGACGGGAGCGCATCAGATTCACGGTAGTCAGGCTGCTGGTGTGCATCGAGGTCATCAGGTCCTGCGTGACCACCGCGTCGGACAGCGACAGGAAGTTGCCGTTGGAGTAGCGATAAGACGCCAGCGCGAAGGTGGTGCCCGAGGACGGGATCACCTTGGAATAGGACACACGCGTGCTATAGCCGGACAATGAATCGGCGCCCTGGAATGATGTGCGCGAACGGGTGACGTCCAGCGCGAACGCGCCGACGGGCGTGTTGACGGCCGCGCCGCCCAGGTAGGCGTGATACAGATCGCGATACGTGGATTGAACGCCGCCGTAGAGCGTCAACCAATTGTTGATGCCGCGCTGATAGGTGCCTTCGACGAAATAAGGCTTGTCGTTGCGCAATGCCGTGTTGTGCACCTGTCCGTCGGTGATGGACCAGCGGCCAACGCCAGGGCGCAACAACATCGGGACGGCCGAATACGGTACGAGAAAGCTGTGCACGCTGCCGTCGGCCTCGAACACGTTCACCGTCAGGTCACCGCCGTAACCGGTGGCATAAAGATCGTCGATCACGAACGGGCCGGGCGCCACGGTCGTCTGGTAGAGCAGGTTGCCGTTCTGCCGGACTTCCACGCGCGCCTGCGTATTGGCCGTGCCGCGCACCACGGGCGCATAGCCCTGCTGGGAATCGGGCAGCATGCGGTCGTCGCTATACATGGTGATGCCACGGAAGGGCGTGGTGTCGAATACGACGCCCTGCGTGTAGCCGTCGCCGATCGTGAACTGGGCTTTCCAACGCGTGATGTCATGCGTGGCCGTCGTGTTGATATTGGTCCACCGGGTACGGCCGGTGCGCTGGTCCCACTGTGCGGTTTCCTGGCTGCGAATGCGCCAGCCCATGACATTCAAGCCAAGATTGAGGCCGAGGTACGCATTGACGTCGTTGCTGCTGTAGCCGACACGCGGTACTGGCGCGTACGTTCCGCGCTGCACGGGAACGTACTGGCCGTTGTTGCCGAGCATGTAGCTGCCCGTGGCGCTGGGCACGTAGTTGCCGCCAGGGCCCGCCGCGTAATACTGCGCGCCCTGCACGTCGACCTGGGTGCCATCCGTCCCCACGGCCGTACCGCCACCGGACGTACGCGGCCCGCTGTAGCTTTGGTTCAGCGAGTAGGCGTTGACGTTGTAGCCCATCAGGAATGCCGTCTCGCCCTGGTCCCACAAGTCCGGACTCACGTAGCCACGCGCCTGGCGACGCAGCGATTCCTGTGGAATGGAGACGTCCAGGCGCAGCTCGCCCACGTCCATCTGCGCCGTCGCATCGCCACTGACAGCGCCGATGGCGATGCAGCTGTTCTGTGTATTGACGGTCTGAGGATCCAGCCGGTTTGTATCCACGCCCATCTGCACGAGCGTGGCGTAATCGAAACACGGTTGCGCTACCGCGCTGCCGTCGACGGCGCGGAATGTGATGTTCTTGCGAGCGACACGACCGTCGTTGACGAAGATGTCGACGTTGTAACTACCCGGGAGCACCGGGTTGCCCTTTTCGAAACGCGACACGTCCACCGATTGGCTGGAACCCGTGAAAGCGCTGCTGAATTCCACCACGGCCGGGCTGGCGGCCGGTTCGAGCGCAGGGCCGGCGGGTGCGGCGGCAGGCGCCGCGAGTACGGCGGCGGGCGCGATGCCCAGCGCCAGCATGACGTATCGGGTCAACGTGCGAACACGAGTCACCCGAGGCTCCTGAACAAGGGCTCTGGCGGCGTGAACATGCTTGGTGCGGGTCGCTTTCATCGGGATCACTGCTCTTGTTTTGGGCAGACAGCTCCCGTCCGGTCATGCGCGCGGCACGACGGAATCGGAGAGAGTGGTAGCGGAACAGAAGTCTTAGCGGGCTGACTTCAAGGCATCAGGTGGCCATCGATGAATCAGCCTGGTCACTGGCGGGCATATGCTGGCATCAGCGCGACGCGTCGACCTCGTGCGGGTTGAAGCCGCCGTAGTCATTGATCACCGTGACGACCAGCTTGCCGCTGGGATCGGGTGCTCCCGTGACAGGAAAGCTTCCTTTGCCTTTGGCAGGACACATGCCGCCTTTGCTGACGGCCGGCTCCTTCGCGGCGCCCTTGAACGAAAGATCGCTGAAGGACAGGTTGAACGGCGTGTCGTTGGCGCACTCGGCGACATAACCCTTGCCCTGCGATGCGATGCGCCAGGTGACCTGGTCCGCTGCCGCATCGGAAGTTCCCGGCAGGCCCTTGGGTCGGTAGAACAGCTTCATGCGCGAACGCACGGCCAGCTGCATGTAGTTTTCCGCCTCGTCGTTGCCCGCCTTGGGCTTGGGCGGAATTTCGAGCACATTGAGCCAGAAGACCGTTTCGCGGTCCTGCGGCAGATGGTTGGTACCGGTGAACATGATGCGCAGCGTCTGGCCCTTGCCGGGATCGACACGCGCCATCGGCGGCGTAATGAGGAACGGTGCCTTGCTGGATTCAGCGCGCTCGCTGGCGTCGCCGCTGTCCACCCAGGCCTGGATGAGGCGTGCTTCCTTGCCATCATTGACCATGCTCAGCGATACCTCGCGCTGCTCGGCGGGATACACCACGCGCGTACCGTTGATGGTGATACCGGCATAAGCGGAGCTGAGGCTCGCGGCGATGGCGGTCATCGCGCACAAGGCGCGGCTTAAGACTTTCATGGCACTGCTCTCAAAGCATGGGGATGACGACATGAGTCCGATGGACCGGCAAGGCCGGCGTGCCGGCCTTGCCGCTGACGCTCGATGAGAACGATCAGTTGTACTGCATCGAATAGGTCAGGTAGGTGGTGACCGCACCCGCCGTCGATGCGCCACCAACAGCGAGGTACTGTGCGATGTAGTTCAACGTGGCGGTGTTGCCGGAGATGGTGGCGGCCGGCTGGTTGTTGGCCGCCAGCACCGTCTGGCCATTCACGACGTAGTCGTTCACGCCCAGCTTGATCTGCTGGTTGTTGGCCGGATTCAGCATCTGCACCTCCACGTTGCCCGCGCCGCCGGCAGCCTGGTTCCTCAGAGCGTTCGTGGCTGTATCCAGGGCCGGCGTCGCGGTCGTTTCCACCCACAGGGCAGCCGTCTTGCCATCGGTGCAGTTGGCGCCGGACAGGATCAGCGAGAACGGGGTATCACCGGCGGTCACGCCATCTTTGGGCAGCGCAGAGGTGCTGACGGTCGGCAGGGTCACGGTGATGTTGCCGGTGCCGGTGGCCATGCCGCCGCCGGTGACCACGCACGTAGTGTCAGTGACCTGGCCATTGAACGTGATCGTGCCATCGGTGGCGCTGGCGACCATGGGACTGAGCGCTGCGAAACCGAGCACCGCGGCCATGGCGGTCGAGATAAGCGTCTTCTTCATAAACCTGATTAATCCTTGACTAGAAGTTGGAGCAGTGGATTCGCAGACGAGCCAAGCGGGCGTGCCCGACCTTTGCCGGACTTCCCTGTCGTAAACGTTGGGGTCTTCCCTCGCCGCCCGAACGGGCTACGTCGCCATTTCGCGGTCGCTACCACGAAACACGGCCATTTTTCACTGATGACCGGCAAGCTTCTTTAGGACGAATCTGAGATGTGCGTTTGATTTGTAGCCCGGGACGGCTTCGGCCTACGCGCCAGGCAGCCTAGCCTCACGCCCCGCTGACGCCACGAGGGACGGCATCCAGCCGAAGTTCACCCGGAATCGACCGCGACGCTTATACTCGGTGCATCTCAATAAGAACCGTGCCGCCGCGTGAGTGACCCGTCACGCCTCCCCATGCCTTGCCTCGCCTCCGAGGCGGCCTTGACGCCAGGCGCAAGCGAAGGAGACGCCCGCTAGTGGGACTCGCACTCACCCCCGAAATGGTCCTGGTGCTCGGGCTGGTCGGCTTCACCATGCTCATGCTGGTGCTGGAGTGGATCCGTGCCGACATGGTGGCCCTGCTGGTGGTCGTGGTCATCGGGCTTACCGGGCTGATCCCTTCGGAGCGCGTGTTCAACGGCTTTGCCGGTAACGCCGTCATCGCGATCATCGCGATCATGATCATGGGCGCGGGACTGGACCGGGCCGGCGTACTCACACTCACCGCCAGTTTCGTGATGCGCATGGCGCGCGGCATGGAATCGCGCCTGGGCGTGGTGATCAACCTGGTCACCAGCCTGTTCAGCGCAGTGATTCCCAGCCAGGCCCTGGCCGCGTTGATGATTCCGGTGACCAGCCGCCTGGCGGCGCGCACCGGCGTGCCGATTTCCCGGCTGCTGCTGCCCATGGCGTTCTGCATCCTGACCGCCACCAACACCACGCTGATCGCCAATTCACCGCTGATCGTGCTGAACGACCTGGTGGCCAGCGCGAATGCCAACCTGCCCGCCGGCGCGCACACCATTCCGAAATTCGGCCTGTTCAGCGTCACCCCGGTAGGTTTGGTGCTGGCCTTCGCCGGCGTCGGCTTCTTCTATTTCTTCGGCAAGAAGCTGTTGCCGGAGCGGGAAGACGAGCGCCTGAAGGTGACCCCGGGCCGTACCGAAAGCTACTTTGCGGACACCTACGGCATCGTCGGCGAAACCGCCGAGCTCACGGTGACCGCCGAAAGCCCACTGGTTGGCATGAGCATCGGCGAGGTGGAGCAGCTCTACGGCGCCCCGCTGATCCTGGCCATCAAGAGCGGCAATGACGCCCGCATGGCCCCGCCCGCCGACCATGTCATCTGGGTCGGTTCGGTGCTCGGCGTATTGGGCCCGCGAGAACAGCTCAACCAGTTCGCCAACAACCAGCTGTGCAAATTGTCGCCACGCATGCGTCAGTTGGGCGAACTGTTCAATCCTTCGCGCGCCGGTATTTCGGAAGCGGTGATCCCGCCCAGCTCACGCTTCCTCAAGCAGACCGTCGGCGACCTTCGCCTGCGCAAGCGCTACGGCATCTCGGTGCTCGCGGTGAATCGTGGCGATCAGGTCTATCGCGATGATGTGCGCTCGGTGAGCCTCCGTGCTGGCGACACGCTGGTGCTGCATTCGAGCTGGCGCGACCTCGCCCTCGCGAGTGAAGACCGTGATCTCGTGGTCGTCACCGACGTCCCCAAGGAAGAACAGCGCCCCGGCAAGATCTGGCAGGCCGTGGGCTTCTTCGTGCTCGCCAAATGCCTGGCGCTGTTCACCCACCTCGACCTTTCCGTAGCCATGATGACCGGCGCCATCGGCATGCTGCTCACCGGTGTGCTCAACATGGATGAGGCCTACAAGGCCATCAACTGGAAAACCATCTTCGTCACCGCCTGCCTGATTCCCCTCGGCTGGTCGATGGACGCCACCGGCGCCGCCGCGTGGCTGGCGCAGGGCGTGCTGCAGCATCTGGGCCACACCAACCACTGGATCCTGCAGCTGGCGCTGGCCATCCTGACCCTGCTGTTCTCGCAGGTGATGTCGAACGTGGGCGCCACCGTGATGATGGTGCCCATCGCCATCAGCGTCGCCGTTGCCACCGGCAACAACCCGTCGGCCTACGCCTTGATCGTCGCCGTCTCCTCCTCCAACACCTTCCTGCTCAGCTCAGGCCACCCGGCATTGATGATGGTGGCGGGCCCCGGCGGTTATCGCGGCAAGGACTTTTTGCGCGTCGGCTTGCCGCTGACGGCTATCGTGCTGGTGCTGACGTTGGTGGCGATCAATTTGATGTACCGCTGACTGGCACAAAGCAACTTCATAGCGTCACGGACCTTTTGGTGTCGTAGTCGATTGCCCGTATGCATCACCCGCGACGACGGAGCGCGTCTTGGCCGCTATACCCTGTACTCGCTTACGAGCGACCGCGATCTGGACGGCTTCAACGACAATCTCGACAAGATGATCGGGTAGCGGTCATCGCAGATCGCTCGAACTCATCTGCGTCAGCTCAGTCATCCAACCAGACTTCGCCGTTCGACACGCGGATGCCGACGGCTCGCAGATGTTCGCCGCGACAGGGGCCACCCACGCACAGGCCGTCGTCGTCATTGAACGAGGCGCCGTGTGCGGCGCAGACCAGCAGGCGGTCCTTGATCAGGAACTTGCCCGGCGCCCAGTCGAGGCGGCGGCCGGCATGGGGACATATATTGAGATAGGCGCGTACCGCGTCCTGATGGCGCAGCACGATCACGCTCTCTTCGCCATCGCGAAGCAGCGCATCGACGGCGATCGCGCCGCCATCGGGAATATCGTCCAGCCGGCAAAGCGCCTGGTCGGGGGTGGCTGTATCCATCGGCACTTGCCTCTTGGGCCGTGAGGCCCCATCGTTACGCACGTAAGTCGTTGATTTTACCACACGGATTTTTAACACATGCGCTTTTCGCTGCCCATGCCGCGTCGTTCCCGCCATCCGCTGGTCCGTGCCCTGTCGCTCATTATCGGGCTGGCATTGGTCGGCGTGCTGATGGTGTTTGGCTTGGTGGTGGCCGGCGTGCTGCTGGTCGGCGGTGCCTTGGTGTTCGCCGTACGCCAGTGGTCGCGCACGCGGGCCGCCGTATCGCCGGCGGGGCGTCGTTCGCACAAGCCCGAGGTCATCGAGGGCGAATACGTGGTGCTGCACCAGACGCGCCACGCTGCGCGCTGAGGCGTAAGCCTCCCACTGCCGCCTCTCCTTGCAGGAGCGCATCCGGGTGCGCGATTACGGGCTCGCGCGGATGACTCCGTAGGTTCTTCGCGCACTGGGTGCGCTCCTACAGAGGATCGGATGGTTGCGTCTTGCGCAAGATCCGGATGGTGACGACACCGGGTGAGCTTTAGGCTGACCCCATCGCATCTAGGGATATCGCCATGAATGCCCGTATCGCTACCGAATCCGTCCTGGAACAGGTCCGCCTGCTGGTCGAGCGCGCCGACGAGGCACCTACCCTGCAGGCACTTGCCGACGCCGTGCAGATGAGTCCGAGCCATCTGCAGCGCGCATTCCGTCGCCATTTCGGCATGAGCCCTTCGGAATACCACCGCGCCCGGCGCTTCGGCCAGTTCAAGCAGGCGCTGCGAACCGGCGCGGCCGTGACCGATGCGGTATACGACGCAGGCTTTGGTTCCGGCAGTCGTGTCTACGAACACAGCGATCGCCTGCTCGGCATGACGCCGGCGAGCTATCGCGCGGGCGGCGCCGGCGCGGACATCCGCTATACGACCACGGCCACGCCGTTGGGGCGGCTGCTTGTGGCGACGACGTCGCGCGGCATCTGCTCGGTCACGCTCGGCGATACCGACCGCGAACTCGAGCAGCGTCTCGCCGACGAATTTCCGCATGCGACCCGCCAGCGCGTGGATGCGGGCAGGGAGGAGTGGCTGGACGCCGTGATTGCACGCATCGCCCATGAGCTCGGCTGGAGCGACGCGGACGCACCGGAGCTTCCTCCACTGGACGTCGCGGCCACCGCTTTCCAGTGGCGCGTATGGGACGCACTGACGCGCATTCCCAGCGGCACCACCAAGAGCTACGGCGAACTCGCTGCGGAACTTGGCGTGCCCAAGGCCGCGCGAGCCATCGGCCGTGCATGTGGCAGCAACAAGCTTGCCTTGATCGTGCCGTGCCACCGTATCGTCCGTGAAGACGGTTCGCTGGGCGGCTGGCGCTGGGGTGTGGAGCGCAAGCGCGACTTGCTGGCCAAGGAGCAGCGCGCGGAATCCAAGCGCGCCGAACGCACCGCGGCCTGAACATGCCAGACGCGCCGAAACGGCGAAGAGTCACGTTGAGCGCGCCTCAACGCTGCCTTGCATAAGACTCGCTTCTGCCTGTTGCAGGGCCGGTTTAAGCTGCCTATGTCTGTAGACTATGGCCCGCATCCGCAACGCGATGCTCCCCACGCAGCTTCCCCATGAATGACACCGCATCGACATCCGCCGTGACCACGGCGCCTGCTCCCGTCGCCGACAGCCGCCTGCTGGTGCCGCTGGCGCTGTTTGCGCTGTACATCATCTGGGGCTCGACCTATCTGGGCATTCGGTTCGCGCTGGAAAGCTACCCGCCGTTCCTGCTGGCCAGCGTGCGCTTCATCGGTGCCGGTGTGGCGATGTTCGCCTTCCTGCGCCTGCGCGGCCATGCCCTGCCCACGGCGCGGCAATGGCGCAATGCGGCCATCACCGGCATCCTCCTGCTGGGCTTCGGCAACGGCCTGGTGTGCTTCGCCGAACAGCACGTGAGCTCGGGCATCGCCGCCGTGGTGGTGGCCAGCATGCCGCTGTTTGCCGCGCTGTTTTCCGGCATGTACGGCGAATGGCCTTCGCGGCGCGAGCTGGTCGGTCTGATGATCGGTTTCCTCGGCGTGATCGTGCTCAACCTGGGCAGCAGCCTGTCGGGTTCGCGCATCGGCGCCCTTGCATTGCTGGTCGCCGCCATGAGCTGGGCCTTCGGTTCGGCATGGAGCCGTCGCCAGGACATGCCGGCGGGCCCGATGAATACGGCCGCGCAGATGCTCTGCGCCAGCGTGGCGATGCTGATCGTCGGCCTTGCGACGGGCGAACGACTGCCGGCACACCCGACGGTGCGCGCCACGGCGGCGCTGGTGTATCTCGCGGTGTTCGGCTCGATCGTGGCGTTCAGCGCGTACCTGTACGTACTCAAGCATGCGCGTCCGGCGCTGGCCACCAGCTACGCCTATGTGAATCCGCCGGTCGCCGTACTGTTCGGTGTGTTGCTGGCGGGCGAGACCGTGGGTCCCTTCGACCTGGCCGGCATGGCCATCATCCTGATCGGCGTGGGCGCCATCACGCTGGCCAAGCAACGCCGCACGGCGCGCTGACGCGGGCCACCCCAGCTCGACTCGACCATGGTCGGCTTGCCGGGCCGGCCACCAGGCGCTCACCATGCCTCCGTCCTTGGCCGGGGAACGCCCATGAATACCACGAATGAAGGTCTGTTGGCCCGCGCCGCACTGCGCAGCGCCGCCTGGTCGGAACGCTGGTTTCCCGATGCGTGGGTGTTCGCCGCCCTGGGCGTGGTGATCGTGGCGATCGCTGCGATGTCGTTTGGCGCAACGCCTGCGGTCGCCGTCAACGCGTTCGGTGATGGCTTCTGGAGTTTGATTCCCTTCACCATGCAGATGGCCTTCGTGGTCATCGGCGGCTACGTAGTGGCCACGGCGCCGGTGGTAGCGCGCTTCATCGATGTGCTTGCCCGCGTACCGCGCACGGGGCGTGGTGCGATTTGCTATGTCGGCCTGATCAGCATGCTCGCCTCGCTGCTTTCGTGGGGTTTCTCGCTGGTGTTCGGCGGGTTGCTGGTGCGTGCACTCGCGCGCCGCGACGATCTGCGTATGGACTACCGCGCGGCGGGCGCCGCGGCTTATCTGGGGCTGGGCGCGGTATGGGCCATGGGCCTGTCTTCTTCCGCGGCGCAGCTGCAGGCCAATCCCAAGAGCATGCCGCCGGGCCTGATCAACATCACCGGCGTGTTGCCTTTCAGCGAGACGATCTTCCTGTGGCAGTCGATCGCGCTCACGACCATCCTCATCCTGGTGTCGCTGCTGATCTGCTGGTTCACCGCACCGTCGGACCACAACGCGCGGACCGCGAGTGACTACGGCGTCACCGAGACCGCCACGCCCGCGTTGCCGCCCCGACAGCGCCCGGGCGAATGGCTGGAATACAGCCCGTTGTTGTCGCTGCTGATCGGCCTGCTGGGCCTGGGCTGGCTGGGTTACGAGTTCGCCACCAAACCGGCGGTGACGGCGATCGCCAACCTCAACACGTACAACTTCCTGTTTCTTACCGTGGGCCTGCTGTTGCACTGGCGGCCGCGCAGTTTTCTCAACGCGGTGTCACGCGCGGTACCGAGCACAGCCGGCGTGTTGATCCAGTTCCCGCTGTATGGCGGTATCGCTTCGTTGCTCACGCACGCGCCGGGCTTTGGCGACCAGACGTTGTCGCATCGCCTGTCGGGCCTGTTCGTGCATGTCGCCTCCACCGATACGTTTACGCTGGTGATGGGCGCGTACTCGGCGATCCTCGGCTTCTTCGTGCCTTCGGGTGGCGGCAAGTGGCTGGTGGAAGCGCCTTATGTGATGCAGGCGGCGAACGATCTGCACGTGCACCTGGGATGGGCCGTGCAGGTGTACAACGCGGCGGAAGCGTTGCCCAATTTGATCAACCCGTTCTGGATGCTGCCGCTGTTGGGCGTGCTTGGACTGAAGGCGCGCGACGTGGTGGGATTCACCTTCATGCAACTGCTGGTGCATGTGCCGCTGGTGCTGGGGTTGCTGTGGGCATTGGGGCTGACGTTGACGTATGTGCCGCCGGTGATGCCTTAGGACTGAGGCAGCGCGGATCGCGCACTGGGTGCGCTCCTACAAAGGCACGACGCTCTTCTGTAGGAGCGCACCCAGTGCGCGATCGGGGCGCAGCACAGCCGCGCCCCTTTAAAATCACAACTCGCGCAATGCCGTCGTCACCGGCAACCGCGCCGCACGCATCGCCGGATAGATACCGCCGATGAAGCCGATCGCAAGCGCCCACTTCAAGCCGGTCCACAGCAATGCGGGGGATACCCGAAGCTCGAAGCTCAACTTGCCGACCGTGCCAGCCGCCAAGGTCGATGCGCTGTAGCCGTTGAAGATCAACCAGGCCAGGACGCCACCGATCACACCGCCGACAAGCGCCAGCAGCATCGTCTCCAGCATCACCGCCACCACCACGGGCAGGCCGCGGAAACCGATGGCGCGCAGCGTGGCGATTTCGCGTGCACGTGCCGCCACCGCGGCGAACATGGTGTTGAGTGCGCCGAACATCGCGCCGATGGCCATGATCAGGCCCACGGTGATGCCCATGATGCGGATCACCTTGGTCATGCCTTCGGATTGCTTGTTGAAGTAGTCGATGGTGGTACTGACATCGACCTTCAGCTGCGGATTGCCATCGAGTGACGCCTTGAACGCGTCGTAGGCCTTCGGGTCGGTGAGCTTCACCGTGACCGACGCGCGACTGCTGCCGCGGCGGTAGGTATCCGCCACCACGCTGGCGTCACCCCACACTTCCGAATCCATCGCATCGCCCGAGGAGAACACGCCAACCACCGTCCACTGCTGGTTGCCCAGTCGGATGACATGGCCCGGCTCCAGTCCGGCGAACTGCTTGGTCGCGCCCTTGCCCACGATCAGCTCGCGCATGCCCGGCTGGAAGTTGCGGCCCTCGATGATCTTCACGTTGGGACGCACGGCCCACGCCTGGTCGCTCACGCCGCGCAGTTGCACACTGCCCTCGTCGTCAGCCGTACCGCCCTTGAGCGGAAGATTCGCAGCAACGACCAGTTCCGGTGAGGCGATGGGCTGGCCTTTCGCATCGCGTGCGATGCCGGGCGCCTGCGGGATCAGCGTCACGCTGTCGTGATCGAGCACCGACATCACTTCGGATGCCGATGACCCGCGCATCACGATGGCCGTGTCCGCGCTGCCGGTCTTGCGCAGCGTTTCCGCATATCCCTCACCCATGGCGAGCAAGGCCACCAGCACACCGACCACGCCGGCGATGCCGATCACGATGACGGCCGATGATCCAAGGCGTTGCCCCAATGTGCTGATGCCGACGCTGGCGACGGACAGCGTCTGTCGTCCGCGTCGCGTGATGAACAACCAGGCCGCGAACAGCACGGCAAGCAGGACGGCTCCCTGCCATGGCAGCACGATCCAGGCCACGAGCACAGCAACGATCAGGAGCAGCAACAGGAGATTGATCAGAAATTTCATGATGCGTCCCTCAGCGTCCAGCCAATGCATCGACGATGTTCAGGCGCATGGCACGCAGTGCCGGCAACGCGCCCACCAGCAAGCCGATGGCAATCATCAGCACCAGGCCCAGGATCCAGCTGTTCGCGCCGACGCTCGGCAGATTGAGCATGCCGCCACTGCCTGCGCTCACCGCGGGCACGATCAGCGCGGCGAAACCCAGACCGATCACGCCACCGAGCACCAGCAGCAGTACCGACTCCGCCAGCACAATGCCCAATACGCTGCGATTGGAGAAACCGATGGTCTTGAGCACCGCCAGTTCACTGGTGCGCTCGCGCACCGCCTGCATCATGGTGTTGCCCGACAGCAACAGCAGCGTGAAGAACACCGCGCCCATGATCGAGCCCACGATCAAGCCGATGTCGGCCAGCTGTTTCATCCAGTTGGCGGTGGCGGCCTGCTCGGTTTGCGTGCGCGTTTCGTGGTCGGAGTTGGCCGAAAGCGCGTCGATGGCCTTGGCCACACGATCGGCCTGGTTCACGTCGGTCACGCGCGTGACATACCAACCCACCTGGCCGCGGTTGAACGGCGTGGTTTCATCGAAGTACTTCCAGTGCAGCAAGAGCATCTGATCGAAGAAGCCACCCGCCTTCTTGTCCTTCGAATGCAGGATGCCCACCACGTCGAACGTCCAGTTCTTGCTGCCCTGGCGATTCGGGAAGATGGTGGACTGCAGCGGAATCTTGTCGCCGACTTTCCAGTTGAAACGCTTGGCCAGCTTCTCGCCCACCAGGATGCCGGTACGCGTGTCGTCGAACGCCTTGCGCTCGGCGGCACTCACGTCGATCTCGGGGTAGAGGTCGATGTAGTTGGGTTCCACCGCGAAGCTGAAGACCTGGTTGTGCGGATCCTGGTAGGCGCCACCGAACCAGTTGGCATACGTCACCATCTTCACGCCAGGCACCTGCTGGATCTGCGCTTCCAGTGATTGCGGCAGGGTCTGGATGAAGGAGAGCTTGGAGCCGGTCTGCAGGCGTTGCGCACCGTTGGCGCTCTGCCCAGCCTGGTTGAACGAAGTGCGCACCGCGTCGAGCATGCCGAACAGCAGGAACGCCGCGATGATCGACACCAGCGTGAGTATCGTGCGGGTCTTGCGCCGGAACAGCGCCGCCCAGATGAGATGGAAGTATTTCATCGCCGCATCCTCACGCGATGGCCTGTTCGACCAGGGTGCCCTTGTCCAGATGCAGGGTGTGGTTGGCGTACTCGGCCGCCTTCGGATCGTGGGTGACCATCACGATGGTCTTGCCGTGCTCGCGGTTGAGTACGCGCAGCAAACCGAGCACTTCTTCGGCCGACTGGCGATCCAGGTCGCCCGTGGGCTCGTCGCACACCAGCAGCGTGGGGTCGGACACGATCGCGCGTGCGATCGCCACGCGCTGCTGCTGACCGCCGGACAACTCGCTGGGCTTGTGCGAGGAACGCTCGCCCAGCCCCACCAGTTCCAGCGCGATGGAAGCGTTCTTGCGCCGCTGTGCCGCGGACAACTTGGTGAGCAGCAACGGCAGTTCCACGTTGCGCTGCGCCGAGAGCATCGGCATCAGGTTGTAGAACTGGAACACGAAGCCGACGTGCGAGGCGCGCCACTTCGCCAGCGCGCCACCGTTCAACTGGTCGAGACGCTGGCCGGCCACGGTGATGCTGCCACCGCTGGGCGTGTCGAGCCCGCCGATGAGGTTGAGCAGGGTCGTCTTGCCCGAGCCGGAAGGTCCCATCAGCGCGAGGAAATCGCCCTCGGCAATGTCGAGGTTGATGTGATGCAGCACTTCCACTTTCTGCTTGCCGCGCTCGTACACCTTGGAGAGGTCGCGGGTTTCGATCAACGTGTTCATGCCTGGGCTCCCTTTTCGGTTCGCGTCGCCATGCCGGCGCGCGTGATCATTCGCTGCGATGGAGTACTGCTTATTCCTTCGGCCTGGCGGTGGTCACCCGCGAGCCGTCCTTCAAGGTTTCCGGAGGCGAGACCACCAGGGTGTCGCCCACCTGTACGCCGGCCGGCACGCGACGCACGTCGTCCTTGCCGGTGGTTTCCGGCGTCACGGTGCGCTGCTGTGCCTTGTCGCCCGTGACCAGGAACACCACGGCGTGACCGTCGCGCTGGGCGATCGCGTTGCCGGGAACCAGCACGCCCTGCGGTGCCTGCACACTCTGCTGCGCTTCTTTCGATTCGAGGAACGAGACGCGCACGCCCATGTCCGGCACGATGCGTGCATCCTTGTGTTCGAGCGCGACGCGCACCTTCACCGTGGCCTTGCCGCGATCGGCGGCAGGCACGATGGCGATGACGTGGGCGGGGATCTTCCAATCCGGGTACGCGTCCAGCACCGCCTCGGCGGGCATGTTCGGTTTCACGCGACCGATGTACGCCTCGTTGACGTCCACGTCCACCTCGAGCGAATCCATGTCCACCACCGTGCCGATGCCAGTGCGGGTGAAACCGCCGCCCGCGGAGAACGGCGACACGATTTCGCCGACCTGCGCGTCCTTGGTGGTAATGACGCCGTCGAACGGCGAACGGATCACGCAGTAGTCGAAGTTGACCTGCGCCTCGACGACCTGAGCGTCGGATGAGGCCGCATTGCGCTGCTGCGACAGCAGTTGGGCGCGCGTGCTGTCGACCAGGGTGCGCGCCTGTTCCGCGGTCTGCTTGGCCACCAGGCCTTTCTCGGCGAGCGATTCCATGCGCACGGCGTCGCGCTGGTTCTGCGCCAGCTGGACCTGGAATTGATCCACCAGGGCGTGCGAAGCAGCCGCCTGCTTGCGCGCGGCTTCCAGGGCGGCGCGGTATTGCGAATCGTCGAGGCGGGCCACGATCTGGCCCTGCTTCACGTGATCGCCCTCTTCGATCAGCACGTGCGTGAGCGTGCCGGTGATCTGCGCCGACACCGTGGCCTGGCGGCGCGCGGTGACATAGCCCGTCGCCTGCAGCACCGCGCCTGCGACGGCGTTCGACGCGGGCGATTGCGCCTGCGCGGTCTGCACTTCGATCGCCCGTGGACCCATCAGCCACCAGCCGACCAGCCCCGCCAGCACGACCACCACCACGACGCCACCGACGATCCACGGCCAGCGACCCGGGCCTCCGCCATGGGCTTCGCGCTGGTGTTTCTCGATGCGCAGTTCCTTCAATAGATCCGCATTCGCCACAAGCTCTCCCTGCCGGCCCCCGCCGGTTCCTCGGTGTCGCAAACGATGCTGGAGCGGCTGGACCGCCGCCAGAGGTCCCCATCAGGTGTCGGCGGTGACAGCTGTCACCCCGCGGGACCGGAAAACCGGCCCGTTGTACAGGCAAGGCGTCGGCGAAAAAAGCTAACGTGACAGGCGACTGGCGCGCCGAGGCCAGGGTGTTAACCTTGCGCGACTATGTCCTATGCCATCACGCCTCCCGCCGTTCCCAGCCTGCCGGTGCTCGGCAGCGACCTTCGTTTCCCGGTTCGCCGCATCTTCTGCATCGGCCGCAACTACGCCGAACACGCGCGCGAAATGGGCGCCACGGTGAACAAGGACACGCCGCTGTTCTTCTGCAAGCCGGCGGACGCCGTGGTGACGGATGGCGCCGACGTGCCCTACCCGCAAGCCACCAGCGATCTGCATCACGAAGTGGAAATGGTGGTGGCGCTGGGTGGTGGGGGTCGCGACATTCCGGTGGGACAGGCCGAGAGCCTGGTCTGGGGCTACGGCGTGGGGCTGGACCTCACGCGTCGCGACCTGCAGGCGATCGCCAAGGCCAAGAGCCATCCGTGGGATGTGGCCAAGGCATTCGACCATTCCGCACCGGTGTCGGCGCTGCGTCCGGCGAGCGAGGCGCGCCTGGGTGCTGACACCACGCTGACGCTCAGCATCAATGGCGAACAACGCCAGCTGGGCAAGCTCGGCGACATGGTGCACGGCGTGGCCGAGATCATCGCCATCCTGTCGACGCTGTTCGAGCTGAAGGCCGGCGACCTGATCTTCACGGGCACGCCAGCCGGCGTGTCGGCGCTCAAGCGCGGCGATCGCTTCCATGCCGAGCTGGCAGGCGTGGCCGTGCTGGAAGGTCGCGTGGGCTGATCCGGCCTGGGGCAGCATCTTGCGAAGGCGCGATGGGGGCGCCTGGAAGATGCTGAATCCCGGCGCGCTCGACGGGCCGTCGATGCCTGTCGCGGCCTGCGTCGCTGCGCTAGAGTCTCCCTGCCATACAGCCCAGGGAGAGAAGCATGAGCATGCTCAAAGAGTTCAAAGAATTCGCCATGCGTGGCAACGTCATCGACCTCGCGGTCGGCGTGGTCATCGGTGGCGCGTTCGGCAAGATCGTCACCTCGCTGGTGGACCAGATCATCATGCCGCCGATCGGCATGCTCACCGGCGGCATCGATTTCTCCCAGATGAAATGGGTGCTCAAGCCGGCGGACAACAGCGACCCGGCGCACAAGATCGCGGAAGTCGCGATCGGCTATGGCACCTTCATCAACACGCTGATCCAGTTCATCATCATCGCGTTCGCCATCTTCCTGGTGGTCAAGGCCATCAACAAGCTCTCGCGCCGCCAAGAGGCCGCACCGGCGCCGCCGCCGGCGGACGTGGTGCTGCTCACCGAGATCCGCGACCTGCTCAAGACGCAGAACCAGAAATAAGCAAGTGCACATGCAGGACGAAAGGCGCCTTCGGGCGCCTTTTTCATGGGTGAAATCGTTCGCTCGCCGCGCGCACGGCCCATGACTTCTGGCCTAAGCGGCGCCTGACAGGCACGCGATAATCGTCGTTTCCGCCCAAGGAGCTGTCCCGATGCGCCGTCTGCCCCTTTCCCTGCTTGCCGCCAGCATGATGCTCGCCATCGGCACGGCAAATGCCGCCACCCAGACCACCGTTCCCGCCGCAGCCGTAAAGACGGCCGAACAGCTGCGCGACAAGGCGATGAACGACAACACCGCCTACGACATCGTCACCTCGCTGACCACGGAAGTGGGCGCGCGCCTCGCCGGCAGCCCGGCCGACCAGCGTGGCCGCGACTGGGCCGTGGCCAAGTTCAAGGCGCTGGGCTTCGACAAGGTCTACACCGAGGAAGTGAGCTATCCGCTGTGGGAACGCCGCAGCGAGCATGCCGAGATCGTCGGTCCGTTCCCGCAGACTTTGGACCTGATCGCGCTGGGCTACTCCGCCGGCACGCCGAAGGGCGGCATCACCGCCGAGGTCGTGCGCTTCGACAGCCTTGATGCGTTGAAGAAGGCCGATCCGGCCAGCGTGAAGGGCAAGATCGTCTACGTCGACGTGCGCATGGAACGCCACAAGGATGGCCACGACTACGGCATGGGCTCCGCGGTGCGCGTGGGCGGCCCGGTGATCGCCTCGAAGATGGGCGCCGCCGGCTTCCTGCTGCGCTCGGCCGGCACCGATGCCCACAGCCGCACGCCGCATACCGGCGTCACCGGCTTCCGCGATCCGAAGGAAGCGATCCCGGCGGCTGCGCTGTCCAATCCGGATGCCGATCAGCTGACGCGCATCGTGGCCTATGGCAAGCCCGTCAGCCTCAAGCTCGAACTCGACTGCGGCATCACCGGCACCTACCACGGCGCCAACGTGATCGGCGAAGTCACCGGCAAGAAGCATCCTGACCAGGTCGTGGCGATTGGCGGCCATCTCGATTCGTGGGATCCGGGCACGGGCGCCATCGACGACGGCGCGGGCGTGGCCATCGCCATGGCAGCCGGCAAGTTGATCCACGACATGCCGCAGCGTCCGGACCGCACCATCCGCGTGATTGCGTTCGCGAACGAGGAAATGGGCCTGTGGGGTGGTCGCGCTTATGCCGACAAGCACGGCGCCGAAGTGAAGAAGTTCCAGCTCGGCACGGAGTCGGACTTCGGTGCACGCAAGATATGGCGCATGAGCGCCAGCGTGAAGCCGGAAGCACGCGGCGCGATCGACCAGATCGCCAAGGTGCTGGAGCCGATCGGCGTGGCCTATGACGCAAAGGCACCGGGTGGCGGCGGTTCGGATCTCTCGCAGATGCACGGCAAGGGCATGGCGGCGCTCACCCTGACCCAGGACGGCACCGACTATTTCGACTACCACCACACCGCCAACGACACGCTCGACAAGATCGATCCGAAGGAGCTGGCGCAGAACGTGGCCGTGTATGCGGCGTTCTCGTACATGGCCGCGCAGGCCGACGGCGATTTCGGTTCGGCGCCCGGCGCGTTCAAGAACGACGGCGCGGAAGAGTGATCGTCGCATAGGGAATAAAAAAGGGCGGCCCGACGGCCGCCCTTTTTGTTGGCGCGACATCGGCCCTTGTGTGGGAGCGCACCCAGTGCGCGACTGGCCTCACCAGTCATCGCAAAGACCGTTTACCGCGGCGATATCGCGACATTACAGTCGCGCACAGGGTGCGCTCTCACATTCAGTCGGTTGGCGCTTCAGGTCGCCTCGGCAGGCCGCGATTTCCGCTTGCTCGAGAAGCGCTCGTGCAGCCGATCGAGGTACAGATAGATCACCGGCGTGAGGTACAGCGTGAGTACCTGCGACACCAGCAGACCGCCGACCACGGCCAGGCCCAGTGGGCGACGCGTCTCCGCGCCGGCGCCGAGGCCCAAGGCGATCGGCAGGGTGCCGGCGAACGCGGCCATCGTGGTCATCATGATCGGACGGAAACGCACGTGACAGGCTTCGACGATGGCCTTCGCGGGCTCCAGCCCTTCGCTGCGCTGCCGCTCCAGTGCGAAGTCGATCATCATGATCGCGTTCTTCTTCACGATGCCGATCAACATCACGATGCCGACGAAGGAGAACAGGTCCAGCGGCGCACGGAACACCATCAATGTCAGCAGCGCACCCACGCCCGCGGACGGCAGGCCGGAGAGAATGGTGAGCGGGTGGATGAAGCTCTCGTAGAGAATGCCCAGCACGAGGTAGATCACGAATACCGCGAGCACCAGCAGCAGGCCCATGCCCTGCATGGAATCCTGGAACGCCTGCGCCGTGCCCTGCACGCTGCCGGTGATCGACGCCGGCAGGTTCATCTGCTTCATGGCCCGATCGATGCTCGCCACGGCCTCGCTCAGGCTCACGCCGGGCGCGAGGTTGAACGAGACGGTGACCGCGGGAATCTGTCCCTGGTGGTTCACCGTGAGCGCCTGCGGCTTGCGCTCGAAGCTCGCCACGGCATTGAGCGGCACCAGCGTGCCGTTGCTCGACGTGACATAAAGCTGGGAGAGCACGTCGATGTCGTTCTGCAGCGCGTAGTACACCTGCAGGATCACCCAGTACTGCGATGACGAGCCGTAGATGGTGGAGATCTGGTTCGCGCCGAATGCCGAGCCCAGCGCACTCTGCACCTGGTCCATGGTGAGCCCCAGCGTGGCGAGCTTGTCGCGGTCCACGTTGACGCGCACGGAAGGTCCGTTCAGATCGAGATCGCTGGTGACGTCCTGGAAGCCCGGCAACTTGCCGAAGGCCTGGATCACCTTGCCGGACCAGCTGTAGAGCGCTTCCGTGTCGATCGACTGCAGCGTGTACTGATACTGCGCCTTGGATTGGCGACCACCGATCTGGATGGCCGGCGGATTCTGGATATAGGCGCGGATGCCCGGCACCTTCGCGAACTTCTCGCGCAGCTCCTGGATGATGCCGTTGGGGTCCTGCGGACGCTCGCTGGCCGGCTTGAGTCGCAGCAGCAGCGAGCCGTTGTTGGTGGTGGTTCGCGCGCCGCCCGCGCCCACGGAAGACATGTAGGCCTCGATGTTCGGATCGTCCGCAACGATCTTCGCCAACGCCTGCTGGCGTTCGCCCATCGCGCGCACGGAGATGTCGTCGGGCCCCTCGACGTTGACGTTGAGCTGGCCGGAATCGCCCGCCGGAATGAAGTCCTTGTTCACCATCGCGAACAGCAGCCCCGTCAGCAGCAGGCTGCCGAAGAACGCACCGAGGATGATGCGCGGATGGCTCACCGCCCAACCCAGCGTGTTGACGTAGCCGCGGCGCACACGCTCGAAACCGGCATCGAACCACAGCACCACGCGCGCTTTCTTCTCATGCTCGGCATGACGCAGGAAGCGGCTGCACAGCATCGGCGTGAGCGTGATCGAGACAAAGCCCGAGATCAGGATGGCAATGCTCAGCGTCACCGCGAATTCGTGGAACAGTCGCCCGACGATGCCGCCCATGAACATCACCGGCAGGAACACGGCAACGAGCGAGAGCGTCATCGAGAAGATGGTAAAGCCGATTTCGCGGGCGCCCTTGAGCGAGGCCTCGTACGGATCCATGCCGTCCTCGACGTGGCGCACGATGTTTTCGAGCATCACGATCGCGTCGTCGACCACGAAGCCGACCACCAGAGTCAGCGCCAGCAGCGACAGGTTGTCCAGGCTGTAGCCCAGCGCGAACATCGAACCGAAGGTACCGATGATGGATACCGGCAACGCCAGCGCCGGGATCAAGGTGGCCGATGCATTGCCGAGGAACAGGTAGATCACCAGCACGACCAGCACGCCGGCCAGCAGCAGGGTGAACTGCACGTCGTCCACCGACGCGCGGATCGATTCGGAGCGGTCGTACAACACGGCGAGCTTGATCGACGGCGGCAGCGTGGCCTCGAACGTGGGCAACACGGCGCGAATGCGATCGATCGTCGCCACCGTGTTGGAGCCCGGCTGGCGCTGGATCGCCAGCACGATCGCGCGCTCGCCGTTGTACCAGCTCGCGACCTGGTCGTTCTGCACGCTGTCCTCGGCCTTGCCGAGATCGGACAGCCGCACCGGCGCACCGTTGCGGTAGGCCACGATGATGTTGTTGTAGAGGTTCGCGCGCTGCAGCTGGCCGTCCGAACGGATCGACAGCAGTTGCCGGCTGCCATTGAGGGACCCGGTGGCGAGGTTGACGTTGGCGTTGGCGATCGCGGTCTGCACCGTATCGATGCCGATGCCACTGGCGGCCAGCTTCTGCGGATCGACGCTGACGCGCACGGCGTACTTCTGTGAACCGTAGACATTCACCTGCGCCACGCCATCGATGGTCGACAGGCGCTGCGCGAGCTGCGTCTCGGCGTAATCGTCCACCACCGAAAGCGGCTGGGTGCGCGAGCGCAAGGTGAGATAGATGATGGCCGCATCCGCCGGATTCACCTTGCGGAACGTGGGCGGCGTGGGCATGTTCGTCGGCAGCTGGCGCTGCGCCGAGGAAATGGCCGCCTGGACGTCCTGCGCCGCCCCATCGATGTTGCGGTCCAGCTCGAAAGTGATGGTGATCGAGGTGGAGCCCAGCGCACTGGTCGAGGTCATCGACTGGATGCCGGCGATGGTCGAGAGCTGGTTTTCCAGCGGCGTCGCCACCGCCGTCGCCATGGTCTCGGGCGCCGCGCCCGGAAGACTCGCGTTCACCGTGATGGTGGGGAAGTCGACGTTGGGCAGCTCGTTGACGGGCAGCTTCGGATAGGCCGCGATGCCGAACACCAGCAGCGCCACCATCAGCAGCGTGGTCATCACCGGCCGCTGGATGCAAAGTGCAGGCAGGTTCATAAGCGGCGCCTGCTCAAGGGTTGTCGGTCACGATGCGCACGTGCGCACCATCCACCAGCAGCAGCTGGCCATCGACGACCACGCGCTCGCTGCCGGTCAGGCCCTTTTCGATCACGATCTGGTTGCCGCTGCTCGGGCCTGCCGTCACGATGCGTTGCGTGACCGTGCCGTCTTCGTTCAACACGAACACGAAACTGCCCAGCGGCGAGTTCTGCAAGGCCACCACGGGTACCGTCACCACGCTGGTGAGGCGCGTGGTCGGCAACACCACCTCGACGAACTGGCCAGGCGTGAGCTGATCGCTGTCGTTGCCGTAGCGCGCCTTGAGCAGGATCGTGCTGGTGGTCGGATCCACCGCGTTGTTGATGAAATCCAGATCGGCCTGCATCGCCGGCTGCTTCGTGCCCGGAATGCTGATGGTCACCGGTACGGTACCGCGCGCCATCGACTCCTTGATGCCAGCCAGGCCGGTTTCGGGAATCGAGAACGTCACGTGGATCGGACGGATCTGGTTGAGCACCACGATCGACGTGTTGTTCTCCGTGACCTGCGCGCCCGGATAGATCAGCGGCGCGCCCGCAATGCTCTCGAACGGCGCCTTGATCTCGGTATAGCTCAGCTGCGTACGGGCGAGTTCCACCGCGGCCTTGTCCGCTTTCACCGAAGCGGCGTACACGCCTTCGTTCGCCTTGTAGGTGTCGTAGTCCGATTGCGCCACGTAACCCTTGCCGAGCAGCGGCTGGTAGCGCTTGAGCACGGTCTGCGCGTTCTGCAGCTGCGCCTCGTCCTTGGCGAGGTTGCCCAGCGACTGGTCGAGCTGCGCCTGCAGCAAGCTGAGGTCGATGCGGATGATTGTCTGGCCTTCCTTGACGTGCCCGCCCGGCTGGAACATCAGTTGCTGCAGCTGGCCGCTGACGCGCGCCTGCACGGTGACAGTGGAGTAAGCCTCGGCACGACCGATGACCTTCAGCGTGAGGTCGAGGTCGCCGCGATGTGCGTTCGCCACTTTCACCGGCACGGTCGTCGGTTGTGCCGGCGTTTTCGCCGAGGAACGGCCACCACCGCGAAACCACTGCACAGCCACCACGGCCGCCAACAGCACCGCGATCAGCAGTACCAGTTTTTTCGGGGACATACGCTGCATGATTTCTCCGACCATCGACCGCTGCGTGACGCCGGCCTGCACCGGAACGTCACGCTATCGGCTGCGATATGCGTCACAGGGAGTTGCCGGCACCTGCTCCACCCCGGTGCACCGCACCGGTCATTGTGATGCACATGACGCCGATGACCCGCACGACCGACAGCACTTGGCAAATGGCTCGTCATGCGGCAGGCATCGCAAGCTTCGCGACAACCATGCCCCTGGTAACGCACCAACCCGCCGGAAGTCACCGCACGGTCACATGTCCGCCACCGAAGACGTGCCGCGTGCGGCGGCGCGGCCGTATAGGCGGCTAGGCTTCGCCATCCTCGGGGGATACACCGCCGTCGAGCGCCTGCAGGTTGTCCTTCATGCGGTTGAGTACACCCAGGGCCTGCTGCAGCTCGGGCACCGTGATGCCGCGCGTGGCGTCCTTGCGCAGGCCGACCGCGATCTCTTCCATGTCTGCGATCACGTCGCGCGCCTGATCGGTGACGTAGAGGCGCCAGGCGCGGCGATCCTTGGGATCGGGGCGGCGCTCTACGAAGCCCGCCGCCTGCAGGCGATCGATGACGCGCCCGACGGCGATCGGCTCCATTTCCAGCTGCTCGGCCAGCTCGGTCTGGCGCAGCCCTTCGCGGTAATAGAGCATCTTGGTGGCCCGCCACTGCGCGCGGGTCAACCCGAATTTCACGGCGCGTCTGTCGAAGTGCTTGCGGAACAGCAAAGTCACATCGCCCAGCAGGTAGCCGAAGGAAATGTCTTCCGCGTTAGTCATAGAGATGATGCCGGTGCGCGTCAGTCCAGTGTAACGTCAAGCATACGTCGCAAGTTCTCACGAATCCATGTCCATTCAGATCATCACCGCCGACATTACCGAACTGAACGTGGACGCCGTCGTCAATGCCGCGAACACGACCCTGCTCGGCGGCGGCGGCGTGGATGGCGCCATCCACCGCGCCGCGGGCCCGGAGCTGCTGCAAGCGTGCCGCGCGCTGCCCCAGGTAAAGCCGGGCGTGCGCTGCCCCACGGGCGAAGCGCGCATCACGCCGGGCTTCCGGCTTCCCGCACGCTACGTGATCCATACCGTGGGGCCAGTGTGGCATGGCGGCGCGCACGACGAGCCGTCGCTGCTGGCGAGCTGTTACGAGCAAAGCATGGCACTGGCGTTGGACCACGACGTTGACTCCATTGCCTTTCCGGCGATCAGTTGCGGCATATACGGCTATCCGCCCGAACGGGCGGCTCCCGTCGCGCTGCGCAGCCTCCGCGCGTCGATACCGGCCGACACATCGATACAGGTGCTCATCTGCTGCTTTGGCGACACGATGGCCTCGATCTGGCGCGCCGCGCTCAACGACGCAGGTTGAAGGGATAGAGCGGCGGCAGCGGCGAACCGTCCGAAGCCGCATCGCCGTGCTGCCGCCACTGGAAACCGTCGCGGAATGCGCTGGCCAGACGATCACCGAGTCCGCTTTCCTCCATGCCCGCATAACGCTTGCGCTGCAGCGCGGCAATCGCGTCGCGTTGATGCTCCGACGCGAGCGCCTGCGACAGTTCTCCCAGGTTCTGGATGGTGGATCGCTCCGCACGCGCCCAGTTCAGCAACGTACTCACCTGCGCCGCCACGTCACCGCCTCGCGCAGCGGCGAGGAACGCCGCCCGCAGCTTCGACGACGACGGCGGCGCAGACGGGGATGGCCGGGACGCAGCCACGCCGCGCCAACGTCGTTGCCACCACCACGCCGCCATGCTTGCCAACCACAAGCCCACGCTCGCCAGTGCGATCAACCGCCACGGCGTGGGGCTCGCTGCTGTCTGTGCCGCAGCGGGTGCTGCTTCCGGAACAGACGAAGGTTGGGTAGCAGCCGGCGCCTGATGGGGTGCCGTGCCGACAGCGGGCAGCACCGTGAACGTCTGCGCGGGGATGCGCGCCACCTCGGGCTGGTCGGTCACCACGTTCCACCACGTCAGCGTGGTCTCGGGAATGGTGAGCGTGCCTGGACGATTGGGCACAATCGCGAAGCCTTGCTGGCGACGGCCGACCAGCCATTGGCCATCCACATGCGTGGCGTTGACCGGCTTGTCCGGATATACCGTGGCGCCATCCAATGTCGGCAGGCTCAGCGCCGGCAATGCCTCATACGGCAACCCGGTGGCCTGCACGCTCATCACCAGGTTCAGCGGTTGTCCCACACGCAGGTCGCCGTGCGATGGTCCACCATCGAGGGCGAGGCTCAGATCGTGCGCCGGCAGCCACGTGGTGTGCGACGCCTGGGCAGGAACCGCCTTGGCGTCGATGACCACGCGAGGCGAAGAGGCCGAGACCGGCGTGCCGCTGCCGAAGAAGGCATTCGGGTCCGCCATGCTGACCATGTCGCCCTGGAATGCCACCGGCGGAACCTCCAGGCGTCCTTCGCGCTGCGGCGTCAATGCATAGCGGCGCTCGATGACGTTGTAACGCCGCCCGCCACGCTCCGCCTGGTAGTTGATCTCGTTGCCGAGCCGACGCACGTCGACCCCGGCGAGCTGGGGGTCTTCCAGCGCGCCGTTGGTGAGGTCGGCGGCGAAGAACAGGCGCAGGGTGTAGACCCTCTGCTGGCCCACATAGCCCTCGGCGGGATCGACCACCGCCTCCAGAAAGACGTCTTTACGCCCAGACGCCGCAGCATTGGGATCGGGCTCATCCACCTGCAACTGCAGGGGCGTCGTGGTACCGCCCGCAAACGACAGCGGGGGAACACGCAGCACGCCCGTGTGCAGCGGGCGCAGCGCCACGCCCACGGTGACCTGCGCCGAACGCTGGCCATTGATGATGCTGATGCTGGTGTTGCTGGAGGACCCCAGCACCGCGAAATCGCGCGACAGCGCGCTCAGGTCAGGCGTCTGCACCATGCCGCCGCCCTGCGACCGCAGGTTCAGCGTCACGGTTTCGCCAAGCTCAACGCGCGTCCGGTCGAGCGTGGCCTGCACCTCGGCGGCGGCGGCCGCGAGCGGCCACAACATCGCAAACAGGCACCAAAGGATGGCCAGGTGGCGCAGCTTCACGGGTTATCGTCCTCCGGTGGCGCGGCGTCATGTCGCTGCCGATACTCGAGATCGAACTTGCGGCGCAGCAGCGCCCCCGGATCGTCGGGCACGCGCTGCAAGGCCTGCCGCACGTCGGCCGGCAATTTCGATTGGGCGTCATCCGTCGCCACTTCGCCCAATTCATGGCTGGCGGACTGCGGCGAGCGCTGCGCTTTACCCAATGCCTGATCCATCTGTTTTTGCAGGGCCTGCTGCGCCTGCTGCTGGCGGGCGCGCTGTTTTGCCTGCTCCTCGGCGCTCTGTGGCGGACCGGATGCATCGTCCGGCTGCTGGCCGGGCTGCGTGCGGCGGTTGGCATCCTTGTCGTTGCCGCTGCCTTGCGCGTTACCCTGGGCCTGCTGCGAACGCTTGCCCTCGTCGCCATTCTGTTGCGCCTGGTTTTCGCGCTGGCCCGACTGCCCTTTCGCATCATCGGGAGGCGTGGTCGAGGGTCCCTTGCCGGCTTTGCCCTTGTCGTCCTGCGCGCCCTTCTGCGGCGGCGGTGTCGAGGGCTGCTTGCGCATCCAGTCCTCCACGGCCTTGCGATTGGCCACGGCATCCGCATTCGCGGGATTGGCCTTGAGCGCGCGGTCGTAGGCGTCGAGCGCGGCCTGATAGTCACCCTGTTTGGCGAGCGCATTGCCGAGGTTGTACTGCGCGTCGCTGCCGGGCACATCGTGCAGGGATTTGGCCGCCGCCGCGTAGTCGCCGGCGCGGTAAGCCGCCGCGCCTCGCAGCGCGGGATCGCGCGCCAGTTGCTGCGCTTCCTTCGCCTGCCCGCGATTCAACGCGGCGGACGCCTGCTGGTCGGGCCGCTGCCAAAGATCGGACCAGCGGCTCGCATGCGCCGTGTCGGGTACGCCCGGCAGCAACAGCAGGGCGAAGACGACCAGCCAACCGCGCCGGAACGCCATGGCCGCGAGCGGCAGCAGAGGCAACAGCAGCCACGGGCCGCGGTCCTGCCATTCGTCGCCGCGCTGGTCAGTGGCCAAGGTGACGGCGCCGTCCGACTTCAGTTCGCCGCGCAAGGTGTCGATGTCGGCGTGATCGTCCGTCATCGGCGCATAGAGGCCACCGCCGGCAGTCGCCAACGCGCGCAGCGCCGCATCGTCCCTGCGCGCCATCGACAGGCCGCCTTGCGAGTCGCGCTGGAAGCTCTGGTCGGAAAGCGGCACCGGGCCGCCCTGCAACGTACCCACCCCGAGCACCGACACCCGCACACCCGCTTCGCGCGCCTTCCTGGCAGCGGATTGCGCCGCCGCATCCACGGTATCGGTCACCAGCACCAGCGATCCACCGCCGACCTTGGCATCGCGAATCAGGGCCACGCCACGCTCGATGGCCTGGGCGGCATTGTCGCCATCGACCGGCATGGTGTCGGGTGCCAGCGCATCGAGCAATTCGTTGAGACTGGATGCATCCGTGGTGAGCGGCGCCACCACGAAGGCTTCACCGGCGTAGGCGATGAGGGCATTCAGCCCGTCATGGTTGGCGGACAACAGGTCGCGCACCTTGTAACGCGCTCGATCGAGCCGGCTGGGCGCCACGTCGCGGGCCAGCATGCGTTGCGACAGCGACACCGCGACCACCTGCGCCGCGCGTTGCGCGTAGAGCGGCTGGGCGACGCGGCTCCAGGTGGGGCCCGCCATGGCCAGCGCGGCGAGCGACCATCCCACGGCAAGCAATACCGCAGGCATGCGTCGCCGCTGCTCACGGCCTTGCAGCAGATACGGCAGCAGTTCGGCGTCGACCAGGCGCTCCAGCGCTTCACGCGCCGTGCCCCGCCGTGCCACCCACACCAGCAACAACGGCAAGGCCAGCAGCGCGAGCAACCATGCAGGGCGCAGGAAATGGAACTGTTGCCACGCTTCGCTCATGCGGCGACCTCCAGCCGGCGCGTGCGCGGCAGGATCGTCGCCAGCCATGCCAGGACGGCAAGCGCGAGCGGCCAGCGGAACAGCTCGTGCCGCGGACGCAGCGATGGGCCCTGCTGCCGCATGGGTTCGAGTGCATCGATGGCGCGATACGCGTCCGTCAGCTGGGCGGCATCGGTAGCCCGGAAATAACGGCCGCCGGTCTGGTCGGCGATCGTGCGCAGCATGCCCTCATCCAGATCGGCCGACGGATTGACGGTGTGCGTGCCGAACAGATCGGGAATGCTCATCTCGGTGGCGCCGATGCCGATCGTGTAGACGCGTACGCCTGCCGCTTTCGCCGCGTTCGCGGCATCGAGGGGCGCGATGTTGCCTGCGTTGTTCACGCCGTCGGTAAGCAGTACCACGACGCGCGCCTGAGCCGGCAGGTTGGCCAGTCGCTTCACCGCGACCGCAATGGCATCGCCGATGGCCGTCTCGGTGCCCGCCAGGCCCACGGCGGCGCCCTGCAGCTGCGCGCGCACCGCATCGAGATCGTAGGTCAACGGAGTAACGAGATAGGCGCGGCTTCCGAACAGGATCAGCCCCAGCTCGTCACCGCCGCGGCGGGAAATGAAATCGCCCGCAATCGCCTCCACGGCGCCGAAGCGACTGACGGAGCGACCACCCAGCTGCATGTCATCGGTACGCATGCTGCCCGACAGATCGACGGCGAGCATCAGTGCGCGACCGCTTCGCTGTTGCGCCTGCGGCGGCCCCACCCATTGCGGCCGCGCGGCGGCAACCAACAGGCATAGCCAGGCCAGGACCAGCAGCCACAGGCGCCAGCCGCCGTTGCCTTCCCGCTCGGCCGAGGCGAGATGAAGACCCGGGTGAGGCAAGTGCAAGGCCTGGCCGGGTTCCGCGGCGCGCAGGGCGCGACGCAGCACCCACGGCAAGGGCAGCAGCAAGAACATCCACGTCCATGCGAACTCAGGCACGTCCGCTCTCCAGGAGTTGCGCTGCCGGGCGCGTGACCGGCTTCTTCTGGTGCTGATGGCGCCACGCCACCGAAAGCCAGCGGCGAACCGCGGATGCCGCGGCTTCGACGTCGAAGCTGGCCGTGGGCCGGTACATGGCGGTCTCCAGCGACATCAGCGCATCGAGCGTCGGGGCATCCTGCGTCACCTGCCCCAGCGTCTTTCTCCATGCGTCTCCAGCGTGCCGGGCACTCGCGTCATCGAGACGCAACGCTGCGCGCCTCAGCAGCGCGTGCAGTTCGGCAGCCAATTGCTGCGGCTGCTGTCGATGCCGCGCGAGCAAATCGTCCACGGCGGCAAGCAAGGCATGCTCCGACGCGCGTCGATTGCGCTGCCGCCGCCAGAACCATAGCGCCACGCCGATGCATGACAGCACCAGCACCAGCACGATCCACCAACCCGGTGCCGGTGGCCACCAGGACGGCGAAGGAGGCAGATGGATGTCGCGCAATGCAGGCCCGTTGGCAGGCGACGCGGCGGGAACGACCCTCATCGGCGCACTCCCGGTGACAGGAGCGCCATCACCGCATCGAGCGGGTCGCTGGCCGTGTCGATGGTGCGATGAGGGATGCCGAGCGACTGGGCCAACGCGTTCAGGCGCGTTTGCCCGGCGCCAAGGACCTGCTGGAACTCGCGGCGTTGCCGTTCACCGAACAGCACGACATCGCGCCGCTCGCCCTCGTGTTCGAGCGGATACCGCCCTGCGGGAGGCAGCGCGAGCTCCAAGGCATCCGCGACCACCAGCACGCGCACGCCGGCCTTGCTGCCCAGGTCGAGCAGGCGCCCCCGCGCGGCTTCATCGCAGCTGAGCCCGTCGCTGATGATGAGGATGCGATTGGCACCTCGTGCGAGACGCTGCGCGCGGAGCACCGCGTCCGACAATGATTCCGGCATCGGTTCGGTGGTCGCGCTGTCCAAGTCGGCCAGCGCTCCGCAGACAGCGAGCGCACCGCGCGTACCTGCCAAGGGCCGCAACAGCCGCTGTCCACCACCCAATTCCATGACGCCGACGCGCTCACCGGCGCGCACCACATACCACGCGGCGAGCGCGGCTGCCCGCGCCGCCTGCACCGACTTGAAACGCGCCCGCGTGCCGAAGCGCATGCTCGCGTGCGTGTCCAGCAGGATCAGCAGGCGGCCCTCGCGTTCCTCCTGGAACAACTTGGTGTGCAGACGCCCGCTGCGCGCGGTCAGGCGCCAATCCATGCGCCGCACATCATCGCCGGGTTGGTAGACGCGCGATTCGGCGTAGTCCATGCCACGGCCGTAAAGACGGCTATGTTGCTGGCCCGCCCGCATGGCGTGGCTTTCAAGCCGCGGCAGGGCAGCCTTCGCGACACGACCACGCAACGCCACCAACTCGGCGAGCCGGACCCGCGTGCGACCATCGCCGTCGGATGTATCCAGTAGAGCGCTCACGGCAGCGGCACGAGATCCAGCACGCGCTTGATCACCTGGTCGGGACGCACGCCCTCGGCCTCCGCCTCGTAGCTGAGCAACACGCGGTGACGAAGTACTTCGTGGGCGATCGCGTGCACGTCTTCGGGCAGCGTGTACTCACGCCCGGCAAGCCACGCATGCGCGCGCGCGCACCGATCCAACGCGATCGTGCCACGCGGGCTCGCACCCCACGCGATCCATCGCTTGAGCTCGGGCCCGTAGGTTCCTGCATGACGCGTGGCAAGGACGATCTGGGTGAGGTATTCCTCCAGCGCCGGCGCCATGTGCACCGCGAGTACCGCATCGCGTGCGCTGAACACGTCCGCCTGACTGAGGCTGGGGCGCTGCGAGGGCACCGGATGCAGGCTGCGCCGCGCCTGCTCACGCGCAAGCTGGAGAATCGCCAGTTCCGAGGCGGGATCGGGGTAATCGATCGTCACATGCATGACGAAACGGTCGAGCTGGGCTTCGGGCAGGGCGAACGTACCTTCCTGCTCGATCGGGTTCTGCGTCGCCATCACCATGAAGAGCTCGGGCAACGCCCAGGTGCTGCGACCGACCGTGATCTGCCGCTCCGCCATCGCTTCGAGAAGGGCCGACTGCACTTTGGCGGGCGCGCGGTTGATCTCGTCCGCGAGCACGATGTTGTGGAACAACGGGCCGCGCTCGAACTCGAAATTGCCCGACTGCGGCCTGAACACGTCCGTGCCCGTCAGATCAGCAGGCAACAAGTCAGGGGTGAACTGAACGCGGTGGAAGTCGGCCTCGATGCAGCCGGCCAGTGCTTTCACCACGGTGGTCTTGGCCAACCCCGGCGCGCCTTCGACCAGCAGATGGCCGTCCGCCAGCAACGCAATCAGCAGGCAATCGATCAGGTGCGGCTGGCCGATCACGCTGCGCTGCAGGTCGTCACGCACGCGCAGGAACGCCTGTTGCAGGCTGGAAGAAGGCGTGGCCTCGGGCATATCCATCGATGTTTCCGTCATGGGGAGCGCTATGACAGACCTTAACGCGCCCAGGAAGTTTAATGCCCATGACTTTTGGCGGCGCGAGAGCCGCTTCCGGCGAAGGAGACACCCCTGACAAAGAAAAAGGGCGGCACGAGGCCGCCCTTTCCATCGCTTAGCGGGTCGCCTTATTGCAGGCTTTCGCTGAGGATCCGCGGCGTCACGAAGATCAGCAGCTCAGCCTTGTCGCTTTGGCGCTTCGTGGTGCGGAACAGGATGCCGACCCCCGGAATATCACCCAAGCCCGGCACCTTGGTGGCGCTGTTCTGCTTGGTGATCTCGTAGATGCCGCCCAGCACCACGGTCTGACCGTTGTCGACCAGCACCGAGGTGTTGATCTCACGCGTGTCGATCTGCGGCACCTGGCCGCTGCCCGGCACGGTGATGAACTGGGCCAGCGCGTCCTTCTTCACGTTGATCATCAGGTAGACGCGGTTGTCGGCCGTGATGGTCGGCGTCACCTTGAGCTCCAGCACGGCGTCCTTGAACTGCACCGTGGCGGTACCGCTGCCAGCCGCACCCGTCGAACTGTTCTGGTAGGTCACGTAGCCGATTTCCTGACCCTGGCGGATCACCGCTTCCTGCTGGTTGGCGGTGATCACACGCGGGCTGGAGATCACTTCGCCGCGGCCTTCGGTCTGCGCAGCGGACAATTCGAGGTCCAGTGCGTAGTTCTTGCCGAGGATGCCGAGGGCGAAGCTGCCACCATTGGTGGTGGAAGGCAGGTTGACGTTGATGCCGCCAGCCGTGCCATCGCCATTGCTCTTGCCACCTGTCGAAAGCACCTGGCCGCTGGGATTGGTACGGCTTCCCTGCACGCCAAACTTGGCACCCAGCTCGCGGGTGAAGTTATCCGTGGCGATCACGATGCGCGACTCGATCAGCACCTGCTGCACCGGCTTGTCGAGCACGGCGATCAGCTCTCGCAATTCGCGGATCTTCTGCGGGTTGTCGTTGATCAGCAGCGTATTGGTGCGGTCGTCGAACGACACGCTGCCACGCGACGACAGGAAACCGCGCTGCGTGTTTCCGCTGCCACCGCCACCGCCCGTGCTCGCCATGCTGCCCTGGGTCAGCAGCTTGGCGATGTCCTTCGCCTTGCCATAGCTGATCGGCACGTAGTCGGTCACCAGCTCCGCGTTGTCCTCGGCCTTCATACGGGCATCGGCGATGCTCTGCTCGTACTTGGCCAGCTCTTCCTGCGGGGCAATCCAGATCACGTTGCCGTTGCGGCGCTTGTCCAGGCTCTTGGCGCGCAGTACCACGTCCAGCGCCTGATCCCACGGAACGTTCACGAGACGCAAGGTGACACTGCCACCCACCGTGTCGGAAGCCACCAGGTTCAGTCCCGAGATGTCAGCCAGCAGCTGCAGCGCCGAGCGCACCGGGATGTCCTGGAAATTGAAGGTCACGCGGTTGCCCGAGTAGACCGGCTCCTGGCCCTTGGCGGCCTTGGCATCCGCCTTGGCGTCCTTCTTCTTGGGCGCTACCTCGACCACGTACTGGTTGCCGCTCTGGTACGCCGAGGTCTCGACGCTGCCCTTGGTGGCGATTTCCATGTGGGCACCGCCTCGCACGCCGGCCTTGGTCACGATGGACTGCACCGGCGTGGCGAAATCGAGCACATCCAGGCGCTGAGCGAGGTTGGAAGGCAGGTTGGCATGGTCGATATCGACCACGACCTTGTCGCCCTGGTGCTTCATGTCGGCATTGGCGCCGGCACCGCTGAAATCGATCAGGATGCGGCCCTCGCCATTCGGGCCACGGCGGAAGTCGATATTGGACACCGATGGGCCGTTCGCCATCGAAGGCAGCGCCTTGGACGGATCGATCGTGGCCGCCGTGGTCGTGGTCGCCGCCTCGGTGCCGTTGTTCACGGTCAGCACCAGGCTGTTGCCCTCCACGCGGGAGCGGTAGGTGGAATCGCGCACCAGCTCGACGACCACGCGCGTACGTCCACCCGCCGAAACGGCGGAGACACCGGTGGCGGCGCCCTTGCCGATATCGAGATGGCGCGGTGCGGCGTTGTCGGTATCGGCGAAATCGACCGCGATGCGCGGCGGATTGCCGGTGGTGAAGATCTTCGGTTCCGGCACCGGGCCCTGCGCGAAGTTCAGATGCAGCTCGATGCGGCCCCCCGGCAGCGCGTCGTAGCTGATGTCCTTCAGGGTGCTGGTGGCAGCGGCGGCTGCACTCGACCAGGCGGCGCCGAGTACCAGCAGACCTGCGATCACGGTACTGCGAGTCTGGCGCATGACACGGCCTCGAACAGTGTTGGTTTGGTTGGTCATTGCATCAGCCCCTGTTTCTTATTTCTCGCCAAGCGCGATGCTGGCGGGACGTTCCATCCAGCCACCATTTCCGTTGGATACCAGTTCCACCAGGTCGATATGGTCCTCGCCGATCGCGGTGACCCGACCATAGTTCTGGCCCATGTATTCATTGCGATGGACCCGATGGATCACTCCCCCCGGATCCTTCACCAGGACTTCCATGCCGGCGCCCGTCCCCACGGTGCCGACCATCTTCAGGCTGTCCAGCGCGAACATCTCCAGCGGCTCCTTGGCGCGGTTTTCGTCCGGGCGCGGGCCTGCATTGCCGTTGTCCTGCTGAAGCTCCGCCGTGCTCGGACTGAACGGATCACGCTTGTCCTGATCGGCGTACTGGAAGGTCTCGAACGTCTTGATGACGGGCAGCGCGGGAATCGGCGCGCCCTTCTTGTGCTTTTCCTGATCGACCCAGTCGCGCAGGTCGGACATGCCGCGGGTGCAACCGCTGAGCACCAGCGCGACACCGAGCATCAACGCGATGCGAGTCACCTGGGCAGGCCTGATGGCAGCCAACTTGCTCATTTCTGGCCCCCTTTCTTCGCTGGCGCCTTGCTCGTGGCCGACTTGGCATTGGCTGCCTTGGCCTCGGCGCTCTCGTCGTCTTCCAGATAGCGGTAGGTCTTGACCGTGCCCTGAAGCACCAGCACGCCGCCACCGCCCTTGGCATCCTGGTTCTTCGGCGTCAGCGAGACGTCGTGCAAGGTCAGGATCACCACGCGCGGCAACGAGGCCACACCGCTGATGAAGGTACCGAACTGATGGTAGGTACCCACCATGCGAAGCTGGATCGGCTTCTCGGCGTAGAAGTCCTTCGGTGCCTCCGGACCCGGCTGGAACAGCTCGGTCTCCAGGCCCGCCGACAAGGCGGTCTGGGAAATGTCCACCAGCAGCTCGGGCATTTCGGTCTTGCTGGGCAACTGGCGCAGCAGCTGGCGCAGCATGTCCTGCATCTCGTCGAGCTGCTGCTGCAGCGCTTCGAGATTCACCGACTTGGCCTGCTTCTGCGAGAACTCCTGCTTGAGCTGTTCTTCCTTGCTGGCCGCCTGCTCCAGCGTGCTCTGCTGATCGCTGACGTAGAGGTACCAGCCGAGGAACATCACGATGGCGAACAGCAACACCGTGAAGAAGATCTTGACCGACTTCGGCCAGCCGCCGATGTTGTTGCGATCGAGGTTTTGCAGGTCGTTGAGGAACTTCATCACTTGGCTCCTCCGTTAGTGCCTGCAGGAGCCTCCGGCTTCGGTGCGGCCGGGGCCGTACCTGCCGACGCCGGCTTGGGCGCCGCGCCGGTCGTCGGAGTGGTCGCGCTGGCGGGCGCCTGCGACGCGGCCGGCAGCAATGGGGTGTGCGCCTCGTCCGATCCTTCGCCGTTTTCTTCCTGCTTGGGCCGGCTCAACGCCACATCCAGACCGAACGCATAAGGCATGCGGGAGTCGCCCTTGTGCGTATTCTCGGTCTTGCGCAGGTCGGCATGCCCCATCCACGGCGAGGCCTCGATATTGCGCATGTATTCGGCGACGCTGGCGTTGGACTGCGCGACGCCTTCCAGCGTCATGGATTCACCGACCTGCTTGAGGCCGCCCAGGCGCGCACTGGCGGGAATGGTCTTCACCAGCTCGTCGAACAGATGGACCATCTGCGAACGGTTGGCCTGCAGCTGCTCGATGATCTGCTTGCGCGCCAACAGGCGCTCGCGGACCTTTTCCAGATCCTTGATCTTGGCGATGCGTTCGTCGAGCTGCTTGATCTCGCCCTGCAGGTAGCTGTTGCGCTCGTTCTGGTTGTTGATGCGCATGTCCATCCAGGACACCCACAAGAGCAAGGCCAGCACCGCCGCCACGAAGGCCGCGGCCAACTGCATGAAGAACTCGCGCTCGCGCTGCTTGCGGCGTTCGGTACGCCACGGAAGTAGGTTGATGTGTGCCATCAGTCGAAGCTCCTGAGCGCGAGGCCGACCGCGATCATCAGCGCCGGCGCGTCCTGTGCCAGCGACTGCGCCTGCACGCGCGGCGACAGCGACATGCGCGCGAGCGGATTGGCCACCACGCACGGCACGCCCAGCTGATCCTCGAGCATCGGACCGATGCCTTCGATGGATGCGCAACCGCCGGCCAGCACGACCTGGTCCACCTTGCTGTATTCGCTGCCCGCGAAGAAGAACTGCAGCAGGCGGCTGATCTGCTGGATCAGCGATTCCTTGAACGGCTCCAGCGCCTCGCTCTCATACGACTCGGGCAGACCACCCTTGCGCTTGGCACGGCCGGCTTCCTCGTAGGAAAGACCGTAGCGGCGCATGATTTCGTCGGTGAGCTGCTTGCCACCGAACACCTGCTCGCGCGAGTAGATGGTGCGCTGGTTGCGCAGCACCGACAGCGTGGTCATGGTGGCGCCGATGTCGACGACCGCGACCAGGGCGTCACGGCCCACGTTCAACTGGTCGGCCACCATCGCGAAGGCGTTTTCCATCGCGAAGGCTTCGACATCGATCACCTTGGCGGAGAGACCACCGAGGTCCAGCGCGGCGACGCGCATGTCCACGTTCTCGGTGCGCGAGGCAGCGAGCAGGATGTTGTTCATTTCCGGGTTGTCGCGCACCGGTCCCAGCACCTCGAAATCGAGACTCACTTCCTCGATCGGATACGGGATGTACTGGTTCGCCTCGACCTGGATCTGCCCTTCGAGATCGTCGTCGGAGAGTTCACTCGGCATCGGGATGATGCGGGTGATTACGGCCGAGCCGGCCACTGCGGCTGCCGCGTGCTTGAGCTTGGAGCCCGAGCGCGCCAGCGCACGACGAATGGCCTCGCCCACCGCCTCGACCTCGACGATGTTCTTTTCGACCACTGCATTAGGGGGCAGTGGCTCGACCGCGTAGTGCTCTACGCGATAGCGACCGCCGGCTTGGCTGAGCTGCAGCAACTTGACGGCGGTCGAACTGATGTCGACACCAACAAGCGGCGGCTTCTTGGGTGTAAAGAGCCCCACGATTTTCCCCCTTGCCCCTGAACGCCCCCACCTGTATCGGAGGGATACGCGACGGCATTAAAACCAAAAATTAATGTAATGGCAACGGCCTACGAGCTTTTTCTCGACTCATTCGCGTGACGGCATCCACACTTGGCCGAAGTCGTCCATGGCCTGCTTTTTGCTGTGACGCGCTCGGTTCATGCCCGAGATACTGCTACATCTATACTCTGAGTTGTTTTGACTCACGTCTCGCAAACACCCAAATCATGCAAATTCTTAAGCGGTTGCTGCGCTGGATCCTGATCCTGGCTTTTACGGGTTTGCTGCTGGGTGTCGCGGCGATCGGTGTGGCCTACTGGCTGATTTCCCCCCGCCTCCCCTCGGTGGCCGTCCTTAAGGACTACCACATGCAGGTGCCCCTGCGTGTGTTGTCGGCCGACGGCAAGTTGATCGCCAGCTTTGGCGAAACCCGCCGTATCCCGGTCGGCATCGGCGAGGTGCCCGAGCGCCTCAAGCACGCCGTGCTCGCTGCCGAGGACGCCAGCTTCTACCAGCACCCGGGCGTGGATTGGCATGGCATCGCCCGCGCAGGCTGGCACGTGGTCGTTTCCGGCGGCGACAAGGGTCCGGGCGGCTCCACCATTACGCAGCAGGTGGCCCGCAACTTCTTCCTGAGCCCGGAAAAGCTCTATTCCCGCAAGCTGACCGAAATCTTCATCGCCCTGCGCATGGAGAGTGAGCTCACCAAGGATCAGATCTTGGAGCTCTACCTCAACAAGATGTTCCTGGGACATCGCTCCTATGGCGTGGCGGCTGCCGCTTCCTACTACTACGGCAAGACCCTGGATCAATTGAGCGTGGCCGAGTGCGCCACCCTGGCCTCCACCTTCCAGCTGCCTTCGGTAGTCAACCCGCTCAACAGCCCCAAGCGCATGATCGCCCGCCGCAACTGGGTGCTCGGCCAGATGCTGGAGAACCGCTACATCAGCAAGGCTGAATATGACCAGGCCATTGCCGAGGCCAACAATGCCTCGCCGCATGAGCCGCCGATCGAGGTCGACGCCCCCTACCTGGCCGAAATGGTCCGCCTGCAGGCTCTGGATCGACTGGGCAATGACGCCCTGACCGAAGGCTACGTGGTGAAGACCACCGTGCTGAGCAGCCGCCAGCAGGCCGCCGTGGATGCGGTCCGCTCGGGCCTGGTCGAATACGACCACCGCCACGGCTGGCGCGGCCCGGAAGCTCACCAGGAGCTGGGCGCCGATGCCAGCAACGAAGACCTGGAACGTGCCCTGGCCGGCTTCACGGATATCTCGGGGATGGAGCCGGGCATCGTCACCGGCGTCGCCGGCGGCGAAACCAGCATCTACCTGGCCAGCCGGGAGACGGTGAAGCTGGGCGCCGAGCAGATGGCCTGGGCTCGTCCCAAGAGCGGCACCAGCCTGCTCAAGCGCGGCGACATCGTGCGCGTGGCGCGCGACGAGAAGGGCAACTGGCAGCTGACCCAGATTCCGGCCGCCCAGGCCGCACTGGTCTCCGTCAATCCCGAGGACGGCTCGCTGCAGGCGCTGGTCGGCGGCTTCAACTTCCTGCGCAGCAAGTTCAACCGTGCGGTGATGGCCGCCCGCCAGCCGGGCTCCAGCTTCAAGCCGTTCATCTACTCGGCGGCCTTCGAGCGCGGCTTCACGCCCGCCTCGATCGTCAACGACGCGCCCCTGGCCCTGCCCGACCCGTCTCGCCCGGGCGGCCTGTGGACGCCGTCCAACGATGACGACAAGTTCGACGGCCCCATCCGCCTGCGCGAGGCGCTGGTGCAGTCCAAGAACCTGGTTTCGGTGCGCCTGCTGGATGCGATCGGCGTGCGCTATGCGCGCGACTACGTGACCCGCTTCGGCTTCAGCCTCGATTCCCTGCCCAGCAATCTCTCGATGGCGCTTGGCACGGCGTCGGTCTCACCGATGAGCATGGCCCGCGGTTATGCGGTGTTTGCCAACGGGGGCTACCTGGTGACGCCATATTTCATCAGCGAGATTGACGACCGCGACGGCAAACCCGTCTATGTCGCCAATCCGGCCCGTGCCTGCCGCAACTGCGCCGAGCGCCTGCTGGACACCCGTCCGCCGGGTCCGCCGCCGCCGGCCGGAAGCGTGGCGGGCCCGGCCAACGCCGTGGCCGTTGCGGGCAGCACCGCGGCCCCGGCGGCGGCGGGCAGCATTGGCGGCGCGATCCTGCCGGCCGACGCCCACGGCGAAGGCGCCCACCCGCCGGCCCTGGCACCTCAGGTGATCGACGTACGCAACGACTACCTAGTCACTTCCCTGATGCAGGACGTGGTGAAGCGCGGCACCGGTGCGGCTGCCATGGCGCTGGGTCGCGACGACCTCGCCGGCAAGACGGGCTCGACCAATGACCACCGCGACGCCTGGTTCTCCGGCTTCAACGGCGGCCTGGTCGCCACCGTGTGGGTGGGTTTCGACGACTTCAGCTCGCTTGGCAAGGGCGAATTCGGCGCCAAGGCGGCGCTGCCGATCTGGATGTCCTACATGGGCTCGGCCCTGAAGGACCAGCCGTCCACGGTCTTGCCGATGCCGCCCGGCATCAGTACGGTGCAAATCGACCGCTACAGCGGCCTGCCCGCCGGCGCGGGCGATCCGAACGCCATGTCCGAGATCTTCAAGGTCGAGGACGTCGACCGACTGCGCAACCAGGCCAACCAGCAGCAGGAGGACCAGGACCAGCAACACGCCTACGACATCTTCTGACCCCCGGGACATCCGTCCCGCCCGCGTTCGCCTGAGCGAACGCCAGCTACCGGGAGGAACAGGTATGGCACGCGGCCAGCACCACCGTATCCACGCGCAGGATCGTCTTCAGCGCAACAGGCTGCGCGTCGCCCAGGAGGCGGCGCGACTGATGAGCGAACACGGCATCCGCGACTTCCATCACGCCAAGATCAAGGCGGCCGAACGCCTTGGCATCCTCGACGCGCAGGCCTTGCCTCGCAACAACGAAATCGAAGACGCCCTGCGCGAGCACCAGCGCATCTTCCACGCCGACAGCCAGCCCCAGCTGCTGCTGGAACGCCGTGAGGCCGCCGCCGAGGCGATGCGCTTCCTCGACCGCTTCGAGCCTCGATTGGTCGGCGCCGTGCTCGATGGCACCGCCGACGCCCACTCCGCCGTCTGCCTGCATCTTTTCAGCGACACGCCCGAATCCGTCGTGCTGTTCCTGCAGGAACGCGGCGTACCTTTGACCCAGCAGACGCGCCGCTTGCGTACCACCCGCGACGAGCAGCGCGAATACCCGGTCCTGTTGTTTGCTGCCGATGGCCTGCCCTTCGACCTCACCGTGCTCCCGCTCGATGCACTGAAACAGCCACCGCTGGACCGCATCGATGAGAAGCCGATGAAGCGGGCTTCGCTGGCGGCCGTGGAGGAGCTGCTGTCATCGGCGGAAAACGACGACGAGTTCGAGCGGATGCTGTCGTCGGTGTTGAGATAAGAAGGCGGCTGGGAGGAATTGCACAGATGTGCACCTCCTCCCGCAACCAACACCAAGCCTCACTGTAGGAGCGCATCCAGTACGCGACCGCAGCGCCAAGGCGACACCTCACGCACAGGCCATCCATCGCCAACGCGTCGCGAGAATGTATCGCGCACTGGGTGCGCTCCTACAAAGGCGGCACAAAAAAACCCCGGCATGGCCGGGGCTTTTTTCGTGTGGTGCAGGAAAAGCTCAGCGCTTGTCCGCCGCCACGTAGTCGCGCACGTCGGCGCCGGTGTAGATCTGGCGCGGACGGCCGATGCGGGCACCTGGGGTTTCGTGCTGCTCGATCCAATGGGCGATCCAGCCGGCGGTACGGGCGATGGCGAACATCACCGTGAACATCTCGGTCGGGATGCCCAGCGCCTTATAGATGATGCCGGAGTAGAAGTCGACGTTCGGGTACAGCTTGCGCTCGACGAAGTAATCATCCTTCAGCGCCGCCTCTTCCAGCTTCATCGCCACTTCCAGCAGCGGATCGTTGATGCCCAGCTCGCCGAGCACCTTGTGGGTCATCTCGCGGATGATCTTCGCGCGCGGGTCGAAGTTCTTGTACACGCGGTGGCCAAAGCCCATCAGGCGGAAGTTGTCGTTCTTGTCCTTCGCGCGCTTGACGGCCGTCTCGACCTTGTCGGCCGTGCCGATCTCCTGAAGCATCTCCAGCACGGCTTCGTTCGCGCCACCGTGAGCCGGACCCCACAGCGCGGTGATGCCCGCGGCGATGGAGGCATACGGATTGGCGCCGGTCGAGCCGACCAGGCGCACGGTGGAGGTCGAGGCATTCTGCTCGTGGTCGGCGTGCAGGATAAACAGCAGGTCCAGCGCCTTGGCAGCGACCGGGCTGAGCTCGAGCGGCTCGCTCGGCACTTCGAACATCATGTGCAGGAAGCGGTCGACGTACTCGAGGTTGTTGCGCGGATAGCGGAACGGCCAACCGATCGAATAGCGGTAGCAGGCGGCGGCGATGGTCGGCATCTTGGCGATCAGGCGGATCGCGGCCAGCTTGCGGTCGTCCGCGTTATCGACGTCGATGTCGTCGTGATAGAAGGCCGACAGCGAAGCGACCGAGGCGGCCAGCATGGCCATCGGATGCGCGTCGTGGTGGAAGCCCTTGAAGAAGTCCTTGAGCGACTCGTGCATCATCGTGTGATGCGTGATGTCGTGCTCGAAGGTCGAGAACTGGTCCTTGGTGGGCAGCTCGCCGTTCAACAGCAGATACGACGTCTCCAGGAAGTTGGACTTCTCGGCCAGCTGCTCGATCGGGTAGCCGCGGTACAGCAGGACGCCCTTGTCACCGTCGATGTAGGTGATGGCGCTCTTGGTGCTGGCCGTGCTGCCGTAACCCGGGTCGTAGGTGAAGTGGCCCGTGTCCTTGTACAGCGTGCCGATGTCGATGCATGCGGGACCGAGCGTGCCGCTGAGCAGGGGAAGCTCGCTGCTGCGGTTGGTCGACTCATCCACCAACTTGACGATCTTGGATTCGGACACGGAAAACCTCCTTCACAAATGGCGTCGCCTGCATGCCGCTCTAGGCGACCGCTGGCGATTAGGGTTGATGTCGCCTTGGGGACAGCGACACCTCGCCGCCCATTATCGCATATCGATCCGACAACATGCCCTAGCGGATGGTCGGATGGTGGACGCAAAAAAACACGGGGCGAGCCTGGGCTCGCCCCGTGTCCACATGCTTGGCTCACACCCGAAACAGCGGTGCGGCGCCAGCTGCCTCGCGCTTACTTCTGCGCGTAGCGACGACGGAACTTGTCGACGCGGCCGCCGGTGTCCAGCGTCTTCTGCTTGCCGGTGTAGAACGGATGGGAATGGCTGGAGATATCCACCTTGATCAGCGGGTACTCGTTGCCGTCTTCCCACTTGACGGTTTCCTTGGTGGCGATCGTCGAACGCGTCAGGAACGCGAAGTCGGACGACAGGTCCTGGAACACCACCGGGCGATAATTCGGATGGGTATCGGGCTTCATGACTGACTCAAAGCGGTGGGTGAAAAGAGCGGCATTTTAACTACAGACCGAAGCCTTTGGCAAGTCGGTCAGTTACTTGGGCCTCACGGGCCGTTTCCGGGCCCTCCCTCAGGCGCCCAAGGCCCGGCGCACCATGGCGCCAAAACGGGCCTGATCCACCTCCATCACGATGCGCGCATTGGGCGCCCGGCCGAGGCGATGGGACCAATCCACCACGGTGGCACCACGCGTCAGGCGCCCATCCATTTCGACCGCCACGTGGCGTTCTTCCATGCGCGTGACGATCGCAGGATCGATCGCCACCGCCATCGCCAACGCGTCGGCCGCAATCACGCCGCGACGCCCGCGCTTGAGGTTGAACGCGCGCGCCGTGCGGAATACCTGTTCGAAGAACGTTGCGCGTTGATCGCCCGTAGCCACCCAGCCATCGAATTCGAGCTGGTCGAAGGCATGACGCAACACCACTTCCCAATCAACCAGATCAAAAGACGGGAACGCCTCGAACACCACATGGGCAGCTTCGGGATCGAAACCGATGTTGAATTCGGCAGGGATGTTGCCGGTGTTGCCCAGGCCGGTCACCGCGCCGCCCATGATCACCAAGCGCTTCACGCGCTGCGGCAGCGAGGGATCGAGGCGCACGGCCAATGCAAGATTGGTGAGAGGCCCCAACGCGACCAGGGTCAGATCGGGACGCTCACGCGTCAGTCGCAGGATCGCCTGCACGGCATGCTCATCGCTGGTCATCGCCTTGGGCTCGGGGAAACCCACGTCGCCGAGGCCATCGGTACCGTGCACGTGCACGGCATCTTCTTCCGGCAGGCGTACCAGCGGGGTCGGACAACCGGCGAACACCGGCGTCGGCATGCCCACCAGGTCCACCAGCGTGCGGGCGTTGCGCACGGTATGACCGAGCCCCACGTTGCCGGCCGCAATCGTCAATCCATGCACATCGGCGTGCGCGTGCGCCATCAGGATGGCGAGGGCATCGTCCACGCCGGGGTCGGTGTCGATCAGCAGTTGCGGCTTGCTCATGAGGTGTCGTCGTCTTGTTTGAACCGTGTAGCTTAGGAGGTTGATCGGTATTGGCAAACCCCGGGTGGGCGCTTACGGGTTTGTGGTGGCGGAGCCGCGTCCGGGGCAGTCTGGGCGCGTTGTACGTGCTTCGCCCTCGTCCGGCCTGCCGACGAGGGGACGAAGATTGGGGACCGGGGCGAACGGCGGTCGCGCGCTGGGTGCGCTCCTACATACGCAAGGGCGCGAAGAGCGCCGCCCTCACGCGTGAGCGTAACGCGCCGCGCCGCCAATCCATCGCGCGATCAATCGTTCCGCCGCCTGCGGGTGCCGCTCGAGCATATCCGCTCCCACCTCCTGCACCGCGGGCAGAAGATGCGCGTCGCGGGCCAGGTCGGCGATGCGGAAACTCAGCTGGCCCGTCTGGCGGGTACCGAGCACCTCGCCGGGCCCGCGCAGCTCGAGATCCTTTTCGGCAATGCGGAACCCGTCGTTGGTCTCGCGCATCACCTGTAACCGCTCGCGTGCGAGCTGCCCCAGCGGCGGCTGGTAAAGCAGCACGCAATTGGAAGCGATGGCGCCGCGCCCTACGCGGCCACGCAGCTGATGCAACTGCGCGAGTCCAAGTCGCTCGCTGTTCTCGATCACCATCAGGCTCGCATTGGGCACGTCCACGCCGACTTCGATCACCGTGGTGGCGACCAGCACGGACAGCTCACCGGCCTTGAAGGCATCCATCACCGACTGCTTTTCCTTGGGCTTCATGCGCCCATGGATCAGGCCGATCCGGCAATCGTCCAGCGCAGCCGACAACTCGGCATGCGCCACTTCGGCCGCTTGTGCGCGCAGTTGCTCCGATTCCTCGATCAGCGTGCACACCCAGTACGCCTGGCGCCCTTCCTGGCACGCGGCATGGATGCGCTCGATGACATCGAAGCGACGCGCGTTGGAAATGGCGATGGTCTGCACCGGCGTGCGTCCCGGCGGCAGTTCGTCGATGGCGGAAACGTCGAGATCGGCATAGGCGCTCATTGCCAAGGTGCGCGGAATGGGCGTGGCGGTGAGCACCAGTTGGTGCGGAACCAGGCCGCTGTCGTGATCCGCGCCCTTGTCGCGCAGCGCCAACCGCTGCTGCACACCGAAGCGGTGCTGTTCGTCGACGATGACCAGGCCCAACTGCGCAAACGACACGCCTTCCTGCATCAGCGCGTGTGTGCCGATCACCACGTGCGCTCCTGACGCAACGCGCGCCAGCGCCTGCTGTCGCGCCTTGCCCGCCACCTTGCCGGCCAGCCACGCCACCTCGATACCCAGGGGCGTAAGCCAATGGCGGAAGTGATGCAGATGCTGCTCGGCAAGCAGCTCGGTCGGCGCCATCAGCGCGACCTGATAGCCCGACTCCACGGCCGCCACCGCCGCGAGCGCGGCGACGATGGTCTTGCCGCTGCCCACGTCACCCTGCACCAGCCGCAGCATGGGTTCCGATTGTGCAATGTCGCCAGCGATCTCGGCCGAGACGCGCTGTTGCGCACCGGTAAGTCCGAACGGCAGTCCCGCCAGCAATCGCTCGCGCAGCGCGCCGGTGCCACGCAGCGACGGTGCATGCCGGCGACGCACGGCTTCGCGCATGCGCTTGAGGCTCAGGTGCTGGGTCAGCAGTTCTTCGAACGCCAGGCGTTGCTGCGCGGGGTGTCGCCCTGTGGTGAGCTGACCGAGATGCGCGTCCGGCGGCGGTCGATGCACGTACAGCAGGGCTTCGCGCAGCGACGTGAGGCCATGCGCCTGGCACAAGGACGGCGGAATCAGTTCGAGCTGCGCATCGGGCGGCAGCAGCGCCAGGGCCTTGGCGATCACGCCGGCGAGCCGCTTCTGGCCCAGCCCCTCGGTGGTGGGATAGATGGGTGTGAGCCGTTCATCGACTTCCGCAGGCTCGTCACCACTGAGCCGCTGGTACTGCGGATGCACCATCTCCAGCCCCTGCGCACCCTGCCGGACCTCGCCGTAACAGAGCAATCGCGTGCCCGGCTGCAGCTGATCGGACTGGCTGCGGCGGAAATGGAAAAAGCGGAGCATCAGCGTCTGGTGCGAGTCATCACCAATCGCAACCTTGAGCTGCGGCCGATAACGAAAACCCCGCTCGACCGCCTCCACCACACCCTCGACCTGTGCCCGCTCGCCGGGGCGCAGATCCGCGATCGCGGTGACCTGCGTCTTGTCTTCGTAGCGCAGCGGCAGATGGAACCAGAGGTCCTGCACACGCTCCAGTCCCAGCCGCGCCAACGCTTCGGCGAGTGCAGGCCCGACGCCCGGCAGCGATGCCACCGGCGTCGCACCGGGGTCGGCAGGCATGACCAGGTTGGAAGAAGCGTGACGCGCAGGCATCGGCAAAGCCTACCCGAGCCGACGCCCGCCGCGCAGCCGGCAACGACTCGCCGGCTGTCGGTGCACGCGAATACGAAGGATCAGTCGAGCACCATGATCGCATCGACTTCCACATCGGCGAGCTTCGGCAATGCCGACACCTCGATGGTGGAGCGTGCCGGATACGGCGCCTGGAAATACTCGCCCATCACTTCGTTGACGGACGCGAAGTGGCCGAGGTTGGTCACGTAGATGCCCACGCGCACGATCTTGTCCATCGAGCCGCCGGCAGCGGCAACCACCGCCTTGAGGTTGTCGAACACACGGCGGGTCTGCAGCGTGATGTCGCCTTCGACCATCTGGCCGGTGGCCGGGTCGAGCGGGATCTGACCGGAGAAGTACACGGTGTTGCCGGCGCGCACGGCCTGCGAATACGGGCCAATGGCGGCCGGTGCCTTGTCGGTGGCGATGATCTGGCGGGACATGAAGTGGCCTCGTGGTTGCACAGGCCGACCAGTCTAGAGCGAGAAGCGCACGATGAGGAGGGACGAAACGCCCCGCCGCCGCTTACAGCGGATAGCGATAGGCACCGCTCACCACGCCGGTACGGCGCACGCGGCGGATCACTTCGGCCAGATGCTTGCGGTTCTTCACTTCCAGCGCGAACAGCAGCGTGGCCGCCGCGGCGTCGCGCTCGACGTATTCCACGTTCTCGATGTTCGAGTTGGCCGCGGCGATGGCCGCCGCCACGGTGGCCAGCACGCCAGGACGGTTGATGACCTCGATGCGCAGCTCGGCGCGGTAATCGCCCTGCACGTCGCGATCCCACTCGATCGCCACGCAGCGTTCCGGCGACTTGCGCAGCTCCACCACGTTCGGGCATTCCACGCGATGCACCACGATGCCCTTGCCCGACGAGAGATAACCGATGATCTCGTCGCCCGGCAGCGGGTGGCAGCAGTTGCCGAAGCTGAGCACGCCGCGTTCGGCGCCGGTGATGCGGATCTTCTCCATCGCGTGCGGCGCCGACTGCACGTCGGACGATTTCTTGCCGCGCGCGGCAACCAGCTGGCCGGCAACAAGGTGCGGCACGCGGTTGCCCAGGGCGATCTCGGAAAGCAGTTCTTCCAGGCGCTTGAGCTTGGCGGTCTCAAGGAAACGATCGAGCACCGCGGGCGGAATCGCATCCAGGCTGGTACCCAGGGCGTCCAGCGCGCGGTCGAGCATGCGATGGCCGAAGTCCACCGCATCTTCGTGCTGCAAATGCTTGAGATACTGGCGGATCGCGGTGCGCGCCTTGCCGGTGACCACCGATTCCAGCCATGCCGGGTTCGGTACCGCCGACGGCGCGGTGATGATTTCCACCAGCTGCCCCGATTCCAGGCGCGTGCGCAGCGGCACCAGCTTCTTGTCCACGCGCGCGGCCACGGCGTGGTCGCCCACGTCGGTGTGCACGGCATAGGCGAAATCCAGCGCAGTCGCATTGCGTGGCAAGGCCAGGATGTCGCCGCGCGGCGTGAACAGGTAGACCTCGTCCGGGAACAGGTCGATCTTGACGTTCTCGATGAACTCCGACGACGAGGCCGTGTGCGCCTGGCTGTCGGCCAGCGAGGACAGCCACTCGCGGGCGCGTGCCTGCGCGCTGTTCGCCGGGCCGGAATCGGTCTTGTACGCCCAATGCGCAGCCACGCCGCGCTCGGCCACCGAGTCCATTTCCGCCGTGCGGATCTGCACTTCGATCGGCGCGCCGAACGGCCCGAGCAGCACGGTATGCAGCGACTGGTAGCCGTTCGCCTTGGGAATGGCGATGAAGTCCTTGAAGCGGCGATCGACCGGCTTGTACAGGCTGTGCACCGAACCCAGCGCCATGTAGCAGCTCATCGCCGAATCGACCACGACGCGGAAGCCATAGACGTCCATCAGCTGCGCGAACGTCTTATGCTCGCTGCGCATCTTGGAATAGATGCTCCACGGCGACTTGATGCGGCCCACCACGCGCGCCGTGATGTGCTCGGCCGTGAGGCGCGTGGACAGCGCCGTCTCGATCTTGCCCATCGCCTCGCGACGGTTGCCGAGGGCGGCGCGGATGCGCTCGCTGATGACGCGGTAACGGTCCGGGTACAGCGCGCGGAAGCCCAGGTCCTGCAGCTCCGCCTTGAACTTGTTCATGCCCAGGCGCTGCGCGATGGGCGCATAGATCTCCAGCGTTTCGCGCGCGATGCGGCGACGCGACGGAGCATCTTTCGCCCCCAGCGTGCGCATGTTGTGCAGGCGGTCGGCGAGCTTGATCAGGATGACGCGCAGGTCGCGCGCCATGGCCAGCAGCATCTTGCGGAAGCTTTCGGCGTCCGCCTCCTGGCGGCTGGAAAAGCGCATCTTGTCCAGCTTGGTGACGCCGTCGACCAGCTCGGCCACGGTCTCTCCGAACTCGCCGGAGAGTTCCGTACGGCTCAGCGCCGTGTCTTCCAGGGTGTCGTGCAGGATCGCCGCGATGATGGTCTCGGCGTCCAGGCCCAGCTCGGCGAGGATGCCGGCCACGGCTACGGGATGCGTGATGTAGGGCTCGCCGCTCTTGCGGGCCTGGCCCTCGTGGGCCACGGCGCCCACTTGGTAGGCGCGGACCACGCGTTCGACCTGCGGCTCCGGCAGGTAGGCCACGCGCTCTTTCAGGGCCAAAACGTACGGCGGTAGCGTCGACGTATCCGGGGTAGAGGAATCCGTGACGGCCGGCATGGATGGTCGGTCCCCGCTCAGGCGACCGCCTCCATGCGTTTGGAAATCAGGCCGACGGCTACTTCAGCACAGCGCAAAGCACCGGACATGCCGGCACTCGGGAGGCGCTGTCTACAGCCACCGCCATCCATCAGTCGTCTCCGCCCTTGGAGAGGTCGTCGTCCACTTCGGCGGCTGCCCATTCCAGGGCTTCGCGCTCGGCGCGTTCGCGCTCGGCCTTGTCGATCTCGTCGATGGTGGCCTGGTCGATGCGGCGGTCGGCGATTTCGCGCAGGGCGAGCACGGTCGGCTTGTCGTGATCGGGATTGACTGCCGGCTCGGCACCCTTGGAGAGCTGGCGGGCGCGCTTGGTCGCCATCAACACCAGTTCGAAGCGGTTGTCGACCACCTGCAGGCAGTCTTCGACGGTAATGCGGGCCATCTGAAATCCTTAGAGAATAAAGCGACTTATCGCGTGTCAGTGTAGCCAGAGGCTGCTTTGCTGGCAATGCAGCAAACCGTAGAATGCGCGGTTCAGCCGGCCTGCAGCCGCTCCCCGAAACACTGCAGGGGGCTGTACACAATAAAAAACCAGCCAGTACAATATTCTACTTACCCCTAGGACCGTTGCCAGCGATGCCGTCCGCCCTCCTCCCAATCCTCAAGCGCAGCCTTCCCTTGGTTGCGATCACCCTGCTGGCGGGCTGCACCATCGCCAAGCCGCGTACCGACGATCCCTACGAGAAATTCAACCGGGACATGTACGCGTTCAACGACTCGATGGACAAGGCGATCATCCGGCCGGTCGCGGTGGGTTACCGCAAGGTGACCAATCCGCCGGTGCGCCGTGCCGTGAGCGACTTCTTCACCAATATCCGCATGCCGATCACGGTCGCCAACGACCTGCTGCAGGCGCGCCCGATGCAGGCGGCGCAGAGCACGGGCCGCTTCCTGGTCAACCTGACCCTGGGCATCGGCGGCTTCTTCGACCCGGCCAGCCAGCTGGGCATCCCGCTGCAGGATACGGATTTCGGCATCACCCTGGCGCGCTGGGGCGTGCCGGAAGGCGGCTACCTGGTGCTGCCGTTCGTCGGCCCGACCACGGCCCGCGACGTGTGGCGCCTGCCGGTGGACAGCTACTTCTTCGACCCGCTGAGCTATTACTCGCGCAACCACGACTTCGAGTACGGCCAGGAGTACCTGCCTGAGCTGTTCTACCTGGTGACGCTGCGCTCGCGCGGCATCGATGCGGAGAGCTTCCTGCAGTCGGCCTACGACCCGTACGTGTTCATGCGCGACGCCTACCGCCAGCAGCGCCTGTATGAGCTGTACGACGGCAACCCGCCGGCCGAGATCATCGAGCAGATGCAGGGCCTGAAGGACAAGAACTTCGATCCCGACGAACTGCTGGAAGAGCAGCATTCCTGGGAGAACAAGCAGCCGGAACAGGGAAAACAGCCGATCAAGAACTGATCGCCGCTTCTCCCAAACGCAGCAAAGAAAAGGGGCCCGAAGGCCCCTTTCTCTTGTCCGCGGATGGCCTGGCGTCAGGCCATCAGGCCTTCCACTTCACACACGCTGGCGAGCAGGTGCATGCCTTCGGGCATGTTGCGCACGGTCAGCGGACGGCCCCGCTCGGCGGCTTCCGACAGCACCGCCAGCACGCAGGCCAAGCCGGCGCTGTCGCTGCGGGTGACGCCCGACAGATCGAGCACCCGGCGACCCTCGCGCGCCACGGCGGCTGCCATCACGTCCAGTGCCTTCGCGGCGTTGGCGAAGATGAGCACGCCCGACACGCGTACGGTGTCGGGTGTGATGTCGTCGACCTGCATGGGCGCGGCGGCGTCGCTCATGACTTGCCCTTGGTGTCCTTTTCCATGGTTTCCAGCGCCTTGGAGCCCTGGGTTTCCAGGTTGGTGGTCAGCTGGTCGATGCCGACCTTGCGGATTTCCGCGTCCACCTGGTTGCGGTAGTTGGTGACGTAGGAAATGCCTTCGATGATCACGTCGTAGGCCTTCCAGCTGCCGTCACGCGACTTGCGGAAGGCGTAGTCCACGCCGACGGTCTTGCCGTCGTCCAGCACCACCTGCGTGCGCACCACGGTGCGCTTGTCGTTGAGGTCGCCGGAGAACGGCAGCACCTTCACGCGGCCGCGGGTGTAGTTGAGCAGGCCTTCCGCGTAGCGATGGGTGATGGAGTTGTAGAACGCCTTGGCGAAGCGCGCGCGCTGCTCGGGCGTGGCCTCGCGGGCGTGCTGGCCCAGCACCAGAATCGACGCGTAGTCGATGTCGAAGTGCGGCAGGAACACATCGTCGATCACGGCGATCAGCTTTTCCTGATCGTTCTTCAGCTGCTGCTGGTGCCCTTCGATGGCACTGGCGAGCTGGTCGGCGATGACCTGCACCACCTGCTCGGGCTGCTGCTGGGCGCCGGCCGTGGCAGGGGCGTTCTGGGCGAACGCCGGGGCGGCGATCGCGCCGCCGAAAGCGATGGCGGTGGCAAGGGCCAGGCTACGCAACATGGGGTGACTCCTGATGATGATCCGGGGGAATATCGGGACGTGACGCGCTGACTCAATGCTTGCTGTCGCCGTCGGCAGGCTTCTTGTCGCTGGGCGAACCGCTGACCAGGAACTTGCCGATGAGATCTTCGATCTGCAGCGCCGACTGGGTGAGCACGAGCTCGTCACCGTCCTTCAACATGTCCGGCGAACCGCCGGGCTGGATCGCAACGTACTGTGTGCCGATCAAACCACTGGTGAACACCGCGGCGGCCGAATCGTCGGGGATCTGGCTGTACTTCTTGTCGATGGACAGGCTCACCTCGGCATCCAGCTTGACCGGGTCGGCCTGCACCGCCTTGACGCTGCCGATGGCCACGCCGGCCATCTTCACCGGCGCGCCGACCGACAGCGCGCCGATATTGGTGAAGCGCGCCTTGACCGTATAGCTGCCGGACAGGTTGTCCGCGGCGCCACCGGCGCCGAAGAACTTGCCCAGCATCTCTTCCAGCTGCTGCGCCGGGCGGGTCAGCGACAGGGTGCCGCCGTCGGCCAGGGCCTTCTTCGAGTTGCCATATTGCAGTCCCACGTACTGGTCGCCGAGCAAACCACTGGTGAAGATGGTGGCGACGGTGTCTTCGGGGATCTTGTCGTAGCGCTGGTCGATGGCCAGTTTCACGTCGGCCGTTTCCTTGCCCGGATCCAGATTGATCGACTGCACCTGGCCCACACGCACGCCCGCGACCTTCACCGGCGCACGCGCCTTGAGCTGGCCGATGTTGGCGAAGTGCGCCTCGACGGTGTACGTCGGCCCGCGGCTGGTATTGACCACCGAGGTGGTCTGGGTCGCGAGATAACCGAGCGTAGCGAAGCCAAGCACGATGAACAGGCCGGTGCCGACGGCGTAGGAGGGTCTCTGGCTCACGGCACGATCCTCAATGAAAGGTTGATGGTGAATTCGGTCATGGCGGCGCTCACATCAGGAAAGCGGTGAGCACGAAGTCGAGCGCCAGGATGGCGATCGACGAGGCGACCACGGTACGGGTGGTGGCATAGGCCACGCCCTCGCTGGTGGGCGGCGTGGTGTAGCCCTGGAACACGGCGATCAGCGAGACCACGATGCCGAACACCAGGCTCTTCCACAGCACGCCATTGATCACGTCCTTGCCCACCTCGACGGTGGCGGTCATGTTCGACCAGAAGGTGCCGTTGTCGATGCCCAGCCAGGTGACGCCCACCAGATGGCCGCCGAAGATGCCCATCGCGCAGAACACGCAGGTCAGCAGCGGCATGGCGATCATGCCGGCGAGGAAACGCGGCACCACGACGTAGGCGATGGGGTCGACCGCCATCATCTCCATCGCGGCGATCTGGTCGGTGGCGCGCATCAGGCCGATCTCGGCGGTCACCGAGGTGCCCGCGCGGCCGGCGAACAACAGCGCCGTAACCACTGGCCCCAGCTCGCGGTAGATCGCAATGGCGACCACCGTGCCGGTGGCCGAGGTGCCGCCGAAGATCGACAGCACGTCATACAGCTGCAAGCCCAGCACCATGCCCACGAACAGGCCGCAGACCATGATGATGATCAGGCTCATCGCGCCGACGAACCACAGCTGGCGGATCGTCTCGCGGTAGTGGCGCAGGCTCTGCGGAATGGCCGCCACTAGGCGCAGCAGGAACAGGCCGCAGTTGCCGATCTGCTCCAGCGAGCGCACCACGATGTTTTCGCGGTTCAGGGTCAGGCTCATGCGCCCCTCCGTGGGAAACCGAGCGAGCTCGCGTAGTCGTCGGCGGGATACTGGAACGGCACCGGGCCGTCGGCCTCGCCGCCGAAGAACTGCCGTGTCCACGGTGAGCCGTCATGGGCGATGGTCTTCGGATCGCCCTGGGCCACGACCTTGCCGTTGGCGATGAGATAGATGTGGTCGGCCACCTGCTTGATCGCCTCCAGCTCGTGCGCCACCAGCACGCTGGTGATGCCCAGCGTCTCGTTGAGCGTGCGGATCAGCTTCAGCACCTGGTTCAGGGCGATGGGATCGAGGCCGACGAAAGGCTCGTCGTAGAGGATCAGCATCGGGTCGAACACGATGGCGCGGGCCAGCGCGACGCGGCGCGCCATGCCGCCCGAGAGCTCCGACGGCATCAGGCCGGCCGCGCCACGCAGGCCCACGGCCTGCAGCTTGGTCAGCACGATATTGCGGATCAGCACTTCCGGCAGTCCGGTGTGCTGGCGCAGCGGGAACGCCACGTTCTCGAACACGTCGAAATCGGTGAGCAGCGCGGAATTCTGGAACAGGTAGCCGATGCGCTCACGCAGCTCGAACAGCTTCTCGCGTGAGAGCTTCGACACGCTGTGGCCATCCACCCATACCTCGCCCGCATCGCCGTGCATCTGGCCGGTGATGTGCTTGAGCAGGGTGGTCTTGCCGGTACCGCTGGGCCCCATGATCGCGGTGATCTTCCCGCGCGGGATATCCAGGTCCAGCGCGTCGAACACCTTCTTGCCATTGAGCACCGTGGTCAGGCCACGGACGCGCACCAGGGCGCTGTCGTCGGGCTTGGCACTAACGGAGTCGGTCATGGGCAGGCTGCGGGCGGGAGAAAGGCGCCACGTTAGCTGAATACCCGTATGAAGGCCATGCGCCGCCCGCCCCGTCGCTCAGGAATCGCTAACGGAACAAGACCTTGCGGAGGCGAAGCTTGCTGTAGGAGCGCACCCGGTGCGCGAAAAGCCGACGGAGCGGTGATGCGGTGATGCGAAGTGCTGCCGCGAGAACTACGAACTGAGACATGCCGTCACGCCGCGGTCGCGCACTGGGTGCGCTCCTACAGAAGAACGGCCACCTTTCAGGCCAGCAGCTCGGCAATCAACGCTTCATGCCGCCGCCACTGCAGCTCGCTGCGCTGGCGCACGGCATGCACGATGGCCTGCAGGTCGCTCAGCGCCACGTCGAAGTTGTCGTTGACGATGATGTAGTCGAACTCGTGCGCATGCGCGATTTCCTCGCGCGAATTGTGCAGGCGACGGGCAATGACCTCGGGACTGTCCGAGCCGCGGCCACGCAGGCGGCGCTCCAGCTCCGTGCGCGACGGCGGCAGGATGAACACGCTCACGCAATCGGGCTTGGTCTTGCGGATCTGCCGGGCGCCCTGCCAGTCGATTTCCAGCAGCACGTCGCGCCCCTGCGCCAGCAGCGTGTCCACCGTGGTGCGCGAGGTGCCGTACAGGTTGCCGTGCACTTCGGCATGCTCGAGGAAGATGCCTTCGGCGATCTCGCGCTCGAATTCTTCGCGCTCCACGAAGAAATAGTGACGGCCGTACTGCTCGCCAGGACGTGGCGGACGCGTGGTGTGCGAGATCGACAGCGAGATGGCCGGTTCGCGCTCCAGCAGCGCATTGACCAGGGTGGACTTGCCCGCGCCCGAGGGCGCGGCCACCACGAACAAGGTGCACTCGGCGCTTGGCGTGGCGGTATTCATTCGATGTTCTGCACCTGTTCGCGCATCTGCTCGATCAGCACCTTCAGCTCCACGGCCGCATTGGTACTGCGCACGTCCACGGCCTTGGAGCCCAGCGTGTTGGCTTCGCGATTGAATTCCTGCATGAGGAAATCCAGGCGACGGCCCACGGCTTCCTTGGTGCCGAGCACGCGGCGGGTTTCGGCGATATGCGCGGTGAGCCGGTCGAGCTCCTCATCCACGTCGCTGCGCGTGATCTGCAGTACCAGCTCCTGCTCCAGGCGGCCCGGATCGGCGGGCTGCTTGATATCGGCCAGGCGCGATTCCAGGCGCGTGCGCAGGCCCTCGCGAATCTGCGGCATGAAACTGCGTACGTCGGCCACGATGCGTTCGATCGCGTCGAGACGGTCCTTAAGCAAGTCGGCCAGCTTGGCGCCCTCGCGCTCGCGGGTGGCGGTAAGCGCATCGAGCGCGCGCTCCAGCACATCGAGCAAGGCGGCCTGCAGTACGTCCTGGTCCACCTCGGACTGCTGCAGCACGCCGGGGAAGCGCAGCAGTTCGGTGAACTCGATGTTCATGCGCGGGAAGCGGGCTTCCAGATCCATCGCCAGCTCGGACAGCCGCGCCAGCGTCCCTGCGTTGACCTGCAGCGATTCGCTGCGCGCTTCGCCCCGCAGGCGCACGGTGATGTCCACCTTGCCGCGCGAAAGCCGCGCCGCGATGCGTTCGCGCAGGGCCGGCTCGAACATGCGCAGGTCATCCGGCAGGCGCGGGCTGAGCTCGAGGTAACGGTGGTTGACCGTGCGCAGCTCGCAGCTGAGGTTGCCGGCGGGGCCGGTCGCCTCGGCGGAGGCATAAGCCGTCATGCTGCGGATCATGGGGAGCGCCTGCGGAACGAAGGAAAGGGCGCAATGGTAAACTTTCCCGCCCTGGCTTGCCCAATCCTTAAGGCCAACGCGTCCATGAGCTCCCCCAGCCGCCCCAGTGGCCGCGCCAGCGACCAGCTGCGCACCGTCACCATCGAACGTCATTACACCCGCCACGCCGAAGGCTCGGTGCTGGTCTGCTTCGGCGATACCAAGGTGCTGTGCACGGCCAGCATCGAAGACCGCGTGCCGCCGTGGCTGCGTGGCAAGGGCGAAGGCTGGATCACCGCCGAGTACGGCATGCTGCCGCGCGCCACCAATACCCGCATGCAGCGCGAAGCCGCGCGCGGCGGCCAGGGCGGGCGCACCATGGAAATCCAGCGCCTCATCGGCCGCAGCCTGCGCGCCTGCGTGGACCGCCAGGCCCTGGGCGAACGCGTCATCACGCTCGATTGCGACGTGATCCAGGCCGATGGCGGCACCCGCACCGCCGCCATCACCGGCGCCTACGTGGCGCTGGTGGATGCGGTGAACGTGCTGATGAAGCGCGAGAACCTTCGCCGCAACCCGGTGGTCGGCGCCGTGGCGGCCATTTCGGTGGGCATCTACCAGGGCGTGCCGGTGCTCGACCTGGACTACGCCGAAGACGCCAACTGCGACACCGACATGAACGTGGTGATGAACGACGGTGGCGGCTTCATCGAGGTCCAGGGCACGGCCGAAGGCCATGCGTTCCGCCGCGAGGAAATGGACGCCATGCTCGCCCTCGCCGAAAAGGGCATCGGCGAACTCGTCATCGCGCAGCGCACCGCGCTGGAAATGGCCTGACCGCATGTCTCCCATCGTTCTCGCCAGCAGCAACCCCGGCAAGCTCGCCGAATTCAACGACCTGCTCGCCGACAGTGGGCTCCATGTCATGCCGCAGTCGGCTTATGGCGTGAGCGACGCCGAGGAGACGGGCCTTACCTTCGTGGAGAACGCGCTGCTCAAGGCGCGCCACGCGGCACGCATCAGTGGGCAGCCGGCGCTCGCCGATGACTCCGGCCTGTGCGTGGAACACCTGCGCGGTGCGCCGGGACTCTATTCGGCCCGCTACAGCGGCACGCATGGCGACAACAAGGCGAACAACGCCAAGCTGCTGCATGAGATGAAGGACGTGCCCACCGGGCAACGCGGCGCCTTCTTCATCTGCGTGCTGGTGCTGCTGCGGCACGCCGACGACCCGGCGCCGCTGATCGCCGAAGGCCGCTGGCATGGTCGCGTATTGACCGAGGAGCGCGGCGCGCACGGCTTCGGCTATGACCCGCTGTTCCTGCCCGATGGCGAGGCGGTGAGTGCGGCCGAACTGCCGCCCGGCATGAAGAACCGCATCAGCCACCGTGGCCGCGCCTTGGCCGAGCTTCGCCAGCGCCTGGCTGCACCACACGTCTGAACACCATGCCGCTGATCGCACCACCGCTGTCGCTGTACGTCCACATGCCGTGGTGCGTGAAGAAATGCCCCTACTGCGACTTCAACTCGCACGGCGTGAAAGGCGAGCCGCCGCCGTATGCCGAATACGTCGACGTGCTGCTTGCCGACCTCGATGCCGATCTCCGCGATTTCGGCAGCGCCGCGCTCGGCCGCCCGGTGCACAGCATCTTCTTCGGGGGCGGTACGCCCAGCCTGTTCGCGCCGGAGCTGATCGACCGCTTTCTCGATGGCGTGCGGGAGCGCCTGCCGCTGGTCGACGCCGCCGAGATCACGCTGGAGACCAACCCGGGTACGGTCGAACACGGCCGTTTCGACGGCTATCTGGCAGCAGGCGTGAATCGCCTGTCGTTCGGCATCCAGAGTTTCGACGACGACAAGCTGCGTCGCCTGGGCCGTATCCATTCGGCCAGCGAGGCCGAGGCGGCGGTGAAGTCGGCGCAGGACGCGGGCTACGCCAACATCAACCTCGACCTGATGTACGCGCTGCCACAACAGACGCTCGATGGCGCACAGGCAGACGTGACGCGTGCCATCGCGCTGCAACCGACGCACGTCTCGCACTACCAGCTCACGCTGGAACCCAACACGGCATTCGCGGCGAACCCGCCGCCGCTGCCCGATGACGATCATTCGTGGGCGATGCAGGAGGCCTGCGAAGCGCAGCTCGCTGCCGCCGGCTACGGGCAGTACGAAATCTCCGCCTATGCCCAGGCGGATCGTCGTTGCGTGCACAACCTCAACTACTGGCGCTTCGGGGATTACCTCGGCATTGGCGCCGGCGCCCACGGCAAGCTGACCCGCACGGAAAACGGCACGGTCCACCGCCGCTGGAAGACGCGGCATCCCAAGGCGTACCTGGCCGCTGGCGGCCATGCCGGACGTATCGGTGGCGATGGCCCGGTGGCGGTCGACGAGTTGCCGTTCGAATACATGCTCAATGCGCTGCGGCTGATCGACGGCGTACCGCTCGCCGATTTTGCCGAGCGCACCGGTGTGCCGATGGAGCGCATCGCGCCCGCACTCGCATCGGCACGCGAGCGCGGCTGGCTGGTCGAAGGCACCGCGCGGCTGCAGACCACGGCGCTCGGCCAGCGCTTCCTCAACGACGTGATTTCGACCTTCCTTGACTGAGGGGCCGCCCGGCTCGGTCCAAGCCCAGCCTCGGGGATGCACAGCGCTTCAAGTCACGCCGGCGCTACGCCCAAGCACCACCTAACAGTGCCGAGGAGGCCGGCTCCAACGGGACCGACCAACCGGCCGCTGTAGATGTCTCGCGCGTGGACAGCACGATGGACACCCGGTGCGGGATCGAGCCTTCGAGCGGCGACGCGTTGCGTCCGCGTTGTCCGTGGCTCCATCGAGGACCTTTTTCCGACGGCCTGTAGGCACCCGCGGGCCGCCGGGTCGTCGTCAGCGCGGCCGATGTTTACCGCACTGCGTCACGTTTTGCCCATCTGGCCGATTCCCCCGCCTGGCCTCCCCCATCCAGCCGATGGCAGCGCCCAGCTCGGGGACCCTACACTCGGGTCACTCCGGGGGGAACTTACAGGGTCTGTCATGGATGTCGAACAGCAGGGTCGACGTCAGCCGTTTGCATTCGATCGGGACGCGCGTCCCGACAATGCCGAGTGGTCGCCGCGCGCGCGCCGCTTGATCGAAGAAACCCATGCCTTGTGCGTCAGCTGGCTCGAAGCGCCGCTGCGGGCGTGCCTGTTCGATGTCGAGCAACGCCTGTACTCGCGGGCCGAGCGCTCGCGCAACAACCTCGAGCAACAGCGCTGCCTGTTCAGCCGGCAGCTGCTGCAGCAGCAGCGTCCGTCGCTGGAACGCCGCTTTCTCGAGGGGGTGCGCGCGCATTTCAGCCGGCTGGGCGCCGTGGCCGCCTCCGCCCAGGAGCAAGCGCTGGTCCATCGTCCGCTGGAACTGCTTGACCAGGCGGAGCATGACCAGAACGTCGCCGTGCAGACCCTGGTCGCTCGTGGCGAAGCGCGACATGGACCGCCGCTGTTCGAACTCGGCTATCGCTTCGCGGTGCTGGTGAGCCAGCCGCCGCTGGAGGGCGAGCATCTGCCGCTGGGTCCACAGGCGCTGGCCTCCGCGTTTCGCGAGGGCGGAAAGGCGCTGCAGGATTTTCCCGTCGACCACCATGTGCTGATGCTGCAGAGCTTCGACACCGCGGTGGTGGGTGCACTGGGATCGCTGTACGACACGGTCAACGAACACCTGCGCGCCGACGGCATCCTGCCCCAGCTGCGCGCCTTTCCTGCAGCGCCACGCATGCAGGCCGAGCGGCCGCCGCGCGGCGGCGTAGCCGAGAACACCCCCAACAACGTGGTGCGCCAGGCGCCCCCGCCGGCGGCGAGCGCATCGCCTCATCCGGCACCGGGTCGCAGCGACAGCATCGCGGTGCTGGACAATCTGCGCGAAATGCTGGCGCAGCATCGCGCCGGCCAGGGCGCATTGAGCTACCAGCCTAGCGGTCGACCGGCCACGCCGGAGGAGCTGCAGCTCGCGCTCGATGCGCTGCAGCTGCATGTTTCCGACGTGGCCGACCACGCGCGTCGCGAGCTGCGCAGCGCGCACGCCTTGCGCGAAGAACTGCTCACCCAGCTCAATACGGGCAAGCCCGTCGGCGCGCACCAGACCCACCTGTCCGACGAGCAGGGCGACACGGTGGAGCTGGTCGCCATGCTGTTCGAGCAGTTGGGCCATCAACTGCAACACGACGGCAGCGCGCATTCCCTGCTTGGCGACCTGCAGCTGCCGTTATTGCGCATGGCGGTTGCCGACAAGGGTTTCTTCAACCAGCACGAGCATCCCGCGCGAAAATTGCTGGGCATGGTCACCGAGGCGGCCAACGATTGGCTCGACGTGCCCGACGGCGATGTCGATCGCTCGCTCGCCGCCAAGCTCAACCAGCTGGTGGAACGCGCACGCCGCGAGCCGCCGAGCACCGGCCTCTACACCAGCCTGCTGGCAGACATCGAACATCACCTGGGCCTGCTCAACCGCAAGGCGCAGATCGCCGAGCGACGCCAGGTGGAAGCCATGCAGGGCCGCGAGCGACTGGAGCAGGCGCGCCGCCGTGCGGCCGACCTGATGACCGAGCGCTTCGAGCGCTGCAACCCTCGCGGCCTGCTGCGCACGCTATTGGAGCGCGCGTGGTCCGACGTGCTGGCGTTGACGCTGCTGCGACACGGCGAAAACAGCGAAGCGTTCGCGCTGCGTCTGCGCATCACCGATCAGCTGCTCGGCCAGCAGCCGGTGGCCGACCAGGGCCTGCTGCAGTCGGAGGTGGAATCGGGCCTGCAGCAGATCGGCATGCATGCCGAAGAAGCCGTGCAGGTCGCGCAGCGCCTGTTGGGCATTTCCTCCTCGGCGCCGTCCGCCAGTGCGAGCGCGAAGCCGAACGGGAATGCGACTGCCAACGACAACATCGCCACGGCGACGGAACTCGCGCTCAAGCTCAAGCAGCATCAGCGACTGGGCGAACACGCCGCGCAGGAAGCGCCCGCGGCTGCCCCGGCGCATCCGCCGGTGCCTGCCTCGCCCGAATCTCCCGAGCGCCGCATCTACCAGCGCCTGCGCCAGCTGCCGTTCGGAACATGGTTCGAATTCATCGATCCCAACAGCGGCCGCGTCACGCAACGCAAGCTCGCGTGGTATTCGCCGGTATCCGGCAATGGCCTATTCGTGACGCGCCGGGGCCTGCGCGACGAGGAAGTCTCCCTGCAGCACCTTGCCCATGAGATGGCGTGCGGACGCGTGCGCGAAATGGCCCAGATGCGCGAGAACCTGCTCGATCGCGCCTGGCAGGCATTGACCAGCCATCTCCGCCAAGTCACCCGTCCGGTGACGACCTCGCCGCGGCAGGGAGGATGATCGGCATGAGCGAAAACATCGCCTCCATCGACCAGCGCCGCGCGCAACGCAAGCGAGCCAACTTCACGGCCGTCGTCACCGATGTCATCAGCGGCCAGCCCATCGGTCATCTCGGCAACCTCTCCGCCAACGGCATGCTGCTGATCAGCGCCCGCCCGCCGCGCAGCGAGGCGATCTATCAGGTCAGCCTGTCGCTGCCCGGCCTGGGTAGCGCGCCACAATCCATCGAAGTCGGGATCCAGGAGCAATGGCACGAAGCCGCCGCCAGCCCCGGGCAGGTCTGGGCTGGTTATCGCATCGTCGCCATTGATGAATCCGATGCGGCCCTGCTGGATGCGTGGCTGGAGCAGCCGGATAGGTCGTGAGGGGTTGATCGCTTTTGTGTGATGGGCGGGGCGTGGTGATCTTCGTAGCGCCATGGAAAGGCGTATCGTTCGATGCTTCCGCGAGCACCCGCCACTCTCCCGGCCCTCTCCTCGCTCCTCGAAGCCGCGGCCATCCATGGCCGCTCCCCGCGTGCCCCGGAGGGAGAAGGGCGAAGTGATGGATCGCCGCGCAAAACAAAGCGGCTTTAAGTCCTCTTCGCACCGGCGCGTTGCGGTGTAGCCGCTTCGTTCGGGGTAGTAACGAACCTGTCCTGGCCGGCCTCGGTCATCCGACGCTTCTATCCCAGGTACTGCTATGAGCCCTGGCTCTAGAAGGCCACTACTTTGGGTTACTTTTGACGCGAAGCTAATCCCGTGGGACTTTGACTCCGGGCGTTCCGCCCTCCGCCCTTCCTCGCTCCTCAAAGCCGGCGCCATCCATGGCGCCTCTCCGCGTGCGGGCCGGCTTCGCCGTTCGCGCGCCAAGAACGCGTGCGTGGGCCAGCAAAAGAAAGGTGACTCGAGCTTCCCACAGGGACTAGCTTCGCGTCGCTCCATAGGGACCAGCTTCGCGTCGCCGGCAGGAGATCGAAACGCCCGCTGCGTCCCTCGGGGACTCCCTTCAGTCGTAAGCGGCAGGCTCGCCGCAGCACGGCTGCCGAAGGCCATCGTTCGCTCTCATAAGAGCGACAAACGTGAAGACCGGCGCGAAAGGCTGTCGCGCACTGGGTGCGCTCCTACAGACAGAGCGGCGATCGCGTCGAGCTGAGGCGGGGTCAATCGCGCACAGGGTGCGCTCCTACAGGGAGCGAGGGCCGCCAGGCGAAGGACCCACGGGGAAAAGCACGCGCCCCTCAAAGGCCCAGCGACACGAGCCAAAGACCCCACGACTGGCACCCACACCCCCCAAGCGCCATCATGTAACACCCCTTACCTGCGCAGCCGCGCCACTCCGCGGCAGCCACCCGGAGCTCCCATGCAAGATCGCCTCGCCTCGCTCTACACCCAGCACCTCGCCACACTGCGCGACCGCGCCGACAAGGCGCTTGCGCTCGGCGGGTTCGATCACCTGGTGATTGCCGCCAGCCTGCCGCTGCGCAAATTCCTGGATGACCAGGATTATCCCTTCGTCGCCAATCCGCATTTCCTTCACTGGCTGCCGCTCACCGACACGCCGGGGAGCTGGATCGTCCATACGCCCGGCAAGAAACCCAGGCTGATCTTCCTGCAGCCCAAGGACTACTGGCACGTGGTGCCGGCGGCGCCGAGCGGCTACTGGGTCGAACATTTCGATATCGAGATCGTGCGCAACGCCACGGATGCGGTGGCGTTGCTGCCCGGCGCGGACCAGCGTCGCGCCATCCTGGGGCCCGAGTGCCCGGCGGCGCCGGGTGCCGAGGCCAACAATCCGCAGGCGGTGATCGACTACCTGCACTGGCATCGGTCGTACAAGACGCCGTACGAATTGGAGCTGATGCGCGAAGCCAGCCGCATCGGTACGCGCGCACACCGCGCTGCCGAACGTGCGTTCCGAGCCGGCGAGAGCGAGTTCGGCATCCAGATGGCCTATCTCGCCGCGGCCCGGCAGATGGAAGCCGAGCTGCCCTACGCCAATATCGTCGGTCTCAACGAGCACGGCGCCGTGCTGCATTACACGCATTTCGACCGCAAGGCGCCGGCGCAGAGCCGCTCCTTCCTGATCGATGCCGGCGCGAGCGCAGCGGGCTATGCGAGCGACATCACGCGCACGTATGCCGCCCATGGACACAGCGAATTCCAGGCGCTGATCGACAGCGTCGATGCCGCGCAACAGGGATTCGCCGCCAAGGTACGTGCCGGGCAGAGCTATCCGGAACTGCACATCCATGCGCACCACGTGCTGGCCGGTGTGCTTCGCGAGCACGGCATCGTGCGCATGAGCGCGGAAAGCGCGGTGGCGTCGGGTGTCACCTCGGCGTTCTTCCCGCACGGCCTGGGCCATCCCATCGGCCTGCAGGTGCATGACGTGTCCGGTTTCCAGCTAAACGAGCGCGGCGGCACCATCGCGCGGCCGCAAGGCCATCCGTACCTGCGCATGACGCGTTTGCTTGAACCCGGCATGGTGGTCACCATCGAGCCCGGCCTTTACTTCATCGACATGCTGCTGGACGAACTGCGCGCCAAGCCGGTGGCCAGCGAGATCGACTGGGCGAAGGTCGACGTTTTCCGGCCCTATGGCGGCATCCGCATCGAGGATGATGTGGTGTGCACCGACGCCGCACCGGAGAACCTTACGCGGGATGCCTTCGCGTTGACCTGAGCCACCGGCACGGCCGCGCCGAGTCTCCTGCATGAATGCGCAGCCTCACGGCTGCGCTTTTTTTGCCTGCGTCCTTCCGCCGCTGCGTCAACCCTCCGCACGACAGCTTCACATCGGTTGCGTATGCTCGCTCCGACACAGCAAGAGGCTGTTGGCATGTCCATGCGGTACATCAACCCCAGCCGCGTCGAGTTGCCACGTCGACCATTGCGCCGACTGGGGCGCGAGCTGGTCCTGCTCATTCTCGCCAAGATAGCGCTGCTCACCCTCATCTGGTGGGTAGCGATGGCCTCGTACGAACGCCCCGACACCCGACCCGCCGCGATCGAGCGCCTGCTCGCGCCGGCGTCTGCACCATCCACTTCGACAACGGACCACCCATGATCATCGATCCCGAGGTCGTTACGCTTTCGCGCATGCAGTTCGCGCTCACGGCGCTCTACCACTTCCTGTTCGTGCCGCTCACGCTGGGGTTGGTGTGGATTCTCGCCATCATGGAGAGCGTCTACGTGATGACCGGGCGCGAAGTCTGGAAACGCATGGTGCAGTTCTGGGGCGTGCTGTTCGGCATCAACTTCGCGATGGGCGTCGCCACCGGCGTCACCATGGAGTTCCAGTTCGGCATGAACTGGGCGTACTACGCGCACTACGTGGGCGATGTGTTTGGCACGCCGCTGGCGATCGAAGGCCTGATGGCGTTCTTCCTCGAAGGCACCCTGGTCGGCCTGTTCTTCATGGGCTGGAGCCGTATCTCGCGCGTGGCGCACCTGCTGGTGACCTGGTTCCTGGCGCTGGCGACCAGCCTCTCGGCATTGTGGATACTTATCGCGAACGGCTGGATGCAGAACCCGGTCGGCTCCGCGTTCAACGCCGACACCATGCGCATGGAGGTCACGTCGTTCGCCGAAGTGATGTTCAACCCGGTCGCGCAGGCCAAATTCGTACACACGGTGAGCGCCGGCTACGTGCTCGGCTCGATGTTCGTGCTTTCGATCAGTGCCTGGTACCTGCTGCGCGGCCGAAACGTGGATTTCGCCAAGCGTTCGATGACGGTGGCCGCGAGTTTCGGCCTGGCCGCTGCGCTCTCCGTGGTGGTGCTGGGCGATGAATCCGGCTACGCGGTGTCGGAGAACCAGAAGATGAAGATGGCCGCCATCGAGGCCATGTGGGAAACCGAGCCCGCGCCGGCGTCGTTCACCCTGTTCGGCATTCCCGATGTGGAGAACCGCACGACGCATTACGCCCTGCGCATTCCCTGGGTGATGGGCCTGATCGGCACACGCTCGATCGACAAGCCTATCCCCGGCATCGCGAACCTGGTGGAAGACACCAAGGGACGCATCCACGACGGCATCCTCGCCTACGACGCCATGCTGGTGCTGCGTGAGGACAAGAACAACGCACAAGCCAAGGCCATCCTCGCCACGCACGACAAGGACATGGGCTACGCGCTGCTGCTCAAGCGCTTCATGGATGATCCACGCCATGCCACGCCGGCGGACATCCAGAAGGCCGCCGACAGCACGATTCCGAATGTGCCGGTGCTGTTCTGGTCGTTCCGCGTCATGGTCGCATGCGGCTTCTATTTCATCGCGCTGTTCGCCGTCATGTTCTGGCAGGCGAGCAAGCGCCAGCTCGACAAGCGCCGCTGGCTGTTGAAGCTCGCGTTCTGGAGCCTGCCGCTGCCTTGGCTCGCGGCGGAGCTCGGCTGGATCGTGGCCGAATACGGGCGCCAGCCCTGGGCCATCGAAGGCGTGCTTCCCACGGCGCTGGGTGTTTCCAGCGTGACGACCGGCCAGGTATGGACCTCGCTGGGCGGCTTCGTGTTGTTCTACAGCGCGCTGGCGATCGTCGATGCGGCGCTGATGCTGAAGTACGCGAGGAAAGGACCGGAGGGCCTGGGCCTTTGGCCACCCGTCGAGCCCGAACCGCCCGTCGCCACCGTCGCCGCGCACGCGGGCGTCTGAGGAGTACGCCATGTTCGATTACGAAACCTTGCGGGTGATCTGGTGGGCGCTGCTCGGCACGCTGCTGATCGGCTTCGCCGTCATGGACGGCTTCGACTTCGGCATAGCCGCGTTGCTGCGCGTGCTGTCGCGCACCGACGACGAACGCCTGGTGCTGCTGGAAACCATCGAGCCCACCTGGGAAGGCAACCAGGTGTGGTTCGTGCTCGGCGGCGGCGCGGCGTTCGCGGCATGGCCGCAACTCTACGCCGTGTCGTTCTCGGGCATGTACCTGGCGATCTTCGTGGTGCTGCTCGCCTTCATCATGCGGCCGGTGGGCTTCAACTTCCGCGGCAAGATCCACGATGCGCGCTGGCGCAATCTATGGGACTGGGTGCTCACCGCATCAGGCGTCGTCGTGATGCTGGTGTCCGGCGTCGCGTTCGGCAACCTGTTCCTCGGCGTGCCGTTCCAGTTCGACGACAACCTGCGCATGACCTGGCAAGGCGGTTTCTTCGACCTGCTGCATCCATTCGCGCTGATCGCCGGCCTCGTCTCGCTCACCATGCTGCTCACGCACGGCGCCTGCTGGGCCGCGTACAAGGCGGATCACGTGGTTGCCGATCGCGCCGTGCGTGTCGCCCGCTGGACCACGCTTGCCTATGTGGTGTTCTACGTGGCGGCCGGCATCTGGCTGGCCTATGGTGTGGCAGGCTATGCCATCGTCGGCCCCGTGGTGACCGATGGCGTGTCCAATCCGCTGCACAAGGAAGTGGCCCACGGCAGCAGCTGGTTCGCCAGCTACATGCGCTATCCGTGGTTCTGGATCGCTCCCGTGCTCGGCGTGCTGGGCGCCCTCGGCGTGCAGATGAGCGTCGGCAAGAAAAACCTCGGCTGCTTCATCGCAAGCACCGCGATGGTCGCCGGCACCATCCTGTCCGCCGGCTTCGCCCTGTTTCCGTTCCTGCTGCCTTCCAGTCTCGACCCGCGTTCCAGCCTCACCGTGTGGGATGCCTCATCGAGCCGCGGCACGCTCGGCCTGATGCTCGCGATGACGCTGATCTTCCTGCCGCTGATCATCATCTACACCAGCTGGGTGTATCGCGTGCTGCGCGGCCGCGTCACGCTGGAACACGTACGCCAGTCCGGCCACACCTACTGAGAGAGGAACGACGCCATGTGGTATTTCTCCTGGATCCTCGGCCTCGGCCTGGCCTGCGCGTTCGGCATCCTCAATGCGATGTGGTACGAGGTGCACGCCACCGACGAGGCGCATCGGCGCAAGGAGCCGCGTCCGCCGGCGAAATGATCCAGTTTCTTTGTAGGAGCGCACTCTGTGCGCGACTGCGCGTGCGCTCCCACGATGACGACGAACGGTTGGCTCAGCGCGCGGCCAGCAAAGCCTCGATCTCTTCGGCGTCCTTGGGTACGCCCGACGTCAGCACGTCGTTGCCGTCGCGCGTCACCGCCACATCGTCCTCGATGCGGATGCCGATGCCGCGCCAGCGCTCGGCCACACTGACATCGCCGGGGGGCACATAGATGCCCGGCTCCACCGTCACCACCATGCCGGGTTCGAGCATGCGCGGCTCGCCGTCCACGCGGTAGTCGCCCACGTCGTGCACGTCCAGGCCCAGCCAGTGGCCGGTCTTGGCGGGAAAAAAGCGTTTGTAGCTGCCTTCGGCAATCGCATCGTCGGCGCTGCCCTGGATCAGTCCGAGCGCGCACAGGCCTTCGGCAATCACTCGCACCGCGGCTTCGTGCGCGGCGCTGAACGCGCGACCGGGCATCACTTCGTCGATGGCCGCCAGCTGCGCGGCGTGCACCACTTCATACAGCGCGCGCTGCTCGCGGGTGTAGCGGCCGCTGACGGGGAAGGTGCGCGTGATATCGGACGCATAGCAGTCCATTTCCGCACCCGCGTCGACCAGCAGCAGGTCGCCGTCGCGTAGCACGGCGCGATTGGCGGTGTAGTGCATCACGCAGGCGTTGTGTCCGCTGGCCACGATCGGTGGGAACGCCGGCACCGCGCCTTGGCTGCGCATCACGCGCAGGATCTCCGCCTCCACTTCGTATTCATGACGCCCGGCCACGGCGGCATGCATGGCCGCAAGATGCGCTTCGGCCGCGATCGACGCGGAGGTTTTCATCAACTTCAGTTCGCCGCGCGACTTGTACAGGCGCAGGTCGTGCAGCAGATGCCCCAATGCAACGAATTCCTTCGGCACCACGCCACCGCCGCGCAACTGGCGCAGGCGGCGCATCCAGCCGAGTAGACGCGCATCGAACTCGGGTTCGCTGCCGAAATGGCAGTAGACGCGCGCCCTGCCCTCGATCATGCCGGGCAGGATGTCGTCGATGTCGTCGATCGGGAACGCGTCGTCCATGCCGTGTTCGCTCACGGCGCGATCGGTGCCGATGGTCTCACCGTGCCAGCGCTCATGTTCTTCGTCGCGTTCGCGACAGAACAGCACGGCCTCCCCGTGCTTGCGTCCCGGCAGCAGGGCCAGCACCGCCTCCGGCTCGGGAAAACCCGAGAGATAGTGCAGATCCGAATCCTGGCGATACGGCCAGTTCGCGTCCGCATTGCGCACGCGCTCGGGCGCGGCCGCGATCAGCAGCACGGCGTCCTCGCCGGCCATGCGCATCAGCTGGCGGCGGCGGCGCGTGTATTCCTCGGGCGAAATGCTCAATGCAGCGTGTCGTTCTGGATGGCCGGACGCTTCGCACATTCGGCGAACAACAGCATGGCGGCCATGCGCACGAATTCATGCACTTCGATCAGCGCGTCCTCGTCCTCGCCCTCGTCGCCGAAGTCGAACGAGGAAGAGGCGATGGTGGCCAGGTCGCGCAGGATCTCCTGCGCCTCCTCGGACAACTTGCCATGGACGTCGGCACCCGCCAGGCCGAAGCCACCAAGGAAGCCGCGGCACCAATCCACCAGCGCCTCGGCCCGCTCGGACAGCGGACGATCGTCGGCCGGCAGCAGGGGCTCGAAGCCGAGCTCGGGATCGGCCAGCTCCGCCTCGCTCTGGGCCACCAAGCGCTCGAGCAGGGCCTGATCGCGGCCTGCGGGCGTCACCTCGGCGTCCATGTGCAGCGCCTCGATCAGCGACTGCTTGCCGACGCGGGCGCCGCCCGACAGGAAGCCGCACAGCGAGCCATGCAGCTCGCTGGCGGGGACGGCCAGCTTCAGATGGACCACCGTGTCGTCCAGTTCGTCGTAGCCAATCAGCTCATCGGCGGCCATGGCCATACTCCATTCAGGGCAAGCAGGCAGTTTAATGCACCGCCTCCGGGAACGTGGCGGAGCCTGCTGTTTTGCCCGGACGGCCTGCTATAGTTCCGGCCCATGAGCGCGCCTGAATCCGTCAAGCCAGACCCCGTCAAACGAGAGCTGACTGCCCTCGGCGAACAGGTCGATCGCCTGCTCGACACCGTGCGCCGTCTCACCGAGGAAAACCGCAGCCTGCGACACAGCCAGGAACAACTGGCGAGTGAACGCGCGGGCCTGATGGCGCGCAACGAACAGGCGCGCAGCCGCGTCGAAGCGATGATCCAGCGACTGAAGGCGCTCGAAAACAATGGCTGAAAGCAGCGTGAGCAACACCGCCAGCGAACCGGTCGCCCTGCGCCTGGTCGATCGCGAATTCCTCATCGCCTGCGCGCCGGAAGAACGCGAGGGCCTGCTGGAATCGGCCGCCTACCTCGATCGCAAGATGCGCGAATTGCGTGCCAACGCCAAGGCGCCGGGCTTCGACCGCCTGGCTGTACTGGCCGCCATCAGCGTCACGCACGAATTCCTCGCCCTGCGCAAGCAGCACGGCGGATCTGACCAGGGCGTGGCTGACGGGCTGGCCGCTTTGCGACAGAAGCTTGAAGCGGCACTGGACGCCCACATAAAATAGGCACGGCGTTTTCTGCGGTGTGCGCCAGCACACTCTTACATTTGCCTTGTTCCTAAATACGGCCCCGGGTCGGCTTTTCATCGGTCGTTGTGCATGTCCGCCGCGTGCGGAAAGCCTTGAGACCATGTCGCCCTCCCACCTGATCCATCGTGGATCAAGGTCGTTCGGTGGGCAGCGGCATCGCGGTTAACGCCACCTCATTCCCCTCGTACGGCGCCATTGGCGCCGCGCGTTCAGGGCGCCGTCCGCGGGCCCGCACTGGCAGGAGACGCGAACGTGGACGCCCAGCGACGCGAACTACGCCGGCAACTGGCCGAACAGCGCCGCGCCCTGACGCCGCCGCAGCGCATCGCCGCCGCACAGGGCCTGCGCCGTAGCCTCGAACAGCTGCCCGAGTACCTTACCGACGCTCGCGTGGCCGGCTATTGGGCCTGCGACGGCGAGTTGCCGCTGAACCTGGTCATCCCACCCCTGGCCACGCGCGGCCAGCAGTTCCTGCTGCCGGTGATCGGTCCCAACCGCCAGCTGCGCTTCGCTCCCTGGCAATCGGGCGAGGACGTACAGCCCAACCGCCACGGCATTCCTGAACCGGCATCGCCCCGCGAATTGCTGGAGCCGTTCCAGCTCGATCTGGTGCTGGTACCGCTGCTGGCCTTCGACCGCCGCGGCAACCGCCTGGGCACGGGCGGCGGTTACTACGATCGCGCCTTCGCCTTTCTCAACGAGCAGGTCCGCCCGACCGAGCCCTTGCTGGTGGGTGTTGCCTATGGCTTCCAGGAGCTGCCGGAAATCGCCGAGGAGCCTTGGGACGTGCCGCTGGATTTCATCGCCACCGACCGCGAACTGATCGACTGCCACGCCACCGGCGAGGATGGAGAAGCCCACGCATGACTAAGCGCCCTGTGCATCATTGGCTGATGAAGTCCGAGCCGGACGCGTTCTCCATCGATGATCTCAAGCGCAAGGGCCAGGAAGCCTGGGACGGCGTGCGCAATTACCAGGCGCGCAACTTCATGCGCGACGGCATGCGCATCGGCGACAAGGTGTTCTTCTACCATTCCAACTGCGACGAGCCCGGCATCGTGGGCGTCGCTGAAGTCGCCACGGACGCCTATCCCGATCCCTCCCAGTTCGATCCCAAGAGCAAGTACTTCGACCCCTCCGCATCGCGTGACAATCCGCGCTGGATGCTGGTGGAAGTGAAGTTCGTGAAGAAGCTCAAGCGCACCATCACGCTGAAGGAATTGCAGGCGGATCCGGCGCTGGTCGAGATGCCGCTGGTGCGCAAGGGCAACCGCCTGTCGGTGATGCCGGTGGGCGCGCCCGAGTGGAAGCACATCCTGGCGATGGAATAACGCTTTCTCCCCTATCGGAATCGACGCATGAGCACCAACGAAAAACGCCAGGCCGGCGAAGCCGCCATCCGCTACGTGGAGGACGGCGCCATCGTCGGCGTCGGCACCGGTTCCACCGTCGCCTACTTCATCGACGCGCTGGCCGATCTCAAGGATCGCATCCAGGGCGCCGTGTCGAGTTCGGAACAGTCCACCGCCCACCTCAAGCGCGTGGGCATTCCCGTGCTCGACCTCAACGCCACGGGCAAGCTCACGCTTTACGTGGATGGCGCCGACGAGTGCGACCCGCACAAGCACCTGATCAAGGGCGGCGGCGCGGCGCTCACGCGCGAGAAGGTCATCGCCGAGGCCAGCGACCAGTTCGTCTGCATCATCGATTCCAGCAAGCTGGTGAACCTGCTCGGGAAGTTCCCGTTGCCGATCGAAGTGATCCCCATGGCGCGCAGCCTGGTGGGGCGCGAGATCGTCAAGCGCGGCGGCAACCCGGTGTGGCGCGATGGCGTGGTGACCGACAACGGCAACTGGGTCATCGACGTGCACGGCTGGCAGATCGCCGATCCGGTGGGCCTCGAAAACGACCTCAACCAGATTCCCGGCATCGTGACGGTGGGCCTGTTCGCACGCCGTCCCGCCAATGTAGTGCTGGTCGGCGACAAGGTGCTTTAAGCGCCCTGCGGCAGCGCCGTCACTGCACGTCGCTGCCGTACTCGATCGACTCGTAACTCACGCCCAGCGTGATCCGTGGCGGCGCCTCGCCCTTGTGCAGCGCCTTCACGTGATCGATCAACGCCTTGTCGGACAGCGTCATGCGATCGAGCATGCGCAGGTGCTGCAACCAGCTCTCGATCAGCAGCACCTCGCGCCATATCTCCTCGTTGCGCACGTCGCGGAACATGCCCCAGTAGCGCCCGCCGTTGCGCAGCCGCAGGCGCCGCAGCGCATCGGCAGTCGCCACGAACTCGCCAGCGTGCTCAACGGGAATGATGTACTCGATGGACATCACCACGTCGCCGCGTTCGTGATCGAAGGTCAGTTGCGGCGGTGTCGTCTTCCCTCGCGTGACCAGGCGCAGGCCGCCGGCATCGGGCTGCGGAAACTGCGAGTGGTAGAGCAGGAAGGTGGACATGGCCATCACGATCGCCGCCGTGAGGATCGCGCCCGACACGCTCATGGTTTCGGCGAGGTGTCCCCACAGGAAGGAACCGATCGCCAGGCCGGCATAGAGCGCCGTCTGATACAGCGCGAGCGCGCGGCCTTTCACCCAATCCGGCACCAGGATCTGCACGTTGGCGTTGTATTCAGTGAGCGCGGCGATCCAGCACGCGCCCGCCACGCACAGGGCCGGCATCAGCACGAGCAGGGATTGCGCGTAAGCCAGCGGCACCAGCATCACCGCCAGCGTGCCGGCCGCCGCGCTGATCAAGCGACTGGTACCCAGCCAGCGCCGAAGTGCAGGCACCGACACGCTGCCGAGGATCGCACCGATGCCCAGCACGCCGAGCATGTACCCGTACAACGCGGCGCTGCCGTCGGGAAAGTCGCGAGCCACCAGCGGCAGCAATGCCCAGATCACGCTGGCGGTAAAGCCGAACATGAAGGAACGCAGCATCGCCAGTCGCGTCACCGTCGAATTCCAGGTGAAGCGCAGCGCGGCCACCATGCCTTCGCGGATGCCTTCCGGCGGCAGGCTGCGCACGGGCGTCTCGCGGCGCCAGTACCACAGCGCGGCAAGCAGGCCCACGTAGCTCAGCGTATTCACCAGGAACACCCAGCTCGGCGCGAGCACGCTGAGCATCAGACCACCCAGCGCAGGCCCTAGCGCTCGCGCGACGTTGTAGTTGACGCCGTTGAGCAGCACGGCCGAAGTCACCATCGGCCGCGGCACCTGTTCGCCCACAGCCGATTGCCACGCCGGCACGGTGATCGCGCTACCCAGCGAAATCCACAGCACGGCCAGAATCAACGCCAATGGATCGAGATAGCCCAGGAAGGCCAATGCAGTGAGGAAGATGGCGCCGGCCATTTCCACCACCTGTCCCACCAGCATGATGGTGCGCTTGTCGTAGTTGTCCGCCAGCACGCCAGTGGCGATCGAGAGCACGACCAGCGGCGCCGCCGACGCCACCTGCACCATCGCCACCATGATGGGGCCGGCATGCGCGGCGGTGATCACCCACGCGACGGCCACCGACTGCGCCCACGTGCCCAGGTTGCCGAGCAGGTTGGCCGTCCATATCCGCCTGAACGCCGCGACGCCCAGTGGCGCCAGGATGCCGGTTTCGCGCGGCGCGGGCTCCGCGTGCGGCTGGGCATCCACTTGCGGCGTGGTCGACTGCAGCATGCTGACGAGTGGCTGACCCGGGTTCGCCAAGGTTCCGCGCTCACTCGTCCTCGGTGCGTGAATGTGCTGTTGCCGGTCCCCCGCCCATCTTGTGACGTAGCGCACACCGGTTTAGGCTGGCCGCGGGGAATCGGGAAACATGCCTTGGATCGCAAGCCGCGCGCGGTACACGCCGTCGGCGCCGATCGATCGCACCTCGCCCCACGACATTGCATCCGCCCGTGCCTGCAGGGGCGAATTGATCAACCGCAACGAGGAAAGGGATATGTCCGACGGCGAGAAGGTATGGGTGGCGCAAAACGGCGAGCGCAGCGGTCCGTTTCCCGAGAGCGACGTGCGTCAATGGCTGACCGAGGGCCGCTACGACGCGCAGACGCTGGCCTGGCGCAAGGGCATGGCGGAATGGGCACCATTGTTCTCGCTGTTCCCCGAGCGGCCCGCCGCGGCCACACCGCCTGCTCCACCACCGGCCGCCGTGTTCGAGGCCGCCGATCGCCCCGCGTTCACCCACGTACTGGACGAACCGACCTCGGCTTATCGGCCACCCGCCGAAGCACCGGACACCGACCTGCCACCGGCGCCCTCCATGCATTGGGGCGTCGTGCTGCTGCTCGGCATCGTCACGCTGGGCATCTTCACGTTGGTATGGCCATTCATCCAGGCCAACTGGGTGCGCAAGATCGACAGCGACAGCAAGGCGACACTGTGGCTGGGCATCGGCGTGGGCTGCCTGGTGGTGGGTGAAGGCATGTCGATCGGCAACCCGGGCTCCGCCTTCGGCGGCCTGCTCACCCTGGCGTACGTCGTGCTGTTCATCACGGCCTATTTCGCCATGGCCGGTTCGATCCGTCGCGCGCTGGGCGCGTATGGCCTGCCCGTGGAAATCGGCGGCGTCACGCTGTTCTTCTTCAACACGCTCTATCTGCAGGGCCAGCTCCGCTGGATCTCGCGCTGGCAGCAGACCGGCACCAGCCAGCCCAAGGCGCCCAAGGGCGTGTTCTGGCTGCTGTGGTTGCCGGTGGTCCTGCTGGCGATACTGGCGGCGATCGCCGTTCCCGCCTACCAGGACTACGTGCATCGCGCGCAGGCCATGCAACAGCAGCAGAGCGAATAAGCCACCGGCCATGAGCCAAAAAAGCCCGCCATATGGCGGGCTTTTTCTTGCCCTCGCACAGGCGATGGCCCGCGCAGCCAGTCTTGCTTCTACACGCCGGATGGCTGACCGACGCGTGGCCATCGCCATGCCTGCCACGCGATGAGCAACGACAACACCGCCTCGATCACACCGAGGAACTGATAGAACGCCCACGCGCCCGGCATCGAGACCAGGATGATGACGGCGTAGGCCACACCCAGCACGAGGTTGAACCACCGGCTCAACATCACCGGCAGCGCGAGCGAAAGAAAGACCATCAGGCTGGGAATCGCCATGAGTGCCGCCGTGCCCAGCAGGACGCCCTGCGTGGTCGGGCCCAGCGGGCCCATCTGCCCGTTCAGCATGTCCCGCAGGTTGCCAGGCTGGTAGAGCCCGAAATAGTCGCCGTAGATGTAGCAGAACATCAGGCTGGCCCACAGCGCGGAGAGCTTCAGCCGGACGGGCACCTTGATGTCTTCAAGCGAAGGCGATTTGGCCATGACGATTCCATGCGTCGGGTCAGAGGGGATGGGAAGGCGGAAGCGGCAGCGTACTCGTGCGACGAACGCCCACGACCAGCAGCCATAGGCAGCTGCCGATTTCACCGATCGCCGCGGGCAACGTCATGTAGTTGGACATGGCCATGTCGCCATAACCGGGAAGCACGATGCTGCACAACACGTCGACGACATACCCCGCACAGCCGATCATCAGGAATACGCCGAGGACTCGCGGCAAGAGGCGGGAGCGCATGATCAGGAAGCCAAAGGGGAACAGCCACAATCCCCAGAACACGCTCGTGACCAGCAGCCCGTGGCTGTACGCATCGAATGACGATCGCGCGAGCGCCAGCAGTTGATCGGAAGCATGCGTGACATCACTGCGATCGAGCAGCGAAAGCAGGTTCAACCGCTCCACCACACTCATCAAGGCGAGCGGCACGCTGGCAACGACCAGCATCACCATGATCGCAGCCGCGATCTGGTCGACTGCGCGCAACAGACGATAGAGCGCGAAGGCCAGGAACAGAAACGCCACCTGCTCGACCAGGAAGCTCGCCACGCCATATCGCAGCAGCGTCTCCGACACCACCATGCGTTCGAGCGTCGCCTGCGGATCGCCGTGCACCACCAGCTTGGACGGCACGTAGGCCAGACTGAACAGGCCCGTGAGCACCACAACCAGATAGAGCAAGCCGGCCACACGGGCCAACCGTGATTCCGCATTCATCGCACGCTTCCTTGTAACCCGGTCAGCCAACGGCCGGCGCGCGGAAACTCACCCGCCGCCGGGGTGGAGGTGCAGCTTGCAGGGACACGTTATGACGGGACTGATTTGGCAAGCTTGTGCCATTTGGCATGGCGATGCGGTGGAAGGCACGGGCGGAAGTCAATGCGCGACCTGGCGCAGCGCCGCGCTGCAGGTTCGGAGCGCCGGCATCGATCTGAACTGTCTGAGCACACTGGTGGCCAGGCGTTACGGTTGATCCATTCCGCGTAGAAGCAAAGCACGCTGCGCGCGGCAAGGATGATTCGGATATCGCTGGGACGCTTCTCCGCGCCGCACTCCGATGCCGGCGCTATGCATTGGCCAACGAGTTCCGGACCGTTTGTCCAACGTGCTTCTATGCGATCCCACATCGCTTGGCCACAGCATCACGCATCGTTCGGCCGTTCGAGGCAAGACCATTGCGGGGCCGCGCAGATGGTCGGTGGGCGAACGCTTGATAAGGTCCGCCGTTGTGATGCGAGCCCTCACTTGAAGAAGAATCCGCTAATCGCATCCTGTTGACGACTGGCCGAAGGACGGCCTTGTGTCGATCCCGCGCACGCGCCTTCGTCGCATAGCCGCCCGTCGTTCCAGACGAATTTGTCGAACGAGGATCGTCTCTCTCGCGTCCCTTCCAGTCAGGAACAAAAAAAGCCCGCCATGAGGCGGGCTTCCATGCAGAAAAGCTCAGTACTGTGAGGCCCGGGATGGTTTGCCCATCCATAGGGCTCACCCCTGCGCGCTACGCGCTCCGGGGCCAGCGCTGGGCGCTGTCCTGTCGTTCCAGACGAATTTGTCGAACGTGCTTTGCCTCCTTTGCCCCAGACCAAAAACAAAAGGCCCGCCATGAGGCGGGCCTTTTGTTTTTGGCTGGGAGACTAGGATTCGAACCTAGATAAACGGAGTCAGAGTCCGTTGTCCTACCGTTAGACGATCTCCCAAAACCCTGCGGAGCGGTGCGCTCTGACCTTGATGCACCGGACCGTCGAAGCAACTCTCCGAGGAGAATTAGCGCTTCGAGAACTGGGTAGCGCGGCGGGCCTTGTGCAGACCGACCTTCTTGCGCTCGACCTCGCGGGCGTCGCGGGTCACGAAGCCAGCCTTGCGGAGCTGGGTCTTCAGGGTTTCGTCGTACTCGATCAGCGCGCGAGCGATGCCGAGACGGATCGCACCGGCCTGGCCGGTGATGCCGCCGCCAGCGACGGTCACGTTGACGTCAAACTTGTCGGTGGCTTCGATCAGTTCGAGCGGCTGGCGCACGATCATGCGCGAGGTCTCGCGACCGAAGAACTGGTCGAGGGTCTTGCCGTTGACCGTGATCGCGCCGGTGCCCTTGCGCAGGAACACGCGAGCGGCGGAGGTCTTGCGGCGGCCGGTGCCGTAATTCTGCTGGATCGCCATGATGATTCCTTAGATTTCCAGCGCCTGCGGCTGCTGAGCGGTATGCGGATGTTCGGCGCCGCCGTACACCTTGAGCTTGCGGTACATCGCGCGACCGAGCGGGTTCTTCGGCAGCATGCCCTTGACGGCGATTTCGATGACGCGCTCCGGGTGGGTCGCCAGCATGTCCTTTAGACTCGTGGTCTTGAGGTTGCCGACGTAGCCGGTGAAGCGGTGGTACATCTTGTCGTCCAGCTTGGCACCCGTGACGGCCACCTTCTCGGCGTTGACCACGACGATGTAATCGCCGGTGTCGACGTGCGGGGTGAATTCCGGCTTGTGCTTGCCACGCAGACGGCGGGCGATCTCGGTCGACAGACGACCGAGCGTCTTGTCCGTGGCGTCAATCACGAACCAATCGCGCTTGACGCTTTCCGGCTTGGCGCTGAACGTTTTCATTTCAGAATACCTGGTCTGCCGCCACTAGGGCGGTACACGTAATCGGTGGAACAAAGGCGCGAGATGATAACGGAGTTTTCATCAATCGCGCAAGCCCACCGACCGGTGGGATGCGAGCTGGCAATGATAGCATGACCCGCATGGCGCTTGAAAAGCCCCCCCATACTCGAAAACAGAAGATCGCCGCCCTTGCCGACCAGTGCGTGCAATGCGGCCTGTGCCTGCCCACCTGTCCGACCTACGGGCTGGACGGCAATGAAGCGGAGTCTCCGCGCGGGCGCATCGCGATCGCCGCGGCCCTGGCCCGGGGCGACGCCGAGCCCACCGATGCCTTGCGGATCCATCTCGACCATTGCCTCGGCTGCCTCCATTGCGAGCGCGTCTGCCCCGCCAACGTGAAATACGGCGAATTGCTGGTGGAAACACGGGCGATGATCGGCCCCGTGAAGCATCGCCCACGGGGGCTGCTGACCTTGCTGAAGCAGCCCACGCTGCTGCGCCTGGCGGCCCGGCTCGGCGGCGCGACGGGCATGGCGCACTGGAAACGTCGCCTCGCGGCCCGGCTTCCCGCGCAATCCGCCTGGCGGGCAGCGCTGGAGACATGGCCTGACACTTCGGGCTCGCCGAAACCCGAGCCATCGGCCATCGCCTCTTCCGATGCGATCACGGTCGCGCTGTTCCCCGGTTGCGTGGCCAGCATCGAGGATGCCGATGCAGAGGCGTCGGCCATGATGTTGCTTCGCGTCGCGGGCTATCGCGTCATGCGACTGCCGGCCTTCTGCTGCGGCGCCATCGACCTGCATGGCGGAGAGATGCCGGCCGCCGACGCGCTGGCCGAGCGTACGCGGGAAACCTGGCACGCATCAGGCGCTGCGCATCTGGTCACGGTCACGCCGGGCTGCCTCGGCACGTTGCGGCGCGCACTGCCTGGCGTGGCGGTGGACGATCCGGTCAACCTGCTCGTTGCGCGCATGGATCGGCTGCGGTTTGCCCCCCTCGCCCGACGCATCGCGCTGCATCTGCCTTGCACCCAGGTGAATGTCGCGCGCAATGAAGGCTCGCTGCAAAAGCTTTTGCGGGCGATCCCCGAGCTCGACCTGCAGGTGGTGCCGCGCGCGCCCTACTGCTGCGGCGCCGCGGGTACGCACATGCTCGAATTCCCCGAGCGCGCGGATCGCCTGCGCGATGCCACGCTGGGACAGATCGCCACCGTAGCGCCGCAGCAGCTGTTGTCGTCCAATATCGGATGTCGCCTGCATCTTGCCGCAGGCATGGATGCCGAGGGCCGGCGTTGGCCCCACCTGCATCCGTTGACCCTGCTCGCGCAGCAACTGGAGGATTCGCCATGAACGCACGCACGCTTTCCCCGCTCGACCGCCTGCTTGCCGGCGTCGAGCGCGCACTGGAAACCGTGGCCGGCGCACCAGAAGCCGCTCGCCCCTCGCCGGCCGATACGTTCGACGAAGCCGACATGGACGACGCCGAGCGCCGCCATGCCGCCGGCCTCATGCGCATCAACCATACCGGCGAAGTGTGCGCACAGGCGCTCTACGACGGTCAGGCCGCGCTGGCGCGTACCGAAGACAACCGCGCCCATCTGCAGCACGCCGCCGCCGAGGAAACCGACCACCTGGCCTGGTGCGCCGATCGCCTGAAGGAACTCGACAGCCGCCCCAGCCTGCTCAACCCACTGTGGTACGCCGGCAGCTACGCCATCGGCGCGTTGGCCGCACTGGCTGGTGACCCGGTGAGCCTCGGCTTCGTGGTGGAAACCGAGCGCCAGGTGGAAGCGCACCTGGAAGAACACCTCGACAAGCTGCCCGCGCAGGACGAGCGTTCCCGCGCGGTGCTGATGCAGATGCAAGCCGATGAGATCCGCCACGCCCACGCTGCCCGCGAACGCGGCGGCGTGGACCTGCCCTTCCCGATTCCCGGGCTGATGCATTTGTCGTCGATGGTGATGAAGGCGGTGGCGTACCGGGTTTAGTGCGGCGGTGTAGCGGTCTTCTGTAGGAGCGCACCCAGTGCGCGACCGCCGCGTGGCGGTGTGCCTCGCCCATCTAGCCGCGACAATCGCCGACTGAGGCGAGCATGCCGGTTCGCGGTCGCGCACTGGGTGCGCTCCTACAGAGGAAAAATAGGTAGTTTCCTCGCGAGCACCCGGCCCTCTCCCCGGAGGGGAGAGGGAGATGGCGCTGTGGCATCTCCAGACTCCCTCACCAGAAAAGTGACTCGGCGGCCCCACGGGACTCTGTCGCGCACTGGGTGCGCTCCTACAGTTCAGGGCGAGGCGTCCCGGCGTGCCATAAAAAAACCCGCCTTTCGGCGGGTTTTTCGTGGATCACATCAGGTTGCGGCCGTGGAACAGCTCCTCGATCTCCCGGCGCAGCAGCGACTCGATGCGCTGGCGCTCCTTGAACGAGAGGTCGTCGGCATGCGCCTCGAAGAGGTAGGTATCAAGGTCGAAATCCTTGATGTGCATCTTCGTGTGGAACATGTTCTCCTGATACACGTTCACGTCGAACATCTCGTACTTCTGGCGGATGTGCTTGGCCAGGTAGTCCTGCACCGAGTTGATCTTGTGGTCGATGAAGTGCTTCTTGCCCTTCACGTCGCGGGTGAAGCCGCGCACACGGTAGTCGGCGATGACGATGTCCGACTCGAAGCTGTCGATCAGGTAGTTCAGGGCCTTCAGCGGCGAGATCACGCCGCAGGTGGCCACGTCGATGTCCGCACGGAAGGTCGCGATGCCGTTGTGCGGATGCGTCTCCGGGTAGGTGTGGACGGTGATGTGGCTCTTGTCCAGGTGCGCGACCACCGCATCGGAGATCGTGTCGCGGCCAAGCTTCTCCACCACCGGCTCCTCGGAAATGAGGATGGTCACGGAGGCACCTTGCGGATCGTAATCCTGGCGTGCGATGTTGAGGATGTTGGCGCCGATGATCTCGGCCACATCGGTCAGGATCTGGGTCAGGCGATCGGCGTCGTACTGCTCATCGATGTACTCGATGTAGCGCTGGCGCTGTTCTTCGGACACTGCGTAGCAGATGTCGTAGATGTTGAAGCTCAGTGCCTTGGTCAAATTGTTGAAGCCCTGCAGACGCAGGCGCGGAAGCGGTTTCACCACAGCGACTCTCCAGGCCGGGATCATGGCCAGCAGCAGAGGGCGGGTTAGCTACAAGGGTCCCCGCTAGATAATTGAACGTGGAAGCAGGAAGCTTCCACGACCCTTGTGACCGGAGCGCGACAGGACTGTCGCGTCCGAAAGACCGTGAAGTATGCGGCAAAAAAAGGGAAAACTGAACCTTCGGCTGCAGAAGTTAGTTTGCCATAATGCCCGGAGGGGAAAGGATTGGACTGCCGGGGGACGCTTGCGGCCCCCCGGATCGACTCGACGGGACTCAACGTGGCGCAACTCAAATACCAGCTACAGCAAGCTTTCGAACGTTCCCAGGCACCGGCCAGCTTTGCGCCGGATCCGGCCTCGATGGAGCGCTTCCTGGCGCTTTGCCACCGGCGCCGCTACCCGGGCAAGACGGCCATCATCCGGCCCGGCGACCCGGCGAACACCCTGTACTACATCGTCGATGGCTCGCTGGCCGTTTGCACGGAAGATGAACAGGGACGCGAGCTGATCCTGGCCTACCTGAGCCGCGGCCAGTTCATCGGCGAGATGGGCCTGTTCGTCGAGCAGGCGCAGCGCGAGTCGATGGTGCGCACCCGCACTGCCTGCGAAATGGCCGAAATCAGCTACGAGCGCCTGTTCCAGCTGATGGAAGGCCCGCTGCGCGAGGAATGCCCGAAGATCCTGTTCGCGATCGGCTCCCAGCTCACGCACCGCCTGCTGCGCACCTCGCGCCAGGTGAGCCGCATGGCCTTCATGGACGTGACCAACCGCATCTCCAAGACCCTGCTGGACCTGTGCCAGGAGCCGGATGCGATGACCCATCCCGACGGCACCCAGATCCGCATTTCGCGCCAGGAAGTGAGCCGCATCGTGGGCTGTTCCCGCGAAATGGTTGGCCGCGTGCTCAAGCAGCTGGAAGAACAGCGCATGATCGACGTGGCCGGCAAGACCATCGTGGTGCGCGGCACGCGCTGAGCACCATGTCGTCTGTCCCGGCGCTGCCGGGGCAAGCGAGCCCAAGCACGCCGCCCGGTCCTGGCCGGGCGGCGTCTTCGTTTCAGGCCCTGGTGGCCGCCGACCGGGCCTGTCCCTTCGCCGGCTGGTAGACCATATAGACATCCGCCCGCTCGTAGTGCGAGCCGGACCGGACCGCCGGCTGCATCACGAAGCCGGCCTGCTCGTACATGCGCAGGGCGGTCTTCAGGCGGCTGTTGGATTCCAGGAACAGCTCCCTGCCCTCGCGGCGATGGAACTCGGCAATGGCCGCCGCCAGCAGGCTGCGCCCGGCACCCATGCCGCGAAAGGTCTCGTCGACGCCCATCTTGGAAAGCTCGTAGACACCCGGCGATTCCTGCAGCAACGCGCAAGTGCCAATGACCTCGCCGGCCAGGCGGGCGAAGAAGATCGCTCCGCCGGGCGCCAGCACGTAGCGCTCAGGGTCACCCAGCAGCACCCGGTCGATGTCCTCGATGCGGAAGTGGCGTTCCAGCCATTGCGCATTGAGGCGGTAGAAATGTTCTTTCAGTGCCGGCTCGTACGGCACGACCTCCAGCGTGGCGCTGGTCAGCGCGGCGTGCTCGGCGAGCATCGCCTCGACCACGGGACGCTCCTGCAACGCCTGCTCGGTCGCGGAAAGCGCCGCCAGCAGGGTTTTCAGCCCGTCTTCGCCCAGCGACTGCATGATGCCGCGCCGCACCGCCACCCAGATCGGACCGAGCGCCGACAGCGCCTGGCGCCCCTTGGCGGTCAGTGCCAGCAGGCTGCGGCGACCATCCTGGGCATCCTTGCGCCGCTCGACGAGGCCGGCATCCACCAACTTGTCGGCCAGCTGGCTGACCGCCGAGTGGGTCTGGCCGATCGCCGTGGCCACGTCGCTGACGGTGGTTTCGCCGTGTTCCCACAGGAAACGCAGCACCGGAAACCAACGCGATTCCACGCCGGCGCCACAGGTGCGGTAGACCTCGTCGACGGCGCCGTAGAAATGGTCGCTAAGCGACTTGAGCCGGCTGCCGAGCGCAAGTTGGGCGAGCGACGGAAGGTACATGGCAAGTCCCTGTGATGCTTATGTAAGCCCTAACGTAGTTCCGCGGCCGTGATGGAAGCAAGCATTCGCCATGCTGTGGGAGCGCACCCTGTGCGCGACCGGACGTGCCCAGTCGCGCACAGGGTACGCTCCCGCAAAAGCGGCTTTTGGAGAGGAAGACCTGGTCAGAACCAGTCGACGCGGGTGATGGTGCGGCCCAGCGCCTTCTCCAGCTTCTTGCACAGCTTGGGCGTGCCATTGACGAGCACGGCCTCTGCGGCAGGCTTGAGCATGGGGGCGTCGACCACCGAATCGCTATAGGCCACATGCCACTCGCCAACGCCGAAGGCTGCCAGTTGCAGTGGCTTGCGACGGCCCACGTTGTGGAGTTTCACGCGCATGCCCAGCAGGCCGGGACGCAGTTGCGAGGCCAATACTTCCACCTCGGACAATCCCAGCTGCTGGAGGATATGGCTCACCAGCATATGTTCGCAGCCGGTGACCACGATGACGCGATCGCCGGCTGCCTGGTGCCGCCGCAGTGCATTCAGGCCATCGCGGCAGAACTGCTTGGGGCGGCGTACGAGGCTGTTGGCGAAAGCCTCTGCAGCGGCGCGGTAGCGCTGCTCGCTCATGCCGAGCAAGGCCACGTGCACCAGCGTGTGCGTGGCGCGCCGACGGGAGAACGGCATTACCAGCAACAGCCACGGCAAGGTCAGCAGCGCACCGATCTTGCGCAGCACCGAACGCTGGTAGCGGTCGCGCACGAACAGGTCGAAGGCGTCGCCATGGATCAATACGCCGTCGAAATCGAACAGCACGGTGCGCGGCGAGACCACGATGGCATCCGCCGCGGCCGGCTCGACATTGGTTTCCCCTGTAGACATCGGAATGCTTACGTCGTGGCGAACAGTCGCTTGAGTTCGGCGCCCGGGTCATCGGCGCGCATGAAGGCCTCGCCGACGAGGAACGCATTGATGCCGGCATCGCGCAGCGTGGCGACGTCGTCGGTCGTATGGATACCCGACTCGCTCACCAGGATGCGGTCGTACTCCATGAGTTGCTGCAGTTCGATCGAGGTATCGATCGAGGTATGGAAGGTGCGCAGGTTGCGGTTGTTCACGCCGATCAGCGGCACCGGCAGCGCCAGCGCGCGTTCGAGTTCTTCCGCATCATGCACCTCGCACAGCACGTCGAGATCGAGTTCGGCGGCCAGCAGCGAGAGCTCCAGCAAGGCCGCGTCGCCGAGCGCCGCCACGATCAGCAGGATGCAGTCGGCGCCGATCACGCGCGCCTCGTACACCTGGTACGGGTCGATCACGAAGTCCTTGCGCAGCACCGGCAGCGAACACGCTGCACGCGCCTGCTGCAGGAAATCCTCGCTGCCGTGGAAGAAATCGCGATCGGTGAGCACCGACAGGCAGGCCGCGCCACCCTGCTCGTAGCTGCGCGCGATCGCGGCCGGATCGAAGTCCTGGCGGATCACGCCCTTGCTCGGGCTGGCGCGCTTCACTTCCGCGATCACCGCCGGCAGGCCGGCGTCGATCTTGGCTTCGATGGCGTCGGCGAATCCGCGCGTATCCGGCAGGTCGCCCACGCGAGCGGACAGTTCGACCAGCGGCAGCTTGGCGCTGCGCTCGGCGACCTCTTCGGTCTTGCGGGTGAGGATGCGTTGGAGGATGTCGGTCATGGCAAAAGCTTGCGGGGATGGGGCATGAAGAAGGCGTGAGCGTCAGCAGGCTTGCGCCAGACGCCGCGTCGTCGCCACGAAGTCGTCCATTTTCGCACGGGCCGCGCCCGCTGCGATGGTGTTTCGGGCCAGCTCGATGCCGGCGGCGATGGAATCCACCACGTTGGCCGCATACAACGCTGCGCCCGCATTGAGGCAGACGATGTCGTGCGGCACGCCGCGGCGTCCTTCGAGTGCTTCCAGCAGCATGGCGCGCGATTCCTCGGCGTTTTCCACGCGCAGGTTGCGGCTGGACGCCATGGCTAGGCCGAAATCCTCCGGCTCCACCTCGTACTCGCGCACGTTGCCGTCGCGCAGCTCGCCGACCAGCGTCGCTGCACCCAGCGAGATTTCATCCATGCCGTCGCGGCCCCACACCACCAGCGCGTGCTTCGTGCCCAGCTGCTGCAGCACGCGCACCTGGATGCCGACGAGGTCGGGGTGGAACACGCCCATCAGCATGTTCGGCGCGCCGGCCGGATTGGTGAGCGGCCCGAGGATGTTGAACAGCGTGCGCACGCCCATTTCCTTGCGCACCGGCGCCACCACCTTCATCGCCGGATGATGATTGGGCGCGAACATGAAGCCGATGCCGGTTTCCTCCATGCATTGCGCGACCTTGGCGGGCGAGAGGTCGATCACCGCGCCCAGTGCTTCGAGCACGTCTGCGCTGCCCGACTTGGACGACACGCTGCGCCCGCCGTGCTTGGCGATGCGTGCGCCTGCCGCGGCGGCGACGAACATGGAAGCGGTGGAAATGTTGAAGCTCGACGCGCCATCGCCGCCGGTGCCGACGATGTCGACGAAATGCTCGTGCGCCGGCAGCTCCACCTTGGCCGACAGCTCGCGCATCACGCGCGCCGCGCCGGTGATCTCGCCGACGGTTTCCTTCTTCACGCGCAGGCCGGTGATGATCGCCGCGGTCATCAGCGGGCTGACTTCGCCGCGCATGATCTGACGCATCAGCTCGATCATCTCGTCATGGAAGATCTCGCGATGCTCGATCGTGCGTTGCAGGGCTTCCTGCGGCGTGATGGTGACGCGGCGGCCGACGGTCGATGCACCGTTCATGCCGCGAGCTTCAGCGGCAGGCCCAGGAAATTGCGCAAGAGGTCGTGGCCGTACTGCGTGAGGATCGATTCGGGATGGAACTGCACGCCCTCGACCTTCAGCGTCTTGTGGCGCAGCCCCATGATCTCGTCGATCGAGCCGTCGGGATTCTCCGTCCACGCGGTGACTTCCAGGCAATCGGGCAGCGAATCCTGTTCGACCACCAGCGAGTGGTAGCGCGTGGCCTCGAACGGATCCGGCAGGCCAGCGAACACGCCCTGCCCGCGATGGCGCACCGGCGAGGTCTTGCCGTGCATGATCTGCTTGGCGCGGATCACCTTGCCACCGAACACCTGGCCGATCGCCTGGTGGCCCAGGCATACGCCGAACACCGGGATCTCCCCGGCGAGCTCACTCAGCACGTCCAGCGACACGCCGGCGTCGTCCGGCGTGCCCGGCCCCGGCGAGATCATGATGTGCGTGGGCTTGAGCGCGCGGATACCCGCCACATCGAGCGCATCGTTGCGCACTACTTTCACCGACTGCCCTAGCTCGCCCAGGTACTGCACGAGGTTGAAGGTGAAGCTGTCGTAGTTGTCGATCATCAGGAGCATGGGGACGCCAACATGGGGGTTGAGTGCCAGGAACCGGGCCGAAGGCGGCGCCGGAACCTGCATTGTGCTCAAACCCGCGCCGCACTGCAGCAACCTCGACGTTTCCTCGCCCTGGACCGTGCTATATCGAGGCCGGATTTCCAGACCATGCGCCACAGCATGGGGAGCGAGGCCATGAAGGTCGCCATCGGGTTCAAGGCGCACTCCGGCTGGGCTGCCGCGGTGGCGGTGGCGCTCCAGGACGAGCATCCGCGCCTGATCGACCGTCGACGCCTCGAGCTCGTGGCCACGCACGATGCCGCCTGGGCCAGGCAGCCCTATCACGCCGCCGAGGGCATGACGCCGAGCCAGGCCGATGCGCTGGTCCAACGCGGCATGGCCGCCGCGCGGGAAGCCTCCGCCAGCTCCGTGGATCGCTGGGTGTGCCAGCTGCGTGAGGCGGGGCACGACATTGCCGGCGGCAGCGTGCTGACGGCGCCGCCCATGCCGGCCTGGACCACCGCGCAGATTCTTGCCGTGCACATCCGCATGCATCAGGCCGAAGGAAAGTTGTTTCCCGATGCGCTGGCCGCCGCCGTGGCCGCTTGCGGCCTGCCCCTCGGGCTGATCCCGGAGCGCGCGCTGGACCAGCTGGAACCCGCTGCCTGCCCATGGGCCGAAGACATTGCGTCCCTGGGTCGCTGGGCCGGTCCGCCATGGGGTGCCGACCAGAAGCATGCCGCCATGGCCGCGCTGGTGGTGTTCGGCGCCCGACTGCACTGAAAGTGCCTACCGCCTTCACAACTCGGTCATCGAACGCGCGCATACTGCCCTTCCGCAAGAACAGGGAGGGGGCACGATGCATGTCATCGCCGAACTGGAGCAGCGCCTGCGTGATTCACGCCGCTTGATGGCGCTGGAAGAAGAGCACCTGCGTCGCGTGCGCGACGCCGGCCTGGACAGCACCGATGCGGAATGGCTGCTCGAGCTGCGCCGGCGCTACATCGAGCGCCTGGAAAGCCGCCACGACCATATCGTGGCGCGACGCATGACGGCTCACGCGAACGCCAATGTGCCGTTGTCGACCGTCAGCAACGAGGAAGTCCCGCAACCGCAGGGCATTTCCAGCCACACCGTATAGCAATGGGCTGGCGATGGCGCCGTGCTATCGCGAGAGACGCCGCGGCGCAAGCACGTCGGCGGTGACGCCGGCGGCCTGCAGATGCTCCGGCAGCGCGCGTCCCAGGACGAGGTTCGCGCAGGCTTCGCCCATCGCGGCGGAGGTCTGGATGCCGTAGCCGCCCTGCGCCGCCACCCAGAAGAAATCGTTGCGGTCCGGCGCGAAGCCTCCCACCAGGTCGCCATCGGCGACGAACGAACGCAATCCCGCCCACGTACGGGTGGGCCGACGGATGGTCATCGTGGTGGCTTCCTCGATGCGGTGGATGCCCATGGCGATGTCGAGTTCTTCCGGCTGCACGTCATGCGGCGACACCGGGTCGGCGTTCGCGGGACAACCCATCAGCAGGCCGGCATCGGGCTTGAAGTAGAAGGTCTCTTCCACGTCCATCACGAAGGGCCAGTGCGCGGTATCCACGTCCAACGGTGGCTGGAACAGGAAAGCCGAACGGCGCCGGGGCTGGATGCCGATCGGGGCGACGCCGGCAAGGGCGGCGACTTCATCCACCCACGCGCCGGCGGCGTTCACCAGCAGCGGTGCGCGGAACGCTTCGTCGCCAGCATCCACGAACCAATGGCCCGGTCCGCGTTCGATCGAACGGATGGCGACGTTGACGCGCAGCTTGCCATCCCGCGCACGCAGCGCGCGCAGGAAGCCCTGGTGCAGCTCGTTGACGTCGATGTCCGCGGAGCCCGGTTCGAACAAGCCGATCTCCGCCGCTTCCGGGCGCAGCACGGGCACCCTGCTCCGCAACCAGTCGCCGTCGACCATGCGCACGCCATCGCCGAGCGGCGCCATCTCCTCGTACATCGCCTGCACGGCGCCCGCCTGCTCGCTGCTGCCGATGATCACCGTGCCACGCGGCGACAGGATCGGATGCTGGGCGAAGCCTTCGGGCGGACGCTCCAGGAATGGCCGCGTGGCCCGCGACAGCGCGCGCACCTGTGCCGAGCCATAGGTCTCGGAGAACAAGGCGGCGGAGCGGCCGGTGGAATGCACGCCGGCGTGCTGCTCGCGCTCGAGCACCACCACGCGTGCGTGGGGCGCCAGGAAGTAGGCGACCGAAGCGCCGGCCATGCCGGCACCGATGACGATGACATCAGCTTCCGTGATCGTGCTCATGCAGTTTCCGCAGCAGATTGGCGCGCCACCACGCTGGTGGCGGTAAGGTCGGCCGTGACGTTGCCCAGGGTGGCCAACGCATCAGGCAGTGCATCGACGGCGAGCATCAGGCCGAGCGGGCCGACCGGCACTCCCATGGCCTGCGCCACCGGCAGGTTGGTCGCCATGAAGCTCACGGCGCCCGGCAATCCCACCGAGCCCAGGCTGATCACCACGGCCAGCAAGGCCGCCGCGGCGAGCTGGGCCGCGCTCACCTCGATACCGTAGGCCCAGGCGATGAAGCAGGCAGACACCACGTACTGCACCGGGCTGGTCAGTCGGAACAGGCTCACCGCCATGGGCAACACCAGCGCATTGACCTGCGCGGGATAGCCGAGCCGGCGCTCCGCACTTTCCAGCATCGCGGGCAACGAGGCGAGCGAGGACTGCGTGCTGGCCGCGACGATCTGTGCCGGCACCAGTGCCGGCACGAAGCGGCGCAATGTCTCGCCACCCCAGACCATCGCCACCGGCAGCATCAGCAGCGTCACCGCCACGTACAACAGGCATTCCACCAGTACATAGATGCCCAGCGCGCTGAGCATGTGCAGGCCGGCGCGCGCGCACACGGACAGGATCAGCGCGAACACGCCCAGCGGCGCCACCCACAGCACCCAGCGCACGACGACGATCATGGTGTCGGCGATGGCCTGGAAGAAATGGATCACCAGCTGCCGTCGCTCCGCGTCGATGCGGGTGAGCCCGAAGCCGAAGAACAACGCGAACACCACCAGCGGCAGCATCGCGCTCTGCGCCGCGGCCATGATGGCGTTGGAAGGCACGATGCCGTTGAACCATTCCGCCCAGCCCACGCCCGTGGCCGTCGTCGGCGCGTGCGTAGCGACTGCGCTTTCCAGTGCGCGGGTCAGTCCGGCGTTGTGCGAAAACAGCGAGAACAGGCGAGGAGCCGCGGCTGCGGCGAACAAGGCGCCGCCGGTCAGGATCAGGATGAAGGCCACGATCGCGCGTCGCGCAATGCGTCCCGATGCTGCCGCGTCGCTGGCCGTGTTCACGCCGACCACCACCAGCGCGAACACCAGCGGCACCACCGTCATCTGCAACGCGTTGAGCCACAGGCGTCCAAACGGCTGTACCGCATTGGCTACCTGCACCGCATGGTCGGGTTGCCACGCCGCCAGCGCCAGGCCGCCCAGGGCGCCCAGCGCAAGGCCGATCAACACCCGCGTCGTCGCGCTCAAGGCTGCTTGCCCCATACGGGCAGATGCCAGGTCGCGGCGAGACGCCGATAGGCGTCCTGCGGCAACAACACGAATACGGGCTGGTCTTCCGGTTTCAACCAGGCCAGCAGTCCGCGCATGGCCGATTCCGGCATCGCCGTACAGCCGGCGGTGGCGTCGGTGGGTGATTTCCAAAGATGCGCGAAGATGCAGCTGCCGTTGCCGGCCTTGCCTTGTGCGTTCTGCTCGATCACGAAGCCGAGCTTGTAGCGCTGGTCGCCATCCAGATGAAGATCGCGACGCATCGGCTCGCTGGAACCGGCGACGGCCTTCTCGCCCACCTTGTTCGCATCGACGATCTGGTTGTAGTACGGCGAACCGTCGACATCGACGCACCAGTCGCTCATCTGCATCGCCTGGTAAGGCATGCGGGTATCCGCATGGTCGGCATAACCGAACACCGGACCGATGCGGAACACGCCCGCAGCGGCACGGCCATCGCCTTCGTGCTTCTGCGGCCCCTCGGTCTGCGGGCCGTTGAGACCCAGCCCCCAGGCCGCGCCCGACCGTCCGACGGTGACATCCTGCGCGGTGCCGACGGCCTGCCACGTATTGTCCTTGCGCTCGTAGGTGCGCAGCACGCCGTGATCGGCGTTCCAGTCCGGGGTGACCACCAGCACCATCTGCTTCGACTGATGCCAGTTGGCGTCGGCCTGCGCGGCGGACGCCTGTCCGGCGACGTAGGCCGCGGCGCCCACGCCCAGCACGAACATGGCGTGGAGAAGGGAATGGCGATGCACAGGCTTCATGGGACCCCGGTTTCGCTACGGATGACTACGGTTCGAGTGCTTGCTGGACGCGTTCCAGGTTCGCCAGCAACTGAACGTGGCGCTGCTCGTCGCCTTCGCACAATTGCACGAAGACGCGATCGAGCAGGTGCTGCAGCGCGGACTGGTACAACACCGGCTGGATGTACGGGCGATCGTCGTGTGCCGAGACCAGCAGCGCGAGATCGGCAAGTGCGCGCAGCGGGTTGGAGGTATGGCGAGTTACGGAGATCAGCAGTCCACGCCGCTCACGGAAGAAGCGGCCGATCTTGCACAGCGCCTGGTGGCTGCCGTGCTCGGAGAACACCAGCAGCACGTCGCCCGCGCCCGCGGCCGACACGCTCGCGGCCATGCGCGGCGCATCGAAGTTGTGCACGCTCGGAATGCCGAGCAGCGACAGGCGCAAGGCGAAGCTGCGTGCATAGATGTCGTCGTCGCCCAGGCCGATCATGAAGACCTTGCCCTTGCAGCCTGCCGCCGCAATGGCATCGGCCACGGCCTGCAGCGTCTTGGGCGCATTGATCAGGCGGGTTTCCTCTTCGGCCTCGGACTTGCGCCGCCAGAGCTCGTTGGCGCGCAGCTCGGTTTCGCCGCCGCGCAGGTCGGTGGCGATCTCGCCCGCGTCGCCATTGTCCGCGCGGGCAATCGCCTCGCCCACCGAGTATTTCAGGTCGGGATAGCCCTTGAAGCCCAGCTTCTGCGTGAACTTCACCACGCTGGACTGGCTGATGCCCAGCGCGTTCGCCAGTTGCTGCGAGGAGTAGTCGCGCAGCAACTGGGCGTTTTCCAGGATGAAATCGGCGATGCGCCGCTCGACCGCCGACATCTGGTCGCGCTCGGAGCGGATTTTCACCAGGGATGACATGTCAGTCGCTCAGTTTTTCCAGGCCACGGATCTCCCGGATTCCCAATCCGGGCGCGTCGGTGACCGAGATCTCCGACTCGTTGAAGATCACGCCCCCGTCGATGGGGTTGTACTGGCACAGCGAGGGGCCGTCCAGATCCACCTTGGTGATCACCGCCGACTTGGCCACCGCGACATGCACCGCGGCCGCCACGCTGATGCTCGTCTCCAGCATGCAGCCGATCATGCATTCCACGCCGTACATCGCGGCGATGTCGGCGATGCGGATGGCGTTGGAGATGCCGCCGGTCTTCATCAGCTTGATGTTGATGATGTCGGCCGCGCGCATCTGGATCAGGTCGATCACTTCCATCGGGCCAAACACGCTTTCGTCGGCCATGATCGGCGTGTGCACGCGCTCGGTGACATAGCGCATGCCTTCCAGGTCGCGCGCCTTCACCGGCTGTTCCACCAGCTCCAGCCGCACGCCGGCGTCTTCCAGCGTCTGCAGTGCATAGACGGCCTGTTTGGCCGTCCAGCCCTGGTTGGCGTCCAGGCGCAGCAGCGCGCGGTTCTCCACCGCAGCATAGATGGCCTTGACGCGCTCGATGTCAACGCCGATGTCCTTGCCCACCTTGATCTTCAGCGACTCGAAGCCGCGCTCCACCGCACTGATGGAATCGGCGACCATCTTGTCGATGTAGTCCACGCTGATGGTGATGTCGGTGGTGATCACCGGGTCGCCACCGCCGAGCAGCTTGTACAGCGGCGCGTTGTAGAGCTGGCCCCACAGGTCGTAGATGGCGATTTCCACCGCGGCCTTGGCGCTGGTGTTCTTCTCCATCGAACTCTGGATCAGCTGGGTGAGCCGGTTGAGGTCGGCGATGTCCTGGCCGATCAGACGCGGCGCGATGTAATGGCGGATCGCGTCGACGATCGATCCATGCGTGTCGCCGGTGATGACGGCCGTGGCCGGCGCTTCGCCGTAGCCGACGTGGCCGGTATCGGTGTGCACCATCACCACGATGTCTTCGACCGTGCCCACGGTGCGCAACGCCGTCTTGAAGGGTGTCTTCAAGGGCACCCGCAGCATGCCGAACTGGATGTCGGTGATCTTCATGAGACTCGGAGGCTTCCTGTCTTCGAAAGGGAGAATGGAGGTGGCCGCAGCCATTACGGGTGGACGTGCACGATGCTGGTCATGCGGTCGACGTAGCTGTGCTTGCTGTCCCACATCAGCGGCAACAACGGCGTCACCGACACTTCGTTGAGCTTCACGCGGCGCATCGCGCCGCTGCCATCGAGGTAGCTGATGCCACCCGTGTCGTGGATGACATAGGGCGCGCCGTTGAGCTTGCCGATCACCATCATCACGTGGCCGGGGATATAGACCAGGTCGCCCACGTTCAGCGCCAGCGCGGCCTTCATGCGCGCGTCGTGGCTGTCCTTGTCGGTGAATGCCTGATGGGTCAGCCCGGGGCTGATCGCCTGCTTGCTGGTGTTGCGCGGCATCTGCACACCCATGCTTCGATAGACGTCCGACACGAATCCGCTGCAGTCGCGTCCGTCGTAGGCATGGCCCCAGCCATAGCGTTCGCCGAGGAATTTGAAGCCCTGGCGGATGATGTTGGCTTCCGTCAACGGCAGGTAGGCGTCGCCGGTGTCGGCCAGGCGCTGCACCAATGCGGGCGAGAACGCGAGCTTGCCCTCGGCGCCCTGCAGTGGCAGCTCCACCACGTAGGAGGCATACGGCGATTGCCCGTTCACCGGCTGGTCGGCCGGATGATCCGACAACACCGGCACCGCGACGCCCATGTCCAGCTGCAGCTGCGACACGCCAGGCTGCTCGGGGGTGAACACCGTGGCGACGTTGTCGCCGGTGACGATGCGCAGCGGCGTCTTGCCCGCATAACCGAACACTTCGGCGGAAGAACCTTCGGCAACATTTTCGTGGCGCGTCCACGCGGCATAGCGCGGGCTCACCACGAACAACCATTGGCCGTCGCGGCTTTCATGCGCGATCACCACCGGCGTTCCAGGAAACTCCGCCGTCTCCTGGAAACGATCGATGTCGTGATCGTCAACGGAAGTGAACACCCGCAGGTCGGTGGGGAAGGTGCGCAGCGCAGCGCGCTGCACCACCAGGCCGTAACGCGTGGGTTGCTGCGCGGGCACGCGATCGAGCGCGAGCTGGTCGGTGACTTCCTGTTTGAGCGTCGCAGGCACCGGCTTGCCGTTCACGTCATATAGCGGCTTGGAGGGGTACTGCGACAGGTCCTTGATCCAGCCCTCCACCTTCGCGCGATCGAGCGCCGCCGGCAGCGCCTTCAGGTCGTGCATGGAAGGGTCGACCTGCAGCAACCTGGCGTTTTGCGCCTGGATCGCCGCGGGATCCAGCAGCACGCGATCGGGCTGCGCCAGCTGCTTGATCCAGAAATCCGGAGTGAGCATCGCGTTGTTGCTGATGCCGACGACGCCCGAAGGCGGCACGGGGACCGTGTCGGGCCCCTTGTCGGCCATGGCCGGTGCGGCGACGAGACTGGCGACGGCAAGTGCAACGCTGGGCATGAATCGCATGATGGTTTCCTATGCAATGGCCAGCGACGACATCACCGACGCCACCAGCAGACCGAACGCGGTACCGAGGATATAGCCGAGCAGCGCCAGCAGGATGCCCACCGGCACCAGCGAGCGCGAATAGCTGGCCGCAAGAATGGGCGTCGCCGCCACGCCGCCGATGCAGGCGAGCGAGGAGATGCCGCACAGGTAGAGATCGAAATGGAACACGCGTGCGGCGAGTGCCAGCAGCACCGCATGGATCGCGATGATGCTGATGCCACACATCAGGTAGAGCGGCGCCGAACCGATGCCCTCGAAGTTGCTCTGCGAGGCCAGCACGGCCACCACGCTGATCAGCATGGCGCTGGAGATCGTGTTGGCGCCGGCGAAACGCGACAGCGGCGTCTGCGCCGCGACCAGCCCGAAGCCGGTGGCGAGCATGATGGTCCAGGTGGTGGGCGAGACCATGTCGGTGGTGGGCAGGCGATCGGCGAGCCACGCCGAGAAGGCGCCCACCAGCAGGGCCATGCCCAGCCACAGCAAGACGTTCTCCGGCGTGGTCGGACCATGGCTGCGAGCCTCTTCGACCACCATGTCCGCGCTGGACTTGGCGCGCGTCCAGCGGTTGAAGCTCGTCGCCAGGCGGCCCAGGCCGAACAGCACCACCACCCACATGGAGTAGCACAGCGCGTCGGTGAGCAATGACATGGCCAGCAGCCGATCCGGCATACCGATGGCCTGCTTCACCGCCACCATGTTGGCCGTTCCGCCGACCCAACTGCCGGAAAGCGCCGCCAGGGGTTGCCAGGCATTGCCCGACAGCCAGTAGCGGAACACCAGGAAGGTCGCGATGAAGGCCACGAACAGGCAGATCATCGTGACGAAGAACACCGCAAGAACACGCGGCCCCAGCCGAAGGATCGCGAGCAGGTCGCAATTGATCATCAGCAGGAACAGCAGGGCCGGCACCATGTGCCCGATCAACAGGGTCTGCGTGGCGCGGATCTCCTCGTTCACCTGCCACAGCCCGGTGACCGCCAGCGCGGTTACCAGCAGATAGGTGAGAACGATGGGCGGCAGCACTTCGAAAAACCGCCACTTGAAACGCCGCTCCAAGGCGGGAAACAGGCCCGCCGCCAGCAACATGACAGCGAGATAAGGCCAGGCCGTGTGGATCATGCGTCCCCTCTGGTTCCCCTGATCGCCTGTCATGGAATATCTAATTCAGACAGGTTTCGGTCGAAGCATAAATTATTGACCACCGATTGCAAGCATGCTACACAGCGGCGGTGTCGCCATTTCTTGCGAGGGGAGTTGCAGTGAAGATGGCTCGATCATCCATGTCCTTGCAGGCTCGTCGCGCCTTGCCGGCCGCGCTTGCCTTTGCCTGTCTGCTGGCTGTCGGCGCATCCCGTGCCGATACCGACCCAGTGCCCCCTCCCTCACCCGTGCAGCATGCCATCGCGCTCATTGATGCGGGGCAGTTCAAGTCGGCTGACGCTGACATTACGAAGGCGCTGGCCGAGCCCGGGCTTCCGGCAGGCACACGCGATGAACTGTTGTTCCAGCGCGAGCGCATGCGTCGCATCCTGATCGACTTCACGCTGGATGCCGAAGCCGCCAAGGCACGCATCCGCAAGCAGGTGCCCGACCTCAGCGATGCCGAATTCACCCGCTGGGATCGGCAGGGCCTGCTCGAACACATGGTGATCGACGGACGCACGCTCTATTTCAAGCGCGCGCCGAATAACCTGTTCCTGCTCAGCAAGGAAGCCGCATCACGTCGCAGCAAGCCATCGCCGTCGAACGACGACCCGATGGAAACGCTCAACGAACACCATCGCGCCGCGCGCGCCGAAGCGCTCGCCACGCATCGCACCAGCGTCACGCCCAACCACGTGCGCGTGACCGAAACGGTGACGGTCAACGCGGATGCGGTGCCGGCCGGCGAAACCATCCGCGCCTGGCTGCCCTTCCCGCGGGAACTGCCTGGCCAGCAGGAGCAGGTGCGGCTGGTCGACAGCCAGCCGTCCGGTGCGAACGTGGCGCCGGCGTCGACCATGCAGCGCACGGCGTACCTGGAAAAGAAGGCCGAGGCCGGCAAGCCGACCACTTTTGCCGTCACCTACGAACTCACCATCTACGCGCAGTACCACGAGATCGACGCCAACAAGGTGGTGGCGCCGAAGCTCACGACCGAGCTGAAGCCGTTCGTGGAAGAACGCGCGCCGCACATCGTGTTCACCGACGACCTGCGCGCGTTCTCGCGCAAGATCGTCGGCAACGAGAAGAACCCTTATCGCATCGCACAGAAGCTGTTCGCCGCGGTGGACCAGATTCCCTGGGCCGGCGCGCGCGAGTACTCGACCATCAGCAACCTCAGCGACTACACGCTGCATGCGGGGCACGGCGATTGCGGCCAGCAGACCATGCTGCTGATCACGCTGCTGCGCCTCAACGGCATCCCGGCCCGCTGGCAATCGGGCTGGATCTTCTCCGACGGCAAGTACAACAACATCCACGATTGGGGCCAGCTCTACCTCGCGCCCTACGGCTGGGTGCCGATGGACGTGACCTTCGGGCAGCTGCATCCGGGCACGGGTGACGACCCGGCCCTGCAATGGTTCTACCTGGGCGGACTCGACGCCTACCGCATCGCCTTCAACAGCGATTTCAGCCAACCCTTCGTGCCGCCCAAGCAGCACTTCCGCTCCGAGACGGTGGACTCGCAACGCGGCGAACTCGAATGGCGTGGCGGCAATTTGTACTTCGACCAGTGGGACTACGACTTCACTTGGCAGCTGCTGCCCGTGCCAGAGCGCACCGGCGGATAAGCCGCTTTTACATCAACGACGGCAAGAACCGGGGGAGACGGGGAGATGGGCAGTCGATATTTTCGAAGGACCGTGCTGTGCATGGCGCTTGGACTTGGGCTGGCCTCGATGGCCGCGCCCCAGGCGCACGCAGGTAATAACGACGGCACGGTGGTGGGACACACCGAAGCCGGCGCCGTGGTCACCATCAACAATGCGCAGACCGGTTTCTCGCGCACGGTGACCGCCGATGCCAAGGGCAACTATCGCATTCCGTTCCTGCCGGTGGGCGACTACGTGCTTTCGGTCGCCAAGGACGGCAAGGAACTCGTCGCGCCGGCCAACGTGACGGTCACGCTGGGCAACGCCACCACCGTGAACCTCGGCGGCAACGCGCAGAACCTCGATGCGGTGAACGTGACCGGCACGGCCATCATCACCGCGGTGGACGTCACCTCGACCGAGTCGGCCGTCAACATCTCGCGCGAAGAACTGCGCCGCTTGCCGGTGGACCAGACGCTCGCCTCCGTCGCGCAGCTCGCGCCGGGCGTGGTGAAGGGCGCCTCGTCGTTCGGCGGCCTGTCGTTCGGCGGTTCGTCGGTGGCGGAGAACGCCATCTATGTGAACGGCCTCAACGTCACCGACTTCTACAACCGCAACGGCTATTCCGAAGCGCCGTTCAACTTCTACCAGGAATTCCAGGTCAAGACCGGCGGCTACTCGGTGGAGTTCGGCCGCACCACCGGTGGCGTGATCAACGCGGTGGCGCGCTCGGGCACCAATGAATTCCACAGCGGTGTGGAACTGACCATGGAACCGGGCGCATGGCATTCGGAGGCGAAGGACCGCTACGACAGCAACGGCGACCGCTATCTCACCGCCAGCAAGGATCGCGATTCGTTGATGAAGACGAACGTGTGGGCGTCGGGCCCCATCGTGAAGGACAAGCTGTTCTTCTTCGCCATGTACGAAGCACGCGGCGAGTCGCCCCGCAACACCAATGACGAAGGCACGGCGCTCACCAGCAACCGCGCCAACCCGGGCTTCTGGGGCACCACGATCGACTGGCGCATCAACGACAGCAACCTGCTCTCGCTGATGGCCTTCTCGGACAAGGACAAGAACACCGGCACGGTCTACAACTACGACTACGACACCGACACCATCGGCGCCAAGACCAACGAGATCTACACCGATACCGGCGGCAAGAACTGGTCGCTGACCTACACCAACTACTTCACCGACAACCTGTCGATGAAGGTGCTGTACGGCGAGAACCGCCGCGAGTCGTTCACCCGTTCCCTGGCCGACATCGAGTGCAACCACGTCGCCGCCGAGAACGCCGTCGCCAAGCCGGGCGTGCCGTTGGGCTGCACCACCAGCACCTCCGTTTCCAAGCGCAACGACCTGCGCAAGGAAGGCCGCGCCGACTTCGAGTGGAAGCTGGGCGACCACCTGCTGCGCTTCGGTTACGACCACGAGGACGATGATTCCGATTACGCGCGTCGCTACCCGGGTCCGGGCGCGATCTACTACAACGTGTATGCCGCCACGCCGGGCTCTTCGATTCCCAACCCCAACGGCGGCGGCGTCATCCCCGCGGGATACAACGGCTACGTGCGCGCACGTCGCTACGAGATCTCCGGCAACTTCGACACCACCAACGATGCCTTCTACCTCGAAGACAACTGGCAGGTCACGCCCAACCTGCTGTTGAACGCCGGCATCCGCCGCGATGGCTTCGACAACATGGATTCGGCCGGCCACAGTTACATCAAGATGGACAACATGTGGGCGCCGCGCTTCGGCTTCTCGTGGGACATGAAGGGTGACGGCACCACCAAGATCTACGGCAACCTCGGCCGCTACTACCTGCCCGTCGCCAACGTCATCAACATCAAGCAGGCCGGCGGCCTGCTGGACGAGCGCACCTACTACGCGTTCGGCGGCTGGCAGACGCTGACCGACGCCAACGGCAACCAGTACGCCATGCCCGTCCTCGGACCGCAGCTCGGTGGCGTGGACACGTCGCAGGGCAACGGCACCGTGGGCGACCTGCGTTCGGAAGTGAACAAGAACATGGACCAGGTGTACCAGGACGAGCTGATCCTGGGCTTCCAGCAGATGATCAACGACAAGTGGTCGTGGGGCGTCAACGGCACCTACCGCAAGCTGCACAACGCGATCGACGACATGGAGATCAGCGCCACCGGCAAATGCGGCCCGGACGGCTATATCGGCTGGGTGATGGGCAACCCGGGCAAGAAGAACACCGTCTGGGGCGACACCAACTGCGACGGCACGCCGGACGGCTGGGTCACCGTGGATACCTCGAAGGAAGGCTGGGCGATGTATGACGCCGACGGCAACTATCTCGGCCAGCGCGGCTGGGTGAAGCCCAAGCGCACGTACACCGCGCTGGAGTTCCAGATCGACCGCGCATGGGACGACAAGTGGGCCTTCAATGCCTCGTACGTGCTCTCGTGGAACCGCGGCAACGCGGAAGGTCCGGTCAACTCGGATACCGACTTCGACGATACCGGCCGCACCGAGAATTTCGACAATCCATGGGTGAACTTCGGTGGCGACGGCTACCTGCCCAACGATCGTCGTCATCAGATCAAGATGCGCGGCACCTACGCCATCACGCCGAACTGGCAGGTGGGCGGCGACCTCAACATCGCTTCCGGCGGCCCGATCACCGGCTTCGGCGTGGGCAATCCGTACGACGACACCAACTACCACAGCTATTACATCTGCGTGGCGAACTGCGATTCGCCGCGGTCCGAGGACCGGGTCTACCAGTCCTCGCCGCGCGGCAAGTACGGCCGCATGCCGTGGACCTACAACCTCGGCGCCAGCCTCACCTACCTGCGCCCGCTGGGCGACAAAGGCCAGCTGCGGGTGAAGTTTGCCGTGTACAACCTGTTCAACGAACAACAGACCATCGCCGTGGACCAGGACCTGCAGACCACCATTTCCAACAGCACCAGTTCCACCTTCAAGCAACCACTCCGTTTCCAGCAACCACGTTTTGCTCAACTCACCGTATCGGTCGATTTCTGATTTGACCGTCCCCGCCGGCAGCCCACTTCGTGTGGGCTGCCGTTTTTTGATTGAGGCCAAACATGAATATCGACGCCATTGCGCAAGACATCCGTACCGCGTCGCGCTTCGACGGCGTCGACCTTCAGGCGTTGGCAGGCCATCTGCCCACGCCGTTCCACGCATACTCCGCCAGCGCCATCCGCGACCGGATCAGCTCGCTCCAGCGCGCTCTGCACGGCACGGATGCGCTGATCTGTTATGCGGTGAAGGCCAATTCCAGCCTCGCCATCCTCAACCTGATGCACGAGCATGGCGTGGGCGCCGATATCGTTTCCTCGGGCGAGCTGTGGCGCGCGTTGCGCGCAGGCATTCCGCCCGAGCGCATCGTGTTTTCCGGGGTCGGCAAGAGCGAACAGGAAATAGCCGAAGCGCTGGCCGCCCGGATCCTGCGTTTCAACGTGGAATCGCATGACGAACTGCTGACCCTGCAACGCCTCGCGGCTTCCATTGGCATCACCGCGCATGCCGCGGTGCGCATCAACCCCGACGTGGATGCCCTCACCCACGCGAAGATTTCCACCGGCAAGGCCGAGAACAAGTTCGGCGTCAGCATCGAGGAAGCCCGACGCTGGTTCGCCGAAAAAGCGTCGCTGAGCCATGTGCAACTGGATGGCCTGCACGTGCACATCGGCTCGCAGATCCTCAGCCTCGAACCCTACCGCGAGGCCTTCCGGCGCGTGGCGCAGTTCTGGCGCGAGCTGGAGGCGGCGGGCCATGCCATCGCCAGCATCGACGTCGGCGGCGGCGTGGGCGTGCGCTATCGCGAAGGACACGACCATCCGGTGGACGCGGCCGCCTATGTGAGTGTGGTGCGCACGGCACTCGAAGGCTTCAAGGGTCGCCTGCTGTTCGAGCCTGGCCGTTACCTGGTCGCCGAGGCCGGCGTGCTGCTCACGCGGGTCATTCGCGTCAAGCACGGCGAGCATCGCAAGTTTTTGGTGCTCGATGCCGCCATGAACGACTTGCTGCGTCCGAGCCTGTACGATGCCTGGCATGACATCGTGCCCGTACATGGGGAGACGCGAACGATGACCGAATACGACATCGTGGGTCCTGTCTGCGAGACCGGCGATACCTTCGCCCGCGGTCGCGCCATGCCCGAGTGCGTTGCGGGCGACCTGTTGATGATCCGCACCACCGGCGCCTACGGCGCGTCCATGTCGTCCACGTACAACTCGCGCCCTCTTGCCGCCGAAGTGCTGCTCGACCGGGGCCGCTACGCCGTGGTGCGCCAACGCCAAAGCTTCGAAGACATGATCGCCGGCGAGCAGCCGGCCCGACATTGGGAGACGGCATGAAGCGTTTTAACATTCTTGTTAGTGCGATCGTCCTTGCACTGGCCTTCGGCGGCACCGCATCCGCCGCACAGCAGGATCCGCCGATCACGCTCGACACCCATGTGGACATCCCGTTCGGCCTGATGCATGACCCGCGCTTCGACGTGGGCAAGCAAACGCCGCTGCAGGTCGACCTGGACAAGATGAAGCGCGGCGGCCTCGACGCCGTGTTCTTCATCGTCTACGTCGAGCAAGGCCCGCTGACGCCGGAAGGCTACAAGCATGCGATGGAACAGGCGAAACAGAAGTACGACGCCATCGACCTGATGGTGCACACCTATCCCGACCGCATCGCGATGGCCACGTCGCCGGCGCAGGTGCGCGCGAACAAGGCCGCGGGCAAGCTGTCGGCAATGATCGGTGTCGAGAACGGCTATTCGCTGGGACACGACATCAAGAACCTCGACGAGGCGTACAAACGCGGCGCTCGCTACGTAGGCCTGGCGCACATGGGCAACAACGACCTGTGCACCAGCTCGACGCCGGAAGCGAGCCTGGGCGATACGCCGCTGCCCGAATACGGCCTCACCGATTTCGGCCGCGACGTGGTCAAGCGCGACAACGAGCTGGGCATCATGGTGGACGTCTCGCATTCCTCCGACCGATGCGTACGCGACGTGCTGGCCCTGTCCACCGCGCCCATCATCGCCTCGCATTCGGCGGCGCGTGCGCTCGACAATCACCCGCGCAACCTGTCCGATGAATTGTTGCGCGCCATCGCCGCCAAGGGCGGCGTGATCCAGGTCGTCGGCGTGCAGGATTTCATCCGGCTCGATCCGGCGCGCCAGCTGGCGCAGAAGGCGCTGCAAGCGCAGATTGCCAAGCAGGCCGGCGACAAGGAATTCGACAGCGAGAAGCACGAGTACCTGCCCGCCTACATCGAAGGCATGAAGCGCATCGATGCAGCGCTCCCGCCACCGACCGTCGATGACTACGTCAAGCACGTCAAGCACATCGTCGACGTCGCCGGCATCGATCACGTGGGCATCGCCTCGGATTTCGACGGCGGTGGCGGCCTGGCCGGCTGGAACGACGCGACGCAGACGCGCAATCTCACCGCCGCACTGCGACGCGCCGGCTTCAGCGACCAGGACATCGCCAAGATCTGGGGCGGCAACCTGCTGCGCGTGTGGGGCGAGGTGGAACAGCACGCCACGGCAAACCATGGGAAGCGCTGACCGTAGCGCCGCGCGTCGTACGGGCGCGCGGCGCGTGGTCGCCGCGCTGCTGGGCGCCACGCTTGCCACGTCGGCGTTCGCCACCCAGCCGGACCCCAAGCTCGATGCCATCGTCGATACGGTGGCCGCGCGTTATCACCTCGCCGGCGTCGCCGTGGGCGTGATCGACCACGGCAAGGTCGTCTACATGCGCACGAAAGGTGAGCGCCGCGCGGGTACCGGCGAAGCCATCGACGAAAACACGCTGTTCAAGATCGCCTCCAACAGCAAGGCGATGACCAGCACCCTGCTCGCGCGCCTCGTGCAGGAGGGCAAGCTGCACTGGGACGACCCGGTGCGCAAATACCTGCCCAGCTTCCGCATGAACGACCCCTGGGTCACCGAACACATGCAGGTGGGCGACCTGCTGACACATCGCAGCGGCCTGCGCGAAGGCGCGGGCGACCTGATGCTGTGGCCCGAGCCCAACGCGTTCACTCGGCAGGACATCCTCCACGGTCTCGCCTATCTCAAGCCGGCCTACAGCTTTCGTGCGGGCTATGCGTACGACAACCTGCTCTATGTGATCGCGGGCGAAGTGGCCGCGGCAGCGGGGCACGACAGTTACGACAAGCTGCTGCGCCGCGAGTTGTTCGAGCCGCTCGGCCTTTCGCGCTGCCAGATCGGCCCATGGAACCGCGATGCCGTGGGCAATGTCGCGCAACCGCACGCCTACGAGGACGGCCACAACGTGGTCCTCAACGCGGACGATGCGATCGTGCCTGACATTACCTCCGCTGCGGCGGGCGGTGTGCGCTGCAGCCTCGACGACATGCTGACGTGGGCGCGCAACTGGCTGGTGCCCACACCCGCGCAACTCGCCTGGTTGACGCCGGCGCAACGGCAGACCGTGTGGACGCCGTACACGCCCATGCCGATCTCGAAGCACCGTCGCGAATGGGATGGCACGCGGTTTTATGCCTACGGTTACGGCTGGCGTCTCGCCGATGTCGATGGCCAGTTCACCGTGTCGCACACGGGCACGCTATCAGGCATGTATTCGGCGATGGTGCTGCTGCCGAACCGTCAATCCGGCTTCGTGGTGTTGATCAACAGCGAAGCGGAGGATGCACGCACCGTGCTCATCGAGACGCTCACCAAGCACTTCACCGCACCCGCCGATCCGCACGATGCCAACTGGTACGCCGACAAGCTCGATGCCGACACGGCGGCACCCGAGCACAAGGCGCCTGAGCCGGTCACGCAACCGGCAACCGTGAAGGAGCTCGCAACACAGCTGGGCCAGTGGCGCGACCCATGGTTCGGCACGATCACGCTGTGTCCGCGAGATGGCGCCGTGCGCTTCACGTCGGCCAAATCGCCGCGCCTGGTGGGTACGGTGATGCGTGCAGGCCAACGCTACCTGGTGCACTGGGACAAGGGCGAAGTCGATGCCTGGATGGATTTCCCGGCGCGTGCGGGCGAGGCGATGCACATGAGCAAGGTCGATCCGAAAGCCGATTTCAGCAACGATTTCGAGGACCTGGCATTCCACCGGGAGCACGGCTGTGAATAGCGCCCTTCGTTCCATCCTCGTGCTGTCCGCGCTGCTGCTCGGCACGCAAGCGAAGGCAGACGGCACGCCGGCCCTGTCATCCGCAAAGACCGCCGATCAGGCCGGACTGGTGGATATCCGCTCGCTCGCACCCGACATCGCCGAAGACATCAAGTACGCCGGCAGCGACAACTTCGTCGGCAGGCCGGTGGACGGCTATCTCGCACCCAAGTGTTTCCTGCTGAAGCCGGCCGCCGAGGCGTTGGCGCGCGTGGAGCGCGATCTGCACGCGCAGCACCGCGGCCTGCTGATTTTCGACTGCTACCGGCCGGCGCGTGCCGTGGCGCATTTCGTGCGCTGGGCGGGTGACCTCGCCGACCAACGCACCAAGCCCAAGCATTATCCCACCCTGGACAAGAGCGCACTGCTCGGCGACTACATCGCCCCGGTGTCCGGCCACAGCCGCGGCGCCACCATCGATCTCACGATGACGCAGTGCGACGCGCATGACGCGCATTGCAAGCCGCTCGACATGGGCACGTCGTTCGACTACTTCGGCACGCTGGCCAACACCGAGTCGCCGCAGGCCACGCCGACGCAACACGCCCATCGCGAACTGCTGCGCGCCGCGATGGAACGCGAGGGCTTCCGCAACTACGCCATGGAATGGTGGCATTACACCCTGACGCCCGAACCCACGCCCGACACGATCTACGACGTGCCGGTGCAGTGATCGCCCACTTCCGATGACAAGGGTCGTACCGATGCGCACGTTTGCCTTGCTGCTCTCCCTTCTGTTGTGTGCGACCAGCCGTGCCGCGTCGCCGGACACCGCCGATATCGACGCGATGATGAAGGCCTACCAGGGTGACGTGCCGAGCGCGTCGCTGCTGGTGATCAAGGACGGCAAGGCCGTGCTGCGCAAGAGCTACGGCCTGGCCGTGCTCGAATCGCACGAAGTCGCCACGCCGAAGACGAACTATCGGCTTGCTTCGGTGAGCAAGCAGTTCACCGCCGCGGGCATCCTGTTGTTGTCGGAACGCGGCAAGCTCTCGCTCGACGATCGCGTGCGCCGCTGGCTGCCCGAACTCAACGCCGCGCACGACGCGATCACCATCCGCCAGCTGCTGGATCACAGCGGCGGCCTGATCGACTACGAAGACCTGATGCCGGCCGATGCCACCGACCAGATCAGCGACGCCGGCGTGCTGAAACTGCTCGCCGCCGAACCGCGCAGCTACTTTCCACCGGGCACGTCGTATCGCTATAGCAACGGCGGCTACGTACTGCTGGGCCTGATCATCGAACGCGCCTCCGGGCAGACGCTGCCGGACTTCCTGCGCCGGAACATTTTCCAGCCGCTGGGCATGACGCATACGCTGCTCTACGAGCGCGGCGGCCCTGAGGTGCCCCACCGCGCCTACGGCTACAGCGAAGAGAACGGCCGCTGGACACGCACCGACCAGAGCCCCACCAGCGCCACGCGCGGCGACGGCGGCATCTACTCCTCCATCGACGACATGGCCAAGTGGGACGCGGCGCTGTATGACCGCCGCCTGCTGTCCGATGCCTCACGCACCGCGGCTTTCAGCGCACAGAACAAGGTGACTGGCGAAGAAGACGTCGACAGCTACGGCTTCGGCTGGCGCATCCACGGCGACGTGCGCTGGCATTCGGGCGAAACTCAGGGCTTCCGCAACGTGATCATCCGCTGGCCGAAACAGCATCTCACCGTGATGATGCTGACCAATCGCAATGACCCGGAGCCGTATCACACGGCGCTGGCGATTGGGGAAAAGTTCCTGCAGCGCTGAGCTGAACCCGCACCTTCGTCGGCTGTCGAACGAATAGGGAGCCAGCATGAGCTGGCTCCCCAGTTGCATCTCAAAAACGCCCTTCAGCCGATCAATTGGCCGCGATGCCCGCGGGTTGCATGGCCACGCAAGCATCCCCGGCACATTCGATCTGCACGTCGTTCGATGCCGGACATTGCGAGCGGAACATCGCGCGCTGTCCGTCGACCATCACTACATGGATAGCGCGGTCGCATTGGCGACTGGCGGCGACGTTCTGCGCGGCATTGAACATAGACTTGCTCACGCGATTATCGAGGCTCGCCAGATCACTGAGCGGCGGCGCCGACGGATGCGCGTTCGACTGGGCCCCGGTGTTCGGATAGGTCGCGGCTGCGGTGTATTGGGAGGGCACCAAGATGCTTACCTTGTCCGGGTAGTGGTGTGCGGCGCCATCGGAGAAATCGACTACCACACCGATCAGGCCGCCGAAGACGATATTTCCCCAGACCATGCCACGGATCGTTGCGTCATATGACTGCTGGGCGATCTGCTTGCCATCCTGCTGGCAGCTCACGCTGAGATCCTGTGACGAGCGATGGATCACTGCTGTGCCCGGCGTCGTGACACGCACCTGTCCCTGGCCGTTGCTCAGCGTGCAATCGGCGCGAATGCTCTGATCCGCCGCGCGTGCCTCGACCTGCACCTTTTGATAGCGGCCACCGACGATAGACGCGCACGCAGACACGCTCAGGGCGCACGCGATCACGACGCCCTTCTTCCATACGTTCTTCATGTCATTCCCCTGACGTGATGTCCCGCGCGGTCGACGCATACCCCCCCTTGGGTATCCGCTGCGCGGGTTATGGCGAGGAGGGATCGATGGTGCGCATCGGGTCCGTGGCGCCTCTCGGCGTCCTCAAGGGACATCTCGATACATGGCAGTCAGCCCCCCAACCGACTGCGATGGGGCATTCTTATGGAAGGCGCCGACAAAGACGAGAGGCCGCGCCTATAACTTACGGCCGAGTGACCACCACGGGAGCAAAGGCAAGGACCTCCGAGGTGTAAGTCTCAACCACCAGGCTGAAGGGTCGATTGTCCTGATCGAACAACACCGCACGGTGTTGCAGCACGTGGTGAGGAATCTCCAGCGCGCTGTCCTTGGAGGCCGGCACCGGTGCGCCGTTCTCCCACCCCTGCGGCAGCGGCGACCACAGCAGCTCGGCCGATAGCGTCTGGCGACGGAAATGCAGCGGCTGCACCACCTTGCCGAACGGCGTATCGGTGGTGTCCAGCTCGTGGTTCATCGCATCGGTAAGGCGCGAGGGCACGTACCAGTTGTCCGCCTCGGACAGTACGTGCTCGCCGCAGGCGAGCTGCACGCGGCGATAGCGCACCGGTTCGTCCGGTCCGATGGCGAGCTGCTTGCGCGCCTCCTCGGGCAGCGGCTTGTCTTCACCACGCACGCGCTCGGCGACCACCTTCGCTTCGGGGGCGAGGTGATGCGCGCCGCACCAGCGCTCCAGCGTCAGCGTCGCGCTGGGGTGGCTCAACAGGTCGGCATTGAGCGTCTGCAGCAGCGCCAGCACTTCGACCCGCGAAGTGGCGTCGTCGCGCCACGCTGCGTCAGGCGTGCGGGCGGGCGCGGGCGATACCAGCAGGCTGCCGCCCAGTCCGATCGCACAGGCGGCGGCCGCGCCTCGACGGATCGCGCGCATGCTCACAAGCCCTTCGCAGCCTGCGCCACGGCGCGGAACAGCGCGCGGCCCTTGTTCATCGTCTCCTCCCACTCGGAGGAGGGATCGGAGTCGTACACGATGCCCGCGCCCGCCTGGACGTGCAGACGTCCATCCTGGATGACCGCGGTGCGGATCGCGATGGCGGTGTCCGCGTCGCCCCACCAGCCGATCCAGCCGATCGCGCCGGCGTAGATGTTGCGCTTGTAGGGTTCGAGTTCCTGGATGATTTCCAGCGCGCGGATCTTCGGCGCGCCGCTGAGCGTGCCCGCCGGGAAGGTGGCCTTGAGCACGTCCATGTAGCCGACATCGGGGCGCACGTCGCCCTGCACCTGCGAGACGATGTGCATCACGTGCGAATAGCGCTCGACCACGAAGGATTCGCTCACCTCGACGCTGCCGGTCTCGCTGATGCGGCCGATGTCGTTGCGGCCCAGGTCGATCAGCATCACGTGCTCGGCGCGCTCCTTCGGATCGGCCAGCAGTTCGGCTTCCAGCGCCTGGTCTTCTTCGTCGGTGGCGCCACGCTTGCGCGTGCCGGCGAGCGGACGCACCACCACCTTGCCGTCCTTGAGACGCGCCAGGATTTCCGGCGAGGAACCCACGATCTGCGTCTGCCCGAGATCGACGAAGTACATGTACGGCGACGGGTTCAGCGCGCGCAGCGCACGATACACATCCACCGGCCGTGCGTTGAAGCCCACGCTCAGGCGCTGCGAAGGCACAACCTGAAAGATGTCGCCCGCGCGGATGTATTCCTTCGCGCGCTCCACCATCGCCTCGAACTCCTCCTTGGTGAAGGAAGACTTGAAGTCGCCTTCATCCAGCGCCGTGCTCTGGTTGAGCTGCGGGTACGAAACGCCGCTCTGGCGCAGACGATAGACCAGCGCGTCGAGCCGGCGCTGCGCCTCGGCATAGGCGTGCGGCTGCGAGGGGTCGGCATGCACGATGAGGTAAAGGCGCCCCTTGAGGTTGTCGAACACGGCGACTTCCTCGGCCAGCATCAGCAGCACGTCGGGCGTGCCGAGCTCGTCCGCGCGATCCCACTGCGCCAGGCGCGGCTCGATGTAGCCGATGGTCTCGAAACCGAAGTAACCGACCAGGCCACCGCTGAAGGCGGGCAGCTGCGGCAGGCGCGGCACGTCGTACTGCTTGCGCAGCACTTCGATCTCGCCCAGCGGATCGGCGACGTGGCGGCGCTCGGTCACCTCGCCGGCGTCCTCCACTTCCAGCTCGTGCCCGCGCAGGCGGTACACGCGCTTGGCCGGCAGGCCGATGATCGAATAGCGTCCCCAGGTGGCGCCGCCCTCGACCGATTCGAACAGGAAGGTGTACGGGCCGTCGGCCAGTTTCAGGTACACCGAGAGTGGCGTGTCGAGGTCGGAGAACACCTCGCGCACCAGCGGGATGCGGGTATGGCCCTGCGCAGCCAGTGCGTCGAATTCGTCGCGGGAAATCACGTGGGGGTATCCAGTGGGCGAGCTTGAACGGCCATTGTAGGGGCGCCATGCGGCGAACCGAAATCCATGTACGGCTTGTTCGCGCCCGATGGCGGGCCTAACCTTGCCCCATCAACGCGCGAAGCGGCATTCGCTGGGGAATCAACGGGTATGGACCACTGCTGTCTGATCCTTTCTGGCCGCCTGCTCGACGGGCAGGACGCGGCCACGGTCCATACCCGACTGGCGGCCGCCTTCGGCATGGAGATGGGTGGGTTCCGCGAGCGCGTGTTCGAGCGGGCGCCACTGATCATCCGCCGCGGTCTCGACACCGCCACCGCCCAAGCCCAGGCCGCGCAACTGCGCGCGATGGGCGTGGAAGCGGACGTGCTGCCCGACAGCGACCGCCTCGCCTGGCTGCGCCGGGACGGGCAGATCCGTGGCCCGCTGCCCGAGGATGCCTTGCCGCGCTATGCGCATGCCGGCGACCAGTGGTGCCACGACGGCGGGCAGACGTGGTTCGACTGGGCGCACGCGCCGTCGGCAATGCCGCCGCTCCCGGAACCGGCTCCCGAGGACCTGGCGGCCGAAGAGGCGGCCGAGCGCGAGCCGCCGCCGATCCCCGTCACACTGGAACCGCCTCCGCTGCCCCCGATGGCGAGCACGCCGCCAACGGCGCCATCGGCACCGGCTGCAGCCCCGAGTAGAGCGCCGCTCTCCACCGCCGCCGTGGTGGCTGCACTGTTCGGCCTGCTGGCGCTGCTGTATCGCCCGCTGTCGCCGGTCGCCGTGCTGCTGGCGCTGGGCGTGCTGATCCATCTGTATCGCCGGCCGCTGCTGCGCGGCCGTGCCTTCGCCATCATCGCGCTGGTGCTGGGTGGCGCAGCGTTCCTCCTGTGGATGCATCATCCCGCCGCCGCGCCGGTCGTCGAAGCCTACGTGCCGCGACCATTGAAGCCCCTTCCATCCCACCGCGCGTCCAGCGCGGACGCGCCAGCACAATGCACGGCGAAGGCGCCGGCGCCAAAGAACGACGAAGACCGTTTCCTGCTGACGGGCGAGCGCGTGCTCACCGGGCGTGCGCAGCGCAAGGGCGACACCTATGTCGCCGAGGCCGCCGTGTCGGTCAATGACGAATGCCAGCCCAGCGCCCTGCAGCTCTACGTGTTCCACCACGGCGTGTTCCTCGGCCCCGCGCTGGACAAGGCCGCCAACCTCGCCAACACCAGGCTCGCGGACTTCGACCTGGTCGATGACCAGCACTTGAGCGTGACACTGGCGCAATGCACGGAAAAGCCCGGTGATTGCGCAGCCACCACGGTGAAACAGTTTGCGGTGATGCCGGGCGGCGGCGGCTGGACGCTGGGCGAGATCAAGTAACCCGCCGGAGCACCTGTAGGAGCGCACCCAGTGCGCGCTCGGCCTGTCACCCAGCCTCTGTGTTCACGACAGGCCGATCGCGCACTGGGTGCGCTCCTACACAGGCCGTTGTCGCTACAGCCGCTGCCGCGGCATCCCATGCAACTGCAGCGTGAACGCCACGCCGCTGCCGTCGTCCAGATTGCGCGCCATCGCCACGCCGCCGTGGCGCTCGGCCACCAGGCGCACCACATAGAGGCCCAGGCCAAGATGCGGCGCGTCGCCGGGCGTCGCCTTGTCACGCAGGCTCACCAGTGAATCGAACAGACGCCCCTGCATCGCAGCGGGCAACGGTGGGCCCTGGTTGGCCAGTTCGATTTCCGCGCCGTGGTCGGTCGCACGCAGGGTCAGCCGCAGCCAACCGCCGTCCGGCGTGAACGACAAGGCGTTGTCGAACAGCTTGTCGAGCGCCTGCGCGATCAGCTCGGGCGCGCAGTGCATCACCATCGGCTCGCCGGGCAGCACGGTATCGAGCCGCCGCGTGCCGGCGAGCGGTCGATACGCTTCACTGCAACCGCGCACCACGGCCACCAGATCCACGTCTTCCGGCTCGGCGGCGGCGATGGCGCGCTCCATGCGGCTCGCTTCGCTCATGGCTCGCACCAGTGCACCGAGCCGCGCCACGCCGTCGCGCGCGCGCAGCATGTAGGGCTGGGCATCGGGCGGCATCGCATGCTCGGCCTGCAGCGCGTGCTCCAAGTTGTCCAGCGAGGACTTCACGATCGCCAGCGGCGTGTTCAGTTCGTGCGAAAGCTTGGACGCGAGCGTGCGCAGGTAGTCGGTATAGCCACCCACCACCTCGAACAGCCGCTCGAAGCTGCGCGCGAGATCGCCGATCTCGTCCTCGGCGCCCGTCATCGGGAAAGGGCCGTCCAGACGTCCATCGTTCAACTGCGCCCGCTCGGCCGCATCGCGCAGGCGGCCCAGGCGGATGCTCAGGCGCGTGGCGAAGATCAGCAGGATCGCGCCCGCCACCAGCAGCACCCCAAAACTCGTGAGTAACAGGCCCAGCAGCGCGCGATTGGCCAGCAGCGGCACGGCGCGGCTGGCCTGCTCCAACAGCAGCACGCCGCGCACCTGTCCATCGCGCTCGATCGGCACGGCCGCCGCGAGCACCACGCTGCCGCGCGCCTCGCCCTGCCGCCACAGCGTCGCCGGCTGGCCCTTGCTGGCGTCGCGCACCTGGGCCACGTCCAGGCGCGGCACGTCCTGCGTCCACAGCTCCGCGTCCTCCACCTGGTTCGCCAGCAGCGAACGATAGATCAGCGCGGCGAACCAGCCGGGCTGATCGCCAGGCGCGGCCGCAGGCGTCGCCAGATGCCCGGTCTGCGCGAGCACCCAGCCCGCCGGCGCCAGCACGCGCGCCTGCACGCCATCGAGTGCGAGCTGGCCCAGCTCGTAGGACAACGTGGGCGAGTACGCGACCAGCGGCCGGCTTTCCACGGCCTGCGGATCGCCGCCCGCGTTCGCGTCGTAGATCGACAGGCCCAGCGAATCCACGCCCAGGCTGCGCGGTACGCGCAATTCCACGCGATACCCGCTGCCGTCTTCCTGCCACTGCGCGGTGAGCTGCGCCGGCAAGCCGTCGACCGCCGGGTCGAGCGCCCGCGCGGTGACCATGCCCGGCGCCGCACTGGCCAGCAGATAGCGACGCGACTCGCCGGCCCTGCCCAGGCTCAGCACCAGATGATCGGCACGCAATGCGCCGGGATCTTCCGCATCGGCGCGCGTGCGCAGTGTGCTGCGCACGTCGGCGTAGAGATAGAGCCAGTCCGCATCTTCGGCGAGCAGCAGCTTGCCGCGACGATCCAGCGGCTGGCTCCACGGCGTGAGCGGCGCCCAGTCGTCGCCGTAGCCATCGATCGTGATCGGGTTGACCGTCTGCTGCACGTACCAGTCCGGCCCGGCCGGCGGCAGCGGCGCACCGGTCACCACCAGGCTGCGCGCCATCGCCCGCGCCGACGCCGTGAGCGCCTGCGCCTGGCCTTCGCGCAGCAAGGTTTCCATCTGCCGCACGTACAACCAGCCGGCCACCGGCAGAGCCAGCGTGCACAGGGCGACGAGCAGCAGTTTGCGGCGAAGGGTCATGCCGGAACGATACCGAAAAGCCGCCTAGTGCGCGGCCTTGGCGGCATCGACACGCGTGGCGGAGCTCACGGCGTAGCGTGATTGTTCGGCTACCTGGCGAAACAGGGTGAGCAGTTCGTCCTTGCCCTGCTCGTCGTGTGCGAACGCCATCGACCAGCTGAAGCGGATGCCACTCGCCAGGCCGGGATCACAGAACACCACGACGTCATCCTTGTGGTCCGTGCCTTCGTACAGCACGCCGCGACACGCCATCGCCTTGTTGCCGAGCTCGAACACGCCCGCCTTGCCGCGGGGATCGCGGTCCAGATAGTGATGGCGATCGTCCTGCACCTCGGCTTCCAGCGAGGAAAGTTTGGACGGCCAAACGTTGAGCACCATCACGCGGTCCGGCTCGCCCGTCCACTCGCCCTTGTAGAGCACTTCGTTGACGCCGATGCCCTGCGCATACAGGCAGCAATCCTGCGTCCAGCCGGCGGGGAGCACGGTGCGGATGGTCCAGGCGGGAACGTCGCGGTCCGCCTTGCCGTAGACCATCACCGGCACCGCATCGGCGGCCCTGACTCCATGCGCGCCGATCCATAGCATCAACAACGACAGCAAGCACACCCAACGCTTCATCAAGGCTTCCACCGATAACCCACGCCATGCACCGTCTCGATGGCGTCGAACTCCGGCGCCACCGCGATGAATTTCTTGCGGATGCGCTTGATGTGCGAAGTAATGGTGGCGTCGTCCACCACCAGCTCGGCTTCGCGCATGAGCTGGTCGCGGTTCTTCACGTGGCCGGGGAAGCGCACCAGCGTGTGCACCATCCAGAACTCGGTGACGGTCAGCGGGATCTCGTCATTGTTCCAGGTGATGCGCATGCGCTCGGATTCGAGCTTGAGCGGGCCGTGCTCGATCACCGTCTCGCTGGACGCCGGCACCTTCAACGATTCGATGCGACGAAACAGCGCCGCGATGCGCGCCGCCAGCTGGTGCAGGCTGGTGTCCTTGCTGAGATAGTCGTCGGCGCCCAGGCGCAGCCCCGAGATCACGTCGAAGTCGGAATCGCGCGCGGTGAGGAAGATGATCGGCAGCGTGGCCGACTTGGCGCGCAGCTCGCGGCACAGGTCGAAGCCGCCTTCCGGCTCGTCGCCCAGGCCAATATCGATGATGACCAGTTCCGGCAGGCGCATGGCGAAGGCGGTGGAGGCCTCCTGCCGCGAGCCATAACCGCGCGTCTCGTAACCGAAGCGGGTCAGCGCCTCGACATAGTTGGCGCGGATCAGCGGCTCGTCTTCGACGATCGCAATGCTGCGGCCCATGGCTTGCTCCCAAATGGCGATGGCGCGCAGCGTGCAGCCTGCGCCGCGGCCGCGCAAGCCACCAACGCATGCTGCCCGCATTTCGCCATTCGCCGTCGCCGCAACGCCACGGCTCCGCGAGCCTGGCCCAAGAGGCTTCGACACAGGCCGGCGTGATCCACGGCACGGAAGGCATGGCCTGCCACATCCACGGCCGATCTTGCCCGCGTTTTGCCACATCCGGGTCCCGGCGCATGCCCGGGGCGGGAGCGCAATGAAGCCGCCTTCGCAGGAGTTCCGGAACATGCGCCCCAATGGTCAACCGCCCGTCGATCCCAACGCCGAACTGCACGGTTTCGAGCCGTTGCGCGTGGTGCTGGCACTGGGCGCACTCCTGCTCGGCCTGGTCATGAGCCTGCATTGAGGGGGCCCGTCATGAGCACCGACTTCGAACTGATGAACGATCCCTTCCTGTCACCTGCCGTGGAAAGCATGGAGGCGGCCTGCGCGCATGGACGTGCGCCGGCCGCCGGGGCTGATGAGCCCGACCCTGAGTACTGGCAGCCCCTCTGAGCCCTGGTTCCCGCTCTTCGGCTTTCGTTCCTCCCCGCTCCGGCGGGGATTTTTTCATCTGAACAAAGACTTAGGAACGCGCCCGGACACACCCGCACGGGGAACCAAATCGCAGGATCTCGGTCCCAGGTGTTGGCGGTCGTGGATTCTTGCCGTGGATCCCCGGCCGCCGTGTGGTCTCCTCACACGTCGTTCCGACGAAACTTGTCCCGGCGCGGATGCGCCGGGATCTTCTTATGGGGACTCCCCCTACCGCATTCAGGCCGAGACGGCGGCCAGCTGCTCGTGCATCGCGGCGATGACGCTCTTGTAGTCCGGCGCGTTGAAGATGGCCGAGCCAGCCACGAAGGTGTCCGCGCCCGCCTTGCCGATTTCGCCGATATTGTTCGCCGTCACGCCGCCATCGATCTCCAGGCGGATCGCACGGCCGCTTTCATCGATGCGGCGACGCACCTGGCGCAGCTTGTCCAGCGCGGTGGGGATGAACTTCTGCCCGCCGAAGCCCGGGTTCACCGACATCAGCAGGATCAGGTCCAGCTTGTCCATCACGTAGTCGAGGTAGCTGAGCGGCGTGGCCGGGTTGAACACCAGGCCGGCCTGGCAGCCCGAATCCTTGATCAGCCCGATGGTGCGGTCGATGTGCTCGCTGGCTTCGGGGTGGAAGCTGATCACGGTCGCGCCCGCCTTGGCGAAATCCGGCACGATGCGGTCCACCGGCTTGACCATCAGGTGCACGTCGATCGGCGCGGTGATGCCGTAATCGCGCAGCGCCTTGAGCACCATCGGGCCCATGGTAAGGTTGGGCACGTAGTGGTTGTCCATCACGTCGAAGTGCACCCAGTCCGCGCCGGCGGCCAGCGCCTTGGCGGTGTCCTCGCCGAGCCGCGCGAAGTCCGCGGAGAGAATGGACGGGGCGATGACGTTGGATTGCTTGCTCATGTCGGACTTTCCTTTGGGAGCGCACCGTGTGCGCGACCTGGGGTTAGGTGGCGGCTGCAGTCGCGCACAGGGTGCGCTCCCACATGTCGTCGCCGGGTTTACTTGAAGCCGCGTTCCGCCTTGATGCGCTCGTAGGCCGCGTTGATCTCGCTGGCACGCGATTCGGCCTGCTTGCGCATCGCCTCGGGCAGATCGCCCAGGCGGTCCGGATGATGCTCGGAAATGAGCTTGCGATAGGCGCGCTTCACCGCGCGGTCGTCCACGCTGCGCGCGATGCCGAGCACGGTGTACGGGTCAGGCCCCTGCGTATTGCGCTGGGGCGGCACGTAACCGCCATTGCCGCCGTAGTGGCCCTGCCCGCGCGAATAACCGGTCGCGTTCCAGGCGTAGCCCTTCATCGCCATCAGCGCCATCAGTTCCATGTCGCTCACGCGCAGTGCAAACGCGAGCTGGCGCAGGATGGCCATCTTTTCCGGCGGCGGGTTGCCTTCGGCCAGCACCGTCTCGATCACCACGTCGAGCACGGGAAACGCGTGGTCACGGCGCAGACCGACCCAGCGGCGCAGCTCCTCGATCGCCAGGGTCACGTTGAACTCGGGCTGCTTGCCCTGGTTGAACGCGATGATCGCCTGCTTGCGCTGCTCGTGCTCCAGGCCCATGCGCTGCATCACGCGTTCGGCCACGGCGATCTCGGCCTCGGACACGCGGCCGTCGGACTTGGCCACGGCGCCCAGCACGTTGAACAGCGGGCTGATGTAGCCGCCGGCCTCGGGCGTGACGCGGCTGCGCTGGCCCTTGCGCAGGCTGTCGATGATGAAGCCGGTGATGCCGCCGACCACGGCGCCTGGCAGGCCGTGGCCGAAGATCAGCCCGAACAGTGCGAGCCAGAGGGTCCAGGTAAAGGTCATGGATGGCCTTGAGGGTGAGGCGTCTGCGCGCTGTACCAGCGCGCCAGTTCGTCGAGGTCGGCGTCACTCATCGGGCCGATCGCCGCGCGCATCAAGGGCACGTTGCGCCGGCCATCGCGGTATTGCTTGAGCGCCTCGCGCAGGTAGTCGAGCTTCTGGCCGGCTAGGTTCGGCGCGCCGGGTATCTGCGCCATGCCGGTTTCGCCATGGCAGGCCGCACACAGGCCCAGGCGCGCGGGCTTGGCCGGTACGCCCGCATGCGAGGGCAGCGCGGCCATGAGTCCGGCCGCCAGCCATGGCCATGCCCACGCGTGGCGTTTGCCCGTGTGAGATACAGCATCGATGCGGGGCGGCGGGACCATCAGGAAGAGCCTGGCTCAAAAAGCGCCGATTCTAGCAGCCGCCGCAAGCGCCGCCGGCCGGGACGAAGCGCCGCGATGCGTCCCGCCGGTGCCTCAGCCGCTACAATGGACGGCTTCGCGGGCCCTGCCGCAGGGCTCCAGTCATCGTTTTCCCGTCCTGGTACGCCAGGCGGCCAGCCAGGAGCGAACGAACGTGCCCACCACCCTGCTGCAATCGAACCTGCCGGGCCTGGAACTGATCCATCGCGGCAAGGTGCGCGACGTTTACGCATTGCCCGAGAACCGCCTTCTGATCGTCGCCAGCGACCGCCTGTCCGCCTTCGACGTGGTGCTGCCCGATCCGATCCCCGGCAAGGGCGAGATGCTCACCCAGATCTCCAACTTCTGGTTCGGCAAGACCGCGCACCTCGTACCCAACCACCTGCTCGACGTGCCGCTGGCCGACGTGCTGCCCGCCGGCACCGACCTCAAGCTCTATGAGAAGCGCGCCGTGGTCACGCGTCGCCTGAAGCCCGTGCCGGTGGAAGCGATCGCACGCGGCTACCTCATCGGCTCGGGCTGGAAGGACTACCAGGCCACGGGTTCGCTGTGCGGCATCAAGCTGCCGGCAGGCCTCAAGCAGGCGCAGCAGTTGCCGGAACCGATCTTCACGCCGTCGACCAAGGCCGCCGTGGGTGATCACGACGAGAACGTGAGCTTCGATGCCGTGGTGGCTGCCGTGGGCGCCGACCTCGCCGAGCAGGTGCGCGAGGCCACGCTATCCATCTACCAGTGGGCCGCCGCCTACGCTGCCGAGCGCGGCATCATCATCGCCGACACCAAGTTCGAATTCGGCACCGACGAGACCGGCAAGCTCTACGTGATGGACGAGATGCTGACGCCCGATTCCTCGCGTTTCTGGCCCGCGGATTCATACCAGGTCGGCATCAGCCCGCCGAGCTACGACAAGCAGTTCGTGCGCGATTACCTGGAAACGCTGGACTGGAACAAGAAGGCGCCCGGCCCGAACGTGCCCGCCAACGTGATCGCCGCCACCTCGGCGAAGTACGCCGAAGCACTGCAGCGCCTGGCCGACATCAAGCTGGATTGACGAGCTGGTGCCGTTGGCCAGAGCCGGCGGCTCCGCGTTCTCGCCAAGCCGCCCAAACTGGAGTTTTCGCCGCGGGACTGCGCCATCGCCGGCCGGCTGCATGGCCGCATCCCATCGGCATGGCCTATGCGGTATGGTCGCCAGCACGCGCCGATCGCCTTGTTCGGCGCGGTGATAAGCAGACACTCGACGCCGCAGCGATTCGGGCCATCGGCTTGATCGCGGCCTGAGCGTCGGCTCTCAACCTTTATCTCCGGAGCAGCGCGCACCGATGCAAACGCCCGAAACCACGCAAGGCATCACGCATTGGCTCGACAGTTACAGCGCCGACCATCAGCACCCCACCAACCGCGTGCTGCACTGGATCTGCGTGCCGCTCATCCTGTGGTGCGCCATCGCGATGATGTGGACGATTCCCGTGCCGCCGATGATCGGCCGCCCCGGCTTCTGGGCCGTCGCCGCACTGGTGCTGGCCTTTGCCTGGTACTGGAAGCAATCGCATCGCCTGGGCGCCGCGCTGCTTGTCGCGCTGGTGTTGCTGTGCGTGCTGACGGAGTTCGCCTATCGCCAGCTCGGCCCGCACAACCTGCTGCTGACCGCCATCGGCGTGTTCGTCGTGGCTTGGATCGGCCAGTTCATCGGCCACGCCATCGAAGGCCGCCGGCCGAGCTTTTTCACCGATCTCGCTTACCTCTTGGTGGGTCCGGCCTGGCTCATGGATAAGTTCCTGCGCCGCATCGGCGTTTGAACCTCGCCCACCGCCGTCATTCCGGCCACGCCGGAATGACGGTCACGAATCTGCTTCTGGATATGGCATGACCACCCTTCTCACCCTCATCAGCGCCCTGCTCTGGTGGGTGCTCTACAGCAGTATCGGCGCACTGTTCTTCGCCATCATCACGTGGTCCGTCATGCGCTGGAGCGAACGCTGCCCGGTGGTGTTCAACCGCGCCTATCTCGCCTGCCTCGTGTGGAGCCTGATCAGTCTGCTGATCATCGGCGGCGTGGCGATGCATGAGGGCCATACGAAACCGCCGTATGCGCCGTTGCTCGTGTCACCGCTGCTGCGTGGTGGCTTGCTGGTCGACATGGTGATCGGCGTGATCGTGATGTGGCGACTGATCCCGCGTATCGATGCGCACCGCATCCGCCCGGCCAGTGCATGCCTGGCGGTGGCGGTGATCATGGCCGTGGGCTTTGGCCTAGCGACCAGCCTCGCCGGTTGAGCCCTCGCATCACGGTCTCCGCACGTGGGACGGGCGCAAGCTATCACTGTCGGCTAGCCGCCGAGATACCGCATGACCCTGCGTAGCCTGTTCATCGACTTCAACAGCTATTTCGCCTCGGTGGAGCAGCACGAAGATCCATCGCTGCGTGGCCGCCCCGTCGGCGTGGTGCCGGTGGACGCAGACACGACCTGCCTGATCGCCGCCAGCTACGAAGCCAAGGCGTTCGGCGTGGGTACCGGCACGCTGGTGCGTGAGGCGCGACGGCTGTGTCCGGACATCGAGATCCGGCTGGCGCGTCCGGAGCGCTACGTGTGGTGGCACAACACGCTGATCGAGGCGATCGACCACGCTGTTCCCATTGCGCGCATCGGCTCGATCGACGAGATGGCCTGCGAACTGGTGGGACGGCAGCGTGACCGTGCCGTTGCCGAACAGGTGGCCGTGCAGGTGAAGCGGGAGATCGCACGGGTCGCTCCCGGCGGCGCCATCCGCTGTTCGATCGGCATCGCACCGAACGACTTTCTCGCCAAGACCGCCTCGGACATGCGCAAGCCCGACGGGCTCACCGTCATTGAGCAGGCCGATCTGCCGCATGTGCTGCACGATCTCGCACTGCGCGACCTGTGCGGCATCGGTCCGTCGATGGAGCAGCGCCTCATCGCGCACGGCATCACCACGGTCCGCCAACTCACCAACGCACCACGCCATCTGCTGCGCCATGCATGGGGCAGCATCGAAGGCGAACGCATGTGGGACCTGCTGCGCGGCAAGTGGCTGCCGGTGGCGGAGACCGCGCGCAGTTCGCTCGGTCACTCGCATGTGCTCGGTCCGGAACTGCGCCACCCGACCGGTGCGCGCGCCGTGCTGACCAAGCTGCTGGTGAAGGCGGCGATGCGCTTGCGCAAGCTGGACATGCTGAGCGGCGCGATGGCCGTGCGCATCCGCTACGTGGGTCACGACGATCGCTGGGAAGGCGATCTCAGCTTCGAGCCGACCGACGACAGCCGCGAGCTGCTGCGCATGCTCACCCGCATGATCGACGGACCCGGCCGCAAGTCGCGCACACTGCCCGGGCCGGCCAACGCCGTGCCGTTGTCGGTGAGCGTGACGCTGCAGCGCCTGGCCGAGCGCACCCAAAGCACCGGCTCGCTGTTCGAGTCGCCCGCGACCACGCGCAAGGTCGATGCCGTGATCGACCGGATCAACGCAAAGTTCGGCTACAACAAGGTGTACTTCGGCAGCATGCAGGCCGCGATCGATCACGACGCGGCGCCCATGCGCATCCCGTTCAACCGCATTCCCGACAGCGCCAGCGAGAACGAGGCGCGCAAGGACGACGCGCAGCATCACGCACTGTGGCTGCAGTCGCTCAATCGGGCGAAAGTGCTTGCCGAGCATGCACATCGGCAGGAGCGGGAAGAGAAGCCGAACAAGCGCGGATGACCGACGCGTTGCGTCGATGCGTCATCCGTTGAGGCTTGTGCTGGAGGGTGCCTCTCACGCTCGGGAGAGGCACCGGCCCATCAGTGAGCGTCCGCCGCGTGCGGCTTTTCAGGCGCAGCGGCTGCGGTCGCGCTGGAGAAGCGGCCGCCATACGGCAGGACTTCCGCGGCCAGTTTGGTGTCGCCCTTGATCAGGCCCACCGCGTCGAACAGGATGTGCGCCGTCTCTTCGAGTTGCGGATCGGCCGCCTTCTTGGCGTCCTTCTCCTGCTTCAGCTCCGACTTCAGGCTGCGCTCGTTGGCGTTGAGGCCGTCATCCAGTACCGGATCATCCGAGCCATCCACATCGCCATCGATGGTCTTGTGGCGTGCACGGAACTCGGCCTGCAAGGCATCCTGTTCCTTGCGCTCGTTCTGGCGCTGCGCGAAGTTGAGCGAGATCGTGGTCTTGTCGCGCATCTTCTTGTACTGCGCCAGCTCATCGAGCATCAGCTTCCACGACGGCGATGCCGCCGTGCGCGCATCGTGCTTGCTCTGCAGCTGGCCGAGGTAGGCCTTGAGATCCGCCACCGGCTTGTAGTCGGCCGGCGGGATCTGCGTCCACGGCAGCGCGTTGTCGTAGGTCGACTCGCCGAAATCCTTCTCGTCGCCATTCTTCGGATACTGGATGTCCGGCGTCACGCCCTTGAGCTGCGTGGAGCCGCCATTGATGCGGAAGAATTCCTGGATGGTCATCTTCAGCTCGCCGTACTGCGGCTTTTCGCTGGTGTTACGGGTGAAGCGATCGAGATCGACCAGGTTCTGCACCGTGCCCTTGCCGAAGGTCGGCTGGCCGATGATCAGGCCACGGCCGTAATCCTGGATGGCGGCAGCAAAGATCTCGGACGCCGAGGCGGAACCGCGATTCACCAGCACCGCCATCGGGCCGCTCCACGACATGCCCGGCTCGTCGTCGCCCTGCACCTGCACTTCGCCGCGCGCGTCGCGCACCTGCACCACCGGGCCCTGGTCGATGAACAGGCCGGTGAGTTCGTTGGCCTCGGCCAGCGAGCCGCCGCCGTTGTTGCGCAAGTCGATCACCACGCCTTCGACGTTCTCGGCCTTCAGCTCGCCGAGCAGCTTGGCAACGTCGCGCGTCGCGCTCTTGAAGTTCTTGTCGCCCTCGCGGCGCGCGCCGAAATCGGAATAGAAGCTCGGCAGGTCGATCACACCGATCTTGCGGGTGACGCCGGCATCCTTGATCTCGATGACCTTCTTCTTGGCGGCCTGTTCCTCGATGCTCACCTTTTGGCGCACCAGGGTGACGAGCTCATGCTTGCCGTCCACGCCCGCGTCGGCCGGGAGGATCTCCAGGCGCACCGTCGTGTTCTTCTTGCCACGGATGTGCTTGACCACGTCGTCGAGGCGCCAGCCGATCACGTCGACCATCGGGCCGTTCTGGCCTTCGCCGATCGCCACGATGCGGTCGCCCACGTGCACCTTGCCAGACTTCGCCGCCGGGCCGGCCGGCACGATCTCGCGGATGGCGGTGTATTCGTCGCGCGCCTGCAGCACGGCGCCGATGCCTTCCAGCGACAGCTTCATGGAGATGTCGAAGTTTTCCGCCGCGCGAGGACCGAGGTAATCGGTGTGCGGGTCGGTGGACTCGGCATAGGCGTTCATGAAGGACTGGAACGCATCCTCGCCGTCCAGCTGCTTCACGCGGTCGATGTAGCCGGCATAGCGCTTGTCCAGCGTCTTGCGGATCTCGTCATCGCTCTTGCCGGCAAGCTTGAGACGCAGCCAGTCGTTCATGGTGCGCTCGCGCCACAGCGTGTCGAGCTCGGCCTGGTCCTTAGGCCACTCGGCCTTCTTGCGATCGAAGTTGTAGCTTTCGTTCGTGTTGAAGTCGAAGCCCTGCTTCAGCAGGCCACGCGCGAAGTTCATGCGGTCGATGGCGCGCGTGATGTACAGGTTGAACATCGAGAACGGACCGGAGAGATCCTGGTTCCAGATGGCATCGTCCAACTGCGTCTTCAGCGGCGCGAACTTGGCCATGTCGGCCTGCGTGAAGAAGACCTTCTCGCTGTCGAGGCTGTCGACATAAGCCTTGAAGATCTTCTGCGACATCGCATCGTCGAGCGGCTTCGCATCGTAGTGGAAGCGGGTCAGGAAGCGCGCGGAAAGCTGCGCCGCCTGCGCCTGGCTGACGGTGGCCGTCAGCGGCAGCGTGGAGTACTTGCGCGGTGCGTTGTCGCCGGTGAGGTCGGCGGCGGACTGCGCGTGGACACCGACGCCGGTGACGGCAAGGGCAAGCAACAGGGCTAGCGAGGGGCGCAGTTTCATAGGTTCTCTGTGAGCTCTCTGGGCGTGCTCTTCAAGCGTGCTCGGTGACACCCGCGGCGTGCGCCTGCAGGTCGGCGTGATACGAGGATCGCACCAGCGGACCGGAGGCGACGTGATGGAAGCCCATCTCCTCGCCGGCCACGCGCAGCGCCTCGAATTCGTCCGGCGTCCAGTAACGGACCACGGGGTGGTGATGCGGCGTCGGCTGGAGGTACTGGCCGATGGTGATCATTTCCACATCGTGCGCGCGCAGGTCGCGCATGGTTTCCAGCACCTGCTCCATCGTCTCGCCCAGGCCCAGCATGATGCCGGACTTGGTCGGCACGTCCGGATGCTGCGCCTTGAAGCGCTTGAGCAGGTCCAGCGACCACTGGTAGTCGGCGCCCGGACGCACTTCGCGGTACAGGTGCGGCACGGTCTCGAGATTGTGATTGAACACGTCCGGCGGGAATTCCTTGAGCACTTCCAGCGCGCGCTCCATGCGGCCCTTGCCGCGGAAGTCCGGCGTGAGGATCTCGATCTTGATGTTCGGGCTGGCATGGCGCGTCGCGCGGATGCACGCGGCGAAATGCTCGGCGCCGCCATCACGCAGGTCGTCGCGATCCACCGAGGTGATCACCACGTACTTCAGGCGCATGTCACGGATGGTCTCGGCCAGGCGCGCCGGCTCCAGCGGATCGGGCGCGGCCGGACGGCCATGGGCCACGTCGCAGAACGAGCAGCGACGCGTGCAGACCTCGCCGAGGATCATGAAGGTGGCGGTGCCCTTGCTGAAACACTCGTGGATGTTCGGGCAGGAGGCTTCCTCGCACACCGTCACCAGCGAGTTCTCGCGCAGGCGCGCCTTCAACTGCTGCACGGCGTTGCCCTGCGGCAGCCGCACGCGGATCCAGCTGGGCTTGCGCAGCGTCGGCACACTCGTGTCGAAACCGGCACGGTTCAACCCGATCTTGTCATTGCCCAGCTGCTTCTCGGGAGCGCCGGCGACAACGCTGATCGGGATGACCTTGGAGGTAGACATATCGCTCATGTAGGCAGACTCAGACCGCTACGCGAGCGGGTAGTTCAGGGAGGATGGGGGCGGCCGGTTCAGCGTCGAACCCGAACTGGCGGCAGAACTCCTCCACCAGGGCGTCCTCGACGTCCGACAGGCGCGACGGACCGCCCAAGTCTAGCACCTGCGTGACCGCCAAACCCTTGTAGCCACAAGGATTGATGCGGTGATACGGCTCCAGGTCCATGTTCACGTTGAAGGCCAGGCCGTGGAAACTGCAGCCCCGGCGCACGCGCAGGCCCAGGGCGGCCACCTTGGCGCCGGCCACGTAGACGCCGGGCGCGCCCTCGAGGCGCTCGCCGCCGATATTCCAGTGCGCCAGCGTATCGATGATGGACTGCTCGATCTTGTTGACCAGGTCGCGTACGCCCACGCCGGCGCGGCGCAGGTCGATCAGCGGATAACCCACGATCTGGCCCGGGCCGTGGTAGGTCACCTGGCCGCCGCGGTCCACCTGGACCACCGGAATGTCACCGGGCGCAAGCACATGCTCGGCCTTGCCCGCCTGGCCCTGCGTAAACACCGGGTCGTGCTCCAGCAGCCAAAGCTCGTCGGGCGTATCGGGCCCGCGGTTGTTGGTGAACTGGCTCATCGCCTCCCAGGTCGCCGCGTAGGGCTGGCGACCAAGACGACGGACTTTGAGCGGGAGGGACATGGCGATGCCTGGGACGGGGTACGTCTGGGGAAGGTGCGGGCACGAGGCGGGGAAGCCAAGTGGGAAGACGGGGCGGATGGGCTCCTTGCCGTCCTCCGGACAGCGGAGCGCGTTCGTCGCACGCTCCGCTGTCGTTTGGCGCTTGCCTTACAGCGTGTAGCGGATATCCGGATCGGCCCGCAGCGCCGAATGCGCCAGGTCGTATTGCTCCCGCGTATCGCAGCGGAAGCTCACCGTCACCGAGAGGAAATTGCCCTCGCGCGAATGGCGATGCTTCACCGTTTCATGCAGCACGTGGAGGCCGATGCCCTCGAGGATCTGCGGCACGCGGGCCTTCAGGTCCGCGCTGGCATTGCCCATCGCGGTGATTTCGAACTCGCCCGGAAACTGGAATCCCTGACCTTCCTGCTGGGCCTGGATGGTGTCGATATCGCGCATCACGCTTCCTCCATCACTTCTCGTCGGGCTTCTTGTCGCTGTGGAACCACAGCATGATGCTGTCCCACAGGCGGCCGAAGAAGCCGGCCTGCGGCGCATCGGCCAGGGCGATCAGCGGCACGTTCTGCACCGGCTGGCCGTCCAGCGTGACTCGCAGCGTACCGACCTGCTGGCCCTTGGTGAACGGAGCGATCAGCGTGGCCGGGATGTCCATGGTCGCCTTGAGCTTGTCGTAGTCGCCACGCTTGACGGTCACCAGCACGTTGTCGGCCACGCCCAGCGGCAGCTGGTTGGCCTGGCCCTTCCACAGCTTCGGCGTCGCCAGCGGCTTGTTGCCGTCATACAGCTTGTGCGTTTCATAGAAGCGGAAACCGTAGTTCATCAGCGCCAGCGCGGCGTCCGCACGGGCCTTCTCGTTGGAGGCGCCCATCACGATGGCGATCATGCGCGAATCGCCCTGCTTGGCCGACGCGGCCAGGCAGAAACCGGCCGCGGCAGTGTGGCCCGTCTTGATGCCGTCCACGCTGTTGTCGCGCCACAGCAGCAGGTTGCGGTTGTGCTGCTTGATGCCGTTCCATTCGAAGTCCTTGACCGCCGAGATCGCGTAGTCCTCGGGGAAATCATGGATCAGCGCACGCGAAAGAATCGCGATGTCGCGCGCCGTCGAATAGTGGTTCGCGATCGGATAGCCCGACGCGTTCTGGAAATTGGTGTTGGTCATGCCCAGCTGCTTGGCGTAGGCATTCATCAGGTTGGCGAACGCGGCCTCGGAACCAGCGGTGTGTTCGGCCAGAGCGATGGCGGCATCGTTGCCCGACTGGATGATCATGCCGTACAGCAGGTCCTTCAGCGGCACCTGGCTGTTGAGCTTGAGGAAGCTGGTGGAGCCGTCGGTGCCGGCGCCGCCACTGCGCCAGGCATTTTCGCTGATGGTGACCGGATCGGTCATGTGGATCTTGCCGTTGGCGATCTCGGCGGAGACGACGTAGTCGGTCATCACCTTGGTGATCGAGGCCGGCTCGACGCGCGTGTCCGGTTCCTTCGATGCCAGTACCTGGCCGGTGGCGTAATCCATCAGCACCCAGCTCTTGCCATCCACGTCCGGCGGCGGCGGCACCGGCGCCTCGGGCACCGCCGGACGCGGCACCGGCACGGGCTTGGGCGGGGTCTGCTGGGCGACGGCGGTGCCGACGACCAGGGCGGCGACGGCAAGCGAGGACAGGGTACGGCGGATCAGGTTCATCGTTCGGTTCAATCCAATGCTGAGTGGCGGCGCGCAAGGCACCGCGAGAAAACAATGCGTCAGTCTACCGCGACCTGCGGCCTGGGCAGCCCCATGTGTTCGATGCGCGAGGTGACATCGTCGGCCTGGTCCACGCTGGCGAGCGGCCCCACACGCACGCGCCGGATGTTGCGGCCGTTGATTTGGGCATCCACCACCTGTACCGGCGCAAAATTGGCCGTGCGCAACTGCTGCGCCACGCGCTCCGCATTACTCGCGTCGGAGAATGCGCCCACCTGGAGGAAAATTCCGGGCCCGGAGCTGGCAGGTTGGGGCGGCGGCGGTGGCGGCGGCAAGGTCTGGGCGGTGAGCGGCTGAGAGGGGTCGATCGCACGCACCTCCACCAGCCCCGTGCCCTTGGGCCACACGCCGATCTTCACGGCGGCGGCATAGGACAGGTCGATCAGGCGGTTCTCGTGGAACGGGCCGCGATCGTTGATGCGCACGATCACGCTCTTGCCGTTCTCCAGGTTGGTCACCCGCGCATAGCTCGGCAGCGGCAGCGTCTTGTGTGCGGCGGTGAACTGGTACATGTCGTAGTCCTCGAGACTCGAGGTCTTGTACCCGTGGAACTTGTTGCCGTAGAACGAGGCGATGCCGCGCTCGACATAGCCGCTGGGGCTGGTGAGCACGTTGTAGGTCTGGCCCAGCACGGTGTAGGGCGATTTGTTGCCGTACAACGCGCGCGGCTCCACCTTCGGCACCGGCTCGGGGATCTTGGCGATGGCTTCCGGCGAGAGCGCTTCGGGCACGCTGTCGGCGTTGTCGCGATAGCGGCTGCTCTGCGGGCGGCTGGTGTCGTCGTAGAAGCCGCCTCGCGACGAGCCGGACGTGGCGCTGCTGCCGCTGCGTGAGGAAGATGCGCCATGTCCCGCAGAGGGACGGGTCTTGCCGCCACTGCATCCGGCCAGCAGCGCGATCAGGAGAAGCGGCAGCGCCCGCTGCCATTTCATCGCATGGCTTCCGTCACACCGGCCCCCTCGGCAATCGCCTGCGCCAGCTGGTGCACCGCCAGGGCGTACAGGGGACTGCGGTTGTACGTGGTGATCACGTAGAAATTCTGGAAGGTGAACCAGTATTCCTTGCCGTTCTCGCCATCCAGCGATTGCAGGCTGGTCGGCTCGCCCGGATTCAGCGCCTGCAACGGCGCATAGCCCCAGGCTTCCAACTGCTCCAGCGGCCATTGCGGCTTGGAATCCTTCACCGAGACCGGCCTGGCCGCGCCATCGGGCTGCGCCCGCGCCGCCACCATTCCACCCTGCTGCCAGCCATGCTTCGCAAAATAATTCGCGACGCTGGCGAAGATGTCGGGCAGCGAATTCTTCAGGTCGATGCGGCCATCACCATCGGCGTCCACACCGAAATCGCGGATGCTGGACGGCATGAACTGGCCCCAGCCTTGCGCGCCGGCATACGAACCGGTGAGCGTATCGACCGGGCCGGCAAGATGATTCTCGGGCAGCTCCAGCAAGGTCTTGAGCTGCTCGCGGAAGAACGTGGCGCGCGGCGGGTAGTACAGGCCCAGCGTCACCAGCGCATCGAGCACCTTGTACTTGCCGGTGATGCGACCGTAGGACGTCTCCACGCCGACGATCGCCACGATGTATTCCGGCGCCACGCCATACTGCTTGCCAATGCTTTCGAGCAGCGCGCGATGCTCGCGATAGAACGCGATGCCATCGCTGATGCGTTGCGGCGTGAGGAAGATCGGCCGGTAGTCCTTCCACGGCTTGGCTTCGGCGGGACGGCTGATCGCATCAAGGATGCCCTGCTGCTTCTTCGCACCATCGAGCAGCGCATTGAGCGCCTGCGGATCCTTGCCGGTGTCTTTCGCCACTTCACCGACCAGTTGATCCTGCCCGGGATGGGTTTCTGCGAGGACCGGCATGCATGCCGAGGCGATGAAGAGGCCCAGCGTGGCGACAAGGCGACGTGTCGGTAGCGACGCGGCAATCAAAGGCATGAATGACTTCACTGTCGGAACGGCTTCGATGCGAAGCCTAGCACGCAAATCAGGGAAAAACCGGCGTTTTTCGATGTGCCAGGCGGCATGGCCGCACCGCCCATCCTCGGTACGAGCGCACCCAGTGCGCGACCGCAGAACACCACGTGCCCTCAGTCATGCACCTTGCGATTCGCATAGATCGACATCAGCACGCCAAAGCCCGTCAACAGCGACACCGCCGACGTGCCGCCGTAGCTCACCAGTGGCATCGGCACGCCCACCACCGGCAGCATGCCGGCGACCATGCCGCCGTTGACGAACACGTACACGAAGAAGCTCATGCCGATCGCGCCCGCCAACAGGCGCGAGTAGGTATCGCGCGCTTCCATCGCGATCCACAGGCATCGCCCGATGATGAAGGCGTACAGCAGCATCAGGCCGATCACGCCGACCAGGCCGAACTCCTCGGAAAACACCGCGAAGATGAAGTCGGTGGTGTGCTCGGGCAGGAAATCCAGGCGCGACTGCGTACCGTGCTGCCAACCCTTGCCGAACATGCCGCCCGAACCTACGGCGATCTGGGACTGGATGATGTGCCAACCGTTGCCCAGCGGATCGGATTCGGGGTCGAGCAGCGTGCGCACGCGGTTGCGCTGGTATTCGTGCAGGAAGTGCCAGGCCACCGGCACCATCGCGCCGACCACGGCCAGCAGGCTGCCGATCTTCCACCAGCGCATGCCCGACAGGAACAGCGCGAACGCGCCGGCCGCGCTTACCAGCAGCGCCGTGCCGAGGTCCGGCTGTTCGGCGATCAGGCCCGCGGGAATCGCGATCAGGATGCCCACCGCCATGATGTCCTTCCAGCTCGGCGGCAACTGGCGCGGGTGCAGGTACCACGCCACCATCATCGGCATGGTGAGCTTGAGCAGTTCGGACGGCTGGAACGACAGCACGCCCAGGTCCAGCCAACGCTTGGAACCGCTGCGCACCTCGCCCAGCGCCGCCACCACCAGCAGCAGCGAGACGCTGCCCGCGTAGAGCCACGGCGTCCAGCTGCGCAGCACGGACGGCGGAATACGCGAGATCAGCAGCAACAGAAAGCCGCCCATCACGAAGCGCGCCGCCTGGCCGGTGATCATCGCCATGTTGCCGCCGCTGGCGCTATACAGCGTCATCAGGCCCACACAGGCGAGCACGAACAAGCCGAACGCCAACGGAAGGTCGATGCGGGGCCGCGTGATTATCCGGCGCAGCAAACGCTGCAGGCGAATCTGGAGGGCGTCGATCACGGAGTGCCTCCATCGTCGGGGGCGCCGGTGCTGGAGCTTTCCGCGGGGAGCGCGGGCAAGTCGGCCGGCGTGGCGACCGGGGTGTCTTCAGGTACTTCCGGCACGCTGGGCGCAGGGACTGCACCGCCTTCCGGCGTATTTTTCGGCGGCACTGCACCGCCCTGCGTCACCAACCATGCCTCCATGATCTTGCGCACGATCGGGCCGGCGTCCTGCGCGCCCCAGGCGCCCGCCTCGAGCATGGCGGCTACCGCAATACGCGGCGCCTCGGTGGGCGTGTAGGCGATGAACCATGCGCGATGGCGCGTCGCCAGATAGGCCAGGTTCTTGTTGGTGTCGTAGTCGTTGCTGCGACGGGAAAAACGCTCGGCCGTACCGCTCTTGCCGGCCACCACATAGGGAAAGCCGGTGAACTGCCCTTTCGCCGTACCGCCCGTCACCACGGCCTCCATGCCCTGATTGACCACATTCCAATCGCCCGGCTTGCGGATGAGCGACGGCCCCGTGGGGGGATTGGGCAGCGGCACGGGATGTTCCTTGACGGCAGCCGTGGCCATTACCAGTTTGGGCGCATAGGGCACGCCGTGCCCGGCGAAAGTCGCCGTGGCGTGCGCCAGCTGCAGTGCAGTGACGTTCCAGTAGCCCTGTCCGATACCCGCGATGATCGTCTCACCCGGAAACCAGCCGTACTTGCTGCGCGTAGCCTTCCACTCGCGTGACGGCAGGATGCCTTCCGCCTCGCCGATCAGGTCGATGCCGGTCTTCTTGCCGAAGCCCAGGCTGCCCATCCAGTTGGCGAGGCGGTCGATGCCCATGTCGAGCGCCAGCTTGTAGAAGTAGGTGTTGGTCGACTTCTCGATCGCCCGCACCATGTTCACCGTGCCGTCGCCGCCACGCGTGTCGTCGCGGTAGCAGCGCTGCTGTCCCGGGATGCAGAACTCGCCGGTGGAAAGCACCGTGTCCTCCGGTCGACGCACGCCCAGCTCCAGGCCACCCAGCGCCAGGAACGGCTTGACCGTGGAGCCTGGCGGGTACGCGCTCTTCAAGGCGCGGTTGAGCAGCGGCTTGTCGGTATCCGTCGTGTAGGTCGTGTAGTCGGCCCGGCTGATGCCGTTGACGAACAGGTTGGGATCGAAGCTCGGTACGCTGACCATGGCCAGCACCTGGCCATTGCGCGGATCGATGGCTACGGTCGAACCCGGTCGCCCGTCGAAGGCATCGGACGCCGCCTTCTGCACACGCACGTCGATGCTAAGGTAGAGATTCTTGCCCGGCGTCGGCGCATGCGTCTCCAGCACGCGCTGCACGCGGCCGTCCGCATTCACCTCGACCAGTTCGTAGCCCGGCTCGCCGTGCAGGATATCCTCGTACGAACGCTCCAGGCCGCTGCGGCCGACATGGCTGGTGCCCTTGTAACGGTCCGGGTCGAGGCGGTTCATGTCGTCCGCATCGATGCGTCCCACATAGCCGACCACGTGTGCGAACAACGGCCCGTACGGGTAGCGCCGCGTGAGGTACGGCACCACGTCCACGCCGGGGAAACGCCAGCGGTTGATGGCGAAGCGCGCGATCTCGTCCTCGGTGAGGTGCAGCTTCAGCGGCACGCTGTCAAAGCGGCGGTTCTGCTTGAGCTGCTTCCTGAACGTCTCGATGTCTTCGTCGCCAAGCGGCACCACATCGCGGATGTCCGACAGCATCGCCTTCATGTCGGGCACCTGCTCGGGCACCACTTCAAGACGGAACGCGGGCACGTTGTCGGCCAGCAGTACCCCGCTGCGGTCGTAGATCAGGCCGCGTGCCGGCGGGATCGCCCGCGGCTTCACGCGATTGTTTTCCGAACGCAGCGCGAACTCGTCGTGGCGCTGCACCTGCAGGTACTGATAGCGCCCGACCAGCACGCCCAGCCCGAGCAGGATGAGCGCGAAACCCACCATCGCGCGCACGCGGAACAGCGTGCTTTCGCCGCGGGAATCCTTGATCGAGCGCCGCCGGAGAGCCATGGCGCTACTGGATGCGCAGGCGCATGCGCAGGTCGTCCATGAGCAGGAACAGGAACGGCCACAGCGCCGCGCCGACGAACGGCGAAATCCACCAGCTCGCGGTCGGCAAGGCCTCGCCTGCAAACGTGCGCACGATCAGCAGCAGCACGCGGTCGTTGAGCAGCAACGCAAGCACGGCCAGCGTCTGCTGCCACATCGGGAAGAAGCGCAGGCGCGAGCGGAAACGCAGCGCGATGAATACCAGCGCGCACAGTCGCATGGCCTGCTCGCCCAGCAGCACGCCATCGAGCAGGTCCGCGCACAGGCCGATGCAGAAGGCCAGGCCCAGGTTGACGCGCTGGTCGCCCGATTCCAGCGCCCAGTACAGCAGGAACAGCGCCGGCCAGTACGGCTTGAACGGCTGCAGCGGCGCCGGCAGCGGCACCAGCATCGACATCAGCGCGAACAGCAGCGAGCCGGCGAACCACAGCCATTGGATGCGTTGCTTGTTCATGGCTGCGCCGCTCCCGTGCTGGCAGCCGGTGCGACCGCAGCACGCGGCGTCGACGGCGGCGGCGCCGTGCTGGCGGAGGGCGCGGGCGCAAGATCCGCCGGCGGCCCGGCCGGCGTTACCGGTTCCGGCGGACCCACGGGTTCGGCCAAGTCATGCAGCAACAGCACGTCCTCGCTGCGATCCAGGTCGGCCGTAGGGCGCGCCTTTCCTTCGAGGAACATGCCCGAAGCCGCGGGTTCCACGCTGCGGATCTCGCCCACCGGAAAGCCCGGCGGAAACCGGCCACCAAGGCCCGAAGTAAGCAGCTTGTCGCCGGGATGCACATCGGCGGCCATGGAAATATTCGGCAGGCTCAGCAGGGCGCCATCGCGCGAGCCATAGGCCACCGTGCGCAAGCCGGTACGCTCGATCACCACCGGAATCGCATGATCGGGATCGGTCACCAGCATCACCAGCGAACTGCGCGGCATCACTTCCACCACCTGCCCGATCACACCGTGCGCATCAATCACGACCTGGCCCTTCTTCACGCCGTCATGCGAGCCCACGTTCACCAGCATGCGCTGGCGCGACGCACCCAGGTCCACGTCGATCACGCGGGCCAGCTGCACGTTGAGTTCCAGGCTGTGCTGGGTATCCAGCAGTTCCTTCAGGCGCTGGTTCTGCTCGGCCACCGCGGCCATGCGATTGAGCTTGGCGTTGGCCAGCAGCAGGTCTTCACGCAGGCGCTGGTTCTGCTCGGTGAGCAGCTTGCGATCGGAGAAGGCGACGCTGGCAGCGCGCATGCCGGCAGCGGGCAGGCTGGCCAGCCGGTACACCGGTTCGACCAGCACCGAGGTGGTGTAGCGCAGGCGCCAGATCCAGCCATTGCGATGGTCGAGCACCATCAGCACCATGGCCAGCGCGAGATAGAAGATGAGCCTGAGCGTTCCGGCAACGGTGCCGGCAAACAGGGGCGAGGATTCCTCGCGCGCAAGCGCCATGGTCTACCCGGCCCCTGTCGTAACGGTTATTCGGGAGCGAAGAAGTCGCTGCCATGCTGGTCGATCAGCTCCAGCGCCTTGCCGCCACCACGGGCGACGCAGGTCAGCGGCTCATCGGCCACCTGCACGTGCAGGCCGGTTTCCTCGGAAATGAGACGGTCCAGGTCGCGCAGCAGCGCGCCGCCACCGGTGAGCACGATGCCGCGCTCGGCCACGTCGGAGCACAGCTCCGGCGGGGTCTGCTCCAGCGCCGACTTCACCGCCGCCACGATGCCCGACAGCGGCTCGTGCAGGGCTTCCAGCACTTCGTTGGAGTTGATGGTGAACATGCGCGGCACGCCCTCGGCCAGGTTACGGCCCGAGATCTCGATTTCCTTCACGTTCGCCTGCGGAAACGCGCAGCCGATTTCCAGCTTGATGCGCTCGGCGGTGGATTCACCGATCAGCGTGCCGTGGTTGCGGCGCACGTAATTGATGATGGCCTCGTCGAAGCGGTCGCCGCCCACGCGCACGGACTGCGAGTAGACGATGCCGTTGAGCGAGATCACCGCCACTTCGGAGGTGCCGCCGCCGATGTCCAGCACCATCGAACCGCGCGCCTCGTGCACCGGGATGCCGGCGCCGATCGCGGCGGCCATCGGCTCTTCGATCAGGAACACGTCGCGGGCACCGGCGCCTTCGGCCGATTCCTTGATGGCGCGGCGCTCCACCTGGGTGGAACCGCAGGGCACGCAGACCAGTACGCGCGGGCTGGGGCGCAGCATGCGCGACTTGTGCACCTGCTTGATGAAGTGCTGCAGCATCGCCTCGGTCATGGAGAAGTTGGCGATCACGCCGTCCTTCATCGGACGCACCGTGGCGATGTTGCCCGGGGTGCGGCCCAGCATCTTCTTGGCATCACTGCCCACCGCGGCCACGGCGCGCGGGCCACCCGGGCCACGGTCCTGACGGATCGCCACCACCGACGGTTCATTCAAGACGATGCCCTGGCCACGCACGTAGATCAGCGTATTGGCGGTGCCGAGATCGATGGAGATGTCGTTGGAGAAAAAGCCGCGAAACTTCTTGAACATGGGTCCGCCGTGGGCCGGCTGTGGCTAAAAAGTAAGCGCGCCAGTCTAGTCAGCAAACCCCCTGATCGCAAGGACAATCTCGTTAAGAAAGCCTTTGGAGACGCGATGATATGCGCGTTTTCGGAGGTTGCCCCGCTGGTCCTGTGGCAGGATGAAAGTCGCGATCCGGTCCTTATGCCGGTACAATCTGGAACTTTGAGCCAGGCCGGCGCGTGAGCCGCCCGGCATCTTCGTTCCATCTGCCAGGAAATCGTCTCGCGCCATGTCTGCCGTCATCTGCGGATCGCTCGCCTACGACACCATCATGGTGTTCCAGGACCAGTTCAAGAACCACATCCTTCCGGACCAGGTCCACATCCTGAACGTGTCGTTCCTGGTGCCGCGGATGCGCCGCGAATTCGGCGGCTGCGCCGGCAACATCGCGTACAACCTCAAGCTGCTGGGCGCCGACCCGCTGCCGGTCGCCACGGTGGGCCAGGACTTCGGCCCGTACCGCGCGCACATGGAAAAGTGCGGCATCCGCCTGGACTACGTACGTGAGTTCGAAGACCAGTTCACGCCGCAGTGCTTCATCACCACCGACCTGGACAACAACCAGATCACCGCCTTCCACCCGGGTGCGATGCTCAGCGCGCACACGAACCACGTGCGCGACATCCCGACGATCAGCTTCGCCATCGTGGCGCCAGACAGCCGCGACGCCATGCTGCAGCATGTCGATGAATTCGCCGCGCGCGGCGTGCCTTTCATCTTCGATCCGGGCCAGGCCATGCCGCTGTTCGACGGCGCGGAGTTCCGCGCGATGATCGAAAAGTCGACCTACGTGATCGTCAACGACTACGAGTCGCAGCTGCTGCAGCAGCGCACCGGCTGGAGCGCGCAGGACATCGCCTCGCGTGTGAAGGCCTACATCGTGACGCAGGGCCCGCGCGGCTCGCACATCCACACCGACGGCACCACGCATGAGATCCCGGCCGCCCGCGAACGCCAGGTGGTCGACCCCACCGGTTGCGGCGACGCTTATCGCGCCGGCCTGATCTTCGGCATCATGAAGGGCAAGGACTGGCCGACCATCGGCCGCATGGCCTCGCTGATGGGCGCGCTGAAGGTAGAGCATCCGGGCACGCAGAACCAGCGCTTCGATTACGCGCAGTTCGCCGCGGAGTTCAAGGAACAGTTCGGCTATTCGATCGACTGATCGACGCCGTTGTGCGCATCGAAAGGCCTCCCCACCGGGAGGCCTTTTGTTTTCAGTCGACGCGAAAACCCATGGTGGCGTTCACGGCATCCTGCCAGCCGCGATAGAGCCTGTCCCGCTCGTTCGCCGGCATGACCGGCGCAAAGCGGCGATCCACCTGCCACAGCGCGGCGATCTCGTCGCAGTCGCGCCAGAAACCTACCGCGAGTCCCGCGAGATACGCGGCGCCGAGCGCGGTGGTTTCCTGCACGCGAGGGCGCAGCACCGGCACGCCCAGCATGTCGCTCTGGAACTGCGCCATGAAGTCATTCGCGATGGCGCCGCCGTCCGCACGCAACTCGGTGAGCGCGATGCCTGCATCCGCTTCCATCGCCGTAAGCACGTCGCGCGATTGATAAGCCATCGATTCCAGCGCGGCACGCACGAAATGCTCCTTGCTGGTGCCACGACTGAGGCCAAACACGGCACCGCGCACGTCGCTGCGCCAATAGGGCGCGCCGAGGCCGACAAATGCCGGCACCATATAGACGCCGTCGCTCGATGCCACGCGTTCCGCGTAGGCCTGCGAATCGCTGGCCTTGCCCAGCATGCGCAGGCCATCGCGCAACCATTGGATCACCGAGCCCGCCACGAAGATGCTTCCCTCCAGCGCGTAGTCGACGCGATCACCGATCTGCCAGGCAATGGTGGATAGCAGGCCATGCTTCGATGGCACCGCCTGTCCGCCCGTATGCATCAGCATGAAGCAGCCCGTGCCGTAGGTGTTCTTGGCCATGCCGGGTTCGAAGCACGCCTGGCCGAAGAGCGCGGCCTGCTGGTCGCCCGCGACGCCGGCGATGGGCACGCTGGCGCCGAAGAACTGCGACGGTGCGGTCGTCGCATAGACCTCGCTGCTCGATCGAACCTCGGGAAGCATGGCGCGCGGGATGTTCAATGCATGCAGCAGATCGTCGTCCCAGCAACACCGATGGATGTCGTAGAGCAGCGTGCGTGCGGCGTTGGTCACATCGGTCACGTGCGCCGCGCCGCCGCTGAGATTCCAGATCAGCCAGCTGTCGATCGTGCCGAACAACAATTCCCCACGCTCGGCCCGCTCCTGAGCGCCATCCACGTGATCGAGAATCCAGCGCAATTTGGTCGCTGAAAAGTAGGCGTCGACCAGCAGACCGGTACGTTCCCGCACCAGGGGCTCGACACCTTCACGCTTCAACCGTTCGCAGATCTCCATGCTCTGGCGCGATTGCCAGACGATCGCGTTGTATACGGGCTGTCCTGTCGCACGATCCCACACCACCGTCGTCTCGCGCTGGTTGGTGATGCCGATCGCGGCGACATCAGCAAGCTCGACCTGCGCGTTGGCCAGCAGTTCGGTCACGGTGACCAGCACGCTGGTGAGAATTTCGCGCGGGTTGTGTTCCACCCAGCCGGGTTGCGGAAAGATCTGCGCAAACTCACGTTGCGCGCTGCCCGCCACGGCACCCGTTCGATCGAACAGGATCGCGCGGGAACTGGTCGTGCCCTGGTCGAGGGCCAGGATGAAACGCTTGTCCACGCGACCGGCTCCTTCGTCGACAGAGGGCCCAAGCGTAGCAACAAGCGACGATCCGGATCGATGTCCGTTCGTCGCTTGGCGTATCAGTGCGCCTCGCCCTTTGCGCCGGGCTGCATGATCCGGTCGATATAGGCCAGGGCCAGCGCGGAAACCACGAATGCCAGGTGCAGCAGCACCTGCCACATGATCGTCTGCGGGTTGAGCGTGTTGGCCTTGATGAAGGTCGCGAGCAGATGGATCGACGAGATACCGATGATCGCCATGGCCAACTTTACCTTCAGCACCGTGGCGTTCACGTGCGACAACCATTCCGGCTGGTCGGGGTGCCCCTCGAGCTTCAGTCGCGACACGAAGGTTTCGTAGCCACCGACGATCACCATCACCAGCAGATTCGAAATCATCACCACATCGATCAGGCCCAGCACCGTGAGCATGATCGTGGTCTCGGCACTTTCCGCCGTCACGCCATCACCAAGATGGCCGAACAGCGTGGCATCGACCAGGTGCCACAACTCGCGCACGAACTGCACGACATAGATGGCCTGGGCCACGATCAGCCCCAGGTACAGCGGCAACTGCAGCCAGCGCGAAGAGAAGATGAGATAGGGCAGCGGACCGAGGCGGCTCTTCGAAGGAGTCGTCATATGCATCACAACAGCAGAAAATGATCGCCGATCATCGCAAATTCTTGCGCGCGAATCGATGACCACGCATGCGGTAATTCAGGCCAGAGCAAGCGCCGACTGGCGTTCCGCGAGCTTGCATCAAGCCCAGTGCGCAACGCTCCCCCAGTGTGATGCGGCCTACGCCCAGGCCTAGTCGACATTCGCCACGTCCCCGGAGGTCGAACGCACAACGGCAACCTCGACGTGATCGAGCGCTACCCAGCACATGTCGTTTTTTGCGCGCGCTGCTCTACCCAAGCCGCATAGCGCTCACTGTAGGAGCGCACCCAGTGCACGGTACATCTCGCCGAGAGCGTTGAGGGTGCACGCTCCACGGATCTTCTCCTCCGCCGCGTCGTAGATGACGCATTGCTGGATTGTGAGAACAGATCCCGGACACGAGCGGCGGTTGCCGCGCGGAGTGCAGACGGACGTGCTTGCTGCGACCGCGCTCGGTGATCACACCCTCACGCCTTCGCAGCGGATCGTAGCGTTTGGCGGCGCATCGCCCTGGCCCATCGCGCGTTTCTGCCGAGCGTTGACCACGCCACAGGTGCACTCCGGCAACCACCGCATGGCATCTGCAGGATGCGCACCCTGTGCGCGATAAACCTCGCGGCCAGGCTGACACGTGATGGTTCACCGCGGCTGTGCGTCGACGTGCGATGTCTGTGCCGTGCACGTGCCTGGCGATCGGTTTCCGCACGACCGTGGCGCCGATGGTCGCTGCTTTTCCTTTCGCGCAAAGACAAACGCCTTCCCGGGTGGGAAGGCGTTTGAGGGATAAAGCCCCTGGCGGTGACCTACTCTTGCATGAGGATTCACACTACCATCGGCGCAGCTGCGTTTCACTTCCGAGTTCGGGATGGGATCGGGTGGGACCACAGCGCTATAGCCGCCAGGGAAAGGGTGGGAACAGCGCAGTGATGCGCCAGTTCCGCAAAGGGGTAAACGAGTGACAAGCGTCTGGTGAAATTCTTTCGAGATGGTTCGTTGAAGCGTGCTTTTCCTGAGGAGTGCAGCCAGGGATGGCTGCTTTCTGCGCAGGGAAAGCGCGTTAAACAAAGCGTCTTGGGGTTATATGGTCAAGCCGCACGGCTCATTAGTACGCGTAAGCTCAATGCATTGCTGCACTTCCACACCGCGCCTATCAACCACCTAGTCTTGATGGTGCCTTAAGGAGACTCGAAGTCTCGGGAGATCTCATCTTGAGGCGCGCTTCCCGCTTAGATGCTTTCAGCGGTTATCGCTTCCGTTCGTAGCTACCGGGCAATGCCATGGGCATGACAACCCGAACACCAGCGGAACGTCCACTCCGGTCCTCTCGTACTAGGAGCAGCCCCTCTCAAATCTCCAACGCCCACGACAGATAGGGACCGAACTGTCTCACGACGTTCTGAACCCAGCTCGCGTACCACTTTAAATGGCGAACAGCCATACCCTTGGGACCGGCTACAGCCCCAGGATGTGATGAGCCGACATCGAGGTGCCAAACACCGCCGTCGATATGAACTCTTGGGCGGTATCAGCCTGTTATCCCCGGAGTACCTTTTATCCGTTGAGCGATGGCCCTTCCATACAGAACCACCGGATCACTAAGACCTACTTTCGTACCTGCTTGATCCGTCGATCTCGCAGTCAAGCACGCTTATGCCTTTGCACACAGTGCGCGATGTCCGACCGCGCTGAGCGTACCTTCGTGCTCCTCCGTTACTCTTTGGGAGGAGACCGCCCCAGTCAAACTACCCACCACACACGGTCCCTGATCCGGATTACGGACCTAGGTTAGAACGTCAAGCACTTCAGGGTGGTATTTCAAGGATGGCTCCACCGAAACTAGCGTCTCGGTTTCATAGCCTCCCACCTATCCTACACAGAAGAACTCAACGTTCAGTGTGAAGCTGTAGTAAAGGTTCACGGGGTCTTTCCGTCTTGCCGCGGGAACGCTGCATCTTCACAGCGATTTCAATTTCACTGAGTCTCGGGTGGAGACAGCGCCGCTGTCGTTACGCCATTCGTGCAGGTCGGAACTTACCCGACAAGGAATTTCGCTACCTTAGGACCGTTATAGTTACGGCCGCCGTTTACTGGGGCTTCGATCAAGAGCTTCGCCTTGCGGCTGACCCCATCAATTAACCTTCCAGCACCGGGCAGGCGTCACACCCTATACGTCCACTTTCGTGTTTGCAGAGTGCTGTGTTTTTGATAAACAGTCGCAGCGGCCAGGTTACTGCGACCCTCTAACGCTCAGTCACGCACGTGACCACGTCGGAGGGCGCACCTTCTCCCGAAGTTACGGTGCCATTTTGCCTAGTTCCTTCACCCGAGTTCTCTCAAGCGCCTTGGGATTCTCACCCTGCCTACCAGTGTCGGTTTACGGTACGGTTTCTCTGTAGCTGAAGCTTAGTGGCTTTTCCTGGAAGCGTAGTCTCAGTCACTTCGCCCAATAGGGCTCGTCTCGGTGCTCGGCATAAAGAGGGCCGGATTTGCCTAACCCTCATGCCTACCGCCTTTCCCCGGGACAACCAACGCCCGGTAGACCTAACTTTCTCCGTCCCCACATCGCACTACAGACAAGTGCTGGAATATTAACCAGCTTCCCATCGACTACGCATTTCTGCCTCGCCTTAGGGGCCGACTCACCCTGCGCCGATGAACGTTGCGCGAGGAAACCTTGGGCTTTCGGCGTGCGGGCTTTTCACCCGCATTATCGTTACTCATGTCAGCATTCGCACTTCCGATACCTCCAGCAGACTTCTCAATCCACCTTCACAGGCTTACGGAACGCTCCTCTACCGCGCACACATAGTGTGCACCCCGAGCTTCGGTGTAGTGCTTAGCCCCGTTAAATCTTCCGCGCAGACCGACTCGACCAGTGAGCTATTACGCTTTCTTTAAAGGGTGGCTGCTTCTAAGCCAACCTCCTGGCTGTCTATGCCTTTCCACATCGTTTTCCACTTAGCACTAACTTTGGGACCTTAGCTGCGGGTCTGGGTTGTTTCCCTTTTCACGACGGACGTTAGCACCCGCCGTGTGTCTCCCGTACATTCTGTCCTGGTATTCGGAGTTTGCCATGGTTTACTAAGCCGCGATGGCCCGCTAGCCATAACAGTGCTCTACCCCCAGGAAGATTCATACGAGGCGCTACCTAAATAGCTTTCGAGGAGAACCAGCTATCTCCGAGTTTGTTTAGCCTTTCACTCCTATCCACAGCTCATCCCCATCTATTGCAACAGATGTGGGTTCGGTCCTCCAGTGCGTGTTACCGCACCTTCAACCTGGCCATGGATAGATCACTCGGTTTCGGGTCTACTGCCAGAGACTATGCGCCCTATTCAGACTCGGTTTCCCTTCGCCTCCCCTATACGGTTAAGCTTGCCACTGACAGTAAGTCGCTGACCCATTATACAAAAGGTACGCAGTCACCCTTGCGGGCTTCCACTGCTTGTACGTATACGGTTTCAGGGTCTATTTCACTCCCCTCTCCGGGGTTCTTTTCGCCTTTCCCTCACGGTACTTGTTCGCTATCGGTCGGTCAGGAGTATTTAGCCTTGGAGGATGGTCCCCCCATGTTCAGACAGGGTTTCTCGTGCCCCGCCTTACTCAATTTCATTCCTAATGCCCTTTCGCCTACGGGGCTATCACCCGCTATGGCCGGCCTTTCCAAACCGTTCGGCTAAAACACTAGAAACTTTTGGGCTAGTCCGCGTTCGCTCGTCGCTACTGACGGAATCTCGGTTGATTTCTTTTCCTCCGGGTACTTAGATATTTCAGTTCCCCGGGTTCGCTTCGTTGAGCTATGTATTCACTCAACGATACTGCTTACGCAGTGGGTTTCCCCATTCGGACATTGCCGGATCAAAGCTTGTTGCCAGCTCCCCGACACTTTTCGCAGGCTGCCACGTCCTTCATCGCCTCTGACCGCCAAGGCATCCACCGTATACGCTTGGTCGCTTGACCATATAACCCCAAGTCGCCTCGGGATGATATTTCCAAACAACGCGTTCGCTTAATTGCCTCAACGACACATCTCGGTTCGGTTTCGAACCAAAACGCTTGTCACTCGTTTACATTTTCAAAGAACACAAGAACGGCCACAGTGCCGCCTCGTTTCTAAATCTTTATGTGTGCGCTGCCTTCATTTCACGTCGTGTCACCAAATGGTGGAGCCAGTCAGGATCGAACTGACGACCCCCTGCTTGCAAAGCAGGTGCTCTCCCAGCTGAGCTATGGCCCCAGGGCTTGGTGAAAAGTCCGACCAGGGATGGTCGGGCTCTTGCCGATGGATCGGCGTCCGGTGATGGTGGGTCTGGGAGGACTCGAACCACCGGCCTCACCCTTATCAGGGGTGCGCTCTAACCACCTGAGCTACAGACCCGGGAGCATATGTCCAGGCCGCCGTCCTGGCGGCCCGCTTCGTTGAAGCGTGACCGAATCCCAGACCGTGGCGGCGCGGATGTCGCGTGAAAATTGAAGTGCAGGTGTCTTGTGTGGACGTCTTGCGGGGAGAAAGATGTCGATCTCGAAAGGAGGTGATCCAGCCGCACCTTCCGATACGGCTACCTTGTTACGACTTCACCCCAGTCATGAACCACTCCGTGGTCGTCGTCCCCCTTGCGGTTAGACTAACGGCTTCTGGAGCAACTCACTCCCATGGTGTGACGGGCGGTGTGTACAAGGCCCGGGAACGTATTCACCGCAGCATAGCTGATCTGCGATTACTAGCGATTCCGACTTCACGAAGTCGAGTTGCAGACTTCGATCCGGACTGGGATCGGCTTTCTGGGATTGGCTCCACCTCGCGGTATTGCAACCCTCTGTACCGACCATTGTAGTACGTGTGTAGCCCTGGCCGTAAGGGCCATGATGACTTGACGTCATCCCCACCTTCCTCCGGTTTGTCACCGGCAGTCTCCTTAGAGTTCCCACCATTACGTGCTGGCAACTAAGGACAAGGGTTGCGCTCGTTGCGGGACTTAACCCAACATCTCACGACACGAGCTGACGACAGCCATGCAGCACCTGTGTTCTGATTCCCGAAGGCACTCCCGCATCTCTGCAGGATTCCAGACATGTCAAGGCCAGGTAAGGTTCTTCGCGTTGCATCGAATTAAACCACATACTCCACCGCTTGTGCGGGCCCCCGTCAATTCCTTTGAGTTTCAGTCTTGCGACCGTACTCCCCAGGCGGCGAACTTAACGCGTTAGCTTCGACACTGATCTCCGAGTTGAGACCAACATCCAGTTCGCATCGTTTAGGGCGTGGACTACCAGGGTATCTAATCCTGTTTGCTCCCCACGCTTTCGTGCCTCAGCGTCAGTGTTGATCCAGATGGCCGCCTTCGCCACTGATGTTCCTCCCGATCTCTACGCATTTCACCGCTACACCGGGAATTCCACCATCCTCTATCACACTCTAGCGACCCAGTATCCATTGCCATTCCCAGGTTGAGCCCGGGGATTTCACAACAGACTTAAGTCACCGCCTACGCACGCTTTACGCCCAGTAATTCCGATTAACGCTTGCACCCTTCGTATTACCGCGGCTGCTGGCACGAAGTTAGCCGGTGCTTATTCCTCAGGTACCGTCAGCTCCACCGGGTATTAACCAATGGCATTTCGCTCCTGATAAAAGTGCTTTACAACCCGAAGGCCTTCTTCACACACGCGGCATTGCTGGATCAGGCTTGCGCCCATTGTCCAATATTCCCCACTGCTGCCTCCCGTAGGAGTCTGGACCGTGTCTCAGTTCCAGTGTGGCTGATCATCCTCTCAGACCAGCTAGCGATCGTCGCCTTGGTAGGCCATTACCCTACCAACTAGCTAATCGCACATCGGTTCGTCCAACCGCGCGAGGTCTTGCGATCCCCCGCTTTCTCCCATAGGACGTATGCGGTATTAGCGTAAGTTTCCCTACGTTATCCCCCACGTTTGGGTAGATCCCGATGCATTACTCACCCGTCCGCCACTCGCCACCCATAGAGCAAGCTCTACTGTGCTGCCGTTCGACTTGCATGTGTTAGGCATGCCGCCAGCGTTCAATCTGAGCCAGGATCAAACTCTTCACTTAAGTTTTCGATCAACCGAAGCTGATCTATCTTTCTGAAGCGTATGTCCTAACCATAAACGTCAAGCTTTTGAATTGACTCTTAGGTTAGACGCTTGCATATGTTTGACATTCAGTCATCCACCGCAAGGCGCCCACACAAGTCACCTGCGCACACTGTCAAAGATCTCAATCACTTGCGGGCCGTTGCCGTTACCGCGTTGGAACATTTCGTTCCGAGTGAGCCGCTCATCTTACATCGTTTTTCCTGTCCGTCAACACCGCTAGCGAAAAAATTTTGCTATTGGGTTTTGGGAGGAACCCCGCATCGGAGAGCGTCTCGACGGGGGAGGAAAATAATAGCGCCCCTGTGAAACTCTGTGAAGGGGTGCGAGCGAACTTTTTTTCACTGCGATGACATTGCGAGTCGTCATTACGCTCGCCGGGGCCTGTCTGTAGGCGTTTGTGGAGAAGCGGCAGCCTGCGTTCTTGTTGCCGCTTCTTAGTTGCGGCGGCCACGTGCGATTCGTGCGCGGTGCGGCTACACGGTCACCGCCTCTCCACGGCGTTCACCATGAACGACGCCAGCCCGGTGTGCGGTCGCTGCGACGCGCACCGGGCCAGCTTGCCGCTTCCGTATTTCCTGATGGCTACCGCGACCGGGTTGCGGATAGAGCGCGCCTATCCGAGGCGCGAGCCGCGGGAAGGAAGCGGACTCGACACCTTCGCCCGGCTATCCCAGCCCACAGGCAACGCCCTACGTATGGGAACTTACTGCGGGTGCCGTTGCGAACAACGTGGTCGCGGTGGGTGATGCGCTCGCCATCGTGGCGGCGGGGGCGTCGCAGTGATTCGCGGCGGCCAGGTCGTGCCGGCAGGGGACGCCGACGTGGTAGGGAACGAGCATGTCGGGACGGAGATTTTCCAGGGCGTCCCAATCGTCTTCGAACGGAATGAACTGCTGCACGGTGCTGCTCCTGCGTGGTTGCGCGCCATCGTTTCCGGCTTGCAGGAGCTATCTAAGCAAACGGCCCGGTCCGTACGATGACGGAATCGGGCCGTTTGCGGGCAACGTGGTGAGCGAAATCAGTCGATTTCGATCATCTCGAAATCGTCCTTGGTCGCGCCGCAATCGGGGCACGTCCAGGTGTCGGGCACGTCCGCCCAGCGCGTGCCGGGCTCGATGCCTTCCTCGGGCAGGCCCAGCGCCTCGTCATAGATGAAGCCGCAGACGACACACATCCATTTGCGAAAGGTCCCGGTTTCGTTGGTGCTCTGATTCATCGCTGGACTGCTTGATATGGAGAATAAGAGGCGCATTCTCGCAACTCCCCCGCCGATGCGAAAGCGTATGGCCCCGTTTTTTCAGGACGTAACCGATGCACTCCCAACTTAAGGGCCGCGGCCTGTATGTGATCACCGACGGTCCGCGCCCGGACCTGTTCGAAGTGGTGGCGCTGGCCCTGGCCGGTGGCGCCCGCCTGCTGCAGTACCGCGACAAGACCACCGACCAGGCCCGCCGCCTCACCGAGGCGCGGGCGATCCGGGCGCTCTGCGCCGCCCGCAAGGTGCCGCTGATCGTCAACGACGACGTGCCGCTGGCCTTGGCCGCAGGCGCTGCGGGCGTGCACCTGGGCGAGGACGACGGCGATATCGCCGCGGCCCGCGCGGTGCTGGGGCCGGAAGCGATCATTGGCGTGTCCTGTTACGACTCCGCCGACCGCGCGCATCAACTGGCTGCGGCCGGGGCCGACTACCTCGCGTTCGGCGCCTTTTTTCCGTCGCCCACGAAGCCGCATGCCCGGCGGGCGTCATTCGATCTACTGCGACAGACCGCCGCGCTGGGATTGCCTCGGGTGGCGATCGGCGGCATCACGCCGGACAATGGCGGATCCCTGATCGATGCCGGCGCGGACTACCTGGCCGTGGTTTCGGCCGTATTCGGCGATCCGGACGTCCGCGGCGCCGCCGCGCGTTTCACCCAACTTTTCACGACGCATTGAGTGCCACGATGACCACCAACCATGAACTCTTCCAACGCGCGCAGCAGCTGATGCCCGGCGGCGTGAATTCGCCGGTGCGCGCCTTCAAGTCGGTGGGCGGCGAACCGTTCTTCACGGCACGTGCCGATGGCGCCTGTCTGTGGGACGTGGAAGGCAAGCGCTACATCGATTATGTGGGTTCGTGGGGCCCGATGATCGTGGGCCACAACCATCCGCAGGTGCGCGAGGCGGTAGAACGCGCGGTGAAGAACGGCCTCTCCTACGGCACGCCCTGCCCGGCCGAAGTGACCATGGCCGAGACGATCACGCGACTGATCCCGTCGATCGACATGGTGCGCATGGTCAATTCCGGCACCGAAGCGACCATGTCGGCGATTCGCCTGGCGCGCGGCGCGACGAATCGCAGCCTGATCGTGAAGTTCGAAGGGTGCTATCACGGCCATGGCGACAGCTTCCTGGTGAAGGCGGGCTCCGGTGCGCTCACGTTTGGCGTGCCGACGTCGCCGGGCGTGCCCAAGGCGAATGCCGATCTCACGCTGACCCTCGCCTACAACGACATCGATGCCGCCGTGCGCCTGTTCGACGAGCACGGCCACGACATCGCCGGCCTGATCATCGAGCCGGTGGCCGGCAACATGAACTGCATTCCGCCGAAGGACGGTTATCTGCAGGCTTTGCGCGAGCTGTGCACCAAGCATGGCGCGCTGCTGATCTTCGACGAGGTGATGACGGGTTTCCGTGTCGCCCTGGGCGGCGCGCAGGCGTACTACGGCGTGACGCCGGATCTCACCACCTTCGGCAAGATCATCGGCGGCGGCATGCCGGTGGGTGCTTATGGCGGTCGCCGCGACCTGATGCAGCAGATCGCGCCGGCCGGCCCGATCTACCAGGCGGGTACGCTCTCGGGCAATCCGGTGGCGATGGCTGCGGGCCTGGCCATGCTGGAACTGATCCAGGCGCCGGGCTTCTATGACCAGCTCGCCGCGCGCACGCGCCTGCTCACCGATGGCCTGCAGGCGATCGCGGACGGTGAAGGCATTCCCTTCAGCACGAATCGCGTGGGCGGCATGTTCGGGCTGTTCTTCACGGCCGGGAAAGTCGAGAGCTATGCGCAGGCGACCGCGGCGGATACGGCGATGTTCAACCGCTTCTTCCACGGCATGCTGGAGCGCGGCGTCTACCTCGCACCGTCGGCGTTCGAGGCCGGTTTCGTCTCGAGCGCGCACAGCGAGCAGGACGTTGCCGACACGCTGGAGGCGGCACGCGGCGCGATGAAGGCGGCGCGCGCGGGATAAGCCCGTGCTCCGCTGCGTGCTGTTCGACCTGGACGACGTGCTGGTCGACTACGATCGCTCGATCCGCGTCGGCCATCTCGCCCAGGCCATCGGCAGCACATCGGAAGCAGTTTGCGCGGCGATCTACGCATCAGGCATCGAGGACGCTGCGGACCGTGGCGCGCTCACGCCGCAGGCCTACCTCGATGCCCTGGGCGCGCAGCTGCAGCAACCGATCAGCGAGGAAAACTGGACCGCGGCGCGACGCGCGGCCACGCAGGTCCGCCCGGACGTGTTGGCGCTGGCGCATCGCGTTGCCCGGCGCGTCCCGATCGCCTTGCTCACCAACAATGGCGTGCTGATGGCGCGGCAACTGCCGGTGATCGCGCCGGCGCTGTTTCCCCTCTTTGCGGGACGTGCCTTTGCATCCGCCGAGTTCGGCGCCAGCAAGCCGGATCCTCAGGTCTATATCGCGTGCATCGAGCGGCTTGGCGTGTCGCCGGAAGCGACGCTGTTCATCGACGACAACGAAGCCAACGTAAAGGGCGCCCTGGATGCCGGCCTGCATGCACACCACTACCGTGACCTGACCGGCCTGCTCCGGGCGCTGGACTGGTTTGGCCTGCCCTGACTACAGGGTCGCCGCGACGACGCAGGTCACCGCAGCGGCGCTATGCTGGCGCCATCGCGTGTGAGGCCCGTACACATGAACGTGCAGCCGCGGTTTCCGTTCGACAGCGCCATCGCAGCTGCGGCCCAGCACGGCTGGCGAGCGCGATGGTTCCGCATCATCTTCGGTCACGACGACACCGCCTCGCGCCTGTTCGACCTGGTGCTCATGGTGGCGATCCTCGCGAGCATTCTGGTGGCGGTGCTGGACACGGTCGACGACCTGCATGCCAGGCTCGGCCGCGCGTTTACGCTGCTCGAATGGCTGTTCACCCTCGCCTTTACCGCGGAATACCTGGCGAGGCTGCTGGTGGTCTCGCAACCGCGCCGTTACGCCTTCAGCTTTTTCGGCATCGTCGACCTGGTGGCGGTGTTGCCGACCTATCTGACGCTGCTGGCCGCCGGCGGCCAGCACCTGATGGTGGTGCGTGCGCTGCGCATCCTGCGCATTTTCCGGGTGCTGAAGATGACCCGCTACGTGAGCGAGGCGGACATGCTCTGGTCCACCTTCCTGCGGGCACGACCGAAGATCCTGGTGTTCTTCAGCACCATTCTCACCCTGGTGCTGATCTTCGGCGCGCTGATGTATCTGATCGAAGGGCCGGAAAACGGCTATACCAGCATTCCGCGCGCGATGTACTGGGCGGTGGTGACGATGACCACGGTGGGCTTCGGCGATATCACGCCGCATACCACGCTCGGACAGCTGGTGACTTCACTGATCATGCTGCTGGGCTACTGCATCATCGCCGTGCCCACCGGCATCTTCGCTGCGGAGCTGGCGAGCGGGATGCGGCAGGCACGGCAGCAGCGCCGGGCCTGCGTGGGATGTGGGCTTGAAGGGCACCCGCCTGATGCGCGCTATTGCCGTGGCTGCGGAATGCCGCTCCGGGAAGGTGGAAGCGACACGTAATCCGCCGGGCGCCAGCGTGGTCGATGAATCGCCGCGGAAGAGCCTGGCGCCGTGATGATCATGCGGCGCCGTGGTTCGGGCAAACGCCGCTTTCGGGACGCGTGCTGCGCGCGAAGAAGCAACGCAGCGGTAACGTAACCATGCGGCGGCGCCGCGGTCGCGCACAGGGTGCGCTCCCGCAGAAAGCGCGGTTTCAGCCGGCGAGATAGGCGCGCAGCGCGGCTTCGAGGCGCGAGAGACCTTCGGCGAGATCGTCGTCGCCGAGGTTGAGCGGCGGCACGAAGCGCAGCACGTCCGGACCTGCCTGCAGCACGAGCAGGCCATGGGCGGCAGCGAAATCGAGCATGCTGCCGGCCTTGCCCTTGTGCGCGTCCTTGAGCACCGCGCCCAGCATCAGGCCGCGACCGCGCACTTCGTCGAACAGGTCGAGCGATGCATTGATGTGCAGCAGGCCTTCGCGCAGCGCCTGCGATTGACGCGTCACGTTCGACAGCAACTCGGGCGAGGACAGCTTGCGCAGCGCCACGCGCGCCACCGAAGCAGCCAGTGGATTGCCGCCGAAGGTGGTGCCGTGCGCGCCGAACTGCATGGTCTGGGCCACCTTGGGGCCGGCCAGCATGGCACCGATGGGGAAGCCGCAACCCAGCGCCTTGGCGAGCGTGACAATGTCCGGCTGCACGTCGTCCTGCACATGGGCGAACAGGGTGCCGGTGCGACCCATGCCGCACTGGATTTCATCCAGCACCAGCAAGGCGTCGTGCTGGTCGCACAGCTCGCGCACGCGCTTGAGGAAACCGGGCGCCGCCGGCAACACGCCGCCTTCGCCCTGCACCGGCTCCAGCATTACGGCGGCGACATCGCCCTGCGCGAAGGCGGCCTCCAGCTGCGCGGCGTCATTGAAGTCGAGGTAGCGGAACCCGCCCGGCAGCGGTTCGTAGCCTTCCTGGTACTTCGGCTGCGCGGTGGCGGTAACGGCCGCCAGCGTGCGGCCGTGGAACGAACCACGGAACGTGACGATGACCCGCTTGGCCGCCTCGCGCCCCTGTGCGGTAGCCCACTTGCGCACGAGCTTGATCGCAGCCTCGTTGGCCTCGGTGCCCGAATTGCACAGGAATACGCGTTCGGCAAAACCGGAGGCCTGTACCAGTTCCTCGGCGAGGCGCAGCGGCGGCTCGGTGTAGAACACGTTGCTGGAATGCCACAACTTGCCCGCCTGCGTGGTCAACGCTTCGAGCAGATCCGGGTCCTGGTGGCCCAGAGCATTCACGGCGATGCCGGCGCCCAGATCGATGTACTCGCGTCCTTCCGTGTCCCACACGCGCGATCCCTTGCCGTGGTCCAGCACCACATCACGCGGTCGATACACCGGCAGCCAGTAGCGCTTGCCGAGATCGATCAGGGATTGGGCGGACGGGTCGTGCGCGTGCATGTCGTACTCCAGGCATCGTCCAGGACGCTGCCATGCTGGGTGAAGGGGAACCGGATCAGGGAACGCCGCAGCGTGGTGCGGCGCGTCACGCATCGTAAGGCTTGCGCTCCCGCTTTGCACGGAAGCCCGCCAGCGATCACGGCCGGCGAGGTGTCAACTTTCCCCTGTTCGCTATAACCGATGTGTTACACATGCCTGAAAACCGCACAACGGCGCGGGCTGCCGGCCATCACGGCCATGTGGCCGCCCTTGCCCATGTAACGCGCGCAAGACGCCCCCGAACGCGCACGGATGCCGGAAATGGCCAACAAAGCCGCTTTATCGCGCCATTCGCGCGGTTGGCACACCGCTTGCTGCGTATGTGCTGTACAGGTGGGAAGCCAGCTGCGACGACGCACCGGGCACCGTGGCAGGGAAACCACGGCGGCGGACAGGCGACGCTCCTGGATGGCCCGGGGCACCACCGGCGCAGCCATCGCAGCTGGCAAGTGAATCTCTTCTTCCACCAGGGTTCGGACGGCAGGTGGTTCGACGATCTTCCGCCGCAAGGCGGCAACGAGGGCGGTAACCCGGCAACCCCTGTGGCCGGGGCACCAACGGAAGCCCCCGGCCCGACCCCTGCGGGCCGGGGGCCTTCCTTTCCGCCGTGATGCTTCGACGCGCGGAGTGAGCGGCGGGTGCTTGCGGGTCAGGTGGCCGGGCGGGCGCCCCACCGGCCACGCTAAGCGAGCATCCGCCGGTCATCCCGCACGGATGCGGTGATCAACCATCCCGGCATGGGTTCAGCGCAGCTCGTCGAGTGCCAACTGGTGCTTCTTGCACAGCCGGTAGATGGTCACGCGCGACACCTTTAGCCGCCGCGCGCATTCGCTGACGTTGAACCGGCTCTCGCGCAGGCACGCGATCACCGCGTCGCGCTCGGCCGCCACCCGCGTGCTGCCCAGGCTGGAACGGGCTGCCTGCTTGGTCAGCACGTCGGCGAGATCCAGATCACTCACGCTGATCAACGGATCCTCCGCCACCACCGCGGCACGCTGCACGCGGTTGAGCAGTTCGCGGACGTTGCCGGGCCAGGCGAAATCCAGCATCGCCCGTCGTGCGCTCGCACTGAAGGCGCGCGCGCGGCTCGGATGCAGTTCGCGGAACGCATCGAGGAAGCGCTGCGCCAGCAGCACCACGTCGTCCTCGCGCTCACGCAGCGCCGGCATGCGCAGGCGCAACACATTGAGGCGGTAATACAGGTCTTCGCGGAAACGTCCGAGCTCCACCGCTTTTTCCAGGTCGACATGCGTGGCGGCGAGCACGCGCACATCGAGCTTGATCAATTGGCTGCTGCCGACACGTTCGAGCGTACCCTCCTGCAGGAAGCGCAACAGGCTGGTCTGCGCATCGGGCGGCAGGTCGCCGACTTCGTCGAGAAACACGGTGCCACCGGCCGCCGATTCGAAATGGCCGATGCGGCGTGCGTTGGCGCCGGTGAATGCGCCACGCTCGTGGCCGAACAGCTCCGACTGCACCAGGTTCGGCGGCAGTGCGCCGCAGTTGATCGCCGCGAACGGGCGATCCGCGCGCGCCGACAAGCCGTGCAGTGCCCGCGCCGCCACTTCCTTGCCGGTGCCGGTTTCGCCGGTGATCAACACCGGCAGCTCGACCGGCGCGTATTTCCGGATGCTGGCCACGACGGCGCCGATGGCGGCGCTGCGCCCGGTCACGCCGATGTCGCTGGGTTCGGCCGCCCGCGGCCGGTCGCCGCCGATACGGTCCAGGGCCTCGACCAGGCGGTCGACGTCCACCGGCGTGGCGAAATACTCGATGCTGGCTTCGAGGATGCGATCGGTCAGCGGCTCATGGCCGGGCATCTCGGGCGGAATCAACGCTACCCAGGGCAGCCAGGGGTGGTCGGCCATCAGCTGGGCCATGGCCTGGAACGAGGCCGGGGCCGCCTGCCTGAGATCGGCCAGCGCCACCACCGTGTCGTTGTTGCGCATACCCACACCGCCCTGCGTACTGGCGTCGGCAACGCGAATGATCCAGCCCGCTTCGGCCAGGCCAGCACGTTCCTCGCTGGCAGGCTGCCCGAACCAGACGACGCATCGTCTGGCTTCCTCCCTCAACACAGCCATGGCTTCTTCCCCTTCCCCTGGCAAGGGTTACAGGTTCCGGCCGGTCGCAGCCCTGTCAGCTGGCCACCCCCCGGTTACCACGCCGTCGCGCCACGCTAATCCGCGACTGCTACAGAAATGTGATATGGATCACACAATATACAACTGCGGCGGCGGGAGTCACCCCACAAAGGATGCAGGGACATTCGAACAGAAGCGGGAGCCCCGGCCGCCGGCTAGCACCTATGGCCTAGGGGATGCCTGGGGAGAGGGGTGCCGTCCGATGCTTACCAGACACCGGTGTTGGGCATCGACGCCCACGGTTCCTGCGGCGGCAGGTGGCCGTCCTGCAGCAGCTCGACCGACACCAGGTCCGGCGAACGCACGAACGCCATGTGACCGTCGCGCGGCGGACGGTTGATCGTGTAGCCCATCGACTGAAGGTGGGCGCAGGTCGCATAGATGTCCTCGACCTGGAACGCCAGGTGGCCGAAGTTGCGGGCGCTGCCGTAATCCTCGGTGGAGTCCCAGTTGTAGGTCAGCTCCACCTCGGCCTCCGGCGAACCCGGCGCGGCCAGGAAGATCAGCGTGAACTTGCCCGCCGCGTTTTCCATCCGGCGCATTTCCTTCAGCCCCAGGCCGTCGCAGAAGAAGCGCAGGCTGGCGTCGACGTCGCGGACGCGGATCATGGTGTGGAGGTATTTCATGGTGTGCTCCTCGCGCCGGGGATGCGCCATCAAGGGGAAAGAAAGGGGCGGATGCGCGCGGCCAGAGCGTCGAGCACGTCGCGCGATGCCGGGGCCGGCGGGCGGTCGGCGTAGACACGCAACAGGCCGTCGCCCACGCGCCGCGGCTGCACGTGCAGGTGGAAGTGCGGCACTTCCTGCCCGCCCGCCGCGCCATTGGATTGCCACAGGTTGAGTCCGGACGGCCGCAACGCGGTGCGCAGTGCCTGCGCCACACGCACACCCAGTTGCATGACCTCGCCGGCCAGTTCGGGATCGATCTCGAAAAGGGTCTCCACGTGCTGGCGTGGTATCACCAGCACATGACCCTCGGTCGCCTGGCGCAGATCGAGGAAGGCCATGACGCGATCGGTCTGCGCCACCACGCTGGCGTGCAGACGGCCCGCAGCGATCTCGCAGAAGGGACAGGCCGCCACGATCAATCCAGGAACAGGTCCGGCAGCGGCGACTTCGCCGGGTCCATCGCATAGGGCGACAGGTCGATGATGCCGGCCTCGCGCAGCACGTCTTCGTCGATCAGGAACTGGCCCGCAAAACCCTTGGCCGGCCGCGTGAGTACGGCGTGGGCGGCGTCCGCGACGATGTCCGGTTTGCGACAGCGCTCGATCGGCACGCCGGGAATCATGTTGAGCGCATCGGTGGCGATGATGGTGCGCGGCCACAACGCATTCACCGCCACGCCCTGCGGCCCGAACTCACCGGCGAGGCCGAGCGTGACGAAGCTCATGCCCATCTTCGCCAGCGTGTAGCCCGTGTGCGGCGCCCACCACTTCGGATCAAGCGACGGCGGCGGCGCCAGCGTCAGGATATGCGGGTTGGCGGATTTCAGCAGATGCGGCATGCACGCTTGCGCGCACAGGAAACTGCCGCGCGAGTTCACCTGCTGCATCAGGTCGAAGCGCTTCATCGGCGTGTCGAGCGCCCCCGCCAGCCAGATCGCACTGGCGTTGTTTACCAGGATGTCGATGCCGCCAAAGGCGTCCACGGTGGCGGCCACGGCGGCATGCACTTCGTCCTCTTCGCGGATATCGCACTTGATCGGCAGCGCCTTGCCGCCGGCCGCTTCGACTTCCGCTGCCGCACTGTGGATGGTGCCCGGCAACCGCGGGTTGGGCACGTTGCTCTTGGCGGCGATGGCGATATTGGCCCCGTCCCGTGCCGCGCGCAGCGCGATGGCCAGGCCGATGCCGCGCGAAGCGCCGGTGATGAAGAGGGTCTTGCCGGCCAGGCTGGTCATGAGGAGTGCGCCTTGTTCGAGGAACATCCAGTGTAGGAGCGCACCCAGTGCGCGAAAAGCCTGCCGCGTCGTGGCGCTGATGCGGGTTCGTATCGCGAAGAACCTGGTCCGAGATACACCCCGTCTCCGCGATCGCGCACTGGGTGCGCTCCTACAGGTATGCCGGTGAGGGATCAGCCGCGTTGGAAGCGCGGCAGGATATCGCGCAGTTCGGCCAGCCGCCGCAGCGGATCGGTGATCTCCAGCATGCGCTGGCGCTCGTCATCATGCAGCGGCAGCAGTTCGGCCAGACGGAAGCCGACCCAGCCCGCATCGTCGTAGAGCTGGCGCGGCGCGTTGCGCCATTGCGGCGCCATGGAATCGACCAGCCGCTCGAGAATGGAGGGAAGCAACGCAAGCTCCACCGGGACCTCATGGGTGGGTTCGGTGGGCCACAGCTCCACGTCGCCACGCACCAGTCCGTCGGAGCGCACGCGCGTGCGCGCGACGCGAAAACGCTCGGTCCCTTCGATGAGGATGCCGAGCAAGCCGTCTTCGCGATTATGGAAATCGATGATGCGCGCGAGCGTTCCGACCGCCGCCGGTGTCGCCGGCGCACCGGCCTCTTCCCCTTCGAGGATCAGGCACACGCCGAACGACGATCCGGTGCGCGCGCATTCGCGCACCATGTCGAGATAGCGTCGTTCGAAGACGCGCAGCGGCAACTGTCCGCCGGGATAGAGCACCATGCCCAGCGGAAACAGCGGCAGGTCGAGGTAGGGAATCTGGGCTGCCATGCGGCAAGTCTAACGGGTTCGATCGGATGCGATGCCCTTGTAGGAGCGCGCCCAGTGCGCGAAAGCCCTACAGGGCGTTGATACCGTGACTCTGCGGTCGCGCACTGGGTGCGCTCCTACAGATGAGGTGAGAGCAACCTCAGGATTTCAGCGCTTCGGCGAAACGGCGCGGTGCGCCCTCGAAACCGCCGTTCGACATGAAGACCACGTGATCACCGGCGCGGACGTCGCTGCGCAACGCGGTGATCAGCGCATCGACGGTGGGCACGGTGCTGCCGCGTCCGTTCAATGCGCCCGTCACGCGGCTGGCATCCCACGGCAATTCGGGGCGATGCAGGAACACCACCGCATCGGCGTCGGCCAGTGACGGCGCCAGCGCCTCGGCATGCGCGCCCAGGCGCATGGAGTTGGAACGCGGCTCCAGCGCGACCACGATGCGCGACGCACCGACCTTGGCGCGCAGGCCCGCGAGCGTGGTGGCGATCGCGGTGGGATGGTGCGCGAAATCGTCGTACACGCGCACGCCGCCCACCTCGCCCACCACTTCCATGCGGCGCTTGACGCTCTGGAACTCGGCGAAGGCCGGCAGCAACGCGCGCGGGTCGGCACCTGCCGCCGCAGCCGCCGCGAGGGCCGCCAGCGCATTCATCACGCTGTGGTTGCCCAGCAACGGCCAGTGGATCTCGCCGAGCAGCTCGCCCTTGCGATGCACGCGGAACGCGGAGCCATCGGCCGCCAGCAGCTCCGCCTGCCAGTCGCCCTGACCGATGCCGAAGGTTTCCACCGGCGTCCAGCAACCCATGGCCAGCACTTCGGCAAGGTGATGATCGTGCGCGTTGACGATCAGCCTACCGTTGCCCGGCACGGTGCGCACCAGGTGATGGAACTGGCGCTGGATCGCGGCGACATCGGGAAAGATGTCGGCATGGTCGTACTCGAGATTGTTGAGGATGGCGATGCGTGGCCGGTAGTGCACGAACTTCGAGCGCTTGTCGAAGAAGGCGCTGTCGTACTCGTCGGCCTCGATCACGAAGGGCTTGCCGTTGCCCTTGCGCGCAGAGACGTCGAAGTTGCCCGGCACGCCACCGATCAGGAAGCCGGGCGACAGGCCCGCGCTTTCCAGCAGATGAGCCAGCAGGCTGGTGGTGGTGGTCTTGCCGTGCGTGCCGGCCACCGCCAACACCTCGCGACCCGGCAGCAGCGTCGCGCCGAGCCATTGCGGGCCGGAGATGTAGCGCAGCTGCTGATCCAGCATGTATTCCACGGCGGGATTGCCGCGCGTCATGGCATTGCCTACCACCACGAGATCGGGCGCGGGCTGGAGATGCTCGGCCGTATAGCCGTCCATCAGGCGGATGCCCAGCGATTCCAGCTGGGTGCTCATCGGCGGATAGACGTTGGCGTCGGAGCCCTCGACGGTGAGCCCGAGCTCGCGCGCCAGCGCGGCGACGCCGCCCATGAAGGTGCCGCAGATGCCGAGGATATGCAGACGCATGCTAGACCTGTTCGCTTGAAACAACGGGTGCGGCGAAGCCGGCCCCGAAAACCATCGGGCCGCCTTGCGGCGGCCCGGAAGCACATCAACCGTTCGCGGCGGCCGATTCGTCGGCCAGCGCGCGCTTGACGCGACCGGTGACCTCGTCGAGCTCACCCACGCCATCGACCACCTGCAGCTTGCCGCGGCGCTCGAAGAAATCGGCGACCGGCGCGGTCTGCTCGGCATACACCTTGAGCCGGTCGCGCACCACCACCGGGTCGTCGTCCTTGCGATGCTCCGCGGCGAAACGGATTTCGCAGCGGGCGATGATCGTTTCGTTCGGCACGTCGAGCTTCACCACCGCATCCAGCGGCTGGCCGATCTTGGCCAGCAGATGGTCCAGCGCGTCGGCCTGGGCCAGGTTGCGCGGATAGCCGTCGAGGATGAAACCGTTCTTCACGTCGTCCTGCGAGAGGCGCTCTTCGAGCATCGCCAGCAGGATGTCGTCGGAGACCAGCTTGCCGGCGTCCATCACCGCTTTCGCCTTCAGGCCCGTGGGCGTGCCGGCCGCCACGGCCGCGCGCAGCATGTCGCCGGTCGAGATGTGCGGGACGCCGAGTTCCACCTTCAGACGCGCAGCCTGGGTGCCTTTGCCCGAACCGGGCGGACCAAGTAGGACGAGTCGCATAGTGCTCCAGAGGTATCCGCGGGCCACCGGTACACGGAAGCCCCGCGAAAAGCGGAAAAGTAGCGTGCAAATTAGCTTCTGCGGCCGGTTCCGTCAAACGAGACCAGCGCCCGGATCGCGCCAAGTTACTGTTATGAAACGAGTTGGCACTGACACGCGGATGTCACGACATGTCTTGCGACGCCGGGATTAAGCTTCCGGGATTCACCACAGGAGCAAGACACCCATGACGGCACCCCGGATCCACATTGTCACGCTCGGCGTGAGCGACCTGTCCACTTCCAGCCGCTTCTACGAGACGCTGGGCTGGAAGGCGTCCTCCGCCAGCAACGAGAATATTGTCTTCCTGAAGGGTGGCGCGGGCGTGCTCGCCCTGTATGGCCGCACGGCACTGGCGGAGGACGCCCACGTCGACGACCAGCCGGCTGGGTTTGCCGGCGTCACGCTGGCACGCAACGCCGGCTCCAAGGCCGAGGTCGATGCGTGGTTCGCCGAAGCCGTGGCGGCGGGCGCACGTGCGGTGAAGCGGCCGCAGGAAGCATTCTGGGGCGGTTACTCCAGTTACATAGCGGACCCCGACGGGCACCTGTGGGAGTTCGCGTTCAACCCGTACTTCGTGTTTGATGAGCACGGCAACCTCGCCCTGCCGGATGAAACCCCATGACATCAGCATCCAAACCCCAAGGTCGTCTGCTCTATGCCCAATCCGGCGGCGTGACCGCCGTGATCAATGCCACCGCGGCCGGCGTGATCGAAGCGGCGCGCGCGAAGGGCGTGCAGGTCTACGCGGCGCGCAACGGCATTCTCGGTGCGCTGCGCGAGGAACTGATCGACACCGGCAAGGAAACCAAGGCCGCGATCGCGGCGCTGCGCCATACGCCGGGCGGTGCGTTCGGATCGTGCCGCTACAAGCTGAAATCACTGGAGGCGAACCGTCCGGAATACGAGCGCCTGATCGAGGTGTTCCGTGCGCATGACATCCGCTGGTTCCTCTACAACGGCGGCAATGATTCGGCCGACACGGCGCTGAAGATCTCGCAGCTCGGCAAGGCGATGAACTACGACATCCGCTGCATCGGCGTGCCGAAGACGGTGGACAACGATCTCGCCGTCACCGATTGCTGCCCGGGTTTCGGCTCGGTGGCGAAGTACACCGCGGTATCCACGCTGGAAGCCAGCCTCGACGTTGCCTCCATGGCCGATACCTCGACCAAGGTATTCATTCTCGAAGTAATGGGCCGCCATGCGGGCTGGATCGCCGCTGCCGCGGGTCTCGCCGGCGAAGGCGCGGATGCGCCACCGCACATCATCCTGTTTCCCGAGCGCACCTTCGACGAAGCCGCCTTCCTCGCCAAGGTGAAGGCGACGGTGGAGCGCGTGGGCTGGTGCACCGTGGTGGCCTCCGAAGGCCTGCTCAACGCCGAAGGCCAGTTCCTCGCCGAGGCGGGTACGCGCGATGCATTCGGCCATTCGCAGCTGGGCGGCGTGGCGCCGGTGCTGGCCTCGCTGGTGAAGGAAAAGCTCGGCTACAAGTACCACTGGGCGCTGCCCGACTACCTGCAGCGCTCGGCACGCCACCTCGCCTCGAAGACCGATGCCGACCAGGCGTATGCCGTAGGCAAGGCCGCCGTGGAGTACGCACTGGCCGGCATGAATGCCGTGATGCCGGTGATCGTCCGTACCAACGACGCGCCCTATCGCTGGAAGATCGAACCGGCGCCGCTTTCCAAGATCGCCAACCGTGAAAAGAAGATGCCGGCGAGCTTCCTCACCCGCGACGGCTTCGGCATCACGGCCGCGGCGCGACGCTATCTCGCACCGCTGATCCAGGGCGAGGCGCCGCTGCCCTACGGCAAGAACGGCCTGCCGCAGTACATCGCGCTGAAAAACACGGCGGTGGCGCGCAAGCTCGAGCCGTTCGCGCGCTGAGCATCAGCGAAGGAAGCGATCCAGGCTCACGCGGTAGTCGGCGTAGTCCTGGATCGTGTTGTGCCCCGCATCGGCCACCACCTGCAGCGCGGGTGGCTGGCCGAAGGCGCCGACCAGCGCCCTGGTTCGCACCGCCGGAATCACTTCATCCTCTTCGGCCTGGATGACCAGCACCGGGCAGCGGATGGCGCCGGCATAGCGCCACGATTCGAAGCGCTCGCGCATCAAGGCGTTTACCGGCACCCACGGGAAATAGCCTGCAGCCACGCGCACCAGGCTGTCGAATGGCGTCACCAGCACCAGTCGTTCCACCGGTCGCTTCGCGGCCAGTTGCACGGCGACGCCACTGCCGAGGCTGCGCCCGAGCACCGCGACGGCTGAATACTGCGGCGCCACCTCATCGAACAACGCAACGGCGTCGCCCACCAGGGCCGTTTCGCCGGGCGTTCCTTCGCTGGCGCCGTAGCCCCGGTAAGCCACGAGGTAGATCGTTCGATCGGGCAACCAGCGTGCGAGATCGGCCCGTGAGTCCTCCACGCGTTCACCGTTCCCGCCGAAATACAACAGCGCCTTGCCACGCCCCGGATTCATGACCCAGCCGCGCAGCTTCACGCCATCGTGCAGCAGTTCGACATCCGGCGACTGCCGCACCTGCCATGACGCTTCCGGGTGATAGACCTGCTGCCGCTGGCCCAGATACATCGACAGGCACAGGCCGCCGTAAAGCAGGACGAGCAACGCCGCGAGCACCAGCACGACCCGCACGAACATGAGCGTCTCCATTCGCCAGCTGACTGGCCGATTCATCTGGATGAGCGATGGCTGAAAGCCCGCAGGGCGTGAAGGTGGAATCACGCCCTGCGTTCAGACGCATCTTCCTACGATGCGCTCGCCTGACCAAAGCCCCTGCGCGACGGCGGCACTTCGAGGAGGACGTGATGAAAACCCTTACCAGCGTGCTCGTAGCCCTGGCCCTGCTTGCCGGCAGCGGCGCCGCCCTGGCCGACCCGGGGCATGACCACGATCGCCGGGGACATGACCGCGACGACCACCACGATCGCGACCGCTGGCATGGCCGCGACGAGGGTCGACGCGACCGCGATCGCCACGAGTACTGGGAGCGTCGCTACTACAGCGATCGTCACTACTACGGCCATCCTCGCTGGGCGCGCGGCTATCGTTACGACGGCCCGATGTATATCGTGAACGACTACAGCTACTACCGCCTGGCACCACCACCGTACGGCTATCGCTGGGTGCGTGACGACGGCAACTACCTGCTCGTCTCGATCGGCGACAACATGATCCTGGACATGGTGATCCGCTGATCCACATCCACTGAGCCAAACCGGGGCGGCGCCGCAAGGCGCCGCCTTTTTTGTGCGCCAATGCCGCAGTGCGTTGCGTCGCACAACACGACTGTCGTGATCCTCTGCCTATACTCGCCCATGACCGCCCGCAAGGGCGGCCGCCGTGTCGGGGTGCCGGTGGCGGGTCCCGACGATGTGGTTTCCACCCATGGGGAGGCTCCGATGCTGCAGCAGTATGGCTTGTGGATCGTGCTGGCATGTGCGGTCCTGGCGGTTCTTTACGGCGCGCTGTCCGTGCGCTGGATCTTGGCGAAATCGCCGGGCAACGCACGCATGCAAGAGATCGCTTCCGCGATCCAGGAAGGCGCGAAGGCATATCTCAATCGCCAGTACGCCACCATCGGCGGCGTCGGTGTGGTGTTGTTCCTGATCATTGGCTTTGCACTGGACTGGGGCACCGCGATCGGTTTCGCGATCGGCGCAATCCTCTCTGGCGCCACCGGTTACATCGGCATGAACGTCTCGGTACGGGCCAACGTGCGTACTGCCGAAGCGGCACGTGGCGGACTCGCAGCGGCGCTCAACGTGGCGTTCCGCGGCGGCGCCATCACCGGCATGCTGGTGGTCGGCCTCGCCCTGCTCGGCGTCACCGCGTACTACGCCGTGCTCATGCATTTCGGCTACGAGACCATGCATGCGCTGCACGCACTGGTCGGCCTGGCCTTCGGCTCATCGCTGATCTCGATCTTCGCGCGCCTGGGCGGCGGCATCTTCACCAAGGGCGCGGACGTGGGCGCCGACCTCGTCGGCAAGGTGGAAGCGGGCATTCCCGAGGACGACCCGCGCAATCCGGCGGTGATCGCCGACAACGTGGGCGACAACGTGGGCGACTGCGCCGGCATGGCCGCCGACCTGTTCGAGACCTACGCGGTGACGCTGATCGCCACCATGCTGCTGGGCGGCGTCATGGCCGAGCAGACCGGCAGCAACGGCGTGCTGTTCCCGCTGGTGCTGGGCGGCGTATCCATCGTGGCCTCGGTGATCGGCACCTTCTTCGTGAAGGCGCGCGGACCGAAGATCATGAATGCGCTGTACGCCGGCGTGGCGGTATCGGCGGTGCTCGCCGCGATCGCGTTCTGGCCGATCACCAGCCAGCTGATGGCCGATTCGTCCTATGGCGTGGGCCATCTCTACGGCTGTGCGCTGATCGGCCTGGTGCTTACCGGTGCCATGGTGGTGATCACCGAGTACTACACCGCGACCGAGTACAAGCCGGTGCAGCATGTGGCGCAGGCGTCCACCACGGGCCACGCGACCAACATCATCGCGGGCATCGGCGTGTCGATGAAGTCCACCGCGCTGCCGGTGCTGGCCGTGTGCGCCGCGATCTGGGGCGCCTACCAGCTGGCCGGCCTCTACGGCATCGCCATCGCCGCGACGGCGATGCTCAGCATGACCGGCATGATCGTCGCGCTGGATGCCTACGGCCCGATCACCGACAACGCCGGTGGCATCGCCGAAATGGCCGAGCTGCCGCCGGAAGTGCGCGGCGTGACCGATCCGCTGGATGCCGTGGGCAACACCACCAAGGCGGTGACCAAGGGTTATGCGATCGGCTCGGCCGGCCTTGCCGCGCTGGTGCTGTTCGCCGACTACACGCACAACCTCAACCAGCACTTGAACCTCACCGACTTCCGCTTCGATCTCTCCAACCCGTACGTGATCATCGGCCTGCTGATCGGCGGCCTGATCCCGTACCTGTTTGGCGCGATGGCGATGGAAGCGGTGGGCCGGTCGGCGGGTGCGGTCGTCGAGGAAGTGCGCCGCCAGTTCCGCGAGATCAAGGGCATCATGGAAGGCACCACCAAGCCCGACTACTCGCGCGCCGTGGACATGCTGACCAAGTCGGCGATCAAGGAAATGCTGGTGCCCTCGCTGCTGCCAGTGTTGGTGCCGGTCGTGGTGGTGTTCGGCTTCAAGTGGCTGGGCGGCGCGGAAGCTGGCGCACAGGCGCTGGGCGGCGTGCTGATCGGCACCATCGTCACCGGCCTGTTCGTCGCCATCTCGATGACCACCGGCGGCGGCGCCTGGGACAACGCCAAGAAATACATCGAGGATGATCACTTCGGCGGCAAGGGTTCCGATGCGCACAAGGCGGCGGTGACCGGCGATACCGTGGGCGATCCGTACAAGGACACGGCGGGTCCGGCGGTGAATCCGCTGATCAAGATCATCAACATCGTGGCCCTTTTGCTGATTCCTCTGCTGTAACCATGGCGCGCCCGGTCACTGACATGGTGATCGGGCGAACCCGCCCGGCACGTTTGCCCCCTCTCCCGTTTGGGCGACCCGAAGGTAGTCCCCGTGGGAGAGAGGGTTGGGGTGAGGGGCCACGCTGGCCTCGGTCCTGCTTTGAAGCTGTTAAAAGCTCGCCCAAAGCGGTCATCCCGCAAGCACCCGCCCCTCACCCCGACCCTCTCCCCAGAGGGGAGAGGGAGATGGTCGCGGTGACCTCACCAAGAAGGAACTTCCATGGCACCCAAGCCCTCCCTGTGGCTCACCCTCGCCCTTGGCGTCACACTCGTCGGCATGACGCACGCTACCGACCACATCGCAACGCCCGCCAAGGATCCCAACCTGTGGCTCGAAACCATCCACGGCCCCAAGCAGCTCGACTGGGTCAAGCAACAGAACGCGCAGACGGTGAAGCAGTACGCCGACAGCGCCGAGTTCAAGCAGCTCGATGCACGCATCCTGGAAGTGCTCGACTCGCATGACCGCATTCCGATGGTCAGCAAGATCGGCGACCTCTACTACAACTTCTGGCGCGACCAGGACCATCCGCGCGGCCTGTGGCGACGCACGACGCTGGAGGAATACCGCAAGGATCAGCCGACTTGGGAGACCGTGATCGACCTGGACGCGCTCGGCAAGGCCGAGAATGAAAACTGGGTGTGGCACGGCGCCTATTGCCTGAAGCCCGACAACCAGCGCTGCCTGGTCGCGCTCTCGCGCGGCGGCGCCGACGCCAGCGTGATCCGCGAGTTCGACCTGCCCACCAGGCAGTTCGTGAAGGATGGCTTCGTACTGCCCGAGGCGAAGACCGATATCGCCTGGAAGGACAAGGACCACATCTACGTCGCCACCGATTTCGGCCCCGGCTCGATGACCACCTCGAGCTACCCGCGCATCGTGAAGGAGTGGAAGCGCGGCACGCCGCTCGCCAGCGCCGTCACGGTGTATGAAGTGAAGACGGACGACATGAGCGTGTCGGCCTTCCGCGACCAGACGCCCGGTTTCGAGCGCGACTTCGTCACGCGTCAGATCGCCTTCTATGACAGCGAAACCTTCCTGCGCGGCAAGGACGGCAAGCTCACGCGCATCGACGTGCCCACCGATGCGAACACCGGCGTGCACCGCGAGTGGCTGCTGATCGAACCGCGCAGCGACTGGAACGTCGGCGGCAAGACCTACAAGTCCGGCTCGCTGCTGGCGACCAAGTTCGACGACTACATGGCAGGCAAGCGCGATCTCACCGTGTTGTTCGAATCCACCGACGCCACGGCATTGGACGGCTATTCGTGGACGCGTCACCAGCTGATCCTCAACGTGATGGACAACGTGGTGAACACGCTGGAAGTGCTGACGCCGCAGCCCGGCGCGTGGAAACGCGAGAGCCTGGGCGGCGCGCCGAAGCTCTCGACCATCGCGGCCGCCGCCGTGGACGAAGACCACAACGACGATTACTTCCTCACTGTCAGCGGCTTCCTGCAGCCCACCACGCTGTACCTGGGCACGCTGGGCCAGGGCGAGGCGCAGGCGATCAAGCACAGCCCGAGCTTCTTTGACGCCTCGAAATACGACGTGAGCCAGCACTTCGCCACGTCGAAGGATGGCACCCGCGTGCCCTACTTCGAGATCGCGCCGAAGAACCTGCAGACGAATGGCAAGAATCCCACCCTGCAGTACGGCTATGGCGGCTTTGAAGTCTCGCTGCAGCCGGCCTACAGCGGCAGCGTGGGACGCGCATGGCTTGAGAAGGGCGGCGTCTACGTGGTCGCCAACATCCGTGGTGGCGGCGAATACGGCCCACGCTGGCACCAGGCGGCGTTGAAGGCGAATCGCCTGCGTGCTTACGAGGACTTCGCGGCCGTGTCGCAGGATCTCTTCGATCGCAAGATCACCTCGCCCGCGCACCTGGGCGCGATGGGCGGCAGCAACGGTGGCCTGCTGATGGGCAACATGCTCACGCTGTATCCGCAGTTGTACGGCGCCATCGTGAGCCAGGTGGCCCTGCTCGACATGCAGCGGTATACGCATCTGTCGGCGGGCGCTTCGTGGATCGCCGAATACGGCGACCCCGACAAGCCGCAGGAATGGGCATGGATCAAGACCTTCTCGCCCTACGCCAACGCCACGGCCGGCAAGAAGTATCCGCCGGTGCTGTTCACCACCTCCACGCGCGATGATCGCGTGGGGCCGGTGCACGCGCGCAAGATGGCCGCGAAACTCGAAACGCTGGGCTATGACACCAGCTTCTACGAGAACATCGAAGGCGGCCACGGCGCGGCGGCGGACAACAAGCAGGCGGCCTTCATGAGTGCGCTCGGCTATACCTACCTGTGGGATCACGTGAAGTAATCGCGCTCCCTGCGTAACATGGTGCGCCAGCCTGAGCTGGCGCACTCTCTCGTACCGATGAGCAACCACACGATTCGTCCCGAGCTTCGCGAGTGGATCCTCGCCACGGCCCGTTCCGGCCATAGCCTCAGCGATCTCATGAAGCTGATGAAAGATGCCGGCTACGGTGGCGAGCAGAGCCGCCAGATGGTGGCACGCGTGCTCAACCTGCCGCTGGCCACGGTGATGGCCGCGAGCAAGCCAGGCTCCAGCGGACGGCGCACGCGCCATCCCGAGCCGCCGCAACAGACCGTCGACGGGCATACGCTGCGTGTCACGATCAGCACCGACAAACCCGTCGTACGTGTTCTGGAAAACATGCTTACCGCGGAAGAATGCGAAGGCCTGATCGCCGAAGCGAAGCCGCGCCTGCAACGATCGCAGACCGTGGATGTGGAAGGCCGCCACCAGACCGACGAACGGCGCACCAGCCAAGGCATGTTCTTCCGCATCGGCGAAACACCGCTGGTGCAACGCATCGAGCAGCGCATCGCCGATCTGCTCGCCATGCCGGTCAGCCATGGCGAAGGGCTGCAGATCCTGCACTACCAGCCGGGCCAGGAATACGAGCCGCATTTCGACTGGTTCGATCCCACGCAGCCCGGCTTCAGCGCGGTCACGGCGCGTGGTGGCCAGCGCATCGCCAGCGTGGTGATGTACCTCAACACGCCCGCGGAAGGCGGCGGCACCGGCTTTCCGAGCATCGGACTGACGGTGACGGCGATGCGCGGTTCGGCCGTCTATTTCGCCTATGAGACCGGCGACCAGGCCTCATTGCATGCCGGCCTGCCCGTGATCAAGGGCGAAAAATGGATTGCCACCAAGTGGTTGCGCGAGCGGCCTTACCAGGCCTGATGGCCCCGCCAGCCCCGGCCAGAGACTGAATTGCCGCTCGTCGCTGCTGCGACGCACCAGCATTTTGCCGTATCCTTGCAAGTCTTTGCTTTTGACTACGCCAAGGATCAAGCCCATGGGTCTGCACCTCGTCTCCGCCGGCCGCAAGGTTCCGGACGAAATCAACGTCATCATCGAAATCCCCAAGGATGCCGAGCCCGTCAAGTACGAGGTGGAGAAGGAAAGCGGCGCGATCTTCGTCGACCGCATCCTGTCCACGCCGATGCGCTATCCGTGCAACTACGGCTATGTGCCGGGCACGCTGGGCGGCGACGGCGATCCTCTCGACGCGCTGGTGATCCTGCCGCTGCCGCTGGTGCCGGGTTCGGTGATCCGTTGCCATCCGGTCGGCATGCTGAAGATGACCGACGAAGCGGGCAGCGACGAGAAGCTGGTGGTGGTGCCGGTGGAGAAGATCTTCGCGGGCTACGCGCACATCAAGGACATCAAGCAGGTGTCCGGCCACTGGCTGGAGCGCATTGGACACTTCTTCGAGCACTACAAGGACCTGGAGAAGGGCAAGTGGGTGAAGGTGGAAGGCTGGGTCGGCGCCGACGAGGCGAAGGCCGAGATCAATAGCGGCATGGCCCGCTACGAAGCCGACAAGAAGGCCTGATCGCTCTTGTGAAACGCGCCACCTTCGGGTGGCGCGTTTTTTTGTGTCTTATTCCGATCCACTCGCCTGCGCGGCCGCGACGGCCGCGCCTTGCGTATCCGCGGACGACGCAACAGGCTGCGGCGTGTCGAACATCGTCATCCACCACATCAACACGCACGCCAGCAGCACCGCGATGGACAGCACCGTCAGCACGGCACGCAGGATCACATGGCCCGGGCGGGCCGCAGGGCTCGACATCGGCATGATGCCTCTCCGGTTGGACAGCTCGCACCGATAACGCGGCTGCGCGCGATCCGCTGACTAATGCTTCGTGCTCTTCTCCGGCCGCGCCTTTGCAGGCTCGCCCTTCTTGCCCAGCTCATCCAGCAACGTCGCAAGATCCTCCGCGTGCTCTTCCTCCATCGCGAGGATGTCTTCCATCATGCGCCGCGTCGTGGGGTCGGCGGTGCCGATGTAATTGATGATCTCGCGATAGCTGTCGATCGCGATGCGCTCGGCCACCAGGTCTTCCTTGATCATGTCGACGAGATCGTCGCCTTCCACGTAGTCGGCGTGGCTGCGCGAGAGCAGTCCGTCCGGCGAAAAATTCGGCGCGCCATCCAACTGCGTGATGCGCTGCGCGATCTGATCGGCATGCGCCTGCTCTTCGTTGGCATGCTCGAGAAACTCGGCCGCCACGCTCTTGGCGTGAATGCCCTTGGCCATGTAGTAGTGATATTTGTAACGCAGCACGCACACGATTTCGGTGGCCAGCGCTTCATTGAGCAGCTTGATCACGGTCTCGCGATCGGCGGTATAGCCGGCGGTGATCGCACCCTGGTCGATATGCTCGCGCGCGCGTTTGCGAATGGTTTCGATGTCGCTGAGAAATGGCTTGGCTGCCATGACGTGGCTCCCTATGGACTGGCTGGGCAATAGCCGGACCGTAGGCGGCGACGCGCGAAACGCAGGTGAAAGCGGGAGACAACGGTTCAGGCCGCTGTTCCCGACGCCGCACGCGTGGCGCGGTGTTTTTTCCTGTAGGAGCGCACCCAGTGCGCGACAACCTGACGGAGCGGCAAGCCACTACGCTGCGGTCGCGCACTGGTGCGCTCCTACAGGAAGACAAGGCCTTTACGCCTTGTGGTAGACCTCGGAACCTTCGGCGCGGAACTGCGCAGCCTTCTCGGCCATGCCTTCTTCCAGCGCCTCGGCTTCACCCGTGCCATGCTCGGCCGCATAGTCGCGCACGTCCTGCGTGATCTTCATCGAGCAGAAGTGCGGACCGCACATCGAGCAGAAGTGCGCGACCTTGGCCGAGTCCTTCGGCAGCGTTTCGTCGTGGAATTCCGTCGCCTTGTCCGGATCGAGACCGAGGTTGAACTGGTCTTCCCAGCGGAACTCGAAGCGCGCCTTCGAGAGCGCGTTGTCGCGCACCTGCGCGCCCGGATGACCCTTCGCGAGATCGGCGGCATGCGCGGCGAGCTTGTACGTGATGATGCCTTCCTTCACGTCGTCCTTGTTCGGCAGGCCGAGGTGTTCCTTCGGCGTCACGTAGCAGAGCATCGCGGTGCCGAACCAGCCGATCATCGCCGCGCCGATGCCCGACGTGATGTGGTCGTAGCCCGGCGCGATGTCGGTGGTCAGCGGCCCGAGCGTGTAGAACGGCGCTTCCTTGCACCAGTCGAGCTGGAGATCCATGTTCTCCTTGATGAGCTGCATCGGCACGTGGCCCGGACCTTCGATCATCACCTGCACGTCGTGCTTCCACGCGATCTGGGTCAGTTCGCCCAGCGTGTCCAGTTCGCCGAACTGCGCCGCGTCATTGGCGTCAGCCACGCAACCCGGACGCAGGCCATCGCCGAGGCTGAAGGACACGTCGTACGCCTTCATGATCTCGCAGATCTCTTCGAAGTGCTCGTAGAGGAAGCTTTCCTTGTGATGCGCGAGGCACCACTTGGCCATGATCGAACCACCGCGCGAGACGATGCCGGTGACGCGCTTGGCGGTCAGCGGCACGTAGCGCAGCCGCACGCCGGCGTGGATCGTGAAGTAGTCGACGCCTTGCTCGGCCTGCTCGATCAGCGTGTCGCGGAAGATTTCCCAGGTCAGGTCCTCGGCCTTGCCGTTGACCTTCTCGAGCGCCTGGTAGATCGGCACCGTGCCGATCGGCACCGGCGAGTTGCGGATGATCCACTCGCGCGTTTCATGGATGTGCTTGCCGGTCGACAGATCCATCACCGTATCGCCGCCCCAGCGGATCGCCCACGTCATCTTGTCGACTTCCTCGCCGATCGACGACGTGACCGCCGAGTTGCCGATGTTCGCGTTGATCTTCACGAGGAAGTTGCGGCCGATGATCATCGGCTCCGCTTCCGGGTGGTTGATGTTGGCCGGGATGATCGCGCGGCCGCGCGCGACTTCGTCCCGCACGAATTCCGGCGTGATCAGCTTGGGCAGCGCCGCGCCGAAGGACTGGCCGGGATGCTGGTTGAGCAGCGCGCTGCCCTGCAGTGCCTCGATGCGCTGGTTCTCGCGGATGGCGATGTATTCCATCTCCGGCGTGATGATGCCCTGGCGCGCATAGTGCATCTGCGTGACGTTGGCGCCGGCCTTGGCACGGCGCGGCGCGCGCGTGGCGGTGAAGCGGAACGCATCGAGCTTGTGGTCGGCGGCGCGCTCGCGGCCGAAGGCGGAACTCAGGCCGCCCAGCTGCTCGGTGTCCCCGCGCTCGGCGATCCAGGTGGCGCGCAGCGCCGGCAGGCCGGTGACCAGGTCCACCTTGTAGTCGGGGTCGGTGTACGGGCCGGAGGTGTCGTAGACGGTGATCGGCGGATTCGCCTCGCCGCCGAACAGGGTCGGCGTCTGCGCCTGGCAGATCTCGCGCAGCGGTACCTTCAGGTCGGGGCGGCTGCCCTGCACATGGATCTTGCGCGAGCCCGGGATCGGGCGCGTCACGGCTTCGGAGAGTTCCTGCGCGGCGCGCGCGAGGTCGGTGGGCAGGGCATTCATCGGCAAGTCGTCCGGGGTCGAAGCGATGTCCCCGAGGGGACGTGCTTTTGTTGGGGATTCCGCACAGGAACGCGCGGGGTGTTGCGAACGGATTCGCATACCAGCAACAGAAGCGACGGCGCCGGACGCACGGGTTCCATGCCGTGCGGCGAAGCTCCCTACAGCGGTACTAGCCGCATCAGGTTCGAAGGGACTCTCTCAGCCGGCTGTCACCGGCACCCCCGCTTCAAGGGGCCTATTTGAGCACGAAGCGGGGTTGGTCGCGAGTGCGACGAGGACAAGCGGCCGGAGACGGACGCGGCCGTGAGCAGTTTTTCAGCGCGGCAGGTAGGCGCGCAGGAACATGTCCACGCCGTCACGGGCGGTCTGTTCCAGCTCGACGGCGTAGGACTGGGCGCACTCTTCGCAGCCGAACATGCGGCGCAGAAGCATTTCACCCTTGATCAGGGAGGTGAACTGGCCGGCGGCGCGCGAGACGTTGGCGATATCCAGCTTGCCGTCGTCAACCGCCTGTTGCAGCAGGCGTTTCATCAACGCATGGCCACGCTCCGGACCCTCCTCCCACAGCAGCCGGCCATAGCGCGGGTTGCCTTGGCGGCAGTCGCTGAGGATGGCGCGGAAGGTGCCGACGTTCTGCACGTCGCAGTCCAGGCGCACGTGATGCAGGGCAATGCGTTCCAGCGTCACGCGGATGTCTTCGCTGGCGACGTATTGGTAGGTGTCTTCGGGGAGGATGTCCTGGATGCGCGCGCGGATGACCTCGCGGAACAGGTTGTCCTTGTCGCCGAAGTGGCTGTAGACGGTGAGCTTGGAAACGCCTGCCTCGGCGGCCACGGCATCCATGCTGGTGCCCGCGAAGGCATTGCGGATGAACAGGGCCTTCGCGGCCTCCAGGATCGCCGCGCGCTTTTCCATGTCCTTGGGACGGCCAGGTCCCTGGGGCTTGGTCTGCGGGATCGTGCTCATGGCTATACCTTCGAAAATGGCTTCACAAATGAATAACTGCCGTTTAGTATACGGGACGGTTTAGTTATTTTCCACGGCCACGATACACGGCTTTCCTCATGTCCTCCACTATCGCAGAACTTTCCCTCAGTCCGGCATACCGTCTCGCCCAGCGTGCGATGGCGTGCTGGCTTGAGCGCGGGCAGATCGGCGCCCGCCAGGCGGCCTTTGCGGCCCGCTCGGCGCTGGCTGGCCTGGATGCCACCGAGCGCGGCCGGCTGGCGCGCTGGCTGGCCTGGCTTGCCGTCGCCGCGCAGAGTCGCAGCGAGGAATCGCCGCTGGGTCGGGTGCGCCGCCTTGACGCGAACTTGCACCAGACGGTGGAAGATGCCCTCGCCCGCCTGCCGGCGGACATACTCGGGGCACCTTTCCAAGTTCATCGCCGCAGCGCGTAAGTGTCCGCGGACACCGCGCCACGCATGACTTCCGTCAACCGAGCGCGATGACTTCCGGCACTTCGTAGCATCAGGGGCAGGCCGCAGGCTTTGCACATTGTCGGAAAGTGGCTAAGCGCTTATGCTTTTTAGCCTTTTTTTCGATCCGATCAGGACGTAAGCAAGATGGCAATGAACTTCGATCAGGCGCGGGTCAACATGGTGGAAAACCAGGTGCGCCCCTGGGAGGTGCTGGATGCACGCGTGCTCGACGTGCTCGGCAGCGTGCGCCGCGAGGATTTCGTTGCCGCCGAGCATCGCCAGCTTGCCTTCGCCGACCTCGCCCTTCCGCTGGGCCACGGCGAAGTGATGATGAAGCCGGTGGTCGAGGGTCGCGTGCTGCAGGCGCTGGAACTGCTGCCGACCGACCAGGTGCTGGAAATCGGCACGGGTTCGGGTTTCCTCACGGCCTGCCTCGCCAAGCTGTCGGCGGGCGTCACCAGCGTGGACATCCATGCCGACTTCATCGCCGCCGCGGGTGAGCGCCTTGCGCACGCCGGCATCGCCAACGTGAAGCTCGAAGTGGGTGAAGCCGTGTCGGCATGGCAGCCGAACGGCGTGTTCGATGCGGTGGTGGTGACCGGTGCGGTTTCCCAGATTCCGCAGCGTTTCCTGTCCTGGCTCAAGCCCGGTGGCCGCCTGTTGGTGGTCCGTGGCGAGTCGCCGGTGCAGCAGGTGCTGCTGCTTACCCATGAAGGCAACGGCCGCTACCGCGAAGAGTCGCTGTTCGAAACCGACCTGCCGTACCTGAAGCACGCCGAACCGCCGCGTCGCTTCGTTTTCTGACCCATTCCCCAAACATGAGGCAACCCATGCGCTTGAAGCTTCTGACCCTTGCCCTGGCCCTGTCGGCGCTCCCGCTGGCCGGCCACAGCGAGGACTTGCTGGATGCATACCGAGAAGCCCGCGCCAATGATCCGGTGCTGTCGCAGGCGGAAGCTACCCGCCTGGCCACCGGTGAAGGCGTCAACCAGGCGCGTGCGGTCATGCTGCCTCAGCTCAACGGCACCTTCAGCCTGACCCAGCAGTCCACCGGCAGCAACCTGGCCAACGGCACCATCCAGGGCCAGGGCCACTCGCGCACCCGCGCGCTGTCCGCCACGCTGGACCAGTCGATCGTCGACCTGAGCCAGTGGGCCAACCTGTCGGCGGCCCACTCGCAGGCGTCGGCGCAGGACTCGACCTACGAAGCGTCGCTGCAGAACCTCTACGTGCGCGTCACCACGGCCTACTTCAGCGTGCTGACCAGCCAGGACGCGCTGGTGTTCGCCAAGGCCAACGAAGATGCCTACAAGGAGGCCTATGACCAGGCCGACCAGCGCTTCAAGGTGGGCCTGTCCGCGGTGACCGACGTGTACCAGGCCAAGTCGTATTACGAGCTGGCCAAGGCGCAGACCATCGCTGCCCAGAATACGCTCAACGACGCCAAGGAAGCGCTCACCCAGATCACCGGCAAGCCGGTGACCGACCTCAAGAAGCTGCGCGAAGACCTTCCGCTGACGCCGCCGAACCCGTCCGATCCGGACGCCTGGGTGCAGTCCGCGCTGAAGACCAACGCCACGATCCAGGCCGGCCAGTACAACGTGCAGGCCGCCGAGCACACCATCGACGCGGCGCGCGCAGGCCACCTGCCGACGCTGAGCGCCTCGGTGTCGCGCGGCAAGGACACTACCTGGCTTGAGAACGGCAGCTCCAACGTGCGCGGCAACGGTGACTACGGCACCACGGTCGGCCTGCAGGTGAACATCCCGATCTTCTCGGGTGGCGCCACGCAGTCCAAGGTGCGCCAGTCGATCTACCAGCGCGACGAGGCCCAGGATTCACTGGAGTCGACCCGTCGCCAGGTCGTGCGCGACACGCTGAACTTCTACCGCTCGGTGCTCGCCGGCATCAGCCAGGTGGAAGCCAACAAGGCATCGGTGGATTCGGGCCAGAAGGCACTGGAAGCCACCCGCGCCGGCTTCGACGTGGGCACCCAGACCATGCTGAACGTGCTCAATGCGATTCAGACCCTGACCCAAGCCGAGAGCAGCTACTCGCAGTCGCGCCACCAGCTGGTGCTCGACCAGCTGCAGCTCAAGCAGTCGGCCGGCTCGATCGACCTGAAGGACATGGAGATGGTCAACGCGATGCTGCAGTAACAGCATCGGCGTATCCCACGAAAAGGCCGGGCCATGCCCGGCCTTTTTCATGCGGACGGATGGACGTCTATTCCTGCAGCAGACGGTCGATCATCCCCATCACGCGCTTCACCGCGCCACGCTCGCTGTCGAACACGATGCGAGCCACCATGCCCATGCGGTCGCGGCGCGGTTCGTCGCGCAGCAGCTGCAGCACATGCGCACCAAGTTCCTCGGCGCTGCTCACCCGGGTGGCGCCGCCTTCCTGGATCAGCGTGAGAGTGATTTCCTCGAAATTGAACGTGTGCGGCCCGACCAGCACCGGCGTGGACAGCGCCGCCGGCTCCAGCACATTGTGGCCGCCGATCGGAACCAGGCTGCCGCCGACAAAGGCCAGGTCCGAGGCCGCATAGAACGGCATCAGCTCACCCATCGCGTCGATCACGAACACCTGGTGCGACGCCGAAGGCACGCGGTCAGCACTGCGCGTGCCCACGGTGAAGCCGAGGCTGCGCGCCGAGTTTTCGACCAGCTTGAAGCGCTCGGGGTGACGCGGCGCGATCAACAGCAAGGCATCGGGCCAGCGCGTGAGCACCTCCAGATGCGCCTCCAGCACAGGCAGTTCCTCGCCTTCGTGCGTGCTGCCGGCGATCCATGCGGGACGCAGGCGGCCCCACTGGTGACGCAGCTCGTCGCCCTTGAGCTCGGCGTCGTAGGGCACCGGCATGTCGAACTTGAGGTTGCCGGTCACCACGATCTTCTCGGGATCGGCGCCGAGCTCGCGATAGCGTGCGGCGTCGGTGCGCGACTGCGCGGCGATCTGGCTGACGCAACCGAGCGCGCGCGCCACCAGGCTGCCCATCGGCTTGTAGCCGCGCAGCGAACGCTCCGACAGGCGCGCGTTCACGATCATCAACGGGATGCCGCGATTGCGGCAGGCGAAGTAGAGATTCGGCCAGATCTCCGTCTCCACGATGATCGCCAGGCGCGGACGCACGCGGCGCATGAAGCGCGTCACCGCGAACGGCAGGTCGTAGGGAAGATAGACGTGGAACACGCTGTCGCCGAACAGCTGGCGCACGCGCTCGGAGCCGGTCGGCGTCACCGTGGTGACCACCAGCGGCGCGTTCGGATAATCGTTGCGCAGCGCCTTGATCAGCGGCTCGGCGGCATTGACCTCGCCGACCGATACCGCGTGTACCCACAGGCTGCCGGCAAAACCCGGCGCCTCGAAGAAGCCGAAGCGCTCGCGCCAGCGCTTGTGGTAATCGCGGTAACGCACGCCACGCGCCAGCAGCCGCAGCACGATGATCGGCGTCACCAGGTACATCGCGAGGGTATAGAGGTAGAGCAACGGCTTGCCCTTGGACGCGGTGCGCCAGTATATCGGCTAGTCGTGGCGCACCGGCCCTGCGTCTTTTCGGCTCCCGCCTTGATCTGCGCGGCTCGCCTCGATTTGGCTTGTTCCCTACAATCGCGCGATGCCTGGCATGTCCCGCCCCTCTTTCACGCGTTCCCTGCTCGCGCCTCAGCACTGGCCAGGCTGGCTCGGCGTCGGCGTGGTGTGGCTCATTGCCCGCCTGCCCCGGCCCTGGCTGATGGGCCTCGGCCGATTCCTCGGCCAGCTGGTGCAACGCGTGCCATCGCCGCGCCGGCATATCGCCGAGGTGAACATCGCGCTGTGCTTTCCGGAATTGTCGAAAGCCGAGCAGGCCGGGCTGGTGAACGCGCATCTGCGCGACATCGGTCTGATGATGGTGGAGTTCGCGCTCGGCTGGATGGGCAGCGAACGCGCCATCGCCGACGTGCCCGTCACCGTCGAGGGCCTGGAGCATCTGGAAGCGGCGCGCTCGCAGGGCAAGGGCGTGCTGCTGGTGGGCGGGCACTTCTCGCACCTGGAACTATGTGCGCGGCTCGTGTCGCAGCGCATCCGCATTTCCGGCATGTATCGCAAGATGGATTCGGCGGCGTTCGAATGGGCCGTGCTGCGCGCGCGACTGGATTACGCCGAAGCGATGTTCGACAAGGACGACATCCGCGGTACGGTGAAGTACCTGCGCGGCGGCGGCACGCTCTGGTATGCGCCCGACCAGGACATGCGCAGCAAGGACAACGTGTTCGTGCCGTTCTTCGGCATACCGGCGGCGACCATCACCGCCACGCATCACCTGGCCCGGCTTTCCGGCGCGCTGGTGATGCCGTTCTTCCATCGTCGTCTTCCGGGCAACGCCGGCTATGTGCTGCGGCTCGGTGCGCCGCTGGAAAATTTCCCCAGTCGCGATCCGCTCGAAGACACCGCACGCGTCAACGTCGCGATCGAGGACATGGTGCGCGCGGCGCCCGAGCAGTATCTGTGGGTCCACAAGCGCTTCAAGACGCGGCCGGAAGGAAGTGTTTCGGTCTACTGACCTGGCGGCAGGCGATGGAGTCGACTGCATGATCCTTGCGTCGAAGTCATCGGCGCACGGTGACGCCGCCTCGCGTCACGACTTGTTGCCGGTATCCTCTTTCGAACGACGCGCCGCGTGCTCACGCGCCTCGTGCAGCTTCGCGTACTTGAGAAAGGCGTAGAACGCGCCGGTGACGCTGGCGATGAAGCCGGCCCAGCCATTGAGGAAGTAGCGCTTGCCGATGTACTGGCGCAGGAAGAACACCGGCGGATAGAACACCATGCGCAGGCCGGTGAAGCGCTGCCGCTTGCGCAGCTTGTACGCCACCATGCCGGTGGTATAGCGGTTGATCTTCTCCACCCGGGTCGCGATGTCGCCGTCGCCGTCGTTGACGAAGTCCGCGCGCCACAAGGTCCTTACCGGGCCGCGCACTTCCACGGCGGAGTGCACTTCCACGTCGTTCATGCCGCCGCGCCGCCGATCGAACAGGCGCAGGTGGCCATTGCGCCAGCTCCAGCGGTGCTGCACGGTCCAGAACATGCGTTCGCGCCGCGGCAGGCGGAAGCCGGCATGGCGTGGTGCGGTCAATGCGTGCTCGATCTGCTCGCGCGTGCCCGGCGAGAGCATCTCGTCGGCGTCGAGGTTGAGGATCCAGTCGTGGCTCGCCATGTCGTAGGCGCGCTGCTTCTGCGGCCCGTAATCATCGAACGGATGGACGGCCGTACGAGCGCCGTGCCTGCGGGCGATGGCCAGCGTGTCGTCGGTGGAGCCCGAATCGAGCACGACGATCTCGTCCGCCCAGTCCACCCGGCTGAGGCAGGCGTCGAGCGTATCGGCGTTGTTGTAGGTGATCACCACTACGGACAGCGGTTCGCGCTTCATGCCTTCGCCTCGTCGCAGCGCGGAACGACGTACAGGGCCGCGCACCACAGGCCCAGCAGCCAGGCGAACAGCAAACCCCACCAGGCCGAATAGAAGGCCAGGTGCGTATTGAGCGGAAACAGCATCACGGCCAGCGCGAGCGTCGCCGGGAAGGCACGCTCCCGCGCGGCGGCGCCGACATGCCGCCAGGCCCTTGTCGCCAGCATGATCGCCGCGAGCCAGCACAGCAGGCCCAGCACGCCGGTTTCGGTCAGCACTTCCAGCACCCATTGGTGCGCATGGCAGGCACCCTCGCCCACCCCGCAGGCTTCTTCGCTCACGACGAAGTGATCATTGGGCGGCGCGTACCGCGGGTACGCGTTGCGGTAAGCGCGCACGCCGACGCCGTTGATCGGATGGCCTTCGAACATCGCGATGCTGGTGCGCCAGATGTCCAGGCGGCCACTGGTGGCCCAATCGAACGACTCGCCGGTGCCATGCACCGCCTGCAGCGTGCGATCCATGCGCTCGTGGAAACGCCCGGAGGTTTTCCACGCCACGCCGCCGGCGGCCAGCAACACGGCGAGGCCGGCGCAAGCCACCACAAGGAAGCGTCCTGGCGACCGGACGACATGCCAGGCATAGCCCACGCCTACCAGCAGATAGCACAGCCAGGAGGCGCGCGAGCCCGACATCAGCACCGGCCCCAGCAGCAACAGGAACGCGATCAGCAGCCCCTTGATGCCCCACCGCTGACGCGCGGCCCACAGCGCGAACGGCGATAACACCGACAAGGTCGGACCGAGCTTGAGGTTGGCGGCGCCGAAGATGCCGGAGATGCGCTCGGGCTCCGCACGCCCCGCCAGACTCCAGCCGGTCAATGCCTGCATCCAGGCATCCAACGCCCAGAACGCCACGACGGCAGCGACGGCGACATACAACGCATCGAGCTTTTCCACGCGACGGATCGCGAAGCATGCGTAGAGACCCAGTGGCACGTAGCGCAGCAAGGCCGCGACAGTCGTCCAGCTCTTGCCGGGCGCCAGCGAATCCACCGCCGACAACAGCGCCGCACCGACATAGGCGGCGAGCAGCCACAGCAGCAGTCGTGCGCCCGCATGCTCGTGCAATGCGGAAGGATGCCGGGCGAACAACAGCACCGTGCCGATCAGGCAGAGGAAGGTGCCCAGTTCCGAGCTGCGCCCGAACGGCAACAGGGCGATCACCAGCCAGAACGGCAGCAGGGGTGAACGCAGGGCAGCCTTCAGGGAAGCGGTGAATGAACTCATGCAGGCGTCGGTCGATTACGGCAGACGCATTGTAGGTGAGCCGTACGCCGATCCGGCCGGTCAGGCCGCGGTGAGTTCGTCGTAGAGGGCCAGGGTGGCCTGCTGCATGTCGCTGAGGCGATAGCTCTGCAGCATGGGAATGGGCGGCGCCACGCGCAGCAGCTCGGCGGCGCGCTCCACCAGTCGCTCCTGGTCCGATGGCGGCACGCGGCCGGCGGGGTACAGCTCCGCCAGCAGCTCACCCACGCCGCCGTGCGCGTAGCCCAGCACCGGCCGGCACAGCGACAGCGCCTCGATGACCGTACGGCCGAACGACTCGGGCTTGTTCGACAGCTGCAGCACCAGCGAGGAAATGGCGTAGATGTCGCGCACGTCCGCACGCGGCGGCGTGAGCACGACCTGCGAATCCAGCCCGCGGCTGTGGATCATCTCACGCAGTTCCGCCACGTAAGCCTCGCGACCCGGCTCGATCACGCCGAGCAGCAGGAGGCGCACGTCGATGCCGCGGCGCTTGAGCTCCGCCACCAGCTCGATGGCGTCGTGGTGACCCTTCAACCGCGTGCCGCGACCGGGCAGGGTCAGCAGCGGCGCGCCCACCAGGGCGGGAAATTCGGCAAAGAAGGCCTTGTGCCAGCCGTCATCGGGACGGTGACCGTACGGGAAGGCGTCCGGGTCGATGCCGCGCGGGATGACGCGTACGCGCGACGGCTCCAGCCAGGTGTAGTGGCTCAGCATGTAATCGCGCAGGGTCTGCGAGACCGCGATCACTCGTTCGCCGCGCAGCAGGATGGAGCTGTAGCGTCCGGGCGTATTGAGCCCGTGCACCGTGGTCACGAAATGCGGCGAAGGCTTCAGGCCCTTGATCGCCCACCAGCCCACCCAGGCCGGCAGGCGCGAGCGGGCGTGCACGATATCGGGCTTGAGCTCGCGCAGCACCCGGCGCAGCGCGCCCACTTTCATGAACGTGCCCAGCGACTTGCGGCCGATGTCCAGCGTGATGTGGCGGCTGCCTTCGGCCTCCAGCTGCGACACCAGGCGGCCGCCGGCGGAAATCACCACGGACTGATGACCGGCCGCCACCAGCGCACGCGCGATTTCCAGCGCGGAACGCTCAGCGCCGCCCGATTGCAGGGCGGGTATCAGCTGAACGACGGTCAGGGACCTCGCTGGCGTGGCGACTGCTGACATGATGGGTTCGTAAGGTGCCTTCATCCCTAGAGGCAAGCAGCAATCGTGCCTAAACGTACCCGAGTGACAGTTTCAAACGAAACCATCCGGGGAAAAGTCAGTCCCGCAGCACGTAATGCGCGCCGCAATAAGGACAAGTCGACTCGCCGCCGTCTTCAACGACCGGCAGGTAGACCTTCGGATGGGAGTTCCACAGCGCCATGCCGGGCATCGGACAGGACAGCGGAAGGTCCGCGCGCGTCACTTCGTAACGATTTTCGGCATTCGCGGGGATCAGCGGGGCAGCCGCAGGGGAAGGCGACATGGGGGTCAAACTCCATCAGGACACCGGGCCGAACATGTTAACAGGCGGACTGCGCGCCGCGGTGGCCAAGGCGCCTGCCCATGGTCGCAGGCGCGATCCGTGCCGCCGGGCCATCGGCCCCGCCAGCACGGGGATCCGGGCGCAAACGACGCCCGGAAAGGCGGTCGGAACGCCGGGCGACCCGCCCTGCCGCACAGGCCGTCAGGCAGCCCTCTGCGACACGCATGAAAAAGCCCGCGCCATCGCGGCGCGGGCTTTCCATCGGCATGCAGGGCAAACTTACTTGGCGGCGTCGGCCTTCGGCACCGAGGCTTCGGTGGTGATGCGCACCTTGAGTTCATCGCTCACGTTGGGCACGTACGCGCCCACGCCGAAGTCGGAACGCTTCAGCGTGGTCACGGCGTCGAAGCCCACGGTCGGCACCTTCAGCATCGGATGCTCGCCGCTCTTGTTGAGCGTGGCATCGAGCACCACCGGCTTGGTCACGCCGTGCACGGTGAGGTCGCCGGTCACCTTGTACTTGTTGCCGCCCACGGCCTGCACCTTGGTGCTCTTGAAGGTGATGGTCGGGTACTTGTCGGCGTCGAGGAAGTCAGGCTTCTTCAGGTGCTCGTCCAGCTTGGACACGTGCGTGTCCAGGTCGGCCAGCGGCAGCGTCACGTCCACCGACGACTTGGCCGGATCCTTCTCGTCGAACACCAGGGTGCCTTCGCCCAGGCCGAGGTTCGCGGTCGGGTTGGAGAAACCGAAATGGTTCCAGCTGAAGAGCACGAAGGTGTGGCCCGGGTCGAGCTTGTAGGTGACCGGGGCCGCCTGGGCGGTGACGGCAGCGCCGAGCAGGCCGGCGAGAACGAGGTAACGAAGTGCACGCATGTAGAACTCTCCTAGGGTTTTGTGGGGACTGCGCGGAACGGTCGAGCCGATGAGGCTCAGGCGATGCGGCAGGCCTCGTCGAAGCTGAGACGCGGGCTGCGCGGGAACAGGTCACGGCTGGCGTCGCCGTAGCCGATGTTGATCAGGAAGTTGGACTTGATGGTGGTGCCGGCAAAGAAGGCCGCATCCACGCCGGCATTGTCGAAACCCGACATCGGGCCGCAATCCAGGCCGATCGAACGCGCCGCCATGATCAGGTACGCACCCTGCAGCGAGCCGTTGCGGAACGCGGTGGTGTCGATCAGCGGCTGGTTGCCGGCGAACCAGCTGCGCGCATCGGCATGCGGAAACAGCTGCGGCAGCTTTTCGTAGAACTCGTGGTCGGTCGCCACGATGGCGGTGACCGGCGCGGCCATGGTCTTGGCGCGATTGCCCTCGGAGAGGAATGGCGACAGCGTTGCCTTGGCCTCCTTCGACTTCACGAATACCACGCGCATCGGCGAGGAGTTGGCGCTGGTCGGGCCGAACTTGGCCAGCTCGTAGAGCTCGTGCAGCTGCTGGTCGCTCACCTCTTTCGGCAACCACGCGTTGAAGGTGCGTGCGCTGCGGAACAACTGGTCGAGGGCGGCCTCGGAAAGCATCTCGCTCATGGGTATCCTTCAGTTAAGGACGCGCCACCGGTGGCGCAACATCCTCAAGTGTAAGCGCGGTTGCGGCCAAACAGGACCCAGGCGAATGAAACGAACTGTGCTGCCCAGGGAAACAATGCCGCCGGTCACACGACCATGCTGAAGTTGCATGGCGACTGCTGGGTGATCACCGATGCGGCGGCAGGCAACCAGCGCCAGGCCCTCGCGCTGGCGCAGCGGCTGGAGATGCCGGTACGCCACCTGCAACTGGAGCCGGGCGCGCCCTGGTCGTGGCTGTCGCCGCGGCTCACCATCGGTGCGCTGTCCGCGCTTTCATCCGCGCAGCGGCAACAATTTGCGGCGCCATGGCCGACGGTCGCCATCGGTTGCGGCCGCATGTCGGCGCTGTATACGCGTCTGCTGCGCAGGCTGGGCGGCGGGCGTTGCTACACGGTGCAGATACTCGACCCACGCATCGACCCGACGCATTGGGACACCGTCATCGCTCCGCGCCACGATCGGCTTTCCGGTCCCAACGTGCTGCAGCCGCTGGGCTCGTTGAATCCGGTCGATGACGATTGGCTGCAGGATGGCCGCGACGCGGACCCGGGTTTTGCGGAGCTGCCGCGGCCACGCGTCGGCGTGCTGCTCGGCGGTCCCCGCCAGGGCGTGGTGTTCGACGACAACGCCATCACGCGGCTCGCCGACCGATTGCTCGCCCGCCAGCGACAGGAAGGTGGCAGCCTGCTGGTGCTCGCCTCGCGACGCACGCCGCGATCATTGATGACATTGATGCGGCAGCGCCTCGCGGGCATGCAGGGCCTGGTCTGGTCGGGCCAGGACGATGGCAGCAACCCGTATCCAGGTGTGCTGGGCTGGGCCGATCGCCTGGTGGTCACGCCCGATTCGGTGAACATGCTGTCGGAAGCCTGCGCCGTCGGCTGTCCCGTGCAGACCGACGTGGTCGGCGCCCTGCCCGCGAAGCTGGAGCGGTTTCATCGTGCGCTGCGCGATGCAGGCCGGCTGCACGATCTCGATACGGCAGTGTTTCCGCAGGTCGAACCTTTGCGCGAAACCGTCGCCATCGCCGCGCTGTTGCGCGAGCGCATCGCGGCGCGTCAGCAGCAAGGCTGACCGGCGATCGTGTTCGTCAGAAGTCGAAGCCCAGTTCCCTCGACACATCCTGCACCTGCACCGACAACCGCTCCAGCTCGGCGTCACGCGGAGCGATCCGCGAGCGGAGATCCAGCGTGCAGGCGAGCGCGCGGTGCAACAGCACGGCGTGCGCCTCGGCGAGCAGGCCGGCCTGGCGGCCATCGAGCAGGCCCACGTTGCGGCACGCTTCGATCAAGGCCGCGTTGGCGGTGGCGTTGAGCAACGCAGGATGGTCGGAGGCGTGCGCGAGCACCAGCCCCTGCAGCGCAAACTCGATATCGAGCAGGCCGCCCAGGCCCTGCTTGATGTCGAACTGGATGTCGTCCGAACGGTCACGCTCCGCGCGCCAGCGCTGGCGCATGCTGCTGACTTCCCGCAGCACCGATGCACGATCGCGCGGCACCGCCAATACCTCGCGCCGTACCGCGGCGAGTTCGGCATGCAGCGCAGCGTCACCAGCGATCGGGCGCGCGCGCAGCAAGGCCTGGTGTTCCCACGTCCACGCGCGGCTCTTCTGGTAGCCGGTGAACGACTCGAGGCTGCTCACCAGGAGTCCCTTGGAACCGTCCGGACGCAACCGCGTATCCACTTCGTACAGACGTCCCGCGCGGGTAAGCACGGTCAGCCAGTTCATCACGCGCTGCGCGAGGCGCTGGTACCAGCGCGAGCCTTCCAGCGAACGGGCACCATCGCTCATCGCATGCGAACGCCTGGTGTCGTAGACGAATACCAGGTCGAGGTCGGAAGCGAAGCCCAACTCCTCGCCGCCGACGCTGCCGTAGCCGAGTACGGCAAAACCCGAGCCTTCGCCAGGCAGGCGTCCATGCTGCGCGGCAAGTTCACGCTCCGCCAGCGCAGTCACGGCGATCACGATGGATTCGGCGAGCACCGCGAGGCGGCGCGCCGTGGCCACTGCGTCGGCACGACCGTCGATGAAGGCAAGACCCAGGCGAAACGCCACGCTGGCCTTGAATTCATTGATCCGCTCGAGCTCCGCCTCGGCTTCGCGCTCATCCAGCGTGGTCAGCACACGGGCGATCTCGGCGCTGATGTCCGCGCGCTTGAGCGGCAGCTGATCGATGCGAGGATCAAGCACGTCATCCAGCAGCAAGGGTTGTGCGATCACGCGCTCGGCGAGAAAGCCGCTCTCGCCGAACAGACGCGCCAGGCGCAACCGCGCCGCCGGCTGCTCTTCCAGCAGGGTGAGGTAGGAGGAACGCCGCGCCACCGCCTGCACCAAGCGGCACAGGCGAAGCAGGCATGGCACCGGCGCCACGCTGCCGCGCGCCACGGTCAGCAGCTGCGGCATCAATCGATCAAGCTGCTCGCGCGAACGCTGGGACATTGCACGCACCGATGCGGCCTGCGAGAGCTTCTGCAGCGCTTCGGCCACTTCGCCGCCAGGCACGAAGCCGGAGGCCTCCATCGCAGCGGCGTCCAGCGTTTCCACGCAGGCACGCTGCCAGAGCGCGACGCCTTCCACCGGCGCGCTCGCGGTCCGTCCACCTTCGGGCATCAGCACTTCGGCGAACTCCTCGCTGACGTGCGCGCGATGCATGGCGAGCTGCGCTTCCAGTTCCTCCCACGAGGCATGGCCCAAGCCGAGCGCAATGCGTTCGCGACTGAGCGCGTCCTCGGGAATGTCGTGGGTCTGCGCATCGCGCAGCATCTGCACGCGGTTTTCCACGCGGCGCAGGAATACATACGCCTCGCGCAGCGCGCGTGCACGCGCCGCGCTGATGTGGCCGCGCGCCTCGCAGGCCGTCAGTGCCGGCAGCAGGCCGCGCACGCGCAGCGAGGGCTCGCGGCCGCCGCGGATCATCTGCATCAGCTGCACCACGAATTCGATCTCGCGGATGCCGCCTGGTCCCAGCTTGAGGTTGTCGGCCAGATCCTTGCGCGCGACTTCGGCATCGATCAGCGATTTCATCTCGCGCAGGCCGGCGAAGGCCGTGTAGTCGAGGTATTTGCGGTAGATGAAAGGCCGCAGCAGATCCTGCAGTTCCTTGCCGGCGTTGCGATCGCCCGCCACCGGACGCGCCTTGATCCACGCGTAGCGTTCCCAGTCGCGTCCTTCGCTCTGGTAGTACTGCTCCATCGCCGAGAATGGCAGCGCGAGCCGGCCGGCATTGCCGAACGGGCGCAGGCGCAGGTCCACGCGTGCGCAGATGCCGTCGACGGTAGGCTCGTTGAGCAGGCGTACCAGCTGGCGCGCGAGGCGCACGAAGTACTCGCTGTTGTCGAGCGAACGCGTTCCATCGCTCTGGCCGCCATGCGGATACGCCAACACGAGGTCGATGTCGGAGGAGAAGTTCAGCTCGCTGCCGCCGAGCTTGCCGAAGCCCATCACCACCATGCGCTGCAGTTCGCCTTCGTGGCTGCGGCTGTGTCCGTAGCGCACCGCCAGCGCACGTTCGGACCAGCCGAGCGCCGCGCCCAGCAGCATTTCGTACAGCACGCTGGTGGCTGACAGCGTTTCGGGCAGTTCGTCCAGCCCGTTGATGTCGCGGAACACCAGGCGCAGCGCCTCGGCGTGACGGAACTGTCGCAGTTCGGTGAAGCACGCGGCTTCGTCCTCGGACAGCTTCAGCGAATCGATGCGCGCGCTCGCATCGCCGCCCGAACGCAACCGTTCCAGCCCTTGCGGCGCCAGCAGGTGCGGCTGCCGGAACCATACGTCGAACGCGAAGTCGCTGGCGAGCAGGGTGCAACGGATGCGCTCGGCGACGCCGGCATCGTCATGCAGCGGCACGCCGAGCGCACGGCAACGCGCGGCCAGTTCGCTGTAGCGGTCGTCGATCAGCGCACGCAGCGCCGGGGATTCCTGGGGCCTGGGAACGGTCATCCAGCGATTGTGCCGTACTGGCGGGCGGGCTGCCGACTGCCCGGCCCGCCCAACATGACGCCACGATGACCGCGGGCGTCGCCGGCCGTGCACCGCCGCAGGGCGCGGCACGTTGGCTTGGGCACGCTCGCGCGGGCAACCGCCTGCCGCCGCACAACAATTGGTTCATGCCCGGACCATTACAGTCCCATGTCCGAGCCATGACAGCCATCAGCAGGATGCCATGACGATGTCTGCAACTCCCTCTACACCGTCGGCGCGCTCCCTCGCCTTTCGCCTGGCGTACATTGCGTGCCTGGCGGTCGTCTTCACCCTCGCGACTGGGCTAGTCGATAGCGGCGCCGGCGTGGGTTCCGCGCAGGCATTCGCCCAGCCGATCTTCCCGATCGCCAACGCCCTGCCCGGCCTGCTGCTGGCCACGCTGCTGCTGGTGCTGTCGCGGCGCCCCCTGCTCTCCTTCGGCATCGCCTTCGTGATGGAAGCGCTGATCTATGCGGTCAACGCGCTCAAGGTGAGCAATCTCAACACGCCCCTGATGCCCGCGGACTTCCGCATGCTGGGGCAGCTGCGCCGCGGCGGCCTCAAGCTGCTGGGCAGCTATCTGCCGGCCAGTCCGTGGCCGTATCTGGCGCTGCTGGTGGCGGTGGGCATCATCGTGCTCGCCTGGCGCAAGGAAGATCCGCTGTTCGCGCGTCGCACGCGCGGCCGGCGCCTCGCCTGCGGCACGGCGCTGGTGCTGCTGCTGGGCACGCTGCTGGCCGGCATGCCGGGCTGGACCAAGATCTACGGCAACCGTCACCTGTGGCTGGAACCGTGGTCCGCCCAGGCCACGGCCGAACATTCCGGACTGGTCAGCTCGCTGGTGATGTTCCATCTGCACCAGGGGCATGCCCGCAAGAAGCCCGATGCGGCGGCCGCGCAGCAGCTGATCGAGCGCGCGGATCCGGACCTGCGCCAACGCCTGCAGGCCGCCACCACGAACCAGGGCGAGCGTCCGGACATCGTCGTGGTGCAGAGCGAGTCGTTCTTCGATCCGTCGATCATGAAGGGTTACGAGAACACCGACCTCACGCCAAACCTGCACCGCCTTGCGACGCAGGGCGAGAGCGGCGCCCTGCACGTGCCCACCTACGGCGGCGGTACCATCCGCACCGAGTTCGAAGTGCTTACCGGCCTTTCGCTGCGCTACTTCGACGACTTGCAGTTCCCGTATCTGCAGATGAACCACAAGGTGGTGCCGAGCCTCGTGCGCACGCTGCGTTCGCACGGCTACGAGACGATCGCCTTGCACGGCAACGACCCGGGCTTCTGGAATCGCAACACGGCCTTCCGCGCGATCGGCTTCGATCGATTCGTCTCGCGCTCGTCCTTCCCCACGAACGCGGCGATGGATGGCCAGTACATGGCCGACAGCGCCATGACCGACGAAATCATGGCGCAGCTGAAGAACGCGGGGCCGCCGCAGCTGCTGTTCGCGATCAGCATCGAGGCGCATGGTCCGTATGACGTGCCGCCCGCCGATGCCGCGAAACGCGATGCGATACCGGTGCCCGAAGGCATCACCGGCAAGAACAAGCTGGAGCTGCAGAACTATCTCTATCACATGCAGCACGCCGACCAGGAACTGGGCCGCCTCGCCGAGCTGCTGGCCCATCGCGAGCGTCCCACCCTGCTGCTGTTCTACGGCGACCACCTGCCTGCGCTCACCGATACCTACAACATCACCGGCTTCGTGGACGGCAAGGACATGCTGAGCCAGGCCGGCGTGTGGTTGCTGGTGGACCCGCGCAATCCGACGGAACCGAAGCGGGAATCGCTCGCGTCGTGGATGCTGCCTGGCCGGCTGCTGGAGCAGGCCGGCGTACGCGACGATGCGTATTTCGCGCTGACCCAGGTGATCGCGCCGCAGCTGGCGGTACTCACCCGCGCGCCGGGCGCACCGCCGGCCAGCGAGGATCACGACGAGCAGACCGCCGACCAGGACATGGCCAACGTCGCCCTGCTGCGCATGAAGGGCAAGCTCGATGCATTGCTGCCGCATGCGGAAGTACAGACTGCCCAGATGACGGGCGTGCAACCCGACAGCTTCGAGCAAGCCGAACCCGCCGGCGTGCGGCAATAGGCATATGGACGTCCAAACGGATCGAGACGGGCGGCCGTTTTCCACGGAAAACAAGTAGGCCGGCACGCCGGAAATCCGCGTCGCGTAGCGCGGATTCAGCGATCTGTCTGGCGGCTAAAGGGAGCCGGTTTCGTTCAGGTTCGGTAGAGCGGAAGCCGTCTAGCGTGGATTCCAGCCGCGAAGCAACGTCTTCGTCGGCATTCCCACACTGGAGGTTTTCCTCATGCGTAAGACCATGCTTGCCGCTCTCATCGTCACCGCTGCTTCCGTCCTGACCGTGCCCGCGTTCGCCCAGAGCGCCGCCGCCTCGGCGAAGGTCGAAGCCGGCGCGAACACCGCGGCAGCGCAGGACGCCGCCGGCAAGACCGTCGACCAGACGGCCGCCATGACCAGCAAGGTCGCGGACAAGACCACCGCCACCACCGAGAAGACGGCCGACAAGGCTGCCGCCACGGCGGACAAGGCGGCCAGCAGCACCGAGCATGCAGCGCACAAGGCCGGCAAGCACGCCTCGCACAAGGCGAAGGCGGCTACCGATGCCAAGGTCGAAGCGGGCGCGCAGACGGGCGGCTGATCTCCACCGGCGACACGCACTGACGACCCCGGGAGCTCGCTCCCGGGATTTTTTTATCCATCGGCACCGTCGACGCGCGGACGCGGGCTCAGAAGTCGTAGCTGCCCGACAACAGGTAGCTGCGCCGCGTACGCAGCGGCACGAACGTTTCGTTGAAGTCGTCGGCAATCAGGCGGCGTGCGAAAAGATTCTTCACACCGAACGTCACGCTCCATCGGGCCGCGCGATAGGAAACATTGGCGTCCACTTCGGCCTGGCCCGGCGTGGTGTAGTAGGTGGCGTAGTCCAGGCTCTGCCCGAGCGAACGCCCGCGCGCCATCACACCGCCGGCCACGCCCCAGCCGCGCAACGCGCCGCCCTGGAACCCGTAGCTCGCCCACAGGTTGAAGCGCTGGCGCGGCGCACCGGTGGGCAACGAGCCATCGTGATTGCTGATCAGCGCGTTCGTGTAGCTGCTGCTGAGGTCCAGGCCAGGCGCCACTTCGCCCGCGAACTCCACTTCCACGCCCTTGTTGGTCTGGCCGGGCCCGAAGGTGGCGAAATTGGGTGGCTGCTCGTCGACCAGCAGGTAGCTGTGGTCGAGCGTGATGCGATACAGCGACACGGTGAGTCGCGCGCGCTCATGGAACAGGTTGAACTTGGCACCCGCTTCCAGCTGCCTCGAAAGCGCCGGCACCAGGGGGCGGCCGTTTTCGCCGAGGTAGGACACCGGCTGGAAACCGTTCGAGGTGCCGCTGTACAAGGCGATGTCCGGCGTGAGCTTGTAGACCAGGCCGATGTTCGGCACCCACTTGGTGCGGCGCGGCGTCCACGGGTTGCCTTCGACGTCCTCGGTCGACACCTCGTACGCGGCACGGCGCAGCGCCAGCAGCATCTCCCAGTGTTCGCCCCAGCTGAGCTGGTCCTGCAGGAACAGGCCGCTGTCCACCGACCATGGCGTGCCGCCGAGCGGCGCGTTGTCCTGCGGCTGGATCACCGACGCGACGATCGGCAGCTGGCGGCTGCTGAACAGGTTGTACGTGCCGTCGTCGTAGGGGTGGACGTAGTCGTCGGAATGGCCGATGCGCGAGCGCGCATAGTCGGCGCCCAGCGTCACCGTGTGCTGCAGCGACCCCGTGTCGAAGGTGCGGATCAGGTCGTTCTGCAGCGAGTAGTAGGTATCGTCGTAGCGATACGCCTCGGCGACCGCCGTGGCGTCGCCATTGGTCATCGGGTTGTATAGCGTCCAACTGTGCTGGTTGTTTCGCTGGCGCACGTACTGGCCGCGACTGCGCCATGTCCAGTTGCTGCCGAGCTGCTGGTCGAGCAGGTAGTAGAGGCGGTCGGTCTGATAGTTGGCGAAGTCGCGCGGATTGCCCGGCAAGATGCCGTCGGGCGACGCCGTGGACAGGGTATCGCCCAGCAGCACGACGTGATCGGGAATCGGCAGGCGATTGAGGATGCGCTGCATGCCGACCACGAGATCCGTGGTGTCGCCGCGCCACCCGAAGGCGGGCGCGATATAGGCACTGCGCCGGTTGAGATAACCCTGCGGCGAGCGATAGCCATAGTCGCCCGACAGCACGAGGCGATAGGTCAGCCCCGGCGTGTGGCCCAGTGGACCGGCCATGTCCAGGCCCGCCTGCAACTGGCCTTGTTCGCCGACCATGGCGCTCAACTGCTGCACCGGTTCGCTCTGCGGCTGCTTGATGGTGACGTTCACCAGGCCGCCGAAATTGCTGCCGGTGGTGTCGCCCAGCACGGACTGCGGACCCTTGAGCACTTCGACGCGCTGCACGCCGATCAGCGGCGGAAAGTCGCCCGAACCCGCGATGCTGTTGGGCATGCCGTCGGTGAGTCCGTTGCCGGTATAGAAGCCGCGGATCTGGAACAACGGCAGGCCGTCGGAGCCTTCGACGTATTGCACGCCCGCCACGTTGCGCACCGCATCGGCCACGGTGAGCAGCTGCTGCGAGTCCATCAGTCCGCGCGTCACCACGCTGACCGACTGCGGCACGTCGATCAGGTCGGCGTCGTTGCGCGCCGCCATGCTGTTGGACGAGCCCATGAAACCCACGTCGCGCCCCACCAGCGCAAAGGCCTCCACCGGCATCAGGTCGGTGGCGGTCGACAGGGCCTTGGACGTATCGGCGGTGGTGCGTGCGTCGGGCTTCTCGCGCGGCTTCACCACCACCGTGCCCGCCTGCGTGAAGCTGTACTCGAGGCCGGTGCCCTGCAGCAGGCGCTCGAGCGCGGCCTGTGGCGTCATCGCACCGCTGACGCCCGGCGAGCGAAAGCGTGCGATCGCGCAGCCCGAGGTCAGCACCTGCACGTTGGCCTGCTTGCCGAAAGCGATCAGCGCGGTGGCGAGAGGCTGTGCCGGTATGGCGAAGACAGCGTGCGCATCGTCATCCACCATGCGTGCGGCGGCGAAGGCAGCGCCTGGCATGGCCAGGTTCGCCGACATCACCAGGCTGCCCGACAGCAGCAGCTTTACGCACGCCTTCATGGCATTCGCTTCCTGCGAGCGAAAACCACGAGTGTGACATGGCCTCAAGCGTTTTTGTCGCCAGGACCGCGGACTGAACGCAATCTGACGCGAGCCTTGCCCGAACGCTTGCGCACGTCAGCCGGCGCCGTGCCTGCCCCGCGTATCCGAGAGCACCGTTTGGCCACCTATTTCACTGACGGTCAGCGGAAGCACCTGTGGCAACGCCTGCAGCCAGTCGTCGATGGCGTTGGTCTTCACCGTACCGGTGAAGGTCATCGACTGCAGGCCCGCATCGGCGATGCGCACCGGGTGCGTGCGATAGCGGTTGATGTTGGCCACCACCACCGACAACGGCTCGTTGTCGAACTCCAGTCGCGCATGACGCCATGCGGCCGCCTGCGCGGGATCGGTGGTGGCCATGCTGAGCGCGGAACGCGATGGATCGTACGAAACGGCCTGGCCCGCCACGGCTTCGAGGCTGCGTCCCTGGCCCGAAGCACTGTCCTCGATGCGCACGCGCCCTTCGGCCATGCTGATGGTGACGTGGTCGCCGGTGCGGCGGACGTCGAATGCCGTACCGATGTCTTCGATGCGCAGCTTGCCGGCGTGAACCACGAAGGGACGGCTGGCGTTGTGCACGACCTCGAAATACGCCTCGCCCTCGGCGAGGTCCACTTCGCGATGGCTGCGGCTGAAGCGCGTAGTGAGCCGGGTGGCGCCGCCCAGCGCCACGCGCGAGCCGTCTTCCAGCGTGACATCGGTTTGCGCGCCGATCTCGCTGGTATACAGCTGCGGCTCGGAAGACTGCCCCAGCATTGACCAGCCGAGCATGCCGCCCGCGACCAGCAGCACGGCCGCGGCGGCGGCACCCAGAGGCCACCACCGCCGCGACACGACGGCCGGTGCGAATTCGGCCATCAGGGTCGCGTGCGAAACGTCATCCAGCGCACCCAGCCGAGCCGCCAGATCGGTGACACGCTCGAACGCGTCCAGGTGCGCGGCGTCCTCGTCGATCCATGCCAGCCACTGTTGCGTCGTCTGCTCGCCCGCCTTGGCGTCGCGCAACCGCACCCACCAATCGGCGGCGACGCGGAGATTCTGTTGATTCGAAGTGTTGGCCATCATGGCGTCTCCGGTTCATCCACCCGCGCCCGGCAATGCGCCAGAGCGTTGGCCACGTGATAGCGCACCATGCGCTCGCTGATCTTCATCGCCCGCGCGATAACGCCGATCTCGCAGCCATCGATGACATGCATGACGAAGGCTCGGCCCGTCTTTGCCGGCAGTTCGCGCAGCGCGCTCTGCAGGGCGTGCAGTTGGCCGGTCGCCGCCGCGTGACGCTCGGGGATCGGCGCAAGGTGCAGGTCCTCGTCGGGCGGCCGGATCGGGTTGTCGTCGCGCACCTTGCGCATGCGCAGGCGGTCGACTGCGAGATTGGACGCGACGCGATAGAGGTACGCGCGCAGCGAATCGACCTGCTCGGGACGCTCCAGGGCAACCAGGCGCATATAAGCCTCCTGCGCGACTTCCTGCGCGTCGGAGAGTGAATGAAGGCGGCACTGCAGGAAGGCCACCAGCGCGCGATTGTGCTCGCGGAACAGCGTCGCGATGCGCAAGGCGTGGGCTGGATCGGGGCCTGCCATGCCGGATGGGTTGGCTGGTTTGTCCACTAGGCTTCCTCGGGCACGTCCGGAAGCGGAGACGTCGATTCTACCGCCGCATCCGCCACGGGCGTGTCGCGCCACCACGGCACCGGCCGCAGCGCGCCGGTCAAAAGACGCACCGCCTGCCAACGCAGTTCCGCACGACGCCGGAACGCGGCGCGGTGCTTGCTTTCGACCTCGGCTTCGCTGCGGTGATGCAACGCCGGCGGCAGCACGAACCAGCCGTCGCCGCTGGAACAGCCACCCTGCTCGCACCAGAACGCGTCGTAATCGGCCATGAAGCGCGCGCGACCGTGCAGCGGATGCGCGTCGTTGCTGATGCCCAGGATATGGCGGATGCCGCACTGTCCAGCCAGCGCATAGGCCAGCTCAAGCAGCAGCTGCTTGGGTCGCATCCCGTGCATCTGCCGCGTGAGTACACGCACGTGCTCGCGCGCCTGTTCGCCATCCGGTCCCTGGATGCAGCCGATGGCCATGGTGTTCTCGTCGATCACGGTCAGCACCAGGCGATACAGCGCACGGCCGTCCGTATCGCCCAGCTCGATCGACAGCTCGCCCTCGCACCCCATGTGGATCGGCGGGCGCAGGTGGAGCTTCAGCACGCTGTCGTCCTTGAGCTTCAGCTCGCCCAACGTGGCGCGACCATGGACGTAGACCGACTCGAACAACGACTCGGGCCAGCGCTGCAGCAGTAGGCGGTAATGGTTCTGCACGCCGCGCAGGCGCATCGCGCGGTGCCAGCCCCGGTGGATGAAGCGATGCAGGTGACGCTCCAGCAGCCGCGGATCGCCGGCCACGCAGGCGCGCAGCAGCGGATGCGAAGCGAGGAACGCGAGGTAGCGTTGATGCCGCACCGGCAGGCTGGCGGCGCGCACCAGGTATTTCGCGGCCATCACGGCGCGCTGGCCCGCGTGCCCCACCCAATCGCTGCGGCCGCGCAAGGAGCGCCACCACAGCGAGGCATGGGCGCCATCCCTGGCGGCGGTCTCCCGTTGTCCAGCCACCTGCGGGCGCTCGGGCCTCGCCAGGTACAGTTCGCGCTCCAGGGAACGTTGCGCCGCGTAGGCGCAACCGCTAGCCGCGAACACCAGGTCGGCGTCCAGGGGGTCCTCCCCCGGCAGAAGATTCCGTTCGTTCAAGGCGCGCGCGTCCCGCGTGGTGGCTGTGACAAGAGCCAAGACGTGCGAGATCGCGAAAACGGAAATGCCCGCGGAAAAATAATTTCCGCTTTGGTACGTCCATGGCATGGCGACGCTCGCCGGGCATGGTACTAATGGCCCGCGCCATCGCGGCGCCCCGCTGTCCACCTGCCATCCAAGGCGCAACGTCATGGCCGTGATGCCGCCCACCCCGTCGCTCCCCGTCAATTTCGTCGGCCGGCTTGCCGAGTCGGTCACCCAGGCACGCTCGCTGGAAGAACTGGTGCGGCCGCTGCTCGAACTACTGCAGGCGGTCACGGGCCTGGAATCGACCTACCTGACCACCATCGACCTGGTCGCCGGCGCGCAATACATCCTGTATTCGCGCAACACGCAGCGCCTGCAGATACCCGAGGGCCTGCTGGTGCCGTGGGAAGGCACGCTGTGCAAGCGCGCACTGGAGGAAGGCCGCAGCTATACCGATGACGTCGCCCAATGCTGGGCCGACTCGGCGCCGGCGCGCGCCCTGGGTATCGCCACCTACGCCAGCACACCGGTACGCATGGAGGACGGATCGCTCTACGGCACGCTGTGCGCCGCCAGCGACGAGCGCAAGCCGCTGGCGGAAGGCGCCGAGCAGGTGCTGCAGATGTTCGCGCGGTTGATCGGCCAGCAGATCGAGCGAGAGCAACTGGTGAGTTCCTTACGGCAGGCCAACGATTCACTGGCGGTCAGCGCCCTCATGGACGCCACCACGCACTTGCCCAACCGGCGCGCGTTGATGGCCGAACTCGGACGTCGGCGATCCGCGCTCGCCCAGGACGGCCGCGCCCTGGTGGTGGCCTTCGTCGACCTCGACAAGTTCAAGGACATCAACGACCGCTACGGCCACGATGCGGGCGACCAGTTCCTTCGCGCCATCGGCGGGCGACTGCAGGGCGCCATGCGCATCGACGACTTCGTGGCGCGCATCGGTGGCGATGAATTCGTCGCCCTGTCGAGCCCGCCGCGCGCCGACGCGGAGGTCGTGAGCAGAATCATCGAAGAGCGCCTGCAGGCGGCGACCACGGGAAATTTTCATCTTGCCGGCACGGTGATCGAGTACGCCGGACCGAGCATCGGCGTGGCGGTCGCGCTGTCGGATGCCCTCGATGCCGAAGGCATGCTGGCCCAGGCCGACGCGGCGATGTACGCCGTGAAGCGGGAACGGCGGGGAAGCGAAGCGCGGCGCTGAGGTTCTCATGCGCCAATGAAGCCCTGATCGTTTGGACGTCCAAAAGAAAACCCCGCGCAAGGCGGGGTTTTCCGTGTAGCTGCCTGGAGGCGGGGACTTAGAAGTCCATGCCACCCATGCCGCCCATGCCGCCCGGCGCACCGTGCGAATGGCCTTCTTCCTTCTTCGGCACTTCGGTCACGGCCGCTTCGGTCGTGATGATCGAGCCAGCCACGGAAGCGGCGAACTGCAGGGCCGAACGGGTCACCTTGGTCGGGTCCAGGATGCCGAAGGCAATCATGTCGCCGAACTCGCCGGTGGCGGCGTTGTAGCCGAAGTTGCCGTTGCCTTCCTTCACCTTGTTCAGGACGACGGACGGCTCGTCACCGGCGTTGGCGACGATGGCGCGCAGCGGGGCTTCCAGGGCGCGACGGGTGATGGCGATGCCCAGGTCCTGGTCGGCGTTGGCACCCTTCAGGCCTTCGATGGCCTTCAGCGAACGGATCAGGGCGACGCCGCCGCCCGGGACGATGCCTTCTTCAACGGCCGCGCGGGTCGCGTGCAGCGCGTCTTCGACGCGGGCCTTCTTTTCCTTCATCTCGACTTCGGTGGCGGCACCGACCTTGATCACGGCCACGCCGCCGGCGAGCTTCGCCACGCGCTCCTGCAGCTTCTCGCGGTCGTAGTCCGACGTCGCTTCTTCGATCTGCGCCCGGATCTGGCCGATGCGCGACTGGATGCGCTCGGCTTCGCCGGCGCCGTCGATGATGGTGGTGTTTTCCTTGGTGATCACCACGCGCTTGGCGCGGCCCAGATCGTTGATCGTGGCCTTCTCAAGCTGCAGGCCGACTTCCTCGGAGATGACCTGGCCACTGGTGAGGATCGCGATGTCTTCCAGCATCGCCTTGCGGCGATCGCCGAAGCCCGGCGCCTTCACCGCGGCGACCTTCAGGATGCCGCGGATGGTGTTGACGACGAGCGTGGCCAGCGCTTCGCCTTCGACTTCCTCGGCGACGATCAGCAGCGGCTTGCCGGCCTTCGCGACGGCTTCGAGCACCGGCAGCAGATCGCGGATGTTCGAGACCTTCTTGTCGTGCAGCAGGATGAACGGGTCGTCGAGTTCAGCCTGCTGCGTCTGCGGGTTGTTGATGAAGTACGGCGACAGGTAGCCGCGGTCGAACTGCATGCCTTCGACGACGTCGAGCTCGTTCTCGAGCGACTTGCCGTCCTCGACGGTGATCACGCCTTCCTTGCCGACCTTCTCCATCGCGTCGGCGATGATTTCGCCGATGGCGGAGTCGGAGTTGGCGGAGATCGTGCCGACCTGGGCAATGGCCTTGTCGTCAGCGGTCGGGTTGGAGAGCTTCTTCAGCTCGGCGACCGCGGCGTTGACGGCCTGGTCGATACCGCGCTTCAGGTCCATCGGGTTCATGCCGGCGGCAACGGCCTTGAGGCCTTCCTGGATGAACGCCTGGGCCAGCACGGTGGCAGTGGTGGTGCCGTCGCCGGCTACGTCGGAGGTCTTGGAAGCGGCTTCCTTGACGATCTGCGCGCCGATGTTCTCGTACTTGTCGGCCAGTTCGATTTCCTTGGCCACGGACACGCCGTCCTTGGTCACGGTCGGGGCGCCGAAGCTCTTCTCGAGCACGACATTGCGGCCCTTCGGACCCAGGGTGACCTTCACGGCGTTGGCCAGGGTGTTCACACCCTTGAGCATGCGGGCGCGGACGTCTTCGCCGAAGCGGACTTCTTTAGCTGCCATTTCGTAATTCCTTCAAATGCGTTGAATGAGGTGGGAAGAGGTGCGGGAGAGGCGCTTAGCCTTCGATCACCGCGACGATGTCGTCTTCCTTGAGGAAGACCAGCTCTTCGCCGTCGATCTTGATTTCCTGGCCGGCGTACTTGCCGAACAGCACGGTGTCGCCTTCCTTGACCGACATCGGACGGACCTTGCCGTCTTCCAGGATGCGGCCCGCGCCGGCAGCGATGACCTTGCCGCGGGTCGGCTTCTCGGTGGCGCTGTCGGGGATGACGATGCCGCCAGCGGAGACGCGCTCTTCTTCGAGACGCTTGACGATGACGCGATCGTGCAGCGGACGCAGTTTGCTCATGGGATGGGCTCCAGCTTGATTGATGGTTGGAACAAACAAAGGGGTTACCCCGGAGCGGCGCCTGTTGACTGGCGCTGTTAGCACTCCCGGCAGGTGAGTGCCAATAATAACGACGCAAAGCCCCCCTGCAAGAGGTGCCGGTCCGGTGGCTGGGGACTGCAATGGGGGAATCGTTCAGGCCTTTCAAGGGCGCCGCGGCGGTTTTTTGCCTTTTTGTAGGAGCGCACCCGGTGCGCGAACAGCCTGCGAGGCAGCGACGCAACCATCTGACGCCCGGGCGGCACGGCCTGGCGCCGATCGCGCACTGGGTGCTCCTACAAAGGAGGATCGGGAGGGTGCCGCGGCCAACGGGCCGCGCTAGGCTGGCGCCATGTCCGACCCCGTCCTGCTCTGCTACTGCACCTGCCCCGACCCGGCCAGCGCCCAGGCCCTGGCCGATGCCCTGGTGGGCGAAGGCCTGGCGGCCTGCGTCAATCGCATCCCCGGCATCCGCTCCACCTACCGCTGGAAGGGCGAGGTCGTCACCGACAGCGAGGAACTGCTGATGATCAAGACCACCGGGCAGCGCTTTGCGGCACTGAAGGAGCGCCTGCTGGCGCTGCACCCCTACGAACTGCCGGAACTGGTCGCCGTGCCGGTAGCGCAGGGCCATGAGGCGTATCTGGACTGGGTGCGCGATCCGGGTTGACCGCCCGCTCTTCTATAGGAGCGCACCCAGTGCGCGAAGAGCCTACGAAGCGATGACGCGGCCGCTACCCATCGAGGCAGTCCATTGCCCCGATCGCGCACTGGGTGCGCTCCTACAAGGGGAGCGCTGCTTCATTCACCTCTTCCGTCCGCCGCACCACCTTCCCCTTCCCGTCCAGCACGATGACGGTGGGCACGTGCATCACGCGAAAGCGGCGGAACAGCGCGCCGCTGTCGTCCAGGGCCAGCGGCATGGCGATGTGGTGTTCGCGCTGGTAGGCCGCCAGTTCGTCGCGGTTGGCCCACAGACCCGAGGCGACGCCGAGCCAACGGACGCCGGACTGACGCGCCAGCACTTCGGCCCGTTCGCGCGCGGCGCGACAGCTTTCTGCCAGCGCGGGCCGGCTCTTGACAAGGTAGGACTCGCACCACGGCGAGAGGAACAGCAACGCCGTCGGCTGCCCCGGCGTGGCGCCGAAGGCGGGCACCGATTTGCCGTCGAGCGTATGCACCTGGAACGCGGGCACGCGATCGCCAACGTCGTAATGCGGCTCGTCCTTGGGCGCAGCCGCGATGGCCACGTTGGCGGATGAGCTCGTGCGCGCCTGCGCCAGCGCGGCTTCCAGCTTGTCGTTGGCTTCGTGGCCGACGTAGAGGATGCGCCCGTCGCGTCCGATCACCACGTGCTGCGGCGTCACGCGCAGATGGAAGGCCTCGCCCAGCGTGCCGTCGTCGAACACGATCGGCATGCCAAGGCCCACGGCCTGCCGGTACTTGCGCACTTCGTCCACGCTGTCGTCGAAGCCCACGTCGATGGCGATCACCGCCATGTCGGGGCCGGCCTGCTCGAAGGTGCGCTCGAAATGCGGCATCTGTTCGCGGCAGGGCACGCACCAGGTGGCCCAGAACTTCAGGTAGACCGCCTTCTTGCCGTACAGCGCGCCCAGGTCGATGGTCTGCCCGTCGATGGTCTTCACCACCATGCGCGGCGCGGGCTGGCCGATCAGGCTGCGGCCGGCGGTTTCGGCGCGCGACTGACCCGTGTCGGAAGCATGCACGAGGGCGCAGGACAGCAGCAGGCATAGCAAGACGATGTAACGCACGGCGGGCTTCCTTGAGGGGGAGGCTCCATGCTCCGCCGAGCATCGGCTGCCGGACAGGACCAGTTGCCGGAGAATCGAGCGGACCAGCCGCTCAGCGTGCGGCTGCCAGCAACCGACCCAGCGCCTGCGTGGCTTCCTCCATCCGCGCCACCGGCAGCATGCCCAGGCCAAACACCAGCCCGTTGGGCGATGTGGCGCCGATGGCGTAACCGCCGAGCGCTTCGATGCGCATGTCCTGCTCCGCCGCACGGCGCACCAGCGCGTCGGCCGGCAGGTCGGTCGGCAGCAGCGCCGCCACATGCAGCCCCGCGTCGGATGCCTGCAGCGCCAGCAGGTTGCCGGCGTGACGCGCCAGACCGTCGATGAGTGCTTCCCTGCGTTCGGCATAGATGCGCCGCATCTTGCGCACGTGGCGGGCCAGGTGGCCTTCGGCGATGAACAACGCCAGCGTGTCCTGCGCCAGCACGTCGCAATGCCAGTCGCTGATCTGGCGCACCTGCGCCAGCGCGGCCATCGCCCACGGCGGCGCGACCACGTAGCCCAACCGAAGCGCAGGGAACAGGCTCTTGGAGAAGGTGCCGACGTAGAACACCAGGCCCTCGCGGTCGAGCGTCTGCAACGCATCCAGCGGGCGACCGCCGTAGCGGAATTCGCCGTCGTAATCGTCCTCGATGACCACCGCGCCATGGCGGCGCGCGAAATCGAGCAGGGCCATGCGCCGCGCGGGCGACATCACCATGCCGAGCGGGAACTGGTGCGAAGGCGTCACGTAGATCACCCGCGCCGAGGGCGGAATCTGCTCGACCACCAGGCCTTCGGCGTCGACCGGCACCGGCGCCACGCTCGCGCCTGCCGCCTCGAACGCCGCGCGCAACGGCGGGTAGCCCGGGTCTTCCACTGCAACGACGGAGCGCCCCGGCGTGACCAGGCAGCGCGCCAGCAGGTCAAACGCCTGTTGCGCCCCGCTGGTGACCACGATGTCGTCGGCGCCGCAGGTCACGGCGCGGGCGAAGGACACGTGGCCGGCGATGGCCTCGCGCAAGGCCAACCGCCCGGCCGGTGCGTCGTAGACCGCCGGCGTGCGCGACAGGCTGCGCAAGGCGCGCGCCGACAGGCGGCGCCACGCGTCGAACGGAAAGCGCGAGGCGTCCGGCAAGCCCACGCAGAAGTCGTGGCGCACGGGCGCCTTGCCGCCGCTGCGCACCGGCCTGGTCAGGTGGCGCCAGCGTGCCGCCAGCCGACGATCGCCCTCCTCGTCGCCCGGTGACGCCGCCTTCTTCTTCGCCAGACCCTGGGCAACCGCATAGCCCGAGCCATGGCGTGCGGATACGTAGCCCTCGCTGAGCAGGCGGTCATACGCGGCGACCACCGTGTTGCGCGAGATGCCGAGCGAGCCCGCCAGCGCGCGGGTGGAGGGCAGGCCCTGCCCTCCCGCGAGGCGTCCGTCGAGAATGGCCGCACGCAACTGGCCGTGCAGCGCCTCCAGCCGGCCGCGGGCAGGGATGTCGAGGGGAAAGGCGAGCGGCTGATCCATGGGCTCACGTCCGGGGAATGACTGGTCCGAAAGATTTCACCTGATCTGGACCTTTTTCAAGACCAGTGGAACACCGACACTAGGCCTACCGTCCCCGGAGCGCCCCACCATGATCGAGCTCTACTTCGCCGCCACGCCCAACGGCCTCAAGATCAAGCTGTTCCTCGAGGAAACCGGACTGCCCTACTTCATCACCCCGGTGAGCCTGAGCAAGGGCGAGCAGTTCCAGCCAGCCTTCCTGGCCATTTCGCCGAACAACAAGATCCCCGCCATCGTCGACCACGCCCCTGCGGGCGGCGGCGCGCCGATCACCGTGTTCGAATCGGGCGCGATCCTGCAGTACCTGGCGGAAAAGTCCGGCCGGCTGATGCCGACCGACGGCCGCGACCGGCTCGAGGTGCTGGAGTGGTTGTATTGGCAGGTCGGCGGACTGGGGCCGATGGGCGGGCAGGCGGGTCATTTCCGCGTCTATGCGCCGGAACCCGTTCCCTACGCGGTCGACCGCTATACGCGCGAAGTCAGCCGCCTGTACGGCGTGCTCGACCGTCGCCTGGCGAACCGCGAGTTCATCGCCGGCGCGTTCTCCATCGCCGATATCGCCTGCTATCCGTGGATCGTGCCGCACGAGGCGCACGGCCAGACGCTGTCGGATTTCCCGAACCTGGAGCGCTGGTTCATGGCGATCTCGGCGCGTCCGGCGACGCAGCGGACCTATGAGGGCGTGGAGAGCAGCTATGCGCCGAAGCAGCCCTTGTCGGAGGAAGAGCGCCGCGTGCTGTTCGGCCAGGGCAAGCGCTGAAGTCTGCTGACAGGTTCTGACACTATGGACGGCTAGCCTTCTTTATGAAAACCGATCTTGCAAGACCGACGACGTAAAGAAGCCGACACCTCCCAAGCCCCTCATTCCGGCCTGCGCCGGAATGACGGCAAGAAAGCACTGGACCCCGCCATGAAAACCTCCGACACCATCGCCTTGCTGTTGCTGGGAGCCATCTGGGGCGCCTCGTTCCTGTTCATGCGCATGGGTGCGGACGAATTCGGCGGCATGGCGCTGGCGGGCATGCGTGCCATCGGCGCGGCGATCTGTTCGGCGCCGCTGCTGCTGTCGCGCCAGCGGCTCAGGGAGATGGCGACGAACTGGCGCCCGATCCTGATCGTGGGCCTGGCCAACTCGGCGCTGCCGTTCGTGCTGTTCTCCTTTGCGGCGAAGAGCCTGCCGGCCGGCGTATCCGCCATTTCCGACGCCATCGCACCGCTGCTGGTGGCGCTGTCGGGCTGGATGCTGTTCTCCGAAAAGCTCAACGCCACGCAGGCCAGTGGCCTGGTGATCGGCTTCACCGGGGTGGTGTGGCTGGTGGCGGGCACGGTGGGCTTCAACGGCCATGGCGTCGGCGGGTCCGGCTGGGCGATGGCCGCCTGCGTGGGCGCGAATGTCTGCTACACCGTCGGCGCCCATGTCAGTCACCGCACCTTGCGTGGCGTGACGCCGCTCAGCGTGGCCACGGGCAGCCAGTTGGTGGCCGCGGCCGTGCTGCTGCCCTTCACCCTCTGGATGTGGCCGGCCCGCATGCCGGGCGTATCGGCGTGGCTGGCGATGTTCGGCCTGGCCGCGATCTGCACCTCGCTGGCCTACGTGCTGTTCTACCGGCTGATGGCCCGCGTGGGCGCCTCGCGCAGCATGGTGGTGCTGTTCCTGATCCCGGTGTTCGGCGTGGTGTGGGGCCTGCTGTTCCTGCACGAGCCGATCACCCTCGCCATGGCCGGTGGCTGCGTGGTGATCCTGCTGGGCGTAGCCCTGACCACGGGAATGCTGCGCCTCCGTAACCGCGGGACAGGCTTGAGCGAAGTCATGACTGAACGTGCCTGAATCCGGATGGTCCATCCCTGGTCCAGCCCCCTTCCCCGAGCTGGTCCATAATTCCCCTTCGCCCGCGCCACGGCACGGGTCTCTCCACGCTGGAGCTGCAATGCGCCTGATCCGTCCCGGCCGCCTGGCCGCCTGCCTCACTGCCCTGCTCTGCCTGCTGTCCCTCGCGCTGCCGGCCCTGGCCCAGGACGACCTCGACGGCCTGTTGCCGGTGACCGAGGCGTACAAGCTCAGCACCGACACCTCCATGCCCGGCGTGCTCAAGCTGCACTGGACTATCGCGCCCGACTACTACCTTTATCGCGGCCGCATGAAGTTCAAGGCCGGCGACGGGGTGACGCTGGGCGAGGCGCAGTTTCCCGACGGCGAGAAGCACCACGACGAATACCTGGGCGACGTCGAGATCTATCACCACTCGATCGACGCCACGCTGCCATACACCGTGGCGGGCGCCTCGCGGCTCAAGCTGAGCGTGCAGTACCAGGGCTGCCACGAGGTCGATCCGAAGATCTGCTATCCGCCGCATACCGAGCAGCTGGACCTGCCGTTGCCGGCGGGCGCCACGCAGGCAGGTGGCGACGGCTCGCTCGGCGCCGCGCTCGGCAAGCTCGGCTCCAACCGTGCCAGCGACGGCGGCGCGCTGCCCGCGGAACAGGCGTTCCACCTGGAAGCGCTGGCCAAGGACCACCAGCACCTGCTGCTGCGCTGGACCCTGCCCAAGGGCTACTACCTCTACCGCGACCAGACCGCGCTGAAACTCAAGGATGCCGACGGCCTGAGCCTGGGCAAGCCCGAGTGGCCGGCCGGCGTCGAGCACGAGGACGCGCATTTCGGCAAGACCACGGTGTACTTCGACCAGGTCGAATTGCCGGTGACCATCCAGGGCGACGCCTCGGGCCGCTCGACGGTGAACTTGGAAGCCAGCTTCCAGGGCTGCCAGGACGGCGGGCTCTGCTATCCGCTGATGACCCGCACGCTTGCCATCGACCTCGGCGGCGCGGCGCCCACCTCGGGCACCGCCAGCGAACCCGCGCCGGAAATGCCGCCCGCCGAACTCGCCGGCGGCGCGCTGCAAGGCAGCCTGATCTCCGCGCTGCTGCTCGCCCTGGTCGGCGGCCTGGTGCTGAACCTGATGCCCTGCGTGCTGCCGGTGCTGTCGATCAAGGCCGTCGGCCTGCTCGAGAGCGGCGAGAGCCATGCGAAGGCGCGCTCGCACGCGCTCTTCTATACCGCCGGCGTGCTGTCGACCTTCGCGCTGATCGGCATCGCCATCGTGGCGCTGCGCTCGGCCGGCCATGCGCTGGGCTGGGGCGCGCAGCTGCAGCAGCCGCTGGTGGTGGGCGGGTTGGCCTGCGTGATGATGGCCGTGGGCTTGTCGATGTCGGGCGTGGTGCAGTTCGGCACCTCGCTGGGCAACGTGGGGTCGTCGCTGGCCTCGCGCTCGGGCCATGCGGGCGATTTCTTCACCGGCGTGCTCGCCGTGGCCGTGGCCAGTCCCTGCACCGCGCCGTTCATGGGCAGCGCGCTGGCCTATGCGTTCGCCGCGCCGATGCTGCATGCGCTGCTGGTGTTCCTGACGCTGGGCGTAGGCCTGGCGCTGCCCTTCCTCGCCGTAGGTTTCGTGCCGGCGCTCGCGCGCCTGCTGCCGCGTCCGGGCGCCTGGATGGAAACGCTCAAGCAGGTGCTGGCCTTCCCGATGTACCTCACGGCCGCGTGGCTGGTGTGGGTGCTGGCGCACCAGCGCGGCGCCGATGCAGTGGGCCTGGTGCTGGTGGCCGCGGTGCTGCTGGCGGCCACGTTGTGGTGGTTCGAGCGCAGCCGTTCGCGCGGCGGCTTGAGCAAGGTCTTCGTGGCGCTGCTGGCCGCGCTTACGCTGGTGCCGCTGTATTACCTGGCCCACGTGCCGCCGCCGGCGCAGGCCGCGACCGTCGCCGAGGGCGTGGTGGCGTATACGCCGGAGAAGCTCGCCGAACTGCGCAAGGCCGGCACGCCGGTGTTCGTGGACATGACCGCCGACTGGTGCGTCACCTGCAAGGCCAATGAACACGCCGTGCTCGACACCGAGGCCTTCCGCGAGCTGCTGAAGAAGACCGGCGCCGTCTACATGAAGGGCGACTGGACCGACGTGAACCCGACCATCGCCGCCTTCCTGGCGCAGTACCACTCGCCGGGCGTGCCGCTGTACGTGGTGTTCCCGAAAGACGGCCGCGACGGCCGCAAGCTGCCGACGGTGCTCACCACGTCGCTGGTCGAGGAGGCGCTGACCAAGGCCGCCGGCACACCGGTCGCCAGCAACCCATGATGTTGAGCCGCAGCAACGGGATCATCCTGGGCCTCGCCGTCGCGGTCGCCGCCGCAGGTGGCTGGCTGCAGCACGCCAGCCGGCAGGCGCATGCCCCTGCGGGTGAGCCGGCGGTCGACGTGGGATCCACCGCACCGGATCTTTCGCTGCCCGCACTCGACGGCAAACAGCACCGGCTGTCCGACTACCGCGGCCGGCGTGTCCTGCTCAACTTCTGGGCCACCTGGTGCGCGCCCTGCCTGAAGGAAATGCCCGCGCTGGCACGGACCCAGGCGAACGTCGGGGAAAAGGGGGCCATCGTCATCGGCATTGCGATGGACGACCCCGCGCGGGTGAAGGCCTTCCTGGCCAGCCATCCCGTGAACTATCCGATCCTGATTGGCAGCCTGGAAAGCCCCAGCACCTCGCTCCAACTGGGCAACGTCGGCGAACTGCTGCCCTACAGCGTGCTTCTGGACGAGAACGGCCGCGTGCTCGCCACGCGTCGGGGCGTACTGGACGACGACCAGCTGCAGCGGTGGCTGGCGCCAACCGCGCCGTGACGCGGTTTCGGTCGCCATACGTCTCCGCACGGTGAAACGTTAACTTCTCCTTCAAACATCGCCGAACTGCGCCGAACTGGACAAGAACGGCCGGCGCGCGCACACTCCGCGCCGGACGCCGCTCATCCGGCTCGAATCCAAGGTAACGGCGTGGCGAAGATCCTGGTCCTGCATGGACCCAATCTCAATCTGCTGGGCGTGCGCGAGCCGGAGGTTTACGGCCGGGACACGCTGGGCGATATCGACGCCTTTCTGGTGCAGCGCGCACAAGCGGCGGGCCAGGAGCTGGAAACCTTCCAGTCCAACGCCGAGCACGCGCTGATCGACCGCATCCATCAGACACGCCTGGATGGCACGGCGATCATCCTGATCAACCCCGGCGCCTTTACCCATACCAGCATCGCCCTGCGAGACGCGCTAGCCGGCGTGGCGATTCCCTTCATCGAGCTGCACCTGTCGAACGTGCACGCCCGCGAGGCATTCCGCCGCCACTCGTATCTCTCGGACATCGCCGCCGGCGTGATCTGCGGCTTCGGCCCGGACAGCTACCGGCTGGCGCTGGATGCCGCCCTGCTGCGCCTGGACCGCAGCGGCGCGGCCTCCTGACGGCTCCGGCCGATCATCCATTCCCATCCGGCCGCCCCGGCGGCCTCAACGAACGAAAAGGTTTGAACCATGGACCTGCGCAAGATCAAGAAGCTCATTGACCTGCTCGAGGAATCCAACCTCGCGGAACTTGAGATCAAGGAAGGCGAAGAAGTCGTCCGCCTGTCCCGCGTGCCCAAGGGCGGCGTGACCGTGGCCGCCGCCCCGGTCATCCAGGCGGCCCCGGTCGCTGCGGCGCCGGTTGCCGCGCCGGCCGCGGAAGCCGCCCCCGCCACGCCGGCCCTGCCGGCAGGCCACGTGGTGAAGGCGCCGATGGTGGGCACCTTCTACGCCTCGGCCAGCCCCGGCGCCCCGGCCTTCGTGAAGATCGGCCAGCAGGTCAAGGCCGGCGAGACGCTGGGCATCATCGAAGCGATGAAGATGTTCAACCAGATCGAGGCCGACGTGGCCGGCACCGTGCAGGCCATCCTGCTCGAGAACGGCCAGCCGGTGGAATTCGACCAGCCGATGTTCGTGATCGCCTAAGCGCGGGCTGACCTCTATGCCCATGCTCGAAAAAGTCGTCATCGCCAACCGCGGCGAAATCGCCCTGCGCGTGCTGCGCGCCTGCCACAGTCTTGGCATCAAGACCGTGGCGGTGCACTCCACCGCAGACCGCAACCTCAAGCACGTCGGCCTGGCCGACGAGTCGATCTGCATCGGTCCTGCGCCGTCGGTCGACAGCTACCTCAACATCCCGCGCATCATCGCCGCGGCTGAAATCACCGACGCCCAGGCCATCCATCCGGGTTACGGCTTCCTCTCCGAACGCGCCGACTTCGCCGAACAGGTGGAACAGTCGGGCTTCATCTTCATCGGCCCGACCGCGGACGTGATCCGCCTGATGGGCGACAAGGTCGAAGCCATCCGTGCCATGAAAGCGGCCGGCGTGCCGTGCGTGCCCGGCTCGGGCGGCCCGCTCGGCGACAACGTCGACGAAAACATCCGCATCGCGCGCGACATCGGCTACCCGGTGATCATCAAGGCCGCCGGTGGCGGTGGTGGCCGCGGCATGCGCGTGGTGCGCACCGAAGCCCACCTGGGCAACGCCATCACCATGACCAAGCAGGAAGCGAAGGCCGCTTTCGGCAACGATCAGGTGTACATGGAGAAGTTCCTGGAGAATCCGCGGCACATCGAGATCCAGGTGCTGTCCGACGGCCAAGGCAACGCGATCTGGCTCGGCGAGCGCGACTGCTCGATGCAGCGCCGCCACCAGAAGGTGGTCGAAGAAGCGCCCGCGCCGGGCATCACGCCGGAACTTCGCGAACAGATCGGCAAGGTCTGCGTGGATGCATGCATCCGCATCGGCTATCGCGGCGCCGGCACCTTCGAATTCCTGTTCGAAGACGGCCGCTTCTACTTCATCGAAATGAACACGCGCATCCAGGTCGAGCACCCGGTGACGGAGCTGATCACCGGCATCGACCTGGTGCGCGAGCAGCTATTGATCGCCGGCGGCGAGAAGCTTTCGATCCGCCAGGAAGACATCAAGATCCAGGGCCATGCGATCGAGTGCCGCATCAACGCCGAGGATCCGGACAGCTTCCTGCCTTCGCCGGGCACGGTGAAGCGCTTCGAGGCACCGGGCGGCCCGGGAGTGCGCGTGGACACGCACCTGTACGACGGCTACCGCATCCCGCCGAACTACGATTCGATGATCGGCAAGCTGATCGTGCACGGCCCGGATCGCGAAACCGCCATCGCGCGCATGCGCCTGGCACTGGCCGAGACGGTGATCGAAGGGGTGAAGTGCAACATCCCGCTGCAGCAGCGCATCATGGCCGACGTCGGTTTCCAGCAGGGTGGACAGAACATCCACTACCTGGAAAAGCGCATGGCCGAGCAGAAGGAAAAGGCCGCGACCGGCGGCTGAGCTTTGCCGGCGAGTCGCACGCGCGGCTCGCCGGTGTCGTTCCCACATGTCCGAACTACTGACTCTTCCCGACGCGATCGACGCGATCACGGCCGCCTTCGATGAAGGCGATGGCTGGGATCGCTATGCGTGGGTCTACATCCGCGGCGAGATCACCTCGCCCGACTGCCGCCTGTATCTCTCGCACGTCGCCGATGAGGACGACGCGCTGATCGACGACAACGGCGAAGCGCTGCCGGCGTTCGCCGCGCAACACCATCTGCGCCATTTCCTGGAAGCGGCTGATTTCGTCGAAGTGCTGTTCGTGCAGCGCCGGCACAAAGCGGAATCCAGCATCGCCGACTTCGTCCGCGCCCTCGACCACTACCACCGCCACGATGCGTTCCTCTCCTCCGTGTAGGAGCGCACCCAGTGCGCGATCGGCGCCGCAGGATCGCCTCGCCAGACAGCTGTCGCCACACTCGGATCCGTGCGAAAACCTGAGACAGGCGCACACCGTCGCCCTGCGGTCGCGCACAGGGTGCGCTCCTACAGGGAAGACCTGCCAGTCAGTGTGGGAGCGCACCCTGTGCGCGACAGCGACACCGCATGCTGACCTCGACGGCGGGCTTTTCCTCGTCCCCCGCGCTCACCTACCTAACAACCACTGAGTTACACCGCTGCTCCGCGGTCGCGCACAGGGTGAGCTCCTACAGCGCAGGCGAGCGGAGGCCTCCCACATCGGCGACAATACCCGCTTCACCCGCAGGAACCCGCCATGCCCTGGCTAGAACTCTCGCTCACCGTCCGCTCCGAACAGCAGCCCCGCGTGGAGGAGGCACTCGATGAGCTCGGCGCGCTGTCCATCACCATGCAGGACGCCGATGCGGAAACGCCGGACGAGCAGGCCATCTTCGAGCCGGGCGTGGGCGAGCTGCCGTTGTGGCCGACCATCACGCTCAACGCGCTGTTCGAGGCCGATACCGATCGCCGCGGCCTGAGCGAAGCGCTGGGCGACCTGCTGCCCTGGCTGGAACCGGACCACATGCAGTTCCGCGACGTGGCCGACGAGGACTGGGAACGCGCCTGGATGGACCAGTTCAAGCCGATGGCCTTCGGCCGGCGGCTGTGGATCTATCCGTGGAACATCGAGCCACCTGCCGATGAGGACATCGTGGTGGTTCGGCTCGACCCCGGCCTCGCCTTCGGCAGCGGCACGCATCCAACCACGGCGCTGTGCCTGGCCTGGCTCGACAGCCTGGATCTCAAGGGCAAGACCGTTACCGATTTCGGCTGCGGCTCGGGCATTCTTGCCATCGCCGCACTGAAACTCGGCGCCGCCAGCGCGGTGGGCGTGGACAACGACCCGCAGGCGCTCACCGCTTCGGCCGATAACGCCGAGCGCAACGAGGTGGCCGATCGCCTCGCCCTGTTCCTGCCCGAAGATTCCATGCTGGAAGCCGCTCCTGCGCATCCAAGCGCGTCGCCCGCGGACGTCTTCATCGCCAACATCCTCGCCGGCCCGCTGGGCGAGTTGGCGCCGACCTTTGCCGCCGCCGCGAAGCCCGGCGCGCCGTTTGCGATCTCCGGCATCCTGCAAGGCCAGGAAGACGAACTGCTGCAACGCTACGCGGAATGGTTCGACGACCTGCGCGTGGACACGCTGGAAGACTGGGTGCGCATCAGCGGTCGGCGCGCATCGGGCCGCTGACCGCGCGACGACGCACTGCAGCTGAGCGCCCGTTCACGATCCACGCATGCATGCGCGTGATTTGTCGGCACGCCTGCACTAGGCTTGCCTCAGTTCGATTTCCGCGGATCGCATGTACGCCCAATGCCCCGATTGCCTGACCGTGTTCTCGCTGAACACGGAAACGCTTGCGCAAGCGCGCGGCGAGGTCGTGTGTGGTCATTGCGATGCGCCGTTCGACGCGCTGGCCAGCCTGAGCGATCAGCTTCCGCCCGAACCGTTCCATCATCTGCCGGCGCGCAACGAATCCGCACCGCCGCGCCTGGACCTCGCCGTCTATCGGCCCCCCGTCGAGATGCCCGCCGTGGCGGAGCACACGCCGCCACAAGGGTCCGCGGAGGATTTCAGCCAGTTGGTGGTGGCGCCGCGCTTCGCGCGGCAGAAGGAAAAGCGCGGCCGCCGTTGGCCCTGGATAACGGCCTGCGCCCTGTTGCTGCTGGCCCTCGGCGCCCAGGTGGCCTGGGCCAAGCGCGATTTCCTGATCAGCGACGCGACCATGGGCCCCGTGCTGCGGGATGCCTGCTCCACCCTCGGCTGTCGCCTGCCGCTCGTGCAGGACACATCCAAGCTGAGCCTGCTTGCGCGAGACGTACAGGCACATCCATCGGTGCAGGGCGCCCTCATGATCACGGCCAGCCTGCGCAACGATGCCGATTTCGCGCAGCCCTATCCGGTGGTGTCGGTCACCTTGTCCGACGCGAACGGCAAGCGCCTCGCCATGCGACGGTTGCGTCCCGGCGAATACCTGGGCGATGCCAACGTGATGCAACGCGGTCTCGCACCCGGCGCCACGGCCGCGCTGATGCTCGAAGTGGAAGATCCCGACGGCAAGGCCGTGGCGTTCGAGTTCGGTTTCGAATAGCCGTCTATTTGGCTGCGCGGCCCGCCGATCGGCGGTGGACCGCCCAGGCACAGCCCGTGCCATCGACCGTGAATTTTGTCCATAGGACATTTCCCTGATGGTCATAGGGAAACATCTATCCGACAAATAGGGACTTAAAATTGTCGGCCCGCGAGGGTAAACTCGGTCCTTCGTCCTTACTGCTGCACCCGGCGTTCCATGCGAGCCGCCGCCCGCGGTATTGCCATAACCAATTGCAACGGCCTATGTAGCCGGCGCGTTAGAGCGTGAGGGGAAATGTCAGTGAATGCCGTAAGACTGCCTGCCAACGAATCTCCCAAAGAGCATTCGTCGCAGAGCGCGTTGAGCGAATGTGTCACCCGCACCGTACGTCGCTATCTCGCCGACATCGGCGATACCGAGTGCGACGAGGGCCTGCACGCACTCGTCATTCGCGAAGTCGAAGGCCCACTGCTGCGCGAAGTACTGGCCTGGCATGACGGCAACCAGAGCCGCGCCGCCGCGGTGCTCGGCATCAACCGCGCCACGCTGCGCAAGAAGCTGGCCGCGCACGGCCTGCTGTAAGCACGCCACACCTCACCCAAGCCAGCGCGTCTTCATTCCAGGTTCTCGCGCGTCCGCGGCGTTTGGCCGTCCATCCGCTGATGGCCGGGCTTGCCGACGCCTGCGCTCCAGACGGCTATAATGTGCGGCTTCCCCGTTATGGAAGCTGCCATGTCTGCCCCTGCTGTGACTCCCATTCGCCGCGCGCTGATCAGCGTGTCGGACAAGACCGGACTGCTCGAACTGGGCCAGCGACTCAGCAAGGTCGGCGTCGAACTGCTTTCCACCGGTGGCAGCGCCAAGGCGCTGCGTGACGCCGGCATCGCCGTGAAGGACGTGAGCGAGCTCACCGGCTTTCCCGAGATCATGGATGGCCGCGTGAAGACGCTGCACCCGAAGGTGCATGGCGGCCTGCTCGGCCGCCGCGGCACCGACGACGCGGTCATGGCGGACCTCGGCATCCAGCCGATCGATCTTCTCGTGCTCAATCTCTATCCGTTCGAGCAGACCGTGGCCAAGCCCGACTGCACGCTCGAACAGGCCATCGAGAACATCGACATCGGCGGCCCGGCCATGCTGCGCTCGGCGGCCAAGAACTGGAACGACGTGGGCGTGCTCACCTCGCCCGACCAGTACGAGGAAGCGCTTGCCGAGATCGAACAGCAGGGCGGACTCTGCCGCGCCACGCGCTTCAAGCTCGCCGTCGCCGCGTTCAATCGTGTGTCCAACTACGACGGCGCAATCAGCGATTACCTCTCGGCGCTCAAGCTCAACGACAGTCTCGACGGCATCGCTGGCCACGAGGCCTTCCCCGAGCAGGCCAACGGCCGCTTCGTGAAACTGATGGATCTGCGCTACGGCGAGAACCCGCACCAGCAGCGCAGCGTTCTACCGTGACCTGTATCCGGCACCGGGCACGCTGGCCACATTCCGCCAGCTGCAGGGCAAGGAGCTTTCGTTCAACAACATCGCCGACTCCGATGCCGCGTGGGAATGCGTACGTAGTTTTACCAAGCCGGCGTGCGTCATCGTCAAGCATGCCAACCCGTGCGGCGTGGCGGTGAGCCTCGACGGCATCGGTCGCGCGTACGACCTTGCGTACCAGACCGATCCGACTTCGGCCTTCGGCGGCATCATCGCCTTCAATCGCGTGGTCGATGCGGCCACGGCCAAGGCCATCGTGGATCGCCAGTTCGTGGAAGTGGTGCTTGCGCCCGGTTACGAGGGCGACGCACTCAAGGCGTTCGCCAAGAAGACCAACGTGCGCGTGCTGGAAATTCCCGCGCCGGCCGATGGCGACCTGAGCAAGGCGCATCCGGGCAACGACGTGCGCCGCGTGGGCTCGGGCCTGCTGATCCAGACGGCCGACCGCGCGATGGTGAAGGCCGAAGACCTGAAGATCGTCACCCAGCGCGCGCCGACGCCTGCCGAGATCGACGACCTCATCTTCGCCTGGAAGGTGGCCAAGTACGTCAAGAGCAACGCCATCGTCTACGCCAAGAATCGCCAGACTATCGGCGTGGGCGCCGGCCAGATGAGCCGCGTCTACAGCGCCAAGATCGCCGGCATCAAGGCCGCCGACGAAAAGCTGGAAGTGCGTGGCTCGGTGATGGCCTCCGACGCGTTCTTCCCGTTCCGCGACGGCATCGATGCGGCGGCAGCGGCCGGCATCAGCGCAGTGATCCAGCCGGGCGGCTCGATGCGCGACGCGGAAGTGATCGCCGCAGCCGACGAGCACGGCATGGCGATGGTCTTCACCGGCATCCGCCATTTCCGCCATTGAGGCGATGAGACAAGACGGGGCCTCAGGGCCCCGTTTTTTTCTCGCTGTTCCCTGTAGGAGCGCACCCAGTGCGCGACCGCACCGTGCCAACCTGCCGATGCATTCGGCTTTCGCGAAGCACAGGACCTGCCTTGTCGCCGCTTCGTCGGCTTATCTCGCACTGGGTGCGCTCCTACAGACGAGCGTCGAGCTCAGTTGGACGTCTCGGCAAGCTTGCGGCTCACCTCCACCGGCCGCGCCGCATACTTCCGCGCCAGCACGGCGCACGTCATCAGCTGGATCTGATGGAACAGCATGATCGGCAACACGATCGCACCGAGCGGATGGCCTGCGAACAGCACCTTCGCCATCGGCACGCCGCTGGCGAGACTCTTCTTCGATCCGCAGAACACGATGGTGATTTCGTCCGCACGCTTGAAACCAAGCAGGCGCGCACCGTAGCGCGTCATCAACAAGGCGATCGCCAGCAGCACGGCGTTGACCACCAGCAGGCCGCCCAGCACCGGCAACGGCATCTGCTTCCACAGGCCCTGCAACACTGCCGCGCTGAAAGCGGTGTAGACCACCAGCAGGATCGAGCCCTGGTCCACGTACGACAGCATGGCGCGACGCCGCCCCACCCAGCGACCGATCCAGCGCTGCGCGACCTGGCCGGCCACGAACGGCACCAGCAGCTGCAACACGATGGCGCCGACCGCATCCCAGCTCATGCCGGCCTGCCCATGCGACTCCAGCAACACGCCGACCAGCAATGGCGTGACGAAGATGCCAAGCAGGCTGGACGCCGAAGCGGCACAGATGGCGGCGGGAATATTCCCTCGGGCCATCGATGTGAAGGCAATCGACGACTGCACCGTCGACGGCAGCGTGCACAGGAACAGCACACCCAGGTACAGATCGGGCGTAACCAGCGGCGACAGCAGTGGGCGCAGCAGCACGCCCAGCACAGGAAACATCACGAAGGTGCTGGCCAGCACGGTGAGGTGCAGGCGCCAGTGCGTCATGCCCGCGACCACCGCTTCACGCGACAGCTTCGCGCCGTGCAGGAAGAACAACAGCGCGATGGCCAGGTCGGTCAGCACGCTGAACGCGCTTGCCGTCGCGCCGCGGCACGGCAGCACGCTGGCAAGCGCCACCGTGAGGATCAGGGCGCAGGTGAAGCGATCAGGAAAAAAGCGGCGCAGGAACATGACGGGTTGGCGAACGGACGAGACAGGCGGCTATTGGACCTTCGCCGCATTGATTATTCAAATCGTATTATCTGATCTATTGATATGATCTTGTTATGAATATCAGCCTGCGCCAGCTTCGCGCCTTTCTCGCCGTGGCCCGGCTGCAGCATTTCCGGCGCGCGGCCGAAAGCCTGCACCTGAGCCAGCCCGCGGTCAGCCGGCATGTCGCCGAACTGGAAAGCGAGCTGGGCCTCAAGCTGTTCGACCGCAATACGCGCGAGGTCGTACCGACCGAAGCCGGCCGCTACCTGGAGAGCGCGATCGGCCGCGTGCTGGATGAGCTCGAAGGCGTGCTTGCCCATGTGCACTCGGAAAGCGAGCGTCGCCGCGGCAAGGTGCACGTCGCTTCGGTGCCCACGCTATCGGCAGGCCTGATGCCGCCATGCATTGCGGAGTGCGCGCGTCGGTTTCCCGAGCTCGTCATCCAGCTGCACGATCAGGCACAGACCATGGTGCTCGACAGCGTGCGCGGTGGCGAGGTGGATTTTGGCCTGGCCATCGAACCACCCGACACCGGCGAGTTCGACAGCGAGCTCATCCTGCGCGACCCGTTCGTGCTGGTGTGCCGTCCCGACCATCCGCTGGCCACGCTGGATCGCGTGCCCTGGCGCAAATTGCAGGGCCAGCCGCTGATACTGCTCGACTACTCCTCGGGAAGCCGGCGGTTGATCGACCAGGTGTTCGCGCGCCGCGGGATCGAACCGACCGTGGTGCAGCAGACGGGTCACACGCATACGGCGTTCCGCATGGTTGAAGCGGGTTTGGGCATCAGCGTGAGTCCGGCCCTGTCGCCACCGCCCGCCACATTGGTGACGCGTCCGCTGACGCCACAGGAGCATCGCGACGTGGTGCTGCTCAAGCGCAGGCAGCGTTCGTTGTCGCCGCTGGCGACGGTGGTGTGGGAGGCGCTGAAGGGGCTTGCGGCGAGGCGATAAGCGTCGGCTGCGGAGACGTGTGATGCTGCGGTCGCGCACTGGGTGCGCTCCTACAGTGGTGATGCGGTGACGGCGAAGATCTTCTGTGGGAGCGCACCCTGTCCGCGACATCCCGACCATGTCATTACGCTGCAAGGTTGCAGTCGCGCGCACGGCGCACCCCACGGTCACCCTCGCTACGGCTTCGACGTTCGGCCTTCTATACGCGCCGTTGAACGCGCGCCATTTAGCCTGCGGTTTTTGCCGAGGAATCACCCATGCGCTATGAGCTCTATTACTGGACGGGCATCCAGGGCCGCGGGGAATTCGTACGACTCGCACTGGAAGACGCGGGTGCGGAATACATCGACGTCGCGCGCGAAAAAGGCGACGAGGCGATCATGCCCTTCCTGCGGGGCCAGCAGCCGGGCGCGCAGCCTTTTGCGCCACCGTTCCTGCGCGCGGGCCGGCAGGTGATCGCACAGACGGCCAATATCCTCGGCTTCCTCGCGCCTCGCCATGGCTTGGTTCCCGCCTCGGCCGCCAGCCAGACCTACGCGCTGCAGTTGCAGCTCACCATCACCGACATCGTCGCCGAGGCGCACGACACGCATCACCCGGTGGCGGTCGAGAAGTACTACGAGGACCAGCGGCCGGAAGCGCGCAAGCGCTCGGCATCCTTCCGCGAGGAACGCATCCCCAAGTTCCTCGGCTATTTCGAGCAGATCCTCGAGAACAACGACGGACGACACGCGCTGGGCCGGCGCAACTCCTATGTGGATCTTTCGCTGTTCCAGCTGATGGCCGGCCTGGAGTACGCCTTCCCGCGCACCATGAAGAGGCTGCAACGCCGCACGACGCGCCTGCGTGCGCTCCGCGAGCGTGTCGCCGAGCGACCGCGCATTGCCGCTTACCTCGCCTCGCCGCGGCGGCTGGCGTTCAACGAAGACGGCATTTTCCGCCACTACCCGGAATTGGACGAGGCATGATGCCTGTCGATTCAGAACACCGCGATCACGATTGCGCCGGCCACGATGAGGCCGCCACCGATCACCAGCGGCCAGCTCAGCGACTCGCCCAGCAGCAGCACGCCGAGCACGATGGCGATGGCCACGCTCAGCTTGTCGATCGGCGCGACCTTGCTCACCGGCCCCAGCTGCAGCGCGCGGTAGTAGCACAGCCACGACAAGCCGGTGGCGATGCCCGAAAGCACGAGGAAGACCCAGCTGCTCGTGGGGAGCCCGGTGGGCTTCACCCATTCGTTGCGCAGGCTGAGGATGCCGGCCGTCACCAGCAGGATGACGATGGTGCGGATGAAGGTAGCGAGGTTGGAATTGATGCCCGCCACGCCCAGCTTGCCGAACAGCGCGGTGAGCGCCGCGAAAAAAGCCGAACCCAGTGCGAACAGCAGCCAGCTCTCGCGTGGGTTCATGCAGGCATTCCGGCAAGCGGGCTCAATGGCGTGGGCCTTACTTGCCGCCGTTGTCCTGGTCTTCGGCGGACTTGCTCTTGCCCCACTCCATGACCTTGTACATCACCGGCTTCACCGGTTCGCCGGCCTGGTTGGTCCATGCACCCTTCTGGTCGACCATGTAGGTCTGCGTGATGCCGGCGCGCGACGTCACCACGACCATGTAGAGCTGGCCGCTGCGGCGGTATTCCTGGATGGTCTGGTCGCCTTCGGTGTGCACGCTGACCTGCGGCGGCGCCTCGCCACGTGCGTCACGCGGCTGCGATGACGGCGAGGACGACGCCGGCTGGCTCAGCGTCGCCGAGGTGTCAGCCGAGGTCGCGGGCGAGGACTGCTTGGTTGCCGGTGCCGGCGGGGGCGGCGCGACGGCCTTGACGCCCGGATCATTGATGCCCGGCGGCGGCGGCGCGGGCGGGAACTGGCTGGCCGACTGGGCCAGCACACTCGATGCGACCGCCATGCCAAGCACAACAAGCCACGTGACAGATTTCATATGACGGCCTCCTTGTAGGGTGTGGAGCATAGCAGCGGGCACCGGTGTGGCTCGTGAACCGACATCCTGCGACAGCACCGCGTCTAGCGGCCAACCGACAGCAACAGACCGCGTTGCGGGTCCAAGGTTGCACCGCTTGCAGGCCAACGAAACGCCGTCCGCCACCCCATGCGACAATCCCCCTTATGCCCAAGCTCATACTCATCGACGGTTCGTCCTATCTCTACCGCGCCTTCCACGCGTTGCCGCCGCTCAGCAATTCGCAGGGCGAGCCGACCGGCGCCCTGTTCGGCATCGTCAACATGCTGCGCGCCACGCTCAAGGCGAAGCCGGACTACGTGGCCTTCGTAAGCGACGCGCCCGGGCCCACTTTCCGCAACGCGCTGTATGAGCTGTACAAGGCCAACCGCCCGCCGATGCCGGATGACCTGCGTGCGCAGGTCGAGCCGATGCTGGCCATCGTGAGCGCGCTGGGCTTTCCGATCCTGCGCGTGGATGGCGTGGAAGCGGACGACGTGATCGGCACGCTGACCGAAGAGGCCTGCGTGCAAGGCATCGAGGTGGAGATCTCCACGTCGGACAAGGATCTCGCGCAACTCGTGCGTCCCGGCGTGCAGCTGGTCAACACGATGACCAACACCACGACCGACACCGCCGGCGTGGTGGAGAAGTTCGGCGTGCAGCCGTCGCAGATCATCGATTTCCTCACCCTCACCGGCGATACCGTCGACAACGTGCCCGGCGTGCCCAAGTGCGGCCCGAAGACGGCGGCGAAGTGGCTGGCCGAGTACGGCAACCTCGACAACCTGATGGCCAACGCCGACAAGGTCGGCGGCAAGATCGGCGAGAGCCTGCGCGCGGCGCTGCCGCAGCTGCCGCTGTCGCGCCAGCTGGTGACGATCAAGACCGACGTCTCGCTCGATCTGCCCGTCACCGGGCTCACGCCGCGCGACAAGCACGTGGACGAACTGCGCGAGCTGTTCCGGCGCTACGAGTTCAAGGCGGCGCTCAAGGACCTGGAAGCCGAGGCCGCGGCATCCTCCGGCGAAGGTGCCGCCGCCGAGGCGCCGGCCAGCCCGCCGGCCCCGGCCATCGTGGAGTTGGAAGCCGATATTCCCGCGCTGAACATGCAGGGACAGTACGAGCTCGTCACCACGCAGGCGCAGCTCGATCACTGGCTGGCGAAGATTGCGAACGCGCCGCTGATCGCGTTCGACACCGAGACCACCTCGATCGATTCGATGCAGGCCGACATCGTCGGCCTCAGCCTCTCGGTGGAACCGGGCCATGCCTGCTACGTGCCGCTGACCCACGATTACCCTGGCGCGCCCGCCCAATTGCCGCGCGACCAGGTGCTCGCCGCACTGAAGCCGATCTTCGAAGATCCCAACCGCCCCAAGCTCGGCCAGCACGCCAAGTACGACATCAACATCCTGTCGCACTACGGCATCGTCGTGCAGGGGCTCAAGCACGACTCCATGCTGGAGTCCTACGTGTGGAACGCGACCGCCACGCGCCACGACATGGATTCGCTGGCCAGGAAATACCTCGGCTACGAAACCATCAAGTACGAGGAAGTCGCCGGCAAGGGCGCCAAGCAGATTGCGTTCTCGCAGGTGGACTGCGATACGGCCTGCCGTTATGCCGCCGAAGATGCCGACATCACGCTGCGCCTGCATCACGCGCTGTGGCCCAAGCTGGAAAGCGCGCCTTCGCTGCGTTCGGTGTACGAAAATATCGAGATTCCCCTGGTGCCCGTGCTCGCCTCGATGGAGCAACGCGGCGTGCTGATCGACGTGAACAACCTGCGCACGCAGAGCCAGCAACTCGGCAAGCGCATGCTCGAGCTGCAGCAGGAGGCATGGAAGGGACTCGGCCGCGAGTTCAGCCTCGACTCGCCCAAGCAGCTGCAGGCCATCCTGTTCGACGAACTGGGCCTGCCCGCCAAACTGAAGACGCCCACCGGCCAGCCATCCACCAACGAGGAAGCGCTGGAAGCGATTGCCGACGATCATCCGCTGCCGCGCCTGATCCTCGACTACCGCGGCCTCGCCAAGCTGCGCTCCACCTACACCGACAAGCTGGCGGAGATCGTCAATCCGCGCACTGGACGCGTGCACACCAGCTATCACCAGGGCGCGGTGGCGACGGGACGCGTGTCCTCGTCCGATCCCAACCTGCAGAACATTCCCGTGCGCACCGAGGAAGGCCGGCGTATCCGCCAGGCCTTCGTGGCGCCGGACGGCTGGGTAGTGCTGGCCGCGGACTATTCGCAGATCGAGCTGCGCATCATGGCGCACCTGTCCGGCGACGAAGGCCTGCTCAAGGCGTTCCACGAAGGTGGCGACGTGCATCGCGCCACGGCCGCCGAAGTGTTCGGCCTCGCGCCCGAGCAAGTAAGTGCGAACCAGCGCCGCGCCGCCAAGGCGATCAACTTCGGCCTGATGTACGGCATGAGCGCCTTCGGCCTGGCCCGCCAGCTCGGCGTGGACCGCGGCGAAGCCAGCGACTACATGGCCCGCTACTTCGCCCGCTACCCCGGCGTGCACGCCTTCATGGACGCCACCCGCCAGCAGGCCCACCGCGACGGCTACGTGGAAACCCTGTTCGGCCGCCGCCTGTACCTGGAAAACCTCACCTCCCGCAACCAGGCCCTGCGCGCGGGCGCCGAACGCGCGGCGGTGAACGCCCCGATGCAGGGCACCGCCGCCGACATCATCAAGCGCGCGATGATCGCGGTGCATGGCTGGTTGGGCCAGCGTAACGACGACGCCCACATGCTGATGCAGGTGCACGACGAACTGGTGTTCGAGGTGCGCAAGGATGCCGTCGATGAAGTTCGCGCCGGCGTGATCGAGCGCATGTCGGGAGCGGCACAGTTGTCGGTGCCGCTGCTGGTGGAGGCTGGAGTGGGGACTAATTGGGATGAGGCGCACTGAGCGCCATTCCCGGAGGGTCTGATTGATGGAGGCGCGGTTTCCACGCGGCATCACCCTCCCTCTCCCCAACCTCTGTAGAAGCGCACCCTGTGCGCGACAGCCTTTCGCGCCAGTCTTCATTTCTAGTTAGTGCGGCGCGGAGCCAGGCGGAGCGCTAGAACGTCCGAAGGGGCGAGCGAAGCGAGACAGCCAAAAGCCTCGGTTTCCAGTTGTAGCGATATCGCGACCGGGCTCGCCTGCGACCGAAGAGAGTCCCCGTGGGACGGCGGGCTTCCGAGCCGCTGCCGCGGCCCGGGTTACTTTCTCTTGCTTGCCCAAGTCCCACAGGGATTAGCTTCGCGTCAGAAAGTAACCAAAGAGAACGGCACCCCGCATGGCGCTGTCTGGGCTTTGCCCAGCCAGTCCGTGAGGGGCGGCCGGGCTTTTCGACCGGGCTCCTGCCCGGACGAAAAGTGCCCGACGTCCTGTCGGGCACCCCTGCGGGGCCTCATCGTCCACCCCTCACCGCCACACAGGGGAATGGTGAAAGGCTCGTGCCGCTGCGCGGCACATCGCAGTGAGAGATCGTTGCCGTAATTCCGTTGTAGGAGCGCACCCTGTGCGCGACCGCAGAGGCGATAGACACGCCGCGGTCGCGCACTGGGTGCGCTCCTGCAGGGAAGAGAGCCCCGCTCTTGGCTCCGGCTTTGACCTCCACTCCCCTATGACGCGAGCAGGCGGGAGGCGGAATAGCCCGCAGGGTGGCCGGCATGGATGCCGGCCAGTGGATCGTCAGTGCAGGATGCCCTGTCGATCCACCCCGCCTCCCGCCTGCGACCCCGCAGGGGCGCGGCATCGGGGTGGCCTTTCTCTTGGTTACTTCTCTTTGGCCACGCAAAGAGAAGTGACCCGGGCCGCGGCAGCGGTCCGGAAGCCCGCGGCAGGCGAGCCAGATCGCGACATCGCATCAATCGAAGACGGATGAAACTGGACCCAGGCCCGCGTCGCGACAACGAGGAATGAAGACCGGCGCGAAAGGCTGTCGCGCACTGGGTGCGCTCCTACAGTTGGAGGTGGACGAGATTAAGGGCCCGCGACGCCTCGATCCGGCCTCATCAAGTAACCGAATCCTCGAAGCACACCCATTCGTTTGAATTTCGTCAAATGAATCCCACCCAAACAAAATCGCGCTGCCGAGTGCAACTTTTGCCGCGTGGCGCGTTCTTAATCCACGGATGCGCGCAACGGCATCCAACCGGCTCACCCACCTCCCTGGATGAGCCACCCGGCAAGCGAACCTCTCCCCTGGGTTTCGCTTCCACCCGGCCCCGAGGATTCCCCCCTAATCCTCGGGGCATTTTTTTGCCCGGTTCCCGCGCTGGTCCGGCGAAAGGACAGCGAGCACTCAAGCCGCTAGGATTTGCCATCCAACCGTCTGGCCACAGGGATTCGGCCGGTATTGCCTCCAGGGGTCATGGCCGCGTGCAGATCAAGGGAAAAGTCACCTCATTCGATATCGCCCACCTGGCCGGCGTCTCCCAGTCGACGGTCTCACGCGCGCTGCGCGGCAGCCCGCTGGTGAACGAGGAGACGCGCCGGCGCATCCAGGCGGCGGTGGACGAGCTGAACTACAAGGTCGACAAGAATGCTTCCAGCCTGCGTGCGCGCCATACCGGCACGCTGGCGCTGCTGCTGTTCGAAGACCCGACGGCCGATGACTCGCACATCAACCCGTTCTTCCTGTCCATGCTGGGTTCGATCACCCGCGCCAGCGCGCAACGCGGCCATGACCTGCTGATCTCGTTCCAGCAGTTCTCGCACGACTGGCATGCCGATTACGCGGACAGCAAGAAGGCGGACGGCATCATCCTGCTCGGCTACGGCGACTACCTCGCCATCTGCGACAAGCTGAAGAAGCTGGTCGACCAGGGCACGCATTGCGTGCGCTGGGGCGCGGTGCTGCCGGACCAGCCGGACATCTCCGTGGGCTGCGACAACATCAGCGGCGGCCTCGCCGTCACGACGCACCTGGTTGAACAGGGTTGCCGTCGCATCGCCTTCCTCGGTGACGCTTCCAGCCATTACCCCGAGTTCTTCGACCGCTATCGCGGCTACACGCAGGCACTGGCCGATGCCGGCCTGGACGTGGAATCCGTGCTGCAGGTGAATGCCGAGAGCACCGAACGCTCCGGCTATGACGCGCTGGAAACACTGCTCGCGCGTGGCGTCGCTTTCGATGCCGTGTTCGCCGCGAGCGACCTGATCGCCATCGGCGCCATGCGCGCGCTTGCGGACCACGGATTGAAGGTGCCCGACGACGTGGCATTGGCTGGCTTCGACGATATCCCGATGGCGAGCTTCGTCAATCCGCCGCTGACCACGGTGCTGCAGGACACCAAGCAGGCCGGCGAGATCCTGGTCGACAACCTGCTGCGGCTGATCCGCGGCGAACCGGCGGAAAGCGCGATGATGCCGGCGAAACTGGTGGTGCGTAAGTCGAGTGTGAGGCCGCGCTGAGCGGCGAGCCAACCCACTGTAGGAGCGCACCCAGTGCGCGATAAGCCTACGAAGCGCCGACGCTGAACCTTCGCCTCACGATGGAAACCCGATGCATCGGCGAACCTTATGCGCGGCGGTCGCGCACTGGGTGCGCTCCTACAAAAAACAGGGAGTGCACGTGGGAATCAGCGCGCCGGTGCGGATGACAGCTGTCCCGCCGGCTCCGCCACGCGCAACGTGCACAGCCCCGCGATGACCAGGCTCGCGCCACCCATCGCCAGCGCCCAGATCGCCTGGCCGTGGAAGAACAGCCGCAGCAGCAGCCCCAGCACGCTCGCGGCCAGCAGCTGCGGGATCACGATGAAGAAATTGAAGATGCCCATGTACACGCCCATCTTCGCCGCCGGCAGGTTGTCCGACAGCAGCGCATAGGGCAGCGACAGGATCGACGCCCACGCAAAGCCCACGCCCACCATCGACAGCAGCAGCCAGTGCGGGTCGCGGATCAGCAGGAACGACAGCAGCCCCGCGCCGCCCAGCCACAGGTTGACCAGGTGGCTCATGCGCAGGCCCAGCTTGCGCACCATCCACGGGATTGCCACGGCCGCCACGGCGGCGAAACCGTTGTAGGCGGCGAACAACACGCCCACCCAGTTGGCGCCTTCGTTGTAGAGCGCCGAATGCGTGTCGCTGGTGCCGTAGTGCACGGCTGTCACGGCGGCCGTGGTGTAGATCCACAGCGCGAACAGCGCGAACCACGAGAACAGCTGCACCCATGCGAGCTGACGCATGGAGGTGGGCATGCCGTAGAGGTCGCCCATCACCTGGCGCAACATGCCGCCGCTGCGCGTGATCGACAGCCACGCAAACAAGCCGCCGAACAGGATCAGGCCGCCCGCGAGCAGGTAGAGCTCCTTCTCCAGCGTGTAATAGCGGATAGCCGCCAACAGCAACGCACCCATCACGCCCAGCACCAGGCCCACGCGCCAGCCACGCGATACATCGCTGGTGGCATGCGCATCAGCGGGACTGTCGGCGAAAGCACTCAATTCCTCGGGCGGGTATTCGCGCGTGGACAACACCGTCCACAACACCGAACCCAGCAGCACGGCGCCGCCGAGGTAGAACGCATATTTCACCGTGTCGGGAATGCCGCCCTCGGCCGCCGTGTTGCTCACGCCCAGCTTGGCCAGCAGCCACGGCAGCAGCGACGCGACCACCGAGCCCACGCCGATGAAGAAGCTCTGCATGGCGTAGCCGTTCGGACGCTGGCGCGGCGGCAGCTGGTCGCCCACGAACGCGCGGAACGGTTCCATCGAAATGTTGATGGAGGCATCCATGATCCACAGCAATCCTGCCGCGATCCACAACGTTGGCGAATTGGGCATCCACAGCAGCGCCAGCGTCGACAGCACGGCGCCGATCAGGAAATACGGGCGACGACGCCCCAGCCGCGTCCAGGTGCGATCGGAGAGATAGCCGATGATCGGCTGCACGATCAGCCCGGAGAACGGCGCGGCCACCCACAGGATCGGGATGTCGCCCACGTCCGCGCCCAAGGTCTGGAAGATGCGGCTGACATTGGCATTCTGCAGCGCAAAGCCGAACTGGATGCCGAGGAACCCGAAGCACATGTTCCAGATCTGCCAGAACGACAGTTCGGGCTTGCGACTCATGGCGCGGACTTCCCATCGGACAGCGGCGCCACCAGCAAGGCCTCGACGCTCGCCTCGTTCAACGGACCGCCGGCACCGCCCTGCCCGCCGGTGTAGTGCGCGTTGTGGCGTAGATAGCTCATGTTGAAGCCCTGTTCGAGACTGACGTGGCACGTGCTGCCGGCACGGGCTTCGAAGGTGGCCGAGGTGGCGCGCTGCGTACCCTCGCTGTGCGGCATGACCACCGGCAGCCGCTGGGCCGCCATGCCATCGCACTGCACGTCGAGGAACTTCACCGCTGCCGTGACACCCGTATTGATCGGCCCATGGTCGTTGGCGTACGCGAGCGTGACATTGAAACGCCCATCGCGTGGCGCACGCCATTCCCACGGACCCGTGCCCGAAAGCCTGGCTTCGTCACCCTTGCACGTCGCCGCACTGGGCAGCGACTCCAGCCCGCCCTCGCCCAGCCGCGTGAGCTGGAAACACTGGCGCGCATCGGCCTTGGGCACGACGAGGCTGCCATCGATGTTGCCGACGCGTCGCCCCTCCACGTACAGCACGCCCTTGCCGGCAAAGCTCACCTGCCAGCCCTTGGCGGTGTCCTTCACCTCGGGTGCATCGGGAATCGCCGGCGCGTAGAGCGTGGCATCGGTGCGCACGGGTTTCGCGCCGGACTGGATGGCCTTGAGCTCGACCACGGTTTCATTGCCCTGGCGCTGCTGCTTGGCGGCGACCAGCAGATCGCCGTCCGCCTTGGCGGGACGCACGAGCGTGATGCGTCGGCCTCCCATGTCCAGCGTGATGCGCGGCTTGTCGCCGAACAACGTCTTCATCCACGACACGGGCAACTTGGGTTCGATGCGACCTTCGTCGCCAAGGCCGAACACGCCGCCGATCACCATGTCGAGATAGCCGCCCACCGACCACAGCTGCGCCGGCGAATCGACCACGGGGCCGCTGAGCGGGCCTTCGTCGACATGCACGGCCTGTGAGGCGAGCTCGAAGTTCTCCATGTTCGATGCCGACAGCGCGGCGCCACGCAGCATGGAATCGAGCTCATGCGCAATGCGCGGCGCGTCGTTCACCTCGCGCGCGGCGCGCAGCGAGTACGCGCTCACGAACGGCCAGATCGCGCGGTTGTGGTAGATCGGCTGGTTCTTGCGCTCCGGCCAGATCACCGGGCTGCCGGCGGGCCACGCGGGATAGTTGGCAAGCGTCTGCTTCGCGCGCGCCTCGTCGGCCACGCCGCTGGTCACCGCCAGCGCGATGCCGAGCAGGTCGTAGGTGTCCATCGGCATCGCACCGGGGCCGATGTAGCTCATGTACATGCCACGGTCGTCGCGCCAGAAGTGCGTGTTGATCGCGCGCTTCAGTGCCTCGGCCTGTGTGCGGAAGTCGGTGGCGGAAGCGTCGTATCGCTGTTCCGCCATCGATGCAGCCTGCTGCAGCGCCTGGTAATGCAGCACGTTGGTGGACAGCGCGAAGGACTCGCCGATGTAGCGCACGTCCTTGGCCGTCCAGTCCGGATAGGTCTGCTCGCGCCAGTCGAGGAACGAGGTCTCGCCGCGATAGAGTCCGAGCGTGCCATCGAATACATACAGGCGATCCTGCGAGAGGGTGTCCTTCAGCGCGCGGAACACGTCGTCGGCGAAGGCCTTGTCGTCCAGCAGGTGGCGCGCGCCGAGGAACCATACGATGCGGTCGGTGCTGATCGGCCAGCTGCCGCCCGAGCCGGTGTCCTGCATCACGTACAGGCCCTGCGGCGCGGACGGCTCGCGCACCTCGGACAGCTTGAAGCGTAGCGACTGGCGCGCACGCGCCGGATCGAAGCGCCACAGCGCGAGGTCGACCGAATACGACAGGTCGCGCGTCCACACGTAGGGCCAGCGGTCACCGGTCTTGAAGCACTCGCAGGGAATCGGCTTGCCGTGATCGAACGCCGGATCCTGGATCGCGCTCACCGAGTCGTGCTTTAGGTCGTCCTGCGCCATCGCGAACAGCCCATCGAACAGCGGGCTCGCGGTGTGTGTTGCAAACCGCTGCGCCGCGATGCGCCTTTCGCCTGCCGGCGCATGCAGCACGAAGCTGCCGTCGCCATTGGTATGCATGCTCGCCGTCTTGCCGTGCCAGCTCAGCTGGTCGGCACCGATCGCGTCCGCCTGTGCGACACCGGCGGAGAACAACGCCGAACAAGCCAGGGCCAGCGGCAGCACGCGACGACCGGCGCGCAATCTCATTGCTGCACCGCCACAGTATCAAGCTGGATATCGTGCACCTTGCCTGCTTCGAGCTTCACGTAGGTCACCTCGCCAAAACGATCCTTGCCGCGCGCCCAGCCTTCCGTCGTGGCGTTGCGCAACGCATCAACGCTATCGAACACCGGCAACGGCTGGTCGCCATGGTGCACCGAGTTTGCCACGGGACCATGCACGGCGAGCACGTAGTCATGCAATGCCGGCTTGAAGCTGCCTTTGGGCGCTTCCGTGCGGACGCTCACGCGAGCGCCCTCGCGTTGCACGAGCAGCGGCTGCACGAAGTACGCACCCTTCTCGTAGGCGTAGCTTTCGCCATCATCGTCGTAAATGTCGAAACGGGTTTGGCTGTCGGCCGGAAACACCTGCACGTCCAGGGAAGTCACCGGATGCTGCCCCACATAGTCCATCACCGGCTGCTGAGGAATGATGGCGCCTTCGCGGATGAACAGCGGGATGTCACCCCAGCCCTTGGCATCCAGGGCGAGCGTGACCTCGCGTCCGCCTTCGTAGGCCTTGCCGTCGAACCAGTCGATCCAGCGACCCTTCGGCAGCTTCAGCCGTTTGGACGTCTGTCCCTGCTCCACCACCGGCGACACCAGCAGGTATTCGCCGAACATCCACGCATCGATGCGGTCGCACTGCGCCGGATCGTCGGGATAGGCGAACGGCAGCGGCCGCACCAGGCCCACGCCGGTTACGTGGTTCTGGTACTCGTAGCCGTAGATATAGGGAATGAGCGAATAGCGCAGCCGGATGGCATCCGTCGCGGCCTTCTCCGCGATGGGGCCGTAGACCCAGGGCTGGCGTTTCTGCCCGAAGTCCCCATGCACGCGGAACACCGGCGTGAACGCGCTGAACTCTATCCAGCGCGCATAGTTCTCGTCGCTGGGACGCGGCGCCTTGAAGCCGCCACCGTCCATGCCCCAGTGCATCGCACCGACATTGAACGCGGTGAGCATGCGCTGGCGCTGGTTGGCCATGCTGGCGAAGCCGCTCTGGATGTCGCCCGACCACACGCCATAGGCGTAGCGCTGCGAACCCAGGTAGAAGTTGCGGTTGATCGACCACACGCGCTGATCGCTGTGCGCGCGCTGGCCGTCGTACATGGCGCGCTGCATGTTGAGAAACTGCGTGTCGACGCCGCTGTCGTCCGCTTCGTCGTTCCACCAGCCCACGATGCCGGTGTCGAAGGACTGCTTGAGCGCGCCGTTGAAGAACCAGGCGCGCACTTCGGGCTTGTCGAAGTCCACGTCGCGCACCGGCTTGTGCGAAAAGTAATCGGGCGCGACCTTCGACTGCGCCAGCCAGTAACCATGCTGCGTGGCCTCGCGGCCTTCGACCGTGTCCACATGCAGGCGAGGCTTCATGATGCCGGTCATGTGCATGCCGCGCGCGTCCATCCACTGCTTGAGCTTGCCGTCAGGACCCTCCGGGAACGTGTCGGTGTTCCAGCGGAACTCGCCCATGTCCTCGCCCCACGCCTTCCAGTCGAAGTCGAAGGTGAAGTTGTCGATGGGGATGTGCTTGGCGCGGTAGGTCTCCACCAGCGCCTGCGCTTCCTTCTGGTCGATGCCCCACTGGCTGTTGGTGAAGCCCATGGCCCACTTCGGGAACATCGGTGCGGCGCCGCTGACCAGGCGCAGCTGCGCGAACAACGCGCTTGGCTGCCCGGCGAACAGGTAGATCGTGCGCACCGGTTGCTGTTTGGCGTGTACGGTGATGTCGGTCGCCGTCAGGTCGAATTGGGCGAGCTCGGCGTCGGCCAGCACGCCATAACCGGCCGTGCTCCAGACGAAGGGCGCGCCGGTGTGGCCCTGGCTGCCGGCCGTGGCCAGCTGCTTGCCCTGGCGCAGCAGATCTCCGGCCTTCGGGTCGAACGCATTGAGCCCACCGATGCCGTACTGCGGATCGCCCTTGGCGTGGCGTATGGACCAGCCACCATCGAACGCGTGCGCGACATTGGCGCTTATCAACAGGCGGCCATCCGGTGACTCCACGCGCAACTCGGCGCGCTGCGGGTTCCAGCGCAGGGTCATCTGCTGCGAGCGCATCACCTGCTCGCTGCCTTGTTGCTCGCGCTTCACGTCGACCGGATCGAAGCTGGCTTCCGGATCGATCACCGGCGTAGCCGGTTCACGCGTGCCATCGATGCGCAGCTGCACGATGCCGGGGGCCAGCAGGCGCAGTTCCAGCTTGCCCTTGGGCACCGCCAGCTCCATGCGGTCGGCGCTGGCATCGACGTGTGCGGCCAACGCCGCAGGAATGGCACTGGTCGCGCACAGCAGCGCCAGTGCCAGCAGGCGCGCCCGCATCAGCGGAGCACCACGGTGCTGTAGGCAGGCATGTTCAGATGGCCGTCCTTGAGGGACGCTTGCGTCTGGGTGGTGAGCAGCACGGTGGCCTCCTTGGGCAGCAGATCGCCCTTAGGCTTCCACATCACGCTCTTGCCGGAAAGGTTGTGCACCACCAGCAGGCGCTGCTTGCCATCGTTGCGCCAGTAGGCGAACAGGTGCGGGTTGCCGGTGACCACCGCTTCCAGCTTGCCGTCGCGCAGGGCGCTGTTGTGTGCGCGCCAGCCGATCAGGGTGCGGTAGGTATGCAGCAGCGAATTCGGATCGTCCTCTTCGGCCTGCACGGAGACGACTTGGCCCTGGTTCACGCTGGACGGTTTCCAGCGCGACTCACCGGGGCCCGCTTCGCGCGTCCAGCGCATCGGCTCGCGCAGGTTCGGATCGGGCTTCTTGCCCTCCATGCCCAGCTCTTCGCCGTAGTAGATGTACGGACGGCCGGGCAGCGTCAGCAGCATCGCCGCCGCCACGCGCATGTGCTCGACGTTGCCGTCGAGGCGGCTCATCACGCGTTCCTGGTCGTGGTTGGACAGGAACGTGGAATCGATGAACGGCGCGTCCCCAGCGAGCTTGTACGCGTCGTAGGTGGCCTTGAGCAGCGATTCAAGCTTCGTAGCGTTCTCGCTCTTGGCGCTGAGAATCAGCTGTTCGGCCAGTGGGAAGTCGAAGATCGAACCCAGCGGCTTGAGATACGGCGCCAGCTCCTTGGGCGACTTCGCGCTGACTTCGCCAACCAGGGTCACCTTGGGGTTCACCTTGGCGAGCGCGTCGTGGTACTCCGTCCACCACGCGGCGTTCTTCTGTACGGCCTCAAGGCTGTGCTCGTCCGACTTGAAATCAACGTAGATGTGCTTGGCCGCGTCGAGGCGGAAGCCATCGACACCCTTGCCCAGCCAGTACTGGCCGACCTTGATCATCTCGGCGCGCACGGCCGGGTTGTCGTAGTTGAAGTCGGGCATGTGGCCGCCGAACACGCCGATGTACCAACCGTCGTCGCCCGCATGCCAGATTGGCGTATCGGTCGCGCTCAGCGCATCGAGATTGGGCCGCTTGGTGGCCCAGGTGTACCAGTTGCGATGCAAATCGTTGGCCTTCTGCGCAGCCACGAACCAGGGGTGCTCGTTGCTGCTGTGATTGATCACCATGTCCATGGTCACCGCGATGCCGCGCTTGTGCGCTTCGTCCACCAGGTGCTGGAGATCGGCCACCGAGCCGTACTGCGGATTGATGCCGTAGTAATCGGTGATGTCGTAGCCGTGGTAGCTGGGCGAGTTGTTGATCGGCATCAGCCAGATGCCGCTGATGCCCAGCGATTTCAGGTAATCGAGCTTGGCGGTGACGCCGTTGAGATCGCCGATGCCGTCGCCGTTGGTGTCGTACCAGGCACGCACGAAGATTTCGTAATACACGCCGGACGATAGCGTGTCGGTGGCCGGCGGGACGGTCGTCGCCGCGTGCACACCCGGAAGGAAGCCCGCGCCGAGCGCTAGGGCGGTGGACAGAGCGAGGGACTTCAACAGGCGGTTCCGCGACATGCCGTTCTCCATGCAAAGGCCGCTGGCCTTCGACGGGCAACAGTACACCGGAACGCAGACTTCGCTTCGGACCGGTGACCGCTACGCCGGGCCTCGCGGTGTGTGGGAGCCACGCGGACGCGTGGCTCCGGAAAGCATCGCGCCGGCACTCCTTGCGGAGTGCCGGCGCGATCGTGACTTACAGCTTGAACTCGACGCCGAGGTAGGTCGTGCGGCCGAAGTACTGGATGGTACCGGTCTGCGACGGGTCGGAGCCGAAGTAGGTACGGGTCGGCTGGTTGGTGAGGTTCAGCACCTGCATCACCGCGCGCCACTGCTTGGAGATCTCGTACGACGCCTGGAAGTCGTACACCGTTTCCGCAGCGAAGGTGACCATCTGGTTGTTCACCGACATCTGCGTATCGGAGGCGAACTTCGAACGGTAGTTGCCGGACACGCGGGCCGAGAACGGACCATAGTCGTAGAACACCGCGGCACTCGCGACGCGCTTGGACAGGCCCGGCAGGCTGAGGTTCGCTTCCGCGCCGCCCAGGTTGTTCGGGTTGCGCACGTTGCTGGTGGTCAGCGCGAAGTTCGCCTGCACGCCCAGACCTTCCCAGATGCCCGGGAAGATGTGGTTCTTCGACAGCGACATCTCCAGGCCCTTCACGCTGCCGCCGGTGGCGTTGTACGAGGTCTGGTACTGGCCGTTGAGGTAGGGCTGGCCCGTGCTCGGGTTGGTCGGCACGGGAATACCGGCGGCCGCGAAGTCATAGTTATTGTAGGTGACGTCCTGCACGAACGAGTCGATGTGCTTGTAGAACACACCGCCGCTGATCACGCCCGACGAATCGTCGAAGTAGTGCTCGTAGCCGAGATCCCACTGGAACGCACGCAGCGGATCAAGCAGCGGGCTGGTGCCGCCCCACACGTTGTACTGAGCGAGCGCTCCGGTTCCGGACACCCACGAACCCGAGCCCGCCAGCATCTTGTTGATCGGCGGACGCGACAGCACCTTGGCGGCCGAGAAGCGCATCTGGTCGTCTTCGGTGAGGTGGTAGACCAGGTTCACCGACGGCAGCCAGTCGCCATAGGTCTTGCCGACGTTGAGCGGCGCGTAGTCGGTGCTGGTGTTGCCGTTGCCGTCGGTGATCGGGACACCGGCGCCATTACCCACCTGCTGCAGGCCATTGCTGTACTGCTTCTGGTGCGAGTAGCGGATGCCGATGTTGCCCGTCAGTTCGTGGCCGAACACGTCCTGCGCATCGATGTCGCCCTGGAAGTACAGGTCACGGGTCTGCTCATCCACCGATCCGCTCTGGATCATCGACCAGCTCTGGTCGGTGATGTTCTTCACCGGGTTGGCGACGATACCGTGCGCGGCGAGAATGGCAGGGCCATCCAGCTGCAGGAAGCACGGCATGCCGGAGAACTTGCCCTTCCAGCAACGCACGCTGGCGGCGCTACTCGGAATGGTCAGCGCCGGACCCTGCCACTCGTTGCCGTAGACAAACACTTCGCGATCGGCATTGTACGTGTGGTTGTTCAGGTACACGCCGGCTTCGACCGCCGAGAACCACGCGTTGTTCGGCAAGTCGTACTTCACGTCGGTGCGGAACGCCTTCATCTTGTCGTGGTAGATGTAGGGGTACACGCCGTAACGGGACAGGCCCATGTCGTTGAGGTTGGTGTAGATGCCCGGATTGGCGAACGACACCGTACCCACCTCGCGCCCCTTGAGCTGGTAGGTGGTCGACTGCGCCATCAGCGTCGCATTGGGCGTGCCCAGGTTGTTGTACGGATCAGCCGTGGTGTCCACGTTGATCTCGTTGCTGGTGGCGCGCGACAGCGACAGGTCGGTGTCGACATGCCACGGGCCGTGGTTCCACTTCATGTTGAGGCCACCGGAGAACACGCTGGTGTTCGTCGTGTAGTTGTCGGCGGTGGTCTCGTTGGAGAAGTTGTTGGCGCCCGGGCTGGTGATCGTGCCGCCCGTCATGGTGCCGTACGGACCGAGCACGGCGTTGGAAACCAGGTTCTGGTTGCCGTACATGTTCTGCGAACGGAAACCGTAGCCGAACGAGGTGTCCTTGAACTTCGAGTAGAACGCGTCGGCGCCGAACTGCAGTTCGTCGGTGGCCTTCCACACCACGGTGGCCATCTCGCCGGTGCGACGCTCGTTGCCGCCGTTCTGCTGCACCTGCAGGCCCTGGGTCAGGTAAGCCTGCTGGCCGCTCGGCAGCGTGACGAGATTGCCGTCGGAGGCTTCGCCCACGAACTGCTCGGCGACGTGCGGCTGGTACATCTGCGCCACGCCCAGGCCCACGCCCAGGGTGTTGTCGAGGAACTTGCCCTGCCACGCGGCGCTCAGGCGATAGCCGGTGGAGTTGGCGCCCGCCACATCGTTCGCCTGGCTGTTGTAGCTGCCGCGCGCGTCGATGTTGAGGTTCTGCTCCTTCGGCGCATTGAGCGGGTTGGCCGTCTCCATCGCGATGGTGCCGCCGACGCCGCCGGTGATCAGCGACGACTGCGAGGACTTGTACACCGTCGCCATGTTGATCAGCTCGGACGGGTACTGGTCGAACTGGATGTAGTTGCTGCCGCTGGTGGAGGGCTGCTCGCGACCGTTGAGCGTGGTCTGGATGAAGTTGCCCGAGAGGCCGCGGATGTTGATCTGCGATGCCTGGCCGGCGATGCGCTCGGCGGACACGCCCGGCAGGCGGGTCAATGCGTCGGCGATCGACTGGTCGGGAAGACCACCGATGTCGGCCGCGGTGATGACGTTGGTGATGGTGTCGGAGTAGCGCTGGTAGTCGATCGCCTTCTCCATGCCCTGGTTGTAGCCAGTCACGGTGATGGTCGACAGGCTCTTGGCCAGCTGCTCTTCCTGCTTGGTCTTGTCGCCGGGCTGCGCGGTGGCAGTCTGCGTCGACTGGTCAGCCGGCGCGGCATTGCCGTTGGCGGTGCCATCGGTCTTTGCGTCCGTATCGATCGGTGCCGCATGAATGCCGGCAGTGAAACAGAGGCCGGAAGCCAGCGCCAAGGCCAGCACATTACGTTTCAGAATCACCGTCTTCCCCTCCCACGGGTATGCACGTCATTTGGTTTTGTAGTTGCCGCGACAGTCCCCACAGACCGCCGCGGGCTACGCGCCAGTGCATGCCGACTACTCGGAGGGCCCCGTCGCGTGGCGGCCATGGTAGGGCTGCGAAAAAAGGGAAACAGGCCTATGCATACGTATTCATGGCCCGGTTTTTTTGTGCACCTTTGACAAAATTCTAATGGTCGGCTGTCGCGCGGCATGTGCGACCGGAACGCTCGCGCGGCTTGCCTCCATCGGCATTTTCGCCTTGCATGTAGCGGCTTCCGGCAGATCGGGACGCCTCGCGCCGCGCGACTCTTTTGGGTGATCCACATCACTTGTTGCGTCGCAATATCGCGTTTTTTTGAATACGTATGCAGTCACGGCGTTGCATCGCGACTCTGCCTTTAAGCTGCCCCCCGCGCTTCGCTCAGGCCACGTGTCTTTCGCGACATGCGCAATGCATTGGGCGGGAACGGGACATGCGAATGAGTGAAGCACCGTGGTGGCGCGGAGCCGTCACCTACCAGATCTATCCACGCAGCTTCATGGATACCAATGGCGACGGCGTCGGCGACCTGCCGGGCATCATTGCCAAGCTCGACTACATCGCGAGCCTGGGTGTGGACGCGATCTGGATCGCCCCGTTCTTCCGCTCGCCGATGGCCGATTTCGGCTACGACATCGCCGACTACCGCGAAGTCGATCCGCTGTTCGGCAACAACGATGACTTCGATCGCCTGCTCGCCAAGGCGCATGCGCTCGGCATCAAGGTGATGATCGACCAGGTGCTCAGCCATACCTCGACCGAGCATGCCTGGTTCAAGGAAAGCCGCCAGAGCCGCACGAACGCCAAGGCGGACTGGTACGTGTGGGCCGATGCGCGCGAAGACGGCACGCCACCCAACAACTGGCTGTCGCTGTTCGGCGGCTGCGCGTGGCAGTGGGAGCCGCGCCGCGGGCAGTACTACCTGCACAACTTCCTGACCTCGCAGCCGGACCTCAACTTCCATAACCCCGACGTGCGCCGCGCGGTGCTCGACGCGGTGAAGTTCTGGCTGGACAAGGGCGTGGACGGCCTGCGCCTGGACGCGATCAACTTCTGCTTCCACGACCAGCAGCTGCGCGACAACCCGCCCAAGCCGGAAGACAAACGCGTGGGCCGCGGTTTCAGCCCGGACAACCCGTACGCGTTCCAGTACCACTACTACAACAACACGCGGCCCGAGAACATCGCGTTTCTGGAGGACCTGCGCGCGTTGATGGACCAGTACCGCGACGTGGCGGCGATCGGCGAAATCTCCTCGGAGGATTCGCTCGCCACCACCGCCGAATACACCAGCGGCCGTCGCCTGCACATGGGTTACAGCTTCGAGCTGCTCACCGACGATTTCAGCGCAGCCTATATCCGCGGCACGGTGCAGAACCTCGAAGCGCAGATGCTGGAAGGCTGGCCCTGCTGGGCCATTTCCAACCACGACGTCTCGCGCGTGCTCACGCGCTGGGGCAACGGTGACGCCTCGCCGCGCCTGGCCAACCTGCTGAGCGCCATGGTCTGCTCGCTGCGCGGCTCGGTGTGCGTGTATCAGGGAGAAGAACTCGGCCTCACCGAAGCGGACGTACCGTTCGAAGCGCTGCAGGATCCCTACGGCATTACCTTCTGGCCGACCTTCAAGGGCCGCGACGGATGCCGCACGCCGATGCCGTGGAATGGCGGCATCAACGCCGGTTTCAGCGTGGGCGAACCGTGGCTGCCGGTACCGGCGGAACACCGCGCGCTCGCCGTGAGCCTGCAGGAAACCGCCGACGACTCCGCGCTCAACGGCTTCCGCACCTTCATGGCCTGGCGCAAGGCGCAGCCGGCGTTGCGCTGGGGCAACATCCGCTTCATCGACACGCCCGAGCCGGTGCTGGCCTTCACGCGCCAGCATGGCGGCGACACCGTGCTGGTCGCATTCAACCTGTCCACGCAGGACGTCAGCCTGCCGCTGCCTGGGATAGGCGCCACCACCGCGATCGAAGGCCACGGCCTGGCCCAGGGCACGCTGGCCAATGATGTACTTAGCTTGCCCGGCCACGGCGCGCTGTTCGCACGCGTCGGCTGAACGAAATCCTTTCTCCCCGACGGCGGACGTGCCTCGCCACACCGCCGTCGACTTTTTTCACACGTCCGCGCCACCTATGATCGGGCCTCCGTCCGATCCTTAGGAGCGTTTCATGCGTGCAGTGTTGATCATCATCGGCATCATCCTGCTGGGCGCCGGCGCCTGGGTCGTGTTCGGCCACGGCAGCTACCAGACCACCGATACGCTGGTGCAGATCGGCTCGGCCAAGGTCACCGCCACGCACGACAAGGCCGTGCCGGAATGGATAGGCGTGGCGGGCATCATCATCGGTGCGGTCATCGCGATCGGCGGTTTCCTCAAGAAAGGCTGACGTCCGCCCTGCCCTTGCCCGCCGACAGCACGCATGCTGGCGACCGGATGGCAAGGGCCGACCGCCCACGGGAGAGAGAACGATGGAACGCCGCCAATTCCTGCGCCAGGCCGGCGCGACGCTCGCCGTGGCCTCGACCGCCGGGCTCGCGGGCTGTGCACAGCAACCGATGAAGGCGGCAGGCGCGCACCTGCCGCCCGATGCCGCCGGACTCGCTCCCATCCGCGCCAGCGTCGACCGCATCACCGGCGTATACGTGTGCACGCGCCCCTTTCGCGCGGCGGGCCCGCGCATCGAGATGCAGAAGCTCGGCAGCAAGACCATCGTGCACAACTACGGCCACGGCGGCAGCGGCTGGTCGCTATCGTGGGGCTCGGGCACGCTGGCGCTGCAGATGGTGCAAAGCACCGGCGCGCGCGAACTCGGCGTGATCGGCTGCGGCGCGATCGGCCTGACCACGGCGCTGCTGGCTCAACAGTCCGGCCTGGCCGTGCGCATCTATGCCAAGGCGCTGCCGCCGGATGTGTTTTCCATGCGTGCCTCGGGCCTGTGGACGCCCGACTCGCGCATCTGCGACGCCGCGCACGCGCCCGGTCTGGCGGATCGCTGGGAAATGATGGCGCGCATCTCCTACGCGCGTTACCAGAGCCTGCTGGGGCTGCCCGGCAGGCCGATAGAATGGATCGACGGCTATTCGCTCGCCGACGCGCCCTTCGGTTCGTTCCACGGCGAAGTGGACGATGAACCCGAGTACGGCGAGTTTGCCGACCGCGTACGCGATCTCACGCCACGTTCCGTCGAACTGCCACCCGGCACGCATCCCTTTCCCGAACCGTACGTGCGCCGCTACACCACGTTGATGTTCAACATCAGCAGCTATGCCAACCTGCTGATGTCCGAATACCTCGCCGCCGGCGGCAAGATCGAGATCCGCGAGTTCACCCATCCCGACGAATTGCAGAAGCTGCCCGAGCGCACGATCGTCAATGCCACCGGTTATGGCGCGCGTGCATTGTTCAGCGACGAATCGGTGATTCCCGTGCGCGGACAGACGGCGCGACTGGTGCCGCAGCCGGAAGTGACCTATGGCCTGCGCATGAAGGACATCAGCGTGGTGCCGCGCAGCGACGGCATCATGGTGCAGGTGATCGGCGATGCCGGCAATTTCAACAATGCAGACGTCACGCCGCGCCGCGCGGACTCCGAAGCCGCCGTGCGCGAGTTGGCGGATTTGATGACCAGGATGCGCCGCAGCTGAAAAACCGCTGACGGGTTGGCGGCGCGCCAACGCGAAAGCGACATCCCACGCGGCATACTCGGCGCTCGCCCGATCGAACGGAATGCCGAGGGAGTCCCACGTGAAAGCCATCGCGCCTGCCATCGCCCGCAGCGCTCGACTTGTGCTGGCGGCCGCACTGGCAATGTCCGCATCGCACTCCTACGCGCAGATACAGATCACCCCGCTGCCTGAACCCAAGGCCGCCACCATCACGCAGATCGGTGCGCACGAGCTCACCGGCGGCGACGTCGGGCCATGGCTCGACGAACAGATGGCCCGGGCCATGTCGAACGGCGGCATCGCGGGCGCCGTCGCCGTGGTGGTGAAGGACGGCAACGTCGTCGCATCGAAGGGCTACGGTTACGCGAACGTGGCGGCCAGGAAACCGGTGGATCCGGCGAGCACGATGTTCCGGGCAGCATCGGTGTCGGAGCTGTTCACCTGGACGGCGGTGATGCAGCTTGCGGAGCAGCACAAGCTCGAACTCGATGCGGACATCAACCGCTACCTCGACTTCCAGATCCCTCCGCGCGACGGCAAGGCCGTGACCCTGCGCGATCTGATGACGCACACGGCGGGGTTCGAGGACGTGCTCCGCGATCGCTACGCCGCCGATGCGGCCACGCTGATGAGCAACGAGGCGTGGCTGAAGCGATGGATACCGGCGCGAATCTATCCCGCAGGCGACGTGCCCGCGCACTCCGCTTACGGCGCCGCACTGGCGGGCTACATCGTGCAGCGCGTCTCCGGCATGCCGTTCGACACGTATGTCGAGCGGCACATCTTCATGCCGCTCGGCATGCAGCACGCCAGCTTCCGGCAACCGCTGCCCGCCGATGTGCAAGCCGATGCCCCGCCTGGCTATCGAAGCGCCGAAGCGTCACCGCAGTCGTTCGCTCGGCGAACCGCGGCCCCAGCGGAGGGGCTGTCCATCAGCGGCGATGACATGGCGCGCTTCATGATCGCGCACCTGCAGTTCGGCCGCGCCGGGGAGGCGCAGCTCCTGGAACAGGCCAGCGTGAAGGCGATGCACGACTACCTGCGGGCCGCCATCCCGGGTTTGCCAGGCATGGCGCTGGGGTTCGCGCGCATGGATCGCGACGGCCAGGTCATCCTTGGTCATGCCGGCGGCATCGCGGACTTCCATAGTCTCGTCGCGCTGTTTCCAGAACAGCACGCGGGCATCTTCATCGCCATGGACGGCCACCCGGATGGCGGGTGGCCACGAGCATTGGCCGATGCTTTCGATGCGCGCTATTTCCCGCCGCTGCCGCAGCTGAAATCGCCGACCTTGCCGACCGCGAAACAGCATGCCGGCCAGATCGCAGGTCGATATGCCTCAAGCATCACGTCGCAAAGCAATGTGCTCGCCCTGCGCGACCTGTTCCAGCCGCTATGGGTCGGCGTGGCAGCCGACGGCACGCTGCGCGTTCCGCAGCTCGGCGCGGAATCCTGGCGTGAAGTGAAGCCGTATGTCTGGGTGGACGATGCCAGCGGGCACCAGCTGGCCGCACTCGTGCGCGACGGCAAGGTGCGCATGTGGTCGATCGATACGCTGTCGCCGGCGCAGGTGTTCCTGCCTGCGAGCGGGTGGGCTCCAGGCCGCGTGGCTGGCGTGCTGATGACCTTGCTTGCGATCTTCGCGCTTGTCGCCTTGTCGTGGCCGGTGGTGGCGCTGCTGCGTCGGCGGAACATCGGGATCGCGCTGCCGGAAGGCGACGAACGCTGGTATCGCCTCAGCCGCATCGTACCCATCTTCCATCTGGCGTTTGCCGGTGGCTGGGCGCTGATGCTGCCGCGGCTGGGCGCGCCGCATCTGGACATGCGCCTGCTGCTGTTGCAGATCGTCGGCGTGCTCGCCGTGCTGGGCACGATTCCGGTCGCTATCGAGACCTGGCGTGCCTGGCGCACACCGGGCGCGTGGTGGCGGCGGCTCAGTGACGTCGTGTTGCTGATGGCCTGCCTGGGGGCGATCGCGTTCATCGTGAATTTCCATCTGCTGGGTCCGGGCTACAACTACTAGCGACCGCATCTCCCCTGCAGGAGCGCACCCAGTGCGCGACCGCAGAGCACCGGCGTCACCGCTCCGTTGGCTTTTCGCGCAAGGTGCGCTCCTACAGGAGAAAAGGCTCCCTGGCGCCGGGCCCGGTACAATGGGCGGATGGATGTCTCCCACCTGATCGACAAGCTCAACGATGCGCAGCGCGAAGCGGTCTGCGCTCCACCTGGCAACTACCTCGTGCTCGCCGGCGCCGGCTCCGGCAAGACGCGCGTGCTCACGCATCGCATCGGCTGGCTCACGCAGGTGGAACACATCTCGCCGTGGGCGATTCTTGCGGTGACCTTCACCAACAAGGCCGCCGGCGAGATGCGCGCGCGTCTGGACCAGTTGATTCCGGGCGGAACGCAAGGCCTTACCGTGGGCACTTTCCACGGCATCGCCCATCGCCTGCTGCGCCGCCATTGGCGCGAGGCCGGGCTGCCGGAAGGTTTCCAGATCCTCGATGCGGACGACCAGCAGCGCATCGTCAAGCGCGTAGTCACCGGGCTGGGCCTGGACGAAGCGCGCTTTCCGCCGCGCCAGGCTACCTGGCAGATCAACCAGTGGAAGGACGAAGGCAAGCGCGCAGACACCATCGAGCATCGCGATCACCCGATGACGCGCACGCTGGTGCAGATCTACCAGGCCTATGAAGAAGCCTGCCGTCGCGCGGGCCTGGTGGATTTCGCCGAGCTGCTCCTGCGCGCGCACGAGCTGTGGTTGAACAATCCGCAGATCCTCGATCATTACCGTGATCGCTGGCGCTACCTGCTGATCGATGAGTTCCAGGACACCAACACGCTGCAATACGCGTGGATCCGCGTGCTCGCCGGCAGCACCGGCCAGGTGTTCGTGGTGGGCGACGACGACCAGGCCATCTACGGCTGGCGCGGCGCGAAGGTGGAGAACGTGCAGCAGTTCCTGCGCGATTTCCCCGGCGCCAAGACCATCAAGCTGGAGCAGAACTACCGCTCCACGGCTACCATCCTCAAGGCCGCCAACAGCGTGATCGCGCGCAACGGCGGCCGCCTCGGCAAGCAGCTGTGGACCGATGGCGGCGATGGTGAACGCATCGCGCTGTACGCCTCGTACAACGAACAGGACGAAGCGCGTTTCGTGGTGGAGCGCATCCGCGAGTACGTCGCCGAACACGGCGAGGCGCGCGACATCGCCATCCTCTATCGCTCCAACGCGCAGTCGCGCAACTTCGAAGAACAGCTGATGCAGCGGGACATCCGCTTCCGCGTGTACGGCGGCCAGCGCTTCTTCGACCGCGCCGAAATCAAGGATGCGCTCGCCTATCTTCGCCTGGCGTCCAACCGTCACGACGACGCCGCGTTCGAGCGCGCGGTGAACACGCCGCCACGCGGCATCGGCGACCGCACGCTGGACGTGCTGCGCCGTCGTGCGCGTGTCGAAGGCAGTTCCATGTGGGAGTCCGCGCTCAGCGAGTTGAGCGGCGGCAAGGAACTGGCCGGCCGCGCGAAGAATGCGGTGAAGGCCTTCCTGTCGATGATCGAGGACATGGCGCGCGCATTCGCCGGCACGGAGACGGGCAACGCACTCGCGCTGGCCGAACAGATCGACCACGCCATCACGCACAGCGGCCTGCGCGACTTCTACGAGAAGGACAGCCGTGGCAACGCCGAATCGCGGGTGGAGAACCTGGACGAGCTGGTCAATGTCGCCAGCCGTTTCGAGCTCACGCCCGACGACGTCGAGGCCGGCCTGAGCGAACTCGCGGCGTTCCTTTCGCATGCCGCGCTCGAAGCGGGCGAAGGCCAGGGCGAGTCGTGGGACGACTGCGTGCAGTTGATGACACTGCACTCGGCCAAGGGCCTGGAATTCCCGGTGGTGTTCCTGGTGGGTATGGAAGAAGGCCTGTTCCCCAGCCAGCGCTCGGTGGAAGACGAGGGCCGCCTCGAAGAGGAACGCCGCCTCGCCTATGTCGGCATCACCCGTGCGCGCGAGCGACTGTTCATCACGTATGCGGAATCGCGCCGCATGCACGGCGTGGAAATGCTGGCGCGGCCTTCGCGTTTCCTGTCGGAGATTCCGCCGGAGCTGATCGACGAGGTGCGGCCGCGCGTGCAGGTGAGCCGTCCGTTGTACGGTGCGCGCCCGAGCGGCGGCTCGATCTCGCTGGACGAACCCATGCCGCTCAAGCTGGGCCAGCGCGTCAGCCATCCGAGTTTCGGCGAGGGCGTGGTGGTGAGTGCCGAGGGCAGCGGTGCGCACATGCGTATCCAGGTGAACTTCGCCTCGGCCGGCAGCAAGTGGCTGGTCTATGCGTACGCCAATCTGACGCCGGTGTGATGCCGGGGCCGCGGAAGACGCCGCGCCCGGGAGTATGATCAGCCCGCGCCATAGGGTGACGACCGGAACGTCCGCGGGAAGCGCGGCGGTTCCGCCTCTGCAGCTCCAGCGATCGGGCCGGCCATGACAACCAACCTCGACGAGGAAGCCCCCGCCACGCGTCGCCGTCGCCTGGACGACGACATCTGCGTCCACATCTTCACCGCCTCGGCCACCATGGTCGGCGTCTGCCTCACCGTCATCGGCATCCTGCGCGTGGTGATTTCGCTCCGCCGCGAAGACACCCTCGCCGACGACATGCTCGCCGTGAATTCGCTGCTCTACCTGGCCTCGTGCCTGCTGTCGTACTGGGCGCTACGCACGCGCAACATCAGCCGCAACTACCGGCTGGAACGCATCGCGGATGTGATCTTTCTGCTCGCCATGGTGTTCACGGCGATCAACGCGGGTTTCATTACCTGGGCGATTTCGGTCGGTTGAAGCAACATGGTTTTTTGTAGGAGCGCACCCAGTGCGCGATAAACCAACGGAGCCGTGATTCCGTAATCGCGCACTGGGTGCGCTCCTACAACGAGAACTGAGGCCCCGCCACCACGCGCCTTACTCCGGCAACCGCGGCACGCCGTGCTCGCTGCGCTCTTCCATCGCGATGGGCCGCGTATCCAGCCGCGTGCCGCGGGCGCCTTGCGGCAACGAGGTGGTCGGTTCGCCGCGGGCAAGCGCGAGTGCGTTGCGATAGCAGCGCTGCGCCATGACCGCATCGCTCTGGCCCGCATAGACATCGCCCAGCGCTTCCCATGCACCGCTGCTGGGCGACAGCGCCAGCGAGCGCTCCAGGTATTGCGCGGCCTTGCCCCAGAGACTCAACCGCACGCACATGCGGCCGAGGGTGAGCAGCAAGGCGGCATCGTTGGGATGCGCATCCAGCCAGGATTCGGCGCGGCGCAGGCGCGCCTCGATGTCTTCGGCACCGAGCGCGCCATAGGTTTCGATCAGCAGCGGCGACCATTCGCGGCGCAGCGCCGACTCCACTTCGTCCATCGCCGGCAGCACCATGCCGAACGAGGCCGCCTGGCGCGCGTAGGCGTCCACCGCAGCCGGCACGCGGCGCTGTGCCTTGGGCAGCTGCGTCCACAGTGCGTTGAGCGCGGCGGCATCCGGCGCGCCACGCAACGAGGCGGTCAATACCTGCGCTTCCAGTGCGGCGTAACCGCGTGCGCCAAGGGCACCGCCCTTCTGCAGGGGATCCAGCGCCATGCGTGCCCGGCGGGTATCGCCCGCGGCCAGCGCGGCGAGTGCGAGTTCGCGCCAACCGCCCGGCGTCAGGCTGCCGCTGTCGGCATCGGCCGCAAGCAGGTTCACCGCCTCGGTGGGCTTGCCTTCGCGACGCAGCACGCGCGCACGCAATACGCGCGCGGCGCGCGGCGCCACCTGGCCGGCTTCGTCCAGCGTGGTGAGCGCGCGGGTGTTCTCGCCGCGCCGCGATGCCGCTTCGGCCGCGGCGAGCAGCGCCGGGCCGCGCAAGGTATCCAGGCGCGAGGCACGATGCAGGTCGCGCTCCGCATCGCCGTGGCGGCCCTCCATCAATGCCACCAATCCTTCGCCCATCTTCTGCCGGCTGAGCCGGCGATGGCGGCGCGTGAGCGCGCCGAACGGCCAGCGCACGGCAAACCACACGGCTCCAAGCACGGCCCACGCGAGAAGCAGGATGACCACCGCGGCGACCACCGTGGTCTCTGCCTGCCAGCCGCGCAACTGCACCAGCACGTAACCGGGATCTTCGGCGACCCAATGCCAGCCGAATGCGGCCAGCGCCGCCACGATCACCAGCAGCAGGATCCAGCGCCAAAGCTTCATGGCTTGGTCCCGTTGGCGCTGGCAGTGGCCGGCTTGAGCGCATGCACCGCGCGCAGGTTGCGCAGTTCGCTGAGCGCGGCGCCCAGCTGTACCGGCGCGGTTGGCTGCTGCGCCTGCAGCGTGGCCAGCTGGGTGCGTGCCTGCTGCACGGCGGGGGCAGTCGTGTCGAACTGCGCGGCGATGCCCGTGTCCGCACGCTTGAGGGCGGCGGCATAGGCGTCGCGATCGGCCGCCAGCAGCGCGGCCTGCGCCTGCGCTAGATCGATGGCGGTGAGCTCGCGCGCAAACCGTGCATCGGCCATGGAGAGCGGCGCGCCGTTGGTGCGCTGCACCTTCACCACGTTGCCGATGGCCGCGGTGATGCGCGACCAATGGCTGGTCGACGTGTCGGTACCGGCGGTATCCAGCGGCTTGAGCGGAAGTTCCAGCACCGCGGTGCGCAGCGCGGAAAGTGCCGTCAGCGAGGCGTCGAGGGACGCGGGCTGGCTCTTGGCCAGCGCTTCGCGTTCCGCGCCGATGCTCTGGCGCAGGCCGGAGAACGCGCCATCGTTCACCGCCGCCAACGCCTGGTCGGCGAGCGCGTACGCGGCCGCGGCGCCCTGCGCGTCATGGAACAGGTCGTAGCGTTCCTTCGCCATGCGCAACAGCGATTCGGTTTCGTCGAGCAGCATGGCGTCGTGGCCGGACAGCGTCTTCTCAGACAGCTTGGCCACGGCGTCTTCGAGGTTGCGCGTGCGCTCGGCCTGGCTGAGCAGTTCCTCGCGCAGCGAACGATTCACCTGGTCCGCATCGCCCAGGCGCTGGCGCAGCAGGTTGCGCTCGCTGTCGCCGGCCTTAGCCACGTTTTCGAGGCTGTCCACCCGCTGCTGCAGTCCCTGCAGTACCGCGTTGCCCGCGGCATTGCCTTGCTCCTGCTGCCACTGGCGCCAGCCCACGTAACCTGCGCCACCGATGGCGACCAGCGACAGCAGCAGCGCCACCGCCAAGGTGCCGCTGCCGCGGCGTGCAGACGCGCCACCACGTACGCGGGAGGAACCGGAGGGTGCGCCTTCCGGCGCCTCGGATCGGGAGAAGGAGTCGTCTTGGCTCATGGGTGACATGCTAACAGCCTGCAGCAGGGGGCTCGCATCAAGCGGGCGTGAAATGACCTGCCGGCGAAACGGGTACGTCGTCCGGCGCGCTGTCGCCGATCGATCAGCCTGCGGCAGCGGCGAGCAGATCGGCGGACAACGCAGAAGCCGCCAGCCGCACACGGGAAAATCCCGCGCGGCGAGCGGCTTCGGCCAACCGCTCGCTGCTGGCCACCGCCATGGCGCCTCGAAGCTGCGCCCATGCCGCGGCGGGCAGGCCCTGTTGCAGGTTGCCCAAGGCCTCGGCGCTGGAAAGCAGCACGCACGTATCGATCGGCAAGTGCTTCAGCGCCTCGATGTGCCGCGCCTGCCAGCGCGGCATACCGCGCTGGTACACATGCACTTCGCGCAGACATGCGCCGCGCTCCGCCAAGGTCGCGCGCAACACGCCGCGACCGCCCGGCGCGCCGATGAGGGCCACGCGTCGGCCATGCAGTTCGGCCAGCAGGGGATGATCCAGCAGGCCTTCGCTGTCCTGGCGAAGCGACGGCGCCAGCGGCGCTTTCACGCCATGCCGCCGCAGCGCGCGTGCCGTGCCCTGCCCCACGGCGAACACCGTGGCCTGTGTCCGCAACGGTGCAAGGCGCGCGGCAAAACGCACGGCGGCCGGGCTGGTGAAAACAAGCAGGTCGTCGCCGAGCGCCGCCTTCAGGGCATCCGCGCAAGAGGCGACGTCGTCCATGGCGTGCAGCGACAGAGCCGGCAGCAGCACAGGCATGCCGCCACGCTCGCGCACTTCCCGGGCCAGCGCCGAACCGGTCCCCGACGGCCGCGTGATGACCACGGTACGGCCGTGCAGCGCGGGCTTGGCGGCGTTCGGGTGCGACGCGGTCATGTACCTCTCCATGGAAACCCGTGCAGTGTACCGGCGCATCCCCCACGTGGCGCGTAAACTACGCATTCCCCGATTCGACACGACCCCCGATGAGCACGACCGAACGACAGACCCTCGCGCGCAAGCTGGTGACCTTCATGCGCGATGAAATTCCCCTTGCGCAGAACATGGACCTGAGCCTGCACGACTGCGACGAACAGCAGCTGTCGATCGCCGCGCCGCTGCCACCCAACGTCAACGACAAGGGCTGCGCGTTCGGCGGCAGCCTGGTGAGCGCCATGACGCTGACCGGCTGGGGCCTGGTCGAGCTGGAACTGCGCGTGCGCGGCCTCGATTGCGACGTGTTCGTGGGCGAATCCACCGTGCGCTACCTGGAGCCGGTATGGACCGACTTCGTCAGCGAGGCGTGCCTGGCCGACGGCGGGGACTGGACAGACTTTTTCGATACGCTGGCCGCGCGCGGCCGCGCCCGTATCGAGGTGGCCTGTCGCGTGCCAGGCACCGGCGACAAGCCTGCGGCGACGCTGGCGGCCCGTTTCGTGGCCAAGCGGCGTTCCCCCGACGCCGTATGAAAACGCTCGCGAGGTTGGGCAGAATGAGGGCCTGCCCAGGGGGAACCGTCATGCGCCGCATCCTGACCACGCTCGCCATTCTCGCCACGCTGTCGCTTGCCGGCTGCGCCACCGACCAGCGCAACGATGCGCTCACCACCACGCTAAACGCGTACGCGAGCACGGTGCGCTGGGGCGACTTCGCGACGGCGCAGCAGTTCGTCGACCCGAAGGTACGCGAGGCGCACCCGGTGTCCACGCTGGAGATGGCGCGTTACCAGCAGTACAAGGTGAGCGGCTACGACGAGGGCAAGGGCCCCACGCCGCACGGCGAATTCGAAGTGACCCAGGTGGTGCAGATCAACCTGGTGAACGTGAACACGCAGTCCGAACGCACCGTCACCGACCACCAGACCTGGCATTACGATGCCGAAGGCAAGCATTGGTGGCTGGTGAGCGGATTGCCGGACATCAGCCGGCAGTGACGTTGGACCCGGGGGCGCAGCGCAGGTAACGGCGCCCGCAACACCGCCGGGAACGACCGCTCGAACACAAGCACCGCGCGAGCCGCCCCGGGGAACGGCGCCCGTCTCCGCGGCCGGCTTTCCCTCCGCGCCGCCTATCCCGGCCGCCCGCCTGCCCTATAATCCCCGGTTCCATTGACCCCGCGCGGCTGTCGGCCGCGCCTGCGGAAGCTCTTTCATGAACGATGTCCTGCACAAGCTGCCCGAGTTCATCGGCAACCATCTCGCGCTCGTGGCGCTGTTTTTCGTCCTGTTGCTGGCCATCGTGGTGATGGAAATCCTTGCACTGTTCCGCAAGTACAAGGAGCTGACGCCCGCCGGCCTCACCCTGCTGATCAACCGCGAAAGCCCGCTGATGGTGGACCTGTCCGCCTATGCCGATTTCGAGAAGGCGCACGTGCCGGGTTCACGCCATGTGTCGATGAGCCAGTTCGATCCCGAGCAGAAGGACCTGGCCAAGGCCAAGGATCTCCCCGTGGTGCTGATCGACAAGGACGGCCGCAACACCGGCAAGGCTGCGCAGCGGCTGGTGAAGGCAGGCTTCTCCAAGGTGTTCACGCTCGGCGGCGGCGTGCTGGCGTGGCAGCAGGCGCAGTTGCCGGTGGCGAAGGGCAAGAACTGATTTATTGCCTTTCCCTGTAGGAGCGCACCCAGTGCGCGACCGCGGCGCGTCGGCATCACCGCTACGTAGGTTTTTCGCGCACTGGGTGCGCTCCTACAGCAAGGCGGCGGTTACTCACGTCTCGATGGCGATGCCCGCGCGGCTTCCCAGTATCTGCGCCAGCACATCCGGCGCGTAGTCGAACGAGTCGTAGTACAGCCGGTCTTCCGGCAGGTTCGCGTTGACGAACAGCTTGCGGCCGGCATCGATCATCGCCGGCGGGCCGCTCATGTACACGTCGTATGCAGCGAGATCGGGCTGGTCTTCCAGCACCGCCTCGTGCACCAGGCCCACGCGCGCACCATGGCTCGCGGCCTGTTCCGGATCGGAAATCACTGCCTGGAACGCGAGGTCGTGCGCCTTCCCCGTCCAGCTTTCGGCCATCCCGCGCAGATACAGGTCCGCCGCGCTGCGTGCGCCCCAGTACACGCGCATCGGCCGACGCGTGCCCAGCGAGAGGAAGTGCTCGACGATGGCCTTCACCGGCGCGAAGCCGGTGCCGCCGGCCATGAACACCATCGGCCGCTCGGAATCTTCGCGCGGCACGAAGGTGCCCAGCGGACCTTCGATGCGTAGCCTGTCGCCCACCTTCAGCGTGTCGGCCACCCACGAGGTGAAGCCGCCGCCCGCCACGTGGCGCACATGCAATTCGATGGTGCCGTCCGCCTGCGGATGATTGGCGATGGAGAACGGTCGACGCCGCCCTTCGTCCAGCAGCACGTCGAGGTACTGGCCGGGCAGCCAGTTGAGGCGTACGTCTTGCGAGACGGGCTTGAGGTGCAGGCCGATCACGTCGGGCGCCAGCATCCATTTGCGCGATACCGCCACGTCGAGCTGGCGGCGCGCGATGTCTTCCACCGAGGTCACTTCGCGCGCCTCGATCACCAGGTCGCTGCCCGGCACCGCCTGGCACAGCAGGACCGCGTGCTGCGACGGCGCCGTGCCGCTCAGGGCCAGCGGCGGGTTGCGTGGATACTCGCAATGCCCCTCGACCAGCGTGGCCTTGCAGCTCCCGCAGACGCCGGCACGGCACGAGTACGGCAGCGCGATGCCGGCCCGCTGAGCGGCTTCCAGCACGGTTTCGCCCGGCGCGGCGGTGAAGTGGCGACCGGTGGATTGGATGGTGACGGTAAACACGTGGTGCATTGTCGCGGCGACAGCAGTCAGTCGACAATGAGGGTCCCCACGTCCGTTCACAAGCTTTTCCCGCGGAGAATCAGCTCATGGCCATCTGGAAACAGGACATTTCGCTCGAGCGCATCAATGGCTGGAGCGCCAACACCATGATGGAGACGCTGGGCATCCGCATCACCGAGGTGGGCGACGATTGGCTGCGCGGCACCATGCCGGTGGACCACCGGACCCATCAGCCCTACGGCCTGCTGCACGGCGGCGCCTCGGTCGTGCTTGCCGAGACGCTGGGCAGCACGGCGGCCATGCTGGCGCTGGACCCGGCGCACGAAGTGGCGGTGGGCCTGGACATCAATGCCAACCACGTGCGCGGTGTGCGCAGCGGCACGGTGACCGGCACCGCGCGCGTCATCCACATCGGCCGCACCACGCAGGTATGGGAAATCCGTATCGAAGGCGAAGCCGGCGAGCTGGTGTGCATCTCGCGCCTCACCATGGCGGTGATTCCCTCGCGCGTGGTGGCGCCGCGTTGAGCCTGGAAGCGCCCTACCACACGCTCGATCCCGACTGCGTGCTGGAGGCCGTCACCGCCTGCGGCCTGTGGCCGGACGGGCGCCTGCTGGCGCTCAACAGCTACGAAAACCGCGTGTGGCAGGTGGGCATCGAGGATGCCGCGCCGGTCATCGCCAAGTTCTACCGCCCGCACCGCTGGAGCGATGCGGCGATTCTCGAAGAGCATGCGTTCGCCCAGGAACTCGCCGCCGACGACATTCCGATGGTGGCTCCGCTGGTGTTCGGTGGACGCACCCTGCTGCACCACGCAGGCTTTCGCTATGCGCTCACGCCCCGTCGCGGTGGACGCGCGCCATCGCTGGAATCGGCCGAGCAACTGGAATGGCTTGGACGTCTGATCGCGCGCATCCACGCCGTGGGTACGAGGCAGCCCTTCCAGCATCGTGGACGCATCGATCGCGCCACGCTGATCGAACAACCGATGCACGCCGTGCTCGCCTCTTCGCTGCTGCCGGCGTCGCTGCATGCGGCCTACCGCGCCGCGGCCGAGCGAGTGGACCAGGCCGTCGCGACGCGTCTGGAAGCCGTGGGCCCGGTGCGCTCGCTGCGGCTGCATGGCGACTGCCATCCGGGCAACGTGCTGTGGACCGATCATGGACCGCATTTCGTCGACCTCGACGATGCCCGCATGGGTCCGGCGGTGCAGGACCTGTGGATGCTGGCCAACGACGACCACGGCATGCAGGCGCTGCTGGAGGGCTACCAGCAGATGCGCGAATTCGACTTCGCCGAACTCGCCCTGGTGCCCGCGCTGCGCGCCATGCGCCAGCTGCATTACGTGGGCTGGATCGCCGCCCGCTGGCACGACCCCGCCTTCCCCATCGCGTTCCCCTTCGCAGCCGAGCCGCGCTGGTGGGAGCAGCACATCACCGACCTGCATGAACTTGACGAGGCCTTGTAGGAGGGCACCTTGTGCGCGACAAACGGGCGGAATGGCAAGCAGTGAAGCGCTGCGGTCGCGCACTGGGTGCGCTCCTACAGGGTGAATTCGACCGTTTACCGCACGTGCGGGCTTTTTCCTGTGGGAGCGGACCCTGTGCGCGACAAGCCTGCGAAGCGGCAAGAGTGAAGTGCTGCGGTCGCGCACGGGGTGCGCTCCTACAGGGCTTGCGGCTTCCTGTATGCCTCCCAACAAAACGCCAACCCGTCCGGCCTACAAGACCGGAGCAATCCGCTAAGCTCGCCGCTTTCGAACCCGGGGCGGGCACGTGCGCAATTTCCTTTTCCGACTGATCGGCATCCTCGAAGTCGCCGGTGGCTTCTTCGGCATGGTGAACATGCTGCGCCGGCTGTTGCCGTTCGGTTCGAACGATTCGCTGGTCGCGGTGATCGGCCTGATCCTCTACGCGTTCGTGCTGGTGGCGGGCGTACTGCTGCTGGAGAACAGCGAACGCGGCGTGACCTTCTCCAGCTGGGCGCAGCTGCTGCAGCTGCCGCTGATCGCCACGCCGATCTTCAGTTACGCACTGCATTGCGGCGGTTACGTCAACGTGTTCGCCACGCTGCACCTGCCGGTGCGCCTCGGCCTGGATTGGCATTTCGGCAGCGAAGGCTTCCTGCTCGCGGTGGCCGGACCCGGACTTTCGCGCATCGGCATCAACCTGCTCGCCCTGCTGTCCTGGCTGGCGCTGCGCCTGCGTTAAGGCTGTGCTCTACTCCCTCTCCCCTTTGGGGAGAGGGTTGGGGTGAGGGGCGGCTCTTGCCTCGCGCTCATTGGAAACTGCGCTCCAGCTCTTCCTTTCCCAGATAGAAAAAGCAACGCCCCGCAAGAGTGCCCCCTCACCCCAGCCCTCTCCCCGGAGGGGAGAGGGAGCTAAAAAAGCGGCTACTTCCACGCACCAGCTATCATGTGCGGATGAATACCCCCGCTTCCCTCCCCGTCATCCGCCTCAAGACCGACCGCACGCCCGGCCACCCGTGGGTGTGGTCCGCGCAGGTGCACAAGCCCGAGGGCCGCCTGCCGCCCGGCAGCGTGGTGGACGTGGAGGACGCCAAGGGGCGCTTCGTGGGCCGCGGCTTCTGGAACGGCCATGCGCGCATCGCGCTGCGCCTGCTCACCACCGAGCCGACCGAAACCATCGATGCCGACTGGATCACCGCGCGCATCGACCGCGCCATCGCGCTGCGCCAGGAGCTGCTGCAGCTCGACCGCGTGAGCGATGCCTGGCGCGTGGTGCACAGCGAAGGCGACGGACTTTCCGGCCTGGTGGTGGATCGCTACGCCGACATCCTGGTGATCGAATACTTCGCCGCCGGCATGTGGCGCTTCCGCGAAGCGATCCACGCGGCGCTGCTGCGCCACTTCCCCGGAGCGCGCCTGTACTGGTTCGCCGAGAATCATGTGCAGAAGCAGGAGTCCTTCGACTGTCGCTCGCCGGAAGCGCCGGCGCCGGTGGAGGTGCACGAGCACGGCCTGCGTTTCCACGCCGCTCCAGGCTATGGCCACAAGACCGGCTTCTTCGCTGACCAGCGCGAGAACCGCCACCACTTCGCGCGCCTCGCCAAGGGCCGCCGCGTTCTGGACCTGTGCTGCAATTCCGGCGGCTTCGCGGTACACGCGCTCGCTGCCGGCGCGCAGTCCGCCGTCGGCGTGGACATGGACCCGGGCATCCTGGAAATCGCCCGCGCCAACGCGGCGGCCAATGACGTGCCCGCCGTGTTCGAGGCCGCCGACATGTTCGACTGGCTGCGCAACGCAGTGGAGCGCGGCGAGCAATACGACGCGGTGATCCTCGACCCGGCCAAGCTCACGCGCGACCGCAACAAGGTGTTCGACGCGCTGAAGAAGTACTTCGCGATGAACCGCCTCGCACTCGACGTGATTCCGCCCGGCGGCCTGCTGCTGACCTGTTCGTGCACGGGCTTGGTCAGCGAGGGGGATTTCCTCGAGATGCTGCGCCGCGTGGCGCTCAACGCAGGACGCGAGATCCAGGTGCTGCACGTCGCCGGTGCCGGCGCCGACCATCCGTTCCGTAGCGACGTGCCCGAAGGGCGCTACCTGAAGGCCGTGTTCTGTCGCGTGATGTAACTGCAAGACCGTGGAGGGCGTGACATGACCGATGTCGTCGAATCCATCCGCAACTACAACGCCAAGCGCGACCCCGAGCGCCTGCAGCGCAAGTACGTGGCCATGCGCCACGACCCGTTCACCTTCCTGCGCGGCACCTGTCACCTCTTCTACCAGCGCCTGCCCGAGCCGAAGTGGCTGGGCAAGGCGCCGCCGGTATGGGTCTGCGGTGACCTGCACCTGGAGAACATGGGCAGCTACAAGGGCGACAACCGCCTCGTCTATTTCGACCTGAACGATTTCGACGAAGCCGCGCTGGCGCCCGCGTCATGGGAACTGGTGCGCCTGCTGACCAGCGTGCACATCGCCGCCGGCAGCCTGCACCTGAGCGGCGCGCAGGCCGATCACCTGTGTGGCGATTTCCTGGATACGTACGCCGCCGAGCTGCGCGCCGGCAAGGCGCGCTGGGTCGAGCGCGACATGGCCAGCGGCATGGTGGGCGACCTGCTGGGCAACCTGCGCGGTCGCCTGCGGCCGCCTTTCCTGGACAGCCGCACCGTGCGCAAGGGCAAGCACCGCACCCTGCGCATCGACGGACGGCGCGCGCTGCCGGTTACCGACAAGCAGCGCGAACGAGTCACCGCATTGATCGACAGTGTCGCCGCCAGGGAAGACAAGCCCCGCTTCTATCGCGTGCTGGACGTGGCGCGCCGCATCGCCGGCACCGGCAGCCTGGGCGTTGATCGCTACGCCATCCTCGTCGAGGGCAAGGGATCGCCCGACGGCAACTACCTGCTCGACCTCAAACTGGCGCAGCCATCCTCGCTCGTGCCGCATCTGGACATCCGCCAGCCCGAATGGCGCACCGAGGCCGAGCGCGTGGTGGCGGTGCAGGCGCGCATGCAGGCGATCAGCCCGGCTTTCTTCCGCGCCGTGACCATGGGGCGCAAGTCCTACGTGTTGCGCGGCCTGCAGCCCACCGAAGACCGGCTGGCGCTGGCCGACTGGCACGGCAAGCTGGAGCGCCTGGAAGGCGTGCTCCAGACCATGGGCAGGCTGGTGGCGTGGGCGCAATTGCGCAGCAGCGGACGGGATGGCTCCGCCAGCGCCGATCAGCTCATCGCGTTCGGCGGGAAGAACCGCTGGCAGGCGCAGTTGCTGCGGCTGGCCAAGGAATGCACGAAGCAGGTGCAACGCGACTGGAAGACCTATGGCAAGGCGTTCGACCAGGGCGCGTTCCGGCTCCCGCCGCCGCAGGCATGATGTGCCGGAATCCCGGCTACTGAGACGACAACGCGTACACTTGGCACCTTGTACTGCCGGGTGCCGCCATGTCCGTGACTGAAATCCTGTTGATCGTCCTCGTCGTCGCCGTGGTGGTGATGATCGTGCTGCAGGTGATGAACCTGCAGCGTCATCGCGACGATGGCAGCCTCACGGCGCGACTGGATGCCCTGAAGGACGACAACCGCCACCTGCGCGAAGCGCTCGCGCAGGAGCAGCGCGCCGGTCGCGGCGAGATGGCCCAGACGCTCGGGCAGTTCCGCTCGCTGGTGCAGGAGCAACTGGGCGGCATGAGCGCCCAGCAGCACGAGCGCATCGGCCAGTTCGGCCAGCGCCTGGACGTGCTCACCGAGCGCACCGACGCCGGCCTGCAGGTGCTGGCCCAGCGCCTTACCGAAGACGCGCGCCGCAGCCGCGAGGAACTCACGCTCGCCCTCAACCGCTTCGGCGAACAGCAGCAGCAGCGCCTCGCCGCACTCACCGCCGACAACGAAAAGCGCCTCAATGAGGTGCGCGCCACGCTGGAAACCAAGCTCAAGGCCATCCAGGACGACAACGCCGCAAAGCTGGAACAGATGCGCGCGACCGTGGACGAAAAACTGCAGACCACGCTGGAAACGCGCCTGGGCCAGTCGTTCGCGCTGGTGTCCGAGCGCCTGGAACAGGTGCAGCGCGGCCTCGGTGAAATGCAGAACCTCGCCACCGGCGTGGGCGACCTGAAGCGCGTGCTCACCAACGTGAAGACGCGCGGCATCCTCGGCGAAGTGCAGCTCGGCGCGCTGCTGGAACAGCTGCTCACCATCGAGCAATACGATTCCAACGTCATCACCATCCCCGGCAGCAACGACCGCGTGGAGTTCGCCGTGCGCATGCCCGGCGCAAGCGATGGGGCACAGCTTTACCTGCCCATCGACGCGAAATTCCCGGTGGAGGATTACCAGCGCCTGCTCGACGCGCAGGAGCTGGCCGACGTGGAAGCCGCCGCGCTCGCCGGCCGCGCGCTGGAACTGCGCGTGCGCGAGGAAGCCAAGCGCATCCGCAGCAAATACGTGGCGCCGCCGCACACCACCGACTTCGCCGTGCTGTTCCTGCCCACCGAAGGCCTGTACGCCGAAGTGATCCGCCGGCCTGGCCTGTTCGAAACCCTGCAGCGCGACCACCACGTCACCGTGGCCGGCCCCACCACGCTCACCGCGCTGCTCAACAGCCTGCAGATGGGCTTCCGTACCCTCGCCATCGCCAAGCGCAGCAGCGAAGTGTGGACGCTGCTCGGCGCGGTGAAGACCGAGTTCGGCAAGTTCGGCACGGTGCTGGAAAAGACGCGCAAGAAGCTCAACGAAGCGAGCAACGTCATCGACCAGGCCAGCGTGCGCACGCGCGCCATCGAACGCAAGCTGCGCGGCGTGGAAACGCTGCCGGGCGGCGAGGCGCAGCAGCTGCTGGGCGAAGGCCCTGCGCTGGAAGAGAGCAACGAGGATGATGTTGAGGTGTGAGCGATGCGTAGAAGAGGTCCCCTGATGAGCTCTCACATGTGGCCCTGAGTTGCCTTAAGTCCTCTTCGCTGCGGAATAGCGAAGGGATAAACGCCCGATCCCTTTCCACACCCATCAACCCCTTTCTCTCTGCCCCGGCGTTCCAACTCATGCATCGAATGGCGATGCTCGCCGGAGCCACCCCATGAAACGCTTCCACACTGTCCTCGCGCTGCTGGCCGCATTCGCCGCCAGCACGCAGGCCCAGGCCGTCGGGCGCCTGGTGGACATGAAAGTCTACGACCGCACAGCGCAGCAGGAGCTGCCCGTCTACCGTCACAACGGCCGCTATTTCGTCGCCGGACAACCCGGCCACCGCTACCAGATCCAGCTTCACAGCCGCGAAGGCGGACGCGTGCTCGGCGTGCTCTCCGTCGATGGCGTGAACGTGCTCTCCGGCGACACCGCCGACTGGTCGCAGACCGGCTACGTGCTCGATCCCTTTGTCACCACGGCGATCCCCGGCTGGCGCAAGAGTCTTTCCGAGGTGGCCGATTTCGTGTTCGCCGATGCCTCGCGCAGCTACGCGGCGCAGACGGGAAGACCGGACAACGTCGGCGTGATCGGCATGGCTGTGTTCCGCGCACGGCCGCTGCCGGTGCCCATGCCGGTGCGACCCATGGTGGAGGAATCGTCCGGCGCGGCCGCCGACCAGATGCGGCAGGCGCCCGCCTCGCCGGCACCGGCCGCCAAGGCGCTCTCCACGATCGGTGGCCCCCTTGGCACCGGCCACGGTCCGCGCGAAACCTCGGTGGTCAGCTATACCGATTTCGAACGCGCCTCGGCGACACCCGATGACGTGGTCACGCTGTACTACGACACGCGCGAACGGTTGATCGCACAAGGCATCATGCCTTCCGCCGAGCGTCAGCCACCCTCGAGACCCGATCCATTCCCCGGCCATTTCGTGCCCGATCCACGCTGAGTGCTACACCTCATTCACCCGCCCCGCACCGTCGCATGGCAGCATGCGCACGCCATGACCCATGACGCGCCGCTGCCGCCAGACACCTACGCATTGATCGATGCGCTCGAACAGAATCGTTCGCTCGAATGGCCCGAGCGGCTACGCGAGCGCATCCGTGCGATGGAGCGGCTGGAGGAATGGATCGATGACACGGTGGAAAACCACCCGCTTCACACGCGGGCCATGACTCTGCATGCACGCCTGGTGACGATCCAACGACAGCTGACCGAGTCCATTCGCGCCGATATCCGGCAAGGCACCGGCGCGCATTCCCTGCGCCGATGGTCGCCGGGAAACGACATCGACGCCGCGGAGACATACGACCATCTCGACGCATTGTTCGGTGACGTCCTCGCGTTCGATGAACCCTCCGGCGAGATCGCCCCGCTGGAAGCGGACATGGTCTTCTACCAGCCCACGCCCGTACGGCACGTCTTTGATCTGGTCGAGCGCGCGGGCATCACGGACGACGATGTCTTCGTCGACCTCGGCTCCGGACTCGGACACGTCCCCATGCTGGTGTCGATGCTTACGGGGGCGCGTTGCATCGGTATCGAGCGCGAACAGGTCTATGTCGATGGCGCACGGCGAAGCGCCGAAGCGCTGTGCCTGGGCGATGTGTCATTCGTTGCGCAGGACGTGCGTGAGGCCGACCTTTCCACAGGCACGGTTTTCTATCTGTATACGCCGTTCACCGGCGCCATCCTGGACGGCGTGCTCGAAAGGCTGCGTCGCGAGGCGCAACAGCGTCCGATTCGTCTCGTCACGTTCGGCCCCTGCACGAACGCCATTGCAGCGGAGCACTGGCTGCAGCCACTCGGCGAAAGCAACGCCAACCGGATTGCGGTATTTCATCCGGTCGGCGGCTAGATATCGAACTCAGCTGCCGCCCAGCGGCGTGGCGAGGCGCAGCAACGAGTTGCCGGTGTGCAGACCGTCTCCGGCCATGGCGTCCGGTGCTTCGCTGAGCAAGGTCTGGCTGATCCACGACGGCGTCTGACGGGGCCCGGGGATATAGCCATGCCAATGACCGTAGTCATCCTTAGGACGTTCGCCGAACGGCAACAGGTTGAACTGCACCGGCACACGCACCTGCCAGTACGGGTCGTCAACGCCTTTGCCGCGCGTGGGCGGGTTGTATGTCCACTTCTTACCGGCCTCCAGTGCCGCATCGGCAAGCAGCTTGCGATACAGGCGCATCTCGTTGGCAGTGCCGTACTGATCCAAATTGACCTGTTCGGCCACGCCCTCCTGTACGGCACCATCGCGACCGATGCGCAACAGCAGGAACACCGTGCCGCTGACGCGCGCATCGATGGCGGCCCTCGGATAGGCCGGCATGGGATCATGCGACTTGTAGCTCACCGTTTCCCCGTTGTGGCCGTCGTTGTCGCCGAAAGATGCACCGGAGACGGTAACGGCGAATTTGCCCTCGCCTGCAGGCTTCGCCAGCAACAGCAGGCTCATCTTCGTATGGACCACCTCGGTGATTGGCGCGGAGAGGTTGAACGTCCAGTGCGTGATGTTCCTGTCGACGATGGCGGCGACTTCGGGCGGCACCTGCTCTCGCCGATCGATGGTGTAGCCATGCAGGCTGCCGTCCGGATTCACGTCCACCGTGCCGGTCAGCACCATGCTGGCCTCCGCGTCCTTGCGGACGCTCCCGGCGTATACGCTGCCGGCCAGGATTGCCAGCAGCCCCCATCCCATGATGCGTCCCAGCTTCATGTCCATCCCTCCGGTTGATGTCCGGGCGAGTCTAACCGGCCCAGCTGACCGCGGTAAGCACCGCCCCAAGTCCTTGATCCCGCGGCGCAAGCGTCCTTTTGGCGGCCGAAAGCTTGACGGTCGCGTTACACTGGCGCGTCCGAAAGAGGTACCCGAAGGAACCCGCATGACCGAGCGCACCGAGCCGACCGAAGTCACCCGCGAGCAGGCCGAGGAGGCCGTGCGCGTCCTGCTGCGCTGGTCGGGCGAAGATCCCAGCCGCGAAGGCCTGCTCGATACGCCCAAGCGCGTGGTCAAGGCCTACAAGGATTGGTTCTCGGGATATGACATCGACCCGGGTGAATACCTGCGCCGCACCTTCGAGGAAGTGGCCGGCTACGACGAGATGGTCGTGCTGCGCGACATCGAGTTCGAAAGCCATTGCGAACATCACATGGCGCCGATCATCGGCCGCGCGCACGTGGGCTACCTGCCGACCAACCGCGTGGTAGGCATCAGCAAGCTGGCGCGCGTGGTCGACGCGTTTGCGCGCCGTTTCCAGGTGCAGGAAAAGCTCACCGCGCAAATCGCCCAGTGCATCCAGGAAAACCTGCATCCCGCCGGCGTGGCCGTGGTGGTCGATGCCAGCCATGAATGCATGACCACGCGTGGCGTGCACAAGCGCGGCGTGTCGATGGTCACCAGCCAGATGCTGGGCGCCTTCCGCGACGATGCACGCACCCGCGCGGAGTTCCTGCAGTTCATCGGCATCCACGGCGCTGGCCGCTGAGCCCTCGCGCTTGATGTTGCCGATCGATAGCGCCGACGCCGACGAGCGTTTGCAGGACGTACTGCGCGACGGCGTCACCGCCGAAGACCTGCCTGCCGTCTTCCCGCTGCTGCGCGGCCGCGCGCTGCTGCGCGCCTTCAGTGCCTTGTTCCATGGCGGCGAAGCACAGGTGCTGCTGCGCCTGTTGGTGCTCCGCACGCTGGGTGCACGCGCCCATGCGCCGGAGTGGGCGCCGGCGGAAATCCGCGACCAGCTCGCCTTCGTCGAGCCGGTGAAGCTGGAAACCGTGGTGCAGCGCCTGAAGGAACATGAGCTGCTGGCCTGGGACAGCGAGACGCTGCGCTATCGCGTGAGTCCGCTGGGCCGCAAGGCGCTCGCTGCCGTATCGACCTTGCTGGAATTCGAGCGCGACGACGAGGACGGCCTCGGCTACATCACCGCGCAGCTCGCCGCCGGCCAGGCGGTGGGCCGCATCTCGGCCGACGAGCTGGGGCATCTGCTCTCGCGCCTGTCCGAGCTGAAGGAAGACTTCGACCGCGCGGTGCTGTCGGGCTCCGAATACCGCATTCGTCGCGCCGCGCAGCGACTGGAGTCCGTATGGACGTGGGTGGAGAAAGGCACCGAGGTGGTGCGCGCCATCGCCGACAACGAAGACCTCGACCCGGCCGCGCACCGGCTCGCCCAAGCCGTGGGCCGCGCCCAGAGCGCGCTGTTGCGTCAGGCCGGCGTGTTTCAGCGCGAACTCAACAAGATCGACCAGCATCGCGTGCATCTTGGGCGCACCGGTCTTTCATCGTCCGACCTCGTGGCGTGGCTGCGTTCACTCACGTCTGACGCGCTGTCCCAGCACGCGGACGAAGCGCACCTGCTGCCGCTGCATCCGCCGTTCCTGCAGGACCAGATCGCGCTCGACGTCGCCGAATTCGAGTTGCTGGAACGTGAGCGCGCTGCTGCCGAAAGCACCGAACTCCCGGGCGCGGAAGCCACGCCCACCACGCACGACCTGCCCATCGACGAGGAAGACCTTTCGCCGCTGCTCGACTGGCATGGCGAACTGGCGTTGGTGATCAGCCCGCTGGAACTCACCGACGCGCTGCGTGGCGACGATTACGCGTTGAGCGCGTATCGCCTGTCGCTGCTGGGCCTGCTCGGCGATCCCGAATCCTCCGCCCTGCAGGGCCCCACCGCCGATCTCGCGCGGTTGCCGCTGCAGCTGGAAATCGAACCCCGCCTGGTGGATCCGGGCCTGGCGACGATCGCGCTGGTGAGCGCGGGTCGCCTGCATCCCAAGGACAAGAAACATGCATGACGAGATCGCCGCGCTGATCGCGCGCCTGCTCTCGCAGCGCTGGCTGCCGCGCGACGACGCGCAGGCGCGCAAGGCGCTGCTGGACGAAACCTTCCGCGAAGAGCTGGACCGCCGCCTCGCCGCGGTGGGCCTGGAGCTGCGCGAACATCCCTATTCCGCCTATATCGGCGTGGCCGTCGCACGCAGCGCCGAGCGCCATGTGTTCGGCGGCAGCGACAGCTGGATATCCAACACCTTGCAGCTCGACCGCGATGCGGTCGCGCTGCTGGTGGTGCTGTGGGCGCTGATCGTGCTGCCCAAGCGCCAGCGCCAGCTGGAACGCCAGCAGGCCGAAGCCGATGCATCGCAGACGCTGATGTTCGCCGAAGCCAAGCCGATTTCGCGCGACCCTTCGCTGTCGCCCGTGCTGGCCGAACGCACGCTGCTCGCCGACTTCGGTGACCGCCTCGGTGGCAAGACGCGCGTGAACTTCAACCTCGGCGTGCTGAGCCGCCACGGTTTCATCGTCCGCCGCAAAGGCGAACTGGCCGAAGGCCCGCTGCTCGACCTGGTGTTCGACTACGAGCGCACCGCGCGACGCATTCTCGACGGCGCGCTGGGCGACCTGCTTGCCGGCCTCACGCCGCGTGACGACGCCGAGAGCATCGATGAGCCGCTGTACGACGAGACCGACGACGCCGAGGACGGCGAGGTGATCCACGATGTTTGATTTCCGCAGCCTCGAAGTCATCCATTGGGATTACTGGCAGCGCTTCAGCCTGCCGCTGGATACCAACATCGTCACCGTGGTCGGTCCGAACGGTTCGGGCAAGACCACCCTGCTCGATGCGTTGCGCACCCTGCTCACCATCGACTGCGCCGGCAACCGCGACTACAAGAGCTATCTGCGCCACAACGGCAAGCCGTTCGCATGGCTGCGCGCACGCGTCGGCAACCTGCCCGGGCCGCGCGGCGAGCGCCCGTTCTTCCCGATCATGAATGGCGAAGTCACGCTGGCCGTGCGCATCCAGAAGAAAGGCGGCGAATGGCAGCGCCAGTACGCCGTGCTGGGCGGCGACGTCAGCATCGACGAGATCGAAGCACGCAACGATTGGCTGGGCCTGCGCGAATATCGCGTGCGCCTGGAAGGCGCCGGCCTGTCGCAGGCGATCCGTCGCGTGCTCACCCTGGAACAGGGCGCCACCGACAAGCTTTGCCAGCTCGCGCCCAAGGCGTTGCTCGATCTCGTGTTCGACGTGTTCGGCGACAAGAGCGTGCTGGAGGACTACCAGCGCGCACGCAACGAACATATCGAAGCGGACCGCGAACTGCATGGCCTGGAGCACCAGCTCTCGCTGATCGGCGTGAGCCTGCAGGAAGCCGAAGGCCGCGTGCGCTCGTGGCAGGAATGGGATGCGCTCAAGCACGAGCACACCGATCTCGTCGCCGAAACGTTGCCACGCACGGAACTGGCGGAACTGCACGCCGCCATCCGCGGCGCCCGTCCGCAGCTGCTCGGCCTCAAGCGAAAGTGCCGCGACCTGTCCGCGCGCGACGTCGAACTTCAGCTGCGCCTGCAGTCGCTGGATGCCAGCGAGGAATCGCTGCGCGGCGAACAGCACACCGCCGACCAGGCGCGCCAGCAGGCCAAGCAGCAACTGGACGACGCGCGTCGCGCCGAAACCGAAAACGCCACCCTGCTGAAGCAGGAACAACACCTGCGCAGGCTGGTCGCCGAGCAGGACGGCGCCGATCACGAAAAGCAGGGCAAGGCGCTGGTCGAAGCCCGCAGCCAGCTCGGTCGCCTGCAGAACGACGAAGCTCGCCTGCGCGACCAGCTGAGCACGCTCACCGCCCAGCTAGGCGCCTGGCGTCGCGGCCAGCGTTATACGCCGGAGTTCGAGCAGTCGTTCCGCCGTGCACTGGATGACGCCGGCATCGGCCACAGCATGCTCAGCGAGATCGTCGAGATCGTCGAGCCGCGCTGGCAGGCCGCCGTGGAAGCGGTGCTGGCCGGCTATCGCCATGTCGTGCTGCTCGACCATCCGCGCGATCGCGAAGCGGCCTGGCGCCTGGGCGAGCAGCATCGCTACAAGCACTTCGTGGTCGCCGAGCGCGCACCCGTTACACCGCCGACGCGCGGCTCACTGCTGGAAGTGGTGGATTTCACCGCCGCCGCGCCCGAATGGCTGCTGCGCCAGCTCGATCGCATCCGCCGGGTCGAAGATGTGGCCGAGGGCGCCAAGCTCGCCAAGGACCAGGACTGGATCACGCCGCAGGGCTATTTCCGCGAACGCCGCGGCGGCCGTCATCTCGGCGTCGACGACGTGTACTTCGGCAGCGCGGCGCGCGAGCGCCAGCTGCGCGAGGGCGAGGCGCGCCTGCAGTCGATCGAACAGCAGCTGCGCGCCATCACCGGACAGCGCAAGCAATGGCAGCAACAGGCCGCCGACGCCGAAAGCCTGCTGCTTGGCGCCAATGCCAGCGGCCAGCTCGCCGATCGCGCCGACGAATTTGCCGAAGCGCACGAAGCCCAGGCCGCCTTGCAGGACGACGTGCAGCGTTGCGCCGACAGCTACGCCGCCGCCGAAGCGCACTACGAAGGCGTGCGCGAGAAGCGCCTGCAGAACTCGCGCCTGCGCGACAACGAAGCGCGCGAGCACAAGCAGGTGCAGCAGCAGCTGGCCGACAGCGCACGTCAGTTCAACCAGTTCCGCAACGAGCAGGTCGATCGCCTCAAGGCGTTCCGCCACAAGCGCAGCCATGTGCGCCCCGCGCACCGCGGCCGTCGCGCCATGGCGGAACTGCGCGAACGCTACGAGTCGCCCGCCGCCGTGCGCCGTGAGATCGAGCGCATCGAGCGACGCCTCAACGAAGGCCACTGGGAAACCGACGAAGGCTGCCTGCCGTTGCGCGACAAGTACGCCAACGACCACGACGGCCTGAAGCAGGACCTGCAGCGCCGCCGCGTGCATCTGGAGCGCGCCGCGCGCATCACGCACGAGGCACGCGCCGCCTACCTCAATGTGCTGCGCAACACCGTGAAGCGCTATGCGCGCAACCTCAAGTCGCTCGCGGACCTGGCCGGCATCGGCGTCGAGGTCGATCTGCCTGAACTGTCCAACGAAGACCTGGCGCTGGCGCAGGCCGGCCTCACCGTGCGCTTCGAGTTCGACAAGAAGGGCTGGATCGGCATGGACGACGGCGAGGCATCGGGCGGCCAGCAGGTGATGAAATCGCTGTTGCTGCTGGTAGCGCTGATGCGCGACGAGGATCGCCCCGGCGGCTTCGTGTTCATCGACGAGCCGTTCGCGCACCTGGACATCTTCAACATCGACAAGGTGGGCGCGTTCCTCAAGTCCACGCGCGCGCAGTACATCCTCACCACGCCGGCCACGCACAACATCAACGTGTTCCAGCCCAGCGACCTCACCCTGGTGACCAGCAAGCGCCGCCCGGGCGCCACCTGGGCGCAGCCACTGGCCGTGCTGCGCCGTCGCACCGAGGCGGCATGACGATGCGCCGACTCGGCCTGCTGTTGCTCTTGCCCATGCTCGCGCATGCGCAGAGCACGCCGGCCGAGTACCTGCGCCTGTTCGATGTCGATGGCGACGGGCGCGTAAGCGAAGCGGAGTACATCGCGCATCTCAGCGAAGGCTTCCGGCGCCTCGACAGCAACGGCGACGGCGTGCTGGAACCCGATGAGCTGCCGGGCGGGCATGGCAAACCCATCACGCTCAGGCAGTATCAGGACAACCTGCGCCGGCAGTTCCACAAACTGGATCGCAACCACGACGGCTATCTCGACGCGCGCGAACTGACCCAGCCGCCGCAAGGCTGACGTAATTTTTCGCGTCGAAACTCCACTGTAGGAGCGCACCCAGTGCGCGATCGCGGACTGCCGGCATCTCCGCTCCGTAGGCTTTTCGCGCACTGGGTGCGCTCCTACAGGAAGAGCCATTGCCTCGCCTCTTCCCGAGGAAAGCGGCAACCCATACTGCACTGCACATCCCCCGTCACGCACAATCGGCTATCGTGCGAGCTTCGCCGCGACCCCATGCCCCATGGACCAGCCGACCATCAACGAACTTCATCCGCGCCGCCGCGCTGCGATCGCGTTCATCTTCGTCACCGTCGTGCTGGACATGCTTGCGTTCGGCATCGTGATTCCGGTGTTGCCGCATCTGATCGAGCAGCTTGCCGGCGGCGGCATCGCGAAGGCCGCGTGGTGGGTGGGCGTGTTCAGCACGGTGTTTGCCCTCGTGCAGTTCGCGTTCTCGCCGGTGCAAGGTGCGTTGTCGGACCGCTTTGGCCGACGCCCGGTGATCCTGATCTCCAACGCCGGCCTCGCCATCGATTTCTTCGTGCTCGCCATGGCACCGACCCTGTGGCTGCTGTTTGTCGCTCGCGTGGTGCTGGGCATGACGGCGGCGAGCTTCACCACGGCCAATGCGTACATCGCCGACATCACGCCCAAGGAAAAACGCGCCGCGGCCTACGGCATCCTGGGCAGCGCCTTCGGCCTGGGCTTCATCATCGGCCCGGGCCTGGGCGGCTTTCTGGGCGACATCCACCTGCGCCTGCCGTTCTGGGTGGCGGGTGGCTTGGCCGCATGCAATTTCCTTTACGGCCTGTTCGTGCTGCCCGAGTCGCTGCCGAGGGAGAAACGGACGCCGCGTTTTGAAATGCACAGCGCGCATCCGCTGGGTTCGCTGAAACTGTTGCGCCGCTATCCGTTGGTGATGGGCCTGGCAGTCGTGATGTTCCTGGTCTACCTCGCGCATTACGTGCTGCAGACCACCTTCGTGCTCTATGCGGATTACCGCTACAGCTGGGGCCCGCAAGCGGTGGGCTACGTCTTGATGCTGGTCGGCGCCTGCGACGGCTTCGTGCAGGCCGTGCTCACCCGCAAGCTCGCGCCGAAGTTCGGCGAGCGTCGACTGATGCTGGGCGGCATGCTGTGCGGCATCGGCTCGTTCCTGGTGATGGGCATGGCCCACACCGGCACGGTGTTCCTGCTCGGCATCCCGCTGATGGCGCTGTGGGGGCTTTCGCAACCGCCGATCCAGTCGTTGATGACGCATCAGGTCGATCCGACGGAGCAAGGCCGCCTGCAGGGCGCGATCAGCAGCCTGGCGAGCTTCGCCGGCATTTTCGGCCCGTTCCTGTTCGCCCAGGTGTTCTCGTTCTCCATTTCGCCGGCCTCGCGCATCCATGTGCCGGGCCTGGCTTTCCTGCTGTCGGCCGTGCTGTTGGCGGTCGGCACCGTGATCGCGTTGCGCGTTACCAGGCATGCCGGCGACCTGGCGAAGGCTGACGCCCCAGCGGATGCCGGCGTGGCTGGCGAGCTTTCCTCGGTAGTGACGCTTCAAGGCACTGTTACCACCCCCGAACCACCGGAGCATTCCCCATGACTTTGTCGATGTACCAGGCTTCCGTTCCCGTCTTCCTGCGCGCACTGAGCAACCTGCAGCACGTGTTGCGCAAAGGCGAAGCGCATGCCGAGGCCCGCAAGTACGATCCCGCGCTGCTGCTGCAGGCGCGCCTCACCGCCGACATGCTGCCGCTCACGCGCCAGGTGCAGATCGCCACCGACATGGCGAAGAACGGCACCGCGCGCCTGGCCGGCGTGGATCCGCTGAAGTTCGAGGACAACGAAACCAGCTTCGCCGAACTGCACGCACGCATCGAGCGCGCGCTCGACTACATCAAGAGTTTCAAGGCCGACCAGATCGACGGCAGCGAAACCCGCGCTGTCACCATCAAGACGCGCAACGGCGAGCAGCATTTCGAAGGCGAGGGCTACCTGTTGCACTTCGTGCTGCCGAACCTGTTCTTCCACTGCACCACCGCCTACGCCATCCTGCGCGAGGCCGGCGCCGACCTGGGCAAAACGGACTTCATCGGCAAGCCCTGAGCCCGACGCACGACGGGGAGCGGCGCCAGCGCGCCCTCCTCGCCCTTGATTGTGGGGCGGCCCGCACCCACTGAAGACGGACCTGTTCAGAGGATTCGTCCATGTCCACCCCCGCCAATCTCAAGATCGATTTCGTCTCCGACGTGGTGTGCCCCTGGTGCGCCGTCGGCCTGAAGTCGCTGGAGAAGGCGCTCGCCAGCATGGGCAGCGACGTCACGGTCGACATGCATTTCCAGCCGTTCGAGCTCAACCCGCAGATGGCGCCGGAAGGCGAAGACGTGGTGGAACACCTGGCGCGCAAGTACGGCAGCACGCCCGAGCAGATGGCGCAGAACCAGGAGGCGATCCGCCAGCGCGGCGCCGATGTGGGCTTCACCTTCAACATGGACAAGCGCAAGCGCATCGTGAATACCTTCGACGCGCACCGCCTGCTGCACTGGGCCGCTTTGCAGGGACGCCAGCCCGAGCTGAAGCAAGCGTTGCTCGCGGCCTATTTCACCGACGGCCGCGACGTGAGCTCGCGCGATGTACTGGTGGATGTGGCGGCGCAGGTGGGCCTCGACCCGGTCGAGGCGCGCCATGTGCTGGCCGAAGGCCGCTATGCGCAGGACGTGCGCGCGCAGGAACAGTTCTACCAGTCGCAGGGCGTCCGCGCGGTGCCGTCGGTAATCATCAACGACCGCTACCTGATCCAGGGCGGCCAGCCGCCCGAAGTGTTCGAGCAGACGCTGCGCAAGATCGCGGCCGAGGGGTAATCACTCCCAGGGCCGCGTTGCCCCCTCCAGGAGCGCACCCAGTGCGCGACCGCGGCCCTTATCTCCGCCCCACCGCCCGGCCATGCGAAAATGCCGGACTATCCACGTCCGACGCCCTCCCCGCATGATCCGACTCACCGACATCAAGCTACCGCTCGAGCACCCCGAAGGGGCGATCGAAGCTGCCGTGCGCGCGAAGCTCGGCCTTGGCAAGGATGCGGTGCGCCAGGTCACCGTGTTCCGCCGCGGCTACGACGCGCGCAAGCGCGGCGCCATCCAGCTGATCTACACGCTCGACGTGGAGGTGGCCGACGAGGCGGGCGTGCTCAAGCGTCACGCCGACGACAAGCACGTCCAGCCCACGCCAGACACCGGCTACCACTTCGTGGCGAAAGCGCCGGAAAACCTGGCCCAGCGCCCCATCGTGATCGGCATGGGACCATGCGGCCTGTTCGCCGGCCTGTTGCTCGCGCAGATGGGCTACCGGCCCATCATCCTCGACCGCGGCAAGGCGGTGCGCGAACGCACCGTGGATACCTGGGGCCTGTGGCGCAAGCGCAAGCTGGAGCCCGAATCCAACGTGCAGTTCGGCGAGGGCGGCGCGGGCACGTTCTCCGACGGCAAGCTGCACAGCCAGATTTCCGATCCGCACCACCATGGCCGCAAGGTGCTCAACGAGTTCGTGCTGGCCGGCGCGCCGGAGGAAATCCTCTACGTCAGCAAGCCGCACATCGGCACTTTCCGCCTCGTCACGATGGTGGAGAACATGCGCGCGACCATCGATTCGCTGGGCGGCGAGATCCGCTTCTCGCAACGCGTGGATGATTTCCTCGTCGACACCGAGACCGACGGTAAGCGCCAGATCCGCGGCGTGGTACTCGCCAGCGGCGAGCAGCTGCTGAGCGATCACGTGGTGCTCGCGGTGGGCCACAGCGCGCGCGACACCTTCTTCCAGCTGCACGAACGCGGCGTGTACATGGAAGCCAAGCCGTTCTCGATCGGCTTCCGCGTGGAACACCCGCAGTCCATCATCGACCAGGCGCGCTTCGGCCCTCAGGCCGGGCATCCGATCCTCGGCGCCGCCGATTACAAGCTGGTGCACCACTGCAAGAACGGACGCTCGGTATACAGCTTCTGCATGTGCCCCGGCGGCACGGTGGTGGCAGCGGCATCGGAACCCGAGCGCGTCGTCACCAACGGCATGAGCCAATATTCGCGCAACGAGCGCAATGCCAACGCGGCCATCGTGGTCGGCATCGATCCCAAGGATTTCGCCGCCTTCGATGACAGCGGCAGCCCGCTTGCCGGCATCGCCCTGCAGCGTGCGCTGGAGTCTCGCGCCTACGAGCTCGGCGGACGCGACTACAGCGCACCAGGTCAGCTGGTCGGCGATTTCCTGTCGGGCAAACCCTCGTCGGAATTCGGCAGCGTGCAACCCTCCTACAAGCCCGGCGTGCGCCTCACCGACCTCGCACCCGCCCTGCCCGACTACGCCATCGAAGCGATCCGCGAAGCACTGCCGGCCTTCGATCGCCAGATCAAGGGCTTCGCCATGCGCGATGCCGTGCTCACCGGCGTGGAAACCCGCACCTCCTCGCCGGTACGCATCCGCCGCGGCGAGGACTACCAGAGCCTCAACACGCAAGGCCTCTACCCTGCCGGCGAAGGCGCGGGTTATGCGGGCGGCATCCTGTCGGCCGCCGTCGACGGCATCCGCGTGGCGGAAGCAGTAGCGCGGCAGATCAACGCAACGCACTGAACCGTATTCCCTCGCCAATCCCTTCGATCACCGTCGTGCGCCGATGACAGCACGCGACGCAGTTTGCTTCCGAAAAAGACAGCGTTGTCGTCAGCCATGCGACAGCCATTTGTGATCGAATCGTAAAAACCTGCTGTTACCCCGCAACAGGTTGCGAATCCCCAATGCCGACCGCGCCCACCTCGCCGAGGTGGCGACGTGTTTTGTCGGCCTCAAAAAACCCAAACCGTAGGGAGGCGGTCCATGAAACACTCTTTCACCCATACCCGTAATCTGCTCGCGCTGGCCTGTATGGCGGCCCTCGCAGGCCCCGTCATGGCGCAGGACGCAGCCAACGCCGACGCCGGTGCGGATGCCAAGAAGGCAGCCAATCTGGAGACGGTCACCGTCACCGGCACGCGTATTTCCAATCCCAACGTGATCTCGCCCACCCCGATCAGCGTGCTGACCGCGGCTGAGATCAAGGCCACCGGCGCCGTCAACATTGGCGACCTGATGACCACCATGCCGCAGCTGTCCACCACCTTCACCATGGGCAACTCGGGCCGCTTCATCGGCACGGCTGGCGTGGCTCAGCAGGACCTGCGCAACCTGGGCACCAGCCGCACTCTGGTCCTGGTGAACGGTCGCCGCTTCGTGGGCTCCAGCGCGGGCGACACCGCGGTCGACTTAAACTCATCCCCGCCGACTGGGTCGAACGCGTGGAAATCATCACCGGTGGCGCCTCGGCCGTTTACGGTGCGGATGCCGTGACCGGCGTGGTCAACTTCATCCTCAAGAAGAATTACCAGGGCGCCAACCTGCATGCGCAGCTCGGCACGTCGGAACACGGCAACTTCAACAAGGGCCTGTTCTCACTCACCGGCGGCATGAACTTCGCTGACAACCGCGGCAACATCGCGGCATCGGTGGAGCATAGCGACCAGGACAACCTGATGTTTCGCGACCGCTTCGGCCATAAGGCCTACGCGACGATCAAGACGCCGAATGGCCCGACCGATACCGCACTGTTCAACAACGCGGGCGGCTACAACCGCATCGACGCCGGCACCTTCTCGCTCGGCGGCACCACCGACATCACCAAGCGCTACGTGTTCAACCCGGATGGCACCATCCGCAAGCAGCGTTTCGACGGCATCTACGACAACGCCGCCCAGTGCCAGGACTGCGATCGTTCGGACAACAACCAGTACGTGCAACTGCAGCCGAAGTACGGCCGCACCACGCTGAGCGCCCTCGCCAGCTACGACATCACGCCGGACCATCGCCTGTACGCCGAAGGCACCTACAGCCACGTCGACGTCAAGACGTATTCGTCGCCGGCCTTCGACAGCACGCGCGCCGGTGGCCGCGGTTACGTCATCACACGCGATAACGCCTACATCACACCGGATCTTGCCGCGCTGATGGACGCTAACAAGCTGAAGTCGATCCGCGTCTCCCGCATCGACGGCGATGCCGGCGTGCGCGGCGAAGATACCAAGCGCGACACCTCGCGTGCCGTGTTTGGCGCCAACGGCGTGATCGCCAGCGACTGGCAGTACGACGCCTCGCTGAACTACGGCGTGACGGACGAGACGCGCCACAATCTCAACAATCGCATCCACGACCGCTTCTTTGCATCCATCGATGCAGTGCGCGATCCAAAGACCGGCAACATCGTCTGCCGCTCCACCATCAACCCGAACTACGTCAACCCGAACCACATCAACGTGGCGCAGAACACCCGTGGCGGCGTACTCGATCCGATCGCCCTGGGTGGCGGCTGCGTGCCCACCAGCATCTTCGGCGCTGGCGTGATCAATCCAGCGGCGGCGCAGTGGTTCAACACCACCACGACCACTTCTTCGCGTCTGACGCAGTTCGTGGGTGGCGGCTCGGTCACCAATAACAACCTGTTCCAGATGCCGTTCGAGGCGGGCGCCGCCAGCGTGGCCGCAGGCATCGAATACCGTCGCGAGACCAGCAGCCAGACCACCGATCCGCTCGACCAGCAGGGCCTGACCTTCCTCAACGCCATCCCGAGTTCGAGCGGCGACTACAACGTGAAGGAAGGCTATATCGAAACGGCGCTGCCGCTGATCTCCGGCCGTCCGTTCGCACAGAACCTGACCTTCGACGCGGCGGCACGCTTCTCCGACTACAGCACCATCGGCCACACCAAGGCATGGCGCTGGGGCCTCGACTGGTCGATCGTCGACGATCTGCGTCTGCGCGGCACCATGTCCAGCGCCGTGCGCGCGCCGAACATCGGTGAGCTGTTCGGTGGCCTGTCACAGAACTTCTTCACGGTGACCGACCCCTGCTCGGCCAACGAGTTGAAGAACGGCAAGGACCCGTCGGTGCGTGCCGCAAACTGTGGAGCGCTGGGTATTCCGGCAGGCTGGCAGTCCACCCGTACCTCGTCCATCCAAGGCCTGTCGGGAAGCAATCCGGATCTGAAGCCGGAACAGGGTCGTACCTGGACCGCGGGCATGGTGATCACGCCCCGCTTCCTCGACGGCTTCGGGCTGACGCTGGACTACTGGAACATCAAGCTGACCAACGCGATCACCGCGCCGGGCGGCTCGGACATCGCCGACCGCTGCGTCGATGCGCCGAGCGGCATCAGCAACATCTACTGCCTGAATGCATCGCGCGATCCGGCGTCGCATGAGCTGGTGTCGATCCGTTCGCTCAACCAGAACATCTCGGCCCTCAGCACCTCGGGCGTGGACATTGGCGCCTACTATTCGACCCAGGTGGGCAGCGGCACGCTGAAATTCAACCTCGACGCCACCAAGGTGATCGCGTTCACCGAGCATCCGTTCCAGGATGATCCGGACTCGACCATCCAGGACAACGGCACGCTGGGTTATCCGAAATGGAAGGCGGTGCTCTTCACCACGTACTCGTGGAACCACTGGGTGTTCAATTGGAACATGCGCTATTTCTCTTCGATGCTGCGTGTGAGCAACGAGAGCTACCAGTCGAACCCGACGCAGACCACGCCGATCAAGGCCGGCGCAGGCTTCTTCAACGATGCCCGTGTCAGCTATGCGTTCCCGAACAGTGGCTGGCAGGTCTATGGCGGCGTCACCAACGTGTTCGACCGTGATCCGCCGACCAACCTGTTCGGCACGGGCTTCGGCTCGGGCCTGTACGACGCGATCGGCCGCGCCTACTACGCGGGTTTCAACTACAACTTCTGACCTGGGTGGCAGCCCGGGAGCTTGGGGTGGAAGGGCCGGCCTAGCCGGCCCTTCCTTTTTTGCGCAAGACGGTGCCGGGGCTGGGTTTTCCGCACGATCCGGCAGACCCGGTCCGGGCATGAGAGAATGCACGACCGACGCGACACCACGCGCCCATTCGCCGCATGCTCACCGACACCACCAAAGACGCGATCCGCGCCGCCTATACGCGCCTGAAAGAAGGCCTGCCGGGCTTTCGTGCGCGCGCGTCGCAGGGAAAGATGATCGCCGAGGTGGCCAAGGCCCTGGCGCAGGAAGGTGGCGCGGCGGTGATCGAGGCGCCGACCGGCACCGGCAAGTCAATGGCCTATCTGATCGCCGGCGCGGAAGTGGCGCGGGCGCAGAAGAAGAAGCTGCTGATTGCCACGGCTACCGTGGCGCTGCAGGAGCAGCTGGTCCAGCGCGATATCCCGCTCTATCTCAAGCTCAATGGCACCGAGGCGAAGGTCGCGCTGGCCAAGGGCCGCGGCCGCTACCTGTGCCCGCGCAATCTCGCCATGGCCAGCAACAGTCTCAACGAGACGGCCCAGATGGGCCTGGGCTTCGATGCGGATCTCGCGCTGTGGAGCAAGCCGCCGCAGGAGCGCGACAAGAAGGCCTTGTCCAAGCTGGCCGACCTGTTCGATCGCCACGAATGGGATGGCGACATCGATGCGGCGCCCGAACCGATCAGCGACGTGCTGCGCCCCATGATCACCACCAGCGCGGGCGGCTGCACGGGTCGCAAGTGCGGGATGTTCATGAATTGTCCGTTCTTCGCCGCACGCCGCGCCGTGGGCGACGCCGACATCATCGTGGCCAACCAGGACCTGGTGCTGGCCGACCTCACCATGCCGCGCGAAGAGGACGGTTTCGGCGGCGTGATCCTGCCCAAACCCGACGAGACGCTGTACATCTTTGACGAAGGCCACCACGTGCCAGGCAAGGCGATCGATCGCGGCGCCGCCGAGGTCTACATGAATGCCGCCGTGCGCCAGCTGAGCCGCCTGGGCCGGCAGATCCACGCCGCGTATTCGCTCACCGACAAGGAAGTGATCGGCAAGCTCGCGCTGGATGCCGGCGACCAGAAGCTGCAGGAACTCAGCGACGCGCTGGAAGAACTGGAAAAGGAAATCCGCCTCGGCTGGCTGCCCTCGCCCGACGACGACGAGCCGATGTATCGCGGCTCGCTCGGCCAGTTGCCGGAGGCCTGGGTGGAGCACGCGCGTGCGCTCTATGTGTTTACCGGCGAGATCGAACGCTGGGTGGGCGCCGTGCGCCGCGCGGTGCTGGAGATGACCGAGAGCGGCCCCACGCACGAAGCGCTGTCGCGCGAGCTGGGCATGGCGCTGGAGCGCATCGATCGCCAGCTGCGCACGTGGCGTGCATGGTCGGCATCGGATGGCGAAAATGCGCCGCCGCTGGCGCGCTGGGTGACCATGAGTGCCGACCAGCAACTGATCTGCCACGCGTCGTCCGTGTCGGCCGGCGGACTGCTGCGCAGCGTGCTGTGGGGCAATGCGAGCGCAGTGGTGATGACCTCCGCGACACTGAGCGCGGGCGGCAATTTCCGCGGTTTTGCCGATGCGGTGGGACTGCCGGACGAAGCCGTGACACTGAGCCTGCCCTCGCCGTTCGACCTCGCTGCGCAGGCTCGACTGGAAGTGCCTGCCCTGCGCGCCCTGCCCGATGCGCGCGAAGAGCACGTGCAGGAAATCTGCGACTGGCTCGCCGCGAATCTCGATTGGTCGGCCGGCAACCTCGTGCTGTTCACCTCGCGCATGAAGCTCGATCGCGTGCTGCAGAAGCTGCCGATCGAATACGTGCGCAAGGTGCGCGCGCAGGGCTCGCTCGGCAAGGCGCAGCTGGTGGCCGAACACATCGCCGATATCGAAGCCGGCAAGGGCAGCACGCTGTTCGGCCTCGCGTCGTTCGGCGAAGGTCTCGACCTGCCGGGCAAGCTCTGCGAAACCGTGGTGATCACGCAGCTGCCGTTCGCCGTCCCCACCGATCCCGTCGGCGCGACCTATGCGGAATGGCTGGAATCGCGCGGGCGCAATCCCTTCATCGAAGTCACCGTGCCCGAAGCGACGCGCCTGCTTACGCAGTACTGCGGCCGCCTGATCCGCACGGAAACCGACCGCGGCCGCATCGTGCTGCTGGATCGGCGCGTGGTGCTCAAACGCTACGGCGAGCGCATGCTCAGGGCGCTGCCGCCCTTCACCCGCGTCATCGAGAAAGTGGCATGAGCTTCCACGTCATCCGCAGGTCCGATACGCAACCGCAGCCGTGGAAGAACGGCATGGGCACCACGCGCGAGATCGCGCGCTTTCCCACCGACGCGGGCAATGACGATTTCCTCTGGCGCGTGAGCGTGGCCGAGGTGAACAGTGCGGCGCCGTTCTCGACGTTTCCCGGCATCGATCGTCAGATCGTGCTGCTGGAAGGCGATGGTTTCACCATGACACTCGACGGTGCACGCGAGCACGCGCTGGTCGTTCCCTTTGAGCCGTTCGCGTTTTCGGGCGAAGCACGCGTGGAAGTGACCATGGCCGGCGGCGCGACGCAGGATTTCAACCTGATGATCCGCCGCGCATGGGGACGTGGCGAGGTGCGCGCACTCACGCAGGCCGGGAGTCATGAGCCGGATCCGTCGTGCGTGCTGCTGTATGTCGCGCGCGGCACCGTGACGACCATCGATGGCGATCTTCAGGCAGGCGATGCGTGGCTGCCGGATCGCAGCCCGTTCGAACTGGCCGAAGGTTCCATCGTGTTGCTGGCGCTGGCGCAGCCGAACTGAAGGTTTCGATTCACTCCCCTTTTTGCAGGAGCGCATCCACTGCGCGACCCACCTGGCGGAGACCCACGCCCGACGCGGGATGCGATGTCGCGGTCGCGCACTGGGTGCGCTCCTACAGGCAAGCCCGCATCATCCAGCCGGATGCCCCACGACTGTCCCGAGATGCGATGTCGCGGTCGCGCACTGGGTGCGGTCCTACAGGCAAGCCTGCGCCATTGTCATCTCTGGACACCGCTTGCCCGTATGATCAGGCTGTTCCGCCAACCCTACAGGTGAGCCCATGGCAGTGCTGATCCTCGGTCTGGTCTTGTTCCTCGGCGTGCATTCCATCCGCATTTTCGCCAACGACTGGCGCAACCGGCAGATCGCACGGCTGGGCGAGAAGGGCTGGAAAGGCCTGTACACGCTGGTCTCCATCGCGGGATTCGCCCTGATCATCTGGGGCTTCGGCATGGCGCGGCAGCAACCGGTGCTGCTGTACATGCCGCCGATGTGGCTGCGTCATCTCAACGCGCTGTTCACCCTGGTCGCCTTCATCCTGGTGGTTGCCGCCTACGCGCCCGGCAATCACTTCAAGGCAAGGCTCGGCCACCCCATGCTGGCCGGCGTGAAGACCTGGGCCTTCGGCCATCTGCTCGCCACCGGCATGCTGCACGACGTCGTGCTGTTCGGCGCCTTCCTGCTGTGGGCCGTGGTCGATTTCATCAGCGCCCGTCGCCGCGATCGCGCCGCGGGCGTCACCTACCCGGCCGGCACGATGAAGGGCGATGTCATCGTGGTGGTGGCCGGTGTGGTGGTCTGGGCGGTATTCGCGTTCTGGCTGCATGGTTGGCTGATCGGCGTGAAACCGATGGGGTGAAAGTAGTCATCTACGCGCGACGGCGCCGCTGGGCTACAGTGGCGCCGTTTCCGGGATGAGGATCGGGCCATGGCTGCCTTCCTGCTCTGGTTGTTGCTGCTGGTGTTCTGCTGGCCGCTCGCGTTGTTGGCGATCGTGCTGTATCCCATCGTGTGGCTGCTGACGCTGCCGTTGCGTCTGGTAGGCATCACCGTCGGCGCGGCATTCGCCTTCCTTGGCGCACTGTTGATGCTGCCGGCACGCGTCCTGCGCGGACGGCCCGTGTAAGTGGAAAAGCCCAGCGCGCCCTCATGCGAGCGCAACCGCGAGCCGATCCTCGATGTGCTGCGTGGCGCGTTCGCGGATCGTCGCGACGTGCTGGAGATCGGCAGTGGCACGGGCCAGCACGCGGTGTATTTCGCCCGGGCCATGCCGGGCCTGCGCTGGCAATGCTCCGATCGCGAGGAAAACCTGCCAGGCATCCGGCTGTGGCTGGACGAGGCGAGCCTGCCGAATACGCCGCCACCGATCGAACTGGATGTGGGCGGCGCATGGCCCTCGCACCGCTACGATGCGGTGTTCAGCGCCAACACGCTGCACATCATGGGGTGGGACGAGGTCGAGCTGCTGTTCGATCATCTCGGCGAGGTGACCACCGACGATGCCATCGTCACCGTCTACGGCCCCTTCAATTACGCCGGTCGCTACACCAGCGACAGCAACGCCGAATTCGACCAGTGGCTGCAGGCCCGCGGCTCGCACATGCGCATCCGTGACGCCGAAGCCGTGGATGCCTTGGCCGAAGTGGCTGGCTTCGATCTGATCGACGACATCGCGATGCCGGCCAACAACCGCATGCGCATCTGGCAACGTCGGCGCTGACCGCTCCGCCCGCACCCACCCGCCTGGTTGGCATTCGGGAGCAAAAGGCGTCACGATGCGCGGCAGAGGCGCGCGCCGTGCCGCGTCACAGCCAGCCATGCGACCCTACGTGCAAGCCATCGATACCTTGACGCCCTGCCCGTGTGGCAATGACGCCGGCTATGCCCGTTGCTGCGGCCTGCTGCACGAAGGCGGCGTGGCAACCACGGCGGAACAACTGATGCGTTCGCGTTACAGCGCCTACGTGCTCAAGCGCGAGGATTACCTGCTGGCGACCTGGCACGACAGCACGCGGCCCGCGCACCTCAAGCTCGCCGCGCAGCAGCCCGCGCCGACCTGGCTGGGGCTGACCGTGAAGCGCCACGAGACGTCGGGTGACCAAGCCGTGGTGGAATTCGTGGCGCGGCTGCGCTACGGCGGCGGCAAGGCGCAACGCATGCACGAGATCAGCCGCTTCGTGCGCGAAGGGGGCCGCTGGTTCTACGTGGACGGCGAATTTCCCGGCAAGGTCGACTGACGGCTGCCTTTCCCTTGGGGGAGCGCACCCTAACGCCCCAGGGGAATGGCCGTCTCGCCTTCTTCGCGTCCGAACGGACCAAAGCGACGCTCCACCACCACGCCGCGCCCGTCGTAACCGATGGCCACCACGGTGCTCGCCCGCGTGCCATAGCGCTCACCGCTGATGAAGGCCGAGGACAGCCAGCGCTCCCGCTCCAACCCGATACCCGTGTCCGGCAGCTGCTCGTCCGGGTAGCCATGGGGATCGGCGAGCGCGGCGAACAGCGGCGCGAAATCGTCGGCGTCGCCGTCGGCGATCCATGCCGCCATCCGCTGCATCAGGGCGCGCGTCTTCGGCCAGGGCGTGTTGAAGTCGGCATTGGAGAGGCCGTGCACGCCAGGCGTGATCGCCTGCGCGCGCGGCTCCGGACGATTGCCGAGATAGAACGCGGCGTTCGCATCGAACGTGAGCAGGTTGAAGGGACGGTAATCCGCCGCGGTTGCCAGCAGCGCCGTGGCGTGTGCGGTGGCGTCGATGCTGCCGCCCAGGTAATCCAGCGCCAGTAGGCCGCGCGATCGTCCAAGCTGCGGATCGCGCGGATCGCGGACGTTGGTGACCACGCTGCAGCGGCCATCGTCGGTGACGCCCAGCCAGGTGCCGCCGGCTTCGAGGTCCTTGCCCGCCACGATGGCCGGACTGGGCCAACGGGCCAGCGGCGCGCTGGGGCGCGCATGGAATTCGTCGCGATTGCCCGCCAGCAGCAGGCGCCAACGAGGATGGTGGTTCCAGGCAAAGGCAATCAGGCACATGCCGGCATTGTCGGCAACACCCGCCGGCAATGCCAGTGGACAGGGCAGCGTACTCGATGTCCGTCCGCCGCCCTGTCGTTTCCCGTGGCCGGCTACATCTTCACCTTCACGCCAAGGTTGAAGAAGCGCCCCACGATGCCCGAGTAACCATACGTCGGGTTGTAGTTGTTGGCAGCGTAGTTGATCGGGTCGAGCGGCGGCTTGCGATCGAACGCATTCATGATCGAGCCGAACACGGACACATGCTCGTTGAAGTCGTAGCTGCCGGTGAGGTCGAACGTGGTGATCGAGGACATATGGCAGTCCGCGGGGAAGTTCGCGCCCGTGATGGTGTTGGTGGAGAAGCATCCCGAGGAAACATCAGGCACGACGAACGATTCGCCGCTGGTGTAGTAGAAGGTGCCGGTCACCGTCAGCGCCTTCCACATCACGGTATTCGCCCAGGATGCGCGCGTGCGCGGCGTGCCGGCGCCCGAGGACAGCTGGTACGGGCCATGCGTGCCGACGAAACGCTGCTCCGAGCCGTCCTGCAGATAGAGATTCCATTCGAAGATCTGCGTGGCATTGAGCTCGCTGATCCAGCGCCAGTCGTCATTGAACTTGAAATCGCCACGCAGGTCGGCGTCCAGGCCATTCGTCTCTAGCCGGTTCTCGTTCACGTACAACGCCTCGACCACGATCGGCCGTGGCAGCGCCGCCGGGTTCTGTGGATCCGGATTGTCCGCGACCACCGCCGTATTCGGCGGCAACGGCAGGCCCGCGTAATACGCATCCAGTACCGCACTTGAATCAGCCGCGGTGATCACGCCCGACTTCTTGATGTCGTAGTAGTCCAGCGAAAGGCTGATCGGCTGCCAAGGCTGGATCACGATGCCGAACGTATAGCTCTCCGATTTCTCGGGCTTGATGTTCGGATTGGCCGCGGTGAGGAAGCCCAGCGGGTAAGGCTGCACATAGCCGTTGTTGCCATGGGCGGCCTGGAAGTCGGACGGTGGCGTATAGGTGGTGAAGCCTTCGGACGCGCTCGAACCGTTTTCCGCAAAGCTCGGGGCGCGGAAACCCTGCGAGTAGGTGCCGCGAATCGCCAGCATGTCGATCGGCTTCCACTTGAAGCCCGCCTTCGGTGACACGTTGCTGCCGAAGTCCGAGTAGTGGTCGTAGCGCCCTGACAGATCCAGTTCCAGCGACTGCAGCAGCGGCATCACCACTTCGCCGTAGACGCCATAGACGTTGCGCTTGCCGATGGTATGCGCGATGCCCAAGCCCTGCGCGGCGAGATCGGGATTGAGGTCCGGATCGTGCTGTGCCTCGTGGCGAAAATCAGCGCCGACGCCCAGGCCCATCGGGCCGCCATCCATCTCCCACAACTCGCGCGATGCACGGAAGTCAATCGAATCCATGTCCGTGGTGGAGGTCTTGTTCAAGGTGGGCGACAACGCCGCCATCGTCGCGCCGGAATTGGCCGACGGGTTGATGAAGTTGTAGGTGCCGTTGGTGATATCGCTGATCAGCTGGTTGTAGTTGAGATAGCCGTAGTTGTTGATGTCCAGCCAGGTGTGATTGATGACCAGGGCGCTGTCGTAGTCCCAACCCCAGGCATGTCCCTTGACGCCGGCGGCCACGCGCAGGTTGTGGTTGGTGTCGTCGATCGCGCCGAACTGCAAGCCGGGGAAGGCATAGTTGATCAGTGCGTACTGGCCCTGTGCCGCAAACGGATTGTTCGGGTTGAGCGATCCGTCAGCCAGCGTCGGCGGCAAGGTGATCGCATTGGTGTTCTTCGGCGTGCTGGTCTGGATCTGCGGCGGCACCGCCGTGGACTGCACTTCGTTCTGGAAGTAACTGGCGGACAGATAGGCCGTCGCGTCATCGCCCAGCTTGACGGTAAAGCGGCCATACAAGCCCAGGCGCTGCTGCTCCGGTGCGATCTGGGTGTCTTGCCCCGTCTGGTTCTGCGCGCAGTAACTGCCGGGGTTGTTCGGGTCGTTGGTGACCTGGGTGGAATCGGAACCGCAGGGGCGCAATATCTGCGCGACGGCGCCAGGCAACGGCACGCCGGACGTGAGGTCGCCCGGTCGGGTCAACATCGCAGGCGTCACCGTGCCATAGGTCGAGCCGAGATTGAGGCTGGGCTGGCCCTGGATCAGGTTGTTGCCGCCGATCGAGGACAGATCCGTCGTGTTGTATGGAAAGCCCCGGTCCTTGAGCTTGATCTGATCGTCCTTCTGGTATTCCACGCTGATATAGGCGTTGTGGCCATCCTTGTCCAGGTCACCGCCACCGATCAGGCCCTCAAAGCGCGTCGTGGTACCGCCGCCGTGCTGTGAGGTACCGATTTCTGCCGTGGCCTCGCCGCCCTTGTAGCTGGGCTTGAGGATGATGTTCACCACGCCGGCGATCGCATCGGCGCCATACAGCGACGAGGCACCGTCCTTCAGTACGTCGATGCGCTCCACTGCATTGACGGGAATGGTGTTGAGATCGACGAAGGTGCGCTGACCATCATCGGCCAGCGCATAGTTCGCGCTGCGCCTGCCGTCGATCAGCACCAGCGTGGAGTTCACGGTCAGGCCGCGCAACGCCACGCCCGACGAACCGGCCGCGAAGCCCGCGGTAAATGCCGTGGGAATGCTGCCGCTGTTGTCGGCCGATATCGCACGCACGACGTCGCTGACGGTTTTCAGGCCGCTACGCTCGATCTGCGCGGCGGTGATGACGGTGACGGGTGATGGTGTTTCGACGTCGACGCGGGGCAGCGCCGAACCGGTTACGGTGATGGTCTGAAGTTGTTTGGCCTGCTGGTCCGACGGCGCCGCCGGCGGCGGGTTGTTGTCCTGGGCTGAAACAGTGGCGGATGTCGAGGCGACAAAGAGTGCAGCCAACGACAAGGCAAGCTTGTTGCGCTTCATGGCGATCTCCTCTTGTGGGGTCTGGGGAAGGACCCGTGTGCGCCCGTCCCGGCATTGCATCGGGACAGCCGAAAGAGAAAAGCAGCCAATAACCGGTCAGGCGCGGATGGACTATTTCACTCGCGCCAGCGCATCACAAGTACGTAACAACGGCCCCACATTGTCATAGCCATGCGGAATTTCTTGCGCGGAAACCGCCGAACAGCGAGTCTCGCCGAACAATGTCATCGGTACGGTGATGATCGCGGTCGATCACCGCTCTTCATGGCATTGCGGATGGATGTCTGGACATCCAAACCGGTGCTGCTTCGCAGCACTTGCATATTGCGCGCCATGTCGATTTCATCGAAAACCGCGACAAAACCTCGACGTTCCATCAAGGATTCGCGCTGCCGCGACCGCCAGCAAAACCCTGGAAAGCGGCCTCAGCGGCGGGCCTTTCGCAACCGCGCACCTTCCGCCCAGCGCGCGGCCACGCGCGGAGAGGTGATGCAGGCCGCCTCGTCGGTACGCGTGGTGACGGCGCGTTCCAGCAGCTGGATGTCGGCCTCGTGCTGGCGCGCCACGTGCGGGTCCTCGAAGAAGATCGCACGCTGACAACGGCGTTCGAGCACCAGGTCGGCGATCTGCGCATCGCCGCCCATCGGTCCGCTCTGGTAACGCTCCACCCAGGCCGAGTCGCTGGGCCAGCCGCGGCTCCACGCCAGCTCGTTGAGCCGCTGGCCAGTGGTGCCCGTGCCGACGCGTCGCGCAAAGCGGGACAACACGTCGAAGTGCTCCGACGCGTAGGCCAGCATCTGCGGCTTCATCGCGTCATGGGCGATCAGCGCCATGGTCTGGGTCTCCAGCGCATGCAGGCTGTCCGCACCGGGATCGGGCGCAAGACCGGCATGCACGCGTTCCATCTCGATCCAGTCGCGCGCGGTGGCGACGGTCGAGATGAAAGGCTTGCCGTGGATCACGCACTGGCGCTTGAGCGCGATGGCTTCCGGAAAAATGGATGACGGGTCGACCGGATCGATCAGATAGATGGCGCCATCGAGGACGCGCCCTTCGCCGAGCCCGACCACTTCGGCGACAAGTTTCATCAGGCCGCCTTCGCGCCCATACGGGTAGCGGCGCAACGGCGCGTAGTTTTCCAGATGCCCCGCGCGCTGGATGGCGTCATACGTGCGCCCTACCGCATGCAACCCCAGGTCCAGTTCGCGGACGCCCGCTTCACAGGCACGCAGCCAGCGGAACAGCGCGGCATCGGCCTGCGCGTGATGGAGTTGGTTGGCGGCGAGGCCAAGGCGCATGGGTTTCGCTCCGGGAAATCAAAATTCGGCCGCACTGCGGCGGTCGACACGGATAATAGCTTCCCCTGTAGGAGCGCACCCAGTGCGCGATAAGCCTACGGAGCGGCATCGCCAACGCTCTGCGGTCGCGCACTGGGTGCGCTCCTACAAGCGCATCGCAAACCACGCCCTCAGGCGTGCGCCAACGCCGGCGCACCCACCTGCTGCAACATCCGCACGATCGAGTTCGCCGCTTCGCGACCGTCGTACACCGCCCGCACCACCAGGTCGGCGCCGCGAACGTTGTCGCCGCCGGCGAAGATCTGCCCGTGGCTGGTCTGGTGAGGCAATGAGCCACCGGCGCCGGTGATGACGCGTCCGGTGTTGTCCAGCGCCACGCCATGCGAACGCAGCCAATCCGGCGGGCTGGGCAGGAAGCCGAACGCCTGGATCACCACGTCCGCATCGATCACATACTCCGAGCCCGCCACGTTCTGCGGACGCAGGCGCCCCGAGCCGTCGGCGACCAGTGCCGTCTCCACCACGCGCACGCCGCGCACGTTGCCGCGTGCACCGCCGAGGATTTCCAGCGGCTGGCGCTGGAACAGGAAGTTCACGCCTTCCTCGCGACTGTAGTTCACCTCGCGTGCCGAACCCGGCATGTTCGCCTCGTCGCGACGATAGACGCAGGTGACGCTTGCAGCACCGAGACGGATGGCCGTGCGGTTGCAGTCCATGCCGGTATCGCCGCCGCCCAGCACCACCACGTGCTTGCCGCGGAAATCGAACGACGGCGTGGGCGCTTCATCGCGCAGCAGGCGCTCGGTGTTGGCGATGAGGAATGGCAACGCGTCGTGCACGCCATGCAGGTCGCGGCCGGGCAGCTGCGCATCCACATAGGTGTAGGCGCCCGTGCCCACGAAGACCGCGTCGTATTCGTCCAGCAGCTGGCCGAACTCGATATCGCGCCCCACTTCCCGGTTGAGCAGGAAGCGTACGCCCATGCCTTCGAGCACGTCGCGGCGCGTACGCACGACGCCCTTGTCGAGCTTGAACGGCGGAATGCCGAAGGTCAGCAGGCCGCCGATCTCGCTTTGACGATCGTAGACATCCGCCGCGATGCCCGCGCGACGCAGCCGATCGGCGCAGGCAAGACCCGCCGGGCCCGCACCGATGATGGCGACGCGCCGACCGGTTTCCTGCACGGCGGAAAGATCCGGGCGCCAGCCGAGCCGGAAGGCTTCATCGGTCACCCAGCGCTCGATGCTGCCGATGGTCACCGCGCCGAGCGAGGTCTGCTCCAGCGTGCACGCGCCTTCGCACAGGCGATCCTGCGGACACACGCGACCGCAGATCTCGGGTAGCGGATTGGTCTCGTGCATCAGCGTGGCCGCCTCGATCAGGCGGCCTTCCTGCACCAGCTTCAGCCAGTTGGGAATGTAGTTGTGCACCGGGCAGGCGTGCTCGCAATACGGGTTGCCGCAATCGATGCAGCGTTCCGCCTGCGTACCGGCGTTGGCGCCGCCAAAGTCGCCGGCGATCTCGCCGTAGCCGAGCACGCGAATGGATACCGGCACGGTGCGCGGTGTCTGGCGTGCGATGTTGAGAAACTGGAAGTCCTTCTCGCTCATGCGGCGCTCCTGAGCTCTTCCGCCAGCGCGGCCAGGCTCGCAGCCTTGGGTTTCACCAGCCAGAACTTGTATTGCAGGCCGCGGAAGTCGGCGAGGATGCGGCGGCCCCAGTCACTGCCGGTGAGCTCGACGTGTCGCGCCACCAGGCCGCGCAGATGCTGCATGTAGTGCTCCATGCCTTCGGGCGAGATGCGCAGGATGTCCACCAGCTCGTGGTTGTAGCAGTCGACGAAGGTGCGCTCGATGTCGAGCACGTAGGCGAAACCACCGGTCATGCCCGCACCGAAGTTGAGGCCCACCTTGCCGAGCACGGCGACCACGCCGCCGGTCATGTATTCGCAGCAGTGGTCGCCCGCGCCTTCCACCACGGCGAGCGCGCCGGAGTTGCGCACGGCGAAGCGTTCACCCGCGCGCCCGGCAGCGTACAACTCGCCATCGGTGGCGCCGTAGAGACAGGTGTTGCCGATGATCGCGGCATCCTGCGTCGCGAACGGCGAGTCTTCGGGAGGGCGCACCACGATGCGGCCACCGGCCATGCCCTTGCCGACGCCATCGTTGGCTTCGCCCACGAGATCGATATGCACACCGCCCGCATTCCATGCGCCCAGGCTCTGGCCGGCCGCACCGCGCAGCTTCAGCGTCACCGGATGCTGGTCCATGCCGTGGTCGCCCCACAGGCGCGCGACCGCGCCGGACAAGCGCGCGCCCACGGCACGGTCGGTGTTGACGATATCGAAGGCGAACTCGCCACCCTTGCGATGGGCTACGGCCTCGCGCGTCGCCTCATCGATGCGCGTGGCGAGCGCGGCCTCGTCGCGCATGGGGTTGCGCGGCAACGTGCAGGCGAAGTCCACATCCGCCGCCAGCGCGGCATCGCCGAGCAACGGCTGCAGATCCAGCTTGTGCTGCACGGGCGTGGTGCCATCGACCTGTTCGAGCAAGTCGGCGCGGCCGATGATTTCATCGAGGCTGCGTGCGCCCAATCGTGCCAGGTGCGCACGCACGTCCTCGGCGATGAAGCGGAAATAGTTCATGACCATGTCCGGCAGGCCGGTGAAATGGTCCTTGCGCAGCACGGGATGCTGTGTAGCCACGCCGGTGGCGCAGTTGTTGAGATGGCAGATGCGCAGGTACTTGCAGCCCAGCGCCACCATCGGACCCGTGCCGAAGCCAAAGCTTTCCGCACCCAACAAGGCGGCCTTCACCACATCGAGGCCGGTCTTCAGGCCACCGTCGGTCTGCAGGCGCACGCGGCCGCGCAGGTCGTTGCGGCGCAGCGTCTGCTGCGTCTCGGCGAGGCCCAATTCCCACGGCGTGCCGGCGTACTTGATGGAGGTGAGCGGGCTCGCGCCCGTACCGCCGTCGTGGCCACTCACCGTGATGAGGTCGGCGCCCGCCTTCACCACGCCCGCGGCGACCGTGCCGACACCGGCATGGCTCACCAGCTTCACCGAGATCAGCGCGCCGGGATTCACTTCCTTGAGGTCGTGGATCAACTCGGCGAGGTCTTCGATCGAATAGATGTCGTGATGCGGCGGCGGCGAGATCAGGCCGATGCCCGGCTTCGCATAACGCAGCCGCGCGATGGTGCTGTCCACCTTGTGGCCCGGCAGCTGGCCGCCTTCGCCGGGCTTGGCGCCCTGCGCGATCTTGATCTGCAGCACCTCGGCGTTCACCAGGTACTGCGGCGTGACGCCGAAACGGCCTGAGGCGACCTGCTTGATCTTGGAGGTTTTCTCGGTGCCGTAGCGCGCCGGATCCTCGCCGCCTTCGCCGGAGTTGCTGCGCGCGCCGAGCCGGTTCATCGCGATGGCGAGTGCTTCGTGCGCTTCGGGCGACAATGCGCCCAGCGACATGCCGGCCGAATCGAAGCGGCGCAGGATGTTTTCGGTCGACTCCACTTCGTCGAGCGGGATCGACTCGCGCAGCGGACGCGGCGACAGCAGGTCGCGCAACGCGGAGGGCGGGCGACGATCGACGAAATCGGCATACGCGCGATAGTCGCCCGCATCGCCCGAACGCACCGCGCGCTGCAGGCTGGCGATCACGTCCGGGTTGTACATGTGGTATTCGCCACCGTACACGAACTTGTAGATGCCGCCGGCGCGCAACGGCAACGCGTCGCTCCACGCCTCGGCCGCGAGCAGGCGCTGGTCGCTCTCCAGGTCTTCGAAGGTGGCGCCGCCGATGCGCGAAGGCGTACCAGGGAAGCACAGCTCCACCACCTCGGGCGCCAATCCGACGATCTCGAACAACTGCGCGCCGCGATAACCGGCCACGGTGGAGATGCCCATCTTCGACAGGATCTTCATCAGGCCCTTGCGGATGCCACGACGATAGCTGCGACCAATCTCGAAACGATCGCTGGCGATATGACCTTCGCGACCCAGCTCGAACAGGCTCTGGTAGGCCAGCCACGGATAGATCGCGGTGGCCCCGAAACCGAGCAGGCAGGCGAACTGGTGCGGATCGCGCGGCGTCGCCGTCTCCACCAGGATGTTGCACTGGCAGCGCAGCGCCTTGTCGATGAGATGCGCATGCACCGCACCGACGGCGAGCTGCGAATGGATCGGCAGCAGGTCCTTGTGCGGATAGCGGTCGCTGAGGAACACCAGCTGGCAACCCTCGCGCACGGCCTTTTCCACCTCGCGGCAGAGCCGGCGCAGCGCGGCTTCCAAGCCTTCCTCGGGCGCATACATCAGGTCGAAACGCGGCGTACCGACAAACTGCGGCAAGGCCAGCAGCTGGCGCAGCTTGCGCTGCGAGAGCACCGGCGAGTTGATCAGGATCTGCTTCGCGTTTTCCGCCGTCAGGTCGAACACGTTGGCCTCGGGGCCAATCTGCGTCACCAGCGACATCACCAGCTTTTCGCGCAGCGGATCGATCGGCGGGTTGGTCACCTGCGCGAAGGCCTGACGGAAGCGGTCGAACAGCGGGCGCACCTGGCGCGACATCGCGGCGATCGGCGTGTCGTCGCCCATCGAGCCGGTCGCCTCCTGCTCCAGCTCCACGATGGACTTGAGCACGGTCTCGCGTTCTTCGCGCGACAGGCCGTAGAGCTTCTGGTAGCGACGCAGCTCGTCCTGGGGCAGCGGCTCGGCCGCCAGCGAGGGGTCGATCAGGTCCGATTCGAGATAGCTCACGCCGGCGCGCAGCCAGTCGCGAAACGGCGCACGCTGGCGGTTGATGTCGTCGATGTCGGCGTCGCGCAGCAGGCGATGGGCCTTGAGGTCCACCGCGATCATCTCGCCCGGCGCGAGGCGTCCCTTCGCGATCACCTGTGACGAAGGCACATCCCACAGGCCCGCTTCGGAAGCGACGATGAGGTGGTTGTCCGCCGACAAGGCCCAGCGCGCGGGGCGCAGGCCGTTGCGATCCAGCGTGCAGGCCGCGTAATGGCCGTCGCACATCACCAGGCCCGCGGGGCCATCCCACGGCTCGCTATGCAACGCGTAGTACTCGTAGAACGCAGCGAGATCCTCGTCGATGCCTTCGCGCGCAGCGAAGGCCGGCGGCACCAGTACGCGCATCGCGGTGATCAGGTCGAGGCCACCGGCGATCAACACTTCCAGCGCATTGTCCAGGCTCTCCGAATCGGAGCCGGTCTGGCGCACCAACGGTCCGATATCGGACAGATCCACCAACGGTGAATTCAGGATGGATTCGCGCGACTGCATCCACCGCCGGTTGGCGCGGATGGTGTTGATTTCGCCGTTGTGCGCGAGCAGCCGGAACGGCTGCGCCAGTCGCCACTGCGGCAGCGTGTTGGTGGAGTAGCGCTGATGGAACACCACCGCGTCCGCGCTCAACGTCGGATGCGTGAGGTCGGCGAACACATCGCGCAGGCGTCCCGGCGCGGCCATGGCCTTGTAGCCCACTACCTGCGACGACAACGTCACCACATAGAAGTGGGGATCGTTCGCCAGCGCGGTTTCCGCGCGGCGACGCGCACGGAACAGCGCGCGCTCGAACTGACCCTCGTCCATTGCCGATGAAGGCTCGACGAACACCTGCCGCACGCGCGGCTGCGCGGCAGCGGCAAGTGGTCCACACGCTTCGGCATTGACCTGGACATCGCGCCAACCTGCGACACGCAGGCCCTCTTCGCGCAGATAGCCTTCGAAACCCGCGGCCGATGCGTCGCCACCGGCGGGGTCGAGAAACACCACGCCCGCGGCGAACTGCCCGCCCAGCGTGATGTCCGCCTCGCTTGCCAAGGTTTTCAGCCATACCAGCGGACGATGGAAGAGCACGCCGCAGCCGTCACCGCTTACACCGTCGGCATTCACGCCGCCGCGATGGGAAAGTTTGGCCAGCGCAGTGAACGCGGTATCCACGACCCATGCACTGGCATGTCCATCGATGTTTGCGACCAGACCAAAACCACAGCTGTCGTGCTCAAACGCAGCGTCGTAGAGCGTCGCCGGTAGTGCTTGCGCCATCTTGCCTCCCCGGCCGATGGATGGAGACACGTCGTCCCAACGGGGCCGAAGGCTCCGCTGCCACGTGTCCAAGTGTGGCCTCGACTAAAACACAATTGGTGCGTCGCGTCAAAGACATCTTTACGGCTAAATGAAAGTTTCAGTTGGAAGCATTTCCTGTCCGCAGGACATCGACGCGCATCGCGTGCATCGTGGCGAAGCAACGCTCGCGCGATCGATCACGCGAGTGCGGTTACATCCGTCTGGCGACATGATGGCCAGCATCTCGATGACCATCAGGCATACCAGTGCGGTGGATCAGCACGCACCCATGCGGAGGCGGCCGCCCCGATGTCACCCACCGCACCGGCTCGCGCGCTGTCATCGCGCTCTGTGATAATCCGCCGATGCCCATACCACTCCGTCGTGCCCGCCCCCTCGCCCGCGCCGTGACCGGCGCCATCCTCCTCTCCCTGCTGGCCCTGCCCGCCTGGTCGGCGCAGGACAGCAAGACGCGCACCGAGCAGGCCGAGGCGCAGAAGAAGCTGTCGGATATCCGCAGCAAGATGGAGGCACTCGCCAAAGAGCAGGCAGAGACGGCCGCCAAGCGCGACAGTGCGACGGCCGAGCTGGCCAAGCAGGCCAATGCCGTGGCCGCCGCCGCCAAGGCCGTGCGGGAAACCGATGCCCAGTTGGCCGCCAAGCAGAAGGACCTGGACGGACTCGAAGCCCAGCGGGGCGAGCTGCAGAAAAGTCTCGAAGGCCAGCGGGCCGCCATCGCCGAGCTGCTGCGCGCCACCTATGCGCTGGGTCGCGGCTCGGACCTTCGCCTTCTGATGGGTGACGACGACGTTGCGCGCATCGCCCAGGCTCTGGCCTATTCGAAGTATTTCCAGGAAGACCGCGTGGCCCGCGTGCAGAAGCTGATGGGCGACCTGGCGCGCCTGCAGGACCTGGAGACGCAGATCAACGCCGAGAAGCAGGCCCTGCAGGCCAGTCGCGCCGAACGCGAGACCCAGGCCAAGACGCTGGAGCAGCAGCGGGCCAGCCAGGCCAAGCTGGTGGCCGACACCGACGCCCAGTACAAGGACCAGGGCGCCAGGCTCGCGGCGCTGAAGCAGAACGAGGCCTCGCTCAACCAGTTGGTCGACAAGCTGCAGAAGGCCATCGAGGAGGCCGCCCGGGAAGCCGAGCGTGCCGCGGCGAAGGCCAATGCCGGCTCCGTCGCGCCACCGCCAGGCAAGGGCCTGGTGAACATCCGCGGCAACCTGCCCTGGCCGGCCAGCGGCGCCGTCAACAGCTACGGCAACGGCGTGCTGATCAAGGCACCGGGCGGCAGCGAGGTGCGGGCGGTATCCAGCGGCAAGGTGGTCTACGCCGCCTTCCTGCGCGGCTACGGCATGCTGGTCATCCTCAGCCACGGCAACGGCTGGCTGAGCATGTACGGCAACAACGAGACCCTGCTGCACGGGGTGGGCGACCAAGTGGCGGCCGGCGAGGCGGTGGGCACCGCCAGCGCCCCGACCGGGGTCAATACCGGCGTCTACTTCGAGCTGCGCCAGAACAACAAACCCGTCGATCCGCGCACGTGGTTAAGGCAACACTGAATATGTATCGCCTTAAGCCCGCGACGTTGACGCCAGCTACGCGGCGTCGCAGGCTAATCTCCGCGACATGACATTGAATTCCAACGCGATCCGGCGGTCCAAGCAGCAGTGCCCCACCCGCCGGTGGCGCTCCCCTCGGTTCCCCGGAGTCTTCCCCACCATGCGGTTTTCCACCTTGAGCCTGGCCGCCCTGCTGTTGGCGGCGCCACTGGCACAGGCCCAGACCGCGCCCAACGGCGCCAAGCACCCTGCGACCCCCACCGCCACCGCGCCGGCCCCGGCCAGCTCGGCGCCGGATCGCCTGGACCTCGACGACGTGCGCAACTTCAGCCGCGTCTACGAAATCGTGCGGCAGGCGTACGTCGAACCGGTGGACAACAAGACCCTGATGAAGGCCGCCATCAGCGGCATGCTCAGTGGGCTGGATCCACACAGCGAATACCTGGACAAGGACGGCCTGGCCGAACTCAACGAAGACACCACCGGCCAGTACGGCGGCCTCGGCATCGAAGTGCTGCAAGTGGACGGCACGCTGCGCATCGTCGCCCCCATCGACGACACGCCCGCGGCGCGCGCCGGCATCAAGCCGGGGGACACCATCGTCAAGATCAACGGCAAGCCGGTGGACGCCGAGAACATCGACGAGATGTTCAAGGAACTGCGCGGCGACCCCGGCAGCAAGATCACGCTCACCATCCTGCACGAAAAGAGCGACAAGCCGATCGACATGCCGCTGGTGCGCGAGCGCATCTCCGTCACCAGCGTGAAGACGCGTGAGATCGAGCCAGGCTACGCCTATATCCGCATCAGCCAATTCCAGGACGACACGGCGGCCGACCTGGAGAAGAAGCTGGGCGAGCTGATCCGCAAGAACGGTGCGCAGAAGGGCGCCATCCTCGACCTGCGTTCGAATCCGGGTGGCCTGCTGACCGCCGCCGTCGGCGTCAGCGACGACTTCCTCGACTCGGGCACCATCGTCACCACGCGCGGCCGCCTGCAGGATTCCAACCTCAGCTTCGAAGCGCACGCGGGCGACCTGCTCCACGGCGCACCGATGGTGGTGCTGGTGGACAACGGCACCGCTTCCGCCGCCGAGATCGTGTCCGGCGCACTGAAGGACAATCGCCGCGCACTCATCATCGGCCGCCGCACCTTCGGCAAGGGCGTGGTGCAGACCGTGCTGCCGCTGGACGCGGACCATGCGGTGAAGATCACCACCGCCCGCTACTACACGCCCAAGGGCACCTCGATCCAGGCCGAAGGCATCAAGCCCGACATCGCGCTGGCCGATCTCTCGGTAAACAAGGCCGACAGCCCGCCGACCCTGATCAGCTCCGAAGCCGACCTTCCGAACCACCTCGCCAATGAAGACGGCGCGGCGGGCCACGATATCGACAACGATGGCAGCGCGGAGAATGCCAAGCTGGCGACGCAGGATTACGCGTTGTCGCAGGCACTGAATGTGTTGAAGGGGTTGGCGCTGAATCGTACGGGGCCGGCGGCCGTGGCCGCGCCGAGCAAGCACTGAGGCCGTTCTTCGTTGCCGTTAGCTTGGCGCGACGCTGCGTTGGCTGCGTTGGCTGCGCCGGGCTCTCACTGTAGGAGCGCACCCAGCGCGCGACAGCCTATCGCGCCGGTCTTGATCCCTGCGCCAGCTTCCCGCTGGGCGTTGGTGGGGCATTGACGCGTGTTCGGCCGGCTTTCGTTAGCGAGCGCTTCGGCTCCGCTGACGCTGCCTACGCATCGCGCGATGTTGTGGGAGCGCACCCTGTGCGCGACGGCCTTTCGCGTCACGCTGCAAGTAATGGCTTTTTTGCCAAGGCAAGTCGCCTTGGATCGCCGTGCTTCTGCGGACATGGCTATCGAAGGCAATGGGTGAAGACCGGCGCGAATGGCTGTCGCGCACAGGGTGCGCTCCTACAAAGGGGATGCAGGCGTCAGAAGCCGATTTCCGGCGCCAATCCCGCCAGATGCCCGGCCAACGGATCGCTCTCCGCCAGCAACTCAAATCCTTCGTATTTGAAACCCGGCGCGACCAGGCAGGTCATCAGCGCGTACTGCCCCAGCGGCCGTGCGGCCTGCCAGGCGCCGGCCGGCACCACGGCCACGGGGCGGTGGTCGCCGGTCAACGGGCCGAGGCAGTGGCGTTCGAGGCGATTGCACACGGGGTTGTAGATCAGCAGCTCCAGCGGTTCGCCTTCGACGAAATGCCAGGCTTCTTCCGCATCCACCCGATGCCAGCTGCTGAACTGGCCCTGCTCCAGCAGGTAATGGATGGCGCTCATGGCGTGGCGCACGCCGGTGTCGCCGTCCGCGCCCTTGGGCGGATGGAAGCGTCGGTAATAGCCGCCTTCCACGTGCGGCTGCAGTTGCAGCGAGTCCCTCAGTTCAGCGACGCGGGCAGCCGCGTCGCTCACGCGGCCTCCGCGGCGGCCGGCTTCAGCAGCCAGCGCACGGCAAGTACGCCGAGCTCGTAGAGCAGGCACATCGGCACGGCCAGCATGATCATCGAGGTGATGTCCGGCGGCGTGATGAAGGCCGCGATGGCGAAGGCGCCGACGATGGCGTAACGCCGGCCGCTGCGCAGCTGCTCAAGGCTCACCACACCGATGGCGGCGAGGATCACCACCGCGACCGGCACCTCGAAGCACAGGCCGAAGGCGAAGAACATCAGCATCACGAAGTCGAGGTAATGCGTGATGTCGGTCATCATTTCCACGCCCTGCGGCGTCACCGCCGTGAGGAAGCGGAATGCAGCCGGAAGCACCAGGAAATAGGCGAAGGCGCAGCCCAGGTAGAACAGGAACAACGCAGCCACCAGCAGCGGTCGCGCCAGGCGTTTCTCGTTGCGGTAGAGGCCGGGCCGCACGAACGCCCACAGCTGGTAGACCACCACCGGCATGGCGATGAACAAGGCCGCATAGAAGGCCAGCTTCAATGGCGTCACGAAGGGGCTGGCCACTTCGGTGGCGATAAGGTGCGCGCCCTGCGGCAGGCGCGACACCAGTGGGGCCGCCAGCTCGGTGTACAGCCGGTTGGCGAACGGAATCAGTGCCGCCAGCACGACCAGCACGGCGACGATGGCGCGCATCAGTCGCGAACGCAACTCGATCAGGTGCGAGAACAGCCCCTCTTCAATGCCGCCGTCATCCGGGTTTTCCAGCTCAGGCGCCGCCATGCGAGGACTCCTTGGTCGGCGTAGCGCCGGACGCGTCCGCCGCAGTGGCGGTCACGCCTGTCTCATCGACCGGCGCGGCTGCCGGTGCGGGGGCAGGCGCTGCCGCATCGCCGTTCGGGCGCATCTTGCGCAGCGTCTCGTCGAGTTCCGCCTGCGCCGCGTGGGCGCGATCCGCGGCCTCCTTGGCCTGACGGCGGATTTCCTCCACCTGCAGCTCGCGCTCCACCTCCGCACGCACGCTGTCCCAGCCGGTACGCACGCGACGCAGCAGGGCGCCGGCCGTGCGGGCGGCGTGTGGCAATTTTTCCGGGCCGAGTACGATCAGCGCGATGAGCGCGAGCAGTACCAGCTTGCCGAAGCTGATCTCGATCATTGGAACAAGCTCTCGCCGACCGGCTTACTTCTGCTCGGTGGTGTCGTGCTGGTTCTGGTTCTGCGTGGTGCCGGCCGGCGGGGGGTCGGCGCGCAGGCGCTCGTTGGGATCGCTCGAGTTGTTCGGCTTGGCGGCGCCTTCTTCGCCATCCAGGCCCTTCTTGAAGTCGCGCACGGCGCCGCCGAGGTCGGAGCCGATGTTGCGCAGCTTCTTGGTGCCGAAGATCAGCACGACCACGACGAGCAGGATGAGTAGATGGGTAATGCTCATGAATAGGCCTCAGGGACGTTAAAGCGGCGGAACGAAGCTGTCACGCCATCGCGCCGCCGCTCCACATCATCGCTGAGTGTACTCCTCAAGGCGATCCCTGAAATCGACCACCTGACTGGGCACATTGCTGACCCCGCCTTCGAAGATGCGGCGCGGGGTCACACCTTTGCCGTAGATCGACTCGTTGGCGTCGTAATCGATGCGCAGGGCGGAGCCGTCCAGGGCGACCCCGGCGAACAGGCCGCGCGAGCGCGAATAGGAGTAGATCTCCGCCTTGAAGTCGCTGTCGGTGGAAGCCTGGGCGGTACGGCCGACCGGGCCGGCCGCCGCGGCGGCGTCCGCTCCCAGGGTGAATTTGCCGTTGACGATGGAATCCACGCCGCGCTGCGTGCGGAACACCAGGATCACGTCGGTGGACGACGCACCGGCCTGGAAGCCCACGCTGCCGCCCGTCATGGTGATGAAGCTGGGGTTGGACCAGGTCCCGTCGGGGCTCTTGACCGAAATCAGGCCCTCGCCGCGGCGGCCACCGAACACGAAGCCCACCTTGAGCAGGTCCGGAATCACCGCGATGGCCTTGGCTTCCTTGAGCAGGTCGGTCGGGATCGACTTGTCGGGCGCCTGCATGATCTCGTTGAGCACACGCACGGAGTTCTGCGCGCGGACCAGCGGCGGATCCTCGGCGTGCGCCGCCATGGCCGGCAGCAGCAGAACCGACAGGGCAAGCAACACACGATGCAACGATGCCTTGAACATGATGACTCCTGAAGGATTTCGAAGGCTGCTGCGGCAACCGTGTCCACGGCAGCCTGGGCAGCTTGTGGCAGACTCTGCGGCGGTTTCTTCCGCCGACGCCACGATGCCACGCAGCGATGACTATACCGGCCCCGCCGGTGAATCCCATGACCCATCCGTTCAGGCTGCGGTGCTATTGGTGAACCTCGGCACACCGGAGGCGCCGACCGCGCAGGCCGTGCGCCCGTATCTCGCCGAGTTCCTCGGCGATCCGCGCGTGATCGACTACCCGCGCTGGCTGTGGTGGCTGATCCTGCATGGGGTGATCCTGCGCGTGCGACCCGCGCGTTCGGCCCACGCGTATCAGCGCATATGGACGGCGCAGGGTTCACCGCTGCGTTTCGGCAGCGAAGCCCTGGCCACGCGCCTGCAGGAGCAGCTGTCCCGCGATGGCGGTGCGCCGGTGCGCGTGGCGCTGGCGATGCGCTATGGCCAGCCGTCGGTGAAACACCAGATCGAGCAGTTGCAGCGCGAAGGCGTACGCCAGCTGCTGGTGCTGCCGCTGTATCCCCAGTACTCGGCCACCTCCACCGGTTCGGTGATCGATGCCGTGGCCGATGCGATGAAGGCGCTGCGCTGGCCGCCCGAGCTGCGGATCGTCAACGACTATCACGCCGATGTCGGCCACATCGAGGCGCTGGCCGCCAGCATCGAGCAGTGGTGGGCGACGCACGGACGCGGTGACCGCCTGTTGCTGTCGTTCCACGGCATCCCCGAGCGCTATGTGCGCGAAGGCGATCCCTACCTCGAACAGTGCCAGGCGACCGCGCATGCCCTGCGCCAACGACTGCGGCTGGATGACTCGCAGTTGCTGGTGAGCTTCCAGTCGCGCGTCGGCCGCGAGCCGTGGCTTCAGCCGTACACCGACGCCACCGTGCGCGAACTGGCGAACTCGGGCGTGAAGACGCTCGATGTCGCCTGCCCGGGTTTCGCCGTCGACTGCCTCGAAACACTGGAAGAGATCGCCATGCAGAACCGCGACTTCTTCAAGGAAGCCAGCGGCGACGAACTGCGTTACATCCCCGCGCTCAATGACTCACCCGGCCAGGTGGACAGCCTCGCGCGCCTGGTGCGACGCCATATGGCCGGCTGGCCGACATCCGTCGACGCGCCATCCGCATGACCGTGCCGCGCGAACGCGACATCGTCCTGCCGCACATGCGCCTGCGCGCGCTGGTATGGGGCGATGACGATGCGCCGCCGCTGCTGGCCCTCCATGGCTGGCTCGACAATGCCGGCAGCTATGCCTTTCTCGCGCCGCTGCTCGCCGATCGCTGGCAGGTGATCGCACTGGAACTGCCGGGACATGGCCACTCGGACCATTTGCCCGCGGGCATGCACTATCACTTCATCGACTACGTGCGTGCGGTGCTGGCCGCGGCGGACGTGCTCGAGCTGTCGAGGTATCGCCTGCTCGGGCATTCGCTGGGTGCAGGCATCGCGGCCTTGGTCGCGGCCGCCACGCCCGAGCGGGTGGAGCGCCTGCTGCTGATCGAAGGCCTCGGCCCGATAGCCGACGACGGGCATCACACGCTGCGCCGCTTTCGTGATGCGTTGACTTCGCTGGCCACCGGACGCTCGCTGCGCGCCTTCCCTTCCGTCGATCACGCGATCAGTGCGCGGACCATCGCGAGCGGCTTGCCCGCCGCGCAAGCGCGTCCCATCGTCGAACGCGGACTGCGCGAAACACCGGAAGGCTGGCGCTGGCGCAGCGATCCGCGACTCAACCGGCCATCGCCGCTGCGCTTGCTGGAGGAACAAGTCCGTTCACTATTGCGCGGCATCGCATCGCCGGCGGGGCTGCTGCTGGCGGAACCGGCCACGTCCTATCTGCCGCGCGCACAGATGGGGGAACGCGCGGCCTGTGTCAGCCGCATCGACATGAGCACGATGCAAGGCGGCCACCACCTCCATCTCGAACATTCCCACGCAGTGGCGGCATGGGCACGCCAGCATCTCGACGGTGGCGCACCGGCCTGAGTCGCAGCCGGCTACTTGACGCCATTGTTGGAGTTGGAGGTGACGTTGCTCATGTGATTGATGCTGGTGTCAGGCGGCGGCGGACCCAGCAACGGCAAGGTGCTGAAGATGTCGGCACCGTTCTGGCGCGATGCCAGGATGCGCGAAAGCTTTTCGCGATTGACCGGCTGGATGCTCTTGAAGTGGCACGCATCGGCGCGCCCCTGGGCATCCTGCGTCACCACGCTGCCGTCGTCGGTAATGAAGGGCTGCTCGCAGCCGTCCTTGGTGGTGACGAGCCAGAGCTTCTGGCTGGCCTGGTCCACGAACACCAGCTTGTTGGGCCCGAGGACGAATCCGCCCAGCCGGCCATCGACGCTCATGCTGGAGCTCTTGCCGCCCGCGGCCGACTCGAACGCCGAGAGATAAGGCGAAACCTTGTCGGCTGAATCCGCCTGCGCCACGCCGGCGGCCATGCACGCGGCGAGTGCCGCGACGCCGATGAAGACCCACGACTTCCCTGCTGTTTTGCGAACGCGCACGGCACTCTCCCCTTTGCGTTGAACGTTTCCAGGAAACAGCCATCGACCCGCGGAAGTGGCGCCTGCCGCGCCCCTCGCGGTCACAATCTGCACCTGGCGGCGAGCGGGGTGCAATTCGCTTTGCAGCATGGGCCTGACCGACGGCACATGCCCTGTGCGGGTGGCGGCCTAGACTGGCGCCATGGAGCATCTCAAACGCGCCAACTATGGGCAGCCCGACCAGGTCCGCCGGCTCGGCAGCCTGCAGGTCTCGGCCACGCCGTACATGGCCGGCGATGCCCTGCCCTGGCATGAACACGACGAGGGCTATCTCTGCCTGGTGGCTGCCGGCGCCTACACGCAGCAGTCGAGCAGCGGCGAGCTGGACTGCGCGCCCGGCCTGCTGCTCACCCATCCGCAGGGTCACCGCCACGCCAATCGCTTCGGTCCGCACGGCGCGCGCTGCATCAGCATCTTCTTCACCGATGAAGCGGGGAGCACCACGCGCCTGCTGCGCGACCATCGCCAGCTGCGCCTGCCGGAGGCGAGCCGCCTGCTCGCCCGCATCGAACGCGAACTGCGCGCCACGGACGACGCTGCGGCACTGGCGCTGCAGTCGGCCGTGCTCGAACTGGTGGCGCTCGCCTGCCGCATGGAAGGCGAGCGCCGGCCCGCCTGGCTCCAGCGCGTGCTGCAACGCCTGCACGACGATCCGTTGGCGACGCCTACGCTGCAGGAGCTCGCGCGGCTGGCGGGCGTGCATCCTTCGCATCTCGCCCGCACCTTCCAGCGCGCCCAGGGTTCGACCGTGGGCGACTACCAGCGCGGCCTGCGTATCGAGCTGGCACGGCAGGCGCTGGCCGCCAACGATCTTTCGGTGGCGGAGGTGGCTGCGCAGGCGGGCTTCAGCGACCAGAGCCACTTTGCCCGCGTGTTCAAGCGCGTCACCGGCGATACCCCGCGTGACTATCGGCACAAAGTGCAAAAGGCGTCCTGATACGTCACTCACGTCCTAGCTATCGGCAGCGTCCACGGGGACGATGGCGCCATCCACGCAAGGAGCCATTGCCATGTCGCGTCATCACCGCCTGTTGCTGGGCCTGTTGCTTGCCGGCGTCCCCGCGCTGACGTTTGCCGCCACCGACCCCGACGCCTTGCTGCGCGACATGCGCCAAGCCTACGGCGGCGCCCACTGGAACGCGGCCGCGGCGCTGCAAGCCAGCGGCAAGGAAACCGCCGACGAACTCACCGGCCCATGGCAGATGACGGTGGATCTGCGCAGCGGCCAGTTCGCCTCCCGCATGCACAACGACGTGTTCTCCTCGGCGGAAGGTACGGACGGCCATGGCCGCTGGCGCGAGGACATCACCGGCCTCGTGCATCCGCTCGATTCGGAGGAGGCGCGCACGGTGGGCGTGACCGAAGACTGGCTGCGCCGCTTCGGCTTCCTCGATGCCCGCGCTTCGGCCACCTATCGTGTCTTGCCCGACGCGCAGGACAAGGGCCAGCGCTGGCAGCGCGTCGAAGCCACGCCAGCCGGTGGCCGCACGGTGACGCTATGGATCGACCCGGGCACGCATCGCCTCGATCGCGCCACGTGGGCCAGCTCATTCCTGGTTGTCACGCAGCGCTACGGCGACTACCGCGAAGTGAGTGGGCTGCAACTGCCCTTTCGCATCGAGACCTCGAGCACCAACCTCGCCGGCAACGCCGATGGCAGCAGCGTGGACATCGTGGATCGATACGATGTCCTCCCGGCCGCGCCCATGGCCGCGCTGCAGCGACCCGGCGGCAAGGTGCGCGATGTCGCCATGGCGAACGGTGCGCGCACCGCCACCACGCGGCTGCGCATGGAAGGCGGCATCGTGCTGGTGGACGTGAGCATCGATGGCCGTCCGCCGATGCCTTTCATCCTCGACACCGGCGGCCACGCCATCCTCACCAGCGACGCGGCGAAGCTGCTGGGCTTCGAGACGAAGGGCAACGGCGTCTCCGGAGGATCGGGTTCGGGGACCATGAGCACGTCGTACACGAAGGTGCATGACACCGCACTCGGCGACGCGCATGTCCGCGACCTGACCTATACGGTGCTGCCCTACCCTTACGAGTTCTACGAACGCGGCAACGATGCGCCGATTGCCGGCATCCTCGGGCTGGAGATGTTCGAGCGCTTCGCCATCACCTTCGATTACGACCATGGCGAATTGCGCCTCGCACCGTATGACCAGGGCGAAGCACCCGCCGCCATGAAGGGCGATGCCATTGCATTGCGCTTTACCGATGACATGCCGCTGGTGAGCGCCCGACAGGATGGCCACGTCGGCATGTTCGGCATCGACACCGGCAATTCGGGCTACGTGCTGACGTTTCCGCAGTGGGCCAACCGCAATGGTCTCGCGGCGCACTACGCCGCCGGCCTGCCGATTCCCACCGGCGGCGTGGGCGGCCTGTTCATTGCCCATGTCGCCCACGCGAAGGAGCTGATGCTGGGCCAGCAACGCCTCGACAACCTCGTCGCGATGCTTACCCGCGACGATGCCGGCGCGACCGGCAACCCCAGCGAAGCCGGCAACATCGGACAGGACGTGCTATCGCGCTTCAACGTGCACTTCGACTATCGGCGCCAGCAGATGGTGCTGATGCCTCGCGCCACCCGTCCCGACTGGCACTACGGCATGGCCGGCTTCCGCGCGAACAAGAAGCAGGATCACCCCGACCGCTTCGACGTCATCAACGTGATGCCCGGCAGCCCCGCCCAGCAGGCGGGACTCAAGCAGGGCGACGCCATCGTGGCGGCCAACGGCAAGCCGGCGTCGTTGCTGAGCTTCGGCACGCTGCGCGACATGAGCACCCATCTGCCGGAAGGCACGCCCTTGTCGCTGAAGCTGGCGGATGGGCGGGTGTTGGAGATGAAGGCGAGGGATTTGGCGCCGAGGTGACGAGGTGCCCCCTGTGGGAGCGCACCCTGTGCGCGATGGAGGTTGCGGCGTCACCGCTCCGTTGGCTTTTCGCGCACTGGGTGCGCTCCTACAGCCAGATGCAGTTCCAGTAGGGGTAGTCGAGGATGTTGCTGACCAGCCCGGCCCGAAGCGGATTGCCAACGATGTAGCGGGCCACTGCGCGAATGTCATCTTCCTTGCGCAAGGCGCGATCGTGGAAACCACGATCCCACACGATGCCCGCCTGCGTGCAGGACATCCGCCTGGCCGTGAATGCCTTGAAGCGATTCATCACCAGGGAAAGGCCATCGCGCCCACCCAATTGCACCAAGCCATGCCAGCGGTCGGGCATCAGCACCCAGCAAAGGAGACGCGCATCACCCCAACAGGACGGATCAATGGAACTTCGTGCAACGGCCCGGGCGGGCTCGACTTCCTTGAAGACCGATCGTCGACGTGCCGTCGTCGTTGTCAGCAGATAGACGTGGCCGGGCAGTGAGGCGCGTCCTTTGCGCAACAGTTGATGTCCATAACGAGTCATGCATCGAACGTCGCATCGACAGAGCGATCACGACATCAGCGATGCCCGAAGCTTTCTGTAGGAGCGCACCCAGTGCGCGATGGGCCTTGCCGCGTCACCGCTCCGTTGGCTTTTCGCGCACTGGGTGCGCTCCTACAGGAAAACCACCTCAGGGCTTGGCCAACCCCAGCACCTCAAGCCCCTGCTCAAACGTCACATCCACCGGAATCTTCGCCTGGTCCAGGCGCTTGAGATCACCGGCCAGCGTGGCGTCGACGTTGCCCATGGTGTCGGTGAGCTTCTTGGCGGCGTCGTAGTCGCCGTCGCCCTGGATGGTGAGCAGCTTGGCCGACAGCGCATTCATGGCCGCAGTCATCTTGTCGAAATCGACGCGGTAGCGGCCGGTGGTGGCGTCGCGGGTGAAGGCGCCCTGCTGCTGGAAGAAGTTGAAGCGCACCATGTTGGCCTTGGCGTGCGCGTCGCTGGCGCCGAAGCGCACCGAGCGCAGGATGCCGGCGAGGAAGGTAACGTAGTTATCCATCAGCCTGGCCTTGTCCAGTTCGCCCTTGTCGGCGAGCTTGGTGACCATGTACAGGCCGAGGATGTCGGCCTTGCCTTCCTCGAAGCTGGACGCCTGGTCCTTCAACGCGGTGCGGACCAGCCCCTTGTCGCTGAGCGTTTGCTTGATGCCCAGGCCGTGCGCCACTTCGTGGAACATGGTGTTCTCGAAGAACGCATCGAAGGTCAGGTGCGACTGCTGGTCGTCGGCGATCAGTGCCTTGGCGATGGGCAGCATGATCCTGTCGAACTTCGCCTGCATCACGTTTTCCAGCTGCAGGCGGCGCGTGCCTTTCTTCAGCTGCACTTCCTCGTCGTTGGGCAGGTTAATCGCGATGGTCTTGGCGCCGACGTTGGCATCGCCCGCGTAGTACACGGCGAAGTACGCGTTGAGGTCGGCATCGGAGCCGGGCTTCTCGGCCTTGTACTTGTCATCCACCGGCAGTTCGCGCTGCAGTTCGGGCAGGTACTTGGCGAAGCGCGCGAGCTTGGCGCTCCACGCCTGGTCCTTCACCAGCACGTAGCTTTCGTAGCTGGCCTTGTAGCCGTAGAGCTGGTCTTCATAGGTTTCGATCGGACCGATCACGATGTCGACCGGGTTGTTCTTCATCGACATCCAGGCGAAGTCGCTGGGGCGATAGTCGTCGCTCTGCAGCGCATCGGCGCGCTTCTTCAAGTAACCGGCGAAGTCCTTGTCGGCCGAAAGATCGGCGGCCTGTCGCAACAGGCCGGCGGCGCGATCGAGATCGGCCTTGTACGCCTCGTGATACGGCACGGTGACCAGCTTGCCCTGCGCATCGCGGCGCAGCAGCGTGTAGAGCCCGGTCTTGTCCTTGAGATCGGCCTTGTCGAATTCGTCCTTGGTCATGTCGGCGGGATAGAACTGCGCACCGGGAGGACGGGCGCCCACGCCGGCGACGAACGGTTCGTCGTTGTCGAGGCGATCCCATGGACCGTAGTTGATCTCGGCGAAACGACGGGTGACGTCGTCGGGAATGCGTGCCATCAGCGCGGCCTTGTCGCCCCACGACTGCTTCCAGTAGATGGCGTTGGTGACGTCGGCCGCCTGCACCAGCAGCGCGATCATCTGCTTCTGCTTGTCGTCGAAGCTGGAGAGATCGGCGGTGAGCCTGACCGTGGCGTAGTTGGCCATGCGCTGCGCGGCATTGTCGGCGTCGGTGGACGGCGGCGGCACCGCCGGCACGGTGGCTGCGGGGGCTGGTGCGGGGGCCTGCGCCATGTTGGCGTTGTCGTGCGAACTGCAACCGGCGAGGGTGGCGACGAGGCTCAGGGCGAGCAGGTGGCGGCGCATGGCGATGTCCCGGAGGGAGAAAAAGCCATGTTACCGCGAGAGAGCTCCCTCTCCCCTTGGGGGAGAGGGTTGGGGTGAGGGGGCGATCTTGCGGTGGCGCAGGTCTGAGCGGGCTTCGATGAAACCCTGCCGCGAGCACCCGCCCCTCACCTCAGTCCTCTCCCCAGAGGGGAGAGGAAGACAAGCGTCAGCCAGAAATCGCCAGGCGCTCCGACTGATACAGCCGCGCCGTCACCAGCACGCCCAGCACGGCGGCCGCCAGACTGCCCAGCAGGCACAGCCCCAGTTGTTGCGCATCGACGCCATCGCCGCGCAGCAGCTGCATGATGCCCAGGTGCTGGCCGAGCAGCGGCACGGCGTACATCCAGGCCTGCGCCTTGATCGGCATGGTGGAGAGCAGGATGCTTGGGATCACCGGCACGAACATCAGCAGCGACACATAGGTCTGCGCCTCGCGATAGCTCTTGGCGAAGGCGGCGACCAAGGACTGCAGCGCGGCCAGCAGCACGATCAGCGGCAGCATCAGCAGCAGCACGCGGCTGGCGAAGTTCAGGCCGAGGTCCAGCTCCATGCCCAGCTTCTCGGTGGGCAGGAAACGCCCCACCACGGCGAAAGCCGCCAGCGAGATGAGCAGGCTCGCCGCCGAAAACACGCAGATCGCCGCCAGCTTGCCGGCAAGGATCTTCCAGCGTGGCACGGGATTGGCGAACAGCGGTTCGAGCGACTGACGCTCACGCTCGCCGGCGGTGAGGTCGATCGCCAGATACATGCCGCCCATGAACACGGTGAGCACGAAGAAGTACGGCAGGATGGAGAACATCAGCGCCGCGCGCGCCTGAGCCGTGGCCTGGTCGCGCTTGGCGGCGATCACCGGCCAGGCCGTGCCGGGCGACAGGCCGCGCGCTACAAGCCGCATCGCACCCTGCTGGCGCGCATAGGTTTCCACCAACTGGCTCACGCGCGCGACCGCCGTGTTCGCATCGCGCTGCGAGGAGTCGTAGATCAACTCCACCTGCACCGGCTCGCCCTTGCGCCATGCGTTGCCGTAGTCCGGCGAGATGCGCAGCACCACGTCGGCATCTTGCTTGCGCACGGCCAGCTCCGGGTTGGCGATGGGCGGCTTTGGCACGATGCCGTCCACCTTCAGCGCGGCGATGAGGTTGGGCGCATAGTCCGCGCCGATGACCGGCACCGACAGTGGTTTTTCCGCCTTGTCGAACTCGCGGTTGAGCGTGATGTTGAGCAGCATCACCAGGATGATGGGGCCGAGCAGCGGTCCGGTGAGAAACGCACTGGTGAGCGTGCGGCGGTCGCGCAGGTTTTCCCTCACTTCCTTGAGGAAGACGGTGAGGAAGGCGCGCGTGCGACCGATCGACAGCGTGGTAGGCATGTTCATGCGGCGAGTCCCTCTTCGCTGCCGATGATCTTCACGAAGGCGTCTTCCAGGTTCGCCTCGCCGGTCTGCGCACGCAACGCCTCGGGCGATTCGTCCGCCACGACGCGGCCATTGGCGATCACGACGATGCGATCACACAACGCGGCCACCTCCTGCATGATGTGGCTGGAGAACAGCACACAGCGGCCCTCCGCCTTCAGCCGTTGCATGAACTGGCGCAGCGCGCGCGTGGCCATCACGTCGAGACCGTTGGTGGGTTCGTCGAGGATGACGTTGCGCGGATCGTGGATCAGTGCGCGCGCGATCGCCGTCTTCACGCGCTGGCCTTGCGAGAAGCCTTCCGTGCGGCGATCACCGATGTCTTCCATCTCCAGCGCCTGCACCAATGCCTCGCGGCGCGTGATCAGCAGATCCTCCGGCAAGCCGTGCAGTCGCGCGAAGTAGTCGATGTTCTCGCGTGCGGTGAGTCGCTTGTAGAGGCCGCGCGCATCGGGCAGCACGCCGAGCTGGCGACGAACCGCCAGCGCATCCTGCGCGGCGTCGATACCGTCGACCAGCACCTGGCCGCGGTCCGGCTTCATCAGCGTGTAGAGCATGCGCAGCGTGGTGGTCTTGCCGGCGCCGTTGGGGCCGAGCAGGCCGGTGATCTCGCCGTCGCGCGCCTTGAAGCTCACGCCGTCCACCGCCTTCACCGTGCCGAACGCCTTGTGCAAATCCTTCACTTCGATCATGGCGTGGCTCCGTTGAAGTCGATGAACATCGGCGTGGCGCGCAGGCGCTCCAGGCACTTCACATCCAGCGCCGCGGGCTTCTGCTCTTCGATGAAGTGCTTGATGACCTGCGGTGCGCAGCCTGCGTTCATCACGTTGTGCCCCTGGCCGTTGAGCACGAGATGGCGTGAGTTCGTCAGGTTCTTGGCCACCTGCTCGCCATAGCGCGGCGGCGTCACCGGGTCGAACTCACCCGAGAGCAGCAGCACCGGCTTGTCGGTCTTCAGCGGCTGGTGGAAATCATCCGGGCGCGTGCCCTTGGGCCACACCGAGCAGACGTTCTGCAGCGTGTCGATCATGCGCGTGCCGAGGATGGTGTGCGCATCCTGCGGGCGCGGCGTGAGCAGTTCGGCGTCTTCGCTGCAGATCACCGAGAGCTGCATGCCGCCGTTCATGGTGTCGGACAGGTCACCCGACAGCAGCTTGGCCTGGCCGAGCAGCGGACCGACATCGCCGTGCGCGGCCGCATCGATGGACAGCGGCAACAGCGCCGCCGTGAGCGGCGTATAGGCGAACATGCGCACCACACTGGCAAGCGACGCCTCGCTCAGCACGCGCTGCACACTCTGGTAGTTCTGCGGATCGCGAAAGCTCACCACGTGCGGATTGGCACGCAAGGCATCGCGCAGCTGGTACAGCGTCTGGTACGGATCGTTGAAGCGCTTGCGGCAGGCCTCGTCCGTTTCGCAGCGCGCGAACTGCGCCTTCAGCGCGGCGTCGAGGTTCTGCGCGAAGTCTTCGCCCAGCACCAGCTCGTTTGGCACCACACCATCGAGCACCAGGCTGCGCACGGCCTGGGGATAACGCATGGTGTACTGCTGCGCCATGCGCGTGCCGTAGGACACGCCCACGAGATCGAAGGTCGGCGCACCGAGCGCCCTGCGCACGTCTTCGAGATCCTGCGCGGCGACGGTGGTGGTGTAGTAGCGCGGATCGGCCTTGTCCGCGAGCAGCTTGAGGCAGCGCTGGGTTTCTTCGCGTTCCTTCTCGGGTCGCTCATCGAGCGCGTCGGCACCACCTTCGGGGCCCGCGCTTTCGTCCTTGCAGGTAAGGGGATGGGAACCGCCGGTGCCACGCTGGTCGAGCAACACCACATGGCGATGCGCGGTGAGCGGCTGCAACGCGGTAGACACGCCCGGCCACGATTCCGTCGCCGCCTGGCCGGGGCCGCCGGCAAGCATCACGAGCATGTCCTTGCTGGCCACCTGTGCGCTGCTGCGGATCACCGCGAGCTTGAGCTTGATCTTGCGGCTCTGCGGATCGTCGCGGTTCTCTGGCACCTCGAACGGTGCGCACCACGCGGCGGTGGAAAGCCCGCTGTTGGGTTGACCCAGCTCGCACGGCGTGAGCGTGACCGAGCCCAGTCGCCAGGTCTGCGGTTTGGCGGGCTGGGCCGCCGATGCCGGTGCGGTGACGGCGGTTTCATCCGCATCCGTCGTTTTCGCCATGCGCGCGCGGAAGTGGTTCCATCCCAACGCGGCAAGGCCAACGGCCACGATGCCTATGCGCAGGGCAGTTCGCCCTTGGATTGCCATGTCTGCTTACCCCTCGGTCCATTCGGGTTGCACGGTAACGGGCCCTTCGCCGCTCATGGCGCGGGCTCGAAGATCGATTCGATGGAAAGCCCGAACAGCCGGGCGATCTTGAACGCCAGTGGCAGGCTCGGGTCGTACTTGCCGGTCTCGATCGCGTTCACGGTCTGCCGCGACACGTCCAGCCGTTCGGCCAGGTCGGCCTGCGACCAGCCATGTTCGCTGCGAAGCTCGCGCACGCGATTGTTCATTCCGCGCGGCCGCGCCAGACCAGCACGCAATGCGTCATGCCATACGTGATGCTCAGCGCGGGGTAGATCAGCAGCAGCGCCAGCGATGCATCGACGACGATGAGCTTCGCCGCCGCCAGGAAACCCAGCACCATGCTGGCCACGCTGACGATCGCAACGCCGATGGCAAGCGCTTCCAAATGCTGGCGCCGCTCCAGTTCGTCATGGCCCAGCACATAGCGGATGGAGGCGACGATCAGCCAGGCGATCGGCACCACGGGCAGCAGCGCCGCCGCCACCTTCAGCAGGCCGGGTTCCATGGTCTTCTGCATCGGCCACACATAGAGCATGACCACCATGTAGACGAGCATGGCGGGCATGAATTGACGGGCGTAACGATGCTCGACGGTGCGGCTGCGCTCCCGGCGCGCGGCTCGCCCCACGTGGACCGAGAGGGGAATACCCGCGGCGAGCAGGGCCAGGCCCAGTACCCGCGCGGCGCCGCTTAGCGTGATGAGCCAGAAACCAGCGGCCAGCAACGCACCGGTGGTCGCCATGGCCAGCCAGCGTCCCCATGCCGGCCAGGCATGCATTGGCGGCAGCCATCGCGTGTCCGTTGTTCCCATGCCGTCTCCCCCGGTTGGCCTAGGCCGGCCGCCATGACTGTCAAGTTGCCTTGACAGCGAGGCTACGGTCGCCCGATGCCAATGTCAAGCAAGCTTGACACGTGGCGTGGTGTATCGGCACGTCAACGGAAAAACTTGAGGCCTTTTGACATCAGACGGCTCCGAAAATGTGACCCAATTTGCACATTGGGCCCCTTTTGGCACGCCGGAAGTGACCTATTACGGCTCACTTAAATGTCACTTCTCCTTAACAATCAGGTCTCACTTTCGGCCAGGTGGCCGTTTCTGTGACCGGGATCACATTGGCACGGCGGTTGCTTTAGGGCGGTTAGCGGCCCGGTCATTACCCGCAGAGGTAGGAACCTGCGGTCGCAAAGCGCAATCGGGGGGCGATGTCCCAAGTTGTCCGGAAGCGCCTGACTCGTTTTTGTTTCAACTACTTACGCTCAACCAAAGGACATCGTATGAAGAAGATTCTGGTTTCCGCCGCTCTGGCCGCGATCCTCGGCACGGCCGCGTTCTCGGCCGCTGCGGTCGACGGCACCATCACGTTCAACGGCAAGGTCAACAGCAACACCTGCACCATCAACGCCGGCACGGGCGCCTCGTTCGCCGTCACCCTGCCGACCGTTGGCGCCAGCGCCCTTGGCACCACCGCCGGCACGGTCGCCGGCACCACCCCGTTCAACATCGCGCTGAGCGCCTGCTCGGCTACCGGCGTGGTGAAGGCCTACTTCGAACCGGGCTCGACCATCAACGCCAACGGCCGCCTGAGCAACACCGCGACCACCGGCGCCGCCACGGGCGTGGACCTGCAGGTGCTGAACAACTTGCAGACCGCGATCAACCTCAACACCCAGGCCAATACCACGACGGCCACGATCGCCTCGAACGCCGCCACGCTGAACTACTACGTGCAGTACTACAACACCGCCGCCGCTTCCGTCGGTGCCGGTACCGTGACCAGCACGGTGAACTACACCATCCAGTACCAGTAAGTCGTACTGCCATCCCGTGGCCGGCCAACGGCCACGGGATCTTCACCCCTCAGTTCGGATCCCAACGATGAACCGCTTCTTCCGCGCCGTAGGTACGGGGCTGCTGGCTTATTGCCTCGCTCTGACCAGCGCCCACGCCAACGTGATCATTGCAGGCACCCGAGTGGTCTTTCCGGCCAGCGAGGGCGAAGTCACGTTGCGTCTGTCGAACGAGAACACCTCGCCCGCGCTGATCGAAGCATGGATCGACGCCGGCGACGAGCACTCCACGCCTGACAAGGTGAACACGCCGTTCCTGATCACGCCGCCGCTGTTCCGCATGGAGGCGCACAAGGATCAGAGCCTGCGCATCATTTTCTCCGCCGGCAAGCAGCCGCTGCCGACGGATCGCGAGTCGTTGTTCTGGCTCAACGTCCTGGAAATTCCGCCCAAGCCCAATGGCCAGGAATTCGCGGGCAAGAACTATCTGCAACTGGCCATCCGCTCGCGCCTCAAGCTGTTCTACCGCCCCGCCGGCCTCGCTGGCGACGCGAACAAGGCCGGCGCCGAACTCAGCTTCAAGGCGACGGCCGCGGACAAGGGCTATGCGCTCGTCGTGCATAACCCGACGCCGTACTACGTCACCATCAGCGAGCTCACGCTGGACAGCAACGGGCAGTCGCTCAAGGTCGATGGCGACATGGTGGCGCCGATGTCCGACCTGCGCCTCACCGTGCCCGGCCTGACGCATGCGCCGGCCGCGGGCAGCACCGTGCAGTTCGATTGCATCAACGATTACGGTGCGCCGTCGCCGTTCAAGAGCACGCTCACGCCGTGACGGTGGCGCGCGCCACCGCGAATGGATTCGCGCAGCCGATGACGAACCGGCGCGCGCTTCTGTGCGTGGTGATCGCCGCGGCGCTGGCGCATTGGGCCCCGGTCGCCGGCGCGGCGGCCGCCAGCGGCGCGGCCCCATCCGTCGGCGCCGATGCATCGGCCAGCAGCAGCTACGCCGACTTTGACCGCAACCTGCTTTCGGGCGCGGGACAGAACACCACCAACGACCTGTCGCGCTTCGAGCACGGCAACCCGGTCATGCCGGGCAATTACAACGCCGACGTATTCCTCAACGGCACCTGGACCGCGCGCACCGACCTGCGTTTCGTCGCGCCCTCGCCCGACGCCAATGCCGTGCCCTGCATTACGCCGGAGCTGTTTCGGCAGATGGGCCTGCGCGCGCCCGCGCAGTCGGCCGAAGCCTCGGAGAAGCTGAAGAACCCGTCCGCCTGCGTGGGCATTGGCGAGCTGATTCCAGGCGCCACCGCCAGCTTCGACATGACCGAGCTGCGCCTGGACATCAGCGTGCCGCAGGCTTATCTGGGACGCGCGCCGCGCGGCTACGTGAGCCCGGAATACTGGGACGAAGGCGTGGCGGCGGGCATTCTCAACTACAACTTCAACAGCTATCACAGCAGCGCCCTGGGCCTGAGCCAGTCTTCGTCGTACCTGGGCCTCAACGCGGGCGTGAATGTCGGCGCCTGGCACTTCCGCCACGACTCCACGTTGAGCTGGCAGTCGGGCACGTCGAAGACCCCGGCGCGCCGTCGCTGGCAGAACATCGACACCTACGTGCAGCGCGACGTGCCCTCGCTGCGCGCGCAGCTGACGATCGGCGACAGCTTCACCGACGGCTCCGTGTACGACAGCTACGGCCTGCGCGGCGTGCGGCTGGGCACGGACGATCGCATGCTGCCGGATTCGGTGCGCGGCTACGCCCCGGTGATCCGCGGCACGGCGGATACCAATGCACTGGTGACCATCCGACAGAACGGCCTGCAGATCTACCAGACCACGGTGGCGCCGGGCCCGTTCACCATCAACGATCTCTACCCGACCGGCTACGGCGGCAACCTCGATGTCACCGTGACCGAGGCCGACGGTCGCGTGCGCAGCTTCAGCGTGCCCTATGCCTCGGTGCCGCAGTTGCTGCGTCCGGGCACGCTGCGCTTCGACGTCGCCGCGGGCCAGATGCGCAACCTCGCGCTCGAGCACCATCCGAACGTGCTGCAAGGCACCCTGCAGTACGGTTTCAGCAACCTGGTCACCGGCTATGCCGGCATGCAGGGCGCGCAGGATTACGCCTCCGTGCTGCTCGGCGCCGCGATCAATACCCGCTATGGCGCCTTCGCCGCCGACGTCACGCATGCGCGCACCGAGATTCCCGGCTACGACTCGCAGTCGGGCCAGAGCGTGCGGTTGAGCTACAGCAAGATCCTGCCGCAGTCGGGCACGTCGCTGTCGGTGGCGGCGTATCGCTATTCGACCAGCGGCTTCCTCAGCCTGAGCGACGCCGCCATCGTGCGCGACTATGCGCTGCGCGGGCTGGACGCGTTCAAGGACTACACCCCGTCTGACGCGACGCTGATCAATGGCGTCGCGCTGCAGACGCTGCTCACGCCGGCACAGCAGGCCGCGCTGGCCGGCACCACCTACAACCCGTTGCTGCATGTCACCGGCCTCGATCGCCAGCGCAACCGCTTCAGCCTGACCCTGAACCAGCAGCTGGGCGAGCGCGGCGGGCAGCTGTACGCCAACGGTTCCATCAGCGACTACTGGAACCGCAACGGCTCGGACACGCAGTTCCAGGTGGGTTACAGCAACACGATCAAGAGCGTGGGCTTCAGCCTCTCGGCCACGCGCACGCGCGATCCGTTCGGTCGCTACGACAACGAATACAACCTCACGCTCGATATCCCACTGGGTTCGGGCAGGCATTCGCCGTCGTTGAACCTGATGTTCAACCACACGGCGACCGGCGGTAACCAGGAGCAGGCGATGCTCAACGGTTCGGCCGGCAGCAACAACGAGTTCAACTACAGCGCCACGGCATCGCACGGCGAAACCGGCGGCACCGCGGGCAGCGTGAGCGGGAGCTATCGCAGCCCGTTCGCCGTGTTCAACGCCAGCGCCGGTGGCGGCAGCGGTTATTCGCAGCAATCGGCAGGCGTGAGCGGCGGCATCGTCGTTCACTCGGGCGGCGTGACCTTCGGACAGCCGCTGGGCGATACCGTCGGCCTGGTGTACGCGCCGGGCGCGGCTGGCGCGCACGTCGTCAACGCGGTGGGCGCACGCGTCGACGCCTCCGGTTACGCGATCGTGCCGTACCTCACGCCATACCAGCTCAACTCGGTCGCGATCGACCCGAAGGGTCTGCCGCTCGACGTGCAAATGGACGCCACCAGCACGCAGGTGGCTCCGCATGCGGGCTCGGTGGTGCTGCTGAAGTTCAAGACGCAGAGCGGTCGCACGGTGGTGCTTCACCTCCATCAGGCCAATGGCGATGCGCTGCCATTCGGTGCGGAACTGGTCGACGACAAGGGCACAGCGCTCGGCCTGGTTGGCCAGGGCGGCCAGGCGCTGGTTCGCGGCATGGCGGATGCCGGTGAACTGACCGCGCGCTGGCAGGACGATGGCGGCGCGAGCCAGACCTGTTCCTTCACCTACCAGCTGGGCGCGAAGACCAAGGGCAAGATCACGAAGTACGAAACCATCGATGCGGTGTGCGCCGTGCCGATCACGATGGCGCAGATCGCGAGGAATCATCCGTGAAACACCGTTTCGGAATGACAGGCGTCGCGCGGCGATTGGCGTTGCTCGCGCTGGTGTTGTTGTGCGCCACGTGGGCGCCCGGTGCATGGGCTGCCGTGAAATGCACATCGACGAATGCCGTGCTTGATCTGCCTGACGCAACGATTTCCGCGAACACCGCGGTAGGTGCACCGCTGGGCCCCCCGGTGCAGGCGACGATCACCGTCACCTGCACCGGCCTACCCTATGACAGCAGCACCTTCGGGCAGACGGTTACCGTCCAGGCCGGCAATCTTGCCGCGCGCGACACGGCAAACGATCCGCCCGCCGGCGGCGGCATCATGTTCAAGACCAGCAGGGCCGGCGTGTCGCTGAAGGTGACCGCCAGCCCGATCCAGGCATCCGACAACTCGTGCCTGCGCTGCGGCCCCGGCCAGACGCCGGGCTGGGAGCCTGCGACCATCACGTATCCCGCGAACAGCACGTCGTTCACCATCACGGGCCAGTTGATCAAGACCGGCAACATCAGCGCGGGCACGGTGAATGCCATCTCCACGTTGATGCAGTTCTACTACTACATCTACGGCATCACCGCGAGTTCATCGGCGATCTCGACGCTCTCGACCAACTCGGCCGTACTTTCGAATGCGAGCTGCGCGCTCAACGGCGGCGACGACAACACCTTTGCGGTGACGTTGCCGACGATTTCGGCGACCGCCCTGGGCGGTGTAGGCCAGGTGGCAGGACTGACGCCCTTCAACATCAGCTATCAATGTTCGTCGGGCGCGAAGCTCACCATGACGATGGCTTCCACCACGGCATGGAGTACGAGCCAGGGCGTGATTTCATCCAGCGCTTCATGCAGCGGAACCACGCCTGCCGGCAATGTCGGTGTGCAGGTGCTGCAATCATCGATGTCGCCGATGCCGCTGACCAGCACCGGCCAATCGCTGGGCAACTCGCCCAACGGTACGCTGACCATTCCCTACTACGCGCAGTACTACCAGACCGGTTCCACCGTGACGCCCGGGCCGGTATGTGCCACCGCGACGTTCACCATGACCTACAAGTGACGGAGGCGGAGTTGCCGCACGGTCACTCGTAGGTACGCGTCACCAGATGGGCCTCGCCCGCGTCGGCATAGGTCGCGAAATACATCAGCAGGCGATCGTGCGCCTGCGTGGCGTCCTCAAGTGACACCGTGGACTGCCGATAAACCGAAGAGCGCGATGCAACGCTCGCCAGTGGCGCGCCGCATCCGCCTCGCAAAGCATTGGGCGCTGCTTCCGATACCGCCATCGCACCGCACGTGGGTGCCGCGATCGCACCGACAAAGGTGATCGTGCCGCCCTGCGCATGCGCCACCGGCACGCCCAGCGCCAAGGCGACTACGCATCCGATCCAGGTCCAGCGAATCCAGCCCTTCATAAATGCCCCTTCCCGTACTGCCTTCGGAAAGAGGCGGTACTGATGGGATCTATCGGCGTGGGTTTCCGGGGCTTGATATCGGAAACCCGGGCAGGTGTTCACAGCGTGAACTGCGTCACGCTTTTGGCGGGTGTCGGGAAAACGACCCGGGGAAGGCTGGTTGGGGAAGCGGCGAGGGGCATCGCCGCGGCTGACTCGTTAGCGGCCGGCCTCAGTCGAACTTGAGCACTTTGTTCAACAAGGGTTTAGGAAGCGCTCCTGCCAATCAACGTGAGGAGATGTACTTCTCACGGCGAATCTGCGCCACCGGCAGGCCGGATTCCTTCAGGGCGGCAAAAGCCGCGTCGACCATGTTGGGGTTGCCGCACAGGTAGGCGATGTCACGCTCGGCCGTAGGGGCGAGCTCGGCCAGCACCGTCTGCACGTGGCCCGGGCGATCATTCGGCCGCGGCACGTCGCGCGGCTGGCGGCTCAGGCAGCCGTAGAACGAAAAGCCGGGATTGGCCTTCGCGAAGGCCTCGAATTCCTCGCCGTAGAGCAGCTCGGTCTCGTTGCGGGCGCCATACAACAACACGACCTCGCGGCCCCGCTTCACCAGCTCGGCGATCTGCGGGAGCATCGCGCGGTAGGGCGTGACGCCCGTGCCGGTGGCCAGCAGCAGGTAGCGGCCATTGGTGTCGCCGGCCTGCAGGCAGAAGCGCCCGTAGGGGCCGCTGGCGTCGATCACGCCGCCGATCGGCAACTCGCCCAGCAGCCTGGTGGCGGCACCGCCTTCCACGTAGCTCACCGCGATCTCGATGCGCTGCACCGGCGACGAGCCATCGCCCACCGTGCCTACCGAGTAGCTGCGCTTGGTGGCCACGCCGTCTTCATAGTGAAAGTGGATCTGCAGGAATTGCCCGGGCACAAACGCCAACGGCTGCCCGTCTGCGCGCTCGAAAGCCATATGGCGCACGGTGGGCGCCAGCATGGTGCTGTCGACGAGACGGAGCTGGAAATGGTCTGCCATGAATATCCCGGGGGAAACAAAGTGATCGCGACGCCGCGCCGGACGGCCCGGGCAAGCCCCGTATAATAAAAGGCTAGCCCCTTCGGTGCAGCTCATGTCCTCTCCTGCCACACCCGCGCTGGTCGTCGATAACCTGCGCAAGACCTACAGCAACGGCGTCGAAGCCCTCAAAGGCATCAGTCTCACGGTCCAGCCCGGCGATTTCTTCGCCCTGCTCGGCCCCAACGGCGCCGGCAAATCCACCCTGATCGGCATCCTGTCCTCGCTGGTGAACGCCAGCGGCGGCGACGCCGAAGTGTTCGGCGTATCGGTGAACAAGCAGCGCGGCAAGGCCATGCAGCTGATCGGCCTGGTGCCCCAGGAAATCAACTTCAACCAGTTCGAAAAGCCCTTCGACATCTGCGTGAACGAGGCCGGCTTCTATGGCATTCCCCGCAAGATCGCCATCGAGCGCGCCGAGAAGTACCTCAAGGAGCTGCGCCTGTGGGACAAGGCGCATCACCAGGCACGCATGCTCTCCGGCGGCATGAAGCGTCGCCTCATGATCGCCCGCGCGATGATGAACGAGCCCAAGCTGCTCATCCTCGACGAACCCACCGCGGGCGTGGACATCGAGATCCGCCGCTCGATGTGGCAGTTCGTCAGCGGCATCAACGCCGCCGGCACCACGGTGATCCTCACCACGCATTACCTCGAGGAGGCCGAGCAACTCTGCCGCAACATCGCCATCATTGACCACGGCACCATCGTGGAGAACACCTCGATGAAGCGCCTGCTGGCCTCACTGGACGTGGAAACCTTCGTGCTGGACATCAACCATGTGCCGGCCGAACTGCCCGCCATTCCCGGCATCACGCTGCGCCGCCTCGACGAGCACACGCTGGAAGCGGAAATGTCCCGCTCGCATGATCTCAACTCGCTGTTCGCCGCGTTGTCCAGCCAGGGCATGACGGTGACCTCGATGCGCAACAAGACCAACCGTCTGGAAGAACTGTTCGTGCGACTGGTCGAGAACGGCCGAACCACGAAGGACACCGTGGAGAAAATCGCATGAACGGCGCCGCCAATCTTGTCGCGCTCAACACCATCGTCCGCCGCGAGATCTCGCGCATCATGCGCATCTGGACGCAGACGCTGATCCCGCCCGCGATCACCATGACGCTGTACTTCGTGATCTTCGGCAAGCTGATCGGCAGCCGCATCGGCCAGATGCACGGCTTCACCTACATGCAGTACATCGTGCCGGGCCTGGTGATGATGAGCATCATCACCAACAGCTACGGCAACATCTCCAGCTCGTTCTTCGGTGCCAAGTTCAGCCGCGCCGTGGAAGAGATGCTGGTGTCGCCCATGCCCAACTGGGTGATCCTGCTCGGCTACGTCACCGGTGCCGTCGCGCGTGGCCTGGTGGTGGGTGCATTGGTGCTGCTGATCGCGCTGTTCTTCACCGATCTGCACGTCGCGCATCCGATCATCACCTTCCTGTCGGTGCTGCTGGGCGCGACGGTGTTTTCGCTGGCGGGCTTCGTCAACGCGGTGTTCGCCAAGAAGTTCGACGACATCGCCCTCGTGCCCACCTTCGTGCTCACCCCCCTCACCTACCTCGGCGGCGTGTTCTATTCGGTGGACCTGCTGGGCGAACCGTGGCGCAGCATCTCCATGGTCAACCCCATCCTGTACATGGTGAACGCATTCCGCTTCGGCGTGCTGGGCGTCAGCGACGTGCAGATCGGCGTGGCGTTCGCGGTGATGCTGGTGTTCGTCATCGGCTTGAGCGCCGTGGCGCTGCATCTACTCAAGCGCGGCGTGGGGCTGCGTTCGTAAAGGCATGACCTCGTAGGAGCGCACCCAGTGCGCGACCGCAGAGTTGCCATGCACCGCTTTGCCTGGCTTTCGCGCACTGGGTGCGCTCCTACAGTAAGAACAAAGATCCATCCATGCGCGTCAACAAATACATCAGCGAAGCCGGCCTCTGCTCCCGTCGCGAAGCGGACGAACTGCTGCTCGCCGGCCGCGTCACCATCAACGGCGAAGTCGTCACCACCGGCGCCAAGGCGTTGGAGGGCGATGAGGTGCGCGTGGACGGCGAGATCGTCAAGGCGCGCATCCTCGCCGCGACGCCGTCGGCCAAGCGCGGCGTCTACATCGCGCTGAACAAGCCGGTGGGTGTGACCTGCACCACCGACCAGACGGTGAAGGACAACATCGTCGACTTCGTCGATCACAAGGAACGTATTTTTCCGATCGGCCGGTTGGACAAGGATTCGGAAGGCCTGATCCTGCTGACCAGCAACGGCGACATCGTCAACGAGATCCTTCGCACCGAGAACAATCACGAGAAGGAATACCTGGTGGCGGTGAACAAGCCCGTCACCGATGAATTCCTCAAGGGCATGGCGCGTGGCGTGCGCATTCATGGCCAGATGACCAAGCCCTGCAAGGTGCGCAAGGTCGCCAAGTTCGGCTTTGCGATCATCCTCACGCAAGGCCTGAATCGCCAGATCCGCCTGATGTCGGCCGAGTTCGGCTATCGCGTGACGCAGCTGCGGCGCGTGCGCATCATCAATGTGAAGCTGGGACATTTGAAGCCGGGGCAGTGGCGGAATCTGACCGAGGCGGAGTTGAAGGGGTTGTTGCCGAATCGGACGCAATGGTGATGATGGATGTGGTGATTGGCTGCGCCGCCGCTTGATGCCGTTGCTGGTTACCGGCTCCCTCTTTTCATAGCTGACGCCTCTTCTTTTGTAGGAGCGCACCCAGTGCGCGACAGCCTTTCGCGGCGGACTGCATGTTCGTCAATTTGATGAATGCAGAGCGTTCGCTATCAGCCGATATCGCGACTTGGCTCGCCTGCGACCGAAGGGAGTCCCTGTGGGGTGGCGGTCCTCCTGCCGAAGGCCGGGTCACTCTCTCTTGCTTGCCCAAGAGAAAGTAACCACCGTAAAGGTGGCAATGCCAAAGAGAACGGCACCCCTTATGGCACTGTGTGAGCTACCCCCAAGCCAGCCGTGAGGGGCGGCCGGGCTTTTCGACCGAGCTCCTGCCCGGACGAAAAGTGCCTGCCATCCCTGTCGGGCACCCCTACGGGGCCTGATCGTCCGCCCCTCACCGCCACACAGGGGATTCAGCGAAGGCTCGTGCCGCTTCGCGGCACATCGCTTCGCGAAGCCTGCGGCCCCGTTGTAGGAGCGCACCCAGTGCGCGACCGCGCACTGGCATGGTTGCCTCTATTCGCGATTGTCGCGATGGTGCAAGACGAGGTACGTCGTAACACTGCGGTCGCGCACTGGGTGCGCTCCTACAGAGGTAAGCAAGGTGTTCGCGAGCACCTGCCCCTCACCCCAGCTTTCTCCCCGGAGGGGAGAGGGGATTGGGTGCGACAACTCCTAGATTCCCGCGCCGGCCAGCGAAGCTGCTTTAAGCCCTCTTCGCTACGGCGCGTTGCGGTGTAGCCGCTTCGTTCGAGGTAGTAACGAGCGGACCAAGGCTGTCCCCGGCCCTCCGACGCTTCTATCCCACGTACTAAGAGCCTTGGCTCTAAAAGGCCATTTTCTTTGGGTTACTTTTGACGCGAAGCTAATCCCGTGGGACTTTGACTCCGGGCGTTCCGCCCTACGCCCTTCCTCGCTCCTCAAAGCCGGCGCCATCCATGGCGCCTCCCCGCGTGCGAGCCGGCTTCGCCGTTCGCACGCCAAGAGCGCGTGCGTGGGCCAGCAAAAGAAAAGTGACTCGAGCGTCCCACGAGAATAGCTTCCCGGCATCCCACTGGGACTAGCTTCGCGTCGCCGGCAGGAGATCGAAACGCCCGCTGCGTCCCACAGGGACTCCCTTCGGTCGTAAGCGGCAACCTAGCGGCAGCACAGCAACCGAAGGCCATAGCGACTAAGCAAAACCGAAAACATGTAGACCGGCGCGAAAGGCTGTCGCGCACAAGGTGCGCTCCTACAAAAGAGCTGCGGAAGCCGATCGACTGAAGTACGAGCGATCGCAACCCGAAAAAACACCACCAGCAATATTGCATCGCAACAATCCACGCACATCCACCGCCCCAAAACCACCCACAGCTCACGTCACACAACAACCCCAACCATTGCGCGCCTGCATCATCCTCCCGTCATTCAACAAAACCTCGACATCCCTCCCCCTCTAGTGCATACGTATTCACTTCGAAGCTAGGCGACTGCCAGCGCAGAATCGCCGGACTTTCATGGGGAGAGGCGATGAATCTCAATACGACTGACAAGCCGGGCAATGCGGTCGAGGATCTCGGCCAGCACGCCACGGCGCGCGTGGTCCTGATCGCTGCCGCTGCAGCGCTTGGTGGTTTCCTGTTCGGTTTCGATACCGCAGTGATCAACGGCGCGGTCGACGCGGTGCGCGGCAATTTCGGGCTGGGTGCGGGACAGATCGGCTTTGCCGTGTCGTGCGCACTGCTCGGTTCGGCGGTGGGCGCGTGGTACGCGGGTCCGCTGGCGGACCGCTTCGGTCGCGTGCGCAGCATGCAGGTCGCGGCATTGTTCCTCGCACTCAGCGCGCTCGGCTCGGGCCTGGTGTCCGGCGTGGCGAGCCTGGTGTTCTGGCGTCTCGTTGGCGGCATCGGCGTCGGCATGGCTTCGGTGATCGCGCCGACCTATATCGCGGAAGTCTCGCCCGCCGCCGTGCGCGGGCGCCTGGGTTCGCTGCAGCAGCTCGCCATCGTGCTCGGCATCTTCGCGGCGCTGCTCAGCGATGCATGGCTGGCCGGTTCCGCCGGCGGCGCGGCGCATCCCTTGTGGCTGGGCTTGGCTGCATGGCGCTGGATGTTCCTGGTCGCCGTGGTGCCGGCGCTGATCTACGGATCGCTGGTGCTCGGCGTGCCGGAATCGCCGCGCCATCTCGTGGCGAAGGGTCGCCTCGCCGAAGCGCATGACGTGCTGCGGCGCGTACTGGACATGCGCAACGAGGCCGCGCTCAACGCCAAGGTGAAGGACATCCAGGACAGCCTGCAATCGGAGTACCGTCCTCGCCTGCGCGACCTGCGGGGTCCGCGCTTCGGCCTGTTGCCGGTGGTGTGGATCGGCATCCTGCTGTCGGTGTTCCAGCAGTTCGTCGGCATCAACGTCATCTTCTACTACTCGTCCACCTTATGGCATTCGGTGGGCTTCAGCGAAGCCGATTCGTTCTCGATCACCGTGGCGACCTCGGTGGTGAACGTGCTGGTGACGCTGGTGGCGATCGCGCTGGTGGACCGCATCGGCCGCAAGCCATTGCTCATCATCGGCTCGGCCGGCATGACCGTCACGCTCGCCGCCATGGCCTGGTGCTTCTCGCAGGCCACTGGCAGCGGCGCCACGCTGAGCCTGCCCTCGCCATGGAACATGGTGGCGCTGGTTTCGGCCAACGCCTATGTCGTGTTCTTCGGCCTGAGCTGGGGCCCGATGGTGTGGGTGCTGCTGGGCGAGATGTTCCCCAACCGCATCCGTGCGATCGCACTGGCCGTGGCCGCCGCCGCGCAGTGGATCGCCAACTTCATCATCACCAGCAGCTTCCCGGCGCTGGCCGAAGTGGGCCTGAGCTTCGCCTACGGCCTGTATGCGGCGTTCGCGCTGATTTCGCTGATCTTCGTGGCCAAGGCCGTGCGCGAGACCAAGGGCATGGAGCTGGAACAGATGCAGGGCTGAGGTTTTCATGCGCCATGAACGCGTAGATGCGATCATGGCGCATGACTGATTTCCGCACGCTCCCGCTCAAGCCCGCGCTGCTCGCCAGCGTGGAGACCCTCGGTTACACCGAGATGACCCCGGTGCAGGCCCAGAGCCTGCCGCCCATGCTGGAGGGCCGCGACGTGATCGCGCAGGCCCGCACCGGCAGCGGCAAGACCGCCGCTTTTGGCCTGAGCCTGCTGCAAAGCCTGGACGTATCCACCATCCGGCTGCAGGCGCTGGTGCTGTGCCCTACGCGCGAACTGGCCGACCAGGTCAGCAAGTCGATCCGCAAGCTGGCGGCCAATATCCCCAACGTGAAGCTGCTCACCTTGTGCGGCGGCATGCCCCTGGGGCCGCAGCTCGCGTCGCTCACGCACGATCCGCACATCGTGGTCGGCACGCCGGGACGCGTGCAGGAGCATCTCAAGCGCGGCAGCCTGCACGGCGGCGGCATCAAGGTGCTGGTGCTCGACGAGGCGGATCGCATGCTCGACATGGGGTTCAGCGAGGCGATCGACGATATCGTCGGGCGCATTGCCAAGCATCATCAGACACTGCTGTTCTCGGCGACGTATGCCGAAGAGATCCGCCAGGTAAGCAAGCGCCTGCAGCGTGAGCCGGTGGAGGTGACGGTGGAAGCACCGCACGAGGAGTCCACCATCGAGCAGCGCTTCCACGAGGTGGAACCGGCACAGAAGATCGACGCGTTGGCGCAGCTGCTGGGCAAGGAGCACGCGCAGCACGCACTGGTGTTCTGCAACATGCGCAAGGACGTGGATGCCGTGGCGGACGAGTTGGACAAGCGCGGCTTCTCCGCGTTGGCGCTGCACGGCGACATGGAGCAGCGCGATCGTGATGAGGTGCTGGTGCAGTTCGCCAACCGCAGCTGCTCGATCCTGGTCGCCACCGATGTCGCCGCGCGCGGCCTGGATATCGCCGGCCTGCCGCTGGTGGTGAGCTACGACATCGCCCACGATCCGGACACGCACACGCATCGTGTGGGTCGCACCGGTCGCGCGGGCGAAGCCGGCCTCGCGATCACGCTGGTGACACCACGCGAGCGCCCCAAGGCGCTCAATATCGAAGACCAGCTCGGCCAGCCGCTGCCTTGGCACTCGCTGAAGGTGGCGCCGCCGCGCGGCAAGCAGCTCAATCTTGCGCCGATGCGCACGCTGGTGATCGACGCCGGTCGCCAGGACAAGCTGCGCCCCGGCGACATCCTCGGCGCGCTCACCGGCGATGCGGGCCTCGACGCCAAGGACATCGGCAAGATCGACGTATTCGCCACCCGTGCGTATGTCGCGATCCGGCGGGATCTTGCGAACAAGGCGCTGGAGCGCCTGCGTGCCGGCAAGATCAAGGGACGCAATTTCCGCGTGCGCACGCTGCATTGAGCGGCGTGTACCATCCGCGTTCCACCCTGAGGAGTCCCCGGATGATCCGCTGGCTTGCCTGCGCCGCCACACTCGGTGCACTCGTGGTTGCCCTGCCCGTGCAGGCAGCGACGCCGGTGTACGGCTATCGCGTGGTGCATACCTATCCGCACGACGTCTCGGCCTACACCGAAGGCCTCTTCTACAAGGACGGCTATCTCTACGAGAGCACGGGCGAAGCCGGCGAATCGACGGTGCGCAAGGTCGAGCTGGAAAGCGGCAAGGTGGTGCAGCGCCACGACCTGCCGGCGCAGTATTTCGGCGAAGGCATCGTGGACTGGGGCCCGCACATCGTGCAGCTGACCTGGAAGGATCAGCTGGGCTTCGTCTATGACACGCGGACGTTCGCGCAGAAGCGTACCTTCTACTACAGCGGCGAAGGCTGGGCGCTCACGCGCAATGACAAGCAGATCTACATGAGCAACGGCTCATCGAAACTGCAGATCCTCGATCCCGAGACCTTGGCGGTGGTGGACACCATCAACGTCACCGACAACGGTCAGCCCGTGCTCAACCTCAACGAGCTGGAATGGGTGAAGGGCGAGATTTACGCCAACGTGTGGATGACCGATCGCATTGCCCGCATCGACCCGGCCACCGGCCATGTCAAGGGCTGGATCGACCTCACCGGCCTGTTCGATATCGGCAAGCTGCCCGACCCGACCAACGACGTGCTCAACGGCATCGCCTACGACGCCCAGCACGACCGTCTGTTCGTGACTGGCAAGCGGTGGCCCAAGCTGTTCGAGATCACCTTGGTGCCGCCCGGCCACTAGGCTGCCCACCCCTGCCATTCGGCATGGGGCGTGCCTGGCGGGCGGCGCTAAAGTCGGCTGTCGACTTACCGGAGAATCCGATGCGCCTCGCTCCCTTGCTGCTCCCGCTGGCACTCAGCCTCGCCGTGTCCACCGCCTTTGCCGACGAGGCACCGGTACAGCCGCGATTTCAACCGTCGCTGCTGGCGCTGTCCACGCAGCCCAGCGAAACGGAGCTGCACGCGACCATCGAGGAGCTGGTCGGCTTTGGTACGCGCCATACGCTGTCGGACACCAAGTCGGACAAGCGCGGGATCGGCGCCGCACGGCGCTGGGTGAAGTCGCGCTTCGAGCAGATCGCCAAGGAATGCGGCGGCTGCATCGAGGTCGTCACGCCCTCGCAGGCGTTCACCGGCAAGCGTATTCCGCAGCCGACCGAAGTGATGGACGTGGTGGCGATCAAGCGCGGCAAGACCGATCCCAAGCGCGTGATCGTGATGACCGGCCACCTCGATTCGCGCGTCACCGACGTGATGAATTCCACCAGCGATGCGCCGGGCGCCAACGACGACGCCTCGGGCGTCGCCGCGCTGATGGAAGCGGCGCGCATCCTTTCCAGGCAGGACAACGACGCCACCTTGGTGTTCGCCGCGCTGTCGGGTGAGGAGCAAGGCCTGTACGGCGGCAAGGTGCTGGCCGATTACGCCGTCGCGCAGGGCTGGCAGGTGCAGGCCGATCTCAACAACGACATCGTGGGCAACAGCCAGGGCCAGAACGGCGTACGCGACAACCTCACGGTGCGCGTGTTCTCCGAAGGCACCAAGAGCAACGAGACGCCCGAACAGGCGAAGTTCCGCGCCTATCACGGCGGCGAGGTGGACTCGCCCTCGCGCAACGTCGCCCGCTACATGGAACGCATCGCCTCGGACTACCTGCCCGACTTCCGCGTGCACATGGTCTATCGCACCGACCGCTACAGCCGCGGCGGCGACCAGGTGCCGTTCCTCGAAGCCGGTTATCCGGCCGTGCGCGTGAGCGAGGGCCACGAGGATTACACGCGCCAGCACCAGGATCTGCGCACCGAGAAGGGCATCAAATACGGCGACACCATCGACGGCGTCGACTTCCGCTATCTCGCCCGCGTCACCGCACTCAACACCGTCACCATGGCCGCGATGAGCCGCGCGCCTGCGCCGCCCAGCGGCGTGATCACCGAAGGCGCGCTCGCCACCGACTCCACCGTGCACTGGAAGAAGGTGCCGGGCGCCGCCGGTTACGTGGTGCACTGGCGCGACACCACCGCACCGCAGTGGCAGTACAGCCGCGTGGTGGGCGATGTGGACCAGGCCGTGATCAAGGACGTGGTGATCGACGACTGGTTCTTCGGCGTCTCCGCCGTCTCGGCCGAGGGTTACGAAAGCCCGGTGGTGTTCCCGGGCGACGCCGGCAGTTTCGAGCGCTCGCCTGCGCCCAAGTCACCCTGAGCGCACTAGACTCGGTTATCGCCGCAGCGCGCCGCGCGTCGTAAGATCGTGCGGCCGCTGCGCCATGGGGGGAGCCGCGGCCGCATCGGTCGATGCGTATCCATGGACGATACCGGGGGAATGCTCGATGCTTCGCAAGACGCTCGTGCCAGCGCTGCTGCTGGCTGCCTTGATGTGCGCCTCGCCCGCCAGGGCCGAGGAATCCGGCCAGATGACGGCCGAGCAGTTCGTCGCCACACTGCACCCACTCACCGGCAAGGTGAACCTTCCGGGCGCGCAAGCCACGCTCGACATCGCCGACGGCTACAGCTTCCTGCCCGCGGCCGATGCGCAGCGCGTGCTCAGCGAGCTGTGGAACAACCCGCCCGACCACGACGTGCTGGGCATGATCCTGCCCAGCACGGACGCGCATGCCGTGCTTGAAGACAAGAACTGGGCGGTGGTGGTGACCTTCGTCGACGAGGGCTACGTCACCGACGAGGATGCCGCCAAGATCGACTACAGCGACATGTTGAAAGACATGCAGAAGGCCACGAAGGACGACAACGAAGACCGGGTCAAGGAAGGCTATCCGGCGATCGAACTGATGGGTTGGGCCGAGCCGCCGCATTACGACACGGCCAGCCACAAGCTCTACTGGGCGCAGGACCTCGTGTTCAAGAAGTCCGACGGCTCGCATGAAAGCCGCACGCTCAACTATGCTATCCGCGTGCTGGGCCGCAAGGGCTATCTCTCGCTCAATGCGGTAGCGCCCATTGAAGAGCTGGCCCAGGTACGCGCAGACATGCCACAAGTGGTGGAGATGGCCGAGTTCGACGCCGGCCAGCGCTACACCGACTACAACCCGACCACCGACAAGGCCGCCGCCTATGGCATCGCCGCCTTGGTCGCGGGCGGCATCGCGGCGAAGGCCGGCTTGTTCGCCAAGCTCGGTGTGCTGTTGCTGGCATTCAAGAAGTTCATCGTGCTGGGCGTCGCCGCCGTCGGTGGCGTGTTCGCCAAGCTGTTCAAGCGCAAGCAGGCCTGACGCACCGAACGTGGCAGCGCCATGCCGGCGCTGCCACGTCCCACGCAGGCAGTCGTTCCGGTCACCGCTTCGAGGGCAGTCCGATGGCTCTTCCCGATTCGCCGTATCGCCGCACCGACCGCATTCCGCCCACCTGGGACGGCACGCTGCCCCTGGACCTGCCGGGCCAGCACCCGCCGCCGCTGCCCAAGCAGCCACGCACGAACTACCTGCTCGCGCACTGGCACGGCGAACTTTCGCTGGCGCAGTCGTACTGGTGCAACAGCGTGCTGGTGGGTCTGGGCATGAACCTGGTGCAGTCCGCGCTGCTGGCCTGGCTCAACCAGGCGCACCTCTCACTTACGCACCTGCTCATCGTGGTGGCCAGCTTTGCCGTGGCCCGACTGGCCGTGTCGGTCTGGCAGGTGGTCGGCACGCTGCGTGCGGCCGCTTTGAGCGGCAGCCGCTGGGCCATCGTGGTGAATATCCTGATGGTGCTGGGCATCCTCGCCACCATCGGCAGCCTGCCCACCGAGTGGGCGGCGCTGCAGAAGATTGCCGCCGGTGCCTCGGAGCAGCGGCGCTTCAGCCGGTACACGATCGCACCTGACGCGGACGGCCAGGCGATCCTGGCCAAGGGCACCATCGGCGTCGACTATGCCGATGCGGTCGCCGATGCTTTCAAGAGCCATCCATCGATCCATCGCCTGGTGCTCGACAGCGTGGGTGGCGACGTGGACAACGGCATGCAGTTGCACGACTTCCTCGCATCACGTCCCGACATCACGGTGGAGGTGGACCATCTTTGCGCCAGCGCCTGCACGCTCGCCTTCATCGGCGGCAGCCAGCGCATCGCATCGACGCATTCGTCGTTCGGTTTCCACCAGATGCGCTCGATGATCGACAGCCACGCCTCGCAGGCTTACGTCGGCGAACTGCAGGAGAAGTACAAGACGCTGCTGACCCAACGGGGCGCCTCGCAGGATTTCATCCGCCTGGCCTTCGCCAAGCAGGGGGACGAGGTGTATTCGCCCCGCGCCGACGAGCTGTTCGCCAATCACATCATCACCGGCCTGCGCATGGACGGTCACGTGCTGACGGCCGAACAGTGGCGGCAGGAACAGTTCCTGTATGGCCTGCACATGCACGCGCATAGCCGCCGCATCGGTGATGCCATGGCGCTGATCCGCCAGCAATGGCCGCCCATCTACGACGCCTGGGTCCGACGCAACCTGCGCCTGCTGGATACGCCCGAGAACGCCGAGACCGATCGCGCCTACGGCACCTCGATGTGGACCGCGCTGCACGAGGCAAGACGCGCCGCGATGCGCACGGTCACCGCGGACCACGTGCGTGCCTATGCCACCGCGCGACGCGACCTGCTGCAGTTGATCAGCCAACGCCTGTCGCCGGATGCCTGCGGGCGCTACCTCGATGGCATCGGCTTCGATGCGGGCAAGCAGGCGGACGCGATCTTCATGGCCAATGGCGAAAGCTACGCGAACCTTCTGGCCTACAACGATCCGAAGCGCAGCATCATGGTGGACTGGTCGCTCGGGGCACGCGAGCTGTCGCAGGCACGCAGCGCCGCCGCCAGATCGGTACCGTTGCGCCCGGGCGCGGACTTCCATGCGCAATCGTGCCGGCAGCAGGTTGCCTTGCTCGACGGCCTGCTGGCCTTGCCGCCGCTGGGCAGCGACATGGCCTTGCGCAGCCTGTTCTCGCAGCTCCAGTGATGGAGTCAGCCGGCGTCGATGCGCACGCCAAGCGCCATCAGCCGCCGCAATCCATCATCGCTGGGTTGCAGTGCACGGCTGCCGCGGCGACGGCGCAGCCAACCCGCCTCCAGCATGGCATCGGTAAGCGACACGCCGAGCGGCCCGCCCACGTGCATGCGCCGCTCGGTCCAGTCGAGGCAACTGCGACCCTGCAGCGGCAACAAGGCCTGCGCCGACGATGGCTGCAAGCCGGTGGAGACCAGGGCCGCTGCGCCGGATTCGCGCAGTCGCAGGCCTTCACCGGTCATGTGCAGGTAGTCGTTCGACAGCATCGCATCGCATAGTCCAACGCCCAGTCGCCCGGCGAGATGCCGATAGCACGTGCGCGCCAGTCGCAGTGCGCGATCGCCGCCCGCCGGCGCGGGCAGCGCCGGACGCGTGCGTGGCAACGCCAGCGCTTCGAGCAAGGCGGACACATCCTCGCCGGCCAGCCGGTAATAGCGATGGCGGCCCTGCACATGCACGGCCAGCAGGCCGCCTTCGAGCAAACGCTTGAGATGCGCGCTCGCCGTGGCGGCGCCTACGCCGGCGGCCTGCGCCAGCTCGCCCGCGGGACGCGCGGTGCCATCGATCAGTGCCAGCAGCATGGCCGCGCGGGCAGGCTCGGCGAGCAAGGCGCCGATCTCCGCAAGCTGGTAGCGACTGGGTGCCGTGGTATCGCCCATGCCTGGCAGTCTAACGCCGCCCGTCCACGGATATTTCGTTGCGCAGCGAAACCTCGACGAGTGCCGCGCTGCACACTGCCGGCATGGACAGCTACCGCACACCCGACACGCGCATCATCCATCCGTCGATCCTCTACTTCGGCACGCCGGTCGTACTCATCACCACGCGCAATCCGGACGGCTCGACCAACATCACACCGATGTCATCCGCCTGGGCGCTTGCCGATCGCGTGGTGATCGGTCTCACCGGTGGCGGACAGGGCCTGGCCAACCTGCAACGCGAGCGCGAGTGCGTGCTGAATCTCGCGGCCGAAGATCAACAGGAGGCGGTGGAACGATTGGCGCCGACCACCGGCTGCGATCCGGTGCCTGCATGGAAACGCGCCGTGGGCTATCGCCACGAAGCGGACAAGTTCGCCGTGGCGGGCCTGCACACGGCGCCGTCGTCGACGGTGAACGCGCCACGCATCGCCGAATGCCCGCTGCAACTGGAAGCGCGCCTGCTGCTCGCCGTGCAGCGACCGCTGGACGCGTGGCGCGATGGTGCCGGCGGCTATGTCATGGCCGAGCTGGAAGTGCTGCACGTGCACGCACATGACGACGTGGTGGTGCCTGGCACGCAGCACATCGATCCGCGGCGCTACCAGCCCCTGTTTTACCTTTTCCGGCACTACGTGGGCCGCGGCCACGCGCTGGGCAAGACGTTCAAGGCGGAGGTCTGACGCGCGAATGTCGCGTGCGGCGGGCGGGTGCTAGCATCGTCGTCTTCCTGCTCGGCGGACCACACGCATGCGTATCCTGGTCACAGGTAGTTCCGGCCACCTCGGTGAAGCACTGGCGCGCACGCTGCGCGACCTGGGCCATGAGGTGATCGGCCTGGATATCGTCGAGGGACCACTCACCACCCGGCTCGGCTCCGTCGCCCATCGCGCGACGGTGAAGCGTTGCATGGCAGGCGTGCGCCACGTGTTCCATCCGGCCACGCTGCACAAGCCGCACGTGGCCACGCACAGCCGGCAGGATTTCATCGACGTGAACCTCACCGGCACGCTCAACCTGCTGGAAGAGTCGGTGAGCGCCGGCGTCGAGTCCTTCGTCTACACCAGCACCACCAGCGTGTTCGGCGATGCGCTGGTGCCGCCGGCAGGCGAGCCGGCCGCGTGGATCACCGAAGACGTCGCACCGATACCGAAGAACATCTATGGCGTGACCAAGGCGGCGGCGGAAGACCTGTGCCAGTTGTTCCAGCGCAACCAGGGCCTGGCGTGCATGGTGTTGCGCACCTCGCGCTTCTTTCCCGAAGAGGACGACGATCGCAACGCGCGCGCGAGCTACGCCGACGACAACCTCAAGGTGAACGAATACCTGCATCGGCGCGTGGATATCGAAGACGTGGTGAGCGCGCACCTGCTGGCGGCGCGGCACGCCACCACGCTGGGCTTCCGCCGCTACATCATCAGCGCCACCTCGCCGCTGCAACCGGAGGACATGGTCGCGCTGCGCGCCAGTGCGCCGCTGGTCGTGCAGCGGCGCGTACCCGCGTATGCAGCGCTCTATGCGCGGCTGGGCTGGAAGATGGCGCCGGGCATCGATCGCGTCTACGTGAACGCCCGGGCGCGCGAGGAACTCGGCTGGCAGCCGCGTTACGACTTCAGCAGCCTGATCGAACGCCTGCAGAACGGCGAAGACTTCCGCAGCCCGATGGCGCGGCTCGTCGGCGCCAAGGGTTATCACGCCGAAGTCTTCGCCGAAGGCCCCTACCCCGTCGAGTAACCGCTTCACCGCATCAAGGACGCTTCGATGAAGATTCCCGCGCTGCCGTTCACCGTGACGAACTGGGACCAGCTGTCGCCCACGCAACACCCGGGCGAAACCGGCGAAGCGCTCTGGCGCAGCTTCACCGTCGGCGACCTGCGCGTGCGCCTGGTGGAATACAGCCCCGGCTACCTGGCCGATCACTGGTGCGATCGCGGCCACGTACTCTACGTGCTGGAAGGCGAGCTGCATTCGGAACTGAAGGACGGCCGACGCTTCGTGCTCACCCCGGGCATGAGCTACCAGGTGTCCGACTTCGGCGATGCCGCGCATCGCTCCTACACGCCCACCGGTGCCCGGCTCTTCATCGTCGACTGACGTCCGCGGCCTGCTGAAGGGCCATGCCGCACCCGGCACGCCACCGGATACATCGATGTCGAAATCGCCCCGGCCCGTTCGTCATTCAGATGAGCGCGGCCGGAACGGCCCGCGAAACCCACTGTTCAGGAGCCGACGATGACCGCTTTGCCCCCTTTCACCCGGCACGCCGCACTCGCCACGCTGGCCATGGCCTCCGCCCTTGGACCGGTGCATGCCGGCCCGGCCACCTACACCATCGACCCGATGCACACCTATCCCAGCTTCGAGGCTGACCACTTCGGTGGCCTGTCGACGTGGCGCGGCAAGTTCGACAAGACCCAGGGCAGGATCACGCTGGACAAGACCGCCGGCACCGGCAGCGTGGATATCACCGTGGATACGTCCAGCGCGGACTTCGGGCTGGACAAGATGAACGAAGCCGCGCGCGGACCGGAGCTGTTCGACGTCGCGAAATATCCCAAGGCCACGTACAAGGGCAAGCTCACCGGTTTCGTCAACGGCGCACCCACCAAGGTGTCCGGCGAACTGACCCTGCATGGCGTCACGCGTCCGCTCGAACTCACCATCAACTCGTTCAAGTGCATGCCGCACCCGATGTTCAAGCGCGAGTTCTGCGGCGCCGACGCCTACGCCACGTTCAAGCGCGACGACTTCGGCATGGACAGCGGCAAGGCCTATGGCTTCAAGATGGACGTGGTGCTGCGCATCCAGGTCGAGGCATTGATCGACGACGCGACGGCGAAGGACAAGGTCGCGCTGGTGCAACCGCAACGCTGATCCGCAGGCACGAGGTCCATCATGTCACTCACGCTCTACATGCATCCGCTCGCCTCGTTCTGCCACAAGGCGCTGATCGCGCTGTACGAGAACGACACGCCGTTCACCGCGCACCTGGTCGATCTCGCTGACCCGGAGGCGCGCGACGCGTTCTACGCGCTGTGGCCGATGGGTCGCTTTCCGCTGCTTCGCGACGACGCCCGCGATTGCCTGGTGCCCGAATCCACCATCATCATCGAGTACCTCGCGCAGCACTATCCCGGCAAGGTATCGCTGGTTCCGGAAGACGCCGATCTCGCACGCGAAGTCCGCCTGCGCGATCGCTTCTTCGACCTGTATGTCAACGAGATGATGCAGAAGGTGGTCACCGATCGCCTGCGTCCTGCCGGTGCGCACGACCACTACGGCGTAAGCGCCGCGCGCGACAAGCTTCTTGCGGCGTATGACGTGCTGGAGAAGGACATGGCCCACCGCACCTGGGCCGTTGGCGACAGCTACACCATGGCCGATTGCGCGGCGTCGCCGGCGCTGTTCTACGCCAATCTGGTGATCCCGCTGGAAGACGCCCATCCGCATACGGCCGCCTATCTGCTGCGACTGATGCAACGGCCGTCGTTCGCCCGCGTGCTGCGCGAAGCCCAACCCTACATGCACATGGTGCCCAAGGAACAAGCCGACGCATGACGCGTTCGGCTTCCCCACTGTCAAGGAGTCTGATCATGCTTACCGTACTCGTCATCGTCCTGCTCGCCATCGCCGCCCTGGTCGGTGTGGCCGCCACGCGTCCGGACCAGTTCCGCGTCGAACGTTCCGCCACCATCCAGGCATCACCGGAACGCATCTTTCCCCTGATCAATGATTTCCATCGCTGGCAGGCATGGTCGCCCTATGAGCGCAAGGACCCCGCCATGGAGCGCAGTTACGAAGGGCCCAAGGCCGGCGAAGGCGCGATCTACGGCTGGAACGGCAACAAGGACATCGGCAGCGGGCGCATGCAGATCACCGAGTCCGTGCCGTCCTCGCGCATCGAAATCAGGCTGGAATTCTTCGCGCCGTTCAAGGCCACCAACACCGCGGAGTTCGTGCTCGAGCCGCGCGGCGAAGGCACGCAGGTGACCTGGGCCATGCATGGCTGCTCCAGCTTCATCCACAAGCTGATGGGTCTGGTGTTCAACATGGACAAGCTGGTCGGCAAGGATTTCGAGCAAGGCCTGGGTCATCTGCGCAGCCTTTCCGAAGACCGCGCCACCGCGTGAACGCCGTTCTTCACCGCGCGGCTTTCGCCTGACTGACGATAGGCCGTGCGGCTTGGCGATCCGGTCTGCCCGCAGCTGAATGGAGTCGCGCGGGCATTCGTCAATGCCGTCAACGGCGGTCGTGATCCCTCGTTCTCCGCACCGAGCCCGCTGTGGCTCGCAGGGGCAACACCGAAGAGAAGCCGTAGCGACGATGCATGAGCGTTGCGCCGCAGCCGATCACCCACCGACCCAAGGGATCACCCGCCATGAAGAAGACGACGTCGCGTTTCAGCCTGATCGCCATCACCCTGGTCGCTGCGTGCGCGAGCGCCGGCGCCATGGCGCAATCCACCTCGCCGGAGAATATCCCCGGCCACCCGCGCGTGAACGAAGTGAACCAGCGCCTGGAAAACCAGCAGGACCGCGTGCAGGCCGGCGTCGCCGACGGCCAGCTCAACGCCAGGCAGGCCACTCGCGACGAGAAGCAGGACGCCAACATCGCCGCCCGCGAGAGCCGCGATGAAGCCGAGCATGGCGGCCACCTCACCAGGCAGGAACAGAAGAACCTCAACAAGTCGCTGAACAAGGACAGCAAGCGCATCCACAAGCAGCGCGACGCCGGCTGAGCCTCGAACCCGACGACCGCAACGGCCCGGTACATCCGGGCCGTTGTGCCTGGGCCGGAAATACAACTTCCAGCACTGGCAACGACCCGCCACCGTGCGAGCATCCCCCTCACCTCAAACACGGTGGAGGGCTTATGGTCAGCAGGATCCTGGCGGTCGCTTGCGTGAGTGCGTTGGTGTTCGGCGCGGCCCATGCCGCCGACACGGCGACAGCCAAGCCGCAGTACGGCACGTGGGGTTTCGATCGGGCCGGTACCGACACCGCGACGAAACCGGGCGATGACTTCTTCCGTTACGCCAACGGCACCTGGCTGGACCACACGCCCATCCCGCCCGACAAGCCTGCCGTCAGCCTGCGACTGGCAATGACCGACCTCACCGAGCAGCGCCTGCACGGGCTGATGGAAGCCGCGGCGCAAAGCCACGCGTCGTCGGGCACGCTCGAAGGCAAGGTCGGCGCCTTCTACCAGTCGTTCATGGATGAAGCGCATATCGATGCGCTCGGCGCCAAGCCCATCGCGCCGCAGCTCGACGCCGTGCGCAAGGCCACCACGCGCGAGGCGCAGGCCGCGTTGATGGGGCGCACCAACACCGATTTCGACGGTGCGCTGTTCAACCTCGTGTTCGATGTGGACCTGAAGGACAACTCGCGCTACGCGGTTTATGTCACGCAGGCGGGCCTGGGCCTGCCCGACCGCGACTACTACCTCAAGCCTGAATTCGCCAAGGAAAAAGCGGCCTACCAGGCCTACGTCGCCAAGCTGCTGACGCTGGCGGGATGGCCGCAACCCGATGCCGCCGCCAAGGGCGTGGTGGCCTTCGAAACCGCCATTGCCGAGGCCAGCTGGGACAAGGTCGCGCAGCGCGATCCTGTCGCCATGTACAACCCGATGAGCGTGGAGGACCTGCAGAAACTGGCACCCGGTTTTGCGTGGCACGACTACCTCGCGTCGGCACAGCTCGGCGATCTCAAGCACATCGTGGTGGCGGAGAAGACCGCATTCCCGAAGCTCACCGCGGTCTATGCGAAGACACCGGTCGCCACCATCCAGGCCTGGCAGGCCGCGCGCATCGCGGACAACGCTGCCTATTACCTCTCCAAGCCGTTCCAGGACGCGTACTTCGAGATGCATGACAAAACGCTGTCGGGACAACAGCAACAGGAAGTGCGCTGGAAGCGCGCGGTGCATGCCGTGTCCGGCGGCGATTGCGGCGTGGGCGACCGCCTCTCGTGCTTCGGCAATCTCGGCTGGGGCGTGGGCGAGCTCTACACGGCCAAGTATTTCCCGGCGTCGTCCAAGGCGAAGATCGAAGAACTAGTGACCAACCTCAAGGCGGCTTACCGCGTCCGCATCGAGAAACTCGACTGGATGGGGCCCAAGACGCGCGAGGAAGCACTGCGCAAGCTCGACACCTACACCATCAAGGTCGGTTACCCGGACCATCCGCGTGACTATGCGAACGTGAGCACGAGCAGCGACGACCTGGTGGGCAACGTGCTGCACGCCGCCAAGGCGGACTGGACGTTCTACGTGAACCGATTCAACGGCGCGGTGGATCGCAGCGACTGGTCGATGACGCCGCAAACCAACGACGCCTACAACGGTTCGCTGCGCGACATCGTGTTTCCCGCGGCCATCCTGCAGCCGCCGATCTTCGACCCGAACGCTGATCCGGCCATCAACTACGGCGCCATCGGCGGCGTGATCGGTCATGAGCTCACGCACGGCTTCGACGACCAGGGCCGCAAGATCGATGCCGACGGCAACCTGCGCGACTGGTGGACCGCCGACGATGCCAAGGCCTTCGACGAGCGTGCGAAGAAGCTCGGCGCGCAATACGACGCCTTCCAGCCACTGACGGGCGTGCACATCAACGGCAACCTCACCATGGGCGAAAACATCGCCGATCTCGGCGGCCTCACGTTGGCCCTCGATGCCTATCACGCCTCGCTGCACGGCAAGCCAGCACCGGTGATCGACGGCCTCACCGGCGACCAGCGCGTCTTCCTCGGCTGGGCACAGGCATGGCGTGGCAAGCTCACCGACGACGCCATCCGCCGCCAGGTCACCAGCGATCCCCACTCGCCACGCAAGTTCCGCGTGAACGGACCGGTGCGCAATATGGATGCGTGGTATCAGGCGTTTGGGGTGGAACAGGGCCAGAAACTCTATCTGTCTCCGCAAGAACGCGTACGCATCTGGTGACACCATGGGCACGCCGGTCGCGGGCCGGCGTGCCCATCGCTACACTCTGCCGACATCTCAGGGAGGACGTCATGAAACAGGGAATACGCGCGTTCGTCGCCGCATGCATCGTGTCCACAGGCTGCCACGCGTATGCGGCGGACACTGTTGGGCAGGCGGAAGCCAGCATGCTGGTCACCGGAACCATGACCATCAAGGCCGACGGTAGCGTGGAGAGTTATGCGCTCGATCATGCCGAGAAGTTGCCGCCTGAAGTGGGTGCGGTCGTCCAGCGCAGCGTGCCGACTTGGAAATTCACGCTTGCCAAGCCCGCTGAGGCACCTCTGAGAGAGTCCATGAGCCTGCGTATCGTTGCGCGCGCGATCGACAAGGATCGCGCGACCGTGCGCATTGCTGGCGCCAGTTTCGGCAAGAACGCCGGGGCTCCGGAAGAAGACCTGCAGCCGCTCAATCGCACCAGCCCGGTCTATCCGCGCAAAGCGATCGATCAGCGCGTGTCCGCCGCTGTGTACCTGATGGTAAAGGTGAGTCGCGATGGCAAAGTCGCTGATGCCATGGCCGAACAGGTCAATCTGCTCACTTACACCGACCCGTCCGAACGCGAGCGCCTGCGCAAGCTCTTCGCCAGCTCGGCGCTCACCACGGCGCGTGGGTGGACCTGGCAGGTCCCGAGCCGCGGCGAACATGCGAACGATCCTTATTGGCTGGTCCGCGTGCCCATCAAATACAAGATCTTCCAAGGCATCCGCCCGGGCTCCATGGACCCGCCTTATGGCCAATGGGAAGTCTATTTGCCGGGCGAGAGGCAGGCAGCTCCCTGGGCCTCCACCGATGCGGCGATGCCGGGTGCGGTCGATACCGTTGCGGACGATCGGGTGCAGCCGCTGATCGGCGAAGTACGTCTGCTTACGCCGCTGGGCGAAGGCTAGAGATCACCGATGGTCCGTGAGTGCATCGGAGATGCGCTCGCGACCAAGCAAGCCCACCACCATCGGCGTCGTCATCATCGTAGTGACGATCGCCATCACCAGCAGGATGGTGAACATCGCCGGCGTGATCACGCCGGCGTCGAGGCCGACCTTGATGACGATGAGTTCCATCATGCCGCGCGCGTTCATCAGCGAGCCGATCGCGAGGCTGTCGCGCCAGCCTTGACCTGAGATGCGCGCACCGGCCGTACCGCCGATGAGCTTGCCGAGGATCGACACGGCGAGCACGAGTGCCAGCGCGAGGCCGGCATCCGCGTTCAACAGCTGCGCGGTGGTGCTCAGCCCCGCGAGTACGAAGAACACCGGCACCAGCGTCGCGAGGGTGACGTGCTCCACGCGTTCGATCAGGCCCTGCAACAGCCGGTCGTCGCGTGGCAGGCACAAGCCGAACAGGAATGCGCCGAACACGGCATGCAGGCCCAGCCATTCGGTGATCGCCGCGCAACCGATCGCGCCGGCCGGCAGGAACGCGAGCACCACGCCATTCGCATGACCGTCGGGCGCATGCCGCGCGAGCAGCCACGCGCATGACGGGCGCAACACCAACCAGGCCGCGCCCAGCAGCAGCACCAGCCCGCCGACGGTCCGCCAGAACGGCAGCCAGTCACCGTGCGCGCTGATCAACGCCACCACCAGGGCCAGCGCCACCCAGGCCAGCACGTCGACCACGGCGGCAGCGGCAATGCCCAGGCGGCCGGGAAGACTGTCGGAGAGTCCACGCTGCTTCACGATGCGCGCCATCACCGGCAGCGCCGTGATCGCACACGCCGTGGCGATGAACATCGCAAACGGCCCGTACGCCATGCCGGCAGGTGCGTAGCCGCGGAACAGCCAGGGTGAAACCCCGAGGGCGAGCAAGGCCGGCAGCACGAAGGCCAGTCCGCCGATCCACATCGCCGGCCGCAGCAGGCGGCTGCCCGTCGGCACGCGCAGCTCGGCGCCGATGACCGTCATGAACAACACCAGGCCCAGCGTGCTCAGGCTCTGCAGGGCGACGAGGCTATCAGCAGGAAACAGGCTCGCCTGCCACGACGGCGCCAGCGCCCCGAACAACAGTGGACCCAGCGCCAGCCCCGCCAGCATCTCTCCCACGACGGCCGGTTGGCCCAGCCAGCGCAGCAGCCAGGCCATCAACCGCGAAGCCACGATGATCACCAGCAATTGGACGAGCAACAGCGGATGCCCCATCGACCCATCCCTTCCCCCGCAAGACGAGCAGGCAGCTTGCCCGGCGGCGAAACCTGCCGCAACGCCGCCCCCGGGCATGACCGCCGGGCCATCGGGCCCATCCGTTCCGCGCAGCGCCTGCCCAACATTCCTTGCGTGCGATAAGCCGCGCGGCCGCCTCGTCTTTTTCCAGTTATCCACGCCCCATCCACAAGTTATTGGGTTGACCCGCCCCTGTCGGCCCGATATGTTGTGCCCCGTCGGTGCCACTCTCAGACTTGATGTCGGACTGGCTTAATAGGGAATCCGGTGGAAATCCGGGACTGCCCCGCAGCGGTAAACGGAAACGAAAGCCAACAACGCACTGGCCCTCAGCGGCTGGGAAGCGGGAGCGAGTAGGCCGGGTCGCAAGACCCTCGTCCGTGAGTCCGAAGACCTGCCGACAGCCGTGGCCAATGCACCACGGTGAGTAGTGGCGGCTTCCGCGGGGAAGCGCGTCGATGCGCGGGGCGCTGCCCTGCCGCTCGGCCGTCCGTGAAGTTCCACTGCTCCTTTCCTTTCAGCCCTGCGCGCGGGAGCAGGCGGTTGATTGACCAAGCTTGGAGCGAAGTCGCCATGCAACCTATCGATACCACCGGCCGCGAACGTGAAGACGAGCGCGCCGACGCCCCCGCTTTCCCCACTGACAGCGTCGTGGCCGAGGCACCGCGCACGGATACCCCGTTCGCGCTGACCCCACCGCACAACCCGGGCCAGATGCGCGTGACCAAGCGCAACGGCCGCCAGGAAACGGTGGACGTGAACAAGATCGTCCGCGCCGTGACCCGCAGCAGCGAAGGCCTGCATGCGGTCGATCCGCTGCGCGTGGCGCTCAAGACCATCGGCGGCCTGTACGACGGCGCCACCACGCAGGAACTGGACGAGCTGTCCATCCGCACCGCCGCCGCGCTCACCGCGGAAGAACCCGAATACGGCCAGCTCGCCGCGCGCCTGCTGGGCGCATACATCGACAAGGAAGTGAGCGGCCAGGAGATCCAGAGCTTCTCGCAGTCGATCGCGCGCGGCGCGGAACTGGGCATCGTCAACGACCGCCTGCGCGATTTCGTCTCGGCCAACGCGCGCAAGCTCAACGACGCGATCGATCCGCTGGCCACGCGCCGCTTCGAATACTTCGGCCTGCGCACGGTGTACGACCGCTACCTGCTGCGCCATCCGCAGCGGCGCTTGGTGATCGAGACGCCGCAGCACTTCTTCATGCGCATCGCCTGCGCGCTGGGCGGCAACGAGATCGGCGAGACGCTGGAGCTGTATCGCCTGCTGTCCTCGCTGGAATACATCGCCAGCTCGCCGACGCTGTTCAATTCGGGCACCGCGCACGAGCAGTTGAGCTCGTGCTTCCTGCTCGACTCGCCGGCCGATTCGCTGGAATCGATCTACGAAAAGTACGGCGACGTCGCCAAGCTCAGCAAGTTCGCCGGCGGCATCGGCCTGGCCTATTCGCGCGTGCGTTCGCGCGGTTCGCTGATCAAGGGCACCAACGGCCACTCCAACGGCCTGGTGCCGTGGCTGAAGACGCTGGACGCCTCGGTCGCCGCCGTGAACCAGGGCGGCAAGCGCAAGGGCGCGGCCTGCGTATACCTGGAGCCGTGGCACGGCGACATCGAGGAATTCCTTGAGCTGCGCGACAACACCGGTGACGACGCACGTCGCACGCACAACCTCAACCTCGCCAACTGGATTCCCGACGAATTCATGCGCCGCGTGGAAACGGACGGCGAGTGGTCGCTGTTCGATCCCAAGGTGGTGCCGCACTTCGTGGACAGCTGGGGCGAGACGTTCGACAAGGCGTATCGCGACGCGGAAGCTGCCGGTCTTGCGGTGAAGAAGGTGAAGGCGCGCGAGCTGTATGCGCGCATGCTGCGCACGCTGGCGCAGACCGGCAACGGCTGGATGACCTTCAAGGATCGCAGCAACGCCACCAGCAACCAGACCGCGAAGGCGGAAAACGTCATCCATCTGTCGAACCTGTGCACCGAGATCCTGGAAGTCACCAACGCCCAGGAAACGGCGGTGTGCAACCTGGGCTCGGTGAACCTGTCGCGCCACGTGGTGGACGGCCGCTTCGATTTCGACAAGCTCGCCGCCACGGTGCGTACCGCCGTTCGCCAGCTCGATCGCGTGATCGATCTCAACTTCTATCCGATCGACACCGCGAAGGTCGCCAACCACAAGTGGCGTCCGGTGGGCCTGGGCGTGATGGGCCTGCAGGACGTGTTCTTCAAGCTGCGCCTGCCGTTCGATTCGGCCGAAGCGCTGGCGCTGTCGACGCGCATCGCCGAGGAGATCTACTTCAACGCGCTGTCGCAGTCGAACGAACTGGCGATGGAACACGGCCCGCACCCGGGCTTTGCCGAAAGCCGCGCCGCCAACGGCGAGCTGCAGTTCGACTACTGGCCGAACGCCAAGCCGAACGACCCGGCCCGCTGGGACGCGCTGCGCGAATCGATCAAGGCCAAGGGCCTGCGCAACTCGCTGCTGATCGCCATTGCGCCGACCGCGACCATCGCCTCGATCGCCGGCTGCTACGAGTGCATCGAACCGCAGGTGAGCAACCTGTTCAAGCGCGAAACGCTGTCAGGCGACTTCCTGGTGGTCAACCGCTACCTGGTGGAGGAGCTGAAGACGCTGGGTCTGTGGACGGCGGAGATCCGCGACGCGATCAAGCTGGCGGAAGGTTCGATCCAGGGCATCACGGCGATTCCGGAGCGCCTGCGCAGCATCTATCGCACCGTGTGGGAACTGCCGCAGAAGGCCTTGATCGATCTCGGCGCCGCACGCGGTGCGTACATCGACCAGAGCCAGTCGCTGAACCTGTTCATGGAAAATCCGAACATCGGCCAGCTGAGCTCGATGTACATGTACGCGTGGAAATCCGGCATCAAGACCACGTATTACCTGCGTTCTCGCCCGGCCACCAGGATCGCCAAGACCACGGTGTCCGCTGCTCCGACCGCGAAACCGGTACCGGCCGCCGACCAGGAACAGGCCACCGCCGCGGTGTTCTGTTCGCTGGAGAATCCGGAATACTGCGAGGCCTGCCAGTAATCGTCGTGCCATGAAGCGCTACCGCAACCGCAGCGGGAAATCCGGCGTCGCCAGCTACGAAGCTGGCGACGGCTTCATCCGGGTGCGCTTCGTGAACGATGGCACTTACGAATACACCGACGCCAAGACCGGGCGCATGCACGTGCGCAACATGCAACAACTCGCTGCCGCTGGTCTTGGTCTTTCCACCTATATCAGTCGCTTCGTGCGCGACCGCTACGCGCGCAAGCTCGATTGAGCGTCGCTGGCGCCTTCAAGGAATTCCTCATGTCCCACATCCTCGATCCCGGTTTCGAACTCACGCTGCGCCCCATGCGCTACCCCGAGTTCTACGAGATGTACCGCAACGCCATCAAGAACACCTGGACGGTGGACGAGGTGGACTTCTCGCTGGACGTCACCGACCTGCGCTCGAAGATGAGCGAAGCCGATCGTCACCTGATCCATCGCCTGGTCGCGTTCTTTGCCACCGGCGACACCATCGTGGCGAACAACCTGGTGCTCAACCTGTACCAGCACATCAATGCGCCCGAGGCGCGCATGTATCTTTCGCGCCAGCTGTACGAAGAAGCGCTGCACGTGCAGTTCTACCTCACCTTGCTGGACACCTATATTCCCGATCCGACCGAGCGCAACAAGGCGTTTTCGGCGATCGAGAACATTCCCTCCATCCGCCAGAAGGGCGAGTTCTGCTTCAAGTGGATCGACTCGCTGCAGGAACTGAAGAAGCTGGAAACGCGCGAACACCGCCGCCAGTTCCTGCTCAACCTGATCTGCTTCGCCGCCTGCATCGAAGGCCTGTTTTTCTTCGCCGCGTTCGCCTACGTGTACTTCCTGCGTTCGCGCGGCCTGCTGCACGGCCTGGCCTCAGGGACCAACTGGGTGTTCCGCGACGAGAGCTGCCACATGGCGTTCGCCTTCGACGTGGTGCGCACCGTGCGTGCGGAAGAGCCCGACCTGTTCGATGATGCCATGCGCGTGCAGATCGAAGAGATGCTGGAAGACGCCATCGCCTGCGAAACGCAGTTCGCCGAGGACGTGCTCTCTGGCGGCGTGGCCGGCCTGTCGGTGAAGGACATGCGCCAGTACCTGGAATACTGCGCCGACCAGCGCCTGGCCCAGCTCGACCTGCCCAAGAAGTACGGCGCGAAGAACCCGTTCGACTTCATGGACCTGCAGGACGTGCAGGAAGTGACCAACTTCTTCGAGCGTCGCGTGTCGGCCTACCAGGTCGGCGTGCAGGGCGAAGTCGCGTTCGACATGGCGTTCTGACCCCCGTGCGCCGCGATGCCATCGGCACGCGGCGCACGCCCCTAGCCCTTGCCGGCGAAGAAGCGGCGCAGCATCGTGGGAAGCCAGCCGCCCTCGGCGGTGTCGCCGGTGAGCTTGAGGATGTTGCGTTTTACCGAATCCACGTAGGCCCAGTCGTCGTTGCGGATATGCTGGAAGAGCCAGCCGATCAGCATCATGCGCAGTTCCTCCGCAATATCCTCGCCGGCACGGAAGCGACCACGGTAGGCCTCGATGCGGTCGGCGTACACTTGGTGCACGCGTTTGTGCGCATCGACGAACGCGTAGCCGGCGTCCTCCATCAGCGCTTCCTCGAAGGTGAAGTGCGACAGCGTGTAGTCCAGCAGCTCCTCTAGCACCTCGGCGATCGTCGCCTGGTCGCCGGTCCTCTGCGCCTCGCATACCGCGTTGGCCATCGCGACCATGCGCCGGTGCTGGTTGTCGATGACCTCGATGCCGGTGTCGAGGTCGTCCTGCCATTCGATCTTCGTCATTCCCCTACCCCCTGTTTCCCTTTGGCTTACAGAGGTTGCCGATAGTTTCGTGGATCGCTTTGATGTGTGTCAGTCAAAGCGTGCCTGCGTCGCCAAGCCTCGGCAGGAGCCTGTCCGTCGCGGCGCGATCAATGGGCGGCACCGAAGAACCGGCGCAGCGAACGAGCCAGCCAGCCGGTACCCTGCTCTTCCGTGCCGACGGCGTGCAGGTGGCGCCGCACCGAATCGACGATGGCCTTGTCGTCGTTGCGGATATGGTTGAACAACCAGTGCGACAGCGTGTGCAGCAGCTCGTTGCCAATGTCTTCACCGGCGCGGAAGCGCAGCCGGTACTCCGACACGCGCTTGACGAACACTTCGTGCACGCGCTTGTGCGCACGGGTGAATTCGTAGCCGGCGTCCTCCATCAACGACTCTTCGAAGGTGAAGTGGGATAGCGTGTAGTCCACCAACTCGTCGAGGATGTCGCTGATGTCCCGGCGATCGCGGTGCTCCATGGCATCGTGGAGATGGTTGATCATCTCCACGATGCGCCGGTGCTGGTTGTCGATGACCTTGATGCCGGTGTTGAGATCGTCTTGCCAGATCATGCGGGGCATATCGCACCCTCCCTTGCGCAGTAGTCCGGCTATTGGCCGTGTTTTTTCCTGCACCGGACTTGATGTCGATCAATGACGAGGGGCGTTTTTGACGCAAAGCGACACTAAACCGCAAAGCATGCCGGCCACGCCGGAGCATGGCCGGCAGCTGCTCACTTGCTGCTATCGGGTGCGTTGATGTGGAGGAAGGGCAACGCGCCGCCGCTGTAGGTAGGCAGGCGCCCATCCCATTTCTCGATGGCCGACATCTGCACCACGTTGGGGTTCTGGCGCAGCGCCTCGCCCTTCAACGCAATGGCCTTCGCCTCGGCCGCCGCGATGGTGATGCGTGCCTGCGCCTGGCCTTGCGCCTCGGCCTCCACCTTCTGCGCCTCGGCCTGGGCCTGTGCCACTTCGTTCTGGCGTTGCTCCGCCATCTGCGTGGCCTGGATCTTCGCGTTGATCGACTGCACCACGTTCTCGGGCAGGCGCAGCTCGCCGATCCAGTAGATCTTCTCCACCACGATGCCTACCGAGCCGACTTCCTCGCGCACGTCGCGCTGCACGGCTTCGATGAGGTTGGCCTTGCCCTTGCCGTACACCGATTCGATGTCCAGGCTTGCCGCCTCCTTCACCAGGGCGTCGCGCACCATGTTGCGCAGGTACACGTCGGTGATCTCGTCGATGCCCTTGCGGTACTTCTGGAAGATCAGCGTCACCCTGCTCGGATCGATGTGATAGGTGATGCCCACGTCCGCATTCACGGTGAGGCCCTGCGACGTCTGGAAGCTGATGGATTCGTCCACCGGGCGACCTTCGGCGGCAGAGCGCGTGAACGTGTAGGTCTGGGTGAAGGTGGGGAAGGTATACATCTCGTAACCCCAGCCCACCCAGTAACGCCCTGGCGGAAGCTCCTGCAGCGAACCCTTGTCGTCGCCGTACATCTGGAACTTCACGCCGACATTGCCCGCCGGCACCTTGGAGCAGGCCGCCAGCAGCAAGACCGAAAGCGAGAGAAACAACGTCAGTACGCGTTTCATGACAGATCATTCCTTGTGGGTGAAACCGCGGCGCAGGAGCACGGCGCCCCAGGCCACGAGCAACGCCAGAAACACCAGGCCCAGCAGCACGGCAGTGGTGCTGGCGGCCGAGATGAGTTCCGGACCGATAAAACCGACGTACAGCAGCAGGCAGACGACGAACGGCCACGGCCGATGCGCCAGCCAGTCGACAAGCGTCTTCATGGTTTTCCCGTAGGTGATGGATCAGCGGCGAGTGCCGGTTTGGACGTCCATGCAGTCATCGTCGACGCGGCGATGCACGCCGGCTTTGGATCCGCGGTGGAGTCGTCTTGGGTGCGCTAACCCGCCAAATGAAGCGATGGCCATATGAGGCGGTGCAGGTCAACGATTGAGCGTGATGGGGTCTTCATAAGCGCACTCCGATGCGCGCTGCTGGATGAGGACGGCGCGCACTCTACTCCGTTTATTGTGCAATGCAACAAGTCGAACGGCGGCGAAGGAAATGCCCAACGGCCTATTGACTACATCTGTAGGCAAGGCGTAGCGTGACTACAGATGTAGTCACCAAGGATCGTGCACATGGGCAAGGCAACCATCGGCGACCAGGAGCTGGCGCTCCTGCAGTACATCGCCGAACACAGCAACGCATCGGTCGGCGAAGTCGCGACCGGCTACGGCGAGCCCCGTGGCCTGGCGCGCTCCACCGTGCTCACCATGATGGAACGCCTGCGCAGCAAGGCATATCTGCGCCGCCGCCAGGTGCAGGGCGTGTATCGCTACAGCCCTGCCACCGGCCCGGGCGAAGTGATGCGCAGCGCCGTGGGCCAGTTCGTGGAGAAAACCCTCAGCGGTTCGGTGTCGCCCTTCGTGGCGTGGATGTCCGAACGTGGCCAGGTCAGCGATTCGGAACTGGCCGAACTGGAAGCCCTGGTGGTCCAGCTGCAGACGCGGCGCAAGGAGACCTGACATGACTTCGCTCTCGCTATGGATGGATGCGCTGCCCGGCCGCCTCGGCTGGACGTCGCTGCAAGCGGTGTTGCTGATCGGCGCCATCGCGCTCATCTGCCGCCTGGCGCCCCGGCTCAGCGCTTCCACGCGCTCGCTGCTCTGGTGGCTGGTGGGTACGCAGGTACTGCTGGGATTGATGCTGCCTACGCCGGTGTCGCTGCCCCTGCTGGCGCCGGCCAAACCGGCCATGGCGCAGGTGATCGTCACCGCACCCGCCACGCCGACCTTCGTGGCGCCGAGCGAACACCGCATCGGGAATTTCGGCGGCGCCTCCAACGCGTCGTCGCCGATGGTGGACGAGGGCTACGTCACCGACATGCCTCGCGCCGCCACGACGAAGAGCCCGCTGCCATGGCGGAACATCCTGCTCGCGCTGTGGCTGGCCGGCGTACTGGTGCATCTCCTGATGGCCGTGCGCCAGTGGCGCGAGGCCCAGGCGGTGTTGCGCAGCTCGCGCGTGCTGGACGATCCGACGCTGCAGGACGCCTGCCGTTCACAGGCCCGCACCATGGGCTTGCGCCGCTGCCCGGAGCTGCGTGTTTCCGATGACATCCGTTCGCCGCAGGTGAGCGGCTGGTGGCGGCCGGTGGTGTTGCTGCCGGCAGAGCATGCGCTGACCGCGGAGGAATCGAAACTGGCCCTGGCGCACGAGCTCGCCCATCTGCGTCGCGGCGACCTATGGCTGGGCTGGGTGCCGGCCGTTGCGCAACGCGTGTTTTTCTTCCATCCGGTCGTGGCCTGGGCGATGCGCGAATATGCGTTGAACCGCGAAGTCGCCTGCGATGCGCAGGTGATGCAACAGCACGATGCAGCACCACAGGATTACGGCCGCCTGCTGCTGCGTCTGGGCGTGGCGCATCCGCTGCATGCCGGCCTTGCCGGTGCATCGCCCACCTTCCTCAATCTCAAGCGCCGCCTGACCATGCTGCAGTCCGTATCGCAGGGCGCCACCTCGCGTGTGCGCAGCGCCTTGCTGATCCTGATCGTGGCCTGCGCTGGCGTGCTGCCCTATCGCGTGACGCAGGCAGCGGCCGAGTCGCCGACGCCATCACCCGCGCCGGCTGCGTCCGTGGCTGCGCCTGCACCGACACCGCAGCCTGCAGCGAAGGCCACCCCGGCAGTGTCGGCGACGCCGGCCGCCCGTGCCACGCCTGCCGTGGATGCCAAACCCGCTGCGAAGGCCACGCCGGCCGCCAAGGCAACGGTGGCCAGCGCGGCGAACGATTGGATTCCGGAGCCGCCCGCACCGCCGCCGGTTCCCGCCACGCCGCCGACTCCACCGGCGCCCGCAACGCCGATCACACCGATGACGCCGCCAACGCCGCCGACGCCAGCCACTCCGTTGACGCCGCCGACGCCGCCCACGCCGATGGCGCCTCGGACGCCTCCCACACCGCCGACGCCACCCAGCCTCGGGATGCGCGGCCACCATGTGGATATCGACATTGATAGCGACGCGAGGAATGGCTTCGCACTGTTCGACGACAAGGCCAGCACCATCCTCGTCGACGGCACCGACCGCGACATCGAAGCGGCGAAGCGGGAACGCAAGGGTTCCGAACCGCTGCTATGGTTCCGCCGCGGCAATCAGGCCTATGTCGTGCGCGATACCGCCACCATTGACCATGCACGGGATGCTTATGCGCCCGTGCACGAGATCGCGGCGATGGAAAGCCGCATCGCCCGCGAGCAGTCACGCATCGCCAGCATCCAGAGCCGCATGGCCAGCCGCGAAGGTGAACTTGCCGCACAGCGGGGTGAGCTGGAGGCCCGTCACGGTGCGCTTGAATCCCAGCGTGCCCAGCTGCAATCGCAACGCGCCGTACTCGAATCCAGGCCGGGCGTCACGCAGGCCGACCTGCGCGAGATGGATACGCAGATCCGCATGCTGGACAACGAGATCCGCGCGATGATTTCGCGCGCCCACACGCCATCAGAAGACCACGAATTCCAGCATCAGCAGGAAGAACTCGCGCGCCAGGAACGCGAACTGGAGCGCCAGCAACAGGCGCTGGAAGAACGCCAGCGCAGCGAGAACAGCAAGGCCGACAGCCAGATGGAAAAGCTGCTCGACGATGCGATTGCCAGGGGCGTGGCGAAGCCGACGAGTTTGCGTTGAAGGGTGGAAGACTCTCCTGGAATGGAGAGCTCGGTGGATGAGTTCTTCGTTCGACGGAAGACTGCCCTAGTGCGCGGGTGGTTTCTTTAGTCGCGGCAGGCGAGCGGCTTTACGTCTCGATGAATTGCCCGGCACGGTAATCAGCTGTTTCGCGAGTCCGCACCCTCACCCCAACCCCTCTCCCACAGGGAGAGGGGCTTTAGAGCATCAGTCTTTCGGCGGCTTCATCGTGTACTCCTTCGGCGGTGTTTCGCCGGCGAGGTAGCGCACGAAGTAGTCCCAGCGCTTGCGCATCATGTAGTTGCTGGCGGCGCCATAACCATGGCGTGCGTTGGGGATCAGCAACAGATCGAAGTCCTTGTTGGCCTTGATCAGCGCATCGACCACCAGCAGCGTCTCGTACGGCGGCACGTTGTCGTCCATGGTGCCGTGCGCCAGCAACAGATGACCCTTGAGGCCTTCCGCGTGGTTTTGGTTGGCCTGGTCGTCGTAGTTGCTCTTGCCGTCCTTGTCGGTGGTCAGCAGGCCCTGCCACTTCTCTGCCCAGTCGTCTTCGTAATTGCGGTTGTCGTGGTTGCCGCTCTCGGCGATGCCGACCTTGAACAGGTCCGCATGGCGGAACATCGCCGTCACCGTGGCGTTGCCACCACCGGAATGACCCCAGATGCCCACGCGATCCATGTCGATCCAGCCATGGCGCTTGCCCAGTTCCTTCAGACCGGCGACCTGATCCGGCAGCGTGTTGTCGCCGATGTTGCCGAAGTAGGCGTCATGGAACGCCTTGGAGCGCCACGGCGTGCCCATGCCGTCCATCGCCACCACGATGAAGCCCAGCTCGGCCAGCGCCTGGTGATCGACGCGCGCCGCCGCGAAACTGCGCGAACCGACCGAACCGGTCTGCGGACCCGGATAGATGTAGTCGACGATCGGATACTTCTTCGACGGATCGAAGTTCGTCGGCTTGAACATCAGGCCGTAGATATCCGTCTTGCCGTCGCGGCCCTTCACCGTGAACGGCTCGGGCGCCTTCCAGCCGGTGGCGAGCAGGCGCGAGATGTCGGCCTTCGCGATGTTGCCCACCACGTGGCCGTCATCGCCGCTGCGCAGCACGGTCACCGGTGCGGTGGTCGGCGTGGAGTACGCATCAACGAATAGACGTCCATCCGGCGACAGGCTGATGGTGTGATCGGCGGCCTCCGGCGCAAGCAAGGTGGCTGGACCGCCGTCCAGGCTCACCTTGTAGAACTGCTGGTAGTACGGATCGACACCGTGCTCGCGACCCACGCCACGGAACCACGCCGTGCGCGACTTCGCATCGACCTTGAGCACCTCGGTGACGTTGCCTTCGCCGGTGGTGATGGCGTGCTTGAGCTTGCCGCTGTCGAGGTCGTAGAGGTACAGGTTGCCCCAGTTGTTGCGCTCGCTGAACCACACCACCTCGTGGCTTTCCGGCAGGTACTGCCAGTTGACCTTGCCGTTGCCGCTTTCGTAATAGGTCGGCACGCTTTCGTCGAACACGGTGCGCACGTCGCCGGTGTGCACGTCGGCCACACGGAACCAGGCCTGCTTGTGGTCGCGCGAAGACGACACGAAGGCCAGCGAGCTGGCATCCGACGCCCATTGCACGTCATCCCAGCCGCCGTCGCGGCCGCAGCTGACGTCGTCGCACAGGGTGGAGCGGTGCTGGTCGGGTTCCATCTTCAGGCGCAGCGTCTTGTGGCTGCCGACGTCGACGATGACGCGTTCGATCATCGTCACGTCCTTGTCGCCCACCAGCGGGTACTTCCACTTCTCCACCTTAGGATGGCCGACATTGGTGCCCACGATCACCATGTCGCCGGTCTTGCGCTGGTCCTGCTGGAACGTGGCGATCTGCTTCGAATCGGGCGACCACACCAGGATGGCCTTGTTGGTGTGCTTCCAGCCGGCGTTGTCGGTGGCGTAGCCGTAGTTCTCCACGCCATCGAGGGTGAGCTGGGTTTCCTTGCCGGTGACGACGTCGCGCACCCACAGGTTCCAGTCGCGCACGAAGGCTTCGCTGCGCTTGTCGGGGGAAAGCACGCCCGGCTCGTGTCCGACCGCTTCGGAGTTCTCGTCGTTGCCGATGGCGCACGCGTTGCCCTTGCTGTCGCAAAGGTAGTGCTTGCCGCGGATGGCGACATCGAGATGGCCGTCGGCGGTTTCGCTGTAGCCGGTGATGCCCAGCTTGTCGGCCTTGACCGGCTTGCCGAGCGCCTTGCCCAGCGCGGCGGCGAGCCGCGCATGGTCGAACAGCGGCGTGGTCTTGCCGCTGGAGGCGTCGTAGCGCAGGTAGCGGTCGCCCTTGGCGTCGTGGTCGCGGTACCAGAAGTGAGCATTGTCCAGCCACATCACGCTGGTCACGGCGTGATCGACCAGCGGCGTGGTGTTGTAGCCCACGTAGCGCTCGGCCTTGGCGTAGTCGTCGTTGGTGAGCGTGCGGCCCTGTGCCGCCGCGCCCGTCGAAAGTGCACCCAGCACCAGCGCGCCCAGCAGGCGCGTGCCGTGTTTCATCGGAACCATGCGTTCTCCCCAGTCTGCTGCTTGTGGCGGACGCCGTCGTGGGCGCCGCGTTCAACCTTTCATCCTACTGTCGGCGGCGGGTAGGGACCCCTGCCATTGGTCCCGTGCCCATAGGGATGAAGGGCGGGGCGTGCCTCACCTGCTGCCCTTGCGGGAGCGCACCCAGCGCGCGACCGCAGGGTTGTGAATCGCGGCCATCGCGCACTGGGTGCGCTCCTACAGGGAGAAACCTCGCGCCTCGGCTGCGCCGGGATGACGACGAACAGTGAAGACCGGCGCGCACCGGGTGCGCTCCTACAAAGGGCAGCGCGCGACTCTCAGCGCAGGTGCAGCCAGTACAGGTGGATGCCGTTCTCGCGGTCTTCCTCGCGGAAGCCTTCGCGTCCTTCGACCACGATGCCCCATGCGGTGCGCATGGTCTCGCCACGCGGTTCGTCCACGCGCACGTGCTCGCCCACCGGGATGGCGAAGCGGGTCTCCAGCATCATCACCTGGTCGCGCTCCCACACAAGCACGGCGTCGCGTGCGGTGTTGGCGGCCCAGCCGAGGTGGATCTGCACGTCCTTGGGGTCGTATTGGCCGCGGTTGTCCAGCTTCCAGTTTTCCGACCGGCGCAGCAGGTCGGCCAGGCGCGGATCGTTCCAATCCACGCGATGTCCCTTGGTGTGAGGCTTGTGAGGCTTCATGCAGGTAGCTACTTCCGGTCGGGCAGGTACGGCGGTAACGCCGGCACGTCATGCCAGCGTCCGGACCGAAGCAATGCCGTTCAGGGGAACGAACGACTCGCCTTTCATGGTATCGGCCATGGGTCCGATTGCTTGAGTCTAGTCCATACGACACCCCCGGCGGGCACTATGGCGGCGTCCATCGGCCGGTGATACTCCCTGCGACCTTCCACGGAGGCTTTGCCATGCGTGCCCCGCTCGTCGCGTTCGCCCTCTGTCTCGCGCTTCCTGCCGTCCCCTGCCTCGCCGATACGCCCACCGACGCGCTGGCCAAGCCGCCCACCAATGCGCAACGCTTCACCATCATGTCCACCGCCGGCAAGCACGGCAGCTCGGCGCGCTGGGTCACCGCCGACGGCACGCACATGGGGCGCGACAGCCTGCTGTTGCGCGGCATGGTTTCCGAAGTGGACAGCAGCGCCACGCTGGGTCGCGACGGCATGCTGGAACACGTGGTGGTCCGCGGCCACACGCCCAATGGCGATGCCGGCGAGACCTTCCAGATCAAGAACGCCACCGCGAACTGGAAGAGTCCGGTGGATGCAGGCTCCGCACCGTATCGCCATGCCGCCGAGTACGTGGCCTTCGGCGGACCGATGGACCTCAACGCCAACCTCGTCGAAACGCTGCTCGCCTCGCCCGATCACACGCTGGCGCTGCTGCCCGGCGGCCAGGCGCACGCCGAACGGCTGACCACGGCCATCGTGGGCGAAGGCGCGGCGCAGAAGCAGGTGACGGCCTACGCGGTGACCGGACTCAACAATACGCCGGTACCGGTGTGGGTCGATGGCTCAGGCAAGTTCTTCGCCTTCGTCGACGGCCTGTCCTGGATGCCCGAAGGTTACGAGTCGGCGCAGGCGCAACTGGAAAAGGCGCAGACCGCCGCGCTGGCCGAACACGCCAGGGCCATCGTGCCCAGGCTGCTGAAGACACCGGCCGGTCCGGTGGCGTTCACGCATGTGCGTGCCTTCGTCGAAGGCAAGCGCTTTGTCGATGACCAGACCGTGGTGGTCGACAAGGGCGCCATCGCGCAGGTCGGCCCGGCCGCGTCGGTGAAGGTACCGAGCGACGCCCAGGTGATCGACGGCAAGGGCAAAACCCTCGTGCCGGGCCTGTGGGATTCGCACCAGCACGTGCCGGATGACGCGAGCGGCCCGATGCTGCTGTCGCTGGGCATTACCTCGGTGCGCGATCCGGGCAACGTCGACGAGCAGACCATGTCGCGCGCGCAGCGCCGCGCCAAGGGCGAACTGCTGGGACCGAAGGTCTATCCCTCGATGCTGATCGACGGCAAGGGTCCCAACACCGCCCAGGTGGCCGACGTGGCGACCTCGCAGGCCGAAGCCATCGCGCTGGTGCACAAGGCGAAGGACGAGGGCTTCGATGCGATCAAGTTCTACGGCACGTTCAACCCCGACTGGGTGAAAGCGACCGCCGCCGAAGCGCACAAGCTCGGCCTGCACGTGCACGGCCACCTGCCGGCCGGCATGCGTCCGAAGGAGGCGATCGACGACGGCTACGACGAGATCACGCACATCTATTTCGTGATGATGCAGGCCATGCCCGATACCGTGGTGAAGGTGTCCAACGGCATGGCCCGTTTCGAAGGCCCGGGCCGCTACGCCAAGGACGTGGACCTCACCAGGGAACCGATGAAGTCGCTGATCGCGACCATGGCCCAGCACAAGATCACCTCCGATCCCACGCTGGTGGTGGCCGAGAGCCTGTTCGTGCCGGAGAACGGTGATCTTTCCCCGGCGTATGCGCCGTACGTCGGCGCCTTGCCACCGTCGGTGGAGCGAGGCTTCCGCCAGGGCGGTTTCACCGTGCCCAAGGACCTCACGCGTGCCGACTACCGCGCCAGCTTCGCCAAGCTGCAGGCGCTGGTCGGCGCCATGCACAAGGCCGGCGTGCCGATCGTGGCCGGTACCGACGGCAGTGGACTGGAGCTGGTGCGCGAGCTGGAGCTGTATGTGCAGGCCGGTTTCACCAACGCCGAAGCGCTGGCCAGCGCCACCATCGACACCGCGCATCTGGTCGGTGCGGACCAGCGCACGGGCAGCATCGCCGTGGGCAAGGCCGCCGACCTCGTGCTGGTGGAAGGCAATCCGGCCGAACGCATCGGCGACCTGCGCCACACCGAGGTGGTGATGATGGACGGCAAGCTGATGGATGCCGCGGCGTTGCGTACCGAGGGTGGCATCAGCAAGCGGCCGGCGTGGTTTGAATAAGCACGCTTCCCTGTAGGAGCGCACCCAGTGCGCGACCGCGGAGACGCGTCGATACCGTTGCATGCGGTCGTCGCGTTTCCTTTGGTTGCGGCGTCTACGCTCTGTAGGCTTTTCGCGCACAGGGTGCGCTCCTACAAGAGCGGCGGCGGGCGATCCTCAAGGCAGATCGCGCAGTACGCCGGCCACCCAGTCGATGAACACCCGTAGTCGCAGCGGCAGTTGCCGTTGCGACTGGTATAGCACGGTCACCGGGAAGGCCGGCGGCGGTGTCGACGGCAGCAGTTCCACCAGCGACCCGTTGGCCAGCGCCTCGCCGATGCGGTAGCGCGGGAACTGCGCGATGCCGAGGCCCGCTTCGCAGCAGGCGAGATACGCTTCGGTGCCGCTCACCGTGACCCGCGCCGGCAGCACGAGCTCGCGCATGCGCCGGCCGACCATGAATTCCAGCGGCGTCGTGCGCCGCGTGGTGGGCGAGGCCCAGTTCACCGTGACGTGGCCGTCCTGCAGGTCGGCGAGCGTCTGTGGCAGGCCGTGGCGACGCACGTAATCCGCGCTCGCCACCGTGGCCTGCGACATGCTCGCGACGCGGCGGCCGACCATGGTGGAGTCCGGCAGGTCGCCGGCGCGCAGCACGCAATCCACGCCTTCCTGCACCATGTCGATGAAGCGGTCGCTGGTGCCGATGTCCAGCTCGATCTGCGGATAGCGCGCCAGGAAATCCGGCAGCGCCGGCACCAGCACCTGCCGCGCCAGCGAGGCCGCCAGGTCGATGCGCAGCCTGCCCTTGGGCACCACCGCCGCCTCGCGGAAATCCGCCTCCACCGCATCGAGGTCGGCCAGCAGGCGCACGCAATGGTTGTAGTAGACCTCGCCGTCGCGGGTCGGGCGCACGCGGCGCGTGGTCCGCTGCAGCAGGTGCGCGCCCACGCGCTCCTCCAGCCGCTTGATGGTGTGGGTGAGCGTGGCGCGCGGCAGGTTCAGGTCGTCGGCAGCGCGGGTGAAGCTGCCCAACTCGACGATGCGGGTGAACACGCGCATGGCTTGCAGACGGTCCATGGGAGGCCCTCCGAGGGCCGGCGGCGAATCGCCGATTGTTGATCATTTCGACAACAGAGATGGTGATTATTGAGCATTTATCTGCCAGCCGTCATGCCGAAGAATGCGTGCCTGCCTTTCTCCCGCCAAGGAATTCCCCGATGCAAATGCGACAGCTCGGCAAGCATGGCCCTTCCGTCTCCGCCCTCGGCCTCGGCTGCATGGGCATGAGCGATTTCTACGGTTCGCGCGACGACGCCGAATCGATCGCCACCATCCACCACGCGCTGGAACGCGGCATCAACCTGCTCGACACCGCCGACGTCTATGGTCCGCACACCAACGAAGTGCTGGTGGGCAAGGCCATCCGTGACCGGCGCGACCAGGCCTTTCTCGCCACCAAGTTCGGCATCATCCGCGACCCCAACGACCCGAGCCGTCGCGGTGTCAACGGCAGCCCGGACTACGTGCGCGCTTCCTGCGACGCCAGCCTGAAGCGCCTGGGCATCGACCACATCGACCTGTATTACCAGCACCGCGTCGACCCGAACGTGCCGATCGAGGAGACCGTGGGCGCGATGGCCGAGCTGGTGAAGGCGGGCAAGGTGCGTTACCTCGGCCTCTCCGAAGCATCGGCCGCCACGCTGGAGCGCGCGGTCAAGGTGCATCCCATCGCGGCGCTGCAGGTGGAGTTCTCGCTGTGGACGCGCGATCCGCAGGAAAACGGCATGCTCGATGCCTGCCGCACGCTGGGCGTGAGCCTGGTGGCGTACTCGCCGCTGGGCCGTGGCTTCCTCACCGGCGCCTTCGCCAGCCCCGACGACTTCGAGGCCGACGACTATCGCCGGCAGAGCCCGCGCTTCCAGGGCGAGAACTTCCATCGCAACCTGGAACTGGTGGAGAAGGTGAAAGCCATCGCCGCCGAGAAGGGCTGCACGCCTGCCCAGCTCGCACTGGCCTGGGTGCTGGCGCAGGATCCGAATGCGATCGGCATTCCCGGCACCAAGCGACGCGATCGTCTCGACGAGAACCTCGGCGCGCTCGACGTCACGCTCAGCCAGGACGAGCTGAAGGCGATCGATGCGGTGTTTCCGCCCGACGTCGCCGCCGGCCCGCGTTACGTCGAAAGCATGATGCGCATGGTCAACGTCTGACCCGACCCAGCCACGCGGCCTGCGGGCCGCGTGGCGTTCAGACCGGCACCATGCTCCCTACCTTGTCGCGCGCCATCACCACGTGGGTGGTGAAGCGGCGGATGTTCGCGTTGTCGAACAGCAGGCGGCGCGTGAACTGCTCGAAGTCGTCCATGTCGCGCGCAGTGACGATCAGGATGAAATCCGATTCGCCGGTGACGTAGTAGCACTGCTGCACGTTGGGGTCGGCGCGCGCCGCGCGGCGGAACGCATCGAGCATGTCCACGCGCTCGCGTTCCAGTTCCACGCCGACGATGAAGCTCATGGCCTGGCCCACCGCCGCCGGGTTCACCAGCGCCACCTCGGCGGTGATCACACCCAGCTTGCGCAGCTGTTTGATGCGCCGCTGCACGGCGGCCGCGGAAAGGCCGATCTGTGCACCGATCTCTTCGCCCGTGGCGCGCGCATCGGCCTGCACGCGTCGAAGGATCTCTCGGTCGAAATCGTCCAGCTCGTAGTCTGTCGCCATGCCGCATAGATAGGTCAAAAGACGCGGCCTGGCAACGACTTTGCCCGCCATTACGCGCTCAGGCCGCGTGACGGAACCGCAGAATGCGTGCACCTCATCACCCCGGGCACGCATGAAACTCCTCTACCAGACCCATTCCCCCTACGCCCGCAAGGTGCTGGTGATGGCTCACGAAGCCGGCCTTGCCGAGCGGCTGACCGTGGTGCATCACGAGACCAGCCCCACCTGGCGCAACGACGAGGTGTTCCGGCGCAATCCGCTGGGCAAGGTGCCGGTGCTGCTGCTCGACGATGGCACGGCGTTGTTCGATTCCAATGTCATCTGCGAATACCTCGACGCCCTGCACGACCGCCCACGCTTCATCCCCGCGCAACCGGCGGCACGCTGGCTGACCCTTCGCGCACAGGCGCTCGCGCAGGGCCTGTGCGATGCCGGCATCGCGGTGCGCCACGAAACCGTGAGGCGCCCCGAGGCACTGCGCTATCCCGCCATGCGCGACGGGCAGATCGAGAAGCTGGTGGCGTCCTACGATTTCCTGGAGCGCGAGTGGGCCGACCGCGCGAGCGATGCGCTGGTCGACCTCGGCCAGATCGCGCTTGCCACCGCGCTGAGCTGGCTGGCGTTCCGCGACCTGCCGGATTTCGAGCAGGGCCGTCCGCGCCTCGCGTCCTGGTATCGCCGCTTCAGCGAACGCCCTTCGATGCTCGCCACCCCGCTCGCCGGGCAGACGGTGGACTGATCCATCCACCCACCTTCCTTTGGAGATTTCCATGAGCTCGCTCTGGGCTGACCTGCTGTTCCTGCACGGCCACATCACCGACCTCAAGCTGCTGCGCCGGCTGAAGGAGCGGCCGCACCCGGATGCGCACCAGGCCGCGCAGGCCCGCCCGGCGCACGGCAAGCGACGGCTCCGTTGGCCGTTTCGCTTCTGCCTGGGCATCGGCGACGGCGAGGTGCGCACCCAGTGACGCGCCAGCACGTGAAGCTCGCGCGAACCCACACGAAACACGCCGATCGCTTACCTTTTGGGTAGGTGTTCACTTACATCCGATCGCGAGGCGACTGCGGCAATGTAGGCCGGTCGGCATTTCCACGAACGCCTGACACCCGGGCCGGTCGCCCCCCTAGATCCGGCTCACTGGCCCCCGCAAGGGGGCCTTTTTCTTTGCGCCTCCGGCAGCGTCGGCGGCACTCTCCCTCCGGCCCCTTGACGCGGCCTGGACTTTCCGCGGCGGATGCTCGCTCGCGTCCGTGTTTCCGCTTCCTGTTCCGGTTGCCGCCTTCGAGGTCGACGACGCGAGGCTCGTGTGCGTCAGCATCGCGCAAGCCCCGCGCTCCTCGTCGCGTTCCGGTGCTTCAGTTCAGGCGGGAATGGCCGACTTGTTCGCTATATTGTCGAACTGCTTTTGTTACCAAGGCTCCGATGGACAACCCTCGCAACGTGACGCCATCCGCTTCTTCCCGGCGCCCTTCGGGCCCGCAGGGCACGCGGTTGTTCTCGACGGATGAACTGAACCGCCTGGCCGACGAAGCCGGCGCCGCATCCACGGGAAGCGCCAGCGTGCACGAGCCCGTGCTCGAAGGGGCCAATGCAGGGTTGGAGGGCCGACGCTTTTCGCTGCGCGCGGGACGCCAGACCATCGGCCGCCGCGACGACAACGACATCGTGATCGGCGACCTCAGCGTGTCGTCGGCCCACGCCTGGATCATGAACCAGCAGGGTCACTACGTGATCATGAATACGCTGTCGACCAACGGCACCTTCGTGAACGGCAAGCGCGTGCACGAAGCCACCCTCAAGCACGGTGACCGCGTCCGCCTCGGCCAGGTGGAGTTCGTGTTCCTCACGCGTGAACCCGGCCAGCGCTCGCCGATGCGCAGCGTCGCGGTCGCGGTGGGCGTGGTGGTGGTGATCGCGGCCGTCGCCGCGCTGGCGTGGTGGCTGCTCTAGCCCATGGGCGAACCCACCATTCCCCGCACCATCGGTCGCTACCGCATCGATGGCGTTCTCGGCGAAGGCGCCATGGCGATCGTGTATGCCGGTTTCGATCCGGGCATCGACCGGCCGGTGGCGATCAAATGCCTGCATCGCAGCATCGCGGCCGACCCCGGCTCACGCCAGCGCTTCCTGCAGGAGGCCCGCGCCTCGGGCCATCTCGTCCATCCCAACATCGTCACCATCTTCGACACCGGTGAAACCGAGGATGGCCGCAAGTACATCGCGATGGAGCGCCTGTCGGGCGAGACGCTCGCCAGCCGCGTGGCCCGCGACGGCCTGCCGCCGCTGGCGGTGGCGATCGAGCTGGTATCGCAGGTGGCCGCGGCGCTCGACTACGCGCATGGGCAAGGCGTCATCCACCATGACGTGAAGCCTGAAAACATCATGCTCGCCGAGGATTGGCATTACGCCAAGCTCAGTGACTTCGGCATCGCCGAACGCCGCGCCGCGCACCTCAACCTGCAGGCGGGCGACAGGAAGACCGGCGGCACGCCGGCCTACATGGCGCCGGAGCGACTGCGCGGCGAATCCGCGGACGCGCGCGGCGACCTGTTCTCGCTGGGCGTGGTGCTCTACTGGCTGATCACCGGCAAGCTGCCCTGGCCGGACACCACCGACCTCAAGCGCCTGCTTCGCGAACGCCAGCGCCAGCCGCGCCCGACGGTCACGCCGCTGGACCCGGCGACGCCGCCGATGCTGGTCAGCATCGTGCGCACCCTGCTCGCGCCCACGCCCGAAGCGCGTTACCAGAACGGCGCGGAGGTGATCAACGACCTGCGCCTCGCACGGCGTGAGTACGAACGCACCAGCGAATCACCGCTGGCCGCGCGCATCATCTCGCTGCGGCTGCGCTGGATCGGCGCGTTGAGCGCGATCCTCTGCCTGGTGCTGCTGGTGGGGCTGGCCGCGATCTACACCAAGCAGAACTCCGCCGTGACGGGCCTGGCCACCGACTTCGGCAGCACGCTGGGGCGCATGGTGGCCAGCGAGTCGGCCGAGAACCTGCTGCTCAACGACGATGCAGCCACCCGCGCCCTGGTGGCGGACATGTCGCGCAACGGGCAGATCCACTACCTCGCCATCGCCAATCGCCAAGGCAGCGTGGTCGCCAGCACGCAGGCATCCGACGTCGGCCGTGCGCTGCCCGCCATCGCCGGCGCACGCCAGCAGACGCTCGATGACGGCGTGGAGCGCTTCCTGGGCCGCGTCGCCGAAGACAACCGCGGCAACGAAATGCTCTTGTTCGACGTACCCATCCGCTACCAGGACAAGTCGGTCGGCCAACTGCGCCTGGGCGTAAGCAATGCACCGCTGCTGGCCGCGCAGCGCACGACGTTCTGGGTCATCGCGGCGGTGCTCGCGATCACGCTGATGGCGCTGGTGGGTGCCGCGTACTGGCTGTTCCGCCAGCCGCTCGCCCTGCTCGGCATGCTGGGCGACGCGATGATGCGCGTGGCGCGCGCCGACTACGGCTACCGCATCCGCCTCGTGCGTCGCGATGAACTCGGGCGGCTGTTCGCCGCGTTCAACCTGATGAACAGCGCCCTGCAGTCGCGCCAGCCGGCCGAAGCGCCGATGCCGACGCGCCCCACGGCCGAGGATGCGGCCCAGCCCACGCTGGTGATGTCGCCGCCCGCGGCCAACGACGACGCCCGCTGAGCGTCATCCCGTGGGCCCAGGGCAACACCCTAGATCTGCTTGAGCCGCTGCTGCAGTTCGATGGCGCGCGCGCGATAGACCGCGGCGCGCTCGTAACCCGGATCGATCGCCAGCACGTGATCCCATAGCGCGATGGCCTGGTCCAGCTTCTGGTCGCGATAAAGCACCACCGCGCGCTCGTGGTAGGACGCCAGCAACTGGTCGCGCAGCGCCTGGTTGCCGGCGGGCTTCAGGTGAGGGTCCAGCGTCAGCGCTTCGTCGAGCCGCGCCAGCGCCTGGTCCTTCTGCCCCTGCTTGAGCAGGGCCGAGCTCTCCACCTGGAGACGTTGCGCCTTCGCCGAAGGCGAATCGGGTGATGGTGCCGTTTCCGCCGGCACCGGCGCGGCAACGGCAGCCGTGGTGGGGCCGGGCGTGCTCCGACTACCGGTGGCGGTCTTGGCGGTGGCTTCGGCAGGCAGGTTCACCCGCACGCCCGCCAGCGGCAGCCGCACCGGATCGCCGGCATGCAGCACCGACGGGTTGGTCGAACCGTTGTAGCGCGCAAGTATCAGGAACAGGTTGGAATCGCCCAGGTGGCGCGCCGCCAGCGTGCTGTAGGAGTCGCCGGCCTGCGCCACGTACGCGCGCGATCGGGTACCGAGCGCCACCTTCGGATCGGTGGTCAGCTGCCGCAGCGTGGTCTGCGCGGTGCGATCGCTGGGATATTTCGCCAGGTATTGGCGCAGGCGTTGTTCGCCCTCGGCATAACGTCCCTTCATCAGGTAGCTGCCGATGATGGTGTTGAGCGGCAATGGCTCGACGGCTTCCGGCGCGCTCGCCGACGCCGACGAGGCCGTGCCCGAACCATGGAAGGTCGTGTCGACCTTGGATTTGAGCGCGCCCATCTGGGCACAACCCGCTGTGCCCAGCGTCACCATCAGCAAGGCCAGCTGCAGGGTTCGCCCGCAGGATGCGCGCGTAGCATGAAACGATCGGATCAAGAGGATGCCTCGTTGTACGTGTTAACCGCCTGCCGCTTGCCGGCCGCGCCGCGGCGCAGGACCGAGCGCAGCCGCTCGCGATAGCGTCGCAGCCAGCTTTCGCGCGCGGGGCAGGCAAAAATCAGCGCGACATTATCGCCGTCCTGGCCGCCGCGTTCGACGGCCAGCGCGAGCGCTTCCCGCAACGCCGCATCCTGGTCGCGGCGCCGGGAAAGTCGGCCCAGCTCTTCGGTGGAAAGCTGCTCCCACACGCCGTCGCTGCACAGCACGAAACGTTGTCCGGCGCGAAGCACTGCGCATCCGTGCTCGACCACCGGCGTTTCGTCACCTCCCAGCCCGCGCAGCAAGGTGTGCTGGTCGGGGTGCGTGGCAAGCTCGCCCTCGGTGATCTCGCCGCGCAGCAGGCGCAGCTGGGCCACGCTGTGGTCCTCGGTCCGTCCGAGCAGGCGCGCGCCCTGGAAGCGGTAAAGACGGCTATCGCCCACGTGCGCCCACGACACGCGTTCGCCCTGCACCAGCACGGCGACCACGGTGGAATGCGGCTCCCCGGCGTGCAGGCCGACACGACGGCGATGCAACTCGGCATGCGCCTCCTGGCACAGCGATTCCAGGAACAGCGGCCCCGGCTGCTCGCGCCACATGCCTTCGTTCCACAGGCGCCGTGCCGCATCGACCACGCCGGCCGACGCCAGCTCGCCGGCGCCATCGCCGCCCATGCCGTCGGCCAGCACGAGCAGGAAGGCATCCTGGTGGCCATCGTGAAGACACAGCACTTCGTCCTGTTGCGACTCGCGACCGCCACGCGCGCGTCCGGCGACGACCCGTGGTATCGCCTGAAAGTCGACAGCCTGTTCCATCGCCCTCCCCCTTTCGCCCCCAGTCCCGCACCTTAGGGGACCTGGGCCGATGATAATTTGCGCCCGGTCCCGATGCGCGGGTCGCGCTGAATGCGCGTTCGCCTGGCGACGTGGGCATCCGGATGGCCAGATGGAAAAAGTGATCCGGCATGCGATCCGTTTTGCCGCGCCGATTCGTCCTTGGCATGAACCCTCCACCAAGGAACCCGACCATGGCTTCTCCGTCCGTCACCCTCATCAACGTCCTCAAGCTCGAATCCGGTCGTCCGGACGACCTCATCGAGCTGCTGAAGCACAACATCGAAAACGTGGTCAGCCATCTGCAAGGGTGGAAGGGCACGCGGCTGGTGGCGTCCGCGGACGGCAACAGCGTGATCATCCATTCCGAATGGGAAAGCCTGGAAGCGGTCGAGGCGATGCGCGGCGATCCGCGCATGCAGGCCTACTTTCCGCGGATAAGCGCATGGGCGAGGATCGAATCCTTCGCCGGCGCGGAAGTATTCGCGCAAACCCCGCAACGCCGCCATCATGCCACCGGCGAAGCGGCATGATCGCTCGTACGGGTCGCGGCGCCGCGACCCGGTCGCTGCCAACCCCATGAGGCTGGATGCATGAACGAGGAACACTTCGACGCTCACCTGCGCGAGCTCAGGCCGAGGCTCCACCGTTATTGCGCGCGCATGCTTGGCTCGACCGTCGACGGCGAGGACGCCGTGCAGGATGCCTTGCTCAAGGCCTTGCGCGTGCGCGGCGAAGGCATGGTCGTGGACGATGTCGAAGCCTGGCTGCTGCGCATCGCGCACAACACCTGCCTCGACGTCCTTCGCCGCCGCTCCCGTCATCCGGTCGTGCCGATCACGGAAGACGTCGAAGATCCATCGACGGTCGAGCCATGCGTCGTCGACGTGAGCTTCCACGTGTTCCTCCAACTGCCCGAGCTCCAGCGCTGCGCGGTGATCCTCAAGGATGTCCTTGGGCATTCCATCGAAGAAGTCGCCTCGATCGCGGACTGCACGTTTCCCGCCGCCAAATCGGCGCTTCAACGCGGACGCGCGGCGCTGCGGCAACGGGCGCAGAAGCCCGACGAAACACGCGTGCCGCTCATGACGGATGCGGATCGCCAGAAAGTGCGCAGCTATGTACGGCTGTTCCAGGCGGGCGACTTCGATGCCATCCGAGCCATGCTCGCCGACGACGTCAGGCTGGACCTGGTCAACCGACTCAAGCTCGACGGCCGCGACAGCGTCGATCGCTACTTCACCCGCTATGCCGAGGAAACGAAGTGGCGATACGCCTTCGGAGCAATCGAAGGCCGCCCGGCGGTGCTGGTGTTCGATCGTGGCAGCCCGGCGCAAAAACCCGCCCATTTCGTGCTGATCGACTGGCGGGACGACCAGGTCTCGGCCATCCGCGATTTTCTGTTCACGCCCTATGCGATGGAGGCCGTCGACTGGGTGCTGCTCGGCTGACAGGTGTCGGAGGCGGCGTATTGCCGCCTTCTGGACGTCCAACCGCAAGCGATATCCATGCCACGGCTGTTTCAGGGTGCACGGATACGCCCCGGGTACGTCATGCACCGCCGCCGGTTTGGATGTATGGTGGATGGACCGCCCGCGAATTACATAGGCATTCGCATGAACGACACACCCAAGCCGTTGTCGGCCGCGACCATCCATTCGGTTTACGCAGGCAAGACGATTTCCTCGGTGGTCGATCCCTCCAAGGACTTCCGATCGACCAACCGCTTTGCGCGCGATCCGGCCCATTCGGGCCAGGCGCCGCAGCAACCCCGAAACGAAAAGACCCCGTTTCGTCGCGGCTAGGGAGTCCCGATTCCCGCAGAGTCAGCCGACCGGTTCGCCTTTGGGAAATCGAAGCGGCATTTCCCGGTGGACGCGTCCATGTGTCGGCGATGCCGGTGTTCCCAGCGAGACATTCAGGTCATCGCCGCGGTCGAGACGCCCGACTGACGCAACGCCTTGTGCACGGCGGTCAGGACGTCGTTCTGCAGGCGTGGCGAGGTTCCCGTCGCCGCGGATCCGTGCACTGACAACACGACGCCATTGTTCGAAAAGCCGACGACGTCGACGGACGGCCGGGCGTCCTTAGGCAGATCGGTGCGTGCGTCCAGCACCGCCCGGATCTGCGCTGTGACCTGCTCCAGATCTGCGCCGAACGGAACGGCGAAGCGCCAATCGAAGGGATGCGTACCGCTGAGGCTGGAGTTGTAGATCGGATTGCCGCCCACGCTGCCATTGGGAATGACGACCTCGCGGTTGTCAGTCGTCCGCAAGTGCGTGTGCATGAGGTTGACCGATTCGACCGTACCGTCGATGCCGTTGAGGGTGACCGTATCGCCCACGCGGAACGGACGGAAGATCACCAGGATCACGCCCCACGCGATGTGCGACAACGACGAGTTGAGCGCGAGTCCGATCGCTAGGCCCGCCGCGCCCACGGCAGCCAGCAGCGACGTCGATGGAACGCCGATCACTTCCAACGCTTCGATGGCGACCAGGATCAGCGCCGCGGTGAACGTGATGTTGCGCAGGAAGCCGGCGAGTATGGGGTCGGCATGGCCGCGTTGCAGCGCGCGCGCCGACATCCGTCCCAACCATCGTGCGATGAACCAGCCGATGAGCGCCACCATCAATGCGGCGGCCAAGCGTATGGCCCAGGTCGTGAGCGTAGCGGGCGCCAGGCCCGTCATTCTCCAGAACTCATGCATGGCATTCGATTGCGCGACGAACCTGACGCCAGTAGTAACCGCACGCCCGTCAAGACTCACTCATTCCGCTGTTGGAGTTTTGTCACGGCGCACGCGGCGGTTCAGACGACGCAACTTGCATGCATGCGTGCGCCAAGGCGGCAGCATGTCGCCGCGGTGAGATCATGCTGGATCCAGGTCAAGGGCGTGATCGTAGACCTTCCCTATGCTCGATCCTTTCGGACTGTCGAAAGGATCTTCATGCTCAAGGTGCCTGTCAGGCGGCGGCAGCTGGCCCATGCCGTCGATGTGAAACTGACGACGTCGCGGCTGTCCAATGGCGCCGTGGAAGTGGCCATCAGCACACCCGGGCGCCTCAAGACGATCCGGCCCGAGGATGCGCGCGAGGTGGTCGGGCGAAGCACCAGGCCCGCTTCCTCGAAACGAACCAAGGCCAGGCTGACGAAGACGCCCTGAGAGACGATGGTCGTCGCGGCGACACTTCACCCTGCGTCGCCATCGCTTCCATCATCATCCACGAACGCGGCTTGCACGCTGCGAGCCATCCCTGAGGTCGAACGTCATGCATCGCATCACGGCCTACCTGGCCGGCCCCGACGTGTTCCTGCAGAACGCGAAGGCGAAGGCTGATGAAGTGCGCGCCCTGTGCAGGCTGCACGGCGTCGAGCCGCTCATTCCCGCCGACAACGACGATCAGGGCGCGTCCTCGGAAGCCCTGACGGAAGATGCCCTGTCGCTTCGGATCTTTAGGAAGAACGTCGCCCTCATCGATCGCGCCGCGCTGGTGTTCGCTAACCTGGAACCGTTCCGTGGTCCCTCGGCGGACGTCGGCACCGTGTGGGAAATCGGATACGCCTACTCGCAAGGCAAACGAATCTTTGCCTACTCGTCCGCGCTGTCCCATTACCTCACGCGTGTCAGCCCGAGAACGACGGTCGAAGGGGCAAGCTGGATCGACCGGGAAGGCATGCTCGTCGAGAACTTCGGGCTGTTCGACAATCTCATGATCCACCACTCGCTCAGCGGTCTCTATGCGGACCTGCCATCCCTGCTCGTCGCCGACGAAGTCCAGCATGCGCTGAAGCGGCACGGCATGTGAGCGACGCAACGGACGTCCATCCGTTCACAGGCCGGCGCCAGCCTCGTCCATCACGCACCATTCCGGCAGTGGCGGCTCGCGGCCGCCGACCGCATCCGTTGACGGCACATCGCCGGGTCGACGATCCGCAAGCCATTGGACGGCGGCGTCGATTTCAGCCTCGCTCATGCGATTGGCCACGACGCTCATGCAGTAGGGCCGATCCGCCGCGCGAGCATGCGAGCGCCATTGCGCGAACTGCGACTTGAGATAATTCGACGACAGATCGGCAAGGCCCGGAATCAGCGGTTCACGGCCCGCCAACCGGCTGCCATGGCAACTCGCGCAAGGCGGAACGCCTCGGCTGGGATCACCCTTGAGCACGATCTGGGCACCCCGTTGCGCAAGCTCGCCCGCAGAGGGCGATGGCCGGCCGGCATCAACGGCCATGGTCTGGCTCGCGAAGTATCCGGCAATCTCCTTCGCGTAGTCGGGCGTCAGCGGCTTGGTGATGTAGCGCATGGTGTCGTCCTTGCGCTGGCCACTCTGGAAATACCTGAGCTGCAACGCCAGGTAGGCAGCCGGCTGCCCCGCGATGCGCGGGGCCGACGCGCCATCGCGCAAACCCCTGCCTTGGGCTCCATGGCACGACGTGCAGGCGGCCACACGTTGCTCGATGGTGTCGGGCACGCCTCCGGCCGGAGCGCCTGCGGCGACGCACACCGCGTAGACGGCAAGGCCGACAATCCAGCGGAACGCGCGCATGGATGCGGTTCGAAAGAGCAGTGAAGAGTTCATGGAATGGCGTAGGGGCCCGTCGCCGCGGCGCGGGCTGCGATGCGGCGCTGTTCGGCGGAAAAAAAGAAAAGGAGGCCAGTCGTGACACCGGCCTCCTGCTTCGTGATGTGTCGCTCAGGCCTCGGACTGACTCGCCTGTGCAGCGATCACCGTGGCCGGTGCCGGCTCCTTGCGGCGCCCGAGCAGTTTCCAGGCGAAGGCGGCGAGGCTGACGATGCCCAGCGCGAACACCACGTCGCCCGGCACGCGCAGCCACACCATCCACTGCATGAAGGCCGAGTGCACCACCTCGGGCGAACGTGCGTACCACAGGCCGTACTCGACGCTGGTCCATGCCTGGTAGATGCCCGAGGGCACCAGCGAGATGAAGACCATCATGGCGAGGCCGATGTTGAGCAGCCAGAACATCGACTTCAGCAGCGAGTCCGACCAGTTCGCACGCGGCGCCAGGCCACGCAGGCAGAACAGCATCAGGCCGATGCCGAGCATGCCGTACACGCCGAACAGCGCCGCGTGACCGTGTGCCGGAGTCAGGTTGAGGCCTTGCACGTAGTACAGCGAGATCGGCGGGTTGATGGCGAAGCCGAGCAGGCCCGCGCCGACGGTGTTCCAGAAGCCCACGGCGATGAAGCACAGGATGATCCACTTGTAGTTGGCCACCCAGGGCGCAGCCTTGCTGCGCTGGTAGTTGCGGTAGCCCTCGAAGCCGATCATCGCCAGCGGCACCACTTCCAGCGCGGAGAACATCGCACCCACCGCAATGACCGAGGTCGGCGTGCCGGTGAAGTACAGGTGATGCAGCGTGCCCAGGATGCCGCCGAACAGGAACACGATGGTCTCGAGCACGATGGCGGCGTTGGCGGTCGAGGCGCGGATCAGGCCAAGGCGCGAGAAGATCAGCGCGATGACGGCCGTGGCGAACACTTCGAAGAAACCTTCCACCCACAGGTGCACCAGCCACCAGCGCCAGTACTCGATCATCGAATAATGCGTGTGCTGGCCCCAGGCGAGGGAACTGGCGTAGAACAGCCCGATGCAGGTAGCGGCGATGAACACCATCGCGATCAGGCCGCGGCTTTCCGACGGACGCATCAGCGCCGGCCACAATGCACGGCCCATCAGCAGCAGCCAGAACATCAGGCCGATGAACAGCAGGATCTGCCATACGCGACCCATGCTGGTGTATTCCAGGCCCTGGTTGCCGATCCAGAAGCCGTAGTCGAAGCCCAGCTTCTGCATGGTGCCGAGCCAGCCGCAGACCAGCGAACCGACCACGACCACCACCAGCGCGACCAGCAGCGCGTTGACGCCCAGCTTCTGGTACTTCGGTTCCTTGCCTGACAGCGCGGGGCCGATGTACAGGCCGGTAGCAAGCCACGCGGTGGCGATCCACAGCACGGCCAATTGCGTATGGATCGTGCGGCTGGCCACGAAGGGCAGCACGGCGCCGAGCGGTATGCCGAAGAAGCTGGTGCCTTCGACCGAGTAGTGGGCCGTGATGACGCCCATGATCACTTGCAGGGCCATCAGTGCAATCACCACGTAGAAGTACTTCATGGTGGCGCGCATCGACGGCGTGGGCGTGAGGTTGAACAGCGGGTCCGACTTGGGCGCGACCGGATCGCCTTCCTCATGGTTGGCGGCGTGGAACCACACCATGCCCGCGATGGCGGCGATCAGGCCGATGAAGCTGGCGATCGACCACATGCCATTGGCGGCCGTCGGCACGTTGTCGATCAGCGGTTCATGCGGCCAGTTGCTGGTGTACGACAGGTGCGTCTCGCCAGGGCGATCGGTGGCGGCGGCCCATGACGACCAGAAGAAGAAGGCCGGCAGTGCGGTGAGGTCCTGCTTGTCCGTCAGCGAACCCGGCATCATCGCGTACTGCTCGCGCAGCGCGTCCAGCGCGGGATCAGTGCCGAACAGCGACATGTAGTGCCCGGCGACCTGCTCGATCACCTGCGCGCGGTCGGCATCGATGGTGAGCGTGCCGGTGGCGGCGTCATAGGTGTTGCCGCGCAGGGTGGACTTCATCAACGCATCCGCGGAGCCCTTGGCGGCGGCACCGAGCTTCTCGTAAGGCTGCCCGTAATGCGACTGCGCCATGAGTTCGCGATAGGCCAGCGCCTCGCGATGCAGCCAGTCGGCCGACCAGTCGGGCGCGACATAACTGCCGTGTCCCCATACGGTGCCGAGCTGCTGGCCACCCGCCTGCAGCCACGCTTCCTGGCCGCGCTGGATCTGCTCGCCGGTGAAGATCACCCGGCCATCGGTGGTGACCACCTGCTTCGGGATGGGTGGGGCGGCCAGGTAGATCTCGTGCCCCAGCCACCCTAAGACAGCGAAGGACGCGAGAAACATGATGGCCAGCCAGCGCCATAGTTTCCGTGTTGATTGCATCAGTGTGCTCCCGGTAAGCGGGCACGTGGCTCCGCATGAAAAGGCAGTCGCGTACGACTCGGGCGAAACATACATTCAGCATGCATGTTTAACCTTGAGCTGCGTCAATGCGTCTCGGGAGGGGCGTGGACCCCGGCCGTACCGGGAAAAGTCAGGCGATATGAAGCAGGCTGGCGAGCGGCTTGGGCTTCACGATGAGGTCGGCAAGGGTGTAACCGTCCAGGGTGGCGTACATGGCCTCCACCGCTTCGGCCAGAATGCCCTTGAGCCGGCACGAGGGAGTGATCCGGCAATTGCGATTGCCGGCCTCGAAACATTCCACCAGCGGCGTGGAACACTCGCTGGCGCGCACCAGCTCACCGATGCTGATGTCGGCCGCCGCGTGGGCGAGCCGCATGCCGCCGCCCTTGCCGCGCACGGTTTCGATATAGCCCTGGCGCGCCAGCCAGTGCACGACCTTCATCAGGTGGTTGTCGGATATGCCGTAGGCCGCCGCGATGTCGGCGCGCGTGGCCAGCTCATCGGTGTTCAGGCCCAGATACATCAGGGTGCGCAGGCAGTAATCCGTGAAGGTATTCAGGCGCATGGCATGCACTGCAAATATGTATATCCAATGCATCATAGTGCACCACCCATGAGCGTGCTATCGGCACACGTCCGCGGAGGCGTGCGTGACTGAAAATAGGGGGACGCGGATCCTGCCGGCCGACGTCGCCGGCCACGCTGTGGCCGAACGTCAGGCACAAAAAAGGGCGCTTTGCGCCCCACGCTTACTGTATACAACGGGTAGGGACTTGCCGGAAGTCCCCACCCTTGGTCCAGCATCGCCGACCTGTCGACAATGGCAGGTATCGGAGTGACACCATGGCTGATGCGCCCGTCTACTATCACGGCACCAAGGTTGACCTGCAGTTGGGTGACCTGATTGCACCGGGGTACGCCTCCAATTATGGCAAGCGGGAACAGGCGGCCTTTGTCTACCTCAGTGCCACGCTCGATGCCGCCACCTGGGGCGCAGAACTCGCGGTCGGCGAAGGACGCGGCCGGATTTACATCGTGGAACCGACCGGCCCCATCGAGGACGACCCCAACCTCACCGACAAGAAGTTTCCCGGCAACCCGACGCTGTCGTATCGATCGCGTCATCCGTTCCGGGTGGTCGGTGAAGTGTCGCCATGGACGGGGCATTCGCCCGAACGTCTGAAGGAGATGCTCGACCACGTTGAAGCGCTCAGGCGCCGGGGTGTCGAGGCCATCAACGACTGAGCCGGGTTCGGACCGTGCTTTCGCACTTCGTCGGGGAAGCACGTTCCTACGCGCGGTTGCCACACCTGGCGCTAGCCGGCTCGCTCCACGAACGCGGCCAGATGGGCGAGGCTCGACTGCATGCCGGTCTCGTGATCAACCTGACTGATACCGGCAGGCACGTGCTCGGCGATTGTCGTCACGCGCGTGCCTGTCGACGTGCGTTGCAGCTCCCATGTCATGGTCATGCGGCCCACGAAGGCCGCATCGGCCGAATCGAACGCCACGATCATCACGATGCGCCGCTCGGGCACGAACTCGGCAAACGAGCCATTGACCACATCCGTATGGTCCGACGACTTGCCCTGGGCGGCGTCGAAGGTCAGCGTCAACCTGAAGCGACCACCGACGTGCGGCTCGAACACGTCGAACGCACCTTTCGCGCCGGCGGGCGGAAGCCAGCTCGACATCGCCTCGCGAGTGAGAAACGCACGGTAGATCGCCTCGGGAGAAGCCTGGATATCGCGGAAGGCCGTATGCGTGCGGTCATCGGTGGCCATCGTCGCTCCGATTGCAGTCCGGCCCATGCCGGCGGAAGCCTGATGGTATGCCAGCAGGCCCGCACTTTCCGCGCCGAGGGTTACCCGGGAATGGTCGCGTCGATCGCTTCGCCCAGGGCGCGCGCGAACGTCTCGAAGGCGCGGACGGTGTCCTGGTCGATATGCCGTGGCTCAGGGTCCACCGCGCACAAGGTGCCGAAGAAACGCCCGTCCGCGCGGTAGATCGGCACGGAAATGTAGCTCTCGAAACCATACAGCGCGGGCGTCGGATGCGTCGAGAACAAAGGATGCGCGCTCGCGTGATCGAACGTCACGGTATGCCCGTGTTCGCGGATTTCGTTGCAGATGGTGGTTTCCAGGACGAGATCCTGGCCGGCGCGCAAACCGAAGTTGATCGTGTCGTGGACGGCGCACGCGGTCCAGCGCGTTTCGGATACGCGTGCCACCGTGGCGAAACGCATGCCGGTCTCGCGCGAAACGGCCTCAAGGATCGACGCGACCACCGGCAGCTTGGCCACCAGGTCGACATCGCGCACGGCTGCCGCGTTCTCCGCCAGCACCGATGTCGACGCATCCTTCCGGCTGATGCGTTCGAGCACCCGTCTTTGCAGGCTGATGCGCGACACGCGATGCACGAAGTCGCGCAGATGATCGGTGAGGCTCCTCAGCTGCAGGACGGGTCCCGTCACCACCAGCCCGCGTGCGTCGATGCGCACGTCGATCAATTCGTGTCGCGACTTGAAATCGCCGACCTCCGAGGCGAACGCCTCGATCCAGTAGTGATCGGGCCGGCCACTGAAGAAGGCGACCATGACAGGCTTCGCATCCGCCTGACCGCACGTCGAGGGTTTCGGCATGTCGAAGCCCGACACGGCCGGCGGCCAGGCGTAGTCGGACGACGATTCGAACGTGGCCACGATGCATTCCCCCCAGCAACCTGACAGCCGGAGTATGCGCGAAACCGGAGCCATCCATGCGCTCGTGGCGATAGGAATTTTTGTAGCCGGAAGTGTGCAGCGTGGTTGGCGCCACCGCCGGGCCCGAAAACGACATGCCGGCGTTCACAAGGGTGCGGGCGGCATCTCCAACTGCAGTGTTGCACCGAGGTCACAACTTTCGACGCCGGCGCCGGAGGACGCCGATGCTTCCGTGACGCGTACCCGCCTATCGCCCATCGCTACCCGCAGGTCGGCGTTGAGCCGCTCGACCAGTTCGACCTGCGTACGCGCGGCACGATAGGCGCCGATGCGTTGCTCGATGCCCAGCACGCGATCCACCAGCGCGAGCCTGCCCTGATCCGCATACCGTCCATGCAGGCACGCCTGTATACGCTCGGCGATGGCATCCGGCGCCGCGATGGCCTGCTCGGCGCCGGATGGCAGCGGGCCGGCGCCCAGCATGGCGATCGCCACCGCCAGGAGCCGGCCCGGGCTCATGCGCCGGCCTTGACGCTGGCTTCGCGCAGTTTCTGTGCGCACTCCTCGCAGCACACTTCGACCACGCGGTTGCCGATGGTCACCTTGATGGCGTTGTCGTCCAGCGGGTAGTCGCACGCGGCACAGGTTTTCTCGCTCATGACGCTCTCCTGATATCGCCCGTCGGTGGGCAGGCTCAGGAGACCATTCGGCGCCGCTGAATGCTGTCGAATTCTTTAGTCGTTCACACCTTGGCCGACCGGCGAAACTCCGTCGGCGAGCGGCCGTAGGCCTGGCGGAACGCATTGGTGAAATGGCTGTGGCTGGAGAACCCGAGCTCCGCCGCCAGCGCGGAGAGATCGTCGTATTCGCCCATGAGATCGAGCGCCCGCGCCAGCCGCAACTGAAGCTGGTAGCGGTACAGCGGCATGCCTTCGACCTGGCGGAACACCTGGGTCAGGTAGACCGGCGAGCTGCCGATCTCCTCGCCGATCTCGGCCAGCGTCCAGCGCCGCGAGAGATCGCTGGCGAGCAGCACCTTCACGCGATCGGCCAGGCGCCGCCGCGCATGGGTCGACGCGGGCTCGCGCGACGTACGCGGCCCGAGACTTCGGCACACCAGCGTAAGCAGCAGGGCTTCCGCTTCCAGCGGCTCGATGCTGCCGTTGTCCAGGCCATGGCGCAGCAGGGCCACCAGCGCCTGCGCGCGCGCATCGATGCGCAGCGACTGCCCGCGAAACGCGACGCCGCCGCCCGTCTGCAGCAGCGCCTTCGGCGCCAGTTCGGCCAACAGCATGGGGTTCAGGTCGAGGGAGAGGCAGGCGTCGCCGCCATCCAGCGGATGGCTGACCTGGTAACCCTCCTGCGCGTTGAAGAACAGCACATGGTTGGCATCGGCCACGGCCTGGTCCTTGCCCAGATGCCTGAGATAGACGCCGCGATAAGGAAACACCAACTGCGTGGCCGATGCGCACTCCTCCGCACTGCGATGCCGGCACGTGCCCGAACACTGCACGTTGCGCAGCGTCAGCGACTCCGTCGACAGCAGTGTGTTGGAAGTCAGGATCGACATGGCACGCGTGGTGGTTCGCCTGGCGATGGGCGGGAAAAGCTTAGCAAGCCAGGCCATCGGCTACCTGTGCCGGACGGCGATGGCTAAAGATTCTGACAGCGTGAACGCGGCCGGGAATGGTCTGCTTTGCTGGCCACGAACCGTAGGCGCGACTTGCAGGCCAGGACCATGAACCGTGAACAGCGCCTCCGGGCGGAACGTTTCCATCAACTGCATGCCGGGCCGCAGCCGCTCATGCTGCCCAACGCCTGGGATGCCGCCAGTGCGCGCATCATCGAGAACGCAGGCGCACAGGCCATCGCGACCACCAGTGCGGGCATGGCCTGGGCGCTTGGACACGCCGATGGCGAACGCCTGCCCGTGCAGGACCTGTTGACCGCGTGTGGGCGCATCTGCCAGAGCGTGGACTTGCCCGTGAGCGTGGACATCGAACGCGGCTACGGTCGCGATGCGAACGACACGGGTGGACTGGTGGGCGCATTGCTTCAGCTCGGCGTCGTGGGCATCAACATCGAGGACGGCATGCAGCCGGGCACGCGGAAGCTGTCGCCGGCCCGTGTCTTAGCCGAACGTATCGCCTGCGCACGCGCCGTAGCGCAGCATCAGGCGGTGCCACTGTTCATCAATGCACGCATCGACACGTATCTCGCCGACGTCGCACCGGCATCGCGTTACGAGGAAACGGAGCGCCGGGCGCTGGCGTATATCGATGCGGGTGCCGACGGCATCTTCGTGCCCGGCCTGAGCGATCCCGACGAGATCGCCCGCCTGGCGCGGCGGCTGCCCGTGCCGCTGAACGTCTACGCCGGCTATGCCGGCGCGCCTGCCGCGGCACAGCTGCGCGAACTGGGCGTGCGCCGGATCAGCCTCGGTTGCGGACCCATGCAATCGGTGCTGTCCCATCTGCAGCGCATCGCGCAGGAAGCGCTTGCGGAAGGCCGCTATGACACCATGGGCGAAACCATGCTGACCGTGTCGGAAGCCAATGGCCTCTTCACGCCGAGCGCTGATGTCGACACTCCGTCAGCACCACGCGTGCTTCACGCGGGGATGGGCGACGGGCCGGTGGCCCTGCTGCTGCCGCGACGTTCACCCGTACCCGACCATGCGCGGTCGCGCCCGGTCGAGCTGACGACACGCAACGGCTTGCTCCGTGATGCGTCATGGCGCGACGGTTCCACGCACGGCGACACGCCACCCGCATGGCGTCGATTCATGGCTTCACTGCTGGGCGAACGATCGCGCGGCACCGAAGCGGGCACGCGATGAAGGAGGCGCGATCGCCCGGCATCGCCCGCTATGCATGGCTGTCGATGATCGTCCTGCCCTTGAGTGCCCTGGCCGATATGCCTTCGACGGCCGACGCCACGCGCCAATCGCTGTCGGAGGCATGGTGGACCGGCCCCATGATGGCCAACTCGGCCGCGGCGCTGCCGCGGGGACATTTCCTGATCGAGCCCTATTTGTATGACGTGCGCTCGTCAAAGGTCGACAGCTTCGGCTCGTTGACCTACATGGAATACGGCGTCACCGACCGCCTGATGGCCGGCATCATCCCCACCTTCAGCTACAACCGCGTCGCAGGCGGGGCCAGCGGCAGCGGCGTGGGCGATCTCGGCGTTCTCCTGCAATACAGCCTCAGCTCGTTCCATGAAGGCAGCGCCATGCCGGCCATGGCATTGATGGTGCAGGAAACGCTGCCCACCGGTCGCTACGATGCCCTGCGCGATCCACTGGCCGACGCGATGGGCAGCGGCGCCTACACCACCACCGTGCAGCTCAACACGCAGACCTATGCGTGGATGCCGAACGGACGCATCCTGCGCATGCGCTTCAATGTCGGCGGTTCGTTCTCAAGGCAGGCCGGCGTGGACGGTGTCAGCGTGTTCGGCACGCCACCCGGGTTCCACGGCCAGGCGAAGCCAGGCAGTGCGTTCCTGGTGAATGCGGCATGGGAATACAGCGTGACGCAGCGCTGGGTGCTGGCGTTCGATCTCGCCTATCGCCATGCGCACGGCACCCGTGTGGACGGCGTGGTCGTCGCGTCGGACCCTATGGCGCGGCTCTCCTACCGCACGCGTTCCAGCGCAAGTTTCGGCGTCGCGCCGGCCATCGAATACAACTGGAGCAGCCATCTGGGCATGCTTGCAGGCGTGCGCGTCTTCACCGGGGGCTACCGCAGCCCCACCACCGTCACGCCTGCCGTGGCGTTGAACTATGTGCACTAGCGCCAGCATCCCAGGCCGCGCGTTCTTCCCTGGAGAGAGCGAGGTCGACCGCACGGCCGCTGGTTGCGGACGCGATGGCCGCCTCGATCACCGCCATCACGGTCACCGCCTGCAATGGGGTGACCGGATTGCCACCGTAGCCCGTCACCGCATCGCGTAGCGCGGCGTAGTAGCGGCGTTGATCGCCGGCGGGCACGGGCAGGCGCGACATCTCGCCCTTGGCGTCGTAAAGCAGCAAGGCGTCGGCGTCTTCGCCCCAGCCATCGCCGCCCGGCACCATGCCCGACAGCAGCTGCGCTTCCTGGCGATCGGCATGCGTCTTCACCACGCTCGCCTGCGTGCCGTGCACGATGAAGCGCGGACTGCCACCCGCCACCAGCATGCTGGCGTGCAGGACGACGCGGCGTGCACCGTACTCGAGCACGACGTGCGCCCAGTCCGCGACCTCGCCGCCATCGCGCAGCACGGCCAGGCTCGCCGTCACGCGTTCGGGTGCGCCAAACAGGAGGAGCGCCTGATCGACCAGATGCGGGCCAAGGTCATACCAGATGCCACTGCCCGGCCCTTGCTGTTCGCGCCAGCGCGCGCGCACCTGCGGCCGATACCGGTCGATATGGGATTCGAAATGCCTCACCTCGCCGAGCAGGCCATCGGCCATGGCCTGGCACACGCCGAGAAAATCGCTGTCCCACCGGCGGTTCTGGAACACCGACAGCACGCGATCGTGTTCCGCCGCCAGCGCCGCGAGTTCGCGCGCCTGCGCCAGGTCGACGGCGAACGGTTTGTCCACCACGACATGCTTGCCCGCCTGCATTGCCGCGCGAGCCAGCGGCGCGTGCGTGTCGTTGGGCGAGGCGATCACCACCAGGTCGATGTCCGGATTCGTGATGACCTCGTGCGGCGTGCCGACCACCTCGACGCCACTCATGTCCGCGCACACCTTGTTCGCGTCGCGCGATACCACCACGGCGAGTTCGAGCCCGGGCACGCTGCGGATCAAGGGCGCATGAAAGGTCTTGCCGGCGTAGCCATAGCCGACCAATGCCACGCGTACCGGGGATGGGGTTTCGTTCATGGCCTGGAAACGTGTCGATGGTGCGTCATGGTAAGCCATCCTGGTGCGCGTCCCTCCCGGTCATTTCGCATGGCGCTAACACACTGGCGCGCACCATGCGGCTCCAGTTCAGCCATGGGCGCCGCCATGCGCAGCCGCACGCTTGTGTTCGCCGCGTTGACCGTCGGTCTGATGACGTCGGCCGGTGGCGCTCGTGCGCAGGACGATGCATCCACCGCACCGCAGCCGAAGCGGACGGTACTCGACAAGCACGACCAGAGCGGCGTGCCCGGCAAGGAGATCGTGATCGGCACCGCCGAGCTGCCCGCGGGCGCGATCATCGGCTGGCACTCCCACGCGGGCGACGAATCGGGCTACGTGCTACGGGGCAACCTCGTGCTCAAGACCCGTGGCAAGCCGGATCAGGTGCTCAAGGCCGGCGACCATTTCTTCAACGAGCGTGGCGCCGTGCACAGCCTGGCCGCCGCGCCGGGCAGTGAAGGTGGCGCCGCGCTGTCGACCTGGATCGTCGACAAGGGCAAGCCGCTCGCCCAGCCCGCGAAGTAAACCCCGCCCCGACCCTGTAGGAGCGCACCCAGTGCGACCAGCGTCTGGCCAGGGTTGTGACGTCGGGCCGGTCCAGACTCCCATCGCGCACTGGGTGCACTCCTACAGGGGGATTCGCGGTTGTCTAAGACAACGCTAAGCCATTGGTCTGTGCGCATCACCGTCGTGCAACAGAACTGTCAAACGACGAAACCACGCTAGTGCGCTGATTCCAGCCACCACTCAGGCCACCATGTCCATCCTGTCGCGCCGGCGCGCTTCCGCGTCGCTTCCTGCCCTGCGTCCGATTTCCCGCGGTATCCGCCAGTGGCGTACGCCGCTGGGCCTGGCCATGCTCGCCGGCCTGTGCCTGAGCCTGCCGGCCTTCGCCGATGACAACGATGCCGATGCGGCCGCCGCGAAGGCGAATGCGGCCCTGAAGGCGCCCAAGCAGTTGGAGGAAGTGGAGGTGAAGGCCACCACGGGCGGCTCCGCGATCACGCAGGCGCCGACCCAGGCCGACCTCACCATCACGCAGCCGCAATCGATCATCGGCCTGGACTGGATCAGCAACCACGTCTCGCCCACCGCCGACTACGCCACCATCGCCGCCATCGCGCCGAACGTGACCAACGTGAGCCCGGCCGGCCCGGGCCTGGGCGAATCCAAGCAGATGACGCTGCGCGGTTTCAACGACAACCAGTACAACGTCACCTACGACGGCATCCCGTTCGGCGACACCAACGACTTCAGCCACCACACCAGCAGTTACTTCCCGGCGAAGATGCTCGGCCAGGTGCTGATCGATCGCGGCCCGGGCAATGCGAGCACCATCGGCGAGGCGACCTTCGGCGGCACCGTGGCGCTGAGCTCGAAGGACCCGACCGACACGTTCTCGTTCATCCCCACGCAGAGCTTCGGCAGCTACAGCACCTCGCTCACGCACCTGGAAGTGAACTCGGGCAAGCTCGATGACCTCGGTGGCGGCAAGTTCATCGCCAGCGCGCAGTACATGGATACCGACACCGCCAAGACCAACGGCGACATGTCGCGCAAGACCGGCTACATCAAGTACGTGCAGCCGATCGGCGCGAGCACCGAGCTGACCTTCCTCAGCAACTACAACTACATCCGCTTCAACAACCCCAACCTCAGCTCGCTGACGCTGCAGCAGATCGACCAGCTCGGCCGCAACTTCGGCCTCAACGAAGACCGCACCAGCGTCAACTGCGCCTGCTACAACTACCAGACCAAGCAAACCGATCTCGAATACCTCGGCGTGCGCAGCGCGCTGTCGGACCACTGGTCGCTGGACAATAAGGTCTACACGTACGCGTACGACAACACCAGCCACGAGAGCCCCTACGTGGGCACCAAGGCGTCGCCCACCAACATGGGCGGCTACGTCAAGATCAACAACTACCGCGCGTGGGGCGACACGCTGCAGGTGGTGTACGCCGACGACCACGGCCAGTTCCGCACCGGCGGCTGGTACGAATACACCAACAACAATCGCAGCAGCATCGCCATCGATTACGGCCGTGACGGCGCCGTCGACGTGAAGCCGGGTGCGTCCACCTTCGGCACGTTCAACAGCAAGGGCGTGTACAGCGGCCCGTACAAGTACACCATGAAGGACCAGCTGCACACCGGCCAGCTGTATGCGGAATACCAGTGGTACGCCACCGACGGGCTCAGCATCACGCCGGGCGTGAAGTACTTCAACGTGAGCCGCGACATCCAGGCGCCGATCAACCAGACTACCAAGACCCCGCTCTACTACAGCCAGAGCTGGGACAAGACGCTGGGCTACCTCACCGCCAACTACCTGCTGCGCGAGGACTGGAGCATCTACGGCACCGTGGCGCAGGGTTTCCTCACGCCCAACCTCAACCAGTTCTACGTGCCCGACCCGACGCTCAACAACACCAAGCCCACGCAGACGATGAACTACCAGTTCGGCACGGTCTACAAGACCGACCGCTTCAATGCGGATGCCGACGTGTACTTCATCAACTACAAGAACTACCAGTTCTCCACCACCGTGCCGGGCACCACCGAAGCCGTGTACTACCTGGCGCGCGGCGCCTACATCAAGGGCATCGAAGGGCAGGCGACCTATTACGTGGGCGGCGGCGCCAGCGTGTTCGCCAACGGTTCGCTGCAGGACGCCTATTTCAAGGGCTCGAACCTCGACATGCCCAACGTGCCCGAACGCACCGCCGCCATCGGCGTGCTGTACGAGCAGAACGGTTTCTTCGCCTCGCTCTACGACAAGTATTCCGGCGGCCAGAAAGCGTACAACTCCAGCTTCAACCCGGACGTGGCTTCGTCGGTGACCTCCACCATCGGCACCGGCGGTTACTGGCAGGCGGCAATGAGCGTGGGCTACGGCCAGAACCTCACCGGTTCGGTGATCAAGAGCTATAAGATCCGCCTGCAGGTGGACAACCTGTTCGACGCGCACAACCTGGTGATCAACTCGGTGAGCGGCAACGTGGGTTCGTACTACGTGCTGCCGGGCCGCAGCTGGTTCGCTTCCGTGTCGCTGGCGCTCTGATCACCCGGTGCCGACGACGATGATGAAACAAGCCCTCGCTGCACTGTTGCTCGCCACGCCGTTGCTCGCGCATGCCGGCAATCCCTACCTGACCACCCCCCAGGTGAACCAGGCCATGGCTGCCCTGCCCGCGCCCAGCGCGCCGGGCAGCGCGGAAGACCTTGCCGATTACGCCGCCACCGATCGCGCCTTCGCGGCGCGCTCGACCGCGGATTTCACCCGCGCCCAGCAGGAAGAGAAGTTCGACGTGTTCGACTTCGCCGAGGTGATCGGTCCGGGCTTTCGCGCGGACAAGCTGCCCCACGTGGCGGCGCTGTTCAAGGAGGCGGAGCACGAGACCAAGGAAGCGGTGGATCTCTCCAAGAACCACTGGAAGCGTCCCCGTCCCTGTCCCCCGGCTTCGGCCTGCGCGCTGGATCCGGCGAAGGCGGCCAAGAAGAGCTACGGCTATCCCAGCGGCCATTCCAGCCGCGCCACGGTGGACGCGATCCTGCTGGTGCAGCTGTTTCCGCAGGATGCGGACGCCATCATGCAGGAGTCGCGCGACATCGGCTGGCGTCGCGTGGTGAAGGGCGTGCACACCCTGCAGGACATCTATGCCGGACGCGAATTCGGCCAGGCCCTGGCCGGCGACATGCTCGCTTCGCCGGCCATGCAGCATGATCTTGCGGAAGCGCGCGCGGAGCTCAAGGCCGCCGGGCTCGCCGCGCATTGACGATCACGATCGGGAGGAACCCCGCTCAGGGATGAGCACTTACCCGGGACGGTAACAAAACGGCAAGACAATCGTCCGACGCGGCCCGCGCCTTTTGCGCGGGCCTTCGTTTTCGAGGGGAACACGGTGCACATCATCCTGGTGGAAGACGACCTGCAGCTGGGCGCCGCGATCCAGCGCGCACTGGAACGCCTCTCGTACAAGGTCACCTGGCTCACCGACGGCGCCGATGCGGTAGCCGCGATGCAGGAGGCCCTCGCGGACCTCGTGCTGCTCGATCTTGGTCTGCCCGGCAAGGACGGCCTCGACGTGCTGATGGAAGCGCGCCAGAGCCACATCCGCACGCCGGTGCTGATCCTCACGGCACGCGACGCCGTGCAGGCACGCGTGCACGGCCTGGACGCCGGGGCCGACGATTACCTCACCAAGCCGTTCCATCTCGACGAACTCGCTGCGCGCATCCGTTCGCTCACGCGGCGCATGCAGGGCCTGGCGGACAACCGCATCGAAGCCGGCGCCTTGTGCCTGGACCTGGCCACGCTGGAAGTGACCTTCCATGGCAGGAAGGTGGAACTCACGCGCAAGGAACTTACCCTGCTGCAGGCTTTGATGGAGCGCGCCGGCCGCCTGGTCCGCCGCGACACGCTGGAAAGCTCGCTGTACGGCAGCGACAAGGTGGTGGGCGACAGCGCGCTCGACGTACTGGTGCATTCACTGCGGCGCAAGCTCAGTTTCGATGCCATCCAGAACGTGCGCGCGTACGGCTACATGATCCCGCGGGATCCGCAGTGAAGCACGACAGCCTGCGCGGCCGGCTGCGATGGATGATCATCGGGCTGCTGTTGCTGTGCCTGGTGCCGCTGGGCGCCTTCAGCTTCCGGCGCACCAGCGCCGAGATGGCGCAGCTCTCCGATGCGCGCCTCGCGGAAGCGGCCCACACCATCGCCGCCATCATCCAGCAGGCCGGCGTGGACACCTTCGTCGGTCGTGAAGGCATCCTGGTGCCGGTGCGCAAGCGCAGTGAAGTGCGCGCGGCCGGCGACGTGGCGACCAATGAATCGGTCGTCGGTTTCCAGGTCTTCGACAGGCAGGGCCGGCTGGTGCTCGGCACGGCCAACCTGATGACGCTACCGGCCACGCCCGACGACCACTCGGCCTATCACGACCTGAAGAAGCAGCACCATGTGTGGCGCGCCTTCAGCTATGTCGATCCCGCCAGCCAATATGTGATCCGCGTGGCCGACCGTTACGACAGCCGCGAGGAGATCGTGCATGCGCTGTGGCTGGAGCACGGCCTGCCTTTCCTGCTCGGTCTGCCGGTGCTGGCCTTGCTGGTGGGCTGGGCCGTGGCGCGCGGCTTGCGGCCCCTCGCCTCGCTGACCACGGCGCTGTCGCTGCGCGAACCGGGCAGCCGCGAGCGCATCGTCTTGCCGCGTGCGCCGCTGGAACTCCGCCCCGTGCTCGCGGCGCTCAACGAACAGCTCGCGCGGCAGGAGGATGCGCTGGAACGCGAGCGCCGTTTCAGCGCCGACGTGGCGCACGAACTGCGCACGCCGCTGGCCTCGATCATGCTCAACCTCGAAAGCGCGATGGAAACCGTCGACCTCGACGAAATCCACGACAGCGTCGCGGGCGCACACGGCAGTGCCGCAGCGCTCGCGCATCGCATCGAGCAACTGCTGGCGCTGGCCAAGCTCGAAGTGGGCGCGGCGTCGAGCCGCCCGGTCGCGGTGGATCTGCTGCGCATCGCCGACCATGTCGTCGACGAATTCCGGCCGGTGATCGAGGACCGCGGCGTGCAGCTCGCCTTCGCCGAACGCAGCGACGCGGTGCTGGTGCAAGGCTACGAGCCCGCGCTCGTCGCACTCTTGCGCAACCTGCTGGAGAACTCGCTGCGCTATGTGCCGCGCGGAGGTCGCATCCAGCTCGCCATCACGCATGGCCGGCAGGAGGCGACGCTGGAAGTGATCGACGACGGCCCGGGCATTCCCGTCGAACGCAGGCACGCGGTGTTCGCGCGCTTTCATCGCGAAACCGGCAGCCGCGGTGAAGGCTATGGCCTCGGGCTCTCCATCGTGGCGCGCGCGGCAAGCCTGCATCGCGCATCGATCGAACTGCTCGACTCGCCACTGGGGCGCGGCCTGCGCGTGCGCGTGTCGATTCCGCTGGTATGTCCGTAAGGCCCGGCGATTCAGTTGCCGTTTCGCGTTCCGGCTGAACAAGCCCAACGCGAGCTGAAAGATGCGATGCATGGACGGCCCTCGTGCGTGAAACGCAGGCTCCGCGAAAGACTGGTGTGCAACGGTGTGCTCCCCGTCCTGGTGACGAGGATTCCCGCCACTCGATGAAGAGGCCAGCCATGCAATCCCTGAAGTACGCAGCCCTCCTGACCCTGATGGTTGCCGCCCCCGTGTTTGCCGCGCCGCAGGCGCACGGCGGACACATGCCGACGGATCACGGCAACATGAGCACCGACAAGGACATCCACGGCGACACCGTGTCCGCGATGAGCAAGACGGCCAAGGCCGACGACGAGAAGGTCGGCCCGGCGGTAAGCGACGTCGCCCAGGACAAGGCCAAGGGCAAGGGCCTGACCAAGACCAAGACGCACGGCCACGGGCATTGATCCGTTGCGCGGTGAAGGCGCCAGCGACGCCTTCACCGCGCGGCGTCAGCTACCGGGGTGGTAGCTGCGCTCCGTGTGCTGCTTGAGGTCCTCCGGCCAGAAATACACCGGGCGCAGGTTGCCGGTGGTGTAGCGCTCGGCTTCGTCGTTGAAGTGCGGCGAAGCCGGATGACCGCTTTCGCCGCCCGCGGTGATCGCACGCGCGCGCACCTTGTCGCCGAATTCCACCACCGCGACGAAGCTGTTGCCGCTGGTGCCGTAGTAGCGGCGCGTGCCCGGCCAGCGATGCGCGCCGAACGATGCCAGCGAACCCCAGCGCGATGACGTGAACGGCACCGGGATGCTCGGCTTGCTGTCATCGAACGGTTGCTGCAGGTCGCTGTTGAGGCGCTGGTAGCGGTTCACCTCGCCCCACGGCACGCCCCAGCTGCCAAAGTCCTTCTCCAGGCGATCGGCTGCTTCGGCGAGTGCGTCGAGGCGCGCCTTCGCTCCGGCGCGCTCGGCCATGATGTCGTAGACCGACAGGCCTTCGGACACGTCGGACTTGTCCACCTTGTCCCACAGCGTGTCGCCCCAGAACACCGCCAGCGAGGTCGGCATCGAAGCGATGCCCCAGCGAAAGTCCCAGCCGCGCAGCAGGGCGATCGGGCCGGCGAGTTTCTTCTTCAGCGGATCGGCCGCAGGCAGCTTGTCGTAGTCGGCCAGCAGGATCGGCAGCTGTCGCGCGAACGCAGGCAGGTACGAGTCAAACGCCGAGGTGATCAGCGACGCCATGGTGAAGTCGTGCTTGTCGCTCAGCACCATGGTCGCGTGGATGCCACGCGGGTTCTCGCCCACGCTGTCCATGTAGCGCGGATAGCTCTCGCGCTTGGGGCTGTATGCGCCAGCGGCGGAATAGGGCCAGTTGTTGGTGTTCATGATCCAGCCATTGGCCGGATTCAGCAGGTGCGGCGCGGCATCGAGCGGCAGCAGGCCCTGCCAGTCGGTGGCGGGATCGCTGCCATCCACCGGCTTGGTGTAATCGAAGCGGTTGTCCCGCTTGGGGATGAACTGCGGATGCAGATAGGCGATGTCGCCCTTGTCGTCCGCGAAGATGGTGTTGTTCGACGAGTTGGCCTTGAGCTCGGCGATCTTCATGAAGCTGGTGAAGTCGTTCGCCTTGGTGCGCAGCCAGCTCTGTTCCAGCGCTTCCATCGGCTTGTTCATCAGCGCGGTGGCGATCCACTTGCCGTCCTGCTCGCGCACCACCGGGCCGTGATGCGTGGCATAGGTGGTGAAGCTGCGCTCACCCTTCGAGCCGTCCGCCTTGCGGTACGCCACGCGGATCGTGCGCGTGGTGACCGGGCGAAGCTCCTTGCCGTAGCGATAGCTCAGCTTGCCGCCATCGCGCTGGATGGTCTCGGCAAATTCGTCCACCACGTCGGCGGTGGTGGAGGTATGCATCCAGCCGATGTGCTTGTTGAAACCCTGGTAGATGAAGAACTGCCCCCAGGTCACCGCGCCGTAGGCATCGAGGCCGGCATCGCTGCTCATCTGCAATTCGGAACGGAAGAAGAACGAGGTGTGCGGATTGATCAGCAGCAGCGCATGACCATCGGCGGTGAGCCTGGGCGCGATGGCGATGCCGTTGGAACCCGTGGGCTCGACCCAGCTCGACGGCGTGTCGACGAACGCGACCTTGTCGCCGGTCTTGCCGTAGAACGCCTGCAGATCCTTCAGCGAGACGCGCTCGATGTCGCCGCCGATGCTGCCCTCACTGAAACTCAGCGCCATCCACGGCTCGAAGTGCGTGATCACGCGCGGATGCACGTCCGGATGCGTGGCCAGGTAATAGTTGAGGCCATCCGCCCAGGCATTCATCAGCTCCTTCAGCCAGCCGGGACTCTTCGCGTAGAGACGCTTGAGCTCCACCGGATCGATCCACAGCTGCTGGCGCAGATCGGACCAGATCGCCTGCTCGCCTTCCGCCTGCGCGAGCCAGCCCAGCGAATTGAGGTAGTTGGTCTCGACGCGATTGAAGTCGTCTTCGGCCTGCGTATAGGCCATGCCGAATACCGCATCCGCATCGGTCTTGCCGTGCACGTGGGCGATGCCCCAGTCGTCGCGGGTGATGGTGACGGCCTTCGCTTCGGCCTGCCAGCGCGCGGCGTCCTGGGTTTGTGCCGAAGCGGTCGTACCCAGAGCGAGAAGCACGGCAAAGTAGAGCGACTGCATGGCGTGGTGACGCGAGAACTTGAAGGTTGGCTTGATGGTCACGTGGTCGGTTCTCATAGGGCTCTGTCGTGGCGTCGTGCGTGCGCTCACCGCGCCCCTCTCCGCCGTCATCCCGGCGCAGGCCGGGATGACGAGCAATCAGGGCATCGCGTAGCTGTTGTTGCTGCGGTCCGCGTCAGGCAGCTTGTGATCCGGATCGAGCGTGAGCTTGCTGATGCGCTTGCTGGTGTGCAACGCCAGCTTGGGCGTCACGCTCTGGCGCCACGCCTCCACCGGCACGCGTTCATCCTCATGCGTGCCGTCAGCGAAGTCGATGCGCAGCGTGGCCGGCATCACCAGCTTCTGCCGGCTACCCAGCGTCACCATCGCGCCCTTGGACGGATCGTTGTCCACGTAGCTGGCAGCACTCACGCCCATGTCGAGCTGCCAGTTGTTGAGATACCAGCCCCGCCACCACCACGAAAGGTCCTCGCCCGCTTCGCTGCTCATGAAGCGGAAGAAGTCCGACGGCGATGGATGGTGATACGCCCACGTGGCGATGTATTTGCGGAAGGCCGGATCGAAACGCTCGGGACCCAGGATCTGCTCGCGCAGCAGCACCAGACCCAACGCGCCCTTGAAGTAGCTCACCGAGTGCCGGTACTTCTCGGACACCGAGTCGGCCGGCGCCATCATCGTCGGCGCGTTCGGATCGGCCAGCAACGGCAGGATCTCATCGACCGGATTGCCGCCCTTGGGCGCGTACTCGCTGTCGCGCTTGGGCGCGAATTCGCCCTTGTTGAAAGCGTCGGACGCGTACACGTCGATGAAGGTGTTGAAGCCTTCGTCCATGAACGCGTGGCGACGCTCGTCCGAGCCCACGATCATCGGGAACCAGGTGTGCCCGATCTCGTGTGCCGTGATCCAGAACAGCATCGGGCCCTTGTCGTCGTAGCCATCGAACACGATGCCCGGATACTCCATGCCCGCGCCGTGCCCGCCGAGGTTCACCGCGGCGGGCCAGGGGTACGGATACCACTTGGACGAGAAGTGCTCGATCGCGCCCTTCACGTACTCGGTCGAGCGATTCCACTGGTCCTTGCCCACGCCCTCCACCGGATACACCGACATCGCCAGCGAGTGCTTGCCGTCGGGCAGGTTGATGCGGGCGGCGTCCCACACGAAGGCGGGCGACGCGGCAAAGGCCACGTCACGCGTGTGATCCATGTGGAAGCGCCAGGTGAGCGTGCCGCTCTGCTTGGGACGGCTGGACGGCTCGTTCACTTCCTGCGGCGAGCGGATCATCACCGTGGCATCGCTCTGCGCGGCCTGGGCGAGACGCTGCTGCTGCGCGGAGGTGAGTACGTCCTTGGCATTGGTGAGCGCACCCGAACCGGCCACCAGGTAGTTCCACGGCACGGTGACGGCGTAGTCGATGTCGCCGTATTCCAGATAGAACTCCGAGCCCAGGTAGGGCAGCGTGTCCCAGCCGCGCAGGTCGTCGTACACCGCCATGCGCGGGAACCACTGCGCGATTTCGTAGATGTCGCCGTTCTTCGTCGGCGTCACCGCGGTGCGGCCGCCCCAGGTGCCGGGCACGGTGTAGTGGTAGAGGATGCGCAGCTTCAGCTGCTTGCCGTTGCCCCCAAGCACCTGCGGAAGGTCGACGCGCAGGCGTGTGTCGTCGACCAGGAAATGCACCGGCTTGCCATCCACTTCCACCGCGTCGAGCTGGTAGCCGTCGGTGAAATCCTTGCGCGGGCGCGGCGATGTGAGCGAGCCACGCGAGTCGCGACGGTAGGCGTTCTGGTCCAGCTGCACCCACAGCACGTCGAGCGCATCGGGGCTGTGGTTGGTATAGGTGATGGTTTCATCGCCACGCAGGGTATGCGTCGCGGGGTCGATCTCGGCCTGGATGGCGTAATCCACGCGGTTCTGCCAGAACAGCGGGCCGGGCTTGCCTGCGCCGCCACGGAACGCGTTGGGCGCATGCGGCAGGGAAAGCGGTGCAAACAGCGCCTGGGGGTCGAAGGCGGCGTCCGTGCCGTCGGCGAATACGGGCGCGTTCACGGCGCCGGCCACGAGCAGGCCCGCCGCGACGCGGCCGGCCAGGACGAGTTTCTTCATCGGTTTTCCTCGAGCTCCCCAGGATCTTCACCGGACACTATAGGAACCGCCTGGGCGGATGAACCGGGCCAATCGTCATGGTGCGGGGCCGTGAACCGGTGTCCCACGGCGAGGGACGGTAGAATGGCGGCATGAGTACCCCCGAACATTCCCCCCTCGGCAAGACTACCGTCTACGCCGACCGCTACGACCCTGCCCTGCTTTTCCCCATCCCGCGCAGCGCCAAGCGCGACGAGATCGGCGTCACCCAGCCGCTGCCGTTCCATGGCATCGACATCTGGAACGCCTACGAACTCTCCTGGCTGGATGCGCGCGGCAAGCCGGTGGCCGCGCTGGCCGAATTCCGCATCCCCGCCGAATCGCCGAACATCATCGAGTCGAAGTCGTTCAAGCTGTACCTCAACGGCTTCTCGCAGGAACGCATGGCCAGCACCGACGCCCTGCTGGCGGCGCTGCTGCGCGATCTCTCCGCCGCCGCCGGCGCACCCGTGCAGGTGCTGCTGACCGAGCCACGCGCGAAGGGACATGCCACCACCGATCTGGCCGGCGAATCCATCGACGGCCAGGACCTGGAAATCAGCGACTACGGCCCGCCGCGCGCCGACTACCTCAAGGCCGATGCCGCGCTTGCCGTCCTGGAAGAAACACTGGTCTCGGACCTGCTGCGCTCCAATTGCCCGGTGACTGGCCAGCCCGACTGGGGCAGCGTGCAGATCCGCTATCGCGGTGCGCCGATCGACCGCGAGGGCCTGCTGCGCTACCTCGTTTCCTTCCGCAACCACAACGAATTCCACGAGCAATGCGTGGAACGCATCTTCGTGGATGTGATGGCGCGTTGCCGGCCGGAACAGCTCAGCGTGTATGCGCGTTACACGCGGCGCGGTGGCCTGGATATCAACCCCTATCGCAGCACGGGGACGGAAACGCCGGACAATCCGCGCGGAGCGCGGCAATAACGCGATGTTCACTTGTTGCACCCGTGCCAGTCATGCATCGCGTGAGACGCTCGGTAACCGTGGCTTCAGTCCCACGGGACTAGCCTGTCCCATACGAGGCGCCCGGCAATCGGCTTCGCCGGTCGGGTGTGTGTTCCGCCACCAGCCACGGGGTCAGTCATGAGAATTCAGGCACGCAACACCGCTCTGTACTGCGCGACCCTTGCCGGCCTGCTGATGCTCAGCGCGTGCGGCAAGAAGGACGAGCAGCAAACCAACACGCCACCACCGGGCGCACCTGCCGCCAGCGCCCCGGCGCCGGCCACACCGGCGCCGACCTCCACGACATTGCCGACGCCTGCGCCCAGCACCACGCCGGCACCAACCGGCACGACGCCCGCTCCTGCCACGACGTCTGGCAAATCCGCGAGCCTCAAGCCCGCCGACAACATCAAGGTCACCTCCGTGACCATCGGCAGCGCGGTCGATGCTTCACTGGCGATCAGCCGCGAGCAGCGCAGCTTCAAGCCGCAGGACAAGGACATCTACGCGAGCGTCGCCACCACCGGCAACACCGACAACGCGACGTTGAATGCCAAGTGGAGCTACGTGGAGGGCAAGGAACAGCCGTTCAGCACCACCAGCGAGTCCATCGCCACGACGGGACCGGCGGTCACCACGTTCAAGGTGGAAAACCCGAATGCGTGGCCGCAGGGCAGGTACAAGGTGGAGATCTCGCTCAACGGGCGGACCGTGGCCAGCGAGGATTTCATCGTCCGCGGCTGAGTGCTTTACGCCATGAGCGAAAAGGCGCCCTCGGGCGCCTTTTCGTTTTTACGGCCGCTGCGCGCGCTTCAAAGCACGGCCTTCACCTTGTGCAACCGGATGCCGGCCGCCAGCTGCAGCACGCCGTAAACCAGCGCCGCCACTCCGATCCACACCGCGATGGTGAGCAATCCCGCGCCGGGATAGGCAATGAACAGACCGCCCAGGAGAATGGCCAGCACGCCACTGAGCGCGATCATCCATTCGCCTTCGATCTCCTTGCGCACGCGGATCGCGAACACGATGCGGTAGATGCCGGCCACGATCAGCCATACCGCGAGGAAGATCAGCAGCACGCTCACCACCGCCAGCGGATGCCAGATCGCCAGCAGCCCGAACACGATGGACGCGAGGGCATAGAGCACGAGCCAACCCCGCGAGATCGCAACCTCGCGGTTGAACAACGCAAACACGCTGACGATGCCTTCGGCCAGCGACATCACGCCGAATGCCCAGGCCAAGGCGATCACGGTAGTGCCTGGCCACAACAGCGCGCTCAATCCAAACAGGATCGAGATCGCCCCGTAGATGATCAGCAGCCAACCGGTACGGCCCACCCCTTTGCGTAATGCAAATGCCATGACGCGACCCTCCTTGCTGTTTGGGAAGCGGCCACTTGGCCGCCGTCTTTTGTCTCGGCCCGTGTTTGGGCGCAGCCCAGCGCTGTCGCCCGAAACACCGAGACGCATCGACGCATCTTTCATGTCGACGTGACGCGAACGTCGCATCACATCTCATGCCGCCGGGCAACGCGAAGACTCATCAGCGACACGAAGGAAACGCGTCCTTAACTGCGGCACTGCTCGAATCGATACCGCAATGCGCATTGCATCTCTTCCACCTTCATGAGGTAAGACCAAATGAATCAGGACACCATCCAGGGCAATTGGAAGCAGCTCAGCGGCAAGATCAAGAAGCAATGGGGCAAGCTGACGGATGACGACCTGAAGGTCGCCGAAGGCAACGCCGAATATCTCTCGGGCAGGTTGCAGGAGCGCTATGGCATGGCGCGCGACGAGGCCGACAAGCAGGTCAAGGATTTCGAGAAAGAGATCCGGCACCACTGATCGTCCCGGGGAAGCCCTCTCCCCCACAGGGGGAGAGGGCCCGACGACCGGGCTCGCCGCAACGACGCAGCGGGCTCAATCGTTCGCGCAGAACAGGTCGAACAGCTTTGCCATGAGTGCGTGCACGCGCTCGTCGCTGATCACGTAGTAGATCGACTGTCCCTCGCGTCGCCCGGCAACGAGGCCATCGCGCCGCAGCAGCGACAGGTGTTGCGAGACGGCGCTCTGCGCCAGGTCGAGCGACGTTGCCAGGTCGTTGACCGAGCGCTCTCCTTCCAGCAGTTCGCACAACAGCATGAGCCGGTTCGGGCTGCCCATGGCCTTGAGTATCGCCACCGCTTCATCGGCGTGACGCTGCATGGACGCCGTGTCGATGGTCGGCTTGCGGCGTCGTACTGCAGCGGATTTTGCGGAGCGGTTCATCGCGATCGGTTTCGTCAAAAGGCGTTGAGGGGAATCTTCAGGTAGCTGATGCCGTTGTCGTCCGCCGCAGGCAACTGCCCGGCGCGCATGTTCACCTGCACCGACGGCAGCAGCAGGCGCGGCACCGGCAGCGTGGCGTCGCGGCTCTCGCGCAGCTGCACGAAAGCCTGCTCGTCGATGCCCTCGCGCACATGGACGTTGCCGCTCAATTCCTGGGCCACGGTGGTCTCGTAGGAAAACACATCGCGCCCCGGCGCCTTGTAGTCGTGGCACAGGAACACCCGGGTGGACGGCGGCAACGCGAAGATCCGCTGGATCGAGCGATAAAGCGTGCGCGCGTCGCCGCCGGGAAAGTCGCAACGCGCCGTGCCGTAGTCCGGCATGAACAACGTATCGCCCACGAAGGCGGCATCGCCGATCACGTGCGTCATGCATGCCGGGGTATGACCCGGCGTGTGCAGGGCCACCGCGTCGATGCTGCCCAGTGTGTAACGTTCGCCATCCTTGAACAGGTGATCGAACTGGCTGCCGTCGCGCGAGAACGCGGGCCCCGCATTGAACAGCTCGCCGAATACCCGCTGTACCTCACGGATGTGTTCGCCAATCGCCAATCGACCACCCAGCCGCGACTTCACATAGGGCGCCGCCGACAGATGGTCCGCATGCACATGGGTGTCGATCACCCATTCCAGCGTAAGGCCGTTCGACTCGATGAAGCCGATCATGGCGTCCGCCGAATCGTGCCGGATGCGTCCGGAGGCCGCGTCGTAATCCAGCACGCTGTCGATCACCGCCGCCATGCGCGTGGACGGATCCCACACCACGTAGCTGAAGGTGTTGGTCGACTCGTCGAAAAACGCCTTTACGTCAGGTCGATTCATGGCTTCACCTCATTCGCGTCCGCATTGCGATCCGGCAGCCTCGCCGCCAACCACCAACCCAGCACCATCATGGCCACCAACAGGAACACCGGCGCCAGGCCTGCACCCAGCGAAGCCAGTGCCGGTCCCGGGCAATAGCCGGCGATACCCCAGCCGATGCCGAACAGCGCGGCCCCGAGCAGCAGGCGACCATCGATTCGACGCACGGCAGGCAGCTGGAACGACGCATCGAGCCAGGGTCGCTGCCCACGCCACACCCACCGATAGCCTATCGCGGTGGTCACCACCGCGCCCGCCATCACGAACACCAGGCGCGGATTCCACGCGCCCGCCAGATCGAGAAACCCCAGCACCACGGCAGGCTGCGTCATGCCGGCGAGGGTCAGTCCCAGGCCAAAGAGCACACCTGCCAGCAACGCGGTCCACGCCTTCATGCACCAGCCCCTCCCAGCATATGCCGCATCACGAATGCCGTCGCCATGCTGGTCGCTACGAACACCGCGGTGGCCAGCAGCGATCGTGGCGACAGGCGTGCGATGCCGCATACACCATGGCCGCTCGTGCACCCGCCGCCCAACCGCGTGCCGAACCCCACCAGCAAACCGGCGAGGGCCATCCACGGCCAGCGCACCTGCGGCAAACCGATCCCGCTGTCACCCTGCCACCACTGCAGCAACCACGGCCCCGCCACCAGGCCCACGATGAACGCGATACGCCAAGCGCGATCACCCGCACCGACGACCAGCCCGCCGGCGATGCCGCTGATCCCCGCAATGCGCCCAAGCGCCCCCATCAGCAACACGGCCGATAGCCCGATGAGAACGCCGCCGATCGCGGAAAGCAGCCAGGGATGCATGGGGATGGCTCAAATATTCATATATTCGATTATTTGAATATATATGGGGCGGGGCGGCTGTGCAAAAGTCGAACATTCGAGGAATCGGCGCGGCGCGAAGCGACTCCGATCGGTACCGTGTGCCATAGCCCCGGCGAAGCCGGAAATCCCGACCCGCCGTCCATCCCCTGATGCCGGCCCGGGAATAAAAAACCCTCCCCGGAACCGGGAAGGGTTCTTCACGACTGGCGCGCCCGGAGGGATTCGAACCCCCGACCAATGGCTTCGGAAGCCACTACTCTATCCGGCTGAGCTACGGGCGCATAAGCGTTGCACGGCGTCGAGGCACAGCCTCTTTCGCACGGCGGACGCGCAGTATAGCGGAGTTGGGCGCGAGCGCCCATGCGGGCTTCCCTGGGCTCGCCGGGCGGCCTCCACCCTTCCCTTTCCTGTAGGAGCGCACCCAGTGCGCGATCGCAGCGTTACAACGTACCTCGTCCTGCGCAGTGCCGACAGTCGTGAATGCGGCGAGCATGCCGGTCCACGGTCGCGCACTGGGTGCGCTCCTACAACGAAACGCGCCCGTCGCTCCGCGAAACGATGTGCCGCGCAGCGGCACGAGCCGTCACCCAACCCCCTGTGTGACGGTGAGGGGTGGACGATCAGGCCCCGCAGGGGTGCCCGACAGGGATGTCGGGCACGTTTCGTCCGGGCAGGAGTCCGGTCGAAAAACCCGGCCGGCCCTCACGGACTGGCTGGGTCGCAGGACCAGACAGCGCCACGCAGGGTGCCTTTCTCTTTGGTTACTTTCTGACGCGAAGCTAATCCCTGTGGGACTTGGGCAAGCAAGAGAAAGTAACCCGGGCCGCGGCAGCGGCTCGGAAGCCCGCGGTCCCACGGGGACTTCCTTCGGTCGCAGGCGAACAAACTGGCGAAAACGCAAGATCAAAAGCGAAAGTCGCTGGATGACCAGCTTCGCTGTTGTAAAGCTCGTCAGGCCTGCGCAGTGATGACGAACAGGGGCGAGAATCGCACCCTCTCCCCAACCCTCTCTCCCACAGGGACTACCTTCGGGTCGCCGAAGGGAGAGGGAGTTACAGCTCGCACAACCGTGGGAGCAATCGCGCACCGGGTGCGCTCCTACAAGGGCTAGAACGAAACGGGGCTCGCGATATCATCGCGAGCCCCGCTGCATGGACCTGCCTCTCAGGAAAGAGACAAACCCCTCATCAACGCGCCTTCAACAGCTCCGACAGGCGGTCGGCCTTGCCGTTGATGCGCTCGAGGTGCGGATACTTCAGGCCGTCGTGGTAATCGATGCGGATCGTCTTGTACTCGTCGAAGTTCTTCACCAGCAGTTCGACCGGCTGGTTCTTGTCCTTCGACGCAGCGGTGACGGCATCCTTGATGGCGTCGCTGGAGTATTCCTTGCCGTTGACCGCAACGAGCTTCATGCCCGGCGACAGGCCGGCCTTGAAGGCAGGGCCGTCCCACAGCACATCGGCGATGTCGCCGCCCTTGCCCACCGCGACGCCCAGCGAATAGGTGAGGTTGGCGCCGCCCATGCGTGCTTCCACCGCCTTGGTCACGGCCGAGGGCTTGTCGTTGTACACCAGCTTCCAGCCATTCGCCTCGAAGCCGCCGATCAGCGGGCCGTGGCCGTCGAGACGGTCGCGCAGGTAGGTGGTCCAGTCGTACGGCGTGATGTCGTTGAGCGTCTTCACCACGTCTTCGAAGGTGTAGGTGTTGACGTCCCATTCGCCGTTCTTCATGCCGAAGAACGCCTTGGCGAAATCGTCGATGGAGCGCTTGTTGCCGGTGAGGTCACGCAGCTTGCCATCGACATCCATCCAGATCATCTGGCCACCGGAGTAGTAGTCCTCGCTCATCTGGTAATTGCGATACGGCAGCGGGCGGCGCATCGCGATGATCGGGTCGTTGGTGGTGTCCTGGATGTTGCGCCACTGCTGCAGGCCCGGACGACCCTTGTCGTAGGTGGCGGCGACATTGGCCAGCATGTCCAGCGCGTCTTCCTGCTTCCACAGGCCCGAGCGCGCGGCCATCACGTAACCCCAGAACTGCGTCTGGCCTTCGTACACCCACAGCAGCGAGTCGCCCATCGGCACGTTGAAGTTCGGCGTGGTGAGGTCGGCGCCGCGACGATACTTGCCGTCCCACGAGTGATTGAACTCATGCGAGAGCAGGTCGCGCATGACGACGTTCTTGTCCCACTCGGTGAAGTAGCCGGTGCCCACGCCGTTCTCGCTCGAACGGTGGTGCTCCAGGCCGTTGCCCGACATCTTGTCGCTCAGCGAGAACAGGAAGTCGTAGTGGTTGTAGTGGTGCGCGCCGTACAGCTTGTACATCTGCTGCACGAGGTTCTGGTGCACCTTCAACTGCTCGGGCTTGATCTCCAGGAACTTCGGATCGTCCGCCACGATGTTGATGAATACCGGCGTCTTCGCGCCCGGGTCGAGATCCACGCGCTTGAAGTACTTGCCGGCGTAGATCGGCGAATCGACCAGGTCGTCATAGTCGATCGGCTTGAAGCTCACCGTGTCGCCGCTGCGCGAGGCCATTTCCAGCGCGCTGCCGTACTGCCAGCCGGCCGGGAAGGTCACGGTGGTCTCGGCCTTGATGCGGCTGGCGAAGTAGCCGGCCGGATACAGCGACACCGAATTCCACTGCAGGTTGAGCATTTCCGGCGTCATCACCACGCGGCCCTGGCGGGTGTCCTGCGCGGAGAGGAACTGGAATTCCACGTCCACGCTGTTCGCGCCTTCGGGCACGTCGACGTGGAACGCAAACACGTTGAGTGGATCGCGCTTCCACGGGATCACCTTGCCGTTCGCCTTCACCACCAGGCCCGCCAGCTTGTCGATCGAACCGGTCGGCGAATGGTTGCCTGGCAGCCACTGCGGATACAGCAGCGTGAGCGGGCCCTGCTTCGCCGGCACCACTTCGTGCACGCGGAACACGCGATGCGCGATGTCGGTGGCATCGACATGGATCTTCAACACGCCGTCGAACGGAATGTCCTGCGGCGCGGGCACATCGGCGAGTGCGGCGAAGCTGCCCAGGCCAAAGGCCGAAGCGAGGATGGCGGAAGCGAGACGCGAGGCTTTCAAGAAGGTTCTCCTGTGGAAATTCGTGCAACGCAACACGAAGCTGCACGAAACATGAACCTCCGATGCTAGTGCGACAATGCACATCGCACCCCCTGCCATTGGTCATGGCGGTGTCTGAACCTCGCCCGTCCCGCGGAATGTCGCACCTGCTGCATCCGCGACGAATGCCCGTATCCTTTCGCCGCCGCGATCCCCACGCGGACCGATGCGTCCTTCCCCCTTAGGCGTCGCATCGGACACAAGAAAATGATGGAGCATTCCATGAACAAGTCTTTCATCGCGGCCGCCTTGGCCGTCGCTGCCGTTTCGCCGTTCGCCGCCAAGGCCGACGAGAACAACCAGCTCGACAACTTCTTTGTCGCCGGCAACCTCGGCCAGAGCAACTACCGCGTCGGCGGCATCTCCGACAAGACCGATGCGTTCTACAACGTGCGCTTCGGCTGGCGCTGGAACGGCATCGTCGGCGCCGAAATCGGCTACGCCGACCTCGGCAAGGGCAAGGACAACACCGACTTCGTCAGCACCTGGGCCAAGCCGCGCGTGGCGCAGCTGGGTGTGACCGCCAAGTACAACTTCTACAACAACTGGTACGTCACCGGTCATGGCGGCTACCTGCGTTCGCGCACCACCGCCGGCGTCACCGTCGGCAACGTGTCCGCCTCGGAGAAGAGCTGGAACAACGGCTGGTACGCCGGTGCAGGCGTGGGCTACGACGTTACGAAGAACGTCAGCCTGGCGCTGAACTACGACAACTACCACGTGAAGTACGGCCGTGCCGGCGCCAGCCAGTCGCAGCTCAACACCAACATCGCCGCCTACTCGGCGTCGGTGGAATACCGCTTCTAAGCATTTGCGGTAGGTGAAAAAAAACGGCCGCGAAAGCGGCCGTTTTTCTTTGGACAATCGTTCTTTTGTAGGAGCGCACCCAGTGCGCGAAAAGCCTACGAAGCAGTGAAGCGGAAGCTCGATACAACCGCGAAACCGCCTTCACGAACACACCGATGGGTTGCGGTCGCGCACTGGGTGCGCTCCTACAACGCGACCGATCAGAGCTTCTCCAGCTTGCTGTGCTTCATGCCGTAGCCCAGGTAGATCACCATTCCCAGGCTCACCCAGATCAGGAACACTTTCCAGGTGATCGCCGGCAACTCGGACAGCAGCCAGATCGAGAAGGCGATACCGATCAGCGGCACCAGCGGCACCAGCGGGGTGCGGAACGCGCGCGGCAGTTCCGGCTTGCGCTTGCGCAGGATCAGCACCGAGCTGCAGATCACGATGAAGGCCGACAGCACGCCGATGTTGACCAGCTCGGCGACCTTCTGGATCGGCGTCGAACCCGCCACCAACGCGGTGAACACACCAAGCGCGATGGTCGGGCGATGCGGCGTGCCATAGCGTGGATGCACGTGCGCAAACCAGCCCGGCAGCAGGCCATCGCGTGCCAGCGCGTACCAGATGCGTGATGCGCCAAGCATGAAGGCAAACAGCACGCTGATCAGGCCGAACACGGCCGACACCGATACCGTCAGCGCCACCCAATGCAGGCCCAGGCCCTTGAACGCATCAGCCACCGGCGCATCGGTATTGAGCGTGTCGTAGTGCGCGATGCCGGTCAGCACCAGCGACACGGCGAGATACATCGCCATCGAAATACCGAGCGACAGCAGCACTGCGCGCGGCAGGTCACGCTGCGGATTCTTCGACTCTTCCGCCGCCGTGGTGAGCGTGTCGTAGCCGAACACCGCAAAGAACACTACCGCCGCCGCCGTGGCGACGCCCGAGAAACCGAAGTGCGACACACCATCGGCACCGGTGATGCGCTCTGGAATGAACGGCACCCAGTTCGACGGGTTCACGTAGAACACGCCTACGCCGATCACCAGCGCCACCGCGGCGACCTTGATCGCCACCACCAGCGTATTGAAGCGTGCACCCCACTCGGTGCGGAACGTGAGCAATGCCGACACGCCCAAGGTCACCGCCGCGGCGATCACGTTGAACACGTGGCCTTCGCCGGTACCTATGGCGCCCTGCGCCCATACCGGCAAATGAATGCCCATGCTGGTGAGCGCCGACTGCACGTAGCCGGACCAGCCTATCGCCACGACCGCCACGATCAGCGCGTATTCCAGCAGCAGGTCCCAGCCGATCAACCATGCGGCGAGTTCGCCGAGCACCGCGTAACCGTAGGTGTAGGCACTGCCTGTGACCGGGATGAGGCCGGCGAACTCGGCGTAGCACAGCGCCGCGGCGGCGCTGGCGATGCCGGCGATCAGGAAGGAGATGACCACCGCGGGGCCCGCGTTGAGCGCCGCCTGCTGGCCCGCGAGCACGAAGACGCCGACGCCGATGATGCCGCCGATACCGATCGCGGTGAGCTGCCAGAGGCCCAGCACGCGGCGGAAATCGCCACGCTTGCCGGCCTCGGCCTGCAGCATCTCCACCGGCTTGTGCCGCACCAGCTTACTAAGGAAATCCATCCGCTCGTCCCCGCTAAGTGAGCGGCGATCATAGCGAATGCGCCCGGCCGTGCCACGCTGCACCCGCGCGAACGGCGGGGAATCAGCCCGGTATCGCCTTCCCCGGGTCAGCCTGCGCGGGCGTATGGACGGCCAGCCACCCGAGCGCGATCGCGCTCACCGCGGGCAGAGCGACCAGCACGGCGACGATGCCCGTACCTAACCGCTCCATCCCGAACCAGCCACCGGTGAACAGCGGAATGGCCGCGGTGACGAGCAGGCGCAGCAGCTCCATCACCACGCCGCTGCGCCTGCCCTCGGTAAGCACACCCAGCGCCGTGAGGCTGAGCACGAGGAAGGCGGCGTAGGCAGCCAGCGACACGGCCGGCAGATGCTTGGCCAGATCCAGGAACTGCACCGCCATCACCAGCAGCAGCGCGAACTGCACCAGGCTGTAGATGACCAGGCCACGCGACAGCGAGGGCTGGTAGCGCTGGCGATGGATGTCGAAATCGGGCTTGGGAAAACGCTCGGCTACATCGGCGGGACGCCAGCCCGGCGGCTTGATCCACACCAGCAGCTTGTCGCGCCAGCGCCGCGCGTGCCATGCATCCTTCCACGCGGCCCAGTACACCTCGACGTTCGCCCACAGCGGATTCCAGCTGCGCAGCGGCGCACGCGTGCCGTAGATCGGCGGGTCGTTGTCGTCTTCCTCGACGAAGGTGCCGAACAGGCGATCCCAGATGATGAGCACGCCGCCGTAGTTCCTGTCGAGGTACTTGTCGTTCACCGCGTGATGCGCGCGATGGTTGGATGGCGAGCAGAACACGCGATCGAACCAGCCCAGTCGCCCGACCAGTTCGGTGTGCACCCAGAACTGGTACAGCAGGTCGATCAGGGCGACCACCGCGAACACTTCGAGCGGGTAACCGGCGATCGCCATCGGCAGGTAGAACAGCCAGCCCAGCAGCACGCCGCTGCCGGTCTGGCGCAGCGCGGTGGAGAGGTTGTAGTCCTCGCTCTGGTGGTGCACCACGTGGGCAGCCCAGAGGATGTTCACTTCGTGGCCGGCGCGGTGCAGCCAGTAATAGCAGAGGTCGTAGAACAGCAGACCGGTGATCCACACCCACGCGCTGCCGGGGGACAACGAGAAGATCGCCAGGTGCTCCACGCACCAGGCGTAGATGCCCAGCGTCAGCACCTTGCTGAAGACCGCCACGACCTGCGAGATCACGCCCAGCCCAAGGCTGTTGATGGCGTCGCTGCTGTGATACACGCGCCGGCCGCGCAGCTTGCCCACCAGCAGTTCCAGCCCGATCAGGGCGAAGAACACCGGCGTTGCCCAGCTGATGATGGTGGCCTGCAGATTCACGTGAAATCACCCGTCTGTCGGACCGAGCGCGCCAGGCACCACAGTGCCGCGTAATAGGTCGCCAGTACCCACAGTGCCGAAAGCGGGATGGCGAAGCGGAACCGGTCCCAGGCCAGCAGTGTATCGCTGAGCATGAACAGCAGCGCACCACCCGCCGCCCACTGCGCGGCCCCGGCCAGCCGGTCGTCGCCATGCATCCACGCACGCGCCACGGCCTGCCCGCCCATGCTGGCCAGCACCACTACGTAGACCACCACCGGCAGATGGAGCGCGCGGGGCAAGGTCGGCCACAACGCCCACAGGTTGAGCAGGCCGTAGGCGAGACAGCCAAGCAAGGCAAGCGGCCGGGCCGCAAAGCGGGTATCGGAGACGAGCGCCCGGATAGAACACAGGTGGCCCAGCAGGAAGGCCACCAGGCCGGCCACGAAAGCATCCATCGGCAGCATCAGCAGAACGTCGCCGGCCAGGGAAAAAACCATCCCGATGCCGATCCAGCGCCGATACACCGCGGAGACTTCCGGCCGGCCGAGCCACGCCTTCCGCAGGATCAGCAGCGTCGCCAGCGGCTTGGCGATCCAGTGCAGCACCTGCCAGCCGTCCACGATCCCGCTCGTGGCGAACGTCGCGCCGATGATCGCGGCGACGGCAGCCAGCGCGATTCCCACATCGATCCTGCGCGACACAACCGGTGCCACGACGACGTTTGAAACGGACATCCCCGGATTCCCCAGACCCCTTGCTCGAATCCAGATAGTAAGACGGTCCGCGTTCCTCGTCATGCCGTCGCGAGGCGCTACCCGACGCTGCCAGCACCGTGGTGGCGAGCTGGACCATGAGCCGGCTTCTCGATGACCCAGCGACCGTTATGTGCTCCCGGCGAGGCCGGGAGATGGGCGCCGCTTCCCGCATGCGGCGCCCATCGTCGTCACCCTCAGAACTTCGCGTTGATGCTGAAGAACACCTGGCGCGGCGCACCCGCCATCAAGGTCTGGTTCCAGCCCTGCGGGTCGGAAGCCACGTAGCCGTTGGTGCCGGTGGTGGCGTAGTACTTCTTGTCGAGCAGGTTGGTGACGTTGAGGCCCAGGCTGAGGTCCTTCAGCACCGACACCGTGCCGATGTCGTAGCTCACGCCCAGGTCGAACAGCCAGTACGAAGGCACCTCGGAATCGTTGAGGTAGGTGATGTAGCGACGCCCGGTGTACTTGCCGTCGATGCTCGCGCGCCAGCTGCCCCAGGTGTAGCTGAGGTCGCTGCTGAACATCCAGCTCGGGATGCCGACCACGTACTTGCCGTCGGTCGCCACCACGCCGTTGTTGAGGTAGTCGTCCTGGTACTTGGAGCTGTTGTACGAGAGCGAGTTGAGCCAGCGCACATGCTCGACCGGACGCCAGATCACCGCGAGGTCGACGCCGGTGCTCTTCACCGAACCCACGTTGTTGAGGATGGCCGAACACGTCTGCACCGCGCTGCACGGCGACACCGCCAGCAGGCGGTTGGTGAAGCGCGTGTAGTACGCATCCGCCGACGCCTCGAAGGTATCGCCATGCACGCGATAACCCAGCTGGAAGGTCTGCGACTGCTCGGGATTCAACGAGCCCTTGCTGGCATCGAACGCCGCCTGCGACTGGCTGAAGGGCAGGAAGCCATAGGCCGCGAGGTTCTTGCTGTAGGAGGCGTACACCTCCTGGTTGGCGTCGAGCTTGTAGTTCACGCCGACCTGCGGCAGGAAGCCATCGCTCGCACGGATGCGGCCCTGCGCGAGCGCGCTGCTCGGCACCAGCGATTCGGCGCTGTTGGTCACGCCCAGCGCCTTCGCGCCGAAGTTGACCGTCAGGCGATCGTCCATGAAGCGGATCGTGTCCGACGCGTAGGCCATGCGCGTCTTGCTGTCGTAGTGCTGGAAGAAGCCGCGTAGGAACGGCGCCTCGTTCTCGTAGAAGTTGCTGAGGTAGTTGTATGCGCCGGTCAGATAGAAGTAGTTGCGTTCCTGGTTGGTGGTGGCGTCCTCCGCCCAGAAGCCCACTTCGATCTCGTTGCCGCCCAGCGCGAATTGCAGCGAGCCGGTGCCGCCGAAACGATCGAGTCCGTAATCGGTGGTGCGCATCGCGAGCGGTATCGTCGGCGACGAGGCCACGTACGGCGTGGCCCACTGACCTTCGCCGCGGTTGTCGTGATAGTAGGTGCCGAGGTTGAGCGTGGTGTGCTCGGCCAGGTTGAAGGTGCCGCTCAGGCCCGTCAGCGTGTCGCGACGTATGCCACCACCCGCGTAGTAGGTGGAATCCACCAGGTCATAGCCGGCCGGCAGCGGCGACAGCACGGCGGGGTACGCGCCCTTGCCGTTGTATGCATTGGCGATCTGCACCGCCGTGTTCCAGTCCGGCTGCAGGTAGTCCCACTTCCAGCCCAGCGCCTTCTGGCTGGCGAGCGAGAGATCCATGTAGTCGTATTCCTTGCGGCGCGACTCGTCGTAGAACAGGCTCACGCTGCCGCTTTCCCACTGGTACACCGACTTCAGGTTGATTTGGTTGGAACGCTGGTCGCCGTAGCCCTTCCACTTGTCGGTGGAGGCGTGGTCGTACGACACGTACATCGAGAAGCCGTGGTAGTCGCCGGTGTCCAGTCGCACGAAGGTGCGTGTGGTGGAATCGGAACCCAGCACCTGGTTGATGCGCGCGCCGGCTACCGCATCCGGGTCGGCGGAGAAGAACTGGATGGTGCCGCCCAGGTTGGTGTTCGCCGCCGTGCCCAGCGCACCGGCGCCCTGCGCCAGCTCCACCGTGCTGATGTTGTCGCTGCTGATCGCGCGCGTCACCTGCAGGCCGGTGGTCGTGCCGTAGCTCATGTTGCCCAGCGGGATGTTGTCCAGCGTGAAGCCGAGGCGACTCTGGTCGAAGCCATGCAGCGTGATCTGCGTGGACCACTCGTAGGCGCCCCACGGGTCGGCCGACTGGAAGTTCACGCCCGGCAGCTTGTCGATCGCCTTGAGCGGACTGGTGCCCGGCGCCAGCGCCTGGATGTCTTCGCTGGTGATCTTCTGCACCTGGCGCGTTTCGCCGGAGGCCACCACCGAGACGGCGTCCATGGTCTTGGCCTTGTCGGTGCTGGCCGCATCTGCAGCGGCGGGTACGTCATCGTCTGCGAAGGCGACGCCCGTGTGGAGGGCGGCCAGGGTTGCCAGCGTGATCGCGGTCCTGCGAAGGGAAAGCTTGGGCATGACGAATCCTCGCGCGCGGATTCGCCATGAACCCGCACGATCAGGTAATGGGATACGGAGGGGAAATAGCCGTCCGAACCACTCGGCCGGCATCAGGAAAGCGTGAAGTCCGCGTGTGTATCGGCGATGACACGCATATTTAAAACACGGCGGAAAACCTGCGATACACCGCATTATTTGGGTCAATGCTTACGCGTTGACTCGGCTATATCGCCATCGCTTTCTGCTGGCTGACGCCTGGGCGAGAGGAGGCTGGCATGGCCCATCTGCGATCGCGCGGCACACGCAAGGCAACGTCGCGACGATCGCGTGGCACCTCAACGCCCGTCCACGGCCTTGCGGCCGATGGCCGGGTCGTCGGTGAAGAACGCATCGATGCCTGAAGCGAGATAGGCACGGATTTCGGCGATCGACCCCGCTTCGTTGAAGGTCTTGGGATCGTTGCCCTGCCAGAAGTTCTTCGCCTGGAAGTGGTTTTCCGGACGGAACGTATAGGGATGCAGCTCGAGCTTCGCAGCGTGTGCGTCGTGCACCAGCGAGGTCGGTTTGCCGAGCGTGCCATCCGCGGCGAGCGGGATGATGGCGCGGATGTTCGGCCCGATCGCATCGGCGTAGGTGGCGATGTCGTGCAGACCCTTGGGCGTCATCATCCCGCCGTAGTTCAACTTGCCGCCGGCGGCGACCACGTCGTACGGCTGCTCGGCCGCGTCGTCCAACAGCTGCAGCAGGCGGATGTTCGGGTGTGCTTTTCCGAGCTTGCTGCGCAGATAGCGCAGGTTGGCGATCTCGAACGACTGGATTTCCACCGGCGAGGTGCGCGTATAGGCATGCGCGGCGAGGATCGCGAGCACGCGGTCTTCCATCGGCAGGCCGGCCTTCTGGAAATAGGTGCCGTGCTTGATCTCGGGGATGATGCCGATCACGCGGCCACGCGTCGCCGATTCCGTGGCGACGAAATCGATGATCTCGTCCAGCGTGGGGATCTGGAACTGCCCGTCGTACGCGGTGCTGCGGAACTCCGGCAGGCGCTCGCGTGCGCGCAGTGTCTTGAGTTCGCCGAGCGTGAAGTCCTCGGTGAACCAGCCGGTGACGGCATGGCCGTCGATGGTCTTGGTGGCTTTGCGCGAGGCGAACTCGGGGTGTTGCGCCACGTCGGTGGTGCCGCTGATCTCGTTCTCGTGCCGCGCCACCGGCACGCCATCGCGCGTCATCACCAGGTCGGGTTCGATGAAGTCGGCGCCATCGGCAATCGCCTTGCCGTAGGAAGCCAGCGTATGTTCCGGACGCAGCGCACTCGCGCCGCGATGGCCGATCACCAGCACCTTGGGCGCCAGCGGCGCCTCGTTGGCCTGCACGTTGCCCATGACGAGCGCACCCACGGCGAAGACAGCCCAGCTTAAACGAACCACGGCCATTACCCGTCTCCTTGCCATGCATGCATAGTGATCGACCATGGTGGGGCGCCCGCATGTCGTTTCCTTGACAGGGCCAGGGGGCGTCGCGACATCGGCGGCATGACTGTCGGCACGGTGTGACTTGCGGCCAATGGCACCCGCCCTCGCGCTTGGTAGTTTGCAGGCACATTCGACAGGACACGAACCCCATGTTCTCCCTACTCTTTGCCGCCCTGCTGGCCAGCGCCCCGGCCGCCACCGACTGCCACGTCGGCGCCTATCGTCTCGCCGACGGGCAGTCGCTGGATATCGCGCCCAGCGACGAGGGTACGCTGCGCTGGCGGCGCATCGATGGTGCCAGCGGCCAGCTGCACCGCGATCACGACGACAGCTGGAAGAGCACGTTCGGCTGGACCGATCGTCCGGATGGCAAGGAAGTGGTCTTCACCGACTGCGCCAAGGGCGACCTCACGTTCGGTGGCATCGCCGCCAGGCGCATCCCGCTGGAAGTACACGACACGGTCTTCACCGGTGAAGGCGGCACGCGACTGGTCGGACGGCTGATGCTTCCACCGGGGTCGGGCAAGGTGCCGATCGTGGTGCTGGTGCACGGATCGGAACATGATTCGGCGCGCACCTGGGACTTCATGCAGCGCCAGTTTCCCGCCGAAGGCGTGGGCGCGTTCGTCTACGACAAGCGAGGCACCGGTGATTCGGCAGGCGAGTACACGCAGGATTACAGCGTGCTGGCCAACGATGCGGTGGCCGCGATGAACGAAGCCCGCAAGCTTGCGGGCGACCGCGCGGGACGCGTGGGTTTCCGTGGTGGCTCGCAGGGCGGCTGGGTCGCGCCGCTGGCGGCGACGCGCACCAGGGCGGACTTCGTGATCGTCGGTTACGGCCTCGCCATCTCGCCCTTGGAAGAAGACCGCGAAGCCGTGGCGTTCCAGCTCAAGCTCAAGGGCTACGACCAGTCGGTGATCGACAAGGCCTGGGAGCTGTCCGACGCCATCGGCCTGATTCTTTCCAGCGGGCTGACGCAAGGCTTCGACCAGCTCGACGCGGCGCGTGCCAAGTACGGCAAGGAGCCCTGGTACGAGGACGTGCGCGGCGACTTCAGCTATCTGGTGCTGCCGCTGAGCGATGCGGACATCCGCGAAAAGGGCAAGGCGTACATGTTCCATACGCCGTGGCATTACGACTCGATGGCGGTGCTGCGCAAGCTGCATACGCCGCAGCTGTGGATGCTGGGTGGACTGGATATCGATGCGCCGAGCGGCGAAACGCTGCGACGCCTGACCTCGCTGCAGGCCGACGGCCTGCCCATCACCACCGTGGTGTTCCCGAAAGCCGAGCACGGCATGACGGAGTTCGAAACGGACGCGAAGGGCGAGCGCGTCTCCACGCGTTATTCGGAAGGCTATATGCGCATGGCTGTCGACTATGCGAAGGGTGCGCTGCATCCGCCGTATGGCGAAGGCCGCATCACGTCCCCCGCAAAGCCCTCCCTGTAGGAGCGCACCCAGTGCGCGATCCAGTCTTCCGGATCGCGCACGATTTGGATTCGGCGATGTAGGGCGTACCCATGGCCATGCGCGATCGTCATGATGCGATCGCGCACTGGGTATGCTCCGACACGAACAACAGCGATGATGCTTTTCTGTGGGAGCGCACCCTGTGCGCGACGAGTGACCCGCAGGCCGCCGGCGCGATGGCGAAGACCGAAGTACACCGCGTCGCCGCGGTCGCGCACAGGGTGCGCTCCCACAAGGTCACAGGCACGCTTTGAGGGAGCGCTTCGTGTGTAGCGTCAGCGCTTTGCGCCCACCTGCTTCAGCCACGCTTCGTAAGTCGGCCGATCCATCGGCACTCCGTCGGCGTTGCAGCTGCCGAGCTTGCACAGCTCCTCGCGGATGCGCGGTGCGTGCTGCACGATCACGTGGAAGATAGCGTTCTGCTCCAGTTCGCCGTGGAAGGCGGCGGCGCCTGGACCGTTGGCGAAGATCGCCACGTCTTCGCCGCCGTGCGTTTCCGCCTTCATCGGCAGGATCGCTTCCTGCATGTAGTCGGGACCGCTGGTCTTCACCTTGCCGAGGTCGGGGCGACCCTTGGTGTTGTACGAGTAGTCGTGCGGGTTGTGCGGGAAGCGCTTGCTGCCTTCCGGCTGCACATCGCTGGCGCCGGTATAGCCCGGGCCGTTCGCGAAGCCCAGCGTGGTGTACGGTCGCCCCGCGGCATCACGCGCCAGACCGGCACCACCTTCTTCGTCGTAGCTGTCGTTGTGGCCCTGCACGAGACCCAGGATGTCGTTGCCGCGCTTGGGATAGCCGGCGAAGGTCATGGTGTGGCTGTGGTCGGCGGTGACCACGATCAACGTATTGTCTGGATCGGTATGCTCCAGCGCCGCCTGCACCGCGTCGGCGAACGCGATGGCCTCGTCCAGTGCGCGATACGCATTGCCGCCGTGCAGCGCGTGATCGATGCGGCCGCCTTCCACCATCAGGAAGAAGCCGTTCGGATTCTGCTTGAGCACGTCGATGGCGCGCGTGGTCATCTCGGCGAGGCTGGGTTCGTCCAGCTTCCCGGCGGTGCGCTCATGCTCGTAGTTGAGGTGCGAGGGGTTGAACAGGCCGAGCAGGCGAGGCGTCTTCGCCGGATCCAGTGCCATCAATTGCTGGCGATTCCAGACATAAGCGCCATCCGGGTGATGTTGCTTCCACTCACCGATCAGGTCGCGGCCGTCCAGGCGCTGGCCGACCATGCCACGCTCGACCGGATCGTCTTCGCCCGCGCGCATGAACTCGGTGCGCCCGCCACCCATCGCCACCGTGAGGCCGCCGGCACCGGGGAAATCGACCAGTTGCGCGGCGAAATCCTTGCAGCCCTGCGCCCTGGCATCGGCGGTGAGGTCGGCATCCACTTCCCAGTTGCGCTCGGGCAGATGACCGTAGGTGGCGGCCGGCGTCGCATGCGTGATGCGCGTGGTGGTGATCGCGCCCGTGCTCATGCCAGCGGCGGCGGCGAGTTCCAGCGTGCTTACCAGCTCCTGGCCACGCGTGGCGGCGCAGTCCTGGCGGCGCGGCACCTGCGAGACGCCGATGAAACCGGCGCGTGTCTTCACGCCGCTCATGATGGCGGTCATGGTGCCGGCGGAATCGGGTGTCTGCTGGTCGGTTTCGTAGGTGCGGCTCAACGCGCTGAACGGAAAGCGCTCGAAACTCAGGCGGTAGCTTTCGCCATCCACGCCCTTGAGTTGTCCCGCGCGCACATGGGCCGCCGCGATGGTCGGCAGGCTCATGCCGTCGCCGAGGAACACGATGACGTTCCTGGCGTGCTGCCCGCCCGTATTCGCTTGCGTGGCGAGCTGCGCAGCCGCCGCCGCGCCGTTGCGGAACCACCATTGCGGGGTCTCGCCACCGGGACGCTGGATGGCCGGCACGTCGATGGCCGCGGCGTGCGCGGCGGGAGGCGCGACGGCCTGACTGGCACAGGCGGTGATCAGCGGAAACGAGGCCAACAACAGCACGCGTGGCGCGCGCAGCGACGGAAACGGCATGGGCAATCCCTTGGTGACAGGCGAATCGCGCATGATAGTCGCGTCGCAAGAAATTGCCGTGACACATTGGGCCCGGCCTTCGATGCTAGCCTCGTGGCATGACCTGTCGCGCGCTGCTCGCGTCCCTGTTCGGGCTGGCCTCCTGCGTGGCCGTGGCCGGCGACGCCACGGGCGACGTCACCGGCCTGCACCGGGACATGGTCTTCGACCAGTATCCCGATGTCGCCACCAGCTCCCAGCTGATCCGTCGACTGGTGAGCCCGCTCAATGCGCAGCGCATCCGGCAACAGGCCCACGCGACCGGCATCGCCATCCGCGAACAGCCGATCGATCTTTCGAAGGAGCGCTTCACCGTCTACGTACCGGCGCATGCGCCGCCGGAAGGCTATGCGCTGATGGTGTTCGTGCCGCCCTGGGATGAAGCACGCATTCCGCTCACCTGGATTCCCGTGCTCGAGCGTCGTGGCATCGTGCTCGTCACCGCCGCCGCATCCGGCAACGACGAGGACGTGCTCGACCGGCGCGAGCCGCTGGCGTTGCTCGGTGCGGCCAACGCGATGTCGCGTTACCACATCGACCCACGGCGGGTCTTCGTCGGCGGCTTCTCCGGTGGGTCGCGCGTGGCGTTGCGCCTTGCGCTCGGCTACGCCGACCTCTTCCATGGCGTGCTGCTCGATGCCGGCAGCGACGTGCTCGGCCAGCAGATTCCGCTGCCGCCACGCGAGCTGCTCGAACAGTTCCAGGCGTCGACGCGGGTGGTCTATCTCACCGGCGCCACCGACACCTCGCGCCAGCAGGCCGATCGGCAAAGCCGCCAGTCGCTGAAGCAGTGGTGCATCACCGATATCGACGCGCGAACCATACCGTGGACCGGCCACGAGATCGCCGACCCGTCGGCCCTCGACCGCGCGCTCGAATCACTGGAGCGTCATGCCCCGGACGACGCTGCGTCGCTCGCGACTTGCCGCGCACGCATCGACAAGGATCTCAACGAGCAGCTGGATGCCGTCGAAGCCTCGCTGGCCCGCGATGAGCGCGACCGCGCGCGCAGCCGGCTGCAGGACATCGATCTTCGCTTCGGTGGAATGGCCGCGCCCAGGATCGTCGAACTGGCGTCGCGGCTCGATGCCGCGACACCCAAATGACCACGCTTTCGGGTCAGCGCCTGCCGTCGAACACCGGCGTGCCCTGGGCACTCCAGTGGAACGGCTCGATGTACGGCGCGCGACGCGCGGTGCATTTCCACTCCGGACCGCCGTTGGCGTGATAGATGATCCAGTCCTGGCCGTCCGGCGACTTGAAGAACCCGTTGTGTCCCGTGGCATACACGCCACGCTCGGCCGAACCATGCAGCACCGGCGCTGGCGACTTGCGCCACGACGAGGGCTCCAGCAGGTTGGCGCTGCCATCGGCTTCGAGCAGGCCCAGTGCGTAGTCGTCGGACCAGCACGCACTTGCCGAATAGGTGAGGAACACCTTGCCGCCCGGCCCCTTGAGGAATTCCGGACCTTCAAGGATCTTGCGACCGCCCTGCATCTCCCACGCATACGTGGGATGGGCGATATCCACCTGCGGCTCGCCCAGCGTCCATGGGTTGCTCATCGGCGCGATGATCAGGTCGCTGTGGTCGTCCACGTAGGCGGAGTAGACGAAGTAGCGCTTGCCGCCGTGGTCGAACACGGTGCCGTCGATGCCCGACAGGTGCGTCTTCAGCATGCCCTTGTCGATCCATTCGCCCTGCGTGGGATCGGCCGAGGCGTTCTCCAGCACGAACACATGGCGATGCGCATCGTCGTTGTGCGACTTGTCCACCGCCGTGTAGTAGAGGTACCACTTGCCATCGAGGAAGTGCAGCTCGGGTGCCCATATCGAAGCGGAGTTGGCTCCTTGCGCGGGCGCACGCCACACGACGACCGGCTTCACCTCGCCCAGGTGCGTGAGGTCGGTGGTCTTCCACAACGAAATGCGATCGCCCTGGGTGTTCGTGTAGTAGTAGACGCCATCTCGCTGCGCCACCCACGGATCCGGGCCCGATGGCAGCAACGGTCCCTGCGGCTTGGCCGGCAACGCGTACGTCGAGGCAGCCAGAGCCAGGCCGGCCAGGGCAAACGTCATCCGCAGCGCACGCATCACGGTTTCACCGCCGGCGCTTGCCCGTCCACCTGCAAGTAGTCGACATCGAGCACGTGCTCGCCACCATCAATGTCGATGGTGTTGAAGCCCGGCAGCAGGTTCGCCTGCACGCTGATCTCGTGCCAGCCGTCGACAACGTCACTCGGGCGAGGCGTGGAAACACGCGCTCCGTTGACCACCAAGGCAGGTTGCGCCGCAAGGCCGAGGTCGGCATAGCGCACGCTGAGTGCATGCGTTCCGCCCGTGCTGTTGACCACGAAGCGCAGCCGCGCCTGCGGACCGGCGCCCAGGCGCGCCTTGCGCAGGTTGGACGCCCTGGGGTCGGGCACGGCCACCGCGCCGGTGAACGCTGCATCTTCCGCTTCGTAGCGGTTGAACGACAGCGTCGCCGCGCGATAGAGGATCTCGTTGCGCGAGGCGTGCGTCGGCGCATCGGGCACCGACGAACTGGTGACGTGCAGCAGGCTGCCGTCGTCGCGCAGCAGCAGTTCCTGCGTCCAGCCGGCGTGGATGTTGCCGGTGAGCTTCTGCACCGGTGCGCGCACTTCCCACCAGGGGCCGCGGCCCGAAGCGTTGTTCCAGTAGAGCGTGCGGCCGCCTTCGCCGCCACCGCCACCGGCGCGTTCCGCCGACACGACGATCACGCCTTCGGGACCGCCCAGCGGGAACCAGCGCACCACCGGGCACGCGGCGGGCCAGAAACCCGACAGCGTCATCACCGGTTCGCCGTGCCGCTGCGGATCGCCCCAGTCGAGGCCATCGCGGCTGAACTTGATGAACACCTGGCCGTTGTCCGGTCCGTCGATGTTCTCGTAGGTCATCGCATAACGCTTGTCGGGCAGGCGCGTAACGATGGCCATACCGGGACGCTGCACGCCGCCGGGAATCGCCACGTCGCGCTCTTCCTGACCCCAACGCCGGCCACCATCGTCGGAGACCTTGTGCGCCAGCAGCTGGTTGTAGCCTTCCGCCTTGTGCTGCTCGGTGGAGTAGTAGGCCACCAGGCGGCCGTCGTCGAGCACGTGGACGTAGGACTCCCACACGCCCTTGTTGTCCTTGTCTTCCGGCCGCCCGCCGCCCTTCACGATGGAACTGCGATAACGCCAGGTCTTGCCGCCATCCTGTGAGACATACACTTGCAGGTCTTCGGTGACGACATGGCCTTTCGCATCATTGCCGGTCGCGTTGGCCGACAACACCAGCGTGCCCGCCGACAGATCGCCAGCCGCCCGCTCCAGCTCGGTAATGTGCGGCTGCCAACGCAGCTGCCAGCTCTTATCCGAGGCATGCACCTGGTCGGTGACATTCATCAGGAAATGCCAGGTGTCGCCGTGATCACGGCTTTCCCACAGCGGGATGCCACCCATGCCGTTCTGTTCGAACACCATCAGCAAGCGGCCGCGATCCTGTGTCGAACCATGTTCGATGCGCGCAATGGACACATAACCGGTGCCATCGGCGAGCCGCGTACCTACGGCCTGCTCGGGAGCGTCCTGGGCATGCGCGGCGCAGGCCAGCGAAACAGCCAGCGCCAGCGTGGCCAGTGACCTTGTTGCGATCTTCATGCGTGCTCCTCGGTATCGACGGAGGCGTACCCTGCCCTCCAAAAAAAGTGGCGGAACGACGGCGTTGCCAGCCGTCGCCCGCCAAGTGGGAGAGATTTACATCTTGAAGCGCAGGCCCAGGCCGTAGGTGCGGTCCTGGTAACGCACGTCGCGCGGACGGGTTTCGCCATCACCCCAGTACTGATGCAGGTCCGCGCCAAAGATGTTGGTCGCGTTGAACACCACGGTGAAGTACTGGTTGACGTCGTAGCCGAGCGAGAAGTCGACCTGGTTGGCCGGCTTGATCTCGTCGTTCACGCCCGCCACGGTCGGCTGGTTGAAGCCATCGATGAAGCGGCTGCGGTAGTTGTAGGCGAGGCGTGCGGACCAGCCGAACTTTTCATACATCAGCACGGCGTTGCCGTTGTTCTTCGACACGTTCTGCAGCGGCGAGGTGACCACCGGGCCGCCGATGTACTGCGGCGAACGGGTGGAGCCGTCGATGTAGGTGTAGTTGAACTGCACGCCCAGGCCGTTGAACGGTTCCGGCAGGAAGTCGAAGAACTGCTGGTAGGCGAATTCACCACCGAACAGATGGCCCGAACCCGCGCTCTGCGGCGAGTTGAGCTGGTACGGCTGACCGCCGATGGTCACGTCCGTCACGTAGTTCTGGATGTAGCCGTTGATGTCGCGATAGAACAGGCCGCCGCTGACGTAGCTGGCCGGCGCGAAGTACCACTCCAGCGAGGCGTCGTAGTTGTTCGACTTGATCGGCTTCAGGTCCGGATTGCCGCTGCTGGCGATGCCGGCACGGTTGATGGTGCCCGGATTGAGCGACAGCGACGGATTCAGCTGGCCAAAGCCCGGGTAGGTGAGCGTCTTGGCGGCCACCAGGCGCAGCTGCAGGTTGTCCTTGATGTGCAGGTTGAAGCTGGCGTTCGGCAGGTACACCGGCGCACTGGTGTTCGCCGACAGCGGCGAGTAGATGTTGGTCGACGCGTCAAACGAGAACGCATCGAGGTTGCGCTTCACGCGTTCGATGCGCATGCCCAGCAGGCCGTCGTACGGCAAGCCGAACATCTCGTTGCCGTAGGCGAACTGGAAGTAGCCCGAGTACGACTTCTCGTCGATCTGGTAGTAACGACCCGGATTCACCGGCGCCAGGCCGCTCGGCAGACCATAGAGATTGCGGATCGCATCGGCGTTGTTGACGAGGAAGTTGTAGCAACCGCTCAGCCAGGTGGCCGGGATCGCATCGGTACTCGGCTGGCTGCAGAAGTAGCCGTTCGGGAAGCGCGCGATGACCTGGTTGGCCGGATTCGGGTTGGCCGAGATGGCGCCCGTGCCGCCCGGCGGCGGCGTGGAGACTTCCACGCTGCCCGTGTACTCGGCCTTGTGGTCCGAATAGCGCAGGCCGAAGTCGACGTACTGGAAGAAGCTGCCGTTGAGGTCGTACGTGCCGTCGCCGCGCCAAGCGGTCTGCGTGCCGCGCTGGTTGTTCCAGGTCTGGAACAGGCCGTTGAGGTAGTACTGCGACGGATCGTTGGCCGGGTTGCCCGCGAGAGCCCAGCTGTTGCCGCCGTTCCACACCGTGGTCACCGGCGCCTTCAGGAAGGTGTCGACGATGAAGGTCTGGTCATGGAATGAGGAGGAGTTGAACGACAGGTCGGTCGACAGGTTCAGGCGATCGCCATGCCACTTCGCACCGATCGAGTTCTGGATGTCATGACCCCACTGCTGGTGCGCCTGCGTGCTGGTGGCCGCATAGGTGTTGCCGGTCCAGCTGCCGTTGGTGGCGTCGCAGATGGTCTGGCCCTGGTACGGCGAACCGGTCAGCTGGTTGGCGTAGCAATGGTTGCCTACGGTGACCGAGGTCGGGTCGACCGAGCCCACCGGGAAGCTGAAGTAGAACGGCTGGTTGTAGCTGTCCGAATCCCAGTCGTACAGGCCTTCGACGTAGACCTCGGTGCTGTCGTTCGGCTTCCACTGCAGCGCGTAATTGAATTCCTGGCGCGTGCGGTTACCGATGTTGTAGTCGGCGCCGAAGCCGTTCGGCATGGAGATGAGGTTGCCGTCACCCGTGCGGATCGGCGCGCCATTGGCGCCCGTGAGCACCTTCGGGAAGTCGTTCCACACCGCGTTGTAGGCGTAGTGCTGCTTGTCGTAGCCCACATTCACCAGGGCGCCGAACTCGCCGATGTCGGTCTTCCAGCGATCGCTCAGCAGCAGGCTGCCGTTGGGGTCGTTGTGGTCGCCGTACTTGCTGTGGGTTTCGGTGAAGGTGGCGGCCGCCTTGGGGCCGTCGAAATCGAACGGACGATACAGCTGCATGTCCACCAGGCCGGCGATGCCACCGGTCGGCAGGCTCGCCTCGCTGGTCTTGTACACCTGCACGGTCTTCACTGCCGTCGCCGGCAGGTTCTGGAAGGCGAACGAACGGCCCACGCCGCTGAAGATCTCGCGACCGTTCAAGGTGGTGATGACGTTGGGCAGGCCGCGGATCACCACCGAGTTGGTTTCGCCCTGGAAACCCTGGGCGATCTGCACGCCGGTGATGCGCTGCATGGCGTCCGCCACGCTGTTGTCCGGCAGCTTGCCGATGTCTTCGGCAACGATCGAGTCCACGATCATGCGCGAGTCCTGCTTGATCGACTGCGCGCTCTGCAAGCTTTCGCGCAGCGGCGTGACCACCACGCCCGAGAGGTTCACGGCGTTCTGCGTGGACGCTTCGGTGCCGCTGGTGGCCGGCTTCTTCTGCGCGCCGGACTGGTTGGACTGCGCGTCGGCAGACGGCGCATCGGCGGTCTGCTGCTGGTCGGCCGGTGCCGGCGTCGGCGCATCGGCCGCGTGGGCGGTGGCGAAAGCCGCGGCGATCATCGTCGCGAGCAGGGTCATGGGAATGCGATGGCGATACATGGGTGAAGCCTCCCCTCAGAGGTCAGTCGTGTGTCGCCGGTTGAACCGGCGACTGTCGTTGTGCAATGCCGTTGTGGGACGGCGAATGGATAAGGCGTGCATCAGTGCGTCTTGCTGGTGGCCTGCGCGGGATACATCACCGCCTCGGCAGGCACTACGCCGCGCGGCGCGTGGGACAGCGCGCGGAGAATCTCGGCTTCGCGTTGGCGATAAGGCGTGCCATCGCCGTGCAACAGATCGTGGAACCACAGCGTCGGCGGCTGCTGCGTGTACGGACGCAACCACGAATCCCACGGCATGATGGTCTGCGACTTACCTTCCACGAAGCCCCAGTTCACCATGCCCACGTCGAGTTTCTTGGCGAGCGGCAACACGCCGTCGATGGTCGAACCCGCGCCGCGCGCCATGTATTCGGTGCAGATCAGCGGACGGCCATAGCCCTTCAGCTGCTGCACGCGGCTGGCGAATTCCTCCGGCCAGCCGTAGTTGTGGAAGCTGATCACGTCGGACTGCTCGAGCTGGGTGCGTTCCACCGCGTTGAGCTTGGCCGGATCGGACCAGTCATCGTCATGCCAAACACCGCTGATGAGCGGCTGCGTCGGCGACGCGCTGCGCGCCCAGGTGAAGACCTGCGGCAGCAGCTTGGCGACCAGCGCCACCTTGTCCTTGGGTTCCTTCGGGTCGTAGTTGCCGCCACCCGGATTGTCGGGCTCGTTCCACACGTCCCAGGCGAGCACGCGGTTGTCCTTGCCGAAGCTGCCGACGATGTCCTTCACGTACTGCTCGAAGCGCGGGTACTGGCTGGGATCGGTCATCGCCACGCCAGGGCTCTGCACCCAGCCGGAGTTGTGCACGCCGGGGATCGGTGGGTGCTGCGGGCCGAGTTTCGGTTCCGGATCCCAGCACGAATCGAACAGCACGAAGATCGGCTTGATGTCGTGCTTGGCGGCAATCGTGAGGAAGCGGTCGATGCGCTGCTTGAAACCGGCCGGATCCTGCTGCCACAAGAGGTCGTGCAGGAACACGCGCATGGTGTTCATGCCCAGCTTCTGCGCCCAGCCCAGCTCCAGGTCGATGCGCGCGGCATCGAAGGTATCGGCCTGCCACATCTCCAGCTCGTTGATGGCGTTGGCCGGCACGTAGTTGCTGCCCAGCGTCCACGGCTGCTTGTCGTACCAGGCCTTGGCTTCGGCCGGCGTCCAACGGCCGGAGGCTTCGCGCGCCTGCGTCGGCGCGGCGAACGTCGCCGCCAGTCCCATCGCCATGGCCAGTAGTGCGTACTTCATAGCTCTCCTTCTTGGATCGCGCGATCCGCCGCGCGACGCATGGTTTGGTGCGTGGCCGCCCTTTCGCGAGACAAAGCGGCCCCGTGAACGCCCTTCGCGGGCGCCCTTGCATCGATGACTTGGTGCGTCAGCGCGCTCCGCGCGCCGATTCGGTGGTGAACTCGTACACGATCAGGTTGCGGTACTCATGACCCGGCTCCAGCCGGGCCGAACCGAACGACGCCTGGTTCGGCGTGTCCGGATAAAGCTGCGGTTCCAGCACGAAGGCATCGCCCTGGCGATACACGTGACCGCCGGTGCCGACCGTCGTGCCGTCGAGGAAGTTGCCGGAATAGAACTGCAGGCCAGGCTTGCTGGACTTCAGCGTCATCACACGGCCCGATGCCGGATCTTCCACGCGCGCGACCACGCGCGGCGCGGCGGCTTCTTCGCGGCTGATCACCCAGTTGTGGTCGTAACCGCGGCCGTTGAGCAATTGCGGATCGTTGGTGCGGATGTCGCGGCCGATCGGCTTCGCCTGGCGGAAATCGAACGGCGTGCCGTCGACCTTGCGGATCTCGCCGGTGGGAATGGAGCCGGCATCGACCGGAAGATACGCATCGCCCGCGATGGTGAGGCGCTCGTCCATCACGCTGCCCGAGCCTTCGCCCGAGAGGTTCCAGTACGCGTGATTGCTGAGATTGACGATGGTCGTCTTGTTGGTGGTGGCGCGGTAGTCGATGGAGAGGCGGTTGTCCTCGTCCAGCGTGTAGGTCGCGCTGACCTTCAGCTCCCCCGGATAACCCATGTCGCCGTCGGGGCTCACGTAGGTCAGCGTGACGCTGGCCTTGCTGCCGTCGTGCTTCACGTCGCCCACGGTCCACAGCACCTTGTCGAAACCGCGCGTGCCGCCGTGCAGCGAGTTGGCGCCGTCATTGACGGGCACGCTGTAGGTCTTGCCATCGAGCACGAAGTGCCCCTTGGCGATGCGGTTCGCATAGCGACCCACGGTGGCGCCGAAGTACTGGGGCTTGCTCAGGTAGCCGCCCAGCGAGGGGTAGCCGAGCGCGATGTTCGCGCTCTTGCCGTTGCGATCGGCCACCTCCAGCGACTGCAGGCTGGCGCCCAGCGCGAGAATGCGCGCCTTCATGCCGTGGGAGTTGCTCAACACCACCGCATCGACGTGCTTGCCGTCGGGCGTCGTGCCGAATGTTTCCCGCTTGGCGTCCGTCGCGGCGTGTGCCGCGGACAACGTCGCCAGCCAGAGAATCGAAGCCATCAAACCTGCACGCTGCATGTCCCCAGCATCCCCTTCGATGTATCACGAGTGCCGGCATGCAATCACATTGTATGATTATCGTGCAAGTGTTCCTGGTCACCGAAATTTTTGTTGGTGCGATGCGACATTGCGGACACTGGCATGCTCGATGGATCGCCATGTCGCGGTTTTCATGCGGTGGAGCGGAAGCACGATGGCCATGCCCAAAGGTGATCCAGGCCACAAGTTTCTGCAGTGCGTCATCGCGTGTTTCCGTCGCGGCCCGTCATGTCCGCGTCTTCGCACGAAGAAACCATGCAAAACAGCTTGGCAGGCGCCGAGCAACTTGCTTATAGTCCGTTTGTATGACAAATGATTCGGGCGGCCTATCTTCGCCCGCGCACGTACGGGCGCCAGTCGCCAGAACCGGGGGTCAGAGGATTTCATGAAGAAGCCGATCGCAGTTCGCAGCCTGTACGGCCATGTCATGCACGAACTGGGGCAGCGCATCGTCAGCGGCAAGGTGAAGCCCGGCGAAATCCTCCCGCGCGAAGAGACCCTGGCCGAGAGCCTGCAGGTCAGCCGCACCGCGTTGCGCGAAGCGCTCAAGGTGCTTTCCGCCAAGGGCCTGATCGAATCGCGTACGGGCGTGGGCGCGCGCGTGCTGGAAGAGCGCTACTGGAACCAGCTCGATGCCGACGTGCTCGCCTGGCGCTGCGCCTCCATGCCCACCGACGACTTCGTCGACAAGCTGGTGGAGATGCGCGAGATCATCGAACCCGCCGCTGCCGCTGCGGCCGCACGTCGGCGCACCGCACCGCAGCTGGCCGCCATCGAAGAAGCCTACAACGCGATGGACGCCGCGCAGACACTGGACGAGTGGTCGCACGCCGACCTGCTCTTCCACGACGCCGTGCTGCACGCGACCGGCAATGAACTCATGCAATCGCTGTTCTCGGTGATCGAGACCGCGCTCGGCACGTTCTTCACCCTGTCGGCGCGCAACGCCGGCAACTTCAAGTATTCGCTGCCGTACCACCAGAAGGTGCTGGAGGCGATCCGTCGCAAGCAGCCGGAAGTGGCGCGCAAGACCATGCAGAGCATGATCGCCGACTCGCTTGCCAACCTGCAGCGCAGCCGCAGCAGCCGCGGCCGCAAGAAGGCCAGCGCGTGACCACAGCGCTCATCGGCCTGGACTGGGGCAGCACGCACCTGCGTGCATATCGCTACGACAGCCGCGGGCAGGTCGAAGAAAAACGCGCGTTTCCGCATGGCATCCGCCGCCTGCCCGAAGGCGGTTTCGCCGAAGCGTTCGCGCAGGCCGTGCAGCACTGGCCGGATGTGCCGGTACTGGCCTGCGGCATGGTCGGCAGTCGCAACGGCTGGCAGGAAGTGCCGTATCTCGACACGCCCACCCGCGTCGACCGGCTCGCGGGCGCGCTGACGCACCTGGAGGTTCCGGGTGGTCGTGTCATCCATCTCGTTCCCGGCCTGCGCGATCCGCAGCGTCCGGATGTGATGCGTGGCGAAGAAACCCAGGTGGTCGGCGCGCTCGCCTTCTCGCCTTCGATCGGGCAGCGCGGCTGCCTGCTGCTGCCGGGCACGCACAGCAAGTGGGTGTCGCTGCGCGATGGTGCGGTGGCGGGTTTTGCGACGGTGATGACCGGTGAGCTGTTCGGCTTGCTGATGCAGCACTCCATCCTCGGCGCGCAGCTGCCGGCCGACGCCAACGACGAGCAGGCGTTCCTTCGCGGCGTGGTCGCGGCGAAGGCGAGCGATTCAGCCGGTGCGCTTTCACGCGTGTTCTCCGCGCGCACCCTGATGCTCGACGGCGTCCTCGCACCCGCTGCGGTGGCCGACTATCTGTCGGGCCTGCTGATCGGCGACGAGCTGCGCATGGCGCTGGCCGCCGGCTGGCTCGACGCACGCACGCGCGTGCAGATGGTCGGCGAAGGCGCGTTGTGCGAGCGCTATCTGAAAGCGGCCGCCGTCTTCGCCATCGACATCGACACGGCTCCCGACAACACCACGGCACACGGCCTTTGGCGCATCGCGACCGAGGCGGCCCTGGTCTCCCCTACCGCAGCGGCATGATCCATGAAGAACTGGCTTGAACCCCTCCCTCTCGTCGCGATCCTGCGCGGACTCACACCGGAGGAATCCGTCGAGGTCGGTCACGCGCTCGTCGGCGCGGGCTTCCGCATGCTCGAAGTACCGCTCAATTCGCCGCGGCCGTTCGAAAGCATCCGTCGACTGGTCGACGCGCTGGGCGACGATTATCTGGTGGGCGCGGGCACCGTGCTCGATCCGGCGAAGGTGAAGGACCTTGCCGACGCCGGCGGCCGTCTGGTGGTGATGCCGCACGCGGACGTCGCCGTGATCCGTGCCGCCAAGCAGGCCGGCCTCTATTGCGTGCCTGGCGTCGCCACGCCCACCGAGGCCTTTGCCGCATTGGCCGCCGGCGCCGATGCGCTGAAGCTCTTCCCGGCCGAACAGGCCAGCCCCGCCGTGCTCAAGGCATGGCGCGCCGTGCTGCCTCCGCATGTCGCCGTGATGCCGGTCGGCGGCATCTCGCCGGACAACATGGCGCCGTGGCTCGCCGCCGGTGCAGGCGGTTTCGGCATCGGCTCCTCCCTCTACGCCCCCGGCCGCCCGGCCGGCGACGTTGCCGTCCGCGCGCGCGAGTTCGCCGACGCGTGGCAGCGTCATCTCGACGCCAAAGGATCGCGTGCATGAAGATCACCCGCCTCACCACCTACATCGTTCCCCCGCGCTGGCTGTTCCTGCGCATCGACACCGATGCCGGCATCGTCGGCTGGGGCGAGCCGATCGTCGAAGGTCGCGCGCATACCGTGGCGGCCGCCGTGGAAGAACTTTCCGACTACCTGGTCGGCAAGGACCCGCGCCACATCGAAGACCTGTGGAGCGTGATGTACCGCGGCGGCTTCTATCGCGGCGGCCCCGTGCTGATGAGTGCGATCGCCGGCATCGACCAGGCGCTGTGGGACATCAAGGGCAAGCATCACGGCGTGCCCGTGCACCAGCTGCTCGGCGGCCCGGTGCGCGATCGCATCCGCGTCTATTCGTGGATCGGCGGTGATCGCCCCGCCGACACGGCGCGCCAGGCGAAGGACGCCGTGGCACGCGGCTTCACCGCCGTGAAGATGAATGCCACGGAAGAACTGCAGTACGTCGATACCTACGACAAGGTCGAGCAGGTGATCGCGAACGTCGCGGCCGTGCGCGACGCGGTGGGCCCGCACGTCGGCATCGGCGTGGACTTCCACGGCCGCGTGCACAAGCCGATGGCGAAGGTGCTCGCGAAGGAACTCGATCCGTACAAGCTGATGTTCATCGAGGAGCCGGTGCTGTCCGATCACCTGGAAGCCCTGCCGGAACTCGCCGCCATCTCGCCCGCGCCCATCGCGCTGGGCGAGCGCCTGTACACGCGCTACGACTTCAAGCGCGTGCTGCAGATGGGTGGCGTGGACATCATCCAGCCCGACCCCTCGCATTCCGGCGGCATCACGGAGACGCGCAAGATCGCGGCGATGGCCGAAGCCTACGACGTCGCGCTCGCGCTGCACTGCCCGCTCGGCCCGATCGCGCTCGCGGCATGCCTGCAGCTCGACGCGGTCAGCTACAACGCCTTCATCCAGGAGCAGAGCCTGGGCATCCACTACAACGCGGGCAACGACCTGCTCGACTACGTGCACGACCGCAGCGTGTTCGCCTACCACGATGGCTTCGTGACGATTCCCGGCGGCCCCGGCCTCGGCATCTCGGTCAACGAAGCGTACGTCGCCGAACGCGCCGCCGTGGGCCACCGCTGGCGCAACCCGATCTGGCGCCACGCCGACGGCAGCGTGGCGGAGTGGTAAGCATGACGGCCTTCGCCACCTACCCCAGCCTGCTCGATCGCCACGTCTTCATCAGCGGCGGCGCGACCGGCATCGGCGCGGCCTTCGTCGAACACTTCGCGCAGCAAGGCGCGCGCGTGTCCTTCGTCGATATCGATCATGCGAGCGGCGAGCAGCTGGTGGAGAGCCTCGCGGCGTCGAAGCACCGCCCGCTGTTCCTGCCGTGCGATGTCACCGATCTCGACACGCTGCAGGCATCCATCGATGCGGCACGCGCGACGCACGGTCCCGTCGGCGTGCTGGTCAACAACGCCGCCAACGATGTGCGCCACACCTTTGGACAGACCACGCCGGCGGAATTCGACCGCAACATCGCCATCAACCTGCGCCATCAGTACTTCGCCACGCAGGCCGTGCGTGACGACATGCGCACGCTGGGCGGCGGCTCGGTGATCTGCCTGGGCTCGACCGGCTGGATGAAGAAGAACGCCGGCTACCCGATGTATGCGATGGCCAAGGCCGCCGTGCACGGACTGGTGAACGGCCTTGCGCGCGAACTCGGCCATGATCGCATCCGCATCAACGCGCTGGTGCCCGGCTGGGTGATCACCGAGAAGCAGCGTCGCCTGTGGCTGGATGCCGAAGGCGAAGCGGAGATCGCCCGCGTGCAGTGCCTGCCGGGCTACCTGATGGCGGACGACCTCGCACGCGCCGCGCTGTTCCTGGGCGCCGATGACAGCCGCATGTGCACGGGACAGGATTTCATCGTCGACGGTGGCTGGGTATGAACACGCGCGCCACGGTCGCGATGCAGGTGCACAACACGCTGGGTGAAGGCGTGCTGTGGTGCGACCGCGGACAGGTGCTGTATTGGACCGACATCCACGCGTCCACACTGTGGCGCTATCGGCCGCACGACGGCGCGTTGCACCAGTGGAGCCTGCCCGAGCGCCTGGCCTGCTTCGTGCTCTGCGAGGCGGATGGCTGGCTGCTGCTGGGGCTCGCTTCGCAACTGGCCTTCTTCCATCCGGCCAGCCAGCGGCTGGTGCCGATCATGGCCGTGGAAGCCGGGCAGCCCACGCGCCTCAACGACGGCGCCTGCGATCGTCAGGGCCGCTTCGTGTTCGGCACGCTGCACGAGCCGACCGATGGCGGACCCAAGCAGCCCGTGGGCAGCTTTCATCGGCTGAACCACGATCTTTCGCTGGAACGCCTGCCGCTGCCCGGCGTGGCGATCAGCAACAGCGTCGCCTTCAGTCCCGACGGCGACCTCATGTATTTCTGCGATTCGCTGACGCGCACGATCCAGTGCTGCGACTACGGCGACCAGGTGTCCAACGTGCGCACCTTCGTCGCGCTGGACGATCCGCGCGGCGAGCCGGATGGTTCGGCGGTGGACGCCGAGGGCGCGCTGTGGAATGCGCAGTGGGGCCTCGGCCGCGTGGTGCGCTACACCAGCGAGGGCCGCATGGATCGCTGCATCGACGTGGCGGCTTCGCAACCGACGCGGCCCGCCTTCGGCGGCACCCACCTTTCGACGCTCTACATCACCAGCGCGCGCGATGGCCTCGACGAAGCCGCGCTCGCCAGCCAACCGTATGCCGGCGCGCTGTTCGCCGTGCACTCGGACTTCGGTGGATTGCCCGAACCGCGTTTCCCCGGGCCGCCGCCACACGTCATCGCCGCCGCGTAGGGATCGCGGCCCACTCATGCCCACAGGGGCCACACCATCGCCAGCGGGGGAGCTTTACCCATGAACGCCCAAGCCATCGCGTCATCCTCGACGCAATCCAAGGCCACCGTCGTCTTCGTCTGCATACTCGCGGCGTTGGCGGGCCTCATGTTCGGCCTCGACGTCGGCGTGATCTCCGGCGCCACCCAGTTCATCCAGGCCGAGTACAAGGTGAGCGACCACACCATCGAATGGATCGTCAGTTCCATGATGTTCGGCGCCGCCGCAGGCGCCCTGGCAGCCAGCTGGCTGTCGGGTCATCTCGGCCGCAAGCGTTCGCTGGTGCTGGGTGCCGTGCTGTTCGTCATCGGTTCGCTGCTGTCGGGCATGGCGTGGTCGCCGGAGACGTTGATCGCCTCTCGCGTCGTGCTGGGCATCGCCATCGGCATCGCGTCGTTCACGGCGCCGCTGTACCTGGCCGAGGTCGCGCCGGAATACATCCGCGGTGCCATGATCTCGACCTACCAGCTGATGATCACCATCGGCATCCTGGTGGCGTTTCTTTCCGACACGGCCTTCAGTTACAGCGGCGCCTGGCGCTGGATGCTCGGCATCATCGCGGTTCCCGGCGTGTTGTTCCTGCTGGGCGTGCTGTTCCTGCCCGACAGCCCGCGCTGGCTGCTGATGCGCGGTCGCCGGCAGGAGGCCATCGACGTGCTGCAGCGCCTGCGTGGAGACAGCGACGTCGTGTCGCGCGAAGTGGCCGACATCGACGAGCAGCTGAAGACGCCGCAGCGCGGCTGGCACATGTTCCTGGAGAACCGCAACTTCCGCCGTTCGGTGTGGCTGGGCGTGCTGCTGCAGCTGATGCAGCAGTTCACCGGCATGAACGTGGTGATGTACTACGCGCCGCGCATCTTCCAGGTGATGGGTTACGACACGGCCGCGCAGATGTGGTTCACCGCGCTGGTGGGCCTGACCAACGTGCTTGCCACGTTCATCGCCATCGCGCTGATCGATCGCTGGGGCCGCAAGCCCATCCTCTACACCGGCTTTGCCGTGATGGCCGCCGGCCTCGCCGTGGTGGGCCTGATGATGCACAACGGCATCCACGACCAGGGCACGCAGATCTTCACCGTGGCGATGCTGCTGATGTTCATCGTCGGCTTTGCCATGTCGGCCGGTCCGCTGATCTGGACGCTGTGCTCGGAGATCCAGCCGCTCAAGGGCCGCGACTTCGGCATCGGCTGCTCCACCTTCACCAACTGGGCCTGCAATTACCTCGTGGGCATCAGCTTCCTGAGCCTGCTCAACGGCATCGGCAACGCCAATACGTTCTGGCTGTACGCCGCGCTCAATGCCGTGTTCATCGTACTTACCTTCTGGCTCGTGCCCGAAACCAAGGGCGTCACGCTGGAGCAGATCGAGCGCAATCTGATGAGCGGCAAGCGTCTGCGCGACATCGGCCGGTAAGCGCTAACCGGCCAACCAACCGCTGTACCCATCAACCCATGCTTGGCCGTCTCCGGACGGCCACGGAGGTCGTTTATGCGGTGCTGTCGTAAAAACCATCCCTTGTTCCTTCTTTTTGTTCTTCTGCTTGGCCTGCTGCAGATTGGCGGCAAGGCCCACGCAGCCACCGGAACCGTGCTGCAGGGAAGCACGCTCTACCCGCGCGTGGTGAGGCTGCAACATGGCCCCGCCAATACGTATGGACGTCTGATTGCCAGCACCAACGGCATCATCTTCCAGAGCAATGACAACGGCGCGAGCTGGTCGCTGCTGGGCCCGGTGCCCACGGTGGGCGGCAGCACCGAACGCTGCTGCGCCACGCTGTACGAGCTGCCCCAGCAGGTAGGCTCGCTGCCGGCAGGCACGCTGATTTCCGCCGCGTCGTATTTTTCCGGCAGCACGCCGGCCATCGAGGTGTACATCAGCACCAACCAGGGCGGCTCCTGGTCGTACCACAGCACGCCGGTCGTGCGTGGCGACAGCAGCCACGGCCTGTGGGAACCCGAGTTCGAAGTGGCGAACGACGGCGCGCTGGTGATGTTCTGGTCCGACGAAACCGACAGCTGCTGCAGCCAGAAGCTCGCGCAGATCCGCAGCTACAACGGCACCAGCTGGCAGGACGAGACCAACACCGTGCGCAGCACCATCCAGGGCGACCGCCCCGGCATGATCACGGTGAGCAAGCTGCCCAACGGGCATTTCTTCATGAGCTACGAGTTGTGCGGGCCGGCCGCCTGCACGGTGTTCTCGCGCACCTCCACCGACGGCTGGAACTTCGGTGACGCGAGCAACATGGGCACCAAGGTGCAGACGGCGTCCGGCCAATACCTGGAGCACGCGCCGCTCAACCGCTGGAGCCCGTCGGTGCTGTCGGGCAACGGCGCGATCCTGCTGGTGGGCCAGGTGATGTACGAATCCAACGGCAGCGTGTCCGCCTCCAACGGCAAGGTGCTGTTCGTCAACACCAACACCGACGGCAGCGGCAACTGGTACACCATCGCCGCGCCGGTGCAGGTGCCGACGGCGTACGACAACTATTGCCCCAATTATTCATCGGCGCTGCTGCCCGCCACCGACGGATCGAGCATCCTGGAGCTGGCGTCGGATTACCTCAACGGCGGCTGCATCACCTACTTCGCCAGCGAAGCATGGAATCGCCTGCCGGCCGATGGTTCCACGCATGTGTTCCAGAGCGTGCAGGCACCGGCGCTGTGCCTGGACAACACGGCGTGGTCCACCGCCAACAACACCAGCGCGGAGCTGTGGGACTGCAACGGCGCGCCGGTGCAGAACTGGACGGTGCACGCCAAGGGCGGCGGCTGGTTCAGCATCCAGAACCAGCAGACCGGCCTGTGCGTGGACAACACCGGCGGCAGCACCTCGCCGGGCAACCTGGTGACGCTGTGGGGCTGCGCCAACAACGCCAACCAGAACTGGATGTTCATGGACCTGGGCAACGGCACCTACAAGCTGATGAACCAGGCCTCGGGCTCGCTGATGCTGGATGACCCCGCGGGTTCGACCACCCACGGCACGCAGCTGCAGATATGGACCGACAACGGCCTGGCACCCCAGCAGTGGACCTTGCACTGAGGCCGTGAAACCAGACCCGGCGCCCGTCGCGCCGGGTCCTTCCTGTCAGGGCCGGAAAGATGCGGCGGCGGCGCTTTCCGCCTTATAGTGCCCGCGTCCCGCGACTCCGCTGCCGCCTCGCCACCATGACCGTCAGCCGCACCGAAGTGCCGACCGGAGAGCCCCCTCGAACGCGGGGCAGCGTCATGGCATGGGACTTGCGTGGTCGTTGGCACGCCAACGATCCGGCCGCCAGGGGCCGAGCATGACCACGCAGCCCATCGTCCTCACCTCGCTCAACAAGATCATGGACCTGCTGTGGGACGCCATCTGCGTGGTCGACGAGGAGGGTCGGTACGTGTTCGTCAGCGCGAGCTACGAACGCATCTTCGGCTATACCCCTGCCGAGGTGATCGGACGCCCGATGATCGACCTGGTGCATCCGGACGACCGCGAACTCACGTTGCAGACGGCCAACGCCATCATGGCCGGCCAACCGCAATCGCACTTCCACAACCGCTATGTCCGCAAGGACGGCAAGATCGTGCACATCATGTGGTCGGCGCGCTGGTCCGAGACCGATCGCCTGCGCATCGCCGTGGCGCGCGACATCACGGAACTCAAGCGCGCCGAACTGATGACCGACGCGCTGCACGCGATCTCCGAAGCCGCGCACGCCAGCGACAACCTGCCCTCGCTGTTCGAGCAGATCCACCGCATCATTGCCGGCCTGCTGCCTGCCGACAATTTCTTCGTCGCGCTCTACGACGCCAGGCGCAACGAGTTGAGCTTTCCGTATTTCGTCGACGAACGCGACACCGCGCCGCCGACGCAACCGTTCGATTCGGGCACGCTCACCGCAGAGTTGATCCGCCGCGGCGAAGCGCTGCTGTTTACGCCAAGCCTGCGTCCGCCGGGCGCACTGCCGCTGCATGGCACCGACGCGCTGCAGTGGCTGGGCGCGCCGCTGACCTCGCATGGCAACACCGTGGGTGCGCTGGTGCTGCAGAGCTACTCCGACGCCATCGCCTATACCGAGACGGACAAGGAGCTCCTCCAGTTCGTCTCCACCCAGGTAGCTTCCGCGATCGAGCGCAAGCAGGCCGAAGCGCGGCTGCATCACATCGCGCGACACGACCCGCTTACCGATCTCGCCAACCGCGACCTGTTCTATCAACAACTCGAATCCGCACTGGAGCACGCCAGGCGATTCGGCGGACGGGTCGGTCTGCTCTACATCGACCTGGACAAGTTCAAGCAGGTGAACGACCACCACGGCCACCACGTGGGCGACCTCCTGCTGCGCGAGGTGGCTTCGCGCATCGTCAGCCACGTGCGCGAGGCCGACGTAACCGGCCGGCTTGGCGGCGACGAGTTCGTCGTGCTGCTCAACGCATTGCAATCGCCGAACGACAGCCTGCACGTCGCCGAGAAGATCCGCCATGCGCTCCATGCGCCGTTCTCCCTCGCCGGACACGAGGTGCGCATCGCCACCAGCATCGGTGTAGCCACGCATCCCGAGCACGGTGCCGATCCCGAGCCACTCACGCGCGCCGCCGACGGCGCGATGTACGAAGCGAAGAAGCTCGGCGGCAACCGCGTGCACTTCGCCGGCGACGCGTCCGGATACGACCGCGACGACTGAGCCCGCCATCGCGACATCTTGCGATGCGCGCCGTCTTGCAATGAATACGTATGCAACCCCTGGTTGCTGCATTGCGATGCTCCCTACGATGCCTCGCACTCGCCGGCGGCCACACCATCGTTGCGCATCACGTCTCCTGCTTCGGCCCATCGCGAGCATTGAAACGCCACACGCGCACGGACTGCGCACGCTCATGTGTCCCGATCCGCAACCGCTGGATGGAGGAAGCCCTGCATGAAGTGCTCGACGTTGCTTGCCGTCTTGCTGGCCTGCGCCAGCCTTGTCACCCTTCCCGCCACGCCCGCTTACGCCGCCATCAACGGCATGAACCTGGGCGCCAGTTACGACGCGCAACACGCGAACGTGACGTTCCGCGTGTATTCGTCCCACGCCACGCGCATCGCGCTGTACCTGTACGCCAGCGGCTACGGTGCGCAGGAGTCGGCCACCTATGTGATGAGCAACGTCGGCAACGGCGTGTGGGCGGTGACCGTTCCCGTGTCGTCCATCCAGGCGGCCGGCATCACGGGTTCCATCTACTACGGCTACCGCGCATGGGGACCGAACTGGCCGTACAGCACGAGCTGGGGCAAAGGCTCGCAGGCCGGCTTCGTCTCCGACGTGGACGCGAGCGGCAACCGCTTCAACCCGAACAAGCTGCTGCTCGATCCGTATGCGCTGGAAGTGAGCCAGGATCCGCTCAACGCTTCCAACCAGAACGGCAACGTGTTCGCCTCCGGCGCCAGCTACCGCACCATCGACAGCGGCACCTATGCGCCCAAGGGCATCGTGCTTTCGGCCAGCGGCCAAAGCATCGGCACCAAACCGACGCGCGCGCAGAAGGACGACGTGATCTATGAGGTGAACGTGCGTGGCTTCACCGAGCAGGACAGCAGCATTCCCGCCGCCTATCGCGGCACCTATCGCGGCGCGGGCCTCAAGGCGAGCTACCTCGCCAGCCTCGGCGTGACGGCGGTGGAATTCCTGCCCGTGCAGGAGACGCAGAACGATGCCAACGACGTCGTGCCGAACTCCAGCGCCAACCAGAACTACTGGGGCTACATGACCGAAGACTACTTCGCGCCCGATCGCCGCTACGCGTACAACAAGGTGGCCGGCGGCCCGACCGCGGAGTTCCAGGCGATGGTGCAGGCGTTTCACAACGCGGGCATCAAGGTCTATATGGACGTGGTCTACAACCACACGGCCGAAGGCGGCAGCTGGAGCAGCAGCGATCCGACGACCGCGACCATCTACTCGTGGCGTGGGCTGGACAACGCGACCTACTACGAGCTCACCTCGGGCAACCAGTACTTCTACGACAACACCGGCACCGGCGCGAACTACAACACGTACAACACGGTGGCGCAGAACCTGATCGTCGACTCGCTCGCCTACTGGTCGAACACGATGGGCGTGGATGGTTTCCGCTTCGATCTCGCGCCGGTGCTGGGCAACAGCTGCCTCAACGGTGCGTACCAGTCCTCGGCGCCCAACTGTCCCAACGGCGGCTTCAACTTCGACGCGGCGGATGCCAATGTCGCCATCAACCGCATCCTGCGCGAGTTCACCGTGCGCCCCGCCGCCGGCGGCAGCGGCCTGGACCTGTTCGCGGAACCATGGGCGATCGGCGGCAACTCGTACCAGCTGGGCGGCTTTCCCGCCGGCTGGTCGGAATGGAATGGCGCGTTTCGCGACAGCCTGCGCCAGGCGCAGAACGAGCTGGGCAGCATGACCATCTCGATCGGACAGGACGCCAACGACTTCAGCGGATCATCGAACCTGTTCCAGGCCAGCGGACGTTCGCCGTGGAACTCGGTCAACTTCATGGACGTGCATGACGGCCTGACGCTCAACGACGTCTATGCCTGCAATGGTTCCAACAACAACCAGGCATGGCCGTACGGCCCTTCCGATGGCGGCACCAGCAGCAACTACAGCTGGGACCAGGGCATGTCCGCCGGCACGGGCACGGCATTCGACCAGCGACGCGCGGCGCGCACGGGCATGGCCTTCGAGATGCTCTCGGCCGGCACGCCGCTGATGCAGGGCGGCGATGAATACCTGCGCTCGCTACGCTGCAACAACAACGCCTACAACCTCGACTCCACCGCCAACTGGCTCACCAACAGCTGGACCACCGACCAGTCCAACTTCTACAACTTCGCGCAACGGCTGATCGCCTTCCGCCGTGCGCATCCGGCACTGCGGCCGTCCACCTGGTATTCGTCCAGCCAGGTCGTGTGGTACCAGCCGAACGGCGCCGTCGCCACCAGCAGCTACTGGAACAACACGTCCAACTACGCGATCGCGTACACGATCAACGGACCATCACTGGGCGACGCCAACTCCATCTACGTCGCCTACAACGGCTGGTCCGGCAGCGTGACCTTTACTTTGCCCGCTCCACCCAGCGGCACGCAGTGGTATCGCGTGACCGATACGTGCAACTGGAACGATGGTGCCAATACCTTCGTGACGCCGGGCAACGAGAGCTTGATCGGTGGTGCGGGCACCACCTATGGGCAATGCGGTCAATCGCTGTTGCTGCTGATTTCCAAGTAGCGCATCGGGATATCGGTGTCATCCGTGCTGCCCGGCGCGGATGACGCCACATACCGCCAAGGCGCCCTTCATCCAGGCATGATCGCGCGGCGGCACGACGGCCCGCGGCCGCGCGGCGATTTCATCGACGGTTCAAAGCTTGATGTACCAGCGCCGCCGATCCATCGCATAGACGATCAGCCACCACACGGCGACGAACGCCACGGCGAATGCCAGCGAAGCGGCGTAGGGGCCGGCGAGCGGCGTGATCCAGCCGGCGAAGGCGTGCTGGTAGAGCGGCCCCTGGATGCCCAGCGCCGGCAACAGGATCTGCATCAGTTCGGAACCTGCATAGGCCGCCACCGCATTCACGCCAAAGCGGCGCCCGACGGCTGGCCAGCCGCGACGGTCGATCGCAACGTGGAACAGCACCAGCGCGAGCATCGCCCAGCCGCCGGTCCACAACACGAACGACGATGTCCAGAGATTCTTGTTGAGCGGGAACACCAGCGACCACGCATAGCCCAGCGCCAATGCGACCAGGCCCGTCACGAGCAGCGGCTTCATGCGGTCGTGGCGAAGCCATTGCCCGGCGCGCAATCCGAGCAGGCTGGTCGCCAGCGAAGGAAGGCAGCTGAGCAGGCCTTCCGGATCGTGCCCGCGCCCTGTCACCGGATCGATGAGGTAGACGAAGCGTCCGAAGATCGCGAAGTCCGTGCGGCTCACGATGTTGAGGTACGGCTCCATCGTGCCGCCCGCCAGCAGCAGGCCCCAATAACCCGCCAGGATCGCCGCGATCGCGACCCATTGCACGCGTGCCTGGGTGTAGATCGCGAACAGCGCCGCGCCGGCGAAGCAGACGCCGATGCGCTGCAGCACACCGGGAAAGCGCAGATGCGCCCCAGGCAGAAGCAACCAGGCGAGCAGGTTGATGGCCAGGCCCAGCAGCACGATGCGCAAAGCGCGCTTCATCGCCGTGCGCGTGAGCGCGCCCTTGTCCTCGCCGCGCTCCACACGCGGGCCGATCGCCAGCGCGATGGATACGCCCACCACGAAAAGGAAAAACGGAAACACGAAGTCGGTCGGCGTGCAGCCGTTCCACGACGCATGTTCCAGCGGCCAGTAGGTATGTTCCCAGTCGCCCGCATCGTTCACCAGCAGCATCAGCGCGACCGTGCAGCCGCGCAGGGCATCGACCGAGCCCAATCGGCGAGGCAGGTTCACGGAGCGGTGCCGGCTGGCACGAGGGTGGCCGAACCGATGCCATAGAGCGGCCCGGTGACCGGCGAAGTGAACACCAGGCACAGGTCATGCACGCCGGCCTGGGTGGCCAGGGCACCCTTCAGCGTGAAGCGGTCGGTACCACCTGCAGGCAACGGCAGCGTCGCCAGCGTCTTGCCCTTGCAGCTGTCCATGCGCACGACCAGTTCGCCTTGCGGCGTGCCGCCCTTGTGCGCCACGACCAGCTTCGCATCGTGGGCCAACGCGTAATTGCGCGGCAGGCGTGCGGCATCCACGCGGATGCCGGCGATGCCATCGAGCTTCGCCGCCGGATACATGCGGCAGTTGTCGAACACGTTGATGACGTAGCTCGGCTTCATGCTGGTAGCGTCGGGCGTGGGCTGTACGCGAAGGCCGAAGTCGCTGCCCGGGCAGTTGACCATTTCCGCCGTGCCGCGAGTACGCAGCGACGGAAGATCGAGCGCGCGCTGGCGTGCTTCTGCCAGCGGCGCGCCATCCGCCGCAAGCGCGACGGCTTTGACGGTAGCCGGCAACGTCACCATGAACGGCTTGGCGTAGACGGGCGAAGCCGCGGCAGGTGTGGTGCCGTCGGTCGTGTAGTGGAGAGCACCGTAACCCGCCTGGTTGGACAACGTCACGTTGGCCTCGCCACGGGCGATGGCCGCATTGCGATCCACCTCGATGTTTGCCGCGAACGCGCTGTCGGCATAACCGATGTCCTGCGCGCGGTAGCGTGCGAGCTGCGCCGGCAGGCGGCCGAGGAAGCCATGCCAGTCGCGCACCGCCACCGGCGACCATGCCGCCTCCGCCAGCGCATCCATGCGTGGGAACATCGCGTGCTCGACATGACGCATCGTCGGCATGTGTTCCGTCCACAGGTTGGCCTGCATGCCGAGCACGTGCTTTGCCTGCGAGGCGTCCAGTTCCTTCGGCACCGCTTCGAAGCCGTAATAGCTTTCCAGCGTCATCGGCGGCATGCGTCCCGTCGTTTCGTCCTCGCGGTCGCTCTGCAAGTGGTCGAGGTAGAGCTGTGGCGCAGGCGACAGCACCACGTCATGTCCCAGCTTCGCCGCGCTGATGGCGCCCTGCGTGCCACGCCACGACATCACCGTCGCGCTGGGCGGCACGCCGCCTTCGAGCACTTCGTCCCAGCCGACCAGGCGGCGGCCGTGCGCGGCGAGGTACTGGCCCATCTGCTCGATGAACCAGCTCTGCATCGCGTTCTCGTCCTTGAGCTTGAGTTCGCGCATACGGGCCTGCACCGCGGCCGACGCCTGCCACTGGTCCTTGACGGCTTCGTCGCCACCGACGTGGATGTAGGTCGACGGGAACAACGCCATCACTTCGTCCAGCACGTCCTCAAGGAAACGGATGGTGTGGTCGTCGACGTTGTAGAGATAAGGATTGACGCCCCAGTCCACCGACACCGGCGGACGCTTGCCGGTGACGCCCAGCTCCGGATACGACGCCACCGCCGCCTGTGCGTGGCCGGGCATGTCGATCTCGGGCACCACCGTGATATGGCGATCCGCCGCGTAGGCGACGATGGCGCGGATCTCGTCCTGCGTATAGAAGCCGCCATAGCGCTGCGGTTCGCCATTCTGGCCGGCGCCCGGCGGCGTGCGCCACGCGCCGATGCGGGTCAGCTCCGGATACTTCTTGATCTCGATGCGCCAACCCTGGTCATCGGTGAGGTGCCAATGCAGCACGTTGAGCTTGTGCTGCGCCATCTGGTCGATGACGGTGCGCACTTCATCCGTCGTCCAGAAGTGGCGCGCGGAATCGAGCATGAAGCCGCGCCAGCGGAAGCGGGGCTCATCGCGGATATGCACCGCGGGCACGCGTACGTCGCCCTCGCCCTGCGCGGGCGTCATCAACTGCCACGCGGTCATCGCGCCGTAGAACAGCCCTGCCTCATCGCGCGCCGTGACGACCATGCCCTTGGTCGTGACGTCCAGCGCGTAGCCTTCCACGTCAGCCACCGGCGCCGCGGCATCGCGCTTCAGGACGATGGCCGCACCCGTGGCGGGTGCCTGCTGCACCTTGAGATCAAGATGCCGCGTGCGCGCCATCAGCGAAGCGAGGACCTCGGCCGAATGCCTGGCCTGCGCATCGCCCGCATCCACCACGATGGGGGTTTGCGCACCCACCGCGAAGCCCTCGCCGGATTCGGTGACCTGCGCCGGCATCGGGATCACGTCGATCCTTGCACTGGCGCCATGGGCGAACGTCGCGAGGCTGGCCAGGGCGAGGCAAAGGGTGGTGCGGGTCGGGCTCATCGGTCGTCTCGCGTCGTTGCGTCAATCGTGGGGAAGGCTGATGGCGAACAGATACCACGCGTCATGCGGCAGCCACTGCTCGGTCCATCGCCAGTCGTCGTCCTTGCCGGTCTGGGCGTAGCCGAGGTCGAAGGCGATGCCTTCCTCGTCGTCCAGTCCCGAAGTGATGCCATTGATGATCGCTCCCGGCGCATTGGTATAAGCGTAGGAGTCGAAGAACATATACGGTGCATTGCCGTGACCGCTACCCATCAGCATGCTGCTGTCGTATGGGTTGCGGCCGAGGATCCAGTGCAACTGGTTCCACGCGTAGGCCTGCAGTTCGCCCTGGAACCCTGCGTCGCCCGCGTACAACGGAGCGGCCAGGCGCGCGGCGGTGGCAAGCGACGCAATGCGTGCGTTCTCGCCCTGCCACCATGGCGCAGCCTCGGTGTCGTGCGGGAAGAAGAATGCAGTGCGCACCTTGCCGTCCCCACCACGCACAAGCTGGCGCGCGTAACCGAAGGGATTGGCCACGGCATTCGTCGTCGCCAGTTCGGCCTGCAGCGACCGGCGCACGACGTCTCGCGCCTTCGCCTGGTTCGCCGCATCCGCGACGGAGGCGTACTCGACCAGTGCGATCACCGGCATGCCGGCATCGGAAGGATGGAAGAACGGACGCATGCCATCGTCGGCGCGCCAGTAGTCGCGGTGGCCGTCATGGCTGATCAGCCGGGCCATCAGCCGCGCGGCACGGCCGTCGGCAAGCTTGCGCCATGACGCATCGTGCGTGGCGCGATAGAGCTCCACGGCCGCCAGCAACGCGCCATAGTCGTCGACGATGTTGTCCTTGCCATCATTGGCCAGTTCGTCGTTGTGTGCGTCGAGGAAGCGATAGGCCGATGCCGCCGCACGCAGGTAATCCTGCGAGGTGAAGTCGCCATCCACGCCCGTGCTCGCGGCCAGCGCGAGCGCGGCGATCGCCATGCCGCCGCCGGCACGGAAGCTGGCTTCGTACGCATGCGGCCCACGCGCTGGTTCGTCCACCTGTTCGGTGCGATCGCCGGGCTTGAGCTTGATCTGCGTGCGCCAGTTTGGATCGCCGATGCGGCGATCCTGCGGCAGCTTGCCGGGACCTGGCGCGTCGATCGACTGGTAGAACGAACCGTCCGGGCGCTTGTCGCGCACGAGGAAATCCGCGCCGAACAGTCCTTCGTCGAGCAGGCGACGCTCGTACTCGTGGAAGTTCTTGTCCTGTCGCGCCTGCAACTGTTGCCAGCTGCGCAACAGGCTCCACGCCGCCAGCGGCAACTGCTGGGTATTGAAGTAGCGGGTGAGGTTCTGGTGCGACAGGTGGATGCCGTAGTCGCCGGTGGCGTCGTACCAGCCGCCACGCAGATCGAGCATGCCTGGCTGGCCGTCGGGATGCGGCAGATGGCGATCCGCCTGATCCATCAGCCCGCTGGCCCGCTGGCCCTTGAAGTAATAGATGACGTTGGAGAGCGTGTGGCGCTCCAGCACGTTGTCCTGCACATCGAACGTCGATGACCGCACCCGGCGGTCGCCTGACTGCGATTCGACGTAGTAGTGGCCCGGCGTGTTCAGGCTGCTGAAGTCGGCGAGCGCATAGCGATCGTCACTCCATCGCGCGACCTGCACGGCCGGCGTCGTTTCGCCCTGCCATGCAATCTTGCCGGTATCGGCGTCCACGACGCGGAAGACTTGTTTCGACGCGTCCGGCAGGCCCTGCACGACCGCCTGCTTGGCGGCGTGCGTGTCATAGCCGACCTGGTCGACCAGCACCTTCTGCCCGGATGCACTGGCGGCGTTCGCGAGGAACGCCAGCAGTGCGATCGCGAGACGGCGACATTGCTTCATGCCATCGACCCCTCGACCTTGCGAAACGGTATTGCCGATCCCCGATGAAAAATCGGGCCCGGCAAAGTGCCGGGCCCGTTGGCGGGGAGGTAGCCTCAAATCAGATCTTGAAACGAAGGTTCAGGTAGTACTGGCGGCCGTTCACGTAGAACGCATACGGCTGCTTGCCGTAGTTCGGATTGACCGTGTAGTACTTGAGCTTCGGGTTGTTGAGGTTCATCGCATCCAGCGTCAGCGACATCCACGAGTTGATGTTGTAGCCGAACGATGCCGCCAGGTTGCCGATGCCGGCCTGGTAGTACGTGTCGGTACGGCTCACACCGGCGTAGAACGACGAGCGGTAGGTGTAGCTGATGCGGGCGTTGAACATCTGGTTTTCGAAGTAACCGGAGACGTTGAACGTGTTCTTCGAGGTGCCCTGCAGCGGCTTGCCATCCTCCGCCGAACCGCTGGCGTAGGTGTAGTTCGTCTGCACGCCGAAGTAGTCACCGATCGGCTGGATGTAGTTCAGTTCGACGCCCTTGACGTGACCGTTGACGTTGGTCGGCACGCTGACCTGGTACGTCGAGAACACATCGTGACCGGCGGTGTTGCTGGCCTGCTGGTCCTTGAACTGGATGTTCTGGGTACCGAAGTTGATGTAGTCGCTCAGCTGCATGTTGTACACGCCGGCCGACACGAGGCCGCGCGGAGCGAAGTACCACTCCAGGCCGGCATCGAAGTTGGTCGAGATGAGCGGCTTCAGCTGCGGGTTGCCGCCGCTGCCGGTATGGGTCAGGTCATCCAGCGAGTACGAACCGGCCAGTGCCGAGTAGTCCGGACGGGTCATGGTCTGCGACGCGGCGAAGCGGGCGATCACGTCGTCCGTGATGTTGAACTTGAAGTTCGCGCTCGGCAGGAACTTGTCGTAGCCGTGGTTGTACGTGTTGACGTAGTAGTCACCGAAGGCCGAACCGGTGATCGGGCCCGCCGAGGTGTACGACGATACCGCGCTGGAGTTGTAGTTGATGTCTTCCTTCGTATAGACGTAGCGAAGACCCACGTTGGCGGTCCAGCGGTCGCCGGCGAAGTTCGCCTGCACGTAGGCAGCCGTGTCCTTCTCGTTGACCTTGTAGATGTTCTGCCAGTTGAAGCGCGCCACCGGATCGCGGTTGGCGTACTTGGCATCAAACGCGGCCAATGCACCCGGGCTGTAGTACCAGGCCGGGCCCGGGGCCGTCACGCCGAGGTCGCTGTTGAAGCCGCTCGGGTAGTTGGACCAGCTGGTCGGGTAGTTGGCCGGGTTCTGCCAGTCGCCCGTCGGGCCCTGGCCGATATCGGTCTTGTTCTCGCGGGTGTGGTCGGAATAACGCACGCCGAAATCGAGCGTGCTGAGGTTGATCGGCGAGCTGTCCAGCGCCCACTCGCCATCGAACTGGTAGAAGTCTTCCTTGTCCTTGACGTGGATGTCCTGGTCGCCAAAGATCCAGCCGGCCGAAGGGATGATGCCCGACGGCGAGGTGTTGTCACCGCCGATGGCCCAGTTGGTCGGCTTGCCGGTGCCACGCATATCCCAGCTGGCGCCAGCGCCGGCGCCAAAGCCGAGTTCGCTCACGTCCTGGTGGTCGCTGTTGCCCTTGCCCTGGGTGGTGCCGATCTGGCCGGTAAAGGTCAGGTGATCGGTGGCGCGCCATTCGGCGTCCAACGTGGTGTATGCCGACGACGACGAAGCGCCCGGACGGGAGATCTGGTCGTACACGCCATACGGCGTGGTGCTGCCCGCCTGCGGTGCGAACGAGGCATTGGTGAGCACATTGCCCTTCACCGTGTACGACTGCAGGCCCGCGCCGCTCGGTACGAACTGGCTGGCCCACAACATGTAGTTGCGGTTGAAGTTGTCGGCCTCGAGCTTCGAGTAGAAGCTGTTGAGGTTCAAGGTCAGGTTGTCGAGCGGCTTCCACTCGATGTCCACCGTGCCGCCCTTGCGGGTACGGGTCTGGGTGAACAGGGTCTGGCCGATCAGGTTCGGGTAGTACTTGCCCGCGAGGTCCGGATGGGCCGTCGCAATGGCGCTGTCGGCTGCGATCTGGTTGTAGCCGCCCACGATTTCCTGGCCGTCACGCTGCAGGCTGCGCTTCTCGTAGAACGCCTGCGCCATCACGCCGATGGTGTTGTCGTCGCTCTTCCAGTTGACCAAGCCGTTGAACTGCGGCTTGGTGTCGCCCGGCAGGTCGGAATAGACGCCACCGACAGCTGCCTGCGCAGTGAACGGCTGCGCGAATTCCAGCGGCTTGCGGGTGATGATGTCGACCGTACCGGCACTGCCGCCTTCCTGCAGCTTGGCTTCGGAAGACTTGTGCACGACCACTTCGCTGACGACTTCCGCCGGCAGCAGGGTGTAGCTCACGCTGCGGCCCACGGTCTGCACCTGGCTCAGCACGAACCAGTCGCCGGTGCCGACGGTGTGACCGTTGACCAGGGTCTGGGTCATGCTCGGGTTGGTGCCGCGCAGGCTGACGCGGTCGTTTTCGTCGAAGCCGCCTTCACTGGCGCTCGACGAGCTGATGTTGATGCCGGGCAGGCGCTGCAGCGTGTCGGCCACGTTCTTGGCCGGCAGCTTGCCGATGTCTTCGGCGGTGATCACTTCGACGTGCGAGTCGGCTGCCTTCTTGAGGTTCAGCGACTCGGCTTCCGAATCGCGGATACCGACGACGGTGACGGTACCCAGTTCCTTGGCCTTGTTCTTGTCAGCCGTGGTCTGGGCGTTGTCCTGGCCGGAAGCGGCCGGGCCCGGCTGCGCCGGGGTGGTATCGGCAGCGTACACGGAGCCGGACAGACACAAGCCGGCGATGATGCTTGCTGCTAGCAGAGTCTTGCGGTTTGACATGGTTTCCTCCCCTCGAAGGCGTATCTGCAGCGGATGTATGTGGGTCGTCCGGCTGCGGCGTGGCTGTCTGGGCTTGCGCCCGGTTCAATGCAACGGTGAAGCGGTTACTGCGTTCTCCCCCGGTCGTGCTGGCCGTCCAGGTACATGCCGGCCGCGCCGATCACGCCCAGCTGGCCGTGTTCCATCAGTCGTACGGGAACTTGCTGCAGGAAAGGGCGCATCACGCCCTTGTTGAAAAAACGCTCGCGAAAACCGCTGACCAGCAGCACGTCGCGGATTTGCGGCAGGATGCCGCCGGCGAGGAACACGCCGCCGCGCGCGCCGTAGAGCAGCGCCAGATCGCCCACGAAACTGCCCAGCAGGCTGCAGAACACTTCCAGGGCTTCCACCGCCGCGGCGTCGCTGCGCGCGAGCGCGGCCTGCGTTACCTGGCTGGGTAGGGAAAGCAACGGCGCCTGGTCGCGCAGCACGCACAGCGCGCGATACAGGTTGATCAGGCCGGGGCCCGACAAGGCGTGCTCGAACGACACGTGGGCACGTTCGCGCGAGAGGTAACGCAGGATTTCGATCTCGCGCTCGTTGCCCGGCGCCAGCGCGATCTGTCCGGCTTCGGTGGGCAGCACGGTGGCGTGCGGCTTGCCCGGCAGCAGCACCGCCGAACCCAACCCCGTGCCCGGACCCATCACCAGCACCGGGCCCGCCACGTGCGGCACCTCGGTTTCGATCACCGGCGTGGTGTCGGCATGGCTGAGGAACTGCGTGGCATACGCCACCGCTTCGAAGTCGTTGATGACCGCCAGCTGGTTGATGCCGAGGCTGTCGCGGATATCGCGGATGGACACCGGCCACGGAAGATTGTCGTTGACGATGGCGTCGCCGAGCACGTAGCCGGCGCTGGCGACCGCGCAGGCATCCACGTGCACGCTGCGATCGAGCTGGCTGACGAAGTCCTTCAGCACCGCGGTGAGGCTCGGCCAGTCGGCGCAGGCATAGCGGTGGTACTGCAGCACCGTGACCGGGCGGATACCGTCGGGCTCCTGGCTGACCAGGCCGATGCGCGCATGCGTACCTCCGACGTCGGCCGCCAGAAACATGCCTTCCGCCGAAAACCCGCCCGTGCTGCGGCTTACCCCTTCGCCCACTGCGATCCCCTCGTCATCCCTTCGTCACGTAGTTGTGAAACGCGACCCGATTTTGGCCGGAGTCTGGTAACGACTGACAACGTTGTCAACAACCCCGCGCGTTTAGCCGGCAAGACGGCGTGCTGCCGCGCAACAAGCCCCATAACCATAGGGTTATGAGCCCCGGCCAAGTCCGCCATCATTTCCTTTTAATCCAATGGATTACTGATAGTCATGGATGGCGCGCGGGCGGTCCCGCGCCGCGCCATGGATCGTTCGGCGAGCCGTGGGCATAGCGGTCATTTGGGACCCTGCCGAAGGTCACGAAGGATGACTCGACAGGACATTTTTGGATCCGGCAGACCCTGAAATTGACAACGTTGCTAGACGCGACTGTCGCACGGTCATCGCACGCTGCCCTCCGCCGCGCGAATGCTTTCGTCGCGACACGGGCTTTTCCCGCCATGGCCTCGCTCCTACAGTGGCGGCTTTCCGATGGACGCCTGTTTCGCATGCGAGAAACCAGCCGATGCCCGGTGCCGATGCCTTGCCCACGGCAGAAGCCATCGCCGTGGCATTGAACGGCGCCCCCTTCATCGAAGCGCTGTCCGAAGAGGCATGGCTGCTGCGTTTCGGCGACACGATCGATGCCGCCTTGAACGCCCGCGTGCACGCTGCCGCGCGACGTCTCCAGGCGACACTGCCCGGCATCGAGTGCGTGCCCGCCTATGCGAGCCTGTTGCTGCGCTTCGATCCGCTGCAGTGGATCGATATCGGCACGGCGGCGCCCGACCAGCGCCTGCACGATGCCGTGCTTTCGTCGCTCCAGGACCCCGCCGTGGTCGTGGATGAAGCGCGCGTGGTGACGGTCCCCGTGCTTTACGGCGGCGACCACGGCCCCGATCTGCACGATGTCGCGGCGCATGCCGGCCTCTCTGAAGCAGAGGTCATCGCGCGCCACACGGCAGCCGACTATCGCGTCGCGATGCTCGGCTTCGCGCCCGGCTTTCCTTATTTGCTCGGCCTCGATCCGACGCTTGCCATGCCGCGTCGCGCTGATCCACGACTCAACGTCGCCGTGGGCAGCGTCGCCATCGGCGGCATGCAAACGGGCATCTATCCGCAGGCGTTGCCGGGCGGCTGGCAACTCATTGGCCGTACGCCGCTCACCTTGTTTGACCTGGCATCCACACCACCCTCGCTGCTGCAGCCCGGAGACCGCGTGCGCTTTCGCGCCATCGATGCGCGTGAGTACGAACGGCTCGCCAAGACGGTTGGCGGCAACGCATGACCGCGACCGTCCTCAAACCGGGACTGCTGACCAGCCTCCAGGATGGCGGCCGGCGCGGCTATGCAGCGCTCGGCGTGGGGCGCGCGGGCGTGATGGATGGGCCTGCATGGCGACTGGCCAACGCCTTGGTCGGCAACGTCGGTGACGAAGCCGTTCTCGAGTTCACGCTGACTGGACCGACCCTGCGATTTTCGCAACCGGCCGTCATCGCGCTCACCGGCGCGCATGTGGATGCGCGTGCCGATGCACACGCCCTGCCCGGCTGGACCCGCTGCGTGCTGCCTGCCGGCAGCGTGCTGCAGCTGGGTGGCATGCGTCGCGGCTGTCGCGGCTATCTGGCCGTGCATGGCGGTTTTAGCGCAAGCGCCGTACTCGGCAGTCGCAGCACCGACATGCATGCCCGTATCGGCCCGCTCGACGGGCGAATGCTGCGGACCGGCGACGTGCTGGCGATCGGCGAGCAAAAGGCACGAGCGTCGCAGCGCACCACGCATACGCCGCACGTGCTGTCCTGGGGGCTCGATCCCCGTCCCTGGTTCGATGACGTGGCGAGCCCACTGGCCCTGTTGCGCGGCCACCACTACGCGCAACTCGACGAGGCATCGCAGCGCGTGCTGTTCGATGCGTCGTTCGCCGTCAGCAAGGACAGCAATCGCACCGCCAGCCGCCTGGACGGCCATAGGCTCAGCTTGCGCCAACCGGTGGAACTGATCTCCGAAGCCACCTTGCCGGGCACCATGCAGTTGCCGCCGTCAGGACAGCCGATCGTGCTGCAGGCGGAGGCGCCGGTCACGGGTGGCTACCCGCGCATCGGCCAGCTCGCGGCGGTGGATCTTCCGCGCCTCGCGCAGCGACGCCCCGGCGATGCCGTATGCTTCCGGGAGACCACGCTGGATGAGTCGCTGCAGCGACTGGCGCGTCGCCAGGAACGCCTGCAACGCCTGCTGTATCGCATCGAAGAACGCCTGGAATCCGCATGAGCGCCGCCATCCGCAAGACCATCGACATCAACAGCGACCTGGGCGAGTCCTTCGGCGCCTGGCGCATGGGCGACGATGCCGCCCTGCTCGCGGTGGTGAGTTCGGCGAACATCGCCTGCGGCTTTCATGCGGGCGACCCGGACATCATGCGCCGCACGGTCGCGCTGGCCATCGAGCACGGCGTCGCCATCGGCGCCCATGTATCGCTGCCCGATCTGCAGGGCTTCGGGCGACGCGAGATTCCCGTCACGCCGGCCGAGGCTTACGCGATCACGCTCTATCAAGTTGGCGCATTGCACGGCTTCGCACAGGCGGCGGGCACGCGCCTTCATCACGTGAAACCCCACGGCGCGCTGTACAACATGGCCGCGCGCGATCGCCGGCTCGCCGATGGCATTGCGCAGGCGATACGCGATTTCGATCCCACGCTTTGCCTGTTCGGGCTGGCGAATTCCGCACTGGTCGATGCGGGTCGCGAGGCGGGATTGCCGGTGGCGGCGGAAGCCTTCGCCGATCGGCGCTATCGATCCGACGGCTCGCTGCAACCTCGCCGAGAAGCCGATGCGGTCATCACCGAAAGCGACGAAGCCATTGCGCAGGCCATGGCGATGGTACGCGAAGGCCGCGTGCGCGCAGTGGACGGCGACATCGTGGAACTGCAGGCCGATACGCTGTGCGTCCACGGCGATGGCGCGCATGCGGTGGCCTTCGCCCGCCAGCTGCGCGCCTCGCTGGAGGCCGCGGACATCGGCATCCATGCCCCGGGCCAGCGCGCATGAATTACTGGCCGCTGCTGGGCGTCGCGGTGATCGTGATCGGCTTCGCCCTGCGCTTCAACGCGGTGCCGGTGGTGGTGTGTGCGGCCCTGGTCAGCGGCCTGCTCGCCGGGCTGCATGTACCCGACCTGCTTGCATTGCTGGGCAAGAGCTTCGTTTCTTCGCGCATGCTGTTGATGTTCGTGCTGACCCTGCCCGCCATCGGCTTGCTCGAGCGCGCGGGCCTGCGGGAACACGCCCAGCAATGGATGGCACGATTGCGCAGCATGACGCTGGCACGCCTGCTGATCGGCTATCTGCTGGTGCGCGAGGTGCTGGCGATGCTCGGCCTGATGGGCGTGGCAGGCCACGCACAGACCGTGCGTCCGCTGCTGGCGCCCATGAGCGAAGCCGCGGCGGAGAAGATCCTGCCGGCATTGAGCGACGACGATCGCGATGAACTGCGCGCGGTGGCCGCCGCCACCGACAACGTGGGCCGCTTCTTCGGCGAGGATGTCTTCATCGCGCTGGGCGCCGTGCTGCTGATCCAGGGTTTCTACGCGCAGCACGGCATCGAACTCACGCCGCTCGCGATCGCGCTGTGGGCGCTGCCCACCGCCATCGTCGCCTTCATCATCCAGTCGGTGCGCATCTGGCTTTATCAGCGCCGCCTGCAACGACGCGCGCTGCAGTGGCGCGGCGAGCAGGGCGGTTGAGCATGCTGCGCATCGAGTACGCCTACTGGCTCATCGCCGCTTTCCTCCTCTATGTGGCGTGGCGCAACCTGCGCGAGGGACAGGGCAGTCGCGCGGCGTTCTGGCTGTTGCTGGGCTTGTTGTTCGCCGGTGGCGATGGCGTGCTGGCGCAGCAGAAGGCGGGAAATCCACTGCCGGCCCAGATTGCCGGCGCGATGGTGATCGCTCTCGCCTTGCTCGCACCGCGACTGCGCCGGCACGCCCACGTGGACACCGTCAGCGCGGAACAGCGGCTGGCCTCGGCGCTCCGCCTCGGCCACAAGCTGTTCATGCCGGCGCTGCTGATTCCGCTGGTGACGCTGATCGTGGCCTTGGTCGGCGCCCATCTGTCCGTGGCTGGCCACGCCTTGTTTGCCACGCCGCAAATGACCTTGACGGGATTGGCGCTCGCCTGCGTCATCGCGTTGTTCGCCGCCGCCTACGTGGCGCGCGCACCCTTGCATCAGGGGCTCTCCGAGGGCCGGCGCCTGCTGGATGCGATCGGGTGGGCCGCGTTGTTGCCCTTGCTGCTCGCCGCGCTCGGTGAAGTGTTCACCCAGAGTGGCGTGGGCGCGGCCATTGCCGCGCTTGCCAACGCCATCCTGCCGGAAGGCAGCGCGTTCGCCTGCCTGCTGGTGTTCGCGCTGGGCATGGTGCTGTTCACGGTGATCATGGGCAACGCGTTCGCCGCGTTCCCGGTGATGATGGCGGGTATCGGCCTGCCGCTGCTGATCCAGCAGTACGGCGCACACCCGACCATTCTCGGCGCCATGGGCATGCTGTGCGGCTACTGCGGCACGCTGCTGACGCCGATGGCCGCCGACTACAACCTGGTACCCGCCGCGCTGCTGGAGCTGCGCAGCCCCTATGGCGTGATCCGCGCGCAGTTCTGGAGCGCGGTGATGATCTTCGTCGCCACCTTCATCATGATGTGGCTGCTGGTGTTCCGCTGAGACTCCATCGATGAGTAAGCCCCGCATCCTGTTGACCGGCTTTACCCCGTTTGGCGACGAGACGATCAATCCCTCGTGGGAGGCCGTGCGCGTGTTGCACGATCGCGAGATCGGCGGTCACCGCGTGGTGGCACGACTGCTACCTACCGTGTTTGCGGCATCCCGGCATGAGCTGGAATCAGCGGTACGCGAGATCCAACCCGCCATCCTGCTCGGCGTCGGGCAGGCGGGCGGACGCAGCCGTCTGTCGATCGAGCGCGTGGCGATCAACGTGCAGGACGCGCGGCTGCCGGACAACGAGGGCGCCCAGCCGATCGACGAGCCGGTGATGCCCGGCGGGCCCTCTGCCTACTTCAGCACGCTGCCGATCAAGGCCATGCTCGCGGCCCTGCAGGCGGCAGGCTTGCCAGCCGAAGTGTCCAACACAGCCGGCACCTACGTGTGCAACCACGTCGCCTACCTCATGCTGCACTTGGCAACGCTGGCGCCGGGAGCCCGGGCCGGATTCATGCATATCCCCTACCTGCCCGCCCAGGCGGCGCGTCTTGCCGGTGCACCGAGCATGGCGGCCGAGGACGTGGTGCGCGGACTGGCCGTGGCACTGGAAGCCGCGGCAACCCGTGCGACGGACGAGAAGCTGGGCGCCGGCGCACTGGACTGAGCTGGAGCGTACAGGCGGCTTCCCTCCGGCGCCCGAGGCGCGCATGCTGGATAGGGTGGCGGGCCTGGAATGGGCTAGTCGGCGCCGTGGTCGCCCTCGGGCGGACTTTTATGATAACGTTGTCATCGCAGTTTTCCCGGGCCAAAACAATAGCTTGGCCAAGGTGCGAAGCAGGCCGCCAGACACCTCGCTTGTGCGCTGCAACACCTTGTTATGAATGCTTTTTTAAGCAATCTGGCGGTGCTGCAGACCATACCCCGCCGTGTGGAAACCGCCCAGCCCGCCCGACGTCCGTCCGCCACGGCCATGACCGCTCCATGACTCGCACGCGTCAATATTTGACAACGTTGTTAGTTAGCTCGATAAAGAGCCACTGGGGGAGCCGGGCCGCTAGCGCCCGCCAGTCATGAGGCCATCCGCGGGGAGTTCACCATCCATGTCGTCCACAACGCTTGCCGCCGGACAGACGCGATCGTCCAGCGTCGTGCCGATGCTGATCATCGGCGTGCTGTTCTTCATCTTCGGCTTCGTCACCTGGCTCAACGGCCCGCTGATCACCTTCGTGAAGCTCGCCTTCAACGTGGATGACGTGTCCGCCTTCCTGGTGCCGCTGGTCTTCTATTTTTCCTACTTCTTCCTCGCCATTCCGTCGTCGAGCGTGTTGCGCCGCACGGGCATGAAGAAGGGCATGGGCCTGGGGCTGTTCGTGATGGCCATCGGCGCCGTGCTGTTCGGCCAGTTCGTCAGCATGCGCATCTTCTATCCCGCGCTGGTCGGCCTGTTCGTGATCGGCGCGGGCCTCGCGCTGCTGCAGACCGCGTCCAATCCGTACATCAGCATCCTTGGCCCGATCGACAGCGCCGCGCAGCGCATCGCCTTCATGGGCATCTGCAACAAGGTGGCCGGCGCGCTCGCGCCGTTCGTGTTCGGCGCGCTGGTGCTCAGCGGCATCGACAGCTTCGACGCGCAGGTCAAGGCCGCACCGACCGATGCGGCGCGCGAGGCCTTGCTCAATACGTTCGCCGCCAAGATCCATATGCCCTACATGGTGATGGCCGCGCTGCTGGTGCTGCTGGCGATCTGGGTGGTCCGCTCGCCGCTGCCGGAAATCAAGCCGGCGGGCGCCAATGCGGAGTCGGATATCGGCCACGGCAAGGGCGGCATCTTCAGCTTCCCGCACCTGTGGCTGGGCGTGCTGTGCCTGTTCCTCTACGTGGGCGTGGAAGTGATGGCGGGTGATGCCATTGGCACCTACGGCCAGGGCTTCGGCCTGCCGCTGGAGGAAACCAAGCACTTCACCTCCTACACGCTGATCGCGATGCTCGGCGGTTATCTCGCGGGCCTGGTGCTGATCCCGCGCTTCATTTCGCAGCAGAGCTACCTGGCCGTATCGGCGGTGCTCGGCGTGCTGTTCACGCTCGGCGCCTACTTCACCACCGGTGGCGTGTCGGTGGGCTTCGTCGCCGCGCTGGGCTTCGCCAACGCGATGATGTGGCCGGCGATCTTCCCACTGGCCATCCACGGCCTGGGTCGCCTCACCGAACGCGGTTCGGCATTGCTGATCATGGCCATCGTGGGTGGCGCGCTGGTGCCTCAGTTGTTCGTGCACCTGAAACAGCACTTCAACTTCCAGCTGGTATTCATGGCGCTGATGGTGCCTTGTTACCTCTACATCCTTTACTACGGCGCCAAGGGCCATCGCGTCGGCCAGCACGCGCCCTGAGCCAGGGCGGGCATGGCGCCCGCCTCGCTGGGCTACGATGCCCGTTCCCCGTTCTGCCGGAGTTTCCACGTTGCGCAACCCCACCATCAAGGACGTCGCCAAGCGTTCGGGCGTTTCGCTCAAGACCGTCTCGCGCGTGATCAACCGCGAGACCTCGGTGCGCGCCGATACGCGCGAGAAGGTCGAACGCGCGATCGAAGCCTTGGGCTACCAGCCCAATCCTTCCGCGCGCGGCCTGCGCAGCACGCACGCCTACGCCATCGGCCTGGTGTACGACAACCCGAACGCGCACTACGTCATCAGCATGCAGGATGGCGTGCTGTCGGCCTGTCGCGAACGTGGCTATGGACTGCTGATTCATCCCTGTGATTCGACCTCGCCCGGCCTCGCCAACGAGCTGTGCTCGCTGGTCGAACGCAACCGCCTTGCCGGCCTGGTCCTGGCGCCGCCGATGTCCGAGGAGCCGGAGCTGATCGCCAAGCTCAGCGCGAACGACATCAGTTTCGTGCGCATCATTTCCTCGCGCGAAGATCCCCATGATGGCGCGCCCTGCGTGTACGTGGACGACCGCAGCGCGGCGTATGCCATCACCGAACACCTGATCCAGATGGGCCACAAGCGCGTCGGCTTCCTGTGGGGCGAACCGCACCATCGGTCGAGCCCGGAGCGCTACCAGGGCTATGCCGATGCGCTGAAGGACTACGGCATTCCGCTCGACAAGAAGCTGGTGCTGCCCGGCCGCTATGCATTCGATGACGGTTTCCGCGGCGCGCGCAAGCTGCTTGCGCTGAAGGATCCGCCGACCGCGATCTTCGGCAGCAATGACGAAATCGCCGCCGGCGTGCTCGCCGCGGCGCGCTCCAGCGGGCTGGATGTGCCGTGGAATCTTTCCATCGCCGGCTTCGAGGACAGCCCGTTCTCCAAGCAGGCGTGGCCCGCGCTCACCACCGCGCGCCAGTCCACCAGCGACATCGGTCGCCATGCAGCCCTGCAGTTGATGGCCGAACTGCAGCGCAAGGCCGGCGCTTCGGTGGAGATGCCGCATGCCGAATGTTTCGTTCCCGAACTGGTCGTGCGCGGCTCCACCGCGCCACCGCAAACCACCCCGCCACGCAAGGGCTGATGCCCTGCGGTGTGCGCCCACACGCATGCCATTGAGAAGACGATGAAGGAAGCCAGCTCCACCCTGATGTACCGCGAGGCGCACGAAACGGCCGCCGTGGTCGAGCGCCAGTTGCGCGAGAATGCACCGATCCTCGCCACTCTCGGCGAACGTCTCCGCGCCAACCCGCCACGCTTCATCGTCACCTGTGCACGCGGCAGTTCCGATCACGCTGCAGCGTACGCCAAGTATGTGTTCGAGACGCGGCTCGGCCTGATCACCGCGTCGGCTTCTCCGTCCATCTCCTCCATCTACGACGCCGACCTGCACATGGACGGCGCGCTGTTCGTCGCCATCTCGCAATCGGGCAAGAGCCCCGACCTGCTGCGCAGCGCGCAGGCCGCGAAGGATGCAGGCGCACACGTGGTGGCGCTGGTGAACGTGGAAGACTCGCCGCTGGCCAAGATGGCGGACACTTTCGTGCCGCTGCGTGCAGGCCCGGAACTGAGCGTCGCCGCGACCAAGAGCTATCTCGCCACACTGGCGGCGATCCTGCAGATGACCGCGCACTGGTGCAACGACGACGACCTGCACACCGCGGTGGCACGCCTGCCCGGTGACCTGCGCCAGGGTTGGGACTGCAACTGGAACGCGATGGTCGAAGGCCTGCGCGATACGCACAACCTGTTCGTCGTGGGTCGTGGCTTCGGCTTCGGCGCAGCGCTGGAAGCAGCGCTCAAGCTCAAGGAAACCTGCGGCCTGCATGCCGAGGCCTTCAGTGCGGCGGAAGTGAAGCATGGCCCGATGGCGCTGGTGGGTGAAGGCTTCCCCGTGCTGTTCTTCGCCCAGGACGACGGCACGCTCGACAACACCATGGCCGTGGCGCGCGAGTTCCGCGCACGCGGTGCGCGCGTGTTCGTCGCCGCGCCCGGCAACCACGATCCCGACAAACTGCCGCTGCCCGAAGGCATCTCGCCCATCGTGACGCCGCTGCTCGCCGTGCAAAGCTTCTATCGCGCCGCCAGTGCGCTGGCACTCGCGCGCGGCTACGACCCCGACGTGCCGCCGCATCTGCGCAAGGTGACGGAGACGATGTGATGAGCGCCCAAGTCACCGCCCTCGTCAACGCCCGCGTGCTTACCGACCACGGCCCGCAGGATGGCCTGGCCGTGCTGGTGCGCGGCGATCGCATCGAAGCCATTGTGCGCGCCGACGACGCGCGCGTGACGGCCGCGCAGCGCCACGACCTCAAAGGCCAGTTGCTGCTGCCGGGCTTCATCGACGTGCAGGTGAACGGCGGCGGCGGCGTGCTGTTCAACGCCGAGCCCACCGTCGACGCGCTCGCCACCATGGGCGCCGCGCACCGCAAGTTCGGCACCACCGGCTTCCTGCCCACGCTGATCACCGATACCGCCGACGTCATGCGCAAGGCGCTGGATGCCGTCGACGCTGCCATCGAGCAAGGCGTGCCGGGCGTGCTCGGCATTCATCTGGAAGGCCCCTTCCTCGCCACCGCGCGCAAGGGCATCCACGACGCCAGCCTGTTCCGTCTGCCGGACGCGGAAGACATCGCCGCCATCACGCGCAACCGTCGCGGCGTAGTGATGCTCACGCTCGCGGTGGAAGAAGTGCCGCTCGACACCATCCGCCAGCTCAGCGAAGCCGGCGTGCTCGTCGTGGCGGGCCATACAGCCGCCAGCTACGACACCACGCGCGCCGCGCTCGATGCGGGCGTGTGCGGCTTCACCCATCTCTACAACGCGATGACGCCGCTCGGCAGCCGCGAACCCGGCGTGGTTGGCGCGGCGCTGGACGATCCATACAGCTGGTGCGGACTCATCGTCGACGGCCATCACGTGCACCCGGCCGCACTGCGCGTCGCCATCGCCGCCAAAGCGCGCGGCAAGAGCGTGCTGGTCACCGACGCGATGCCGCCGGTGGGCGCGGACAGCCCCGAGTACATCCTCAACGGCCAGACCATCATCGCCCGCGACGGCATCTGCCAGAGCGACACCGGCGTGCTCGCCGGCTCCGCCCTGGACATGGCGACCGGCGTGCGCAACCTCGTCAACATGGTGGGTTTGCCGCTGGCGGAAGCATCGCGCATGGCGAGTGCTTATCCTGCCGCTTGGCTGGGGCTGGACCGCACACATGGTCGTCTCGTGGCGGGGCAGCGGGCGGATTTTGCCGTGCTGGGTGAGGGACTGGTGGTGAGTGAAACGTGGATTGCGGGCGTGCGCTACGCCGCGTAGGGCTGGCGCGCCCCGCACCTGTAGGAGCGCACCCAGTGCGCGATGGCCTTTCGCCTCGGTCTTTACGTTCGTCGCCCCGGCGTAGGCCGGGCCCCAGAGCCTCGGTTTTTGTTTGTCGTGTTATGGCGACGGGGCTCGCCTGCGGCGGGCTTCCGCCCTCCTGCCGGAGGCCGGGTCACTTTTCTCTGTCTGGCCAGAGAAAAGTGACCAAAAGAGAGGCCATCCCCGCGTGACGCTGTCTGGGCTGCGCCCAGCCAGTCCGTGAGGGCCGGCCGGGCTTTTCGACCGCGCTCCTGCCCGGACGAAAAGTGCCCGACATCCCTGTCGGGCACCCCTACGGGGCCTGATCGTCCGCCCCTCACCGCCACACAGGGGATTCAGCGAAGGCTCGTGCCGCTTCGCGGCACATCGCTTCGCGAAGCCTGCGGCCCCGTTGTAGGAGCGCACCCAGTGCGCGACCGCGCACTGGCATGGTTGCCTCTATTCGCGATTGTCGCGATGGTGCAAGACGAGGTACGTCGTAACACTGCGGTCGCGCACTGGGTGCGCTCCTACAGAGGTAAGCAAGGTGTTCGCGAGCACCTGCCCCTCACCCCAGCTTTCTCCCCGGAGGGGAGAGGGGATTGGGTGCGACAACTCCTAGATTCCCGCGCCGGCCAGCGAAGCTGCTTTAAGCCCTCTTCGCTACGGCGCGTTGCGGTGTAGCCGCTTCGTTCGAGGTAGTAACGAGCGGACCAAGGCTGTCCCCGGCCCTCCGACGCTTCTATCCCACGTACTAAGAGCCTTGGCTCTAAAAGGCCATTTTCTTTGGGTTACTTTTGACGCGAAGCTAATCCCGTGGGACTTTGACTCCGGGCGTTCCGCCCTACGCCCTTCCTCGCTCCTCAAAGCCGGCGCCATCCATGGCGCCTCCCCGCGTGCGAGCCGGCTTCGCCGTTCGCACGCCAAGAGCGCGTGCGTGGGCCAGCAAAAGAAAAGTGACTCGAGCGTCCCACGGGACTAGCTTCGCGTCGTCCCACAGGGACTAGCTTCGCGTCGTCGGCAGACGATCGAAACGCCCGCTGCGTCCCACAGGGACTCCCTTCGGTCGTAAGCGGCAACCTAGCGGCAGCACAGCAACCGAAGGCCAAACGCTCTCTAGCAACAACGAAAACCGTGCAGCGCATCGCGAAAGACTGTCGCGCACAGGGTGCGCTCCCACAAGGAAGGAAGAGCGGTGCTGCGTTCGATCGCGGTGCGCGCAAGTCACGCGCGCGAGGACACGAGAATGAATCATCGCCACGCCAGCCGAGTACAACCTCCCACTCACCAGCGCCACGCGCCCTCACTGATAAACATGCAACCGATCAAACACCCACGCGTGATACGACTTCACCAACCCCGGCTGCGCACAATCGGTGTACAGACCATTGCACTTCGTCCGCAACGCGATCGCCGCCGAGAAATAGGGATCGGTCGGCAGATCGGCCGCCTGCAGCACCATGCTCGGCAGCATGGCGATGTCGAGCAGTGGATAGCGCGGTAGTGAGGCGCCCTGGAAGTTGCTCTTGATCATGTAGTACGTGAGGTAGTCCTTGTACTGCGCGAGGCCTTCCGGCCAGGTGCGCGGCATCTCGCGGATCAGGCCGCTGAAGGACGGCTGGTGGTCGCCGAAATGCACGATCACCGTCGGCTGGGCGCGATCGAGGAAGTCATGCTCCAGCCCGCGCATCGCCACGTCGGAGTTGTGCAGGTTCGACAGGTAGGTGTTGAAGTTCACCGATTCGCGCGTCGGCAGGCCCTTCAGTAAGCCCTTGTTGAACGGTGCGGGCAATGACGAAATCGGATCGGTGTCGTGCGGGCCGTGCTGGGCCAGCGTGAGGATCATCACGAACACCGGCTGCCCCGGCTTCTTCACCTTGTCGTAGACGCGCTTGGCCGCGGTGAACATCTGCGTGTCGGTTTCTTCCCACTCCTCCAGGCCGAGCTGTCCGGCGTCGTAGAACTGGTCGAAGCCGTACGCCGTGTACGCATTGCGGCCGTTGAGGAAGGCGCCGTTGGTCGGGTAGATCGCCACCGTGAGGTAACCCAGGCGCTGCAGCTGGCGCGGCAGGCTGTCCTGCACATGCGGCGCGAGCACGTACGGCGCATACATGCCACCCGGCCCGAAGATGTCCTGCGGCATGCCGGTGAGCGTGGCGAACTCGCTTACCCAGGTGCCACCGCCGAAGGTGTGCACGCGCAGCGGGCCGGTGGCGCGGGTGCGCGCATCGGCCTTGAACAGGCCCACGCGGCACTCGGGAATGTTGCACTGGGTGAAGTTGGACGGATTGAAGGTGCTTTCTTCCAGCACCTGCACGATGTCCGGATAGTTTTCCGGCGTGCGCGGCGTGGCGGCCGGAAAGCCCGATGCGGTCGCGCTCCAGTCCTGCTCGGCGACGGCGTCGTCCGCCATCTCAGGCATCTGGACGTCCGAATCGCTGAAGTTGACGAAGAAGTTCGTGATCTGCGCGTCGTCGGAGAGCTTCTCCCACACATTCTTCGCATGCACTTCGGCGAACGGGCCGTTCGGCAGCAGGCATACCCAGAACGCCACCGCCCACAGCGCCACGCCACCCACGCGCGTCGCCCAGGCGCGGCGCCGGGTCATGTGCGAAAGCATGCGGCGATCGAAACGCCATACGGCCCACAACGCGAGCGGCGTCAGCACGCCGACGGCCAGCGTCAGCATCCACAGATGCGGATAGTGACCCAGGGTCTCCAGCAGGCTGCTGCGGGCGTAGTAGATGAAGTCCGCCGGCATCAGCGGCGAATCCAGGTAGCGCAGCTTGAGCACCGAGAGGAAATTGAGCGCGAGGAAAAGGCCGCCGCTCACCACCAGCGCCGTGGCCGGTCGCGCGAAGGCGAACAGCAGGACGCCGAAGGCGCACACCATCAGGGCGATCACGAAGGCCTGCTGCAACAGGGCCGGTTCGCGCAGCGCCGTCATGCTGATGCAGAACACGAAGAAGCAGGCAGCAAACAGCCAGGGCCCACTTCTTCGCAGGAAGCGTAGCGATGATTGCGGCATAGGTTGCGGCCCCCTGTTTGGCCTGGCTGTCATTCGGCCGCAATTCTACGGTCTCCAAACCGTCACATGCACAATGGCAGGCAACGGCCAAATGGCGATGCAAAGCGGTTCAGCGGCGGTTTCGCCATACGGACGCGAGGTCGATCTGCTAGCTTGCGCAGTCCCCGACAGGAACAGGTCCCCTCATGCCCCTCCGCTTGCGCCCCATCGCCTTGCTCTGCGCCGCTGCCCTGGCCGGCTGCGCCAGCCACTCGCCCAAGCCGGCCGCTGGACTGCCGGATGGCAGCCATGCCCAGGTCGCGATCCTGGAGACCACCGACGTCCATTCCAACGTGCTGAGCTACGACTATTACAAGCAGCGCGAAGACGCCACGGTGGGCTACGAGCGCACCGCCACCCTGATCCGCCGCGCCCGCGCGCGGCACCCGAACAGCTTCCTGTTCGACAGCGGCGACACCATCCAGGGCAGCGTGCTGGCCGACTACCAGGCCCAGGTGAAGCCGGTGGGCTGCAACGAGGAGCTGGGCATCTACCGCGCCATGGACGCCATGGGCTACGACGGCGGCACCGCCGGCAACCACGAGTTCAACTACGGCCTGGGCTTTCTTTCGCAGGTCACCGGCACGCCGATGAACGTGGACGGCGGCCGCAGCGAGCGCTGCGTCGGTCCGCATTTCCCGTTGGTGCTTTCCAACGTGTTCAGCGCCCGCGACGGCGCACCGATCTTCAAGCCGTGGACGGTGGTGCAGAAGGACATCACCGTCACCGCGCCGGACGGCAGCCAGCGCAAGGTGCCGTTGAAGGTCGGCATCATCGGCCTCACCCCGCCGCCGATCCTGGAATGGGACAAACAGAACCTGGCCGGCAAGGTGACCGTCACTGGCGTGGTCGAGGCCACCCAGAAGTACCTGCCGGAACTGCAGGCGCAGCATCCCGACCTCGTCGTCGCCGTGCTGCACGGCGGCCTCAACACCGCGCCGTACACGCCGGACATGGAAAACGGCGGCTGGTACGTCGCCGGCATTCCGGGCGTCGACGTGGTGCTGATGGGCCACTCGCACACCGAGTTCCCTGGCCCGCACTACAAGGGCATGAAGGACGTCGACGCCGACCGCGGCTTCGTGCGCGGCAAGCCGGCCGTGATGGGCGGCTTCTTCGGCAAGGACCTGGGCGTCATCGATCTCGCACTGCAGCGCAAGGATGGCCGCTGGGTGATCGATGCAAGCCAGACGCACAGCGAAGTGCGCCCGATCTGTCCGAAGAAGAACGAATGCGTGCCGGCCGACCCAGCGATTGCGCCCTTGGTGCAGCAGGCGCACGAAGCGGCCGTGCAGTACGTGAACACGCCCATCGGTAGCACGAAGGTGCACATGAGCAGCTACTTCGCCGACGAAGGCAACATGACGGCGCTGGCACCCATCAACGCCGCGATGCGCGACTACGTGCAGAGCGAACTGCCGAAGCTGCATCCGGAACTGGCCAAGCTGCCGGTACTGTCGTCCGCGGCCGCGTTCCGCACCGGCTTCGGCGGTCCGGATGACTACACCGATGTCGAGTCCGGTCCGCTCACCCTGCGCAGCGCAGCCGACCTCTACTTCTATCCCAACACGCTTTCGGTCGTGCAGGTCGATGGCGCCGGCCTCAAGGCGTGGCTGGAAAAGTCGGCCGAGCGCTTCAACCAGATCGACCCGGCGAAGGAAGGCGAGCAGGAGCTGATCAACACGCGCATGCCCGGCTACAACTTCGACCAGATCCAGGGCGATCTGGCCTATGTGATCGACGTGTCCAAGCCGGCAGGCGAGCGCATCACCCGGCTCACCTACAAGGGCAAGGCGGTGTCGCCGCAGCAGCAGTTCGTCGTCGCCACCAACAACTACCGCGCCAGCGGCGGCGGCAATTTCCCCGGCCTGGACGGCAAGAACATCGTGCTGGCCGCGCCCGATGGCGCCCGCGAAATCCTCGCCAGGTGGCTGCAGCGTGAGCAGACCATCGACGCGAAGACGCTGCCCGCTGCCTCGTGGCACTTCGCGCCTCTGAAGACCCGCGGCGAGGTGGTGTTCAAGGGCGCCGCCGGCAAGCAGGACGTCGCGCGCGAGGCGGGTTTGAAGCATATCCGCCAGCTCAAGGACAACGGTGACGGCACGGCCACCTATGCCATCGACCTGTCGCATTGACGTTACAGGCGCGGTGGCACGACCGCCGCGCCCCTTTCTTTGCACGATGTTTGTAGGAGCGCACCCAGTGCGCGAAAAGCCTGCAAGGCGGTGAAGCAGCCGGTTTCATTCGTAAAAGTCGCAAACCGGGGTACAACCCATCGCCGCGGTCGCGCACTGGGTGCGCTCCTACAGATGCAGGTTTCCGCACCATTTGGCCGTCCATCCGCCAAAGGTTTCAAACGAACCTGTTGACTGCATTGCAGCAATCGGCCTAAGGTCGGGCCCATGTCGCCGCTTATGTCGCCAGCCTGCATGTCCTTCCGCCCGGTTTTCACCGGCGGCATGCCGCTGTGCAGCGGCGTCACCGCCATCGTCACGACCACCACCACGACCACTATTACCACCAGGTCGGGGTGGGTATCCGTGCGCGAGTAAGTTCCCTAACGCAAACGGCCCCGCCCTCGATGAGGCGGGCCGGACTGCACCACTCCGATACCGCCAGCGAGCACGGGCCCCGAATGGAGGCCACCGTGAATCTTGCCGTATCGTCATCGCTCGAACAGCCATCGCTTCCGCCGCATGCCGCAGCGCTGCCGATGGTCACCGCACGCCAGCGCGTGCTCGCCGTGGGCCTGGTCGGCCCCGGCCGTGTCGGCAGCGCCCTGCTCGACCAGCTGCGTACTGCGCAGCCGCGCCTCGCGCGGGCAGGCCTGGAGCTCAAGCTGTGCGGCGTGGCCGCCAGCCGCCGCATGTGGCTCGATGCCGACGATCCGGAGCTCAACGGACGCTACGGCGGGGCGCAGACCTGGCGCCCCAGCAACCTGGATGAGTTCGCTGCCCATGTCCGCGGCGACGATGGCCGCCACGCCCTGCTGATCGACTGCAGCGCCAGCGAAGCGGTGGCTTCGCGTTATGCCGAGTGGCTTGCGCAGGGCATCCACGTGGTGACGCCGAACAAGCTGGCCGGCAGTGGTTCGTTCCCGCGCCTGCAGGCGATCCGGGCCGCCTGCGTCAGCGGCGCGCGCTTCCGCTACGAGGCCACGGTGTGCGCCGGGTTGCCGGTGGTGCAGACGCTGCGCGACCTGCTCGACACCGGCGACGAGTTGCTCGCGGTGGAAGGCATGTTCTCGGGCACGCTGGCCTGGCTGTGCCATCGCCACAACGGCAGTCGTCCCTTCTCCGCGCTGGTGCGCGAGGCGCACGCGCTGGGCTATACCGAACCGGACCCGCGCGATGACCTCTCGGGACTCGACGTGGCGCGCAAGCTGGTGATCCTCGCCCGCGAGGCGGGCTGGGCGCTGTCGCTGGAAGACGTGCAGGTGCAAAGCCTGGTGCCGCCGGAACTGGCCGCCATGTCCCCGGAGGAAGCGTTGGAAAACCTGCACCTGCTCGATCGCGCGATGGCCCGCGAAGTGGCCTCCGCGCAGACCCAGGGCAGCGTGCTGCGCCACGTGGCCAGCCTGGACGCGAAGGGCCACGCCAGCGTGCGCCTGGCCATGCTGCCGGCCTCGCATCCGTTCGCGCATTCACGCCTGACCGACAACATCGTTCAGTTCACCACACACCGTTACCGCGATAATCCGATGCTGGTGCAGGGCCCCGGCGCCGGTCCGGAGGTGACAGCGGCGGGCATTTTCGCCGATCTTCTGCGCATTGCCGAATCCCTGGAGGTGCGCTGATGAATGCGCAACTGGCTGATCCCATGCCCGCGTCGCAACGTGCATTGAGCGCCCATGCCATGGCCTACGCGAGTGTGGGCAACGTCGCCGTCGGCTTCGACATCCTCGGTCACAGCGTGGCCGGTGCCGGCGACCGCGCGGTCGTGCGCCGCATCGACGAACCCACCGTCCGTATCGCGGCCGTGCATGGATTGGTCACCGATCTCCCGCTCGACCCTGCCCGCAACACCGCGGGTGCCGCGCTGCTCTCGCTGCGGCGCGCGCTCGGCCTGCAGCACGGTTTCGAGGTGGAGCTGCACAAGGGCATTGCGCTGGGTTCGGGCATGGGCGGGTCGGCGGCCTCGTGCGTCGCGGCCCTGGTCGCCGCCAACGCGCTGCTGGAGCGACCACTGCCACGCGAAGCGCTGTATGGCTTTGCCCTGGACGGCGAGGTCGTCGCCAGCGGTAGCCGGCACGGCGACAATCTTGGCCCCATGTTGCTCGGCGGCCTGGTGCTCGCCACCCGTGATCGCCTGCTGCGACTGCCGGTGCCCAATGCCTGGTATTGCGCGCTGGTGCATCCGCACGTGGTGCTGGAAACACGCGAATCGCGCGCCGTCCTCGCCAGCGGCTTTGCCTTGGGCGACGTCGTCGCACAGCACGGAAACTTGGCGCTCGTGCTCACCGGTTGCCATCGCGGCGACGCCAGCCTGGTGCGCGAAGGCCTGAAGGACGTACTGGTGGAACCGCGACGCGCACCGCTGGTACCGGGGTTCTCCCGCGTGAAGCAGGCAGCGCTCGACCACCACGCACTCGGCGCGAGCATTTCCGGCGGTGGGCCCAGCATGTTCGGCTGGTACGAGAATCGCGGGGATGCCGAACGCGCTGCCGAAGCGATGGCTGCGGCCTTTGCCGAAGATGGCATCGCCAGTGACCGGCTGGTATCACCCATCAACGGGCCAGCCGCGACCCTGCTGGATGAGGAAACGGCATGAGCGAGCCGCTGCATTACCGCAGTACCCGCAGCGCGCGCCATGCCGCGCGCATCGACGAAGTCATCGCCGCGGGGCTGGCGCCAGACGGCGGCCTGTATGTGCCCGAGGTGTTGCCGCCGCTGGACGTGGCCTCGTTTGATCCGCACGGTTCGCTGGCGGACACGGCGGTGACGCTGCTCGCGCCGTTCTTCCGCGGTACCGCGCTCGCTGCCGAGCTCCCGGCCATCTGCCGCGAAGCCTTCGATTTCCCGGTGCCCCTGCGTCCGCTCGCGTACGCGCAGGCCGCTTCGGTGCTCGAGCTGTTCCACGGACCCAGCGCTGCGTTCAAGGACATCGGTGCACGCTTCCTCGCCGCCTGTTTCCGTCGCCTGCGCCGCGACGGCGACGCGCCGCTGACCATCCTCGTCGCGACCTCGGGCGATACGGGCGCAGCCGTGGCCGCCGCATTCCATCGGCAGCCTGGCGTGCGCGTCGTGATCCTTTACCCGGACGGTCGCGTCTCGCCGAGGCAGGCACACCAGCTGGGTTGCTTCGGCGACAACGTCCACGCCTTGCGCGTCGCCGGCAGCTTCGACGATTGCCAACGCATGGTGAAAGCCTCGCTCGCCGATGCAGATTTGCAGGCGCGCGTGCCGATGTCCTCCGCCAACAGCATCAGCCTCGGCCGCTTGCTGCCGCAGATGAGCTACTACGCGCACGCCTCGCTCGACTGGTGGCAACGGCAGCGCTCGCCGCTCAATTTCATCGTACCGACCGGCAACCTCGGCAATGCGCTCGCTTGCGTATGGGTACGCGAGATGGGCTTGCCAGTGGGCGAGATCCATCTGGCATGCAACGCAAACGCGACATTGCCCGATTATTTCGATGGCGATGCCTATACGCCGCGACCCGCGATACCGACGTTGGCCAACGCGATGGACGTGGGTGCACCGAGCAACTTCGAACGCCTGCGCTGGACCTTCCCGCACGATTACGAGCTGCGCGTGCAGCTTCACGCCAGCAGCGTGGACGACGACGCCATTCGCGAGACCATCGTGCAGCACGCACGCGATCACCACGAGCTGTTCTGCCCGCATACCGCCACCGCCGTGCACCTGCTCGACACCATGGGTTCCACCGGCCTGCCGTGGGCCGTGGTGGCGACGGCGCATCCGGCGAAGTTCGACAGCGTGGTCGAGCCATTGATCGGGCAAGCGGTGGAGGTGCCGCCGGCGCTCGCGGCGATGTTGCGGCGTCCGGCGCACGCGGAACCGCTGATGGCGAGCGATGCGGCGCTGAAGGATTGGCTGGTGCGGCGGGTGGAGCGGGAGCAGACCGTGCCGAGCTAAAGCTCTTGTAGGAGCGCACCCAGTGCGCGATCACGGCATCACCGCTCCGTAGGCTTATCGCGCACTGGGTGCGCTCCTACAAAGGCAGCGCCGATCACTCGTCCAGCGCCGCCCCATTCGTCTCGATGACCTTGGCGTAGAACTTCGCCGTGGCCTTGGGCGTGCGCTTCTGCGTCGCGAAATCCACGTGGTACAAGCCAAAGCGCTTTGAGAAGCCGAGCGACCACTCCAGGTTGTCCATCAGCGACCACGCGTAGTACCCCTTGAGGTTCACGCCCGCCTCGATCGCGCGATGGATCGCCTTGAGATGCTTGCGCAGATAGCCGGTGCGCAGCGGATCGTCCAGCACGTCACCTTCCGCCACCGGCGGATCGTAGAAGGCCGAGCCGTTCTCGGTGATGTACAGCGGGATGTCGCCGTAGCGCTGCTTGAACCAGGTGAGCGTGTCGGTGAGACCCTGCTCGTACACTTCCCAGCCGGTTTCTGTATAGGTCCTGTTGGGCTGGCGCACCGGCGCCGCGCGCAACGGGTAGTGGTTGGGATCGTTCTTCACCACCGCGCGCGTGTAGTAGTTGATGCCCACGAAATCGACGGGCTGGCGCGTGAGCTTGAAGTCGTCCTCGGGGAAATCCGGCCAGGCCGCGCCGAACACTTCCTTCAACTCCGGTGGATAGCTGCCCAGCAGCGCCGGATCGGCGAACTGCTCATTCATGTACGCCTGCGCGCGACGCGTCGCGGCAAGGTCTTCCGCGCTGTCGGACGCCGGATACTTCGGCTCGATGTTGAACACCACGCCGATCTCGTGCTTGCCGATGGCGCGATACGCCTGGATGCCGGCGCCGCTGGCGCGCATCAGGTTGTGCGCGGCGATCGGTGCTTCGTACAGGCTGCGATGACCCGGCGCGAGCGCGCCATGCAGGTAGCCGCCATCGGTCACCACCCACGGCTCGTTGAGCGTGGACCAGCGCTTCACGCGATCGTCCAGCGCCTTGTACACGACGCTGGCGTACTCGGCGAACCAGTGGGCGATGTCGCGATTCAACCAGCCGCCGCGATCATCCAGCGCCGCGGGCAAATCCCAGTGGAACAGCGTGACGTTCGGCTCGATGCCATTCTGCAGCAGCTCGTCGACCAGGCGCGAATAAAAGTCCAAACCCTTCTGGTTGATGCGCCCGGTGCCGTCCGGCAACACGCGCGCCCACGCAATACTGAAACGATAGCCCTGCAGGCCGAGCGCACGCATCAGCTGCACATCGTCCTTGTAGCGACGATAGTGGTCGCATGCGATGTCGCCGGTGTCACCGTTGGCCATCATGCCCGGCGTATGCGCGAAACGCTCCCAGATGCTCGGGCCCGCGCCGTCGGCCAGGGGCGACCCCTCGATCTGGTAAGCCGAGGTGGCGGCGCCCCAATGGAAACCGGCCGGGAAGCGATAGCTGTGCGTCATGGTGGAGGCAATTCCTTATGCCGCAGTGCGGCTTGATGAAAACGTTTACATGGCGAGAATAACGGAGCGCGACCCGAATGTGCACGGGTCTTTTCGCCTATACATGCAGTGGCCGCCCGCGGTCCGGACAGGGGAGTGACGCAACGTCGATGGCAACGGTGACTCTGGATCGGTTGCGCAAGGTCTATCCCAATGGACATGTCGGCGTCGACGAGGCGACGTTCGAGATCGCTGACGGCGAACTGCTGGTGCTGGTGGGGCCTTCCGGCTGCGGAAAGACCACGCTGCTGCGCATGATCGCCGGCCTGGAATCGATTTCCTCGGGCACGCTGAGCGTCGGCGGGCGCGTGGTCAACGAGGTGCCGCCGAAGGATCGCGACATCGCCATGGTGTTCCAGAACTACGCGCTGTATCCGCACATGACGGTGGCGCAGAACATGGCGTTCGGCCTGCGCCTGCGCGGCAAGCCCAAGGCCGAGATCGATGTGCGCGTGCGCGATGCGGCGAAGCTGCTGGAACTGGAGCATCGCCTCGACGCGCTGCCTGCCGCGCTTTCCGGCGGACAACGCCAGCGCGTGGCGCTCGGACGTGCGCTGGTGCGCGAACCCAAGGTGTTCCTGCTCGATGAGCCGCTGTCCAATCTCGATGCGAAGCTGCGTCTGTCGATGCGCGTGGAGATCGCACGGCTGCACCGGCAGCTCGGCACCACCACGGTCTACGTGACGCACGACCAGGTGGAAGCGATGACGCTGGGCCAGCGCATCGTGGTGCTCAACGGCGGCCAGATCCAGCAGATCGACACGCCGATGCGCCTGTACGAGAAACCCGCGAATCTGTTCGTCGCCGGCTTCCTCGGCTCGCCTGCGATGAACCTGCTGCGTGGCACGTTGCGCCACGGAAGCGGCTGGTCGCTGGAGACGCCGGATGGCACGGTGCCGCTGGGCGAACTGCCGGCGCAGAGCCACGAGCTGTTGCCGTGGATCGATCGCGAGATCGTGTTCGGCGTGCGCCCCGAGGATCTGCGACTCGCCGACGCCGATCACGCGGCCCTGAGTGCCGTGCTCGAAGTACCCGAGCCGGTCGGCAACGAGATCTTCCTCAACCTGCGCCACGGCAGCCAGTCGCTGGTGTCGCGCGTGGCGCCCGGCGCCCTGCCCGAGGCCGGCACCGTCATGCATTTCGCGTTGGCTCACGATCGTCTGCATGTGTTCGAGCCGAGTGGCGGCACCCGTATCGTCTGAGAAGGTCAGCCTTTCACGCTGCCAAGCAGCAGGCCTTCGATGTAGTAGCGCTGCATGGCGAGGAACAGCGCCAGCACAGGGACCACCGTCACCACCGAGCCCGCCATCATCAGCTCGCTGTCCTGCGCGTGCTCGCGCGCCAGCGAGGCGAGACCGATCGGCAAGGTGTAATGCTCCTGGCCGGTGAGCGCGATCAGCGGCCACATGAAGTCGTTCCACGCAGTGAGAAAGGTGTAGATCGCCAGCGTCACCATGATGGGCTTGAGCAACGGCAGCACGATCTGGGCGAAGATGCGCAGCTCGCCCGCGCCATCGATGCGCGCGGCCTCCATCAACTCATCCGGAATGCTGCGCGCATACTGGCGCACCAGAAAAATGCCGAAGGCCGTGGCCATCGCCGGCACGATCACGGCGGCGTAGCTGTTCACCAGGCCCATGTACTTGAGCATCAGGAACAGCGGCAGCATCGCCACCTGCGCGGGAATCACCAGCATGCCGAGCAGGCCATGGAACAGCCGCTCGCGACCATGGAAGCGCAGCTTGGCGAAGGCGTAACCCGCCATCAGGTTGCAGGCCAGCGAGAGCACGGTGATCGCCGTCGAGATGGCGAAACTGTTGAACAGGTAGCGCCCCATGCCGGCGCGGGTGAACAGCTCTTCGTAGTTCTGCCAGCCGGCATGCGCGGGAAGCAGCGGTGGCGGCAAGGCACTGGCCTCGCCCGGACGCATGAATGACACCGACACCATCCACAGCAGCGGAAACAGCGCAACCACGGCGCCGCCGATCAGCAAGCCATTGATGACGGCCTTGGCAATGCGCGGATTCATGCCGCCGTTCCACGACGCGCCACGCGCAGCATCAACGCGGTGACGACGAACATGATGACGAACAGCAGGAACGCCACTGCCGACGCGGTGCCGAAGTTCCACCATTTGAAGCCTTCGTTGTACATCAGGTACAGCACGCTGGTGGTGCTCTGCAGCGGGCCGCCCTCGGTCATCACGTAAGGCTCGGCGAACAGCTGGAAATAGCCGGACACGGTGAGGATGCTCACCATCAGCAGCGTCGGCGCCAGCATCGGCAGCGTGATGTGACGGAACTGCTGCAACGGCGAGGCGCCATCGATGCGCGCCGCTTCGTAGAGATCGCCCGGGATCGCCTGCAGGCCGGCCAGGAAGATGATCATGTTGTAGCCGAAGTTCTTCCATACCGCGAACAGGATGATCGTGGGCATCGCCCAGTGCGGATCGCCCAGCCAGTCCACCGGATGGATGCCCACCGCGCCCAGCACATAATTCGCCATGCCGTACTTGGTGTTGAAGATGTAACGCCACACCAGCGCCACCGCCGCCACCGTGGTCACCACCGGCGCGAACAGCGCCGTGCGGAAGAACGGCTTGCAGCGCGCCAACGGCGAATGGAGCAGCAGCGCCGCGCCCAGCGACACCATGATCGACAGCGGAACGCCGACGAGCACGAAGTGGAACGTATGACCCAGCGCCGACCAGAACCTGGGCTGGTGCAGCAGATCCCAGTAGTTGCCCAGCGCGACGAAGCGCAGATGGCGGATGTCGGCCAGCGCGTAGAGGTCGTAGTCGGTAAGACTCAGTCCCAGCGCCGCGATCACCGGCAGCAGGAAGAAGACGCCCAGCACCAGTATCGCGGGCGTCAGGAACCACCAGGCGGCACGCTGCGGGTTCACGGCGCGGCTCCGGCGGTGCGGCGCTCGTGGTCGAGGATCCAGCGACGCTTTTCGAGGATGCGATCGGCCCGACGATCCATCTCCGCGGCCGCTTCGTCGATGCTCAACGTGCCGGCCACGGCTTGCGCGGCAACCAGTTGCATCTCGTTGGCAATCTGCTCCCACTCGGGCACCGGCGGCGTCGGCTTCACGTGCTCCAGCTGTTCGCGGAACGCCAGCACCTTGGGATCGTTGCGCAGGCCATCGCCATCCCATGCGCTGCGCCGCGCCGGCATGTCACCGAGCAGCTCGTAGAAGCGCTGCTGCACCTCGGGGCGCGAAAGGTATTCGATCAACGCCCAGGCTTCGTCCTTGTGCGTGGAGTGCCGGAAGATCACCAGGCTCGATCCACCCGCCGCGCCCACGCCCGCGCCATCGGGGCCCGGCAGCGGTGCCGTGCTCCAGTCAGCCTGTTGGTTCGCCGGCAGGCGCTTGCGGAACTCGCCGATGTTCCACGGCCCGGAGAAGTAGAACGCATACACGCCGCGGCCGAATTCATCCCAGGGGTTGCCGGCCTCGACATTGGTGATCGGCGGTGCCTGGTGCAGGCGAAAGGTATCCACGTAGAACGCCAGCGCGCGCTTGAAACCGTCGCTGCGGAAATTGCCGTAGCGCCCGCCGTCGCGCAGCATCGGCTCGGGCTGCTGCAGTGCCAGCGACATCAGCTGCTCGTACTCGTTGGTCGGCAACAGGATGCCGTAGATGCCGTCCTGCGGCTTGCTGAGCGCAGCCAGCGCCTTGCGCCACTCGTTCCAGTCACGCGGCGGTGCATTGAAACCGGCAGCCTTGAGCAGGTCGGTGCGGTAGAAGATCAGGCGCGTATCGACATACCACGGTACGCCGACCAGGGAACCGTCAATCACGCTGGTGGACCAGATGTTGGCGAAGTAGTCGTCCTGCTTCACCACCGTCGAACGATCCACGCGCGACTGCAGCGGCTCCAGCGCGTTCAAGGCGGCGAACTCGGGAAGCCAGGTGTTGCCGAGCTGGCTGAGGTCCGGCGTCGAACTGCCGGCAAAGGCGGTGAGCAACTTCTGGTGCGCAGCCGTCATCGGCAGTTGCTGCACCTTCACGTGGATGCCCGGATGTTACCGCTCGAATTCCGGCAGCAGCTTCACCACTGCTTCGCCTTCCCGGCCGATGGTCCAGAACGTCAGCGTGGCGCCTTCCTCATGAGGCGAGGCGCAACCGGCTGCGATCATCACGACGCCGCCGAGCAGCATCGCGCGCATGCGATGCAGGATCAGGCTCGCCCGGCGTTGCGTGGTCGAAGACATGTCTCAGCGTGGTTTCTGTTCCAGCCATCCACCGGTGAACCCGGCACGTTCCAGGCCCTTGCGGACATACGGATTCTTGCGCATCACGTTCCACACGAAGCCGCTGCGCCAGTTCTCGATCATCAGCACGATGGGGCCCTGGTCGATGCCGATCTGCTTGTCGTCCGCCCAACCCATGCCAGGCACGGCACGACCTTCCTTCGGCACGATGCCGGTATCGTAGCTGGGATTGAACGCATCGACGAAGCCGTATTGGCCGTAGATGGCGCTGCCGTAGCGCGACTTCATCTCCATTAGCGCGGGCACCACGATCTCGGGCGCGAACGCGATCGAGCCTCCGGCGGCGGTCGGCGCGATGGTGCCGTCGTCGGAGACATAGTCGAGGCCGGCGCCGCGCGCGGTGTAACCGTAGAACGCGCGCGTGCTGCCATCGTTGCGCTTCACCACGGCGTCACCTGGGCCGTTGCAGGCGGTCAGGCCCCAGATGTTTTCGCCGTAGCCGGTCCAGTGATTCGGGTTGGCGATGGCGTAGGCCCGTTGCGCATAGGTCGCTTCGCGGCTGTTCTGTGCGTAATCGGTGTCGTGCTCGCGGCTCCACGCATCGCGGATACCGCGGAAATCGACCCACGCATGGCTGTACTGGTGGCCGAACAGCGGCGCAAAGTTGAGGAAGGTGCGACCCTGGTATTCGCCCCAGTTCTGGGGATAGGTCTTGGTCCACGCTGCCCAGGCGTCATCGGCCACGGGATGCGTGGGCGAACCCAGCGCCAGCACGTAGACCAGCATGCCTTCGTTGTAGCCCTTCCAGTCGGCCGGTATGAACTTGCCGCCCGGCGTCCAGCCCATGCTGATCAGCGGCGAGCGCGGCTGCATCCAGGTCCAGTCGACGCGGCGGTAGATGGCGTCGGCGAGCTGGCGGATTTCCTTTTCGTCCTTGGTATTGCGATCGAAGTACGACTGCGCGAACAGCACGCCGCCGAGCAGCAGCGTGGTGTCCACGCTCGACAACTCGACGCCGCGCGCGTGGCGCTTGCCGGTCTGCATGTCGAGGAAGTGATAGAAGAAGCCGTGATAGCCGGTGACGTCGTCCTCGTCGTCACCCTGCTTGGCGTCATGGAAGAAGTGCAGCGTCGCCAGCGTGCGCTCGACCGCCTGCTTGCGCGTGATGTAGCCGCGCTCCACGCCCACGCCATAAGCAGTGAGTGCAAAGCCCACCGAGGCGATGCTGGCGAAGGATTCGCCAGGCCAGTGGTCGGGAACGAGGCCGGTTTTCGGATCAGCACTGTCCCAAAACCATTGGAACGTGCGCTTTTCCAGGTCTTCGACCATCGCGCGTTGCGGTGCAGGCAAGGCATTGAAGTCGCGCGTCGGCTTTGCATCGGTAGCCGCGATGACCGGACCCGGGGCCGAGGCCATCACCAGCAGCGCAGCCGCGGCCATCGGAAAGAAACGGGAAAAACTGCCACGCATCGTCGTCAACCCTTGAAAAAAAGCTGGAATGGCGGACTGCCCACAAACAGCCGCCATTCCGGTGGAAACACCGGCCCCGCGCGAAGCGAAAGGCCGGCCGGGACGGGCATGGGAGGGCAGCCCGCCCCTTGGGGTCCCGGTTCCCAGATCGGAGGGAGGAACCGGGAAGCCTTGCCACCCGGGGGGAGGCGGCAAGGCGGACCGAACGAGCCTTAGAACTTCAGGCCCACTTCGAACTTGATCGTGCGCGGCACGAAGGTGATGTTGCCGGTCGGGTTGTACGTCACCATCCGCGTCCCTGCCGGCGTCAGGTAGTCGGAGTAGTTGTTCCAGTTGAACAGGTTCAGCACGTCGAAGCGGCCGTACAGCGTCATGCCATGACCGATATCGAAGTCCTTGGTGGCCTGCAGGTCGATGTCGCGATAACCCCAGATCTTGCCGCCGATGAGGAACTTCGACGCCGGCGCAATCGCCGCGTACGCCGAGCAGATGCTGCCGTTCGCCTGCAGGTTGCTCGGATCGCAGAAGATGCCGTTGTACGGCAGCGGCGTGGCCAGCGTCAGCTTGGCCGACAGCACCGTGCCCCACGGACCATCCATGTTGCCCGTCGCCACGAAGCGATGCTTGGACGCGGCATTGGAGGTGATGAACGGATAGTCCTGGATGGTCGCGTAATCGAACGAGTAGTGCTCGTTGATGTCGCGATTCTGCTTGGCGTTGGTATAGGTATAGGCGAACGTCGCGCCCCAGCCCGAAGCCTTGTCGTACGGCTTCTCGGCCGACAGCAGCAGCTGCGTGGTTCGCGTGCGGATGCCGTTGTTGCCGAGGATCAGCGCGCCGAAGCCCGGAATGCCGTTGCCCCACGGCTGGCTGCCGTTCTGCCAGAAGCTGCCGTCCGGATAGCGGTTGCCCAGCGTGAAGGCGAAGCCGTCGTAGCTCAGGATGCGCGTGACGGTGGCATCGGTGTGCCAGTCGCCAAGCTGGTTGGACATGCCCAGGCTGTACTGGTCGGAATACGGTGCCTTGAGGTTGTTGTTGAGCATGTCGACCTCGGTGCCCGCATTGGACGCCGCGCCGATCAAACTTTGCAGATTGCCCAGGCCGTTGAGCAGGTTCGGATTCCACGCATAGCACGGCGTGCTGTTGCGATGGCATTGCCCGGTGGCCGGATCCTGGAAGAAGATCGTGTACTGCGGCAGCGCCGACTTGGTGGTTTCCAGCTGCAGGTAGTCGTACAGGTCGCGATCGTACGCGCGGCCCACGCCGCCGTGGATCACGTGCTGCTCGTCGCCGAACCAGTCATACGAGAAGCCCAGGCGCGGCTGCCACTCGCCCTTGTAGGCGCTGCGGTTATGGCCGTTGCTGATGTAGTCGTTGATGTTGATGCCGCCCTTGGCGAGCGTCTCGGCGTAGGTCTGGCCCGCCGGCGCACCGGCATTGGTGTCCTGCGAATTGAACGCCGCGACCACGTTCGCCGGCGTCACGAAGTCGGTATACGACGGCGTGCGCTCGTAGTCCCAACGCACGCCGAGGTTCACGGTGAGCTTGTCGTTCACCGACCAGTCGTCCTGGATATACGTGCCGAACTGCTTGCTCTTGGTGGACACCGACGGCGTCAGGCCCAGGCCGTTCACCGGCTTGGTGAAGAATGCCTTGTACGGCGTGGCATCGACGCCGTTCGACGTGACGTTGTAATAGAACTGCGGGTTCACGTCGGCGGCATCGGCCGCGTTCAGCGTGACGGCCTTGTACTTCACGCCCATCTTCACGACATGGGTACCGTTCCATTCCAGGTCGTTGAAAGTGAAATCGTCCTGGATCGCGGGACCCCTCTGGCCCTTGTTCTGCGTCGCCAGCGGATTGGCGGCGCCGGTCTCGATGATCACCGGGTCGTCGGTCGGGCGCTGCCACGTGTACACGTAACCGTTGCCATAGTTGATGGCGGTGGGCGCGTTCTTGGCGTCTTCGTACGTGAACAGCAGTTCGTTGAAGTACGACTGGCCGCTGTGCTGCCAACGCGCGGCATAGCGCTTGTCGTCATTCTTGATGTTGTACGCGGCCGACTGCGCGGTTTGCGAGCCATTGCCCAGGCCATCGAGCTGCGTTTCGTTGCGGATCTGCGCGCTCAGCTCGAAACGGTCGCGGTCGGTCGGCTCCCAGTCGATCTTGCCGAAGTACAGGTCTTCCTGGAACGGCAGGTTGGTCGGCCCGAGCTGCGAAGCGATGTTGCTGGGCAGGTAGGGCACGCCCGGCGAACCGTCGGCGCTCGGCGTCACCGTCACCGGCGTATCGAAGCGCTTGGCCTCGTAGGCCATGAAGAAGTGCATCTGGTCCTTGATGATCGGACCGCCGACGGCGAAGCCGTATTCCTTCTCGCTCGACGTGGCCTTGGTGCCCGAGTCGTTCTCGGCCGGCGTTTTCGCACGGAACGAATCGTCGGTGTAGCGGTAATACGCCTCGCCGTGGAATTCGTTGGTGCCCGACTTGGTCTGCGCCGTCACGGCCGCGCTGGAAAGCTGGTCGTACTCGGCCTTGTAGTTCGACGTGATGACCTTGTATTCGCCGATCGCCAGCTGCGGGAACGGGTTGCCCTGGCTCGCGTTCTGGCCGCTCACACCGCCTTCCTTGACGTAGCTCTTCTGGCCCACGCCATCGATGTAAACGTTTACAGAGCTATCGTTCATAGCACCGCCACGCAAGGACGTGTGGCCTGCCGAATCGACCGAGAACACCATGCCCGGAACGGTGTCCGCGAACTCGAGGAAGTTGCGCGAGACCTGCGGGATGGTGTCGATCTGGCGCAGCGAAATGGTGGCGCCCACTTCCGGCGTCTTCACTTCCTGCAGCGTGGTCGCCGAGACGGACACGCCGCCCAGGTTCTGCGCGTTGGCAGCATTGGCGGTCGTGGCCGGCGCGGCGGTCAGATCCAGCGAAGCGGTAGAGGCGACGGTCAGCGTCACCGTGCGCTCGGTGCCCGGGCCGGCATCGACCTGGTAGGTGCCCGGCGGCAGGCCGACCAGCGCGTAGTTGCCCTGCGCATCCGTGGTGGTGCGGCGGGTGGAACCGGTGGCGACGTTCTTGGCGGTGACTTCGGTGCTGGCCGGTCCCTTGCCGCGCAAGGTCGCATTGGCCGTCTGCGCCCATGCAACGTCAGGCGCGGCAACCGTGGTGACCACCAGGCCGGTGATCAGACTGGCTAACAGGGTCTTCTTCAGGTGATGCGGCAACTTCATGGCTCCCCTCCAAGGAATCGATCAGGGATCGAATGGGCGTGCAGGTTGATAGGTATTTTTTGTGGTTGACGCGTCGCGGCTCGCGCCGCAGGTTCCACGGACCGCGATCGCGCAACCGAGCGTGTCCGTGCTATCCGACTGTTCCCGCCCATCCATCAGCGCAGCCAGTCGTTCCAGCGCGTTGCGGCCCAGCTCGGCGATGTGCACGCTGACGGTGCTCAACGGCGGCGTGAGATAACGCGCGATGGGAATATCGTCGAAGCCGGCCAGCGCGATATCCGCAGGCACCTTGAGGCCGGCTTCCTTGAAGGCGTAGAGGCAACCCACCGCCATCATGTCGTTGGCGGCGAACACGGCGGATGGACGCTTGTCCTGCGCCAGCAGCTCGCGCCCCGCGTGATAACCCGATTCCTCGGTGAAGCTGCCGGCGACGATGTTGAGCGGCACCTTGGGCGCGAGCTTCTTCATCGCCTCGCGATAACCCAGCGCGCGCTGCTCGGCGTCGAAGTTGCCGGCGGGACCGGCGATGAACGCGATGTCCTTGTGCCTGGCGGTGCGCAGCAGGTGCTCGGTCATCGCGTACGCGCCGCCACGGTTGTCGATGTTGAGCACGCTGCGACCGCTGGCATGGATCGGGCTGTTGATCAGCACCGTGGGCAATGCACCGGGAAGATTCGCTTCGAGGAAGCCTTCGTCCACCCACGGCGAGAGGATAAGCATGCCGTCGACGCGGCCTTGCATCGCGCGAAGCGCCGCGGCGGCTTCATCGGCGCCGTCGTGCGAGCTCGACACCAGCAGGTGCAGGCCACGCGAACGCGCCGCGAGGTCGATGCCGCGGATCAGCTCGGAAAAGAATTCGCCGAACAGATCCGGCAGCAGCGCGCCGATGGTGTGCGTGCGGCGGGTGATCAGGCTGCGCGCGGCGTTGTCGGGGATGTAGTGCAAGCGCTTGGCGGCAACGCGGATGCGCTCGAGCGTTTCGGCGGTGACGCCGCCCTGCCCGTTCAATGCGCGCGACACGGAAGCCACCGACACCTTGGCCTCGCGCGCTACATCTTTGATGGTCGCTTTCCTGGTCGTCACGGGTGCCGGCTTTGAGGGTGACCCGGGGTCACGGCGGCGCCAACGTAAACGTTTTCATGAAACCTTGTAAAGGAGCCGCAACGACATCTTTCGTTGCGACGCAATAATTCCCATCGGGGACGATACCCGCCGGAAGCGACAAGGACCGCATAACGTCGCCATAACGTGCGCTACACAGCCGTGAACGCAGCGCAGCAAAACCGGTTTAGGTGGCGGCCATGATTGTGCCCATGCCGTGCTTTTGACGGCGTGGTCGCGTCAATGCGCGTTGCGGTGGCCGAACATCCACGGCCACAACTCGGCGGTGGCGTAGGCAGGCACCCAGGATCCATGGTTCACGCCGGGAAACTGCGTATAGCGGACCTCGTCGCCCACCTTCAGCAGCGCCGCATACATGTTGCGCGCCTCGCTCGGCGCGACCTGGTCGTCCACCTCGCCGTGGAAGATCCACACGGGCATGGGCTTCACGCGCTCGGCTACCCACTGATAAGGGTTGCCGTCCTGCGGCGGACCATGCACGACGAGTTCGGGCATGTCGCTCGGGGCGCGGATCGCACCGCAGATCACCGCGGCGGCGGCGAACAGGCCGGGGTGATCGACGGCGAACTGCCATGCGCCATAGCCGCCCATCGAAAGGCCGGTGACGTAGAGACGCGAACGATCGCCGTGGTAGGCCTTGATGCTGTCTTCCATGGCCGCCAGCGCGGCCTGCTCCTGCGCGCCGTCCCAGATGGTGTCATCAGGCGCCTGCGGCGCGACCACCACGGCCGGAAAATCCTCGCCGTGCGTCTTCAGCCACGGCGGCAGGCCCTGCTTGAGCTGCAGCTGGTTGTCGCTGCCGCGCTCGCCACTGCCGTGCAGGAACAACACCACCGGCCATTCGCGGTCCGGCGACCAGTGCTTGGGCACGAACACCTGGTAGGCCACGTCGCGGCCGTTCACCTGCACGTGGCGCGCGGAAAATTCGCCATTGGCCGCCCATGCGGACGATGCCACTGCGCACGACAACCACGCGGCCGCCACAACGTGTTTCAGCTTCATGCCTTCACCCTCGCACCGATTCGTCGGGCGAGGGTAACCAGGCGACGGTGTTTCAGGCCAGCATGGCCAGCACCTGGTCGGTGGAGCGCACGCGACCCAGGCGAGGGAAGATGTTTTCCACGGCGAAGCGATGATGGTCGGCGTTGGACGAGCTCATGGCGTCCTCCACCAGCACCTGGTGGAAACCCAGTTCGAACGCGTTGCGCGCGGTGGATTCCACGCCGATGTTGGTGGATACGCCGCCCAGCACGATCTGCGTGATGCCACGGCGGCGCAGCTGCAGTTCCAGCTCGGTGCCGTGGAAGGCGCCCCACTGGCGCTTGGTGATGTGGATGTCGCCCTCGGCCACGTTGAGCTCGTCGGCGTAGTCCCACCAGTGGGCGGGCAGGCTCATGTTGCGCGGGGCCTCGTCGGTCAGCGGGTGCAACATGTCGCCGGCGTCGGCCGACCAGCCCACCCGCACCAGCACCACGGGCGCCTTCAGCTCGCGGAAGCGGGCGGCGAGGCGTCCGGCGCGGGCGTTGACCTCGGCGCTGGAATGCGGGCCGCCGGCGAACGCCGCGATACCTTTCTGCAGGTCGATGAGGACGAGCGCAGTGGTTCGGGGATCAAGCTTTTCCATCGATAACTCCAGGCAATGGCGGGGATTGCGCCGGCATCGGCGTAGAATAGGCTGCATTCGTGCAGCGCCCCGATGCCTGCGGGGAAGACCATTATGTGAGGCTACCCTCACATTGGAGTTTATGAGGATGTCCTCACAAAACACAAGCCAGGGCGGCCGCGCGCCCAGCCGCCGCCGGGGCCATGAGCGGGTAGCGGCGCTGCTCGCGGCCGCCTCGGACTGCTTCGTCGAAAAGGGCTACGACGCCACCACCATGACGGAGATCGCCGCCCGTGCCGGCGCCTCCATCGGCTCGCTGTATCAGTTCTTCCCGACCAAGGAATCGGTGGCCGAGGCCTTGATCACCGGCCACGCGAACGGGCTGAACGAGCACATGGAGCGCCTGCTCGCCCAGACCCCGGACTGGACGACGGAGGAACTGGCAGGACACCTGCTAAGCGCCTTCGCGGACTACCGCAAGCGGCACCCGGCCTTCGTCACGCTGGTGGAGGTCGCCGGCTCCCTGCCCTCCATGCTGGGTCGCACCATTCGCCAGCGCATGCGCGATTACCTCAGCCAGATCCTCGCGATCCACGCGCCCGGCATCCCTGCCGGCGAACTTCGCCCCGCCGCGATGGTGGTGCAGCAGTTGATGAAGGCAGCCGTTGCGCTCGATAACGAACAACCGGCGACGCTGCGAAAAGCCGCGCAAAACCAGCTCCAGCAGGCACTTTCGCTCTACCTCGGCCAACTCGCCGCGCATCGCTGATCGCGGCACCGCTCGCGCGCATGCAACACGCGCGCGAGGCGTTCAGCCATCTGGACGTCCGAATGTGCATCGCGACACGCGATCGCAAAATTTTCAAAAGAAACTGTTGACAACCCGTTGGACGGCCCATTAGGGTCGGTTGCATGTCGCAGCGCAACAGCCACGATCGCATAGCCGAACCGATTGGTCCCCCGACCATCGACGGCGCGCTGCGCCTTCGCAACAACCTCCTTCTTGCCCTTGTACTCGTACTCCTCATTACCAACGGAGGTGCGGGCTGAGGGCGTGTGTCCAGGTAAAGCAGAACTAACCTAGATACCACCAACAAACCCCGCACCCGGAAACGGATGCGGGGTTTTTTGTTGCCCAACGGCGCGTGCCAGCGGAGCCAAACGAATGACCCCCGAGACAACCAGCACCGAGAGCAGCGACGTGGGCGATGTAGTCGCCGAACGCGTGCGCATCTTCGACACCACCTTGCGCGACGGCGAGCAGGCGCCCGGCTTTTCGATGGATCGCCGCGCGAAGCTGCGCATGGCCCACGCGCTCGAAGCGCTCGGCGTGGACGTTCTCGAGGCGGGTTTCCCCAGCGCTTCGCCCGACGATTTCGCCTCGGTGTCGGAAATCGCCCGCGTGCTGCGTGGCCCCACCGTGGCCGGACTGGCGCGCTGCCACGACGGCGACATCGACGCCTGCGGCCGCGCGCTGGAAGCCGCGCGCCACGCGCGCATCCACCTGTTCCTCTCCACCAGCCCGCTGCATCGCGAGCACAAGCTCAACATGAGCAAGCAGCAGGTGATCGACACCGCCTGCGCCGCCATCGAGCGCGCGAAACAGCTGTGCCACGAAGTGGAATTCTCGGCCGAGGACGCGATGCGCACCGAGCCGGAATACCTGGTCGAGGTGTTCAGCGCGGCCATTGCCGCCGGCGCCACCACCGTCAACGTGCCCGACACCGTGGGCTACACCACGCCGGTGGAAATGGCCGAACGCATCGCCTACCTGCGCAAGCACGTGCGCGGTGCGGACACGGTGATCTTCTCCACGCACTGCCATGACGACCTCGGCATGGCCGTGGCCAACAGCCTGGCCGGCGTCGCCGCTGGCGCGCGGCAGGTGGAATGCACCGTCAACGGCATCGGCGAGCGCGCCGGCAACGCCTCGATGGAGGAAGTGGTGATGGCGCTGCGCGTGCGCGGCGCCTACTTCGGCGTCGACACCGGCATTGATGCGCGCAAGCTCTATCCCACCTCGCGCCTGCTGACCCAGCTGACCGGCCAGGTCGTGGCGCGCAACAAGGCCGTGGTGGGCGACAACGCCTTCGCGCATGAGTCCGGCATCCACCAGCACGGCATGCTGAAGCATCGCGGCACCTACGAAATCATGCGTCCGCAGGACGTGGGCATGGGCGAAACCAAGCTGGTGCTCGGCAAGCATTCCGGCCGCCACGCGCTGCGCCAGCGCCTGCTGGCCATGGGCCATGAGGTGGAAGAAGCCGCGATGGACGGCATCTTCGCGCGCTTCAAGGCGTTGGCCGACAAGAAGCGCGAAGTGCACGACGAAGACCTGGAAGCGATCGCACTGGGCATGGATCCCGAAGCGACCGGCCCGTGGCGCCTGGTGCACCTCAACACCAATTCGCACCTGGGCGGCAGCGCGTCGGCGTCGGTGAAGCTCACGCATGACAACGGCAGCGAAGTGGGCGAGGCCGCCATCGGCGACGGCCCGGTCGACGCGGTGCTGCGCGCGATCGAACGCGCCACCGGCACCACGCTCGACGTCACCCAGTTCCAGGTGCGCGCCGTCAGCGAAGGCGGCGACGCGCAGGGCCAGGCCCAGCTCACCGCGCGCCACGCCGAGCGCGACTGGCGCGGCAACGGCATCAGCACCGACATCATCGAAGCGACCGCGCACGCCGCGCTCGCCATCGTCAACCGCATCGAACGACAACAGCCCGCATCGCAACGGGCTGCGGTCGCCAGCCTGTAATACCGAGGAGCCCCGAGATGACAACCTCTTTTCTCTGGCACAACGGCCAGATCAAACCCTGGACCGAGGCCACGGTCCACGTCAGCACTCACGCCCTGCACTACGGCTCCTCGGTCTTCGAAGGCGAGCGCGTCTACGCCACGCCGCAAGGCCCCGCCTACTTCCGCCTCGCCGACCACACGCGCCGCCTGTTCGAGTCGGCCCGCGTGTACGAGATCGAGATCGGCTACAGCGAAGACGAGATCAACGCGGCGTGCCAGGAAGTGATCCGCGCCAACCGCATGAGGTCGGCCTACGTGCGCCCGATCGTGTTCCGTGGCGCGGGCGGCCTGGGCGTGCTGCCCAAGGCCGATTCGCCGGTGGATGTGGCGATCATGGCGCTGGAATGGGGTGCGTATCTCGGTGACGCGATCGAACACGGCGCCGATGTGTGCGTGTCCTCGTGGCATCGCCCCGCGCCGAACACCTTCCCCAGCTGGGCCAAGGCCGGCGGCAATTACCTGAGCAGCCAGCTGATCGCGCTCGAAGCGCGTCGCGGCGGCTATGCCGAAGGCATCGCGCTGGGCCATAACGGCCTGCTGAGCGAAGGCGCCGGCGAAAACCTGTTCCTGGTGAAGAACGGCAAGCTGCTTACCCCGCCGACCAGCGCCGGCATCCTGGCCGGCATCACGCGCGAGTCGGTGATGACGCTGGCCGGCGAGCTCGGCATTGCGGTGGAAGAGCGCGACCTGCCGCGCGAAGCGCTGTACACCGCCGACGAGATCTTCATGACCGGCACCGCCGCCGAGATCACGCCGGTGCGTTCGGTGGATCGCAAGCAGGTTGGTGCGGGCCGTCCTGGCGACGTGACCCGCGCGCTGCAGAAGGCGTTCTTCGGACTGTTCGACGGCACCACGACGGATAAATGGGACTGGTTAACGCCCGTGCAGGTCGAAGCCGCGCAGGAGGCTGCGTAATGGCCAAGACACTCTTCGAGAAAATCTGGGACGCGCACGTCGTTGCGCCGGAATCCACCGACACGCCGGCGATCCTCTATATCGACCTGCATCTGGTGCACGAGGTGACCTCGCCGCAGGCTTTCAGCGAACTGCGCGAGCGCGGCCTGAAGCTGCGTCGCCCGGACCGCACGCTGGCCACGCTGGATCACTCCACGCCAACCCTGCCCGCCGATGCGAACGGGGAGCGCCCCTATGCCAATGCCGAAGCCAAGGCGCAGGTCGCACAGCTTGAAACCAATTGCCGCGAGTTCGGCGTGGAACTGCATGGCTGGGATAGCGCCGACCGCGGCATCGTGCACGTGATCGGCCCCGAACTGGGTGCGACGCAGCCGGGCATGACCATCGTGTGCGGCGACAGCCACACCTCTACCCACGGCGCATTCGGCGCGCTGGCATTCGGCATCGGCACCACCGAAGTCGGCCATGTGATGGCGACGCAGTGCCTGCTGCAGCGCAAGCCGAAGACGCTGGCCATCCACGTCGACGGCAAGCTGCCGTCCGGCGTCGGCGCGAAGGACCTGATCCTGCACATCATCGGCGAGATCGGCGTGGATGGCGGCACGGGCTACGTCATTGAGTACCGCGGCGATGCCATCGAAGCGCTGTCGATGGAAGAACGCATGACGGTGTGCAACATGTCGATCGAAGCGGGCGCACGCGCTGGCCTGATCGCACCGGACGACACCACCTTCGCCTGGTTGAAGGGCCGCCCGCGCGTGCCGCAGGGCGCTGCGTGGGACGCCGCCGTGGCGCAGTGGCGTTCGCTGCGCACCGATGCCGGCGCCGCCTATGACCGCGAAGTGCATATCGATGCCAGCAAGGTGCGCCCGACGGTCACCTACGGCACGCATCCGGGCATGGCTATCGCCATGGACAAGCCGGTGCCTGCCGCGCGCAACGCGGTGGAGAAGCGCGCACTCGACTACATGAAGGCCGAAGCCGGCAAGCCGATGCAGGGCATCCCGGTGGACGTGGTGTTCGTCGGCAGCTGCACCAATTCGCGCCTGTCTGACCTGCGCGAAGCCGCCCACGTGCTGCGCGGCCGCCGCGTCGCTGACGGCGTGCGCATGCTGGTGGTGCCGGGTTCCGAAGCGGTGCGCCGCGATGCGGAGAACGAAGGCCTGCATCACGTGTTCACCGCCGCCGGCGCCGAGTGGCGCGTGCCGGGGTGCTCGATGTGCATCGCCATGAATGGCGACCTGGCGCAGCCGGGTCAGCTGGTGGTGAGCACGTCCAACCGTAATTTCGAAGGGCGCCAGGGCAAGGGCGCGCGCACGGTGCTGGCGAGTCCTGCCACCGCCGCGGCATCGGCTGTCGCGGGGCGGATTGCCGATCCGCGTGAGTACTTGGCGGAGGTGGCGGCATGAGCAACGCACGCCATCTGCTCCCTCTCACCTCCGGGGAGAGGGTTGGGGTGAGGGGCCAGTCTTGCCTCACCGTCAATCAAGAGCGCGCTTCGTACAACGTCGCCGCGAGCACCCGCCCCTCATCCGCCCCTTCGGGGCACCTTCTCCCCAGAGGGGAGAAGGGACGTTGTCCTTCGGAGGTCTTTTAATGCGCCCCGTCACCCGTCTCCACTCCCGCACCGCCGTCCTGCCGGACGAGAACATCGACACCGATCGCATCATCCCGGCGCGCTTCCTCACCACCACCGAGCGCGCGGGCCTGGGCAAGCTGTGCTTCAACGACTGGCGCTACCAGGCCGACGGCAGCGACAACCCCGCGTTCCCGCTCAACCAGGCGAAGGCGAAGGGTTGTTCCATCCTCGTCGCCGGCCGCAACTTCGGTTGTGGTTCCTCGCGCGAGCACGCGCCGTGGGCGCTGCTGGATTACGGCATCCACGCCGTGCTGTGCAGCGAGATCGCGGACATCTTCCGCAACAACGCGCTGAAGAACGGCCTGCTCGCGATCGTACTGGACGAGGCCGAGCACCGCTGGCTGCTCGCCAACCCCGGCATCGAGCTGACCATCGACGTGCGCGAACAGGTCATCGCGCTGCCCGATGGCGGCCACATCCGCTTCCAGCTCGAACCGTTTGCCCGCCATTGCTTGCTCAACGGCGTGGACCAGCTCGGCTACCTGCAACAACACGGTGACCTGATTGATGCGTTCATCCATGAACGCGAAGGTCAAGAAGCGGCCATCCATGGCCGCACTCCTCAACAAGACACGCTTCGATCCGCATCCGCTGGAGTAAACGCATGAGAGCGCAAATCGTCACCCTGCCCGGCGACGGCGTCGGCCCCGAAGTCACGGCGGCTGCGGTCGCGGTGCTCGACGCGGTCGCCGCGCATTTCGACCATCACTTCCATTTCGAGGAACACCAGATCGGCGGCTGCGCCATCGATGCCACCGGCGAACCGCTGCCGGCCGCGTCGCTGGAGGCCTGCAAGGCCGCCGATGCCGTGCTGCTCGGCGCGGTAGGTGGGCCGAAGTGGTCCGATCCCAATGCGCCGGTACGCCCGGAACAGGGCCTGCTGGCGCTGCGCGCCGCGCTGGGCGTGTACGCCAACCTGCGTCCGCTGCAGGTGCATCCGGCGCTGGCTTCGCTGTCGCCGCTGAAGAACGAGAAGCTGAAGAACGTCGACGTGCTGTTCGTGCGCGAACTCACCGGCGGCGCGTACTTCGGCGCCAAGACGCGCACCATCGACACCGCTACCGACGAGTGCAAGTACACGGTTGCGGAAGTGGAGCGCGTGACGCGTCGCGCGTTCCAGCTGGCACGCGAGCGCCGCAAGCATGTCACCTCGGTGGACAAGGCCAATGTGCTGGAAACCTCGCGCCTCTGGCGCAGCACGGTGACCCGCATCGCCGCCGAATTCCCGGACGTGAAGCTGGAACATCAGCTGGTCGACTCCATGGCGATGCTGCTGCTGACGCAGCCGGGCAAGTACGACGTGGTCGTCACCGAGAACCTGTTCGGCGACATCCTCACCGATGAAGCCGCGGCATTGGCCGGCTCGCTGGGCCTGTTGCCGTCCGCGTCGCTCGGCGAAGGCAAGGGCGGCCTGTACGAACCGATCCATGGTTCCGCGCCGGATATCGCCGGCCAGGGCGTGGCCAATCCGGTCGGCGCGATCCTCTCCGCCGCGATGCTGCTGCGTCATTCGCTGGGCCTGGAACAGGAAGCGAGCACGGTCGAAGCGGCCGTGGCCGATGTGGTCGAACACGGTCCGCGCACGCGTGATGTCGGCGGCACGGCCGGCACCAGGGACGTGCTGGAGGCGGTGCTCGCCGCCGTCGACGAACACGCCTGCAATGCGGCGGCGTTCCTGCGCTGGGGGCGGGCCTGCGGATGAGCATGCGTAGCGACCTGATCAAGACCGGCCCCGACCGCGCCCCCGCGCGCGCCATGCTGCGCGCCACCGGCCTGGACGACGCGGCCATCGCCAAGCCGCTGGTGGCGGTGGTGCACACGTGGTCCAACGTGAGCCCGTGCAACCTCAATCTGCGCGAGCTCGCCGAGCATGTCGCCGAAGGCATCCGTGCCGCCGGCGGTACGCCGATCGAGTTCAACACCATCGCGGTGACCGACGGCATCGCCATGGGCACGCCGGGCATGCGCGCCTCGCTGATCAGCCGCGAGGTGATCACCGATTCCATCGAGCTGGCCGTCGACGGCCACTGCCTCGATGCGATGGTGGTGCTGTGCGGCTGCGACAAGACGATTCCCGCCGCGGCGATGGCGATGGCGCGCCTCGACATTCCGAGCGTCGCGCTGTACGGCGGCACCATCGCGCACGGCACGCACGACAACCATCCCATCACCATCCAGCAGGTGTTCGAAGCGGTCGGCGCGCATGGCGCGGGCAAAATCGGCGACGACGAGCTGACCTCCGTGGAACGCGACGCCTGCCCCGGCGCCGGCGCCTGTGGCGGCCAGTTCACCGCCAACACCATGGCGATGGTGCTGACCACGCTGGGCCTGTCGCCGATGGGCTTCAACGACATTCCCGCCACGCATCCTGCCAAGACCGCCGCCGCGCGTCGCTGCGGCGAACTGGTGATGGATTGCCTGCGGGAAAACCGCACGCCGCGCGAGTTCCTCACGGAAACCGCGTTCCGCAATGCCACGCGCATGGTTGCCGCCACCGCGGGCTCCACCAACGCCGTGCTGCACCTGCTCGCCATCGCACGCGAAGCAGGCACGCGCTGGACGCTGGAAGATTTCGAACCCGCCTCCAAGCACACGCCGGTGATCGCCGACCTGCTGCCAGGTGGCCGCTACACCGCGGTCGAAATGTTCGGCGCCGGTGGCAGCGCGCGCGTGGCGCAGGAACTGATCGCCGCGGGCATGTTGGACGATGCACCGACCGTCACCGGCCGCAGCCTGTTCGACGAAGCCGCCGCCGCGCCGCGCGCCGAAACCCAGGACGTAGTGCATCCGGTCACGCAGCCGCTGAAGCCCCGTGGCGGCTATTCGATCCTCTACGGCAACCTCGCGCCGGAAGGCTGCATCCTCAAGCTCGCCGGCAAGGGCGCGAATCATTTCGAAGGCCGCGCACGCGTCTTCGAAAGCGAAGAGCAGGCCTTCGCCGCCGTGCAGGGCGGTACCATCGAGAAGGGCGACGTCATCGTCATCCGCAACGAAGGTCCCGCCGGTGGCCCGGGCATGCGCGAAATGCTGGGCGTCACCGCGGCGCTGATCGGCCGCGGGCTGGGCGACGACGTCGCACTGATCACTGACGGCCGTTTCTCCGGCGCCACGCACGGCTACATGGTCGGCCACATCTCGCCCGAAGCGGCGCGCGGCGGTCCCATTGCACTGCTGCACGAAGGCGATCGCATCCGCATCGACGCCGACACGCGCGAGATCAGCACCACCGCCGACCTCGCCCCGCGTCGCGCCAGCTGGCAGCCGCCCGCACCCAAGGTCACGCGCGGCGCACTGGCCAAGTACGTCTCGCTGGTGGGCTCCGCTTCCGAAGGCGCCACCACGCAACCCATCGCACCACGCAGTACATCCGCTTCTTCCGTTTCCCACCAAGTCAACGAAGACACGACCGCAGGAGTCACCGCATGAGCAACAACACCAACGACACGCTGGCCAAGGCCCGCATCGCCGTCCTCGGCTACGGCAGCCAGGGCCGCGCCCACGCCCTCAACCTGCGTGACTCCGGTCTCGACGTGGTGGTTGGCCTGCGCAAGAACGGCCCCTCGTGGGAGAAGGCCCGCGCCGAAGGCTTCACCGTCGCCGAGCCCGGCGACGCAGTGAAGGACGCCGACCTGGTCGCCGTGCTCACGCCCGACATGGTGCAGCCGAAGCTGTACATCGAAAGCATCGAGCCGAACATCAAGCCGGGTGCCGCGCTGCTGTTCGCGCACGGCTTCAACGTGCACTTCAAGCAGATCGATCCGCGCAAGGACATCGACGTGATCCTGGTCGCGCCGAAGGGCCCGGGTGCACTGGTGCGTCGCGAGTATGAAATCGGCCGTGGCGTACCGAGCATCTGGGCGATCCATCAGGACGTCAGCGGCCAGGCCGAAGCGAAGGCCAAGGCTTATGCCGACGGCATCGGCGGCGGTCGCGCGCTGCTGATCAAGACCGACTTCAAGGAAGAGACCGAGACCGATCTGTTCGGCGAGCAGGCCGTGCTGTGCGGCGGCGCCAGCTCGCTGGTGCAGGCCGGCTTCGAGACGCTGGTGGAAGCCGGTTACCAGCCGGAGATCGCCTATTACGAAGTGCTGCACGAACTGAAGCTGATCGTGGACCTGTTCTACGAAGGCGGCATCAGCCGCATGCTGGAGTTCGTCTCCGAAACCGCGCAGTACGGCGACTACGTCAGCGGTCCGCGCGTGATCGACGCCGGCACCAAGGCGCGCATGAAGGACGTGCTCAAGGACATCCAGGACGGCACCTTCGCCAGGAACTGGATCGCCGAGTACAACGCCGGCCTGCCGAACTACAAGAAGTTCAAGCAGGCGGACCTGGAGCATCCGGTGGAACAGGTGGGCGCGAAGCTGCGTGCGCGCATGCCGTGGCTGCAGGCGAACGCGCCGAAGCCGGCCGCCGAGCCGCTCAAGAAAGTGGGTTGAAGTTTGGCATCCGTCCGCCGCGAGGCGGACGGCTCGGGCGGGGGCGCTTATCCCGCAAGCGTTTTCCCCTGCCCGGCCTCCGCCTGCTCAAGCCACCCCTGTCGGGCTTGCGCAGGTGGGGGAGCTTCTTCACCGAAGACGACATTCCCAAGGAAACCCGACGACCGTGAACCTGCCATTGCAAATGGAGATGCCCACCCCGGCCACCACCCATCCGCTCGCCGGCCAGACCATGAGCGGCGCGGAAGTGGTGGTGCAGGTGCTCGCCGACGAAGGCGTCAGCGTGCTGTTCGGCTATTCAGGTGGCGCGATCCTGCCGGTGTACGACGCGGTGTTCCGTTACAACGCCACGCATCTTTCGCCCATGGGCGGTGAACCGATGCCGCTGATCGTGCCCGCCAATGAGCAAGGCGCGGGCTTCATGGCGGCCGGCTATGCGCGCGCGTCGGGCAAGGTGGGCGTGGCGATCGTCACCTCCGGCCCGGGTGCCACCAACATGGTGACGCCGGTGCGCGATGCGATGTCCGACTCCGTGCCGATGGTGGTGATCTGCGGCCAGGTGCCGACCGGCGCGCTGGGCAGCGACGCCTTCCAGGAAGCCCCCGTTAGCAACATCATGAGCCCGTGCGCGAAGCACGTGTTCCTGCTCACCGATCCCACCCGGTTGGAAGCCACGCTGCGCACCGCATTCGAAATCGCGCGCAGCGGCCGTCCCGGTCCCGTGGTGGTGGACATTCCCAAAGACGTGCAGAACACGCCGCTCGCCTTCGCCGGTGAAGGCACGCTGCCTATCCCCGGTTATCGCGCGCGCCAGCACGCGATCCACAGCGCACGCATGGATGATGCGCAGTGCGAAGCATTCTTCGCGGCGCTGGCGAAGGCCAAGCGCCCGCTGATCTATGCCGGTGGCGGCCTTATCTCAGGCGAGGCATCCGGCACGCTGCGCGCGTTTGTGCAGCAGTTCGGCCTGCCGGTCACCACCACGCTGATGGCGCTGGGCGCGATCGACACCACCGAGCCACTGGCCCTGCACATGCTGGGCATGCATGGCACCGCCTATGCGAACTACGCCGTGGAAGACTGCGACTTCCTGCTGGCGCTGGGCGCGCGCTTCGACGACCGCGTCGCCAGCGTGCCCGACAAGTTTGCGCCGAACGCGCGCTTCGTCGCGCAGATCGACATCGATCCGGCGGAGATCGGCAAGGTGAAGTCGGTCGACTGGCATCACCAGGGCGATCTCGACCGCACGCTGTCGCGCCTGCAGCAGTACGGCGTGCGCCATGGCTTCCATTTCGCCAGCGATGGCCGCTATGCGAACTGGCACGCGCACATCGCCGCGCTGAAGACCACGCACGCGCTCAACTACGACCGCGACAGCGAGCTGATCCAGCCGCAGGCGGTGATCGAGGCGATCAACCGCCAGACGCAGGGCCGCGCCATCATCAGCACCGGCGTGGGCCAGCACCAGATGTGGGCGGCGCAGTATTTCGACTTCCGCGAGCCGCGCCATTGGCTCACCTCCGGCTCGATGGGCACGATGGGCTTCGGCCTGCCTGCCGCCATCGGCGCGCAGTTCGCGCGGCGCGACGCCGTGGTGATCGACATCGACGGCGACGCCAGCATCCGCATGAACCTGGGCGAGCTGGAGACCGTCACCACCTACGGCCTGCCGGTGAAGGTGGTGGTGCTCAACAACATCGGCGACGGCATGGTGCGCCAGTGGCAGAAGCTGTTCTTCCGCGGTCGCTTTGCTTCCTCGGACAAGAGCCTGCACAAGAAGGACTTCATCAAGGCAGCGCAGGCCGATGGCTTCGAGTGGGCGCGCCGGCTGGAGCGCAAGGAAGAGCTGGCGCAAACCATCGACGAGTTCCTCGCCTTCGACGGCCCGGCGTTCCTTGAAGTGATGATCGATCCGGACGCGGGCGTCTACCCGATGGTGGGTCCGGGCGCGACGTATGCGCAGATGATCACGGGCGACTTCATTCCGTCGCGCGTGGCGCCTGCGGTTTCCAAGGAATCGACGAGCGACATGTTTTAACAGCCGTCGTCCCGGCGCAGGCCGGGACCCAATGGCGCCGGCGTTGGGCTGTCGCCGCTGGATTCCGGCCTGCGCCGGAATGACGCTTTAGGAGAGGTTTTTTGAGGTTGGGGTGAGAGCCTGATGGGTGTGGCGCGACAACCTCAACGCTCGTCATCCCGGCGCGGGCCGGGATCCAGTGGCCTCGGTGTGAGGTGATCGCCGCTGGATTCCGGCCTGCGTCGGAACGACGACCCATTCGACATAGGCTTGGCCATGAAACACACGTTATCCATCCTGCTGCAGAACGAATCCGGCGCGCTGATGCGCGTGGCCGGCCTGTTTGCCGCGCGCCACTGCAATATCGATTCGCTCACGGTAGCGGCCACGCGCGATCCTGCCGTGTCCCAGCTCACCCTGGTGATGCATGGCGCTGACGACACGGTGGAGCAGATCATCAAGCAGACGCGCAAGCTGATCGACGTGATCGAAGTGAGTCATCCGTCCGCCGCTGCATCATGAATGCACTCGCGCAACCGCTCGGACGAGCGGCCCACCTAAGCGAGCACGAGTTGCTGCGGCAGACCGTGGGTGCGCGCGTTTACGATGTAGCGCGCGAGACGGCTCTTGAAGCGGCGCCGCTGCTCTCCGCGCGTCTGGGCCAGCAGGTGCTGCTCAAGCGCGAGGACCAGCAGCCCGTGTTCTCGTTCAAGCTGCGCGGCGCATACAACCGCATGGCGTCGCTCGATACCACGCAGCGCGCACGCGGCGTGATCGCGGCCTCCGCCGGCAATCATGCGCAAGGCGTGGCGCTGGCAGCGGCGCGCCTGGGCATTCGCGCGGTGATCGTCATGCCGGTGACGGCGCCGCAAGTGAAAGTGGATGCAGTGCGCCGGTTCGGTGGCGCGCAGGTAGAGGTCGTGCTGGCCGGCGATTCGTACAGCGATGCGCAGGCCGCGGCCGCGAAGCTGCAGGCCGAGCAGGGCTACACCTTCGTGCACCCCTTCGATGATCCCGCCGTCATCGCCGGTCAGGCGACGGTCGGCATGGAGATCCTGCGCCAACACGCCGGGCCCCTGCACGCCGTGTTTGTGCCGGTCGGCGGCGGCGGCCTGCTGGCAGGCGTGGCCGGCTACATCAAGGCGCTGCGCCCTGACGTGAAGGTGATCGGCGTGCAGACCTGCGATTCCGACGCGATGGTGCAATCGCTGGAGCGCGGCGCACCTGTGACCTTGTCCGAGGTGGGCCTGTTCGCCGATGGCACGGCGGTGAAGCGCGTGGGCGACCTCACCTTCGAGCTGTGCCAGCAGCATGTGGACGCCATGATCCGCGTGGACACCGATGCGATCTGCGCGGCGATCCGTGACGTGTTCCACGACACGCGCAGCGTGCCGGAACCTGCCGGTGCCCTCGCCCTCGCCGGCCTCAAGCAATACGTGGCCGCACACGGACCGTCGGAACACCCGATGGTCGCCATCGTCTCCGGCGCCAACCTCAATTTCGACCGCCTGCGTTTCGTCGCGGAGCGCGCCGAGGTGGGCGAGCAGCGCGAAGCCGTGTTCGCGGTCACCATCCCCGAGGAGCGAGGCAGCTTCCGCCGCTTCTGTGCGGCGCTGGACCAGCGCAACATCACCGAATTCAACTACCGCATCGGCAGCACCGCCGAGGCGCACATCTTCGTGGGCGTGCAGACCACGCATCGCGACGAGCGCCATACCTTGATCGATGCGTTCCGCACGCACGGCTTCGGCGTGCTCGATCTCACCGACGACGAACTGGCCAAGCTGCACCTGCGCCACATGGTCGGCGGCAGCTCGCCGCTGGCCCGCGACGAACTGCTCTATCGCTTCGAGTTCCCCGAACGGCCGGGCGCGTTGACGCGCTTCCTCGGCCACATGCATCCGGACTGGAACATCAGCCTGTTCCATTACCGCAACCAGGGCGCGGACTATGGGCGCATCCTGGTCGGTATTCAGGTGCCCGAGGATGAGCGGGTGTTGTTCCAGGCGTTTCTTGAGACGCTGGGGTATCCGTTTCGCGACGAGAGTGCGAATCCGGCGTATCGGTTGTTGTTGAGGGAGTGAGGCGAAATCTGTCGCGCACAGGGTGCGCTCGCACAACGAAGCGCGCTTGTCCGTGGGCGGCCAGTCCGCGGTATCGGTTGTTGTTGAAGGAATGAGGCGGGTTGAATCGCGCACTGGGTACGCTCCTGCAGAAGCGCCGCTCTTGTAGGAGCGCACCCAGTGTGCGATCGCCATACCTCAGTCTTCAACCACCTCCAACTCGAACACATGGTTGTCGTAGTCGCTGAAGTACAGCGCCGTGTCACCACGCGCCATCTGGTAATCCAGCGCCAGCTCGTCCATGCGGCGCGCGCACGCCAGCTGCTCTTCCTTGGTCACCGCAAACGCGATGTGGTCGCCATTGCGCGAGGCCGGCCCTTGTCCGCGGATCAGGGCGAATTCCAGACCTGCCAATGCCAGGATCACTTCCGGGTGCGAGTCGGCGGGGTCTTCCTCGCGAAGGATGCGCGCGTCCTCGAATACGTCGGTCAGCAGGTGCGCCGTGCGCGTGGGATGGGCGACGATCAGGGCGATATGGCTCAAGGCTTTGGGCATGGCGGCGGTCCGATCCGTAGGGCTGCAGTGTAGTCAGCTTTATGACCGTGTTGCGACGACGCACGCCATGCAAACCGGCGCCGCATCACGCCACCCGGGCCGGCGGGGCACGCTACACTTCGGGGATGGCTCCGACTTCACGCAAGCGCCAGCGGCGCAACCTGCCGACCACCAGTACGCCCCGGCCGCGTCCCGGCGTGGCACCGCGCACGGCGCGCGGATCCGCACAGCCCGCGGACAGCTCCTCCCGCGCCACGCGCGTGCTGGACTGGCTGCTGCAGAAATTGCCGCCGGCGTATCGCAGCAAGGCGCGCGACTACCTGGTGCTCACGCGCATGGATCGCCCGATCGGCGCACTGCTGCTGCTGTGGCCGACATGGTGGGCGCTGTGGCTGGCCGCGGCGGATTTCCCGCCGGTGAAGCTGCTGGCGATCTTCACGCTGGGTGTGTTCTCCATGCGCGCGGCCGGTTGCGCCATCAACGATTTCGCCGACCGCAAGCTGGACCCGCAGGTGGCACGCACCGCCGGCCGCCCCATCGCCGCCGGGCGCGTGACGCCGCGCGAAGCGCTGATCGTGTTCGCCAGCCTGCTGGTGTTCTCCTTCATCCTGGTGGTGTTCACCAACAAGCTCACCATCGAGCTGTCCTTCGCGGGCGCTGCGCTGGCCGCGCTGTACCCGTTCACCAAGCGCTACACGCACCTGCCACAAGTGGTGCTGGGTGCCGCGTTCGGCTGGTCGATCCCGATGGCGTTCGCCGCCGTATCGAATACGGTACCGGCCGTGGGCTGGCTGCTGTTCATTGCCAACATCATCTGGTCGGTGGTCTACGACACCCAGTACGCGATGGTGGATCGCGACGACGACCTCAAGGCGGGCGCCAAGTCCACCGCCATTCTCTTTGGCGATGCCGACCTGCCGATTCTGGGCATCCTGATGGGCACCTTCCTGCTGGCCATGCTGTTCGTGGGCCAGCGCGCCACGCTGGGCTGGCCCTACTGGCTGAGCCTGCTGGTCGCCGCCGGCCTGTTCGGCTGGCAGATGTGGCGCATCCAGGGGCGCGAGCGCGACGCCTGCCTGTGGGCCTTCCGCAACAACAACTGGCTTGGCATGGCCTTGTGGATCGGCATCGTGCTGGCGCTGGCGGTGCGCTGACGGACACGGCCTCCCTGTAGGAGCGCACCCAGTGCGCGAAGAGCGTTACGGCATCACCGCTCCGTAGGCTTTTCGCGCACCGGGTGCGCTCCTACAAAAGAGTCATGCCCCCTGTCGATTTCGACGGGTATCGTTCGTCGTCTGGATAAGAGCCGCACTTCGCGGCCCGGCCACCCCACCAGGAGCGACGACAATGCGATTCATAGCCATGGTGCGCGCCAACCGCGCGTCCGAAGCCGGCGAGATGCCGAGCGAAAAGCTGCTGACCGAGATGGGCAACTTCAACGAAGAGCTGGTGCGGGCTGGCGTGATGCTGGCCGGCGAAGGTCTTCACCCGAGCAGGAACGGCGCACGCATCCGCTATGAGGGCGACAAGCGCACGGTCATTGACGGTCCCTTCACTGAAACCAAGGAGCTGATCGCCGGCTTCTGGCTGCTGCAGTGCGCCTCCCTGGAAGAAGCCGTGGAATGGCTCAAGCGCGCACCCAACCCGTTCGAGGACGGCGCGTCGGAAGTGGAGATCCGCCGCGTGTTCGAGGCCGAGGATTTCGGCGAGGAATTCACGCCTGAGCTGCGCGAGCAGGAAGCGCGCCAGCGTGCGCAGATGGCCGACAAGCACTGATCACAAGGAGATCCTCATGCAAGTGCAACCCTATCTGTTCTTCGACGGGCGCTGCGAGGAAGCCCTCGCCTTCTACGGCAAGGCCGTGGGCGGGCAAGTGCAGCACCTGGTCCGCTTCAAGGAAAGCCCGCAGCCGACGGAAGGCTGCGGGCCGAACGAACCCAATGGCGAGGAGATCATGCACGCGTCGATGAAGATCGGCGAATCGCTGGTCAACTTTTCCGACGGCGAGTGCCGCGGCCAGCCGGATTTCCGCGGCTTCTCGCTCGTGCTCAATGTGAAGGACGACGACGAGGCCAGGCGTGCCTTCGACGCACTGCTGCAGGGCGGTGGCGAGGCGACCATGCCGCTGTCGGCCACGTTCTTCGCCTCCAGCTTCGGCATGCTGCGCGACGGCTTCGGCGTGAACTGGATGGTGATGTCGCCGCCGACCTAACCATTCGTAACCGCAGGGTTGCGTCGCGGGGAGCGCGGTGTTGTGATCGGCGACCATGACGGCCACCGACATCCACCGCACCATCGATGCGCTGTGGCGCATGGAATCGCCCCGGCTGATCGCCGGCCTGGCCCGCATCGTGCGCGACGTGGGCCTCGCCGAAGAGCTGGCGCAGGACGCCCTGGTGACGGCGCTGGAGCAATGGCCGACCATCGGCGTGCCGCGCAATCCCGGTGCCTGGCTGATGACCACGGCCAAGCACCGCGCGATCGACCAGATGCGCCGCCACGCGCTGCACCGTCGCAAGGAAGACGAACTCACCCGCGAAATCGAGGATCAGCTCGAACAGGCCGTGGGGGACCCGGACGCCATGCTGGACGATCCGATCGGTGACGATTTGCTGAGCCTGGTTTTCACGGCCTGCCATCCGGTGCTCTCCACCGAGGCACGCGTGGCGTTGACGCTGCGCCTGCTCGGTGGCTTGACCACGCCGGAAATCGCGCGCGCCTTCATGGTGCCCGAACCCACCGTCGCCCAACGCATCGTGCGCGCCAAGCGCACGCTCAGCGAAGCGAACGTGCCCTTCGAAACACCACGCGGCGAGGCCTTGTCGGAACGGCTCGCATCGGTGCTCGAGGTGATCTACCTGATCTTCAACGAGGGCTACACCGCCACCGCGGGCGATGCCTGGATGCGCCCCGACCTGTGCGAGGAGGCATTGCGCCTGGGCCGCGTGGTGGCCGGGCTCGCCCCGGGCGAACCGGAGGTGCATGGGCTCGTGGCGCTGATGGAAATCCAGGCCTCACGCATGGCGGCGCGCGTCGGGCCGAATGGCGAACCCATCCTGCTTAGCGAGCAGAATCGCGGGCGCTGGGATCAGCTGCTGATACGCCGCGGACTCGCCGCGCTGCAACGCGTGGAGGCGCTCGGCGGCGCGAATGGCCCGTATGCGCTGCAGGCAGCCATCGCTGCCTGCCACGCACGGGCGCGCACGGCACAGGAAACCGACTGGGCGCACATCGCCGCGCTCTACGACACGCTGGCGCAACGCATGCCGTCGCCCGTGGTGTCGCTCAATCGGGCGGTGGCGCACGCGATGGCATTTGGCCCGGCGGCCGGCCTTGCCATGGTCGATGCACTGCGCGATGAACCGCTATTGCGCCACTACCACCTGCTGCCCAGCGCACGCGGCGACCTTCTCGGCAAACTGGGCCGGCATGATGAAGCGAGCGAGGAGTTCGAGCGCGCCGCGTCGCTCACACGCAACACGCGCGAGCGCGATCTGCTGCTGCAGCGCGCCGCCGCAAGCCGGCAGGCGTCCGGTCATTAGGAAGCGGGTTCCGGCTCGTCCTATTGCCCGTTCGTCTCAGATGATGCCGGCGGCCAGGCCTAGATAAGCCGGTCTGAGCGATAAGCCGCGAGATCCGCGCGCGCGCCGTACATATGCTTCACGAACGCCTGGCGCTCATGCCACATCACTTCCATATCCCACAGGCAGAACGAGTAGCGGCCCAGGTCCTCGACCCATCCCTCGGGTTGCATCACCGCGACGGCCACGAACATCTCGTTGTCATTGCCCCACCAACCGAGCGTCAGGTAGCGTGCACTGGCGCCGTCATGGCAGATGGCGAACGCAGGCGTCTCGCGCCACGAAAGGGCGGCGCGCGCCGTCTTCATGGCCTGCAGCCGCGCGAGATAGGGCAACGGATCGACCGGCGCGCCGGAGGCGGAGATCGTGTAGATCTTCACCCCGTCGGCATCGACATCGGCGGGCAGCGCTTCGATACGACGTTCGGAAAACATGGCGTTGTCCTCTCTTCGCGGACAGCCTGACCATTGCACCACGCGGGTCGGGCCGCTCTAATAATGCGCGTTTGGCCTTCCATGCGGCCAGCTGCGCGTGCTGCCACACCGTTTCATTCCACTGAAGTTCCCTGCCGCTCATCCTGAAGGAAGCAAGGATGCCTGACATCGGCGCTTGGCGTCCTTCAATCGCGCCCGGCTGAACAGCGCCGCGTCATGATGGAGCGGCGCTGACCAAGCCACTGGCTCGACCGTGCAGGTATACGCGTGGGCACACGAACATCGCCGCGCCGGGCTTGCCCATCGCCGTTCGCAAGGATTACCCGCTGCGATGGAGATCGAATCCGATCCCATCGCAGGGCTCTGCTTGGTTGCCGACCCATGCGCCATCAGCGGGAAGCGTGGCGCCAGGCATCCCTGGACATTCCTGTCCAGGGAATTGATTACTTCACGCCTTCAATGAACCAGTAGGTGCGCTTGCGCTTGCCCAGCTGGGGTGGCGAGATCTTCTGGGCACCCAGTACCGAGGTGTTGTTGCCGCCGCTAGGTGAGGTCTGGTTGCCGCCACCGATCAGTACCGGGGTGATCACCGTCGAGCTGCCCGAACCGATCGAGATCAGGCCGAATACCGGCGACGGCGGGAAGCCACCGCCGGAGAACACCACGAAGCCATCGGAATTCAAGCCCACGCCGGTGAGGAAGTTGATGGCGTAGCCACGCGCGATGCCGAGGTTCGGATAGCACTTGGTCGAATCGGCGCCGATCACATCGGGTGTGTTGGTACCGAAGTAGGTGTAGCCCGCCACCGTCAGCGGCGCGTTCACCGCCTTTTCACCGGAGTGGTTCAGCGTGACATAGAAGCCCGAGGTCGTGCTGGTGATCGAATAAGGCGTCACCGAACCGGCGGATGCACCGGTTTCGTCGGTAAGGGTCGCTTCGGTAATCGGCGTCCAGTTGTTCGCAACCGTCGTGCCCGTATTCGTGTCCCTGAGCATGTAGAACCGGTTCACCACGTTGTACGCCGTGCCCGCGGTGGTCGAGGACGAATACAGCGGGTGCTCGCGGTCACCGCTCGCAGCCGTCACCGCATCGAACGAACTGGTCGGCGTCACATCCGGCGGATAGAAGAACTTGCGCGCGTTGTTGCCCGTCCCGCCCAGGCTGGCGAGCTGGGTGACCGCCCAGCCCGAAGGCGCGGTGGCGCCATTGGGCTCCAGGTCGACGCGCCAGATGTTGCCGCCCACATCCGCCGCGTACAGGCGATCGATATAGCCGTCCGAATTGCGATCGAGCAGCGTGATATCCGCCGGGATCGAGCGCGTCATGCCGGCCACGGTCTTGCAGGTGGTCGATCCCGTCGGGCACGTGGGCGATGCCGTCCACACGACACTGCCGCTGAGCGCATCCAGCACCACGATCGCGCGGCCCTGCGTATCCGCGGCGGGCGCCGGGTCACTGTCCTCGGCGGGGTCATAGCCGCCGCCCATGATGATCACGGGATTGGTGTATCCCTTGACCAGCGCCACCTTGGGCTGCGACCAGGTCTGGCCCAGCTCCGGGATATCCGTGTTGGTGATCTTCCATACGAATTTCGGCTTCGTCGGGTCCGTCACGTCAAACGCGTAGACGAAGCGGCCACCACGGCGCGCGGACAGGAAGATATAGACCTTGGGGCTGTTGGCGACGCGCAGGTCCTGGTAGACCGTCGCCGTGCCGTCGAAGAAGTAGTCCTTGGGCGTCGCCGTGGGATCGGTGGAGCCATAGAGCTTGATCTTCGGATTGTTGTTGTACAGGCGCTGGAACTTGCCGAAGAACTCCGGTGCCACGAAAGACCACAGCTCGCCACCAGGCCGTACGCCGCCAATGCCCTGCGGCGCGGTGGCGCTGGTCGAAGGCTGGTTGCCGTTGATGGCGTGGAACATGCCATCGTTCGAACCGTAATACACGACCACACCGGTGCTGCCGCCGTAGTTGACCACCGCGGGGCGTGAATGCAGCACATCGCCATGGATGGACGGACGCACGGTCACCAGGCCGCCCGGGCCGGGTTCGGTCTCATTGCCCGCATTGTCGGTGCCGCGCACCCAGTTGATCAGGTTGGCGGCGGTGGGGGTCGTCGTGGTGCTGCCGAGCGCCGTGCCGCTCAACGCGGTGTTGGAGGTGGCGAACGACTCCATCGGGAATGTCGTCGCGCAGTTGCTGATGGTGCTGCAGGTGTAGACCGTGCGCTTGGACTGGTCGACCAGGTAATCGATGCGCATCGATTCGCCCACGCCGCCCTTCTCCACGATTTCGCCGTCAGGCGCGTCGTAGGCACCACCCACGCCCGAGGCAGGCGCGGGCGCGTTGGTGCTCGCCGGTGCGCTCCAGAAGCCCGCGGTCGGCCAGTTCGGCACCGGGTTGGTGGTCATGGTGTTGTTGGCGAACAGGAACGGCCCATCGCCGGAAGCCGATGTGTCGGACGTCCAGAAGCTGGTCGCATTGGGCGAAACGAATCCCGTGCCCGCGCTGCTGATGGCCGGCTGGCCGGCGGCGTCTTCCATCTGGACGCTGGTATTGGTGCTGTCCGTGAAACCGAGCTGGTACTGCTTGAGGTTGCCCATCCAGCGCGGCAGGCCGTTGGCGTCGGGGCGGAACATGCCGACGTAGATCTGGTTGAGGTAGCTGCCCTGGCCGTTCACGCTGACCGGCAAGCTGACCGAGGCGAACACGCTGTTGACCGCCTGCACTTCGTTGAAGATCTGCGTGAGATCGGCCACGAGCTGGTCGAGCGCGCCGGGGTTGGTGATATCGATCACGAACGCCTTGCCGCCACCGTTGGATGCCATGCTGCCCACGAACTGCACGTAGTCAGGATTGCTGCCATCGGACATCGCGATGGTATAGGTGACGATGTTCTGCTTGTTGACGTTGGTGCCGTTGGACAGGTCGGTCTGGTACATGAACCGGGTCCACTCGTCGGCCCAGTTGCCCTGATCGGCGTTGCCCTTGTTTGCGTTCTTGTACGGCGGCGGAATGGTGATCGTGGTCAGCTGCGCGCTGGTGGCGCCCGCACTCTGTAGCGCCGTGTACGAAGGCGGGCTACCGTTCGGCGTCTTGGGATCGTTGTTGTTGACGGCATTCGCGATATAGATCACGAAGCTCTTCTGGCACGGCTGCAACGGCGAGTTGTACTTGGTGCCGGACAGGCCCTGCTTGCCGGCGAAGTATGCCCAGACCTCTTGCATCTCTTCGTCGACCTTGTTGCTGTTCGACTTGTTGGCGACGCTCAGGTTGTTCTGGATGGCGCTCTGGAAGGCGGCCACGCCGGTGGCATCCATCAAGGGGAGCGCACCCGGCGGCGTCGGCGGCGTATTCGCCGGATAGTAGAACTGGCCGCCATTCAACGGGCTCAAGGCAAACATCATGAGGCCCATGTTGATCTTGCCTGCGAGCAACGGATTCGTGCCCAGGCCAGTCACCGCCTTGTAGAGGCCGCAGCGGATGAAGTCGGCGTCTTTCGTGCCCGTGATCCAGCTGGGGCAGTTGGCAGCGGCAGGGATCGACACGGTGGCATCCCACGCTGCGGCATTGTCGATCGCCAGCAGCACATTGGGCTTGCCGCCGTTCGCGGGCGCGCCGGTGTACAGGTCGATGTCGTCACCCAGCGCCAGCCCTGGCAACGTGAGCAGTAGCGTGCTGCAAGCCAGCGCGGAGAGCAGGCGGCTCAGCGGTGAACGCTTAAGGGTCATGGCGGCGTATCCGTGGATGCGTAATGAGAGGTCAGGGACAGCTGGCGCCGTTGAGCGCGCGCACTGCCACACCCTGGTGTACGGTGACCGATGCAGCGGTGTTGTTGGGATCGGTAACACTGGATTTCACGTCCCACTGCGTCGCCTGGCAGGGCGGCGCGGGCACCGCACCCGCGTTCGGCAGCAGGATGCCGGTGTTCTGGCCCGAGCCGCTGAACATGCAGCCGACATCGTTCGCATTGGTAGGATCCAGGTCCTGGTTGAGCACCGGCTTGGTGCCGGTGCAAACGGGTGCATCCACCTTCGCGGTGAAGTCCTTGTTGCCGTCGCCGTTGACGTCCACGTCGACACTGGTGACGCCGGTGATCGGCACCGAGGTGAACGGCTGGCTGAGCACCTGTTCGATGCCTTGCTGGGCAACGGTCTTGGCTTCCAGGCGGAACTGCTGGTTGCTGACCACCTTGGTGTTCACCGTGCTGGAGCCCACCATCGAGATCGCGAAGATCAGGAAGATCGCGAGGAACACCAAGGTGGTGACCAGCGTGAAGCCGCGCTGACGTCGCGTAGAACGAAGCCTGCTCATCACTGGATCTCCCGCTGGCCGCCGATATTCCAGACGCGTGCCGTGCTGTTGTAGACGTGGCGCTTGTAGCTGTCGTTGTAGGGCCCGCTGACCGTGGCGCGGCCAAGGTCATACGTCCGCTTGTCGACCCAGCCCGTGCTGCTGGCGAGGTTGCGCGACAGCACGCTTATCCTTACCGCGGTGACGTTGGCCCAGTTGGCCGCCGATGACGCCCAGCTGTAGGCACCGCCGTTGGGGCATTGGTTGGTGCCGCCGGCGGAATTGTCGACCGCGGGATTGTCGACATAGCAATCGGGCGCACCGTTCTTGTCGGTATCGACGCCATAGCTGTAATGGACGTCCTGGATACCGGTGACCAGGGAAGTGCTCGTGATCGCGCCGCCATTGAACTCCGCGACCTTGAGCGTGGGAATGCCATCGTTCTTGGTGCAGTCGTCGCATGAAGCGAGGTAGTACGTGCGCATCACGTATTTGCGGATTTCCGTGTACGCGCCGCTGCATGTGCGCGTCTGCAGGGTGAAGCTGGTGGTCGCGTTGTCATACACCAGGGGCACGGCGTCGAGACGACAACGCGAGAGCTGGAGGAAATAGTCATTGCCCGAAACGGCGGCGGCCGAGATGCTCGACGCGTACCGCACCGTCAGCACTTCGGAATTGGCCACGATATTGGGAAGGCACGTCGGCGCGGCCGCCGTCGTGGGGAGACCCGCCACGCCAACGGGCACCTGCAGGCCGGCCGAGGTGTCGAAGCCCATGGAGGCTTTGACGACGGCGCATGGATCGGGAACGATGTAGTTGATCGAACTGCCCAGGTTGGCCTGTCCCCAGAAGCCGGCCATCTCCACATCGCGCACGACGGACTCGAGCGCATATCGCCCGTTCTCCACCTGTTCGGACGTCTTGTTGAATTCGGCGCGTGCCTTGCTGCTCGACACATAGAGCGAACCCAGCGCGGCGAGCAGCACCAGGCCGATGGCCATGCCGACCATCAGCTCGATGAGCGAAAGGCCCGCTTGGCGGCGCAGTGAGATGGCAGAGGGCTGGGCGGCGGTCATGTCGAAAGATTCGCTATCTGGATCTCGACGCTGACGGCGCGCCGGAAAGTATCGAGACCGAACTGGTCCTTTCCGCACGCCAGGCCCGCTGGCGCCTTGGTCGCCGCCATCCCCTGCCATGCAACTGTAACGCGATAGACCTGCACGATCGTACCGATGCGTTCGATACAGCCGACTGCACCGATCATCGCGCCGACCTTGGAGCCGTTGCTGACCTCGGCGGCACCGCGCAAGCTGTTCTGCCAGGCGGTGAGATCGTTGTTGGCCGTGGCCGATTGCGCTGTCGTGCCGGAAGCACATATCGGCAAGGCGGTGGCGACGTTGCCCGCGGTGAGACCGGTGGTGCCGTTGGAGTAGCAGTCGGCGACCTGGCGATTGGCATTGATGCGCGAGACCATGTCCTGCACCAGCGTCAGCGCCTGCACGCGCTGGTAGGACTCCATCTCGGTGCGCGTCGACTTGGCCATCATGGTGACGGTGCCCAGCAACGCGATGGCCGCGACGAAGATGGACACGAGCACCTCGATCAGCAGCATGCCGCGTTGGTTGTTCATCAGCACGGCCCTCCTGTTGTCGCCACCCGCCCGCTTGTGCCCACCGCCACGCAGAGCGGCTGCTGTTTCGTATTGGCTTCGGTGGGCTGCACCTGGAACGAATCCGCAGCGGTCACCATGCGTCCGTCGCCACCGAACGAGAGCGTCGCGCTGCCGTTCTTTGCGGTGACCTTGAGGTTTATGTAGCCGTCGTAACTACGCAGGCTGGCGCCGGCGCTCAACACTCGCCAGCCGTTGGACCACCCGCCTGTGTTGGCTGTCATGTCGATCTGCGCGTTGCGTTTGATGGCCTCGCTGCGCGCAAAGATCACCGAGGACGACATGTCCATCGCGGCGTTCTTCACGCGCTGCGATTGGACGAAGGTCCCCAGGTACGGCACGGCGATCAAGGTGAGCACCACGAAGATCGTGATGGTCATCACCAGCTCGACCAGGGTGAACCCGTGCTGTCGGTGCTTGGTCATGGCGTCATTTCCAGCAGCCGGCCGGCTGCTTGCTGCCATCGCCGCCGAGAGTGAGCGTGCCGCAGCTGTCGTTGGCCTGCGGGCTTCCCGCCTTGGGCGTCGCCGTGATCGAGTAGCTGGGAGGCAATGCGGTACTGGTCGCCACCGCGACGTCATAGTTGGCGGAAACACCCGAGGGCTGCGCGGTGGGGCCATAACCCAAGGTTCCCGCGTCCGGCGCGTATCCGCGGTTGTCGACCATGTAGCGCTCCTGCGCGCTGGCGATTTCCAGCATCAGGCTCTCGGCAGCTTCGCGGTTGCCGTGCATGACATAGCGCCGGTAGCTGGGAACGGCGATGGCGGCAAGAATCGCCACGATCGCCACGACGATCACCAGCTCGATCAAGGTGAAGCCCGCGGCGTGCGCACCACGAAGCGTGCGCAATCCACGCAACGGCGGAACCGAGTGGCGCCAGTAACCCCTGCCCATGATGCTCCCCCGCTATCAGGCAACGTTTCGACATTGGGATGAATAGCGTCGCGCGAAAATGGACGCGATGTTGGAATCCCCTGAATTAAGCGTAAGGCGATTAATGCAGGACTGTCAATTTGTGAAACAGTTCACATTTGAGTGCAAACAAGAACTTACCGCGATTTTCGACGCTTTATCGAGCATTAGCCTGGCAGGTTCTATTCCGTCCGTAATAGGGTCCTAATCAAACGCCGTTAGCCCGGATTTTGTCGCCGGCGTTTTTTTCTGCCGACGCGTGCCCGAACGGCATCGCGGAACGCGGCACTCGACGCGCGTCCCGGACGCGGTCGCAATCCCTGTATTCAAGGCATTTGAAGCGAGTTTCGTGCCATGGCGGCCCGTGCGAGGGCTTTTTCGGAAAAGCGATATTCGCCGCACCAAAAAAAGCGGCACGTGGTGGAAGGGAAGAGGGTGGTTTTTCCGAAACTCGTACCCGATCGACATTGTCTTTCGAGCGCCTTACAGAAACCTTAGCGGACGCTTATGCAAATCTGGCGCCATGCTTACGTTATTAACCGAGGTAAATAGGGGGATTCTTTTAAAGGGTGACGTTTTTTGGAAGCTTCGAGCCTGGGGCGTCATTGCGCGTTTTCCTGCGAGCCGGGCACACGTCTTCCCGCCCCGGGGCAAGCGACACCCATCGGCAGGCCCGCGGACGCCACGCCGCTATGACTTGCTTTCGTACGCACCGACGGCGTCGATCACGCGTGCCGAATACACCAGCGCCGCGCCGGCATTGAGCGCCACCGCCACGCCCAGCGCCTCGGCGATTTCCTCATGGCTCGCGCCCTGTTTGAGCGCTTCGGCGGTGTGCACGGTGATGCAGCCATCGCAGCGCGTGGTGACGGCCACGGCGAGTGCGATCAGCTCGCGCGTCTTCGCATCGAGCTTGCCCGTCTTCTTCGCGGCATTCGACAGGGTCTGGTAACCGGCGACGGTATCGGGACTGAGCTTGCCGATATCACCGATGCGGGACACGAGTTCCTTGCGATAGTCGGGCCAGTTGAGCATGGGCGTTTCCTCGGCAAAGGGAAGTCCGCTGCGCGCGGGACGACCATGCTGCGCCGGGCGGCGTGTGGCCCGGGTGACGTGCGCCGGCCGCTCAGCGATGGGTGATCGGTGCGCGGGCGAGTGCCCACACATCGATGCGCTCGACCCCGGCCTGGCGCAACACGCGGCTGCATTCGCCCAACGTCGCGCCGGTAGTCATCACGTCGTCGAGCAGGACAACGTGTCCAGGCCAGGCCGCGCTGGTCTTTGCCGCAAACGCGCGCCGTACGTTCCGACGGCGCGCCACCGCGCCCAGCTCGGTCTGTGCCGCCGTGCCCCGTTCGCGCGACAGCCAGGCGACCTGCAGGGGCACGTCCATCGCCCGGGCCAGCGGACGGGCCAGCTCGAGCGCCTGGTTATGGCCGCGAACCCGCAGCCGATGAGGATGCAGGGGCACCGGCACGATCAGGTCCGGCCGTGCCGCCCAGGGCATCTCGCGCAGCCATAGCATCGACAGTACGCGGCCAGCCGCGAGGTCCGCGCCGAACTTGAAGCGTGTTTCCAGCCGGTCCAGCGGCCATGCATAGCGGAATGGCACCCACGCGGCATCCCAGGGAGGCGGCTGGCGCTGGCATTGGCCACACAGCGCCGCCGGCTCAGCCAACGGCAGGGCGCAGCGCGCGCAGCAGCGCTGATTGCGCGGCAGCTCGGCGGCGCAATCGCGGCACAGGTCCATGCTGTCGGCGCCTTCGCCACCGCACAGCAGGCAGCGATGGGGCAGGACGAAACGTTGCAGCGAATCCTTCGCCGTGTGCCACCAGGAAAGCGCCTCCATGCGCCGGTACCTCGCTCAGGCCTTGGGTTTGAACATCGCCGCGTCGAGGATCGACCACAGGTGGATGATCCAGCCCAGCCACACGATCCACAGGATCGCCGCCAGCACGAACATCACCAGCGCGATCCAGAAACGGCCCTGCACCAGTTGGCCCAGGCCGGGGATGAAGAAACTGCAGATGGCGGCGAGCACGTTGCCCGCGCTGCCCTGTCCTGCACTCATGCCTCAAGGCTCCCGAAGAGTGGAAGATCGATGGTAGCGCCAGCCATACGGCGACGCATCGTCAACTTTACATGTACATCGAAAGTTGACAGGGCGGAACCCGCTGCCACACTGTCGCCCACTCCCCACCCAGAGCTGTCGCCATGGCCCACCCGATCCGTCACGACTGGACCCGAGCCGAAGTCGCCGCATTGTTCGCCCTGCCGTTCAACGAACTGCTCCATGAGGCACACTCGGTGCACCGCGAGCACCACGACCCGAACGCGGTGCAGGTCTCCACGCTGCTGTCGATCAAGACCGGCGGCTGCCCGGAAGACTGTGCCTACTGCCCGCAGGCCGCGCGCTACGACACCGGCGTGCAGGCGCAGAAGCTGATGAGCGTGGAAGCGGTGGTGGCGCGCGCGCAGGCGGCGAAGGATGCCGGCGCCTCGCGCTTCTGCATGGGCGCGGCGTGGCGCAGCCCGAAGGATCGCGACGTGGCGAAGGTCGCCGAGATCGTGAGCGCGGTGAAGGGCCTGGGGCTCGAAACCTGCGCCACGCTGGGCATGCTCGACGGCAACCAGGCCGCCACGCTCAAGCAGGCCGGCCTGGACTACTACAACCACAATCTCGACACCGCGCCGGAGTTCTACGGCGAGATCATCCACACGCGCCAGTACCAGGATCGCCTGGACACGCTGGAGCACGTGCGCGAAGCGGGCCTGAAGACCTGCTGCGGCGGCATCGTCGGCATGGGCGAATCGCGCGACCAGCGCGCCGGCCTGCTGCAGACGCTGGCCAACCTGCCGGAACATCCGGAATCGGTGCCGATCAACAATCTGGTCGCAAGTCGAAGGCACGCCGCTCGCCGGCACCGCGCCGCTCGATCCGTTCGAATTCGTGCGCACGATCGCGGTGGCGCGCATCACGATGCCGACGGCGATGGTGCGACTGTCGGCCGGCCGCGAACAGCTCGACGACGCGCTGCAGGCGCTGTGCTTCCTCGCCGGCGCCAACTCGATCTTCTACGGCGAAAAACTGCTCACCACCGGCAACCCCGACGTGGAACACGACCGCCAGCTCTTCAAGCGCCTAGACCTGCACCCGCTGGAAGTGGTGGAGACCTCGGGCACCGTGCACGCGGACATCCTCGAGCACTGCGCGGCCTGACGTCACCGCTCTTTGTAGGAGCGCACCCTGTGCGCGACCGCGACCCGAGGGTTTACCACTTCGCCCGGTTGTCGCGCACAGGGTGCGCTCCCACAAAAAAAGGTTGTCGCTCGCATGACCCCACGTCCCGACCTGCTCGCCCGCCTCGCCCTGCACACGCAACAGCGTGAGCAGGCGAATTTGCGCCGACGCCTGCACACGATCGATCGTGTCGATGGGCCGTGGATCGAACGCGGCGGCCGCCGCCTGCTCTCCTTCTGCAGCAACGACTATCTCGGCCTGGCCCAGCATCCCGCGCTGGTCGCGGCCTTGAAGCAAGCTGCGGACGACGACGGCGTGGGCAGCGGCTCGGCCCATCTCATCGCCGGTCATCGCACGGCGCATGCCGCACTGGAAGAAGCTCTCGCCGAATGGACTGGACGCGAACGCGCCATGCTGTTCTCCACCGGCTACATGGCCAACCTCGGCGTGATGCAGGCCCTGCTCGAACGCGGCGACCTGTGCGTGCAGGACAAGCTCAACCATGCGTGCCTGCTCGACGGCGCGCAACTCGCGGGCGCGGAACTCAAGCGCTATCCGCACGCCGACGTGGAAGCGGCCGCACGCCAACTGGCGCACCGCGGCGATGCACCCGCGCTGCTCGCCACCGACGGCGTCTTCAGCATGGACGGCGATATCGCGCCGCTGGCGGAGCTCGCCGCGCTGTGCCGTCGCGAAGGCACCACGCTGATGGTCGACGACGCGCACGGCCTGGGCGTGCTTGGTGCGCGTGGCGAAGGCGCCGTGCCTGAGGCGGGTTTGGGCGCGGACGATGTGCCCGTGCTGATGGCCACGCTGGGCAAGGCGGTGGGCTGCAGCGGTGCCTTCGTCGCCGGTTCCGTGGCCCTGATCGACGGCCTCGTGCAGTTCGCGCGCACCTACATCTACACGACGGCGATGCCACCCGCGCTCGCGGCGGCCACCCTGGCCGCGGTGCGGCTGGCGCAGACGGAAACCTGGCGGCGCGAGAAGCTGCGCGCGCTGATCGCCCGTTTTCGTCATGGCGCGCACGAGCTCGGCCTGCCGCTGATGCCATCCGCCACGGCCATCCAGCCGCTGCTGCTGGGTGACGCACAGGCTGCCATGCATGCCGCCGCATCCCTGGAACGGCAGGGTTTCCTCGTCACAGCGATCCGCCCGCCCACCGTGCCCCAGGGCAAATCACGCCTGCGCATCACGCTGTCGGCGATGCATGAGGAAGGCGACGTGGACCGCCTGCTGGAAGCCCTGTCCCGGCTGCCGGCGGGGCAGCCCGTATAATGGCGACCTTGTCGTACCCGCATCCCTCCATGTCCATCGTCAACCTCTCCGCCTATCGCTTCGTCAGCCTGGACGACCTGCCACGCCTGCGCGAACGCGTGCTCGAGCGCTGCATGGCGCTGGAATTGAAAGGCACCATCCTGCTCGCGCCCGAAGGCATCAACCTGTTCCTGGCCGGCCCACGCCAACCCATCGATGCGTTCATGCACTGGTTGCGCGAAGACCCGCGCTTCGCCGGGCTGGAACCGAAGGAGTCGATCTCCGACGAGGTGCCGTTCGGCCGCATGCGCGTGCGCCTGAAGAAGGAGATCATCACCATGCGCATGCCGGCGATCCGTCCGGAAGGCGCGCGTGCGCCGTCGGTGGCGCCGGCGACATTGCAGCGCTGGTTGGCGCAGGGCCACGACGACGACGGCCGCGAGATCGTGCTGCTGGATACGCGCAACGACTACGAAACCGACGTGGGCCTTTTCAACGACGCGGTGGACTACCGCATCGCCAGCTTCACGGAATTTCCCGAGGCCATCGCCGCCGATCGCGCGCGCTACGACGGCAAGACCGTGGTGTCGTACTGCACCGGCGGCATCCGCTGTGAAAAGGCCGTGCTGCACATGCAGGACATCGGCATGCAGCACGTCTACCAGCTGGAAGGCGGCATCCTTAAGTACTTCGAGGAAACCGATGGCACGCATTGGCGCGGCGATTGTTTCGTGTTTGATGAGCGTGGTGCGGTGGACAAGAGCCTCGCGCCCGCCCCACTTCTCCCTCTCCCCGTTGGGGAGAGGGCCGGGGTGAGGGGCCAATCTTGCGATAGCCCCGCGACAAGCGATGTTTTCGCAAGCCCCACCCCCTCACCCCAACCCTCTCCCCACAGGGGAGAGGGAGAAATCCGAGCATGACCCTCCACATCGAAACCCACGGCCGCGGCGACATCCCCGTGGTGATCCTGCACGGCTGGGCCATGCATGGCGGCATGATGGAGCCGCTGTGCGAGGTGCTGGCGGATCGTTGTTCTCTGCATGTGGTCGACCTGCCCGGGCACGGCTATTCGCGCGACAGCACGCTGCCGCTGGAGCCATCGGCCTGCGTGCAGGCGATCGCCGAGCGCACGCCGCCGGCAATCTGGATCGGCTGGTCGCTGGGCGGACTGATCGCCATGACCGCGGCGCTCGAAAATCCACAACACGCACGCGCACTCGGCGTCATCTGCGGCACGCCGAAGTTCTCGCGTGACGAAGGCTGGCCCTATGGCAGCGATCCGAAACTGGTGCGCCAGCTTGCCGATGACCTGGAGACGGACTACCACGCCACGCTGGAGCGCTTCATCGCGCTCGAGGCAATGGGCAGCCCCGATCCGCGCGCTGAACTTCGCCACTTGCGCAACCTGATGTTCCAGCGCGGCGAGCCGAACCTGCGCGTGCTGCAGGAAGGCATCCGCATCCTGGAAACCACCGATCGCCGCGACGAGCTCGCCTCGATGGCCGTGCCGAACGCCTGGATTGCCGGTCACCGCGATCGCCTGGTGCCACCGCCCGCGATGGCGTGGTCCGCCGAGCGAGCGCACGGCAGCTATCACGAGATCGCGCACGCCGGACACGCGCCGTTCTTCGGCTATGCCGGCGCGGTCTACGACGCCCTGGCGCCGCTGCTGGATACGTACTCATGAGTTCATCGCACTTCGACCAGCGCCAGGTGCGCCGCAACTTCGGCCGCGCCGCCGCCACCTACGAAAAGCACGATGCCCTGCAACAGGAAGTGCAGACGCTGCTGCTCGACCGCCTGGGCTTCTACCTGGAAACACCCGAGCGCGTCATCGACGTGGGCGCCGGCACCGGGCGCGGCACGGCGCTGCTGCGCAAGCGTTATCCGAAGGCGCAGGTGGTCGCGATGGATCTCGCGCTGCCGATGCTGCGCGCGGCGAAGAAGCACGTGAGCTGGCTCAAGCCGTTCCAGCGCGTGTGCGCCGAAGCGACCGCGCTGCCGCTGCCCGACCACAGCGTGGACGTGCTGCACTCCAACCTGTGCTTCCAGTGGGTCGACGACCTGCCGGCGCTGTTCGGCGAATGCGTGCGCGTACTCAAGCCTGGTGGACTCCTGGTGTATTCCACCTTCGGCCCCGACACACTGAAGGAGTTGCGTGCCGCCTGGGCACACGCTGACCAGCAGCCGCACGTGAGCCGCTTCCTCGACATGCACGATCTGGGCGACGCCATGATCAACGCGGGCCTGCGCGACCCCGTGCTCGACGTGGACCATTACACGCTCACCTACAGCGAACCGCGCATGCTGCTCAAGGAGCTGCAAGGCCTGGGCGCCACCAACGCCGATCGCGAACGCGAACGCCACCTGCTCGGCAAGCGCCACTACCAGCGCATGCTCGAAGCCTACGAAACCATGCGCGTCGATGGCCGCATTCCCGCGACATGGGAAGTCGTCACCGCCCACGCCTGGGGCCCGCCGCCGGGACAGTCGCGTCGAATGGCGGGCGGCGGCGAAATCGCGAGTTTTTCGATCGACAGCCTGCGCGGCTCGCGTCGGCGGTAACGCCTCTGCCTTTCCTGTAGGAGCGCACCCAGTGCGCGATCGCGGAGTCACGTCTTCACCGCTTCGCAGGCTTTTCGCGCACTGGGTGCGCTCCTACAAGAGCTCCTGGCCGCTCGCTACACCTGCTTGTAGCGGAAGCAACTCACCGTGTGATCGTTGACCATGCCGGTCGCCTGCATGAAGGCGTAGCAGATGGTGGTGCCGACGAAGCGGAAGCCGCGCTTCTTCAGGTCCTTGCTCATGCGATCGGACACGGGCGTGCTGGCCGGCACGTCGCCCTGCCCGGTCCAGCGGTTGCGGATCGGCTTGCCGTCCACGAACGACCACAGGTAGCGATCCAGGCTGCCGTGCTCGCCGATCACTTTCAGCGATGCGACCGCGTTGTCGCGCGCGGCGAACACCTTCAGGCGGTTGCGCACGATGCCGGGATCGAGCAATGCCTTCTCCAGCTCCCGATCCTTCATCGCGGCGACGCGCTCGATATCGAACTGGTGGAACACGCGGCGATAGTGCTCGCGCTTGAGCAGGATGGTGCGCCACGACAGTCCCGCCTGCGCGCCTTCCAGGCACAGGAACTCGAACAGCATCTGGTCGTCGTGCAGCGGCGTACCCCATTCGGTGTCGTGGTAGTCGTGCATGTCGGGGCTGTTGCCCCAAGCGCAGCGTTTCAGGGGCTTTGCCGAACTCGTTGCCATGTTCCTATCCCTGCTGATGACGCGGACGTCCCGCGTTGCCGTGGAAAACCGATGTGGGTGCCAGCCAGCACGGGCCGCGGATGCGCTGCATGCCGCGCACACCTCTTGTAACTTGGCAGGCGAGCAACGACGCTATCCCACCCATGCGTATGGAACAAGGGCACGCCCTGCCGGACGCATCCTCGCCCCCATGTGAATCCTGATGACTGCCACTTCGCACTCGCGCGGCGCCGTGCTCGCGTTACTCGCCACCATCGTCATCTGGGCGTACAGCTGGGTGGTGATGAAGCAGGTGTTGCAGCACGCGGGCCCATTCGACTTCGCCGCGATCCGCTACGTGCTGGGCGCCCTGGTGTTGTTCGGTGCGCTGCTGGTCATGCGTCAGCCGCTGCGCCCGCCGCCGTTGCTGCCGACGTTGATGATCGGCCTGTGCCAGACCACCGCGTTCCAGGGGTTGGGACAGTGGGCGCTGGTCAGCGGCGGTGCCGGCCGAGTGGCCCTGCTGGCCTACACCATGCCGTTCTGGGCGGTGCTGCTGGCCTGGGTGATCCTGCACGAACGGCTCACGCCGAGGCGTTGGCTCGGCCTTGGCCTCGCCGCCGTCGGCCTCGTATGCATCATCGAGCCCTGGCACGGTCTCGGCAACACGACCAGCACCCTGCTCGCGATCGGCGCGGGCGCGGCGTGGGCGATGGGCACCGTGCTCAGCAAGCGCGTGTTTCTCCGCCATGCGCCTACTCCGCTCAACCTCACCGCATGGCAGATGCTGTTCGGTGCGCTGATGCTGGTGGTGATTGCGTTGTTCGTTCCGCAGCGAAGCATCGAGTGGAACTGGCAGTTCATCGGCGGCCTGGCCTACAGCGTGGTGATGGCCTCCAGCATCGCCTGGGGCCTGTGGCTGGTCGTGCTGCAGCGCCTGCCTACCGCGGTCGCGAGCCTCGCCAGCCTGGGCGTGCCGATCATGAGCGTGCTGCTGGCGTGGATGATCCTGCACGAGCAGCCGAGCGCGATGGAATGGCTTGGTATCGGCTTCGTGTTGCTGGGGCTGGTGGCGGTGAGCGGGCTGCGTCTGCGCAAGGCCTGAATCCGCCTTTTTTGTAGGAGCGCACCCAGTGCGCGAAAAGCCTACGGAGAGGCAACGACGAAACGCGCGGTCGCGCACTGGGTGCGCTCCTACCGTGGGGCCCTTCACTACCAGGGCAGCGCGTCGAGATCGACGTTGCCACCAGTGAGGATTCCGCCATCTGCAGGGGTGCACCCAGTGCGCGAAAGCCTACGGAGAGGCAACGACGAAACGCCGCGGTCGCGCACTGGGTGCGCTCCTACGGTCGAGCCTTCTCTACCAGGGCAGTGCGTCGAGATCGACGTTGCCACCGGTGAGGATCAAGCCCACGCGCTTGCCCTTGAAGCGCTCCGGGCGTTTCAGCACGGCCGCCAGCACTGTCGCGCTGGAGGGCTCGACCACGATCTTCAGCTCGTTCCACAGCAACCGCATGGCGGCGACGACCTCATCGTCGCTCACGGTCGTTACCTCGACGCGATGCATGCGCAACGCTTCGAAATTGGTCTCCCCGATCAGCGTGCGCAGGCCGTCGCAGATCGTGTCCGGCGTGAACGGACCCACGCGCTGACCTTGTGCGAGCGAGCGCGCCGCGTCGTCCGCGCCAGCGGGCTCCGCGCCGTGCACCTCGATCTGCGGCGCCACGCCATGCGCGGCGATGGCCGTGCCCGCGATCAGGCCACCGCCGCCGACCGGCGTGATGACGGCATCGAGACCGCCCGACTGCTCCAGCAGTTCGAGCACCGCGGTGCCCTGGCCTGCCATCACGCGGGTATCGGAGAACGGATGGACCAGCTCCGCACCGGTGGCGCGCTGCACTTCATCCGCCTTCGCTTCGCGCGCGGCTTGCGTGGCCACGCAGCGGTGCAGGATCGCGCCCGCGCGTTCGATGGCCTCCAGCTTGGTGCGCACGGCGTCCTCGGGAACGACCACATGCGCGGGAATGCCGCGCGTGGCCGCTGCCAATGCCAGCGCATTGCCATGGTTGCCGGAAGAGTGCGTGACCACGCCGCTCGTCGCCATGGCATCGTCCATCGACCACACCGCGTTGCATGCGCCACGGAACTTGAACGCACCGCCACGCTGCAGGTTCTCGCATTTGAAATACAGATCGGCGCCGGCGAGCGCATTCAACGTCGTGTTGCGCAACACGGGCGTTTTCACTGCATAAGGCGCAATGCGCGCAGCGGCTTCCTGCACCTGTGCAAACGTCGGCAAGGCCGCGCGATTCATCGTGGCACTCATGAGCTTTCGATCTCCACGCCGCAGAAGAAGCGCCGCTCGGCGCCGGGTTCGAGCCGGATGGTGTCGGCGCAATCGGGCCGGTTGAACGCATCGGCCCAGCTTTCCATCGGTTCCAGCGCCACCGACCGGCGCACATCGCGCGTCACCGTGTCGGCGGTGAAGGCCAGCATGACGCCGGAGGTCTGCCACACCGCGATGGCCAATCCGCTGTCGGGATCGCGCAGTCGCGTACGCGTACGGCCGTCCGTATCGAAACGCAGGTCGGCGAAGGCGTGGTTGAGTTCACGCGGACCGATCGGCTGCCGTTCGCGGAAGTCGACTTCCGGTGCGTGGTCGATCGAGAGACGACCGCTCTCCGCCGGCAACGGGATGAAGTCGGTGCCGGTGCGCACGACGCTGTCGGCGGGGATCTGCAGCTCCCAGCTTTCGATGGGCAGCTCGCTCAGCCGGAAATACGGATGCCAGCCGAAGAAGCATGGCGCCGTCTGATCACCCACGTTGCGCATGACCGCCTCCAGCGTGAGGCCGGCGGCATCGAGCGTGTAGGTCACCGTGAGGTCGATCGCGAACGGATAGCCGGCATGCAGGCCGGGCCGGATCGCCTGCGTGCTGAAGGTCGCGCGCGCCGACTGGGCGTCGGCGGAAAGGTCAGCGAGCTCGAAATCCACCCCGCGCACGAAACCGTGGCGTGCTGCACGCGCGTCGCCTTCCACGCCCGGCTGCAGGTCGTACGACTTGCCTTCGAACTGGTATCGCGCATCGGCGATGCGGTTGGCGAACGGAACCATGACCGCGAAGCGCGAGCTGGGACGCGCGTCCAGTTCCTCCGCATCGCGGTATCCGTCCGCGATATCCCACGCGCCATCCGGCGCCGGTACTTCGAAGCTCAACAGCGTGGCGCCACGCCGGGCAATGCGAACGCGTCGGCCATGGGCCACGTCGGTCAGCACCGCCAGTTCGTGGCCCTCCAGTTGGGTACGTTCCGCCAGATAATCGGCCATCGACTTGTCCTGCCTGGAAAGGGCCGCATGTTAGCCTGACTGGTCCCTTCCACCCCAGCCGTCCCGATGAACAACCGAAGCGACACCTCTCCTACCCTGGTCCGGCTCAGCGAATATCGCGCCCCTGCATGGCGCGTTTCGCAGGTGGAACTCACCTTCGACCTCGGCATCGACACCACCGAGGTCACCTCCCGCCTCCACCTCCAGCGCGACCCTGCGCAAGATGCACCGCTGCGGCTGGATGGCGAAGGCCTGGAGCTGCTGTCGATCGCCCTGGATGGCGAACCGCTTGCCGGTGACGCCTGGCGCTACGCGGACAACGTGCTCGAAGTGGATGGCGCCCGCGACGGCAGCGTGCTGGAGACGCGCGTGTGCCTGCGCCCGGCGGCCAATACGGCGCTGGAAGGCTTGTACCTCTCCGGCCCGCGCGAGCGCGGCTTCCTGCTCACCCAATGCGAGGCCGAAGGCTTCCGCCACATCACCTTCTTCCCCGATCGCCCCGACGTGCTGGCGAGCTACACCGTCACCCTGTGCGCCGACCGCGACCGCTTTCCGGTGCTGCTGGCCGGCGGCAATCCGGACGGCCAAGGCGAGCTGGAAGGCGGCCGTCACTGGGCGCGCTTCGTCGATCCGCATCCCAAGCCCAGCTACCTGTTCGCCCTGGTGGCCGGCCGCCTGCAGAAGATCGAGCGCGATTACGCCACCGGCGGCGGCCGCGCGGTGAAACTGGTGATCTGGGCCGAGCCCGACGCGATCGGCCAGTGCGGTTACGCCATGGATGCGCTGGAGCGCTCCATGCGCTGGGACGAGGAAGCCTACGGCCGCGAGTACGATCTGGACGTGTTCCATGTCGTCGCCACGCACGACTTCAACATGGGCGCGATGGAGAACAAGGGTCTCAACATCTTCAACGCGAAATACCTGCTGGCCGACCCTGATTCCAGCACCGACGACGAATACCGCGCAGTGGAAGCGGTGGTGGCGCACGAGTACTTCCACAACTGGAGCGGCAATCGCGTGACCTGCCGCGACTGGTTCCAGCTGTCGCTGAAGGAGGGGCTCACGGTATTCCGCGAACAGCAGTTCTCGGCGGACATGAATTCGGCCGCGCTCAAGCGCATCGAGGACGTCGCCCTGCTGCGCCGCGCCCAGTTCCCGGAAGACGCCGGCCCGCTCGCCCATCCGGTGCGTCCGGCCCAGTACAGCGAGATCAACAACTTCTACACGGCCACCGTCTACGAGAAGGGCTCGGAGCTGGTGCGCATGGTCGCCGGCCGTCTCGGGCGCGACGGCTTTCGCCGCGGCATGGATCGCTACTTCGCACGCAACGACGGGCAAGCCGCCACGCTCGAAGACTTCCTCGGCGCGCTGGGCGAAGCCAACGGCATCGACCTCATGCCGTACCTCGCGTGGTACGCGCAGGCGGGCACGCCGCGCCTTTCCGCTCGCGGCCTCTACGATGCCGCGCACCGCACCTACACGCTCACGCTTTCGCAGCACACGCCGCCGACACCGCACCAGCCGCACAAGCAGCCGCTGCCGATTCCGGTGAAGCTGGCGCTGTTCGACCGCGCCGGACAGATAATGCCGCTGCACCTCACCGACGACAGCGCGGAGACATCGGGCGCCACCGAGCGTGTCGTGGTGCTCGACCGCGCCGAGCAGGCGTTCGTGTTCCAGCAGATAACCGAGGCACCGGTGCCCTCGCTGCTGCGGGGCTTCTCCGCGCCGGTGATCCTCGAGTGCGCCTACGAGCCGGCCGATCTCGCCCTGTTGCTGCGCCATGATCCCGACGGCTTCAATCGCTGGGAAGCGGGCCAGCAGCTCGCCGCACGCGCCTACGACAACCTGCGCGAGGGCAACGAGACCAGCGCGCTGGATGCGTGGTGCGACGCGCTCGAGGCGCTGTTCAACGACGGTGCCATGGATCCCGCGCTGCTGGCCGACCTGCTCACGCCGCCCGGCGAAATCGAACTCGCCGAGCGCGAGCGCCAGGTCGACCCTTCGCATGTCCATGCGTTGCGCCAGCAGCTGCAGGAACACCTTGCGTTGCGCATCGGCCAGTCCACCCTGCAGCATCGTTACGAGTCGCTGGCGGCGCATGCCAGTCTCCAGCTCGACGCCAGCAACCAGGCGCGGCGCCGGCTCAAGCGGCGCGTGCTCGAATTGCTCTCGCGTATCGATCCCTGGACCGCGCATGCGCAGGCCACCTTGCAATACGACAACGCGCCCAGCATGACCGATCGCCTCGCGGCGCTGGCCGTGCTCGTGCGTGGCAACGCTTCGCAGGCGCACGCGGCACTGGCGCATTTCCGCGAACGCTATGCGGACAACCCGCTCGCGATGGACAAGTGGTTCTCGGTGCAGACGCAGTTGCCCGGCGAACTCGTACTCGATCGCGTACGCGCGCTCGAAGCGGACGAGGCGTTCACGCTGAAGAATCCCAACCGCGTCAATTCGCTGTTCGGCGCGTGGGCGCGCAACAATCCGGATGGCTTCCATCGACCCGACGGCAGCGGCTACCAGTTGCTCGCCGAACGACTGAAGCAGCTCGACGCGCTCAATCCACAGGTCGCGGCGCGCATGGCCACCGCGTTCAACGGCTGGCAACGGCTGGAGCCCGGACGCCGCGCGCTGGCACGCAGCGCCATCGAATCGGTAGCGGCGCACGCAGCCCTGTCGCGCAATCTCAACGAGATCGTGCAGAGCATGCTGCATAGCTGAGGGCTTCGCGGGCATCCCGGTCTTGGATGTCCCGCAAATAACAACGCCCGAGTGCGGCCCGTCCATGACGGGGCACCCGGGCGTAATCTCGATCAGCGAGGGATGGACCGATCCGGCGGAATGGTCACGCCGATGGGCGCCGAGGCTTCTCGTCCATCTTCGCTCGGGCCGCCCATCGACGTTTGGACGTCCAAGGGCGATGAAGCGGATGCGTCGCCTGCGTGATCAGACTTCCAGGCTCTGCAATTCGTCACGCAAGCGGCTGATGCGCGACATCAGGCGCGGGCGAAGCACCTGACGCTCGTCTTCGCTGCGGGCATCCAGATGTTCCATCGCCATCTCGACGCGACCGAGCTCGATCAGCAGGTCGTGATGCGGATAAACGGGTTGGAAATCGAAGCTGAAATCCATGGCTGGCTCCTCCAAAAACGATGTGTCTTGTCGGCACTGTTTGGAAATGCAACGGCCATGCCAGCAATGTGATGCGGCTCACATGCAAAATGGTCTTCGATCACGAAATGACGCTGTACGTCATCTCCTGCCAAGACTCGGCACAAACAGGCGTTTTAGTCACTCCACGTTCACGCTGCAGGCCCGAATATCCACCCCACGCACAGCGACATAAAACCTCGCTGCCAGCCACCGAATCTCCGGTTTCTGGCGCCCGGCAACACGGTCATCCTGGATTCCCCCTGTTCCTGAGACCGCCGGGCGCCAGATCTTATCTAGGCCCGAAAAGCCCACGCTTGGGCAAGGCCAAAAAAAACGACGGCGCCCCGAGGGGCGCCGTCTTGCTTCCTCTCCCCGGCACGCGATCAAGCCCCTGTCGCTTGATCTCGGCGCGCGTTGTCGCGCAGCTTCTGCCCGTGGAAAGTGCGTGAAGAGTAAAGCAGGAAGCGTGCCAGCGGCCAGGACGCCGCCGTGGCAGTACCATAGCGTCGTATTTGGTCCATTCCTGCGCTTGCAGGGCAAGTTCTCAGGGCAGCTCCCATGTTTCATCCCACTCATTACGACGTCATCGTGATCGGCGGCGGCCATGCCGGCACCGAGGCCGCGCTCGCTTCGGCCCGGACCGGTGCGCGCACGCTGCTGCTGAGCCACAACATCGAGACGATCGGGCAGATGAGCTGCAACCCGGCCATCGGCGGCATCGGCAAGGGCCATCTGGTGAAGGAGATCGATGCCCTCGGCGGCGCCATGGCGCATGCAGCCGACCTCGCCGGCATCCAGTGGCGCACGCTCAACGCCTCCAAGGGCCCGGCGGTGCGCGCCACCCGCTGCCAGGCCGATCGCGCGCTCTACAAGGCCGCGATCCGCCGGATCGTCGAGACCCAGCCGAACCTGGAGCTGTTCCAGCAGGCGGTGGACGACCTGATCCTGGAAGGCGATCGCGTCACCGGCGTGGTGACCCAGATGGGCCTGAAGTTCCGGGCCCGCTCCGTGGTGCTTACCGCGGGTACCTTCCTCGCAGGCAAGATCCATATTGGACCCGCGCAATACGCCGGCGGCCGTGCCGGCGATCCGCCGGCCAGCACGCTCGCCCAGCGCCTGCGCGAACTGCCGGTGGCGGCCGAGCGCCTGAAGACCGGTACGCCGCCGCGCATCGACCTGCGCAGCATCGACTTCACCGGACTGGAAGAACAGCCCGGCGACGATCCGGCGCCGGTGTTCTCCTATCTCGGCTCGCGGGCCGAGCATCCGCGCCAGGTGAGCTGCTGGATCACGCACACCAGCGAGCACACCCACGAGCTCATCCGTGGCTCGCTCGATCGATCGCCGCTCTACAGCGGCCAGATCGAAGGCGTCGGCCCGCGCTATTGTCCGTCGATCGAAGACAAGGTGGTGCGCTTCGCGGAGAAGAGCTCGCACCAGATCTTCATCGAACCCGAAGGCCTGGACACCTTCGAGGTCTACCCCAACGGCATTTCCACCTCGCTGCCGTACGACGTGCAGCTCGCGCTGGTGCGCTCGATCAAGGGTTTCGAGAACGCGCACATCACGCGACCGGGCTATGCGATCGAGTACGACTACTTCGATCCGCGCGGCCTGCACCCGTGGCTGGAAACCAAGACGATCCCCGGCCTGTATTTCGCCGGGCAGATCAACGGCACCACCGGCTATGAGGAAGCGGGCGCGCAAGGACTGATCGCCGGACTCAACGCCGCGCTCGCCGTCAAGGGCGAGTCGCCGTGGTATCCGCGACGCGACGAGGCCTATATCGGCGTACTGATCGACGATCTCACCAGCAATGGCACGATCGAGCCCTATCGCATGTTCACGTCGCGCGCGGAATATCGTCTGCACCTGCGCGAGGACAATGCCGATCTTCGCCTCACCGAATCCGGCCATCGGCTTGGCGTGGTGCCGCAGGCGCGTTATGACGCGCTGTGCGCGAAGCGGGAGGCGGTGGAGCGCGAAACGCAGCGCCTGGGTGCGATCTGGGCCGCGCCGGCCAATGCGCTGGGTGCGGCCATCCAACAGCAGCTTGGTATCACACTCAGTCGCGAGACGAGCGCGCTCGACCTGCTTCGTCGCCCGGAGCTGGACTACACGAAGCTGACATCCGTCAACGGCGTCGGCCCGGCCGTGGACGACGACGATGTCGCGGCACAGGTGGAAGTGCAGACCAAGTACGCCGGCTATCTCGATCGGCAGCGCGAAGAGATCGCGCGCCAGCGTCGCCACGAGCAGACGGCCATTCCCGGCAGTTTCGATTACGACAAGGTGCGCGGCCTGTCGGCCGAAGTGCTGCTCAAGCTCAAGCGCGTGCAACCGGAAACCATCGGCCAGGCTGCGCGCATCAGCGGCGTGACGCCGGCCGCGATCTCGCTGCTGCTAGTGCATCTCAAGCGCTCGGCGGCCTGACATCCTCCGTGTGCCCGGCCATTGGATGATGGGCACCACGCTCCCTTCGCACATGCACCGCGAGAGGGAAATCATCGCCACCCATGGCATCATGCACGCCATTGATCTGTGGAGCGGCACGTATGGAAGTCTGGATCGGTCGGGATGGCGAGCGACACGGCCCCTACAAGGAAGTGGACGTGCGCCAATGGTTGCGTAGCGGCCAGGTGAGTCCGCAAGACCTGGGCTGGTACGAAGGCCTGGCCGACTGGCAGCCGCTGTCGGTGCTGTTTCCCGATGAAGTCCACGCCGCGCCACCTGCCTTCACGCCACCAGCACCGCCGTACGATGCCGGCCTGCGCGCGACCGATGCATCGGCCGCATTGACCGACTACGCCGGTTTCTGGAAACGCGTCGCCGCGTACATCCTCGATGCGCTGGTGCTGTGGATTCCCAACATGCTGCTGAGCGGCATGCTCGGCGCGAACGAAGCGGCGGAAACCTATCTGCAAGCCAAGCTCGTCGCGGGCAGCGATCCACAGTTGGCCTTGCAGGCGTTCGATACCTATCTTCATGCGCTCGGTCCGGCACTGATGGCGCAGACCGTGGTGACCTGGCTGTACTTCGCGCTGTGCGAAAGCTCCGCCTGGCAAGGCACGCTGGGCAAGCGTGCACTCGGCATCCGTGTGACCGATCTCACCGGCGCGCGCATCAGCTTCCTGCGCGCCACCGGGCGTTATTTCGGCAAGCTGATCAGCGCCTTCATCCTGTGCTTCGGCTTCCTCATGGTCGCGTGGACACAGCGCAAGCAAGGCCTGCACGACATGCTCGCGCAAACGCTGGTGCTCAACGGCCGCCCGGGTGAGCAGCCCTCGCGGCCGACGCCATCCTCCCGCGACCAGGGCTCGCTCAGCGCGTGAAGAGCGGACGCGCGCCGGCCGTCGCGGCGCGCGCTTTCCACGCATGTAGAACGAAAGCACGAGCGATCGCGACACGCGATTCTGCATGCGCCGCGCCCTGCGGCATGACGTCATCAGCACGCACCGTTTACGGCGCGCTCGCACTTGCTCGACACAAGGCGAACACACGCGCTTGATCGCGCACGCATGACGCATGTTCGATGTGTACGCGCCTGGCATGCGCATTCGCCGTCGCCCTGCGAGGACATCGCCACGTTATGACCTATGGCGGATGCGCAGGCACGCCGCAAGAGCGCATTCTCGTCATTGCAGGGGGCCTCACCTGGCAAGGTCATGGCCCATCCCCAACCTGATGACGGCTGGATCTATCAGTGCGAAGACATTGTGGTCGAGCCGCGTGCACATCGCCTCGAACGCGCAGGCGTCGCTCTTTCGGTGGAGCCGAAGGCTTTCGCCGTGCTGGTGGTGTTGCTGCAGCAAGCCGGCGAAGTCGTCGGCAAGGATGAACTGCTGGATGCGGCGTGGGGTCACCGGCACGTTACGCCCGGCGTGCTCACGCGCGTCATCTCGCAACTACGCCACACGCTGGGCGATTGCGCCGGCAACCCTCGCTACATAGCCACCGTACACACGCTCGGCTATCGCTTCATCGGCGACGTGCAGCGTGTCGCCCCACCCTCCGCCACGTTCGCCATGCCTCCTGAGGCGGCGGCTCCCGGCGCGCGACCCGATGTCATTGCCTTGCCCCGGGACCGGCCTTCGGCACGTCCTGAGCCACCGCCCTTGCCGTGGCTGGCGGCGGTGATCATGGTCGCCGCCATCGTGGCGATGCTCGCTGCGGCAAGCCTGTGGCATCCGCCGCGTGACCAGGCTCGTGCGCCGCGTGCGACGCCGCAGCCGGCGGTCGTGGTGCTGCCCTTCATCCACGCGGCCAGCGCGCAGTCCGCTCACGCCAGGCGCTGGCCCCATGCCCGCCGCATCGCCATCCGTTACCCGAGCGCCCACCGCGAGCCGGCGCCAGCTGAAGGCGGCGCCTATCTTCACGTCCGCCCTGAACAGGCTCCCGCCGCCCGCGACTGAGCGCGACGGCCATCTTGCTATCATCGATGGTTCGATGCGCCGCCGCGGTGTGGCGCATTCATCGTCGAACGCCAAGGAATCGTTTCAGCCTCATGCTCAGCATCGAACAACGTATTGCCCAGGACATCGCCGCCAAGCCGGACCAGGTCCATGCCGCGGTGGAATTGCTCGACGGCGGCGCCACCGTGCCGTTCATCGCGCGCTACCGCAAGGAAGCCACCGGCGGTCTCGACGACACGCAACTGCGCCTGCTGGAAGAGCGCCTGCGCTACCTGCGCGAGCTCGAAGAGCGCCGCGACGCGATCCTCGCCAGCATCGAGGAACAGGGCAAGATGACCGATGCGCTGAAGGGCGACATCCTCAGCGCCGACACCAAGGCACGCCTGGAAGACCTGTACCTTCCCTACAAGCCCAAGCGTCGCACCAAGGCGCAGATCGCGCGCGAGGCCGGGCTCGAGCCGCTGGCCATCGGCCTGCGCGAGGATCCCACGCAGTCACCCGAGGCATTCGCCGCCGCATTCGTGGATGCGGAAAAGGGCGTGCCCGACGTGCGCGCCGCGCTCGATGGCGCGCGCGCCATCCTGATGGAAAGCATCGCCGAAGACGCCACGCTCGTCGGCGAGCTGCGCGACTGGCTGTGGGAGAAGGGCCAGATCCGCGCCAAGGTGGTGGAAGGCAAGGAGAACGAAGGCGCGAAGTTCCGCGACTACTTCGATCACGTCGAGCCGATCGGCAAGATTCCCTCGCATCGCCTGCTGGCACTGATGCGTGCGCGCAACGAGGGCGTGATCGAACTGGAACTCTCGCCCGCTCTCGACATGGAGCAGGGTCACCAGGAAGGCGAAGGCCGCGTGGCCGCGCGCGCCGGCATCCTCGATCGCGGTCGTGCCGCCGATGCATGGCTGCGCGAAACGGTGCGCCTCACCTGGCGGGTGAAGCTGCATCTGCACCTCACGCTGGACCTGTTCGGCCGCGTGCGCGAGGGCGCCGAAGACGAAGCGATCCGCGTGTTCGGCGACAACCTCAAGGACCTGATGCTCGCGGCGCCGGCCGGCGCCAAGACCGTGATGGGCCTGGACCCGGGCATCCGCACCGGCGTGAAGGTCGCCGTGGTCGACGCGACGGGCAAGCTGCTCGCCACCGACACGATCTATCCGCACGAGCCGCGCAGGCAGTGGAACGAATCGCTGGCCGCGCTGGCACGGCTGTGCCAGAAGCACGGCGTGGACCTGATCGCGATCGGCAACGGCACGGCATCGCGCGAAACCGACAAGCTGGCCGGTGAACTGATCAAGGGCCTGGCCAAGACGCATCCGGACCACAAGCTGTCGAAGGTGGTGGTGAGCGAAGCAGGCGCGTCGGTGTATTCGGCCTCCGAAACCGCCGCCAGGGAGTTCCCCGATCTCGACGTGAGCCTGCGCGGCGCCGTCTCGATCGCGCGCCGCCTGCAGGATCCGCTGGCGGAACTGGTGAAGATCGAGCCCAAGGCGATCGGCGTCGGCCAGTACCAGCACGACGTGAACCAGGTGAAGCTGGCGCGCGCACTCGACGCCAAGGTCGAGGACTGCGTGAACGCCGTCGGCGTGGACGTGAACACCGCTTCCGCCGCCCTGCTCTCGCGCGTCGCCGGCCTTTCCGCCAGCGTGGCGGAGAACGTGGTGAAGCATCGCGATGCCAACGGTCCGTTCGCCAACCGCAAGGCCCTGCTCAAGGTGCCGCGCCTGGGCGACAAGGCGTTCGAGCAGTGCGCCGGCTTCCTGCGCGTACCCAGCGGTGACAACCCGCTGGACGCCAGCGCGGTGCATCCGGAGGCCTATCCGGTGGTCGAGCGCATCATCGCGCAGTGCGGCCGCGAGGTGCGCTCCATCATCGGCGACACCGCCTTCCTGCGTGGCCTCAAGGCCGAGCAGTACACCGACGAGACGTTCGGCCTGCCGACCGTGCGCGACATCCTCAAGGAACTGGAAAAGCCCGGCCGCGACCCGCGCCCGGAATTCGTCGCGCCCAGCTTCGCCGAAGGCGTGGAAGACCTGAAGGACCTGCGCCCCGGCATGGTGCTGGAAGGCCGCGTGACCAACGTAGCCGCGTTCGGTGCCTTCGTGGACATCGGCGTGCACCAGGACGGCCTCGTGCACGTCTCGGCGCTCTCGCATACCTTCGTGAAGGATCCGCGCGACGCGGTGAAGGCGGGCGATATCGTCAAGGTGAAGGTGATGGAGGTCGACATCCCGCGCCAGCGCATCGGCCTGTCGATGCGCTTGGACGACGAACCCGGCCAGCAGGCCCGCGGCGGTCGTCCGGCGGCCAGCGGCAACGAGGCCCGTGGCGGCGGCCCGCGCGACAACCGCGGCCCGCGTCCCGGCGGCGGTGCGCCCAAGCCCGCGGCCGCCCCGGCCAACAACGCGTTTGCCGACGCGTTGGCGAAGGCGATGAAGCGCTGAGTGGATGACCCACCCGCCCGATGAGGAGGCTTGTTCTGAGCTTCCCCATCGGGCGACCCCGGCACCCCGGCATCGGCGGCCGGAGCCGCATCAAGCTCCCCTGTTCGCGCCCGAAATGCTGCGATGCACCGCAGCATGCGCTGACGTATGGGCATGCATTACCGTAACAACGGAATAACAAAGACCATCCCGGTCCCAGGAGCGTCATTCATGCCCCGTACTCGCCTTATTGCCGGCGCCATTACCGCCGCCCTGATTTTCAGCTCGTCCGCCATGGCGGCCAATTCGCAGTTCAGCAACGTCATCGCCTTTGGTGACAGCCTCAGCGATGCGGGCAATATCTCGCTGGCGACGGCCCCCAGCATCCAGCCGCCGCTGGAGTTCACCACCAACCCGGGCGCGGTGACCGTCCAGAACGTGGCAAGCCACTACGGCTACAACCTGACGGCATCGCAGGCGGGTGGTAGCGACTTCGCCTGGGGCGGCGCCGGTGTGCTTACCAATTCGCCGGGCACGCCATCGGCCGTGCCGACCCTCTCGACGCAGGTGAACTACTACCTCGCCACCGGCAAGGTCGACGGCAAGGCGCTCTATTCCATCTGGGGCGGCGCCAATGACATCTTCTACGCCGCCACCGCCGCCGGTGCAGGCGCGACGGCCCAGCAGCTGATCCAGCAGAACGTCGCCGCACAGATCGCGCAGCTGCAGGCCGCCAACGTCCCGCCCGCCCAGATCGCCGCCATGACGCCGGCGATCACCCAGGCCGTCACCGCTGCCGTCACCCAGCAGGTGCTCGCCGCAGCGGGCGTCTCGGGCTTCATGACCGCGGACCAGGCGCAGGCGTCCATCGCCGCCGCCGCGCAGCAGGAAGTGAAGCTCATCGGCCAGCTGCAGGCGGCCGGCGCCAAGAACATCCTGGTGTTCAACCTGCCCAATATCGGCCTGACGCCTTCGGGCCTGGAACAGGGTGCCTCCGCCGCATCCTCGCTCACGGCGCTCAGCCTCGTGTTCAACGGCCAGCTCAACGCCGGCATCGCAACGTTGGGCAAGGGCATCATCCCGGTCGACACCTACAGCCTGCTCAATGAAGTGGTCGCAAACCCGTCGCTGTACGGATTCACCAACGTCACCAACGAAGCCTGCGGCGTGGGCTCCAGTTCGGTGCAGTGCGGCCCGCAGGGCTCGGGCCTGCCGTACACCTATGCGGCCGGCACCAACCAGACCTATCTGTTTGCCGATGGCGTGCATCCGACGACCGGTGCAGACGTAATGCTGGGCCAGTACGTGGTGTCGATCCTGAGCGCGCCGGGTTATGCCTCGCTGCTTGCCGAAGCACCGCTCGCGTCGATTTCGGCGCAGAACCGCGCGATCCGCAACCAGATGCTGGCCGATGGCCAGGGCAGCGATACCCGCGTGTTCGCCAACGTGGATTACGGCGACCAGCGTTTCGACGCCAGCAGCGGTTCGCCCAAGACCACCAGCAACAACGTCAACCTCACCCTGGGTGCGGATGTGCGCTTCAACGAGAACCTGTCCGGCGGCGTGGCCATGAACATCGGCCAGCACAATGCCGATTACCAGGGCGGCGGCGGCTACAAACTGCAGGACATCTCGGGCCTGGGTTACCTGACCTATCACCAGGGCGGCGGCTACATCGGCGGTTACCTCGATTTCGGCCAGGACAACTTCTCCGACATCGAGCGTCGCATCCAGATCGGCGCCGCGCAGCGCGGCGAAACCGCCAAGGCCGACGGCAACCACGTGGGCGGCGGCGTCACCGGCGGCTGGTGGTTCGACTTCTCCAGCCTCCGCACCGGCCCGTTCGCCACCTTCGAATGGCAGTCCATCAAGGTCAACGGCTACAGCGAGAACGGTAGCGACAGCACGGCGATGTGGTTCGGCCGCCAGCAGCGCGACGCACTCATCTCCACGCTGGGCTGGCGCCTGGAAGGCCACTGGCAGGCGGGCAACACGATGCTCACGCCGTACGCCGAAGTCGCCTTCAACCACGACAGCAAGGCGGATCCGCGCGAAGTCACCGCCGGCCTCAACGGCATGCCCGGCACGTTCTCGATGGTGGGCTTCACGCCCGACAAGACCTGGGGCACCGCCGACCTGGGCGTGGCTGCGCAGTTCACCCAGACGCTCAGCGGCTGGCTCGGCTACAGCGGTCGCTTCAGCGACAACAGCCAGAAGTACAACAGCGTGAATGTCGGCCTGAAGTACGCCTTCTGAGGCAACGGCATCGCGTTGAAAGGCCGCCTGCGCAAGTGGGCGGCCTTTTCTTTGCATGCATGCCGCTGGCAGGCGCCCAGCGTGGGAACGAACTGCCGGCAATGGCCGTCTGGATGGCCAAACGACGGGCACAAAAAAGCCGCCTCATGGGCGGCTCTTTCGTTGCGGCGATGGCTGGACTTACTTGCCCTTGCCGTTGGTCGCGAGCTTGAGGATCGCCTCGGCCTGCTTCTGCAGGTCGGCGGCGGCATCATCGCCGAGCGGCGAGGTCTTGCCGCCAGCCTCGACGGTCTTCAGCACCAGCTGACCATCCTGGCCCCAGGCGGCGCGATCGGTTTCGTTCGGCTTGGCGTCCTTGCTGGACTTCTTCTGCTGCACGACCACCCACGGCTTGCCATCCTTGTAGGCAAAGTCGGTGCTGGTGAAGCCCTTGTCGCCGTAGTCGACCTGCTCGCGGATGAACTTCACTTCACCTGCTTCGCGGAACACCTGCCAACCGCGGGAGACCTTGTCTTCGAGCTTGGTGCCGTTGCTGATCTTCATGCCGCCGATCTGCTTCTGCACGGCGGTGAAGGCAGCCAGTTCCTTCTCGCCGGCGGTCTGCTCGGCCACCAGCTGGATGTTCACCTGCGTCGGGGCGCCCTTGGTCAGCACCTGGGTCTGCAGCGGCGGGGTGTAATGGCGGTCGCCGTCGACCAGGTCGGCCTTCAGCACGTACAGGCCATTGGGGTTCACGTCGGGCGCGTTGAACTCCAGCTCGAACGTCAGCGGGAAGGTGTTGGCGGGCTGCACCGTCTTGGTGGCCAGCGGCGCGGCGTCCTGCGTCGACACGTCGACCAGGGTCAGCTGCAGCTTGGCGTCGGCGGACACCTGGGCGGCATCGCGCAGCGTCACCTGACCGGTGATGGCATTGGCCTTGGCGGGCGCGGCCGCCGGCGTAGCAGCCGAACCGGGCGCGGCAGCGGTTTCGCCGCCCTGCGTGGCGCTCTGGGAAGAATCGGAAGAATTGCCGCAACCGGCGAGAGCCAGTGCCGCGACCGACATCAGCGACCAAACCAACCTGCGCATGGGAAACCTCTATCGACTGTCAGGACTTAACGCGAGAACCAACAGGCGCCCAACACGCCTCGACTCTACACGGGGGAAGCACGCAGGATAGCCCAAAATCAAAGGCTTGTAAAAGTTGGCCCATGCGCGACCGTATGCCGCGGGTTTAGGCGTCTAAATGTCCGATAAACAAAAAGGGGCCCGTTTCCGGGCCCCCTGTAACACCTTCGATACAGCTTAGAAACGCTGCGTGTACTTCAGGTAGTAGAAGCGACCGATGTCGAAGCCACCGTAGTACACGAACGAGCTGTTCGGCTTCGAGTACATGATCGGACCTTCCTTGTCGAACACGTTGTTCGCGCCGACCGACACGATGCCCTTCCACGGCAAGGTCCAGCGGAACTGCACGTCATTGAACGTGGTGCTGGCGACATGGCGCATCGGCTGCACGCCGTAGAACGGATCGATGTGGTTCGGGTCGTTGCACTCGGCCATCGCCACGGCCACGCACTTCTCGGTCATGCCCGAGTAGTAGCGCACGGTCCAGCTCGCGCCGAAGATGCCGCGGGTCCAGTCGACCGTGAGGTTGGAACGCACGCGGAAGTTCGCACCCATGCCCGTGAACGGCTGCACCTTCGTGCTCGGATTGTTGTCCGACTTCACGTTGAGGTAATCGACGTACGTGGTGTTCCAACGCGTCGCGAACTGGCCGATCGAGTCAAACGAGAAGCGGTAGTTCACGCCGAAGTCGTAACCTGCCGTCTCTTCCCAACCCTTGTTGGTCAGGCCGTAGAACATGTTGGTGATGACGCCGGTGGACGCGTCGCGGCTGAAGCCCGAGCAACGCGACGCGATGCCGGCCTGGTAGCAGTCGTCCAGGATGTTCTGCACGGAGTCGGTGCTGATCACGTTCTCGATGCGGATCTTGTACCAGTCCAGCGAGACGTCGAAGCCTTCCACGTAGTGCGGGCTGTAGATCAGGCCCAGCGTACGGGTGGTGGCCGTTTCCGGCGTGAGGTTGGCGTTCGAACCGTTGGTGAAGGCGTAGTTGGTCTGGCACGGATAGGTCGTGCAAGCAATGCCCGCCTGGCCCAGCTGCACGAAGTTCGCGGCGACCGGCGTCTGGCCGCCGAAGCCGCCGGTGCAACGCGCCGCCACGGCCGGGTTACCCTTCGCCGCGCCGCTCTTGGTATCGCACGGGTCGATGTACGACTCGAAGCTGCTGCCCGCGCCGCCGTACAGGTCGGAAATGGTGGGAGCACGGAAACCCTGCGCCCAGCTGCCGCGCACGAGCAGGTCGTCGATCGGCTTCCACTTCAGGCTGGCCTTGCTGTTGGTGGTGCTGCCGAAGTTGTCGTAGTTCGAGTAGCGGGTAGCCACGTCGACCGACAGCTCGCGAGCCATCGTCATGTCCTTCAGAAGCGGCACGTCGAACTCGATGTAGGCCTCGTCCACCGAGTACTTGCCCTTGGTGGTGGTCGCTGCCAGGCCCGAGCTCAGGCCCGCCTGGTTGAAGGCGTCCGGCACGAAACGACCGTCTTCCTGGCGGTGTTCCACGCCTGCGGCCACGCCGATCTCACCTGCCGGCAGGGCGAACAGCGTGCCCGCGATGTTGGCGGTGTAGTCGGTCGTGGTGGTCTTGCCGAGATCATGGAATTCCGGGAACAGGAACGACTGCAGGTCAGAATCGGCCAGTGAACCGGCGCCCGCCTGGCCGTACGGCAGCAGCGGATTCCACGGCACGCAGCCGGCGATCGGATTGGCGGCGGTGCCGCAATGGACCTTGCCGTCCGAACCCATGAAGGAGGGGCCCAGCGCCTTGCCGGCTGCGACCAGGCTGAAGTCGCCGTGGCCGGTCTTGGTCATGTCGTTGCGATTGGTCATCGCGCCGACGTCCCAGTTCCACGTACGGCCGCCCAGCTCGAAGTAACCTTCAAAGCCAGCCGTCCAGCGGTAGGTCTCCAGTTCGCTGTCGGTGGTACGCGGCATTTCCCAGCCACGACGGGCGAACTGCAGATCCTTGCCCAGCGGGTTGAAGTAGCTCTGGCCGGACAGCGGCGTCTTCGGATTCCACGAACTCGACTGATACGGATAACCCGCGATCTGCTGGAGCGTGCTGCGCTTGTTGTAGAGGAAGTCGGTCTTGAACGCGATGTTGTCGGACAGGTTGTACTTGCCGGCGGCAAACAGCGAGGTGCGCTCGGTACCGGTCTGCAGCGTCATCTGCTCGTTCGAGTTGGCGTACTCGGCCGACGTGATCGGGTGGTAGTTCGCGATGTTGCGCGGATCAGTACCGTGGGTAAGGGTACAGGTGGCCGACTTGCCCCCCGGGCCGCACGGGCCGGTGAACGAGCCATTCTGGCTCACGCCGCTCCAGCCGGCGGTCGGATGGTTCGGACCCGACGGATAGGCGCTGAAATCACGGTCCTTCGCCCATACCGGATCTTCCTTCTGGTACTGCGCGCTCACCATGATGGAGCCGCGATCGTTCGCCGTACCGAAGGTGAAGTCGTAGCTCTGCTTCTTGCCGTCGCCCTGGTCGTATTCGCCCACGTAGGCGTTGGCTTCGGCGCCGGTGAAGTTGCTGCGGGTGATCACGTTCACCACGCCGGCGATGGCGTCCGAACCGTAGATCGACGAGCCGCCGTCCTTGAGCACTTCGATCCGCTCGATGGTGGACACCGGGATCTGGCCGAGGTCCTGCAGGCCGGAGGTATTGGCACCCAGGCGCTTGCCGTTGACCAGGATCAGGGTGCGGTTGGCGCCCAGGTTACGCAGGTCGATGTAGTAGCCGCCCACGTCTTCGCCCGACGACAGCGCGTTGGCGCGGCTGATCGGCGGCGTGCCGACTTCGGTCAGGTTCTGCAGGATATCGGCGACCGAGGTGAAGCCCTGGTTTTCGATCTGCTTGCGGTCGATGGTCACGACCGGCTGGGCGGTTTCGATATCGACGCGCGGAATGCGCGAACCGGTGACGGTCACCGTCTCGAGCTTCTTGGCGTTGTCCTGGCTGGCCGGGCCGGTGGCGTCCTGCGCCAGGGCGGGACCAACGATGGCGAAAGTACCTACGGACAGCGCAATACGTACGGCGACCGTAAGTTTGTTGTCGAGCATCTTGCGGAACTGCATGTCTTCTCCCCAGATAAATGACCCCGGCCCCAACCGGCGTCGAAAAAACTCGCCTTCGGGGCGAGATGCAGCGTCGAGGGTTCTGCCCGTCGACGCTTGCTGTCTGCCGGCTGAACGGGCCGGCGTGTTCTTGATCACCAATCAACGACAATTGCGTTGTCTGGACACGGCCGGCGTCTTCCCCAGAGGAACGCGGGCCCATCAAGAATTTACGAACCTAGTAGAGAAATCTTGCGAGTGTCAACAAATTCCTAACACTTGCTTCACGCTGACGCGACGCTTGCTTCACGCTGACATCTCGAACTCGGGTTCACGCTCCCCAAATTGGTCGCCATCCGTCAGGAAACTGCGATGAACATGCAAAAAATTTCGCCCAACGAGCCCTCAAATACCTTCGCGGATCGCATCAAGGTGCTGATCCAGCGCGTGGGCAGCGTCACGGAGATCGCGCGTATGTGCGGCTTCTCCGAGGGCGTCGTGCGCAGCTGGCGCGACGGCAATACCGACCCTTCGCGCGCGCGCTGCGTCACGCTGGCCAAGACCCTTGGCATTTCGCTGGTGTGGCTGGTGGCCGGCGAAGGTTCGATCCAGGCGGATGCGATCGCCTCGGGCGAGGAGCTGCCGAATGCAGAGGCTTCGGCCAACCGGCATCGCTCCAAGTTGCGCACGGCGGCCGATACGCTGCATGCGAGCGGCATGGCGATGGATCCGCAGCGCCTCAACACCGCGCTGCGCATCCTGCAGTCGGAACTCGACCTGGCCGAGAGCCGCCTGACCCTGGCCGACAACGCCGACATGCTGGCCGACCTCTACGAGATCCTCGGCCCGGGCGGTTCGGATGTGGATGCCGGCGAAATGGTGGCCTTCAACCAGCGCCTCCATGAGCGCGTGAAGCGCGGTCGCCAGGCTATCGCCTGACGGTATAGAAAAACGGCAGCCCGAGGGCTGCCGTTTTCATAGGGACGATCGCCGCGCCGTTACAGGCGGGCGATGTCTGCGATCGCGCCGAACTGCGCCTTCAGCTGACCCAGCAAGGCCAGGCGGTTGGCTCGCACGGCGGGGTTCTCCGCATTGACCAGCACGCTGTCGAAGAAGGCGTCGACCGGCGCCTGCAGTTGCGCGAGGCGCGTCAGCACGGCGGCGTAGTCGCCCGTTTCCAGCGGCGCGGATGTATCGGCACGCGCACTGTCCAACGCGGCAGCCAGGGTCCGCTCGGCGTCCGCCTCGAAGTGTGCGGGATCCACCACCGAGCCCACCGGCGATGCGCCAGCTTCTTCCGCCTGCTTGCGCAGGATATTGGCCACGCGCTTGTTGGCGGCAGCCAGGCTCAGTGCTTCCGGACGGCGACCGAACTCGGCCACCGCGCGCAGGCGACGATCGAAATCGACCAGCGTCGCCGGCGTCACCGCGAGCACGGCTTCGAACTGTTCGCCGGTAAAGCCCTGCTCGGCGTAATAGCCGCGCAGGCGCTCGAACACGAAGTCGACCAGTTCGTCGGTGAGCGCGGCGCGGCGCTTGCCGGCATCCAGCGCCGGCGCCTTGCCATCCTTGCCCGGCTTGAGACCCGCCGCGAGCGCGGCTTCAGGCAACAGTTCGAGCGCTTCAACGAAGGTCGCACGCAGGTCCAGGTCCAGGCCGCCTTCCACCAGGGTGCGCGCCAGGCCCAGCGCCGCACGACGCAGGGCGAACGGATCCTTGTTGCCGCTGGGCTTGAGCCCGACGGCGAAGATACCGGCCAACGTATCGAGGCGATCGGCGACCGCGAGCACGCGGCCCACGCGGCCCGCGGCGATCGCGTCGCCGGCAAAACGCGGCTGGTAATAGCCGTCCAGCGCATCGGCCACTTCCCTGGCCTCGCCGTGATGCGCCGCGTAGTAACGGCCCATCACGCCCTGCAGTTCGGGGAACTCGCCAACCATGCGCGTCAGCAGATCGCACTTGCTCAACGCCGCGGCGCGCGTCGCCTCGCCCGCGTCCACGTCGACGCGGTTGGCAATGATGCGGGCCAGTTCGGCGACCCGCACGCTCTTGTCCCACAGGCTGCCCAGCGCCTGCTGGTAGGTTACGTTCTTCAGCTGGTCCTGGTAGCCGGCCAGCGGCGTCTTCAGGTCTTCGTCCCAGAAGAACTTCGCATCGGCGAAGCGCGGACGGATCACGCGCTCATAGCCCTTGCGGATCTCCGACGGCTGCTTGCTCTCGATGTTGGCCACGCCGATGAAATGCTCGGTGAGCCTGCCGTCGGCGTCGAACACCGGCACGAATTTCTGGTTGGTCTCCATGGTGGTGACCAGCGCTTCGGGTGGCACGGCGAGGAACTCGCGATCGAACTGGCAGGCGATCGCCACGGGCCATTCGGTGAGGTTGGCGATCTCATCGAGCAACGCATCATCGAGCTGCGGCACGCCACCGGTTTCCTTCGCGGCGCGAGCGATTTCATCGCGGATCTTCTCGCGACGCTCGACAGGATCGGCCAACACCTTGGCCGCGCGCATCGCATCGGCCCAGCTGTCGGCGTCCACCACATGCACCGGGTGCGCATGCATGAACCGATGGCCACGCGACTTGCGGCCGCTCTTCAGGCCGAGCACGTCGCCATCGATGATGTCCGCGCCATGCAGCATGACCAGCCAATGCGCCGGACGCACGAACGTATAGTCGTGATCGCCCCAACGCATCGGCTTGGGAATGGGCAGGCCCTTGAGCGCTTCGTCCACGATTTCCGGAAGCAACGCAGCCAGCGGCTGGCCCGGCTTCACGGCGCGGAACACGAACCACGAGCCCTTGTCCGTTTCGAGCTTTTCCAGCTGCTCGACGCTCACGCCACACGACTGCGCGAAACCCTGCAGCGCCTTGCTCGGCTGGCCATTCGCATCGAGCGCGGCATTCACCGCCGGACCGCGACGCTCGATGCTCTGCTCGGGCTGGTTCACGGCCACCGACGGGATATGGACGGCCAAACGGCGCGGCGATGCAAACAGCTTCGCCGAATCCAGTGCTGCCTCCACGCCACGCTTGGCGAGGCCATCGCACACGCCGCGCAGGAACGCCGAAGCGAGTTCATCCAGCGCCTTGGGCGGCAGCTCTTCGGTGCCCAGTTCGATCAACAACGGCTTGGCGGCGCTCATGCGGCCTGCTCCTTGAGGTTCTTCTTCAGGCCAGGGAAACCGAGCTTTTCGCGCTGCGCCACATAGGTTTCCGCCACTGCGCGAGCGAGCGTGCGCACGCGCAGGATGTAGCGCTGGCGCTCGGTCACGCTGATGGCGCGACGCGCATCCAGCAGGTTGAAGGTGTGGCTGGCCTTCATTACCTGCTCGTAGGCCGGCAGCGGCAGGTTCGCGGCGATCAGCTTGTTGGCCTCGCCCTCGCACACATCGAACCAGCGCAGCAGCTCCGGCACATTGGCGTGCTCGAAGTTGTAGGTGCTCTGCTCCACTTCGTTCTGGTGGAACACGTCGCCATAGGTCACCGTACCGTGCGGACCTTCGGTCCACACCAGGTCGTAGACGTTGTCCACGTTCTGCAGGTACATCGCCAGGCGCTCGAGACCGTAGGTGATCTCACCGGTCACGGGACGGCATTCGAGGCCACCGGCCTGCTGGAAATAGGTGAACTGCGTCACCTCCATGCCGTTCAACCACACTTCCCAGCCGAGGCCCCAGGCGCCGAGCGTCGGCGATTCCCAGTTGTCCTCAACGAAGCGCAGGTCGTGCACGAGCGGGTCCAGGCCCAGCTCCTTCAGCGAACCGATGTACAGGTCCAGGATGTTGTCCGGGTTGGGCTTCATCACCACCTGGTACTGGTAGTAATGCTGCAGGCGGTTGGGGTTTTCGCCGTAGCGGCCGTCGGTGGGGCGGCGCGAAGGCTGCACGTACGCGGCCGACCACGGCTCGGGACCGAGCGAACGCAGGAACGTCGCGGGGTGGAAGGTGCCGGCGCCGACCTCGGTATCGAGGGGCTGCAGCAAGACACAACCCTGGGCCGCCCAGTAGCGGTTGAGGGTCTGGATCACATCCTGGAAGGTGCGCGCGGACATGGCTTTCCGTGGGCTTCAATAAAGCGGGTTAGTATAGCCGGGACCGCTTTCGCCGCTGGATTTTCAGGCGAAAACCCGACAGGGAGATCTCCGCATGGCAGCTTCACCGCAAACCGTGTCCTTGCTGGGCCGTCGTGCCCGCCTCGGCCTCGAAGAACTGCTCGCCGCGCTCGTGGTGGACGGTTACCTCTTGGCCGAAGACGCCAAGCAGGTGCGCATGGGCTCGCGCAGCGGCCGCGCCACGGTGGAGTTGCATCCGCTGGTGCTGGTGGCCAACGCACGGCTGGCCAACCAGCGCGATCCCGGACGCCCGCTGGCCATGGAGACGCTGACCGAGTGGCTCGCAGGCCACGCGAAGTTGCCCTATCTCAAGATCGATCCGATGAAGATCAACGCGGCCGCGGTGACCCAGGTGGTCAGCCGCGCCTACGCGGAACGTCATCGCATCCTGCCCGTGGCCGTCGCGCCGGGTGAAGTCACCTTCGCCACGTGCGAACCCTTCGACAACGCCTGGGCCGCCGACCTCGCGCACATGCTGCGTCGGGACGTGAAGCGCGTGGTGTCCAATCCGATCGACATCAATCGCTACCTGCTCGAGTTCTACGGCGTCCAGCGCTCGATCCAGCTCGCCCAGGACGCCAAGAACACCGGCTACGACTCCTCCGCCATCCTCAACTTCGAGCAGCTGGTGGAGCTGGGCAAGGGCGGCGAAGTCGGCGCCGACGACCGCCACGTCGTCCACATCGTGGACTGGCTGCTGCAGTACGCGTTCGAGCAGCGCGCGTCGGACATCCACCTGGAGCCGCGACGCGACGCGGGCCAGATGCGTTTTCGCATCGATGGCGTGATGCACAAGGTATTCGAGTTGCCGCCGCCGGTGATGACCGCGGTGACGGCGCGCATCAAGATCCTTTCGCGCATGGACGTGGCCGAGAAGCGCCGCCCGCAGGACGGCCGCATCAAGACGCGCTCCGGCGGCGGACGAGAAGTGGAACTGCGCATCTCCACCATGCCGACCGCGTTCGGTGAAAAGGTGGTGATGCGTATCTTCGACCCGGATATCGTCGCGAAGGACTTCGCGCAGCTGGGCTTCGCCGTCGAGGAAGACGCCATCTGGCGTTCGATGGTGGAACGCCCGCACGGCATCGTACTGGTCACCGGTCCCACCGGTTCGGGCAAGACCACGACGCTGTATTCCACGCTGAAACATCTCGCCACGCCCGAGTTGAACGTGTGCACGGTGGAAGACCCGATCGAGATGGTCAGCCCCGAGTTCAACCAGATGCAGGTGCAGACGGCGATCGACCTGGATTTCGCAGCGGGCGTGCGCACGCTGCTGCGCCAGGATCCGGACATCATCATGGTCGGCGAAATCCGCGACCTGAGCACAGCGCAGATGGCCGTGCAGGCCTCGCTCACCGGCCACCTGGTGCTGTCCACGTTGCATACCAACGACGCGCCCAGCGCCGTCACGCGCCTGCTCGATCTCGGCGTGCCGCATTACCTGATCCAGTCCACGCTGACCGGCGTGGTTGCGCAGCGACTGGTGCGCACGCTGTGTCCGCACTGCAAGGCTGAGACAACGCAGGATCCGCACGAGTGGACCGCACTCACGCACGGCTGGACATTGCCGCTGCCCGACAGGGTATACAAGCCGGTCGGCTGCCTTGAATGCCGCAACACCGGTTTCATGGGACGCACCGGCATCTACGAGATGATGGTGTTGTCTTCGCGCCTGCGCGGCCTTATCTCGGCGCAACTCGACCTCGGCCACTTCGGTCATGCGGCGCTGGCCGAAGGCATGCGCCCGTTGCGCATCTCGGCCGCCTCGCAAGTCGCTCGCGGCTTGACCACCGTGCAGGAGGTGCTGACGGTGATACCGCCCATCGAGCACGGTTCAGCGTGAATGCGCATGATGTCTTCTTGAACACTCACTATTAGCCACATGAAGCCTGTCCTGATCATCCGCACCGGCCGCGCACCTGCTCCGATTCGCGCACGCCATGGTGATTTCCCGCACTGGTTCCGCCTGGGTGCCCAGCTCGAGCCTCAACGCATACGCGTCATCGATGTGGAAGCCGGCGAGAGCCTGCCACCCCCAAGTGAATTCGCGGGAGCACTGATTACCGGATCGGCGGCGATGGTGACCGAGCGCGCGGCATGGAGCGAACGCACGGCCGGCTGGATTCGCGAGGCCATGGATGTCGAGCTGCCCATGTTCGGCGTCTGCTACAGCCACCAGCTGATGGCGCACGCGCTGGGCGGCCGCGTCGACTACCTGCCGGGCGGCCGCGAGATCGGCACGGTAACGATCCAGATGCTCGATGCGGCAAGGAACGATCCGCTGACCGACACGCTGCCCGCGGAATTTCGTGCCCACGCCACGCACGAGCAGAGCGTGCTCGAGCTGCCCAAGGGCGCGACGGTGCTGGCCCGTTCGTCGCGCGATCCGCACCATCTCGTGCGCTACGGCGCCCGCGCGATGAGCGCGCAGTTCCATCCGGAATTCAATGCCGACGTGATGCGCGCCTATATCGACCGCAAGCATCACGACATGCGGCGCGAAGGCTTCGACCCTCACCATACGTTTCGCCAGGTCGCACCCACGCCCTTGGCGCGCCGCCTATTCCGCCAGTTCTCCCGGCACCACGGACTCGCCGCGGGCTGACATTCCCGTCATCGTGGGTGCCTAGAATCAGACCGGGGTAGCGGCCGATCGTTCGGCGCGGCATCCCTCGGATGAGGACGGGCTCCATGGGCAAAATGCAGCCGCACGTGCACCGCGCATCGGTCATCGCCATGCGACTGGTCGATATCGCAGACACCATCGATCTGGCCGAGGTGGAAGCACGATGGGCGCGACACGCACGCACCCTGCCATCGCGCAGCCGCCTGATCACGACATCGCCCAAGGCGATGAGCTTCGGCGTGCCGCCGGTCGAGCTCGCCTTGGAATCGGTGACTGTCATCATTGGTGGCGCGCCCATGCAGGCAGCGGTGATGGCGCGCTTCTACGAGTTCGGCGTCGTCGCCTTCTCCTTGCGCGTGGCGGCGGACGATCTGTCGTGGGCAGATTTCAGTGCGCGCGTGAACGCGGTGGATGCCGCCCTGGGCATCGCTTCCGGCAGCGATCTGTGGGCCACGCTGATGACGCAAGTCACGGGAGTGCTACGGCCCGCCTTCATCCGGCCGAGCGCCGAACCGCTATACGAAGACTATCTGCTGGGCCTGGTGCACGCGCTCGATGGCGTCACCAGTACGGCGACGCTGCATGAGGAGCTCGACCTCGTGCCGATGCTTTCGGGCGAATCGCGCGCACTGTCCGAGCAGGCCACGCAGGATCTGTTGCGGCAGCGCTATTCGTATTACACCGACGACCTGGTCGTGCTTACCTGGGATCGCGCCTTCATTGTCGAACCGCGCGACGACTCCGACGTTCTCGACGTACTCGAGGTGGCCAACGCACAGTTGCTGGAGCTGCGTTACTACGACGAATTGCTCGACGCCGAGCTGCCCCGGATGTACGACCTGATCGAAGCGACGCGCACCGTCGCCAACCCTTTTGCGGCACGACGCTACGCCGACCTTGCTCGGCGGTTGCAAACCCTGGTGGCCGAAGTCACCGAGGTAACGGAAAAGGTCGACAACGCGCTGCAGGTGACCGAAGACGTCTATCTCGCCCGCGTCTATGCGGCAGCGCTGGACCTGTTCCGCGTACCCCATGTGGGCAAGGCCGTCGATCGCAAGCTCGCCATCATCCGCGACAGTTACACGGCCCTCTATGAAGAAGCCTCGAGCAAGCGGGGCGAGTTGATGGAGCTGGCGATCATCGCACTGATCGCCGTGGAGATCGTGATCGCCATGATCCGCCACGTATAGCGGCGTCAGCGTCCTCGCGGCGGCATCGGGAACGGCGTGATCTTCTGGCCATCAGCCGCGTCGCGGATCACCAGGGCGCCCTTGCTCTCCACTTCCTCGACGCGAACGACGGACTGCATCGGCAGATGCAGCACGCGCGTGTCCTTGAATTCTTCGCGGAGGCGCTCTTCCGTCGGATCGACAAGGATGCCTTCGCCTACCGGCTCGAACACCAGTTCACCAACTTCGGTGAAGCCCCACAGATGGCTGGACGCCACATGTCGGGCATAGAGCTCGTAGCACTTGCCCAGGTGGAGGAAGGTGACCTTGTAGAGTTTCTTGTTGCGCATTGCGGCATTTTAGCCGCGCAGCCGTCGGGCGATGTCATCGCGCGAAAACAACGCGAACACCACGCCAAACAGGAACCCGGCAATGTGCGTCCACCACACCACCGCGCCATAGCTCGGCCCGGCATAGCTGAAGAGCAACTGCAGCAGCACCCAGATGCCGATCAAGAGGAACGCCGGCATGCGCACGAATTCCAGATACAACCCCAGCGGCACCACGAGACCCAGCCGGGCACGAGGAAAAAGCGCGATATACGTACCCAATACCGCGGACACAGCCCCACTGCATCCGATGATCGGCGATCGCACACCCGCCAACGACAACGCGCCGACCAGGTTGGCCACGATGCCACCGAAGATGAAGAGCAGCAGGAAGCGCAGCGAGCCCAGCGCTCGCTCGGCAGGGATGCCGAAGATCACCAGGAACAACAAATTGCCCAGGAGATGCAGCCACGCCAGGTGGATGAACAATGCCGTGAACAGGCGCAACAGCGCCGGATCATGCAATTGCGGAAGAATGGGCTGCTTCGCGTCGAAGATGTTGGCCGGCACCGTACCCCATTCCAGCCACATGGATGTGCGCTGTGGCGCGGGCATCAGGGCCAGTCCGACGAAACTGATCACGCAGACAACCACCAGCAGTGCAGTGGCCCACTGCACATGGTGACGACGACGGGTTTCGACATGGACGAACACGGATGGACGCTCCGCCGGCTACCGGCCTGATTGGACTTGCATCATAGGTGATCCACGACAGGTGTCGCTGCGCATCGCACCGGAAGGTCGATGAACGTCACAGCGGATCCCGGACACGAGCGGCGGTTGCCCCGCGGAGTGCAGACGGACGTGCTTGCTGCGACCGCGCTCGGTGGTCATACCCTCACGCCTTCGCGGCGGATCGTAGCGTTTGGCGGCGCATCGCGCGTTTCCGCCGAGCGTTGACTCTGTAGGAGCGCACCCTGTGCGCGATAAACCTCGCGGCCAGGCTGACACGTGATGGTTCACCGCGGCTGTGCGTCGACGTGCGATGTCTGTGCCGTGCACGTGCCTGGCGATCGGTTTCCGCACGACCGTGGCGCCGATGGTCGCTGCTTTTCCTTTCGCGCAAAGACAAACGCCTTCCCGGGTGGGAAGGCGTTTGAGGGATAAAGCCCCTGGCGGTGACCTACTCTTGCATGAGGATTCACACTACCATCGGCGCAGCTGCGTTTCACTTCCGAGTTCGGGATGGGATCGGGTGGGACCACAGCGCTATAGCCGCCAGGGAAAGGGTGGGAACAGCGCAGTGATGCGCCAGTTCCGCAAAGGGGTAAACGAGTGACAAGCGTCTGGTGAAATTCTTTCGAGATGGTTCGTTGAAGCGTGCTTTTCCTGAGGAGTGCAGCCAGGGATGGCTGCTTTCTGCGCAGGGAAAGCGCGTTAAACAAAGCGTCTTGGGGTTATATGGTCAAGCCGCACGGCTCATTAGTACGCGTAAGCTCAATGCATTGCTGCACTTCCACACCGCGCCTATCAACCACCTAGTCTTGATGGTGCCTTAAGGAGACTCGAAGTCTCGGGAGATCTCATCTTGAGGCGCGCTTCCCGCTTAGATGCTTTCAGCGGTTATCGCTTCCGTTCGTAGCTACCGGGCAATGCCATGGGCATGACAACCCGAACACCAGCGGAACGTCCACTCCGGTCCTCTCGTACTAGGAGCAGCCCCTCTCAAATCTCCAACGCCCACGACAGATAGGGACCGAACTGTCTCACGACGTTCTGAACCCAGCTCGCGTACCACTTTAAATGGCGAACAGCCATACCCTTGGGACCGGCTACAGCCCCAGGATGTGATGAGCCGACATCGAGGTGCCAAACACCGCCGTCGATATGAACTCTTGGGCGGTATCAGCCTGTTATCCCCGGAGTACCTTTTATCCGTTGAGCGATGGCCCTTCCATACAGAACCACCGGATCACTAAGACCTACTTTCGTACCTGCTTGATCCGTCGATCTCGCAGTCAAGCACGCTTATGCCTTTGCACACAGTGCGCGATGTCCGACCGCGCTGAGCGTACCTTCGTGCTCCTCCGTTACTCTTTGGGAGGAGACCGCCCCAGTCAAACTACCCACCACACACGGTCCCTGATCCGGATTACGGACCTAGGTTAGAACGTCAAGCACTTCAGGGTGGTATTTCAAGGATGGCTCCACCGAAACTAGCGTCTCGGTTTCATAGCCTCCCACCTATCCTACACAGAAGAACTCAACGTTCAGTGTGAAGCTGTAGTAAAGGTTCACGGGGTCTTTCCGTCTTGCCGCGGGAACGCTGCATCTTCACAGCGATTTCAATTTCACTGAGTCTCGGGTGGAGACAGCGCCGCTGTCGTTACGCCATTCGTGCAGGTCGGAACTTACCCGACAAGGAATTTCGCTACCTTAGGACCGTTATAGTTACGGCCGCCGTTTACTGGGGCTTCGATCAAGAGCTTCGCCTTGCGGCTGACCCCATCAATTAACCTTCCAGCACCGGGCAGGCGTCACACCCTATACGTCCACTTTCGTGTTTGCAGAGTGCTGTGTTTTTGATAAACAGTCGCAGCGGCCAGGTTACTGCGACCCTCTAACGCTCAGTCACGCACGTGACCACGTCGGAGGGCGCACCTTCTCCCGAAGTTACGGTGCCATTTTGCCTAGTTCCTTCACCCGAGTTCTCTCAAGCGCCTTGGGATTCTCACCCTGCCTACCAGTGTCGGTTTACGGTACGGTTTCTCTGTAGCTGAAGCTTAGTGGCTTTTCCTGGAAGCGTAGTCTCAGTCACTTCGCCCAATAGGGCTCGTCTCGGTGCTCGGCATAAAGAGGGCCGGATTTGCCTAACCCTCATGCCTACCGCCTTTCCCCGGGACAACCAACGCCCGGTAGACCTAACTTTCTCCGTCCCCACATCGCACTACAGACAAGTGCTGGAATATTAACCAGCTTCCCATCGACTACGCATTTCTGCCTCGCCTTAGGGGCCGACTCACCCTGCGCCGATGAACGTTGCGCGAGGAAACCTTGGGCTTTCGGCGTGCGGGCTTTTCACCCGCATTATCGTTACTCATGTCAGCATTCGCACTTCCGATACCTCCAGCAGACTTCTCAATCCACCTTCACAGGCTTACGGAACGCTCCTCTACCGCGCACACATAGTGTGCACCCCGAGCTTCGGTGTAGTGCTTAGCCCCGTTAAATCTTCCGCGCAGACCGACTCGACCAGTGAGCTATTACGCTTTCTTTAAAGGGTGGCTGCTTCTAAGCCAACCTCCTGGCTGTCTATGCCTTTCCACATCGTTTTCCACTTAGCACTAACTTTGGGACCTTAGCTGCGGGTCTGGGTTGTTTCCCTTTTCACGACGGACGTTAGCACCCGCCGTGTGTCTCCCGTACATTCTGTCCTGGTATTCGGAGTTTGCCATGGTTTACTAAGCCGCGATGGCCCGCTAGCCATAACAGTGCTCTACCCCCAGGAAGATTCATACGAGGCGCTACCTAAATAGCTTTCGAGGAGAACCAGCTATCTCCGAGTTTGTTTAGCCTTTCACTCCTATCCACAGCTCATCCCCATCTATTGCAACAGATGTGGGTTCGGTCCTCCAGTGCGTGTTACCGCACCTTCAACCTGGCCATGGATAGATCACTCGGTTTCGGGTCTACTGCCAGAGACTATGCGCCCTATTCAGACTCGGTTTCCCTTCGCCTCCCCTATACGGTTAAGCTTGCCACTGACAGTAAGTCGCTGACCCATTATACAAAAGGTACGCAGTCACCCTTGCGGGCTTCCACTGCTTGTACGTATACGGTTTCAGGGTCTATTTCACTCCCCTCTCCGGGGTTCTTTTCGCCTTTCCCTCACGGTACTTGTTCGCTATCGGTCGGTCAGGAGTATTTAGCCTTGGAGGATGGTCCCCCCATGTTCAGACAGGGTTTCTCGTGCCCCGCCTTACTCAATTTCATTCCTAATGCCCTTTCGCCTACGGGGCTATCACCCGCTATGGCCGGCCTTTCCAAACCGTTCGGCTAAAACACTAGAAACTTTTGGGCTAGTCCGCGTTCGCTCGTCGCTACTGACGGAATCTCGGTTGATTTCTTTTCCTCCGGGTACTTAGATATTTCAGTTCCCCGGGTTCGCTTCGTTGAGCTATGTATTCACTCAACGATACTGCTTACGCAGTGGGTTTCCCCATTCGGACATTGCCGGATCAAAGCTTGTTGCCAGCTCCCCGACACTTTTCGCAGGCTGCCACGTCCTTCATCGCCTCTGACCGCCAAGGCATCCACCGTATACGCTTGGTCGCTTGACCATATAACCCCAAGTCGCCTCGGGATGATATTTCCAAACAACGCGTTCGCTTAATTGCCTCAACGACACATCTCGGTTCGGTTTCGAACCAAAACGCTTGTCACTCGTTTACATTTTCAAAGAACACAAGAACGGCCACAGTGCCGCCTCGTTTCTAAATCTTTATGTGTGCGCTGCCTTCATTTCACGTCGTGTCACCAAATGGTGGAGCCAGTCAGGATCGAACTGACGACCCCCTGCTTGCAAAGCAGGTGCTCTCCCAGCTGAGCTATGGCCCCAGGGCTTGGTGAAAAGTCCGACCAGGGATGGTCGGGCTCTTGCCGATGGATCGGCGTCCGGTGATGGTGGGTCTGGGAGGACTCGAACCACCGGCCTCACCCTTATCAGGGGTGCGCTCTAACCACCTGAGCTACAGACCCGGGAGCATATGTCCAGGCCGCCGTCCTGGCGGCCCGCTTCGTTGAAGCGTGACCGAATCCCAGACCGTGGCGGCGCGGATGTCGCGTGAAAATTGAAGTGCAGGTGTCTTGTGTGGACGTCTTGCGGGGAGAAAGATGTCGATCTCGAAAGGAGGTGATCCAGCCGCACCTTCCGATACGGCTACCTTGTTACGACTTCACCCCAGTCATGAACCACTCCGTGGTCGTCGTCCCCCTTGCGGTTAGACTAACGGCTTCTGGAGCAACTCACTCCCATGGTGTGACGGGCGGTGTGTACAAGGCCCGGGAACGTATTCACCGCAGCATAGCTGATCTGCGATTACTAGCGATTCCGACTTCACGAAGTCGAGTTGCAGACTTCGATCCGGACTGGGATCGGCTTTCTGGGATTGGCTCCACCTCGCGGTATTGCAACCCTCTGTACCGACCATTGTAGTACGTGTGTAGCCCTGGCCGTAAGGGCCATGATGACTTGACGTCATCCCCACCTTCCTCCGGTTTGTCACCGGCAGTCTCCTTAGAGTTCCCACCATTACGTGCTGGCAACTAAGGACAAGGGTTGCGCTCGTTGCGGGACTTAACCCAACATCTCACGACACGAGCTGACGACAGCCATGCAGCACCTGTGTTCTGATTCCCGAAGGCACTCCCGCATCTCTGCAGGATTCCAGACATGTCAAGGCCAGGTAAGGTTCTTCGCGTTGCATCGAATTAAACCACATACTCCACCGCTTGTGCGGGCCCCCGTCAATTCCTTTGAGTTTCAGTCTTGCGACCGTACTCCCCAGGCGGCGAACTTAACGCGTTAGCTTCGACACTGATCTCCGAGTTGAGACCAACATCCAGTTCGCATCGTTTAGGGCGTGGACTACCAGGGTATCTAATCCTGTTTGCTCCCCACGCTTTCGTGCCTCAGCGTCAGTGTTGATCCAGATGGCCGCCTTCGCCACTGATGTTCCTCCCGATCTCTACGCATTTCACCGCTACACCGGGAATTCCACCATCCTCTATCACACTCTAGCGACCCAGTATCCATTGCCATTCCCAGGTTGAGCCCGGGGATTTCACAACAGACTTAAGTCACCGCCTACGCACGCTTTACGCCCAGTAATTCCGATTAACGCTTGCACCCTTCGTATTACCGCGGCTGCTGGCACGAAGTTAGCCGGTGCTTATTCCTCAGGTACCGTCAGCTCCACCGGGTATTAACCAATGGCATTTCGCTCCTGATAAAAGTGCTTTACAACCCGAAGGCCTTCTTCACACACGCGGCATTGCTGGATCAGGCTTGCGCCCATTGTCCAATATTCCCCACTGCTGCCTCCCGTAGGAGTCTGGACCGTGTCTCAGTTCCAGTGTGGCTGATCATCCTCTCAGACCAGCTAGCGATCGTCGCCTTGGTAGGCCATTACCCTACCAACTAGCTAATCGCACATCGGTTCGTCCAACCGCGCGAGGTCTTGCGATCCCCCGCTTTCTCCCATAGGACGTATGCGGTATTAGCGTAAGTTTCCCTACGTTATCCCCCACGTTTGGGTAGATCCCGATGCATTACTCACCCGTCCGCCACTCGCCACCCATAGAGCAAGCTCTACTGTGCTGCCGTTCGACTTGCATGTGTTAGGCATGCCGCCAGCGTTCAATCTGAGCCAGGATCAAACTCTTCACTTAAGTTTTCGATCAACCGAAGCTGATCTATCTTTCTGAAGCGTATGTCCTAACCATAAACGTCAAGCTTTTGAATTGACTCTTAGGTTAGACGCTTGCATATGTTTGACATTCAGTCATCCACCGCAAGGCGCCCACACAAGTCACCTGCGCACACTGTCAAAGATCTCAATCACTTGCGGGCCGTTGCCGTTACCGCGTTGGAACATTTCGTTCCGAGTGAGCCGCTCATCTTACATCGTTTTTCCTGTCCGTCAACACCGCTAGCGAAGAATTTTTGCTTTCGATGTTGCCGTCCGGAGGGCGATGCCAGCGGCGGGAGGCGAATAATAGGGAGGCACCCCACCTTTGACAAGCCATTTTTGAATTTATTTTTGATGTTTCGCGTAAGACGTTGTTCTCACGCGAAACATCGCTTCATCGACGCATCGCGACGACGTTGCGCCGCCGCGTTCGACTCATGCAAGCGTCAACAACACACGAGCGAAGTTGCGCTTGCCGATCTGCAAAACCCCTTCAAAACCAGGGGAAAACACGCGTTGCGCATCTTCGACGACTTCTGCATCGATGCGCACGGCGCGTTCCTTGAGCTTGCGATTCGCTTCCGCGTTGCTCGGCGTAAGTCCTGCTGCCGTCAGTAGTGCAGGCAAGCGCAGGCCTTCTGCAGGCACGGCAATTTCGGTCAGTGGAAGCAGGCTGGTGTCGCCTTCGCCGCGGACGACGGCATGCCAGCCGGCGATGGCCTGCTCGGCGGCGGCGGCGTCATGGAAGCGCGTGGCCAGTTCTCGCGCCAGCTTGAGCTTGGCGTCGCGCGGGTTGAGCGCGCCGCTGGCCACTTCCTGCTTCATGCGCGCGATGTCGTCCAGCGAGGTTTCGAAGCTGAGCAGCTCGAACCAGCGCCACATCAGGTCATCGCCGATCTTCAGCGTCTTGGTGACGATGTCGATGGCGGGCTCGTTGATGCCGATGTAGTTGCCCAGCGACTTGGACATCTTGTTGACGCCGTCCAGGCCTTCGAGCAGGGGCATGGTCAGCACGATCTGCGGCGGCTGGCCGTGGTGTTCCTGCAGGGCGCGGCCCACCAGCAGGTTGAACTTCTGGTCGGTGCCGCCGAGCTCGAGGTCGGCGTTCAGCGCGACCGAGTCATAGCCCTGCACCAGCGGATAGAGGAATTCGTGGATGGCTATGGGCTGCTGGCCGGCGAAGCGCTTGGAGAAGTCATCGCGCTCGAGCATGCGTGCCACCGTGTGCTGGGCGGCGAGCTTGATCATGTCGGCGGCGCTCATCTGGCCGAACCATTCGGAATTGAAGCGCAGCTCGGTACGTTCCTTGTCCAGCACCTTGTAGACCTGTTCCGCATAGGTCTCGGCGTTGGCGAGCACGTCTTCGCGGCTGAGTGGCTTGCGCGTGACGTTCTTGCCGGTCGGGTCGCCGATCATGCCGGTGAAGTCGCCGATCAGGAAAATCACCTGATGCCCCAGATCCTGGAACTGGCGCATCTTGTTGAGCAGCACCGTGTGGCCCAGGTGCAGGTCGGGTGCCGTCGGGTCGAAACCGGCCTTGATGCGCAGCGGACGGCCCAGCTTGAGTCGCTCGACGAGTTCCTCCTGCTTGATGATTTCGTCGGCGCCGCGCGCGATCGTGGCCAGCGCCTGCTCAAGCTCGTTCATGTATTCCTCAAATTTTCGTTGTCTGGACTGCGGCGGAAATCACGGTTTCCGGGGCGGTTCCGTTAAGTGTGCGTTAACCAAAAAAATATCGCAACTCATTGATGGAAAAGGCGTTGACGCTCTTTACACAAGGCCGCTATGGTACGCGCCAATTAGAATTTTGGTACCTGGGGAACACCGGGCATGGGTGAGAGGAACACGACCGCGCGTTCAGCGCGCAAATTGGCCATGCGTCGCAAGGCGCAGCGTCGCCACTCTCACTTTTATGAGCGTTGTGCCCATTGGTCGTTTGGTTGCCATGGTGAAGCGGAGCCGATCCGCTGGCATCGCGAACGCTGGATGCTGGCAGGTACGGCGCTGCTGATCACGGCGGTTTCCGGCTTCCTTATTCCCGCGTGGGCCAGCGCGATGCGCCCGGACACGGTGTCCACCGCGCATGCGATGTTGCCGCTCGCCTTGCCCAAGGCCGCGCCCGACATCGCCCACACGCCTGACGTCGAAGACTGGCACATCGTGCAGGTGCAGCCGGGCCAGACGCTGTCGGATCTGTTCCAGAGCCAGGGCCTGAGCCTCACCGACGTGCAGCATGTGGTGGATCAGTCGGGCGACGCGAAGGCGCTGCACCATATCAGCCCGGGTCAGGAGTTCGACTTCCTGCTCGACAGCGACGGCAGCCTGAAGGGCATCCGCTTCGACAAGGACGAAGCGAACCGCACCATCATGCGCTTCGACGGCGACAAGGCCACGGTGACGGCGCAGGCACGCGAGGTGGATCGCCGCGAGCACGTCGCGCACGGCACCATCGACAGCTCGCTGTTCGCCGCGGCCTCGAAGGCCGGCATGACGAACCAGATGGTGCTCAAGCTCGCCGACCTCTTCAAATACGACATCGACTTCGTGCAGGACCTGCGCGAAGGCGACAGCTTCACGGTGATCTACGACGACGTGTATCGCGACGGCGCCTACCTGCGCGAAGGCGACATCGTGGCGGCGGAGTTCGTCAACCAGGGCCAGCGCTACACCGCCTATCGCTTCAAGAAGGAAGACGGCAGCTACGGCTGGTTCAGCGAAGACGGCCGCCCGATCCAGAAATCGTTCCTGCGCATTCCGGTGGATTTCACCCGCATCTCTTCGCAGTTCAGCGCCGCGCGCATGCATCCGGTGCTGGGGCTGATGCGCGCGCACAAGGGCGTGGATTACGCGGCACCGACCGGCACGCCGATCCATGCGGCCGGCGATGGCGTGATCAAGTACAAGGGCTGGATGAACGGTTACGGCAACTTCGTGATCGTGCAGCACAACGGTTCGATCAGCACCGCTTATGGCCACATGTCGAAGTTCGCCAATGAAAAGGTGGGCCAGCGCGTGAGCCAGGGCCAGGTGATCGGCTACGTCGGCATGACCGGCCTCGCCACCGGCCCGCATCTGCATTACGAATTCCGCGTCAACGACGTGCAGCGCGATCCGCAGACGGTGACGCTGCCCAAGCCCGAGCCGCTGCCCGCCGCGCAGCTGGCCAGGTTCAAGTCGCAGGTGGTGCAGCCGCAGCTGGCGCGCCTGAAGACGCTGGACACCAACATCAAGATGGCCCGCGCCAGCGGCAATACGCGCACCGACGACTGATCATCCGTGGACGACGCCTCGGCGCTTTATCTCGGCCTGATCTCGGGCACCAGCGCCGACGGCATCGATGCCGCGCTGGTGCGTTTCGAGGACGACAAGCCACAACTGATCGATGCCTTGGCGCACCCCTGGCCGGCGGAGTTGCGTGCGCGCATTCTCGCCGTGGCGCAGGATGAAACGCGGCTGGATCTGGATGCCTATGGGCGCCTCGACGTCGCGATCGGCCAGTGCTTCGCCGATGCCGCGCAGGCCCTGCTTGCCCGCCATGCGCAACATGCCTCTGCGGTGCGTGCGATCGGCTCGCACGGACAGACGCTGCGCCATCGGCCCACCGGCGAGCATCCCTTCACCTTGCAGGTCGGCGACCCGGCGGTGATTGCGGAGCGTTGCGGCGTCGACGTGGTTGCGGATTTCCGGCGCGCAGATGTCGCTGCAGGCGGCCAGGGTGCGCCGCTGTTGCCGGCCGTGCATGCCATGTTGCTGGCGCGGCCGGGACGGACGCGGGTCGTGCTGAACCTCGGCGGCATCGCCAATATCACCGTGCTGGATGCGGACGGTCGTGTGTTCGGCTTCGACACGGGCCCGGCCAATGGCCTGATGGATGCGTGGTGCCTGCGCCATCGTGGCCTGGCTTACGACGCGGAGGGTGCTTTCGCAGCCTCGGGGCAGACGGATGACGCGCTGCTTTCCGCGCTCCTCGCCGATACCTACTTCGCGATGGCGCCCCCCAAGAGCACGGGCCGCGAGCATTTCCATCTCGCCTGGCTCGACGCGCATGAACGCGTGGCAGTCCTTGCGCCGGCCGATGTGCAGGCCACCTTGCTGGAGCTTTCCGCGCGCAGCATCGCCGATGCGATCGAACGCCATGCGCCGGACGCCGGCGACGTACTCGCCTGCGGCGGCGGCGTCCACAACGGTGTACTGATGCGACGGCTGGGCGAGCTGATGCCGACGCGCGACGTCACCACCACGGCCGAGCATGGGATCGATCCCGATTATCTGGAGGCCACTGCCTTTGCGTGGCTAGCTCGCCAGCGTTTGCTCGGATTGCCCGGCAACCTGCCGGCGGTCACGGGCGCGCGCGGTCCGCGCGTGCTGGGCGCGGTGTATCCCGCGCCGCGTTAATTCTCGTCGTCGAGAACCCGATGCACCGGCGCCAGCTGGGTCGGCGTGGTGCGTGAGAGCGCCAGCACGGCTTCCTGGAAGGCCGCCTTTTCGCCCGCATCCCATTGGCCTGCCAAGGTGGTGAGCTCGCCCGGATCGAGCATGGTTTCGGCAAACAGGTTGGTCGCGGCCATGCCCAGGCCATGCCGCAGTGCATGCAGCACCACGTCATTGATCGACCACTGCCGCTCCTTGGCCAGCGCCTTGATGCGCTCGGCCATGAGATTGTCGATATGGCGAATGACGAGGTCCGGCATGGACTCCCCCTTCCACAGTCATAAGCCCCCTGTGCGAATTATCTTGGCACAGGGGCAAGAGGGAATGTATCGACCTCTTGGCCGATTCAGGCCGCAGTTTCTTCCGACTTGGCGTCGCCGGGGCGGTCCTTGCTGAAACGGGGCCAGAGGTAGGCGAAGAGCAGCGTGGCCGGAATGATGGAAACCACCGTGAGTACGAAATAGCCGCCGTAGCCCGTCGCCATGGCGATGCCGCCGGCAAAGAACCCGAGCACCTTGCCGGGCAGGTTGACCATGGAGCTGAGCAGCGCGTACTGCGTCGCCGTGTGCTCGCGGCTCACCAGCGAGGAAAGAAACGCCACGATCGGCGGGCCGAGGACACCGAGCGTGAAGTTCTCCACCGAAATGACGGCCGTCAGCACCGCCAGATTGCCCGGATGCACGATGAGCCACAGGTAGCCGAGGTTGCTTGCGCCGGCCAGCACCATCGAAACGCCCAGGCTGCGCCACGCGCCCCAGCGAGCCACGGCGGCGCCACCGACGAACACGCCAAGGATGCCGATCCACACGCCCCACAGTTTCGTAATGGCGCCGATTTGAGTGGTCGTGAATCCCATGTCGAGATAGAACGGCCCCATTACGCCACCGACCGTCGCCTGTTCGGGGATCTTGAACAGCAGGATGAAGAGCAGCGTGATGCTCGCCAGCAACCAGCCGTAGCGGCGGAAGAAATCCGCAAACGGATCGATCACGCTCAGCTGCATCGCGGCACGCCAGTTGCGCGGCGTGGTCCGCACCACCTCGGGTTCGCGCGCACCAAACGTTGCCAGGATCGGCACCAGCATGGCCAACGCAAACACCACGTAGATCATCGGCCACGAGAAATGATCCGCGAGGATCAGCGCACCGGCGCCCGTGACAATCAGCGCGATGCGATACCCCAGCGAGTACGTCGCCACCAGTGCGCCCTGGTCGGAGGTCGGCGCGATTTCGATGCGATAGGCATCCACTGCAATGTCTTGGGTGGCCCCGAAGAAGGCCACGACCAGCGTTGCCCCCACGAATAGCGGCAGCTGCGTGGGCGTGAGGTTGGCCATGGCCACCAGGCCGGCCATCACCGCGACCTGTGCGAGCAGCAGCCAGCTGCGCCGCTGTCCCAGCCGCCCGAGCGCGCCCGGCAATTTCACGTGGTCGAGCAAGGGCGCCCACAGGAACTTCAGCGCGTAGAACATGCCCGCGCTTGCGATCATCGTGATCTCTTTGAGCACGATGCCATGCTTTTTCAGCCAGATGGCCACCGTGTAAGAGACCAGCAGGAACGGCAGCCCCGACGAGAAACCGAACAGGAACATGGTCCAGGCGGCGGGTTGGGCAAACGCGTGCCAGATAGGCAGCTTGGCCGGCTTGCCCGCCGGCTGTGCCTCAGTCGGCATAGTCGACCGTGAACGGTGCATGGTCGGAGAAGCGCTGGTCGCGATAGATCGAGCAGCGCTTCAGGCGATCGCGCAGCGACGGCGTGACGATCTGGTAGTCGATGCGCCAACCCACGTCGTTGGCGCGCGCGTTGCCACGATTGGACCACCAGGTGTAATCCTGGCCGTTGGGATGCAGCGTGCGGTAACTGTCGACCCAGCCGTGCTTGTCGACCAGGTCGTTGAGCCACGCGCGCTCTTCGGGCAGGCAGCCGGAGTTCTTCTGGTTGGAGCGCCAGTTCTTGATGTCCAGCTCGCTGCGCACGATGTTCCAGTCACCGCACAGCACGTAGTCGCGGCCGCTCTTCATCCACTCGGCGAAGACCGGCGCGATCCAGTCCATCACCTTGAACTTGAAGGTCTGGCGCTCTTCGCCGGAGGAACCCGACGGCACGTACAGCGACACGACGCTGAGCTTGCCGAAGCGTGCTTCGATGTAGCGACCTTCGCAATCGAACGGTTCCCAGCCCAGCGCGGTGCGCACCTCGTCCGGCTCACGCTTGGCGTAGATGGCCACGCCGCTGTAGCCCTTCTTGCTGCTGGCATCGCGATAGAAGCAATGGTGGCCGTCAGGGCGGAACATCGGGTCGCTGAGCTGGTCTTCCTGCGACTTGGTTTCCTGCAGGCAGACCACGTCGGCCTTCTGCTGGCGAAGCCACTCGAACACGCCCTTGGTGCCGGCCGAACGGATGCCGTTGGCGTTGAGGCTGATGATGCGCATGTCGGGCGTGTCCTTCACGTACGGTGGATGCGCCATCATAGCAACCATGCCTGACCATCCCGATATCCGCGTCCAGCCCATCGACGCGTCCCTGCGTTCCGCCCTGCTCGAACTGGCGGTGCACGAGGCGCAGTACGATTTCGTCGGCCCTATCGCGGTGTCGCTGGTGGACGCGGAGGCCTGCGAAGGCAGCGAGCCCATGGCGATACTGCGCGATGGCGCACCGATCGGTTTCTATCGCCTGGAATACCGGCCACGCAGCATCGCCGACATGGATTTCGAGCGCGCCACGGTGGGCCTGCGCTCGTTCTTCATCGATGCGCGCTGGCAAGGCCAGGGCCTGGGTGCACGGGCGCTTGCCGCCGCCCTGGCCGATCTCGCGCAGCGCCACCCGCAGATGCGCGACGTGGTGCTGACCGTGAACCTGCGCAACACGGCGGCCCTCGCGCTCTACCGGCGCGCCGGCTTCCGGGAGACCGGTGGGCTGTACCATGGCGGGCGCTCGGGGCCGCAGCACGTGATGCTGTGCGCCCTGCCCCTTTGAACCCGATCGAGAGAACACCGCCGTGCACGATTACCAGCGCGATTTCATCGAACTCACCCTGCAGCGCGACGTGCTGCGCTTCGGCGACTTCACGCTGAAGTCCGGCCGCCAGAGCCCGTACTTCTTCAATATGGGTCGCATCGACTCCGGCGCCGCGCTGGCCCAGCTGGGTCGCGCCTATGCCGCGGCAGTGGTGAACTCGGGCATCGAGGTCGACATGTTGTTTGGCCCCGCCTACAAGGGCATCGCACTGGCCGCGGCCACCGCCATCGCGCTGGCGGACGCGCACGACCGCGACCTGCCCTGGGCGTACAACCGCAAGGAAGCCAAGGACCACGGCGAGGGCGGCGTGCTGGTCGGCGCGCCACTGAAGGGTCGCGTGCTGATCGTCGACGACGTGATGACCGCCGGCACCGCCGTGCGCGAATCGCTGGCGTTGATCCGCGCACAGGGCGCCACGCCGGCCGGCGTGCTGATCGCGCTCGATCGCCAGGAACGCGGCCAGGGTGCCATGTCGGCGGCGCAGGAAGTGACCGCCGAATTCGGCATCCCTGTCATCGCCATCACCAGCCTGGGCGATGTACTGGCCTATGCGGGCGAGCGCCCCGAACTCGCCGCCGAGCACGCCAAGCTGGTGGCCTACCGCCAGCACTACGGCATCAACGCCTGAACCTCGCGGCAGCCCAGCGACTCCGGTCACATTGGAGACAGCGAAGCCGTGGCAACGTCATGGTCTCGCCATGCGGCTGGATATACTTCCGCCCACAAGGGGGAATTCCATGCGTAAAGCACTACTCGTCATCGCGGTCCTCGCGCTGACCGCCGGCGCGCAGGCGCAGGCACAGAAGACGTCGTCCAGCAGCTACCGCTACCGCTGGAAGGACGCGTCGGGGCTGCCGCACTACAGCGACAGCCTGACGTCCGATGCGCTGAAGTACGGGTACGACCTGGTCAACGATCGTGGCCTGGTGGTGCAGCACGTCGACCGCCAGCTCAATCCGGAGGAGCGCGCCGCGGCGAAGAAGGTCGCCGATCAGCAGGCCGCCGACCAGCGCGCGGCGCAGGAGCGCGCGCGCGTCGATTCGCAGATGCTGGCCGCCTATCCCACCGAGGACGACTATGCGACCTCGCTGAAGCAGAGCCTGGACAACCTCGACCAGCAGATCGGCACCACGCGCGTCAACCTGCGCAGCCAGGAAAAGGCGCTGACCGACCTGCTCACGCGCGCCGGCGACCTGGAACGTGCGAAGCAGCCGGTGCCGAAAGTGCTCAACGACAGCATCGCCAAGCAGCGCAACGTAGTCACGCAGCAGCGCGATACGCTGGAGCGTGAATTGAATGCACGCGACGCGGCCGAGAAGAAGAATGGCGACGATCTGAAGCACTATCGCGACGTGAAGGCCGCGAAGGAAAAGGAACGTTCGGGCCTGTAAGCAGCATTCCGCCCGGCGGAAGAACGCTTTCGAACCACAAAGGCCTCGGTGACCCCGAGGCCTTTTGCCGTCAGAACGGCAACTTCAGCGACGGATCGATCGCCAACAGCTGCGAGCGGAACAGGCCCTGGATGCGCTTGAGCGCCGCTTCGTTGTCCGCATCGAAGCGCAGCACCAGGACGGGCGTGGTATTGGAGGGGCGCACGAGGCCCCAGCCATCCGGCCAGTCGGCGCGCACGCCGTCGATGGTGGTGAGGGTGGCGTCGCCGAACACGGCCTTCTGGCGGAACGCGTCGATGAAACGGTAATGCTCGCCTTCGCGCATCTCCACCTTCAGCTCCGGCGTGGACACGCCCTTGGGACAGGTGGCGAAGATCTCTTCCGGCGTGCGCTCTTCCAGGTCGCCGGCCAGGATCTCCATCAGTCGCGCGCCGGCATAGATGCCGTCATCGAAGCCGTACCAGCGCTCCTTGAAGAAGAAGTGGCCACTCATCTCGCCCGCGAGTTCCGCATCGGTCTCGCGCATCTTCGCCTTCATCAGCGAATGGCCGGTGCGCCACATCAGCGGGCTGCCGCCGGCATCGAGAATGACGCCCTTGAGATGGCCGGTGCACTTCACGTCGTAGATGACCGTGGCGCCCGGCTGGCGCGACAGCACGTCGCGCGCGAACAGCATCAGCGTGCGGTCCGGGAAGATGATCTCGCCGGCCTTGGTCACCACGCCCAGGCGATCGCCATCGCCGTCGAAGGCGATGCCCAGATCGGCGCCGGTCTGCTTCACCGCGAAGATCAGGTCTTCGAGGTTGTGCGGATCGGACGGATCGGGGTGATGGTTCGGGAAGCTGCCGTCCACATCGCAGTAGAGCGGAATCACGTCGCAGCCGATGCCTTCCAGCACCTGCGGCGCCACCGCGCCGGCGATGCCGTTGCCGGCATCGATCACCACCTTGAGGCGGCGCTCCGCCTGCACGTCGGAGGTGACGCGATCGACATAGTCGGGAATGACGTCGACGTGGCGCAGGCCGCCCTTCTCGCCGCGCGAGAGCTGGTCGGACGTGATGCGCTGGTAGAGATCCTGGATGGCGCCTTCGGACAACGTCTCGCCGCCGACCACGATCTTGAAGCCGTTGTATTCCGGCGGGTTGTGGCTGCCGGTGACCGCCACGCCGCAGCCGGTGTTGAAACGGTACGCGGCGAAATACACCACGGGCGTGGGCACGGCTCCCAGGTCGATCACATCGATGCCCGCCGTGCGCAGGCCTTCGGCGAGGGACGCCGCCAGCTCCGGGCCGGAAGTCCGGCCATCGCGGCCGACCACGATCTCGTGCAGGCCCTTTTCACGCATCACCGTGCCGATGGCCTGGCCCAGCAGGCGCGCCACATCGACCGTCAGCGATTTGCCGACGATGCCGCGCACGTCGTAGGTGCGGAAGATCGTGGGATCGATCGTCGCGGGCGCGGCCGGCGCCGCAGCTGCCTTGATGGCGGCGAGCCGGGCCGGAGCGGACGGCGGAGGTTCGGGCGGGTTCTCGATGAGATCCGCGAACACCGGTTCGTCGGTGTCCACCACGCGACGGACGCCCAGGCGGTTGCGCATCCACAGCAGGTACACACCGCCGCCAAGGCACAGCAGAGCCAACAGTCCAGTCAGTGGCCAGACACGCGGCAGCACGATATAGGCGCGCGGCAACGCGGCCACCACGCTAAGCGTGGTTTCCGCGATGGGCAGGCCCGTCGCTTCGCGCTCGGCACTCGGATTGCCGGAGGCGAGCAATCGCAGGTCGCCGCGGTCATCGCCTTGGCGCAGCTCCAGGCGACCACCCGCCGGGGGGACGGATTCGAAGCGCTCCTGCACCGGCGCAAAAGGCATCGCGACCCAGACCCAACCCTGAGGATGCTCAGGCCGCCCGACGGGCACGACCAGGCCCAGCAGGCGGCCATTCTTGTCCGGCAGCGTCTGGGCCAGCGGTTTGCCATCCGCCGTTTGTGCAGCCATGAGCTGCGCGGCCTTGCCGTAACCGAACTGGCGGTAATTGGCATGCAGCACTTCGTCCAGGCTGCCGCTGTACACGTCCACGGCGAGCGCCTGGGGAATCAATTGATGCAGTGCTGCGGCGCCCTGGACCGGGTCGGTCATCAGGGCGGCGGGATCGGACGCCTTCACTGCCGCTTCGATGTGGCCACGCTCGGCGGCGACCTCGGCGGCCACGGCTTCGGCGGCATGCTTTTGCGCGGCGTGCACGCGATCGATGGCGCTGTTTTCGTCCGCGATCAACCAGGTCTGCCACAGGCAGCCCAGGCCGAGCAGCAGCAGCAAGGTACCTGCCGCCAACGGCAGCAGGCGTCGCCAGTCGATCGGTCCAGCCAGCGGTTGTCCGCCCAAGCTGATGAATTTCGCCATGCCCTGTCCCCGCACAGGTTGTCGGGTTCCGCACCGTGGCGCGGAACTAGTTGACTCCGGTCGAACCAAAACCGCCCTCGCCCCTCTGCGATGGCGCGAATTCCTGTACCACTTTCAATCGCGCCTGCGCCACCGGCACCAGCAGCAGCTGGGCAATGCGATCGCCCACCGCGATGGTGTAGGGCTGGGTGCCGCGGTTCCAGCACGAGATCATCAGCGGCCCCTGGTAGTCGGCGTCGATCACGCCGACCAGGTTGCCCATCACCAGGCCGTGCTTATGGCCCAGGCCCGAGCGCGGCACGATGAGCGCGCACCAGCCCGGATCGCCAATATGGATGGCCATGCCGCTGGGCACCAGTACGCTTTCGCCCGGCTGCAGGGTCAGCGGCGCCTCGAGGGCGGCGCGCAGGTCCATGCCCGCGCTGCCGGCGGTGGCTGCTTGCGGCAGTTCGATGGTGTCGCCCAGGCGCGGATCGAGGATCTTCAGTTCGACATCAATCATCCGCGCACCGCCGCGTAACGCTCGGCGATCTTCGCGACCAGCTGGCGCGCCAGCTCCGTCTTGGAGGCACGCGGCAATTCGATGGCGCCCTCGGGACCATACAGGGTGAGTGCGTTGTCGGCGGCCTCGAAGCCGAGGCCGCCGCCGACCTGGTTGGCGGCGATCATGTCCAATCCTTTGCGCGCGAGCTTGTCGCGGGCGTAGCGCTCCACATCATGCGTTTCCGCGGCGAATCCGACCAAGAAGGGGCGCACGGTTTGCGCGGCCAGCGTGCCGAGGATGTCCGGATTCTCGGCCAGGCTCAGTTCCAGGGCGGCGCCGTCGCGCTTCTTGATCTTGTGATCGGACACTTCGGCGGGGCGGTAGTCGCCCACGGCGGCGGCGCCGATATAGATGTCGGCATTCGCGGTGGCGGCTACCACCGCGTCACGCATCTGGGTCGCGCTGCGTACGTCGACGCGGTGCGCCACGCCCGGTGGCGTGGCCAAGCTCACCGGACCGGCCACCAGCGTCACCTCGGCGCCGGCCTGCGCCGCGGCCTCGGCCACGGCGAAGCCCATGCGGCCCGAACTGCGGTTGCCGATGAAGCGGACGGGATCGATGTCTTCATAGGTCGGCCCCGCGCTCACCACCACCTTGCGTCCACGCAGCACGGCATGGCCTAACGACGCGACCATCGCTTCGCGCAGCTCCATCGGCTCCAGCATGCGGCCCGAACCGATGTCACCGCAGGCCTGGTCGCCGGAGGCGGGGCCGAGCAGGTGCACGCCGCGCTGGCGCAGCGTATCGACGTTGGCCTGCACGGCCGGATGCGCCCACATCTGCTGGTTCATCGCCGGCGCCACATAGAGCGGCGCCGCGCTGGCAAGGCAGACGGTGGTCAGCAGGTCATTGGCGAGGCCATGGGCGAGGCGTGCGATGAGATCGGCGCTGGCCGGAGCGATCAGGATGCGCTCGGCCCAGCGCGCCAGTTCGATATGGCCCATCGCCGCTTCGGCTTCCGCATCCCACAGACTCATGCGCACGGGTTGGCCGGACAGCGCCTGGAAGGTGGTGGCGCTGACGAAATGCGTGGCGCCTTCGGTCATCACCACGCGCACCTCGGCACCGAGATCGCGCAGGCGACGGACCAGTTCGCAGGACTTGTAGGCGGCAATGCCGCCGGATACGCCCAGCAGGATGCGGCGTTGGGCAAGACTCATGGTGTAGGCCTGACAAACGTTATGGCTGGTAGCTTACCGGAATCGTCAGTGTGGCTCGGTGACAGAGGCGCGGGCCAGCGTGTGAACCCTTCTCCCGCTGGGAGAAGGTGGCGGCCCCACGGGGACTCCCTTCGATCGCAGCCGGATGAGGGTGCGGGCGGAGCGAACCTTGTCAGGCTACGCAAGCCCCGCACCCTCTCCCCAACCCCTCTCTCCCACAGGGACTACCTTCGGGTCGCCGACGGGAGAGGGGCTAAATCATCAGGCCACCACGCGGGGATGGAGGATGTCCTCCAGCCCGATGCGGCGCAGCAGTTCCGCCCTCACACGGTCGGCCACACCGTTGACGATTTCGGCGCCGTCCTGCGAAGGGTCGACATGCACACGGAACGGCCGCCTGCCGAACGGCGCATCGACCACGGCGACGATCGCATCGGCCACCGCCTGCGGATCGGCATCGGCCGGTTCCAGCGCGGCCAGCCCCTTGAAGGCGACCTCGCTGAAATCGGAAGTCGGGCCTTCCGCATACGCTTTCGCCACCGCCTCGTCGGCCGGGGCACCGGCGTGGGCGAAATGATTGGTGCCCTGGGTGAAGGCGCCAGGCACGACGATGGAGGTCTCGATACCCCAGCGCGCCAGCTCGCCCGCATAACTCACCGCCAGCGCGTCCATGCCCGCCTTGGCGGCGAAATACGGCGCCAGATACGGCGGCGTGCCGCCACGCGTGCTGCTCGACGACACCCACACCACCAGGCCGCGCCCCTGCTTGCGCAGCTGCGGCAACGCGGCACGATTCACGCGCTGCGTGCTCAGCACGTTGACGTCGTAGAGCGCGGCGAACTGCTCGGGCGTGAACGCTTCCGCCGGCCCGTACGACATGTGCCCCGCGTTGTGCACCACCACGTCGAGACGCTCATGCGCCGCGACGATCTGCGCGATGGCGGCATCCACCGACGCCTGCGAAGCGACATCCATCTCGATGGGGCGCAGGTCGATACCCTGCTCGCTCGCGTACTGCTGCATCTCAGCGACGCGCGGCGCGTTGCGTCCCGCGGTTTCGCGCATGCCTGCATAGACCGTATGGCCCGCATGGGCGAGAGCGCGCGCCGTCATCAGGCCAAAGCCGCTCGACGCGCCGGTAATCACGATGATGTTCTGCATGGGAATCTCCAGGAGGCTTCACCGCTCGCGGCGAAGCGCTTTGACCAAGAAGGAAGGGGCGTGCCGGTTCAGACCATGCCGCCGTTGGCGCGCAATACCTGGCCGTTGACCCAGCCGCCCTCCGGGCTGGCGAGGAAGGACACGACGTTGGCGATGTCCTCGGGCTGGCCCAGGCGCTCCAGCGGCGCCACCTTCGCCAGCTGATCGATCAGCTCGGGCGTCTTGCCCTTGAGGAACAGATCGGTGGCCGTCGGCCCCGGCGCCACCGCGTTTACCGTGATGGAGCGGCCGCGCAGCTCCTTCGCCATGATGTGCGTCATCGCCTCCACGCCGGCCTTGGTGGCGGCATAGACGCCATACGTGGGCAGCAGCGTGCCGACGATGCTGGTGGAGAAATTGATGATGCGACCGCCGTCGCGCATGCGCTTGCCTGCTTCGCGCATGGCGTTGAAGCTGCCTTTGAGGTTGATGGCGATGGTGCGGTCGAACAGCTCGTCGTCGGTGCCGGCCAGCGGCGCCAGCTGCATGACCCCGGCATTGTTGACCAGCACGTCGACGCCGCCAAAGGCGGTTTCGGCCGCATCGAACAGGCGGCGCACCGCCGCCGGGTCGGCCACGTCGGCCTGGGCGGTCACCGCACGGCCACCGGCCGCTTCGATCTTGCCCGCCAGCGCCTCGGCGGAGGCGGCATCGCCGGCGTAGTTGATGACCACGGTAAAGCCATCGTGGGCCAGGCGTTCGGCCACGGCGGCGCCGATGCCGCGGGAAGCACCAGTGACGATGGCGACCTTGGAAGTGTTGGCAGACATGGAAACATCCTCTGGGAGAACCGGCGCGGTGCCGGCGTGTGCAAAGGATGGTCTTTTGCCCTTCACGGATAATCTGCTGAAATTCGCCAACATCATTCGGATATCGGGAACAATGCCGTGGACAAGGTCGACGCCATGCGCCTGTTCGCCCGCATCGTGGAGCGCCGCAGCTTCACGCGGGCCGCCCAGGACCTGGAACTGCCCCGCTCCACCGTCACCGAGGTGGTGAAGAAGCTGGAGGCGAGGCTCGGCGTACGCCTGCTGGAACGCACCACGCGCCAGGTGCGCCCCACCCTGGACGGCGAGGCCTATTACCAGCGCTGCCTGGCGATCCTCGCCGAGATCGAGGAGGCCGAAGCCGCCTTCACCGGCGCCCGGCCCGCGGGCCTGTTGCGGGTGGACGTGCACGGCACGCTCGCCCGCCATTTCATGCTGCCGGGGCTGCCCGGCTTCCTGGAACGCTATCCGGATATCCAGTTGCGCATCGGCGAAGGCGATCGCTATGTCGACCTGGTGCGCGAAGGTGTCGACTGCGTGCTGCGCGTGGGCAAGCCGACCGACAGCAGCATGATCGGCCGGCGGATCGCCGTGCTGGACGAAGGCACGTACGCCAGCCCTGCCTATCTGGAACGCCACGGCGTGCCGACGTCGCCGGACGATCTCAAGGACCACGCCATGATCGGCTTCGTGTCGTCGGCCTCGGGCAGCGTGATTCCGCTGGAATTCCAGGTCGATGGCGCGTTGCGGCAGCTCGCGCTGCCGCACGCCGTCAGCGTGGCGGGTGCGGAGATGTATGTCTCCCTGGCCCGGCTGGGCATGGGCCTGATCCAGGTGCCGCGTTACCGCGCGCAGGAGGATCTGGCCCGAGGCAGCCTGGTGGAGGTGCTCGCCAGTCACCCGCCATCCCCGTCCCCGGTGTACGTGCTCTATCCGCAGAACCGTCAGCTTTCACCGCGAGTACGCGTATTCATCGATTGGATCTCGGCGGAATTTGCCGCGCGGCTACCTGCGGCGACATGACCCTCCCTCCGCTTGCCGTCCGCTGGCGCGGTGCCTGACCTGAAGAGGGGCGGATATCCGATGGGCAGCCGTGCATCGCGCCGCCAGCCTGTGGGCATGAGCATTCGCGAATGGCCCGAACTGGAACGTCCCCGGGAAAAACTGTTGGCCCGCGGCTGCGGCGCGCTGTCCGACGCCGAACTGGTCGCGGTACTGCTCGGCAGCGGCTTGCCCGGCAAGGACGCGATCGCCCTGGGCCGTGAACTGCTGGTGGCCGCCGGCACCCTGGGCGCGCTGCTCGCCGATCCGCACGCCAGCGCACTGCGCTTGCGCGGCATCGGCCCGGCCAAGCGCGCCCGCCTGGTCGCCGCGCTGGAACTCGCCCGGCGTTCGCTGGCCGAGCAGTTGGCCGAACGCCCCGCGCTCGGCAATCCGCGCGAGAGCGGCGACTATCTCAGCGCGCAGCTGCGCCACCTGCCCTACGAAGTGTTCGGCTGCCTGTTCCTCGACAACCGCCATCGCGTGCTGGCGTTCGAAGAACTGTTCCGCGGCACCGTCGACGGCGCCAGCGTGCATCCGCGCGAAGTGGTGCGCGCCTGCCTCAGGCACAACGCATCGGCCGTCATCTTTGCGCACAACCATCCGTCCGGCGTCGCCGAGCCCAGCGCGGCCGATCGAGCCATCACGCGCGAACTGAAAGAAGCACTGCAGCTGGTTGGCGTGCGCGTGCTCGATCATCTGGTGATCGGCTCGGGAGCACCGACGTCGATGGCGGCGCTGGGGTGGATGTAAGGCGAGTCGGTGCCAACCGTTTCATCATGCGGCACGCATCGACGACAGCCATGCGCATCGCATCTGCGCTTGCGCGTCATTGCATCAACACCTGCTTCGGCCACTAAATCGCACCGGCCTTTCAGGTTATATACAAGGCCGGCAGGCTGAGTAACCTCCCGCGCTACCACGTTCCCAAGCGGAGCTCGGACCATGCGCAACCTGTGGAAGTACACGGTGCTGGCTGGGGCTGGCGTCGTTCTCACCAGTTCGTCGCTAGTCGCGTCGTTTTCGTTCGAGACGCGCGCTTTCGATCCCGGTGTCCTGGCATCTGCCATCTGTGGCGGCAAGGCATCCGCGCCGTCGCTGACGCAGCATCTGGCGCTTGCTGCGGCCGTCGCCGCGCCGTCAGGCGCAGCATCCGCGCCCATGCCACTCTTCGCCGATCTCACTACATCGCACGTGGCGATCACGACGGGGAGTGAACAGGCGCGGCGCTATGTCAACCAGGGCCTGGTGCTCACCTACGGATTCAATCACGCCGGTGCCGTGCGATCGTTCAGGGCGGCGCAACGGCTCGATCCGGATTGCGCGATGTGCTGGTGGGGCGAGGCGCTCGCGCTGGGCCCCAACATCAATGCACCGATGGACGATCGCGACCGCAACGCCGCCTTGGCGGCGATGGATCGCGCACTCGACTTGCGCGAATCCGCCTCGCCGCTGGAGCAGGCGCTGATCGATGCGATCGCTCGGCGCTATTCGCGCGACGCGAAGGCCGACCGCGCCGCGCTCGATGGGGCCTATGCGGATGCCATGCTCGATGTCGCGCGTCGATTCCCCAAGGACGACGACATCGCCGTGCTCGCCGCCGAAGCAGCGATGGACACCAGCCCCTGGAACTATTGGGAAGCCGACAAGCGCACGCCGATCGGGCGCAGCGGCGAAGCCGTCAAGCTGGTCGAGACCGTGCTCGCGCGCCATCCGGGCCATCTCCAGGCGGCGCATCTCTACATCCACCTGATGGAGAACAGCGCCGATCCGCGTCGTGCGGAAGCGGCGGCGGATCGATTGGCGCAGCCGCTTGCCCCCAGCGCGGGGCATCTCGTCCACATGCCGGCGCACATCTATGCGTTGACGGGTCGCTACGCAGACGCCATCCGCGTCAACGTCGCGGCGGCCCGCGCGGACGAGACACTGATTCGCAGCACAAACGACCACAGCCTCGTGCGCTATGGCTACTACCCGCACAACATCCATTTCATCGTCGCGTCGGCACAGATGGCAGGCGACATGGAGACGGCGATTCGGGAAGCCCAACGCCTGCGCAGCGTGCTTGATCCGGAAACCTCCGCACGCATCGCGTGGATCCAGGCGATCGATGCCGCGCCCTATCTGGCCATGGCGCAGTTCGCGCGGCCCGAGGCGATCCTCGCCATGCCACCGTCGGACCCGCGTCTCCCCTACGCCACGGCCATGCGCCTCTATGCGCGCGCCGTGGCGCACGCGCAGCGACAGGATCGCACGGCATTCGACCGCGAGCTGACGGCACTCGCCGCGCTGCGCGCTTCCGATGCGTTCGCGCCGATGATCGAACAGGGCGTGCCCGCACCCGACCTCCTGTCACTGGCTGAAGCCGTTGCCCGCGGTCGGTTCGCGCAGGCACAAGGACGTTTCGAGGAAGCGGCAGGCCATTACCGGGAGGCGATCGCCCTCGAACGCAAGATTCCCTATCAGGAGCCTGCCTACTGGTACTACCCGGTCAGCCAGTCGCTGGGCGCGGCCTTGTTCACGGCCGGCCGCTACGACGAGGCCAGCCAGGCGTTCCAGGCAGCACTCAAGCAGACGCCGCGCAACGGCTGGGCGCTCTATGGGCTGGCCCAAAGCGAGGATGCGTTGGGACATCCGCGCGAGGCGGCCGAGGCGCGCACGGCCTTCGAGCGCGCCTGGCTGGGCGATCCGTCCTGGCTGCGGATGGAGCGGCTCTGAGGGGCGGGCACCGGCGCCGGCTGTCATGCCGGCCGCCGAACTCTGAAAAAGCAACGGCGCGGGGGGAGGTCCGCGCCGTTTGGCCGTTTGTGGGGAGAGAAGGAGCACGGCGGTCTCCCGTCCGGTCCGGCGGGGAGGTGCCGGGGGACGGAAAGGAGTGTGGCAGTGCCGCATGACAGGGGCATGACGCGAAACTTGCTTCGGTGTCGACGGGTGGCTGCAGGCCTTGTCCCGGGAGTTATGCACATTCGGCCTGAGACGGCACTTTCCGCTCCATTGTTGCCAGCGGCCTCATGTGTGCACTTCAATACGCTGAATACAAAGGATATTTTTCTTTACACCTGCATTTCCGCCGCAAATGCCGCTGCCGAACCACTGTCGTGTCAGCGATTCCCCACAGAGTTATCCACAGATTTCTCCCCCGCAACGCAGCACGCCGAAAAGCCTGCAACGAGCCGGCTTGGCGGGCGCCGGTCTGATAGGATTGCGGGTTCCATCGTCGCCCGACCAACGCCGTGAAAGAACAGCTGCGTGAACTGCTGCTGCAGGCGCTTCGTACCCTGCAGAACGACTCCACCCTGCCCGCCGACCTCGAGGTACCGAGCTTCGTGATCGAGCGCGCGCGCAACCGCGACCACGGCGACTTCGCCACCAACGCGGCCATGCTGCTGGCCAAGCCGGCTCGCGCCAAGCCGCGCGAGCTGGCCGAGAAGCTGGTCGCCGCGCTGCCCGCCAACACCCTGGTGGCCAAGGTGGAGATCGCCGGCCCGGGCTTCATCAACTTCTTCCTGGCGCCGGGTGCGTACCACGACGAAGTGCGCCGCATCATGGCCGAGGGCGATGCCTATGGCCGCAGCCAGAGCGGCAAGGGCGTGATGGCGGGCGTGGAATACGTGTCGGCCAACCCGACCGGCCCGCTGCACGTGGGCCATGGCCGTGCCGCGGCGATCGGCGACTGTATTAGCCGTCTGCTCGACGCCACCGGCTGGAACGTCAAGCGCGAGTTCTACTACAACGACGCCGGCGTGCAGATCAACAATCTCGCCATCTCGGTGCAGGCGCGTGCGCGCGGCCTGGCCCCGGGCGTCGAAGGCTGGCCGGAAGACGGCTACCGCGGCGACTACATCGCCGACGTGGCGCGTGCCTACATGGCCGGCGAATCGGTGGAGGCGGACGGTGAAGTCGTTACCGGCGCGAAGAACGCCGACGATCTCGAAGCCATCCGCCACTTCGCCGTGGCCAGCCTGCGCCGTGAGCAGAACCTCGACCTCAAGGCCTTCGGCGTCCGCTTCGACACCTATTTCCTGGAATCCTCGCTGTACACCGACGGCAAGGTGGACGAGACCGTGCGCGAGCTGGTCGCCCACGGCCACACCTACGAGGAGGGCGGTGCGCTGTGGCTGCGCTCCACCGATTTCGGTGACGACAAGGATCGCGTGATGCGCAAGTCCGACGGCACCTACACCTACTTCGTGCCGGACGTGGCTTACCACCGCAGCAAGTGGCAGCGCGGTTACGCACGCGCCATCACCGAGCTGGGTTCGGACCACCACGGCAGCCTGGCCCGCGTGAAGGCCGGCCTGCAGGCGCTGGACTGCGGCATCCCCCAGGGCTGGCCGGAATACGTACTGCACCAGATGGTGACGGTGATGCGCGGGGGCGAGGAGGTGAAGATCTCCAAGCGCGCCGGCAGCTACGTGACCCTGCGCGACCTGATCGACGAGGTCGGCCGCGACGCCACGCGCTACTTCCTGATCGCCCGCAAGGGCGACTCGCAGCTGGTGTTCGACATCGACCTGGCCCGCTCGCAGAGCAACGACAATCCGGTCTACTACATCCAGTACGCCCATGCTCGCGTCTGCAGCGTGCTGCGCCAGGCTGGCGAGAAAGGGTTCACCTTCGATCTGCACAATGGGCTGGCCCACCTGGCGCGCCTGGACAACGAGCACGAGCAGATCCTGTTGACGGAGCTTTCGAAGTATCCGGAGCTGGTTGAGACCGCCGCGGCGAACCTGGAGCCGCACCTGGTCGCCACCTGGCTGCGCGAGTTGGCGAATGCGTTCCACACCTACTACAACTCGCATCAGTTCCTGGTGGACGATGCGAACCTGCGCGACGCGCGATTGGCGCTTATCGTGGCGACGCGCCAGGTTCTGAAGAACGGTCTTGATTTGCTGGGCCTCAGCGCCCCGGAGAGCATGTAAATGGCAGCACGCAAGGGCAAAGGCCGACAGGCCGTCCGCAACTCGAGCGGCGGCATGCCGGGTTGGGGCTGGGCCGTCATCGGCATCCTGGTCGGCGCCCTGCTGATGTTCGCCATGCGCGGACACCTGCCGATGGCGCCCCGCGGCAACGATGGCCCGCAGCCCAACGCGCAGGCCACGGCCCAGCGCGGCAGCGACGCCGGCGCGGCCGGCAACGAAACCACCTCGGCCAACGACACCGCGCCGGCACCGAAGAAGCCGCAGTACGACTTCTATTCCGTGCTGTCGGAGAAGGAAGTGCGCATTCCCGATGCGGTAATCAGCGCGCAGGCCAAGGCCGAGCAGCAGCAGAAGCAGCAGGCCGCCCAGCAGGCGGCGCAGGCCGCCGCGGCCCAACAGCAGCAACAGGCGGCGTCCAAACCGGCGCCGGCTGCGGTCTCCGAAGCGATCACGCCCGCGCCGGAATCGGCCGTGCATGCCGCGCCGGCCGCGGCACCGACCGCCAACACTGCCTCCACCGGCAGCGGCTACCTGCTGCAGGTCGGCGCTTTCCCGAGCGCCTCCGACGCGGAGACGCTGAAGGCCAAGCTGGCCATGCAGGGTTTCGTCGCCAACGTTGCGCCGGTCAACGTCAACGGCCAGACCTACAACCGCGTGCGCCTGGGCCCGTTCCATTCGGCCACCGAGCTGGAATCGGCCAAGCAGCGCCTGGCGTCGGCCGGCATCAATGCGATTGCGTTGAAGGAAGGCAAATAGACGGGGCGCCGATCGCTCAGCGATGTGCAAAGGAAAGCCGTGTCTCGCGACACGGCTTTTTTGTTACCTGAGGTGAAGACAAGCGGAAGGGCCCGCCTTCACCCTGACGTGCGATGGGCTGCGTGATGCCGCCCATCGCCGTTTTCCGCTCAGAACTGCCAGCGCAGGCCAAGGTTGGCCGACCAGCCCTGCTGGCCCGCATGGCCTGCCGTGGCCTGGTAGTCCGCACCGGCATATACCGAAAGCGTCCGCGTCAGTGCGCCACTCACGCCGGCGCCCAATTGCCATACCGAACCCCAGCTTCCGTTGGTGAAGGTACCCGACACATCCCAGGCATCGCTCACCAGTGTGACTGCCGTGCGGCTGGCCGAACTCGTGACGTAGTTCAGACGGGCCGATGGTGTCCAACGTTGGCCAGTATCGGTGGCAAACGTCCTGCTCAGGCTGGCGCCTATCCGACCTGTCCATGCACCCGAATCTCCAGGCGACACGCTCAGCCCATCGCTGTCACCGAAGCGATTCGTATGCAGGGACTGGTAGGTCACCTGCGCCTGTGGCTCAAGACGCAGTTCGTTGGCGAACACGAAGGGATAGCCAGCCTCCAGCGAGTACGACCAGCCGCGCGTCTTGAAGCTGGCCATGCCGTAACCGCGGTAGGCAGTGTCTACCCGCGCGCGGTAGTCGTTGCGCGCCACGACGCCATCCAGGTAGAAGCCGCCGCCGTTCACGTACGTGGCCGTTGCCGCGACGCTCCTCGCGTCCATGCGCATCGCGCTGCTGCCGTCGATGGCTTTGGGCGTGATGCGCGACGTACCGATGCTCCCGTACAGGCCCATGCGGAAGGTAGAGTCGTCATTGTCCGTCTTCAGCCATGTTCCGCCGATCTGGATGCCACGATCGTCCTGGTCGAAACCGAAGCCGTACTGGCGGAAGCTGCGATCGCTGCTGTAGCGGTAGTTGCCACCGAACACGCGCGCGTAGAACTCGCCGGTATTGCCCGCCTGCGATACATCGTCCTGATGGACCTCGCCGAGTCGGTCATGAAGCGTGCCTATGCTGCGCATGCCGTAGGACAACATGGCGGTGGCAGCACTGAGGTATGCAGGCACCTGAGGCACCACCGCCGGACGCGACGGCGTTACGTCGGGCCTGTCGTCAGGCGAAGGATCGGGCGTGGGATCGGGAACGGGCGTGACATCGGCCACGTACACGTTCTGCAGCCGGTAGTCCCAGAATCCGTTGCCGGTACCGGCAACCACGCGCTGTCCTGCATCGGCGCTTCCGGGTTGGTAGCTGCTGAGTTCATAGCGCCACGGACCCACGGCCACGTAGCCACCGCTCAACACAAACGCCGACGCGCTGGACTGTCCCGCCACCTGGGCCAGCGAAATACCCTCATTGGCCTCCGCCACGCCATTCTTGTTGGTGTCGGTCAGCGCACCCGTGCCCGAACCCGTGACCTTCAGATAGGTCGTGCCGCTGGCGTTGCCTTCCACCAATACGCGGTCGGTGTACTGATGGCTTAGCGCACCACCCTCGTTGAGGGCCGTATTCAGCGCAACGGTTCCTCCATTGCCCGCAAGGTCGCCGTGGACCACGAGGCTCTTGTAGCCCGAGGGTGAAGCGGCAAATGCGACCGTTCCCGCCAGGGTGAGCTGCTGCACGTCGGAACTGGCCGTCATGTTCCACAGACTGCTGCCGTCCACGCTGACGCTGGAAGCGTTGCGCATCGCACCGGTGAGCGACGAGCTTTGCGCAAGCGACACATGAGCCATGTTGCCCGCGAGCGCCACGACGTCGCCCGTCAGAACCACGTCATCAGTAGCCGAGAGGTGAGCCACAGTGCCCGTTCCAACGACATCGAGCAAGGTGCCATTGCCACCCGTCACCTGCGCGCCATGGCTCAGGTTCACCCAGTTGTCGCCTGCACTGGCACGGATGGCATCGTCGGCGACGGAAGCCATCGATCCGCCGGACATGTTCAGCCTATTGGTCGTTTGTTCCGTGCCGTCCGCGGAGAGCAGCGCACCGGTGTACTGAGCGAGAACAGAACTACCCGCAAGATTGATCGTGCTGTTACCGAGTGCGACACCACTGGCTTGCGTGCCATGAGTCTCTACCGTAGCACCGGTCGCATTGATCTGGCTGTCAGCGCCCAGTGAAACCAAGCCATGGGCCGTGTCGCCGCTGGTATCGATATTTGCGCCTTGCGCCAGGGTGATGGCGCCTCCATCCTGCGCCAGCGCGCCGTAGGCATCACCGCCAGTGGAGCGAACCGTAACCTGGCCAGACGTCGCCACCTCGCTGCCGTTACCGGTGGCAAGCAAAGCCATGGCGCCGACACCGCTCGTCGACACGGATGCACCATCCCTTAGCATGACCCGACCGCCACCTTCGGCATCCACGCCGTATGCACCGATACCCGATGGATCCTTCGCACCGGTCGTCTGTACTCGAACATTCGATGCTTCGATGGCACTACCGACGCCGTGCGCAGTCAAGCCGATGGCGCCATTGCCCTGCGTGATGACGTGGTCGCCCGACATGCGGATGGTCGTCGCACCGGTGGCTTGTTCGGCCATGACGCCATAAGACCCTTCACCTAATGTGCTTATCGTGTTGCCGGAAGTCTCGACGACCCCATCGACCGCAAACAGGCCAATAGACACCTCGCCATGGGTGGTGATCGATGCATTGGCGACGGTGAGGTACGAAGCTTCAGCTTGAGCTATCAACCCGCTCGAGTTGCTGCCGAATGTATCAACGCTACCGCCGGACAGGTCGACGGCGGCACCGTATCCAGCACCAACACCCGCTCCTGAATCACCATGAGCGGTGAGGACGGCGTCCCTGAGGGTAACGTGTGTCCCGGCATCCATAGCCACTACAGCGCCGGAGCCTCCGCCGATGATGCTCATACGCCCACCAACCACGTCCACCGATGCGCCGTTGGACGCAACAACACCCGCGGTCGACACGCCAGACGCGTCTATGTTCGTGTTTGAGAGGGTTACCCGTGTCCCTCTGTCCCAGACCTGCACACCATAGGCATAGCCATCACCGACTCCACCCGATGAGATCGTGCTATCGGATATGTCGATGGCGGCGCCTTGGTTAGCCATGACACCGTTGTTTGCGCCCCTCGCAACGACGGATGCGTTGGCAAGGCCGATATGCGTGCCGCTACCGGTTGCTACCACTGCGCTGTCGGTGCCGTAATAGCTCTGGCCCAGTGCTTCGATACGACCGCCCGTGAAATTCACGGTGCCACCGTCCTCTGCATAGACACCGTAGGCGTTGAAACCGTCGTTATTGCTCCCACCGATGGTCTGCACCTGTACGTCAGTGGCGTTGATCTGGCTGCCAGTGCCCGTCGAAACCATGCCCATGGCGTTGTTGCCGCTGGTGCCAACGGCTCCGCCGTTGAGCGTCACGACGCCGCCATTCATCGCAACGATGCCTACCGCGGCATTCCCTGTCGTAGACATGACGCTGTTGTCCGCCCGAATGGTTGCTCCCGCCCCATCGGCCATGACGTCATAAGCATTGGCACCTGCCGTGGCGACGGTAATGCCCTCGGCAGCGATCTGGCTGCCATCGCCAACGGCACGCACGCCTATCGCACTCGCGCCCTGCGTGGATATCGTGGCGCCACCACCCAACGTGATCCGGCCACCACCTTCGGCGTCCACGCCGTAAGCGCCAATGCCATTGGCAAGTCCGCCTGTAGTCTGCACGCGCACACCGGTCACGCTGATCTGGCTGCCAGTTTCCAATGCCACGATGCCAACGCCCGCATCACCCGACGTGGTGACCTCGCCACCAGAAAGGCTGATGGAAGCGCCTTGGTTCGCCTCCACGCCCACCGCAGCCTTTCCCGCCGTACTCGTCGTCAAATCCGTGGCCATTGCCTGCGACCCTGTCCCGGAGATGTAAAGGCCGACGCTGTTGTCAGCATGGGTACTCACTGCAGCGCCATCCAACGATGCGGAACCACCGCCTACCACAGCAACGCCGTAGGCATTCTGTCCTTGGGTCGACAGCACGGTACGAGTGATCGTGGCGCGCGAGCCCTGCCCGAGTACGAATACGGCGTCGGCCGCATAGTTGGCAGTGGAAGCACCCGTTGCGGTCACTGACCCATCGGTCAGCGTGAGTTGCCCGCCGTACCCCACATAGGCTCCCGAGGTACCGTTGCCGCTCGTAGTCACGGTCACGTTGTTGGCGATGAGCTGGGACCCCGCATCGGCTACGCCAAGGCCGACAGTATTGTCATTGGTGACCGTTACCGTGTCTCCGCTATTCAGCGTACCCGTGACGCCGCCGAACACGACAACCGGCTGGAGGTAGTCCGTGGCCAAAGCCTGGCCCTGCATGGCGATGCCGACCAGAAGTGCGGCACTGAGTTTGCTGAAACGTGGCCGATGGCTTTTCGCCAGTTCAGACACGACGGTCCATGTACAAAGCGCAGCATTCCAGACTACGCGATAGACGTGATTCATTTGGAGCTCCCTAAGATTTTCTTTCCCATTCGGCTTGAAAGCGCTTTTCGTGCAACCGGCTTTCTTTGGATCCGGCGAGTAGACATGCCCCTTACTCTCCGAACACGCCGTTCTACCGATGACCGCGAAGCACCGACATCAGAAAAATCTGAGAGCCACCAAGCTCCTTCTGGCAGACCTTCCGTCGAGGTCTTCCACAGCTCGATTTAGAACCCTTTGTCGCGCCAGCCTGCTTCAGCGCGCGCAAAAAAAAAGCCGCGCTTGCGCGCGGCCTCTTATCCCGTGCTTGTCGAGGTTGGTGGCAGCTATCAGCTCTTGCGCTTCAACCGGATCAACGCCGAGATGTCATCGTCGCCATAACCCTGGCTCATCAGCTCCGCATAATCGGCGAGCGAGCGCTCGATCACGCTGCGGTTGGTGCCGGCGCTTTCGGCGATACGACGCACGATGCCCAGATCCTTGTGCAGCAGGCCGAGCTTGAAGCCGACGCTGAACTCGTTGCGCAGCATCGTGCTGCCTCGCTTTTCCAGGAACCAGTTGCCCGCCGCGCCGGCGCCCAGCGTGGGAAGCAGGCGTTCCGGATCCAGGCCCAGCGCTTCACCGAGCGCGAGCCCTTCGCATACGCCCTGCGCGATGCCCGCCACCAGTACCTGGTTCACCGCCTTGGTGGCTTGGCCGGCGCCGACGTCGCCCAGATGCGTGATGCGCAGCGCATAGGCTTCCAGCACCGGGCGCGCGCGTTCCAGCACGGCGGCGTCACCGCCCACCATCACCGAGAGCTTGCCGTTCTTAGCGCCCTCCACACCGCCCGATACCGGCGCATCGAGAAAGTGCGCACCGGTCGGCGCCAGCTTGGCTGCAGCCTGCTTGGCGGTATCGGGCGCGACGGTGGAATGGTCGATCACGATGGTGCCTGGTTTCAGATGTGGCCCCAACGCGTCGACTAGGCCGAGCACATCGGCATCCGCAGTCACGCACAACGCGATCACGTCGCATTGCGCGGCGATGTCCGCCAGCGAGGGCGCGGCGACGCCGAGATCCTTCGCCACCGCATCGGCATTGGCCTGCGTACGGCTGGAGACGGCATGGAGCAGGCCGTGGGTTTTGAGATGCCCGGCCATCGGCGTGCCCATGGCGCCGAGTCCGATGAATGCTGCCTTGAGTGTCATGGTTGTCCTGGTGGATCAGTCTTCACAATGTACGTCATGGGTGACGAAAGGATGCTCCGCATCGGGGCGCGCGAACCACTGCGGCTCGCTCAACGTGCACTGCATATCGTCCATGCCGCTGTGCCAGTGCTGCTGCATGCTGCCAAAGCTGAACTCGTAGTCCTTGTAATGCCCTTCGTACGGCTTGTTGCGGTAAATCAGGTGGAACAGGTTGACCAGCGAGCCACCCGCATAGATCTCGGCGCGGCGATACGCAGGATCGCGGCGCTGGTCTTCGGGCACCAGCGCCATCAGGTCCTGCAGCAAACGCTGCTGCTTCTGGCGCATGCCCATGAATTCGGTGATCAATCGCGTGCGGCTGGAGTACTGGATGTCCTTGGCGCGCGCCGTCACCTCGGCGAGGTCGCGCGGCACCTCGCCGCGTGCGCTCCACAGGTCGACCTGGAAAATCAGCGCGTCGCGACACGACGCGTCGGACAGCACCTTGTACAGTGGCGTGTTGGAGACCATGCCGCCGTCCCAGTAGAACTCGCCGTCGATCTCGGTGGCCGGAAAACCCGGCGGCAGCGAGCCGGACGCCATGAAGTGCTCCACGCGCAGCTCGCCTTCGGTGTTGTCGAAGTAGGCGAAGTTGCCGGTGCGGATGTTCACCGCGCCCACCGACACGCGCATCGCGGTCTTGTGGTTGATGCGGTCGAAGTCGACCAGCCGTTCCAGCGTGGCTTTCAACGGCGAGGTGTCATACCAGCTCGCCGTGGCGGGTGAAGCGCGCAACGGCAACAGCGGAAACGGGCGCGGCACGAAGAAGCCGGGCTGACCTTCCACCAGTGCGCGCAGCGCCGACCAGCCGCTCAGTCCGTTCAACCACGGCAATTCCCACGCACTCGGATCGAGCGGCGGCGTGGGCCAGGTCGGTAGCAGTGGCGGACGGCAGATGCTCCGCCAGAACTCGCGCAGGCGTTCCACGCGATGCTTGGGTGGATTACCGGCGATAACGGCGGCGTTGAGTGCACCAATGGAAATGCCGGCGATCCAGTTCGGATGGATGCCGGCGTTATCCAGCGCCTCGAACACGCCGGCCTGGTAAGCACCCAGCGCACCGCCGCCCTGCAACACGAGGGCAAGCGTGCCGTAGTCGCGCTTGATCGCCTTGGCGAGTGCGTCCGGTGCGGGCATGTGCTTGGCGGCGTCCATGCGTGCTTATTGCATGTACCAGCCGTGGCTCACCACGATCGACTGGCCGGTGAGCGCCGCCGAGGGGAATGTCGCGAGGTACAACGCCGTCTGCGCGATGTCGTCCACCGTGGTGAATACGCCGTCGACGGTGTCCTTGAGCATCACGTTCTTGATCACTTCGTCCTCGGTGATCTTCAGTTCCTTGGCTTGCTCAGGAATCTGCTTTTCCACCAGCGGCGTGCGCACGAAGCCCGGGCAGATCACGTGCGAGCGCACGTTGTGCGCGGCGCCTTCCTTCGCCAGCGTGCGCGCCAGTCCGAGCAGGCCATGCTTGGCGGCGACGTACGCCGACTTGAGCTTCGACGCTTCGTGCGAGTGCACCGAGCCCATGTAGATCACGACGCCGCCGCGATCGTCCTTGTACATGTGCTTGAGCGCCGCGTTCGTGGTGAGGAACGCGCCGTCTACGTGGATCGCCTGCATCTTCTTCCAGTCGGCGTACGAGAACTGGTCGATCGGATTGATGATCTGGATGCCGGCGTTGGAAATCAGGATGTCGAGGTGACCGAACTCCGCGACCACCTTGTCGGTACCCGCATCGACGGCGGCTTCATCCGTCACGTCCATCGCGACGCCGATGGCCTTGCCGCCTGCCGCGTTGATCTCGGCTGCGGCCGCATCGGCCGCCTGCTGGTTGATGTCGGCGATGGCCACCGCCGCACCGTTCTTTGCATAAAGCTCGGCGATTGCCTTGCCCAGGCCGCTGGCCGCGCCTGTGATGAGTGCCACCTTGCCGTCGAGACTTGCCATAACCACTCCTGTCGATGGGGAACGGGGAAAGCAGAAACGGAATCAGCTTGTGTGTCGCGCAGCCTGTCCGCGGGGACGAACAGGCTGGCACAGCTTGTATGCACGCATCCATGCGACGAATGGACAGCTTGAGAAGCCTTTCCTATGTCGTCATTCCGGCCTGCGCCGGAATGACGAGTGATTCAGCGCACGCCTTCGGACAGATACGTATAGCCCGTCAGCCCTTCGTTCAACGTGACGAACAACTGCTCCGCCGCCTCGCCTTCCACGCCCGCCGCCGCAATGCGATCGCGGTAGCTGCGGCGCAGGGCTTCCAGGTCGTAGCCGACGTAGTCGAGCATCAGGTCGGTGGTGTCGCCGCGACGCTTGTGCGCGAAAACATACGAATCGCCATCGACGCGCACATTCACCGCGTCGGTATCGCCGAACAGGTTGTGGATGTCGCCCAGCGTCTCCTGGTACGCGCCGACCATGAAGATGCCGAGGCGATAGCTCTCGTCATCCTTCAGCGCGTGCAGCGGCAGGCTCACATCCACGCCCTCGGCGTCGACGTAGTCGTCGATGCGGCCATCCGAATCGCAGGTGAGGTCGACGATCACGCCACGGCGCGTCGGCTCTTCGTCCAGGCGCGCGATCGGTGCGATCGGGAAGATCTGGTCGATGGCCCAGATGTCCGGCACCGACTCGAACACCGAGAAGTTGACGAAGTACTTGTCCACCAGCTTCTCGTCCAGCTCGTCCAGCGCCTGGCGATGCGAGCGCTCGGCCGGCAACAGGCGCGTGCGCACGGCATTGGCGATCGCGTAATACATGTCGTCCAGGCGCGCGCGGTCTTCCAGGTTGAGCTGGCCCAGGGCGTACAGCGCCTGGCCTTCGGCCGCGTGATGCTGGGCTTCGTGGAACAGCTCCAGCGCCGGGCGCTGGTCGAGTTCGGCCCACGTTTCGCGCAGGCGGCGCAGCACCGCGGGCTCGTGCTCGTGGGGCGACGGGATGTCGCCACCGGGAACGGGCTCCACTTCCGTCACGTTCACCACCATCACCGCATGGTGCGCGGTCATCGCGCGGCCGGCCTCGGTGATGATGTGCGGCGCGGGCAGGTTTTCTTCCGCCACCGCTTCGGCGAGCGACTGCACGATGGTCGAGGCGTACTGCTCGATCGAGTAGTTGATCGAGTTGTGGCTACGCGAACGCGAGCCTTCGTAGTCCACGCCCAGGCCGCCGCCGACGTCGACGATGTCCAGCGGCACGCCCATGCGCTTCAGTTCCACGAAGTAACGCGTGGCCTCGCGCATGCCGTTGGCGATGTCGCGCACGTTGGAGATCTGCGAGCCCATGTGGAAGTGCTGCAGCTTCAGCGTGTGCTTCAGGCCCGCCTGCTCCAGGCGTTCCACCAGGGTGAGCACCTGGCTGGGCGAAAGGCCGAACTTGCCCTTGTCGCCGCCAGTGTTCTGCCACTTGCCGGCGCCGATGGAGGCCAGGCGCACGCGCACGCCAAGCAGCGGCTCGACGTTGAGCGCCTTCGCTTCGGTGAACACGTGGTCGAGCTCGGACAGCTTCTCGATCACGATGTGCACGCGCAGGCCGAGCTTGCGGCCGATCAACGCGAGGCGGATGTATTCGCGGTCCTTGTAGCCGTTGCAGATGACGATGCTGCCGGGGCGCGCCATGGCCAACACGGCCATGAGTTCCGGCTTGGAGCCGGCTTCGAGGCCGAAGCCATGCTCGCCCGCGGCCACCAGCTCGCCGGCGACGCCGCGCTGCTGGTTGACCTTGATCGGATAGACGGCCGTATAGCCGCCCGTGTAGTTCCACTCGCCGATGGCCTTGGCGAACGCGTCCTGCAGCCGCTTCAACCGGTCGGCCAGGATGTCCGGGAAACGCACGAGCAGCGGCAGGCGCAGGCCTTCGGCGCGGGCGCGGTCCACGATGGCCGGCAGCGACAGCGCGGGGCCGGTGGCGCCCTTGGGACGCATCACGATATGGCCGTCCGCGTTCACGTCGACGTAGCCGTCACCCCAGTGCGGGACGGCATAGGTATGGCGGGCAGCGTCGATGTTCCAGTGCTTCGACATGGAGGGTTCCTTCAATAACGGGCGTGAAACACCCTTTACATGTCGTCGCAGCGGCGAGCCTTGACGAAACAAAGTCAGCCGGCCGGAAGCCTCGCACGCCGCGGGGCCGGGCTGACCTGGCGGACCTGGGGCCGCGAGGCGCGGTGGTCCGGACGGCTATTGTAACGGCGTCTTGTGACAATGTACCGGCGGCGTTCCCCAACGAAAACGGGAAGATGGCGCCGGTTCGGCTACAATTCCCGCTCTTTGAACCCATCGATCGTCAGGAACGCTCCCATGTCGCAGCACCCCAGCTGGTTCACCGAAGCCCACCAGGCCTCCGGCTCCTCCATCGGCTACCGCGTGGAGAAGTTGCTGCACGCCGAGAAAACGCCGTTCCAGACCATCGAGATCTACCAGACCACCGATTGGGGCAACCTGATGGTGATCGACGGCTGCGTGATGCTGACCAGCCGCGACAACTTCCTCTATCACGAGATGATGACCCACCCGGCGCTGTTCACCCATGCGCGCGCCAAGCGCGTGGTGATCATCGGCGGCGGCGACTGCGGCACGCTGCGCGAAGTGCTCAAGCACGAGGAAGTGGAGCACGCCGCCCAGGTGGAGATCGACGAGCGCGTGACCCGCCTGGCCGAGGAATATTTCCCGGAACTGTGCGAGTCCAACAACGATCCGCGCGCCGAGCTGCTGTTCATCGACGGCATCAAGTACATGGCCGAAGCCGAGCCCGAATCGCTGGACCTGATCATCGTCGACTCGACCGACCCGGTCGGCCCGGCCGAAGGCCTGTTCAACGCCGCGTTCTACGCCAGCTGCCACAAGGCCCTGCGCCACGGCGGCATCCTGGTGCAGCAGTCCGAATCGCCGATCGCGCACCTGGAGCTGATCAAGTCCATGCGTTCGGCCATGCGCACGGCCGGCTTCAGCGCGGTGAAGACGCTGCCGTTCCCGCAGCCGTGCTACCCCACCGGCTGGTGGAGCTGCACCATGGCCCGCAAGGGCGGCGACCTGGCCGGCTTCCGCGAGCGCGGCGCGATCAGCAAGAACTTCCCCACCCGCTACTACAACGCGGACGTGCACAAGGGCGCGCTGGCCCAGCCTGAATTCATGCGCGAAGCGCTGGGCGAGTAAGCCCAAGCGCACAGACTGTAGGAGCGCACCCAGTGCGCGACCGCGGGCTATGGTTGTATCCGACGCCGGATTCCCAGCGATGGGGATGCCGGCGTCGTCGCTTCGTAGGCTCTTCGCGCACTGGGTGCGCTCCTACATGAAGATCAGAACAAGGTCTGCCGCGTCTTGGGCAGCAGCACCAGCACCAGCGTGGCGATCGGCCCGAACAGCAGCGAGAGCAGGAACCACACCAGGCCACTGCGATTCTTGCCCTGGGCCAATCCGGCATTGATCAGGGCCAGGGTGCCCCAGCCCACGAACCAGGGGGCCGCCCGACCGTCGGCCAAGAAGGAAATATCGTTCACTGCGTGTCTCCTGTTGCGCGGGACGGGGCGGACCATCCCGGGGCGTCGCGAAGCGGCCATGCTAGCAAGCCCGGGACCGTTATCCCGGCCGCACCGTCCCGTGGATCAGGCGAGCTTAATGCTTGACCGGTATGCTGGCCGCTTCGTTTTGGACGGATGACACCCATGCTTGGACGGCGCCTGCTCGTGCTCGGACTCGTTTTGGCCTCGCTGACCGGTCCGGCGCTTGCCGCGAAAACGCCGGCCAAGCCCAAGTCGGCCACCGCCAACGACCAGCAGATTGCCGCACGCCGCCAGGCCCTGCTGGCCTTCCAGAAGGACCTGGTCAGCGTAATCGCGCCCCAGGCCATGCCGGTTCCGCTGCTCGGCGGCGCCCTGCTGGCCCGCCCGCTGACCGACCTGCCGGACTTCAACAGCTTCCATACGCTGATCGACCGCGCCTCGACGGCGCCAGGCGCCGGCCCGGAGATCAACTGGGTGCGATTGAGCGACTGCGACACCAAGGCCGACGCCTGCCCCAACCCCGATGCGATGGACAAGCTGGTCGCCCAGGCGCCGGACAACGCGGCGGTGTGGCTGCTGAAGCTGGGCCAGGACGTGAAGAACGACAAGCTCGATGCCGCCCGCGAAGACCTCGGCAAGGCCGCCGCGGCCAAGGTCTACGACGACTACACCGGCATCAGCCTCAAGGCGCTGGCCACCACCGTCACGCTGCTGCCGCCACCGCCTGCGGTGATCAACCCGCTGTCGCCCACGGGCGCGGTGGGCGTGCAGGTGATGATGGTCTTCGGCCTGGCCGAAACGCAGCCGCAGCCGGGCCTGCAGGCCACCTCGCGCCTGTGTGAGGCCAACAAGGACAACGAGGGCATGAAGGCCGACTGCCTCAAGCTCGCCAAGCTGCTGGAATGGGGTTCGAGCCCGCTGGGCCGTTCGCTGGGCCTGCATCTGCGCGAGGTGCTGTCGGACGACCCGTCCCAACAGGACGACGCCCGCCGCGCGCGCCGCAACCTGGTGTGGCAGGTACAGAGCTTCGCCCAGCTGTCGTCCCGCGCGCAGGGCGACACCGCGCTCGCCCAGCATCTGCTGTCGCTGGCACGCTCGGGCGGCACCGAGATGAGCCTGATGCTCACTGCGCTTCACGACTACAACGTCAATGTCGAAGCGCCCGCCGACTGGGAGCCGTCCAAGCCGCAGGCGTGATTCGCCAAGCTTGCCTTGCCGCCCCGACCATCGTGTAGGCTTGGGCCAGGCTTGAACACAGGGGCAGCAACATGCTGACGGTTCTGGTAGCAAGCAGCAAAGGCGGTTGTGGAAAGAGCACGCTGGTCACGCAGCTCGCTTCGCATTGGGCGCAGGATGGCAAGCACACGGCCATCGTCGACGCCGACCGGCAGCAGTCCGGCTTTCGCTGGGCCACGAGGCGTCCGGACAACGTACCCGGCGTACTGGCCCTGGAAGGCAACCGCCGATCCCTGGAAAAACTCCCGCCCGACACCCAGCGCGTACTGATCGACACCGCCGCCGGGTCGCAGGAGCGTGATCTCGAGCCCTACCTGGAAAAAGCCGACGTGCTGCTGGTGCCGGTGCTGCCGTCAACCTTTGACCTCGACGCCACGTTGGACTTCCTCGATCACCTGAAACAGATCAGTCGCATCAAGCGTGGCAAGCTACCCGTGGGCCTGGTGGGCAACCGCCTGAAGCCCTGGACCCATGCAAGCCAGGACGCGATGACGCGGTTGGCGGAACAGGCGCCGTTCCCCCTCGTGGCGCAGTTGAGAGACAGTCAGGCGTATGTGCTGCTCGCCGCACTCGGCAAGGGTATCTTTGACTACGCTTCGGAAAACGTCCGGAGCCACCAGGAGGATTGGAAACACCTCCTCCGCTGGATCAAACGCCAGCATTGACCAGCGTGGCTACGCCATCGCGGCACGATCTTGGAGCCTTGCCCATGCACGAACTCATCCTGTTGCGACATGCCGAAGCACAGCCGGCCTCTTCCGGAGGCGACGACCAGAGCCGGCGCCTGAGCGGGCGTGGCGAACAGGAGGCCAAGGCAGCGGGCAAGTGGCTGGCCTCGCACGGCGTGAAACCCGACCGCGTGCTGTGTTCTCCCTCCGAGCGCACGCGTGCCACGGCATCGCTGGCGCTCGCCTCGATGAAGCATGCGCCGGAACCGCAGTTTGCCGAGGACATCTACGAAGCGACGCCGGGCGAGCTGCTGGCGCTGCTGGATCAGCATGCCGATGCCGGCACGGTCGTCCTGGTAGGACACAACCCCGGCATCGAGCGACTGGTGGCGCTGCTGGTCGAAGGTCGCTCGGACGAATTCCGCGGCATGCCGCCGGCGGGCCTGGCGGTGCTGCACCTCAACGGTGCGCTGGAACCGGGCAACGCCCGCCTGGACGCCTTCTGGTCTCCCTGATGCGGCGCTTCATCGGCGGGCTGGCCTTGTTCCTGCTGGCCATCCTGCCGGTCCAGGCCGCTGATTACCGCATCGATTCCACGCGCTCCCACGCCGATTTCGGCGTGCGACTGTTCTGGCTGAGCCAGATCAGCGGACGCTTCCAGCAGATCGACGGCGACGTGACCTTGAACCCCCAGCACGACACCGCGGTGGTCGACGCGCGCATCACCGTGGACAGCATCCAGATGGGGTCCGACCGCATTCGCCGCTGGGTGCTGGCGCCGGAATTCTTCGACGTGGAGCGCTACCCCACGATTCATTTCGTATCCGAGCCGATCACGCTCGCCTCGCTGGAAAAGGGTGGCGACCTCGACGGTACGCTCACCCTGCGCGGCATCACGCGGCCGGCGCATTTCGAATTGCTGCCTTCCCCGTGCCCGCTGCATGAGCCACAGCAATGCGTGATCGCCGTGCGCGGCGCCATCCAGCGCAGTGACTTCGGGATGACCGGACACCGCGCCGCGCTGTCGGACAAGGTGGAATTGGGTCTGTCGATCAGCCTCGATTACATCAGCCGTTGACGTAGGGATGCTCTGATTAACTCTGCGCAGGCGTCACCGGCTCTGTCCGTTCGCAGGCCATAGGACCATCGGCGATGGCAGACTGGCTGTCTGTTGAGACGATGGGCCGAAGGCCTGCGAACGGACAGAGCCGGCCCCAACATATTGAAATTCAGAATGATGGGGTGATGTCCAGAAGGCCCCCAGGCTGTGCCGCGCGGCTTGCACAGACGGCCAGTCTGCACGACGCCACGCAACCCACCCTGGGGGCCTTCTGGACATCATGCCGCCTGCGCAGAGTTAATCAGATCATCCCTAACCCGTATCATTCCGGCATGCACCCGCGCTGGATCGCCCTTGCCTCCCTGCTCGCTGCGATCCTGGTCCTGCCGGGATGCGCCGTGTCGCCGTCACACATCCATCGCGCGGATGCGGTGGTCGCCGCCGACACGCATCACGAGCTGGACTGCGACCGCGCCGATCATTGCGCCATCGACTCGCCACTGCTGGACGCTGCGCGCGAGGCGCTGGAGGATGCCACCGACGCCCAGCCCGTGCACGTGGTCACCCTGCTCAACGACAGCGAAGCGGCGATGGTGGCGCGGCTCAACCTGATCCGCGCCGCGCAGCGCAGCATCGACGTGCAGACCTACATCTGGGATCAGGACGACGCCGGCCAGCTGGTGCTGGACGAACTGTTCAAGGCCGCGAGGCGCGGCGTGAAGGTGCGCATTCTCGCGGACCAGCTGTTCTCCTTCAACGACGCCGCGCTGTTGAAGCGCCTCGCCGACGCGCACGCCAACCTCGAAGTGCGCCTGTACAACCCGACCTTCCACGAGGCACAGACGTCGGCGGTGGAATTCGGCGCGAGCATCGTGTGCTGCTTCCATCACTTCAACCAGCGCATGCACAACAAGCTGCTGCTGGTGGACGACGCGATCGGCATCACCGGCGGCCGCAACTACCAGGATCGCTATTTCGACTGGGACGACGACTTCGATTATGTCGACCGCGACGTGATGGTGGGCGGACCGGCCGCGCGCGCCATGGCGAGCAGCTTCGAGACCTTCTGGAACCACAAGCGCGCGACGCCGCTGACGCACCTGCGCGACGTCAACCACGACATCCTCGCCGCCGATGGCCCCGTAAGCTGGCCGCAACCGCACTACACGCATCCGCAACGCGTGGCACGCGTGCTGGATGAGGCCGACGATGCCGACTGGCTCGACGCGGCGCTGGTGAGCCAGACGCTGCGCACCGGCCGCGTGGACTACTTCAGCGACCTGCCCGCCAAGACCACGCAGCCCGACAAACGCAGCGCACAGGAATTCACCGCGCACGTGATGCGCATGATCGGCGCCGCCCAGCATGAAATCGTGCTGCAGACGCCCTATCTCGTGCTGAGCGAACGCGCACAGGCGATCTTTGCCGGCCTGCGGCAGAGCGCATCGCCGCCACGCATCATCGTCTCGACCAACTCGCTGGCGTCCACCGATGCGTTCGCCGTGTATGCGATCTCGTACAAGCATCGCAAGCACTACCTCAAGGAATACGGCTTCGAGATCTACGAGATGAAGCCGCACGCGGCGGGCCCCGCCGAAGACAACGCGGAAGCCGCGGCGGACGAGGGACCTTCGATCGCCACGCACGATGGCACGCAGGCACGCCGACGCATCGGTACCGAACGCGGCCTGCTTGGCAGCCATGGCAAGGCACGACGCAACCGCCCCGCACCGTTGACCACGCCCGGCCGACGCTTCGGCCTGCACGCCAAATCCATCGTGGTCGACGACGACTTCGCCATGGTGGGTTCGCACAATTTCGATCCGCGTTCGGACCACTACAACACCGAGGCCGGTGTGATCGTGTACGACGCGCGCTTCGCCGGCGAACTGCGCGACAGCATCCTGCGCGACACGCAACCGGAAAATGCCTGGGTCATCGCACCACGCCAGCAAGGCGGCCTCAGCATGGCGATCGGCGACGTCTCCGCCAGCCTGCCCATCTTCGACCTGTGGCCCTACCGCTACGCCACCAGCTACGACCTCAAGGCCGGCTGCACACCGATGCGTCCCAGCGATCCCGCGTTCTTCAGTTGCTACACGCCGGTGGGCGATTTTCCGGACGTGGCGATTTCGTCGAAGTTGATCTACACGCGGTTGATTACGGCGTTTGGTTCGGGGGTGAAGGGGATTCTCTGATCGCTCCCGACGCCGCTTTTTTTGTGGGAGCGCACCCAGTGCGCGGCCGCCGCGTTGCTGCGTGACCTCAGCTTGCGCAGTCGCGACCACCGCAGACCGAGACAGTCATGTCAGTTCGCGGTCGCGCACTGGGTGCGCTCCTACAATGGGGCCGCAGGCTTCGCGAAGCGATGTGCCGCGTAGCGGCACGAGCCTACAAATAACCCCTGTGTGGCGGTGATGGGTGGACGATCAGGCCCCGCAGGGGTGCCCGACAGGACGTCGGGCACTTTTCGCCCGGGCAGGAGCCCGGTCGAAAAGCCCGGCCGCCCCTCACGGACTGGCTGGAAGCAGCCCAGACAGCGCCACGCGGGGTGCCGTTCTCTTTGGTTACTTTCTGACGCGAAGCTAATCCCTGTGGGACTTGGGCAAGCAAGAGAAAGTGACCCGAGCCGCAGCAGCGGCTCGGAAGCCCGCCGCCCCACAGGGACTCCCTTCGGTCGCAAGCGAGCCCGCTCGCCGAAGCGCCAGAGCAGAAGCGAAATTCCCCGCATGACTCGCCACGCCCCCTTTTGGCGTTGTGCGCGTTCGCCCTGCGTTCGCGGAAGCGATCGATTGGAAAGACCGAGGCGAACGGCGATCGTGCACTGGGTGCGCTCCTACAACGGTAGCTAGCGGATGGTGCGGTCTACTCGTCGAAGCGCATCACCAGCTGACCGGTGAGCCCACCGGGATGATCTGCCGGCACCGCAAAGCGCCAGCCCAACGCCATGCGCACCGCGCGATCATCCAGCGCCGCATCGCCGCTGGATTGCGCCACCGAGGCAGATTGCGCGCGACCTTCGCCGTCTACGGACAAGCGCAACACCACACGCCCCTGCCCCGACGCCGTGCGTCCGAGCCACGAGCCCGGCAAAGACGGCATGTCGATCGGCGTCAACGACGGCAGAGCCGGCGCTGCCTCGGCGCGAGGCACGCCTGCCGCGGTAGCCGTGGCGGGCTCGCGCAGGGGCACTGCCACTTGCATGCGCGCGGGTCGTGCATGGCGGCGCAGCACGGTACGCACCTTGTCCGCATGCGACGCCATCGACGGTGCCGGACCTTTCCACTCGTCGGTGAACGTACTCAGCCAGGCCGTGCCTGCGATGCCCACCAGCAAGGCCAACACGCTCAGGCTGGTGGTCGTGCGCAAAGGGAGCATCGGCGAGGGCGACCTGCCGCCGCGTTCAGCGCTCGAGGATGGCGGTGACGCCCATGCCGCCGGCGGTGCAGATGGAGATCAGGCCGCGGCCCGAACCCTTCTGTTCCAGCAGCTTCGCCAGCGTGGCGACGATGCGCGCACCGGTGGCCGCGAACGGGTGGCCGACCGCAAGGCTGGAGCCATGCACGTTGAGCTTGGCCGGGTCGATCGAGCCCAGCGGCTGGTCGAGGCCCAGGCGGTTCTTGCAGTAATCCGCGCTTTCCCACGCGCGCAGCGTGCACAGCACCTGCGCGGCGAAGGCTTCGTGGATCTCGTAGAAATCGAAGTCCTGCAGGGTGAGGCCGTTGCGCGCCAGCATGCGCGGCACGGCGATCGTGGGCGCCATCAGCAGGCCTTCGCCATGCACGAAGTCGACCGCGGCGACTTCGGCATCACGGAACCATGCCTGCACCTTCAACCCGCGTTTGGACGCCCATTCCTCCGTGCCCAGCAACACCGCCGCCGCGCCGTCCGAAAGGCCGGTTGAGTTGCCCGCGGTGAGCGTGCCGTGGCCGGAACTCTTGTCGAAGGCGGGCTTGAGCGAGGCCAGCTTCTCCATGGTGGAGTCCGGACGCAGGAACCCGTCGCGTTTCAAACCGCGGAACGGCACGACCAGGTCGTCGAAGAAGCCTGCTTCGTAGGCGGCGGCCAGCTTGTGATGGCTATCCAGTGCGAGCTGGTCCTGGCCCTGGCGGCTGATGTGCCACTCCTTGGCCATCTTCTCGCAGTGGTCGCCCATCGACATGCCGGTGCGCGGCTCGGCCACGCCCGGAAAAGCCGGCTTGAATTCGCGGAAGGAGAAACCCTGGGTGGCGGCGCGCAGCTTGTCCTGCCAGGTCTTGCCACGATTGATGGCGAGCAGGCGCTTGCGCAGCCGCTCGCCGAGCACGATCGGCACGTCGCTGGTGGTGTCCGAGCCGCCGGCAATGCCCGCCTCGATCTGCCCGGTGGCGATCTTGTTGGCGACGATGATGGCGTTGTCCAGCGAAGTGCCGCAGGCACGCGCCGTGGTGATGGCGGGCGTGGTGGGCGCCAGGCCCGAGGACAGCACCGCTTCGCGGGCCAGGTTCCACTCCGACGAGTGCTTGATCACCGCACCCATCGCCACTTCGCCCAGTTCCTGGCCGTGCAGGCCGTAACGCTCCACCAGCGACCCAAGCACCTTCACCGACATGCCGAAATTGCCGACATCGGCGTAGGCGGTGTTGTTGCGGCAGAACGGAATGCGTACGCCGCCGATCACACCGACGCGCTTGAGCGTGTTTTCCATGGTGGGGACGAGTCCAGACAAGCCGAGTCCCCAAGGCTAACCCGCCCTGCCGCGCCACGGAAGCCCAAAAGGCCCGAATGCTAGAATTCGGTTCTTTCGCTGTTCGGGTTTGTCATCCGTGGAAGCACAACCGCTCGTCGCCCTGCCCGTGGTCCTGGCCCTGGAATTGTCGCCTGGAGACACACCCTCGCACCGCACGCTCACGCGCGATGAGGCCGCCGAGCTCGCCGCGCTGGTGGCCGCTGACCTGCACAAACTGGTGCCGCAAGTCGACGAGGCGCGCCTCGCCCTGGCTGGCGCCCTGTTCGACGCGGTGGAACTGCTGCGTCCCGGCTTCCCGGTGTGGGGCACGCTGGATGAACTGGCGCGCCGCGTGCCGCGCGGGCATCTGGAGAACGTGGTGGCCTTCGGCACGCACGAAGGCCACATGCCGGCCCAACCGCTGGAACCCGAAGCCGCCTTCGCGGATGGCCCGATGCGCCTGTTGCCGATCTCGCTGCTGGCACCCGAAGCACTGGCCGGGGAACTCTCCGAAAAACTCGAAGTGGAACTGGTGGGCCGCGGCGAGGCCGGCGAGCGCACGTCCGACTGGCTGATGCGCACGCTCGGCGTGCGGCTGGAGCACGCGCGCTACCTCAGCCGCAACGATCTGCTCGCGCTGACCTGCGTGCAATACGAGCACGTCAACCTCGCGCCGTTGTGGAGCCTGCTCGAAGCCGCGCTGCTCACGCCTTACCGCGACGAGGCCACCATGAGCGCACGCGGCCTCGGCCTGCGTTATCACGAAGGCGCGGTGGAAGTGCAGTCGCCCGGCGAATGGCTGCGCGCGCAGGGCGACGATGCGTTGCAGCGTGCGCACGACCTCGCCGGCATCGTGTTCGAACTGCGCCAGTACGCCGCCCTGCTCGATGCGCACCACCTGCCCCTGGTGCTTGCCGGTTCCACACCGACGGCCGGCTATCTGCGGGAGACGCTCGATACGGCCGATCCGCGCTACGGCGCGCCGTCGCTCCATGCCCACGAGGCGGCCGGCCTCGGCGTGGTCGCGGTGACCGTGGCGCAGCGTGGCGACGGTGGCCACGCACGCGTGCTTGCCCATGGTTATCCGCTGCACCCCAAGGCGCTGGGACCGCTGGTGGCGGCACTGGCCGACCAGTACGGCATCGCGCCCGACCTGCATGCGCTGGGACGCATCGTGCTCGATACGCAAGGCCAGCTCGGCGCACCTTCCGAACCGCTGCACTAACCTCGCCGCTCGTCGTCCCGGCGACCGCTGCTCGTCGCAAAGCCATCGCGCAGCACCTGCACATCCATCGCCACTTGGCGCATGATGCGGCGATGGGCGCAGGGGAGCGCCGGCGGACGACTTTCAGTGCAACCAATCGATCGCACGTTCGTCCCGGCCGGCGGGGAAGCCCAATGGGCTGACCATGTGCTCCGTGGCGCTCCTGCGCTCATCACCTATATCGACCGCGATCGTCGCTTTCGCTTCGCCAACGCCACGCACCAGGCGTGGATCGGGGTGGATCCTTCGCGCATCGTCGGCCGCACGGTCGACGAGGTGATGGACGCGTGGAGCCTGCGTCAGGCTGGCTCCGGACTCGATCGGGCGCTCGCCGGCGAACCCGCCGTGTACGAAGGGGAGTTGTTCAGCGGCCCGGCCCGGCGCTACGTGCACGGCAACTTCCAACCCGACTTCGATGACGACGGCCAGGTGCGCGGCGTGTTCACCGTGTTCCTCGACATCACCGAACGGCACGAACTGGAAACGCGGCTGCGCGAGAGCGAGCAGCGCATGAACCGTGCGTTCCAGCACGCGCCGATCGGCATGGCGCTGGTAACGCCTGGCGGCTACATGCTGCGGGTCAACCACGCGCTGTGCCAGATGCTGGGCTACGACGAGCAGGAACTGCTGTCGATGGCCCTGATCGACCTGACCCACCCCGACGACGTGGCCACGTCGCGCGAGCTCTCGCGCTCCCTGCGCGAAGGCGACCGCGAAACCTATCAGCTGGAGAAGCGCTACATCCATCGCGACGGCCGCGCCGTCCATGTGCTGCTGAGCGTCTCCGTGGTGCGGCGTGCGGAAGGCGAGCCCTTCCAGGCCGTCGCGCAGATCATGGACATCAGCCAGCGCAAGGCCTACGAGGAAGCGCTGTTCCGCGAGCGCGAACTGGCCGAAGTGACGCTGCGCTCGATCGGCGATGCGGTGATCACCACCGACCTGGAGCATCGCATCACCTCGCTCAATCCCATCGCGGAAGCGATGACCGGCTGGAGCCACACCGAGGCGGTGGGCAAGCCGATGAGCGAAGTGTTCCGGCTGATCGACAGCCGCACGCGCGAGCCGCTGCACAACCCGTTGCTGGACGCGATTGCCCGCGACGCCATCGTCGAGCTGAAGGGCAATGCGGTGTTGCTCCACCGCAATGGCTTCGAGACGCCGATCGAGGATTCGGCCGCCTCCATCCACGATCACGCCGGCAGCGTGATCGGTGGCGTGCTGGTGTTCCACGACGTCAGCGAAACGCGCGCGCTCGCGCTGAAGATGGCGCATCTCGCGCAGCACGACACGCTGACCGGCCTGCCCAACCGCAGCCTGCTGCAGTCGCGCCTCGAGCAGGTGCTGGCCGCCACGGTGCGGCGCCACGACCAGGCGGCGCTGCTGCACATCGACCTGGACCACTTCAAGCAGATCAACGACACGCTGGGCCACGCCGCTGGCGACGAACTGCTGCGCGCATTCGCCACGCACCTGCGCGAACACCTGCGCAACGAGGACACGGTCAGCCGGGTCGGTGGTGACGAGTTCGTGGTGCTGCTCTCGCACGTCGACGGACGCAGCGGCGCCAGCCAGCTCTGCGAAAAGCTGATGCGCACCTGGCAGGCTTCGCCCGCCAGCCGCATGGGCGAGTTCACCATCGGCTTCAGCGTGGGCATCAGCGTGTATCCGGACGACGCGTCGGACGCCGAGACGATGCTGCGCAACGCGGACATCGCCGCCTACGAGGTGAAGGTGCATGGCCGCAACGGCTATCGCTTCTTCATGCCGTCGATGAGCGAACGCCCCGCCGCCCGGCTGCGCATCGAGCAGGAGTTGCGCAAGGCGCTGCGGCGTGGCGATCTCAAGCTGCATTACCAGCCGAAGGTCGATGCGCGGACCGGCGCCATCGTGGGCGCCGAGGCCTTGTTGCGCTGGCTGGTCGACGGACGCGAGATCTATATCCCGGACGAGTTCATTCCCGTGGCCGAGGAGTCGGGCCTGATCGTGCCCATCGGCGAATGGGTGCTGCGCGAAGCCTGTCGCCAGACCGGCGAGTGGTACCGCGCCGGCCGGTCCATCGTGGTGGCGGTGAATGTCTCGGCGCCGCAGTTCCAGCACCCCGGCTTCCACGCCGCGCTGCAGACCGCGCTGGCCGAAGCGGAACTGCCGCCGTCGCTGATCGAGCTGGAGCTGACCGAGCGCATGGTGATGTCGGCCGGCGACCAGAGCCGCGCCCTCATGCAGCGCATCAAGGACCTGGGCGTGAGCCTGGCGCTGGACGACTTCGGCACCGGCTATTGCAGTCTTTCGTACCTCAAGTATTTCCCCATCGACGCGCTGAAGATCGACCGCACCTTCGTGCGCGATATCGCTTCGGACGCGGACAATGCCGCCATCACCGACGCCATCATCGCCATGGCGCACGGGCTGGATATGGTGGTGGTGGCCGAGGGTGTGGAGACGCCTGCGCAGGCGGAGCATCTGCGCGAGGCGGGTTGTTCGCTGCTGCAGGGCTTCCTGTTCGGCCCTGCCATGCCTGCCGACGAATTCGAACGCCAACTCGTCGCGGAAGCCCCCTTGTAGGAGCGCACCCAGTGCGCGACAGCTCATCGATTTCCCAGGTAGTGCGAGCGTTGGCTCCCTCCCTCTGCGGGAGAGAGGGCTGGGGAGAGGGTGCGGTTTTCGCGTGATCTCTCACTTGAGGAAATGGTTTTGACTCTAGGGGCGTTGCCTTCGGTTGCCATGCTGCCGCTAGGTTGCCGCTTACGACGCAAAGCTAGTCCCTGTGGGACGCAGCGGGCGTTTCGATCGTCTGCCGACGCTCGAGTCACTTTTCTTTTGCTGGCCCAAAAGAAAAGTAACCCAAAGAAAATGGCCTTCAGAGCCAAGGCTCATAGCAGTACGTGGGATAGAAGCGTCGGATGACCGAGGCCAGCCTTGATGCGCTCGTTACTACCTCGGACGGAGCGGCTACACCGCAACGCGCCATAGCGAAGAGGACTTAAAGCAGCTTCGTTCGACGGTGAGGGAGTATGTAGGGTGCCTCCGCCTTTTCTCCCTCTCCCCTCCGGGCGACCCGAAGGTAGTCCCTGTGGGAGAGAGGGTCGGGGTGAGGGGCGGGTGCTCGCAAGGGCACTACCTACTACCTCTGTAGGGGCGCACCCAGTGCGCGACCGCAGCGCAGCGATGTACCTCGTCTCGCGCCATCGCGACCACTGAGGCAACCATGCCAGTCCGCGATCGCGCACAGGGTGCGCTCCTACAAAAGCGAAAAGGAGTGTCAGCGCGCGAATTCGGTTTCGTACATGAAGTAATGGCAACGCTCCATGCCCAACCCCGCATAAGTACGTTGCGCCCGCTCGTTCTCCGTTTCCACGTACAGCCGGATACCCACCGCGCCGGCTTCCTTCGCTCGCTGCTGCACCGCTTCGTACAACCGGCGGAACACGCCTTCGCGGCGCGCCGATTCCACCACGTAGACGCTCTGGATCCACCAGAAGTCGCCGGCGCGCCAGTCGCTCCATTCGTAGGTGACGAGCAGGCAGCCGACGGGTTCGCCGGCGCGTTCGGCCATCAGGTAGAAGCCGCGGCGGGGTTCGTCGAACACGGCGGTGACGCCGCGTTCGAGCACGGCCGGATCCAGCGCCTTGTGCTCGGTTTCCCACGCCATGGCGACGTTCCACCGGGCGATGGATGAAACGTCGGAACGGACGGCGAGGCGGGTGGTGATGGTCATGTCGGGTCAGCTCATTTGGTGGGACGCCGCGTGCGCGACGCGCCCAGCTTGCGGGTAAGGGTGTTGCGGCCCACGCCGAGCGCGGCGGCCGCATGCTGGCGATGGCCTTCATGGGTTTCCAGCGCCACCTGCAGCAAGGTGTGGTCCAGCGCTTCGCGAGCGCGCGTATGGATGTCCACTTCACCATCGGCGAGCGCCTGCACCGCCCACTCGCGCAGTGCATCGGTCCAGCCGTTGGCGGTTGCCGCCGTCGTGGTAGTGCCGAGATCGGCGGGCAGGATCTCCACGCCCGGTGCAATCACCGCAAGGCGCCGGCACAGGTTTTCCAGCTCGCGCACATTGCCGGGAAAATCGCGCTGGGCGATCGCCTTGAGCGCGGCGCGCGAGAAACGCTTCGGCGGCAGCTTCAGCTCGTGCGCCGCCGCGGCGAGGAAGTGCTGCGCGAGCAGCGGGATGTCCGTGCGGCGTTCGCGCAACGATGGCAACTCGATGCGCACGACGTCCAGTCGATGCTTGAGGTCGGCGCGAAACTGGCCGGTCGCCACGCGCGCGTCCAGGTCCTGGTGCGTGGCGGCGATGATGCGCACGTTGCCGCGGATCAGCTCCCGCCCGCCCACGCGATAGAACTCGCCGCCGGCGAGTACGCGCAGCAGGCGCGTCTGCAGCGCGAGCGGCATGTCGCCGATTTCGTCGAGGAACAGCGTGCCGCCTTCGGCCTGCTCGAAGCGGCCGGCATGGCGACGCGTGGCGCCGGTGAATGCGCCCGCCTCATGGCCGAACAATTCGCTCTCCAGCAGCTCGCTGGGAATGGCGGCGGTGTTGAGCGCGACGAAAGGCTTGTCGCGCCGCGCGCTTTCATCATGCAGCGCCCGTGCGACCAGCTCCTTGCCCGTGCCGGTTTCGCCGGTGATGAGCACGTTCAGTTCGCTGGCGGCTACGCGGCCGATCAGCCGGAACACTTCGCGCATCGCCGGGCTTTCGCCGAGCAGGGCGTGCGTCACCGCAGCAGCCTCCGGCGCCGGCGACTGCGTGATCGGCACGTCGCTCAGCGCGCGCTGTACCGCGGCCACGGCCTGGTCGAGGTCGAAGGGTTTGGCCAGGTAGTCCACCGCGCCGGCGCGATACGCGGCGGCCGTGGTGGCCACGTCGGTGTAGGCGCTCATCACGATCACCGGCCCGATGCCTTGCGTCTTCCATGCGGCGACGAGGGCGAGTCCGCCCTCGCCCGGCATGCGCACGTCGGTAAGCAGCAGCGCGGGGCGCGCTTCGCGCAAGGCCGCGCGCACTTCCTCGCCGCTGCCGAACTCGCGCACCAGCAGGCCCGCATCGCGCAGGGCCTCGGCGAGCACGAAGCGCACGCCACCGTCGTCGTCGGCGATCCAGATGTCGGGACGTGGCTCAGTCATGGGCATGCCCCATCGGCAGGTAGAGGGAAAACGCCGTCTCCCCGGGACGGCTCGTGTAACGCAGTTCGCCGCCGTGCTCGCGGGCGATTTCGCGGGCCAGTGCCAGGCCCAGGCCGCTGCCTTCGCTGCGTCCGGACACCAGCGGCTCGAACAAAGTGTCGCGCAGCGAAGCAGGCACGCCCGGGCCGTCGTCGATCACATCCACGCGCAGCGCCATGCGCGCCACGCGATCGCCCAATCGCGTGGCCGGTTCGGCCCGCGTGCGCAACACCAGCGTGTGCGCGCCTGCTTCCAGCGCATTGCGCGCGAGATTCAGCAGCAACTGCAGCAGACGGTCGGCATGGCCCTGGATGTCGGGCAGGCTGGGGTCGTAGTCGTGGCGAATGACCGGGCCCGAAGGTTCGGCGCGCAGCAGTTCGCCCAGCCGCTCCAGTTGCTCGTGGATGTTCACCGGTTCCGGCCGCGCCGCCGTGCCGTCGTTGCGCAGCAGGCGGTTCGCCAGCGTGGCAAGGCGATCGGCTTCGGCAATTACCAGCCCCGCCAGCGAGCGCAGTGCCTCGTCATCGATGCGTCGCTGCAGCAGCTGCGCCGCGCCGCGCAGGCCGGCGAGCGGGTTCTTCACCTCGTGGGCGAAACCGCGCAACGTCGCCGACAACGGCGTATCGGCATTCGCCGGCGCGGCGAGCGCATGCACTTCCAGCAGCAGCTCGCCGCTGGGCAGGGCCTGCATCGACACGTCCATGCGCCCGGCATCGCCGCGGGTCGAGGGCACGTCGACGCCGCGCAACTGCAGCGGCGAAGGCTCGCCGAGCGCGCGCTTCGCCAGCGCCATCCATTCGGGCTGGTGCAACAGCACCGCCAGCGACTGGCCCACTGCGCTGCGCGGTCCGATGTCGAGCAGTTCGGCCAGCGAGGGATTGATCCAGCACAGGCGCAGCTGCGCATCCGCCAAGGCCACCCCGGTGGCCAGCGGCTCCGCCCAGCGACGATCGGCCCTGTCGTTCATTGCACCATCATGGACAATGCTTCGACATGGTGCAATGCCATCTTTCGCGCAAGCTTCGAGCGAAGCAGTCGGGTGTTCCTATTCGCATTGTTTGTAAGGGCTGTACAGACTTTGGCGTTTAGCCCTTGAACAAACCTTGCCGTTCGATTTTTTGCGCAAAAGGACGGCAAATCAGCGAGTTACCAATCATTCCCGTAGTGGCTTGAGCAAAAAGAGCAGTCAACCGGCCGGTGAGGCCAGGGAATCTGCGGCTTTGAGAGGCATGTCCGCCTTTGGTTGTTGGCCTCAAATGCGGTCTTCGCGGACAACGCTGTGCTACCTAAGCCAGCCATTCCATCGCACGAACGTGACGCGGCTACATGCTGTAGCCGGGCTTCTTATAAAGGGCATCCCACTGAGCCTTGATATCCGGTCCATAGACTTGTTCTGCCCATTGATCGGGGGCCACCTCAACGAATGCCACGGACACTGCATCTTCGTTATAGGCGAGAACATCCATGACGTCTTGTGTGATTCGCCGCGTCAATTCGCGCTTCTGTTCTTCGGTTTTTCCAGGCCAGGCTTTGACGATGATATGCGGCATGGTGTTCTCCGTAGTGATCCAAATGAGTAGGGGTCAGGCCGCGCGTTCGCGCCACGTGGATTGCTGCAGGCGTTCGCTAATACGGCCGAATTGCATCTCCCCTTGCATCGGCTGGCTACCTACGCGGCAGTGCCGTGACGCCCTGTTAGACGCAGCGCCTCAAGTACCAATTTGAACGCAGGCGACGGCTGCCGACGGCTGGGGTAGTAGAGGTAGTAGCCCGGAAAGAAGGGACACCAATCCTCCAGCATGCGGACGAGACGGCCCTCAGCCACATGGGGTGCAAACTCTTCCTCCGGAAGAAACGCCACGCCCATGCCCTCCAACGCTGCTTGCACGATCAGCGGCGAGGTATTGAAGGTCAGTTGGCCTTCGACATGCACGTTCACCGGACGCCCGCGACGTTCGAACTCCCACGCATAGAGACCGCCGTACGTGGGCAGACGCATGTTGATGCAGGTGTGGGACAGGAGGTCCTGTGGCTTTTTCGGTGGGGCGCGGGAGGCCAGGTAGGACGGCGATGCCACGGCTGCCATTCTCAGCGGCGGCCCGATGGGCATGGCGATCATGTCCTTGTCGATGCTCTCGCCCAGTCGCACGCCTGCATCGAAGCGATCGGCGACGATGTCCCTGAAGCCATAGCTGAGGTCAAACTCGATCCGCACATCCGGGTAGGCACGCAGCAACGGCATCACCTTGGGCAGGATGGTGGTTCGCAGCACGTGGTCACCACAGGTGATGCGCACGTTGCCGGCAGGTTTGTCGCGCAGTTCGGTCAGCGCGTCGAGTTCGGCCTCGATCTCGTCGAAGCGCTGCCCCACCTTTTGCAGGAGCCGTTCACCCGCCTCTGTCGGCGACACGCTGCGTGTGGTGCGTGTCAGCAAGCGGATGTCCAGTCGCGCCTCCAACTGGCGTATCGACTGACTGAGCGCCGATTGGGTCACGCCCAGCTGAGCTGCGGCCCGGGTAAAGCTGCCCTCGCGGGCCACCACCACGAAGGTCTGCAGATCGTTGAGGTTGCGTTTGGCCATGACCGAAGTGTGGCACGTCCATTAAGTAGTAAAACTTATAGACCATGTAAGCATTCATCAGCTAGTTCCGGGCCAATCCGGGGCTCAGACTGTGCAGGGTCACGTCATCCGGAGTCACCCATGCAGATGCGCATTTTTCGAAACGGATCCCGTCCCTCGGTGAAGGGGCCCGCCAACTGGTTCACGGGCAATGCCCGCATCGACCCGCTGTTCGATCCCGCCGAGCCAGGCCGGGTGTCTGCCGCGCTCGTCACTTTCGAGCCGGGTGCACGAACCAACTGGCACACGCATCCGCTCGGCCAACATCTGGTAGTGCTCTCCGGCGTGGGCTGGACCCAATGCTGGGGTGGGCCGAAGAAGGAGATCCGCGCGGGGGACGTGGTGTTCTGCAACTGCGGCCAGAAACACTGGCACGGCGCGACCGGGTCCACCGCCATGAGCCATATCGCCATCCAGGAGTGGATGAACGAGTCGCCGGTGGATTGGCTGGAGCCCGTGCCGGACGACGTGTACGGCGCGCCCGTGGCGCACGACGACTGACCACGCCGTACGCATCCGTTCCATGACCTCCGTGAGCGAACGACGCTCCTGAACGACTTTGGAGACCCACCATGCTTGCCACCGTTCTGCACGGCCCCGGCGATGTTCGCTTCGAGCACGTCGAGGAACCCAGGATCCTGTTGCCCACCGACGCCATCATCAAACTGTCCGCCTCGTGCATCTGCGGATCGGACTTGTGGCCCTATCGCGGTTTGCAGCCCATGAATGGCCCGGCGCATATGGGGCATGAGTATTGCGGCATCGTCGTCGACGTCGGCAGCGACGTGACGACGGTCAAGCCGGGACAGTTCGTGGTCGGCTCGTTCTGCCTTTCCGACAACACCTGCCCGCATTGCCAGCATGGCTTCCAGTCGTCTTGCGTGCAGCGCGAGTTCATGAGCGGCGCGCAGGCGCCCTATGCGCGCGTACCGCTGGCCGACGGCACGCTCGTCGCGACGCCCGAGGTACCGCCGGAAGATCTCATTCCCAGCCTGCTTGCCGTATCTGACGTACTCGGTACCGGTTGGTATGCCGCGGATGCCGCGCGCGTACAGCCCGGCTCGACGGTGGTGGTCGTCGGCGATGGCGCCGTGGGCCTGATGGGCGTGTTGTCGGCCAAGCAGATGGGGGCTGGGCGAATCATAGCCATGAGCCGCCACAAGCACCGACAGGAGCTCGCTTTGGAATACGGCGCGACGGACATCGTGACGGAACGCGGCGAAGCCGGCGTCGCTCAGATCAAGGCGCTTACCGGCGGCGTGGGTGCGGACTCGGTCCTCGAATGCGTGGGTACCCAGGAGTCGATGCGGCAGGCATTGCAGAGCGCGCGCCCAGGCGCCATGGTCGGCTACGTCGGCGTCCCCCACGGCGTGGAATTCGATGGGCAGTCGCTGTTCTTCGCGCAGGTCGGCATGCTCGGCGGTCCCGCCCCGGTGCGCCGTTTCCTGCCACACCTGATGGACCTCGTGCTCACGCGCAAGATCAATCCGGGCAAGGTGTTCGATCTGGCAATCCCGTTGGCCGACGTCGCCGAAGGCTATCGCGCCATGGACGAACGACGGGCGATCAAGACACTGCTTCGAGTGTAAGGCCTGCAGAGGGCTCAGCGCGCCGCGTCGAGCCCAAGACGTCCGCTACATCCGCTGTCCATTGCATGCGCTCGCCACTCGACGTCCGGGCGTACGGCATCACTCGCCCCCGGTGCTGTACTGGCGGGCGTGGCGAAAGACCTGTCCTACGTAGCTGCAGAATCAATGTTTGTGCCGCCAATCGGTTGAACCAACAAACGACGGGCCAGAAACAGGCAGCTACGCGAGGTTATGGACACGCGTCACTAGCCCACGGTGCTGTTGAACAGGCGACTGGCCCGCAGCAGCGTTTCGGCGGTCTTGTTGGCGGTGTAACTCAGGCCGTGCGCGAGGTGCAGGGCGTTCCTGGGCGTGAGCTCGTGGCTCACGGCGAGCAGGGCCAGTTCGCCCAGGGTTTCGAGGTCGACGATGCTGTCCTTCAGGCTTTTGCTCAGGTCGGCCGGGATCGACGCCAGTGTGGGATGCTCCAGCGCGCCGCGCATTCGTCGGGCCGCCTCGTCGGCCGACTGGTGCAGGGTCGAAGCCATGGGTTTGGCCAGCTTGCCGGTCGCCATCGCCTCATTGGCAAACGCCCGGAACGCCTCGACGACGCTCAATGCCCGCGTCAGGGTACCGGTCACTTCGTGGTACACGGTGTTCCTCTTGCTCCGCCTGATGTCGGCGCCGACGTCCTTTGCCGGACGTCGCGCCGGCCTATGCTCATCAAGGCGCAGCGCCAGCTCCATCACGGCAAGCCGTGAGCCAGGTGAGAAAGCGTGAGGTATCGGCGCGGCGGCAGGACATCCGGGGCGAGCGCGTACAATGGCGGGCCTTTGCAAACGGTGAGCCCCCATGCCGATGTCCCAGATTCCCGCCTGCCCGCTCTGCGGCATGGAAAACACCTATCCTGACGGCGACCACTACATCTGCCCGGATTGCAGCCATGAATGGCCGCAGGTGGCCGCGCCATCGGACGAGGCCGAACTCGTCGTGCGCGACGTCAACGGCAACGTGCTCGAGAGCGGCGACTCGGTGGTGGTGATCAAGGACCTCAAGGTGAAGGGCTCCTCCATCCCGCTCAAGCAGGGCACCGTGATCCGCAACATCCGCCTGGTGGACGGCGATGCGGAACACATCGAAGGCAACTCCGACAAGATCAAGGGTCTTGTGCTGAAGGTCTGCTTCCTCAGGAAGGCCTGACCGCCCGCTGCCCGATCACTTCTTTGATCGGGCGCCCACGTAGGCCGCGAGATGTTGGCCGGTGAGCGTGGAACGCGCGGCCACCAGCTTGGCGGGCGTGCCCTCGAAGACGATACGCCCGCCGTCGTGGCCGGCACCTGGGCCGAGGTCGATGATCCAGTCGGCGTGCGCCATCACCGCCTGGTGGTGCTCGATCACGATCACCGACTTGCCCGCATCGACCAGCCGGTCCAGCAGGCCGAGCAGTTGCGCGACATCCGCCAGATGCAGGCCGGCGGTCGGTTCGTCGAGCACGTAGATGCCGCCCTTTTCCGCCATGTGGGTGGCCAGCTTGAGTCGCTGGCGCTCGCCGCCCGACAGCGTGGTGAGCGGCTGGCCCAGGCTGAGGTAACCCAGCCCCACGTCGGCGAGCCGTTCGAGAATGGCCACCGCCGCCGGCGTGTGTGCCTTGCCGCTGCCGAAGAAGGCCTGCGCCTCGTCCACCGACATCGCGAGCACCTCGCTGATGTCCTTGCCGCCGAAGGTGTACTTCAGCACCTCGGGCTGGAAGCGCTTGCCGCCGCATTCCTCGCACGGCGTGGCGACGCCTGCCATCATCGCCAGGTCGGTATAGATCACGCCTGCACCGTTGCAGGCCGGACAGGCGCCTTCGGAGTTCGCGCTGAACAGTGCGGGCTTCACGTTGTTGGCCTTGGCGAAGGCCTTGCGGATCGGTTCGAGCAGGTCGGTGTAGGTGGCCGGATTGCTGCGCCGCGAACCGCGGATCGGGGTCTGGTCCACCGACACCACGCCCTCGCGCCCGGACACCGAGCCGTGGATCAGCGAACTCTTGCCCGAGCCCGCCACGCCGGTCACCACCACCAGCACGCCGAGCGGAATATCCACGTCGACATCCTGCAGGTTGTGCGTGCTGGCGCCGCGCACCTCCAGCGTTCCCGATGGCTTGCGCAGCGATGTCTTCAGTGAGGCGCGATCATCGAAGTGGCGACCGGTGACGGTACCGCTGCCGCGCAGCTGTTCGACCGTGCCTTCGAAGCAGATGGTGCCACCCGCCGCACCGGCGCCCGGCCCGAGATCCACCACGTGGTCGGCAATCACGATGGTCTCCGGCTTGTGCTCCACCACCAGCACCGTATTGCCCTTGTCGCGCAGGCGCAGCAACAGGCCGTTCATGCGCTGGATGTCGTGCGGATGCAGGCCCGTGGTGGGCTCGTCGAACACGTAGGTGACATCGGTGAGCGAGGAGCCCAGGTGGCGGAGCATCTTCACGCGCTGCGCCTCGCCACCCGACAAGCTGCCTGAGGCGCGATCGAGCGAGAGATAGCCGAGGCCGATTTCCACGAACGAATCGAGTGTCTGCAGCAGCGTGGCCAGCAGCGGCGCCACCGCCGGCATGTTCAGCCCGCGCACCCAATCGGCGAGATCGGTGATCTGCATCGCGCAGGCATCGGCGATGTTGACGCCCTTGATCTTCGACGAACGCGCCGCCTCGCTGAGCCGCGTGCCGCCGCACTCGGGACAGGTGGTGAACGTCATCGCGCGCTCCACGAACGCACGCACGTGCGGCTGCAGCGCATCGACGTCCTTGGCCAGCATCGATTTCTGGATGCGCGAGATCACGCCCTCGTAGGTGAGGTTGATGCCGTCGACCTTGATCTTCGTCGGCTCCTTGTAGAGCAGGTCATGCAGTTCCTTCTTGGTGTACTTGCGGATCGGCTTGTCCGGATCGAAGAAGCCGCAGCCGGTGAAGATGCGCCCGAACCAGCCGTCCATGCTGTAGCCGGGTATCGTCAGCGCGCCTTCGTTGAGCGACTTGTTCGCGTCGTAGACCTGCGTGAGGTCGATGTCGGTGATCGCGCCCCTGCCCTCGCAACGGGGACACATGCCGCCGGTGCGCGAGAAGGTCTGCTTCACCGTCTTCCGGTTGCCGCGCTCGACCGTGATCGCGCCGACCGCCTGCACCGACGGCACGTTGAACGCGAACGCGTTGGGCGAGCCGATATGCGGCTTGCCCACCCGGCTGAACAGGATGCGCAGCATCGCGTTGGCGTCGGTGGCGGTGCCGACGGTGGAGCGCACGTCGCCACCCATGCGCTGCTGGTCGACGATGATCGCCGCCGTCAGGCCCTGCAGTACATCGACCTCGGGCCGCGCCAGCGTCGGCATGAAGCCCTGCACGAAGCTGCTGTAGGTTTCGTTGATGAGCCGTTGCGATTCCGCGGCGATGGTGTCGAACACCAGCGAGCTCTTGCCCGAACCGGACACGCCGGTGAACACGGTGAGCCTGCGCTTGGGGATCTCGACGCCGACGTCCTTGAGGTTGTTGACCCGCGCGCCGTGCACGCGGATCACCTCATGGCTGTCGGCACCGCCGCGCGGTGAAGGGTGCTTGTGCTGGCCCGCGTCCGTGCGCGTGCCCTTCTTCGTGGCCATGCGTGTCGTTCCCTGGCGTTGGCGCCGATCAGCGCAGCTGCTGGATGCGGATCATGTTGCCGGCGGGGTCGCGAACCGCGCAGTCGCGCACGCCGTACGGCTGGTCGGTGGGCTCCTGCACGATGTCAGCGTCACGTGCTTGCAGGCGCTCGAACGCGCCCGCGAGGTCGTGCGTCGCCAGCAGGACGATGCCGAAGGTGCCCTTGGCCATCATCTCCGCGATGGTGCGGCGCTCGTCGTCAGTGATGCCGGGGCTGGCTTCCGGCGGGTACAGCACGATGGAAACTCCCGGCTGGCCCGTTGGCCCGACGGTGATCCAGCGCTTGCCGCCATAGCCGACGTCGTTGCGCACTTCGAATCCCAGCGTGTCGCGATAGAACGCGATGGCGGCTTCGGGGTCGTTCTGCGGAAGGAAGCTGGAGTGGATGGTGATGTCCATGACGGTCTCTCTCAGTGGGTGGCGAGGTCCATGGCGATCAGTCTAGTTGCGGCTCGCCGGCCTTCGCTTCTCGATTCCTGATCGGTCGCGTGACCTGCCTCGCCACGCACGAAGGCATGCCCGCCGTCGCCTGCGCCTGCTCGGCCTTGTAGACGCTGGGCGACATGCCGACCAGTTCGGTGAAGCGCGTGCTGAAGGTGCCGAGCGAGGAGCAGCCGACCTCGAAGCAGACCTCCGTCACGCTGAGCTCGCCATGACGCAGCAGCGTCATCGCGCGCTCGATGCGGCGCGTCATCAGATAGGCGTACGGCGATTCGCCATAGGCGGCGCGGAACTGCCGGCTGAGATGTCCGGCCGACATGCCTACGCCCTGGGCCAGCGCTTCGACGTCCAGTGGCTGCGCGTACTCGCGATCCATGCGATCGCGGACACGACGCAGGCGCGCGAGATCGCGCAGGCGTTGCACGTCGTCAGGTCGGCTCGTCATCGTCGGAATCGTGTCACTTCGCGCCAGGCGGCTCAAGTGCGGTGGTCCGCGTGTTCTGGAACCCGCGCACGAACCTGTCGTGGGTTGCGTGTAGTGTGTGCCGTCGCCGGGAGCCGCGCGTGTCCGCGCATGCGCGTGACTGTCCGTTACGCTGGCAGGCACGCCAAGGATCCGCATGACCATCGACGCCGCCCCATCGCAAAGCACACGACGTCTTTCGCCGCTGTTCCAGGCAGGGATCGAAGCCACGGCGACCATGCTGGCCGCGCTCGCCACCCTGCTTTGCGCGACGGCGCTAGCGCCAGGGCCGGGACCGGCCGTGTTGGGCGTGGTGCTCGCCTTGTCGCTGTCGCGCAGCCAACTGGACCGCGACGGTCGCGGCCGCATCGAGGCCGCCCTGGTCCTGCCGGCGGTGGCCTTTGCCGCGCTCGGCGTGGGCTGGCTGCTGCATCACTGGCCGTGGCTGGGCGCAGCGGTCTTCGTCGCCGGCATGGCGTTGCCGATCTGGCTTCGCCGCTTCGGATCCATGGCGCGTCGCGCGGGCAGCCTGATTGCGCTGCCCTTCGTCACCCTGCTGACGGTGCCGCATGTCCATGCCGCGACAGGCGGTCTGCTGCCATCGTGGCTGGCGCCGGTGGTGATCGCGCTGTTGGCCTTGTTCTGGGTCAACGTCTTCCACCAGTTGGTGAAGCTCCTGACGTTGCAGACGATCGCGCCAGAGGATGCATCGACGACGCTGACCGCGGTGCGCGAGGGCGCCCCGCGCACCGCGGCCAGCACGCGCATGGCGGTGCAGATGGCGGTGGCGCTCGCCGCGGCCTTCATCGTAGGTTACCTGTGCTTCGCCGAGCGATGGGCATGGATCGTACTCACCGCCTTCATCGTCAACAGCGGCAACCGCGGACGACTCGACGTGCTCTACAAGAGCGGCATGCGTGTGCTCGGCGCCGCCGCGGGCACGGCGGTCGCCCTGCTGTTCAGCCTGCACCTCGGACTGGACGGAAGAGCCACGGGCGCGCTGATACTCGGTGCGCTGTTCCTCGGTGTCTGGCTGCGCCCGTTCGCCTATGCATGGTGGGCCTTGTTCGTCACCGTGGCGCTGGCCTTGCTGCAAGGATTCGATGGGGACACGCCGTCGGCGATGCTGTGGCTGCGGCTGGAAGAAATCGTCATCGGTGCCGTGATCGGCGTGAGCGCTGCCTGGTGGGTGCTGCCCGTGCGTTCCACCGACGTATTGCGTCGTCGCCTCGCCGACGCGCTGGCAGTGCTCGCCGACGCGCTCGACCCGGCGTCGAAACGCCAGGCGGCGCAGGTCGAGGAGGCGATGGAGCTCGTGGCGCAAGTCGCAGCACCGTTCAGGGCAGTGCGCTGGTTGACGCGCCGAACGCGGCCACTGCAGCCGGCGGACTGGGCCGACACCTTGCTCGCCTGTCGCGCCTGCGCCCGCACGGTGATCGCGCGAGGCAATCCGCCGGGCAGTTTGCGGCACGCCGTCGGCTCCGCACGAAAAGCCTTGCGCGAACCCGAAGCGCTGCTGCCGGCGCTGCAACATCTGCAGCGATCGATGCAGGCATGCGCCCTTGAGCCGAGGCCCACGCCAGCGCCGACGATGGCCGCAGCGACGACACAGCCAACGGCAGGCGAGGCATAACGGCTTCTGCCGCCACGCTCAATGCAACAAGGGAAACTCCGCCAGCCGGTGCCAGCGGCGATCCTCGTTGACCAGCAACGCGACGCTATCGCACCAGCAGTAGATCGGGCCGTAGTCGGCGATGCGCGCCCTTACCTCGTTGGCGATCGCTTCCTTTTCCTGCGGCACGCGTCGGGCCACCGTGAGATGCGGAACGAATTCGGGAAAGGCGCCGCCGCCGATGGGCTGTTCGGGAAAGGCATGTTCCAGCGCCGAGGCCAGCTGCATGATGGAGCGCGTCGGTTCGGGCGCCAGCCACACCACCGCGGGAAAGGTGCGCACCTCATGCAGGCGGAACATCGGCGCGGGTACCTCGGCGATCGTGTCGCGCAGACGCGCCAGCACGCCGGCCGACAGCAGCTCGCTTTCCACGAACGGGTAGATGAGCGTGATGTGCGCGCCCAGTCCGCGACGCGCCGAGGGATCGTGCTGATCCCGGAAACTGGCGACGACGGGATCGGCTTCGGGAACCAGGAGTGCCAGCAGGGTTCGGGCCATGCCCGATCTTTGCACGGAACCGCGTCATCGCCACGCCGCAGCGCACATGGACGCCGCCTTCACGTTGAGCGCGAACGTCAGAAGTTCTGCGTGGCGGACAACACCGACACGCCGTGTTCGTCGAAGGCCTCCACCGCCACTACATAGCGCACGCCCTTGTTCAACGAACGCAAGGTGAGTTTCGTCGGCTGGTCGGCGAAGCGTTGGTAAGTGCTGTGCAAGCGGTCGGGGGAAAGACCCCAGCGCACGTTGTAGCCGACGGCACCGGGCACAGGCGACCAGGTGATGTCCGCGTTGCGCGTGTCGGCCAGTCGCCGCGCGGTGACCTGTGCCGGCGCGGCGGGTGGCGCGCCGTCGGCGTTGCCGAACACGCGCAGGTCGGCGATGGCCAGCGTGTGTGCGCCGACATGGCCGTGCACATAGCGCACGTAACGCATGCGCGCTTCGCGCGGCAGTTCGAGATAGGCGTCGGGGCGATCGCGCGTTTCGTGCGAAAGATCCACCAGCGTGTCCCAGTGCTGGCCGTCGCGCGAACCTTCGATGCGAAATTGCGCCACGATGTCCGGTGCATCGCCGTAACGACCGGACTGGTAGTCGGCGAAGTTCACCTGCAGCGCGCGCACCGTGCGTTCACCGCCGAGATCGAGCGTGAGCGTCTGGCCCGGCGTATTGCTTGCCGCGACCCAGAACGTGCGCGGGTTTTCATCGGCGGCGTCGGACGCCGGGTGGCCGGGCAAGGCGGAGGAAGCGCTTGCCGACTTGCGATACGACAGCAGCATCCATCCGGCGAAAGTGTCTTCGTTTTCCTTCAGTCGGTGATCGGGCATGCGCTGCGGAAAATCGCCGAAGCGCGTGTCCACCCACATCTGGCCGTCCGCATGAAAGCCGGCGCGATACAGGCCGATGCGGCGCTCGAAGGTCCAGTTGCTGCCGATCCACGAGGTACCGGTGTTCCACCAGTTGCCGTACGCATCCTGGAAGGTGGAACCATGGCCCACGCCCTGCACGAAGCCGCCGGGCTTTTCACCGATGGGGTTGTAGGGCGCGTACTCGAACGGGCCGAGCGGCCCCTTGCCCACGTACACGCCGGTGCCGTACGCGTTGTACTCGGTGCCGGGCGCCGCGTATTGCAGGTAATAGCGATCGCCCTGGCGATTCATCCACGCGCCCTCCATGAAAGGCAACGTGTGTTCGTCGGTGTGGTCCTGCCCGAAACGTTCCCAGCCATGTTCGGCGGGATGCAGCGTGAACAGCGCTTGCGGCTGGGTGACGAAGGCGAGGCGCTTGCCCTCGCCTTGCGACTCGTCGCCGAGCTTCAGGTCGAGCTGCGCGGCGTACAGGGGGTGCACGTTGGACGAACCCCAGTACAGGTACGTCTTGCCGTCCTCGTCCTGGAACAGGCCCGGATCCCACGGTCCCGGCGGCAGCTCGCCGGGCTTGAGCGTGTAGTGCTCATCGCTGGAGACCGCGCCCGGGACCGGCGGCAGCAGGCGCGTCCAGAAGTCCAGACGTCCATGGGCAGGATCGGTGGAATACAGCAAGGGCCGCGGCTGCGTCGCCGCCTGCATCAGGAACAGCCTGTCGCCCGCCACCAGCGTGGCCGGCGCCACTTCGCTGTCGAACGGCCAGCGGCTCGGTTTGACGAATTGCCAGTGCAGCAGGTCGGTGGAACGCCAATAACCGTCGGCCAGGGTGAGGAACAGGTAGTAGGCATCGCGGTAGCGCACCACCGCCGGGTCGGCGCCGGTGCGATACGAGACGCCCTCGTTCATCTGCTCGAAGTTGTAGCGGTAGTCGATATCGACGGGGTTGGCCCAGGTGTGCGATGGCGACTCTTGCGCTGCAACAAATGGCGCCACCAACACGAGCGCCACGGCGAGCGCCGCCGCCCAACGACAGCGACGCGAATGGCTTGAGGGCGCCTCGGCGCGAGAACCAACGAACACAGGCATGGGCCGACTCTCCTGCAGTGCGGCGCAGCAGCGGGCGCTTCTGCGAAGTGCGTGTATTGATCGGATGGGCCGGTCTGTATAAGACTCGCGGCCTGCCATGTAAACGTTTACATCCTAGCCGGGCCTTGATCGGCCGGCTACCACCCTGCCGAAGGAACCGCCTCATGCCAGCCCCTTCCCCGCTCCGCCGCCTGGCTACCAGCGCCGCCATCTGCCTTGCCCTGATGGGCACGGCCCACGCCGCCGCCAGCGACACCGTGCAACTGCAGGTGGACGCCACCGCCAAGGGCACGCCGCTGCCGCACTTCTGGGAGCAGATGTTCGGCTCCGGTCGCGCCGTGCTCGCGCTGCGCGACGACTACCGCAAGGACCTCGAAGCGGTGAAGGGAGCCACCGGGTTCAGCTACATCCGTTTCCACGGCATCTTCGATCGCGACATGGGCGTGGCCTACCGCGATGCGCAGGGCAAGCTGCAGTACAACTTCAGCTACGTGGACCAGGTCTATGACGGCCTGCTCGAGCGTGGCGTGAAGCCCTTCGTGGAACTGGGCTTCATGCCGCCGGAAATGAGCACCGATCCGGCCAGCCACCACGACTTCTGGTACCACCCCAACGTGATGCCGGCGAAGGACTGGAACGAATGGGACGCGATGGTGCGTGCCTTCCTGCAGCACGTGGTCGAACGCTACGGCATCGACGAAGTGCGCACCTGGTACTTCGAGGTCTGGAACGAACCGAACCTGGCGTTCTGGGGCGGCAAGCCGGAGAAGCCGACGTACTACGAGCTGTACGATCGCACGGCGCGCGTCGTGAAGTCCGTCGACAAGCAGTTCCGCATCGGCGGCCCCGCCACCGCGCAAGCCGCATGGCTGCCCGAATTCCTCAAGCACGTGAAACAGAGCGGCGCGCCGATCGACTTCGTCAGCACGCACGTCTACGGCGACGACACCGCCGACAACGTGTTCAAGACCAACGAGAAGATCCCGCGCAAGGACATGGTCTGCCGCGCGGTGGACAAGTCGCACAAGGAAATTCTCGCCTCCGCGTTCCCGAAGCTTCCGCTGATCTACAGCGAATACAACGCCTCGTACGCGAACCTGCCCAACGTCACCGACACGGTGTACATGGGCCCGTGGATGGCCAACACCATCCGCGAATGCGCGGGCAAGGTCGACATGATGAGCTACTGGTCGTTCTCCGACGTGTTCGACGAACAGGGCGTGGTGAAGAACCCGTTCTACGGCGGCTTCGGCCTGATCGCCGCCGACCGCATCGAAAAGCCGGCCTTCAATGCCTTCGCCATGCTGCACAAGCTGGGTGACGTGCAGCTGCCGCTGAAGACCGACAGCGCGCTGGCAACGAAGCGCGGCGACGGCACCGTGGTGTTGGCGCTGTGGAACTACACGCCGCCGCTCGGTGACACCGCCGACTACACGCCCGGCAACCCGACGGGTCCGAGCAAGCATTTCGATGTGGACGTGAAGCACCTGGGCAACGCTTCGCAGGCCACCGTGTGGCGCCTGGACGAAACGCACGGCAACGCCGTCGCCGCGTTCGACAAGATGGGGCGTCCCAACACGCCGAGCCGCGAGCAGATCAAGCAGCTGCGGGAGGCGGGCAAGCTTTCCGCACCGGAACAGGCCACGCTGAATAACGGCAAGCTCAGCATCGACGTGCCGGCGCAAGGCCTGGTGGTGGTGGAGTTGCACTGAAGGCAACGCACCGTTACCTCCACTGTGGGAGCGCACCCTGTGCGCGACCGCGGAGGTACGGTGTTCCAGCGCGTTTGCGGCTTTCGCGGTGTGTTCCGTTCTTGCCTATTCACGGGCGGCGTGAATCGCGCACTGGGTGCGCTCCTACAGAGCGCGCGCCCGCTGCCAGTGACCTCCGGCAGTGGCGCCGCCATGGCCGCCTGACGAAAGCTCCAGGCTTCGTCGCGTGGAGCATCGTCCATGGCATGGCGCATCTTCCTGTGGTCCGTGCTGGCGCTGACCAGCCCGCTTGTCGTCGCGCAGCGCGCACCCGTCACGCAGTCATTCGACCTTCGCGTGTCGTGGGCGCCTGAACCCGTGAGGGTCGAAGGCAAGGCTTCGCTCGTCTACGAGCTGCACCTCACCAGCTATGCGAAGGCGCCACTGCGGCTGGCAAGCATTGCCGTTGTCGACGACGATGGGCATGCGCTCGCCACCTTCGAAGGCAAGGCGCTGGAAGCCGTGCTGGGCCGTCCGGACCATCCTGCGGACAAGGACCCCACGCGGATACCGCCAGGGGTGAACGCCGTCGCTTATCTCTCGGTGCCGTTCGATCCCGGTGTTGCGCCACGCCTGCACCATCGCGTCACCTATACGACGGATCTCGCGTCGGCATCGCCCATGGCCATCGAGGGCGGTGTCTTCGCCGTGACATCACGAACCTCGCTGGCGCTGGGCCCGCCGCTGCGTGGCGGCCCGTGGGCGGCGATCTACAACGCGCAGTGGGAGCGCGGCCATCGTCGCGTGCTCTATGCCACCAACGGCGCCGTGCATGTACCGGGTCGGTTTGCGATCGACTGGATACGCGTGGGCGCGCAAGGCGGGTTTGCCCACGGCAATGGTGCGAAGCCCACTGAATGGCTGGGCTATGGTGCCGACGTGCTGGCTGTCGCCGATGCAACCGTGGTTTCGACAGGCGAAGGCATCGGCGAGGCAGCGACGCTCGCGGAACATGCGATGCAGAAGGTGCCGCTGGAAGACGCCGCGGGCAACTATGTGGCGCTTGATCTCGGCGACGGTCGCTATGCGTTCTACGAACACCTCCAGCCAGGCAGCATCGCGGTGAAGCCTGGCCAGCATGTTCGACGCGGCGACATCATCGGACGGCTGGGCTTCACCGGCGAATCCACCGGGCCGCACCTGCACTTCCACGTTGCCGATGCTGACGTGCCGCTGGCCGCGGAAGGCCTGCCCTATGGCTTCGAACACCTGCACGTGATCGGCCACTACGGCGACATCGAGGCATTCGCGCAAGGCAAGGCATGGGACCGCGCTTCACCTGCGAGCGGCAAGGTTCTGGACAACAGTTTTCCCGCGCCACTCGACGTGGTCGAATTTCCGCAAAAATAGCTGTCTTGAAATGGCCGTCCAAACGCGTGGCCACATGGCGTCTGCGTCTTGCTGCCGGCGACGCCATAATCCGATCTACCACCGGACACGTACGCCGACGTCGCCGGCGAGGCCCTCCCGATCCTGGTTGCCCGAGCTCACGCCGAACTGGTAGCCCAGCTGGGCGTAGAAGCTGAAGCCCGTCGCCAGCTTGGCGGTCACGCCCGCTGCGACATCCATGCGTGTGGCCTGCGACGCCAGCGGCACCTGGTCGACGCCCGCATACGTGGCCGTGGAACCGCCGCCCATGTCACGCCACACGTTGGCGCGCACATACGGCTGCCAGACCTGGCCGTTGTCGCGCACGATGGTCCACTGTCCGCGAACGCCGAGCCGCCCTGTCGAACCGTTCGAAGAGCCGAGCGATACCCTGCTGTAGATGTCTTCGGTCGATCGAAACCACACGTGCTGCCAGATCCACTGCAGCTGCGGCTCGAGAATGAAGTTGGGGCCCCATGACAGGGCGACGGGATACCCGCCTTCCAGCGACGCGAGCAATCCATCGCCGCGTGCCACCAGCGAGGCGTATTGCGTGCGCGCCGTACCGTTGTAGCGCGTGCCCTGCACTACGCCATCGAGGTACCAGCCCGAGGGGCCGTAATGCGTCCAATAGCCGCCACCCGACACGGCATCCATGTTCACGCGGCCGGTGTGCGTCAACACGTAATCCGTCAGCTGCGGATTGGTGACCAGGCCATCGATGTCGGCATGCGTGTTGGCGTAAGCCATGTACACGCCCGCGGCATCGTAGTGCCCCGCTGCGAGGCTGCCTTGCCAGACGTCGAATCCGGCTTGCGCGCCCAGCAACCGGCCGTTGGCACGCGGGTCGGCGTACGCGCGATAGCGATTGTCGATATCGCGCCCGAACACGCGACCCCACGCCGACGTGGCCCAGCCTTCGGGGTCGCCCTGCAGGTTCGCTCGCGTCAAGGTATCGCCGATGCGCTCGTGCATGGTGCCCAATGTCGTGAGACCCATCATCTGCGCCAGCGGTTGCACCGCACCGTAGGTCGCAAGCTCCGGGCCGATGATGGGATAGGTGCCCGGCGGCAGAGGTTCGGGCGGCGGATCAATCGGCAGGGGAGGCGGCGGCGGGGGTGGCTCCGGCGGAGCAGGTTCGGGGGCCGGTGAGGGTGAAGGTGAAGGTGAAGGTGTTGGAGCGGGAGCCGGTGCAGGCGGTACGACGAAGTCCGATCGCAGGTACCAGCTCTCCGCGTCGCTGCCGTCGACAGCGCCGCGTAACAGCGCGTAATCGTAGGCGCCTGCGCGGAGCTCGCCGCTCAATGCGAACGCATCGCTGCTGGTTATCGCATTGTTGGTCGCGTCCACCACCAGGATGCCGTTCGCGCGCGTCACGGCACCCGGGCCGCCGGTGTTGTTGATCAGCAGCTGCGTGTGTCCGTTGGCCGAACCGCCGTCGATCACCAGACGATCCGACGGCGCATCGTCGCCCGCGAGATAGGTGTTGAGCGCGATCGTGCCCTGGGTGCCCATGTAGTTGCCGGCAACGGTCACGGTTCGATAAAGAGTCGCATCCGTCGGCGTGGCGGAGAGCGCCGCGGTGACCGGAAAATCGATCAGGCTGCCGGCATTGCTGAGGTTGGTCAGGTTCGAGCTCGCCGTGACGTGCCACGTGCTGTTGTTGCTCATGTTCAACGTGGTGGTGCTGAGCGTATCGGTCATGATGCGGCCATCGAGTATCGAATGGCTGGCGTCCATGACCAGCGTTGCGCCCAGTTGGCCGCTGGTCGTCAGCGGCCGCGCCGAACTGTAGACCGCTGCCGTCGCGCCGGTGAGCGTGGAACCGGCAAGGGAGACGTTGGCGATACCGCCATAGATGCGCAAGGCAGCGCTGGTATCGGAGATCACCGTGGTGTCCGCCAGCACCATGTTGTAGCCGCCGTTGATCGGCGGATCCAGCGCGGAGCCGATGGGCGCACCGGCGTCGGTGACAGCGACCAGCGCCACGTTGGGCGGCGGCACCGGCGGCAACGTGTCGATGGCGAGCGGTGGTGGCGGTGCAGTCGTGTCCTGCTCCGGTATGGTCGGCGGCATCGCCGGCAAACCCGGCGTCGCGCCTACCAGCGGCGACGTCGCGAGTGTGGCGGGCGCATCGAACACGATGCCGGCGCCGCCCGCGCCGCTGGCATGCAGCGTGGCGCCGGTCGCGTTGAACGTGCCGCCGTTCTGGATGCGCACGCCATAGGCATTCGCACCGGTCGTATTGACCGATGTACCGCCCGTCGCGCTCGCCAACAGGTTGACGGTGCCCGCGTTGACGTAGATGCCATACGTACTGGCCTGGTCGGTCGCGATGCTGCCACCACTGAAATTCGTGGTGCTGCCGGTCCAGCCGTAGATGCCGTAGCCGCTGCCGCCGTGCGTGGCGATGGTGAAGTCGCTGAGGTTGACAGTCGCGGCACCCGAGCCCGCGAGCAGGCCATAAGCCGACGTGCCCTGTGTGGTGATCGAACCACCCGCTAGCGTGGCGGTCGAGCTGCCGGAAACCCACATGCCGTAGGCGGTTGCACCTTGCGTGGTGATCGCGATCTGCGAGCCGGTAAGCGTCGACGTGCCGCTTTCCTGCAGTCCATACGTACTGGCCTGCGTGGTCTGGAGCGCGAGGCGGTTGAGGTTTCCCGTCGCCGTGCCGAGCTTCACCGCATGACTACCCGCACCCGTCGTCGACACGGTGACCGTGCCAGCGATCGACGAATCCGTATTGGTGTTCAGGGTGCCCCCTGACTCGGCGTTGAGGCCGAGGTTGCCGGCGACACCGGTGGTGATGAGGGAGTTGCCGTTGATGGTGGCGGTCGAGCCATTGTAGACCTGCACGCCACCGGCGCCCGCGCCGGTGCCGGTACCCTTGGCGCCATTGGCGGTGATGTTGCTGTCGGTCAAGGTAATCTGGCTGCCGCCCCACGAGCGCACGCCCCAGCTGTCCTGGCCATTCACCGTGATGGACGTGTCGTGGAGGTCGATCGTCGAGTTGGCGCCATAGGGCCGCATGCCATCGGCCTTGAGGCCATTGGTGACGATCGCAACGTTCGAGCCGGTGAGCAGCGAGCTGCCCGTGCTCGCTTCAGGCATGTACAACCCGTGCACCTGCTCGCCGTTGCCGGTGAGCAGCACCCCTGCGCTGCTTGCAACGATATTGACCGTACCGTTGGCGATGTAGAGCGCATCGTTGGGTGCGCCCGAGCGATAGTCGGACGTTATCGCCACCACACCTGGCGTGCCGAGATTGGGATCGATGGTGACGGATGCACCTCGGAACACGCTGACGCCAGCGCCACCGAGCTGCGACGGATAGGGCGGCGCAGGATGGATCGTGACACTGCCTTCGATGACACCCGTGGGTACCTTGGTACCATCGTAGTACTGCTCGTAGGTGAGATTGGTATTGGACGTGATGACAGGGCTTGGATAGACCTGCGCGTGCGCGGCCTCGGCCGCAAACAACGCCAGCGAGATCGCCAGGGCCAATCGTTTGCGATTGACGCGGGGCGACGGCCCATCGATACGCTTGGTGACGAGACGCGGTGTCCGCATAAAAAACAGCCTCCCTGGCGGATGCCTGGCCCGATCGGGGGCGGATTAGCCAGGCGAAGCGTTGGCCGCGACGTTGAGCGCGACCTGACGCATATGGGAAGCTCGATGATCGAAGCGCGCCGCCATTCGCACAACCGCATAACTACCTAAACGGTGCTGCGTAGAACCACGAATACCATTCACCTGCGTGGACGTCCATTTCACGCAGCGGTCTTCAAGGACGCATTCAAACATGTGCACGCATGGTGGCGTCCGTTATTCGCGGCACTCTAGAGCTTGCGTCGGCGCTTGCCGGCTTGGCGGAGACATCGCCGGGGGCGGCGCACCATCGCTTGAACCGGAAAAAACGACGGGCGCCGAAGCGCCCGTCGTTCCTGCATGCATCGATGGTTGCGCGATCAGATCGCGTAATACATCTGGAACTCCAGCGGATGCGTGCTGGCGCGGTAGCGGGTCACTTCCTGCATCTTCAGCGCAATGTACGCGTCGATGAAGTCGTCGGTGAACACGCCACCGGCCTTGAGGAAGTCACGGTCCTTGTCGAGCGCGACCAGCGCTTCGTCGAGGCTGGCGCACACCTGCGGGATCTTCTTCTCTTCTTCCGGCGGCAGGTCGTAGAGATCCTTGTCGGCCGGAGCGCCCGGGTCGATCTTGTTGATGATGCCGTCGAGGCCGGCCATCATCAGCGCGGTGAACACGAGGTAGCCCGAGTTCATCGGATCGGGGAAGCGCACTTCGATGCGGCGGCCCTTCGGGCTCGACACGTACGGAATGCGGCAGCTGGCCGAACGGTTGCGGGCCGAGTAGGCCAGCATCACCGGCGCTTCGAAGCCCGGCACCAGGCGCTTGTAGCTGTTGGTGGTGGAGTTGGCGAACGCATTGATGGCCTTGGCGTGCTTGAAGATGCCGCCGATGTACCACAGCGCCGTCTGCGACAGGCCGCCGTACAGGTCGCCCGCGAACAGGTTGTTGCCGTCCTTCGACAACGACTGGTGCACGTGCATGCCGCTGCCGTTGTCGCCGACGATCGGCTTGGGCATGAAGGTCACGGTCTTGCCGTTCTGGTGGGCGACGTTCTTGATGACGTACTTCATCGTCATCAGTTCATCGGCCTTCTTCACCAGCGTGTTGAAGCGCGTGCCGATTTCGCACTGGCCGGCGTTGGCCACTTCGTGGTGGTGTACTTCCACCACCTGGCCCAGCGATTCGAGCACCTTGCACATGTCGGCGCGCAGGTCGCCCAGCGAGTCGACCGGGCTGACCGGGAAATAGCCGCCCTTCACGCCCGGACGGTGGCCGGTGTTGTTGTCTTCGTACTTGTAGCGCGAGCTCCACGCGGCTTCTTCGGAGCCGATTTCGTAGAACACGCGGCCCATGTCGTTCTGCCAGCGCACCGAGTCGAAGATGAAGAATTCCGGCTCCGGACCGAAGAAGGCGGTGTCGGCGATGCCGGTCGACTTCAGGAACGCTTCGCCGCGCTTGGCGATGGAGCGCGGGTCGCGGCCGTAGGCCTGCATGGTCGAAGGCTCCAGCACGTCGCAGTGGATGACCATCTGCGTGTGCGCGCTGAACGGATCGATGTAGGCCGTGTCCGGATCGGGCATCAGCACCATGTCCGATTCGTTGATGCCCTTCCAGCCGGCAATCGACGAACCGTCGAACATCTTGCCGTCCTCGAACGTGCCCTCGTCGATGGCGTGGGCCGGGAACGTCACGTGGTGGTGCTTGCCGAGCATGTCGGCGAAGCGGAAGTCGACGAACTCGACCTCGTGTTCCTGGATCTGATCGAGCACTTTCTGGACGGCGGACGACATGGACAACCTCGGCGGGCTAAAGGTGAGGAAACGACAGCCATTGAGCAAGGCGCGTGCCAAGCTTATGGAGCCTTATCTATCAGACAGTTGCACTCGAAACGAAAGCATGGCAGAGGCCGGCTGCACTATAATGAAGCGCCTGAACGCACCACATTGGTGCGACCAGCAGTGCCGCCCCGCGATCCCCGCTTGATGCCCGGCAGCTTTCCATGCCCTGCCCTAACGCAGCGGAAACGCAAGATCGCGCGAATCCCTGCCGCCCCGAAATCGCCATGGCGTTCCCTTAAGCTAAGCCGCTTTGCGCCGGCATGGAACCCGGCCGCCCACTTCCAGGAGTCTCCGTGAGCGATCTGATCAACGTCGTCCTGCTTGGCATCATCGAAGGCATCACCGAATTCCTGCCCATTTCCAGCACGGGGCACCTGCTGATCGCCGAGAAGTTCGGCCTGGGCGCGCGATCGGACCTGTTCAACGTGGGTATCCAGGCCGGCGCGATCCTCGCGGTGACCTTCATCTACTGGAACCGCATCTGGCAGCTCTTCACGCAGTGGCGCGATCCGGCCAACCGCAGCTACCTGGCCAAGCTGATCGTGGCGTTCCTGATCACCGCGGTACTCGGCTTCATCGCCGTGAAGCTCGGCTTCAAGCTGCCCGAGGAAATCACGCCGGTGGCGTGGGCGCTGGTGATCGGCGGCGTGTGGATGATCGCCGCCGAACGCCTGGCAGCACGCCAGCCGGACCGCACCGACGTGACCTGGCGCGTGGCGATCCTCGTCGGCATCGCGCAGATGGTGGCCGGCATCTTCCCCGGCACCTCGCGCTCCGCGGCCACCATCTTCACGGCCATGTTGTTCGGCACCAGCAACCGCGCTGCCGCCACGGAGTTCGCGTTCCTGGTGGGTATCCCCACGATGTATGCGGCGACGGGCTACGAGCTGCTCAAGGTGTTGAAGGAAGGCGGCGTGCACGAGGATTGGACGGCGTTCGGCGTCGGCTTCCTGGTGTCGGCGGTCGTGGCCTTCATCGCGGTGAAGTGGTTGCTGGGCTATATCCGCGGGCATCGCTTCACGCCGTTCGCGATCTACCGCATCGTGCTGGGTATCGCGTTGCTGCTGCTGGTGCCTGCCGGCGCCTGAGCGAACCATGCGAGGATAGCGATGACCCTTTCGCCGCCTTCCTCGCCTCATGAGCGCCACGCGCTACCGCCTGCTGGATCTCGAGATCGATCTTGCGCGCCAGCGTGTCAGCCGCGATGGCGTTGCGCTGGAAGTACAGGGTCTGAGCTTCCAGTTGCTGGCCTGCCTGCTGCGCCACGGCGTCGAGGTGGTGAGCTTCGACACGCTGATCGATGACGTGTGGTCGCCCGCCGTGGTCGGCGAGGAGACCGTCACCCAGCGCGTGAAGCTGCTGCGGCAGGCGCTGGGCGACGACGGGCGCTCACCCCGCTATATCCGCTCGGTGCGCGGGCGCGGCTACCAGCTGTGCGACGTGCCGCGCGAAGAGACAGCCGAAGCCGACGCGTTGCCTGCGCGCGCAACACCGGCACCCTGGAGCATCACCGCCGCGGTATCGCTGGGCCTTGCCGTCGTCGCGTGCGGCGGCTGGTGGTTGCTCCGTTCGCGCGCGACACCGCTCTCGGCCACGCAGGAACTCGTGCAACGCGCGGGCTACTACGCCGGCATCGGCCAGCGCGACAACAACGAACGCGCGCTGGCGCTCTACCAGCAGGCGCTGGCCGACGCGCCGCGGGACCGCGATGCGCGCATCGGCCTTAGCCGTGCCTACAGCGCGCGCGTGTGCCTCTACAACTTTCCGTACGAGTGGGCGCAGAACGCGCAGAAGCTCGCCGATGCAGCGGTAAAAGACGAACCTTCGCGCGCGGCTGCATGGTCCGCCCTCGCCTACGCGCGCGATTGCATGGGCGATATCGACGGTGCCACCGGCGCCTACGAGAAGGCCTTCGCGCTCGATCCCGCTGACAACGCCAGCCGCGCATCGGCCGCCTATCTCTACCAGGAGCGCGGACGCCTCGACGAGGCGCTGCACGCCAACCTCGACATGCATGGCGATGCCTCGCACGTACGCTTCCGCGAGGTGCAGATCGCCCGCGAACTGGAACTGCTGGGCTTCACCGAAGCGGCCGGCCAGCGCTTCGCGCGCAGCTTCCAGCTCTATCCGGACAACGTGTTTTCCAACATCGCGTGGCCGCGTTACCTGTTCCTGCGCGGCCGCCTCGTGGAGGCGCAATCGGCGGTGGCCGAAGCGATGGAGCGCAACACGCCGCACGTCGAGCTCTACGTGCTTGCCGGCGAACTGGCGCTGCTGCGCAATGATCGTCCCGCTGCCTTCGCCGCTTTCACGCAGGCCGCCCAGCTGCGCCCACAGATGAGCCTGCCTGCCACCTTACTTGGCCTCTATGGTGAGCGCGCGCCCGATGCGAGCTGGTTCGCCACGCGCATCGACGAGGTGCGCAACGCGTCGTCGCAACAGGCGCTGTACCCGGGCGAGTGGCTGGAGCTGGCCATGCTGCTGCAGGCGCGTGGCGAACACGAGGCCGCACTGCAGGCGGTGGACGCCGCCGTGCGCAACGGCTACAGCGACAGCGCCTATCTGCAGGCGTCGCCGTTGCTGAAGCCATTGGCTTCGGAGCCCGCCTACGCGGCGGCCATCGCAACGATCAACCGCCGCGTGGGCGAGCAGCGCCAACGCGTGCTGGCGGCAGCGTGGTGCCCGCCGGAGTTGCGCGGCCATGGTCCTTGACGCCCTCACCGACGCGCGCTGTTTGCTCATCATTCCGGCGTAGGTCGGAATCCAGTGGCGACACCATTCATATCTGCGACGTCCCGCACGTAGGTGTCTTTCGGCAGCTGGATTCCGGCCTACGCCGGAGTGACGACAGAAAAACCTACGGCAAAGCCTTCAACACGTACTCGCGAAAGACTTCCTGCGACTGCGCATGCGCATTGCGCTGGTTGTACGCGGTGCTGGTGATCACCGTGACCAGCTGTTGCGACGGCATCACGAACACGTAGTTGCCGCCGTTGCCCGACATCGCCCACACCGTCTGGTCGACCCCATGCACGGGGAAGCGGAAGCGCCACCACAGGTAACCGTAGTCCGCATCGTCGCGCGCCTGCGTATGGGGCGACAGCATCTGCGTGATGTAGGCGGTGGAGATCACCTGCCGCCCTTGCCAGCGGCCGCCGTCCAGCGCGAGCTGCCCCAGCTTGGCGAGATCGCGGCTGCGATAACGCGTGCCGCCACCACCCATGCCGATGCCCAACGGCGAGGCATTCCACTGCACCGCGGTGATGCCCAGCGGTTTCTCCAGTACCTCGGAGGCGAATGCGGCGAGGCCTTTGTGCGTGGCCCGCTCGACCACGGCGCCCGCGGTGAATGCGCCGGCCGTGCAATACGAGAAGGCGCGGCCATACGGGCTGTCCTTGGGCCGGGTCATCCACGGCGCGAAGCCCTTGATGGGCAGGTCGAGCGCGAACTGCAGCCAGTCCTCGGTGACGTACATGCGTTCTTCGTTGCCGGTGGAGAACGGGTTTTCGTCGTCGCATTCCCACAGGGAGCTCATGGTCAGCAGGTCTTCCAGCGTGATGGCCTGCTTGCGCGGATCGGGATGCTGCACCGGCTGCTTGTCGGGAAAGTAGTCGTAGACGCGAGCCTGCACATGGGGAATCAGCCCCCGGTCGATCGCCGCGCCGACCAGCAGCGCGGTCACGCTCTTGCTGGCCGAGCGGACGTCGTTGAGCCGGTCGGCCTCGCCGCCGTTGAAATAGCCCTCGTAGACCAGCTTGCCGTGCTGAGCCACCACCACGCTGGTGATGCCCTTGGTGCTGCCATCGGTGAGCCTGGTCTCCAGCGCGGCCAAGGGCGCGAGATCCCAGTGGGCTGCCCTCGCGTCGGCGACCGGCCAGCCATCGGAGCCAGCCGTCGGTGGTTGGTAGTCCTTGGCGGGCGCCGCGAGGGGGAAGATCAGGATCGACGCCAGCAACAGCCGGCGGAAGGCAATAGGCATGGTCACGCTCCATCGTTGGGATGCGCGGAGCGGACCACGGCCGCGGATGAAGTGCCTGAAACGCGAATGAAGTTTTCTGTAGGAGCGCACCCAGTGCGCGAAAAGCCTACGCAGCGGTGACGCCGAACCTCCGCGGTCGCGCACTGGGTGCGCTCCTACAGGAAGAGCGGAGACTTTCAGGCCCGGATGCGCTCCGGCTCCGCCACCGCCACCAGCGGCTTCTTGTGCTTCCCCGGCTCATTGGTCTGCTCGAACACCTCGCGCACCCACTCGATGAAGGCCTGCACGCGGGCCGACAGGTGCTTCTTCTGGGGGTAGACGATCCACACCGGCTTGCCGGTGGAGATGGTGTCCGTCATCACCAGCTCGAGCTTGCCGAAGTCGAGCATGCATGACGCGATCACATGCGGCGCCTGGGTGATGCCGAGACCCGACACCACCGCCTGGATCACCGATTCGGCATCGTTGATCAGGATGTGGGCCTCGATGTCCACGCCGACCTGCCCGCTCGGCGTATCGAACTGCCACTGGCGTGGGCGTCCGTTGGGCTGCACATAGTTGATGCAGCGGTGGTTCTTGAGGTCGTCGAGGCTTTGCGGGGCGCCGTAGCGGGCCAGGTATTCCGGCGAGGCGATGATCACGTTGCGCAGGTAGCCGATCTTGCGGGCGATCAGGCTGGAATCCTCCAGCGGCCCCACGCGGACGGCGCAATCGATGCCTTCCTCGTTGAGGTCGTAGGGGTAGTCGCACATCGACAGTTCCAGCCGGATATCCGGATAGCGCTGCTCGAATTCGGCCAGCCTCGGGATGATCACGGTGCGCCCCACCGACGCCGGCACACCGATGCGCAGCTTGCCGGTCGGCTTGCGCGCGGCATAGCCCAGCGCCTCCGTCGCCTCGGCCAGATCGGCGAGGATTTCCTTGCATCGTGCGTGGAACGAGGCGCCATCGTCGGTCAAGCGCAGCGAACGCGTGGATCGATAGAGCAGCCTGGCGCCCAGGCTTTCCTCCAGGCGGGACACGGCGCGGCTGACGCCGGACGGCGTCATGCCCAGCTGGGCGGCGGCGGCGGCGAAGCTCTTGGCCTCGACCACGCGGACAAACGCGGAGATTGCGGCAAAGTCTTCCATAGGATCGATTCTCTACCCATTCGTGACTGGGAGTCACTATTGCATTGCACAAAGAGGTATTTATTGAACCGTATCGTATACCTATTCTCTCGGCCCTGCTCGCCGGCTACCCCCGATGCCGGTGGGACCAATATGGGAGCCCGACATGAAAAAACGATGGATCCTCGCCATTCTCGCGCTAGCCGTGGTGGGCGGCAGCTGGGCCGTGCTCGGCCATAACGGCGAAAGCCATGCCCAGGCCGGCCCGCCGCCGGCCCCCGCCGTCACGGTGGCGCAGGTGCTGGTGCGCCCGGTGGATGACGCCGACGAGTTCACTGGTCGCCTGCAGGCGGTCGACACCATCCAGATCCGCCCGCGCGTCAGCGGCTACGTGGATTCGGTGCACTTCAAGGAAGGCGCCGTGGTACGCAAGGGCGACCTGCTGTTCCGCATCGACCCGCGTCCCTACCAGGCGGAAGTGGATCGCCTCTCGGCCAATCTCAACCAGGCCAAGGCCGAACAGGCACTGGCCCAGGCCAATGCCGAACGCGCCGGCCGCCTGCTCGACCAGCACGCCATCTCCAAGGAAGAAGCCGACCGCCAGGTGACGGCCGCGCAAAGCGCCAAGGCCCAGGTGGCCTCGACCGGCGCCGCGCTCGACGCCGCCCGCCTCAATCTCGGCTTCACCGAAGTACGTGCGCCGATCGATGGCCGCGTGAGCAATGCCCTCGTGACGCCGGGCAATCTGGTCACCAGCAGCGATGTGTTGACCAGCGTGGTGAGCGTGGACCCGATCTATGCCTACTTCGACGTCGACGAGCACAGCTTCCTCAAGTTCGACCGCCTTCGACGCGCGCACAACGGCACGCTGCAGGTGGCCATGGCCCTCGCCGACGAGAAAGGCTATCCGCACGCCGGCCGCGTCGATTTCGTCGACAACCAGCTGCGCGCCGGCAGCGGCACCATCCGCCTGCGCGCGGTGTTCGACAACGCCGACGCCAGCTATACGCCCGGTCTCTACGTCCGCGTGCAGCTGCGCAGCGACAGCCGCCAGCCGCGTGCACTGGTCGACGACCGCGCCGTCGGTGCCGACCTCGGCAACAAGTTCGTCTACGTCGTGGCCAAGGACAACAAGGTGGAATACCGCCGCGTGGTCACCGGTCCGCTACTGGACGGCCTCCGTGTGGTTACCGAAGGTCTCGACGCCAAGGACACCGTGATCGTCAACGGCATCCAGCACGTGCGGCCGGGCGTGGAAGTGAACCCGAGCAAGGTGGCGATGGAATCGCGCAGCCTCGATCCGAACAAGCAGCTGGCGATGGCTGGCAGCGCGTCGGGCAAGAACGCGGCTCAGCAGAAATAGTTCTTGATCGTCATTCCGGCGCAGGCCGGAATCCAGAAGCGTCAGTGCTCATACGTACTAGCACCTTCACGCTTTATCGCTACTGGATCCCGGCCTGCGCCGGGATGACGGATTAGGAAAGTGATTGGCAAGTAACGGAAGCCCTCTCTTTTGAGAGGGCCAGGGAACCTTTGTCTCCGCATCGCGCGAACAAGGCTCCCCAAGTCCCCGCCTCGCGCGGGAATGGTGCCTAGAGCAACCAGGACGAATGCAATGAAACTCGCCCAATATTTCGTGGACAGGCCGATCCTGGCCGGCGTCCTCTCCGTGCTGATCCTCATCGCGGGCAGCATCGCGCTGTTCAAGTTGCCGATCAGCGAATACCCCGAGGTGGTGCCGCCGACCGTGGTGGTGCGTGCTTCCTATCCCGGCGCCAACCCCAAGGTGATCGCCGAAACCGTCGCCACGCCGCTGGAAGAACAGATCAACGGCGTGGAAGGCATGCTCTACACCAGCTCGCAGTCCACCAGCGACGGCGCGATGACGCTCACCGTCACCTTCGCGCTGGGCACCGACCTGGACAACGCGCAGGTGCAGGTGCAGAACCGCGTGTCGCAGGCGCTGCCGCGTCTGCCCGAGGAAGTGCAGCGTCTAGGCGTGACCACGCAGAAGAGCTCGCCTGACCTCACCATGGTGGTGCACCTGATCTCGCCCGATCAGCGTTACGACATGCTGTACCTGTCGAACTACGCACGCCTGCACATCAAGGATCAGCTCGCCCGCCTCGACGGCGTCGGCGACGTGCAGATCTTCGGTGCCGGCGAATACAGCATGCGCGTGTGGCTGGACCCGGAGCACCTGGCGTCGCGTCAGCTCACCACCGGCGACGTCGTGCATGCGATCCAGGAGCAGAACATCACGGTGGCGGCCGGTGCGCTGAATGCGCCGCCGGGCCCGACCAATTCGGCGTTCCAGCTCAACATCAACACGCAGGGCCGCCTGATCACTGAGGAGGATTTCCTCAACATCATCGTGCGCAAGGATGCCGACGGTTCCTTCGTGCACCTGCGTGACGTGGCCCGCGTGGAACTCGGTTCCAACAGCTACGCGCTGCGCAGCCTGCTCAACAACCAGCCTGCGGTGGCACTGCCGATCTTCCAGCGCCCGGGTTCCAACGCGATCCAGATCTCCGACGAAGTCCGCGCGCTGATGGCGGACCTGAAGAAGGATTTCCCGCAGGGCGTGGATTACCAGATCGTCTACGACCCGACCGTGTTCGTGCGCGGTTCGATCGAGGCGGTGGTGCATACGCTGTTCGAAGCCATCGCCCTGGTCGTGCTGGTAGTGATCCTGTTCCTGCAGACCTGGCGCGCCTCGATCATCCCGCTGGTCGCCGTGCCCGTGTCGCTGATCGGCACGTTCGCGGTGATGCTGCTGGCCGGCTTCTCGCTCAATGCGCTGTCGCTGTTCGGCCTGGTGCTGGCCATCGGCATCGTGGTCGATGACGCCATCGTGGTGGTGGAGAACGTCGAGCGTCACATCGAGCACGGCCTGTCGCCGAAGGACGCGACACGCCAGGCCATGAAGGAAGTGACCGGGCCCATCGTGGCCACGGCGCTGGTGCTGTGCGCGGTGTTCGTGCCGGCGGCGTTCATCAGCGGCCTGACGGGCCAGTTCTATCGCCAGTTCGCGCTGACCATCGCCATCTCCACGGTGATCTCGGCCTTCAACTCGCTCACGCTGAGCCCCGCGCTCGCCGCCCTGCTGCTGCAGGAACACGGTGCGCCGAAGGACAAGCTGAGCCGCTTCATCGATCGTGCGTTCGGCTGGCTGTTCCGTCCGTTCAACCGCCTGTTCGTGAGCAGCGCGAACCGTTACGTGGGCGGCGTGAAGCGCATCCTGCGCTCGGGTTCGATCGCGCTGATCATCTACGGCGGCCTCGTGCTGCTGGGCCTGTTCGGCTTCGCCCACGTGCCCACCGGCTTCGTGCCGCCGCAGGACAAGCAGTACCTGGTGTCGTTCGCGCAGCTGCCGGATGCCGCCTCGCTGGACCGTTCGGAAGACGTCATCCGTCGCATGAGCGATATCGCGCTCAAGCAGCCGGGCGTGGAAAGCGCCGTGGCATTCCCGGGCCTGTCGATCAACGGCTTCACCAACAGCACCAACTCCGGCATCGTGTTCGTGACACTCAAGCCGTTCGAGGAGCGTCGTGACGCCTCGCTGTCGGCCGGTGCGATCACGGCGGCGCTGCAGCAGAAGTACGCGGCGATCCAGGATGCGTACATCGCGATCTTCCCGCCGCCGCCGGTAAACGGCCTCGGCACGATCGGCGGTTTCCGCCTGCAGGTGGAGGATCGTTCCGATGCCGGCTTCGAGGAGCTGTACAAGCAGACGCAGAACCTGATCGGTGCAAGCACCAAGGTGCCGACGCTGGCGGGCCTGTTCTCCAGCTACCAGGTGAGCGTGCCGCAGATCGACGCGGACGTGGATCGCGAGAAGGCGAAGGCCGAAGGCGTGGACCTGGCCGATGTGTACCAGACCATGCAGGCCTATCTCGGCTCGCTCTACGTGAACGACTTCAACCGCTTCGGCCGCACCTACCAGGTGAACGTCTCGGCAGAGCCGAAGTTCCGCCACGAAGCCAGCGACATCCTGCAGCTCAAGACGCGCAGCGCCTCGGGCGAGATGATCCCGCTGGGCTCGTTCCTCACCGTGAACCAGACGGTCGGCCCCGACCGCGTGCAGCACTACAACGGTTATCCGACCGCCGAAATCAACGGCGGTCCGGCACCGGGCTTCAGCAGTGGCCAGGCACAGGCGGCGATCGAGAAGCTGGCCAAGGACAACCTGCCCAATGGCATGACCTTCGAATGGACCGAGCTGACCTACCAGCAGATCCTCGCCGGCAATACCGCGGTGCTGGTGTTCCCCTTGTGCGTGCTGCTGGTGTTCCTGGTGCTGGCCTCGCTGTACGAAAGCCTGACGCTGCCGCTCGCGGTGATCCTGATCGTGCCGATGGTGCATGCTGTCCGCGCTGACCGGCGTGTGGCTCACCGGCGGCGACAACAACATCTTCACGCAGATCGGCCTGATCGTGCTGGTGGGCCTGGCGTGCAAGAACGCGATCCTGATCGTGGAATTCGCCCGCGAAGCGCAGATCCTCGAAGGCATGGACCGCGTGCAGGCCGTGCTGGAAGCCGCCCGCCTGCGACTGCGCCCAATCCTGATGACCTCGTTCGCTTTCATCATGGGCGTGGTGCCGCTGGTCACCTCGCACGGCGCCGGTGCGGAGATGCGTCACGCGATGGGCGTGGCGGTGTTCGCCGGCATGCTGGGCGTCACCTTCTTCGGCCTGATCTTCACGCCGCTGTTCTACGTGCTGGTGCGCGGCTGGGGCGAACGCATGAGCGAACGCCGCCGCGCCCGCAAGGCCGCGCGCCTTGCGCAGGCCGGCAACCTTATCGAGGAGCATTGATATGTCTTCGTTGAAAAACCTCTTCGCCGCACTTCTCCCTCTCCCCTCCGGGGAGAGGGCCGGGGTGAGGGGCCACGCTCGCGATTTCCTTGAAAGGGGCCACGCCGGCTTCATGGATCTCGCCGCAAGCCCCGCCCCCTCACCCCAACCCTCTCCCCGGCGGGGAGAGGGAGCAAAGCGTGTCACCGCCATCGCCGCCGCCATCATGCTCTCCGGCTGCGTCAGCGTCGGCCCGGACTACCACGCGCCGCAGGAGACCCCGCCCGTCGTGCAGGGCGTCGACGCGCACGAGTCGACGACGAACTTCCAGGCCGACTGGTGGAAGCAGTTCAACGACCCGACCCTCGACGCGCTGATCCAGCGCGCCGCGGCGAACGCGCCGGATCTCAAGATCGCCTATGCCCACCTGCGTGAATCGCGCGCCCTGCTCGGCGTGGCGAAATCGCAGCAGATACCGGACATCGAAACGGTCGCCAACTACTCGCGCAGCCGCGGCCAGCAGCCGGGCTTCACCGACCAGCGCACCACCGTCACCAGCTACCAGGCCGGTTTCGATGCGAGCTGGGAGATCGACCTGTTCGGCGGCGTGCGCCGCTCGGTGGAAGCGGCGCGTGCAGACGCAGGCGCCAGCGAAGCCTCGCTGCGAGACGCACAGGTGACCCTGTTCGCCGAGGTCGCGCGCTATTACTTCGACTTGCGCGGCGTGCAGCTGCGCATCGACGTGGCGAACCGCGACATCGAGAACCAGCGCCAGTCGCTGAAGCTGATCCGCGCGCGCCTCGATGCCGGTACCGGCTCGGAGCAGGACGTGGCCAGCGCCACCGCGCGCCTCAGCGCGGTGGAAGCGCAGCTGCCTTCGCTGCAGACGCTCGCGCAGAACGACACGGCGCGCCTCGCCGTGCTGCTGGGCGAGCGCCCGGGTGAACTCGACATCGACCTGTCGGCGAAGTCGTTCAAGCCGATCGACGTCGCGCTTTCCATCGGCAGCGCCGGCGACGTGCTGCAGCGTCGTCCCGACGTGCGCGTGGCCGAGCGCGAGCTCGCCGCCAGCAACGCGCGCATCGGCGTGGCCAAGGCCGACTACTATCCGCACATCTCGCTGGGCGGTTTCCTCGGCTTCCTCGCCGGCCGCAGCAACGACTTCGGCGGTGCAGCGTCGCGCGCCTGGTCGATCGCACCGAGCATCACCTGGTCGGGCCTCAACGTGGAGCGCGTCCGTTCCAACGTGAAGGCGAGCGAAGCGCGCAACGACGCCGCGCTCGCCAACTACCAGCGCACGGTGCTGCAGGCGCTGGAAGACGTGGACAACGCCATCGTCGGCTACAACCTGCAGCGCGAACGCGTGCTCAAGCTGGAGGACCAGGTGACGCAGAGCCGCCGCGCCGCGGATCTGGCGCGCATCCGCTACAACGAAGGCGCCGCCGACTTCCTGCAGCTGCTGGATGCCGAGCGTACCCAGCTGGCAGCGGAAGACTCGCTGGCCGATGCGCAGGCCGCGATCAACCTGCGCGCGGTGTCGGTGTACAAGGCGCTGGGCGGCGGCTGGCAAGCCTGCGCCAGCGAGCGTTGCGACCAGCTGGCCGCCGCGCCATGAACGCGGTGGCGTTTCCGGGGAGGCCGCGTCGCCGCACGGGGGTGGCCGAACCGGAGCCGTCGCAGCGCATCGCGCTGGTCAGCGGTGCCAACCGCGGCCTCGGCTACGAGGTCGCGCGGCAACTCGCAGCGCAGGGTGTCACCGTGCTGCTGGGTGCGCGCAAGCCATTGCTCGGCGAAAAGGCCGCGCGGCAGCTGCGGCGCGAAGGCGGCACGGTGATTCCGGTGAAGCTCGACGTGACGTCGACGCAGGACGTCCGCGAACTCGCCGCTCGTATCGACGGCGAGTACGGCCGACTCGACATCCTGGTCAACAACGCCGGCGCCTACTTCGACATCGACGACGATCCCTCGTCGGTGAACATCGACCTCGTGCGACAGGCGCTGGAAACCAACCTGATCGGCGCATGGCAACTCACCGAGGCTGTGCTGCCGCTGATGCAGCGCCACGGTTACGGCCGCATCGTCAACGTTTCCAGCGGCTGCGGCGCCATCGACAGCGAAGGCAGCGCCTGTCCCGCGTACCGCGTCTCCAAGGCCGCACTCAACAGCCACACGCGGATGCTCGCCACCGAACTTGCCGGCAGCGGCATCCTGGTCAACGCCGTATGTCCCGGCTGGGTCGCCACCGACATGGGCGGCCACGGTGGCCGACCGGTTGCCGAAGGCGCCGCCGGCATCGTATGGGCGGCGATGCTGCCCACGCGGCCGGCCATCAACGGCGGCTTTTTCCGCGATCGCCAGCGCATCGACTGGTGACCGGACCACGAAGGGAATTGGACATGCCACAGAGCAATAACCGCAATCGCCGCATCGTGCTGGTCTCCCGGCCGCAGGGCCAACCTACGCCGCACGACCTGCGCCTGGAGGAAACGGCGATTCCCGAGCCGGGCGACCGCCAGGTGTTACTGCGCACGCTCTATCTCTCGCTCGATCCGTATATGCGCAACCTGATGGACGAGCGCGGCACGAGCTATGCGCCCGCGGTGCCGCTGGGCGAACCGGTCGTGGGCGGCACGGTCAGCCGCGTCGTCGCCTCGAAGCACCCGCAGTTCCGCGCCGGCGAACTGGTGCTCGGCAACGCGGGCTGGCAGGACTATGCGTTGTCCGACGGCGAGGACCTGACGGCGCTGGGCGAGATGCCCCAACCATCGCTGGCGCTGGGCGGCCTGGGCATGCCCGCATTCACCGCCTATGTCGGCCTGCTGGACATCGGCCAGCCCAAGCCCGGCGAAACCGTGGTGGTGGCAGCAGCGACGGGCGCGGTCGGCGCCGTGGTGGGCCAGATCGCCAAGCTCAAGGGCGCGCGCGTGGTCGGCATTGCCGGCGGCGCGGACAAGTGTCGCCACGCGGTGGACGAACTTGGCTTCGATGCCTGCCTGGATCGCCACGACGAGCGCCTCGCCGAACAGCTCGCCGCGGCCTGCCCCGACGGTATCGACGTCTATTTCGAGAATGTCGGCGGCGCGGTGTTCGACGCCGTGCTGCCCCTGCTCAACCTGCATGCGCGCGTGCCGGTGTGCGGCTTCATCGCGCACTACAACGACGACGGCGTCCACGCCGACACGGATCGGCTGCCGGCGGTCACCGCCGCCATCCTGCAGAAGCGCATCCGCATGCAAGGCTTCATCATCCTCGACCATTACGCGACCCGCTTCGCGGCCTTCCGCCGCGACATGGACGAGTGGATCGCGAGCGGCCGCGTGAAGGTTCGCGAGGACGTGGTGGACGGCCTGGAGCGCGCACCTGAAGCTTTCATCGGCCTGCTCCAGGGCCGCAACTTCGGCAAGCTGGTGATACGCGTCGCGGACCATTGACGCCGTTCGCCCACGGCGGCCTACCGCTCGTGGACGCCAGCACGCCGCTTGTCACAGAAGCGATGACGCCGCCCGCGCGGCGCCCTAGCTTGATGCGCTGTCCGCCCTCGTCGCGCATCCAGGAGACTAGCCATGTGGCAACAGATGATCTGCGTCGTGCTGGTGCTGATCTCGCCACTGATCACCCTCTCGCCCGACGCTCCCACGCTCTTCACGCCAGGCGATCATGGCGATGCGGTCTCGCCCGCATTCACGCCGGATGGCAACACCGTGTATTTCATGCGCGGCACGGACCAGGGCGCGTCGGTGATGTCCTCGCGGCGGGTGAACGGAAAATGGGCGGCTCCGGTGGTGGCACCGTTCTCCGGCCACTGGCGCGATGGCGATCCGAGCATGGCGCCGGACGGCTCCTTCCTCGTGTTCGCGTCGAACCGGCCTGCGACCAATGACGGCCAGCCCATCGACGCGGTGCGCAACGGCAAGGTCTTCAAGGGCCAGGGCATGAACCTGTGGCGCGTGGATCGCAAGGGCGACGGTTGGAGCGAACCCGTGCGCCTTCCCGATGCGGTGAATACCTGCAACAGCACGTTCGCTCCCAGCATCGCGCAGGACGGCAGCATCTATTACATCGGCTGCGCGCCCGACGGCGTGCTGCGTCCGCTGCATACCGCCTACGAGAACGGCCGTTACACGGCGCCCTACGTGGTGGCGGTGGGCGACAAGCAGGCGCAGATCCGCGACGTCGCCATCGCGCCGGATCGCTCCTTCATGGTGTTCAGCATCAAGCTCGATCCCAGGCAGCCCTATCGGCTGGCCATTTCGTTCCACACCGCACAGAACTGGTCCGAGCCGCAGGACCTGGGCGATGCGGTGAACGGCGGCACCCACAGCATGGGTTCGCAGCTGGGTTGCGATCATCGCACGCTGTATTACTCCAGCGACCGCGCGACGCCGTCCGATGGTTCCGCGCCGGCGGCGAAGGGAGACGATCACATCTGGCGCATCTCGCTGCTGCCCTGGCTGGAGGCGCACGGCGAAACCGCGCCCACGGTGCCAGCGACGTGCACGACGGGCTGACGAGGCGGGCACGCCTTCAGGCACTGTCATCGCGCCTGGCGGGCCGCCACACTGCCGTGATCCGCCGTTGCGGCCTGCGCCCGGGAGGCGTCGCGTGTCCAACTCGATGAGCGTGCCACGCTGGAAAACCCAGGGGCTGGCCTTTGCGTTCTGGACGCTGCTGGCCGGCTCCTACACGGCCAGCGCCATCCTTTCCTCGATCAGCGAAGGCATGCCGGTGGTGTGGTATCGCCCGCTGGCGTGGAACTTCACCAACTTCTACCTGTGGATGTTGCTGACGCCACTGGTGGCGTGGCTGGGCCGGCGTACCGCGAGCCATGGCTGGGGCCGCTTCTTCGCGGTGCACCTGCCCGTGAGCGTGGTACTGGCGACACTGCAGGTGCTGATGATGCAGGCGATCTACTGGCAGCTGTGCGGACCACCGCTGTCCCAGCCGCACATGACCCTCGGCGCCTTCATGCGCATGCAGTTCGCGTACAACTTCCATCTGGCATGGATCACTTACGGCGTGCTGCTGGTGGTGTTGCGCGCGATCGACTCGCAGCGCCGCCTGCGCGACGAACGCCTGCGCAACTCGCAGCTGGAAACCCAGCTGGTGCAGTCGCAGCTGCAGACGCTGCGCGTGCAGCTGCAGCCGCACTTCCTGTTCAATACGCTGAACGCCATTTCCGCGCTGGCGCTGGCCGATCCGGTGCAGGCGCGGCTGATGATCGCGCGGCTCAGCGACTTCCTGCGGCTCACGCTGGAGGAACGCCACGCGCAACAGGTGCCGCTGTCGCGCGAGATGGAGTTCCTGCGGTGCTACCTCGGCATCCAGCAGGTGCGCTTCCAGGATCGTCTGACCACGCACCTGGATGTCGCCACCGATACGGTGCGCGCACTGGTGCCCAATATGATCCTGCAACCGCTGGTGGAAAACGCATTGCGGCATGGCCTGCTCGACAAGACCGAGCGCGGCACGCTGCATATCGTGACCCGCCGCGACGGCGACTCGCTGCTGCTGCGCGTCGACGACGACGGCATCGGCTTGCCGCCCGAAGGGCCGCGCGATGGCCTGGGCCTGGGCAATACCCGCACGCGGCTCGACATGCTGTTCGGCAGCGACGCCACGCTGGAGCTGCAACGCCGCATCGATGGCGGCACGCGCGTGGAGATGCGTTTTCCCTACCGCGAGTGCGCGGCATGAGCGCGCCGCCGATCCGCACGCTGCTGGTCGACGACGAGGTGCTGGCACGCCTCGCGATCCGGCAGGCGCTTGCTTCGCACCCGGACGTGGAGATCGTGGGCGAATGCGGCAATGCCGTCGAAGCGCAGCAGGCGATACGCGCGCTCGATCCCGACCTGCTGTTTCTCGACATCCGCATGCCCGGCATGGACGGCTTCAAGCTGCTGCATGGCCTCAAACGCGAAACCGCACCCATGGTGGTGTTCGCCACGGCATTCGGCCAGCACGCGCTGCGTGCCTTCGATGCCGATGCGATCGACTACGTGCTTAAGCCGATCGACCAGGAGCGCTTCGACCAGGCCATGGCGCGCGTACGACGGCATTGGCAGGGGCAGCATGCGCTGCCGGCGTCACCGCGGGCGACCGCACCGCCACCCAGCCCTTACCTGCAGCGCCTGAGCGTGCAGCACGGCGAGCATATCCGCGTGATTCCGGTGGACGACATCGACTGGCTGCGTGCCGACGGCAACTACGTGCATATCCGTGCGGGCACGGCGAGTTACTTACACCGCGAGTCGCTGCGGCAGCTGCTCGCGTCGCTCGATCCCTCACGCTTCCTGCGCATCCACCGCGGCATCGTGGTGAACGTGGAACGCATCCGCGAAGTGCATCCGCTGTTCCAGGGCAGCGCGGAAGTGGTGTTGCGCGATGGCACGCGGCTCAACCTCAGCCGCCGCTTCCGCATGCAGGCACGGCGCGCGCTCGGCATGGCATGAACCGTCCGTGGCGAGCAGGCAACCGCTCGTCACCGCCAATCAACCGCCCGACACGGAGCCGCTGCACCGAATGGGAACGCCACGCATGCTTGGTGCATACATCACGCCACGCAAAGGAAACCTTCCATGTCGCGCAAGCCGCTCAGCCTCGCGCTCTCGATCGCCGTCGCCGTCTCCGCCCTGGCCGCTGCCCATGCCGGCGAACTGGTCGGGCCGGGGGTGATTTCCACCGGCCTGCAGGAAACCTCGGCGGCGATCAGTCCGGACGGCCATACGCTGTATTTCATGCGTTCGGATTTCGCCGAGAAGGACGACACCATCCTCGTCTCGCATCAGCGCGATGGGCATTGGTCGACACCTGAGGTGGCGCCCTTCTCCGGCCAATGGCACGATTCGGAACCGGCGCTGTCGCCGGACGGCAAGCGGCTCTTCTTCGTCTCCAACCGTCCGCCGCACCCGGGCGATGCATCCGTCACGGCCGAGATGAACGGGCAGCATTTCGCGGGAACGCATCTGTGGTATGTCGAGCAGCAGGCCGATGGTCGTTGGGGCGAGCCCGTGCACGTCGATGGCGCGCACAACGATGGCGCGATGATCTACAACCCGTCGGTGGCGGCCAATGGCGATGTCTATTTCTCCGCGCACCGTGCGGATTCGGGCAAGCTCTACCAGATCTATGTCGCACGGCGCACCGGCCAAGGCTACGCCGCGCCGGAACGCGTGGACCTGGGCGATGTCGACCACAACCGCATGGATCCGTGTGTCGACCCGCAGCAGCGTTTCGTGGTCTACGCCGGCAACGAGGGCGATTCGCTCGGCAGCGCGGATCTCTACATCGCCTTTCGCGACGCCGGCGGCCACTGGGGCAAGCCCGTGCATCTGGATGGCGGGGTGAACAGCCCTTCCCTCGAGAACGCGCCGTCCCTGGGCCACCATTTCGGCGAGCTGTATGTCTCCAGCAACCGCCAGGCCGAGATGCGCTTTCCGAAGAACCGCGACGACAGCGCCTCGCTGCAACGGCGGTTGGAAGCGCCGCTCAACGGCTCACGCAACCTCTGGCTGTTCGATATCAGCGACGTGCTGAAAGCGCATGGCATCGACCATTGATCGCGAGCGGACGCAAAGTCACTGACGGAACCACGCCGCCACCGCCTTGCGCACGCTGGCGAGCGCCTGCGGATCGGAGGCCCATTGGTGGGATACGCCCGGCAGGCGCGTGAACTGCAGGCGCTGCGCGTGATCGCGATACAACGGCTTCAGCTGTTCGTCGAGATCGGCCAGCGCATGCGCATCGATCACCGAATCGTCGGCGCCCTGCAGGAAAAGCAGCGCGGGTGGCGGCGTGCCTTTGGCGATCTCGGCGACATGACGGATCGCATCCGTCCGTTGCGCCAGTTCGCGCGATGCGGGTGACCACGCGTAGGCGCGGCCGGTCACCTGTTCGTAGGCCTGCACCGAGGCCGTCAGCCCCGTCGATGGATTGATGAACACCGCGGCGTCGACAGCGGCCTGGCGTTGCGACATCGCATAGAGCGCTGCCGCGCCGCCGGCCGAAAAGCCCACCAGCCCGACCGCGCCGTCGCGCCGCAGGCAACCCTGCTGCGCAAGCGCCTGCACCACGTGCGGCAGTTCATCGCCGGCGCCCACGACCACCGGCTTGAAGACCTGCAGGCCAAGGTCCTCGCCCTGGCGCTGCGCGAGTTCCTTCATGCCACCCGGCAAGGCACGCTCACCGAAGAACGGAAGACCGAGATACACCTTCACCGCCGGCACGTCGTCGAGCGGCAAGGCCGCCATCATCGCGGTCTCGCTGGCGGGCGGCCCGAAGCCATGCCACAGGACGATCGGCGCGCGGCTCACCTGCTTCGGAATGCGCACGATGGCGGGCAAGCCGGCCAACGTCGTGCGTCGAACCTCGACGTCGGCGGCCGACGGTGACGCTGCGCACAGCGATGGTTCACCGCTGGCTCGCGCCGGGTCAGGCGAGGCGAGAGGCAATCCCAGCAACAGCAACGGCAGCGCCGTGAGGCGCGTGATCCAGGGAATCGTGGGAACGGTTGCGTTGGCTGCAGCGCGCATCGGAAACACTCGTCATCCGTGTTGCATCGACGCTACAGCAGCTTTCGGTACACCACAAATCCCGATCGGCACGCCACCTTGTCGTACAGCTGCATGGCGGTGGCGTTGGTTTCGTGGGTTTGCCAATACACGCGCGGCGAGCCGGCCTGCCGCGCGCGCTCGTACACGGCCTCGATGAGCGCGCGGCCCACGCCGAGCCCACGCGCGGCTTCCACGGTGAACAAGTCCTGCAGGTAGCAATGGTTATCGATGCTGGTCGTGCTGCGGTGGAACAGATAGTGCGCGAGGCCGAGCGGTTCGCCGTCGCGCTCGGCAACCAACGCGTGCACCGGTTCGTCGGCATCGAAAAAGCGTGCCCATGTCGACTGCGTGATCACCTCCGGCAGCGCGGTTTCACCGCTGCGGCCGTAGAAGGCGTTGTAGCCTTCCCACAACGGCTTCCATGCGCCGAAATCGTCGGCGGTGATGTCGCGCACCACCAGCGCCGCCATCAGCGCTGCACCATCCGCGCGAACCAGGCCCAGCCGCGCACGCGTTCGGCCACCAGCTTGGCACTGGTCAGCATCGGCACGGCGAGCAGCGCGCCGGGAATGCCCCACAGCCAGCCCCAGATCAGCAGCCACAACAGGATCGCGATCGGGCTCAGCCGCATGCGATGACCCTGGATCAGCGGCGTGATCACGTTGCCCTCCAGCGCCGTGATGCCGGCGAAGGTGAGCGCCGGCAGCAGCGCGGCGCCGGCATCGTTGAAGTTGAGCAGGCCCACGATGGCCAGCACCGTGGTGGTGGTGATCGCGCCCACATAGGGAATGTAGTTCGCCAGCATCGCCACCGTGCCCCACAGCAGGGGATCGGGCATGTGGTAGAGCCACAGCATGCCGGCGGTGATCGCACCCAGGCCCATGTTGATCAGCGTCGCGGTGAGGATGTAGCGCGAGACTTCATACTGGATGCTGCGCACGATCGACACCGCGTGCCGCTTGTAGCCGAAGCTCGGCGATGCTTCCACCAGTCGCCGCAACATCACGTCGCCATAGACGAGGAAGAAGAACACCAGCAGCACCACGGTCAGCACGCCCGCCAGCACTTTCGGCGTGGTGGCGACGACATCCCAGGCGCTGATGGACAGCGGCGGCGGTTGCTGCACCACCTGGCTGCGTACCTGGCCCGACAGGCTCTGTGTCGCGCGGTTCGCCGCTTCGAACGGCTGCATGAAGGTGCGCAGCTTGGGTACGAAGCCGCGGATCGCGGTGGGCGCCTCGTGGAACCAACCCATGGCCGGCTGCGCCAGCATGCCCACGCCAGCGCCGATGCCGGTGATCAGGCCGATCATCAACACGCTCGCGCCCAGCCAGCGCGGGATGTGCCACTGCGCGCCACGCGCCACGATGGGGTTGAGCGCGAGGCCGATGAACGATGCGAGCACCAGCGGTATCAGCAATTGCTTGGTCAGGGTGACGGTATAGAGCAGCGCCAGCATGACGAAGATGTTGAGCACGATGCGGATGCTGCGCAGGTGGCGCCGCGCGCTCTGCGTACGTATCACGCGCATCACGTCCTGGCGCGGCTGGCGCCGAGGCACCATGGCCTCCACCGCGACGGTCCGCACCTCTCCCTCGGCGGGGGGAGGCGTTGAAGTAGGATCGACGACGTTCATGTAGGGTCGAAGCTGTCCTGCGCGAATTCGGCCAGCAAGCGCGCGCCCTGCCCGACCAGCTCGGCGGCCGTGCCGCTGAGCAACGCGCCCAGACCCGGCACGCGCAGCGGATGGACGTTGAGCTGGCCCAGCACGAAACCCGCGCCAGCAGCTGCGCCCACGGTGGTCAGCGGATAGCGCTGCCCTCTCGACAGCAAGGCATGGGCTGGCACGGCCAGTTCGTGGCGGGCGTCCTGCGCGCGCGTTTGTGCGCTACGTACGGCCTGCAGCTGCTTCAAGAGGCTCATGGCGCATCCTCGGAGCGGGTATCCACCTGCGAATCGGGACGATGCAGGACCTCGCGCATCATCGCATTCCACTCGCCGCGCGTCGCCGGCAGGGTCATCCAGTGCATGCAGCGTCGGAACAGCACGATGGCGCCGACCAAAATACCCAGCTCCAGCAGCGCCAGCACCGCCAGCGCCCATGTCCATGAGCCAAACCACTGCGCCAGCAGCCATCCCGCCAACCCCAGCAGGGTGACGCCCAGGCCCACCGCCGCCACCATCGCGACCAGCGCCGCGGCGAGCAACCAATGCACCGCGCTGCGCGCCAGGCCGAGTTCCGCCGCCAGCAGTCGCAGCTGTGCGCCGAACAAGGTGTGGAGGGCACGGCCAAACCGTCCCAGATCATCCAGCAGACCGGGCGGTGGAGGCGGAGCCGGTGATGCTTCGGGTGCCCCCGCGTTACTGCCGCTTTCGGTCTGGTCCATCCGGTGCCCTCGTCGCGTCAGCGACGAAGTATGCGGCCAAGCAGCCAGCCTGCGCCAAGCGCGATGGCCACGGACTGCACGGGCTTCTCGCGGACGTACTCGCGCGCGCGATCCAGCCATTCGTCGGCGCGATCGATGGCGTCGTCATAGGCCTCGCGCCCACGCTGGCGATATTCGTCGGCCTTTTCGGTAGCCCGCGTGGCGGCGTCGGCGGCCTTGTCGGTGGCGCGATGCAGGCTTTCCTCGACGTGGTCGGCAGCGCGATCGACGGCTTCCTTGGTGCTCGTCACGGCGCTGGAGGTGGCCTGCTTGATGCGCTCGGCACGATCTTCGATGCGCTCGGCAGCCGTGCTGCCGATGTCCTCTGGCGCCTGGACCTGCTTGTTCATGAGGTTCTCCGGTGAGCGTTATGCGATATGGCCAGACTAGCGACCGCGTATCGGGGCTGGCGAGCCCCGATACGCCATTCGATCAGCTGGCGCGGCGAAAGAAGGCGATCACGGCGAGGATCAAGAAGACGATGAACAGGATCTTTGCAATGCCGGCTGCCGCGCCGGCGATTCCCGTGAAGCCGAACAGGGCCGCGATGATGGCGATGACCAGAAATACCAGGGCGTAGTGCAGCATGGGTTTTTCCTCTCGACGGGGCAGTGCTTCGCCCCGTGTCATTCATCCACAGCCCATGCCTTGTGCGCGTGAAAATCTCGGTTCGCCCACGCCACGTTGGGCCCCGTTCACGCTGTTCAGGCCAGCGCGGGATTGAGCGTATACGTGCCCATCAGCTCCGCTTCGGCCAGCACGTGCCCATCCATCGCAGCTCTCAGTTCGGTCACGGTGAAGCCGTCGGCAAGCTTCAGGTGTTCCACGTCCAGCGCATACAGGCGGAAGTGGTAATGGTGCACGAGCGAATCGTTCCACGGTGGGCACGGGCCGTCATAACCCAGGTATTCGCCCTTCATGTCCGCGTCACCGGCGAACCAGCCGGTGTAGTCGTTGCGGCCCTGCACGCTGCCCGGCGGACCGTACGGTGCACGCTTGCCGTGCGCCACGATGCCGTCGCTGCAGGCGCCTTCCGCCAGTTCGCCGCATTCCACCGGAATATTGGCCATCAACCAGTGCACGAATTCCACGCGCGGAAGATCGGCCGGCACGGTGCGGCCTTCCTTGTTGACGTCATCGGGCTTGCTCGGCACGTCGAAGTCGATGCACATGAGCACGAACGAACGCGTCGCGAGCGGCGCTTCCTTCCATGCCAGATGCGGGCTCAGGTTGTCGGAGAGCGCCACCGGCTGCCCGATCTTGCAGAACGCATTGGCAGGCGGGATCGCTTGCCCGTGGGTGAAATGGTCGCTGCGCAGTTGCACGGTGTTTCTCCTGCAGAGGTCTCGGAAGCGTCGCGCCGCATCGTAGCGGACGCGGCCTTGCGTCAGGGCTGATAGGTCACGCGATAGATCGCGCCGGCAAGATCGTCGCTCACCAGCAGGCTGCCGTCGGGCAGCGGCTGCACGTCCGCCGGGCGGCCCCAGGCCGTCTCGTTCTGCTGGAAGCCTTCGATCAGCGGTTCATACGAGAGCACCTTGTCGCCATGGAGCCGCACCGTCATCACGCGATAGCCCGACTTCTTGGTGCGGTTCCACGAACCGTGCTCGGCGACGATGATCGCGCCCTTGTAGCTGGCGGGAAACTGCTTGCCTTCGTAGAAGCGCAATCCCAGCGAAGCGACGTGGGCGCCCAGCTTCAGCACGGACGGCGTGTAGTCCTTGCAGTTCTTGCCCTTGCCGAACTCGGGGTCGAGCATATCGCCCTGGTGGCAATACGGGTAACCGAAATGCTCGCCGATGTGCGACAGGCGGTTGAGCTCGTCGCTGGGCACTTCATCGCCCAGCAGGTCGCGTCCGTTGTCGCTGAACCACATCTGCTTGGTACCCGGCTGCCAGTCGAAGCCGACCGTGTTGCGGATGCCGTAGGCGACGTCTTCCAGGCCACTGCCATCCGGATTCATGCGCGTGATCTTGGCGTACGCCTTGCCCTTGTCGCAGATGTTGCATGGCGCGCCGATCGGCACGTAGAGCTTGCCGTCGGGGCCGAACGCGATGAACTTCCAGCCGTGGTGCGTTTCGGTCGGAAACTTGTCGTACACCACTTCCGGCTTCGGCGGATCGTCCAGATGGTTTTCGATGTCGCGCAGCACGTAGATCTTGCTGACCGCGGAAACGTAGAGATCGCCATGGTGGAACGCGACGCCCACCGGCAGCTCCAGGCCGCTGGCGACCACGCGCACCTTGTCGGCGTGACCGCTGCCTTTGCTGTCGGTCAGCGCATACACCTTGCCGGCATTGTTGGAGCCCACGAACACCGTGCCCTTCGCGCCCAGGGTGATTTCGCGCGCATTCGCCACGTCGTCGGCATAGACGGCGATGTGGAACCCCTTGGGCAGCGTTAGCTTGTCCAGCTGCGGCGCCGCGCTGGCCGTGTGGACGGCCAGGAGGCCAAACAGTGCGAACATCCAGCGACGCATGGGCAAGCCTCTCCGTTGACGGAAAGGCTGAAGCGTAGCGCGACGGCCGCGCACCTTCCACGACGGCATGATGGCAACGCTTCGGGGGGTGTGTTTCGACGATCGCGCGGAGCAGGAAAACGGCCACCGCGCAATCACTTGGCTAGGGAACGTCAGGCAGCGAGTAAGCCAGTTCGTAGTGATGCACGCCATCGGCGATGCGGATGGTCAGCGTGCCGGCGATGCCGCTCAGTCCGTCGGTGCCCGAATCGGGCACGATGGTGATCGACAGCTGCGGCGTACCGCGGTTCATGACGCCGTTGTGCTGCAGCGCAAAGCTGCCTTCGCGGCCGTGCAGGGCGGCCTGGACACGCTCCATCGCCACATAGCCGGCGGAACCGTCGATCGCCGTGCCCACCGCAAGCATCTGCCCGCGACCCACGCCCTCGAGATCGCCCTTGAAATGCTTCTCGAGCGCCATGCGCCCGACGCTGGGATCGCCCACGCCCTCCGCGAAGGATTGCGGCGTGATCGTTACGTCGAAAGTGCCCTGGGCATGCATGGCCATATCCACTCTCCCTTATGGAATATTTGCTCGCGGGCGGCATGCGGGAATGCATGCAGCGCCACCATCAATGATGGATCCGCGACGCCCTCACGGCCGGCGCGGAACACGGATACTACGACGCGATCGCGTTGAACCGCGCGGCAATGTACTCATCCGTGAAGCTGGTCATGTCCCAGCCGCGAATGAACCCGCAATGGCCGCCATAGGCCGAGATATCCAGCTCCACGTTGGCCGGCAGCTCCAGCTTGTCGAACGCGTCCACCGGGATCACGGGGTCGTCACGCGCCGTGAGGATCGTCGCCGGCACATGCAGGTCGGCCAGCGCGCGGCCCGCGACCGAATAGCCGTCCAGATAGGCTTCCAGCGAACCGAAGTCGGTATGCCGCGCCACCAGCGACGCAGTCAGGCCGCGCAGGTTCTGCTTCAGCTCGGACAATTCGAAGTATTGCTGCTGCGGAAACGCGGCCTGCTTGGCCTGCAACGAGCGACGCCACTTGTGCATGAAGTACGCCTGGTAGAACCACGGCGCGGAAGCTTCCAGCGAGAACAACCCTTCGCTGGGATCGATGATCGGGCACACCGCCAGCGCGTAGCTCAGCGGCAGTCCGGCCGAGGGCGCGCGCAAGGCGGCGCGCAGCGCGAAGTTGCCGCCCAGTGAAAATCCCGCCAACGCCATGGGCCGGTTGGGATAGCGTTGCGCGATATCGCCCAGCGCGTTCACCACTTCATCGATGCGGCAGGAATGGAACAGCGCCTCGTTGAGATGATGGCTGTCGCCGTGATCGCGGAAATTCAGGCGGAAGATGTCCCAGCCATCGGCCAGCAGCCGGCTGCCGGTCTGCAGCACGTAGGTGGAATCGACGCTGCCTTCCCAGCCGTGGAACAGTACGGCCAGGCCGCGCGGCTGCGGCTTCGCCTTCTGTGCGGTGTAGGCGCCGGTGAGGCGCACGCCATCGCCGCCGCTCACCATGACCGGCTCGGCTCCTTCCATCACCGCCTGCGCCGCCTTCGGCAGCAGCACGCGCCGCACGCCGCTGGAGGACAGCATGGTCTGGATGTGCCCGCTGCGCAGCGGCCACGGCGGCAGGAAATCCTTTCCCTTCGGCAGAGTCATGCGCGGCTGTCGTGGTTCGGCTGGTCTTCCAGCGCCTGGGCGATGCGTTCGCGCGACAGCTCCGCCATGCGGCGTCGCGCATCGGGCGTGGCCGGCACGGGTTCGAGGAAATGAACTTCCGCATCCAGCGGCGCTTCGCCGAGCAGGCGCAGAAAGTTCTGCATGAAGTTTTCGTGCTCGCGGAAGCCGGCGTCGATCACCCGGTGCCCGTCGCGCGCAAAACGCAGCGCCACCGGCTGCACCGGCACCCCGGCATCGAGCGCCGCCTGGAAGATCCGCGCATGGAACACGCGCAACACGCCGTTGTGGCCCGTGCCGCCTTCGGGAAACACCGCCACCGAACGCCCGCCACGCAGCCGCTCCACCATCACCTGCATGACCGCCGCCAGCGAGTGGTTGCTGCCGCGGCGATGGAAGATCGTGCCGCCAGCCGACGCCAGCCAGCCCACCAGCGGCCAGCTGGCGATCTCGGCCTTGGCCACGAAGCAGGCCGCGCGCTGGCTGTGCAGCAGTTCGATGTCGATCCACGAGGTGTGGTTGGCAACGAACAGCACGGGATCGGCCAGCGGCTGGCCCACCCGCACGGAGCGCAGGCCGAACACCCGCAGCAGCGCGGTGGACCACCAGCGGATCATGCGATGCGTGAACGGCTCGCGGCCGTCCCTCATCACCGCGTCGCGGTTCCAGGTCAGCACCAGCGCGCACAGCAGGATGCCCAGCACGATGTGCAGCAGCAGCAGCGGTACGCGCCAGGCGTAACGCAGGGGTCGCATCAGGTCTCGGGCCGGGGCGGAAACGGTGTGGGTACTCATCAGTCCAGTTAGTTTAGCGTTAGTCGAGGCGATCCTGTGCCCCAGGCGCGCGCTTCAGCGTTCCACAGGATTCAGCGGTAAAGCAGCGGATCGCTTCACGGTACGCAGGACAAAACTGGAATTGACGTCGGCCACGCCCGCAGCGTTCAACAGCCGGTCGAGCAGGAACCTCGAAAAATCCTGCAGGTCCGCCACAAAGACGTGCAGCAGGTAGTCCATGTCGCCGGTGAGCGCATAGCACGCCACCACTTCGTCCCAGCCGTTGACCAGCTCCACGAAGCGCTCCACGGCCGCGCTCTCGTGCTTGGTGAGCTGCACGCGCACGAACGCCTGCAGCCCCAGTCCCACCGCCTGCGGGTCCACCTGGGCGGTATAGCCGGTCAGGATGCCGTCCGACTCCAGCCGCTGCACCCGGCGCAGGCAGGCGGAGGGAGAGAGGCTGACCTTCTCGGCCAACTCGGCATTGGTGATCCGGCCGTCGCTCTGGAGCACGGCAAGAATGCGCAGGTCGGTACGATCCAGATCGGGCATGGCAATGAATTTTCGGCTTTAGGCGTAGTGACGCAATATTATTGCTTGAACGGGCCTTTGGGCTGCAACAAAACAATCTTCGTGCGCGGGAACGGCCCTATGCTGAGGGCATCTTCCTATCACCCGGCCCCCGCAGCCAGGAGCCCGCCATGAGCAGCACGCCCCGCCGCGTCGAACATCACCAGACCGACCGTGGCTATGTCCCCGTCTACGCCACCGGCGTCGTCGAACAGCCGTGGGCGCAGTACAGCCAGACCGACCATCAGGTGTGGGACACCCTCTACAAGCGCCAGCGCGAACTGCTGCCCGGTCGCGCCTGCCAGGAGTTCCTCGACGGCGTGGAGCGCTTCGGCCTGGGTGACGGCGGCATCCCCAAGTTCGCCGACCTGAACAAGGTGCTGGGCGAGACCACCGGCTGGGAACTCGTGGCCGTGGAAGGCCTGCTGCCCGATGAAGTGTTCTTCGACCATCTGGCCCACCGCCGTTTTCCGGTGAGCTGGTGGATCCGCAAACCCGAGCAGCTCGATTATCTCAGCGAGCCTGACCTGTTCCACGACCTGTTCGGCCACGTGCCGCTGCTGCTGAACCCGATCTTCGCCGACTACATGCAGGCCTACGGCCGCGGCGGCATGAAGGCGTTCGCCATCGGTCCCGAAGCGCTGATGAACCTCACCCGGCTGTACTGGTACACGGTGGAATTCGGGCTGATCAACACCAAGGACGGCATGCGCATCTACGGCGCCGGCATCGTCAGCTCCAAGGGCGAGTCGATCTACTCGCTGGACTCGGCCTCGCCCAACCGCATCGGCTTCGGCCTCGAGCGCGTGATGAGCACGCGCTACCGCATCGACACCTACCAGCAGACCTACTTCGTGATCGACAGCTTCGAGCAGCTGTTCGAAGCCACCCGCCCCGACTTCACGCCGATCTACGCCAAGCTGCGCGAAGAGGTCCCTCATGCTGCCGGCGATGTACTCGACAGCGACCGGGTGTTCACGCGGGGCAACCGCGAGGGCTGGGCGACTAACGCGGATACGTGAGAAGCGGCAAGCACGGCGCTGGATTTGCCCATCCATCGCCTGCATGGTTTACCGCCCCGGCCGAGGCTTCTGAACGGTGCGTCTACACGGAGACGTGCAATCCATGAGACCGCGGGCGCCAACTGCGCCGCTCACCAAAAATAAGAGATCAGTCGAGGACAGAAGGATTTTCCTCGGCATGGGCAATCCCTTGCAGTGCTTCAATATCCAAGATATCGATCGCTTGGCGACGCTGCCTGACCCAGCCAGCCCGCGCCATTGCACCCAGATGACGGGATACCACCTCGCGCGCGGTGCCGATATCCGTCGCCAATGCGGCGTGCGTCATGGTCACGGCTCCGTCTTGCATCCTTGCAAGCAGTAGCCTTGCGAGGCGCAGTCCCGGGCTCTCCCCGATGAGACTTTCGACACGCATCATCAACGCGCCGATCCGCATCGAGTACTGCCTGAATACAAATCTTCGGAATGTCGCATTCGCATCGAGCTGTGCGTGGAACATAGCTGCGGGAAGCAACAACGCCATCGTGTCGCGGTCCGTTCTCGCGATCACCTGATAGCGCTGTTTTTCGATAAGGCAGGCTGCAGACACGGCACATCCCTCGCCATGCTGCATCCGGTAGAACACCACCTCATGCCCTGATCGTCCTGGCCGGCATACACGCACATCTCCGGCCAGCACAATCGGGTAGTGGCGACACGGATCCCCCACGCGAAACAGCACCGTCCCCTTCGGCACCTGCGTAACAAGCGCACGAATATTCGGCAGAACTTGCAAACCGAGGCGTCGCAGCTCGGTGTCGATGATTTCATCACCGCTACTAGCCCGCTGAATCACTCGCTTCCCTCATTTGCTCTTCGGCGTTTTCGTTCGCGCATCCTCTTCCACCTTCGCATCATTGAAGGCTGCTACGTGCACTCAGCGCCCGCACTTGGATGCCTTGCATGTGCGCAACCCGAAGACGCGATAGAGCGGGCACCAACTGACGATGGCGGTAACCAACGGAACGATGCCGATCCAGCCCCAGGATGTGCGCGGTCCCACGTAGACCAACGCGATAAGCACACCGCCGATGACGATGCGGATGATTTGATCCATTGTTCCCACGTTTTTGCCGGCCATCTTCATCTCCTTGGTTGATATGGCCAGCGACGTTAGGGAGTGGGGGCCTCATCGTCAGTGACTTTGTCACCGACCTTCTCTTGGAGAAATGTCGCACGCACCTCAGCGAGCAAGTACGTGCCATACGTGGAGATCCGGGCTGATCGTCAGTAAGGCATGCGTCCGTATGCCCTAGTCACGCTTGATGCAAGTCAAAACTGCACAACGAAATTCTCACGAGCATGGACTCGTTCGAAACGAAACCCACACGGATGAGCCCCATGAAAGTTCTGCTTCCCCTCGTCATTGCCGCCACTCTCGGCGCCGTCGCCGCTCCCGCCGCCCATGCCGACAGCAACGACAACTGGGTCGTGCGCTTCGGTGCACACGCCGTCGATCCCAAGAGCAACAACGGCACGCTTGCGGGCGCGCGCTCGTCGGTCAGCACCAGCGTACGTCCGACCGGCAGCATCGAATACATGATCACGCCCAACCTCGGCGTGGACCTGCTGGCTGCGTGGCCGTTCCAGCACGACGTGAAGCTCTCGGGCGTGGGCAAGGTGGCGCAGACCAAGGAGCTGCCGCCGACGCTGGGCATCAACTACCACTTCCTGCCTGACAGCCAGGTCTCGCCCTTCGTGGGCGTGGGCGTCAACTACACCAATTTCTTCGACACCAAGGGCGCCGGTGCGCTCAAGGGCGCCAGCGTCAGCATCGACAACAGCTGGGGCGTGGCCGCGCATGCCGGCATCGACGTGAAGATCAATCCGAAGTGGATCTTCACCGCCGACCTGCGCTGGGTCGACATCGAGAGCGATGTGCACGTCAACGGCGCCAAGGTCGGCACCGCCAAGATCAATCCCATCGTGTACGGCGTGAGCCTCGGCTACCGCTTCTGATTTCCTTGGAAAGGACTTCCGGCAAGGATGCCGGGTGGGCCTCCCGCGATGGGAGGCCCTTTCTTTTGCACACGCGTCAACCGCGCTTCCATTCGTCGACCGTGAGTACCTGGGCGATGCGTGTGCCGTCCCAGCGATACATCAGGTGCTGCGCCTGCACGCATGGCGCGATGCGGTCGGGATAGAACACCGCGACGCACTCGCCGCCCTTGTGGCGCACGCTGTCGTAGACCAGGCCATCGGAACCCTCGCTTCGCAACCTGCGCGCCAGCGCGACGCCTGCGCTGTAATCGTCGGGATCGTGTTCGGCCGTCCAATCGCCGCGCAGGTCATGCAGCCTGGCGTGGATGCTGGTGCGATAGCAGCGCATCTCGATGTCGCACGGCGGCTCCGCGGTGGCAGCAAGAAAACGCTCGCGGTGATACACGGTTTCCTCCACCGCGGTGGCGACGCTGTGCCCGGCGTAGAACACGCCCCAGCTGCCGTCGGAAAAACGGCTGCCCTCGGGATTCAAGTGGGTAAAGGCGGCCATCACCGGTGTGGTGCCGGGACCGCTGATGCGACGCTCCTTCGGCACCAGGTTCAACTGCCCCAGCTCGGTGCGCAGGCGCGGATTGGTCAGGGCTTCGATGGCAAACAGTGCGTCCAGGTCGCCCGGCTCGGCGATGCGATCGAACACACCGATCGGTGGAAAGCGGCTGGGAACGATGCGATAGGCCTGGTTCCAGCGGATCCGTCGAAGAGGTGGAATGTCTGCCATGACGAGTGCTTCTCACGCGGTCTGCCAGAGGAAGAGAGTATGTCCAGCAGGCGTATCGTGGGCTGCGACGTAGGCCGCAGCCTCATCGGAGCTGGCCGCAGGTTGATCGGATCGAGTGGCAGGCGCGTAGAAAGCGCCGCGGTGCTTCTTCCCGCAGCGACATGCACGCAAAGCATAGGTACGCCCGGCGAGAACTGGCGCGATGACTTCAGCCGCGCTGCGCGTCGAGGTACTGGCGCACCACGTACAGGTCCGCCACGTTGCCCGACAGCATGCGCTGCAACGCCGACTGCCCGCCAAACAGCGGCGACTGGTTGGCGCGGTGCACCCAGCCATCGGCCTGCTGTGGATCGGGAAACAGGATCTGCAGGTCTTTCCAGATGCCCAGCAGATAGCTGATGCGCTCCAGCGTGTCGCGACCGAGCGTGCCTTCCTGCAGGCGCTTCCACTTGTAGAAGGTCGACTCTGGCGGATCGCCCAACAGGCGCCGTTGGTCGACGATGCGCAGGTTCCAGCGTTCGGCCAGGTTGAAGAAGGCGCGCAAGGCGGGCCCGCTCAGGTCGGTCGCCGGGATCGTATCGGACTGGAGATGTGCAGCCATTGGCAAACTCTCCGTATAGAGCTCGACGTCAATATACTGTATTGGTAAAGTTTTCGCCAGCAGCCGCCTCTGATCCGGCGGGGCGGAAATGCACGGCCGACCCGCCTTCGCCGGCTACCCATACCCCACCCGGCCTATAGGCTGGCGCCCGATGGGCTGCCCATACTCCGGTGTCACTATCCAGGGAGAACGCCATGCGTGCCTGGCCCCTGCTTGTCGTCGCCGCGTTCGTCTTGCCCACGGCCGCCCGTGCCGAGGTCAAGGAGGCCAGCGCCGACCACCTCCTGATCGTCGACGCGCGGATCGTGCATGCGCCGCCGGACAAGGTGTACGCGGCGCTGATCGATGTGGGCCAGTGGTGGGACAGTCAGCACACCTACTCCGGCCATGCCGCGAATCTCGGCATCGAATCGTCCGCCGGCGGGTGCTTCTGCGAGCGCTGGGGCACGCAGAGCGTGGCGCATGGCCGCGTGATCTGGGCGAACCCCGGCCATCTGTTGCGGCTGGACACGGCGCTGGGGCCGCTGCAGAGCATGGCCGTCGGGGGCGTGATGACGTTTACGCTCAAGCCCGCGGACAGTGGCACCGCGCTGCAGTTCGAGTATCGCGTGAATGGTTCGGGCAGCAGCGGTTTGGACAAGCTCGCGCCGAACGTCGATGGCATGCTGATGGCGCAGCTGCAGAGGCTGCAACGTTACGTGGAAAGCGGCAAAGCCCCGCCCGCCAAGCCTTGAGCTTCGCCAGCCAAGGCGGGGCCGGTGCGACTACGGGCTGCAGCTGCCCAGCTGCGTCCAGCGCAATCCGAACCTGCCGGGATGAAGGCGGACGCAGGCCGGATCGCCCTGCCTCACGGCGTCAAAGTAGGCGCGCGACACGCGGATGCTGTCCTCGCCTCTCGTGTCGCCCCACGGCGCCAGGTACACCTCGTAGGTGGTGGATTTGCCGTGGCTCACGTGCTTGCCGGTGATGGAGGTGCGGAACACCTGGACCGGGGCGTCGTCCCAGATCGTATCGCCGAGTGCCAGCAGGCCGACCCCGTAGGCCGCCATGAAGGGCAGCATGACCAGCGGCAGCACCCATGGCTTCTTGGTCGCGGACGTAGCAGCCTTCGGCGCCATGATGACCGCCAGGCACAGCGGCAGCCCCAGGGCGAGGCCGCCCAAGAGCAATGGCTGCAGGTCGATCACATGGACGTCGAACAGTGCGCGCATCCCCAGCACCAGCGGCGGCATGATCAGCAGGCTTGCGAGGTTCGGGCGCACGTCGCTCTGCTTGCCATCGAGCTGGAACAGGTTCGGCTTCGCCCACGAAAGACCGATCGCCACCCACGGCATCAACGCGGCGCAGGCCACCATCGCGCCATACGGCCGGGGATACAGGTAGCCCCATGCCAGCAGGACCAGCGGGAGGACATTGAGCACCTTGGCGGCCTGCTTGGCCTTTGCCAGTTTCGCCAGGCGCTCCTGCGCGTTGCCGCCGAGCGTGACGTCCTGCTCGACCAGCGCAAGGGTGGAAGCGCGTTCCTGCTCGTCGAGGTCGGGCAAGGCGTTGAACCACGCGTTGAAGCGGTCGTCGAGGCCGAAGGTCGATCGGACAAGCCTGAGCGGACGTCCTTCCTTTACCACGATCAAGGGATACACCACGTTTCGCCCGGTCACCAGGCGACGCCCTGCGATGTCCCTCGTCTCCAATCGTCGCGTACCAAAGGCACCGCGAACTTCGATGGCCCGCGCCTCCAGGGTCACCCGGGCATTCATGGCGTAAAACAGGGCGCAGACGGGAATAGCCAGAAAACCGATGGCGACGAAACCGAGCAATGCGCCGGAGGCATCGCCGGAGCGTCCGTTCTGCGCCAGATAGAACAGGCCGATGCCCATGGCGCCGAACAACAAACCCAGAAATCCGCAGGCGATCTTTTGCGTGGTGGTTACCCGGTAGACCACCGGGTAACGGATGTCCTTGTGCCAACCCTTGTCCAGCACTCCCTGCATGTCACTCATCACCCCATTCCCCCTGAAACGGTGCCCGGCGATGGCGTTGGAGCTTAACGGTATTTCTCGGGAAACTGGCGCGGGTCGCGCTTGGACCGCTTCTCGATGTTTCCGGGCACATCCCTCTCTCCACGCGGGGCACGCTCGCGGCGTCCCGGCGAAGAGAGGGAAACGCGGATGGATTACGGCGCCTTGGACTTCGCGCAGTCGCAGCCGAAATCCGGCTCGGGGCCGCCGTCGGCGATGAAACGGTCGATGCGCTTTTCCAGCACCGGCAGCGGCACGGAGCCGAGCTGCAGGATGGTGTCGTGGAAGTGGCGCACGTCGAACTTCGTGCCCAATGCCTGTTCGGCCTTCTGGCGCAGCTCCCGCATCTTCAGGTAGCCCAGCTCGTAGGACAGCGCCTGGCCCGGCCAGCTGATGTAGCGGTCGACTTCGTTGGCGATCTCGCGATCGGACAACGCAGTGTTCTGCGTCATGAAGTCGATCGCCTGCTGGCGCGTCCAACCGAGGTGATGGATGCCGGTGTCGACGACGAGACGACACGCGCGCCACATCTGGTAGGTGAGATAGCCGAAGCGGTCGTAGGGCGTCTTGTAGATGCCCATCTCGTTGCCGAGGTATTCGGAATACAGGCCCCAGCCCTCGCCGAAGGCGGAGATGTAGCCCTCGCGGCGGAACGCCGGCTGTCCCTTCTGTTCCGCCGCCAGCGCGAGCTGCAGCGAATGGCCCGGCGCTGATTCGTGCAGGGTCAGCGCGGCGACGTTGTAGAGCGGACGCGACGGCAGGTCATAGGTATTGACCAGATAGCTGCCGGCGCCGCCGCGGCCCGAGGTGTAGTACGGCGCGATATCCGCCGGCACCGGCACGATGGCGAAACGCTGGCGCGGCAGGCGGCCGAATTCCTTGCCGAGCTGGCCGTCCACCTGCTTGGCCACCCACGCGCTGCGCATCAGCAGTTCGTCGGGTGTCTTGGCGTAGAACTGCGGGTCGGTGCGCAGGAAGTGCAGGAACTCGGCGAAGCTTCCCTTGAAGCCCGTCTCCTGCATGGTCTTCACCATCTCGGCGTGGATCTTCGCCACCTGGTCCAGGCCGACCTGGTGGATGGTGTCGGGATCGAGATCGAGCGTGGTGTACTCGACGATCTGCTGGCGATACCACGCCTTGCCGTCGGGCATCGCTTCCGCGGCGAGCGTGGTGCGCGCCTTGGGCACGTACTCATTGCGGAAGAAGGTGAGCAGGGTGCCGTAGGCGGGGATCACCTTGCTGCCGATCGCCTGCTTCGCCTCGTCCTGCAGCTTTGCCGCGTCGGCTGGCGCGATGGAGGTCGGCATCTTCTCGAACGGCTTGTAGAAGCTGCTCTTGGTCGGGTCCTTCAGTTCGGCCACCGAGGCGATCGACACATCGCGGCCGTTGAGCACTTCGCGCGGCACACTGAAGCCGCGCGCGAGGCCGTCGCGCATGTTGTCGATCTGCTGGTTGAAGTACGACGGCACTTGGCCCAGACGCTCGATGTAGCGCTTGTAGTCCGGCTCGGTGCGCAGGTTGTCGCCTTCGAGCACGTAGCCGAGGTCGCTCCAGAACGCCGAGTCGCTGTTGAACGGCATCTGCCACTGCTTGAACGTCTGCACGGCGAGCAGGTTCTGGATCTGCGCGCGGTAGATCGCGTAGTTGACCTGGTCTTCCGGCGACAGCTGCTTCACGTCGACGCCGTCGAGATCCTTCAGCACCTTCTGCCAGTAGTCCTGGCGCTTCTGCTGGCTGGCGGCGTCCACGTTGTCGAGCCGGCCGCCGTTGGGCGTGGCCTCGCCCGAGGAAGCAATGCCTGCCTGCCCGTTGCGCCAGGTCCATTCCTGGTCATAGATCTGCTTGAAGCGGCTGGCGGCGTCCTGTGCGGCCCAGGCGGGCGCGGCGAGTGCGAGGGCGGCGGCAGCCAGCCAGGTCATGCGAATCGTATGGGTCACTACGGTTTTCCCTTGGCCAAAGAAGAAGAGGCAGGCGCGGGCGCCAACACGGCATCCTCTACGCTCCAGTCGTCCAGCGCCTGTGGCGGAAGCTGGGGTAGCGCCATGCGCATCAGTGCGTCGCGGGCCGCGTCCTTCAATCGTGCCACGCGCAACTCGATGCCACGAGCGTCCAGCCAAGCGGCGAAGTCGCCCAGCGCTTCGAGCACGGTGCCGTCGAGATCGGGCGATTCCTCCAGGCTGAGGATCACCCGCCGCAACCCTTGCTGCGCTTCGACGCGGTGCCGCGCCTGCACCAGCACCGATTCGGCATTGGCGAAGAACAACGGCTCTTCGGGGCGAAGGATCAGCATGTCCATCGTCGGCGCCGCCTGTGGATGCTGCGCGATGTCGACGAAATCGTGGCCGTCGGCAAGGCGGCCCAGGACGCTCAGCCGCGGCGTCGCCAACTGGCGCAACAGCATCATGAGGCTGAAGGCGATGGCGAACAGCAAGCCGTTGAGGATGCCGAAGGACAACACCGCCACCACCGACGCCAGCGCGACCAGGCGATCGCGATGCCAGCGCAGGTACGGCGCAAAGGTCGACACGCGCAGCGATTTGCTCACCGCGTGGATCACGATGGCAGCCAGCACCGGCTGCGGAATGCGCTCGATCCAGCGCAACGCGAACAGCACCAGCGCCAGCACCGTGCCCGCCGCGATCAGGCCGGACCAGCGCGAACGCGCCCCCGCCGCCTCATTGGCCGAGGTGGCGGAATAGCCGGCACCGACCGGCATGCCATGCAGCGCGCCGGACACCACGTTGGCGATGCCCAGCACGACGAGGTCGCGGTTCGGTTCCACCTTGTCGCCATGCTTGAGCGCGAAGCCACGAATCGAGCTGTACGACTCGGCGTAGAGGATCAGCAGCAACGCCGCGGCCAGTTCCACGCTGGGAAGCCACTCCCCACTCTGCGGCCACCGCGGCCAGCCCAGCGCCTGCACCAGGTCGATGCGCCCGGTCAACGCCACGCCCTGCGTTTCCAGCCAGGCCGAAGCCGCCACGCCGAGCACGATCACCGCAAGGCTTCCCGGCAGCCGGCGCCACCGTTCCCCGGCGAACAACAGCAGCAGCGCAAGCACGCCCGTAGCCACCGAGGCCAGCTTCATCTGCGGCGACACGGTGGCCAGATCCAGCACGAGTTTCGGCACGAAATCGCCATGCAGATCGGCCACGCCGAACAGATGCGGCAGCTGCTTGAGCGCGATCACGCAGGCCAGCCCGAAGGTGTAACCGCGCAGCACGGGCCGCGCGATGAGGTGCGAAAGCCCACCCAGGCGGGCCGCACCGGCAATCAGGAAACACAGGCCCGCCAGCAGCACCAGCGTGGCGCCAACGGCCGCGCGCGACGCCAGGTCCCCACCCGCCAACGCCAACGTCCCCGCCGCCAGCACCGCCGCCGATGACGAGGTGGCGGAAACGATCGCGTAGCGGCTATGCCCCAGCAGCCCATAGACGACCAGCCCCACGAACAACGCGATCACGCCCGCCTGCGGCGGAAGGTTGGCGATGCCCGAATAAGCCACCGCCTCGGGCAACAGCAGTCCCGCAATGGAGAGGCCGGACACGAGGTCCAGATGCCAGGACGAGGCAACGGGGGGATTCTCGGTCACGGGCATCGATGGCTCCGGCGCGTCGGCGGAGATGAGGGTAACTGAAGCGGGGCGGTGGATAGGGGTTTGCATGCCGAGGCGTGCGTTTTGCGGTGCGTCATGCACGGCAGGTGTGTGTGTGTTGCATGCAGCGCTTCGATGGCGGACGGATGGTTTCCTCAAGGCATCCGCGCCATCTCTTCCCCTGTAGGAGCGCACCCAGTGCGCGACCGCAGAGTGGTGCACTGGCCTCAGTGTGGCGGCTGCAACGCCGTGTGGTTGCTGCACATCTAAGGTGGCGAATCGCGCACTGGGTGCGCTCCTACAGAGGGAGGCCGTGCTGTCGAACGCCTACCGCATCCCATGGGACTCGCTACGGCCAAAGGCGCCCGTTGGCGGTATCGCAACAGTCGAAGACCGACGGTACTGGGTCCCGGCCTGCGCCGGGATGACGAACATGGGGACAGACGCGAAAGGCTGTCGCGCACTGGGTGCGCTCCTACAAGGAGCGGAGGTGCGCCTTCAGGTTGGGCGACACGCCTGCTTTGCGCAGCACACCCTACCCTTCCATTCCCTCGTAATAGCCCCGCATCGCCTGCAGGTACGCATCAAGGTTGCGTCCGTCTTCGCTGCCGAAGCGCTCACCCGTGATCGTGCATTGGCGAATGCGATCCGGCCGGAAGTTGCGGAAGCCGACGCGCAGGCGGCACCAGGTGCCGAGCGTCCACGCACCGCCCCAGAAAGCGAGGCATAGCGGCTCAACCTCGCGCATGCTTTCACGCCCCGCTTCGTCGGCGTATTCCAGCCTCAGCACCTGGCTGTCGGTGATGGCAGCGTTGAGGCGATCGATCAACGCGGCGAAATCGGTCTTGGTCTGGTCGCGCCAGATCGGCGCGTAGATGCGCGTGCGCGTGGCCCGATCGCGCAGGTCGGCGGGCAGCACGGCTTCGATCTTCAGCAGAGCGGCCTGCGCGCTTTCGGCCAGCTTCTGTCCGGCGAAGGCGCGCACGAAGCGCGTGCCGACCACCAGCGATTCGAGTTCGTCGGCGGTGAACATCAGCGGCGGGATATCCGAGCCCTTGCGCAAGAGATAACCGACGCCGGCTTCGCCTTCGATGGGTACGCCCGAAAGCTGCAAGTCGGCCACGTCGCGATAGACGGTGCGCAACGAAACACCGAGCGTGCCGGCGAGCTGGCGCGCCTGCAGCGCGGTACGGCGCCCGCGCAGGGCGTGGATGATGAGGAAGAGTCGGTCGGCGCGACGCATCGGTGCATGATGGCCGAGTGGCCGGGTCGCGGCCAGCGCCGGGAGTCACGGTTGCGGGACATCATGCGGCGATACCTCGGCCGTCATCCCTGCGCAAGGGAAGACAGAGCGGCCTTGACGTCTCCTGCGAGGACGTCAGGCAGCAGGCTTCCGCTTGCACGAGGATGGCGGTGGGAAATAGTCACGACCTCACGCCGCCTGCGCTGCCGCCAGCTCGGCATCCAGCGCTGCGGCGCGCTGCATGGCCGGACGCGAGGCGATGCGTTCGACGTACGTCGTGATCACCGGCAGTTCCGGCACCAGCTTGAACAGCGTGGTCCAGCGCAGCGCACTGCCCCACAACACGTCGAGCGCGCTGAAGCGTTCGCCCAGCATGTACGGCCCGCGTTCGAGCTGCGCCACCAGCGTGTTGAACATGGTGTCCCAATCGCCGTAGGGACACGTCGACGGCTGCACGGGCTCCCGCTTCATTGCACGATCCACCAGCGCGGGCTCGAAGCTCGAACCATAGAACACCATCCAGCGCAGGTACGGTCCGCGCAACGGATCGCCGATGGCTGGCGCGAGTCCCTTCTCCGGATAGAGATCCGCGAGATACAGGTACACCGCCGGTTGCTCGGTGACGAGGGCGCCGTTGTGCCAGATGGCCGGCACCTTGCCCATCGGATTCACATCCGTGTACGGCGGCTGGCGCTGCTCGTTGTGCTTGAAGTTGAGCACGTGCATGTCGTACTCGACGCCGAGCTCCTCGAGCAACGCGCGCGTGCCGCCGGAGCGGCTGTTGGGTGCGTGATAGAACGTGACGCGTGGCGTGGTCATGACGGCTATCCCTCGTGGTGGATTACAGGTAGCTGGTCACCGCTGGCGTCTCGCGCCAGTTGTTGTCGCGGCCGTCGGCGTAGTGGACCGGCGCGGCAGCCCATTCCTCATCGCTCACATCGTCCAGGCAGGCCACGTTGATCGAGACGTACGCGCCACCGATTTCTTCCACATAGCCGCGATGGAAGGCGTGCACGCCGCAATGCCGGCAGAACACGTTGTGCGCGCTCTTGGTGTTGAACTGGTAATCGGTGAGCGCGTCTTCGCCGCTGAGCAGGCGGAACGACTCGGGCTTGGTCATGGCGCCCCAGAAGCGCAGCTTGCGGCAGATGGAACAGTTGCAGCGCCCCGTGCCGGCGGCGAGATCCAGCTCCGCTTCATAGCGGACGGCGCCGCAGTGGCAACTGCCGTGGTAGATGCGGCTCATGGCATGGCTCCGTGCAGTGGCTTGCTGGCGATGACCTTGGGCATGCGCTCGGTCTTCACTTCGGTACTGGGCGTTTTCTCGCGCTTGCCGGCGACCGGTTGCTGCGTCGTGGCGGGCAAGGTGTACTGGCCATCCATCAACAGGCCGCGCAGATAGAGCGGGCGGTAGGCCATCAGGATCTTTCCCATCGGAAACGGCATGACATCCTCCTCGTCAGGCCGCCACGGCGGTGGCGGCGTCGCCTGCACACCACGGCGGCGGCAGGGCGTGCTTGAACAGGCGGTACCAGTGCTCGCGGTCGCTGGGGCTGTAGAGATCGAGCGTGCGAATCACTTCGCGGGCGAACTCCACGCTGCCGAGCTGGCTCGCGGTGATCGTGCCGCCGTCGCTGACCGCGAGCACGGTCGGGTCGAACTGATCGGCGCCCGCATAACCAGGCACATGGGCGCCGATGTGGCCGGGCCAGCTGCCGGTATGACGGCAGGCATCCAGCAAACCGGCCCGGGCCAGCACCAGCACTCCGCTGTCGACGGCGGCCACCGGCGCGCCGGCGGCATGCACGCGACGCACGGCTTCCACCGCTTCGTCGCCATGCCCGTGTTCCCACAGGTAACCGCCCGGCACGATCAGCATCGCCGCGCGCTGCAGGTCCAGCCGGTCCAGGGTCAATTCGGGCACCACGCGCAGCCCGCCCATCGAGAGCACCGGCTGCAGGGAAAAGCCCACCGTCTTCAACTGCCATTCGCCCGGGCGGCGGATCTCGCAGAGCGCATGCGCCGCATGCCAGTCCGCAAAACCGTCGAACGCCAGGAAATACACCGTGTCGCGCATAAGACTCCCTCCTTCTGACGGCCGTCAGTGTGGGGACCCCCTGCTGCCAACGTGTTGTCAGCAGGGGCTGACATGGTCAGCTGTAGGAGCGCACCCAGTGCGCGATCGGACGACACCCGGCCGAGTCGTCGGTTGATGCCGATAGTTCACCGATGAGGTTTTGCGGGGCCGCCGATCGCGCACTGGGTGCGCTCCTACAAAAAACCTGCTCGGCTTGCCACTGGTTCGCCCGAAAAGGTTTTCACGACATGGAGATGAATGCACTGGTCATCTTTTGAGCTGACAAGCAGCCGGTTCTGCCCGGACAATAGGCATCCCTTCGCTTGCGGGTTTGTCATGAAGTCCATCTCGCTGATCCAGTTCCTGATCGAGGAACGTCGCGCCGGCCATATCAATGCCGAGCTGTCCCTGCTGATCGAAGTCGTGGCCCGTGCCTGCAAGCGCATCGCGGTGGCCACCAACAAGGGCGCCCTCGGCGGCGTGCTGGGCGAGGCCGGTACCGGCAACATCCAGGGCGAGGCACAGAAGAAGCTGGACGTGATCTCCAACGAGATCCTGCTCGAAGCGAACGCCTGGGGCGGCCAGCTCGCCGCCTGCGCATCGGAGGAGATGGAAGACCCGCAGCCGATCCCCGACATGTACCCCAAGGGCAACCATCTGCTGCTGTTCGATCCGCTGGATGGCAGCTCCAACATCGACGTGAACATCTCGGTCGGCACGATCTTCTCGATCCTGCGCTGCCCCGATGGCATCACCGAACCCAAGGCCGAGCACTTCCTGCAGGCGGGCACCACCCAGCTCGCCGCCGGTTACGTGGTGTACGGCCCGGCCACCGTGCTGGTGCTGACCTTCGGCCACGGCACGCACGAGTTCACGCTGGACCGCGAAGTGGGCAGCTTCATCCTCAGCCGCCGCGACATCCGCATTCCGGAAGAAACCGCCGAGTTCGCCATCAACATGTCGAACCAACGCCACTGGGAAGCGCCGATGCAGCGCTACATCGGCGAGTTGCTGGCCGGCAAGGACGGCCCGCGCGCGAAGGACTTCAACATGCGCTGGGTGGCCTCGATGGTGGCCGACGTGCATCGCATCATCACGCGCGGCGGCGTGTTCTTCTATCCGCTGGACGCCAAGATCAAGTCCAAGGGCGGCAAGCTGCGCCTGATGTACGAGGCCAATCCGATGGCCTTCATCATCGAGCAGGCAGGCGGCGCGGCCACCACCGGCCGCGAGCGCATCATGGAGATCGAGCCCAGTGGCCTGCACCAGCGTGTGCCGGTGTTCCTTGGCTCGAAGAACGAAGTGGAAGTGGCCACGCACTACCACGTCGAGGCCGACGCGGCCGCCTGAGCTGACGCGGGGAGCCGACCGGGTCGTCTCCCCGCTGGCGCTTTTCTGAGCAGCGCCCAACAAGCGCCCTGCACCGACAGCGCGCCGCCCTGCGGCGGCCTTACACTCGCGCGCCAGTGGCCTCCCCGTCAGGCGGCCACATTCACCCACCGCGCCACGAGCCATGTCCGCCATCCACCGCTACCGCCCGCTCCTGCCCCTGCTCGCCAGCCTTGTGCTGTGCGCCTGCTTCGGCACCACCAAGCCCACGCCGCCGCCCGCACCGCTGGTGCCGCCGCCGGTGGTGAAGCTGCGTATCGGCCTGGCGCTGGGCGGCGGCGCGGCCAAGGGCTTCGCGCACATCGGCGTGATCAAGATGCTCGAAGCCAACGGCATCCGGCCGGACGTGGTGGCGGGCACCAGCGCCGGCAGCGTGGTCGGTTCGCTCTACGCCAGCGGCATGGATCCGTTCCAGCTGCAGGAGACCGCCTACGCGCTGGACCAGGCCAACCTGCGCGACGTTCGCCTGTTCTCAGGCGGCGTGGTCCAGGGCCAGAAGCTGCAGGACTACGTGAACCAGCAGGTGAAGAACCGTCCGCTGGACAAGCTCGCCGTGCCGTTCGCCGCCGTGGCCACGCAGCTGGAAACCGGGCAACGCACCGTGTTCGTGCGCGGCAACACCGGCCAGGCGGTGCGCGCCTCCAGCAGCGTGCCCGGCGTGTTCGAGCCGGTGGAGATCAACGGCAAGCACTACATCGATGGCGGCGTGGTCAGCCCGGTGCCGGTCGACGCCGCGCGCCAGCTGGGCGCGGACGTGGTCATTGCCGTGGATATCTCCAGCAAGGCCGACGGCACCAATCCGCAAGGCGTGTTCAATATCGTCGGACAGTCCATCAGCATCATGGGCCAGAAGCTCGGCGAGCAGGAACTGGCGCGCGCGGACATCGTGATCCGCCCGAAGGTGAACCAGATCGGCGCGGCGGACTTCGAACAGAAGAACCAGGCCATTCTGGAAGGCGAACGCGCCGCGCTGGCGGCGATGCCGGCGATCAAGGCGAAGATCGCCGCGATACAGGCCGCGCACCAGCAGCAGGCGATCGCCGCGCACTGACGCTGTTGTGGGGGCGCACCCTGTGCGCGACAGCAGAGCACGTGGTCCCGCACCGAAACATCCTGCGCTCCAGCGGTGTGCCGTCGCACCCGCGAGGCATGCACTCCTGCACATACACGCGGGTGCCACGGCCTGTTAGCGTTTACGCTTTCCACCGCACCAGGCATATCCATGGCCCAGCCTGCACGTCTCCTCCTGCCAGCCCTCATCGCCGTCCTGGCGCCTTCGGCGTTCGCCGCGCCCACTCCGGTCGATCCCCGCATCGAGTCCTTGCTCACCGAGCTCGGCAAGGTGCATTCGATCAGCGCCGTGCAGCTTTCGCCCGACGGCACGCAGCTCGCCTGGGTGGTACGCACCGAGGGCAAGGATGGCATCGAGGTCGCCAAGGCCGATGGCAGCGACGTACGCCGCATCAGCGACAACAAGCCGGGCAGCTGCAGTTCCGAGAACATCGCCTGGGCGCCGGATTCGCATCACCTCGCCTTCGTCTCCAACTGCGCCAGCGGCGGCAAGCAGAAGGACCTGGTGGTGGTCGATGTCACGGCCAAGGGCACGCCCAAGCGCCTGGCCGAGCTGCCCGGCGTGAGCGACGATCTCACCTGGTCGCCCGATGGCAAGTCGCTGGCCTTCCTCTACGTACCCAATGGCACGCGTCGCGCCAGCGCCGTCTATGCGGCCAAACCGGCGTCGGGCGAGATCGGCGTGGATGGCCTGGAAGTGCAGCGCGTGGCGACGGTGGACGCCACGGGCGGCGCCGTGCACCTGCTCACCGACGCCAGCACCTATGCCTATGAATACAGCTGGTCGCCGGACAACCAGCGCATCGCCTACGTCGGCGCGCCGCCGCCGGGCGACAACAACTGGTGGGTAGCCAAACTCTACGTGCAGGACGCCAAGGTCGATGCCAAGGCGACCATGGTGCTCGATCCCACCACGGTGAAGGGTTCGCTGCACGGTCTGCAGATGGCGTTGCCGCGCTTCTCACCGGATGGCCAGCGCATCGCCTTCATCGGTGGCCTGATGAGCGACCAGGGTTCCACCGGCGGCGACATCTACGCGGTGTCATCGCGCGGTGGCGAGCCGGTCAATCTCACGCCCGACACCAAGGTGACGCCGGTGTGGTTCACCTGGAGCACCAGCGGCAACATGCTGGTCTCGCAGGTGCGCAACGGCCAGAGCGAGGTGGCCGAGTACGGTGTCGCCGGCAACAAGGCCGAGCAGAGCGTCACGCTGTTCACGCTGCCGGCGAGCATCTACGACGGCACCGCGTCGATGGCATTGTCGCTGTCGGCGAACCAGACCAAGGTCGCCTTCATCCAGAGCTCCTTCGACACGGCGCCGGAAGTGCATGCCGGCGAATTCGGCAAGACGTCGCCGCCGGCCGTCACCCATCTCAATACCGGCCTCAAGCCCTCATGGGGCAAGACCGAGTCGGTGGAATGGGACAACGAAGGCCGCCACGTGCAGGGCTGGCTGTTGTATCCGGCCAACTACGATCCGAAGAAGTCCTACCCGATGATCGTCACCGTGCACGGCGGCCCGTCGGCCGCGGTGATTCCGCGCTGGCCGGCCGTGGGCTTCGGCGGCGTGCCGTTCTCGGCACTGGGCTACTTCGTGTTCATGCCCAACCCGCGCGGCAGCTTCGGCCAGGGCGAGGCCTACGTGCAGGCCAACCGCAAGGACTTCGGCCACGGCGACCTGCGCGACATCCTCGCCGGCATCGACACCATCGAGAAGAAGCTGCCGGTGGACGACAAGCGCCTGGGCCTCACCGGCTGGAGCTATGGCGGCTTCATGAGCATGTTCGTGCCGACGCAGACGCAGCGCTTCCGCGCGGTGGTGGCCGGCGCCGGCATCAGCAACTGGCAGAGCTACTACGGCCAGAACCTGATCGACCAGTGGATGGTGCCGTTCTTCGGCGCGTCGGTGTACGACGACCCTGCGGTGTACGCGAAGAGCTCGGCGATCAACTTCATCAAGCAGGTAAAGACGCCCACGTTGATCGTGGTCGGCGACCGCGATGCGGAATGTCCGGCGCCGCAGTCGTTCGAGTACTGGCATGCGTTGCGCGCCCAGGGCGTGCCGACCTCGCTGGTGGTGTATCCGAACGAAGGCCACCACTTCGTCGATCCGGATCACCAGCGTGACGTGCTGCAGCGCGCGCTGATGTGGTTCGACAAGTACCTGCCGGCGAAGGGCTGAGCCTTAGAGGTACATGAAACACCACGAGCCGCCGATGGAGACATCGGCGGCTTTTTTTCCGCTCCTCAGCGCTTCCTCTTGGCTTCGTCCGGCAACAACGCGCCGAGGCGAAAGCGGCACACGTGCCCGCCACGCACGATGCATTCCATATGGTGCACACGCCGGCCGGTCGCCGCTTCCATGTATGCCAGGTCGAACTTGCATACCTGCGGGTGTTGCTGCGCCATCGCATGGAATACGCAGTTGAAGGCCTCGACCTGATACTCCCCGCCATGCCTGGCGGCGACGGCTTCGTAGCCGAGCGCGTCGAGTTTCTGCGCCAGCGCCTGCACGACCTCCTCCGCCGGGGTGTCCGCAGCGGGTGCCACTTCCTGACTGCCCAGGCTGCGGCCGAGTTCGCGCAGCATCTGTTCCACGCCCGTCTCGCCGAAGCGATCCTGCAGTTGCGACAGCAGCGCCGTCGCGATGGTGCCGTAGTTGCGTGGAAACAGTGCACGTCCCGCTTCGGTGAGGCGATAGCAGGCCACCGGCCTGCCACCGCTCGGTCGCGATTGCGCGCGTTCCACCACATCGCGGGCGATCAGGGCGCTCAGGTGCTGGCGCACGGCGTTGTGGCTGATGCGCAGTTGCTCGCACAGCGATTCCACCGTGGCGCCCTCGCTGGCCATCAGCAACTGCCGTAGCAATCGCTGCTGGGTGCCACCGAGCTGCCTGAGCGCCGTCATCGTCAGCTCGCCTTGTCCGGGAACTGCTTGGCGATGCCGCCGGCCAACGCATCGGCAATCGTGTTCATGTGCGCCTGCATCTGCGTCCAGGTCGCCTGCTCGCCCTTGGTATCGCCGCTCATGATCTGGCTGATCTGCGAGGCGTGATGCGCGACGTGCATCGCGAACAGGCTCTGCACCGCGCTCTCCGGCAGGTTGGGATTGGCGCCCGAGAAGAATTTGGCGATCGCAGTGACGTTGGTGTTGAGGTCGGCCATGGCCTTCTGTTCGGCCGCCGCATCCTTCGCGGCGGTGGCATCGGTGAGCGCTTTCACGCCACCCCAATGGCCGGCCAGCAATTGCAGCGTCTGCTCACCCGCCGGCTTGCCATAAAAGCCGGCGACAGCGTCGGCGATCTGCTTGGCGTTGGCCACCACGGCGTCTTCCGCCGCCTTGGCCTTGGCGGCGTCATGCGCGTGCACGGCCATCGCATACTCTCGCGTGTGCACCACGTGGCCATGCCACAACGAGCGCATCGCGGCCTGCAGTTTGGGGGCAGCCACGGGCGCGGCGGCGGGCGCCGCCTGGGCCATCGCGGCCATGTCATGCGAGGCCTGGGCCGTCACGGCGATGCCGGCGGTCGCGCAGGCGCCGGCGAGTGCAAGGAACCACATCCTGGTCTTCATCGAGATATCTCCGGTAAGTCGCCACTAGCGACACCGGACAGTCTGGTCGCCCCCTATTCTGACGCAACAGACCTATGTGTAAAGCGCCTTTTACAAGGCTTTACACACCTCGTCTCAGAACAGTTGACCTTGCGGCGACGGTTCGCGCGGCGGCACGAACTTCGCCGTATCGAGCTGCAGCTCGCGGACACGGCCGAAACCATGCTTGCGGCAGGCCACGTCGAAGCGACGACGGATGAGTTCGGCAAACACGCCCTGCCCATGCATGCGCGTGGCGAAGTTGCTGTCGTAGTCGCGTCCACCGTGCATTTGCTGCACCAGGCTCATCACGTGGGCCGCCCGTTGTGGCGCATGCAGCGCCAGCCATTCGCGAAACAGCGCCTTCAGCTCGTAAGGCAGTCGCAGCGTGGTAAAGCCGGCGCTGCGCGCACCGGCGTCGGCAGCCTGCTCGAGCACCGCTTCCATGTCGCGATCGTTCAACGCGGGGATGATCGGCGCCACCAGCACGCCGACCGGCACGCCCGCGTCGGCCAGCGTACGGATTGCCTTGATGCGCCGGTGCGGCGCACTCGCGCGTGGTTCCAGCTTCGCGGCGAGATGGTTGTCGAGCGAATTCACCGAGACGAGCACCTGCACCAGGTTCTCGCGCGCCATCGGCGCGAGGATGTCCAGGTCGCGTTCCACCATCGCGTTCTTGGTGACGATGGTGCATGGATGATGGCATTCGGCCAGCACTTCCAGCGCCGCGCGCGTCAGCTTCCAGCGTCGTTCGATCGGTTGGTACGGATCGGTGTTGCTGCCGATGTTGATCGGGCTGACCACATAGCTGCGGCGCGAAAGTTCATGTCGCAGCACTTCGGCCAAGTTGCTCTTGGCGCGCAGCTTGGTTTCGAAGTCGAGCCCGGGTGACAGGTTGAGATAGCTGTGCGACGGTCGCGCGAAGCAATAGATGCAACCATGCTCGCAACCGCGGTACGGGTTGAGCGCCTGGTTGAAATGGATGTCCGGCGAATCGTTGTGCGTGATGACGCTGCGCGCGCGCTCCTCGGTGACTTCGGTGCGTGGCCGCGGCGCCGCTTCGTCCAGCAACAGGCTTTGCCAGCCGTCGTCCTCGGCGTGGTGCCGGATCGACTCGAAGCGCCCTTCCGGATTGGAAGCAGCGCCTCGCCCCTTGTGAGCCTGCGGTGGAAGAAAGGATTCGGCCATGCCGCCAGTGTGCGCTGGCGACGTCTCAACCGACGCGACACCTCACTTCAGGGCACGTCGGGCGCCAGCTGTGTCTTGAGGGCCTGGACCATGGCCGGCAGCGGATAGTGCTCGTCGAGTTGGCGATCCAGCTCCGCGAACACCGGCGTGGAGATGGTCCATCCCAGGGGAATGGGATAGTTGCCGCGGCACAACCGGAAATGCCACAGCATGTCGCCCTTTGCGGGATCGGCATCATCGGGCTTCAACGTATTGAGCAACTGCACGCGGGCGTACTCGCCACGTGCCGCACGCGTATCGAGCAAGGCGTCGAGCGGCGCGACCGCTTCGCCGCGCACGCCGTCGCGCACGGGCCCGGGCAATGGCGGGCAGGCCGAGGAATAGAACGGCAAGGGATGCGCGGGATCGTGCCGGTCGATGAAATCGGTCATCTGCGGATCGTTGCTGATGTGGATGACGATGAAGCGCAGCGACAGATCGCGCTGGCGAGCACGCTCGCGCAACAGACGCATCACCTCCAGCAAGGTGGTGCTGCCGGAGTTTTCGAAATAGCCACCGTCGACCAGCTGCAGGCGCGCGGGCACCGGCGGGCTGGGCTGCGCGGTTTCCAGCGTCCCGGCCGGGCTCACATAGGTAAAGCGTGCGCTGTTGAGCACCACTTCGCTCAGCGGCACGCGTGGATCCAGCCAGCTCGATCCATCGAAGCCGGCGGTCCACGGCTGGCGCTGCGGCGTGGCGATGGCCTGGAATGGATGCTGGATGAAACGCCGTCCCTCGTTCACCGTCGTGCTGTTGAGGAACAAGGCCGGCACGGTGGGTGCGGCCGTGCCGTCCGCTCGTGCATAAAGCGCCGCGAAGGGTTCCGCGAACGCGTTGACGCCTTGCTTGCGAGCCGCCGACTCCCAGGCGCGGGTGAGTGCGCGCGAGCGATCGTTCAACCATGCGCCCGGCAGCCAGCGTTGGGTGAAATCGACGAAGAACGCATTGGCCAGCGTCGGCGCGAGAAAGTCGTGGCTGAGCATCTCCTGCGCGCGGCCTTCCAGCGTCGCCGCGTTGGTCGGTGATGGTTGGGCGAGCATGCTCACGTAGGTCGCCAGTCCGAGGCTGCCGCCGGATACGCCACTGGCGGCGAACAGGTAGCGCGGGAAAAGCGGCTCACCTTGAGCGTGGTCCTGCGCGTCGAGCATGGCCGTCAATCGGCTCAACACCACGGCTGTCCACGCCGCACCGCGAATGCCGCCGCCTTCCGCGGCAACGAGTATCACCGGGCAGCGCGCATGCCCTGCGCAGCGGTCGTTGAGCCAGGCGTCGGCGTAGGCATCGAAACTCGGCCGCGATTCCGCTGGCGGCTTCATCGGAAGCTCGTGCGTGCTCATGGCCGGATACTGGCGCACCCGGTGGTTGTCGTTGAGGTGCAGCCAGTGCAGCGATGCACTCAACAGCAACATCGCGCTGAGCAAGGGCACGCCACGTCGATCGCCGATCATGCACAGCAGGCTGCCGCTGAAGCACAGGAATGCCGCGGAGATCAGCAGCTGGGCCAGCGGTCCGATGCCGTCCAGCGCCTCCGGCCGCAGCACGATCAACACAGTGGCCAGGATGTTGAGCACCACCACCACGGCGTAGCACATGCACGGAATGACGCCGAGGTCGCGCACGCGCCACACGCGCGCTTCGGCGGATGGACGTGGCGCCGGGGGCGCCAGCGATGCTGAGCGTCGCGACAGCGCGCGCCACAGCCGCCGACGCGAAACGAAGAAGATGATCAGCGCCGCCGATACCAACACCAGGCCGATCGCGCGCCAGCTGCGTTGCGCGCATTCCAGGGCGGCTCCGCAGGAACCGTGCGGCAGGCTCGCCAGCGCGAACACGTAACCCAGGCAGACCAGCAGGGGCACGGCGGCGCCCAGCAGGCGCGGCAGCCAGTCACGCAGCACCGCCGCGCGTTCATCCTGCAGCGCCGGCCAACGTGGGTAGCGCAGGCGATAGGCGTTGCGCGCCGCGTACCACATCGAAAGCCCTGCAAGCGCGCTGGTGGCCAGCAGGGTGAGATAGCGCCAGGGGCTCGGGTCGGTCCACAGCGCAATCAGGAACAGTTCGGCCGCCTGGTCCACGCCGACCGCCACGAACACGGCCACCGCCAGCACCAGCAACGAGACGCGCACCGGCTTGAGGTGATCGAGCACCAGTGCGGTCCAACCGAGCATGCGTCGCCAGCGGCGGTGTAGCGGTCGGCGTTGCCTGGCAGTGGGGCGGTCGACTGTCGACATGCGGCATCCGGAAGTCGCAGAGGCGCCGCTATCTTAATGATCTCCCGCGCCACCGTTTTGTGTAGGAGCGCACCCAGTGCGCGATCGGCGCAGCGGCGTACACATGTGGCCCGTCGTGGCGACGGCCGGTGACTGAGGCAGAGGAGACAGGCTGCGGTCGCGCACTGGGTGCGCTCCTACCGTGGGGGACGTCCAAAAGAATGGGCGCGGCAGATAGCTGCCGCGCCCTTGGTCTTCGTCATGCCGCGCGATCAGTTGCGGATGTCGACATCCTTGGTTTCGCGCAGGAACAGCAGGCCGATGAAGAACGTCGCGATGGCGACGATGATCGGATACCACAGGCCGTAGTAGATATCGCCCTTCCACGCCACCAGCATGAAGCCGATGGTGGGCACGAAGCCGCCGAACCAGCCGTTGCCGATGTGGTACGGCAGGCTCATCGAGGTGTAGCGGATGCGCGTGGGGAACATCTCCACCAGCCACGCCGCGATCGGCCCGTAGACCATGGTCACGTAGATCACCAGGATCGCCAGCAGCACGATCAGCATGACGTTGTTGGTCTGTTCCGGATTGGCCTTCTCCGGATAACCCGCGGTCTTCAGCGCGGCGCCGAGCTGCGTGCCGAAACTCTTGCTCTGGTCGGCGAACGCCTTGCCATCCAACGAGCCGCCTTCGAAGGAGCTGATCACCGTGTCACCGATCTTCACTTCGGCGATCGCGCCACGCTCGGCCGTCACGTTCGAATACGGAATGCCCTTCTTCGCCAGCGCGCTCTTGGCTACGTCGCACGAACTGGTGAACTTGCTCTTGCCCACCGGATCGAACTGGAAGCTGCACGCCTGCGGGTCGGCCACCACCTTCACCGGTGACGTCGCCGCCGCCTGTTCGATGGCGGGATTGCCGTAGTGCGTGAGGCCCTTGAAGATCGGGAAGTAGGTCAGCGCGGCCAGCAGGCAGCCCGCCAGCACGATGGACTTGCGGCCCACGCGGTCGGACAACCAGCCGAACAGCACGAAGAACGGCGTGCCGATGGCGAGCGCCGCGGCGATCAGCAGGTTCGCCGTGGTGCCGTCGATCTTCAGGCTCTGCGTGAGGAAATACAGCGCATAAAACTGGCCCGTGTACCACACGACCGCCTGGCCGGCGGTAGCGCCGAGCAGTGCGAGGATGACCAGCTTGAGATTCTTCCACTGGCCGAAGGCTTCAGTCAGCGGCGCCTTGGAGTGCTTGCCCTCGGCCTTCATCTGCTGGAACACCGGCGACTCGGACAGCTGCATGCGGATGTACACCGACACGATCAGCAGCAAGGACGAGATCAGGAACGGAATGCGCCAGCCCCAGGCCTCGAAGCCTTCCGTGCCCATGCCCAGACGCGTGCCGAGGATCACGAGCAGCGACAGGAACAGGCCGAGCGTCGCCGTGATCTGGATCAAGCTCGTATAGAAGCCGCGCTTGCCCTGTGGCGCGTGTTCCGCGACGTAGGTCGCCGCGCCGCCGTACTCGCCGCCGAGCGCGAGGCCCTGCAACAGGCGCAACGCGATCAGGATGGTGGGGGCGGCAACACCGATGGTCGCGTAGCCGGGCAGCACACCGACGAAGAACGTCGACAGGCCCATGATCACGATGGTGATGAGGAAGGTGTACTTGCGGCCGATCATGTCGCCCAGACGGCCAAACACGATGGCGCCGAACGGGCGCACCGCGAAGCCGGCCGCGAACGCCAGCAAGGCGAAGATGAATTGGCTGGTCTCGTTGAGGCCGCTGAAGAAGTGCTTGCCGATCAGCGCGGCAAGCGAACCATAGAGATAGAAGTCGTACCACTCGAACACCGTGCCCAGGCTGGACGCGAGAATGACGCGCCGATGGTTGGTGTCGAGCGACCCGCGCATGTCGACTGCGGTCGTTGCCATGATGAAAGCCCTCGATGATTGCTGCCGGAGTTGGACGTGAAATTCAGGGTGCAAGCCACCGGAGCGGCGACTGCCGCCCTTCTCTTTCTCTCCGCTGTCGGGTCGAGGCGCGTCCTTGGCCTTTTCCCGGCCGATCAGGCGGCGACGCCTCCCGCGCCACCGCCGTGAAGCCTCAGAACTTGTACAGGCCGTTCAAGCTGACCTGGTTGCCGTTGATGTTCTGCGTCTCGCCATGGACGCCGGGCTGGTACTTCAGCTTGTCGTACATCCATTCGACGCCCAGTTCGTACGCGCCTGAGGCGTATTGCAGGCTCAGTGCGGCCTGTTGCGTCCTCAGCAATCCGTTGGCGGTGGTGCTGCTGCCGATCACCCAGCGCCGCACATCGCTCTGGCTCGGATTGGCCTGCGAGTAGAACGCGTTGACGCTCCACTTCGGCGTGAAGTTGTAGCCCGCCTGCACATAGCCGCCCGCTTCGCCGATGTCGCCAAACTGCGACATGGCGCCGAAGATCTGGCCCAGCGCATTACCCGAGTAGATCAGGCCCTTGAACGTCCACGGCCCGGGCTTCCACTGGCCACCCAGCTCGTAGCCGTAGCTGTCGATCTTGTCCTTGATGGGCGTGGCGAACGAACCGTTCACGCCCTTGAGGTTGAGCGACGAATAGTGCGCCACGAAGTAGGCGAGCCAGTCCTTGTCGGCGACGCGCAGACGCGCTTCGACCTGCGGACGGAAGTTGGCGTTGCCCGCGGTCAGGTAGTTGATGGTGTTGGTGCCACCGCTCGGATTGGGACCGTTCCAATTGCCCGAGAACGCACCGACGTCCAGGCGCCACTTGGGACCGTCGGAACCATGGTTGAGGTCCTGCATCCACACCACGCCCGGATAACGCCAGCCGACGAAGCCGGCGCCGAAACCGAGCGGGAAGGCGATGTGCGAAAGCGAGGTGGGCGTGTTGTCCAGCGGGAACATCAGGTCCCACTGCTCGCCGATGCGGATGGTGCTGCCCGTGCTCGGGTTGGCGATGTCCATGTAGGCCTGGCGCAGGCGCGGCGTCGGCTGCTGTTGCGAGTACGCGCCGGTGCCGTTGAAGCCGCCGAAGAAGTCCATCTCGATGCGACCGCCACCGCCCCAGTTCTCATTGAACTTGGCGCCGGTGAAGTCGAGCCAGAAGCGCGTGTTGCGCACATCGACGCCGCTGAGCGAACCCTTGTTGGCGGCGGCCGGCACCGCGGGAATTTCCGCATTCTGGCCATTGCCGTAGGTGAAGGTCTTGTCCTGGCCAAAGGCGCTGGCGCTGATGAAGCCATGCAAGGCCACCGACATGCCCGGCGCGGTGGAGAACGTCGGCTTGCCATTGGGCGCCACCGCTTCCACTTTGGTGGACGTCGCCTGCGCCGTGGTGGCGGCCTGCGTGGCCGTGGCCTGCGCTTGCTGCGCCGTCTGCGCCGCCTGCGTGGTGGCCTGCCTCTGTTCCTGGATCATGGCCTTCAGTTCGGCCAGTTCCTGTTCCAGCTGGTTCACGCGTTGCTCGAGTTGTTGTTCGCGCGCGTTGCCTTTTGCCGAGCTCTTCGTCGTGCTTTGTGCATGCACCCCGAGCGGCAACGCCAGCGCGCAGGCGATGCTGATCGCCAGCAGCCGGCTGCCTCGGGTGGTGGTAGGAAATGTCATGGCAGGCCTCCCCAGGTCGATGACCGGCCCGAGCATGTCCATGCTGCAACGCGGGCGCCTATTCCCCATTGGTCGAACCTCGACCAAAGTCGAAAGCGCGACGAAACGTCTCAATCACCGGCCAGCCGCTACACTCGGACGCTACCGCCGGCCATGGTGCGCTGCGGCGGATTCAACGCATGAGGAGGCCGGACCGCCGGCCGCAGGAGCCCCACGATGACCAAGCTCTACCCCGTCAAGCCCGAATTCGCCGTCAAGGCCCGCATCCGCAAGGACGATTACGAGCGGCTTTACGCCGAATCCGTGAAAGACCCGGAGGGCTTCTGGGGCAAGGCGGGTCAGCGACTGGACTGGTCGAAGGCGCCGAGCAAGGTCAAGAACGTTTCGTTCGATCCGAACAACCTGCACATCCGCTGGTACGAGGATGGCGAGCTCAACGTCTCGGCCAACTGCCTGGATCGCCACCTCGCCACCCGCGGCGACAAGACCGCGATCATCTTCGAAGGCGACGACCCGAACGAATCGCGCCACATCACCTACAAGGAACTGCACGCGGAAGTGTGCAAGTTCGCCAACACGCTCAAGCATCTTGGCGTCACCAAGGGCGATCGTGTGGCCATCTATATGCCGATGATCCCCGAGGCGGCGGTCGCCATGCTGGCCTGCGCGCGCATCGGCGCCGTGCATTCGGTGGTGTTCGGCGGTTTCTCGCCCGACTCGCTGGCCGGCCGCATCGCCGACTCCGCCTGCAAGGTGGTGGTCACCGCCGATGAAGGTGTGCGCGGCGGCAAGAAGATCCCGCTGAAGGCGAACGTCGACGCCGCACTGGAGCGCCCGGGCACCAACAGCGTGGAGACCGTGATCGTGGTGCGCCGTACCGGCAGCGCCGTGCCGATGCAGTCGCCGCGCGACCGCTACTACCACACGCTGATGGACGGCCAATCGACCGATTGCCCGCCGACGCCGGTCGGCGCCGAGCATCCGCTGTTCATCCTCTACACGTCCGGTTCGACCGGCAAGCCCAAGGGCGTGCTGCACACGTCGGGCGGCTATCTCGTCTACACCAGCTATACGCACGAACTGGTGTTCGACGTGCGCGAGGACGACGTGTACTGGTGCACCGCCGACGTGGGCTGGGTCACCGGCCACAGCTATGTGGTGTACGGCCCGCTCGCCAACGGCGCCACCACGGTGATGTTCGACGGCGTGCCCAACTATCCCGACACCAGCCGCTTCTGGAACGTGGTGGACAAGCACAAGGTGACGCTGTTCTACACCGCGCCCACCGCCATCCGCGCGCTGATGCGCGAAGGCGAAGGCCCGGTGAAGAAGGCCTCGCGCGCCTCGCTGCGCCTGCTGGGTTCGGTGGGCGAGCCGATCAATCCGGAAGCGTGGGAGTGGTACTACCGCGTGGTCGGCGACGAGCGTTGCCCGATCGTGGATACCTGGTGGCAGACCGAGACCGGCGGCATCCTGATCACCCCGCTCGCCGGCGCCATCGATGCCAAGCCGGGGTCGGCGACCAAGCCGTTCTTCGGCATCGTGCCCGCGGTGGTGGATGCCGCCGGCAACGTGCTCGAAGGCGCCACCGAGGGCAACCTGGTGATCACCGATTCCTGGCCGGGCCAGATGCGCACGGTGTACGGCGACCACCAGCGCTTCATCGACACCTATTTCACCGCCTATCCAGGCAACTACTTCACCGGCGACGGCGTGCGCCGCGACGAGGACGGCTACTACTGGATCACCGGCCGCGTCGACGACGTGATCAACGTCAGCGGCCACCGCATCGGCACCGCCGAAGTGGAGAGTGCCTTGGTATCGCATCCCAAGGTGGCCGAAGCCGCCGTGGTCGGCGCGCCGCACGACATCAAGGGCCAGGGCATCTACGCCTTCGTCACGCTGATCGCCGGGGAACAGGGCAACGAGGACCTGCGCAAGGAACTCGTCGCCTGGGTGCGCAAGGAAATCGGCCCCATCGCCACGCCGGATTTCCTGCAGTGGGCGCCGGGCCTGCCGAAGACGCGCTCGGGCAAGATCATGCGCCGTATCCTGCGCAAGATCGGCGAGAACCAACCCGATGCGCTGGGTGACATCTCCACGCTGGCCGATCCGAGCGTGGTGAAGAACCTGGTGGACGAACGGCTGATCAAATAATCAGAGAGAACCTGTAGGAGCGCACCCAGTGCGCGACCGCAGAGATTCGCCTCACGCCAATCTCCGCTTGTCGCGCAAATCTTCAACACTTCGCGGACCGATCGCGCACTGGGTGCGCTCCTACAGACAAGAACGGATCACCATGCCTGACGTACTGATCGCCGACGACCATCCGCTATTCCGCGACGCGTTGCAGCGCGCCGTGGTGGCCGCCGTGCCTCACGCCAGCGTGCACTGCGCCGACAGTGTCTACACGCTGCTCAGCCTGATCGAGCAATACCCCGACGCCGAGCTGCTGCTGCTCGACCTGCACATGCCGGGCGCGCGCGGCTATTCGGCATTGGCGCATATCCGCGGCCAGTTCCCGGGCTTGCCGACCATCGTTGTGTCCGGCCATGAAGACGTGCAGGTCGCGCGGCGCGCGCTCGCCCATGGCGCGTCGGCCTATATTCCCAAGTCCACGCCGGGCGAAGACATCATCACCGCCATCCGCAAGGTGCTGGATGGCGACGTCTGGCTGCCGCATCAGTTCGTCGGCGGCGGCATGGAACTGAAGCCCGACGAAGCCGCCGTGGCCGATCGCATCGCCACGCTCACGCCGCAGCAGTTCCGCGTGCTCACCATGATCGCCGAAGGCCTGCTCAACAAGCAGATCGCCTACGACCTCGGCGTCTCCGAAGCTACGGTGAAAGCGCACATGACCGCCATCATGCGCAAGCTCGGCGTGAACAACCGCACGCAAGTCGCGCTGGCCGCCAGCCACCTGGCGATCGACCAGGAAGCATTGCCACCGCTGCCCGACGACGACGAATAACACCGCCGCTCTTCTGTAGGAGCGCACCCAGTGCGCGATCAACCCGCCTCACGCGCTATGCCTTGATCCATGTGTTACGCCGGTGTCTGCCTCCGCACCAACGCCGTCAGCAACGCCCGCAATGCCGCCGGCCGCACCGGCTTGTGCAGTATCGGATAGCCCAGTGCACGTGCACGCTGCTTCAGTTCGCTGCTGCCATCAGCGGTGATCATCGCCACGGGCGGCAGTTCTTCGACGCTGCTGCGTAATTGCTCCAGTGCCTGCAAACCGTCCGTATCTTCGCTCAGGTGGTAATCGGCGAGGATGAGATCGATGCGTCCGCGCCGCAGCTCCTGTTGTGCCTGCGCGGCATCGAGGGCAGTGCGGCAGTCCACGCCCCAGCGCTGCAGCAGAGCGCGCATGCCGTCCAGGATCGAAGGATCGTTGTCGAGACACAGCACGGTCAACGGCAACTGCTCGTTCGGCAACGGATGCACTGAGGTGCGGCGGCGCGACACCGCACTCTCCGCACGCGGCACGCGCACGGCAAAACGACTGCCCTTGCCCTCGCGCGATTCCAGCTCCAGCGTGTGGTGGAGAATGCCGGCGATGCGCTCGCAGATCGACAGGCCAAGACCCAGGCCCTTCTCGCCCCAAGGCGATGGACGATCGAGACGCTGGAACTCACCGAAGATGCGCGCACGCTGCTCCGCGGCAATGCCAGGTCCGGTATCCCATACTTCGATGCGCACGTCGCTGCCCATGCGGCGAGCGCCGAGCAGAATGCTGCCTGTGCGCGTGTAGCGCAGCGCATTGGAGATGAAGTTCTGCAGGATGCGGCGAAGCAGTTGCGGGTCGCTACGCACCGCGAGCTTGGTCGGCACCACGCGCAGGCGGAGGTCGCGCTGTTCGGACAGCACGGCGAACTGCGCCTTCAGCGAATCGAACAGGTCGGACAAGGCAATGTTGCTGATGTCGGCGCGGTAGCTTCCGGCATCGAGTCGCGATGTATCGAGCAATGCATCGAGCAGGTCTTCGGCAGCGCGGAACGAAGCGTCGATACGCTCGGCGAGCTGTCCTGCTTCGGCGTCCAGTCCCGGATGCTGGCGAAGCGCGGCCGTGAATAGTCGTGCCGCGTTCAACGGTTGCAGGAGGTCATGACTGGCGGCAGCCAGGAAGCGCGTCTTCGATGCGTTGGCCATCTCGGCATCGCGCTGCGCATTGGCCGTGGCGGTGAGTGCTTCGCTCAACTCGGCCGTGCGCTGGTCGACGCGCTGTTCCAGGTTCTCGTTCGCCTCGATCAACGCCTGTTCGGCGTGCTTGTACGCCGTCACGTCGGTGTAGGTGGTCACGTAGCCGCCACCTGGCAGCGCCCGACCGCGCATTTCGATCACCGTGCCATCGGGGCGAATGCGCTGGAACAGATGCGGCGAGCCCGCACGCATGTGTCCGATGCGTTTCGCTACGTGCGCTTCCACTTCGCCAGGGCCGCATTCGCCGTGCTCCGCATTCCAGCGAATCAGGTCGGCAACCGGAACACCGACGTACACCATGCCATCGGGATAGTCGAACAGCTCGAGATAGCGCCGGTTCCACGCCACCAGGCGCATGTTCGCATCGACCACGCTGATGCCCTGCGAAACGTTTTCCAGCGTGGTGGAAAGCAGCTCGCGGTTGAAGCGCAGTTCCTGCGAGGCCTCGTCCATCAAGGCCATCGCCTCGGCGATGTCGAGGCCCGAACCCGACAGCGCGCCCATCAGGATGCGACGCGCGCTTGCGGCGCCCACCGCGGAAGCCAGCAGGCGTTCGGTGTACTGGATGAGCGCGCGATCGGCGGCTTCGCCGGCCTGCAGCGGCTTGCCGCGACGCTCGGCGTAATCGTCGAACGCGCGCTGGCTGGTCCGCTCGCCGACGATGCGCTCGGCGATCGTGCGCAAGTCGGCTACCGCGACACGCCCGCGCCAGTCACCAGCGCCGCGATTGTCGATCGCATACGGATCGATGAACATCGCGGCGTGCAGGCGTTCTTCGAGATTCGGGCGGAAGCGCAGCGAAACGAAGATCAGGCACGCCACGTTCACCAGCAGCGACCAGAACGTGCCATGCATTACTGGGTCCCAGCCGCTCAGATGGAACAGCGCCTGCGGCTGCAGCCAGCTCAATCCCATCGGGCCCGTCGCCAGCCATCCCGCCGGACGGCTCATGGCGGGCACGAGCAAGGTGTAGGCCCAGACCATGAATCCGGCGGCGAGGCCCACCGCGACACCCTTGCGACTGGCGCTGCGCCAGTACAACGCCGCCACGATGCCGGGCGCGAACTGCGCCACCGCGGCGAAGGCGAGCAGTCCGGTGTCGGCGAGATTCGTGGTGTCGGCGACCAACCGATAGTAGAGGTACGCCATCGCCGCGAGCGCGATGATCGCGATGCGGCGCACCAGCAGCACCAGCTGCGACAGGTCGGCTCGCTCGTCCAGGCGGAAGCGCCGTACGCGCAACAGCATCGGCATGACGAGGTCGTTGCTGATCATGGTCGACAAGGCGACCGACGCCACGATCACCATGCCAGTCGCCGCCGAGAAACCGCCAAGGAAGGCGAGCAACGCCATGCCGCGGTCGCCGTAGCTCATCGGCAGCGTCAGTACCCAGGCATCCTTGTTGCCGCCCAGCACCTGGGGGAGGTTCAGGCCCGCGGCGACGATGGGCAACACCGCCACGCTGATCAGCACCATGTAGATGGGAAACAACCAGCGGGCGCGGGAAAGATCCGAGGGGTCCTCGCATTCGACCACGCCGATCTGGAACTGGCGCGGCAGACAGAACATCGCGCAGAAGGCGAGCAGGGTCTGGGCGAGAAAACCCGGCGAAACGCCTTCGGAAATCTGTTGCAGCGGAAGCTGTGCGGTGGCCTGCAGCCCTGGGCCACGCCACAGCGCATATCCCGCGAGCGCGACGAAGGTCATCAGCTTGATCAGCGATTCCACGGCGATCGCGAGCATCATGCCGTGGTGGTGTTCGGTCGCATCGATCGTGCGCGTACCGAACAGGATGGCGAAAGTTGCCAGGAGAATCGCGCACCACAGTGCACTGTCACCGAACTGCGTGGCGCCCGGCGTGCCCAGGCCGCCGAGCACGGCATAGGACATCGCCACGGCCTTGAACTGCAGCGCAAGGTAGGGCACCACGGCGATCACCGCGATGATCGCCACCAGCGCCGCCAGTCCGTGCGATTTGCCGAAGCGCGCGCCGATGAAGTCGGCGATCGATGTGATGTTGCGCTGGCGTGCGAGCAATACCAGGCGACGCAGCAGACCAAAGCCGAACACGAACAGCACGATCGGGCCGAGGTAGATCGGCAGGTAGCTCAGGCCTTCGCGCGCCGCCGTGCCGACCGCGCCGTAGAACGTCCACGACGAGCAATACACCGCGAGCGCCAGGCTGTAGACCAGTGGGCGCAATCGCGGCTGCCGGGGATACAGCGGGCGCCGGTCACCCGCGTAGGCCACCACGAACAGCAGGCCGACGTAGAGCAGGGACACCAGCAGCAGCAGCCATCCGGCGATCAAGCGGCGGTTCTCCGTGAAAGGGTTCCATACCGTGGCTAGGCCGCCGGCGCATGACGGACCCGTCATGCTTGTAAGTATCGCCATACACCCGGCAACATGAGCGGATGATGACGACGGACGGCCAGACGCCAGCGAAAGTAGCAGAGCGGCTGGGCGATGACGAGATACACGTGTGGCGGCTGGCCTACGACCATCACCGGGGCCGTGAGCCGCTTATCCACATGCTGGCCGCCTATCTCGGGCAACCGGTGGCAGCCGTGCAGCTCGAAGATTCACCGCACGGCCGACCGACGCTGGCCGGCGCGCATCGCGATGCCTTCGCGTTCAACTGGACCCACAGCCACGACGAAGCATTGATCGCCATCGCCCGGGGCATCTCGCCCGGCGTGGACCTGGAGCGGATGCGCCCGCATCCCAAGGCGCTGCCGATCGCGCGCCGATATTTCAGTCCCGACGAGACGGCGTTGCTGGAGTCACTTCCCGAGGCGCTGCGCGACCGCGCGTTCCTCGAAATCTGGACCGCCAAGGAAGCAGTGCTCAAGGCGCTGGGCCGCGGCCTTGCCTTCGGCCTGCACCGCCTGAGCATCGCCGGTTCCTCCGAATGGCCCGTGCTCGGTCGCCTCGAGGGCCACGAAGCCGGGCAATGGCAACTGCATCGATTGGCGCTCGGCGCCGAGCACATCGGTGCATTGGCCTGGCTGGGTGGGCCGCGGCGCGTTCGCCTGTGGACACTTGCCGGCGCTCCTTGATCGGCGCACTGTTTTCAACCCGCCGCCGTTATGGCGCCTCACACCGCTACGTCTGCGAGTACCGTTCCTCCCATGACCCTGCTTAGCGTCAACCTCAACAAGATCGCCGTCCTGCGCAATTCGCGTGGCGGCACCGAACCGGACATCCTGCGTGCCGCGCATACCTGCATCGATGCGGGCTGCGGCGGCATCACCGTGCACCCCAGGCCCGATCAACGGCACGTGCGCCCTGATGACGTGCGCGCGCTCGCGGCGACGTTGCGCGGGCGTGTCGAATACAACATCGAGGGCAATCCGTTCGCCCCGGCGCGTGACTCCTATCCGGGCCTCGTCGCCCTCGCTCGCGAAGTGCGGCCCACGCAGGTGACGCTGGTTCCCGACAGCGACGGCCAGATCACCTCCGATCACGGCTTCGACCTCGAGCGCGACATCGACACGCTGCGCCCCATCGTGGCGGAGCTGACGGACATCGGCTGCCGCGTGAGCCTGTTCGTCGATGCCGGCGAGACCGGTTTCGATGCGGCGGCCGCCATCGGCGTGCAGCGCATCGAGATATACACCGGCCCCTACGCGCACGCCTTCGCCAGCGGCGACGTACAGGACGAGCTGGAGCGTTGCGCCGACACGGCCCGGCGCGCGCAGCACGCGGGTCTCGCCGTGAACGCCGGTCACGATCTGAGCCAGGCGAACCTGGGTACCTTCAAGGCCGCCATCCCGGGCCTCGCCGAGGTATCGATCGGCCATGCGCTGATCGGCGAAGCGTTGTACGAAGGCCTCGCCACGACCGTGCGCAACTATCTGCAGATCCTGCGCTGAGCCTTGTTGGAAGGTGCAACCACATTGGTCGCGCACTGGGTGCATTCCTACAGGAACGATGACGCCCTGCTGTAGGAGCGCACCCAGTGCGCGATCGGCCCTGCAACCTGTTTAGACGTCCAAACGCCCAAACCCTTTTTTAGATGCCCAAAAAAGAACCCCCGCACAAGGCGGGGGCTCTAAGGGTAGTGTTACTGCGTTTACAGCGAAATCACTGACCTTCGGTGAAGCCGATCTTGGTCAGGCCGTAGCTCTTCGCATCGGCCAGAACGCGTGCAACGTGCTCGTAGGCCACGCCATCGTCCGCATTGATCTGCACTTCCGGCTGCTTGGCCGGATCGCCCAGACCACCAATCACCGCCAGCTGCGCCTTCAGGCCCAGCTCGTCCACCGGCGTATCGTTCCAGTACAGCGCACCAGACTGGTCGATCTTCAGGCGAACGGGTTCCGGCGGATTTTCCGGCTGGACCACGTTCGGGTTCGGCTGCGGAAGATCGATCTTCACTTTGTGGGTAAGCATCGGCGCCGTGATCATGAAGATGATCAGCAGCACCAGCATCACATCGACCAGCGGCGTGACGTTGATGTCAGCCATCGGCCCCTTACCACTTCCAGAACTAAATGCCATGACTGTTACTCCTTGCCGGTCGTAATGAAACCGACATGGACCATGCCTGCTTCCTTGGCGTCGGCCAGGACCTTCTTCACGACCTTGTATTCCGTCGTCTTGTCCGCTCGGATCTGCAGTTCCGGTTGCGGGCTCTTGGACGCCGCAACCGCAAACTGCGCCTTCAGCTCGCCCTCGGTGACTTCGACGTCACTGAGATACAGCGTGCCATCCGGCTTCACGGCCAAGTCCATCGGCTCTACCGGCTCGTTATCCGAGACTTTCGGATTGGCGGTCGGCAGATCCACCGTGATTCGATGGGACATCAGCGGTGCCGTGATCATGAAGATGATCAGGAGAACCAGCATCACGTCGACGAGCGGCGTGACGTTGATTTCCGACATCGGGCCGCCGGAATTATCTCCAGTGCTCATCGCCATGGGTCAGATCCTCACTTGCCTTCGACGCGAGCGCCGGTGGCGAAGAAGTCGTGCAGGTCGTGCGCAAACTCGTCGAACTGAGCGTACGTCAGACGGTTGGAGCGGTTGAAGAAGTTGTAAGCCAGCACGGCCGGGATAGCGGTGAACAGACCGAACGCGGTCATGATCAGAGCTTCACCCACCGGACCTGCCACCGCTTCCATCGAAGCGTTGCCGGATGCCGAGATCGAGATCAGGGCGTGGTAGATGCCCCACACGGTACCGAGCAGACCGATGAACGGTGCCGACGAACCGACCGTGGCGAGCAGGGTCAGGCCGCCTTCCAGGCGCAGGCTCTCGCGAGCAACCGCCTGGCGCAGGGCACGATCGATGAACTCGGAGCGGCTGAGCGACTCGGCGAGGCGACCACCGCCGGCCGAAGCCTGCTGATGGTGAGCGACGGCCGAAGCGGCGTCGAGGGCGATCTTCGAGAACGGTTCGCCCTTGGGCTGGGCTTCCAGCTCACGGATGGCGTCCTGGGTCGAGCCATTCGACCAGAAACCGTTGATCACCTTGTCGGCGCGACCGCGAACCATGGCGTTGCGGATCGCGTTGGCGATGATGAAGTACCAGGAGGAGAAGGACATCACCACCAGCACCACGAACACGATCCAGCCAAGGAAATCGAAGTGGTGAATGAGGTGGTCGAAGCCCATCGACTTCATGGCTTCGGCGTTGGTGGTACCGCCCGCGGGGGCCGGAGAAGTTTGCAGGAACATAACGCTACCCTTGGAAAGTCAAGCGTGAACTGATTGACCGTAACCGGAGTTACAGCTGATTGAGATTAAAGTTAACCGGGACGCGGACAAAGCCTTCCGTCTTCTGTCCGTTCCTGATGTTCGGATTGAAGCGCCACTTGCGTGCCGTTTCAATCGCGGCCTGATCCAGCTCGCGGTAACCGCTGGACGTTTCCACCTTGATGTCCTTGGGCGCACCGTCCACGCCGACCAAGATCATCAGCGTAACCGTGCCCTCGTGACGCTGGCGAATCGCCTGCGGCGGATACTTGGGCTGAATACGGCTGTTGTAGCTGATGTCCTGGCTGGCCGTGATGTCCGCTGGCGGAGCCGGGGGAGCAGGCGGAGCCGGCGGCGGCGCCGGGATAGCGTTGGTCGACGCTTCCTCGACAGCCGGCGGCGGAGCCGGCGGCGGCGGTGTCGGCGGCGGCTTGACCTGCTGGATGATCTTCGGCGGCGGCTGCTTCGGCGGCTCCGGCGGCGGCGGCGGCGGGGGCGGCGGCGGCGGCGGTGGCTCGATGAAGTTCACCTGGACGGTGCGTTCCTTTTCCTTCTGCACCTGCTTCGGCGGTGCCATAGGCGCCACCAGCAACAGGAACGCGAACGCATGCAGCGCGATGGCTACGGCCAGCGCCCAGGTACGCCTCCAATTGAACGGCCCTTGGCCGGTTGCTTCGTTACTTGAGGCCATCTGTCACTATCTGGAGCTAATCAATCGGTGAGTCGTGGTCACGGCACCTGGTGGCAATATCGATCCAAAAAGGGATGACATTTGCCACTGGACGAGAGCACGGAAAGGTTTCAACGGTACAACAGCACATGGCATTTGTATAGCACTTGTGAGGCAGACAAATGGACGTCTATCCGCCTCTCAATGGCTATACCTGTGCCTTACTTACTGACGGTCGGCGACTTCAGCCAAGCCTTGGCTTTTGCTGAGGTTTCTGGATCCTGCGCCGCTTTCTCCATGGCTGCGATCGTGCCCGGCTTGTCCTTCAGGCCACGGCACGCTTCGGCCAGCAACATATAAGCCGTGCCCTTGTGCTGCACGCCCTTGTCGATGCCCTGTTGGATGAGGCTCTTGGCCTCGCTGTACTTGTTGTCCTGGATGAGCAGCTGGCCGGCGCGGATGTTCGCCTCGCCGTCCTTCGCCAGCGGGATCGCCTTCTGGTAGGCGGCCAGCGCACCCGAGGTGTTGTCGGACATGTAGGAGGCGGCACCCAGCAGCTCGTAGTTCTCGGCGGTCTGGGTCACCACGCCCTTGCTCAGGCCTTCCTGCAGGGTGGCGGCAGCCTTGGCGGCCGGTCCCTTCTGGTCCTCGCTGTTCTGACCGGTGATCAGATAGAGCTTGGCGAGATTGACGTAGTCCTTCTCGCTCTTGAGCTGGCCGCTGGCCTTGGCCTTCTCCATCAGCGTGATCGCTTCAGGATACTTCTGGGCCTGCATCAGCACGGCCACCGCGTTGTTCAGTGCGTTGGGATCGTTCGGGTTGGCGGCCAGCTGCTGCTGGGCCACCTGGGCGGCCTGGTCGCCCTGGCCGGATTCCGAGTAGCTGGCCATCAGGATCTGGTTCCAGCTGTCGTTCGGCTTGTCGGTCATCGACTGCGCCTTCTTGATGGCGGCAATCGCTTCCGGGTACTTCTCGAGGCGGTAGTAGGCGTTGCCTTCCAGCGCGTACGAATCGGCGGTTTCCTTCTTGCCCTCGGCGCGCCACTTGGCGATCGTGTCCAGGGCCGGCTGGTACTGCTCGTCGGCCAGGTAGAACTGGGCGAGCATGTACTGGAGCTGGAAGTAGGTGTCGTTCGGCATGACGCCGTTGTCGAGCGCGCGCTTCAGCAGGTCGATGGCGCCCTTCACGTCGCCGTCGTTGTAATGAATGCTGGCCAGGCCCTGGAGGGCGAGCGCCTGGGCGTACTTGCTCTTGCTGCCGTCGGCGATCGGCTGAAGGATCTGCGTCGCCTTTTCCTTGTCCTGGTTGTTGACTGCGTCGAGGCCTTCGTTGATGGCCTTCTGGTCCTTCTCACTGGTCAGGTCCAGCTTGGGTTCCGCGCGAGTGGCGTTCGGATACAGCGCTTCCTTCTTTTCCTTGGAAGAGCCGCTGCCCGCAATGACCGGGGTGCTCACCACGGCCAGGGCCAGCGCCGTACCGGCAAGCAACTTGATCAGGGGAACACGCTTCATGGCAGTCCTCGGTGTAAGGTTTTCACGCGCCAACGACGCGGGGGATCGCTGAGCGTAACCTGACTCGGCGGCAGATAACAAGTCGCAATGCCACAACAAAGATTGTTAAGAATCAATAAGTTGAACCATACGGTGGCGACTGGTTCTGATTTTCAAGCCGACAAACCCCGTAAGCCGTGACTTTTTGCCCTGGAAAACCGTCGGTTAGTCCGTATGGCTGCGTACACTAACGTACTAATGCATTAATACAAGGCGGCAAAAAGATGGCCGGTGTGACGGCCATCGCATGATGACTGCCAACACCGGCCGATGGATCAGATATCCAGGTTCGCCACCTTGAGCGCGTTCGCCTCGATGAAGTCGCGACGCGGTTCCACCGCCTCTCCCATCAGCATGGAGAACATCTGGTCGGCGGCGAACGCATCCTCGATGCCGACCTGCAGCATGCGGCGCGTCTCGGGGTTCACCGTGGTTTCCCACAGCTGCTCCGGATTCATTTCGCCCAGGCCCTTGAAGCGCTGGATCATGCGGCCCTTCTTGCCCTCGTCCAGCAGCCAGCTGCGCGCCTCGGCGAAGCTCTGCACGCCCCGCGAGCCATTGCCACGACGGACCACGGCACCGTCCTGCACCAGGCCGGACAGCTGCTGGCTGGCCTGCAGGATGGCGCGGAACTCGGTGCCAGCGAAGAACGGCTGCGGCAGCAGCCAGGTATGGCTGAGGCCGTGCTGTTCGCGGACCACCTCGATGGCGGCCGGCTGTTCCTCGGTGGCCTTGCGCAGGCTGAGGCGATAGCGCGGTTTGCCAAGGCCGCTGGCCGCCAGGCGCTGCTCGACGCCGGCGAGCCAGCCGAGCATGGCGGGCTCTTCGTTCCAGAGCGCGTTGTCGATCGGCGGATGCTCCAGCAGCGCGGTGAGCACGTTGGCGTCGAAGCGGTGGCCCAGGCGCTCGATCTGGTCGAGGGCAGCCTGGTAGTCGCGCAGCAGCTTCTCCAGCGCTTCGCCAGTCACCGGCGGTGCCTCGGCCGAATACTGCAGCTCGGCACCGTCCACGGCGGTCGACACGAGATAGGCGTTGAGCGCCGAATCGTCCTTCAGGTACATCTCGTTCTTGCCCTGCTTGATCTTGTAGAGCGGCGGCAGGCCGATGTAGACGTGGCCGCGCTCGATCAGCTCGGGCATCTGGCGGTAGAAGAACGTCAGCAGCAGCGTGCGGATGTGCGAGCCGTCGACGTCCGCGTCGGTCATGATGATGATGCGGTGGTAGCGCAGCTTGTCCGGGTTGTACTCCTCCTTGCCGATGCCCGTGCCGAGCGCGGTGATCAGCGTGCCGACTTCGGCGGAGGACAGCATCTTGTCGAAGCGGGCCTTCTCCACGTTGAGGATCTTGCCCTTCAGCGGCAGCACGGCCTGGGTCTTGCGGTTGCGGCCCTGCTTGGCCGAGCCGCCTGCGGAGTCACCCTCGACCAGGAACAGTTCGCACAGCGCCGGATCCTTTTCCTGGCAGTCGGCGAGCTTGCCCGGCAGGCCGGCGATATCCAGCGCGCCCTTGCGGCGGGTCATCTCACGGGCCTTGCGGGCCGCCTCGCGGGCGCGCGCCGCGTCCACCACCTTGGAGGCGATGGCCTTGGCTTCGTTCGGGTGCTCGAGCAGGAACTCGCCCAGCTTCTCGTTGACGGCCTGCTCCACCGCGGTCTTCACCTCGGAGGAAACCAGCTTGTCCTTGGTCTGCGAGGAGAACTTCGGGTCTGGCACCTTCACCGACAGCACAGCGATCAGGCCTTCGCGCATGTCGTCGCCGGACAGGGCGACCTTGGCGTTCTTGGCCAGGCCTTCCTTCTCGATGTAGCCCTGCAGCGAGCGCGTCAGCGCCGCGCGGAAGCCGGTCAGATGGGTACCGCCATCGCGCTGGGGAATGTTGTTGGTGAAGCAGTACATCGTCTCCTGGTACGCATCCGTCCACTGCATCGCCAGTTCGACCGAGATGCCTTCCTGCATGGCGGAAAGGCTGATCACGTTGGGATGCAGCGCGGTCTTCAGCTGCGCCAGGTGCTGGACGAACGACTTGATGCCGCCTTCGTAGGCAAAACGGTCGCTACGACCTTCCCCGCGCTCATCCTTCAGGTCGATGGTGACGCCGGAATTGAGGAAGGCCAGCTCGCGCAGGCGCTTGGCCAGGATGTCGTAGTGGAATTCGATGTTGGAGAAGGTTTCCGTGCTGGGCAGGAAGCGCACCGTGGTGCCGCGCTTGGACGACGGGCCCACTTCCTTGACCGGGTACAGCGGCTCGCCCAGCGAGTATTCCTGCTGGTACTCCTTGCCCTCGCGGCAAATGGTCAGCCACAGGTGCGAGCTGAGCGCGTTCACCACCGACACACCCACGCCGTGCAGGCCGCCGGAGACCTTGTAGGAGTTGGCGTCGAACTTGCCGCCGGCGTGCAGCACCGTCATCACCACTTCGGCGGTGGAACGGCCCTCTTCCGGATGCATGTCGACCGGGATGCCGCGGCCGTTGTCGCTGACGCTGACCGAGCCGTCCTCGAGGATGGTGACCGTGACATGGTCGCAATAGCCAGCCAGCGCTTCGTCGATGGAGTTGTCGACGACTTCGAACACCATGTGGTGAAGGCCGGTGCCGTCATCGGTGTCACCGATGTACATGCCCGGGCGCTTGCGCACCGCTTCCAGACCTTTCAGAACCTTGATGTTGCTCGAATCGTAGGATGCGTTCATTCGTCGACCGTTTCCTGGGCGCCAGTTCCCGCCCGGTTCGGCGCCGTATAAGTGGCCGGGCGGAATACACAATTCGTTGATTATAGCAGGGGGTTGAGGGTGCCTTGTTCCACGTGGAACACACGCGTCGAGGTGTCCTGTAGGGCGTCCGGGACCTCGGTGCCCGTCACCAGTACCTGGGCGCCAGCCCCCTTGAGCCGGCCCACGAGCGCCGCCTGGTGAGCCTTGTCGAGTTCGGAGGCCAGGTCGTCCAGGCAAACGATGGGCCATTCGCCCTTTCGTTCGGCGTACAGCGCTGCTTGCGACAGAACACAGCCCAGCGCCGTCAGCTTCTCTTGTCCGCGCGATAGGTGCTCGCGCTGGGGGGCCTGCTCAAAGACCACCGACCAGTCGGCTCGATGCGAGCCAAGGGTCGTGTGCCCTCGCGCAAGATCCCTGCCCCGCTGTGCCGCCAACAACTCACCAAGATCGGCCTCATCCGACCAGCCGCGCTTGTACCGAAGCTCGACGACGCCCAGCTCGGGGAGCAAGGCTTCCATTACCTGCCTGATATGGGGGCGAAGGGCCTCCAGATAAAGCTGCCGTTGCCGATCGATCACCGCTGCTGCAGAAGCCAGCTCCGCCTCCCAGGGCAGGAACAACGCGTCAGGCACGGGTCCCGAAGCCCGCAGGAGACTGTTCCGCTGCTTGAGCGCCCGCTGGTACCGCCGCCACGCCAGGAAAAATTCGTGTTCCACGTGGAACACGCCCCAGTCGAGGTATCGGCGCCGCTCTTCCGCACCTCCCGCAATGAGCGCGTGGGATCCCGGTTCAAAGCAGACCACCGCGCACTCACCTACCAGCTCGCTCAGCGTCACCACCTGCCCGTCCACGCGGGCTTCCCAGCGAACACCCTGGCGGCCGAGGCCAAGCCGACGGGTTTGTCCGTCCTCATGGCGCAGCTGGGCGAACACCGAAAGCTGATCAGCGCCGCGCTGAAGCAACGCGTCTTTGGCGCCGGCCCGGAAGGAGCGTGCATGGGACAGCAGGAAAGCCGCTTCCAGCAGGCTGGTCTTCCCGGCCCCGTTGGGCCCGACAAACACGGTGACCCCCGCGGACAGCGGCACGGTGACGTCTGCCAGGCAACGCAGTCCCTGGATGCGCAGGCTTTCCAATCGCATTACCGGGCCCTCGAAGCAAGAACGCCGGAGCGTCTTGCGACGACCCCGGCGTTTCGTTGCAGCGTGCCCTGTTCCGGCAAACGCTTGTCCTGCATCAGAGGCGCAGCGGCATGATCACGTGCCGTGCCTGGTCGCTGTCATCTTCCTGCACCAGGCAGCTCGACTGGGCGTCGCGCAGGTTCAGGCGAGCGCGCTCGCCGCGCAATGCACCCAGCGCATCGAGCAGATAACCCACGTTGAAGCCCACAGCAAGATCGGAGACCACGGTCTCGGCCTCGACCTCTTCCACGGCTTCTTCCTGCTCGGGGTTGTGGGCCACGATGCGCAGCTTGCCCGGCGAGAGTTCCAGCTTCACACCGCGGTACTTCTCGTTGGAAAGAATGGCCGCGCGCTGCAAGGCGCCACGCAATACTTCGCGATCGAGCGAGGCGTGCTTGTCGGCACCCAGCGGAATCACCGCTTCGTAGTCCGGGAAACGACCATCGATCAACTTCGAGGTGAACACCACGTCGCCACGACGCACGCGCAGATGATTCCTGCCGAACTCCAGCTCGACCTGGCCATCGCCCGTCTCGAACAAACCGATCAACTCGTTCACGCCCTTGCGGGGAATGATGATCTGGCGGCGTGCGGCGACCTTGCTGTCCAGCTTCGTTTCCTTGAGCGCCAGACGATGGCCGTCGGTGGCGACGCAGCGAAGCGTGTGTTCCTGCAGATCCAGCAGCATGCCATTCAAGTAGTAGCGCACGTCCTGGTTCGCCATGGCGAACGCGGTGCGCTCCATCAGGTCGCGCAGGACTTCTTCCGGCAGCGAGACGCGCTCGACCAGTTCGATTTCATCGATGGTCGGAAATTCGGTCGCGGGCAGCGTCGCCAGCGTGAAGCGACTGCGGCCTGCGTTCAAAGCAATGCGGTCGCCGTTGAGCTTCAGATCGATCTGCGCGCCGTCAGGCAGCGCACGCACGATATCGAACAGCTTGCGCGCAGGAATGGTGATTTCGCCGTCAGCCAGCTTGTCGGCGGCTGTCGTGGCGACCATTTCGACTTCCAGGTCGGTGCCTGTCATCGACACTTTGCCGTCGGCGACCTTCACCAGCAGGTTGGCGAGCACCGGCAGTGTCTGGCGGCGTTCGACCACGCCGACGACCTGCTGCAAGGGCTTGAGCAGAGCTTCTCGTTGAATGCTGAATTGCATGTATGCGCTTCCCCTAAACCTGCTTTTCTGTTTTTAAAAGAAGTTCTGTGGTGGTGGTAGGCGGCGTGGATAACTTTGAAAACAAAAAAAACTATTGAGAATCAAATGTTTACGTGATTCTCGGGTTGTGTTCCAAAGAGCGGGATGACTGTGGGCCAGATGTGGATAACTTTGCCATCCAAATCGTCCACCTATTATCCACAGGTTGCCCCTGCACTTTTCAAGCACTTAGTGCACAGCCCGCCTGTCCACTTAGCCTGTCAGGATGCGGATCAGCTGTTCCCAATCCTGCCGCATCCGTGTGTCTGTCTCGCAAAGCTTCTTGATGGTGCGGCAGGCGTGCAACACCGTGGTGTGGTCACGGCCGCCGAACGCCTCGCCGATTTCCGGAAGACTGTGCTCGGTGAGTTCCTTGGACAGCGCCATGGCGATCTGCCGCGGGCGAGCCAGCGAACGGACGCGGCGCTTGGACAGCAGATCCTGCAGGCGCACCTGGTAGTAGTCGGCCACCGTCTTCTGGATGTTCGGCACGGTGACCGCCTGCGCGTGCGTGGCGAGCAGGTCGCGCAGGGTTTCCTCCGCGAAATCGATGGTGATCGGCTTGCCGTAGAAGTTGGCGCGCGCCGCCAGTGTGTTGAGCGCGCCCTCGAGGTCGCGCACGTTGGAACGGATGCGCTTGGCCAGCAGCATCGCCACGTTCTCCCCTACCGCGACGCCCTTGTCGTGCGCCTTGGAAAGCAGGATCGCCGCGCGCGTCTCGAAATCCGGCGGCTCGATCGCCACTGACAGGCCCCAGCCCAGGCGCGACTTCAGCCGCGGCTCCAGCTTGTCCACTTCCTTGGGATAGCGGTCGCAGGTGAGGATGATCTGCTGCTTGGACTCGAACAGCGCATTGAACGTGTGGAAGAACTCTTCCTGCGTGGTGTCCTTGCCGGCGAAGAACTGGATGTCGTCGATCAGCAGCGCGTCCACCGAGCGGAAGCGGCGCTTGAACTCGTCCATGCTCTTGGTGCGCAGCGCCTCGATCATCGAGCCGACGAACTGCTCGGAGCGCAGGTACAGCACCTTGAAGTCCGGATTGCGCTCGCGCATCAGGTTGCCGGTGGCGTGCATCAGGTGGGTCTTGCCCAGGCCGGTGCCGCCGTACAGCAACAATGGGTTGTAGGCGCGACCAGGGTTCATCGCCACCTGCATCGCGGCGGCCTTGCCCAGCTGGTTGGACTTGCCCTCGACGAAGGTTTCGAAGGTGTAGTGGGGGTCCAGGTTATGGGTAAAGCTGGGCGCGGCCGGTTCCGCGACGGCCACCGGGGCCGGTGCAGGCGCGGCCTTTGGCTGCACGATGGCCGCCTTGCCGCTCGCGGTAGCGCGGGGAGAACTGGAGCCGACCTCCAGCTTGACCGTGAGGTCATGGCCGGTCAGCTGGCTGATCACCGTCTCGATGCGTGCCAGGTAGCGGTCGCGCACCATGTCCAGGGTGTAGGGGTTGGGAGCAAACAGCTGCAAGCCATGGGTGTCGTCGCGCGCCTGCAGCGGCATCAGCCAGGTGTGCAGGTCTTCGGCGTTCAATTCGCCCTCGAGACGCTCGAGACAGCGCCGCCACAGGTCACTCATGGATAC